>CAWGXN010000002.1:12500-915593 GCA_963826605.1 uncultured Alphaproteobacteria bacterium
CGTTTCGTGAACGGACCCGCCGGAACCGTCTTGCCGCGCGAGGTCCTTCGCCGGAAGAATGCCGCATGCGCCTCGCCGCCCACGCCCGACAGCCGCGCGTCGTCGCCCTCCGCGGCACCGCCCCCCTTGCCCGCGCCCACGCGATCCGGCGCGCCGTGTTCGTCGGCGAGCAGGGCGTTGCGGAGCGCGAGGAGATCGACCGGCGCGACCGCCCCTGCCGCCATTATCTGGCGCGGCGCGGCACGGTCGAGGTGGGCACGGCGCGGCTGCGGCCGCTGGGGCGCGGCACGGCCAAGATCGAGCGCATGGCGGTGCTGGCGGCGCATCGCCGTGCCGGCGTCGGGCGTGCGCTGATCGCGGCGATCGAGCGCGACGCGCGGCGCGCCGGGCTCGCCCGCCTGGTGCTGCACGCCCAGGCGCACGCCGTGCCGTTCTACGAAAGGCTCGGCTACGCCGCCGAGGGGCCGGGCTTCGCCGAGGCCGGCATCCCGCACCGTTTCATGCGGAAGAATGTTCGGTAGATTTCCGGTCCAGCGCGACTTGGAAACCCGCTCCGCTAGAACCGGCCCGCGCGATAGTCGGCGATCGCCTCGCGGATCTGCTCCTCGGTGTTCATCACGAACGGGCCATAGCGCGCGACCGGCTCGCCCAGCGGCTTGCCGGCGACAAGGAACACGCGCGCGGCCGCGTCCGTGCCGGACAGCGCCACCTCCTCGCCCGGGCCAAGCACCGCGATCTCGCCCGCCGCCACGCGCCGGTCGCCGATCTCGGCCGCCCCTTCGAACACGGCGGCGAAGGCCGTGTGCCCAGCCGGCAGCGGCACGGCGATGCGCGCGCCGGGCGCCAGCGCCACATCGCACGCCACCGGCTCGGTGGCGACGCCGCCGACCGGTCCGGTCACGCCCGCCACCGTGCCGGCGAGCACCTTGATGGTGACGCCATCGGCCGGCGTCGCGACCGGAATGCGCTCGGGCGCGATGTCCTGATAGCGCGGTGCGGTCATCTTGTCCTTGGCCGGCAGATTGACCCAGAGCTGGAAGCCCTGCATCAACCCGTCCTCCTGCTCCGGCATCTCGGAATGGATGATGCCGCGCCCGGCCGTCATCCACTGCACGCTGCCGGGAACCAGAAGTCCCACATTGCCCATGTGATCGCCGTGCCGCATGCGCCCGGCCAGCATGTAGGTCACCGTCTCGAAGCCGCGGTGCGGGTGGTCGGGGAAGCCGCCGATATAGTCCGTCCCCTTCTCCGACCCGAACGCGTCGAGCAGCAGGAACGGGTCGAGCTCGGGCAATGCTGGCGTGCCGATCAGGCGGGTGAGCTTCACCCCCGCCCCATCGCTGGTGGGCGTGCCGCGCGCCACCTTCACGACGCGGCGCGTGCGGGTCTCGGCAAGCTGGTCCATGGCCACCTCCGTCGATTGTGCCGCCTGATATGGTACGGCCCCGGGCGGGACGGAAGCTTTGGGCACGCAAGCCTGGCGTGTATCATCGCGCCCATCACGAGGGGGAGTGACGCGTCCATGACCATATCGAAGCTTCTCGCCGCGCTGGCGATCCTGGCCGGCGCTCTCGCGCCGGGCGGGCCGGCGCGCGCGGCCGACCAGCTCCGCCCGGCGGCGTTCTACGGCACCTGGTCGGGCGGCGGTGTTTCGGAGAACAAGGACTCGGCCTATTTCCACATGACCGCGCGCGACATCGACGTGACCATCCAGCCCAAGGGCGACGGCTTCACCGTCGCCTGGACCACGGTCATCCGGCGCGGCGGCGACCCCAGCCATCCCAACGTGCGCCGGGTGCACACCATGCGCGACTTTCTGGCGACCGGCCGGCCGGACGTATGGCGCTGCGCCAATTCGGGCGATCCGCTGGCCGGCAAGGAACTGTGCTGGGCGCGCATCCAGGAGCGCACGCTGTCGATCCGCCTGCTCGCGCTGCTCGATCACGGCACCTACGAGATCCAGCAATATGACCGCACGCTGGGCGCGACGGGCATGACGCTGCACTACACGCTGCTGCGCGACGGCAGCTCGGTGCGCACCGTCACCGGCCGCCTGGTCAAGGTCGCGAAGTAGCACCCGGCGACGAGGACGCCGGTCGCCCTCCGCGCCCATCGGTGACGGGGACACGGATCGTCATCCTCGCGCGCGGCGGCCCGGACGGGATCGTTCTCCTTGCGTCGCCAGCGCGGCCAGCCGGGCGAGGCACGACGCGCGGTCGGGCCGGAAGTCCCGCCCCATCCACCAGCGCTCGACGGAGGCGAGCAGCCGGCCCACCTCGGGCCCCTGCGCCACGCCCAGCGCGCGCACGTCGCGTCCGGCGATGGGCAGGGCGGGCCGCTCGGCCGTCTCCGCCGCGGCGAGAAGCGCGCGCCACGCCGCCTCGCGCCGGCCGCCGCGCCGTCCCTCGTCCGCCCACGCGATCAGCGCCCGGTCGCGATAGAGCGCGCGCCCCAGCCGGTACAGCAGGCGCCGCCGGGCCGGCGGGTCGAGGTCGGGCGTCGGGCGGTCGCGCCGCGCGGCGAGCGCCGCCAGCCGGTCGCGCTCGGCGTTCGACAGGCGCAGCCGCCGGGCGATGTCGCGTGCCTGGCGCGGCGCGACGTCCATCCCCGCGGCGAGGCGGCGCAGCGGATCGCGCCCGAGCGCCAGCGCGTCCTCGAGCGCCGCCAGCCGGCCGAGCCGGTCAAGCCGGCTTAGCGCCGGCAGGACCCGATCGAGCACGCCCTGGCGCGCCATGAGCGCGAGCACCGCCCTTGGATCGTCGGCGACGACCAGCCGGAACAGCTCGGACCGCACCCGCTCGGCCGACAGCGTGCGCAGGCGCGGCGCCGCCTCGCGGCAGGCGGCCAGTGCCCGGCGGTCGGGCGCGCCCCGGCCGTAATGGGCGTGGAAGCGGAAAAAGCGCAGGAGCCGCAGCACGTCCTCGTCGAGGCGCGCGCGCGCATCGCCGACGAACCGCACCCGCCCCGCGCGCAAATCGGCGAGGCCCCCTGTCGGATCGTAGAGCGTGCCGTCCGGGTCGCAATAGAGCGCGTTGATGGTGAAGTCGCGCCGCGCCGCGTCCGCCGCCCAGTCGTCGGTGAAGGCCACGCGGGCGCGCCGGCCGAACGTCTCGACGTCGCGGCGCAGCGTCGTCACCTCGAAATGCGCCGCGCCGACCACCGCCGTGACCGTGCCGTGCTCGATACCGGTGGGGATCGCCTTGAGCCCGGCCGCCGCCAGCAGCGCGATCACCCGGTCGGGCGTCGCCTCCGTCGCGATGTCGATGTCCTTCACCGCCCGGCCGAGCACCGCGTCGCGGACGCAGCCGCCGACGAACCGCGCCGGCCCCCCCGCCGCCAGCGCCGCCACGACCGCCGCCGTCTCGGGCGCGGTCATCCAGGGCTGCGGCGCGATGGCCCCGGCCGGCGTCACTTCCGCGCCGGCGGCACGCCGTAGCTGCCCGGCGCGACCTCGCCGTCCTGCACGTGGGCCGGAACGTAGCGCTGGCCGGGCGCGGCGCCGCCCATCACGGCGACCGCGCCCAGTGCAGCGGCGGCGAGCGCCACCCCTGCCACGGCGAGCCGGCCCCACGGCGCGGTGCGCAGCACCGGGCTCAGCCGCCCGGCCGCCCCGGCATGGCGCGCGCGCCAGACCTGCACCGCCACGTAGAGCACGGTGGGCAGGATCAGCGGCAGCACGTAGTCGAGCAGGATGCGCCCCTTCACGATTCCAGCACCTCGCGCAGGTTGACCAGCAGCCGCGCGGTCAGCCCCCAGATGTACTGCTCGGGATGCTCGAGCACGTGGAAGGCGCGCTCGCGGCCCTCGCGCACCTGCACCTCGAGCCGGTGCTTGGCGGGGTCGAGCACGTCGGCGAGCGGCACCTCGAAGATGTGCGCCACCTCGGACGGGTCGGCGCGCAGCGCCACCGGCGGCACGATCAGCCCGACCACCGGCGTCACCCGGAAGCCGGTGCCGGTATAGCGCACGTTCAGCCGCCCGATCAGCTCCACCCGGTCCGGCGCCAGGCCGATCTCCTCCTCCGCCTCGCGCAGGGCGGTGCGCTCGGGCGTCGCGTCGTCCTCGTGCGCCCGCCCGCCGGGAAAGGCCACCTGGCCGGGATGGCGCTTCAGCCGGTCCGTCCGCCGGGTGAGCAGCACCGTCATGCCCTCCCGCCGCTCGATCAGCGGCACCAGCACCGCTGCCGGGACCAGCGTCTCGACCACGATGTTCTCGTGGCCACGCTCCCAGCCCGAGCCATCGCCCGCCGGATCGGGGGCGACACCCGGCCCGGCGAACCGCGCGCGCAAATCGTCGCGGGTCAGCGGCATGAACGGGCGTCCCTCGCAATCATCCCGCGGCCTCGTCGAGCGGGCCGAGGGCGAAGAACCGGCCGCCGGACCACACGCCGAGCACGCGGCGCCCGTCCTCGACCCGCTCCTCGCCGAGGCCGACCAGCTCGTAGAACACCGGGCGCGCGATCAGCGCGTCGAGCCCGTCGCGCACGCGCACATAGGGCGACGGTTCTCCGGTCCGCGAATCGTGACTCACCCGGATCGGCCGGTCGGGCCCGGCCGCCACGGTTTCGTCGAGATTGGTGCGGAAGGTGAGCGTCTGGTCGCGGCCGGTCCCCGCGGCGGTGAGCGCGACGGCGACGAAAGGCGCATCCTCCACGTGGATGCAAACCTGCTCTGCAGGTGTAATGAGCCAGTAGGAACCGTCGGGTTTTCGCGTCAGGACCGACGCGAACAGCCGCACCAGCGGTTTGCGGGAGATCGGCGAGCCATGATAAAACCAAGTGCCGTCACGCGCGATGCGGATGTCGATCTCTCCGCACGACGCGGGCCCGGATGCGACCGCGGCGCTGCGGCGGTCCTGCGTTTCGTCGGGCCCGCCATTGTCGAAGAACCGCCCGCGCTCCATTTCGTTGAGATCGAGTGACGGGTTTGCCATCTGGCACCATTTTCGCGATCGGAGCCGCCTGTGACTGACTCCCCCTCCCTCGCCCCGGCCGCCGGGCCGGCGGACGAGCCTTCGGCCCGCGTCGTTGCCGAGATCGACGCGCTCGGCGAACGCATCGCGCTGGTGCGCGACCGCGTCGGCCGCATCATCTTCGGCCAGTCCGCCGTCGTCGATCAGACACTTATCACCTTGCTCGCCGGGGGTCACGCGCTGCTGATCGGCTTCCCCGGCCTGGGCAAGACGCGCCTGGTCGACACGCTGGGGACCGTCCTCGGGCTGAATGACGGGCGCGTGCAGTTCACTCCGGACCTGATGCCGGCCGACATTCTCGGCTCGGAGGTGCTGGAGGAATCGGAGACCGGGCGGCGCTCGTTCCGCTTCATCAAGGGGCCGATGTTCTGCCAGCTGCTGATGGCCGACGAGATCAACCGGGCGAGCCCGCGCACCCAGTCGGCGCTGCTGCAGGCGATGCAGGAGGGCCGCGTCTCGGTCGCCGGCGAGTACCATCCGCTGCCGCAGCCGTTCCACGTGCTGGCGACGCAGAACCCGCTGGAGCAGGAGGGCACCTACCCGCTGCCGGAGGCGCAGCTCGACCGCTTCCTGATGCAGATCGACGTCGGCTATCCCGACCGCGACGCCGAGCGCGAGATGCTGCTGGCGACGACCGGCGTCGAGCAGGCGAGCCCGGAGCAGGTGATCACCGCCGACGACCTGATCGCCGCGCAGCGGCTGGTGCGCCGCATCCCGGTCGGCGAGAGCGTGGTCGAGGCGATCCTCGACCTCGTGCTCTCCGGCCGGCCGGAGGCGAGCGAGTTCGAGGAGGTGCGCCGCCACGTCGCCTGGGGCCCCGGCCCGCGCGCCAGCCAGGCGCTGATGCTGGCCACCCGCGCCCGCGCGCTGCTGGACGGGCGGCTCGCGCCGTCGATCGACGACGTGCTGGCGCTGGCCGGGCCCGTGCTGCGCCACCGCATGGCGCTGAACTTCGCCGCACGCGCCGACGGCATCACCATCGACCAGATCATCGAGCGGCTGTGCGCGCCGCTCGCCTGACGGGGCTCGGGCCCTGACCGCACGGCGGCCAACCCGGCCGCCGTCCTCCGCCAGCGGGCGGAGCAGGCGGCCGCGACCCTGCCGCCGCTGCTGGTCGCCGCCGAGCGGGTCGCCGCCACCGTCCTGCAGGGCGTGCACGGCCGGCGCCGCGTCGGCCAGGGCGAGACGTTCTGGCAGTTCCGCCCCTACCAGCCGGGCGATCCGCCGCAGTCCATCGACTGGCGCCAGACCGGCAAGGGCGACCGCGCCTATGTCCGCGAGAACGAATGGGAGGCGGCCGAGAGCGTCTGGCTGTGGCGCGACGGCTCGCCGTCGATGGACTACCGCTCGGAGCGCAACCTGCCGACCAAGGCGCGAGCGCGCGGCGCTGCTGTCGCTCGCCCTCGCCTCGCTGCTGACGCGCGCGGGCGAGCTGGTGGCGGCGCTGGGGCGCGAGCCCGGCGCTGCTGCGTCCCGGCGCCGGGCGGGCGGTGATGAACCGCCTGGCGGTCGCCCTCGCCCTGCCCGACCGAGCCGACCGCGCCGAGCCTTCCCGCCGTCGACCCGCTGCCGCGCCATTCGCGCCTCGCGATGGTCGGCGACCTGCTGTCGCCCGCCGACGAGATCGAGCGCATCGTGCGTGGCTATGCGGCGCGCGGCGTGCGCGGCGCGCATGGTGCAGGTGCTCGACCCCGCCGAGGCGTCGCTGCCCTTCGCCGGGCGCGTGCGCTTCGAGAGCCTGGAGGGCGAGGAGGACGTGCTGATCGGCCGCGTCGAGACCGTGCGCGAGGAGTATCTGCGGCTGATGGAGGCGCACCGCGCGGCGCTCGCCGACATCGCGCGCCACGCCGGCTGGGCCTTCCTCACCCACCGCACCGACCAGCCGCCGCAGGCGGCGCTGCTCGGGCTGCACCAGGCGCTCGCCGCCTCGCCGAGGCATTGATCGATGCTCGACCTCGGTCCCCTCGCCTTCGCCTCGCCCTGGCTGCTGCTGGGGCTTCTGGCGCTGCCCGCGCTGTGGTGGCTGCTGCGCGTCCTGCCGCCGGCGCCGCGCCGCGTGGCGAGCCCGGTCAACCGGCTGCTCGCCATGCTGCGCCGCAGCGAGGAGACGCCGGCGCACACGCCGCTCTGGCTGATCCTGCTGCGCCTGGTCATCGCCGGGCTGGTGATCGTCGCGGTCGCCCACCCGCTGATGAACCCGGCGACGACCATGCCCGGCTCGGGCCCGCTGGTGCTGGTGGTCGACGACGGCTGGGCCGCGGCGCGCAACTGGACCGAGCGCGAAACCGCGATGTTCCGGCCTGATCGACCGCGCCGAGCGGACCCGCCGGCCGGTCGTGGTGCTGACCACCGCCCAGCCGCCGGGCGCCGAGAAGCTGGCCGCGAGCAAGCTGATGCGCCCGGCCGAGGCGCGCCGCATGGCGCGCGCGATCCAGCCCAAGCCGTGGCCCGACGACCGCGCCGCCGCGGCCGCGGCACTCGACGGCGTCGAGATCAACGGTGCCGCCGACGTGGTGTGGCTGAGCGACGGGCTCGCCGGGCCGGGCGCCGCCGCACTCGCCGAGCAGCTGCGCCGGCTGGGCTCGCTCCAGGTCTATACCGACCCGGCGCCTGCGCCTCGCCCGGCTGGTGCTGCCGCCGGTGAGCGAGGCGAACGACATGGTGGTGCCGCTGGAGCGGGCGACCGCCGGGCCGGCCACGCCGGTCGCGGTGCGCGCCGTGGACGAGGACGGGCGGCTGCTGGTGCGCCAGCAGGGCCGCTTCCCGGCCGGCGCCACGCGGGCCGAGCTGCGCCTCACCGTGCCGTCCGAGATCCGCAACGACATCACCCGCATCGAGATCGAGAACGAGGCGTCGGCGGGCGCGTCGGTGCTGCTCGACGAGCGCTGGCGCCGCCGGCCGGTCGGGCTGTTCTCCGGGCGAGACCAGCGAGCACGCCCAGCCGCTGCTGTCGGACCTGTACTATCTGCAGCGCGCGCTGTCGCCGTTCAGCGAGGTGCGCCGCGGCACGGTGGACGAGCTGCTGAAGCGCAAGCTGGCCGTGCTGGTGCTGGCCGACGTCGGGCGGCTGACCGACACGCAGGAGAAAACGCTGGCGGGCTGGGTCGCAGGGCGGCGGCGTGCTGCTGCGCTTCGCCGGGCCGCGCCTCGCCAAGGACGTCGATTCGCTGGTGCCGGTGCGGCTGCGCTCGGGCGGGCGCGAGCTCGGCGGCGTGATGTCGTGGGAGCGCCCGGCCCAGCTCATGCCGTTCGAGGAATCGAGCCCGTTCGCCGGGCTTTCCGGTGCCGCCCGACGTGCTGATCCAGCGCCAGGTGCTGGCCGAGCCGTCGCTCGACCTCGATTCCAAGACCTGGGCGCGGCTGACCGACGGCACGCCGCTGGTCACCGCCGAGAAGCGCGGCAAGGGCTGGATCGTCCTGGTGCACACCACCGCCAACACCGAATGGTCCAACCTGCCGATCTCCGGCCTGTTCGTGCAGATGCTGCAGCGCGTCGTCGGGCTGGCGCAGGGCGTCGCCGGCGAGGACGGGTCGGGCGTGCTCGCGCCGGTCTCGGTGATGGACGGGTTCGGCCGGCATGCAGGGCGCGCCCTCGACCGCCGCCGCCATCGAGGGCGGCAAGTTCGCCGAGGCCGACACCCGGCCCGCGCACGCCGCCCGGCTATTACGGCCGCCAGGGCGCGCGCCGCGCGCTCAACCTGTCGCCCGCCGTGGCGAGCCTGAAGCCGCTCGCCGGCGTCGCTGCCCGAAGGCGTGGCGACGCGCGGCTTCCCCGAGCGCGGGCGAGCTCGACCTCAAGCCGTGGCTGCTGCTGGCGGCGCTGCTGCTCGCCTTCGCCGACCTGATCATCGGCTACATACTGCGCGGCCTGGTGCCCGGCGTCGGGCGCCGGGCGCGGCGCCAAGGCGGCGCGGGCGCGCCGCGGTGGTCGCGCTCGGCGCTTGCCGGCGCGCTGGCCACGCCGGCGCGAGCGCAGGACGCCGATTCGCCCGACAGCTTCGCCCTCAAGGCCGCGCTGGAGACGCGCCTCGCCTATGTCGAGACCGGCGTCGGCCGCCATCGACCGAGGTCAGCCGCGACGGGCTGCACGGGCTGAGCGAGGTGCTGCGCCGGCGCACCGCCGTCGAGCCCGGCGAGCCGATGGGCGTGAACATCGAGACCGACGAGCTCGCCTTCTTCCCGATGCTCTACTGGGCGGTGTCGCGCGTCGCCAGCCGCCCTTGTCCGACGCGGCGATCGAGAAGCTGCAGAACTACCTGCGCACCGGCGGCACCATCCTGTTCGACACGCGCGAGCAGGGCCAGCTCAACGCCGACCCGACGCGGCAGCGGCGGCCCTGCCGGGCTCCGCGCTGCGCTACCTGCTGCGCGGGCTCGACATCCCGGCGCTGATCCCGGTGCCGCCCGACCACGTGCTGACCAAGTCGTTCTACCTGCTGTCCAAGTTCCCGGCCGCTGGGACGGCGGCACGGTGTGGGTCGAGGCGCAAGCGGCAACCGCTACAACGACGGCGTCTCGTCGGTCGTCATCGGCTCCAACGACTGGGCCGGCGCCTGGGCGATCGACGACGACGGCCAGCCGCTGTTCCCGGTGGTGCCCGGCGGCGAGCGCCAGCGCGAGATGGCCTACCGCTTCGGCGTCAACTGGGTGATGTACGCGCTGACCGGCAACTACAAGACCGACCAGGTCCACGTCCCGGCGATCATGGAGCGCCTCGGCCAATGACGGCGGCGATCGCGATGCCCCCCCTCCCGGCCTCCCCCCTTTCAGGGGAGAGGAGATTGGCGCATCCCCGGTTTGCGGCGCATCGGTTCATGCTGCGCCGCGCCCGGGATGACGGCCGGGGCATGGAACCGTGGGAGGGGCATGCATGTCCGGCCTGACCAGCATCGCCTTCGCGCCCTATCTGCCCTGGGCCGTCGCTGGGCGCGCTCGCCGCGCTGCGGCGCCGCTGCTGATCGTGTTCGGGCTGGTGCGCCGCGCGCGCGGCCTCGCCTGGCGGACGCTCGCCATCGTCGGCGCTGCTCGCCGGCGCTCGCCAACCCGGTGCTGGTCGAGGAGGAGCGCAAGCCGATCCCCGACGTCGCGGCCGATCGTGGTCGACGATTCGCCGAGCCAGTCCGTCGGCACGCGGGCCGCGCGAGGCCGACGAGGCGCTCGCCGACGCTGCAGCGCCGCGCTCGCCGCCATGCCCGGGCTCGACGTCCGCGTGGTCCATGCCGGCGCACCAAAGACCGGCGCCGGCGGCCAGCCGACCGACGGCACGCAGCTGTTCGACGCGCTGTCGCACGCGCTGGCCGACGTGCCGCGCAAGCGCATGGCGGCGACCTTCCTGGTCACCGACGGCGAGGTGCACGACGTTCCCGACCGCGAACAAGCCGCTGCCCTTCGCCGGGCCGCTGCACGTGCTGCTGACCGGCAAGCCGGGCGAGCGCGACCGGCGCATCGTGGTCGACCAACGCGCCGCGCTTCGGCCTGGTCGGCAAGACGGTCGAGGTGCGCGTCAAGATCGACGACCCGGGCGCCGAGGGCCAGACCGTGCGGCTGACCGAATCGCACGACGGCGCGCCGCCGGTCGGGCCGCTCGGCGGTGATCGGGCGCGAGACGACGCTCAAGCTCGATCTCGACCATGCCGGGCAGAACATCTTCGAGTTCGCCGTCGACCCGGCCGAAAGCGAGCTGACCACCGTCAACAACCGCACGGTGGTGACCATCAACGGCGTGCGCGAGCGGCTGCGCGTGCTGCTGGTGTCGGGCGAGCCGCACCCCGGCGAGCGGGTGTGGCGCAACTTCCTGAAGGCCGACCCGTCGGTCGACCTCGTGCATTTCACCATCCTGCGCCCGCCCGAGAAGCAGGACGCGACGCCGGTGCGCGAGCTGTCGCTGATCGCCTTCCCGATCCGCGAGCTGTTCGAGGTCAAGCTCAACGAGTTCGACCTGATCATCTTCGACCGCTACAAGCGGCGCGGCGTGCTGCCCTCGCTCTATCTGCAGAACATCGTGCGCTACATCGAGAACGGCGGCGCCGTGCTGGAGGCGGCGGGGCCCGCCTTCGCCACCGCGCTGTCGCTCTACCAGACGCCGCTCGGCCCGATCCTGCCCGCCGCGCCGACCGGCCGGGTGATGGAGGGGCGGATGAAGGCGCACCTCGACCCGGCGGGCGAGCGCTTCCCGATCACCGCCGACCTGCCCGGCGCGGACGATCCCGACCGGCGCTGGGGCCGCTGGTTCCGCCAGATCGACGTCAGCGCCGACCGCGGCACCACCTTGATGACCGGCGCCGAGGGCAAGCCGCTGCTGGTGGTCGACCGCGTCGGCAAGGGCCGCGTCGCGCAGATCCTGTCGGACCAGATCTGGCTGTGGGCGCGCGGCTATGACGGCGGCGGGCCCTATGCCGAGCTGCTGCGCCGCCTCGCCCACTGGCTGATGAAGGAGCCGGAGCTGGAGGAGAACCGCATCGAGGCGCACCGCGAGGGGAACGAGCTGGTGATCGTCCGCCACTCGGTGAAGCCCGACAAGACCCCGGTCACCGTGACCGCGCCGTCGGGCAAGACCACCCGGGTGCCGCTCGCCGAGGGCGTCGGCGGGCGCGAGCGCGGCACGCTGCCGGTCGGCGAGATGGGGCTCTACCGCGTGTCGGACGGCACGCACACCGCGCTCGCCGCCGTCGGCACGCTCAACCCGCTCGAGTTCGCCGACATGCGCGCGACCGACGCCAAGCTCAAGCCCGTGGTCGAAAAGACCGGCGGCGGCTTGGCCTGGATCAAGGACGGGCTGCCCGAGCTGCGCCGCGTGCGGGCGGGGCGGCGGGTCGCCGGGCGTGGCTGGCTGGGCGTCACAGAGAACCGCGAATACACCGTTACGGGCGTCCAGGAGGCGCCGCTGCTGCCCGGCCTCGCTTTGCTGCTGATCGGTGTCGGCGCCCTGATGCTGGCCTGGCGGCGGGAGGGGCGCTGAGCGGCGGGACCCGATCACCCCTCGCCACGGCCGTGCACTGACGTGAGACGCTTTGTGATGTATGTTTCGGAGCATGACCAACTGCGATCATCGGCCCGGCCGGATTCACGAGGTCAGGCAGTGGGCTTGGCTGGGGCTGGCCGCGCTGGGACTTGCGGCAGGCGCGGCCGTGCCGTCGGCCGTCGCCGCCCAGGGCGCCGTCGCGCTGGTAGTGGATGTTGACGGCGCCACCGCGCCGATGGTTACGCCCTATTCCGAGCTCGGCAACCGGTCGACCGTAACCCTCCGCCCGAACGGGCAGATGAGCTTCATCCATTACGGCGCATGCCGGATGGTCACGGTCAAGGGTGGGCGGCTCTATGTCGACGCGCGGCGCTATTCGTTGGCGGGCGGCCATATCGTGAGCGAGGACAAGACGGACTGCCCGCGCGAGCAGAAACTGGCCGCAGCCAACGGTGGCGCGGCGGTTGCCGCCGGAGTCGTCATGCGCGGGGCTGGCGGCGCTCCTCATTTGACAGGCTACCCCCGCGTCGTGCTGACCGGCGCCAAGGGCGGAATGCTGCGTACGGCCGAGTTGCGCAAGGACGGCAAGGCCCTGGGCGCCATGAGCGTGCACGAACATCTGGCGTCATGGCCTGCCGGCCGGCCCGCCCTCGCACCCGGCACCGACTATTCGGTCCATCTGGCTTCGGCCGACGGCAAGATCATGGTCAACTTCCAGTTCAGCGTGGCCGGACCGGGCATACCGGGTGACGCCGCGGCCATATTGCGTCTCGACTGATTGTGGCGGGCGCGCGCGACCGGCCGGTTCGCCGGCGCTTCTGGCGGCGGGCACTGGTGCTGCTGGCGCTGACCGGCGCCGGCACCGCAGCGAGCCTCGGGACCGACGGGGTCATCGGCAACCTGGACGGGCCGATTTACGACTTGGCCCTCGGCGGCGCGGCGCGGATATTTCCCCCCGGCGAAGCACCGGCACCGGTAGTGATCGTCGCCGTCGATCGTCGATCGCTGGCTTCCGACGAGCTGCGCGACATGCCGCGCGTCCTGATGGCCCCCATCTGGGGGACGCTGATCGACGGGCTTGCCGATGCGAAGGCGCGCGCCGTCGGGTTCGACTTGATCTTCAGCTTTGCGGCCGGGCGTTTCAAGCCGGGCTACGACCAGGCGTTTCTGGCGGCACTTGCGCGCCATCGCGCGCTTGTCGTGCTCGGGCGCTCGCTTCGTACACCTGTCGCCGCCCCGTACTTTTTCGCCCTGGGCGCCAACCGCGCGCCCGGCGCGGTCGGCTATGTCGAGGTCATGGCCGACAGCGACGGGGTGTTCCGCACCGCCCGTGCCGCGCTGCACCTTGCGAGTGGGGAGACGGCGCCGACGTTGGCGGGCGCGCTGGCGCGGCGCAGTGGCGGCGGCCTCGACGAAAGGCCCGTCAAGATCGCCCCGCGACGCAAACTGGAGGAGACGCCGACCTACGCGCTGGTCGACGTGCTGCGCTGCATGGCGCGCAATCCGGCAGCGGTCGCCAGCCGGTTTCGCGATCGGATCGTGCTGGTCGGCTCGACCCTGCCGGAGGAGGATCGCAAGGTCGCGCCGGATCGCTTTCTGCCGGTGCGCTCGGCGCCGGCACAGGCGGACGGTCGCGGGGCCGATTGCCGCCTCGACCCGCTGGGCCCGTCGGATCCGGATGGCGGCACCGTCGCCGGAGTCGCGCTGGAGGCGGGTGCAGTCCGCGCCTTGATGGGGCTGGATGCGGCACACGCAGCGCCCGCCGCGGTGCGCGCCCCGACGACCGCCGCGGCTGCAGTGATCGCCGGAACCGCGGGATTCGCCGTGGCGCCATGGCTGGCGATCGCCGCGACCGTCGCCGTCCTCGCCATGCTGTTCGCGATCGAGGCGGCGCTGCTGCTGGGTGGCACGTGGCTGCCGATGGCGGTCCCCGCCCTTTGCGCCATCGGCTCGGTCGCGGCGGCATACCTGGTGCGGTTCCTGGTCGAGGAACGGCGCAGGCGGCGCATCCAGTATGCGTTCGGCCACTATCTGGCGCCGACGGTCGTCGAGGCTCTGGCCGACAGCGCGCGGTCGCTGCGGCTGGGCGGCGAAGTTCGCGACATCACCGTCATGTTCGCCGACCTCAGCGGGTTCACCGCCCTGTCCGGCACGGTCGGGCCGGAACGCCTGATGGAGCTGACCAATCGCTATCTCGCGATCATCGCGGCGGCGGTGGACGAGACGGGCGGCTACGTCGACAAGTTCATCGGCGACGCGGTCATGGCGATCTGGGGGGCGCCGGCGGACGAGGACGATCACGCCGGGCGCGCTGCGGCCGCCGCGCTGGCCATCGCGGGTCGCATCGCGCGGGCGCGCGCCGACGACCGGGCGCGCGGCGAGACCGGCTTCTCGGTCAAGATCGGGCTCAACGCCGGGCTCGCCACGGTCGGAAACGTGGGCGCCCCGAAGCGGTACAACTACACCGCGGTCGGCGAGACGGTGAATGTGGCCGCCAGGCTGGAGAGCTTGCCGGGCGACTATGGCTGCCGGATCGTGGTCGGGCCGGTCGCCGCCGCGCGGCTCGGCGACGCGTTTCTGCTGAACGAGCTCGACCTCGTGCGCGTCAAGGGAAAGGAGGAGGCGCTTGCGGTCTACGAGCTGATCGGCACGGACGCCGAGGCCACCGACGCCGACCGCCTCTACGTCGCCCGCTACGCGGCGGCCCTTGCGGAATACCGGGCAGGGCGTTTCGCGAATGCCGAGGCGGCCTGGTCGGAGCTCGCGGCGGCGCGCGACGGCGACGGGAGCCCGCCTGCCGTCATGGCGCGCCGTGCCGCCGCGCTCGAGCGCGATCCGCCCGCCGGTCCATGGGACGGCGTGTGGGTGCGCACGAGCAAGTGAAGGGACTCCGGCCCAATACCCTGGACATTTGTTACATGTACCCTGAGACTCCGCGCGGGAAAGGTGCAGAGCCCTGGTGATTTCACGATGACGCGCCGTCGAGCCGACCGTCTGTCCGTGCGGGTCCGCTGCTTCGCACTGTCACTGGCCGTGGCGGCGGCTGCGACAAGTCTAGCCGCCCCGGTGCCAGCGCAAGCGGCCACCGATGCCGACTCTCTCCTGATCGTCGACTGCCTGCTGCCCGGGCAGATCCGTCAGCTCGGCGGCATGGTCACGTATGTCAGCGCGCGCCGGGCCGTGAAGACTTCGGCCAGCGACTGCGAAATCCGGGGCGGTGAGTACGTCAAGAGCGACCGCGCCTCGTACGCGACGGCGTTGAAGGTGTGGCTGCCACTTGCCCAGCAGGGGAAGCCGGACGCCCAAACCTATGTCGGCGAAATCTTCGAAAAAGGCCTGGGCGTGCCGCCCGATTACCAAGCCGCCGCGAGCTGGTACCGCAAGGCGGCAGACCAGGGCTACAGCCGCGCCGCGATAAATATCGGCTCCCTCTACGAGCGGGGTCTCGGCGTTCCCAAGGATCCCTCCCAAGCCCTGGCGTGGTACCGCAAGGCGGCCGGCCTCCCCGACCTGACCTTCCAACCCGCGACGCCCCAGCCACCCGCTGCCCAGCGCAATGACGAGGACCAGGCCCGGATCGTGGCCCAAAGCGCGGAGCTCGACCGGCTGCGCGCCGAGATCGAGTCCCTGAAGCGCCGCCTGGCGGACAAGGAAGGCGAGCTTCGGCACACGCAGGATCGGCTCGATTCACTGAGACGCAGCCTCGAACATTCGAGCAGCGACGCCGACCGGCAGCGCGCCGCGCTCGACCAGCTGCGGAAGGAGTTGGCCGAGAGACGCCAACGCGCGGGTGACAACGCGGTCGAGGTCAAATCGCTCGAGAAAGCGATCGCCGAGCGCGAGAGGCGGCTTGACCGCAAGGACCGGGAGATCGCCCGGCTGCAAGCGGGCCTCGCCAAAATGGAAAAGGCCTCGCGCGCGCAGGAGGCGGAGCTGCGCAGCCTTAGGCAAAAGTCGCAGCAAACCGGCCCATCGATACAGATCCTCGAGCCCGAGCTCGCGACAGCCCGCGGCGGGCTGCGCATGGCCAAGTTGCCGGAGGCGGTCGAGAAGCTGCTGGTCGTGGGGCGCGTCGCCACCACGGCCGGGCTCGCCTCGCTGTCGGTGAACGGGCGCGACGAGAAGATGAACGGGGAGGTGTTCCGCACGCACTTCCCGGTGACCCGGCGCGAGGAGCATGTTCGGGTGGTCGCCATAGACCGCAACGGCCACAAGTCGGTCGTCGAGTTCATGATCCCCGGCCGGGAGGCCCAAACCGCCGCGCTGGAGCCGGCCGCGAAGACCGACGCGGGTCGACCGCGCATCGGCTTTCCGATGCCCCGGCCGCCGATCGATTTCGGCACCTATTACGCCCTTGTGATCGGCAACAACGACTACAAGCACCTACCGAAGCTCAAGACCGCCGTGTCGGACGCGGAAGACGTAGCGCGCCTCCTGAAGGACAAGTACGGCTATCACGTCACGCTGCTGCTGAACGGCACGCGGTACCAGATCCTTTCGGCGCTGAACAAGCTGCGCGAAAAGCTGACCGACCACGACAATCTGCTGATCTATTACGGCGGGCACGGCGAGCTCGATCAGGTCAACCAGCGCGGCAACTGGCTTCCGGTCGACGCCGAGCCCGGCAGCTCCGCCAACTGGATATCGAACGTCGCCATCACCGACGTGCTGAACGCCATGACGGTGCGCGAGCTGCTCGTCGTCGCGGATTCCTGCTACTCCGGCACGCTCACCCGCTCGGCGCTCGCTCACATCTCGGGCGGGATCAGCGCGAAGGAGCGCCTGCAACTCATCCGCGAGGTCGCCCGCGACCGCTCGCGCATGGCGCTTACGGCGGGCGGCATCCAGCCAGTGCTGGATTCGGGAGGCGGCAAGCACTCGGTGTTCGCCCAGGCCTTCATCGATTCGTTGCGCCAAAACACGGGAATCTTGGCGGGGCAAGACCTGTTCGGTATCGTCCAGGCGCGGGTGGCCGCCGCGGCGAGGCGTGCCGATGCCAGCCAGGTGCCGGAATACGCGCCAATCAGGTTCGCCGGCCACGAAGCGGGCGATTATTTTTTCGTGCGCGCGGAAAAATGAGGGCCTTGGTCCTGTAGACAAGTTCGCATTTGTGCTAGACCGCGCGTAACGTTGAGGGGGTAGATCAAATGTTGCTGAAAACCACGCGCGTGGCGCAAAGCGCCCGGCTGTTGGCAGTGCTCGTTGCTGCGGTTACGTTGCCGCTCTCTGCCGGGAGCGCGCCGGCGCTGGCGCAACAGAGCCTCGACGACGCGGTCGGGCAGGCGGTCAACAACAACTGCGCCAATCTGGGCCCCCGACGGGGACCACAGCTTACGGACCTCTGCAACTCGATACCGGGTTTTAACGCGGTAGCGATCCCGGGCACGGGGACGCCCGCGGCGCAATCCGACCTTTCGGGACTCGACCCGGAAAGCCGCGTTCGCCGGCGGCTCGAGGAGCGGCGCGACCAGAAAAAGAACAGCCAGACGGGAATGAACGGAGCACCCGATTCCAACGACATGACGTTCTCGCTGGGTGGTCTGTCGGGCTTCGCAACGTTGGCCTACGAGAGGCAGAACAAGGATACGACCGGTCTTGAAGACGGTTACGAATCCAACAAATACGGCGTGACTGCGGGCGTGGACCACAATTTCGGCAGCTTCGTCGGCGGCGTCGCCATCGACTATTCCAAGACGAACGCGGATTTCGCGAGTACCGGCGGGGGCGGATTCGACACGGATTCCTACGGCGCGCTGGTCTATGCCAGCTTTACGCCGGTCCAGGCCGCCTACCTCGATCTGTCGGCAGGTTACGCCCGCAAGGATTTCGAGATCGATCGCTTCATCTCGTTCTCGAATAACGGCAACGCGTTTACGACTTCGGGAATCGCCAGCGGCAACACGAACGGCAACGAGTATCGTGCCGGCGCGACCGGAGGTTATGACTTCAACTTCCAGAGATTCACGGTCGGGCCGCGTCTCGCCCTGAACTACGTCCATACCAGTGTCGACGCCTTCTCGGAAGCGGGCAGCACAGGGCTGGAGGTCGCCTTCGACTCGCACAGCGTCACCTCGTTCACCTCCGCGCTGGGGGTCCACGGGTCGGCGGCCTACAGCACAAGCTTCGGCGTGATCGTCCCGCAGGTGTCGTTCGACTACATCCACGAGTTCGCAAACGGGCAGGAAACGCTCACGGGTCACCTGGTCCAGGACCTGAATGCCAATCCTTTCCGGCTCGCCTTCCAGAACGATTCGCCGGACCGCGACTATTTCGGCGTGGGGGCGGGTGTCGTCCTGGTCCTGCCGGAGGGGTTCACGACATTCGCCAATTACCGTGGGATCGTCGGCAACTCGCTGGTCGAGACCCACACGTTCTCGGTGGGACTGCGCAAGGAATTTTGAGCGGCGCGGCTACCGGTATTCGGGCCTCGTGAACGAGGCCGCACCTCGCGGGCTTACCGTTCATGCGCGGTGCGGAGACGCGCCTACCTGCCCGGGGCCAGCGCCATCACCGTCGCCGGCCGAAGGGATCCAGTCGCGGCCATGCGGCGCCCGCCATGTTGTACGGGAGCTTATATGAGCAGGGCCGAATGGGGCACCAAGTGGCGCTGCACCGCTTGCAGCGCGCCGTTCTATGACATGCGGCGCAGTCCGATCCGCTGCCCGGCATGCGGCGCCGAGTTCAAGCCCAACGCTCCCCGACCGCGGCCGGCAGCAGCCAAGCGACCCGCTACCCCGCCGATGCGGCCAGCAGCCGCGGTCGCCCCAGAAATCGGAAACGACGAAGGGGATACGGCCGCAGAGCCCGAGGACACCGCGGACGATCTCCGCGATGGGGACGAGGTCGAAGATCGAAACGACGGCGATAGCATTGACGACGTACCCGAAGATCCGGAAGAGCTCGGATCACTCGAAGACTCCGACCGGGCGTGATACAGGCCGGTCATTCTTGCGCCGCGCGACGTGGTGCTGACATCCGCATCAGGAGGCACGATGGCATCGAGGACAAATTTTAACGTGCGGCGCGCCGACCGGAACCGCGTCCAGAGGGCGCGGAATGAGGAGAAGCAGCAGCAGAAGCAGGCGCGCAGCGAACAGCGCAAGGCCGCGCGCGACCAGGCCGAAAGATCGGACGCGGCCGAGGACGACACTCAATGCTGAAGAGCCGACCGCAGCGACCCGCCGGTGCCGCCCTGACCGCCCGCGCGAAGAGAGACGGTGTGACGTCACGTTCAAGGTTGCGTTGCGATTCGGCCCGAGACGTGGGAGCGCCGGGAGATGCTTGCATCTCGACGCCTTGGTCCAATCGGCCATTCGTGTCAGTGCGGATTGTCAACCTTCGGCCCGCCCCCGATGGGGTGCGGGGGATCGGTTTCCAGTCAGTCGCCACCCTTTGCCCGGCCTACGCGATCGGGGTTGATATCGCCGCGCGTCAGCCGATCGAAGTGTAGCGCAACCAGTCCCTTGGCCGCTGCGATCCGGACACGGGCTGACGCCCCGACCGGATCGACCGTCATGCATCTACTTGCTGGTCTTGCCAGATGAGCGCGTGGACAAGATCGGCGCAGGCTGGCCAGACCGCCATGCCGAGGTGCTCTTGCAGTGTGGGCAGATGCGTTCTCCGGCCCAGGCGCTGTCGAAACCGGTTTCGCAGCGCAGGCAACGACGGCGCGAAGGGATATGCCCGCAGGGCGGGTCGGCAGCCTCGTCGTGCATGACGGCTCCTCGAGGGTTGGAGAGGCTATTTCTGGGCCAGCTCGTTCGAGGCGGCGTCGCGTTCGGCGCGGCATTCGTCGCAGAGCCGGGCGCCGGTCCAGGTACTGAAGAACGGTTGCTTGCAGACAAGGCAATTGCGGTGCATGGCGTGTTGCAGCTCTGCTGGCTGGCGAGCACCCTCGCGACCGAAGCTCGGCTTCCCGTTGGCGACTTTCCACATGTCAGTCGTCGTGCGCGGTGGTCGGGGCAACATCGCGTTTCGCGGCCAGCTTGGCCGACCTCCGGGTCGCGGAGCTCGCCTTCGCCTGGCGCGCTTCTTCGGCCCGCGCAGCATCTTCGGCTTCCTTGGCGAGACGAAGGGCTCGCAACCGCGCGGTCTTGTCGGCCTCAGCCTTCATCGCCGCCTCGCGCATATTGATCTGCTCCCTGTCGCGCTTGCTCATCTTCTCAGCGTCGCGCGCAGAGCGGCCGAGCGTCGTGCCGGCTGCCGACCCGAATAGAACCTGGTTCGCCATTTTGATGCGACTGTCAGACATACCCTACCTGCTCTCTGCTACGCTCCCGGCAGGCGTCAAATACTTTGCCGCCCCCTCGGGAGGTGTCTGCATTATTAAATGGTGACGAATAATATTTGGCACAACCTACCACAGATATTTTGCCTGAGACAGGCGCTTTTTTTGGCGGAAGACCGCCATTTTTTCGAGACCGAAAGATTTTTTGAACGGTGGGCAAGAATTTTGGCGACAGGGTAGTTGACAAACCCACGCGCTGAATCCGGGCCGACGCTCGGCGGACCGCCCGGCGCGCGGGACTTATCCCCATATATCGTGGATAAGGGTGTGGGTATGGCTTTGGGGAAGCGTGATTTTGGCTCGGCGATTGGGCAGGGTGCGAACGCCGTTCGCACCAAGCGCCAGTTTTGTTGGCTCTATCAAGGCCTTGGATTCTCAGGGAATCCCTGCACTTGTGCCGATGCGCACGAACGGCCCCCTTGTGTCAAGGCCTGCTTGCGTGGTTTATAGCTATGGGATTTCGGCTCGATTTTGAGCTTGTCAATGGGCTAGCGAGGAATCGATTGGTCTTGTGGATAAGTGAGAGTGGTGCCGCCGGCGGGACTCGAACCCGCAACCCGGGCAGGGAACCGATCCCAGATCGGTCGCGTTTGCCAGTTTCGCCACGGCGGCGCCAGTAGAGGGCCGGGACGCTCCCGAAGGAGCGCCCCGGTTTACGCGGTGACACGCGTTGGCGGCGTGGGCTCGGAAGGGGTTGCTTCCCTTCCTGGCCGGCCCGTCCCACATGAGGCCTAGTTACTCTCCGGTCCGCAGGACGGTGTTTCGAGGCGGCCGGGCATAGTCTTAGGCGGGGGCATGGTGCCTCCAGGCCCCATATCTACCAGATGTTGGGGGTCGGAGTTTCCGAATTGGGCAAGTGATTGATTTGAAAGAGAAATCTGACAAAAGGCCGGATGGCAAGCCGGATTTGCCAGCCGCGAAGCCGGTCAGCCTTGCGCCGCTGAAGTTCGAGGAAGCGGTGCGCGGCCTTCTGGAGGTGAAGGATAGCGATGGAAGCCAAAGAAGGCGCCGTAAACACGGCTAAAGCCGTCGCAAACTATTTTCTCGAATGCGCCGAGCGCGCTGGCGAGCCGATTGATCATCTGAAACTTCAGAAATTGGTGTTCTACGCGCACGCGTGGCATCTGGCTAACGGAATGGGTCCCCTGTTCCCGGACGATATTGAGGCATGGCCGCATGGCCCCGTAGTGCGTGATCTCTATGCGGAATTCTACGACTGCGGTCGTAAGGCAATCCCGCTTACGCGGCGGGCCTATGATTATAATGGGGCGCTGCCGACGATAGGCAACGCACCATCGCGCAGCCGCGATTTGTTGGCGGAGGTCTGGAAGGTATACGGGAAGTACAAGGGAACGCGGCTGTCGAATGCGACCCACCTTCCTAGCGAACCGTGGACCATCGTCCGCGACCGATATGGCAATCTATCGCGCAAGCCGCGCATCCCGAACGAATTGATAGAACAAAAGTTCAAAGAGAAGCTGGAAGCTGCCCGACAATAGCTACCGTGTATTGCCGCCAGATGACGTTTCGGACAAACCGGACAAAAACACTGAGCGGGCAAACGTAGAACTCGGTGATGGCGGTCTAGCAGGGTGCTGAAAAACCCCTCGCTGTTCGCTGCGTGAAGTGATTCCTTGCATGAGGATGTAGCGCTGGGGGTCGAGGGATGCGGGGCGGGGACGGACAGAGCGGCAAGCTGTTCAGCTACGTGGATTTGGAAGCGCGGGTGCCGGCGGAGCACCCGCTGCGCACGATCCGGGAGATCGCGAACGAGGCGCTTGCGGGGATGTCGGCGGAGTTCGAGGCGCTGTACTCGCACACCGGACGGCCGGGCATCGCGCCGGAGCGATTGCTGCGGGCGCTGCTGCTGCAGGCGTTCTACTCGATCCGGTCGGAGCGGCGGCTGATGCAGGAGCTGGAGTACAACCTCTTGTATCGCTGGTTCGTTGGGCTCGGCATCGACGACGAGGTATGGGACGCGACGGTGTTCTGCAAGAACCGGGATCGGCTGCTGGCGGGGGAGGTGGCGGGCCGGTTCCTCGCCTCGCTGCTGGCGCTGCCGCGGGTGAAGCGGCTGCTGTCGGGGGAGCACTTCTCGGTGGACGGCACGCTGATCGCGGCGTGGGCCTCGATCAAGAGCTTCCGGCCACGCGACGGGGACGATGACGGCGGAGACGGGGCTGCCGGAACAGGCGGGCGCAACGCCGAGCGCGACTTCCACGGCGCCGAGTGGTCGAACGAGACGCACCGCTCGACGACGGACGGCGACGCCCGGCTGTACCGCAAGGGCCGCAACAAGGAAGCCCGGCTCTGCTATCTGGGTCACGCGCTGATGGAGAACCGCAACGGGCTTGTGGTGGACGGGCTGGTCAGCCGGGCCACCGGCGAGGCCGAGCGGTGCGCGGCGGAGGCGATGGTGATGCGCCGGCGCAACCGGCATCGGCGGATCACGCTCGGCGCCGACAAGGCCTATGACGCGGCCGGCTTCGTCGCCACCTGCCAAAGCTTCCGGGTGACGCCGCACGTCGCGCGCAACGTCTCGGGCCGGCGCTCCAACATCCCCGATGCCGTTGCCGCAAGCGGCGGTTACGGCGCCAGCCAGCGGGTCCGCAAGCGCATCGAGGAGGCGTTCGGCTGGGTGAAGACCATCGCCCGCCAGGACAAGACCCGCCACCGCGGCCTGGCCCGTGTCGGCTGGCAGTTCACCCTCGCGCTCGCAGCCTACAACCTGATCCGAATACCGAAGCTGCTGGCGGGGCCGGCATGAGCAGGCTCGTGCGGCGACGGGTACATCCAAACGACCCATCGTCGCTGCGTGCGATCGCCGGCATCGCCCTCGCCCAACCATCGGACGACCGCAGCAACACAGAAAAGCGCCAACCTTGGAGTTCTTCAGCAACCTGCTAATAGGGTGGTTGGAAGGGGATAGCACTGATTCTCTCGCAACTCTCCTCGTCGTGCTACTTGTTGCCGCCTACGTGGTGCTTGTTTCAGAATACCCAACTGACGCCAGAGTAGATCGCGCGCTCGATGTCATGGGTAAAGCTATTTTTCTGATCATCGGCGTATTCGTAGGTTCGAAGGTTAGACGCGATAGACTGGTGTTTTATACATCAGCCGCTTCCCGACCGCGCCCTTGATCGCGTCAATCGTGCGCTCGCCGTCCGTGGCATTGCGTCGGTTCCAGTGAAATTCACGCTCCCGCAGATACCGGGGCAAGTGCTTCTCGGAAATGTGGTGATGCGTGCCGATGATCGACCGCTTTAGGAGCGAGTGATACGACTGGCAAAGTTGTGTGGAAGATGATCCGCGAACGTAGGTTTCAGAGTGGTTCACGGTGTGGTGGCTTCCGAGTGGTGTTCCAGCCCTTCGTAGCCCTTGTGTTCGTCCGTGATAATGTGCGGGTCCCGTCCACATTTGGGATCGCGATAGCTTGCATGATGCCCTTCTTGGTGTTCGGCACCTTGAACGTGCGGGCCTCGCCGTCACGGTCAATCAGCGTCATAACCGCGACCTTCTTGCCGGCCGCTTCCGTGCGGTTGCGGTGCTTGTTGTTCCGCTTCTTGCCGCCTACGTAGGTTTCGTCAATCTCGACAATGCCGCCACCGGAGCCGAGCTTGCCGGCCAATGGTTCCTTGGTCATGGCCAGCCGGACGCGGTGGCATAGATACCAAGCCGACTTGTAGGTGATCCCGAGCGAGCGTTCCAATTGCTTCGCGCTGATCCCCTTCTTGCTCGAACACATCAGGTAGATCGCCAGAAGCCACTTCGTCAGCGGAACGTGGGTTTCCTCGAGATCGTGCCCTTACGAACCGTGAACTGGGAGCGGCAATGGTAGCACTTCCAAAGGCCATAGACCGGCTGCCTCCCGGGTTCCGCTTGCTCGGCTTGGTGCGCTGCGTGGCCAGCCGATTGATCCGGTCGTCGCCTGGCAGTGGGGGCAGACCGGCCCGTTCGGCCACATCAGGCTTTCCACAAACTCGTGGGCCTTGGCTTCGTCGGAAAAGTACGGGGCGAGGTCTGCGAGGTTCATGGCTTGTTCCCGCCCAGAAATATGGGGCCGGGAGGTGGGTTGTCAACACCTAATCGCAGAATTTTGGCAAGTCGAAGAACATTCTTTTGCTATTTCACCCGCAGCACCCATATGATGGCCATGGCGATGGTTCGAATGCGGATCGAATGACGCTGCCGAGCCACAGCCCGTTACTGTTTTCCCCAAGATTTCGGTAACCAAGACCCTCCGGGCGCGGTGCCCGAGGGACTCAGCAAAAATCGATTGGAAATTTCTATGTCGCAAGGAACCGTGAAGTGGTTCAACGCCGCGAAGGGCTTTGGCTTCATCCAGCCGGACGATGGCTCGAAGGACGCTTTCGTGCACATCTCGGCGGTCGAGCGGGCCGGGCTGTCCAGCCTGGCCGAAGGCCAGCGCGTAACTTACGAACTGCAGAGCGGCAAGAACGGCAAGAGCTCGGCGGAAAACCTGTCCGTCGTCGACTGACGCACCGCCGCGCCGATTTACGTTCGGGAGGCCCGCCACGCGCGGGCCTCTTTCGTTCCACTTTCCCCGTGAACGACGGAGACGGAACCTTTTGTCCACGACAGCCCTACGCGAAAGCGAAACCAGCGTAGCAGCCGCCCGGAACCTGATGCGCCGCGTGGCGCCGTTCGAGGCGCCGAGCCGGCGGAGCAGCGTGGTTCAGACCGTCACCTCGATCGGCGGGTTTCTTGCCGTATGCGCGGCGATGTACGCGACGGCCGGCGTCGCCTACTGGATCGTCCTCGCGCTCGCTCCGCTTGCCGCCGGCCTTCTCGTCCGCACGTTCATCATCCAGCACGATTGCGGCCACGGCGCATTCTTCCGCGCGCGGCGCTGGAATGACGCTCTGGGGTTTGCGTGCAGCCTGTTCACCCTCGCCCCGTATCTGTCGTGGCGGCGTCAGCATGCCGGCCATCACGGGGTGTGGAACAATCTCGACCGACGTGAAACCGGCGCCGATATCTACTCGTCCTGCCTCACCGTCGCCGAATACAGCGCGCTTGGGCGTCGGCGGCGCCTCTGGTACCGCGTTAGCCGCCACCCGCTCGTCGCGAACCTGATCCTGCCGCCGCTGGTGTTTCTGGTGCTGTACCGTCTGCCCTTCGACATGCCGAAGGGATGGCGGCGCGAACGGATCGGCGTCTATGCGACCAACCTGGCGCTCGCCGCACTGATTGCCGGAGTGGGGCTCGCCGTCGGCTTCGGCCGAGTTGCGGCGGTGCAGCTGCCGGTCACGGTGCTCGCCTCGATCATCGGCGTGTGGCTGTTCACGGTGCAACATCGCGGCGAGGACACAAGCTGGGCGCGCCAGGACCAATGGGATCCGGTCACTGCGTCACTGCACAGCTCAACCTACCTGAGGCTCGGCCGGGTGCTGCAATGGTTCACCGGCAATATCGGGCTGCACCACGTGCACCATCTCAACTCGCGCATCCCCAACTATCGGCTTCAAGCGTGCCACGATGCCGTTCCCGAGCTGAAGTCCGTTCCTGCCACCACATTTCGCGAGGCGCTTTGCGCCATGTTCCACGTCCTGTGGGACGAAAGGAGCCGACGCATGGTGACGATCTCAACTATCGCCGCTGAGCGCGGATAGGAACCTTGGCACCGGCCTCGCGAGCCGCCGACATCTTCGGGCGTTCGAAAACCGAGGAAAAGCGGCAGCTGATGGCCTTCGCGTTTTCGAACCTGCGGCTCAGGGGCAAAGCGCTGGAGTTTTCCTTGCGTTCGCCCTTCGACCTGATGGTCAACCGGCCGGATCATGCAAGTTGGCTGGGGGACCTGGACCCGACTAGAACGGCCCCGAACCCCGCAGAACCACTAATTTCTTGGGTTTTTGCCGATTTGTCGTCACCCCATTGCGACACCCCATTGCCCGGTTGAGCGAATTGCGTCCGGTCCGTATGTTCCCGCGCCATGCATCTACCGCCCTTCACCGCAACATGCCGCCCGGCTGGGCGGTTTTCGATTTTTATGCGAAGCGCAACGACGCGGGCTTATTCGGGTTTACCGGATCCGTCGGCGACGTGAACCGGTTCGCAGCGAGATATCGATTAGCCAAGTCCTTCCCGCGGCCTCCACCTCGACGGCTACAGTGAAACTACCGCGGACGGGTACGCCGCCCTGGCCCGTGTCACCTTCACGTGGTCCGCATTCGAACGTTTGCTCGAATTGCTTGGGCTGAGGCAAAGAAAATGCGGCGCATTAATTCAAAAGTACGACGCCGGCGCCCTGATCGCGGAGCTCCGGGCCTTAGACATTGGAGACAAATTCTATCGGTTTGTTCGTGAAAAAGTCGAGCCGCCGCATCGGCCGGAACTCGATAACTACCTCAATCTCGATCCCTGCAACGTCACCTATCTCGCGTCGACGATCCGGCACGTGTTCGCGCACGGCATACTCACACCGGGCGCAAATAAATCGGAGGCCGCAAATGCCGCGAAGATATGTAATCGACTGTCTCAGGGTCTCTTTCGTGTAATGGATCGCGAATTCGAGGAGCACATCCGCGCTTTTCAAAAGCAAATCGAGCCCCCGGAATTTTGAGCTTAAAGGAGACGCTAATGGTGGACCTAGTAGCAATTCAAGCGGCGGGCGCTAGTCTCAAGACGGCGGCGGACATCGCGGGCGGTTTGCTCAAGCTCAAAATCAGTTCCGAAGTGCAGTTTAAGATTATCGAACTCCAACGAGAAATCATTGCCGCCCAAAATAGCGCAATGTCGGCCCAAACTGACCAATTCGCGTTGGTTCAACAGGTACGTGACCTTGAACAAGAGATTGTGCAACTTAAAAACTGGGATGCAGAGAAACAACGCTATGTATTGAAGGCCGTAGACCATGGAACCTTCGCCTACGTTCCTAAGCCAGAAGTGCAAGGCGCCGAGCCACCACATTGGCTTTGCACAAATTGTTTTGAGAAGGGGCATAAATCTATCCTGCAATTTCGGGGGCAATTGAAAAATCCTGGTGGAGGACGGGCGACCACTGCGAATGGATTTGCAACTCCTGTAAGGCGAAGGTCCTGGCTTACTACAACAAGAGCCCCTCGCGGGCCTAATGCCCCATCCGTGGCACCCTATCCGGTGCGACGTGCCCCGGCCGCCACCAATACCGCTGATCGAAGTCCTGCCGAGCCCGACGCTCCATGCGCCGGAACCGGGCCGGCGCGTCAGGGTCGGCAAGTTCTTCTAGCTGATCGGCGAGCAGCCGTTCGATGGCAAGCCGCGCGTACCAGAGCGAGGCGCTTGGCATCAGCCCTTCGAGGAACCGCCGCATTTCCTGCCCTACATGCTCTGCCTTGCCCTTGGCAATCAGCTCGCGCAGGTTGCCCACCGTCGCCTTGAACCCGGCGCTCGCCGTCGCCACCACCGGGCCCGCCAGCGACTCGACGAGGTTGTCGCCGAACCGGTTGACGTCGGAGAACAGGTAGTCGCCCAGCGCCCCTAGGCCGCCACCGCGGACCATGGCGTCAAGCCAGAACTTCTCGTCCGGCTTGCGCGGATCCTTGCCCCTGGAAACGTCGGACGCGATCTCGGCGATCGCACCGGCCAGGGTCATCGGCACGAGCCCCGCCACCAGGTAGCGGGCCCTGCTTGCCATGGACCGCTGCGACAGCATCCGGGCGCCGTGCATCGCCGTGAACGCCACGGAGAAGGATTTGAACAGCTCGACCGTCCGCAGCGCCTCGCCGACGAACGAGCCCGCAGGAGTGCCCAGCGTCATCGCCGATCGGACGCGCGCCGTCGGCTCGACCACCGCCATGCGCGCCTCAGCTTCAATCATGTCGTTCAACAGCGTGGCGACCTTGAACCGCGCATCTTTTTCGCCGACCGGCAGCGTCGCGTTGATGAACTCTTTTTTTTTTTTTTTTTTTTTTTTTTTTTTTTTTTTTTTTTTTTTTTTTTTTTTTTTTTTTTTTTTTTTTTTTTTTTTTTTTTTTTTTTTTTTTTTTTTTTTTTTTTTTTTTTTTTTTTTTTTTTTTTTTTTTTTTTTTTTTTTTTTTTTTTTTTTTTTTTTTTTTTTTTTTTTTTTTTTTTTTTTTTTTTTTTTTTTTTTTTTTTTTTTTTTTTTTTTTTTTTTTTTTTTTTTTTTTTTTTTTTTTTTTTTTTTTTTTTTTTTTTTTTTTTTTTTTTTTTTTTTTTTTTTTTTTTTTTTTTTTTTTTTTTTTTTTTTTTTTTTTTTTTTTTTTTTTTTTTTTTTTTTTTTTTTTTTTTTTTTTTTTTTTTTTTTTTTTTTTTTTTTTTTTTTTTTTTTTTTTTTTTTTTTTTTTTTTTTTTTTTTTTTTTTTTTTTTTTTTTTTTTTTTTTTTTTTTTTTTTTTTTTTTTTTTTTTTTTTTTTTTTTTTTTTTTTTTTTTTTTTTTTTTTTTTTTTTTTTTTTTTTTTTTTTTTTTTTTTTTTTTTTTTTTTTTTTTTTTTTTTTTTTTTTTTTTTTTTTTTTTTTTTTTTTTTTTTTTTTTTTTTTTTTTTTTTTTTTTTTTTTTTTTTTTTTTTTTTTTTTTTTTTTTTTTTTTTTTTTTTTTTTTTTTTTTTTTTTTTTTTTTTTTTTTTTTTTTTTTTTTTTTTTTTTTTTTTTTTTTTTTTTTTTTTTTTTTTTTTTTTTTTTTTTTTTTTTTTTTTTTTTTTTTTTTTTTTTTTTTTTTTTTTTTTTTTTTTTTTTTTTTTTTTTTTTTTTTTTTTTTTTTTTTTTTTTTTTTTTTTTTTTTTTTTTTTTTTTTTTTTTTTTTTTTTTTTTTTTTTTTTTTTTTTTTTTTTTTTTTTTTTTTTTTTTTTTTTTTTTTTTTTTTTTTTTTTTTTTTTTTTTTTTTTTTTTTTTTTTTTTTTTTTTTTTTTTTTTTTTTTTTTTTTTTTTTTTTTTTTTTTTTTTTTTTTTTTTTTTTTTTTTTTTTTTTTTTTTTTTTTTTTTTTTTTTTTTTTTTTTTTTTTTTTTTTTTTTTTTTTTTTTTTTTTTTTTTTTTTTTTTTTTTTTTTTTTTTTTTTTTTTTTTTTTTTTTTTTTTTTTTTTTTTTTTTTTTTTTTTTTTTTTTTTTTTTTTTTTTTTTTTTTTTTTTTTTTTTTTTTTTTTTTTTTTTTTTTTTTTTTTTTTTTTTTTTTTTTTTTTTTTTTTTTTTTTTTTTTTTTTTTTTTTTTTTTTTTTTTTTTTTTTTTTTTTTTTTTTTTTTTTTTTTTTTTTTTTTTTTTTTTTTTTTTTTTTTTTTTTTTTTTTTTTTTTTTTTTTTTTTTTTTTTTTTTTTTTTTTTTTTTTTTTTTTTTTTTTTTTTTTTTTTTTTTTTTTTTTTTTTTTTTTTTTTTTTTTTTTTTTTTTTTTTTTTTTTTTTTTTTTTTTTTTTTTTTTTTTTTTTTTTTTTTTTTTTTTTTTTTTTTTTTTTTTTTTTTTTTTTTTTTTTTTTTTTTTTTTTTTTTTTTTTTTTTTTTTTTTTTTTTTTTTTTTTTTTTTTTTTTTTTTTTTTTTTTTTTTTTTTTTTTTTTTTTTTTTTTTTTTTTTTTTTTTTTTTTTTTTTTTTTTTTTTTTTTTTTTTTTTTTTTTTTTTTTTTTTTTTTTTTTTTTTTTTTTTTTTTTTTTTTTTTTTTTTTTTTTTTTTTTTTTTTTTTTTTTTTTTTTTTTTTTTTTTTTTTTTTTTTTTTTTTTTTTTTTTTTTTTTTTTTTTTTTTTTTTTTTTTTTTTTTTTTTTTTTTTTTTTTTTTTTTTTTTTTTTTTTTTTTTTTTTTTTTTTTTTTTTTTTTTTTTTTTTTTTTTTTTTTTTTTTTTTTTTTTTTTTTTTTTTTTTTTTTTTTTTTTTTTTTTTTTTTTTTTTTTTTTTTTTTTTTTTTTTTTTTTTTTTTTTTTTTTTTTTTTTTTTTTTTTTTTTTTTTTTTTTTTTTTTTTTTTTTTTTTTTTTTTTTTTTTTTTTTTTTTTTTTTTTTTTTTTTTTTTTTTTTTTTTTTTTTTTTTTTTTTTTTTTTTTTTTTTTTTTTTTTTTTTTTTTTTTTTTTTTTTTTTTTTTTTTTTTTTTTTTTTTTTTTTTTTTTTTTTTTTTTTTTTTTTTTTTTTTTTTTTTTTTTTTTTTTTTTTTTTTTTTTTTTTTTTTTTTTTTTTTTTTTTTTTTTTTTTTTTTTTTTTTTTTTTTTTTTTTTTTTTTTTTTTTTTTTTTTTTTTTTTTTTTTTTTTTTTTTTTTTTTTTTTTTTTTTTTTTTTTTTTTTTTTTTTTTTTTTTTTTTTTTTTTTTTTTTTTTTTTTTTTTTTTTTTTTTTTTTTTTTTTTTTTTTTTTTTTTTTTTTTTTTTTTTTTTTTTTTTTTTTTTTTTTTTTTTTTTTTTTTTTTTTTTTTTTTTTTTTTTTTTTTTTTTTTTTTTTTTTTTTTTTTTTTTTTTTTTTTTTTTTTTTTTTTTTTTTTTTTTTTTTTTTTTTTTTTTTTTTTTTTTTTTTTTTTTTTTTTTTTTTTTTTTTTTTTTTTTTTTTTTTTTTTTTTTTTTTTTTTTTTTTTTTTTTTTTTTTTTTTTTTTTTTTTTTTTTTTTTTTTTTTTTTTTTTTTTTTTTTTTTTTTTTTTTTTTTTTTTTTTTTTTTTTTTTTTTTTTTTTTTTTTTTTTTTTTTTTTTTTTTTTTTTTTTTTTTTTTTTTTTTTTTTTTTTTTTTTTTTTTTTTTTTTTTTTTTTTTTTTTTTTTTTTTTTTTTTTTTTTTTTTTTTTTTTTTTTTTTTTTTTTTTTTTTTTTTTTTTTTTTTTTTTTTTTTTTTTTTTTTTTTTTTTTTTTTTTTTTTTTTTTTTTTTTTTTTTTTTTTTTTTTTTTTTTTTTTTTTTTTTTTTTTTTTTTTTTTTTTTTTTTTTTTTTTTTTTTTTTTTTTTTTTTTTTTTTTTTTTTTTTTTTTTTTTTTTTTTTTTTTTTTTTTTTTTTTTTTTTTTTTTTTTTTTTTTTTTTTTTTTTTTTTTTTTTTTTTTTTTTTTTTTTTTTTTTTTTTTTTTTTTTTTTTTTTTTTTTTTTTTTTTTTTTTTTTTTTTTTTTTTTTTTTTTTTTTTTTTTTTTTTTTTTTTTTTTTTTTTTTTTTTTTTTTTTTTTTTTTTTTTTTTTTTTTTTTTTTTTTTTTTTTTTTTTTTTTTTTTTTTTTTTTTTTTTTTTTTTTTTTTTTTTTTTTTTTTTTTTTTTTTTTTTTTTTTTTTTTTTTTTTTTTTTTTTTTTTTTTTTTTTTTTTTTTTTTTTTTTTTTTTTTTTTTTTTTTTTTTTTTTTTTTTTTTTTTTTTTTTTTTTTTTTTTTTTTTTTTTTTTTTTTTTTTTTTTTTTTTTTTTTTTTTTTTTTTTTTTTTTTTTTTTTTTTTTTTTTTTTTTTTTTTTTTTTTTTTTTTTTTTTTTTTTTTTTTTTTTTTTTTTTTTTTTTTTTTTTTTTTTTTTTTTTTTTTTTTTTTTTTTTTTTTTTTTTTTTTTTTTTTTTTTTTTTTTTTTTTTTTTTTTTTTTTTTTTTTTTTTTTTTTTTTTTTTTTTTTTTTTTTTTTTTTTTTTTTTTTTTTTTTTTTTTTTTTTTTTTTTTTTTTTTTTTTTTTTTTTTTTTTTTTTTTTTTTTTTTTTTTTTTTTTTTTTTTTTTTTTTTTTTTTTTTTTTTTTTTTTTTTTTTTTTTTTTTTTTTTTTTTTTTTTTTTTTTTTTTTTTTTTTTTTTTTTTTTTTTTTTTTTTTTTTTTTTTTTTTTTTTTTTTTTTTTTTTTTTTTTTTTTTTTTTTTTTTTTTTTTTTTTTTTTTTTTTTTTTTTTTTTTTTTTTTTTTTTTTTTTTTTTTTTTTTTTTTTTTTTTTTTTTTTTTTTTTTTTTTTTTTTTTTTTTTTTTTTTTTTTTTTTTTTTTTTTTTTTTTTTTTTTTTTTTTTTTTTTTTTTTTTTTTTTTTTTTTTTTTTTTTTTTTTTTTTTTTTTTTTTTTTTTTTTTTTTTTTTTTTTTTTTTTTTTTTTTTTTTTTTTTTTTTTTTTTTTTTTTTTTTTTTTTTTTTTTTTTTTTTTTTTTTTTTTTTTTTTTTTTTTTTTTTTTTTTTTTTTTTTTTTTTTTTTTTTTTTTTTTTTTTTTTTTTTTTTTTTTTTTTTTTTTTTTTTTTTTTTTTTTTTTTTTTTTTTTTTTTTTTTTTTTTTTTTTTTTTTTTTTTTTTTTTTTTTTTTTTTTTTTTTTTTTTTTTTTTTTTTTTTTTTTTTTTTTTTTTTTTTTTTTTTTTTTTTTTTTTTTTTTTTTTTTTTTTTTTTTTTTTTTTTTTTTTTTTTTTTTTTTTTTTTTTTTTTTTTTTTTTTTTTTTTTTTTTTTTTTTTTTTTTTTTTTTTTTTTTTTTTTTTTTTTTTTTTTTTTTTTTTTTTTTTTTTTTTTTTTTTTTTTTTTTTTTTTTTTTTTTTTTTTTTTTTTTTTCATCTAGTTCCTGGCGCGCTTTGAAGTCGCCGCTCTCGACTTTGCGGACGAACTCGGGGTTGGTTTTGCGCGCTTCGAGCTCCTGGCGTGCTTGCGCCGCTGGCGAGAGGGGTTTGCTAGGGGTGGTTGCGGGTTGCGGATAGGCCGCGCGGTGGAGGGTTTCCAGCTGGTTACGGGCGGTTTGGTTGCTGTTGGCGTACTTGCTGATGAACTCCTTGTCGACGCGCAGGCTGGCAATCTCGGCGCGCGCCGCTTCGGGCGTCGGATCGCTGGGGTTGGGGCAGAAGGTGCTTCGCTCATAGTTCAAATCCGTTGTTGCTAAACCTCCTGTATAGACTTCTGAGGGAACATACAATATAAAAAATTTAGAAGTTTTCGCTTCTGGAAATCTATGTTGCAAATAATGCTACCTATGCTTGAAGGTAACTATATGAAAATTTGAGAAACAAGCGCTATCGACGGTGCTCCTATTTCCCCTCGTGCGCGAGGATCGCTCATCCCCCGCTCCGGCGGCAGGCTCCGGGTTGGGGCGGAGAAGAAGGGCTGGGGCTAAGGTGACAGACGCAGGCGCGCTAGGCGTTCGGCTGGTTAGGACAGACGGCACAAAATGAACAAAGACAAACCACAAGTAACGGAACACAAATCGCGCCGCTGTGCAGCTGACAGATACAGAGCAGCTGGCAAACACGAACGCGCTGACGCGATCCTATACAAAACCAATATCTGCAACGCTATCCGATGGAACGGCGAACATTGCTTCGCGCGGCTAGTTCCCGGCAAGAAACGCTGCAATTCCACGGCGGAATGAGCACAGGCTCGCGAACGGCAGAAGGCTGAAAGCGATGCAGCGAGGCTAAGAAAGAATACTGGCGACGCTGGCACGCGGGCTAAAATCTCAACAAATAACCATCGTGTTGTAGAAATCGCAACGTTTTGCTTATTTTGCAACACCACTTGGGATCACAGATCGGTTATTTGCATTTTGCTGATAAATCCACTTGCGCGGCTCTCTAACATTCGGCACACTCCCGCGCGCTGGTTCGAAAGGGCTGGAAAACCGCGAGAGGCTGAAAAACATGAACGGCAAGCTCACGACGGCTGTTATCGTTGGCTAGCGTTTCGAAGCGCTGAATGGCTTCAGCGCGCTACCGAGACGGCTACGTTCGCTGAGGAGGACGCTTATTGGGAAAAGCACGTCGAACCAGCTTACGCTCTAAGGTTGGAGATCACACTTAAGTTGTGGGCGGACGTTGTTAATGCTATGCAGATCATCGGCTACTCGGTTCTCACCGCTGTCGATCGCGAGACATTCCTAGCTGATGTTTGCGCCGCGATAGAAACGCTGACCGGCATTCAACCAGCTGCTCGGTTGCTGATCGACATCTAGGACATGGGGCGTTCTCGCGAGAAATTCGCGGGGGTTCTTTTTTCTATTTTTTCCCAAATCCCCACCGGGACGGCGACATGCGACATCTCCTTAGAGAGATGTTGCTAATGTTACCACGTGGTTCTGACGACATGTTGCTAAAATGTCGCCGACATGTCGCCTCACAAAACCCAAGCAAATCCGCCGGAAATCCGGACCCTGCCGGATGTCGCCAAAATGTCGCCGGCCCGGCGGAACGTCGTTTGGGCGCTCTTTGGCGACATTTCGGCGACATTTTGCCGTGTCGCCACGTACTCGCCCGCCACCGATCGAGCGAAACGACCTTCGCGCCCAACGCTAATTCCGGATTATTTTCGCCATCATTTTCGGCCAGATCGACCAGCAGGTCGAATGCCACTTGCGCCTGCGACCCCGCCTTGAGCGGTCGGTTCGTCGCGCCTCGCCCATCGTGATCGGCACGGCCACCGGAACCTCGACCAGCTCGCCCTTAGCGTTCTGACCGACCGGCACGGGATGGAGCCGGAACGCCACCTTGGCGCCCTCCTCGCCGTCGCGCTGTTTCGTGATCGTGGCCGTCTTGTCCTTCACGACGATCTCGGTATCGACCGCGGCACGCAGCGCCGACGAGCCCCGCGCGCCTTTGGCGACATCCTTGCCTGCATGATGAACGACCAGAACATGCGCACCGGTCTTTCGGATCACGTCGACATGCTGGACGAGCTCGCCCATTTCCTTCGCGGCATTTTCATCCGCACCCGGCATGACGCGGGCGGCCGTGTCGATGATAACGAGCCGCACCGGCACATGGAACCGCGCCTCGACCTCGCCCAGAAGCGCGACGACGGCTCGCGTATCGTCATTGCGGAGAAGGTCGACAGCATCAGGCACCACGACGACGGGAGTGTTCTCGCCGAGCTGGTGATAGCGCCGAGCAGCTAGAAGCCTACGCTTGATGATCCTGGCGACTCAGCCGCGATGTAAACGACCGCGCCGCGCTCGACCGCCTGGCCGTGCCACGCCATGCCGGCAGCGACGTGAACCGCCAGATCTACCGCGAGGAACGATTTGCCCTCGCCGCTGCCACCATAGACCATGGAGAAGTCGCCCAGCCCCAACCAGCCCTCGACCAGAGCGCGCCGGTCCATATCCGGCTCGATCTCCGCCAGCGTGACGAAGGACAGCTTGCGGACCTTAGGCGCGATAGCCGGAGCAGCAGGAGCCGGCGCAGCGGGAGCCGACGTCGCATCCGCGACCGGCTGGAAATCCGCCTCGACCGCGGCGACACCTGGTGGTTCAAGGCCGTAAGCGTAGGCGTGATCGACCTTCGCGCGCAGATCGACCGGCGCCCATGACGGAGAACACCGGTCGTTCCATCCATCGAGCATGACCGAGTGCGTGTCGTCGGCCTCGAGCCCGAAATCCTTTAGCCGGCACGCCACCTTGTACGTGGTCGCGTCGCCGCCCTCGCCTTCTACTGCCAAAGGCGCATCGTCTCGCAGATACAGACGGGCCCGCGCCAAGGCCCTTTCCCGATCGACACCCGACCGCGGCGCCGCCTTGCGCTCCCGCACGCGAGGCGCGCCGCATCGCTCGACCAGCCATTCGGGCGCGTCGGCGACCGGCCGGTCACGCAGGACAGAATATTCCCGCCCGTCGACCACGGAGCCGGGCCCGACGACGTAGGCGCCCGCCGACCGCACGTCGAGCCCGACCCCTAGCTTGCCGGCCGAGCTGGCCACTGGCCGATCGACGGCGAAGATCAGATGCCGGCCGCCGTTGGCCGTCGCATGTTCGCGCGTCTCCGGCAGCGCCCCGTGTTCGGCCTCGAGCTCGGCCAGCGCGACGTTGCCATCCTTGCCGTTCTTGCAGTCGACGTCGACTACCAGGAGAGCCCGCCCCTCGCCGAACCTGCCGGTGAATATCCCGACGTTGGCGTCGTCCGGCCACGAGGTCGGCGCCATCGTCGCCTCGTTCTGCCAACCAGCGCGCAGAGGCGTCTTGGCACCAGCCCGGATTGGGGACACGTGGAACCCGACGGCGCCAAGCGCTTGCGCATCATCGATGGTGTCCGCAAAGGGATTGAAGGCCGCCGGCCTGATCACCGCGCCCACTAGCTGCGCTCCCCGACGCAGAGCATCAACGTCGTTTTCTCGGCGTCGTCGCTGATGGCAAAGTTCGTGATGTAGCCGAGACGGCGCAGCTCACATTCGGCGTTGAACAGGACAACCTGCGCCGCGCCCATATTGCGGAAGGCGCGGCCCTTCGGCTTCCGGGCCCAAAACTTAGCGGCCTCGGGAGTCGAGTTCGATATGGAGAGTATTGCCGGAAGGCATAGCTTTGGTCCTTTCAGTGCGGGGTTGCACCAGGACCAGCCAGCCGCTATACTCGCATTTGTCATCGTCGTCGTACCTAGATTGAAAGCGCGGTTCCACTGGTCCTGGAGCCGCTTTTTCGTTTGCGCGGCAGTCCCATCATGGCGAAAACCGCAATCCGGCGCAAGGACCTTAGCGGCTAACCCATTGGCACAGTGGCATAAAATGCCACTCACGCGGCCCCCATCCCGTAAAGAATTTTGATGATTAGTCACTGGCCTCGCGGCCGGAAAGCCGCGGATTTACGCCAAAATAAAATCGGGATTTTGCTCTAGGTCGCGGCCGGGGCGCAGTTCGACCGTGGGGAAACTAAATTTTGAAACCCGAGAACTTCACCGCCTCAACAACGCGCGCAACTCTCTTGCCCCCAGCTTGTCGGGGTTGTACACGCGGTAGGTGAAGCCGCGCTCATGGCCCACCACCAGCGCCGCGCGGTCCCGGTCTATCCCCGCCTTTTCGAGCGCCTGAACGAACGACTTCCGGAAGGAATGGAACGTCACGCCGGCCCGGTCGACACCGCGGCCGCGGCGGAATTCCGGGAACCGCTTGGCCACCACCTCGCCGCGGCTGGCACCCCGGCCCCCCGGTTTCAATCCTGGGAACAGCGGACCCGAGCCGACCGCCTTCACGTAGTCGAGCAGCCCCAGCCCGATTAACTTGGAATGGACCGACACCACCCGCACGCCGGCCACGCTCTTGGCCTCGGTCACATCGAAGTAGCGCACCCGACCGTCGCGCTTGATGTCCTCGACATCGAGGTTCGCGATCTCGCCCAGCCGCAGTCCGCTAAAGAGCGCGATCGCCATCAGCCATGGCCAGGAGGACGCCAGGCTATGGCGTTTAGGCTTCACGTCGAAGGAGAGCCCGAGGAACAACTTGTTGAGCTCAGCCACCGTGAGCGGCCGATAGGGGTTGGCCGCCGCCTCGCGCATCTGATCGGAGAACGGGTTCTCTACGCCCGCTGGCACATGACCCCGCTTGCGCGCCCACTTGGCCATCTTGGACAGCGCCGAGAGGTGCCGGTTCAGCGTCTTGTTACTGAGCCCGTCGCCCTCGCCCGCTGGAAACCGTTTCAGCAGATCTCGCAGTGACAGGTTGTCGACCCCAGGCCGACGCCCATAGTGGCGATGCAGCCTCGACAGCGCGTCGAGAAACGACGACACGTCCCGCCGCGTCACCTCATCGAGCCGCGCGTCGCCAGTATGATCGGCGAACAGGCGGAACGTGATCCTCGCCTGAGCCGCCGTCTGGTCCGACAGCCGCTCGCCGCGCTTGGCGCTCCGAGTCCGCTCCGCCAAGTAGAGCTTGGCGATTTCCGACACCCGCAGCGCCCCGCCACCACGTCGCACCGGCTCGCCTAACATCGGAGGCGGAGGGAGGCCCCGCGCCAGCGCGCCCAGATGCACGATGACCTCGCGCGCCATTCGCGACCGCAGATCGTCCAGCGTCTCCGGTGTCGGCCGCCTGGCGTACTTCACGATCGCCGCTTCGGCCTCGCGCTGCAGTGGGGTCGGCTCATCGGCGCCGGTCACGATGGACACCTGATGGCCGTGGCCCTCTACGTCGTCGACATAAACGTCGATCTCATCGGCGATCGACTGCCGCGCGTCACGGTCGTTTAAGAACCGGTCATATATCCGGCGCGCATACTCCCGCGCGATCCGGTCGACCTCGACGGGCGCCAGCGGCTCGCCCGCGATCGCCTGATCGAACTCGGCGCGTATGTCGGCCTCGACGATGGCGCCCTTCCGGCGCGCCTCGGTGGGGTCCTTAGTGCCAAGGTAGCGCTCCACCACGCGCCGCCCTCGGTACTTCTGCAGATCGCCAAGCTGCAGCGCCCTCGGCACCGGCACGCGCACATAATAGGCGCCCGTCCGAGGATGCTGGCGGAGGTAGGTTGAGCCGAGTTTGTTGGCGCGCCGGGGCATCGGCTGACACCCTATTCTGACACCCCATTGGGGTCAATGGCCCCGAAAAAGTGGCGGATTTCCGCCGTTTTTTGGAGTGGCTGGGGGACCTGGATTCGAACCAGGACTGCTCGGTCCAGAGCCGAGAGTTCTACCGTTAAACTATCCCCCACCGGCCGGGGCCGGACGTGTACCACATCGCCCGCCGGATGACAAAACGTGCGTGGCCGCGGTAGTGTCTCAGTTTGAAATCCGCCGCCCTTGACGGCCGCTGGCATCCGCGCAGGGCCGATGCCATATTCACAACATGTCGCAGAAACCGAAGCGCCCCCGCGATCCGAACCAGTTGGCCAAGCTCATCGTGGACATAGCCACGGGCGAGGCTGAGGACGTGAACCCCGACGCGGGCAAGAACCGGGCCGCAGTTGAGCTTGGCCGTAAAGGTGGTCAGAAGGGCGGGGAAGGCCCGTGCCGCGAAGCTCTCCCCCGCCAAGCGCCGAGAGATAGCCCGCAAGGCCGCTAAGGCCCGGTGGGGCGGCTAACACTTCATCCCCTCCCATCCCTCCATTCACCAGTTGCAAGAATCACGCTGATATGTTCTAACCTCCTAGCCGGCCAGATCGAGCGGCCGGTGATGGAGGCGAGTGATGAACGATATTCTTCTGACCGCCGCTGAAGTGGCAAAGCGGAAGGATCGAAAGGCGGAGCTTGAAAGAGAGATTCAGGCCGCCCAACAAGAATTGGCGGTAGTCAACCGCTGGTTGGATGCCGTTGCCATTCTGACGGCTGGGAGCCGTCCTTCCACCGAGGCGACCGGATCAAGACTCCCAGCCTTCCGACCAAACGGCACCACCAGACATGAATATGATGGCGGCGGTGGAGCGCCTGGTCCTTTCGGCACGGGAGCCGATTGCCAAGGCTAAGCTGAAGGATGGGTTGAGGCGCGAGGGTTTTCCCGAAGAGCGCCTGGGCAACTACTTTTATACCGTGATTAAGCGCTTGAAGGAGCGCCGCCGCATCTCCGTGCGACCCGATGGGAGCGTGGGAATCGGTGAACAGTTGATCTTCGAATAGAAACGCCGGGGAATGCTTGATGGGCACCCCGGCGTCTCTTGTCTCCGATACCCGGCCTTGCCAGTCGGGTGAACCCCCAAGTGCCCCCGTAAACCCGAGGGGAGGAGGTGGAACATGACAATATAAATAACTTCTGCGGTGGAATCCCGCTGCCGGCTGGCACCGGCGGCGGGTGTTCCCGCTTCGGCCACTCACAATATAGCCGGTTACTAACCCGCTGGCAACGCTCAATTTTTTGAGTCTCAGCAATGGGTTAGCTATGACCGAATCTTTAACTGATCTTTATGCTTGACCGCTCAAGGATGGCTCGCTATGTTAGTGGGCATGAACAGATTGCCCCTAGAGAAGCGCGTTCAAATCCTGGGCCTCTTGGTCGAGGGTGCGAGCCTTCGCGCTGGCTCGCGCCTCTCCGGTTGCAGCATCAACACCGTGACCAAGTTGCTGGTGGACGTTGGGACCGCCTGTCAGGCGTACCACGATGAGCATGTGCGGGGCCTCACGTCGAAGCGTGTCCAGTGCGACGAAATCTGGGCGTTTACCTACGCCAAGGCGAAGAACGTCCCAACGGCCAAGGCCGCGCCTGACGGAGCGGGTGATACCTGGACCTGGACGGCAATCGACGCCGACAGCAAGCTCGCCGTGTCGTGGCTAGTGGGCGGCCGGGATGCCGAGTACGCGAATGGCCTTCATGCAGGATCGTGGCCTCACGGCTCGCCAACCGCGTCCAACTGACCACGGACGGCCATCAGCCCCTACCTGGAGGCGGTCGAAGGCGCATTCGGCGCGGACGTGGATTTCGCGCAGCTGGTGAAGCTGTACGGCAGGCCCCGAGACGGCCAGCGGCCGCTACAGCCCGCCGTGTGCATCGGCGCAATCAACGAGCGCCGATCGACGGGCAAGCCCGACCCGGACCATATCAGCACGTCGCTACGTCGAGCGCCAGAACCTCACCATGCGGATGCACATGCGGCGGTTTACCCGGCTGACGAATGCCTTCTCAAAGAAGGTCGAGAACCACGCCCACGCGGTTGCGCTCCATTTCATGTTTTACAACTTCGTCCGCATCCACAAGACGTTGCGCGTGACTTCAGCGATGGCGGCTGGGCGTGACTGACCGGCTGTGGGAGCTGGAAGACTTGGTGCAGCTGGCGGCCTAGAACAATTCTAGCTTGACAAGAGGGGGCAAAAGGCATATGTGTCCTGCCATCAGCGCCGCCGGTTTACCGGCGGCCCCCGGCGGGCCTAGTCCCGCCGGTTCTGATTCCGGCCATAGCGAAGCCGAATCCGCGAAGCGGCGATCCGCCTTCTATATTGACGGCTTCAATCTGTATCACGCCCTAGATGACCTCGCCCAGCCACATCTAAAATGGCTGAATTTGTGGGAAATGGCTGAGGCACTGATCAACAAGCGCCAGGAACGCCTTGTGAGCGTTCATTGGTGTTCAGCCGAACATCATCTCCACAGCGACAAGCGGCAACGTCATCGCGCCTATCAGAAGGCGCTCGTATCTGCCGGCGTACAATTGCTGATCGGGCATTTCGTCTCAGAGGAAGTGAGGTGCAAGGAATGCCGCGAAACGTATATGAAGGACACCGAGAAGCAGGGCGATATCAATGTCGCCCATCCAGTTGATCAGGGATGCCTACGCGGACCTATTTGATACGTGTTACCTTGTCTCTGCCAATTCCGATCAGGCTGCGACGGCTCGCGCTTTCCGTGAACAGTTCCCGACCAAAGAATTGATTTCGGTCGCGCCGCCCGGCAGGCGGCACAGCAAGCACGTTCTTGCGCTCGCTCACGGTAGCCGCTCAATCTTCCAAGAGACCGTCGAAGTGTGCCTCTTTCCTAAGACCGTAACCGCGCGGGGGCGTTATGTCATCGATCGCCCGGATCGCTATGCGCCGCCGCGGGGATGGCGACCTCCCGCGCCTGCGCGCGAAACTGAGACACTACCGTGGCCGCGCCCCGTTCCGGCGCGACGGCGTCGGGATCTCCGTTCACCCCCCGCCCTTCGCGCTTTTCCCCGGCCGCGATTCCGTCTTACGATGCGATGACAGGTGGGGCGCCGGCCCCGGTCGGCCGGCAAGACGGTACCACAGGGGAAATTCCGTGACCGTCGCGTATGTGGGACACAGGCGGCGTACCCGGCCCTTTGGCCAGCGGGACCGGACGCCGGAGGTGTATGCCGCCGTCGATCTCGGCACCAACAATTGCCGCCTGCTGATCGCGCGCCCGGCGCCGGACGGGTTCCGCGTCATCGACGGCTATTCGCGCATCGTGCGGCTGGGCGAGGGCATCGTCGAGGCCGGGTGCCTCAGCGAGCCGGCCATGGCGCGCGCGATCGAGGCCCTGAAGATATGCGCCGCCAAGATCGAGCGGCGCCACGTCACCCGCGCGCGCTGCATCGCCACCGAAGCGTGCCGCCGCGCGGCGAATTGCGGCCCCTTCCTCGAACGGGTCGCCGCCGAAACCGGGCTTGCCCTCGACATCATCTCGTCGCGCGAGGAGGCGGAGCTGACGCTCGCCGGCTGCCTGCCGCTCCTTGAGGCGGACAAGCCCTACGCCCTGCTGTTCGACGTCGGCGGCGGCTCGGCGGAACTCGTCTGGCTGCGCCAGCGCCGCCCGGCGCCGCCGGAGATCCTGGCCTGCGTGTCGCTGCCCTGCGGCGTCGTCACGCTGACCGAGCGGCTGGGCATGCGCGAGTTCCCGCCCGCCCAGTACGAGGCCGCGGTCGGCTACGTCGCCGCCATGCTGGAAGGGTTCGAGGCGTCGCACCACATCCGCCGCCACATCGCCGACGGCTCGGCCCAGATGCTGGGCACCGCCGGCACCGTCACCACCATCGCCGGCGTGTGGCTGGGGCTCGACCGGTACGACCGGTCGCGCGTGGACGGGACGTCCCTGTCGATCGACGCGGTGCACGAGGTGAGCCGCCAGCTGGCCGGGGCGAGCTGCGCCGAGCGCGCCTCCCATCCCTGCATCGGCACCGCCCGCGCCGATCTGGTGGTGGCCGGCTGCGCGGTGCTCGAGGCGATCTGCCGCATGTGGCCCGCCGCGCGGCTGTGCGTCGCCGACCGGGGCGTGCGCGAGGGCATCCTGCTGGAGCTGATCGCTGCCGGGCGGGCCGCGCCGCCGGTGCGGCCGGTCCTGCCGCGCGCGTGAGCGGCCGGGGCGGAGGCGGAAGCGGCGGGGGCGGCACGCGTGGCCGCAGCGTGCGCGTCAAGACGGCGCGTGGCCGCAAGGCGTCGTCCACCCGGTGGCTCGCCCGCCAGCTCAACGACCCGTTCGTGGCGCGCGCCAAGGCGGAGGGATACCGGTCGCGCGCCGCCTACAAGCTGATCGAGCTCGACGACCGGCTGCACCTGCTCGCGCCGGGCCGCGTCGTGGTCGATCTCGGGGCCGCGCCGGGCGGCTGGACCCAGGTGGCGGTCGCGAGAGTGCGGGCGCCGGCGCGCGGTCGCGTCGTCGCCGTCGACATCGTGCCGTTCGAGCCGGTGCCGGGCGCCGAGTCGGCGACGCTCGATTTGCGCGAGCCGGACTCGATCGCGCGCGTGGCCGAGATGACGGGCGGCGCGGCCGACGTGGTCCTGTCCGACATGGGCGCGCCGGCGACGGGCCACCGCCAGACCGACCATCTGCGCTCGATGGCGTTGTGCGAGGCGGCGTTCGAGGCCGCGAGCGCGCTTCTCGCGCCGGGCGGCGCGCTGGTGATGAAGGCGCTGCAGGGCGGTGCGGAGTCCCAGCTCCTCGCCCGGCTGAAGGAACGGTTCGCCCAGGTGCGCCACGTCAAGCCACCGGCCAGCCGCGCGGAGTCGCGCGAGATCTACGTCGTCGCGACCGGGTTCCGCTAAGGCCGCCGTTAACCCAATATCAACCCTGTCCGACGACAGTGGCGCCGGGGTTCCACCGGGCTGTTCATGGGCTTTCTGCGCCACGTCCTGATCGCGATCTGCTACGCCGCGGTAGCGACGGCGGCCGGGCTCGCCTTGCCGCATCTGGCGCCGGGGGTGGACGGCGCGGCGTCGGCGATGGCCGGCGTCACCGTATTCATCGCCTTCGCCGTCGCGCACGAAGCCGTCTCCCGCCAGGGGGCGGAGGGCCGGCTCGCCGAGGACCTGACCGATCTGCGCCTCGCCCAGGACGCCGTGTCGCGTGAGCTGTCGGCGGCGCGCGGCGAGGTGACCCGCCTTCACCAGGCGCTGACGGACCGGTTCGCCAACAACCGGGGCGACGCCGCTTACGACGCGCTGGCGAGCGAGGTGCGCGTGCTGCAGGACCTGGTCGACCGGCTGTCGGCCGACCGTCCGCAGCATCTGCCCGCGCTGCGCCCCGCAAGCGCGCCCGACATCGTGCCGGTGGCGCGCGACCTCGACGATGCGGCGATCCTCGGCGTGGTGCAGGACGGGCTGCGCGCCGACCGGATCGACCTCTATCTGCAGCCCATCGTCACCCTGCCGCAGCGCCAGCGCCGCTATTTCGAGGCGTATACGCGCATCCGCGACGGCGAGGGCAAGATGGTCGTGCCCGACCAGTACATCTCGATCGCCGAGCGCGAGGGGCTGGTCACCGCCATCGACAACATGCTGCTGTTCCGTTGCGTCCAGCTGGTCCGCAAGAGCCAGCGCAAGCACCAGAATTTCGGCGTGTTCTGCAACATCTCGCCGCACACCCTGGCCGACCGCGCCTTCCTGCGCGACTTCGTGGACTTCATGGCGCGCAACTCCGAGCTGGCGCCCGACATGATCTTCGAGTTCCCGCAGGCGACCATCGCCAACCGCGACCCCGAGCTGGAGATGATCCTGAAGCGGCTGGGCCAGATGGGCTTCCGCTTCTCGATGGACCAGGTGGCGAGCTTCCGCTTCGACTACCAATGGCTGGCCGAGCACCGCTTCAAGTTCGTCAAGATCGATGCCGCCAACATGTGCAGCCAGCTGCGCGAGCCGACGGCGCAGGGCGCCATGCGCAACATGAAGCGCATCCTGCGCGCCGGCGGCACCAGCCTGGTGGTGGAGAAGCTTGAAAACGAGAGCGACCTGCTCGAGCTTCTCGACTTCCAGGTCGATTTCGGCCAGGGCTACCTGTTCGGCGAGCCGCGCCTGTCGAAGCAGTAGCGCCTGGGGCACCCCCGTCGTCGCGACCCTCCGGCTTGGCCCGAGCGGAAGCGATCCAGGCACGTTCTGGATCGCTTCGGCACTGCGCACCTCGCAATGACGGTTCTATATTGTTCCACATGGACGACCAGCGCACACCAGCCGACACCCTCGCCCAGGCGCTGGCCGACGCCGCGCGGCAGCTGACCGCGGCCGGCGTGGAGAATGGGGCGGCCGATGCGCGCGTCCTCGCCCGCAAGGCGCTGGGGCTGGCGCCGGAGGCGCTGGTGCGCGACCGGGACCGGCCGCTGACCCGCGCCGAGCGGGCCGCGCTCGACGCGCTGGTGGCGCGCCGGGCGGCGCGCGAGCCGGTCTCGCGCATCGCCGGCCGGCGCGAGTTCTGGAGCCTCGATTTCGTCCTCACCCCCGCCTGCCTCGATCCGCGCCCCGATTCCGAGACGCTGGTCGAGGCAGTGCTCGCCGCCCTCGATGCGCGCGGGGGGCGGGCGCGGCCGTGGCGGGTGCTCGACCTCGGCACCGGCTCGGGCTGCCTGCTGCTGGCGCTGCTCGCCGAGCTGCCGCACGCGACCGGCACGGGCGTCGACGCCAGTGCGGATGCGCTGGCCGTGGCGGGCGAGAACGCGCGCCGGCTCGGCCTCGCGGCGCGGACGACGTTCGTGCAGGGCGACTGGACCGATGGCCTAGCCGGCCGGTTCGATGCCATCGTCGCCAACCCGCCCTATATCGAAACCGGGGCGCTCTCCGGCCTCGCCCCCGAGGTGCGGGACTGGGACCCGCGCACGGCGCTGGATGGCGGCGCGGACGGGCTCGACGCGTACCGGGCGATCCTGCCCGGCCTCGCCCGCGTGATGGCGCCCGGCGCGGTCGCGGCGCTGGAGATCGGCTGGGATCAGGCAGCGCGCGTCGCGGCGCTGGGGCAAGGCGCCGGGCTCACCCCGGCAGGAACGGCACGCGACCTTGCGGGAAACGAACGTTGCCTATTGTTCCAAGGCCCTGTCGACGCTATATAAAAAAAGGGTTGGAATGCTGACGATTCGCGACTAGGGTCGGTGTCGGCGAGTTACCGGGCTTGAGCGGCTGCGCTCGGCGGCCCCGTAATCACCCCCGAATATCGCAATAGGACAAGACTCGCGAATACCGGGCCGGGGGCCCCTTCGGACCGATTTGCGCCGAACGGAATTTCGCTTCAATTAAGTGCGAGACAATGCTGCCATGAGACAGGGTCCAAACCCCAAGCGTCAACGAGGCCGCGGCAATCCGAGGCGGCACGGCGGAAACCCGCGCAACCAGACCTACGAGAGCAACGGGCCGGACGTGAAGATCCGGGGGAACGCGCACCAGGTGCTGGAGCGTTACCTGGCGCTGGCGCGCGACGCCAGCTTGGCGGGCGACCGCATTACCGCCGAGAACTACTACCAGCACGCCGAGCACTATTACCGCGTGTTGAGCGCCCAGGCGGCGGCCCAGCAGATCGCAAATGGCGGTCGCCCCGGCCTTCCCGGCGCGGGCCCGCAGCCCGAGCTGCCATCCGTCGCCGACCTGCCGGTCGACGATTTCGACGAAGGCTACGACGAGCCCGAGACCGGCCACGCCCGCGCCAACGGCAACGGCAGCGACGCGCCCTCCGCCTGAGCGGTCGCGAACGGGCGGGCCTGCCCGCCTTTCACGGCCGGTCGCAAAACCACCGCGGGCCGAGAAGCACCGCCGCTTGCGGCGGCGCGCCCGCGCGGCTCTTCCGTTTGCGGCGCCGGGACGTGGCGGCTATGCTCCGCTCACACCAATCCGAGGGTGCCGCCATGGCCAGCCTTTTGACCAACCGCGACCGAGACGCGCTCGACCTCGACGAGCTGGTGGTCGAGACGGCGGACGATTTCCGCGTCAACGGGGCGGTCTACACCGACCAGCGCATCTTCGAGCTGGAGATGGACCGCATCTTCGGCCGCACCTGGGTCTATGTCGCCCACGAGAGCGAGATCCCGAATCCCGGCGACTTCAAGACCACCACGATCGGGCTGCGCCCGGTACTGGTCACCCGCGCCATGGACGGCGGAATCCACGTGCTGCTCAACCGCTGCCGGCATCGCGCCAACGTGGTGTGCCGCCAGCTCACCGGCAATGCGGAGTTCCATTCCTGCCGCTATCACGGCTGGACCTACGGCGCGGACGGCAGCCTCGTCTCCATCCCGCAGGCCAAGGGCGCCTATCCCGAGACCATGGACCGGTCCAAGCTGGGGATGATGCCGGTCGCGCGCGTCACGAACTATGGCGGGCTGATTTTCGGCAACATGTCGCACGAAGGCCCGGACTTCGAGACGTTCCTGGGGCCGTGCAAGCGCTTCCTCGACTACCAGCTCGACCATGCGCCCAACCGCAAGTTCCGCATGAACCGCGGCATCCACCGCACCGAGTATCGCGGCAACTGGAAGTTCCAGGTCGAGAACTCGACCGACGGGTATCACGGCAACACGGTGCATGAATCGTTCTGGAAGGTCATGCACGAATTCGGCAATCGCGGCGGCCAGCACGGCAACTACGCCGCGACCGACATCAAGAAGATCCTGAAGCGGCGCGAGCAGGGTTCGACCTACGGGTTCGACGGCGGGCACGGCATCCTCGAATACCCGCTGCCCGAGACCGGGCTCGACACGTCCAAGCCGGGGCCCGAGGGCGATTACCTGCGCGCGCTGGAGGCCAAGCACGGCCGCGCCGGGCTCGAGGCGATCATGCCGCAATACAACGTGATGCTGTTCCCGTCGGTCGGCATTCTCCTGGACCAGATCCGCCTGGTCCGTCCGATCGCGCCCGACCGGACCGAGGTGACGATCCAGCTCTACGACCTCGAGGGCGTGCCCGACGAGGTGAACCGCAAGCGGTTCGACGGGTACGAGCGGTTCTTCGGCCCTTCGGCCTTCGGCTCGCCCGACGACGTCGAGATGTTCGCGATGAACCAGACCGGTCTCGCCGCGAAGGAGGTCACCTGGCTGATCCTGTCGCGCGGCATGATCCGCGAGCGGACCGACGACGAGGGCATCCGCATCGGCCACCCGACGGACGAGACGCCGCAGCGCGCCTTCCACCGCGCCTGGAAGCGCATGATGGCGGACGCCTGAGCGCATGCCGGCCTTGACCGTCGAGGATGCCGCCGCGTTCCTCTACCGCGAGGCGCGGCTTCTGGACGAGCGCTGGTTCGACGAATGGCTCGCTCTGTTCACCGCGGACGGGATCTATTGGGCGCCGACCGACGACACGGCCCGCGACCCCTACGACAAGGTCTCGCTGATCCACGACGACACGCTGCGCCGCGAGGAGCGCGTGTTCCGCATCAACGCCGATCCGCCGTCGCAGAGCCCGATCTCGCGGACGCTGCACGTCGTCTCGAACGTCGAGGTCGAGGACGGGGGCGCGGCCGGCGAGGCGCGCGTCTTCTCCAGCCAGATCGTCTACGAGATGCGCGCGGGCGGCGGCAATTACCGCTATCTGGAGCTGGGCGAGCCGCGCTCGTTCGCGATCCGCTGCGAGCACGTGCTGCGTCCCGAGGGCGACGGCTGGCGCATCGCGCTGAAGAAGATGCTGCTGCTCAACCGCGACATCCCGATCGGCAATTTGACGTTCATCCTGTAGGCGCCGGCCGCGCCGCGCGAAGGCGGGCTTGACGCAGGCGGCGCGCCGGGCCATTCCCGGGGGGCTGCGCGCTGGGGATATCGTGCACCTCGACCTGATCCGCGACGCCTCGCCGGCGATCCGCCTGCATCTGGCTACGGTCCTGCCCGCCTTCGCGCTGGGCGGGTGGCTGATCTTCGCCTCGAAAAAGGGCGCCCCCCGGCACCGCGCGCTCGGCGTCGCCTACCTGGTCCTGATGCTGGTGACGGCGGTCGACACGTTCTTCGTGCGCACGCTCAACCCGGGCCACCTCTCCTGGATCCATCTGTTCATCCCGCTGACCCTGCTGGGCGTGTTCGGCGCGTTGTGGAACGTGCGGCGCGGCGACGTTGCCGGCCATCGGCGGGCGATGATCGGGCTCTATGCCGGCGTGGCCGTCGCCGGCGCGCTGACCTTCTTGCCCGGACGGCTGATGTACCGCGTGTTCTTGGGCTAGGAAGGAGGGATCATGGCCCCGCAACAAACGGCCCCGCCGGCCGCGCAATGGCACGGCGCCGCTCCCCTCGCCGCGGTGCTGCTCGCCCTCCCGCTCGCGCTCGCCGCGGCGACGGCGACGATCTACGTCGCGACCGCCGGCCGGGCGCCGCCACCGGTGCCGATGGGGCTGGTCTACGCCGCGGGATGCTGGCTCGCCGTGCTCTCCGCCTGGCGCTGGGCGGCGCGGCGCGGCCTCACGGGCGCGGTGTTCGCCTTCCGCCGGCCGCGCTGGTGCGACTGGCTGGGCGCGCTCGCCGGGCTGGCGGCGAGCTTCGCGATCTTCCCGCTGAGCCAGGCGCTGACGAGCCGGCTGGGCATCCCGATGCACGGCATGCGCTACGACCTGGCCGACCCGTGGAACATCGCGGCGCTGGTCGCCTGGGTCGTCGTCACCACCCCGATCTGCGAGGAGGTGCTGTTCCGCGGCCTCGCCGTCGGCGCGCTGCGATCCCGCCGCTGGCCGGAATGGGCGGTCGCGCTGGTGCCGACTGTCGCCTACGCTTTGGTGCACGCGCCCTATTTCGGATGGGGCGGCGCGGTGTTCATCCTGTTCTGGGGCGCGATCCCGATGGCGCTCCGCCTGTGGCGCGGCAGCCTCACGCCTGGCGCGATCATGCATGCGGCCAACAACCTGGCGGCCTTCGTGATCGTGCCGATGCTCGCGGGCGGCGGGACGGCGTAGCCTTACGCCACGCGCCGCGTCTCGCTGAGGGCGAGGTGGCGCTCCTCATCCAGCCAGAGGCGCGCATACTCGACGGTGCGCCAGTGGTCGAACCACGGCCCGCCGCGCGTGTAGTGGATCGCATTCGGCGGCAGGCCGCCGGAGGGCGGCGCGGACCAGCCCTCGAGCCAGTTCCAGCTTTCGTCAAGCGCGCCGATCTCGGCGTCTTCGAGCCATTGGAAGCGGTGCAGGAACGCGCCCGATTCCCGGTTCACCAGCTCGGGCGTCAGCACCGCGTTCTTCGGGTGCGCGCAGTTGTAGAGGACCAGCGACGACCAGTTTTTGCGCGGATAGACCGTCTGTTGTGCCCCGTCCATCTTCCAGCTTTCGCGCGGGCGGTGATCGTGATGCACGCACATCACGGCGTAGCGGTCGGATCGGCCTGGGCGAACAGCCCGGCGACGTCGGCGAGCCACAGGAAATCGCAGTCGCAGAACAGCGCCCAGCCGCTATAGCCCGCCAGGTACGGCACGAAGAACCGGGTATAGGTGAACTCGGTCGAGGCCAGCGGATCGGCCGGCCGCGTGTAGAGCCCCTCGGCGCGCAGCTCGTCCTGCAGGATGGGCGCGACGGCGACAGGCGCGCTGGCGCGCCGCAGGATGGAATGGCGGCACACGCGATAGGCGATGTCCTCGCGGCTGTCCCAGCCGACATAGACGCTGAGCGGCGCGGTCATCGGGATGGTCCTTCCAGGGTCGCGGGCGAGGGCGGCGAGCGGCGCCGACCAGTCGCCGTCTGGCGCCTGGCGGTAGACCGGCGTCGCGGGAAACCAGGGCGAGCGGTCGCCTGCCGCCATCCAGCGGAACTCGGCCGGGTACGGCACCAGCACGCGGCTCGGCCGGCCAGCGGCGGCGCGCAGATGCACGTTGGTGTTGGAGACGCACACATAGTCGTCGAGCTGCGCCATCAGCGCGAGCATGTCCTCGAGAGAGCCGTTGAGCGCGGAGACATCGAGCACCGCGCGCCCCGCCTCGGCGGCGAATTCCGCGACCTCGCCCGGCTCGGGCAGCCGCTGCACGGCGACCAGCGTGCCGGGCGTGCCGGCGAGCGCGGCGGCCAGGGCGGCGCGCGGCACCTCCTTGTACAGCCCGTCCTTGCGCACCCGCGTGCCGGCGCGCCAGGTGACGCCGAAATAGGGCGGGGGCCCGAACGCGGCGAGCCGCGCGGCGAGGGCCTCGGCCCGTTCCGCCTCGGGCGCGAGCGCGATCGAGGGCGTCATGTCGGCGCGGGACGTCATGCCGGTGAGGAACGGCAAATCGCCGACCGAGACCTGAATGGCGCCATTCGGCGCGGGCGCGTCCGGAGCCAGCACGCCGTCGACCGCCTCCCCGCGCGCGATCATGGCGGCAAGGCGCGGGCTCGCGCGGTAGAGCACCGTCGCGCCGCGCGCGCGCAGCGTCGCGGCGAAGCGGAGGAAGAAGATCTCGTCGCCCAGCCCCTGGTCGGGCAGCGCGACGATCGTGCGGCCGGCCAGGTCGGGCGGCAGCGCGGTGCGGTGCAGCGCCGCGCGCGACCGGGCCTGCAGGTCGCGGGCGAGATAGTCCTGCCAGCCGCCGGCGAAGTCGCCCTCCGCCAGGCGGATGACGGCGCGGTTCATGCGCGCCTCGCGATGGGCGGGGTCGAGCGCCAGCGCGCGGTCGAGCGCGGCGCGGGCCGCGTCATAGCGCCCCAGCGCCTTCAGCGCATGGCCGCGATTGGCATGGGCGTCGGCGTGATCGGACGCGCGGGCGACGGCACGGTCGTAGCACGCCAGCGCCTCTTCGATGGCGCCGCGCGCCTTGAGAACGGTGCCGAGATTGTTGTGCGCCGCGACGCAGTCCGGGTCGAGCGCCAAGGCGCGGCGATAGATCGTTTCCGCCTCGTTGTCGCGTTCCTGCGCCTCGGCGACGTTGCCGACGCCGATCATCGCCTCGACGCAGTCGGGCTCGGTCTCAAGCGCCTCGAGGAAATGGTGCAGCGCCAGGCCCGGCTCGCCCCGCCGGCACAGCAGATTGCCGAGATTGACCCGCGCCGCGACGCACCGCCCGTCCGAGGCGACGGCGGCGGCATAGGCGTCGGCGGCATCGTCGAGCCGGCCTTCCGCGCGCAAGGCGTCGCCGAGCGCGAGGTGGGCGGCGGCATAGGCCGGGTTGAGCGCGATGGCGTGACGCCAGGCGGACTTTGCGGCGTCGGCGCGGCCAGCCTCGGCCAGCAGGTTGCCCAGGTTGAACTGCGCCTCGGGGAAGGCGCCACGCGCGGCGAGCGCCGCCCGGTAAGCCTTTTCAGCCTCGTCGAGCCGCCCGGCCCGGCGCAAGGCCGAGCCGTAGGTGTTGAGCAGCTCGGCGTTGTGCGGGGCGGCGCGCGCGCCGCGGCCCAGCGCCTCGCAGGCCGCGACCGGGTCGCCCTCGCCCAGCCGTACCGCGCCGAGCAGGTGCAGCGCGTCGGGCTGGGACGGCAGGCGGCGCAGCACGTCTTCCAGCCGGCGCGCCGCCACGGCAAGTCGTCCTGCGCGATAATCGGCGAAAGCGGCGGCCAGCTCCATCTCGCCCCGCGCCGGGCGGGACGCGGCCGCCATCGGCTGGGTACGCGCCATGCGGATGCTCCGAAATCCGCGGTCACGCTAGGCCTGCGTGCCTTAGAAACCGTTAACCGGCCGGCCGGCTTGACGGGCAGGGCCGGGGCGCGGATGGTCCGGCGATGGGCGCGGGCTACATGGACGAGGCGCTGGCCGAGGCGGAACGGGCCGGCGGCGCGCGGCGAGGTGCCGGTCGGAGCGGTGGTGGTGGACGGCGCGACCGGCCGGGTGGTGGCGCGCGCCGGCAATCGCACCATCGGCGACGCCGACCCGACCGCGCATGCCGAGCTGGTGGCGCTGCGCGCCGCGGCGTGCGCGCTGGGCGCGGCCCGCCTCGACGGGTGCGACCTGTATGTCACGCTGGAGCCCTGCCCGATGTGCGCGCAGGCGATCGCCTTCGCGCGCATTCGGCGGCTCTATTACGGCGCGTCCGATCCCAAGGGCGGCGGGGTGGAGCGCGGCGCCCGCATCTTCGACCAGCCGACCTGCCACCACCGGCCCGAGATCTATTCCGGCATCGGCGAGGCGCCGCGCCGCCGCGCTGCTGCGCGACTTCTTCGCCGCCCGGCGCGGTCCCTGAGCGCGTGGCCGGCTTCGCTGGTTAACGGACCGTAAGGCTTTACCCGCCATCCTGCGCGGCCGGCGCAACCCCGGCGAGCGGGGACGACATGCAGAACGGCAACGGCTCGGCCAACGGCCACGACTACGATCTGCTGGTGATCGGCTCCGGCCCCGCCGGCCATCGCGCCGCCATCCAGGCGTCCAAGCTCGGCCGCCGCGCGGCGGTGTGCGAGCTGCGGAGCGCCGTCGGCGGCATCTGCATCAATACGGGCACGATCCCCTCCAAGACGCTGCGCGAGGCCACGATGCACCTGTCGGGCTATCGCGAGCGGGCGATCTATGGCGCGTCCTACGTGGTGAAGAAGGACATCACCATGCGCGACCTGCTGTTCCGGTCCGACCACGTGATCCGGAACGAGGTGGACGTCGCGTCCCACCAGCTTCAGCGCAACGGGATCGAGGTGCTGCCGGCGCGCGGGGCGTTCACCGGACCCGCACACGGTGCGGCTCACCTACATGGACGGGCGCGGCCAGCGCGACGTCAGCGCCGAGAAGGTGGTGGTCGCGGTCGGCACCGAGACGACGCGCCCGGCCGGCGTGCCGTTCGACGGCCAGCGCGTGTTCACCTCCGACGACATCCTGACGCTCGACGACGTGCCGCACACGCTGGCCGTGATCGGCGGCGGCGTGATCGGCCTCGAATACGCCACCATCTTCGCCGCGCTGGGCGTGCGCGTGACGCTGATCGACAAGCGGCCGCGCCTGCTCGATTTCGTCGATTACGAGATCACCGATGGGCTCGCCTACCAGCTGCGCCAGAACCGCGTGACCCTGCGGCTGGGCGAGGAGGTGGCCGACATCGAGACGTATGACGACCAGCGCGGCCCGCACGTGCGCATCCATCTCGCGAGCGGCAAGCAGATCGTCGCCGAGAAGGCTCTGTATTCGGTCGGCCGCACCGGCGCGACCGCATCGCTGGGGCTCGAGGCGGCCGGGCTCGCCGCCTGCGGCCGCGGGCTGATCGAGGTCAACGAGACGTTCCAGACCGCCGTGCCGCACATCTACGCCGTGGGCGACGTGATCGGCTTCCCCTCGCTCGCCGCGACGTCGATGGAGCAGGGGCGCCTCGCCGCCTGCCACGCCTTCGGCGTCAACGCACATTCGATGCGGGCGCACTATCCGTACGGCATCTACACCATCCCGGAAATCTCGATGGTGGGGCGCACCGAGGAGCAGCTGACCGAGGCGGGCGTGCCCTACGAGGTGGGGCGCGCGTCGTACCGCGAGATCGCGCGGGGCCAGATCCTGGGCGATTCGAACGGGCTGCTGAAGCTCGTCTTCCACCTCGACACACGCGAGCTTCTGGGCGTGCACATCCTCGGCGAAGGGGCGAGCGAGCTGATCCATATCGGGCAGGCGGTGCTCGCGCATAACGGCGCGGTCGACTATTTCGTCGACACGGTCTTCAACTATCCGACCCTCGCCGAGTGCTACAAGACCGCCGCATTCGACGGGCTCAACCGGCTGCAATAACCCGGCGCCTTTTCCACGCGGCGGTGGGAAGCGTGGGCCACATCCCGCGCCAGCCGCCCCCTTGTCCATGCTACGCTTTCAGCGATTTCGCACCGGTATCGGACGGTGCGGAACGCAAAACGCGTAGAACACGAACCGACAAGGGAGGATGACATGAGCCGGATCGCGAAACGGGCGGCGCTGATCGCCGCCGCCGCGGCGCTGACGCTGGGCGCGGGTGTGCCGGGCGCAACGGCCAAGGAATACAAGCTGACCGCCGGATCGAGCCACCCGCCGGTGCTGCCCTGGGTGATCGCACTGAAGGATTGGGTGGTGCCCGAATCCAACCGGATGCTGAAGGAGCTGGGCATCGACGACCACATCACGTGGACCGAGGCCTATGCCGGCGCTTTGTACAATTTCAACAACACGCTGGAAGGGGTCGGCGACGGGCTGGCGGATATCGGCTGGGTCGGCACGCTGTGGGAAGCGGCGAAAATGCCGCTGCACAACGTCACCTATTACGCGCCGTTCGTAACCGGCGATGTCTATCTCCTGATGGATATCCAGGAGAAGATGGAGGAGGACATTCCCGCCTTCAAGGCCGAGTGGACCAAGAACAACACGGTCTATCTCGGCGCGCAGGTGGCCGACACGTACGAGGTCGTCTCGAAGGAGCCGATCACCCGGTTCGACGACATCAAGGGCAAGAAGTACCTCACCGCCGGTGCGCTGGCGAGCTGGGTGAAGGGCACGGGCGCGATCGCCGTCGATTCCGGCCTGCCGGTCTTCTACAACAACATCAAGACCGGCGTCGCGGACGGCGGCATCATCATCGCCACCGGAATCCTGCCCTTCAAGCTGCAGGAAGTCGCGCCCTACATCGTGCGGGTGAACATGGGCGCGGTGATCTCCGGCGCGCTGGCGATGAACCTCGACACGTGGAAGAAGCTGCCCGCGCACATGAAGGTGCTGTTCCGCATGCTGGGGCGCGAATACGCCCAGAAGCAGACCGACATGGTGGCCACGCGCGTCAAGTCGGCGTGGGAGAAGCTCTCCGAGATGCAGCAGGTGCACGTCTCCACCCTGGCCGAAGCCGAGCGCGAGAAGTGGGTCAAGGCTCTGCCCGATATCGCCGGCGACTGGGTGAAGGCGAACGGCGCGCCGGCGAAGGAGGTGCTGACTTACCTGATGGACAGCGTGCGCAAGCATGGCGGCCATCCCGTGCGCGACTGGGACAAGGGCATGTAGGCGCGCCATTGTTCGGCGGATCCGTCATCGCGATCTGCGGGCGCCGGCCCGGGGGTCGCGCTTCCCCTGCCCGAGCGTCCTGACATGACCCCGCAACGCGCGCTGCGCACCGGCGCCGAGCGCCCGCCGCTCGCCCGGCGCCTCGCCGCCTGGTTCGGCGCGCTGACGCTCGCCATGAACAGCGTCGGCACGTTCTGGGTGTTCTGCCTGATGTTCGTGATCTGCGCCGACGTGATCGGGCGCTACGTGTTCGACGCGCCGATCCGGGGCGCGGCCGAGATGGTGGGCATCTCGATCGTGACGGCCGTGTTCTTGCAGTTCGCCAACACGTTGCATGCCGGCCGCTTCACCCGCGCCGACGCGCTGGCGGGGCCGCTGGAGCGCGCGTGGCCTTTCGCCGGGCAGGTGTTCCAGGCCGTCTTCCAGCTGATCGGCGCCGGCGTGTTCGCACTGATCGTCTACGGCACCTGGCCGCGCCTGACCGACGCCTGGGCGACCGGCGAGGTGTCGGGCACGCCCGGCTACCGCACCATCCTGGTCTGGCCGTTCCTCGCCGTGATCGTAGCCGGGGCGGGGGCGACGGCGATCGAGTTCGCCATCCAGTGCGTCCAGGCCGTGGCACGCGCGGGCGCCGCCCTCGCCCGCCCGGCAGCGGGCCAGCGGGCGGGATGGCCGGCCGTCGCCACCATGGTCCTTTTCGCCGCGCTGGTCGGCGCCGTCGCCGGGGCGGGGCTGTCCAATGTCGGGATCGGGCTCTGCGCCATCGCGGGGCTTCTGGTGCTGATCTATTCCGGCATGCCGATCGGCATCGTTCTGATGGTGCTGGGGTTCGGCGGCATGTGGCTGATCCGGGGCGACCCCGCCCTGGGCATCCGCGCGTTGTCGCGCTCGTCGACGGAGTATCTCAACAGCTATTTCTTCGGCGTGGTGCCGCTGTTCGTGCTGATGGGGCTGCTGGTCAGCGTGTCGGACGTGGGGCGCGATACGTTCGACGTCGCGCGCTGGGCGCTGCGCCGGCTGCGCGGTGGCATCGGCATCGCGACGGTCGCGGCCAACGCGATCTTCGCCTCGATCACCGGCTCGTCCATCGCCTCGGCCGCGGTGTTCACCAAAATCGCGACGCCCGAGATGCTGCGCCACGGCTACACACCGCGCTTCTCGGTCGGGGTGGTCGCCGGCTCGTCGGTGCTCGGCATGCTGATCCCGCCGAGCCTTCTGCTGATTGTCTACGGGTTCCTGTCGGAGCAGTCGGTCGGCCGGCTGTTCCTCGCCGCAATCGTTCCCGGGCTGATGCTGGCGACGGCGATGGGCGCGATGATCGTTCTGCTGGCGGTGTTCCGCCCGTCCTTCGTGGGCGGCGGGGTCGGCGCCGAGGACGGCGCCGAGAACGTGGCGAGCGCCGCCGTAAAGCTGGCGCCCATCCTGATCCTGGTGCTGGTCGTGCTCGGCGGCATCTATGGCGGGGTGTTCACCCCGACCGAGGCGGGCGGCGGCGGCGCGCTGGGCGCGCTGGTGATCGCCATCGCGCGGCGCAAGCTCTCCTGGCGCGATTTGTGGGAGACGATGGTCGAGACGGGCTACGTGACCGTCTCGATCCTGTTCCTGATCCTGGGCGCCCGCATCTTCGGCCAGATGCTGGCAATGTCGGGCCTGCCGCAGGAGGTCTCGTCCCTCGCCGCGAACGCCCATCTCGGGCTGCACGGGTTCGTCGTGCTCTATCTCGCCCTGGTGATCGTGCTGGGCACGATCCTGGATTCGGTGTCGATCATGGTGATCACCCTGCCCTTCGCCCTGCCGGTGGTGGCGGCGCTCGGCGGCAACCTGATCTGGTTCGGCATCGTCACGGTGGTGGGGGTCGAGGTGGGGCTGCTGACCCCGCCCTTCGGCCTGTCGTGCTTCGTGGTGAAGTCCACCCTCAACGACGAACGCATCACCATCAACCAGATCTTCGCCGGCGCCTTCCCCTTCGTGGTGATCATGCTGCTGGTGCTGGCGGCGCTGGTCGCCCTGCCCGGCCTCAGCCTGCTGCTGTAGCCGGGCGCGGGCGGGTGCGCGGTCAGTGCTGGTCGAACACCTCCTGGTAGGCGGCGACCGCCTTCTTGACCGCGGCGATCTCCGACGCGGTGGGATGGTTCGGGTCCTTGGCCGGCGGCAGGCCGCCGAACTTCAGGAGGCAGGCCATCAGCAGGAACCGTGCCTTGGTCGCGGTCAGGTTCCCGGCCGCGATCTGGAAGTCGTGCGGGTCGGCGAAGCCTTGCGGGGCGCCGCGTCCGACCTTGGCGACCGGGATGCCCGAGAACGCGGCCTTGACGTAGAGCTTGTGCCGCGCCTGGTTGGGCGACGAGCCGTAGGGCACCAGACCCTGGATCACGAAGCCGGTCAGCATGCCGAGCCCGAGCTTGTGCTCGATCGAGGCGATCAGGTCGATCTCGTGCGCGGGGTCGTCGCCGAACTCCATGCCCGAGTAGCTGCCGTCGGTTGAGATCGAGACGTGCGGAATCGCCTCGGCGAGGAGCTTGCCGTCCGAATCCTTCACGCCGATCTCGACCAGCCCGAGCCCGCTTGGCCCCTTCTTCACCGCCTTCACGGCGCTCGGCAGCGAGCCGAGCTTGAGGTCCGACAGATAGGTGTGCTTGTAGGCCGGAAGATAGGTGAGCGCGATGCGGCCGGTGTGGCTGATATTGCCGATGATGCCGCCGTGCCCGCCGGTCGCGACATAGCCGCCGGGACGCGCATCGACCTTCGCCACCTCGCGCGCGGCGAAGATCTGCTGCTCCTGGATCACCACGCAGCCGCAGCGGTTGCGGCCCTTGTCGTCGGCCCACACCTTCGAGGCGATGAAGCTCACCGAATCGACGATGTTCTTCGGCCCGTCGTTGGAGATCTGGCCCTGCGGGCGCTGGGCGGCGTTGCCGCAGATCGGCAGGGGCGTGTCGATCAGCAGGTTGAACCAATAGGCCGATTCCTCGACCTGCGGGCTGCCCTGCGTCCAGATCACCCCGTCGTAATCGCCCGAGGAGACCAGCCGCTGCATGTCGTTGGTGACCTTGGCGAGCATCGGCCGCGGCGGCGCGGACGACAGGTGGTAGGGCTTGTAGGGGTAGAAATCCGTGCCGCGGATCTCGGGCGGGATGTCGCCCTCGCCCTTGTCCTTGCGCAGCGCCGCGGGCAGCCCCTTGGTCCAGCCCGAGGGCGGCGCGCCGCGGTAGAAATCGACCTCGGCGAGGGCCGAGATCATGCTGGCATGGCCGTCGACGCCGATCGACAGGCGGTCGATCTCCTCGAACGAGCGCGACCCGTCGGGGAAGAAGCCCTGGCGCGCGCGCTCGACATCGGCGCCGGGCTCGGCGCACTCCTCCTCCCACGGCTTGCCGTCGGCCTGCACGGCCATGTAGGGCAGCGGGTAAAGCCCGTCCTCGGGCGAAAGATCGATCTCGTAGACCGGCTTGTCGCCGTCGCTCCGCTTGTCGCGGCGGAACGTGCCGTCGGCGCCGATATAGCCGTCAGGCGCGCCGTAGAGCTCCGCCTTGTCGGCCTCGAGCGGGTGGGCCGAGAACTGCTCGACATACACCTTCGCCGGCGCCGCGAGCCGCTGAGGCCGCAGCGGGTCGTAGGGCAGCGGCGTGCCGTCCACCGCCGTCATCAGCGGCAATCCTCGCTTCGTGCGCGCCTTGTTGGACGTCACCAGCGGCGGCGTGTTCTGGATCGTCGCCGTCGGGCCAGTCAGGTGGGCGATACGCACTTTGCCGTTCGTCATTGCTGAGTCTTCCAGCTGGGGGTTCCGGCGCCTATTCCGCGGCCGCCGGCAATGTGGCGTTGGCGCGCAGGCAGCCGATCACCGTGTCCGTGTCCATCACGTCGCCGAAGACTGCGTAGAACGCGGCGAGCGTGGCGGTATGCTCGGCATCGCTGTGCGCCGAGTTGCCGTCGCTGACCATGATGGTCTTGAAGTTGAGCATCATCGAGTTGCGCGCCGAGGATTCGCAGCACACGTTGGTCACGGTGCCGACGATCAGCACGTATTCGAAACCCTGCGCACGCAGCCGCTCGGCCAGGTCGGACGAGCCCTGGATGAATGCCGAGAAGCGGTGCTTCAGCACGATCTCGTCCTCGGGCTCCACCACAAGGTCGGGATGCAGATCGTGCGCCGGGGCGCCCACCCGGAACGCCTCCACGCGCTCGGCCAGAAGTTCGGGCCGGCTCATGGCGAACCAGTTCGACCACTCGGCCAGCTCTTCTCGTCGGTCGTGTTCTTGATCCAGAACACCTTGCCGCCCGTCTCGCGCAGCGCGACGGCCAGGCGGTTGACGTTGGGAACCGTACCGATGGAGGTCGCCACCGGCATCGGCGTGTGCTCGGGCACCATGAAACCGTTCTGCAGGTCGATCACCACAAGCGCGGTCTTCTTCGGGTCGAGGTTGTCGTGGACGTGCAGCTTGCCCCGGCGATTCATCACGCGGTCGATGGCCCATTGCGGCATGGCGAAGTCGTGCATCTGAGTTCTCCTTCGATTGAAGCTTAGGGGAAAACCGGGTCATTTGGCGAGCGCCAGGGCGTCGGCGCCTTCCGGCGGCGCGGCAAGCAGGCAGGCGGCGGCGTGGCCGCCGCCGAGCGCGACGGGCACCGGCAGGATGCGGCCGCATGCGTCCGTCGCCTGCTTGCAGCGGGGCGCGAAGTGCACAGCCGGCGATCGGCTGGCGCAGATCCGGCGGCCCACCGGGAATCGCCTCGATGTCGCGACCGCGCGCCTGACCATGCACGGTCGAGGCCAGCATGCCGAGCGTGTAGGGGTGGCGCGGACGCGTCAGCACGTCGGCCACCTTGCCGTACTCGACGATGCGCCCGGCATACATCACCGCCACCTTGTCGGCGATCTGGGCGGCGACGCCGAGGTCGTGGGTGACGAAGATCATCGCCATGCCGAGCTCGCGCTGCAGCGCGCGCAGCAGCACCAGCACCTGGATCTGCACGGTGGCGTCGAGCGCCGTCGTCGGTTCGTCGGCGAGCAGCAGGCTCGGCCGGCACGAGATGGCGACGGCGATCATCGCACGCTGGCGCAGCCCGCCCGACAGCTCGTGCGGATAGGCGTCGAGCCGCCGCTCGGGCGACGGCACCCGGACGAGGCTGGAGGAGCTCCAGCGCCCGGGCGCGCGCCGTCTTGCGCGAGCCGCCCTCGTGGCGCATCACGGTCTCGGCGATCTGGTCGCCGATCGTGTAGACCGGGTCGAGCGCGGTCATCGGCTCCTGGAAGATCATCGAGACGGTGCCGCCGCGCAGGTCGCGCAGCGCGCGCGGGCCGAGCGACAGGATGTCGTGCTCGCCGACCCGCATGTGCCCGCCGATCCGCGCCTTGCCCGGCGGCAGCAGGCGCATCAAGGCGCGCATCGTGACCGACTTGCCCGAGCCCGACTCGCCGATGACGCACAGCACCTCGCCCGGCATCAGCTCGAACGTGACGCCGTTGACGGCGCGGGCCGTCGCCTCGCGCGATACGAAGGCGACGGTGAGGTCGCGCACCTCGACCAGCGGACGGCACGCGTCGTGGACCGGTGTCATGCTCAATCTCCGGTTCGAGAGGCGGCCGCGCGGGCCGCTTCCATCACGGCGCCGCGCCGGCGCGCGAATGGCCGGAGGCGGCGTCGGCCATGTGGCAGGCGACGAGGTGCACGTCCGACGCGCCCCCGCCGAGCGCCGGCATCTTCGCCGCGCACACCTCCTCGGCGAACGGGCAGCGCGTGCGGAAGCGGCAGCCGGAGGGCGGGTCGATCGGGTTGGGCGGCTCGCCGGTGATCGGCGGCTCCTCGATGCGCGCCGCCGGATCCATGCCGAGGCGCGAGTTGAGGAGCGCGCGGGTGTAGGGGTGGCGCGGATTCTCGTAGATCCCGGCGACCGGGCCGATCTCGACGACCTGGCCCAGATACATCACCAGCACGCGGTCGGAGACGTACTGCACCACGCGCCAGGTCGTGCGAGATGAACAAATAGGTCAGGTTGAAGTGCCGCTTGAGATGGCCCAGCAGGTTGAGCACGTGCGCCTCGACCGACTTGTCGAGCGCCGAAACCGCCTCGTCGAGGATGACGAGGCGCGGGTCGAGCGCCAGCGCGCGGGCGATGTTGACGCGCTGCTTCTGCCCGCCCGACAGCTCGTGCGGGTAGCGCGGGCCGTACAGGCCGGGCGCGAGCCCGACCTTCTCCAGAAGCTCGCGGGCGGTCCGGCGCGCCTCGGCCCTGCTCGCCCCGTGCACCATCGGACCGTAGGCGATCGAATCCTGGATCGGCAGGCGCGGGTTGAGCGACGAATAGCTGTCCTGGAACACCATCTGCATGGAGCGGCGCAGCTCGCGCAGGGTGAGCCCGCCCGGCCCGCCGACAGGGTCGCCGTCGAAGATCAGCTCGCCGGCATCCTTGGGGATCAGATGCATCAGCACGCGCGCGAGCGTGGACTTGCCGCAGCCGGATTCGCCGACCACGCCCAGCGTCTCGCCCTTCACGACCGAGAAGCTCACCCCGTCGACCGCCTGGACGTGGCCGACCGGCCGGTTGAGCGCGCCGCCGCGTACCGGGAAGTACTTGCGCAACCCGCGGACGATGAGGATCGGCTGGCGGCGCCCGCCGCGGTCGCGCGGATCGGCGAGCGGGGCGAGCTCGAGCGGCGGCTTGGCCGCCAGGCCCTTGATCGTGGTCATGCCTTCACATCCATCGCGCGGCGCAGCCCGTCGCTGACCAGGTTGAACGAAAGCGAGGTAACGAAGATCGCGGCGCCGGGCAGCGCGCACACCCAGGGCTGGATGTAGATGCCCGCGCGCAGGCTGGAGAGCATCAGCCCCCAATCCGGCGTCGGCGGCACCACCCCCAGCCCCAGGAAGGACAGGCCCGAGGCGAGCAGGATCGAGACGGCGATCAGGCTGGAGGCGTAGACGAACACCGGCGCCAGCACGTTGCCCAGCACGTGGTGGCGGATGATCGACGGGGCCGACGCGCCCGAGGCGCGCGCGGCCTCGACGAAATCGAGGTTGCGCACCTGCGTCGTCGCCGATTCCGCGACGCGGCAGAGCGACGGGACGAAGACGAGCGTCAGCGCCAGCATGCCGTTGGCGAGTCCGCCGCCGAGCGTGCCCGAGATGGCGACGGCCAGCAGCACCGACGGGAAGGCATAGAACACGTCCATCGTGCGCATGATGGCCATGTTCACCCGCCCGCCCATGAAGCCGGCGACGACGCCCAGGAGCCCGCCGATGATGGTGGCGAAGACCACCGGCCCCAGCCCCATCATCAGCGAGACCCGCCCGCCCCACAGCAGCCGGGAGAGCATGTCGCGCCCCAGCTCGTCGGTGCCGAGCGCGAAGTCGCGAAAGCCGATCGGCTTCATGCGGTAGAGCATGCTGGTCTTGGTCGGATCGAACGGCGCGAGCACGGGCGCCAGAATCGCGGCCAGCGCCACCAGCGCGATCACCGCCAGGAAAAACAGGGTCACCCAGTCGAAGCGCAGCCGGAAGCCGACCGTGCCCCAGTAGCCGCGCACGCGCGGGCCCGGTGGCTCGACAAGGTCCGGCGCGGTGGAAATCGTGGCGGAAAGATTGGTCATGCGTCGCCTCCCTCACGCGCGCTTGATGCGCGGGTCGACGCCGGTCTGCACCACGTCGACCACCAGGTTGATCGCGACGAAGGTCATGGCGAGGACCAGGATCGTGCCCTGCAGAAGCGGGACGTCGCGCGTCAGGATCGCCTTGCTCATCAGGAAGCCGGTGCCCGGCCAGGTGAACACCGTCTCGATCAGGATCGAGCCGCCGACGAGATAGCCGAACTGCAGCCCCATCACGGTCAGCACCTGCGGCAGGGCGTTGCGCACCGCGTGGCGCAGCACCGCGAGCGGGCCGAGCCCCTTCGCGCGCAGCATCTCGACGAATTCCTGGTTCAGCGTCTCCGCCACGGCCGAGCGCGTGGTGCGCATGATGATGCCGAGCGGGACCAGCGTCATGGTGGCGATCGGCAGCACGGCGTATTTGAGCTGCCCCCAGGAGAAGATGTCGAACCCGGCCGATCCCTTGGAGCCCATGCCGGTGGCGGGCAGGACGCCCATCTTCACCGCGAACACGATGACCAGCACGATGCCGAGCCAGTAGTTCGGGATCGACATGCCGACCACCGAGGCAATTGTCACCACCCGGTCGGGCGGGCGGCCGACGTGATAGGCGGCGAGCGTGCCGAGCCCGAAGGCGAGCGGAAAGGCGATCAGCACCGCACCGGCCGAAATGACCAGCGTGTTGCCGAGCGCGCCCACCACCTCGGTCAGCACCGGCCGGTTGGTCTGGAGCGACATGCCCAGATCGCCGGTCGCCGCGCGCTCCAGCCATTTGCAGGTACTGGATCGGGATCGGCTTGTCGAAGCCGTACAGGTGCTTGATGTAGGCGACGTCCTGCTGGGTGGCGTCGGGCGGGACCAGCGACTGGATGGGATCGCCGGGCGCAAGGAAGACCAGCCCGAAGCAGACCACCGACACCCCGAGGGCGATGGGCACGGCCAGGACGATGCGGCGGAACGCGTAGTACCACATGACACTCTCCTAGCGGCGGCGGGTGCCGGCGGGAGCCGCCCCGGCACGAGCGGCCCCCGCCATCGCCCCCACACCAACCTCAGTTCGTGGCCGGCCCGCCGATCGAGATCGGCGTGATGTCCTGGAACCAGCTCTGCGCCTCGACGAACCCGTGCACCTTCGGCGACATGGCGCGCGGGTTGAGGTCGGAGACGATGAACAGCGACCGTGCGTCCTTCACCGAGATCTCGTGGATCTTCCGGATCATCGGAAGCTGGGCGCCCTCGTCGAACGTGGTGAGCACCTTCTCGGACAGCGCGTCGGCCTCCTTGTCGGAATACCAGCCCCAGTTCGAGCCGAACGGCGTCTTGAACCGCGTCTCGATGCCCTTGATGAAGTTCAGCGGATCGGTGGCGCCGGACGAGAAGTTGATCGCGTCGTAGTCGTATTTCTGCTGGCCCTTCAGGAACACGTCGAGGAGCGAGTTCCAGTCGAGCGTGTCGAACTTCACCTTGAAGCCGACCGCCTCGAGCTGCTCCTTGACCAGCGCGTTCATCGGCAGGGGCTGCATCTGGCCCGAACCCGAGGTCGAGATGCCGACCCGGATGGCGCAGGGATAGCAGCCCGCCTCCTTCAGGAGCGCGGTCGCCTTCTTGGGGTCGAACTTGTACTCGTAGGGCTGGCCGTAGAAGCGCTGCGACGGCACGAAAATGCCGTAGCTGGGCACCGCCACGCCGGACAGAAGCTGGACCATCTCCTTGCGGTTCATCGCATAGTTGGCCGCCTGGCGGACCCGCAGGTCCTTGAACGGCCCCTTGGTGACGCGCAGGAGGTAGGGCCAGGTGTGCGGATAGACGTTGGTGACGATCGTCATCCCCGCCGCCTTCAGCGCAGGGATGGTGTCGGGCGAAGGCGCCTCGATGAAGTCGACCTGGCCCGACAGCAGCGCCGCCACGCGCGTCGTCACCTCGGGCATGGGCAGCAGCACCAGGCGGTCGTGGTGCGGCACGCGCGCCTTGTCCCAGTAGTCGGCGTTCTTCACCAGCTCCAGCCGCTCGTGCGCCACGGCCGAGGCGAACTTGTACGGCCCGGTGCCGGCGGGATGCTTGGCATACGCGCTGTAATCGTTGTGTGCGGCGTCGAGTGCGCATTTCGACAGCATGAACAGGAAGGGCATGTTGTAGGCGAACAGCGAGTCCACCCCCTTGGTCGTGATCGCGATCTTGTAGGGGCCCAGCTTCTCGACCTTGTCGATCTCGCTGGTGCGCGAGCGCGAGCGCGCGAAGTTGAACACGGTGAAGGCCGGGTTCTTGTCGTCCATCAGCCGGTCGAAGTTCCACACGGCCGAATTCGGCATCCCACTTGCACCCGTCGTGGTAGGTCACGCCCTGGCGCAGCTCGAAGATCCATTTCTTATGGTCGCTGGGATCGACGTACCACTTGGTGGCGAGGCCGGGACGGATGTCGACCTCCTTGTCGCGGCTCGACAGGTCCCACAGCACCAGCGCGTCGTAGAGCGAGTAGGCGACGAACCGGTACCCCTCGAACCCCTGGTCGGGCTGGCCCCGCCAGTCGGGCAGGTCCGCGGCGGTCATCGCGATGCGCAGGACGGACTCGGCGTGCGCCGGCGGCGCGGCGGCGGTCGAGGCGCCGCTGACCGCCGCGCAGGTGGCGAAGATCGCGGCATATCGGGAGGCTTTTCGCATGGGCATGTCCCCTGGCTGGAGGGCGGTGGCGGCAGGCGCGCCGGGCGCCGCCGCCGGCTTCGTCTTGTGCATTGCAAAAAGCGTGCCAGCCGGGTACTCGCCGTCGCGCGCGTCGAATTCCTCCAACATTTCCGTGGTTTGCGCCCACACCGCCTGTCCCGCGCGTAACGAGGGCAGCGCCGGCGGGCCGAACTGCTGCACTGCAAACTTGCAGGGGGTGAAGATTTTTTGGGCAGGTCGGCGCGCTATGGCCTACCCTGCGCACCCGGCGAGGCGGCGCAGGCCATGACGCTGCACAAACGTTCCGTGGTGATCGACGGGCACCGCACCAGCGTATCGCTGGAGCCCGAGTTCTGGGAGGCGCTGGGCGCCGTCGCCCACGCCGAGGGCGTGTCGGTCAACGCGCTGGTCGCGCGCATCGACCGGCAGCGGGCCGGCAACCTGTCCTCGGCGATCCGGGTCTACCTGCTGGCGGTCCTGCGGCGCGACGGCGCCTGAACGACGGCGGCCGGGCGCCGGTCAGCCGTGGCGGTCGTCAGGCTCGATGACGGCGAAGCTCGATTCGTCGCTCTTGGGCCGCGCCTCGCGCAGCGGCTCGCCCTTCACCAGGAAATAGACCGTCTCGGCGATGTTGGTGGCGTGGTCGCCGATGCGCTCGATGTTCTTGGCGATGAACAGCAGGTGGGCCGCCGCGGTGATGTTGCGCGCATCCTCCATCATGTAGGTCAGGAGCTCGCGGAAAAGGCTCGAGTACATCGCATCGATTTCCTCGTCGCCGTTCCAGACGTGCACCGCCTTGTCCACGTCGCCCTGGGTATAGGCGTCGAGCACGTCGCGCAGCATCTCGCCGGCCACACGGCCCATACGGGGGATCGCCGCGACCGGGCGGATCGGCGCCACCTGGTTGAGCGCTATGGCGCGCTTGGAAACGTTGACGGCGTAGTCGGCGACGCGCTCGAGGTCGGACGCGATGCGGATGGCCGACAGGATGGCGCGGAGGTCGACCGCCATCGGCTGGCGCAAAGCGAGCACCTTGACGGCCAGATCGTCGATGTCGCGCTCGATCTCGTCGACCCGCGTGTCGTTGGCTATGACGTCGGCGGCCAGGTCGGAATCGCGCTCCTGAACCGAGCGCACTGCGGCGGCGAACTGGCTTTCGGCGAGCACGCCCATGCTGCGTACCTGCGCCCGCAGCCGGCTGAGCTCGTGCTCGAAATCCTTGGCGGTATGTTCGATTGCCATTGCGCCCTCCCGCCTTGTCAGCCGAACCGGCCGGTCACGTAGTCCTCGGTCTCGCGCTTCTTCGGGTTGGTAAAGATCACCGAGGTGTCGTCGAACTCGATCAGCTCGCCGAGATACATGAACGCGGTGTAGTCGGCACTTCGCGCCGCCTGCTGCATGTTGTGGGTGACGATGACGATGCAGTAGTCGGATTTAAGCTCGCTGATCAGCTCCTCGATGCGCGCGGTCGAGATCGGATCGAGCGCCGAGGCCGGCTCGTCGAGGAGCAGCACCTCGGGCTCGAGCGCGATGGCGCGGGCGATGCAGAGCCGCTGCTGCTGGCCGCCGGACAGGCCGAGGCCGGACTGGCGCAGCTTGTCCTTCACCTCGTCCCACAATGCGGCGCGGCGCAGCGCCTGCTCGACGCGGTCATCGAGCTCCCACTTGGGCAGCTTCTCGAAAAGCTTTATGCCGAACGCGATGTTGTCGTAGATCGACATGGGGAACGGCGTCGGCTTCTGGAATACCATGCCGATCTTGGCGCGCAGCAGGTTCAGGTCGTGGCCGGGATCGAGGATGTTGCGCCCGTCCATCACGACCTCGCCAGTGGCGCGCTGGCCGGCATAGAGCTCGTAAATGCGGTTGAGGCAGCGCAGCAGCGTGGACTTGCCGCAGCCGGACGGGCCGATGAACGCCGTCACCCGCTTGTCGTGCAGCGGCAGCGTGATGTTCTTCAGCGCCATGAAGTCCTTGTAGTAGAAGCTGAGCCCCTTGATCTCGAGCTTCACCGCAGGGGCCGGCTCGTTCGCCGCCGCGGCGGACGGCGCCGCAACGGTCGTGCGCATCGCCGGACGGGACGCGGCTTGGTTCGGCGCCGCCCCCTGGGGATCCGGGCGGTCGGACGCGGCACGGGCAGTGGACGGATCGGCCATCATGTCCTCTGGCTTCCCAAATTGGCGACAAAACGCGCGGCGACGTTGAGCAGCAGGATCACCATGGTGATCAGCAGCGCCCCGCCCCACGCCAGCTTCTGCCAGTCCGCGTAGGGGCTCAAGGCGAACTGGAAGATGACCACCGGCAGGTTGGCCATCGGCGCGTTGAGGTCGGTCGACCAGAACTGGTTGTTGAGCGCGGTGAACAGAAGCGGCGCCGTCTCGCCCGACACGCGCGCGACCGCCAGCATGATCCCGGTGACGAAGCCCTGCATCGCCGCGCGGTACGAGATCGACACGATAACGCGCCACTTGGGCATGCCGAGCGCGGCCGCCGCCTCGCGCAGCGCGTTGGGCACCAGGTTCAGCATGTCCTCGCTGGTGCGCAGCACGACCGGCACCACGATGATGGCGAGCGCAATGCAGCCGGCGAGGCCGGAGAAATGGCCCATCTGCACCACCATCACCTCGTAGACGAACAGCCCGACGATGATCGAGGGCGCGCTCAGCAGGATGTCGTTGATGAAGCGGATCACCGGCGCCAGCCGGTTCTTGTGGCTGTACTCGGCCAGGAACGTGCCTGCCATGATGCCGACAGGCGTGCCGATCACGGTCGCGATCGCGGTCATGATCACGCTGCCGTAGATGGCGTTCAGAAGGCCGCCCCTGGAGCCGGGAGGCGGCGTGTTCTGGGTGAACAGGCTGGCGCTCAGCGCGTCGACGCCGTTGGACAGCAGCGTCCACAGGATCGCGCAGAGCCAGACGAGTCCGATCAGCGTGGCGAGGACCGAGAGCGCGAGGACGATGACGTTGCGCCGGCGCCGGCGTGCGTAGAGCCGACCCATGTCAGCCGCCCTCCCGCCCTTCGAGCCTGAGAAGAAGGATCTTCGCCACCGCCAGCACCACGAAGGTGATGACGAACAGGATGAGCCCGAGCAGGATCAGCGACGAGGTGTAGATATCGCCCACCGCCTCGTTGAACTCGTTGGCGAGGGAGGCGGAGATGGTAGTGCCCGGCGCGAGCAGCGACTGGCTGACCCGGTGCGCGTTGCCGATAACGAAGGTGACCGCCATGGTCTCGCCCAGCGCCCGGCCAAGCCCCAGCATGATGCCGCCGACCACCCCGATGCGGGTGTAGGGCAGCACGACGTTCCACATCACCTCCCAGGTGGTGCAGCCGAGCCCATAGGCCGATTCCTTGAGCATCGGCGGAACGGTGTCGAACACGTCGCGCATCACGGCGGTCATGAAGGGCAGCACCATGATGGAGAGGATCAGCCCGGCCGTCAGCACGCCGATGCCGTACGGCGGGCCGGAGAACATCGCGCCCAGCCCGGGCACGTTGCCCAGCGTGTTGATCAGGAACGGCTCGATCACCGTCTGCATCACGGGGGCGAACACGAACAGCCCCCAGATGCCGTAGATGATGCTGGGGATACCGGCGAGCAGCTCGATCGCGGTGCCGATCGGGCGCTTGAGAACGGGAGGGCACAGCTCGGTCAGGAACAGGGCGATGCCGAACGCCACCGGCACCCCGATGACCATCGCGATCGCCGAGGTCACCAGCGTGCCGTAGATCGGCGCGACCGCGCCGAAAGTTTCCTTCACCGGATTCCAGGATTCGGTGGTGAGGAAGCCGAGACCGAAGCGCGACAGCGCCGGCCAGGAGCCCTGGATCAGCGCGAAGATCACCGCGCCCAGCAGGACCAGGACGAACAGCCCGAAGAACGTCGCCGTGCAACGGAACAGCGTGTCGATCATCCGCTGGCCGCGGGCCCAGCGGGCGAACTGTGCTTCCCAGTCGATGGCGATGCGGGTGGTCATCTGCCGGCGGTCTCTGCTTTCCCGGAACACCGCGCCGCCGCGGGGGGAGGGAGAACCCCGCCCGGGCGGCGGCGCCTAAACACCTACGCGTGGGAGCGCGCTACATCGAGCCCATGCCGTTCCACACCGGCTTGCCGTCGGGGCCCTTGATCTCGGACTTCCACATGTCCTGGATCAGCCCGACCACCTTGTCCGGCATCGGCACGTAGTCCAGCGACATGGCCAACTTGTCGCCGTTCTTGTAGGCCCAGGAGAAGAAGTCGAGCACGTGGTTGGCCGTCTCGGGCTTCGCCTGCTTCTTGTACATGATGATGAAGGTCGCACCGGAGATCGGCCAGCTTCCGGCACCCGGCTCATCGGTCAGCAGCACGGTGAAGCCGGGCGTGCCCTTCCAGTCTGCGCCGGCCGCCGCGGCCTGGAACGCCTCGGCCTTGGGCGCGACGAAATTGCCGTCCTTGTTCTGCAGCATCACGTAGGACATGTGGTTCTGCATCGCATAGGCGTACTCGACATAGCCGATGGCGCCGGCGGTGCGGCCGGCATTGGCGGCCACGCCCTCATTGCCCTTGCCGCCGATGCCCGCCGGCCACTCGAGCGAGGTGTTCTCGCCCACCTTGGACTTCCACTCCGGGCTCACCTGCGACAGGTAGTGCGAGAAGATGAAGGTCGTGCCCGAGCCGTCGGAGCGGTGCACCACCGCGATCGCCTGGTCGGGCAGCTTCACGTCGGGGTTGAGCTTGGCGATCTCGGGATCGTTCCACTTGGTGACCTTGCCGAGATAGATGTCGGCGAGGACCGGGCCGGTCAGCTTCATGGCGCCCGGCTTGACGCCTTCGACGTTCACGACGGGGACGACGCCGCCCATCACGGTCGGGAACTGGACCGCGCCGAGCTTCGCCAGATGGTCGGGCTTCAGCGGCATGTCGGAAGCGCCGAAATCGACCGTCTTGTTGGTGATCTGCTTGATGCCCCCGCCCGAGCCGATCGACTGGTAGTTGAGGGCGACGCCCGTCTTCGCCTTGTAGGCCTCGGCCCACTTCGCATAGATCGGGTAGGGAAAGGTGGCACCCGCGCCGGAAATCTCGGCCGCCTGGACGCCGGACGACGCGAGCATGACCGCCGCCGCTGCCACGATGGCTTTTCTGAGCATATTTCACTCCGTTGGATGGGGAGGAGCCCGGAACGGGCCTTGGATGGCGGCCCAACGCCGTCATCGCCGCGACCCTATCCAGGGGCCATGACAAAAATGCTTCGCCAATGTGACAGTTGTGTTTCAGCCCGCCATGCGCCGGTGGATAAAATATTAGGCGGTTTCAATAGGTTGCGTTCGGGGTGCCCGGCGGAGGCGGACTTGCCCACAGGGGCGCGCACGATGACGCTTCGATGAAGGCCGTCCCGCTACCGCGAGCGGGGCGCCTACTCGGCGGCGGCGAGCGCCGGCATTCCGTGGGTGACGACAGGCGCGGCCACGGGTCGCCACGCGGACTCGTCGGCGAACAAGCGCCTCGAGCAGGCGATGGTGCAGCGTATGGCCCGACCGCAGCCCGTCGACCCGGCCGAGCAGCGGCGCGCCGGCGAGGTACATGTCGCCGATGCAATCGAGCACCTTGTGGCGCACGAACTCGTCGGCGTAGCGCAGCCCGTCGGCGTTCAGCACCTGGCCGTCGCTGATGACGATGGCGTTGTCGAGCGAGCCGCCGCGCGCCAGACCGGCGCTGCGCAGCGCGTTCACGTCCTCGGCGAAGCCGAACGTACGGGCGCGCGCGATCTCGGCCTTGAACGTGCCGTTGACGATGCGCGCGCCGTAGGACTGGCGCTCGATGGCGCGGGTGCCGAAATCGATCTCGACCGCCACCTCGAACACCGGGCCGGGTGCGATCGCCACCTGGCGGGTATCGTCGCCCACCGCGACGCGCTTCAGAACCTCGATGGCGCGGCGCGGGCTCGCCTGCTCCACGGTCCCGGCGCACTCGATCAGGAACACGAAGGGCGCCGCCGAGCCGTCCATCACCGGCACTTCCGGCCCGTCGAGCTCGATCACCGCATTGTCGATCTCGCACCCCGCCAGCGCCGCCATCAGATGCTCGACGGTGCCGACGCGGACGCCATCCTCGTTGCCGATGGTGGTCGCCATGCGGGTGTCGACCACGCGGTCCCAGCGCGCCGCCACGGCGGGCGCGCCGTCCAGGTCGACCCGCCGGACGACGATGCCGGTGTCGGCCGGCGCCGGCCGCAGCGTCATCGCGATGCGCTGGCCGGAATGGAGCCCGACACCTTCGCAGCCGATCGCCGATTCCAGCGTCTTCTGCCGCGCGGCGACCCAGCCACCGGATGCCGGCCCGGCCGGACCCCGCTCGGGCCTACGCCCATTTACCGTTCGAGCACTCACCGCTCGCTCCCCCTTACCAGGCGCACACCCAGCGCCCGAACTCTGAACTCCCCTTCGCCCCCCGGCGAAGGCGCGGCCACCGGCCGCTTAACCCTCTTGCCCTTGTGCGATGTCTATCCGGGCGCCACGAGTTGTACAAATCAACACTTGTTACAAAGTGTTACGCGTTTTCGCCGCGCTTTTTCGCACCGCGCCCCCGCCCCCGCCGCCGGCCCTCGCGCGGGGCCGGCAGGGGCGCGCATGGAAAGCGGTCCTGGATCAGTTCGCCTGGCGGCGCAGGAAGGCGGGGATTTCCAGCAAATCCTCCTCGCTCTGCGACACGCGCAGCCGCTCGCCGCCATCGAGGTTGGCGAAGGTGGGCTGCTCCGGCTCCGGGCTGCGGGCGGGCTCGGCCCGCGCCGCGGACGGCTCGGGGGCGCGCGGCGCGGCGGCGGCCGGGTTGTCCGAAGGAGCCGGCTCGGCGCGCGGGGCGGGCGCGGGATCGGCCCGGAAGGTCGGCTCCGGCGTGGACCGTGCCTCGGGACGGGACCGGCCCGTCATGCGCTGGAGCAGCGACGAGACCGAGCTGCGCTCGCGCGCCGGGCGCGGCGGCGCGGCTTGCGGGGCGGCGGGCGTGACCGGCTCGGCGATGCGCGGCGACGAGGCGCGCGCCTCGGCGACCGGGTGCGAGGAGGTCTCCACCGGCGGCGCCGGCATGAAGGGCCTCGCCGCGGCCTCGGCGCGGGCCTCGACCTCGCGGGCCAGCCTGTTGCCGTCGTCGTCGGGCGCCGCGGCCGGCACGACCTCGTTCATCAGATCGAACGGCTCGGGCTCGGCCCGCTCGAGGGTGGACAAGGCCGGCGCCGTGGCCTGGGTCTGGACCGGGAAGGCGCTGGCGGTGGGGTTCGGGCTCGGCGCCGGGGCCGGCTGCGCCGGGCGCGGGGCGAAAGCCGCCGACGGCGCCGCCGCGACGCCGGGGTGCGGCTGCGGCCGGACGCCGCCGCCGCCGCCGCCGCCGCGCGGGCCGCCATGGCCGAACGGTTCGTTCACGACATGCAGCACCGGGCGCGGCTTCTGGGCCAGCTCGGCGTCGATGCCGGTCGCCACCACCGACACGCGCATGCAGCCCTCGAGCGACGGGTCCAACGTCGAGCCGAAGATGATGTTGGCGTTGTCGTCGACTTCCTCGCCGATGCGGTTGGCCGCCTCGTCGACCTCGTAGAGCGTCAGGTCCGTCCCGCCGGTGATGTTGATCAGCACGCCGCGCGCGCCCTTCATCGACACGTCGTCGAGCAGCGGGTTGGAGATCGCGGCCTCGGCCGCCTCGCGCGCGCGGTTCTCGCCCGACGCCTCGCCCGTGCCCATCATCGCCTTGCCCATCTCGGTCATCACCGAGCGGATGTCGGCGAAGTCGAGGTTGATCAGGCCGGGCACCACCATAAGGTCGGTGACGCCGCGCACGCCCGAGTGCAGCACCTCGTCGGCCATGGCGAACGCGTCGGCAAAGGTGGTCTTCTCGTTGGCGACGCGGAACAGGTTCTGGTTCGGGATGATGATCAGCGTGTCGACATATTGCTGCATCTCCTCGATGCCGGAATCGGCGAGCTTGGCGCGCTGCGTGCCCTCGAACTGGAAGGGCTTGGTGACGACGCCGATGGTCAGCACGCCGAGATCGCGCGCGATCCGCGCGATCACCGGCGCCGCGCCGGTGCCGGTGCCGCCGCCCATTCCGGCGGTGATGAACGCCATGTGCGCGCCGCGCAGCTGCTCGGTGATCTCGTCCAGCGCCTCCTCGGCGGCGGCGCGGCCGACGTCGGGCCGGGCGCCCGCGCCGAGCCCGTGGGTGACGTTGATGCCGAGCTGGATCTTGCGCTCCGCGAGCGACTGGGCGAGCGCCTGCGAGTCGGTATTGGCGACGACGAAATCGACGCCCTCGAGGTTGGCGTTGATCATGTTGTTGACGGCGTTGCCGCCTGCGCCGCCCACGCCGATGACGGTGATACGCGGGCGCAACTGCGGATCGGTCGTCTGGGGAACGGTAAGAGTGATCGACATGTGGCCCTCCACTGGTGTTCGGGAATTCGGGTTGCTCAGAAGTTGTCGCGCAGCCAACCGCCCAGCCGCGCGACTCGGGTGATCGGACCTTCGGTGATCTTCGCGGCGCGGTCCTCGTCGGTGCCGTGCTTGTGGACCGCATAGGAAAGAAGCCCCGCCGCCACGGAGAAGGCGGGGCCGCTGGTCGATTCGGCGAGGCCGGAGATGCGGAGCGGCCGGCCCATGCGCACCTGCTTGCCCAGGATCTGGGCCGCGAGATCGCGTGCGCCCTGGATCTGGCTCGCGCCGCCGGTGAGCACGAGGCGCCGACCGGCGAGCCCGGCGACGCCCGACGCGTCGAGCCGGGCGCGCACCAGCTCGAACGTCTCCTCGATGCGCGGCGCGATGATGCCCGACAGCATCGAGCGCGGCACGTGGTTGGGCTGGGCCGGATGATCCTCGCCGATCAGCGGCACGTCGATGACCTCGCGGTCGTCGGACGGCGCCGGAATGGCCGAGCCGTATAGCGTCTTCATCCTTTCGGCATGGACCAGCGGCGTCGACAGACCGCGCGCGATGTCGCTGGTAACGTGGGCGCCGCCCAGCGGCACGAATCCGTGAAGACGACCGAGCCGTCGTAGAACACGGCGACGGTGGTGGCCCCGCCGCCCATGTCGACAAGCGTCACCCCGAGGTCCATCTCGTCCTCGACCAGGCAGGCGAGCGCAGCGGCATAGGGCGAGGCGACCATCGCCTCGATGTCTAGGTGGCAGCGCTCGATGCAGGTGCGCAGGTTGCGCATCGCCCCGGCGCCGGCCGAGACCAGGTGCATGTTGACAGACAGCGTGTCGCCGAACATGCCGCGCGGGTCGCGGATGCCGCGCGAGCCGTCGATCGAGTAGCCCACCGGGATGCAGTGCAGCAGCGCGCGCTCGTCGATTTCGCGGAAATTGTAGCCGTTATGCAGCACGCGCTTGAGGTCGGCGTCCTCGACCTCGCGCCCGGCGATGGAGATGTTGGCGCCCATCGTGCGCGACGTCAGCCGCCCGCCGGTGACGTTGACGAAAACCTCGCGGATGCGTTCGCCGGCGAGCTGTTCGGAGGCGGTGACGGCGGTGAGGATCGCGGTCTGCGCCGCCTCCATGTCGACGATCACGCCCGAGCGAATGCCTTGCGCCGCGTGCTGGCTGCCGCCGGCCACGCGTATGGCGCCGTCCGTCCCGACGTGCGCGATGAAGCAGCACACCTTGGACGAGCCCACATCGAGCCCCGCGACGATGCCGGTCCGCGTCTTCGCCACTCTATCCTTCCCCCTCCAACATCCGGTGCCGCTAGGTCTGGCGCCCGTGCCGCCCCTTGTTGTCGTCCGCCCGGCCCTTGGTTTCGACGATCAGCCGGTCGGGCAGACGCAAATCGATCGCGACGATGTCGCGCGACAGAATCCGATGGCGGCGCTCCGCCTGGGCGAGGCGCGTCCAGGCGCCCGCCGCGCCGTCCTCGGGCAGGCGCACGTCGATGTCGCCGGCGAGGCGGACGTTCCACCGCCGCCCGCCGACGCGCACCGCGGCGCGCACCTTGCGGGCGAGGTCGGGCTCGCGCTTCAGCAGGGCGAGCAGGTCCGCCGCGTGCGACGGCGCGTCGGCGCCCACCAGCACGATCAGGTCGCGGAAGCGCGCGGGCGTGCCGACCGGGATCGGCTCACCGGCGCGGTCGATCAGCACCAGCTTGCGGTCGCGCTGCCACCAGGCCATCGCGCGGCGCTCGAGGATGCGCACCCGCACCGTATCGGGGAGGCGGCGCTCGACCGACGCGGCGCGCACCCACGGCAGGTTTTGGATCCGGCGGCGCGCGGCTTCGGGATCGAGCGCAAGGATCGGCTCGCCCATCTTGGCGCCGAGCGCGGCGAGGAGCGCGGCGCGCGGCGTTTCCACGCGGCCCTCGGCCGTCACCTGGCGCACCACGAGCCCGGCGCCCGCCGATGCGCGCACCGCCTCGCCCCATGTCGCGCGCCAGGCGGCGTCGAGCCGGCCGGTGCGGGCGAGCCAGGCCGGCCCGCCGATCGCGACGGCGAGGATCGCGAGGCCGGCGAGGCCACGCAGCGCGGGCCGCGCCCAGCGCGGCGCGGGCCGCGTCCGCTTCGGCGCGGCGCGCTTGCCGTTGCCGGCCGGCTTCGCTGCCGGCGGGCGCTTGCGCGTCAGCCACCGCATGCGGCGTTCTCCACCATCCACGAGACCAGCGCGCCGAAAGGAATGTCGACGCTGGCCGCGATCTCAGGCACCAGCGACATCGGCGTCATGCCGGGCTGGGTATTGACTTCGAGCAGGTAGAACGCGCCCGGCTCGCCCGACGTGTCGTCGTAGCGCAAATCGGCGCGCGTCACGCCGCGGCAGCCGAGCGCTTTGTGCGCGCCGAGCCCGATGTCCAGCGCGCGCTGGTATTGCGCGGCCGGCAGCGGCGCCGGCACGAGATGCGTCGTGCGCCCCTCGGTGTACTTGGCGGCGTAGTCGTAGAACCCCTCGGTGGGGCGGATCTCGGTAGCGCCGAGGGCGCGGTCGCCCATCACGGCGACGGTGATCTCGCGGCCGGGCACGTAGCGTTCGACCAGTACGCGCTCGCCGAACGGCCAGTCGCCGACGAGGGCGGGGCCGCGCTGGTCGGCGCGGACGATGACCACCCCGACGCTGGAGCCCTCGTTCAGCGGCTTGACCACGTAGGGCCGGTCCATCGGATCGCCGGCCAGCATCTCGTCGCGCCCGACCACGCGGCCCTCGGCGCAGGGCAGGCCCGCATCGGCGAACAGCTTCTTCGCCATCGGCTTGTCCATCGCCAGCGCCGAGGCGAGCACGCCCGAATGGGTATAGGGAACGCCAAGCAGCTCGAGCACGCCCTGCACGCAGCCGTCCTCGCCCCAGCGCCCGTGCAGCGCGTTGAACACGGCGTCGGGCCGGGGATCGAGCGCGGCGAGCAGCGCGCCGACATCTTGGGTGACGTCGTGGGTGCGCACCGCGTAGCCCTCGGCGGCCAGCGCCGCGGCGACGTTCGCGCCGGACGACAGCGACACCTCGCGTTCCGACGACACGCCACCCATCAGGACCACCACGCTCTTGGTCATGGCGCGGCCTCGCCGATGCGGCGGATTTCCCATTCCAGCGCGACGCCGGTCGCCTCCTTCACGCGGCGCCGCACCTCCTCGCCCAGCCCTTCGAGGTCGGCGGACGTCGCGCCGCCGGTATTGACCAGGAAGTTGCAGTGCAGATCCGACACCATCGCCTTGCCGCGCCTGAGCCCGCGGCAGCCGGCGCGGTCGATCAGCTCCCACGCCTTGGCGCCGGGCGGATTCTTGAAGGTCGACCCGCCGGTGCGCAGCCGCACCGGCTGGGTCCTCTCGCGCGTCTCGCTGAGCCTGGTGATGCGCGCCTGGATCGCCAGCGGATCGTCGCGCTCGCCCTGCAGGAGTCGCGCCGGTGAAGATCCAGCCCTCGTCGATCCCGGAATGGCGATAGGCGAAGCCCATATCCGCGACGGCGATGCGGTGCAGCACGCCGCGCGCGTCGAGCGCCTCGGCCTCGACCAGCACGTCGGCGATCTCGTGCCCGTAGGCGCCGGCGTTCATGCGCAGCGCGCCGCCGATCGTGCCGGGCACGCCGGACAGGAACTCGAGTCCCGCCACGCCGGCATCGCTGGCGGTGAGCGCCACCTTGATGCCGAGCGCCATCGCGCCCGCCCGCAAGACGTTCGCCCTCGACTGCGATGGCGGCGAACGGCCGGTCGAGCCGGACGACGACGCCGCGGAATCCCGCCGTCGCGCACCAGCGCGTTGGAGCCGGAGCCGAGCACCGTCACCGGCACGTCGGCCGGCCGGTCGCGCGAGGAACGCGGCCAGATCGTCGCGGTCGGCCGGGCGGAACAGCACCTCGGCCGGCCCGCCGGCGCGGAACCAGGTGTAGGGCGCGAGCGGCGCGTTCGGCGCATAGCGGCCGCGCACCGCGGGCAGCCGGTCGACCAGGTCCCCAGATCGGCGTTGCGCGCGGGCATCATGCGGCGCCCCCGTTGGCGCGCTGGGCCGCCGCCGAGCCGCTTGGCGAGCGCGCCCGGCAGCGCGGCCGCCCAGTTGGTGATCGAGCCGGCGCCGAGGCAGACCACCATGTCGCCGGGCTGCGCGATGGCGGCGACCGTGTCGGCCAGCGCCTCCGGACCCGGCGAGCGGCAGGACCTGGCGGTGGCCATGCGCGCGCAGCCCCTCGACCAGCGCGTCGCGGTCACGCCCTCGATCGGCGCCTCGCCCGCCGGCGTAGACGTCGGCGACGATCACGGCGTCGGCATCGTTGAAGGCGGTGCAGAACTCCTCGAACAGGTTCTTGAGGCGCGAATAGCGATGCGGCTGCACCACGGCGATGACGCGATGCTCGGTCGCCGAGCGCGCGGCGGCGAGCACGGCCGCGATCTCGACCGGGTGGTGGCCGTAATCGTCGATCACCGCGATGCCGCCCGCCTCGCCCACGCGGGTGAAGCGGCGCTTCACCCCGCCGAACTGCTCCAGGGCGCGGCGCAGCACCTGACTCCTTGATCCCCATCTCGTTGGCGATCGCGATGGCGGCGAGCGCGTTCTGCACGTTGTGCCGCCCGACCATCGGCAGGGTCAGGTCGGTGATGGTGCGCACGCGCCCGGCGGTCGGGCCGGAGATCACCGCATCGAAGGTCGAGCTGGTCGGGCCCGGCCGAATGCGCAGCGCGCGCACGTCGGCCTGGGGCGAGTGGCCGTAGGTGACGATGCGCCGGTCGGGCAGCGACGGGATCAGCGCCTGCACCTCCGGATGGTCGATGCACAGCGCCGCGAAGCCGTAGAACGGCACGTTCTCGAGGAACGACAGGAAGGCGCGCCGGACCGCCTCGAACGAGCCGTAGAAATCGAGATGCTCCGGGTCGATGTTGGTGACGACGCCGACGGTGAGCGGCAGCTTGACGAACGTGCCGTCGGATTCGTCGGCCTCGACCACGATCCAGTCGCCCTGGCCGAGCCGGGCATTGGTGCCGTAGGCGTTGATGATGCCGCCATTGATGACGGTCGGGTCGTACTGCGCGGCGTCGAGCACCGCGGCGATCATCGAGGTCGTGGTCGTCTTGCCGTGCGTGCCGCCGATCGCGATCGCCCATTTCAGGCGCATCAGCTCGGCCAGCATCTCGGCCCGGCGCACGACCGGCACGCGGCGCGCGCGCGCCTCGGCGACCTCGGGATTGTCGGTCTTGATGGCGGTCGAGACGACGACGACCTCGGCCGCGCCCAGATTGGCCGCGTCATGGCCGATGCGCACCGGGATGCCCATCGCGGCGAGGCGCTGGACGTTGGCGCTTCTCCGCCATGTCCGAGCCCTGCACCCGGTAGCCGAGATTGTGCAGCACCTCGGCGATGCCGCTCATCCCGATGCCGCCGATGCCGACGAAGTGGATCAGGCCGATATCGAGGGGAAGCGCTCTCATGACGCGGGCTCCTGCTTCGCGTGCCTCGCGCGAGCGCGGGCAGCGGCGGCGCGGTCCCCCCGACCGTCGCCGCCGCCGCCCGCCCCGTCCGCCATCAGCCCGATCGCGAGATCGGCGAGGCGGTCAGCCGCATCGGGAATGCCGCAGTCGCGCGCGCGCGCCGCCGCCCTGACCAGCAGCGAGGGCTGGCGCAGGACGAGCTCGAGCCGCGCGGCGAGCGACTCGGGCCGGAAATCGGCTTCGCGCATCATCCATGCCCCGCCCGAGCGCGACCACGGCGCGCGCGTTGGCGGCCTGGTGATCGTCCGTCGCGGCGGCGAACGGCACGAGGATCGCCGGCCGGCCCGCGGCGGCGAGCTCGGCCACGGTCGACGCGCCGGCGCGCGCGACCAGAAGCTGGCAGCGCGCGAGCCGGTCCGGCAAATCCTCGAAGAAAGCGGCGCACTCCGCCTTGACGCGATAGGCGGCGTAGGCCTCGCGCACGCGCCCCAGATCCTCGGCGCGGCATTGCTGCACGATGGAAAGCCGCGCGCGCAGCGCCTCGGGCAGGCGGATCACCGCGTCGGGCACCACGTCGGACAGGATGCGCGCGCCCTGGCTGCCGCCGAGCACCAGCACGCGCAGCTCGCCCTCGGGCTCCGGGGTGGGGTACGGCACGTCGCGCAGCCGCACGATGGCGGCGCGCACCGGATTGCCCGTGCGCACGAGCTTGCGGCGGTCGGCCTCGGCGAGCCCCGCCACCTGTCTCGTGCGCCGTGGCGATACGGTCGACGCGCCGGGCGAGCAGCCGGTTGGCGCGGCCGAGCACGGCGTTCTGCTCGTGGATCATGGTCGGCAGGCGCGCCCGCGCGGCGGCGAGCATCGGCGGCACCGAGGGGTAGCCGCCGAACCCGATCACCACCGACGGCGCGAGGCGGCGCAGCAGGCGGCGCGACTGGACATAGCCGCGCGCCAGCCGGGCGAGGCCGAGCGCCTTGCGGATCGGGCCGCCGCCGGGCGAGCCGGCGCTGATGCGGTAGGCCTGGGCGTCGAGCGCCTCGCCGAACCCGCCGCCGCGCCGGTCGGTGACCAGCGCCACGCGCACGCCGCGCGCCACCAGCGACTCGGCGAGCGAGCGCGCCGGGAACACATGGCCGCCGGTGCCGCCGGCGGCGAGGAGCGCGAGGCGCGTCTCGGCGATCATGGCTGCCTCCAGCCCGGGTCGCTTGTCGCGTGAGCGACAAGCGCGAATCCCATGCCGAGCGCGACGGCGAGCAGCGACGAGCCGCCATAGGAGATGAACGGCAAGCGTCATGCCCTTGGTCGGCAGCAGATCGATGGTCGAGCCCATGTTGATGAAGGCCTGCAGCCCGAACTGGGCGAGCAGCCCCGACGACGGCGAGCATCACGAACAGGTCCGGCTCCACCATCATGCGCGAAAAGCCGCGCAGCACGACGAAGGCGAACACCGCCACCAGCAGCAGGCAGCAGATCAGCCCGAACTCCTCGCCCGTCACGGCGAACACGAAGTCGGCGTGCGCGTCGGGCAGCAGCAGCTTGACCGTGCCCTCGCCCGGGCCGCGGCCGAACAGCCCGCCATGCTCGAACGCCTCGATGCGAGCGGTTGATCTGGTAGCCGCGCGGCGGACGGGTCGAGGAACCGGTCGATGCGGAGCGCCACGTGTGGCAGGGCGAAATAGGCGCCGACCATGCCGCACACGCCGGCAAGCGACAGCACGGCGACCCACATCATCGGCAGGCCGGCGATGAAGAACTGCGCGAACCACACGACCGAGATCATCACCGCCATGCCGAAATCGGGCTGGAGGATCAGCAGCGACGACCACGACGAGGTAGAGCCCGATGGAGATCGCGCTGCCCGGGAAGTCGGGATTCGCGCGGCTGGCCGCAAACAGCCAGGCGGCGACCACGGCGAAGGTCGGCTTGACGAACTCGGACGGCTGCAAGGTGAAGCCGGCGAGGTCGATCCAGCGCCGCGCGCCCTTCACCTCGAACCCCATGAAGAACGTGGCGAGCAACAGCAGGACCATCGCGCACGGCGAACACGATCAGCGCGATCCGGCGCACGCCGCGGCGGCGCAAGCAGCGACGTCCCGATCATCAGCGCGAGCGCCGGGATCATCAGCCCGACCTGGCGGCGCACGAAGTAGAACGGGTCGAGCCCGATGCGCTCGGCGACCGCCGGGCTCGCCGCCAGCGCCATGAACACGCCGAATGCGGCGAGCGCGACCAGCGGCGAACAGCGTCCAGCGGTCGACCGTCCACCACCAGCGGCCGAGCACGGAGGTATCGGAGCGGTCGAAGGCGCTCATCGCGCCTCCTTCTTCGCCAGGCGCCGGACGGCGGCGCGGAACGCCTCGCCGCGCGCCTCGAAATTGGCGAACTGGTCGAACGACGCGCAGGCCGGCGACAGCAGCACCGACGCGCCGGCGTCCCCTCGCGCCGCGCGTCGTCATAGGCGTCGCGGACGGCGCGCTCCAGCGTGGCCGACCGGCGCACCGGCACGCGCCCGTCGAGCTCGCCGGCGAAGCGCGTCCGCCGCCTCGCCGATCACGTAGGCGCGGCGCACTCGCGCGAGATGGTCGAGGGTCGGGGCGAGCCCGTCGCTCTTCGCCTGGCCGCCGACGATCCAGTAGATGTTGTCGTAGCAGTCGAGCGCGCGCGCCGCCGATTCGCCGTTGGTCGCCTTCGAATCGTTGACGAAGGCGACGCCGTTGACCTCGGCGATCCGCTCCTGCCGGTGGGCGAGGCCGGGATAGCTCGCCATCGCCCGCGCGATCGCGTCGGGCGCCGCGCCGGCCGCGCGCGCCGCCGCCCAGGCGCAGGCGGCGTTCTGCCAGTTGTGCCGGCCGGGCAGGGTCGCGATCGGGCGGAGGTCGAGCGCGGGGTCGTCGCCCCCGGTCTCGTCGTGCAGCACGCCGTCGGCCACATAGACGCCGCCGGCCGACGCGCGCGGCGCCGGACGCGGGCACGACGCGCCAGCGGCCTTCGCGCACCAGAAGATCGCGCGATGTCGCGCCCATAGGAATCGTCGATTCCGACGATGGCCGTCTGGCCACCGGCCGCGGCGCCGACTCGGCTGCGGAAGATGCTTGCGCTTGGCGGCGAGATAGCCCGGCCATGTCGCCATGCCGGTCGAGATGGTCGGGCGTGACGTTGATCAGCACGGCGACGTCGAACCGCGCCTCGTGCGTGAGGTCGAGCTGGTAGGACGAGAGCTCCAGCACGTAGGCGCCGTCGGCCGGCAGCACGTCGAGCGCCAGCGCCGGCGGGCCGAGGTTGCCGCCGACCGCGACCGTGCGGCCGGAGGCGCGCAGCACGTGGCCGAGCAAGCGCCGTCACGGTCGACTTGCCGTTGGTGCCGGTGATGCCGATCACCTGCGCCGCCGGGCGCGGATTCGCAGAACAGCTCGATGTCGCCCAGGATCGGCGTCTTCGCCTTCGCGGCGAGCGCCACGACGGGATGCGGCGCGGGGTGGGTGAGCGGGATGCCGGGCGCCAGCACCAGCGCGTCGATCGGCGCGCCACGCGCACTTGTACAGATCGATCAGAGGCAGCCCGGCGGCCGTCGCCGCCTCGCGCCGCGTCGGGTCGTCGTCCCAAGCCGAGACGCGCGCGCCCGAGGCCACCAGCGCCTGGGCGGCCGCCATGCCGGAACCGCCGAGCCCGAACACGGCGATGCGGGAATCCTTGCGTGCGGGGATGGGGATCATCCTGCCCTCACCGCAGCTTCAGGGTGGAAAGGCCGGCCAGCGCCAGGATCATCGCGATGATCCAGAAGCGGATCACGATGGTCGGCTCCTTCCAGCCCTTCTGCTCGAAATGGTGGTGCAGCGGCGCCATGCGGAACACGCGCCGCCCGGTCAGCTTGAACGAGGCGACCTGCACGATCACCGAGGCGGTCTCGAGCACGAACAGCCCGCCGATGATGGCGAGGACCAGCTCGTGCTTGGTGACGACGCTGACCGTGCCGAGCGCGCCGCCGACCGAGAGCGAGCCGGTATCGCCCATGAACACCATTGCCGGCGGCGCGTTGAACCACAGGAAGCCGAGGCTCGCGCCGACCAGCGCGCCGCACAGCACGCAGAGCTCGCCGGCGCCCGGCACGGCGTGGATCTGCAGGTAGTTGGCGAAGATCGCGTTGCCGACGAGATAGGCGATCAAGGCGAGGCACGCGGCGGCGATCATCACCGGCACGATAGCGAGCCCGTCGAGACCGTCGGTCAGGTTGACCGCGTTGGACGATCCGACCATGACCAAGGCGGCGAAGAGCGGGAAGAACCAGCCGAGCTGGACCAGCAGGTTCTTGAAGAACGGCACGGCGAGGGCGGTGGTCAGCGGCTCGTGCGAGAGCTCCATCACCCAGACCGCCGCGATCAGCGAGATCAGGAACTCGGCAGCGAGGCGCACGCGCCCCGGCACGCCCTTGTGCGACCGGCTGGTGAGCTTGCGGTAGTCGTCGGCGAAGCCGACCCCGCCGAACCCGATGGTCACGAACAGCACGGCCCAGACATAGCCGTTGGTGAGGTCGGCCCAGAGAAGCGTCGACACCGCCAGCGCCAGCAGGATCAGCGCGCCGCCCATGGTCGGCGTGCCCGCCTTGGTCAGCAGGTGGCCGGCCGGCCCGTCGTCGCGGATCGGCTGGCCCTGCTTCTGGCGCGACTTCAGCCAGCGGATGATCGGCGGGCCGAACAGGAACGAAATGGCGAGCGCGGTGATGATCGCCGCGCCGGTGCGGAAGGTCAGATAGCGGAACAGGTTGAAGAACCCGACCTCGCTGACCAGAGGATAGAGGAGGTTGTAGAGCACCGCCGCCCTCCCCTACCCGTTCGCCGCGCGGCGGCGCGGCGCATCGTTGCCGTTCGCGCCGTCGATCAGGTGCGCGACGATTTCGTGCATGCCGGAGGCGTGCGAGCCCTTGACCATCACCACGTCGCCCGCCCGCAGCGCCCCCGCGACCACCGCGGTAAGTTCGGACGCCGTCGCCGCGTGGCCGCCGCGTTGCGCGCGCGGCAGCGCCGCGTGAAGCCGCGCCATCTCCTCGCCGGCCGCAAACACCAGATCGATGCCGTTCTCGACCAGCGGCCGGGCGAGCCCGACATGCAGCGCGCCCGAACTCGGCGCCGAGCTCGCGCATGTCGCCCAGCACGGCGATGCGCCGCCCGCCCCGTCCCGGCCGCGCGGCGGCCAGCGTCGCGATGGCCGCGCGCATCGAGGCCGGGTTGGCGTTGTAGCTTTCGTCGATCAGGGTCGCCGTGCCGCCCGCGACGCGGATCCGGTGGCGCGCGCCGCGCCCGGGCATGGGCGCGAGGTCGGCGAGCGCGGACGCCGCCACTTCCACATCCTCGCCCAGTGCGGCGATTGCGGCGAGGACGGTGAGGCTGTTCACCTGCCAGTGCGGCCCGGGCAGCCCGACGCGGTAGTCGATCTCCCGGCCGAACACGCTTGCCCGCACCTCGCTCGATTCCGGACCGGGGGTCGCATCGACCAGCCGCACGTCGGAAGCCGCATCGCGCCCGAACGTGACGATGCGCGCGACGGCCGGCGCGCGCGCCGCATGGGCGGCGAGCCGGCCGTACTGCGGCGAGTCGCGGTTCAGCACCGCGACGCCGCCCCCCTCCACGCCCTCGAAAATCTCCGCCTTGGCGTCGGCGATCGCATCCAGCGACGCGAAGAACGCGACATGCGCCGCCTCGATGTTGGTGATCACGGCGACGTGCGGGCGGATCAGCCGGGTCAGGCGCGCGATCTCGCCCGCATGGTTCATCCCGGCCTCGAACACGCCGAACCGCGTACCGGGCGCCATCCGGGCGAGCGACAAAGGCACGCCCCATTGGTTGTTCAGGCTGCCCGCGCTCGCCGCCGTGGCGCCGACGCGGGCGAGCGCATGGCGGATCGCCTCCTTCACGCCGGTCTTGCCGGCCGAGCCGGTGACCGCGACGATGCGCGCCCCGGTGCGGGCGCGCGCGGCGCGGCCGAGCGCCTCGAGCGCCGCCATCGTGTCGTCCACCATCAGGAGGGGCGCGTCGTCCGCCAGCCCCTCGGGCAGGCGGGCGACCATCGCGGCCGCCGCGCCCTTGTCCAGCGCATCGGCGACGAAGCCGTGCCCGTCGAAGTTGGGCCCGGCGAGCGCGACGAACAGGTCCCCCTTGGCCACGGTCCGGCTGTCGATGGACACGCCCGCGGCCTGCCAGTCGCGCGGTCGCCCGGCCGCCCGTCGCGGCGGCGGCGTCGCGCGATGTCCACAGCACCGTCACGATGCCCTGCCCGCGAGGGCCGCGACGGCGGCCCGCGCCACCTCGGCGTCGTCGAACGGGCGCACGTTGGCGCCGACGATCTGGCCCGTCTCGTGCCCCTTGCCGGCCAGCACCAGCACGTCGCCCGCCTCGAGCCCGGCGGCGGCGGCGTAGATCGCCTCGGCGCGGTCGCCGATCTCGCGCGCGCCCGGGCAGGCCGGCATGATCTCGGCGCGGATCGCCGCCGCGTCCTCGGAGCGCGGATTGTCGTCGGTGACGACGACGTCATCGGCAAGCTGGTGCGCGATGCGGCCCATCTGCGGACGCTTGCCGCGGTCGCGATCGCCGCCGCAGCCGAACACGACGACCAGCCGCCCCTCGGTGTGCGGCCGGAGCGCGCGCAGCACATTCTCCAGCGCGTCCGGCGTGTGGGCATAATCGACATAGACCGGCGCACCCGACTTGTGTGTCGCCGCCAGCTCGAGCCGGCCGCGCGCGCCGACGAGGCGGTCGAGCGCGCCCGCGGCGGCGGCCGCATCTTCGCCCGTCGCGAGCACGAGGCCCAGCGCGCAGAGCGCGTTCATCGCCTGGAAGGCGCCGACCAGCGGCAGCTCGGATTCGTAGTTGTCGTGGCCGATGGCGAAGCGCACCCGGCTGGCGCGTGCCTGCGGCGCGATCTCGATGAGGCGGATGTCGGCGCCCGCCTCGCCATAGGCGATCACGCGCTGGCCGCGCGCGCGCGAGGCGCGGGCGAAAACGTCGAACTCGGGCGAATCGGCGTTCAGCACCGCGACGCCGTCGGCCGGCAGAAGCGCGTCGAACAGGCGCAGCTTGGCGGCGCGGTAGGCGGCCATGTCGGCGTGGTAGTCGAGATGGTCGCGCGTCAGGTTGGTGAAGGCCGCGGCGCGCAGCCGGACCCCGTCGAGGCGCGACTGGGCGATGCCGTGGCTCGATGCTTCGAGGGCGAGCCGGTCGACCCCGTCGCGCGCCAGGCCGGCGAGCATCGCGTGCAGCGCCACCGGGTCGGGCGTGGTCAGCGCGCCCGCCACCGCGCCCGACGGCGCCACCACGCCGAGCGTGCCGATCGAGGCCGCCCGCCTTCCGAGCGCCGCCCAGAGCTGGCGCGCGAAGGCGGCGACCGAGGTCTTGCCGTTGGTGCCGGTCACCGCGCAGACGATGTCGGGCTGGGCGCCGTAGAACGCGGCCGCGGCGAGGGCGAGGCGGCGTCGCGGCGCCTCGTCGGCCACCAGCGCGACGCCCGGCGGCACCTCGGTCCCCTTCGGCGCAAGCACCGCGACCGCGCCGCGCGCGACGGCGTCCGCGATGAAGGCGCGCCCGTCGGCATGCGCGCCGGGCAGCGCCGCGAACAGATATCCCGCCGCCACCTGGCGCGAATCCGCGGCGATCCCGGCGATCTCGGGATCGGGGCCGCGCGTCGGGGCGCGAAGGCCGGTCAGCTCAGTTAGACGCAACGCGGCGTACTCCGGTCGCGGGGACGTGCACGGGATCGTGCCCAGGCGCGGGAACGGGGCCGTGCTCGGGACGGAGGTCGAGGTGCAGGGCGGCGACGGCCGGCGAGTTGGGATCGACGGGCAGGATACCCACCATCGGCGCCATGCGCTCCACCACCTCGCGCACCACCGGCGCCGCGACCCAGCCACCGGTGGCAAAGCCATGAGTCTTCTTGGTGCCGTGCGGTTCGTCGACGATGGCGAGCACGACGTAGCGGGGATCGTTCATCGGGAACGCGCCGGCGAAGGAGGACAGCAGCGAGTGCCGCTCGTAGCGGTGCCCGCCGACCTTCTCGGCCGTCCCCGTCTTGCCGCCGACGACGTAGCCGGGCGCGTCGGCATACGAACCCGTGCCGTCGGTGACGACCAGGCGGAACAGCTTGCGCATCTCGGCCGAGGTGCGCGGCGAGACGACCCGCCGCCCGACCAGCGTCGCGCCCCTCGGGCCGACGCAGGATGGTCGGCGGATACAGGATCCCGCCATTCACCACCGCCGAGACCGCCGAGGCGAGCTGGATGGGCGTGACCGAGATGCCGTGGCCAAACCCGACCGTCATGGTGGCGATCTCGCCCCACCGGTCGGGCACCAGCGGGCGGCCGACCTCGGGCAGCTCGATCGGCGAGACGCCCAGCATGCCGATCTTCCGCAGGAACGCCTGCTGCGCCGTGCCGCCGACCGCGAGCGCGATGCGCGCCGCCCCGATGTTGGACGAATGGGCGAAGATCTCCGGCAGGGTCAGCCAGCGCCGTTCCGCGTGGTAGTCGTTGATGGTGAAGCGCGCGACGTGGATCGGCTTGGTCGCGTCGTAGCTGGAGGCGAGGGTCGCGACGCCGTCGTCGAGGGCCATGGCGAGCGTCATCACCTTGAAGGTGGAGCCCATCTCGTACACGCCCAGCGTCGCGCGGTTGAACAGCGCGTCCTTGGAGATGTCGCCCGGCCGGTTGGGGTCGTAGGTCGGCACCGAGGCCAGCGCCACCACCTCGCCGTTCCGCACGTTCATCACGATGCCGGCCGCGCCCACCGCGTGGAACTCGTCGACGGCGCGGCTCAGCGCCTCGGCCATCACGTTCTGAATGCGCGCGTCGATCGACAGGCGCAGCGGCCCGTCGTCGGCGCGCAGCGTCTTGCCCAGCGCCATCTCGACGCCGGCGATGCCGTGCCCGTCGACGTCGGTGAAGCCGAGCACGTGGGCGGCGAGCGAGCCCATCGGGTAGACGCGCCGCTCCTCGCGCTTGAAGTCGAGCCCGGGAATGCCGAGCCGGTTGACCTCGTACTCCTGGCGCGGCGTCAGGGCGCGGCGGATCCACACGAAGGGCCGGTTCGACGCGAGCAGCGCCGCCGTCTTCGCCCGGTCGAGGTCGGGCAGCAGGCTGGCCAGCTCCGCCGCCGCCTTCGCCGGCTCGCGCACGACCCGCGCGTCGGCATAGAGCGAGGCGGTGGCGAGCGAGGTGGCGAGCAGCCGCCCGTCGCGGTCGACGATGTCCGCACGCCCGCCGGCATCGGCCGCGCCGCCCGAATCGATGGCGGCGAGGGCCGGGTCGTCGCCGTGCAGCAGGGTAAGGTCGGCGAGGCGCAGCCCGACGGCGAGGAACGCGGCGAACACCACCACGCCGCCCACCAGGATGCGGCTGCGCGCGCGGTCGATCACGTGGCGCGGCACGATTGCAGCGGCGGACTGGCGGCCGGTACCGGTCATCGCATCGACCTCGCCGTCGTCATCGGGCCCATCGCGCCGCCGAGCGTGCCGGCGGGCGCCTCGTCCGTCGGCAGCGCGAACGGGAGGCGCTCGATCGAGGTGACGATCTGGTCGGGCTGGGGCGTCACCAGTTCGAGATGGTTCCGCACCAGCTCGGCAAGGCGCGCCGGCTGGGTGACATAGGCCCACTCGGCATGCAGCACATGGATGGCGTCGCGGTCCTTTTGCACCTGGATGTCGAGCACGGCGAGCCGGTCCTCGAGGTCGTGCACCTGATGCTTGACCACGTAGAGCGCCGTGCCGGCGGCGACCGTGAGGGCGAGCCACATGATGGTGGAACGCAGGGTCATGCCGCCCCCTCCCCCGCGGCGGGCGCGGCGGTGCGCTCGGCGGCGCGCAGCCGCGCCGAACGGGCGCGCGGGTTGGCCGCGAGCTCGGCCGCGCCCGGACGCACCGGCTGGCGGTGCAGCGGGCGGAAGGTCGCGGCCGCACGCTGGCGGTCCGGCGCCGGCAGGTGGCGCGAGCCGCGCGGCGCCGCCCCGGACCGGGCGCGCAGGAACTCCTTCACCTCGCGGTCCTCGAGCGAATGGAACGTGACGACGACGAGCCGCCCGCCGGCGGCGAGCAGCGCCTCGGCCGCGGCGAGCGCGCGGGCGAGCTCGCCCAGCTCGTCGTTCACCACGATGCGCAGCGCCTGGAAGGTGCGCGTGGCGGGATCGATGCGGGCGGGGCCGCGCTTCGCCGGCGGCGCGGCGCGGCGCACCAGCTCGGCGAGCGCGCCGGTGCGGGTGATCGGCGCCTCGCGGCGGGCGGCGACGATGGCGCGGGCGATGCGGCGCGAGGCGCGCTCCTCGCCGTAGCGGAACAGGATGTCGGCGAGCTCGGCCTCGGGCAGCGCGTTGACCAGGTCGGCCGCGCTGGTGCCCGTCCGCTCCATCCGCATGTCGAGCGGACCGTCGAGGCGGAACGAGAACCCGCGCTCGGCGATGTCGAGCTGCGGCGAGGACACGCCGACATCGAGCGCGATGCCGTCGACCTTGTCGACGCCGCGCGCGCCGAGCAGCGCGCGCATGTCGCCGAACCGCCCGCCGATGACGGTGAGCCGGCCGCGATAGGAATCCGCCAGTGCGGCGCCGAGCGCGACCGCGTCAGGGTCGCGGTCGATGCCCCACACGGCGCAGTCGGCCGCGTCCAGGATGCCGCGCGCATAGCCGCCGGCGCCGAACGTGCCGTCGACATAGACGCCGCCGTCGCGCGGGGCGAGCGCCGCCAGCACCTCGTCGAGCAGGACGGGATGGTGGCCGTTCATTGCCCGCCCCCGCCGGCCGCGCCGGCCAGCTGGGCGCGCAGGCGCGCCGCCACGGCGTCGCGCTGGGCGCGGTAGGCCGCCGGCTGCCAGAGCTGGAAGGCTTCGCCGCGGCCGACGAACGTCACCTCGTCCTCGATGCCCACCTGCTCGGCCATCGGGCGCGGCAGCACGATGCGCCCCTCGCCGTCGAACGGCAGGTCGCGCAGCTCGCCCAGGATGAAATCGACCAGGTCGTCGCGGCCACGGCCAGCCAGCGGCGCGGAGAAGTTGCCGTCCGCCAGGGTGCGGTCCAGCCGCTTCGCGGTGATCAGGTCCAGCGTGTCGCGGCCGAACGCCTCGAGCGCGGTAACCGTGACGGAGGGGTACACGACGATGCTGTTCTGGCCACGCGTCGCCAGGGTCGCCCGCCAGGCCGAGGGCACCGAGACGCGCCCCTTGCGGTCGATCTTGTTCGTGTAGTTCGACGCAAACCCGTCCAAACCCGTTCCCCCGACGCGCGATCCGGCGCTTCTCGAGGCAACCGGCCGCGGGTCCCGTCCCGGCACGCTGCAGGCTTGGGACAGGTTGGGATAGCATGGGCAAATTTGGGTGTCAATGGGAGTTGGAGTAAAATCAAAGACCTAACAGGGGCGATTCAGGTATTGGTGGACCCCTCCCCCCGGCCTTTCCCAAGACCTCGACGCGTGAACCTATTCCCAATCTCCCGCAGGATTATGGCGAAAGGGTGTTCCTACTATGTTCGCGGGACGGCCGCAAGAGATCGCCGCCGCACCGTACGCAGCAACGATCCGCAACCGATTGAAAAGGCTAGATCTGTCCGCCGCGCCGGGGCTGCGTGACTTTACTGTGGCCCGCCGCGGGCGGGGACGGCGGCTGCGTCGGCAGCCGCTGTCCCTTCCGGCTGTCAGCTTTCGAGTTGGTCCCAGAGAAGGCGGGCGTTCGGGCTGGGCGCCCGGTCCGCCAATACCTCGCGCGCGGTGACGTCGTAGTTGTAGTAGGCGCGGTCGTCCTCGGGGCTGGATTCGATCACCGTGCGCCCGAGCGTGCCGGCGATGTCGCTCCCGCGCGGCGACCAGACGATCGCATCGGCACGGATCGCGCCTTGGCGCCGGTCCAGCGCGGCGGCGTCGACGACCCGGAGCCGGGTGCGCGGCCCCAAGGCGATCCGACCCGGCGCCATGAATCGCTGCACGGCCGCCTCGTCCATCAGCAGGACCACCACCGGGCCGTGCATGCCGGTGCCCGATACGTTGAAGAAGGCGGGGCCGGTCCAGCTCCCGTGACGAGCCAGCGCCACGCCCGGCGTGCCCGGCGCACCGGCCAGGGTGCGCCCCGTGCCTGGGATGACGAACACGCCCTTGGCGCGGCGCACCAGCGCCGCGAGCCGGCTGTCCGCCTTCATCTGGCGCACCACATCCCCGGCTTGCAGCACCAGATGCTGCTGGGCGGAGACGCGACGGCCGAAGCTGGTGACGGGCCGAGCGCCATAGACGGTGTGGACGATCTCGGCGCGGGCGGGCGCGCCCGGCATGGCGAGGCCGGCGGCCAGCGCCAGCGACGCGCCAGCGAGAAGGATCTTGCGCATGTCCAGTCCTCCATTGCTCCTGTGATCGGCCAACGGGGCCCCGCGCGCGACGGTTCCGCGCACCCGCCCCTGGTCACACGGTCCGCGCGCGAAGCGGCGGCCCCTGGGGGACCGCCGCCCGTTCGCTTACCGCAAAACCGCGGACTGCCTCAGCCCGGAAGCTGGGACTGCAGCGGATTCTGCCGGCGGTTCGGCACGTCGCCCGCCAGGATGTTCTTCGGGTCGACCTTCTTGCCGTAGAACGCCTGATTCATGAAATCATCGGGGCTGACGTCCGCGCCCGAAACCGTGGCGCCCGCATACAGGCCGCCCTGGTTCGACCAGGTCACCACATCGCCCTTGCCGGCCGTGACCTGACCCTTCGCCGAATAGTTGACGATGGTCAGCCCGGCATTGGCGTTGAGCGAGAAGTTGTTGCGCCCGGTGAAGCTGTTGACCGCCTTCGGGGTCATCAGCACGAAAGCCACCGCGCCTTCGGCGCCACCGGCCTGCGCGCCGAACGTGACGGAGCCCACGCCGTAGAAGACAGGATTCGTCCACTGGCCGTCACGGCGGACCAGAAGCACGCCCTCGCCGCCGGTGCCGCCGATGATGAAGCCGCCCTTCCAAAGATGCGGAATCACGAACACGCCCTGCGCCTTTTGCAGAAGGCGCGCCATGTCCGGATCCGACTTCATCTTCGCCACGACGTTCGCGGCGTTCTGAAGGGTCTGCTGCGCGTCCGACGTCTGGTTGTCGCCATAGGCGGCGTCGGTATTGGCGTTCGAATTCGCGTCCGCATTTGCGGCAGTGTTCACGTTCGCCTGCGCCGCCGTGTTGGCCTGGTGATTGTCCCACGCCAGCGCGGGGCCCGCCGCAAGCGTACTCGCCAGGAGCGGAGCCGCCGTCAGCATAAGCATCTTGCGCATGCTCATTCTCCTTTCGTCGTTACCACTGTCTGGCCAACGCACCCTTTCGGCGCGCCGTTCCGCCTTGTGAACGACCGGTCACAGCTGTGACCGGGAGCGAATTCCGCCCCTCGCCAAAGCGCGTTCCTCGGTTAGAATGGCGCCGAAGAACAGGGGAAACGCCAATGGATGTGAAGGGACGCGCCGCGGTCATCACCGGCTCGGCGACGGGGGTGGGCGCCGCCACGGCGCGGCTTCTGGCCTCGAAGGGCTGCAACGTCGTCATCAACTACACGAAGTCCGAGGCGGAGGCGAAAGAGACCGAGGCCGCGTGCCGCGCCTTCCAGGTCGACACCATGCTGTGCCGCGCCGACGTCTCGAAGGACGAGGATTGCCGGCGCATGGCCGACGACGCGGCGAAGCGCTGGGGCCGCCTCGACATCGTCGTGTGTTCGGCCGGACGCACCAAGAAGGTGCCGTCGCAGGACATGGAGGAGTTGTCGGCGCAGGACTTCCTCGACATCTACGCGGTCAACACGATCGGCACCTACCAGGCGATCCGCGCGGCCCTGCCCTACATGCGCAAGCAGGGCGAGGGCGCCGTCGGGATCGTCTCCGCGCTCGGCGCGATCGACGGCACCGGAAGCTGCATGGCCTACTCGGCGTCGAAGGGCGCGATCAACGTGCTGGTCACCGCGCTCGCCCGCAACCTCGGGCCCGAGGGCATCCGCGTGAATGCCGTCGCGCCGGGCTTCATCGACGGGCGCTGGATGCGCGGCCTCCTGGGCGACGAGGCCTACGAGAAGGCCAAGAGCTCGGTCATCAACACCGCGCCGCTCAAGCGCGTCAACACGCCCGAGGACGTGGCGCAGACGCTGGTGTTCCTGATCGAATCCGACGTGCTGACCGGCGAAATCATGACCGGCTTCCTCGGCCAGAAGATCACGGCGCGCCAGCGCTGAATTTCACCCCGAAAAACCCAACGAAAGGCGAGACGCATGGCCACCACCGCTGACACCTACGAAACCGTCAAGGTCGAGAAGGAAGACGGCATCACCTGGATCTACTTCAACCGGCCGGAGAAGCGGAACGCGATGAGCCCGCAGCTCTGCTTCGACATGGAGCAGGCCTGGATGAAGTACGAGACCGACGAGGAGACCAAGGTCATCATCCTGGCGGGCGAGGGCCCGGCCTGGAGCGCGGGCATGGACCTGAAGGAGTATTTCCGCGCCAACGACAACCGGCCGGACAACCAGTTCCGCGCCTGGATGGCCAACAAGCGCTGGCAGTGGGAATGCATCACCAACTGCCGCAAGCCGACCATCGCCATGGTGCACGGCTACTGCTTCGGCGGCGCATTCGTGCCGCTGTGCGCCTGCGACCTGGCCGTCGCCGCCGACGAGGCGACCTTCGGTCTCAGCGAGGTGAACTGGGGCATCATCCCGGGCGGCCTCGTCTCCAAGGTCGTCGCCGACATGATGGCGACCCGCGACGGCATGTTCTACGCCATGACCGGCCGGCCGTTTAACGGCAAGCAGGCCGCCGAGATGAAGCTGATCAACTACTCGGTGCCGAAGGACAAATTGCGCGAGGAGACCGTCAAGCTCGCCAAGGAGCTGATGGAGAAGCCGCCGATGGCGCTCGCCTACACCAAGCAGGCGCTGCGCTATGTCGGAACCATGGACGTGCCGGCCGCCTACGAGTACCTGGCGGTCAAGAACACCGCGCTGCGCTTCGTCGACCAGAAGCACGCGCGCGACCAGGGCATCGAGAAGTTCATCGACAAGAAGGAATACCGCCCGGGCCTCGGCGCGGTGAAGGTCGACTGACGCGCGAAGAACACCGTTCGTGCTGAGTGCGGCCGAGCCACGCGAGGCCGCGTATCGAAGCGCGAACGTCGAACACAGCCCGTTCGCCCTGAGTGCGCCGAAGGCGCGTATCGAAGGGCGAACGGGGTTCGGGGGATCGAGGAAAAGCATGGCCAAACCCGTGCGCCGGATCGTCACCGGCCACAATGGCGAAGGCAGGTCAGTGTTCGTCATGGACGACGCCTCGCCCTTCGTGTTCACCCCCGCCCCCGGCGCGCCCACCGTGACCGAGCTGTGGGAGACGCGCGAGGCGCCGGCCTCGAACGCCGGCAACGACGAGGTGATGGACCACAAGTTCGGAATCCTGCCGCCCCCGAACGGCAGCGTGTTCCGCATCATCGAATACCGCCCGGACAAGGAGCGCTTCGCGAGCTACGACCGAGAGGCGGCGTTCCACGCCATGGGCGCGGACAAGGCGCTCGACCGCGGCCAGCCGCGCCATCCGGGCTTCCACAAGACCGACACGATCGACTATGTCATCGTGCTGGAAGGCGAGATCTACGCCCTGATGGACGAGGGCGAGGTGCTAATGAAGCAGGGCGACGTCCTGATCCAGCGTGGCACCAACCACGCCTGGTCGAACCGCACCGACAAGCCGTGCACCGTGATGTTCGTTCTGATAGATGCCAAGCCCGCGCCGTGACCGCGGCATGAGAAAGCGAGGGGATACGAAGATGGCCTACCGCAAATACGAGACCGTGCTGTTCGAGAACGAGGACGGCATCGGCTGGGTCTATTTCAACCGGCCGGAGAAGCGCAACGCGATGAGCCCGCAGCTCTGCTTCGACATGGTCGACCTGATGGCCGAGATCGCGGGCGACGACAAGGTGAAGGTCGTCGTGCTGACCGGCAAGGGCCCGGCCTGGACCGCCGGCATGGACCTCAAGGAATTCTTCCGCGCGCTCGACAACGACCCCGCGGGCCGGCTGCGCGCGCGCGACGCCGACCGGTCGTGGAACTGGTACCGCCTGTCGGGCATGTCGAAGCCGACCATCGCCATGGTGAACGGGTTCTGCTTCGGCGGCGGGTTCACGCCGCTCGCCGCGTGCGACTTTGCCATCGCCGCCGACGACGCGACATTCGGCCTGTGCGAGATCAATTGGGGCATCCTGCCCGGCGGGCTGGTCTCCAAGGTCGTGTGCGAGATGATGAACTACCGCAAGGCGCTGTACTACGCCTGCACCGGCGAGACCTTCACCGGCAAGGAGGCCGAGGCGCTGGGCGTCGTCACCAAATCGGTGCCGCGGGCGAAGCTGCGCGCCGAGACGGTGAAGCTCGCCAAGCTTTTGATGTCGAAGCCGCTCGCCGCCGTGCAGGCCACCAAGGAGGCGATCCGCATGGTGCGCGACATGCCGATCGAGCACGCCTACGACTACCTGCAGGCGAAGTCGGAGCAGCTGCGCTTCCGCGACGCCGAGAACACCCGCGCGCGCGGCATCAACGACTTCATCGACGGCAAGAAGTATCGCCCCGGCTACCAGTCGGTGGTGAGTCCCAACTCGGCCAAGGGCAAGGGCCGCACCAAGCGCGCCTCCGCCGCGCGCACGTCCAAGCCCTCCACCGCCCGCAAGGCCCCCGCCCGCAAGGCGCCGGCGAAGAAGAAGCGGTAGCAAAGACCCCACTGTCATCCCGGGCGCGGCGCAGCATGAAATGGTGCGCCGCAGACCCGGGACCCATGTTCGAGCGTCAAAGATGCGGTGAGATGGGCCCCGGATCGACGCGCTTCGCGCGCCGTCCGGGGTGACAAGAGTGGCTAAACGGCGGGAGGGTTCTTTCCCTACAGCCCCCAGCGGCCGTAGCCGTCCGGCAGGGCGGACTTGCGCCACATGCCCTTGATGTCGGCAACGAGCCCGCCGGGCTTCAGCAAACCGACGAAGGTCTCGGGGGTGAAGGCGACGTAGGGCGCGTGCGGCACCGCGCCCACGACGCAGTCGAAGCCGGTCGCGCCGTCCAGCGTCGGGCGCAGATCGATGTCGTACTCGTGCTTCGCCTCGCCGGGGTCGGCATAGGGGTCGTGCACCTCGACCTCGAAGCCGCGCGCGCGCAGCCCGCGGATCACGTCGACCACGTGGCTGTTGCGCAGGTCGGGGACGTTCTCCTTGAAGGTGAGGCCAAGCACCAGGACCCTCGCGCCCGCCCCTTTGCCCTTGAGCGCAAGCTCGCGCGCGATGCATTCGGCGATGAACCCGCCCATCCCGTCATTGATGCGCCGGCCCGCCAGGATGATCTCCGGGTGGTGGCCGATCGCCGCCGCCGCGTGCGCCAGGTAGAACGGGTCGACGCCGATGCAATGGCCGCCCACCAGGCCGGGCGCGAAGCGCAGGAAGTTCCACTTGGTGTTGGCGGCCTCGAGCACGTCGTAGACCGACATGCCCATCTTCTGGAAGATCGCCGTCACCTCGTTGATGAAGGCGATGTTGATGTCGCGCTGGGCGTTCTCGATCACCTTGGCCGCCTCGGCGGTGCGGATGTCGCGCGCGAGGAACACGCCGCCCGAGGTCAGGTTGCCGTAGATCTCGGCCAGCTTCTGCGTCACCTCCGGCGTCTGCCCGGCCACCACCTTGGTGATGCGGTCGACGGTGTGCTCGCGGTCGCCGGGGTTGATGCGCTCGGGCGAGTAGCCGAGGAAGAAGTCCCGGCCGCATTTCAGGCCCGAGGCGGCCTCGAGCTCCGGACCGCAGATCTCCTCGGTGACGCCGGGATAGACCGTGGACTCGTAGACCACGATGGCGCCCTTCGCCATCGCCTGGCCGACGGTGCGCGATGCGGCGCGCACGGCGCCCAGGTCGGGCTGGTTGTCGGCGGTGACCGGCGTCGGCACGGTGACGATGTAGACGTCGTCGCCACGGATTGCCTCGATCTCGCTCGCCAGGGCGAGGGTCGAGGCGCGCAGGCGGGCCGCGTCGATCTCGCCGGTCCGGTCGCGGCCGGCCTTCAGCTCGGCGATGCGCTTGGCGTCGATATCGAACCCGGTGACGGGATAGTGCCGGGCGAGCCCGACGGCGAGCGGCAGGCCGACGTAGCCGAGCCCGATCACGGCAATGCGCGGAAGGTCGGACATGAAGCGGTATCCCTTGAGGCCGGTCGCTGTAGCCCGCGCGATGGCGAAAGTCAACCGGCGGCAAGCTCGGGCCGGCCGGATCGGCCTTCCGCCGCGCCATTAACCGGCGCCCGCCCCGGGCACGCGCGGGCTGGCCCTGGCGGTGATCGCCAGAGCCTCACGCCGCGACGATCAGCACGTCGAGCGCGACGGCGCCCTTCGGGTGGACGACCAGCGGGTTGATGTCGATCTCGGCGATCTCCGGCCGCGCGTTCATCAGCGCCGCGACCTTCGCCACAACACCGGCGAGCGCCGCGACGTCGGCCCGGGGCGAGTTGCGCATCCCCTCGAGGAGCCTGGCCCCCTTGAGCCGGCCGAGCTCGGCGGCGATCTGGTCCTCGGTCAGGTCGGTGGGCAGCAGGCGCACGTCGCCCAGCGCCTCGATCCACACACCGCCCAGCCCGACCATCACCACCGGTCCCCACCCGGGATCGCGCCGCGCGCCGACGATGATTTCGAGGCCGGGCTCGCCCATCTTCTCGACCAGCACGCCGTCGAGCGTCACGTCGGGCCGCGCGGCGCGGACGTTGGCCTGGAGCCGGTCCCAGGCGGCGGCGAGCGCGGCCGCATCGGCGATGTTGACGATCACCCCGCCCGCATCCGTCTTGTGCGGCAGGTCCGCGGCCTGGGCCTTCAGGACCACGGGATAGCCGATGCGCGCCGCGATCTCGCCCGCCTCCGCCGCGCTCCGCGCCAGCGCCCCCTCGGGCACCGGGACGGCGAGCGCGCGCAGCACCTCCTTGCCGCGCCACTCGGCGCTGGCGCCGGGCGGGATGGCGAGGTCGGGCAGCGCCGCCGTCGGCGCGCGCCGCGCCCGCTCCTCCAGCGCGCGGGCGTAGCGCACGACGTGCGCCATCGCGCGCATGGCCCGCTCCGGCGAGCGATAGAACGGCACGCCGCGCGCGCGGATTGCCTCGACGATGCCCGTCGCCAGCGGCGCCTCGTCGCCGAGTGCCGCGATCACCAGCGGCTTTTCGGACTCGGCGGCAAGCGAAAGGAAATGCTCCATCCGCTCCAGCGCGTTGTGGTGCGCGCCGACGATCATCGCGGCGATCAGGCTGCCCACCGCGTCGTCGGCCAGAAGGTGCGTCGCCGACCGGCCGAGGATGGTGGGGTCGCGCATGGTCTGGGCGGTCACGTCGAGCGGGTTGTCGACCGTGGCGAAGGGCGGAATCACCTCCTTGACGGCGGCGGCCGTCGCGGGGCCGAGCAGCGGCAGGTCGAGCCCGATCGTCTCGGCGAAGTCGAGCGCGTAGCCCTTGAACGCGCCCGAGTTGGTGATGATCGAGCAGCCCTTGGCCGGCGCCTTCGGGAAGCGCACCAGGAGCTCGGCCGCGTCGACCAGCTCCTCGAACGTGTCGACCAGCGCCACCGCCTCGCGCCGCACCAGCGTCGCCATCACGTCGTGGTCGCCGGCGAGCGCGCCCGTGTGCGACAAGGCCGAGGCGCGCGAGCGCGCGCTGCGCCCGGGATGCATCAGCACGATGGGCTTGTTCGCCTCGCGCGCGCGGGCGGCGGCGGCCAGCATGCGGCGCGGGTGGCGGAACTGCTCGGCAAACGCCATGATGACGCGTGTCGCCGGGTCGTCGATGAGGAACTCGAGGAAGTCCTCGGCGCCCAGATCGGCCTCGTTGCCGGTCGAGAAGGCATAGCTGACGCCCACCCCCTTGGCCAGCATGGCGACCCGCATGTTGGTCTCCATCGCGCCCGACTGGGCGACGATGCCGACCGCCGGGACGATGCCGGGCTCGGGCGGCGGGATGGGCTCGAAGGTCAGCGGGATGCCGTCGACATAATTGACGAAGCCGATGCCGTTCGGCCCCATCAGCCGCATGCCGCCGGACCGCGCGAGCGTGGCGAGCTCCGCCTGCTCGTCGCGGCCCAGCTCGCCCATCTCGGCGAAGCCCGCGGCGTAGACGACGACCGCGCCCGCCTTGCGCCGCGCGGCGGCGGCGATAGCCTCGCGGATGCCCGCCTGGGGCACCAGGATGCCGACGACGTCGATCCCCTCGGGAAGCTGGTCGACGCTGGCGACGCAGGGCCGGCCGTTGATCTCGGTCCGGTTGCGGTTGACCAGGTGGATCTCGCCGCGATAGCCGAACCGGTCGAGGTTCGCCACCACGCCGCCGCCCATCGAGGACGGGTCGGGCGATGCGCCGACGACCGCGACCGAGCGCGGGCGGACGACGCGGGCGAGCGCGCTAGCGGGACTTGTCATAGTTGCCCAGGCCGGGCCGGTAGGTCTTCTCGTCGAGGAACTGGCGCATGCCCCTCTCGCGCCCCTTCTCGGCGTCGTGGAAGCGCATCTGGTCGAGCTTCGCCATCAGATAGTCGTCCGCATCGTCCCACGACATCTCGTCGACGCGCTTGACGGCGAACTTGCAGGCGCGCATCGCCATCACGTTCTTCTCGGCCAGCACCTTGGCGACCTCGCGCACGCGCTCCTTGAGCCGGGCGCGCGGCACCGATTCGTTCACCACGCCCATTTCCTTGGCCTGCTTGCCGTCGAACGTCTCGGCCGTGATCGTGTAGTACATCGCGTCGCGCGCATTCATCACCGAGCACACGTTCTTCAGCACGTTGCCGGCCGGGATCATGCCCCAGTTGATCTCGCTGAGGCCGAACTGCGCCTCGTCCGCCGCGACGGCGAGGTCGCACGCGATCATCGAGTTGAACCCGGCGCCGAAGCACCAGCCATTCACCATGCACACCGTCGGCTTGAGGAAGAAGCGCAGCCGGCGCCATTGCCAAGCGCTCGACCGGCCGAACGCCGCCCGCTTCTCCGGCGTCAGGTTGTCGGACGCGCGGAAGAACTCCTTGAGGTCCATCCCGGCGGAGTACGCGTCGCCCGCCCCCGTCAGCACCACCACCTTGACGTTCTCGTCGTGCTCGACGCGGTCGAGCGCCTCCTGCATGTCGTCGGACAAAGACGGGCTGATCGCGTTGCGCTTCTCGGGGCGGTTCAGCGTCACCCAGGCGATCTGGTCGTCGTCGATCTCGACCGTCACGCACTTGTTGGCGGCAACGAAGGTCTCGGGCATGGACGTCCTCTCTTCTATCGGATCGGGCAAAACTACACCATCGGGCGCCGAGCGTCCTACCGGTTGCGAAGCCGGGCCGCGCGGCGCGATAATCGGCCCCGTCATCGAACGAGGCGAGGTCTCATGGAACATTCGGCCGGCATTTCCGAGGAGGAACGCCAACTCCTGCGCAACTCGGTGCGCGGGCTGCTCGAGGCGCGCTGGCCGGTCGAGGGCGCCGTCGAGCGCGCGTCCGATCCGGCGGCGGTGGGCACGATCTGGGGCGCCTGCGCCGCTCAGGGCCTGACGGCGCTGGGCACCGACCCCGACGAGGCGGGGCTGCGCGAGATCCTGCTGGTATTCCAGGAGATGGGCCGCGCCTCCTGCCCCGCGCCGCTGCCGGGCGCGGTCTGCGCGAACCTGCTGCTGGCCGGCGCCGACGACGCCGCGGCGAAGGCGCTTCTGGCCGGGCTGCGCGACGGCTCGGCCTCCGTCGCCGTCGCGCTCGGCGGTTTCGACGGGGACGCGGCGGCCGGCGGGGCCGAGTTCGCGAATGGCTCGCTCAACGGCACGGTCCGGTTCGTCGAGGACGCTGCGGCGGCGACCCATTTCCTCGTGCTGACCGACGCGCCGGAAGGCTGCGCGATCGTCGCCGCCGGCGCGCCGGGCGTCGAGGTGACGGCGACCCCCGGGCTGGCCGTGCCGCCCTTGAGCGAGGTGGCATTCGCCGCGCGCCCGGAGGCGTTCGTGCCGCTTCCCGCCGGCCGGATCGAGGATGCGGCCACTGTGCTGCGCCTTGCCAGCGCGGCGCGGGCTTTCGGCGCGGTCGAGCGCGCCTTCGATCTGGCGCTCGATCACGCCAAGCTGCGCCGCCAGTTCGGCCAGCTGATCGGCACGTTCCAGGCAATCCAGCACAAGCTCGCCACCTGCAAGATCAACCTCGACGGCGCCGGCCTCGCCATCGACGGCGCGGCGGCCGCCTACGACCGCGGCGACGAATCGTGGCGCGTCTTCGCCCAGGCGGCGCTGGCCTTCGCCGGGCCCGCCCTGCGCCAGACGATGCTCGAGGCGCATCACGCGCTGGGCGCTATCGGCTATGCCGAGGAGCACGAGGCGCCCCGCCATTTCCGCCGCGTCCATGCCGACCTTGTGCGGTTCGGGGGCGCGCCCGCCGCGCGTGCCGCGCTGGCCGACTACCTGCTTGGCGCCGCGGACTGAGACGAAGGACCGACCGATGACCGTTCTGCCCGCCCACGACACGGACCCAGCCGTCAAGGCGTTCCGCGAGGAGGTGCGCCAATGGCTGGCCACCCACTGGACCGCGAAGCGCAAGGCGGCGCACGACCGCCTGCCCTTCAAGGACCGCGGCCGCGACCCCGAATTCTCCAGGGAGCTGGGCCGAAAGGGCTGGATCGGGCTCGGCTGGCCGAAGGAAGCCGGCGGCGCCGCGAAAAGCCCGGCCGAACAGCTCGCCTTCATCGAGGAGATGCAGTTCGCCGAGGCCCCGACCGGCTTCCACAACGTGGGCGAGACCATCGTCGGGCCGGCGCTGATCCAGCACGGCACCGAGGAGCAGAAGAAGGAGTTCCTGCCGCTGTTCCTCGCCGGCGAGCGCTCCTTCGCGCTGCACTATTCCGAGCCGGAGGCGGGCTCGGACCTGGCCTCGCTGCGCACCAGCGCGAAGCGCGACGGCGACGACTATGTCATCAACGGCCAGAAGCTGTGGTCGACCGGCGGCGACAAGGCGGAATGGTCGTGGCTCGCCGTCCGCACCGATCCCGACGCCAAGCCGAAGCATGCCGGGATCAGCGTGTTCCTGATGCCGCTGGACAGCAAGGGCATCACCATCCGGCCGAGCTTCGCCATGTACGGCAAGACCTTCTCGGCGACGTTCTACGACGACGTGCGCATCCCGGCGCGCAACATGGTGGGCGCGGTCAATGACGGCTGGCGGATCATCATCGGCGCGCTGGCGGCCGAGCGGGTGATGATCGGCACGATGGTCGCCCATCTGCAGTGCGTGTTCGGCCAGCTCACCGACTACGTCAAGACCGCCGAGGTCGGCGGCAAGCGGCTGCGCGACGACCCCGTGATCCGCGACCGGATCGGCGGGCTCGCCGCCGAGATCGAGGTGGCGCGCCAGTTCACCCTGCGCAACGCGCGGCTGGTGGCCGAGGGCAAGCCGCTGCCCTACGAGGCGGCGATGAGCAAGGTGTTCGCCGGCGAGCTGCAGGAGCGGCTGAGCGAGGCGGCGATGGACATTCTCGGCTCGGGCGGGCTCCTGTCCGAGGACGCGGCGTCCGCGCCGCTCGGCCAGATGGAGCAGGTGCTGCGCCATTCGATCATGGGCGTGGTCGGCGGCGGCACCGCGGAGATGCAGCGCAACGCCATCGCCATCCGCGGGCTGCAGCTTCCCCGTCCCGGGCGTTAATGCGCGTTCGGTTTACGTTAAATCCATTGGCGATGGAGCGCCGCTCGCGCGGTCGACGTCCCCCTTGCAGGGGGAGGATATGTCGACCGTTTCCGACTGACCCGATCTTGCTCTAATGCGAAGTTGATCTTCGCTCTAATGGGATCGTCATTGCGAGGAGCGCAGCGACGAAGCAATCCAGAAACCTTGGCACAGCCCTGGATTGCTTCCCCGCAGCGCAAGCTCGCGGGTCGCAATGACGGCATAGGTTCAGATCATCGAGACTTGGCATACGGCGCGCAACCGCCGCCGCCCGCGAGCGATGGCTACAGTTCGGCGCGGCGCAGCACCGGGATCACCTCCGCCCCGAACTGGCGGTACCAGTCCGTGAGCCCCTCGATCGGCACCGAGCGGTCGAAGATCGCGGCGAAGTGGCCGGCCCCGGCGCGCCGGCACTGGTCGACGATCTGCTCGGCGACGGCGGCGGATGAGCCGGCGATGAACTCATCGTCGCCGATGGCGAAGCTATGCTGGGTGGGCGAATCGAGGATGGCCGGCCGGCCGGGCACGTCGGCGCGCGGATCGACCCTGATGCGCTGGCGATAATCGACGCGCCGCCGCGCGAGCGCCGCGGCGTCATCGAGCATGCTGACCTGGCGGCGGATGCAGAAATCGTCGGGCCCCGCCTCGCGCCCGGCCTTCGTTGCCTCCTCGCGATAGGCGTCGAAGATCTCGATGATCGTGTCCAGCGGATGGAAGCCCGTCGAGATCTTGGCGCCGCGCCGCGCCGCCTTGCGCGCAGACGCGACGCTGATCACCGTCACCCAGCGCGGCGGGGCCGGCTGCTGGATGCAGCGCGGGGTGATGCGCAGATTCTCGAAGCTCCAGAACTTTCCGCGGTGCGTGATGACGGGCGCCGCCAGCGCCTTGTCGACGATCTCCACCGCCTCGTCGTTGCGGGCGCGCGCCTCCTCCGGGTCGAGCCCGACCTGCGCCATCTCCTGCGGGATTCCGGCGGCGGTGCCGATCTCCAGCCGGCCGTGCGTCAAATGGTCGAGCATGCCGATCTCCTCGGCGAGCTGCCACGGCGTGTGGTAGGGCGGCACCATCCCCATCACGCCGAGCCGCAGAGACTTGGTGCGCAGCGCGACGTTGGCGATCAGCAGGTTCGGCGCGGGCGAATAGGTGTGGCCGAAATGATGCTCGCTGAAGAAGATGCCGTCGAACCCCGCCGGCTCGGCCGAAGCCCACAGATCGAGATGGGCGTCGAAATAACGCTGCGAGGCGGCGGGATCGAACCGGTCGGCGAGCTCGGCCGGCGCCGCGAACAGCTCGAAGATCCAGGACCTGATCATCCGGCGAGGCCTAGGACAGGTAGCCGCATTCCCGCCAGAAGCGTTCGGCGCCCGGATGGAGCGGCAGGTAGAGCGGCCCGTCCTTCGAATCCTTGCACAGCCGGTCGAGCGCCATCGGCCCCTCGCCATACCACGGGATGCGGTCCTTGCGCCCCTCCAGCCCGGCGCAGAAATGGTAGATCATCTCCTCGGGCGCACTTTCCAGGCAGAAGACGGGCCAGCCCGAGAAATCGACGGTCGGGACGTCGGCATCGAGGGCGGGGTATTCCTCGCGCGTGATATTGGCGCGCATCAGCCCGTCGGCCTCGAGCGATTTCAGCTCGGGCTCGTCGACCGCAAGGAAACGCATCCCGTGCTCCAGCGCTTGCGGCGCGAAGACCGGCAGCGCCTCGTCCCACACCGCGTCGAGCTCGCCCCGAAGCACGGCGCCCAGCCGGTCCGGCCCGTCGGGCATGCCGTCGGTGTAGACGATCTTGCCGCCCCAACCCACGATGTCGTCGAACGACATGCCATACGCGGCCAGCACCTGGTTGCAGATCATGTGGACCGAATGGTCCGGCTGGCCGCGGAGCGAAATGCGCAGCGGGTATTTCGTGCGCTTGAGGTCGCCCAGCGTCTTGAGGCCCGTCTTGGCGGTCACCGCGAAGCCGAGCTGGTCGAACTGCGGGATGACCATGAGCGCGCGCAGCGGGATTGGCTTCTTGTAGGGACCGCGCCCGCGCAGCGCCATGCCGAGCACGCCGCCCGGATTGCAGATCGCGATGTCGGCCTCGCCGCTCGCCACCGCGTCGACCGACACCGGGCTGTCGCTCGCATAGAAGCGCAGGCGCCATTCGCTGGCACCCTGCGGGCGCAGCAGGATCATCACCTGCTTGTCGGACCACTCCCTGGCGGCGACGAGCTCGGACGCCGTCTCGAGCATGAGCCGCGAGCGCGCGGCCCAGGGAATCTGGATCGGGTTCGGAATGGTCAGCATGGCGCGGCCCCCTGGATGGACGGGCATGATCATGGCCGCCTCGCGCGCCCGCAGCAAGCGATCCGGCGCGATTCCGCCCGAGCGGAAGATGTCCTAGACTGGCGGATGGAAGCCGGTCGCGGCCGGTTCGGGGGACCCGCATGAACCTGGCCGACGCACTCCTCGTGCTGGTCGCATTGGCATTCGCCTGGAGCATGGGCGCGCACTACACCGGCGCCTGCATGGGCATGCCCTACGCGACCCGCAGCATCGGGCTCGCCCGCGCGCTGTGGATCATGGCGCCGCTGACGCTGATCGGCGCGACCTTGCTGAGCCACCGGGTGTTGCTCAATATCGGCCACAACATCCTGGCGGCCGACCGGCTGGATGCCGCGCCGGCGATCGCGGTGATCGGCGCGGCATTCCTGCTGACCACCTTCTTCACCCAGCGGCGGGTCCCGACCTCGACGATCCAGATCCTGGTCTTCTGCATCATCGGCGCGGGGGCGGCTTACGGCTTCGCCATCCAGTGGGCGACGGTGATCCGCCTCGCCGTGCTGTGGGTGGTGGCGCCGTTCGTCGCGCTGGCGCTGGGGTACGGGTTCACCAGGGTGTTCGATGCGATGCCCGGCTTCGCCCGCAGCGGCACCGCCGGAATGGTCGGGCACGCGCTGGTGATCGCCGGCGGGGCGGCGTCGCTGACCATGGGCGCGAACGACGTGTCGAACGCGACGGCGGTGTTCCTGTCGACCGGCTTCTCGGGTCCGTTCCTCGCCGGGCTGGTCGGCGGCATCGGCCTGGCGGTCGGGGTGGTGACGTGGGGCAAGCCGCTCCTCGAACGGGTGGCGTTCGATGTCGTCAAGCTCGACCTGCCGATGGCGACCGCGGCTCAGCTCGTCCAGGCGCTGGTCGTGCTCACCGCGGTGTTCTTCGGCTACTTCACCTCGATGAACCAGGCGCTGATCGGCGCGATGGCCGGCACCGGCCTCGCCCGCGGGCGCGAGACCATCGAGATCAAGGTGATCCTCGCCATTCTGCGCGGCTGGATCGTCGGGCCGGCGGCGGGCGCCGCACTGGGCTTCCTTTTCGCCTCCCTCGCGCGCTGGGTTCTCGGGTAAGCTCGCCGATCAAGGGCGGGCGCACCCGCCATCCTATCCAGGGGAGGACCGCATGACCCGTTCCCGACTGACAGTGGCGGCGGCGTTCGCCATCTCCGCCATGACGCTCGCCGTCGCGGCCCACGCCGACAATCTGACGGCCGAGACGCGCGCGGCGCTGAAGAAGATCGGCGTCGCAGAGAGCGCGATGAACGGGCTCGACGCCGAGCTCGCTTTGCCCAAGGGGCTGCTCGACGCGGCGAACAAGGAGGGCAAGGTCCGCGTGCGGATGACGGTGCTGCAATCGCACTTCGAGAACATCGCCAAGGTGTTCAACGCGCGCTATCCGGACATCAAGATCGAGTATTTCCGCGGCGTCGGCAACGAACGCGCCCTCGTGCCGCTGCTGGCGCTGAAACGCGGCGAGTATCTGAGCGACGTGGTGGCATCGATCGACGTGCTGCTGAACGAGTTCCACAAGATGAACGCCCTGGCCGAGATTTCGGACCTGCCGGCCTACGCGGCGGTGCCCAAGGAGCTCAGTGGCAGCAAGGGGCGCGCCGTCGCCTACCGCATCCAGAACTATTGCCTGACCTATGTGCCCAGCCGGGTGAAGAAGGATGAGCTGCCCAAGACCTGGGACGCGCTGGTCGAGGACCCGCGCTGGTCGAACGGGCGGGTCGGCATGGCGACCAACGCCAACGTGTGGATCGCGCCGATGGCGGCCAAGTTCGGCAATGACTGGGCCGAAAAGTTCATGGACAAGATCTTCACCAAGCTGAAGCCGCAGCTTCGCCGCGAGCGGCTGAACGCGATCTCGAAGGTCGCATCCCTGGGCGAGTTCGACATGGCCATCCCGCAGAGCAATTCGCAGGCCCAGACCGCGATCCAGCAGGGGCTGAAGATCGCCTATCACTGCCCCGACCCGGTGGCGGTGAACGGCACCGACATCGCCGTGCTGCGCGGCGCGCCGAACGAGGCGGCGGGCAAGGTGTTCGTCAACTGGATCCTCAGCCGCGAGGGCCAGCTCGCCAGCTTCGCCTACGACAATACCGGCCCGTCGCACAACGACCTGCGCGGCAAGCCCGGCTTCTCCGCCTTCCCCGACGAGGTGAACGGCGTCGGCAAGGCCTATCTCAACGAGAAGGCCCTGGCCAACATGCCGGTGGTGATGAAGTCGTGGCAGAAGCGCTGGGCGTCGTATGGCGGCGCCACGCGCGGCGGCAAGAAGCCGCGCTGAGCACCCTCAGCGCGACTGGATCAGCGACCGGCCGAAGCCAAGCAGGCGCAGGCCGAGGACGAGGGCGAACAGCGCGACGATCAGCATCGTGGCGATGGCGCCCACGTCCTCGATCTGGCCCTCGTCCCACATGTTCCAGATCATCACGGCCAGCACCTGGTTGTCCGGCCCCTGGGTGAGCAGCAGCGGCAGGCCGGCGACGCGCACCGAGAGCAGCACCACCCAGATCCATAGCCCAACGAAGGTCGGCGCCATCAAGGGCAGGAACACCCGCCACAGCGTGTGGCGCGGCGGCGCGCCGGCCACGGCGGACGCGTCCTCCAGGTCCTTGTGGATCTGCAGCAGGCCGGCATTCATGGTCCGCGTGCCGTAGGCCATGAACACGATGGTGAATCCGATCACCACCGTCCAGTAAGACCCGTAGATCCCGAGAATCAGGAACAGCCACAGGAAGGCGAGCCCGGCGACGATGCCGGGGATCGTGTGCGGGATGAAGGCGAGCAGGTCGAGCAGGCGCCGGCCCCAGAAGCGCGAGCGGACGATCACGAGCGAAACGACGAAAGACAGCACCGTCGTCGCGGTCGCCGTCGCCGCCACCATCTCGGCGGTGTTGCGGAACATCCGCGCGAAGCGCGGGAAGGTGAACACCTCGACATAGTGCGCGAAGCTCATCGTCTGGAAGACCTGGAGCGAGGGCTGCGCCAGGACCTTGACCAGCGACGCGTAGACCATCACCAGGAAGGGCAGCCCGATCGCGAGCACGAGGTAGAGAAGCGCGAGCCCCAGCGCGGCGTGGCGCCCCCTTCCGAGATCGAGCGCCCGCGGCCGGTACGCCTTGCCGGTGACCACGGCGTAGCGCTCCGACCGTCGGATCACCGCCCAGTAGGCGAGCGCCGCCGCCACGCCGGTCAGCAGATAGAGCATGCCGAGCGCGTTCGCCTCGCCGTAGCTCGGCAGCACCGAGATCGCCTGGATCGCGATATAGACCTTGGTCGCGAAGACGTGCAGACCGACCGGCATGCCCAATATGCCCGGCACCTCGAACCCTTCGAGCGCGGTGATCGCCTGGTAGATCGTCACCGCCACGATGCCGGGCAGCAGCAGCCCCAGCGTCACCCGCCGCACCGCGGCCGCCGGCCCCGCGCCCGAGATCGCCGCCGCCTCCTCCAACGCCGGGTCCATCGAGCGCAGCAGCGGCACCAGCATGAGGAATGCGGTGGGCACCAGCCGCAGCCCCTCGACGAACGCCATGCCGGGCAGCGAGTAGATGTCGATCGGCGCCCGGTCGAGCCCGAGCCAGCCCATCAGCGCCAGGTTGACGAAGCCGGAGTTGGGGCTGAGCAGCAGCACCCAGGCCATCGCCTGCAGCAGGCCGGGCATGGCCAGCGTCATCGGCACGCCGGCATAGACCCAGATCTTGCCCGGCATGTTGGTGCGCTCCACCAGCCAGGCGAGGCCGGCCGCGAGCACGATGCCGACCGTGCTCGCCCCCGCCACATAGCCGACGGTGGTGGCGAAGATGCGGTACGTGCCGGGGTCGAACCACACGTTGGCGTAGTTGCGCCATCCCATCTGGTCGAACGAGAAATCGGCCGGAAGGCTGGCCGTCGAGAAGCTGCCGAGCACGAGGAAGCCGAGCGGCAGCAGCACCAGCAGTGCGACGAGGATCAGGACCGCATGGTTCCGCACCGACGCCCCGGACAGGCGCCAGCCCGTGCCCCCCGCCCACCGGGGCAAGGCCGAGGTGACGTTCGCCATGCTGCGCAACTCCCGCCCGCGGGACGGCCCGGGTCCCGCGGCCCCATCAAATACGCCGCGGCGCGCCGCGGCAAGCGTCCGGCGGCCGGACGCCGCCGCTTCGCCTAATCCTCTTCGACGCGCGGGGGCGGATTCATCGGCGGGGCATGGCGGCGCACCAGATCGTGCAGCTCGAGCCGGCGCCGGCCCGCGACGGGGTTCAAATGGTAATAGATGAATTGCGCCTGGTGGCGGGCCTGCGCCTCGCGCCAGCGCGGATGGTTGGCCAGCGTCGCGCGCAGCGACTCGGTCTCGCCGGCGAACACGATGTCCGGCGCGCCGGCGACCCGCCGGGCGAAGATGTAATTGCCGGCCTGCATCGGCAGAGCGGCGAGATTGGCCGGATCGGCCAGCTCGTACTCGTATTTGGTGCGGGAAAAGCCTTCGAATCCGGTCTTGGCCGCCATGGGGCACTCCTTCGGGAGGGGGGCGCCAACATAGCCGCCCGTGCGGCCGCGACAACGGATTTTTCGCCCGGTGCGGGGCACGTAGACAGAGGGCCCGATTTCGCCGACCATCGGCGCCACCGGGGAGTTGCAATGGCGGGCAGACGAATCGGCGCGCGCGACATGCTGGAACGGCTGGTGGGGTTCGACACGACCTCGGCCAAGTCCAACCTGGCGCTGGTCGAATTCGTGGCGGATTACCTGGAGCGCCACGGCGCCACGGTGCGGCTGGTGCACGACGAGGCCCGCACCAAGGCCAATTTGTTCGCGACGCTGGGGCCGGCCGACGCGGCCGGCGGGGTCGCGCTGTCGGGCCATACCGACGTGGTGCCGGTGGCGGGCCAGGACTGGTCGACCGACCCGTTCGCCCTGGCCGAGCGTGACGGGCGCCTCTACGGGCGCGGCGCGGCCGACATGAAGGGATTCATCGCCTGCGCTTTGGCCGCCGCGCCGGACTATGCCGCCGCGCCCCTCGCCACGCCGATCCACTATGCGCTGTCGTATGACGAGGAGGTCGGCTGCCTCGGCGTGCGGCGCATGCTCGCCGAGATCGGCACGGCGCTGCCCCGCCCGCGCCTGGTCGTGGTCGGCGAGCCGACCGGCATGAAGGTGGTCGGCGCGCACAAGGGCATCCGCGTGCTGACCACGACCGTGACGGGGCGCGAGGGCCATTCGTCGCGCCCGGCCGCCGGGGTGAACGCCATCGCCTACGCCGCCGAGATCGTCGGGTTCCTGGGGCGCCTCGCCGACGAGCTGGCGCGCGAGGCGGCGCCCGACGACCCGTTCGACCCGCCGGGCACGACCCTCAATGTCGGCACGATCCGGGGCGGGACGGCGGTCAATATCGTCGCAAGGCGCTGCGACGTCCATTGGGAGTTCCGTCCCGTGCCGGGGGGCGACCCCGACGCGGTGGTGGCGCGGCTCGAAGCCTTCGTGGCGGCCGAGATCCTGCCCCGCATGCGCGCGGTCGATCCCGCCGCGTCGGTGGCGACGACGCTCGAGGTCGCCTCGCCGCCCCTCGCGAGCATGTCCGATTCGCCGGCCGAGCGGCTGGCCTGCCGGCTCGCCGGCGCCAACGAATCGCATACCGCCTCGTTCATGTGCGAGGCCGGGCTCTATCACGAGGCAGGAATGCCGGCGGTCGTCTGCGGGCCCGGCCACATTGCCCAGGCGCACAAGCCGGACGAGTTCGTCGATCTCGCCCAGCTCGACCAGTGCGCCGCGTTCCTCGCCCGGCTCGGGAGCTGGGCGGCGTCCCGGGACGCGCCGTAGGTTTCACATCATCAGGCGCGGCAGGAACAGCGCGATCGACGGGAAGGCCACCAGCAGGCCGATCAGCACCACGTCGCACAGCAGATAGGGCAGCGCCGCGCCCGCCACGCGGAACAGGGTCGTCCCCGGCGGCGCGATCCCCAGCATGACGTAGAGCAGCAGCCCGAAGGGCGGGGTCGTGCCGCCCATCTCGATGGTCAGCAGCACGAAAAGCCCGAACCAGATCAAATCGTATCCCAGATGCCTGGCCAGCGGGAAGAAGATCGGCACGGCGATCAGCATCATCGACACGCCGTCCATGAACATGCCCAGCAGGATCAGCACGGCGAACATGGCGGCGAGCACCCATAGGCGCGAGACCTCGAACCCGCCGACCCATTCCAGCATGCCCGACGACGCCCCCGAGAAGGCGAGGAGCTGCGAGAACACGGTCGAGTTCATCAGGATGAAGAACACCATCGCCGCAACGCGCACCGTGCCCTCAACCGAGACCTTGATCGAGCTCCAGGTCAGCGCGCCGAACAAAGCGGCCAGGATCATCACGCCGAGCACGCCGAGCGCGGCGGCCTCGGTCGGCGTCGACCAGCCGAGCACGATGAAGCCGACCACCATGAACACCACCACGCCCATTGGCAGGATGTTCACCGCGAACAACCTCGCCTTGTAGGCCAGCGTCGTGCGTTCGACGTCGTATTCCGGCGCGCCCGAGGGATCGATCCAGAGCTGCAGCCGGATCAGGATCGCGAACAGCCCGGCGAGCACGAAGCCCGGCACGAAGCCCGCGACCAGCAGCTTGCCCACGTCGATGCCCGCCACGGCGGCGAGCAGCACGCCGAGCGCCGACGGCGGGATGATCATGGCGAGCCCGCCCGAGCCCAGCACCGGGCCCATCGACATGCGCCAGTTGTAGCCGCGGCGCTGCATCTCGGGCACCATCAGCGAGCCCAGCATGGCCGTGTTCGCCATTGACGAGCCGGTCAGCGTGGCGAACAGCGCACCCCCCGCCACGGTCAGGTAGCAGAGCCTTCCCGGCAGCCGGCCGAACAGCACCTCGAGCCCGTCGAACACCTTCACCGCGAGCCCGGTGTGGAAGAACAGCGAGCCCATCATAATGAACATCGGGACCGGGCCGAGGGTGAAGCGCGAGATCAGGATGGTGGAGTTGTCCGCCACCTGGACGACCGCCTCGGGGTTCCAGCCGTTGAAGTAGAGCCAGCCCAGGATGTTCGTGGTGAGGAAAGCGAGCGCGACGGGAAGGCCGAGCGCGAGCAGCGCGACGATCATGCCCAGCAGCAGCGCGAAGGCCCAGTACCACTCCATCGCTACACGCTGTCCCTCACATCGGTGCGCGAGCTGTACATGGAATCGATGCCCACCAGGAATCGGATGAACTCGATCGCCACCATCAGGAAACAGGGCGGCAGCGGCGCCAGCAGGCACCAGGCGGGCATGTCGACGGCGCGCGTGTCGACCTGGTGCGTCGCGATCGCCGAGATCAGGAGCTGCAGCGAGTAGTAGCTGAAGGTGAGCGAGACGACGACGCAGACGAGATAGGTGAACTTGGAGATCACCCGCTGGGCGGCGGCAGGCAGCAGCTGGGTGATCGCGTCGATGAAGACGTGGCCCTTGGTGCGCGCGAGCCAGGGCGCGGCCAGCATGGTGAACCACAAGAGCCCGTACTCGACCAGCACGGTCGAGTAGAGCCACGGGTTGAGCCCGACGAGCCGGCTCATCACGTCGTAGACGATCAGCAGGAAGATGACGAAGATGACGACGCCCGCGAGCGCCTTGAGCAGGTTGATGAACTGCAGATAGGTGGCTGCGACGCGGCCCATGCGGTCCGCCTCCCCCGATCGCCTCGACCTCCAGCCCTTATCGGTGGGCTTGGGCCGATCCTACGCCCCGATAGGGGCCGGGCCAAACGGATTCGCGCTACCCGGCCGGCAAATGGCGGGCCAGCCAGTCCAGCGTAAGCGCGATCAGCGCCGCGTTGCCCGAGCCGAAATGCTCGGCGCTGTCGAGGATGTGGAGCTCGGCATTGGCGCCGGCGGCGCGGGCGAGCGCCTCGCTTTCGGAGCACGGGACCACCGCGTCGGCGCGCGGATGGATCAGCAGGATCGGGCGCGGCGCGATGCGGCCCACAACGCGTTCGGGGCTGAAGGCGAGCATGCTGTCCGCCGTCTCGGCGGTGAACGCCATCACCGCCCCGGGCGGCAGGCCGGCCCGGTTCGCCTCGGGGATCTCGACGATGTCGAAGCGGCCGAGCAGGGTGGGCCGGCCCGCCTCGGCGCGCACGCGCCGCGCCTCGTCCAGCCGGGCGCGGAACGCCTGCCACGCCGCGTCGTCAGGGTACTGGTAGCGGAAGCGGCGCTCGCCGTCGCCGATGGCGCCGCTCGCGGCGCACAGCTTGAGGCGGGGATCCTCCGCCGTCGCCTGGAGGGCGACCGAGCCGCCGAGGCTCGCCCCAATGACGCCGATCGCGTCGGCGGCCGCCTCGGGCCGGGCCGCCAGGAAATCGACGGCGTGGCGCAGGTCGGCCACCTCCTCGTCGCAGATGACGCTGCCCTTCTCGCCCTCGCTCTCGCCGCAGCCGCGGAAATCGAAGCGCAGCACGACGTAGCCGGCGGCCTCCAGCGCGGCGGCAAGGGCGGGATGGCCCGCCCCGCGGCAGCTTCCCCCAAAACCGTGGCAGAGGATGAGCGCGGGGCGCGGACCGGCGGCGCCGTCGGGCACGTGCAGCACGCCGCGCAGCGCAAGCCCGTCGGAGGGGAATTCGACCGCCCGTTCCACGATGGCGGCGCCTTCCGGCTACTCGGCCGCGGCGCGGGGCGCGGCGACGCGCTCGGCGGCGAGCAGCCGCTCCATGATGCGGCGCGCCTGCAGCGAGCCGTGGTCGCCGATCACGTCGACCGTGCGCGCGGTCGGGTCGAAGTCGATCACGCGCTGCTGCGCCTCGATCATCACCTTGTCCTCGTGGAACGCGGCCGATGTGCCGGCGCGCTGCATCTCGCTGAGCTTCTTGTCGTCCACGGCGTAGTCGCGCGCGATGGCCCAGAAATAGAAGCAGGTGTCGTCGGTCTCGGGCGTCACGGTGTCGTAGATGACGATGCGCCGGCGCATGCGGTCGTCGGGCGCGCCGTACTCCTTGCCGAACTCGTTCTGGTAGATGTCGATGGTCACCTGCGAGGGCGGCTCGAACAGCATGATCTGCTTGCGGTCGAACTTGAACTCGAGCCCCTGCGCCTTGGTCGAGGCGGACGGCGACAGGCCGCGCGCCTGGCGCACCCCCTTCACCCAGTCATTGCCCCGTTCCCAGGTCAAATCCGGGTTCACGTCCTCCGGGCTGCCGATCGTGTTGGCGTGCAGGAAGGGCAGGTGCGACAGGTCGAGCAGGTTGTCGACGATCAGGAAGTAATTGCCCTGGATCGGGATCAACTCGTCGTAGGACGCCCATTCCGGATGGTCGTAATAGGCGTAGTCCGGCGCCTTGGCGGGATCGGCCAGCGCCGGGTCGCCCATCCAGATCCACACCCAGCCATGCTTCTCGACCACGGGATAGGTCGTGACGCGCGCGCCCGGCGGCAGGCGCTCGGTGCCCGGCGCCCACGCCACCTCGCCCGACGGCCCATACAGGAACCCGTGATAGCCGCAGCGCAGATTGTCGCCCTCGACCCGTCCCTTCGACAAAGGCGCGCGGCGGTGGCAGCAGCGATCCTCGAAAGCCACCGGCGTGCCGTCCGCCTTGCGGTACAGTGCCACTGCCTGGTTGAGGAAGGTACGCCCGAGCGGCGCCGTGCCCAGCTCGTGAGCGAAGGCCGCGCAGTACCATTGATTCCGAAGCGCCTGCATGTGCTCTCTCCCGGGTCGCGTCCGGCGAGTGTAGCGCCTCGGCCGCGGCGCGGCACGCCCTTCGTTTCAGGGCGAGAGACGCTCCTTGACGCGCTGGCTCGCCCGCGCGAAATCCATCCGCCCGGCATAGCGCGTGCGCAGCGCGGCCATCGCCTTGCCCATGTCCTTCATGGAGCTGGCGCCGCACGCGGCGATCACCTCGCCGATCGCCGCGTCCATCTCGTCCTCGCTCATCTGGCGGGGCAGGAAGGATTCGATGATGACGATCTCCGCCCGCTCCTCGGCGGCGAGCTCGGGCCGGCCGCCCTTCTCGTACAGCTCGGCCAATTCCTGGCGCTGGCGGATCATGGTCTGCAGCACGCCGAGAATCTCGTCGTCGCTGAGCCCCTCGGTGTTGCCCTTGGACCGGGCCGCGATGTCGCGATCCTTGATCGCGGCCAGGATCAGCCGCAGCGTCGAGGTGCTGCGCTTGTCCTGCGCCTTCATCGCAGCCTTGAGGGCGTCGTTGAGCCGGGTCCGAATCGGATTCTCCATGGTCACGCCCTTCGTTCGCCGGAACCTATCCCAAAGCCGGGTCGCTGGCAAACCCGCCGTCCCGTTCTAAACCATTGAAAACAGGGCGGATCGGTCGCGCCACCAGTGCCTTGACGCGGTACGCCCTTTTCACTATCTAACGCGCAATTTGGCTCGCGCTCCGCGCGGCCCGACCTTCCCACCGGTCAAGGATTGCCTGCCCAATGACGGCCGCATCGCCTGCGCTGCCCGCTGCCCCGCCCCGCGGTGCGACGGCGGCGTTGGTGCTGGCCGACGGCACGGTGTTCTGGGGCCACGGCATCGGCGCGACCGGGGCGGCCGTGGGCGAGGTGTGCTTCAACACCGCGATGACCGGCTATGAGGAGATCCTGACCGATCCCTCCTATGCCGGCCAGATCGTCACCTTCACCTTTCCGCATGTCGGCAATGTGGGCACCAATCTCGAGGACATCGAGACCGTCTTGCCGGCGGCCCGCGGGCTGGTGCTGCGCTGCCCGGTGACCGCGCCGTCGAGCTGGCGCGCCACGCATCACCTCGACGCTTGGCTGAAGCAGATGAACCTGGTCGGCGTCACCGGCGTCGATACGCGCCGCCTCACCCGGCGCATCCGCGACGGCGGCCCGCCCAACGGGGTGGTGTTCCACGACCCGGCAGCGGCGGACGATCCCGCGCGCCTCGACGTCGAGGGGCTGCGCGCCCAGGCCGCCGCCTGGCCCGGGCTGAAGGGGATGGACCTGACCGGCGAGGTCACCTGCCGCCAGACCTATAGCTGGGACGAGACGAGCTGGGCGCTGGGCCGGGGCTACGGCAAGCTCGTCGAGCCGCGCCGCCACGTGGTGGCCATCGATTACGGGGCGAAGCGCAATATCCTGCGGTGCCTCGCCGCCGCCGGCTGCAAGGTGACGGTGGTGCCCGCCACGGCCAGCGCCGAGGACGTGATGCGCCACAAGCCGGACGGAATCTTCCTGTCGAACGGGCCGGGCGACCCTGCCGCCACAGGCGAATACGCGGTGCCCGTGCTCAAGAACCTCCTCGACACCGGCAAGCCGGTGTTCGGCATCTGCCTCGGCCACCAGCTCCTCGCCCTCGCGCTGGGCGCCAAGACGGAGAAGATGCACCAGGGCCATCGCGGGGCGAACCACCCGGTCAAGGAGCTCGCCACCGGCAAGGTGGAGATCACCAGCCAGAATCACGGCTTCGTGGTGGACGACGCGTCGATGCCTGCGGGCTGCCGCACCACCCATGTCTCGCTGTTCGACGGCTCGCTCGAAGGTTTCGCGCTCGACGGCAAGCCGGTCTTCGCCGTGCAGTATCACCCCGAGGCCTCGCCCGGCCCGCAGGACAGCCACTATCTGTTCGAGCGGTTCGTGAAGATGATCGACAAGAATGGCTGAGCGCGTGTCACATCCGGCGGAGCAAATTGTCGTAGTCGGCGTGCGAACCGAACCAAAACCACATCCAGCTATCGCCGTCCTGCACGCAATAGGCGCGTGGATGGCCGGGACAAGCCCGGCCATGACGGTAGGTGGTAACCCACGCGCCCTCTGTGCCTCTGTGCCTCTGTGGTTCTACATGCAGAGGGGTGCGGCATTTGCCTAAGCGCACAGACATCAAGTCCATCCTGATCATCGGGGCCGGGCCGATCGTCATCGGCCAGGCCTGCGAGTTCGACTATTCCGGCGCGCAGGCCTGCAAGGCCCTCAAGGAGGAGGGCTACCGGATCGTCCTGGTCAACTCGAACCCGGCGACCATCATGACCGACCCGGGCCTCGCCGACGCGACCTATGTCGAGCCGGTCACGCCCGAGATGGTGGCCAAGATCATCGAGAAAGAGCGGCCAGACGCGCTGCTGCCCACAATGGGGGGGCAGACCGGGCTCAACACCGCGCTGTCGCTGGCGCGCGACGGGGTGCTGGAGCGGTTCGGCGTCGAGATGATCGGCGCGACGCGCGAGGCCATCGACAAGGCCGAGGACCGCGAGCTGTTCAAGGCCGCCATGGCGCGCATCGGGCTGGAGACGCCCAAGGGCCGCCTCGCCCGCTCGATGGAGGATGCGCGCGCGGCGCTGGAGGAGACCGGCCTTCCCGCCATCATCCGGCCATCGTTCACGCTGGGCGGCACCGGCGGCGGCATCGCCTTCAACCGCGACGAGTTCGAGGAGGTGGTGCTGCGCGGGCTCGACGCCTCGCCGTCGGGCGAGGTGCTGATCGAGGAGTCGGTGCTCGGCTGGAAGGAGTTCGAGATGGAGGTCGTCCGCGACCGCGCGGACAACTGCATCATCGTCTGCTCCATCGAGAACATCGACCCGATGGGCATCCACACCGGCAATTCGATCACCGTCGCGCCGGCGCTGACGCTCACCGACAAGGAATACCAGATCATGCGCAACGCCTCGATCGCGGTGCTGCGCGAGATCGGGGTCGACACCGGCGGGTCCAACGTGCAATTCGCCATCAACCCGGCGAACGGGCGCATGGTCATCATCGAGATGAACCCGCGCGTCTCGCGCTCCTCGGCGCTGGCGTCGAAGGCGACCGGCTTTCCCATCGCCAAGGTCGCGGCTCGGCTCGCCGTCGGCTACACGCTCGACGAGCTCGCCAACGACATCACGGGCGTCACGCCCGCCTCGTTCGAGCCGACCATCGACTACGTCGTCACCAAGGTGCCGCGCTTCACCTTCGAGAAGTTCCCGACGGCCGAGCCGCTGCTCACCACCTCGATGAAGTCGGTGGGCGAGGCCATGTCGATCGGGCGCAGCTTCTGCGAATCGCTGCAGAAGGCGCTGCGCTCGACCGAGACGGGGCTGACCGGCCTCAACTCGCCGCTGGGCTCCGACGGCGGCCCGCTGGAGGACGAGGCGGTCAAGGCAGCGCTGGCCCAGCCGGTGCCCGACCGGGTGCTGTACATCGCCGAGGCGCTGCGCCGCGGCCTCTCCGCCGACGAGATCCACCGCGCCTGCTTCATCGACCCGTGGTTCATCGCCGAGATCGCGCGCATCGTGGAGGCTGAGCAGGCATTGGCGGAGACCGGCCTTCCCGACGACGCGCAGTCGCTCGCCGCGCTCAAGAATCTCGGCTTCTCCGACGCGCGCCTCGCCGAAATCGCCGGGCTCGCCGAATCCGACGTGGCGGCCGCCCGGGTACGCCACGCGATCCACCCGGTCTTCAAGCGCATCGACACCTGCGCGGCGGAGTTCGCCTCGCTCACCCCCTACATGTATTCGAGCTACGAGGGCGACGGGCTGAGCGCGGCGGAATGCGAGGCCGACCCCACCGACCGGCGCAAGGTGCTGATCCTGGGCGGCGGGCCGAACCGCATCGGCCAGGGCATCGAGTTCGACTATTGCTGCGTCCACGCGGTCTATGCGCTGAAGGACGCCGGCATCGAGACCATCATGGTCAATTGCAACCCCGAGACCGTGTCGACCGACTACGACACTTCGGATCGCCTCTATTTCGAGCCGCTGACCGCCGAGGACGTGATCGAGATCGTCCGCACCGAGCGGGCGCGCGGCACGCTGCTCGGCGTGATCGTCCAGTATGGCGGCCAGACGCCGCTCAAGCTCGCCCGCGCGCTGGAGGAGGCGAGCATCCCCATCCTCGGCACGTCGCCGGACGCCATCGACCTCGCCGAGGACCGCGAGCGCTTCCAGAAGCTGATCGCCGAGCTCGGCATCGCCCAGCCGCGCTCGGGCATCGCCACCTCCGCCGAGGCGGCCGAGCGGGTGGCGGGCGACATCGGCTACCCCGTGCTGATCCGCCCGTCCTACGTGCTGGGCGGGCGGGCGATGGAGATCGTCCAGGACGCGACGGCCCTGCGCCGCTACATGCGCGCGGCCGAGGCCGAGCGCGCGGCGGGGCGCATCCGCTTTCCCGTGCTGATCAATTCCTACCTGCAGGACGCGATCGAGGTGGACGTCGACGCCATCGCCGATGCCACCGGCGCGGTCCACATCGCCGGCATCATGGAGCATATCGAGGAGGCGGGAATCCATTCGGGCGATTCGGCCTGCTCGCTGCCGCCCTATTCGCTGGGGCGCGACGTGGTGGACGAGCTGGGGGTCGAGACCACCAAGCTCGCCCGCGCGCTCGGCGTGGTCGGGCTGATGAACGTCCAGTACGCGGTGAAGGACAGCAAGATCTACGTGCTGGAGGTCAATCCGCGCGCCTCGCGCACCGTGCCCTTCGTCGCCAAGGCCACCGGCACGCCGATCGCCAAGATCGCCGCGCGGGTGATGGCCGGCGAGACGCTGGAGGCGCTGCTGGAGCCCTACGCCCGCGCGGCCAAGGGCGATCACATCGCGGTGAAGGAGGCGGTGTTCCCGTTCGCCCGCTTCCCCGGCGTCGACATCATCCTGGGGCCGGAGATGAAATCGACCGGCGAGGTGATGGGACTCGACACCGATTTCGGCCGTGCCTTCGCCAAGTCCCAGCTCGGCGGCGGCACCAAGGTGCCGCTGGCCGGCACCGCCTTCATCTCGGTGCGCGACCGCGACAAGCCGCTGATGGTGCCGATCGCCCGCCGCCTGGTGGAGATGGGGTTCTCGATCATCGGCACGCACGGCACGGCCGAGGTGCTGCGCGAGGCCGGGCTTCCCGCCGAGGACGTGCGGAAGGTGACCGAGGGGCGGCCCAACATCGTCGACGCCATCAAGAACGGCGAGGTCCAGCTGGTCTTCAACACGTCCGAGGGAACCCGTTCGATCGCCAATTCGTTTGAACTGCGCCGCGCGGCACTGACGCTCAGGATACCCTACTACACCACCGTCGCGGGCAGCCGGGCCGCGGTGGGCGCCATCGCCGCCATGCGGGCGGGCGCCCTTGATGTCGCGCCGCTCCAGTCCTATTTTATGGGGTCGTTCTAGGACGGCTCGCATAGAGCGGACGGCATAATCCGGCTAGCCGAATCGAAGAGCGAGCGGCATGGCGCCGCCGCGAAAGCCTCGTATTCTTTGGGTCGCAGGGGATGGACAAGATACCGATGACTTCCGAGGGGTTCAGCCGGCTCGAGGCCGAGCTGAAGCGCCTGAAGACGGTCGAGCGCCCGCAGATCATCAAGGCGATCGCGGCCGCGCGCGGGCACGGCGATCTTTCGGAGAACGCCGAATACCACGCCGCGCGCGAGCGCCAGGGTTTCATAGAGGGGCGCCTCGCCGAGCTCGAGGACAAGCTGCGCCGGGCGGAGGTGATCGACCCCTCGCAGCTCTCGGGCAAGGACGTGAAGTTCGGCGCCAAGGTCAAGGTCGCCGACGAGGACACGGACGACGAGGCGACCTACCAGATCGTCGGCGAGGACGAGGCCGACATCAAGGCGGGCAAGCTGGCCATCACGGCGCCGCTTGCGCGCGCCCTGATCGGCAAGCGGGTCGGCAATTCGGTCGAGGTGACGACGCCGGCCGGCTCCAAGTCCTACGAAATCCTCTCCGTCCGGTACAAGTAGGTCAGCTGCAAGATTGCCCCGTTCGTCCTGAGGAGCGCCCGAAAAGCGCGTCGTCAGCGACCGGCCCCTACAAACAATTTGCCGACACCTGCCCCACCCAGCCGATCTCGTCGAGCACGACGCGGGCGGCGCGCTCGCTGGGCGGCGGGCCCTCGGCCCCGAGCAGCGCCGCCACTTCCCCTGCGGCGGCGATCTGGGCCGCACGCGCCGCGCCGTCCTCGATCAGCCGGGTGAGCGCGGCGGCCAGCCGGTCGGGCGTGCAGTCCTCCTGCAGCAGCTCGGGCACCGCCTCGCGGCCCAGCAGGATGTTCACCAGGCTGACATGATCCACCCGCACCAGCCGGCGCAGGATGGCGGCGGTCAGCGGGTTCACCCGATAGGCGATCACGCTGGGCACGCGGGCGAGGGCGAGCTCCAGCGCCACCGTGCCCGAGGCGGCGAGCGCGGCATTGGACGCGGCCATCGCCGCGTACTTTTCCGCCTCGTCCTGGATCCGCATCGTCCGGGCCGGCCAGGGCGCGATCGCCCAGCGCACCTCGTCGGCCACCGACGGCACGGTCGGCACCAGCACGACCAGCTCGGGATCGCGCGCGGCGAGGCGCGCCACCGTCGCCCCGAACGGCGCCAGCATGCGCGACACCTCGCCGCCCCGGCTGCCCGGCAGGACGCAGAGCGTGGTGGCGTCGCTCGGGATGCGCCGGGCGGCGCGGAACGCCGCCCCCTTCGCCCCGGCCGCGCCCGATTCGACCACGGGATGCCCGACGAAGCTCGCCTTCAACCCCTCGCGCTCGAAAAAGGGCGGCTCGAACGGCAGCAGGCACATCACGTGGTCGATCCGGCGCGCGAGATGGCGCGCCCGGCCCGGCCGCCACGCCCACACGCTGGGCGCGACATAGTGGATCAGCCGGGCTTCGGTGCGGCCGAGCCTGCGCCACACCGCGTTGCAGAAGGCGGGCGCGTCGATGGTGACCACCGCGTCGGGCTTCGCGGCCCGGATCGCCGCCGCCGTCTCGCCGATGCGCCGGCGGAGGCTCGGCAGGCGCGGCAGGATCTCGGCGATCCCCATGACCGACAGCTCTTCCATCGGGAACAGGCTGGCGAGCCCCTGGGCCGCCATCGCCGTCCCGCCGATCCCGGCGAACCGCACCCGCCCGCCGGTCAGGCGGGCGAGCGCCGCCATCAGCCGGCCGCCCAGCGCGTCGCCCGACGGCTCGCCCGCCACCAGGAAGATCAGCGGGTCGGGCACTTGACGTCTCGCCGCAAGGGGGGAGGGTTGGGGTGGGGGGTCAGGAGCTGCTTCGAGGCCCGGATCATTCCATCCCGACCCCGACGACGAACAGGCCGGCCGCGTCAGCACGGAGCGCGACCTCGTCCGGATCGAGGACCAGCGCGCCGCCGGCCTCGACCGCGATGCCGGCGAGGCCGGCCCGCGCCGCGTTCTCGACGGTGTCGGGGCCGATGGCGGGGAGGTCGGCGCGGCGCTCCTGACCCGGCTTGGCGGCCTTGACCAGCACGCCGCCCTGCCCGGCACAGCGCGCGAGCAGCGCGTCGGTGCCGGCCGCGTCCTCGCGCCCGACCACCGCGCCGGCGCGCACCACGACGGCCTGGCCGGCATCGGCCGCACCGAGCGCGCGCGCGGCCGCGATCCCTGCCGCAATGTCGGCCCGCGCCGCCTCGTCCGGCCGCAGCGCGCCGTACGGCCCCTCGCGCGCCAGCAGCGCGGCCAGCACCTCCTCGGCCGCGACGACGCGAAAACCCTCGTCCTCCAGCATGCGCACGACGGCGGCGAGGATCGCGTTGTCGCCGGCGGCGAGTCCGCCCGCCACCCGCGCCAGCACCGCGATCGCCTTGGCGTCGGGGCGGAGCGCCAGCCAGCCCGGCTTGCGGACGCGCCCGGCCAGCACCACGTCGCGGACGCCCGCCTCCCTCAGCCGCGCGAGCCCGGCGCCGACCGCGCCCAGCCGGTTCCAGCGATGCGCCACGCCCGCGACCAGCGACGGCTCGGCCTGGCCCTCGAGGGCCAGCACGAAGAGCGTCACGGCGGGCGGACTGGCAGGCGGCGATCAGCCGGGCGGGCAGCGCGCCGCCGCCGGCGACGATGCCGAGCCTAGGGGCGCCGCTCACACCGCGACGCCATGCTCCGTCCGGGGCTGGCAGATGGAGCGCGACGAATCCGAGCGGATGAAGTTGACGATGTCCATCACCGCCTCGTGGTCGGCGTACATCTCGACCGCGTCGTCGAGCCGCTCGGCCATCGTGCCCTCCTCGGCGAACAGCATGCGGTAGGCCTTGCGCAGGGCGGCGATGTCGGCGCGCGAGAAGCCGCGCCGTTTCAGCCCGATGACGTTGAGCCCGGCGAGGCGCGCGCGGTTGCCCATCACCGAGCCGTAGGGGATGACGTCCTGCTCGACCCCGGACATGCCGCCGACCATGGCGTGCTGGCCGACGCGCACGAACTGGTGCACGGCCGAAAGCCCGCCCAGGATCGCCCATTCGCCGACCGTCACATGCCCGCCCAGCGTGGCGTGGTTGGCCATGATGACGTGGTTGGCGACGTGGCAGTCGTGCGCCACATGGGTCGAGACCATGAACAGGCAGTTGTTGCCGATCTCGGTCAGCATGCCGCCGCCCTCGGTGCCGGGATTCATGGTGACGTGTTCGCGGACGATGTTGTTGGCGCCGATGACCAGCCGCGACGGCTCGCCCTTGTATTTCAGGTCCTGCGGCGGCGTGCCGATCGAGGCGAACGGATAGACGTGGGTGTTGGGGCCGATCGAGGTGCGGCCCTCGACCACCACGTGCGCCATCAGCCGCACCCCGTCGGCGAGCGTCACGTCGGGCCCGACCACGCAGTAGGGGCCGATCACGACGGCGTCCGCCAGCTCGGCGTGCGGATCGACGATCGCCGTGGGGTGGATGTCGCGCATCATTCGTCCAGGATCATGGCGGTAACCGTCGCCTCGGCGACCAGCACGCCGCCCACCTTGGCCTCGCAGGCGAAGCGCCAGACCGATGCCGCGGTGGCGCTGCTTGACGACCTCGACATGCAGCGTGTCGCCCGGCACCACCGGCTTGCGGAAGCGCGCGTCGTCGACCGACATGAAATAGACCAGCTTGCCCTCGAACGACGCGCCCAGCGTGTGCACCACCAGCACGGCGGCGGTCTGCGCCATCGCCTCGATGATCAGCACGCCCGGCATGACCGGCCGCGTCGGGAAATGGCCCTGGAAATAATGCTCGTTGATCGAGACGTTCTTGACGCCGGTCGCGCGTTCGCCCGCGACCAGGTTCGAGCACCCGGTCGACCATGAGGAACGGATAGCGGTGCGGGATCATCTGCATGACCCGCTCGACGTCGATCGCCTCGACGACTTCGGACTTCACGGTGTCCATCGTCACTCGCTCCGCTTGCCGGCCAGGCGCGCGAGCGCCGCGACCTGCCGCAGCCACAGCCGCTGCGGCACCGCCGGGCTGCCGCCCACGGTCTCGCCCGCAGCGACGTCCCGCATCACCCCGGCCTGCGCGGCAATGCGGGCGCCGGCCCCGATGCGGAGGTGGCCGGTCAAGGCCGCCCTGCCCGCCCACGACGACGAAATCCTCCAACACGGTACTTCCGGAGATGCCGGTCTGCGCCACGATCACGCAGCCGCGGCCGAGGCGGACGTTGTGCCCTATCTGTACCAGATTATCAATCCTGCAGCCCGGCCCGATCACCGTATCCGGCCCGGCGCCGCGGTCGATGGTGGCATTGGCGCCGATCTCGACGTCGTCGCCGACGATCACCCGGCCGAGCTGCGGCACCTTCACGTGGCCGGCCGGGTCGGGCGCGAAGCCGAACCCGTCCTCGCCCAGCCGCGCGCCGGCGAAGACCCGCACCCGCGCGCCGATCATGGCATAGCGCACCGAGGCGCCGGGCCCGACGTGCGGAATGATCGCCGATCACCACGCCCGGCCCGATATAGGCGCCGGGCCCGATGGTGCAGCCGCGGCCGATCTCGGCACGGGCGCCGATCACCGCGCCGGGCGCGACGGAGCTGTCCGCCCCGATGCGGGCCGTCGGGTCGATCACCGCCGAGGGCGCGCGAGCCGCCGTCCGGCGCGGGCTCGGGGTAGAACGCCTGGGCGACGCGCGCATAGGCGTGATAGGGCGTCGGCGTCACCAGGAGGGCCATGCCCTTCGGCGCGACGTCGGCGCGGGCGGGCTCGACCAGGCAGGCGCCGGCGCGGCTCGCCCGGAAGGCGGCGACGTAGCGCGGGATTGTCGAGGAAGCTCACCTCGTCCGGACCGGCGGCGTCGAGCGGCGGCCACGTCGCGCATCTCGCGTCCGGCCGCCTCGACGGGGACGCAGTTCGGCATGCGCGATGCTCGCCAGCGCGTCCAGCCGGAACGGGCCGCTCGCGGTGTAGAAGCGCCGGTCGGGCATCCTTATCTCGGCGCGGGCAGCTTGAGGCCGTGCGGCAGGCCTTCGCCGCGCTGGCGGCGCCTCGCCGCGCTTGGGCGGCTCCTTGGCCGGCTTGACCAGCTCGAGCGCGAGCGACGGCATCGCCTTGTCGATCCGCTTGACCACCTCGTCGGTGATGTCGAGCGTGGTGGCGGCGGCCAGCACGGTCTCGCGCGGCAGCACGAGGTTGATCTGGCGCTCCTTCGCGATCGCCAGCACCTCCTCCATCATGCGCTTGCGGATCTTGCCGACCGCCTGGCCGGCCGAGCGGAGAAGCTGGTCGCGGCGGATCAGATAGAGGTTCTGCAGGTCGGCGAACTGCCCGCGCAGCTCGCGCTCGCGCTTGGCGTAGGCGTCGGGCGAGAGGATGGCGCGTTGCGAGGCGAGCTTCTTGCCCTCAGCCTCGCAGCGTGTCGCGCTTCTTGTCGATCTCGCACCTGGAACCGCTTCTTGAGCCGCTCGAACTGCGGCTCCAGCGACTTGGCGGCTTTCGTGACGCCGACGATGCGGAGCTGCGGCTGGTCGACGACATTTGCGACGCTCAGCGGATCGACCACGGCGATCACCGGTGTCGCCTGCTGCGGCGAGGCGGCCTGCGCGGGCGCCGTCGCCGGCAAGCCGAGGAGCGCCGCCGCCAGCGCGGCGGCAAGGGTGATGTTGCGCAAGCTCATGCCGTTCCTTCCGTCAGAACCGGGTTCCGAAGCTGAACCGGACCAGCTCGGTCTCGTCGAAATTCTCCTTCAGCACGGGCCTCGCCAGATCGACGCGAACCGGCCCGAACGGCGAGCGCCAGGCGAGTGCCGACGCCCGCCGAGGCGCGCAGCGAGCCCGTATCGGTGACTGCCGGACAGCGACGTCTCGGCGCCGCGCAGGCTGCCCACGTCGATGAACGCCTTGCCGGTGATCGCGAACTCCGACGGCAGGCCGAGCGGGAAGGCGAGCTCCATCGTACCGGCATAGTAGAAGACCGCCGCCGAGCGCGTCCTGGTTCGACGTGGACAGATCGCGCGGCCCGACGCCGGCGGTCGCGAAGCCGCGAAGATTGTCGCCGCCCAGGAAGAAGCGGTCGCCGATCCGCACCTTCTCGCCCTGGAACGGCAGGACATAACCGGTCTGCGCCGTGAAGCCGAGCGTGTAGTCCTTGGTCAGCGGATAGTAATAGCCGCCGCGCACCTGGCCCCGCGCGTAGTGCACCGTTCCGCCCAGCCCCGCGAGGTCCAGCCCCGGCATGACGAACCAGCCCTCGTGCGGCTCGAACTTGTCGTCGCGCGTGTCGTAGGTGAGCGTGGTGCCGAACAGCGAGGTGTTGTAGGCGCCGGCCTGCTGCTGGATGAACAGCGAGGCGTTGGCCCCGACGCTGGTGATGTTGTCGCGGCGCAGCGTGTAGCGCCACGACTGACGAGGTGTTGAGCGACAGCTTGTAGGCCGATGCGGACCTGGAAGCCGAGCTCCGACTTGTCGAACGAGGCCTGGGTCTGGAAGTCGCGCTTGTTGTCGAACAGGTCGAACCCGGCCGACAGCGGGCGACCGAGGAAGTAGGGATCGGTGAAGCCGAGCTCGATCGACTGCAGCGTCTGGCCGAGCTGGAAGTTCAGCTTCAGGTCCTGGCCGCGGCCCAGCAGGTTGCGCTCGCGGATGCCGATGTCGCCGAGCAGGCCGGCCGTCGTCGACACGCCGGCGCCGAACGACACCTCGCCCGTCGATTTCTCGCGCACGTCGACCTTGATGACGGTGCGGTCGGGCGCCGTGCCCGGCACGTTGGTGACTTCGACCTTGTCGAAGAAGTCGAGGTTCTGGACGTTGCGCCGCGACTGGCGCAGCCGCGCCGAGTTGAACGCGTCGCCCTCGACCAGGCGCATCTCGCGGCGGATCACCCGGTCCTCGGTGCGCAGATTGCCCTGGATGTCGATCCGCTCGACATAGACGCGCGGACCTTCCTGGATGTCGAACGTGACGTCGACGATGCGCTTGTCGCGGTCGCGCCGTACCTTGGGCCTGATGTCGACGAAGGCGTAGCCGCGCTGGCCCACCTGGTCGGTCAGCGCGTTGATCGTGTCCTCGACGGCGTCGGCGTTGTACCAGTCGCCCTTCTCGACCGTCAGGAACGGCCGCAGCACCTCGGGCTTCAGGTTGCGCAGGTGGCTGTCGATGTCGATCTTGCCGAAGCGGTAGCGCTCGCCCTCCTCGATGGTGAAGGTGACGTAGAACGCCGTGCGGGTGGGATCGAGCTCGGCCACCGCCGACACCACGCGGAAGTCGGCATAGCCGCTCTTGAGGTAGAAGCGCCGCAACAGCTCGCGGTCGAAGGTCAGCCGGTCCGGGTCGTACACGTCGCTCGAGAACAGGAAGCGGTACCAGGCGCTTTCCTTGGTCTGGATCTGGTCGCGCAGCGTCGAATCGGAGAACGCCTTGTTGCCGACGAAGGTGATGCGGCGGATCTCGGTCAGCGGCCCCTCGTGGATCTCGAACACCAGATCGACGCGGTTCTGCGGAAGCTGGATGATCTTCGGATCGACCGTCACCGCGAACCGGCCCGCCCGACGGTAGATGTCGATGATGCGCTGCACGTCGCGCTGCACGCGGGCGCGGGTGAACACGACGCGCGGGCGAAGCTGGATCTCCTTCTCGAGATCCTTGTCCTCGATGCGCTTGTTGCCCTCGAACGCGACGCGGTTGATGATCGGGTTCTCCACCACCCGGACGACCAGCGTGTCCCCCTCGCGGCGCAGCGTGACGTCGGCGAACAGGCCGGTCGCGAACAGGCTCTTGAGGGACTTGTCCATCTGCACCGGGTCGAACGGGTCGCCCACCCGGATCTGCATGTAGGACGTCACCGTCGCCGGCTCGATGCGCTCAGAGCCCTCGACCCGGATATTGCGGACTGTCCCCGTCTCGGCGGGCGCGGGCGCCGGCGCGGCCACGGGCGGCGCGGCCGAAGGGGCGCCGGTGATCGACGGCGGCGCGGTCGGCGGCAAGAACTGCGCATGCGCAGGCGCCGCGCCGGCGCAGGCCAACGCCAGCGCAAACGCTGCTGCCCGGTGGCGAAGCCGGCCCATCCCCCCGGACGGCATCAGCCTCGCCCGCCGGACCGTTCAGGGTCACGACGAGGTGAGAAGGCCGAACACATTCAATGAGACAAGGTCGTTCCAGGTGACGAACAAGGCGAAGCACAGGATCAGCGCGATTCCGATGCGGAAGCCATATTCCTGCGTCCGTTCGTTGAGCGGCCGCCCGCGCACGGCCTCGAACAGATAGAACAGCAGGTGGCCGCCGTCCAGCAGCGGAATTGGGAACAGGTTGAACAGCCCCAGATTGATCGACAGGATCACGGTGAACATGATCCACGTGATGGGCCCCTGGTCGGCCGTCTCGCCCGACATTTCCATGATGCGCAGCGGCCCGCCCAGCTCGCGCACCGAGCGCGTGCCCGAGACGATCTGTCCCAGCGCGTCGAAGATCTTGCCCGACAGCACCCCGGTCTCGACCGCGGCCTTCCACACCGAGGTCGCCGGGTCGTAGCGCACCAGCTTGCGGTCGGTGCCGGTGCGGCGGATGCCCAGCCGGCCCTGGCGCTCGGTATTGCCGAACCGGTCGGTCAGCTGGACCGACTCGGGCACGGCGACCAGCCCCACATCGTGGCCGTCGCGCTGCACGGTGACGTGCAGCTCCCGCCCCGGGCTGGTCAGCACGATGCGCTGGACCTGCTCGAACCGGTCGATCTTGGTGCCGTCGATCGAGACGATGACGTCGCCCGGCTGGAACCCCGCGCGGGAGGCGGCCGAATTCGGGTCGACCTGGCCGACGTCGGCCGGGGTGTAGGGCTGGCCCACCGCGGCGAACAGGACGGCCATGACCACGACGGCGTAGATCAGGTTCGCGGCCGGCCCGGCCAGCACGATCAGTGTGCGCTGCCACAGCTTCTTGAAGGCGAACGAGACGGACTTTTCCGCCGGCGTCAGGGCCTCCACCGGCTCGGACGGCGTGCCCGGCTCGGTGCGCTCGCCGAACATCTTGACGTAGCCGCCGACCGGCACGGCGCTGACCTTCCAGCGCGTGCCCTTCTTGTCGTTCCAGCCGAAGATCTCGGGCCCGAACCCGATCGAGAAGACCTCGACGCGCACGCCGCACCAGCGCGCCACCAGGTAGTGGCCCATCTCGTGCACGAACACGAGCACGGTGAGGACGATGACCGCCCAGAGGGCGTAGTGCGGGATCGCTGTCAGGATGTCCATTCAGGTCCTGCCTTGCGGGCGGTTACCACTAGATCACGCCCGCGCCGAGCACAGCTCGGCAGTCTCCGAAGCGACGCGGCGGGCCTCACGGTCGATAGCGAACACTTCGGCCAGCGTGGCCAGCGGCCCCGCAAGGACGCGTTCCATCGTCATTCCCACGACGCGGGGAATGTCGAGGAAGCCGATTCTCTCCTGCAGGAAGCCGTGGACGGCCACTTCATTGGCGGCGTTGAGGATTGTAGGGGCGCTTCCCCCCGTTTGCAAGGCTTGGCGGGCGAGCGCCAGGCAGGGGAACCGCTCCGGATCGGGCGGCTCGAAGGTCAGCGTGCCGATGGCGGCGAGGTCGAGCCGGGCGGCCGGCGCGGCCATTCGCCGCGGCCAGGCCAGGGTGCATGCGATCGGGGTGCGCATGTCGGGCGTGCCGAGCTGGGCCAGCACCGAGCCGTCGACATATTCCACCATCGAATGGATGATCGATTGCGGGTGCACCACGACCGCCAGCCGGTCGCCCGGCATTGCGAACAGGTGGTGCGCCTCGATGACCTCGAGCCCCTTGTTCATCATGGTGGCCGAATCGACCGAGATCTTGGCGCCCATGTCCCAGTTGGGGTGGGCGACGGCCTGGGCCGGGGTGACGCGCGCCATCTCGGCCCGCGAGCGGTCGCGGAACGGCCCGCCCGAGGCCGTCAGCAGCACCCGCTCCACCGCCTCCGGATGGTCGAAATCGAACACCTGGAAGATGGCGTTGTGCTCGGAATCGACCGGCAGCAGGGTGGCGCCGCTTGTGACGACCTCCTGCATCATCAGCGCGCCGGCGCAGACCAGGCATTCCTTGTTGGCCAGCGCGACCGCCGCGCCGCGCCGCACCGCCGCCAGAGTGGGGGCGAGCCCGGCAGCGCCGACGATCGCCGCCATCACCCAGTCGGCCGGCCGCTCCGCCGCTTCGGTCAGCGCGTCGGCGCCCGCCGCGGCCTCGATTCCCGTACCCGCCAGCGCCTCCTTCAGCGCGGCATAGCGGGTTTCATCTGCGACCACGGCAAGCTTGGCGCGGAGCTGGCGCGCCTGGCGGGCGAGCAGCGCGACGTTGTTGCGCGCGGTCAGAGCCTCGACCGCAAACCGGTCGGGCGCTCGCGCCAGCAGATCCACCGTGTTGCAGCCGACCGAGCCGGTCGCGCCCAGGATGGTCACGCGCCGCGGCGCCGCGCTCTCGACAATCGCCTCCGCCCTGTCCGCCGGTTGGTGGTCGAACCGCACTTTCATGGCCGGCCGTTGTTGTTGAGGACCAGGAGCAATAGGGACAAGGCAGGTGCTGTTGTCAACAGCCCGTCGATCCGGTCGAGCACTCCCCCGTGGCCGGGGATGAGCCCGCTCGCGTCCTTGAGGCCGAATTTCCGCTTGGCCAGCGACACGCCGAGATCACCCAATTGCGCCAGAACAGCCGTGACAGCCGCCGCCACCAGCATCGCCGGCAGGCCGCGCGCAGCCCCCAACAGATGGGGAAAGGCGACCGTCCACGCAATGGCACAAACAATTCCGCCGGCGAGCCCGGCCCAGGTCTTGCCCGGGCTGATGCGCGGCGCCAGGCGCGCCCCGCCGATCAGCCGGCCCGAAACGTAGGCGCCGATATCGGTCGCCCAGACCGCGCCGAGCAAGGCGAGCGCGACGGCCGGCCCGTGGGCTTCACGCAGCCAGATCAGCGCGATCCCCGGCACGCCCACCGTCACGACGAACAGGGCGGTGAAGCCCGGCCGCGCGAGCCCGGCGCGCCAGCCGGCCAGCGCGACCGCCGCGCCGCCGGCCGCCATCGCCGCCAAAGCCGGTCCAGTTGCGCCCGCCGCCGCCGGCGCGAGCGCGGCGACCGACCAGGCGGCCAGCAGCCAGCCCACCCCGCCGAACCGGCCGTCCGCGCCCATCCGCGCCCATTCCCACGCGGCAGCCGCGACCGCGGCGGCGATCAGCGCCGCGAACGGGCTGGTGCCGCCATAGACGGCGGCCACGGCGACGGGAACGAGGACGAGAGCCGAAAGAACGCGGGCGAGAAGGGCGCGAGAGCGGGGCGCCTCAGCCCGCGGCTGCGCCATAGCGCCGTTCGCGGCGGTGGAACTCGCCGATGGCGCGCTCGAGGTCGGCGCGCGCGAAGTCCGGCCACAGCGTGTCGACGAACACCAGCTCGGCATAAGCGAGCTGCCACAACAGGAAATTACTGATGCGCTTTTCGCCCGAGGTGCGGATCACCAGATCGGGGTCGGGAATGTCGACGGTCGAAAGCCTGCCCGCGAACAGCGCCTCGTCGATTCGCGCGGGATCGACCCGGCCCGCCGCCGCGTCCTCGGCGAGGGCACGCGCCGCGGCGACGATCTCCTGCCGGCTGCCGTAGCTGAGCGCGACGACCAGGTTGAGGTCGCGATTGGTGGCGGTGCGGCTTTCGCACATCTCCATCAGCGCGATGATGTCGGGATCGAGCCGCGAGCGGTCGCCGATGAAGCGGATGCGCACCCCGTTGCGGTTGAGCTCGGCGATCTCCTTGCGGAGATAGAGCCGCAGCAGCCCCATCAGGTGCGCGACCTCGCTTTGCGGCCGCTTCCAGTTCTCCAGCGAGAAGCCGTAGAGCGTCAGGTACGAGACGCCGAGCGCCTTGGCGGCCTTGATGGTGGCGCGCACCGCCTCGGCGCCGCGCGTATGGCCGGCGGTGCGCGGCAGGCCGCGCGCCCGGGCCCAGCGCCCGTTGCCGTCCATGATGATGGCGACATGGGCCGGCGGGGCCGCGCCTTCCGCCCGCTGCGGCGCGGTTGCCTCGCGCGCGCCCAAGGGATTCGTCGTGCTCATTTCGCCTAACCCGCGCCCCGCGCTCAAACCTGCATGATCTCTTCGCTCTTGGTCGCCAGGGCGTGGTCGATCTCCTTGACGTGACGGTCGGTCATTTCCTGGATCTCGTCGCCCCAGACCTTGTGCTCGTCCTGCGACAGCTCATGGTCCTTTTCCATCTTCTTCAGCATGTCCATGCCGTCGCGGCGGACGTTGCGCACCGCCACGCGCGCCTGCTCGGCATAGCGGTGGGCGATCTTGCGCCATCTCGGTGCGGCGCTCGGCCGAGAGCTGGGGAATCGGCACGCGGACGAGCTGGCCGTCGGTCATCGGGTTGAGGCCGAGGCCCGAATTCGCGGATCGCCTTCTCGACGGCCGAGACCAGCGAGCGGTCCCACACCTGAACGGTCAGCATCCGCGCATCGGGCACGCCGATGGTGCCCACCTGGTTGAGCGGCATCTTGGTGCCGTAGGCGTCCACAGTGATCGGCTCCAGCAGACCGATGGAGGCGCGGCCGGTCCGCAACCCCGCGAATTCCTTACGCAAGACCTCGACCGCACCCACCATGCGACGTTCGAGATCGTCGATGTCCGGTTCAGCCATCGGTCCGCCCTTCCTCGCAGATCAGGGTGAAGTTTCCGTTGCCCCGCATCACATTGGCGAACGCCCCCGGATTGTGTATCGAAAACACCAGAATCGGAATGCCATTTTCCCGCGCCAGCGCGATGGCCGCTGCATCCATGACGCTTAAGATCCTCTCGCAGCACGTCGTGATACGTGAGGCGATCGTAGCGCTCGCGCCGTCGGCTCGCGCTTGGGGTCGGCCGAATAGACGCCGTCGACCTGGGTGCCCTTGAGCAGCACGTCGCAGCCCATCTCGGCCGCGCGCAGCGCCGCCGCGGTGTCGGTCGTGAAGAACGGGTTGCCGGTGCCGGCGGCGAAGATCACCACCCGGCCCTTTTCCAGGTGCCGGATGGCGCGGCGGCGGATATACGGCTCGCACACCGCGTCCATGCGGATGGCCGACTGGACCCGGGTCTGCACCCTGATCCGCTCCAGCGCGTTCTGCACCGCGAGCGCGTTGATGACCGTGGCCAGCATGCCCATGTAGTCGGCCGCGCCGCGCTCCATCCCCGACGCCGCGCCCGACACGCCGCGGAAGATGTTGCCGCCGCCGATCACCAGGCAGACCTGGACTCCGGCGGCGACGACCGCGCCTACGTCCTCGGCGATGCGCGCGGCAGTGGCGGGTTCGACGCCGTACTCGCCCTCGCCCATCAGGGCCTCGCCGGAAATCTTGAGAAGAGCGCGCCGCCAGGCGCCCGGCACCGCTCATCGTCTCGCCTCGCCACGGCGCGGCATGGTCCGTCTCCCGCCGGGCAGCGCCCGGCCTAGCCGCCGAGCGTCGCCTTCACCTCGGCGGCGAAATCGGCCTCGGCGCGCTCGATCCCCTCGCCCAGCGCGTAGCGCACGAAGCCCTTGACCGCGACCGGCGCGCCCACATCCTCGGCGGCGCGCCTCGACCGCCTTGCGAACCTTGGATTCGCCGTCGATCACGAAGGTCTGCTCCAGAAGCACGACCTCCTCGTAGAACTTGCGGAGCCGGCCTTCGACCATCTTGGCGACGATCTCGTCCGGCCGGCCCGAAGCCTTCGCCTGCTCGGTCAGCACCGTCCGCTCGCGGTCGAGCGCGGCCGGATCGAGGTCCGCGACGTCGACGCATTGCGGGTTGGCGGCGGCGACATGCATGGCGAGCTGGCGCCCGAACGCCTCGAGCTTGGCCGCGTCGCCCGTCGATTCGAGCGCGACGATCACGCCGATGCGCCCGAGGCCGGGGGCCGCCGCGTTGTGGACGTACTGCGCCACGGCGCCCTGGCCGACCGCGAGCGCGCGGGCGCGGCGCAGCGTCATGTTCTCGCCGATGGTGGCGATCATCTGGGTGAGCTTTTCGGCGACGGTGATGCCGTCCGGCGTCTTCGCCTTGGCCAGCGCCTCGGCCCCGTCGGCATCGAGGGCGAGGCCGGCAACCTCGGCGACGAAGCCCTGGAAGGTCTCGTTGCGGGCGACGAAATCGGTCTCGGCGTTGATCTCGACCACGGCGCCCCTGGGGCCCGCCACGGCGACGCCGACCAGCCCCTCGGCCGCGACGCGGCCCGCCTTCTTGGCGGCAGCGGCCAGCCCCTTCTTGCGCAGCCAGTCGACCGCGGGCTCGAAGTCGCCCCCGGTCTCGGACAGGGCCTTCTTGCAGTCCATCATGCCCGCGCCGGTCTTCTCGCGAAGCTCCTTCACGAGCTGGGCGGTGATCTCGGCCATACTCAGTTCTCCTTGTGGGACGGTCGGAAAGAGCCCTATTGCGGCTCGATCTCCGCCGCGTTCTCCATCGTGACCTCCGCCTCGGCAACGGCTTCGGCGGGAATCTGTTCCTCCATGGGCCGCTCGGCCGCGCCGGCATCCTCGCCCGAGGCGATCATCTCCTGCTGCAGCCCGTCGAGAACCGCGTCGGAGACCAGCCGGCAGTACAGCCCGATCGACCGGATCGCGTCGTCGTTGCCGGGGATCGGGAAGTTGATGTGCTGGGGATCGCAGTTCGAATCGATCACCGCGACAACCGGAATGCCCAGCTTCGTCGCCTCCTGGATCGCGATCCCCTCCTTGTTGGTGTCGATCACGAACAGGATGTCGGGCAGCCCGCCCATCTCCTTGATGCCGCCAAGCGCGCGCTCCAGCTTGTCGCGCTCGCGCGTCAGGCCCAGGAGCTCCTTCTTGGTCAGCCCTTCGACCTCGCCGGTCAGCTTCTCGTCCAGGTCGCGCAGCCGCCGGATCGAGGCGGTGATGGTCTTCCAGTTGGTCAGCGTGCCGCCCAGCCAGCGGTGGTTCACGTAGTACTGGCCGCAGCGCTTGGCGGCGTCGGCGATCTGCTCGCTCGCCTGGCGCTTGGTGCCGACGAACAGCACGCGCCCGCGCCCGGCCACGATGTCGCGCACGGCCTGGAGCGCCGCGTACAGCATCGGCACGGTCTGCTCCAGGTCGATGATGTGGACGTTGTTGCGCTCGCCGAAGATGTAGGGCGCCATCTTCGGGTTCCAGCGCCTCGTGTGGTGTCCGAAATGCACGCCGGCTTCGAGAAGCTGGCGCATGGTGAAGGTTGGCATCGCCATGGGATGCGGATCCTTTCTCCGGTTGGCCTCCGCGGGTGTGAGCCCCAGGGAAAGCCCCGGGACACCGGACCGGGCAGCCCCTGGGCTGCCGTTTCCCGCGTGCGGTTTGTGGGCGCTAGATAGCCCGGCGAAGCGGGCGTTGCAAGGGCTTCCCCCGAAGGCACGCCCCGCCCGCGTGACAGTTGCGCCGCCGCGCCCTATTTGCCAGAGTCCGCGCCACCCCCATTCCCCCCATTCCCGAGAGAGCGAACCATGCCCGACGATGCCGCCTTCGACCTGAGATTCGCCGTGGGCCAGCCGGTTCTGCGCACCGAGGATCCGCGCCTTCTGACGGGCGGCGGGCGCTATACCGACGATGTGAGCCTGCCGAACGAGGCGCACGCCTTCATATTGCGCTCGACCGTCGCGCACGGGCGGATCACGTCGATCGACGTCTCGGCCGCCGCCAAGGCGCCGGGCGTGCTGGCGGTCGTCACCGGCAAGGACCTGGAGGCCGACGGCATCGGCGGGCTGCCCAATATCATGCCGCTGAAGGGCCGCGACGGGAATCCGCTGAAGGCGCCGAACCACCCGGCGCTGGCTGTCGGCCGGGTGCGCCACGTGGGCGACGGGATCGCCGCGGTGATCGCCGAGACGTTGGCACAGGCGAAGGACGCGGCAGAGCTGATCGAGGTCGAGATCGAGACGCTGCCGGCGGTCGTCGACATGACCCAGGCGCGCGCCAAGAACATGCCGATCCTGTTCGACGAGGCGCCGGAGAATCTGTGCCTCGACTGGCTGGAGGGCGACCCTGCCGCCACCGACGCCGCCTTCGCCAATGCCGCGCACGTCACCAAGCTGCGCCTCGACAATAACCGCGTCGTGTGCAACGCGATGGAACCGCGCGCGGCGCTGGCGGCCTACGATCCGGCCGAGGAGAAGTACACGCTGTATGCGCCCAGCCAGGGGGCGTTCGGCCTGCGCGGCGCGATCGCCAATGCCGTGCTGAAGGTGCCGGCGCCCAAGCTGCGCGTCGTCTCGGGCGACGTGGGCGGTTCGTTCGGTATGAAAGGGCAGGCCTATGACGGCACGGTGATCGCGCTGTACGGCGCGAAGAAGGTGGGCCGGCCGGTGAAATGGGTGGCCGAGCGGCACGAGAGCTTCGTCACCGACCAGCAGGGTCGGGCCAGCCTGGTCGACGCCGAGCTGGCGCTCGACAAGGACGGCAACTTCCTTGCCGTGCGCATCAATGGCTGGGGCGATTGCGGCGCCTACGTGACCGCGATGGGTCCCGCGCCTTTCACCAACGTGCTGACCAAGAACCTGATCAGCGTCTATCGCACCCCCGTGTTCAGCGTGGCGATGCAGGCGGTGTTCACCAACACCGTGCCGACCGGGCCCTATCGCGGCGCCGGCCGGCCCGAATCCAAGTACGTGATGGAGCGGCTGATCGACCAGGCGGCGCGCGAGACCGGCATCGACCGGATCGAGCTGCGCCGGCGGAACCTGATCGCCAAGGACCAGATGCCCTACAAGACGCCGTCCGGTGCGCTGTACGATTCCGGCGATTTCGTCGGCTGCATGGACAAGGCGCTGCAGGCGGCCGATTGGAAGGGCTTCCCTGCCCGCCGGGCCGAGGCGGAAAAGCGCGGCAAGTTGCGCGGCATCGGGCTCGCCACCTATCTCGAGATCACGGCGCCGCCGGGCAAGGAGCTCGCCGACATCCGGTTCAACGACGACGGCACGGTCACGCTGGTCATGGCCGGCAAGGACATGGGGACGGGCCACGCCTCGCCCTTCGCCCAGGTGCTCGCCCAGACGCTCGGCATCCCGTTCGATCGCATCCGGCTCGACCAGTCGGATTCGGACCAGATCCGCGGGCCGGGCGGCTCGGGTGGCTCGCGCTCCGCTATCGCGTCGTCGGGCGCGATCCTGCAGGCCTCCGACGCGGTGGTCGAGAACGGCAAGAAGCTCGCCGGCCACGTGCTTGAGACGGCGGTCGAGGACATCGAGTTCGGTGAGGGCCGCTTCCGCGTCGCCGGCACCGACCGCGCGATCGGCATCTTGGAGCTCGCCGAGCGGGCGCGCGGCCTCACCGGCCTGCCGGAAGGCGTGCCCGCGAAGCTCGACGCGTGGGTGAGCCACGACACCGCGCCTTCGACCTACCCCAACGGCTGCCACGTCTGCGAGGTCGAAGTCGATCCCGAGACCGGCGAAGCCCACGTTGTGCGCTACACGGTGGTCGACGATTTCGGGACGATGATCAACCCGATGGTCGTGGAGGGCCAGGTGCATGGCGGCATCGGCCAGGGCGTCGGCCAAGCGCTGCTCGAGCGCACCGTGTACGACGACCACGGCCAGCTCCTGTCGGGCTCGTTCATGGATTACGCCATGCCGCGCGCCGACGACCTGCCGTCGATCGCCTTCTCCACCAACCCGCAGCCCGCGACCACCAACCCGCTGGGCGTCAAGGGCTGCGGCGAGGCGGGCACGGCGGGCTCGCTCGGCGCCACGCCCTGCGCGGTGCTCGACGCGCTGGCGACCCGCGGCGTCACCCATCTCGACACGCCCTTCTCGCCCGACCGCATCTGGGAAGCCCTGCACAAGGCCGGGAAGTAGCCTCGGCCGTCACCCCGGCGCGCCCGCCGCGCCGGGGCGGAACCACGCGGTCCCTGCGCGCCATTCCGCCCTTGTGCCTCGTGCGCCCCTGCGACAGGGTGCACAAGGCGGCACAGGCGAGGGGGCGCATGTTTCACGGCTCGGTGCTGATCGCGACGATCGTGATCGGACTGGTGCTCGCCTTCGTGCTGGGGGCGATCGCCAACCGGCTGCGCGTGTCGCCGATCGTCGGCTACCTGCTGGCCGGCGTCGCGGTCGGCCCGTACACGCCGGGCTTCGTCGCCGACCAGGACTTCGCGGGCGACCTGGCCGAGATCGGCGTCATCCTGCTGATGTTCGGCGTCGGGCTGCATTTCTCGCTCAAGGAGCTGCTGTCCGTCCGCAACCTCGCCGTCCCGGGCGCGCTGCTCCAGATCGTCGGCGCCGCGGGGATGGGGATGGGGCTCGGCTGGGCGCTCGGCTGGACGCCGGGCGCGGGGCTGGTGCTGGGCCTCGCCCTCTCGGTCGCCTCGACCATCGTGCTGACCCGCGCCCTGCAGGAGCGGCGCCTGCTGGAGACGCGCTGGGGCCACATCTCGGTCGGCTGGCTGATCGTCGAGGACCTGGTGATGGTGCTGGTCCTGGTCCTGCTGCCGCCGCTCGCGGGCGTGCTGAAGGGCGCCGCCGCGACCGGCCCCTCGGGCAGCGAGCTCGGCCTCGCCATCCTGGTGACGGTCGGCAAGATCGCCGCGTTCATCGCGCTGATGCTGGTCGTCGGGCGGCGGGCGATCCCCTGGCTGCTGCACCACATCGCGCATACCGGCTCGCGCGAGCTGTTCCGCCTCGCGGTCCTCGCCGTCGCGCTGGGCGTCGCCTATGTGGCCGCCCTCCTGTTCGGCGCGTCGATCGCGCTCGGCGCCTTCATCGCCGGGATGGTGATGAGCGAATCGAACCTGAGCCAGCAGGCGGCCGAGGAGCTGCTGCCGCTCCGCGACGCGTTCGCCGTGCTGTTCTTCGTCTCGGTCGGCATGCTGTTCGACCCGGCCATCGTGATCGAGCATCCGGCCCCGCTCGCCGCCGCCCTCGCCATCGTGCTGGTCGGCAGGCCGGCCATCGCCTACGGGATCGTCAAGACCTTCCGCCACACCGAGGCCACCGCGCTGAACATCGGGACGAGCCGCGCGCAGATCGGCGAGTTCTCGTTCATCCTCGCAGGGCTCGGCGTCGCCTACGGAATCCTGCCGCCGTTCGGGCGCGATATCGTGCTGGCGGTCGCGATGGTGACGATATTGGTGAACCCGCTGAGCTTCCCAGCGGCCGAGCGCATCCGCGCGTGGCGCGAGCGCCGCGCAGGCGCGGCCGGGCCGTCCGCCCCGGCGCCCCCGCCCGCGCCGGAGGACGTCGCCCCGCCTTTGCCGCAATCGGTACTGGAAGGGCACATCATCCTGGTCGGCTATGGCCGCGTGGGCCGGCTGGTCGGCGAGGCCTGCGTGGCGCGCGCCATCCCGCATCTCGTGATCGAGGAGAAGGAGGAGCTTCTCGCCATGCTCGCGGCCGACGGCGTCGAGACCCTGCCCGCCGCCGGCGCGACCGCAGCCGAGCTGCTCGCGGCCGCGAATGTCGGTGCGGCGCGCACCCTGTTCGTCGCGATCCCGAACAGCTTCGAGGCCGGCCAGTATGTCGAGCAGGCGCGCGCGGCGAACCCGTCGCTGCTGATCGTCGCCCGCGCGCATCACGACGACGAGGTGACCTACCTTGCGAAGCTGGGGGCGGACGATACGATCATGGGCGAGCGCGAGATCGCGCGGGCCATGATCGCGCGTGCCCTGGATCCTCCGTCAGACGTCGGCGACGGTGACGCCGGGCAGCGCGGAGAGGCGGGCGCGCATGTCGGCCGAGATGACGTAGGCGTCGGGTAGCGCGATCTCGACCTCACGCGTCGCGTCGAGCGCGAGCACCAGGCTGACCCGCCCGCGGCCGCGCTTGCCCTGGTCGAACACGTCGCGCAGCGCATCGAGCGGCGCGGGATCGGCCAGATGGACACGGAGCCCGGCGACGGCGTTGGCGACGGCCGCGTCCAGCACCTCGATCGCCTGGCCGGTGAGCTTGATCTCCTCGCCCTCGGCGCGCGCCTCGACCGTGACCAGGAGCGGCGTGTTCGAGTCCAGCTTGTCGCGCGCCGTCGCCAGCAGCTCGGCGAAGATCAGGATCTCGAACACGCCGTCGCCGTCGGAAAGCTGCACGTAGGCGAAGCGGTTGCCGCGCGACGAGGTGCGCTCCTGCTTGCGGACGACGACGCCGGCGAGCTTGAGGCGCCGCGCCTCCGCCCCCGCCATGCGCTCGGCGATCGCGCCGGACGGCACCACGCCGATGCGCGCGAGCGAGCGGCCATAGGCGTCGAGCGGATGGGCGGAGAGGTAGAACCCTATCGCCTCGAACTCCTGCGCGAGGCGCTCGAGCGCCGGCCAGTCGCCTGTCTCCGGCAAGTTGAGGCGCGGCCGCGCCGTCCCGTCCTCGCCGGCGAACAGGCTGGGCTGCGAGGCGTCGTGCGCGCCCGCCGCCGAGCCGGCAAGGCGCACCAGCACGTCGGCGCCCTCGAACAGGCGCTTGCGGTTGGGATCGAGCGAGTCGAACGCCCCGGCGCGGATCAAATTCTCGAGCTGGCGCTTGTTGGCGACGCGCGAATCCACCCGCGCCACGAAATCCGACAGGTCGGCGAACGGACCGTTCTCCGCGCGTTCGGCGACCAGCGACTCCATCGCGTGCGCACCGACATTCTTGATGGCGGCCAGGGCGTAGCGCACTGCGCCGTCCTCGACCGCGAACTCGGGCTCGGACCGGTTGATGTCGGGCGCGAGCAGCGCGATGCCGAGGCGCTGCAGCTCCTGGCGGAACAGGTTCAGCTTGTCGGTCGAGCCCATGTCGTACGTCATCGTCGCGGCCAGGAATTCGACCGGGTAGTTGGCCTTGAGCCACGCCGTCTGCCACGCGACCAGCGCATAGGCCGCGGCATGCGACTTGTTGAACCCGTACCCGGCGAACTTGTCGACCTGTTCGAAGATGGCGGCGGCACGCTTCGCCTCCACCCCGTTCGCCACCGCGCCGTCGATGAATTCCTGGCGCAGCGCGTCCATCTCGGACTTGATCTTCTTGCCCATCGCGCGGCGCATCAGGTCGGCCTTGGCGAGCGAGAACCCGGCAAGGTCCTGCGCCACGCGCATCACCTGCTCCTGGTAGATCATCACGCCGAACGTCTCGGTCAGGACGGGCTCCAGGACGGGGTCGAGGTAGTCTGCCTCCTCGCGGCCCGCTTTCACCGCAATGTATTTCGGGATGTTCTCCATCGGGCCGGGGCGGTAGAGCGCGACCAGCGCGATCAAATCCTCGAACTTGTCGGGGCGCATCTGGCGCAGCACGTCGCGCATGCCGGCGCTTTCCATCTGGAACACCCCGGTCGCCTCGCCGCGGCCCAGCATCTCGAACGTCTTGGGGTCGTGGAACGGGATGCGCGCGAGGTCGATCTCGATGCCCCGCTTCCTGAGATGCTGCACGGTGCGCGCCAGCACGGTGAGCGTCTTGAGGCCGAGGAAGTCGAACTTCACCAGCCCCGCCGCCTCGGTGTACTTCATCGAGAACTGCGTCGCGATCATGTCCGACCGCGGGTCGCGATACAGCGGCAAAAGCTGCTCCAGCGGGCGGTCGCCGATCACCACGCCCGCCGCATGGGTCGAGGCGTGGCGATAGAGCCCTTCCAGCTTCATCGCGATGTCGATGAGCTTGGCCACCGTCTCGTCCTGGGTGCGGGCCTCGGCGAGGCGCGGCTCGGCCTTCAGCGCGTCCTCGAGCGTCGGCGGATGCGCCGGGTTGTACGGCACCATCTTGGAGAGCCGATCCACCTGGCCGTAGGGCATGCCCAGCACGCGCCCCACGTCGCGCAGCGCAGCGCGCGCCTGGAGCTTGCCGAACGTGATGATCTGCGCCACCCGGTCGCGGCCGTACAGCGACTGGACGTGGGCGATCACCTCGTCGCGCCGGTCCTGGCAGAAATCGACGTCGAAGTCGGGCATGGACACGCGGTCGGGGTTGAGGAAACGCTCGAACAGCAGACCGAAGCGCAACGGGTCGAGGTCGGTGATAGTGAGCGCCCAGGCGACCACCGAGCCGGCGCCCGAGCCGCGCCCCGGCCCGACCGGGATGCCCTGCTCCTTCGCCCACTGGATGAACTCGGCGACGATCATGAAGTAGCCGGGGAAGCCCATCTTCACGATGACGTCCAGCTCGAACGCCAGCCGGTCGCGATAGGGTTTCGCCACCTGCTCGCGCGCCGCCTCGTCCATCTCCTCGGTGAAGACGTGGTTGGCGAGGCGATGCTCGAGCCCCGCCCTTGCCGCCTCGGCCAGCGCGTCGGCCTCCGACTTGCCGTCGGGGATCGGGAAGGCCGGCAGGATCTCCTTGCGCGGCCTGGGCCGGAAGGCGCAGCGACGCGCGATGACCAGCGTGTTGTCGAGCGCCTCGGGCAGATCGGCGAACAGGGCGCGCATCTCCGCCGCACTGCGGAAGCGGTGGTCGGGCGTGAAGCGGCGCCGCTTCGGCTCGGCCACATGCATGCCGTCGGCGATGCAGATCAGCGCGTCGTGCGCCTCGTACATGCCCTCGCGCGCGAAATACACGTCATTGGTCGCGACCAGCGGCAGGTCGCGCTCGTAGGCGAGGTCGATCAGGTCGCCCTCGATGCGGCTTTCCGCCTCCATCCCGTGACGCATCAGCTCGACATAGAGCCGGCCGGGGAAGGCGGCCTCCAGCCGCTCCAGCATCTCGCGCGCGGCCTGGAGCTGGCCGTCGGCGAGCAGCCGGCCCATCAGCCCGCGCGGTCCGCCGGTGAGCGCGATCAGCCCGGCCGAATGGCGGGCCACGTCGTCCATCGTCACGCGCGGCGCGATGCCGGCCGGCGTCTCCACGAACGCATGCGTCGACAGCGCCGAGAGGTTGAGATAGCCCCGCTCGTCCTGCACCAGCAGCACCAGCTCGTCGGGCGGCGCCTCGCGACCGACGGGCGCGACGGCCGCCCCGCTGGGCACGGTGACGATGCCGCCCTGCGGCTGGTCGGGCCGCGCCACGAAAAGCTGGCAGCCGATGATCGGCTGCACGCCCGCCTTCGCCGCCGCTTCGGAGAATTCCAGCGCGCCGAACAGATTGCCCGTATCGGTGACGGCGACGGCCGGCATGCGCTCGGCGACGCACAGCTTCACCAGCTCGGCGACGCGGATCGCCCCCTCGCTCAGCGAGTAGGCCGAATGGACATGCAAATGGACGAAATCGGCGTGCGCCATGCCCTATTCATTCCACATCGCCGGGCGCGGGACAGCGTGAACATCCCGCGAACATTCAGGCTTGTCCCCAGCGCCCGATTCCGGCCCCGATTCGGGCCGCGCCCGAACAAAACGGGAAACACCAATATGTCGGTTCGGTCGTCTCCGCGCCACCCTGCATCTTGTCGCAAATGCGCGGAAACTTGCGACGCCGGGTGAGGTTTCTTATCCCGTGAACGAATCGGGCTCGAATCACCTTCGCCGACGACGATTCCTACACCTCGCGCAGCTTGCCCGCCTCGATGGTGATGCGGCGGTCGAGGCGGCCGGCAAGGTCGGGGTTGTGGGTGGCGATCAGCGCGGCCGTGCCGGTCTCGCGGATCAGCCCGGCGAGAGCGTCGAAGACGCCGTCGGCGGTTTTCTGGTCGAGATTGCCGGTAGGCTCGTCGGCGAGCAGCACGTGGGGCCGGTTGGCCAGCGCCCGGGCGATGGCGACGCGCTGCTGCTCGCCGCCGGAAAGCCGCGCCGGGCGGTGCGTCTCGCGCGCGGCGAGCCCCATCAGGTCCAGCAGCTCGTGCGCCCGCTCGCGCGCCGCGGACCTGGCGGTCCCTGCGATCATCTGCGGCACGACGACGTTCTCGAGCGCCGAGAACTCGGGCAGCAGATGGTGGAACTGGTAGACGAAGCCCAGCGCGCGCCGGCGCAGCTCGGTCCGGCGCGCGTCGCTGAGCCGGCTGGTCGCCTCGCCGCCGATCGCGCACCTCGCCCGCGTCGGCACGCTCCAGCAGCCCCGCGATGTGCAGCAGCGTCGACTTGCCGGCGCCGGACGGCGCGACCAGCGCCACCGCCTCGCCGGGCGCCAGGGCGAGCGAGGCCCCTTGCAGCACGTCGAGCCGCGACGCCGCCCTGGGCGAAGCTTCGCACCACGTCTTCGAGCGCAAGCGCCGCGTCACTCATAGCGCAGCGCCTCGACCGGATCGAGCCGCGCCGCCCGCCAGGACGGGTAGATCGTCGCCAGGAACGACAGCGCCAGCGCCATGCCGACGACCGCCGCCACCTCGCCCGAATCCACCTTCGCCGGCAGATGCGAGAGGAAATAGATCTCGGGCGCGAAGAGCTGCGTGCCGGTCAGCCCCTGCAGCCACTGGCGGATCGTCTCGATATTGAGCGCGAAGGCGAGGCCGAGCAGGAAGCCGAGCGACCGTGCCGACCACGCCCACCGACGCGCCGGCCAGCAGGAAGATGCGCATCACCATGCCGCGCGTCGCGCCCATCGTGCGCAGGATGGCGATGTCGCGCCCCTTGTCCTTCACCATCATGATCATGCCGGCGACGATGTTGAACGCCGCGACCACGATGATCAGCGTCAGGATCAGGAACATCACGTTGCGCTCGACCTCGACCGCGTTGAAGAAGCTGGCGTTCGCCTGGCGCCAGTCGACGATGCGGATCGGCTGGTTGGCCAGCGCGCGCGCGATCTCGCCATGCACCGCGTCGACGTCCGCCACGTCGTCGGCCATCACCTCGAGCTCGGTCACGCCGTCGCCGGTGTCGAAATAGGCCTGAGCCGCGTCCAGCGGCATGTAGACGAAGGTCGAGTCGTATTCGTACATGCCGGCCTGGAACGTCGCGGCGACGCGATAGCCCTTGATGCGCGGGACCGAGCCGAACGCGGTCGGCGTCGCCTGCGGGGTGATCAGGGTCACCCGGTCGCCCGGCCCCACCCCCAGCGCGAAGGCCAGCCGGTCGCCCAGCACCACCGTGTCGGGGCCGCCGAAATCGGCGAGCCGGCCCTGGCGGATATTGCCCGAAACCTCCGTCCGCTTGGCGAGGTCGGCAGGGCGGACGCCGCGCACCAGCGCCGCGTGCGAGTGGCCGCCCGCCGTCGCCATCGCCTGACCCTGCACCACGGGCGAGACCTGCGCGACGTGCCCCAGCGTGCGGATCTTCGCCGCCAGCGGGTCGAACGAAGCGAGCGGCTGGTTGGTCTGGGCGTAGACGCCGAGATGGCCGTTGAGCCCGAGGATGCGACCCATCAGCTCGTCGCGGAAGCCGTTCATCACCGACATCACCACGATCAAGGTCGCGACGCCGAGCGCGATGCCGGCCAGCGAGAATCCGGCGATGACCGAGACGAACCCTTCCTGCCGCCGCGCGCGCAGGTAGCGCAACGCCACCATCCGCTCGAAGGCGTTGAACATCATGTTCGCGACGTCCGCCGGTAAGGACCCCTCTCCCTGTCCCTCCCCCTCAAGGGGTGAGGGAACGCGGCGCCGATGCCAGGCGACTCTTTCCGGCTGCGCAGCGGCGGATGGAGTCGCCCCCTCCCCCCTTGAGGGCGAGGGTTGGGGTGGGGGGTGAGCGGCGCAGGATGCTTGTGGAACGACCGTGTCATCGCCGGTGCGCTACCGCTACCCGGCGACCTGGGCCAGGGCGGCGTCGATCGACACCTCCTCGGCCTTGGCGCCGTCGCGGCGCTTGAGCTCGACCTTGCCCTGGCCGAGACCGCGCGGTCCGACGACCAGCCGCCAGGGCAGCCCGATCAGATCCATGTCGGCGAACTTGGCGCCGGCGCGCTCGTTGCGGTCGTCATAGAGCGTCTCGACGCCCGCGTTGCGCAGCTTGGCGTAGAGGTCTTCGCACGCCGCGTCGCAGGCGGCGTCGCCCGCGCGCAGATTGACCAGCCCGACCCGGAACGGCGCGACCGAGTCCGGCCAGACGATGCCGAGCTGGTCGTGATGCGCCTCGATGATCGCGCCGACGAGGCGCGAGACGCCGATGCCGTACGAGCCCATCTCGACCAGGCGCGGCTCGCCGTCGGGCCCGGCGACGGCGACGTTCATCGGCTTCGAATAGTACGTGCCGAAATAGAAGATCTGGCCGACCTCGATGCCGCGCGCGGTGATCAGCGCGTCGCCCAGCTCGGCATGCTTGGCCGGGTCCTGCTTCTCCTCCGTCGCGGCGTAAAGCGCGGTCCAGCGGTCGACGATCGGCTGCAAGTCGCCCTCGTAATCGACCTCCGCGCCGGGCACCTCGTAGGTCAGCAGGTCGCGGTGGCAGAACACCTGCGATTCGCCGGTGTCGGCCAGCACGATGAACTCATGCGTCTTGTCGCCGCCGATCGCGCCCGAATCGGCGCGCATCGGGATCGCCTTCAGCCCCATCCGCGCGAAGGTGCGCAGATAGGCGACGAACATCTTGTTGTAGGCGCGCATCGCGCCCTCGTAATCGAGGTCGAATGAATAGGCGTCCTTCATCAGGAATTCGCGCCCGCGCATCACGCCGAAGCGGGGCCGCACCTCGTCGCGGAACTTCCACTGGATGTGGTAGAGCAGCTTCGGCAGCTCGCGATAGCTCTTGACCCCGGCGCGGAAGATGTCGGCGATCATCTCCTCGTTGGTCGGGCCATAGAGCAGCTCGCGCTCGTGCCGGTCGGCGATGCGCAGCATCTCCTTGCCGTAATCGTCGTAGCGGCCGGATTCGCGCCACAGCTCGGCCGACTGGATGGTCGGCATCAGAAGCTCCTGGCAGCCGGCCGCGTCCTGCTCCTCGCGCACGATGCGCTCGACGTTCTTGAGAACCCGGAAGCCGAGCGGCAGCCACGAATAGATGCCGGAGGCGGATTGGCGGATCATGCCGGCGCGCAGCATGAGCTGGTGCGAGGCGATCTGCGCCTCGGCCGGCATTTCTTTCAGGGTGGGCAGGAAATAGCGGGACATGCGCATGGCGCGCAAGTTAGGCGAAGGCCGCGGCGATGTCCACGCGGCGCGCGAGGGCTAGCGGCGCCGCCGGCCGTGGCGCTGGCAGAGCGCGGCGAGCGCCGCCTCGGCATCCGGCTGCAAGGGCCGGCCGTTGAACGCGAACCGGCCGTCGCGGTAGGTGACGACGCCGATGCCGGCCTCGGGCTTGTAGAGGTCGTCCTGCGGCCGGGCCGGATCGGGAAAGGCCGGGATGCCGAGCACGCGCGCGATCTCGACCGTGATCGCGACGGTGATGTCCGCCGGCACTTCGAGCGCGGGCGCGCCACCCAGGTCGGCCGGCGCAACCTGTTTCCCGTCGACGTCGACGCCCGGCCGGTAGGCCACGTCCGGCGCCGGCACGTATTGGGCGAGCGCCGCGCAGGTCTGGGCGGTGACGGTGATGGTTTCGGCCCGGGGCGCGGCCGGAACGGCGGCGAGGACCAGGGCGAGCAGAGCGGCGGCAGGGACGCGCATGGCCCGATGCTGCGGGCGCGCGATTAACGTTCCGTTGTCCCCGGCACCCACCGGAAGTGGACGGCGCGGGGCGATCTTCACCATGCGTTAAACATCGGCCATCTACAACCTTTGGTTGATGACGCCGTCGGCACCCGTCCTTCTTGCCGCGCTCGTCGCGGTCGCCGCGCTCGTGCTCGCCCTCAGTTGCGGCGTGCGCGATCGGCGACGAACGGCCGAGAAGCTGCGCCGGCTGGAGGCGGAGACGGCACGACTGACCGATGAGGCCGCGGCGCTCGCCCGCGCCAAGCGCGAGGTCGAGCGGCTGGCCTTCATCGACGTGCTGACCGGCCTGCCCAACCGCAACCTGTTCCACAACCGGCTGGCCCACGCTTTGGCCGTCGCCGACCGGAACGGGCGCCACGTCGCGCTGATGCTGGTCGACCTCAACCGCTTCAAGGACGTGAACGACGCGCTGGGCCACGCGGCGGGCGACGCCGCTCTGGGCGAGGCCGGCCGCCGGCTGCGTGCGGTGCTGCGCCAGGCCGACACGGTGGCCCGCGTCGGCGGTGACGAGTTCGCCGTGATCCTGGAGACCGGCGCCGGCACGGCAGGACCGCGCTGCGCGGCCGAGCGGATCGTCGCGGCGTTCGCGGAGCCGGTCGCGCTGGACGGCACGGCGTTCGAGCTGGGCGTGGCCATCGGCGTCGCTGTCTATCCCGACGACGCCGAGGATCCCGAGGCGCTGCTGCGCCGTGCCGACGCGGCGATGTACCGGGCGAAAGCGCGGGGGGCGAGCGCCGCGGTACTGTGCGGCCCGGATACGCCGAACGCCGGGCCCGCTGCGGACTTCCGCCCGGTCGCGACCGGCGGGTAGGGCTCAGCCCACCACGCCGGCCGGGGCGCGGTGCGCCTGCGGCGCGGGCAGCAGCGAGGTCTCGCCGAACCGGCGGAGATTCGCGTCGTCCGAGGCGAGCAGCGCGGCACGCAGCCGAAGCAGCATCTCGCCGGCCAGGGTCGCCCCGAAGAACCAGTCGTCGAGGGCGATGTCGGTGACGTGGTCGGGCCGCGCGAGTCCGGCCTGGTAATAGAAATGCTTCAGGTCGTCGGCGGCGAACTTCACCGTGCGGTCGAGCGCGTAGGCGGGCAGCGGGTTGGCGGTGCGCGGATCGTCGGTAAAGGCGGCGATCAGCGCCACAATCCGGTCGAGATCGAGACCGGTGATGCGGTCGAACTGCTGCCCGCCATGGGCGCGCACCCAGGCGTCGCGCAGCGGGCGCAGCCGCGCGATTTCGGCCCGCACCGCCGCGGCGAGCGCGTCGGCGCCGGCGGGCGGGACGGCGGGACGGTCCGGATCGGGCGGCGGCGCCCAGGGCGCGAGGCCGGGCGGCGGCGCCGGCGGAGTGTCGGGGAAATCCTCGAGGATCGGGCCGTCCGTCCGCTCCAGCAGGCCGAGGACCCGGCGCAGCACGCGGCGCTGGAGGTCGGGCGCCCCGGGCGCGCCGAACGGCCGGCCCAGCTCGAACGGACGACGAGCGCGCGCGGCGGGCGGATAAGCGCCACATGGTCGCGGATCACGCCGATCAGCGCGGTCGGGATTCCTTCGCGTTCCAGAAGATGGGCCAGCCCGCACACGGCGCGCGTGCACATCGGTCAAACGCCGGCGAGGATCACCCCATTGACGCCGTCGCGCTTCATGTCGCGGGCGAGCGCGCCGATCGCGCCCTCATAGGCGGTCGGCGGCGTCGAGCCCATGAATCCGTAATGGCGCGGCGCTGCCCCGCCGATTTCACCCGCGTCGGCGAGCTCGTGCAGCCGGTGGATCGGGAAGACCGTGTCGAGGTCGGTCATCATTCCGGTGCGGTCGAAGTTCGGCGCGATATGGCTGGTGACGATGTTGCCGAGGTCGGCATCGTCAGGGATCTCCCGCCAATCCGCCTGGCCCGGGATGAAGGGCGGGGCGCCGTGCAGATGCAGCCCGGCGGTGGTGACCAACGCGATCCGGCGCCGGGCGAGCGGCGGACCGCCGACGCAGGGCGTCTCGTCGAATTCCGGCATCGGCTGATCCACCAGCCGCGACCGGTACGGCTCCGGCATGTCCTCGATATACATTGCCCCTCCCGCGGCGGCGCCTGGCCGCCAGGGGCATTGTCGCCGCGCCGGCGCCGCCGGGCAAGCGGCGCCGTGGTTCTCGCCTCAGCTCTTCGGGCCGATCTTGGTCGGCTCGTAGTGCATCTCGGAGAGGGTCTTGTCGAGGAGGTCGCGGGCGACCCACTGCTCGGGGTCGGGCAGCGGCTTGTCCTTGGGCCACAGATGCGTGCGGATCATCATTTTGCGGCGCGAGGCGAACAGGGCGCGGATCATCGGCTTCGGCATTTCCGCCCCGAACGCGTCGTGAAGCTGGTCCCACACGATGGCGGCGGTCTCGTCATCCTTGAACCCGAGATACTTCTTGAGGATCGGGATCGAGCCCTCCTTGTTCTCTCGGAAATAGGTCACCCCCTCGGCGATCGACTTGACGAAGCCCTTCACCGTGTCCGGATTGGCGTCCATGAATTTCTGCATGACCCAGAAGCAGCCGCCGACACGCGGCAGGTAGTCGCCCGTGCGCAGGAGCACATGGTAGCCGGCCTTCACCGCCTTGGCGGCGTGCGGCACGTCGATCAGCGCGCCCTTCACGTCGCCGTTGATCAGCGCGGCGAGCTGGCCGTTCGAGCTCTGGAACGAGATCACCTTGTAGTCGACGCCCGGCTTCATCTTGAAGAAGCGCGCCAGCACGGCCGCGCCCTCGTCGTAGTTGGCGGCACCCTCCTGGCCGTAGCCGAGCGTCAGCCCCTTGAGCTGCGAGACCTTGGTGATCGATTTCGGCACCACCATGGTCCATTGCGAACGCAGCGACTCGTTCACGACATAGACGATCTTGGCGCCCTTGAGCGCGACCTGCGCGCCGCCCGAGGGGATCGGAATGGTGTCGATCTGGCCGGCGAGCGTGGCCGAGATCAGGGCGCGTCCCGCCATCTCCACCCAGCTCGCGTCGATGCCGTTCTTCTTGTAGAAGCCCTTCTCCATCGCGACGTAGCTGGGGATATGGAAGCCCGAGCCGCCAAGCACCAGCCCGATGCGGATTTTGTGGCTGTCGGCGCGCGCGATCCCCGCCGGGGACGACACCGCCAGGACCAAGGCGACGAAAAACGCGAACACGAGCCGAGACATGCGCATCGCATTCTCCCTTCGTGATGCCGGCGGCGGCGCGCCGGACGCTGCGTGATGCCTTGTTTTGGCGCGATTCCGCGCGAGCGGAAGATGCGCGATTGGCTCAAGTGTCCCGCGCGGTTGCGGCCACTGTCAACCCATCATGGACAATCGTGCGCCGAGGCGGGATCAGCGGGCGGCGCGGGCCCAGGGCGGATCGAGGGCCAGGATGCGCGCCCCGACGGGGCAGTGGGGCGCGTGGGCGCCGGGCAGATAGCCGATCGACATCAGGAATTCGCCGGTCACCTCGCCGCCGGTGAACTTGAACGTCTTTTTGAACAGCTTCACCCACTCGGCCTTGTCGCGCGGGTGGTGCGCCGCGAGCCAGGCGGCGAACCCGCCGTGGCTGTCGCGCAGCGCGACGATGCGCCGCGCGTTCTCGATCACCGCCGCGATCTTCAGCCGGTTGCGGATGATGTTCGCGTCGGCCAGCAGGCGCGCCACGTCGTCCTCGCCATAGCCCGCGACGCGGTCGACGTCGAACCCGTGGAAGGCGGCGTTGAAGCCGGCCCGCTTCTTCAGCATCAGGAGCCAGGACAGGCCGGCCTGGTTGATCTCGAGCGCCAGCCGCTCGAACAGAACGCGCTCGTCGGCGGCGGGGAAGCCGTATTCGGTGTCGTGATAGGGCCCGTGCAGCGGGTGGCCCGGCGCCGCGTCGCAGTAGCTCACGGCCGGCCCGTCACTTGCCCCACACCGCGCCGGGGGTGGTGCGGAACGAGATCCAGTCGTGCAGGACCACTACGTCGATCGCGCCCCAGACGACGGCGGCGAGCGCCGTGACGACGGCCACCTTGAGCCACAGGCGCGGCTTGACCGGCGCGCTGGTGGCGTGGCCCGGCATGATCTCGTGGCCGAGCTCGGCGGCGGTGCGGTTGCCCCAGGGCAGCGCGAGGAAGAACAGCATCCACCACAGGAGCGCGTAGACGACGAAGCCCGAAAACCAGCCCATTCGACACCCGGTTTCAAGAATGGGAAGCCGGCGGCAGGATAGCGGCGCCGCGCCCGCGCTGTCACCCCAGCCGGACGACGTGGACCTCGGTCGCGGGCCGCTTGCCCACCGTGTCGCGCAGCGTGCGGCGCACGGCCTGGCGCACCGCCTCGGCCACCTCGGCATCGTCGTCGCGCTGGCCGCGGTCGAGGTCGGCGACGGCGTCGGCGATGGCGTCGAGCGCGAGGCGCGCCGCCTGCTCGTCCGCTCCCTCGGCGTCGATCAGGCCAGGGACCGAGAGCTGCGGGTCGGCGGCGAGCCGCCCCCTGCCGTCGAGCACCACTGTCGCCACCGCGACGCCGGCGAAGCCCATCCGCCGGCGCGCGCGGATCACGTCGCCGTCGAGCGCCACCAGCCGCGTGCCGTCGACCGCTATGCGCCCGACCGGCGCCACGCCCACCAGCGCGGCCGGGCCGGGGACCAGCCGGACCGCCTGGCCGTTCTCGGCGATGACGGTGGCCGGCACCTGGCAGGTGCGCGCCAGCCGCGCATGCTCGTGCAGGTGGCGCGTCTCGCCATGGATCGGCACCAGCAGGCGCGGCCGCACCCAGCCGTAGAGCGCGCGTCAGGTCGTCGCGCGGCGGGTGGCCGGAGACGTGGACGAAATGGTCCTCCTCGGTGACGATCTCGATGTCGCGCCGAGCGAGCCGGTTCTGCAGCCGGCCGATGGCGATCTCGTTGCCCGGGATCATGCGCGACGAGAACACCACCGTGTCGCCCGGGTCGAGCGCCACGGTCGGGTGGGCGTCGGCGGCGATGCGGGCGAGGGCCGAGCGCGGCTCGCCCTGGCTGCCGGTCACGATGTAGAGCGCGTGCTCGCGCGGCAGGAATGCCGCCTCGTGCTCGGTGACGAAGTCGCCGATGTCGGCGAGGTAGCCCGTCTCGCGCGCCGCCTCGGTGACGGTCCAGAGCGAGCGGCCGACCAGCGCCACCTCGCGCCCGTTCGCCTTGGCCGCGCGGGCGATGGATTCGATGCGCGCGATGTTGGAGGCGAAGCAGGAGACGGCGACGCGGTTGCGCTTGGTCGCGACGAGCTCGATCAGCTAGTCGCGCACCGCGCTCCTCGGAGTCCGAGCCGCCCGGCACGAACACGTTGGTGGAATCGCAGATCAGCGCGTCGACGCCCGCATCGCCGAGCTCGCGCAGCGCCGCCTCGTCGGTCGCGGCGCTGACGATCGGGCCGGGATCGAGCTTCCAGTCGGTCGCATGCAGCACCGTGCCCGCGCGCGTGCGGATGGCGATCGCCTGCGCCTCGGGGATCGAATGGGCGACGGCGATGGAGGAGATCTCGAACGGTCCGATGGTCACGCCGCCGCCCACCGGGAACTCGTGGAGCGGCACCTCGTGCTCGATGCCGGCCTCGACCAGCTTGCGGCGCAGCAGCGCGGCGGCGAAGGGCGTGCACCAGATCGGGCGGCGCAGCCGCGGCCAGAGATGGGCGACCGCGCCGATATGGTCCTCGTGCGCGTGGGTGATCACGATGCCGGCCAGCCGATCGCGCCGCTCGACGATGAAGGTGGGGTCGGGCAGGATCAGGTCGACGCCCGGCGTCGTCTCGTCGCCGAACGTGACGCCGAGATCGACCATCAGCCATTGGCCGGCATGGCCGTAGAGGCTGAGGTTCATGCCGATCTCGCCGGCGCCCCCGAGCGGCAGGAACAGGATTTCGTCGTCGCCGGCATAGTCCGGGGCGGGCACGCGTCATGCGCCTGCGGTTTCGCGCGTTGATCTGGGCAAGGCCGCGCAGCGTGAGGTCGGCGTCGAGATGCTCGATCGGCGGCCGTCGCGTCGGCGAACAACGGCGCGAGCCCGCCGGTCGCGATCACCTTCATCGGCTCGCCGTACTCCTCGCGGATGCGCGCGACCACGCCCTCGATCAGCCCGACATAGCCCCAGAAGATGCCCGACCGCATGGCCGGGATGGTGCGCTTGCCGATCACGTGGTCGGGCCGCTCGACCGCGATGCGCGGCAGCTTGGCCGCCGCCTGGTGCAGCGCGTCGAGCGACAGGTTGATGCCGGGCGCGATCACGCCGCCGGCATAAGCGCCGTCGGCGTCGACCACGTCGAACGTCGTGGCGGTGCCGAAATCGATGACGATCAGCGGCCCGCCATAGCGCGCGTGCGCCGAGGCCGCGTTGACCAGCCGGTCGGCGCCGACCTCGTCCGGCGCGTCGACCTTGACCGCGACGCCGACATCGACGCTCGGCTCGCCCACCACCAGCGGCTCGCAATGGAAGTAGCGCCGGCATAGCGTCTTGAGGCTGTGCAGCGCCTCGGGCACGACGGTGGCGATGATGGCCTGGTCGATCTCGGCGCGTCTCGATGCAGTCGAGCTTCATGAGCTGCGACAGCCAGACGGCATATTCGTCGGCGGTGCGCTTGGCGTCGGTCGCGGCGCGCCACTCGCCGCGCCGGTCCTCGCCCTCGAACACGGCGAAGACGATGTTGGTGTTGCCGGAATCGATGGCGAGCAGCATGTCAGGCCGCCACGATCTCGGCGGCGGCGATGCGGCGCGGCCCGCCGGCCTGGTCGAGGATCAGCCGGCCGGCCTCGTCGATGCCGGCGAAGCGGCCGGTCTCGTCGCCCGTCGCCAGGCGCGCCGCCATCCGCTCGCCCAGCCCGCGCGCCGCGGCCAGCCAGTTGGCGCGGATGGGCGCGAAGCCCTGCGCCCGCCAACGCGCATGCCAGCGCGCGAACGACTCGCGCTACGGCAGCGGCGACGACCTCGGCCGTGGTCGCAGCCCCCTCGACGGCGAGCGAGGTCGCCGGCATGTCGTCCGGCGCGTGGGCGACGTTGACCCCGATGCCGACGGCGGCGAACCGCGTGCCGTCGGGCGCGGCCTCGGTCTCGACGAGGATGCCGCCCAGCTTGCTCGGACCGCACATCAGGTCGTTGGGCCACTTGTAGGCGAGCCGGCCGGGCGGCAGGTCGGTCGAAACGGCCTCGCCGGCCGCCACCGCGGCCACGAAGGCAAGCTCGCCGGCGCGATCGGGCGCGGGCAAGGGACAAATGCAGAGTCATGTGCACATTACCAACGCGCGAGATCCAGCGTCGTCCCCGCCGCCCGCGCCCCGCCGTCTGGACGCCGGCGACGACGGCGAGGATCGCTGCCGCCGGCAGTTGGCCCGCGCGGATGCGGCGCTGCGCCTCGTCCTGCGTGGAATCGAGGCTCGCGAACGACACGGTTGCGATCGGGAGGCCTTCCTGCGTCACGCCGTCACGCGGTCAGGGGCCGAACAGGGCGGCGGCGGCGGCCTCGGCGCCGCTCAGGATCGGCGAGGGATAGATAAAGAAGAACATCGCGAACAGGCCGGTCGCCGCCATCACCGTCGTCACCTCGCGCGGCATCGGGCGCTCGAACGCCTCCGACGCGTCGTCGAAATACATGATCTTGACGATGCGCAGATAGTAGAAGGCCGCGATCACGCTGCTCAGCACGCCGATGACGGCGAGGAAGTAGAGCTTCGCATCGACCGCCGCGTAGAACACGTAGAACTTGCCGAAGAATCCGGCGAGCGGCGGGATGCCGGCGAGCGAGAACATGAACACGCCGAGCGCCAGGGCGATCAGCGGATGGGTGCGCGACAGGCCGGCGAGGTCGTCGATCGCCTCGGCCGGGCGGCCGTGCTTGCGCATGCACAGCACGCAGCAGAACGTGCCGAGCACTGTCGGCAGGTAGATCGCGAAGTAGATCAGCACCGCGCGCACGCCGAGCTCGGTGCCCGCCGCGATTCCGATCAGCGCGTAGCCGACATGGCCGATCGAGGAGTAGGCCAGCAGGCGCTTGATGTTGGTCTGCCGGATGGCGGCCAGTGCGGCGAGCAGCATCGACAGAATCGAGATGGCGATCACGATCTGTTGCCAGTCGGCCACGACATGGCCGAACGGCCCCACCAGCACGCGCACCAGAAGGGCGAAGGCGGCCACCTTTGGCGCGGCCGCGAAGAAGGCGGTCACCGGCGTCGGCGCGCCCTCGTACACGTCGGGCGTCCACATGTGGAACGGCACGGCGGCGATCTTGAACGAAAGCCCGGCCAGCACGAAGGCGAGGCCGACGATCACCCCCGTGCTCGCCTGCGTCCCGCCGGCGAAAAGCTGGGCGAGCGCGGCGAAGCTGGTCGAGCCGGCGAAGCCGTAGACCATCGAGAGCCCGTAGAGCAGCATGCCCGAGGACAGCGCGCCGAGAACGAAGTATTTGAGCCCGGCCTCGGCCGAGCGCGCGCTGTCGCGCTGGAAGGCGGCGACGACGTAGAGCGCGAGCGACTGCAGCTCGATCGAGACATAGAGCGAGATGAGGTCGGCGGCGGCCACCATCATCAGCATGCCGAGCGTCGCGAACAGGATCAGGATCGGGTACTCGAACCGCGCCATCCCCTCGGCCCGGTTGTAGGCGCCCGACATGACGATGGCGAGCGCCGAGCCCAGGAGGATCAGCCAGTCGGCGAAGACGGCGTAGCGGTCGACCACGAACTGGCCGTCGAACACCACCGTCGGCCGGTTGGAAACCGTGCTGAGCACGATCCCCGCGACCACCAGCACCAGGACGGCGAGCCAGGAGATCGCGCCCGTCGCCTTGTCGCCGGCGAACGCGCCGTAGACCAGCAGCGCCATGGCGAAGATCGCCACGACCAGCTCGGGCAGCAGGGGAACGATGATTGCCATGGTCCCTGCCCTACTTCGCCGGCACCGCGGCCGCCGTCGAGACAGGCGGCGCCGCCAGCGCGGTCTGGTGGCGCTCGACGAGCTGGGCGACCGAGGCGTCCATCACCCGCAGGAACGGCGCGGGGTAGACGCCCATCCACAGCACCACGATCACAAGCGGCGCGAACACGGCCAGCTCGCGCGGGGTGAGGTCGACGATGGATTTCAGCTCGTCGCGGGTGAGCCGGCCGAAGACCACCCGGCGGTAGAGATACAGCATGTAGGCCGCGCCCAGGATGATGCCGATCGTCGCGAAGGCGGCCACCCATGTCGAGACGCGAAACGTCCCGACCAGCACCAGGAACTCGCCCACGAAGCCCGACGTGCCGGGCAGTCCCACCGAGGCCAGCATGAACACCATGAACACGAAGGCGTAGAGCGGCATGCGGTGCACCAGCCCGCCATAGCGCGCGATCTCGCGCGTGTGCATGCGGTCGTAGACGACGCCGACCACGAGGAACAGAGCCGCCGAGACCACGCCGTGCGACAGCATCACCACCAGCGCGCCCTGCACCGCCTGGTGCGTCGCCGCGAAGATACCGATGGTCACGAACCCCATATGGGCGACGGAGGAGTAGGCGATCAGCTTCTTCATGTCCTCCTGGGCGAGCGCGACCAGCGAGGTGTAGACGATCGCGATCACCGACAGCGCATAGACCAGCGGCGCGTAGAAGTCGGACGCGTAAGGCAGCATGGGCAGCGAGAAGCGCAGGAACCCATACGCCCCCATCTTCAGCAGGACGCCGGCCAGGATCACCGAGCCCGCCGTCGGCGCCTCGACATGGGCGTCGGGCAGCCAGGTGTGCACCGGCCACATCGGCACCTTGACGGCGAACGAGGCGAGGAAGGCGAGCCACAGCCAGAGCTGCATCTCGCGCGGGAAGGCGAAGTTCATCAGGGTCGGGATGTCGGTGGTGTGCGCGGTCAGGTAGATCGTGAGAAGCGCGACCAGCATCAGAACGGATCCGGTCAGCGTGTAGAGGAAGAACTTGAACGCCGCATAGACCCGCCGCGGCCCGCCCCACACCCCGATGATCAGGAACATCGGGATCAGCACGCCTTCCCAGAACAAATAGAACAGCACGAAGTCGAGGGCGCAGAACATGCCGACCATCAGGGTCTCGAGGACCAGGAAGGCGATCATGTATTCCTTCACCCGCGCCCGGATGGCCTGCCACGAGGCGAGCACGCAGAGCGGCGTGAGGAAGGTCGAGAGCAGCACGAACAGCATCGAGATGCCGTCGACGCCCATCTTGTACTGGATGCCGAAGGCGGGGATCCATCGCGCCGTCTCGACGAACTGGAACCCTGCCTGGGCGGGATCGAAGTCGATCCAGAGCAGCAGCGACAGGACGAAGGTGATCAGCGACGTCCACAGCGCCGCCGCCCGCGCGTTCTTGGCCACCGTCTCCGGATCGCCCTGGACGAAGAAGATGAACGCCGCGCCGACCAGCGGCAGGAACGTCACCAGCGACAGGATGGGCCAGCCCTCGTTCATCCGCCGCTCCGGAACAGGTACCAGGTGACCAGCCCGAACACGCCGACCAGCATGGCGAAGGCGTAGTGGTAGACGTACCCGCTTTGCAGCCGGCTCGCCTTCGCGGCCAGGTTGCGCGCCGCGGCGGCGATGCCGTCCGGGCCGCACCCGTCGATCACCGCGCCGTCGCCGTCCTGCCACAGCCCGCGCCCGAGCGAGTGGGCGGTGCGGACGAACAGCCGGTCGTACAGCTCGTCGAAGTACCATTTGTTGAAAACGAAGCGGTACACGCCGCCCAGAGCCCGGGCCGTGCGCGCCGGCAGGTCGGTGCGGCGCATGTACCAGTACCAGGCGACGGCGATGCCGCCGAACGCGACGATCAACGTGAGCGCCTGCACCCAGACCGGCGTCGCGTGGTGGGCGATAGCGATGGAATCGTGCGCCGGCAGCACCACGATCGACTTGCCCCAGAACGCGGCGCGACCCTCGCCCACGAACGTGTCGTACCCGATCCAGCCCGCGCCGAGCGCGCCGAGCGCAAGGAAGATCAGCGGCACGGTCATCACCTTGGGCGATTCGTGCACGTGGTGCATCGTCTCTTCATCGGCGCGCGGCGTGCCGTGGAAGGTCATGAACAGCAGCCGCCAGGAATAGAAGGCGGTCATGAAGGCCGCGGCAACGCCCATCCAGAAGGCGTAGGCGCCGACCCAGCCGCCCGCGCCAAAGGCGGCCTCGATGATCGTGTCCTTGGAGAAGTAGCCGGCGAGCGGCGGGATGCCGGCGAGCGCCAGCGACCCGATCCACATCACCGCGCAGGTCAGCTTGATGTGCTTCGCGAGCCCACCCATCCTGCGCATGTCCTGTTCGTCCGACATGGCGTGGATCACCGAGCCCGCGCCGAGGAACAGCAGCGCCTTGAAGAAGGCATGGGTCATCAAATGGAAGATGCCGGCGGCGTAGGCCGACACGCCGCAGGCGAAGAACATGTAGCCGAGCTGGCTGCAGGTCGAGTACGCGATCACCCGCTTGATGTCGTTCTGGCACATGCCGATGGTCGCGGCGAAGAACGCGGTCGAGGCGCCGATCACCGCGACCACCGCCAGCGCGTCCGGCGCGTACTCGAACATCGGCGAGAGGCGCGCGACCATGAACACGCCAGCCGTCACCATGGTCGCCGCGTGGATCAGGGCCGAGACCGGCGTCGGGCCCTCCATCGCGTCGGGCAGCCAGGTGTGCAGCGGCAGCTGCGCCGACTTGCCCATCGCGCCGACGAACAGCAGCAGGCACAACGTCGTCATCGTAGGCACCTGCCAGCTCAGGAACTGGAAGTGCGCTGCGGCCTGGGCCGGCGCGGCGGCGAAGACGGGGTCGAACGCGATCGTGTCGAACACGGCATAGACGCCCATGATGCCGAGGGCGAAGCCGAAATCGCCCACCCGGTTCACCACGAACGCCTTGATCGCCGCGGCGTTGGCCGACGGCCGGTCGTACCAGAACCCGATCAGGAAGTAGGAGCAGAGACCGACCCCTTCCCAGCCGAAGAACATCTGCAGGAAGTTGTCCGCCGTCACCAGCGACAGCATGAAGAAGGTGAACAGGCTGAGATAGGCGAAGAAGCGCTGCTTCGACTGATCGTGCGCCATGTAGCCGATGGAGTAGTAGTGCACCGCCGTCGAGACCAGCGACACCACGAACACCATCACGGCCGAAAGCTGGTCGAAGCGCAGCGCCCAGCTCGCCTCGAACGTGCCGGACGCGATCCAGGTGTAGAGCTCGATCGTCTGGGTATGGCCGCCGAGCGCGACCGAGACGAGAAGCTCGATCCCGCACAGCGCCGCGAGCGTCATCGCCCCGCAGGTGACGGCCATCGCGCCCCGGGCGCCGAGCCAGCGCCCGCCGAGCCCGGCCGCGGCCGCGCCGATCAGCGGCAGGAAGACGGCAAGGACCCCGAACACCGCCTAGCCCTTCATCATGTTGATGTCCTCGACCGCGATGGTGCCGCGGTTCCGGAAATAGACGACAAGGATGGCGAGTCCGATCGCCGCCTCGGCGGCGGCGACGGTCAGCACCAGCATGGCGAAGACCTGGCCCGCCATGTCGCCCAGATGGGTGGAGAACGCGACCAGGTTGATGTTGACGGCGAGCAGGATCAGCTCGATCGACATCAGGATGATGATCACGTTCTTGCGGTTGAGGAAGATGCCGAACACGCCGAGCGTGAACAGGATCGCGGCGACCACCAGGTAATGGGCGAGGCCGATATGCAACATCAGATGCCGCTCCCCGGCTGGACCTTGCGCACCTCGATCGTGTCGGCGGGCCGGCGCGCGAGCTGGGCGGCGATCTTCTGGCGGCGCACCCCGCCGCGATGGCGCAGGGTAAGCACGATGGCGCCGATCATGGCGACCAGCAGCACCATCCCCGCCGCCTGGAACAGGTAGATGTAGTGGGTGTAGAGGAGCCGCCCCAGCGCCTCGGTATTGGTCATGCCGGCCGCGATGGGCGCGGCGAAATGCGCCGGCGCGTCGGGCGCCGCCGCCCAGGCGCCGAACACCAGGGCGAGCTCGGCGAACAGCACGATGCCCACCAGCGCGCCGATCGGCAGGTAGCTGAGAAAGCCCTGGCGCAGCTCGACGAAGTTGATGTCGAGCATCATCACCACGAACAAGAACAGCACCGCGACTGCGCCGACATAGACGATCACCATCACGAAGGCCAGGAATTCCGCGCCCATCAAGAGGAACAGTCCCGCCGCGTTGAAGAAGGCGAGGATCAGGAACAGAACGGAATGCACCGGGTTGCGCGACGAGATCACCATCGCGCCCGACGCCACGCACACCGCGGCGAAGATGTAGAACACGATTCCGGCCACGATCACGGCGCCGTCACCCCCGCACCGTCATCGCGAGGCGCGCAGCGCCGACGCCATCCAGCGGCGGCAAAGCCTGGATCGCTCCGCTTCGCGCGCGACGATGCCTCGGGCAGGCCCGCGATGTTTCTTGTCCCCCTCATCCCCCTCACCGGTAGGGCGCGTCGGCCTCGAGCCGCTGGGCGAGCTCCGGCTCCCAGCGGTCGCCGTTGGCCAGCAGCTTCGCCTTGTCGTAGAGCAGCTCCTCGCGCGTATAGGTGGCGAACTCGAAGTTCGGCCCCTCCACGATGGCATCCACCGGGCACGCCTCCTCGCACAGGCCGCAATAGATGCACTTCACCATGTCGATGTCGTAGCGCGTCGTCCGGCGCGATCCGTCGGCCCGCGGCTCGGCCTCGATGGTGATGGCCAGCGCCGGGCAGATCGCCTCGCACAGCTTGCAGGCAATGCAGCGCTCCTCTCCCGACGGGTAGCGGCGCAGCGCGTGCTCGCCGCGGAAGCGCGGGCTGAGCGGGCCCTTCTCGTACGGGTAGTTGAGCGTGACCTTGGGCTTGAAGAAGTATTTCAGCGTGAGCCACATGCCCGAGACGAGCTCGGCGAGGAACAGCGATCGCGCGGTGCGGTCGAGCATCATTTCGGCAGCCACCCCGTGGCTTCCAGCACGCCCGCGGTCGCCACCAGCCAGAACAGCGACACGGGCAGGAACACCTTCCAGCCGAGCCGCATGAGCTGGTCGTAGCGGTAGCGCGGGAAGGTCGCGCGCACCCACAGGAACACGAACAGGCAGAACGCCACCTTGGCGGCGAACCAGACCGGGCCGGGGATCCAGGTGAACGGCGCCACGCCGAACGGCGGCAGCCAGCCCCCCAGGAACAGGATGGTGGTCGAGGCGCTCATCACGATCATGTTCGCGTACTCGCCCAGCATGAACAGCCCGAAGGTCATGGACGAGTACTCGACATTGTAGCCGGCCACAAGCTCGGCCTCGGCCTCGGGCAGGTCGAATGGCGCCCGGTTGGTCTCGGCCAGTGCCGAGATGAAGAACACCACGAACATCGGCAGCAGCGGCACGCAGAACCAGACGCCCCATTCCTGCTGCTTCAGCACGATGTCCGACAGGTTGAGCGAGCCGACGCAGAGCAGCACCGAGATCATCACGAAGCCGATCGAGACCTCGTACGACACCATCTGCGCCGCCGAGCGCAGCGCGCCCAGGAAGGCGTAGCGCGAGTTCGACGCCCAGCCGGCCATCACGATGCCGTACACGCCGAGCGACGAGATGGCGAAAAGGTAGAGGATCCCCACGTTGATGTTGGCGAGCACGATGCCCGGCCCGAACGGGATCACCGCCCAGGCGAGCAAAGCAAGGCCGAACGTCACCATCGGCGCGACGATGAACACGATCCGGTTGGCGCCGGACGGCACCACCGTCTCCTTGAACAGCAGCTTCACCCCGTCGGCGATCGGCTGGTAGAGCCCGAACGGCCCCACCACGTTGGGGCCCTTGCGGAGCTGCATCGCGGCGATCACCTTGCGCTCGGCATAGGTGAGATAGGCGACCGCGCCCATCACCACGGCCACGATGACGACGATCTCGGCCAGGATGATCGCCGTCGGCCACACATAGGTGTTCCAGGTGCTAACCATCCGTGCCGGTCCTCGCGCCGGTCAGCGGCCCGAAGGCGGCGGTGCACTTGGCCATCGTCTCCGACACGCGGGTGATGGGATCGGTCATGTAGAAGTTGGCGATGGGCGAGACGAAGGGCTGCGAATCCATCGGGCCGTCCTCGCCGAACGGGGCCCAGCTCGCCCCCGCCACCGTGCCGACCGCGCCGAAGGTGAGCTTGATTTCGGCCATGCGCCGGCGCACGCCCTCCAGATCGTCATAGGGCAGAGGCCGGCCGAGCGCGCCCGACAGGGCGCGCAGGATGGCCCAGTCCTCGCGCGCCTCGCCGGGCGGGAAGACGGCGCGCCAGCCGCGCTGCACCCGGCCTTCGGTGTTGACGTAGGTCGCATCCTTCTCGGTGTAGGCCGCGCCGGGCAGGATGACGTCGGCGCGGTGTGCGCCGGCATCGCCGTGATGGCCCTGATAGACCACGAACGCGCTGCCGAGCCGGGCCATGTCGATCTCGTCGGCGCCCAGCAGGTAGACCAGCCCGATCTCGCCCGACTGCGCGCCGGCCAGGATACCGGCCGTGTCGCGCCCGCCCTCGCGCGGCGCGAAGCCGAGCTCGAGCCCGCCGACGCGCGCCGCCGCGGTGTGCAGCACGTTGAACCCGTTCCAGCCGCTGCCGACCAGCCCGAACCGCTCGGCGATGCGGCGCGCCGCGCCGAGCACCCGCGCCCCGTCGGCGCGCGCCAGCGCGCCCATCCCGAGGATCAGCATCGGCCGCTCGGCCGCCTCGAGCACCTGGCAGAACTCGTGCGCGCCATCGGCGATCTGGGCCAGCGTCTCCGGCCCCGCGCCGAGATATTGCGTGCGGTAGGTGAGGTCGACGCGCGGGCCGACCACGCCCACCGGGAAGCGGCCCTGCAGCGCGCGCTTGCGCAGCCGCAGATTGACGATCGGCGCCTCGTGGCGCGGGTCCGCGCCCACGATCAGGCAGGCATCGGCCTGCTCGATGCCGGCGATAGTGGTGTTGAACAGGTATGACGCGCGCACGGCGGGGTCGAGCTTCGCGCCGTCCTGGCGGCAATCGAGGTGGGGCGTGCCCAGCCGATCCATCAGGTCGGCGAGCGCGGCCATCGATTCGCAGCAGGCGAGGTCGCCGGCGAGCGCCGCGATGCGGTCGCCTCGCAGCTCCTTCACCTTGGCGGCGATCACCTCGAACGCCTCGCCCCACGAGGCGGGCTGGAGCTTGCCGTCGCGCCGCACATAGGGCGTGTCGAGGCGCTGGCGCTTCAGCCCGTCATAGGCGAAGCGGGTCTTGTCGGAGATCCATTCCTCGTTCACGTCCTCGTTCAGCACCGGCAGGATGCGGAGCACCTGGCGCCCGCGCGCGTCGACGCGGATGCTGGAGCCGACGGCATCGAGCACGTCGACCGATTCGGTGCGCGTCATCTCCCACGGCCGGGCGACGTATTCGTAGGGCTTCGAGGTCAGCGCGCCGACCGGGCAGAGGTCGATGATGTTTCCCGACACCTCCGAATCGATGCCGGCGCCGATGAAGGTGGTGATCTCCATCGCCTCGCCGCGGCCGGTGGCGCCCAGCGTCTCGACCCCCGCGATTTCGGCCATGAAGCGGACGCAGCGCGTGCACTGGATGCAGCGCGTCATCGAGGTCTCGATCAGCGGGCCGAAATCCTTGTCGGCGACGGCGCGCTTGTTCTCGGCGAAGCGCGAGCGGTCGAACCCGTAGGCCATCGCCTGGTCCTGCAGGTCGCACTCGCCGCCCTGGTCGCAGATCGGGCAGTCGAGCGGGTGGTTGATCAGCAGGAACTCCATCACGCCCTGGCGCGCCTTCATCACCATCGGCGTGTCGGTCTTGATCACCATGCCGTCGTTGACCGGCTGGGCGCAGGACGCGATCGGCTTGGGCGAGCGCTCCATCTCGACGAGGCACATGCGGCAATTGCCGGCGACCGACAGCCGCTCGTGATAGCAGAAGCGCGGGATCTCCTTGCCGGCCAGCTCGCATGCCTGCAGGACGGTGACCCCGTTGGGCACCTCGATCTCGATCCCGTCGATGGTCAGCTTGGCCATGGCTATTCCGCCGCCTGGGCGGGCACGGCCGCCTGGCGGGTCTTGTAGTCGGCCATGCGCGCCTCGATCTCGTCGCGGAAATGGCGGACGAGGCCCTGGATCGGCCAGGCGGACGCATCGCCATGGGCACAGATCGTGTGGCCCTCGATTTCCTTCGACACCTCGATGAGCTGGTCGATCTCGGCAGGCTCGGCGCGGCCCTCGACGAAGCGCTCCATCACCCGCCACATCCAGCCGGTGCCCTCGCGGCAGGGCGTGCACTGGCCGCAGCTTTCCACCATGTAGAAGCGCGAAAGGTTCGCGATCGCCCGCACCACGTCGGTCGACTTGTCCATCACGATCACCGCGGCCGTGCCGAGGCCCGACTTCACCTCGCGCAGGCTGTCGAAATCCATCAGCACCGTGTCGCAGATCGACTTGGGCAGGATCGGCACCGACGAGCCGCCAGGGATGATCGCCTTCAGGTTGTTCCACCCGCCGCGCACGCCGCCCGCGTGGCGCTCGATCAGCTCCTTCAGGGGGATTCCCATCTCCTCTTCCACGTTGCACGGCGTGTTCACGTGGCCGGAGATGCAGAACACCTTGGTGCCGGTGTTCTTCTCGCGCCCCAGCCCGGCGAACCAGGCGGCGCCGCGCCGGCAGATGGTCGGGCGCGACGGCGATGGTCTCGACGTTGTTGACCGTGGTCGGGCAGCCATAGACGCCCATGCCCGCCGGGAAGGGCGGCTTGAGGCGCGGCATGCCCTTCTTGCCCTCCAGGCTTTCGATCAGCGCCATCTCCTCGCCGCAGATATAGGCGCCCATGCCGCGGTGGATGTGCATGTCGAACGCCCAGCCCGACCCGCACGCGTCCGGTCCGATCAGCCCGGCCGCGCGCGCCTCGTCGATGGCGCCCTGCAGCACCTCGGCCTCGCGGTAGAACTCGCCCCGGATATAGACGTAGCAGGTGTGCGCGCCCATCGCGAACGAGGCGATCAGCGCACCCTCGACCAGCTTGTGCGGGTCGTGGCGGATCATGTCCCGGTCCTTGCAGGTGCCGGGCTCGCCCTCGTCGGCGTTGATCAGGAGGTAATGCGGGCCCTTCACCTCCTTCGGCATGAAGGACCATTTGAGGCCGGTCGGAAAACCCGCGCCGCCGCGGCCGCGCAGGCCCGACTCCTTCATCTCGTTGATGATCCAGTCGCGCCCCTTCTCGAGGATCGCCTTGGTGTTGTCCCAGTCGCCGCGCTTCCTCGCCGCTTCGAGGCGCCAATCCTCGAGCCCGTACAGGTTGGTGAAGATGCGGTCGCGGTCGTTCAGCATCGCCTCACGCCTTCTCGTCCGAGCCCAGCAGCGTGGTCCGGCCGGTCACGGCCATCGCGCCCTGGCGGCCGATCTGCGAGCCGGGCTTCGGCGTCTCGCCCCGCTTCAGCGCGTCGATGATGGATTTCATCTGCTCCGCGCCGACGTCCTCGTAATAGTCGTCGCCGATCCACACCACCGGCGCGTTGACGCAGGCGCCGAGGCACTGCACCCCGTGCAGGGTGAACTTGCCGTCCGGCGTGGTCTCGCCCTCGGCGATGCCGAGCTCGCGCTCGCACGCATGCACGATGTCGTGCGAGCCGCGCAGCATGCAGGGCATGGTGATGCAGATGCGGATGAAGTGCTCGCCCACCGGGGCGAGGTTGTACATCTCGTAGAAGCGTCGCGACCTCGTAGACGCGGATATGCGGCATGCCCAGATAGTCGGCGACGTGGTCCATCGCCGCACGCGGCAGCCAGCCGCCCGACTGGCGCTGGGCGAGGTCGAGCAGCGGCATCACGGCAGAGGCCTGGCGCCCCTCGGGGTAGCGGGCGACGATCTCCTCGGGCGCGCGCCGCGTTCGCGGCGTCGAACGCGAAGGTCTCGGGCGCGGTCATCGGTCGACCTCGCCGAACACGATGTCCATCGAGCCGATGATCGCCACCATGTCGGCCAGCATGTGGCCCTTGGACATGAAATCGGTGCGCCTGCATGAAGGCGAAGCCCGGCGCGCGGATCTTGCAGCGGTAGGGCTTGTTGGTGCCGTCGGAGACGAGATAGACGCCGAACTCGCCCTTCGGCGCCTCGACCGCCGTGTAGGTCTCGCCCGCCGGCACGTGGTAGCCCTCGGTGTAGAGCTTGAAATGGTGGATCAGCGCCTCCATCGAGCGCTTCATCTCGGCGCGCTTGGGCGGCGAGATCTTGAAGTCCTGCGTCTTGATCGGCCCCTCGGGCATGTCGCGCAGGCACTGGTCGATGATGCGCAAGCTCTGGCGCATCTCCTCGATGCGGACGAGATAGCGGTCGTAGCAATCGCCGTTCCTGCCGACCGGCACGTCGAAATCCATCCGGTCGTACACGTCGTAGGGCTGCGCCTTGCGCAGATCCCAGGCGACGCCCGAGGCGCGCAGCATCGGGCCGGAGAACGCACCAGTCGAGCGCATCCTCGGCCGAGACGATGCCGATATCGACCGTGCGCTGCTTGAAGATGCGGTTCTCGGTCAGCAGCTCCTCGAGGTCGTCGATGAACTTTGGGAAAGTCGACGGCGTAGGCGGCGATGTCCTCGGCGAGGCCGGCCGGCATGTCGAGATGCACGCCGCCCGGGCGGAAATAGGCGGCATGGAGCCGCGCGCCCGAGACGCGCTCATAGAACTCCATCAGCTTCTCGCGCTCCTCGAAGCCCCACAAGAGCGGGGTCATCGCGCCCACGTCGAGCGCGAAGGTGGTGAGGTTGAGGAGGTGGTTGAGAAGCCGCGTGATCTCGGCGAACAGCACGCGGATATACTGCGCGCGCTCGGGCACCGCGATGCCCAGCAGCTTCTCGGTCGCCAGCGCGAAGGCGTGCTCCTGGCACATCGGCGAGACGTAGTCGAGCCGGTCGAAATAGGGCACGGCCTGGACGTAGGTCTTGTACTCGATCAGCTTCTCGGTGCCGCGGTGCAGCAGGCCGATATGCGGATCGGCGCGCTCGATCACCTCGCCGTCCATCTCGAGGACGAGGCGCAGCACGCCGTGCGCCGCCGGGTGCTGCGGCCCGAAATTCATCGTCAGGTTCTTGATCCTGGTCTCGGGCATCAGGGCTGCTTCGCCTTCTCGTCGCCCGGCAGCACGTAGTGCGCGCCCTCCCACGGGCTCATGAAATCGAAGCGGCGGAACTCCTGCGCGAGCCGCACCGGCTCGTAGACGACGCGCTTCTCCGCCTCGTCGTAGCGCACCTCGACAAAGCCGGTCAGCGGGAAGTCCTTGCGCAGCGGATGGCCGTCGAACCCGTAATCGGTGAGGATGCGGCGCAGGTCGGGATGGTCGGAGAACATCACGCCGAACAGGTCCCACGTCTCGCGCTCGTACCAGTTGGCGGCGCTATAGACGCCGGTGGCCGAGGGGATGGGCGTCGCCTCGTCGGTCGCGGCCTTCACCCGGATACGCTGGTTCAGCCTGAGGCTCAGCAGGTTGTAGACCACCTCGAAGCGCCGCTCCCGGTCGGGATAGTCGGCCGCGGTGATGTCGACCAGCATCTTGAACAGGCAGTTCGAATTGTCGCGCAGAAAGGTCAGGACCGGCACGATCTGCACCGCCGGGACGTCGACCATCAGCTCGCCATGGGCGATGCGCGGGGCGACGATCTCCTCGCCGAGGGCGGTGCGAAGAAACTCCGCCAGCTCCTCGAGGGCCTGGGTGTCGGTCGCTGGCGTCGGTTCAGCCAAGATCACGGTCCAATTCGGGCGCGGCGTGCGGCCGGCGGATCAGCGGGCGATGGTGCTGGTCCGGCGGATCTTCTTCTGGAGCTGGAGGATGCCGTAGAGCAGGGCCTCGGCCGTGGGCGGGCAGCCGGGGACGTAGACGTCGACCGGCACGACGCGGTCGCAGCCGCGCACCACCGAATAGGAATAGTGATAGTAGCCGCCGCCATTGGCGCAGCTTCCCATCGAGATCACCCAGCGCGGCTCCGCCATCTGGTCGTAGACCTTGCGCAGCGCAGGCGCCATCTTGTTGCACAGCGTGCCGGCGACGATCATCACGTCGGACTGGCGCGGCGAGGGGCGGAAGACCACGCCGAACCGGTCGAGGTCGTAGCGGCTCGCCGCCGAATGCATCATCTCGACGGCGCAGCAGGCGAGGCCGAACGTCATCGGCCACAGCGAGCCCGACTGCGCCCACGAGATCAGCCGGTCCGCGGTCGACACCAGGAACCCCTTCTCGGCCAGATGGTCGGCCGCCTGGCGCAGCACCGCGTCCTGGGCCGGCCCGGGCGGGACCGGCGCCGCTTTCGAGATCACTCCCATTCCAGCGCCCCTTTGCGCCATTCGTAGATGAACCCGACCGTGAGCACCCCCAGGAAAGCCACCATCGACCAGAAGCCGATCATGCCGATCTTGCCGAGCGCCACCGCCCACGGGAACAGGAACGCCACTTCCAGGTCGAAAATGATGAACAGGATCGACACCAGGTAGAACCGCACGTCGAACTGGCCGCGCGCGTCGCCGAACGCTTCGAATCCGCACTCATAGGCGGATTCTTTCGCGCTGTCGGGCCGCTGCCGCGCCAGGATGTAGGACGCCGCGACCGCCGCGATCCCCACCCCCGCCGCGATGGCGAGGAAGATCAGGATCGGCAGGTACTCGCGAAGCATGATGTCCATGACGTACTCTCTTTCGCCGGACGACTCCCGCCCGGCGACGCCGCGTCCACGGTCGCGACAGACCCCCTCTGCTCTACCTTGTACCCCCCGGCCGGCGAGGCAAGCCCGCCAGCCGCCGAAACGGCGCCCGATTTATAGCGAATCCGCCGGCAATGTCCAACGCCCGTGGGGGCCCGCCATAAGGTGGTGGATGGGCGGGGCGGGGCGGCCGCGCCCTATTCCGCGGCCGACGCGCGGGCGCCGCGGCCGGCGGCCTCGGCCTGCTCGGCCGCCATCAGCCGGCGGATCACCTGGCGCATGGCGAGGTGCGGGGCATCGGCGTTGATGTCGATCCGCGGCGCGTCGGGCCGGGCCTCGTTCACCCGCTGCTGCGCCTCCATCACCGCGACATCCTCCAGGAACACGCCGCGGAAGTCGCCGATCATCGTCTTGGTGAGCTCGGCATTGTCGAGCGCGAAGTTGCGGCACTGGGCGTAGAACATGAACGAGGTGCCCTCGGTCTCGGGCGTCGCGGTGATCAGCGGCCGGAAGCCGAGCGCGTGGCCGTCGCGCGCGGCATAGGGCTCGAACTGGCCGTGAGGGGCGAATCCTGCGTCGACGATGCAGTGCGCCGGGGCGGTGATGTAGGATTCCTGCCAGCGGTCCATGTTGCCCGAGACGCCCAGATACCGCGCGAACAGCGGCATAGGCGGCACGTTCTGGACGAAGCGGCGCATCGAGACGTCGCGCTCGCCGCGCTCGGTGCGGATCGGGAAGCGGTCGAGGTTCGCCCCGCCCAGCGTCTCGGAATGCACGTAGATCACATGCGACAGGTCGAGCAGATTGTCGTTGTTGAGCTCCCAGTTGCAGCGCATGTGGAGCGGCTTTTCCTCGTTGCCATGCGCGGCGAGCCAGTCGGGATGGTCGAGATAGTACCAGTCGGGAATCTCGCTTTCGTCGGCGCGCGCGGGATCGCCCATCCAGATCCACAGGAGCTTCCACCGCTCGACCAGCGGATAGCGCCGCACCTCGGCGGCTGGCGGAATTTGGGACTGGCCGGGGATCTCGACGCACTTGCCGGAGGTGTCGAACACCAGCCCGTGATAGCCGCAGCGCAGCCGGTTGCCCTCGATCCGGCCCATCGAGAGCGGCAGGTTGCGGTGGCAGCACCTGTCCTCGAGCGCCGTATAGGCGCCGTCGGCGGTGCGGAAGATCGCGACCGGCTCACCGCAGATGGTGCGCGCGAGCGGCGCCTCGCCGATCTCGCTCGGCCACGCCGCCACGTACCAGAAATTGCGCAGAAACATGGCCTCCTCCCGCCTCGCCGGTCGCTCAACCCTAGGCGCGCGCGGGGGTGTGCGCAAGCGGCACGGGAGGCGGGGGTGCCCCGCTTCGGTCAGTGCCGCGCCTTGCCCTTGCCCTTCTCCTCGGCGCGGTGGAGCTCGTCCTTCTCCTTGCCCTCGACGGCCTTGCGCGCCTTGTCTGCGGCCTTGTCGACCTTGCCGGACTCGATGAACTCCTCGGTGTCCTTGCGATAGGCGCGATCGGCCGACCGGCTGCCCTCGCCCTCGTTCTTGCCCTTGTTCGACGTATCCATACCAACCTCCTCGCAGTCACGCGGTTACGCTGTCTGAGGTCAACGCCGACGCGCCGGGACCCGTTCCGGGGCGCGCGCCACCCCCCAGCGACGATTCCCGTTGCGAGGCGGACGGGCGTGTGGTGTCGTAGCCGCGCCGGAATCAACAAAAAGCAAGGGAGGGAACATGATCCGCAACCGGATACTGAGCGCCGTGGCCGGGGCGGCGGCGGTTTTGTCGCTGCACCACGCCGCATCCGCCGCGACCACCATCACCGAGAACGTGGCGTTCCCGCAGCGCTCGCCGTTCTACGCGTTCCTCTACAAGCCGTGGGCGGAAGCGGTGGAGAAGGCGTCGCAGGGCCGCCTGAAGGTGTTCATGCCGACGGCGAGCCTGGCGCCACTCAACCGGCAGTGGGACATGGTGGAGAAGGGCGTCGCCGACGTCGCCATGACGCCGAACAACTTCATCCGCCAGCGCGTGCAGCTTCCCTTCGTCTCCGAGATTCCGTTCGTCACGCCGGATGGCGTGTCGGCCTCGCTCGCGCTCTGGCGCATCCAGCACCAGTATTTCGAGAAGGCCAACGAATACAAGGGGATGAAGCTTCTCGCCCAGTTCGTGAACGGCGGCAACACGCTTCAGATCGTGCCGAAGCCCATCCTCGCGATCGACGACTTCAAGGGGCTGAAGCTGTGGGTCGCGACACCGACCATGCGCGACTTCGTGACCAAGCTGGGCGCGACGCCGGTGCAGGGCAAGAACGCCTCGAGCCAGTTCGATTTCCTGTCCAAGGGCATCGCCGACGGCGCGGTGACCGGCTACGGCTCGCTGATCGCGTACCGCACGATGGGGTACGTGAAGTACATCACAGAGTTTCCCACCCTGTTCGGCACCAACAGCTTCTCGATGTTCATGCGCCAGAAGGTCTATGACCGCCTGTCGGCCGCCGACAAGAAGACGATCGACGAGGTCTCGGGCGAGCCGACGATCCGCAAGATGGCCAACGGGTTCTACGTGTTCGAGGACCGGGTGAAGAAGCAGATCGGCCCCAAGGGCATCACGCTGAACACGGCCAGCGCTGCCTTCACCAGCCACATGAAGCAGGCGACGGCGTACCTCGCCGACGAATGGTTCGCGATGGCGAAGAAGAAGGGCGTCGACGGGCCCAAGGTGCTGGCCGCCTTCGACAAGATGGCGGACGAGATCGCCGAGACGCATCCGGTCGGCAAGTAGGGGGACGGGTCGAAATGGACCATGCCGGAGCCGTGTCCCCCATCGTCACCCCGGCCGAGCCGCCCATGGCGGCGAGAGCCGGGGCCCATCTCACCGCGCTTTGAGCCGCGGGAATATGGCTGCCGGCACGCGCCGCCCGACCCTCCCGTGACCTCGCGAGCGGGGCGGCCTTGATGATCCTCATCGACCGGGTGCTGAAGATCCTGGCGGCGCTCGCCATCGGCTTCATGGCGGTGTTCATCTTCGCCGACGTGATCGGGCGCTACGTGTTCTCGTCGCCGATCAACGGCGACCAGGAGATCGTCGCCTACCTGCTGGGCTACACCGTGTTCGCGGCCTTCCCGCTGATCACGCGCGACCAGGACCACATCAAGTTCGGCCTGTTCGACGGGCTGTTCCGCGGCCGCGTCGGCATCGTCCAGCGCGCGCTGATGCTGGGCTTCACCCTGGCGCTGGCCGCCTTCATCGCCTTCTTGCTGTTCCAGCAGGCGGCGTCGCTGACCGAATCGGGCACGCTCACCCAGTTCCTCGACGCGCCGGTGGGGCCGCTGATCTACGGCCTCGCGATCTTCGCGGCGCTGGCCGTGCTGCTTCTCGCCGCGGCCGTGCCGCGCCTGCTGCGCCGCGGCAGGGAGGACTCCGCGCCGTGACCACCGCGCTGATCGGCGTCGCCATCCTCTGTGTGCTGCTGTCGGTCGGCGTGCCGCTGGGGTTCGGGCTGCTGATCGTCGGCACGGTGGGCTTCGCGCTGGTGCACCCGAACGGCTTTTCGGCGGCGTTCGCGGTCGCCGGCCAGCAGGTGGTCGACCTCGCCACCAACTTCCAGTTCGCCGTGCTGCCGATGTTCGTGCTGATGGGCGTGTTCGTGACGCGCGCGGCGCTGTCCGACGATCTGTACGAGTGCGCGCACCGCTGGATCGGGCATTATCGCGGCGGGCTCGCCATGGCGACGGTGGCGGCGTGCGGCGGGTTCTCCGCGGTCTCGGGCTCGTCGGCGGCGACGGCGGCGACCATGGCCAAGGTCGCCATCCCGACCATGCAGAAATACAGCTACGCCGCCTCGCTCGCCGCCGGGACGGTGGCGGCGGGGGGCACGCTCGGGATACTCATACCGCCGTCGGGCGCACTGGTGGTGTACGGCATCCTCACCGAGCAGGACATCGCCCAGCTTTTCGTCGCCGGCATCGTGCCGGGCGCGCTGACTATCGCGGTCTACATCACCGCGATCAAGGTGGTGACGACGATCTGGCCGCGCCTCGGCCCGCCGGCGGAGCGCAGCCCCTGGCCGGCGCGCTGGCAGGCGCTGTGGAAGGTGTGGGGCGTGCTGGCGCTGTTCGCGCTGATCGTAGGGGGCATGTTCTTCGGCGTGTTCACCCCCAACGAGGCGGGCGGCATCGGCGCGGTCGGCGCCTTCGTCTTCGCCATCATCCGGCGCCGGATGAGCTGGCCGATTTTGTGGGCGTCGCTGATCGAGGCGGCGCGCACTTCGGCCACCATCTTCACCGTCGCCTTCGGCGCGCTGGTCCTCAACCAGTTCGTCAACATCTCGGGCATGCCCGAGGCGGTGCTCGGCTTCATCGAGGGGCTGAACGCAAGCCCGATGCACGTGATCCTGGCGATCCTGGTGTTCTACGTGATCCTCGGCATGTTCATCGAGGGCTACGCCATCATCTTCCTGACCGTGCCGATCTTCGTGCCGATCGTCCAGGGGCTCGGGTTCGATCTGGTGTGGTGGGGCATCGTGCTGGTCATGGTGGTGGAGATCAGCCTGATCACGCCGCCCATCGGGCTCAACGTGTTCATCATGAAGTCGATGCTGCCGGAGGTGCCGCTGGGCCAGATCTTCCTGGGCATCGTGCCGTTCTTCTGCGCCGACATGGTGCGGCTCTCGCTCGTCGTGCTGGTGCCGGCCATCGCGCTCTGGCTGCCGCGCCAGATGTTCCACTGATGGGCCTCACGTTCGAGAACGCGTTCGAGGTGAAGCTGCCGCCCGCGGAGGCGTGGGACGTGCTGCTCGACGTGCCGCGCGTCGCGCGCTGCCTGCCCGGCGCGGAGCTTACCGAACGCATCGACGACCGGACCTGGAAGGGCAAGGTGGCCGTGAAGCTCGGCCCGGTGGCGCTCGCCTTCGCCGGCACCGCCAGCTTCGCCGAGATCGACGCGGCGGCCCGGCGCGTCACCATCACCGGCGCGGGGGCCGAGGCCAAGGGGCGCGGGCGCGCCCAGGCCGCGTTCCGCATCGCGCTCGCCGCGGCCGGCACGGGCCGGACGCGCGTCACGGCCACGACCGACGTGACGCTTTCGGGCGCCGTCGCCCAGTACGGGCGCGGGGCGGGCGTCCTCAAGTCGGTCGCCGACGAGATCGTCGCGCGCTTCGCCGCCAACCTCGCCGCCGAACTGGAGCGCGAGCAACCCGCCGCGACCGCCGTGCCGGATGCGGCCCCTGCCCCGCTCGCGCCGCCAGCCGCCGAACCCGCGAAGCCCCTCTCCCTCCCCGGCCTCCTCTGGGCCGCGCTCAAAAGGTGGCTGCACCGCGGCGACAAAGCCCGTTCGTCCTGAGTAGCCCGCGCAGCGGGCGTATCGAAGGGCGAAGGGGACACATCGTGTTCGTGCTTCGATATGCGGCGCTTCGCGCCGCTATTCAGCATGCGGCGCCTGCGCCGCTATTCAGCACGAACGGAATTCTCACGAATTTGCGCGATCAGGTGATGCGGCGGGACGGGCGCCTGGGCGAGGCGCACGCCGAACGGCTCGAGCGCATGCTCGATGGCCGAGACGATGGCCGCGGGTGCCGGGATCGTACCGCCCTCGCCTGCCCCCTTGACCCCCAGCGGGTTGAGCGGCGAGGGCGAGACGACATGGCTGACCTGGGCCTTCGGCACCGCGTCGGCGGTCGGCATCAAATAGTCGGCGAGGGTGATCGTCTGCGGCTGGGCGCCGGAATCGTAATGCATCCATTCGAGCAGCGCGTTGCCGATGCCGTGGGCAAGCCCGCCCTGCACCTGGCCCTCGACCACCAGCGGGTTGATCACCACCCCGCAATCATGCGCGATCCAGTAGCCGGTGACGCGCACGAAGCCGGTCTCGACGTCGACCTCCACCTCGGCGACATGAGTGCCGTTGGCGTAGGCGGCCTGCTCGGGCGAGAAGTAGCGCGTCGCCTCCAGCCCCGGCTCGATCCCTTCGGGCAGGGCGAAGCCCGACTGGCCGGTCACCGCGCGCGCCACGGCCGAAAGCGAAACCTTGAGGTCGGGCACGCCCTTGACGAACACCTCGCCGTTCGCGAGCTCCAGATCGTCCGCCGCGGCCTCCAGCATGTGCGCGGCGATCTTCAGCACCTTGTCGCGCACGGCGACGGCGGCGAGATGGGTGGACGAGCCCGCGTTCACCGCCTGGCGCGAGCCGAACGTGCCGGTGCCGTTGGCGATGGCGCCGGTGTCCGCCGTGACGACGCGCAAATCCTCGGGCCGGAGGCCGAACTGCTCGGCGCAGACCTGGGCGAAGGTGGTGACATGGCCCTGGCCCTGCGCCGCCGCGCCGGTGATCAGGGTCACCTTGCCCGAGGGACCGATGCGCACGGTCGCGCCCTCGAACGGGCCGAGCCCCGTGCCCTCGACCACGCTGGCGATGCCGATGCCGAGGTAGCGGCCCGCGGCGCGCGCCTCGGCCTGGCGCGCGGCGAAGCCGGCATAGTCCGCCGCTTGCAGCGCCTTTTCCAGGCATTGCGGATAGTCGCCGGAATCGTAGGTGAGCGGGCGGCCGTCGCGGAAGGTGAGCCCGACCGCGTAGGGCATGCGCTCGGCCGGGATGGTGTTGCGCCGGCGGATCTCGGCGCGGTCGAGGCCGGTCGCCCGCGCCGCCGCATCCATCAGCCGTTCCATGGCGAACACCGCCTGCGGCCGGCCAGCGCCGCGCACCGGCGCGACCGGCGGCTTGTTGGTCAGCACCACGTCGCAGCCGATGGCGTAGGCGGGCACGACATACGGCCCCGGCACCGTCGTGCACGAGATGTGCGGCAGGATGGTGCTGTGCGCCATGTAGGCGCCCTTGTCGTGGATCATGCGCCCGCGCACGCCGAGAATGCGCCCGTCGCCGTCGAGCGCCATCTCCATGTCCCAGTACTGGTCGCGCTCCTGGTTCGCCGAGACGAAATGCTCGCGCCGGTCCTCGATCCACTTGACCGGCCGGCCGGTATGCAGCGCCGCCAGGCAGGTGGCGATCTGCTCGGCGTAGAAGCTCATCTTCGGGCCGAACCCGCCGCCCACATCGGGCGCCATCACGCGCACGCGCGATTCGTCCCAGCCCAGCATGGCGACGATGGCGCGCATCGCCGCGTGCGGCCCCTGGCTCGCCGTATAAAGCGTCAGCTTCTCGTCGATCTCGTCATAGGCGGCGAGGGCGGCGCGCCCTTCGATCGGGTGGCCCAGCCCGCGATGCATGAACAGCGATTCCGTCACCACGTGCGCGGCGCGGGCGAAGGCGCCCTCGACGTCGCCATAGGCGAAGTGCAGATGCGCCGCAAGGTTGTCCGGCGCGCCCGCATGCGCGACCGGCGCGCCGGGCGCGAGCGCCGCGCGGCAGTCGTGCGCGACCGGCAACGGCTCGTAGTCCACCATCACCAGCGCCGCCGCGTCCTCGGCGATGTAGCGGTCCTCGGCGACGACCAGGGCGATCGGGTCGCCCACGTGGCACACCTCGTCCTTCGCCAGCACGTAGGGCATGACGTTCTGCTTGACGTGCGGGTTGGGCATCGCCGGCATGCGCTGGTCGTGGAACCGCGCCGGCAGGTCGGCGAGGGTCAGCACCGCGACGACGCCCGGCAATTCCTTCGCCGCCGCCGTGTCGATATTGCGGATGCGCGCATGCGCCTCGTCCGAGCGCACGAACGCGGCGTGCGCCATGCCGGGCAGATGCATGTCATCGACGAATCGGCCGCGCCCCACGAGCAGCGCCGCGTCCTCGAGCCGCGCGAGGGGCTGGCCGACGAGGCGCTCGCTCATTTGCGCATCCTTTCCGCCGCGTCGAGCGCCGCCTCGACGATGCCCTGGTAGCCGGTGCAGCGGCAGAGATTTCCCGAGATAGCCTCGCGCACCTCCGCCTCGCCGGGCGCCGGATTGTCGGCCAGCAGCTCGGCCAGCGTCATCAGCATGCCCGGCGTGCAGTAGCCGCACTGGAGCCCGTGATGGTCGCGGAACGCCGCCTGCAGCGGGTGCAGCGCGTCGGCGGGGGCGAGCCCTTCCACCGTCGTCACCGCGTGGCCGTTCGCCTGCACCGCAAGGGTCAGGCAGCTTCGCGCCGTGCGCCCGTCGAGCAGCACGGTGCAGGCACCGCACACGCCGTGCTCGCACCCGACATGGGTGCCGGTGAGAAGCAGCTCGTGGCGCAGGAAGTCCGACAGCAGCATCCGCACCGGCACCTCGCGCACGTGCGCGGCGCCATTGACGGTGACGGTGATGCGGCGCGTCTCGCTCATGCGCGGGCCCGTTCGGCCGCCGTCGCCAGCGCGCGGCGCGCCAGCACCGTGGCGAGCTGGCGGCGATAGGCGGCGGGCGCGTGCACGTCGTCCATCGCCTCCAGCTCCGCGCAATGTTCCGCCGCCGCGCGGAACGCCTCGGGCGTCGGCGCCTCGCCGACCAGCGCCGCCTCGCCGGAGGCCGCGCGCTGCGGCACCGGGCCCATCCCGCCGACGGCAAGGCGCGCGGCGGCGATCCGCCCATCCCCGCCGAGCGCGACCAGGACCGCGACGGCGACGATGGCGAAATCCCCCGTCCGGCGAGAGAACTCGACGAACGAAGCGCCATGGCCCGCAGGCGCTTCGGGGAAGCTCGCCGCCGTCACCATCTCGCCCTCCTCGATCGCCGGCGTCATGAAACCGCGCGCGAAATCGGCGAACGCGACGTCGCGCGCCCTGCCGGCGCCGGCGACGTGGATGGTCGCATCGAGCGCGCAGGCCACCAGCGGGATCTCCGCCGCGGGGTCGAGATGGGCGAGCGAGCCGCCCACGGTGCCGCGGTTGCGCGTCTGGCGGTGGCCGACCTGGCGGATCGCCTCGGCGAGCAGCGGACAGCGCGCCGCGACGGCCGCCGAGAACTCGACGTCGCGCTGGCGGGTCATCGCGCCGATGCGGAGCGCGCCGTTCCCGTCCGCAATGCCGGAAAGCGCCGCGATGCGGTTCGCGTCCACCACATGGTCGGGCTGGACGTAGCGGAAATTGAGCATCGGGATCAGCGACTGCCCGCCCGCCAGCACGCGCGCGTTCTCCTTCTCCGCCAGCAGGGCCAGCGCCTCGTCCAGCGTTTCGGGGTCGTGATACGCGAAGGGCGGCGGTTTCATTCGCCCCCCGCGTCGTCGCCAGCGGGAGCGGCGGGATCGAGGAACGGGCGCACGGCGGTGGCCGGCGCCACATCGGACCGGCGCATCTGCTGGCTGCGCCGCCCGTTCTCCAGATAGTCGCCGGCGGCGGCGCGCGCCGCCATCTCGTCCCAGCGGTCCGTCCAGTTCCCGAGCGAGTAGCCGTGCCACGGCGCCTCGGGCTTGAGCGCCGGCAGGCCCAGCTCCTCCCACAGCCTGCGCGCGCCTTCCATGTATTCGCGCTTGGGCAGCGAGATCGGCGGCATGTCGCCTTTCTGGGTCGCGTCGACCAGCATGGTCGAGTCCTCCGGCCCGGCGCGGTTGGGACCGTGGCCCGGCTGGCGGTGCGGCAGGATCTGGATGTCGCGCGCCGGATTGCAACGATAGGCGAGCGCCCACATCAGGAAGTCGCCGTTCGCGACGTCGATGTCCTCGTTCAGCGCGAACACGTACTTGCCGCAGCCGTTCATGAAGCTGGACGCGCCGACCAGCGCCCGCCACACCTCGGTCGCGGGCGTGCCGCGCTCGAACTGCACGAAGATCACCGGGCGGATGTTGGTCAGCGGCTCGTGCAGGATCACCTTCTTCACGCCGCGCACGCCCAGATTCTGGCGCAGATGGCGGAGGAAGCCCGGCTCCATCGCCACGCGCTTGACGATCGAGGATTCCGACGGCGTCACCTGGCTGATGATGGAGGGCAGCACCGCGTCCCGGCGCATCGTGATGGCGGTGATGCGCATGGCGAAGTTGAACGCCTCGAGCGCGACATAGCCGTGCGACTCGCCGAACGGGCCTTCCGGCTCGAGATACTCGGTATCGACAAGCCCCTCGATCACGATCTCGGCGTCGGCCGGCACCAGGAGGTCGACGGTCCTGGCCCGCACTTGATGGAACGGCTCGCCCGCCGCCCCGCCCGCGACCGCCACCTCGTCCATGCCGATGCGGAAGCGCTGCGGCGCGCAATAGGCGACCAGCGGCGGCGCGCCCAGCACCAGCGCCGCCGGCATGGGCTCGCCCCGCGCCTTGTACTTGTACCAGTTGTCGCGCCCGCCGGAGTTGGGGTTCATCATCACCCCCATCCGGTCGGGCGCCTTCAGCGCGCAGCGATAGGTGCCCATGTTCTGCGCGCCGGTCTCGGGATCGCGCGTCACGAACCCGGTGGCGGTGAAGTAGGGCGCGCAGTCGAAGCCCGGGCTGGAAATCGGCACGGGCAGCGCGTCGAGCCCGTGCCCCTCGCCCGCCAGCGCCGCGCCGTCGATCACGATGTCCTGGCACGGCCCCGCGGCGACCTCGATCGGCGGAATGGGATTGGCCTGCGCGTTGGCCCAATGGTCGCCGATCCCGTCGAGCGGAACCCCCATGCCGATGCCGTAGATCGCGGGCGTGGCCGACAGCGCGCCGACCACGACCGGCATGTCGTAGGACCGGCCGCGCGAATCCGTCACGTGGGTGAACAGGAACGCCTTGCGATCGGCTTCCGGCACGCCGCCGCGGAACTGCCAGCGCACCAGCGGGTGCATCTCGGTGTCCTTGTTGACCGGCCGGTCGACGACGTGGACCAGGCCGGCGTCGCGCAGCGCGGCCAGGTGCTGGCGGAAATCCTTATAGCCGCGCTCGGGGCGCCCGGCGATCCACGTTGCCGTGGCCATGCCCCCTTCCCCGCCGTCAGAACTGCGCCGGGCCCGGCGGCAGGCCGAGCGCGACGCGGCCATAGAGCGCGCCGACCGCGTCCCAATTCATCGAGATGTGCATCGCGCCCGCATGCACGTCGCGCCAGAAGCGCTGCACGCGCGAACCGGCGAACAGCCCGGCGCCCCCGCCCGCCTCGAACAGCCGGTCGGCCGCGCGCACCGAAAGCTGCGCCGCGTAGCCAAGGTCGCCCTTGTTGCGGGCGCGCTGCTCGATGGTGAGCTCGCCCCCGGCCGCGACCGTCTCCATGATCTCGCGGCAGTCGCGTGCGACCAGCAGCCTCGCGGCGTCGATCGAGGCCGCCGCGTCGCCGACGCGAATCTGCACCGTCTGGATCTCGGCCATCGGCACCGGGCGGGACAGCGCCGCGCCGCGCGTCACGCGCTCCCGCGTGGCGCCGACGAATTCGTCATAGGCGCCCTGCGCCATCCCCATCAGCGGCACGCACAGGCTGATCGAGATCATCGCGAAGAGCGGAATGCGGTAGAGCGGCCCGGCATTGGCGGCGAGGCCTGGCGGCGCACCGTTCATGGTGGCGTCCATGCCCAGGAAGCGATGGGCGGGCACGAACAGATCGTCGCACGCGACGTTCTTCGACCCGGTGCCGGCGAGGCCCATGACGTGCCAGTTGTCCTCCATGCGCAGCTCGCGCGTCGGCACCAGCGCATAGCCCTTGCCGGCCGGCCCGTCGCCCGCCCCCGGCACGTTGGTCGCGACGACGATCCACGGGCAGTTGTCGACGCCCGAGCAGAACATCCACTTGCCGCTCAGGCGATAGCCGCCATCGACCGGCGTCGCGGCGCCCGCCGGGGTGAAGGACGCGGCGGTCACGGCGCGCGGGTTGTCGCCCCACACGTCGTCCTGCGCCTCGGGTGGGAACATGCCGAGGAAGATGTGGTACTTGCTGGTGATCGCATGCACCCAGCCGGTCGAGCCGCAGCCGCGCGCGATCTCGAAGGCGATGTCGCAATAGGTGTCGAGCCCGTGCTCGAACCCGCCATAGCGGCGCGGCAGCAGCGTCTTGTAGAGCTCGGCGTCGAGCAGCGCCTCGAACGTCTCCGCCGGCACGCGCCGCGCCGCCTCGGTGCGTTCCTGGCGCTCGCGCAGCATGGGCACCAGCGCGCGGGCGCGCGCGACCAGCTCGGCGGGCGGAACTATTCCGGATGCGGACCCGTCGGCGGTCATCTGCCGACGAAGCCCACCAGCGTCTCGGTGAACACGTCCGGCTGCTCGATGTTCGACAGATGCGCAGCATCGGGGATGACGGCGAGCTCGGCGCCGGGAACGCGCGCGGCGATCAGTTCGCCATATTCCGGCACGGTGGCGGGGTCCTTCTCGCCATTGATGACCAGTGTCGGCACGGCGATCTTCGCCAGCTCGTCGCGGAAATCCATGTCGCGGATCGCCACCGAACAGGCGAGATAGCCGTCGAGCGTCGTCTCGTTGATGAAGCGGCGCACCCATTCGACCGTGGGCTTCGTCGCGGCGCGCGCGAGGTAGCCGGGCGTGAACCAGCGCTTGATGGAGGCCTCGGCAATGGCGGAAATGCCCTGGCTCGACGCCATGTCCAGCCGCTCGCGCCACATCTCCTTGTTCGGGAAGTACGACGCGGTGTTCGACAGCACGAGCCGCTCGACGCGGTCCGGCGCGTTGATGCCGAGCCATTGGCCGACCATGCCGCCCTTGGACAGGCCGCAGAACGACATCTTCTCGATGCCCAGCGCGTCCATGAGGCCGATCACGTCCTGGCCCAGCGTGCCGATCGTGTAGGGGCCAGGCGCCGGCGGCGTCCCGCCATGGCCGCGATTGTCGTAGCGCAGGATGCGGAATCGTTCCTTCAGCCGGGCGACCTGCGGCTCCCACATGGCAAGGGTGGTGGCAAGCGAGTTGGAGAAGGCGAGGACGGGCGCGCCCTCGGGCCCGTCCAGCACGTATTCGATAGCGATGCCGTTGGCCGTGATCCGCATCGTCACGCGCCCTCGAACAGCCGGCCGTACCCCGCGACCCGCCCGTCATGCCCGGCGAGCCGCACGGCGTTCCAGAAGGCAGCCGGCGTCGAGGAAACGACGGGCAGGCCGCGCCGCGCCTCGAACGGCTTGGCGACGCCCAGCGTCCGCAGCCCGCCGCACGAGATGACCACGGTATCGGCGTCCGACGCCTCGTCCTGCGCCTCGCTGGCCAGGGTGATGATCTCCTCCTCCGTCTTGCGGGACGTCGCGCCGCCGAACTCGGTAATGCCGAACGAGGCGAGCGCGCCAACCTCGAACCCGTGGAAGGTCAAAAGCTCGGCGAGCTTGTCGTTGACGACCTTGGAGTAGGCGGTGGCGACGGCAAGGCGCTTGCCGCCGAGCGCCCGCACGCCCTCGACGATGGCAGTCGACATCGAGCTGACGGGAAGGCCCGTCCGCTCGCGCACCTCGGCCTGCAGATCCTCGTTGAACTGGGGCCCGCGATAGAAGGTGAGCGAGGTGCCGAACAGCATGATCGCGTCGACGCCGTCCTCGGCCAGCCGGTCGGCGGCCGGCACGATCTTGCCGACAGCCTGGTCGTAGCCTTCGGGGGTGAGCGAGCCGACGCCCGTGCCGCGCGCGACGAAGGCGACGTCGGGATACATCAGCGCCCCCTCGGCCGGCACGCGGTCCTCGGCGGTGGGAACGACGAGTCCGATCCTCATCGGCGGCTCCTTTCCTGCCCGTTGGCGAGGCGCCATCTGAGCACGTGAGACCGCCGAGGAAAAGCCCTTCCGCGCCGTCATCCCACGCCGAACACGAAGCGGCGCTGGACCACGAACTTGCAGGTCGACGAAACGCACAGCACCAGGAACAGCGCCACCCAGTAATGCACGCCCAGCAGCACGTGGACGCCGAGGAACGCCACGTATTCGATCCCGCGCATGACCGCCGTGGTCAGCGCGAAGCGCAGGAGCTGGTGGCCCGCCCGGCCGCGGCTGCGGAAAACGAAGGTGCGGATGACGCCGAAATTGATGGCGAAGACGATGGCGAGCGACATCCCGACCGCCAGGTTGGGCGCGATGCCGAGGCCCGCCTTGAACAGGACGGGCAGGCTGAGCGAAAGCGCCGCGCTCAACCCGCCGGCGAGCAGGTAGCGCGACAGCTCGCCTGCGAGCCTGCCTTCAGGCGCGGCCATCGCCCACCTGTAATCCGGCCCCGCCGCCGTCATGGCCGCGGGGTACGCGGCCGGACGCGGCACAGCCGGAACGGCGCCGCCACGTTGGACGCGATCGCGTGGCAGTCGGACTCATCCATCGACTTTCCGTAGCGCGCGAGGCTGGCCGGCACCGACGGCGCGTTGGCCGGGTTGAACAGCACGTAGAGCGGCCCCGCATGCGCCAGGATACGCCGCCGGATCTCATCGTCGAAGCCGGTAATTTCCTCCTGCGACGGGTCGGCGAGCGACGAGATGCGGAGGAACGGCACGTCGGGCGGAAAGGACGGAATCACGAACGCGCTCGGCCGCCACGACGAAGCCGGGTACCAGCCGGGCATCAGCACCATCGCCCCGTCGAGGTCGATCCCCCGCGGCAGCGTGACCGAGACGTAGGGCCGCCCTGCCTGGCCGTCCCAGCTCCGGCGGCCCCAATCGCCGGGCTGGACCGCCACCAGCAGGACCAGCAGGGCCGCAACGGTCACCGGCCCGCGCCAGGACGATGCCGGGAGCACGATCGCCACGCACAGCGCGACGGCGAGCGGCGCCAGCATCTCCATCACGATCGTGTAGCGATAGGTGCCGAACACCACGATCCAGGTGAGGTAGGACGCGGCGAGAAAGGCGAGAAGGAAGCCGGCGCCGGCCGGCCAGGGGCGGCCTTTTCCCCTGGTGCGGCGGATCACGGTCGCCACGACGGCGACCGGCGCCGCCAGGTAGAAGGCGAGGATGTTCAGGTCGCGGAAGGTCGCCCCCACCAGCCAGGGCTTCCAGGTGAAGAACAGCGGGTAGAGCAGCGCCTGTAATGTCGTCCGGGGCAGGCGCGAGAGCTCGCGGTTCGAGGCAGGTGCGGCGAGTGGCGACGGGATCACGTCGTTCAGCCAGGGAAAGACGGGATTGCCGGTCAGCGACCAGATGCGCCAGAGCCAATGCCCGCTGACCAGCAGCATGGCAGCGAGGATGCCGAGGCCGCACACGGCGGCGAGAGGGATACCGCGGCGCGGCGGGGCAACGCAGACGAACGCGCCGCAGAGCCCGACGGCGTACATGGCGACCGTCAGCTTGAGCCCCATCCCGACCCCGACGCACAGCCCGGCGGCGAAGGCGACGGCGAGCGGGCAGGCGGCGACCGGCACCGGCGCGTCGCGCCGCGTCGCCGGCCCCAATACAAGAGCCAGCCCGCCGAGGACGGCGATGCTGACGATGTTGTCGTAAAACGTCGTCCCGAGGAGGGCGAGCGAACCGGCCCCCAGCGCGCCCGCCGCCGCCGCGAGCCAGGGGATCGCTTTCGCCGTGCCTCGCGCCCCGCCGAAGAAGCCCCGGGCCAGCCGGTACAGCAGCAGCGCATTCAGCCCGTGCAGCGCGCCCAGCAGAAAGGTTATCGCCGCACCCGGCAGGTGCTGGCTGAGCACGAAGAAGGGGACGTCGATCGTCGGGTTGACGAAGCTGCCGGTATGTCCCGGCATGACGTCGAAGCCGAACCGGCCGGTCAGGAAGGCATAGGCGTTGTAGTAGTGGTAGTTGAGGAAATCGAGATTGACGTCCTTGCCGAGCAGGACGGCGAGCGCTCCGAACGCGGCGCACACGACGAGCGGCCCCGCGACCGCCGCCAGGGCCCGCGGCACGAGGCGCGGGCGCGACATCGCCAGCTCCGTCATTCGGGGCGTTGCCGGGCCGCGGGCACGGTCTCGTCGTTCACTCCGGCATCTCGGTCGAGGCCGGACAGGCGGATCTGGCTGATCTGGTCGGCGATCAGGCCCAGCGATCCGACCATCAGCCCGGCGATCACCCCGACGGCCCCCAGCACGGGGAAGCCCTCGCCCTCGCGGAGCGCCACCCAGGTGCCGTAGACCAGCCCGGCCAGCATCAGCACCACGCTGAGCCGCACGAACACGCGCATCGGCGCGAACAGCGTGATGATGCGCAGCACCAGCAGCATGGTGTTGAATCCGTCGGCGAGCGCGACCTTGCTTTGTCCGAGCCGCGGGTTGACGGTGATCGGGTGGAAGCGGAACGGATAGCGGCGCTCGATCAGGATGATCGTCGAGGTCAGGCTGGCGCTGTAGCCGTCGGGCAGGACCGAGAGGTACGGCCGGATCACCTCTGCGCGGATGACGCGCAGCCCGCAATTGAGGTCGGCCCCCGACTTCACCTTGAGCAGGCGCGCCAGAAGCCGGATCATCATCTTGCCCGTGCCCCGCAAGGAGTTGGCCGAGCGGCTGCGCTCGCCCAGCACCGCGGCGAGGCGCTCGTCCTCGAGGCGCACCAGCATCGCCTTGAGTTCGTCGACGCGGTGCTCGTTGTCGGCATCGAACCAGGCGAAGATCGCGCCCGTCGCGTGGCGCATGCCGGTCTTCAGCGCCGCGCCGTAGCCCCGGTTATAGGGGTGACGGATCAGGCGCACGCCGGGCACGGCGCGGACGCGCGCGGCCGTGTCATCGGCGCTGCCGTCGTCGACGACGATGATCTCGCTCGCGGGCAGCGCCTCGCGCAGCGCGCCCAGCGAAGGCCCGATCCCGGCCGCCTCGTTGTAGGCCGGCAGGATGATGCTGACATCGGCGAACCGCGAGGGGTCGTTGTCCTGCGAGGAAGTCGAAGCCATGTGCCGGTGGGACCGCCCCTAGACGTGACGCCCGGCGTGCCGCGACAGGGTGGCGACCGACCGGGCGGGTCGATGATCGCGCCATTATACCCCCTGCGGCGCGAATCCCCGCCCTGCTTCGCCCCATCCGCACCCGCGAGCGCCTCGCCGCGATGGAGAAGGCGGAGGAGGCCCTACGCCGCGCCCGTGGCAAAGGCGCGGAGATCGGTGAGGAGGACGGTCCGGCCGCCCTCGACCACCTCGTGCGCGACCGCGCTGTCGGAGGTGCGGGCCGCGCGCAGCTCCGCCCGCAGCGCCTCGGTCTGCGCCGCGTCGACGACGAAATCGGCGCCCTTCAGCACCACGCCATAGGCGTCGCGCGCCGCCGCGGGCGAGACCAGCTCGTCCAGCACGTCGTCGCGCACGCGCCCCGGGTCGCGCTCCAGCGGGTCGCCCCAGCCGCCGCCGCCGAGCTGGCGCACCAGCACCTCGGAATTCGCCGGCACGAGATAGCGGTGGCCGTAGGTCATGCGGAACTCGTTCTCGCCTGGCCGGCGGAGCTGGTAGTCGCCTATGGCGCCGCCCTTGCCGCCCCACAGGCCCCAGGGCGCGAGCCCGCGGCGATAAGGCCGGCTGAGATTCCACCGGCCTTCGACGAAGTTGCGCACGTGCAGGTCGGTGGCGAGCCCGCCGCGCCACTTGCCCGCCCCGCCCGAATCCTGGCGCAGCGCGCGCGCCTCGATCATCACCGGGCATTTCAGCTCGATCGCCTCGATCGCCCCGTTGCGCACGTCGCCCTGGCAGATCGAGACCGACGCCGAATTCGCCGTCCTCGCCCGGCCGTCCGCCCCAGCCGCCGCCCTCGATCGATTGCAGCACGAACCGCTTCTTCGTCTTCGGGTCGACACCGAAGAACGCGACGCCGCCGAGATAGCCGTGATGGCCGGCCGGCACCTTGTCGGGCAGTGCCGGCGCCAGCGCGGCGCAGATCGCGTCGGCGACGGTGGGCAGCGCCAGGCTCCAGCCCTGCATCGGCAACGGATGGCGCGCCATCATGAACGTGCCCTCGGGCAGCACCACGTGGCAGGCGCGGAACGAGCCCTCGTTCACCGGCTCGTTCGGCGCGGTCAGCGCCTTGTAGGCGATCAGCGCGCCCGCCTTGGACCGGCAGTTGGGGCCCATCGGCCGCTCCTTCGCGCAGTCGGAGAGGTCGATGGTCATGTCGCCGCCGGCGATGGTGACCTTGACGTTGATGCGCACCTGGTCGACCGGCGTCGTTCCGGAATCGTCGGTGAAGGCTTCCGCCTCGTAGGTGCCGGGCGTGAAGCCGGCGACGACGTTCCGGCATTTACGCTCGGTCTCGTCGAAAATGCGCTCGATCGCGGTCAGCACCGTGTCGCGCCCGTACTTGCCGAACAGCTCGTCCATGCGGCGGTTGGCGAGCCGGCAGGCGGCGATCTGCGAGCGCATGTCGCCGAGCGACGCCTCGGGGAAGCGGATATTGTCGCCGATCATGCGGTAGAGCATCTCGTTCCGCTCGCCCGCCTCGTAGATCTTGACCTGGTTGAACTGCAGCCCCTCCATCCAGGCGTCCTGCGCGGCGCGCCCGGCGCCGAACCCGGTCGACATGCCGCCGACGTCGATCCAGTGCGCCCTGACCATGGAGAAGGCGAGCAGCTCGCCCTGCCAGAAATAGGGCATGTAGACGCAGACGTTGTTGAGGTGCTGGCCGGCCACCGCCGGGTGGTTCATCAGCAGCACGTCGCCGGGGGCGAAACCATCGCGCCCGTAGCGCGCCATCGCGTCGGTGATGATGACGCCGAGGTCGGCGACGAAGTGCGACACCCCGCCGACGTTCTGGCAGAGAAGCTGGCCCTCCGGGTCGATCAGCGCGGTGCAGAAGTCGCGCACCTCGTAGATCATCATGTTGTAGGAGGTGCGCTGCAGATCGGCGGCCATCTCGTTGGCGATGGCCGGCAGCGCGCTGCGCATCACTTCGAGCGTGACCGGGTCGAGACTCTCACTCATCGGCGCTCTTCCCTTCGCGGACGCTGAATGAGGGGCAAACGCCGATAGGCCTCAAGATTCGGGGCAGGCCGCCATCGCGTCGGCCATGATGCCCTTGAACGCCCGCTCGATGCGCCAGGTCTCGATCGCGCCCTCCAGCACCTCGGCCTGCTTCTCGGGCGTGGTGGCGTGGCGGCGCACCACGTCCATCAACAGTTTGGCGTGCTCGACGTCGGCGATGATGTGCTCGGAATTGTTCGGCTGCTCCTTGAGCGGGATGCCCAGATCCTCGTGCATCTTCATCCCGACGCGGCGCGAGAAGCTGCCGCCCTTGATGATCTCGTCCGAGTTGGAGATCTCGGTCGCGGCGCAGACCGGCAGCGCCTTGAGCCACGGCCAGTCCTTGGCGATGTGGATCCAGGCATAGCAGCACGCGACGGTGCCGGGCAGCGGCGGGGTCTTCATGAAATCCTCGGCGCTTAGCCCCACGACGGCGCCCTCGCGCATGCCCAGCGCGTAGTGGTTTTCGACGCCGCGCTCGTCGTCGCCCATCAGCTCCTCCTTCTCGTGATCCCAGATGATCTGCTTCACGTCGAAGGGGACCGAGCCCTGCAGGTAGGCCCAGCAGTCGCGCCGGTTCAGCACGAAGTAGGAGCGCTGCACCATGTAGATCTGGGCGCGCTCGCGCGTCCATTTCATGCCGAGGATGCGCTTGTACTCGGGCGAATCGAACTGCGCGTTGGCGAGCTCCGCCAGCTTGTTCTCGAGTGCGGTGTAGCTGTCGACGACCGTGGCCATGGCGAACACTCCCAGATGTCAGGCGAAGGCGGGCGAAAAGTCTCGGACGGCGGTCCGGGCAAGTCAAGACGCGGCGGCTAAAGCGGCAGGCCGTCCATCGCCACCTTGCGCTCCCAATAGTCCCACAGAAGCTGCGCGCCGAACGTGCCGCGCCGCTCGGCATGGAGCTGTTCCCACACCTCGTTGGGGAAAGGCTTCACGCCGCCCAGCGGCTCGGCCTCGATCTGGTACTGCGCGTTCTCCTCGATGAAGGTGCAGGCGGCGAGCGCGATCTCGGGCGTCGGGCCGACCACGACCGAGCCGTGCCCGCGCATTTGCACCGCGACGTGCGCACCGAGCGCGCGCGACAGCGCCGCCGCGGACTCGTCGTCCAGCACCATGCGCGGATCGTCGAAGGTCGGGATGCCGCCGGCCAGGATCGACGCCTGGGCGTAGACCGGCACGATGTCGCGGCCGGCGATTCCCAGCAGGGTCGAGGCATGCGCATGCAGGTGCGCGATGCACAGCGCGTCGGGCCGGTCGCGGTGAAGCTGGGTATGGATGCGCCACTCGGCCGGGGTCTGGATCGGCCGGTCGCCGCCCGGATGGTTGAGCAGGCGGCCCGCGATGTCGAACACGAAGATCTGGTCGACGCGGCAGGTGGTCTTCTCGATCCCCGCGCCGGGCGTGATCAGCACGATGTCCGTCCCCGGCACGCGGATCGAGACGTGGCCGAACAGCCCGATCGAGCCCTGCTGGCCCAGGATGCGGCACATGATGGCGAGCTTGCGGCGGAGCGCCATCTCCTCGTCCGAAATCGTCCGCGTGTCGGCGCCGGTCAAAGGTCCCTTCCTCGAATCCCGCGATGCAGGCGGCGGCCGGAACGCCCGCCCGCCGCCGCCATCGTCTACTTCGTCACGCCCAGCTTGGCGAGCTCGGCGCGGTAGGCCTCGATCACGTGCGCGCCGTCCGGGGTGACCTTGAGCCACTGGTCGACCACCGGCTTCATCACGCGGCGGAGCTTGGCGAGCTCGGCGTCCCCCATCGTAATCATGGTCTGGTGCTTGGCCTCGACATGGTCGAGGCCCATCTTGGTCTCCTCCAGGGCGGACTGTCCCAGGCTCTCCGACATGGCAAGGCCCGTCGTCGAATCGACCACCTTGCGCAGATCGGCCGGCAGCTTCGCGTAGGACTGCTTGTTCATCAGCAGGTACTCGGTCGTCTGGCCGAACGGCGCGTCGAAATAGTAGCTGGCGACGTCGGTCAGCTTGTAGGCGGCGACCGCCGCCATGCCGACCATCGCCCCGTCGACCAACCCGCGCTGCATGCTCTGGTAGATCTCGGGCGTGGCGAGGGTGATGGGCGCGCCGCCGAGGATCTCGACCTCCTGCCCATAGATGCGCGAGGCGACGCTGATCTTCAGCCCCTGCACGTCGTCGAGCGACTTCACCGGCTTGTGCGCGACGACGCTGGTCGGCGGGAAGCACGAGAAGCCGAGCGGATGGGTCTTTGCGTACTCGTCGGCGATCACCCCGCTCTCGTAGAGGTGCCACAGCGCCTCGGTGCATTGCGGGCCCGTGGCGGGGAAGCCGGGCAGCGCGGTGACGGTCGTCTTCTGGAACGTCTTGCCCATCATGCCGTGCAGGCCGAACACGATGTCCGCCACCCCGTTCAGCATCCGGTCGTAGCCGTTGCGGTGCGACGCGAGCGTGCCGCCCGGAAAGATCTGGATCTTGAGCGCGCCGTTCGTGGCCGCCTCGATCTTCTTGGACCAGGGCACCAGCGTGCCGCCATAGAAATGGGAAACCGACGGCGGCGGGAAGCCGAGCTTGAGCGTGATCGGCTCGGCCGCCCGGGCCGCGCCCGAGGCCAGCACGGCCAGGGCGGCGGCAAGCGAGATCGCGGTTTTCATGTGGTTCCTCCCTCGTTGGTCGGGTACGCGCGACGCCCCGATCCGTCGAAAGCTTGCCACCCCGGCCGGGCCGCCGGAAGCCGGATCGGGCCGGTGTTGCACTAAGCGCAACAATCGGGTCGGATTTGTTGCCTGGCCGGGAAACCGGGTGCTAGTCAAGCCCAAGGGCGGGAACGGACAGGAGGAACACCGCGGATGGGCCGGGTCGAAACGGTCGCGATCGTCGGGGGCGGGCTCGCCGGGCTCGCCACGGCGAACGCGCTTACCCGGTTCGGCTTGGCGGCCGACGTCTACGAGCGAGCCCCGACCTTCGCCGAGATCGGCGCCGGCATCAATATCAGCCCCCAGGCGGTCAAGGCGCTGCGGGCGATCGGGCTGGGCGAGCAGATCGCCGCCGTCGCCAATCTTCACCCCGACACGTTCACCTTCGACATGCACACCGGCGAGCTGCTCGACCGGCGCGACGCCACGGCGGCGGAGACGCGCTACGGCGCGCCCCATCTGACGTTCCATCGCGCCGACCTGACCTCCGCCCTGATGAGCGGGCTGGACCCGGCGCGGCTGCACCTCAACGCGCGGCTGGCGGCATTCGAGGAGGGACCGTCGGGCGTGCGGCTCTCCTTCGCGGACGGCACGACGCGCGAGGCGGACGTGCTGGTCGCCGCCGACGGCGTCCATTCGGTGGTGCGCCGCGCCCTCTACGGCGACGACAGCCCCAGCTATACCGGCCAGATGGTGTGGCGCGCGCTGCTGAAGGGCGGCGACGTGCCGCCCGAGGTGCTGGGCCCGTCAGGCCATATCCAGTGGATCGGGCCGGGCCGGCACTTCTTCGCCTACTACCTGCGCGGGCGCGAGGTGGTGAACATCGTCACCCAGGAAGACACCGACAAGTGGGTCGAGGAGGGCTGGTCGATCGCCGGCGATCCCGACGAGATGCGCGCGAGCTTCCCCAACCCCGAGCCGAGGCTCGCGCGGCTGCTCTCCATCGTCGCCGAATGCTCGAAATGGGGCCTGTTCACCCGCCCGCTGACCGACAATTGGGGGCGCGGGCGCGTCCAGCTCATCGGCGACGCGGCGCACGCGATGCTGCCCAATGCCGGCCAGGGCGCCTGCCAGGCCTTCGAGGACGCCTACACCCTGGCGCGCTGGCTCGACGCCGGCCGCGACGACCCGATCGCGGCGCTCGCAAATTTCCGGCGCATCCGCGTGCCGCGCGTCCACGGCGTGCAGATGCGTTCCTTGATGAATGCCCGGATCAAGCACATGCACGACCGCGCGGCGCAGAAGGTGCGCCTTGCCAAGGAAGACAGGGTCGACAGCATGGCATGGATCTGCGGCTACGACCCCGTCCACGGCTGGGACAGGACGCCGACGGTCCCGGTGATCGACTAGCGGAGGCGCAGAGTATGCTGACGACCAAAGAGGCTCCCCGGTTCATGACCGGCCCGCGGTTCTCGTTGAACTATGACGGGATGACCATCCCCTACGAGGAGGCGATCGAGCGCGCACGGACCATCGTGCCCGTCGCCAAGAAGAACGCCCGCGCGTGCGAGGAGCTGCGCCGGATGCCGGAGGAGAACATCAAGGCGATCCTCGATTCCGGCCTGCTGCCGCTGATGCGCCCGAAGGCGTTCGGCGGCTACGAGGGCGACTGGATGACGCAGATCGACTGCGTCTCCGAGGTCGCGCGGTTCTGCGGCTCGACCGGCTGGTGCATGACCTTCTTCATCCAGCACCAGTACTTCCTGAGCCTGTTCGGCGAGGAGGCGCAGCGCTTCGTCTACGAGCGCCAGCCCGACCCGACCATCCTGACCTCGTTCAACCAGACCGGCCAGGTGAAGGAGGTGACCGGCGGCTACGAGATCAGCGGGCGCTGGCACTTCGCCTCGGGCGCCGACTACTGCCAGTGGGCGATCCTGGGCGGCGTGACCAAGACGCCGGACGGCAAGGTCAAGAAGCGGGTCAACTTCCTGCTGCGCCCCGACCAGTTCACGATCGACCGGGTGTGGAACTCCGTGGGCCTCAAGGGCTCGGGCAGCAACGACGTGCTGGTCGAGCCGACCTTCGTGCCCGAATCCTTCGTCTACGACCACGACGACGCCCTGATCGGGCGCGCGCCGGGCCACACGGTCCATCCGGGCGTGCTCTACCGCTCGCCGCTGATCCTCAACTCGGGCTTCGCGGTGATGACGCCGCTGCACGGCATTTCGCGGGGCTGCTACGAATCGTTCGTCGACCTCACCACCGGGCGCGGCGCGCGGCCGCTGGGGTCGCGGCCGGCCGACCGGGTCGACGTGCAGATCGCGATCGGCGAATCGCGCGCCGAGATCGACCTCGCCTATCTCGTCACCGAGAAGCTGACCGCGACGATCTTCCGCGGCGGCAAGTGCACCCGCGAGGACGCGGTGCGCCAGCGCCGCGACATGATGATGGTGCTGAAGCTGCTGCAGAGCGCGGTCGACCGCCTGTTCGACATGAGCGGGGCGCACGGGCTCGACGGCGACCATCCGATCCAGCGCCACTGGCGCGACCTGCACGCGATCGGGCATCATGCCCAGTGGCAGGCGCCGGCGCTTCAGATCGCCGGGCGCGACGCGCTGGGCCTGCCGCCGCTGCCGAGCGACACCTATCCTTTCGACTAGGAGAGCGGGATGAAAAAGGATCGCCCCATCGTCATCGTCGGCGGCGGGCTCGCGGGGCTTGGCGCGGCCAACGCGCTCAAGGCGTTCGGCTTCTCCTCGGAGGTCTACGAGGCGGCACCGGAGCTGGGCGAGATCGGCGCCGCGGTGAACACCAGCCCGAACGCGACCAAGGCGCTGCAGGCGATCGGGCTGGGCGAGCAGATCGCGGCCGTGGCGAACCTGTCGCCCGGCATCTACACCCGCAACATGCAGACCGGCGACTTCCTGGAGTTCAGGGACCGGCGGAAGGAGCCGCTGCGCTGGGGCGCGCCCCACTACACGTTTCACCGCGCCGACCTGCTGAAGGCGCTGGCGAGCGGCGTCGACCCGGCGACCGTCCATCTCGGCCACCGCCTCGCCGCCATCGCGGAGCACGACGACCGCGTCACCCTCGAATTCGCCAACGGCAAGACGGTCGAGGCAGATCTGGTGATCGGCGCCGACGGCGTGCGCTCGGTGATCCGCCAGGCGCTCTACGGCGACGACAACCCCAGCTATACCGGCCAGATGGTGTGGCGCGCGCTGCTGAAGGGCAGCGACGTGCCGGACGACGTGCTGGAGCCGAACGGGCACGTCCAGTGGGTCGGGCCGGGCTGCCACTTCATCGCCTACTACATCCGCGGGCGCGAGATGGTGAACATCGTCACCCAGGAAGACACCGACAAATGGGTGGCCGAGGGCTGGTCGACACAGGGCGACGTGGACGAGATGCGGCGCAGCTTCCCCAATCCCGAGCCGCGCCTCGCCAAGATCCTCAGCATCGTCACCGAATGCTCCAAGTGGGGCCTGTTCACCCGCCCCCTGACCGAGAATTGGGGGCGCGGGCGCATCCAGCTCATCGGCGACGCGGCGCACGCCATGCTGCCGAACGCCGGCCAGGGCGCCTGCCAGGCCTTCGAGGACGGCTACATCCTGGCGCGCTGGCTCGATGCGTGCGACGATCCGGTCGAGGCGTTCCGCAATTTCCGCCGCGTCCGCATCCCGCGCGTCCACGCCGTGCAGCGCCTGTCGCTGGCCAACGCCAAGTTCAAGCACATGCGCGACGCGGCCGAGCAGAAGGCGCTGATCGAATCGGGCAAGGGCAGCACCCAGGGCCACACCGACTGGCTGTGGGGATACGACCCCACCGAGGAGTGGGACAAGGTGCCGGCCGTCCCGGAGATCCCGGCGGCGGCGGAATAGGCGCCGCCGGAAAACCGAAGAACAGGAGGAGGAACGTCATGCGAGCCAACATTCCGTCCCGCGCGGCCACGATGGCGCTTGCCGCCGCCCTCGCCGCCGCGGTCGCGTCCGCACCGGCCCGGGCCGACACGGTCCTGGCGGTCGGCAAGGCGAACGCCAATGCCGACAACACCCTCCCCGTCAATGTCGGCGACGAGAAGGGCCTGTTCAAGAAACACGGGCTCGACATCAAGATCGTCGACTTCCAGGGCGGCAGCAAGATGGTCCAGGCGATGATCGCCGGGAACATCGATATCGCGGTCGGAGCGGGCGTCGAGATGTCGTTCATCGCGCGCGGCGCGCCGATGATGGCCGTGTGCGAAAGCGCCTCGACCATTCCGTTCCTCAGCGTCGGCGTGCCGTGGGATTCGCCCGCCAAGTCGCTCAAGGACCTCAAGGGCAAGAAGATCGGCGTGTCGAGCTCGGGCTCGCTCACCGACTGGCTGGCCAAGCAGCTCGCCATCCGCGAGGGCTGGGGCGTCGGCGGCATCAAGATCGCCACCATCGGCGGCAGCCCGACCGCCTCGATGGCGGCCTTCAAGGCCCATCTGGTCGACGCCGATGTCGGCGGGACCGCGACGTTCCTGCGCATGGCCGAATCGAAGGCCGGCAAGGTGCTGGCGCCCGCGACCGCCTTCACCGACCACATCGCCTCGGGCGTCATCTACGCGTCGAACAAGCTGATCCAGTCCAATCCCGACGCCGTGCGCGCGTTCGTCGCCGGCTGGCTCGACACGATCAAGTTCATGCGCGCCAACAAGGACGAAACGGTGAAGATCGAGCGGACGGTCACCAGGTACTCCGAGGCCGTGACGTCGCAGGAGTACGACTTCGTGATCGGCATGTACACGAGCGACTGCAAGTTCGACGCCAAGTCGCTCGCGACGCTCAACCAGTCCTTCGTCGACCTAAAGCGCATCAAGCACGAGATGGACATGTCGAAGCTCTACACCGAGACCTACCTGCCGAAGTGACGCCGACGGCGCCCCATAACACCGAAGGAAACGTCCGAATGCTCACCATCCAGAACCCGATCCGCACGCCGTCGATCATGCGTTCGCGGCTGATGCTCGAGACCGTGTCCGAGCTGGTCGCCGCGAACGAGTGGCGCGACAACCAGGTGATGATCCTGCTGCGGCGGCAGGGCGCCAGCGAATGGCGCCTGCGCTTCTTCGCGAGCGACAGCCCGGCCTCGGTGGATGCGGTCGCGAGCGGCGAGGCCGACATCGCGATCTGCAACCCGGGCGGCGTGCTGGGCATGGCGATGCGCGGCCGCGGCCCCTACAAGAAGCCGCTGCCGCTGCGCTCGATCATGGCGCTGCCGCAGTTCGACCAGCTCGGCTTCGCGGTGACCGCCAAGACCGGGCTCAAGACGCTGGGCGACCTCAAGCGGACGAAATACCCGCTGCGCATCTCGCTGCGCGGCCAGCCCGACCATTCCGTCCACCTGATCTCCAACCACGTGCTCAGCGCCTTCGGCATGTCGTTCGACGACATCGTGAGCTGGGGCGGCAAGGTGGTCTACACCGAGGGGATGCCGTACGGGCCGGACCGGCTGGGCGCCGTGGAGCGGGGCGAGCTGGACGCGGTGTGGGACGAGGCGCTGCCTTTGTTCGCCAACGAATCGATCGCGCTGGGCATGCGCTTCCTCGGCGTCGACGAGCCCGAGCTCAAGAAGCTCGAGGAGGACGGGCTGATGCGCCAGGCGATCACCGACGCGGAGTATCCCGGCCTGGGCGAGACCGTGTGGTCGGTCGATTTCTCGGGCTGGCCGGTGTTCTGCCTGGAAAGCGCGCCGGAGGAGATGATCTACAATTTCTGCGCCGGGATGGACGCGCGCCGCGACCGTATCCCGTGGTGGGACGGCAAGGGCGCGCCCCTGCCGCTCGAGAAGCTGTGCAAGGACAGCCGCGAGGCGCCGCTCTATCTGCCGCTCCACAAGGGCGCGGAGCGCTACTGGCGCGAGGCCGGCTACCTCTGACGGGGGCGCCGCGCCCCTTGACCGGCGCGGCACGGGCGTGCTGGAATTTGCCTTCGTGCGGTCAGGGTCTCGCAGGCGTGTCGACGGATCGTCGACGACGCGCGCGTTCGGGACCCCGCGAAAGGCACCCTTGCACATGCTGCGCACCGCAAATCCCGCCGCGGGGACGGCCTGCGCCCCGGTTGCGGGCGAGGTCGCGGAGGACGCCGGCCGGCGCGCCCTGCCTGGGGCGACAGCCCGCCTGGCGCTGAAGATCCTGGAGCTGTTCTCGCCCGAGGAGCCGGTTCTGGGCGTATCAGAGATCGGCCGCCGGCTCGGCGTGCACAAAAGCAACGTCTCGCGCCTGGTGGCGGCGCTGCAGGACGAGGGCTTCCTCGCGCGCACCGAGAACGGCCGCTACCGGCTGGGGCTCCGCCTCTACGTGATGGGGGCGAGCATCACCCACAGCCACGCGCTGTACGAGGCCGCCCTGGCCGAGCTCAGCGAGGTGCGGATCGCGACCGGCGAGAGCGCGCACCTCGCCGTGCTGGTCGACACAGAAGTGGTGCATCTCGAGCGGCTGCGGTCGGACTATCTGATGAAAAGCCGCATGGCGGCGCGCAGCCGCCCGCCGCCGCACGCCTCGAGCACGGGCAAGGCCCTGCTCGCCTACGCCTCCAAGGACACTTGTGAGCGGGTGATCGCCCGCGGGCTGCGCCGCTACACGCCGCGCACCCTGACCGATCCCGAGGCGTTCCGCGCCGAGCTCGCCACCGTCCGGTCGCGCGGCTATGCCGTCGACCGCGAGGAGTTCCTGCGCGGCATCGCCTCGCTCGCCGTGCCGATCGTCGCGCGCGACCGGCAAACGGTGGCAGCGATTGCGGTGGTCGCGCCGTCCGACCGCCTGCTCGGGCGGCACATGGAGGACACGCTGCGCGTGCTGCAGGACGTGGCCGCCCGCATCGCCCGCCAGAACGCCTAGACCGAACCTCTTTCGGACCGGATCGAAGCCTGGTCGGCGCCCTCCCTTCACCTGGGCAGGTACGCCTCGGTATACAGCTTCGAGATGTCGGGCGCCGTCTTGAGAAAGCGGAGCTCGGTGAAGGACTGGTGCAGCGTGGCCAGCAATTCCGGGTCGAACTTGCAGTCGTGGGTGTAGATCGTGCTGGTCAGGTCGTAGTCCTGCGACATGACGTTCTCGGAATAGCCGGTGACGCGGCTTTCGATCTTCACCGTCTCGGCCTTGTGCGTGCGGATGAACTGGGTGGTGTCCAGCCAGCCGGCCAGGAACGCGCGGATCGCGTCGGGGTTGGTCTCGATCAGGTGATTGGACGCGAAGATCGTGCCCGAGACGACTGGACCGATATAGCTGGAGACCGGGGCGAGCACGCGTCCGACCTTCTTTTCCGCCATGCGCAGGAAGGTGGAGGTGCCGCCGACATAGGCGTCGATCAGATGCAGCCGGAACGCCGAGACCGACGCGGACGGGCTGCTGCCGATGGCGGCGCGCTTGATGCCGTCGAGCCCCCAGCCCATCTTGCGCGCAAGCTCCTTCGCCAGCCAGTCGGTGAGCGAGCCCGAGCTCGACACGCCGATGGTCTTGCCCCTCAAGTCCTTGAGCGACTTCAGCGGCGAATCCCACGGCACGCCGATGCTGAACGGCAGGGCCGAGGCGTCCTCGCACACCGCCATCATCGGCGCGCCCTTGGCGACGAACGCCATCTGCACGCCGGCCCCGACGCCGATATCGAGCTGGCCGGCGGTCATGGCCTGGATCATCTTCGCGCCGCCGGTGAAGTCGACGATCTTGAGGTCGAGCCCGTGCTTCTTGAAGAAGCCCAGCTCATAGCCGACGTTGGTCGGGATGTTGGCCTCGGAATTGGCTGCCGCCTTGCCGACGACCAGCGTGGTCGCGGCCCGGGCCGGCAAGGCCACCGCCAGCGCGCATGCCAAGGCGAGGGCCAGCGCGGCGCCGGCCACGCCACGGTAGGGGCTTACTCTCATGACACTCCTCCGTCCGAGTTGTTCCGATTATGCGCCCGGACGGCGTCCAGCGGAATGCGCGCCGCGGCCGGGCCTCAGCGGGCCGGCTTGCCGTCGAGCGCCGCGGCGGCGGCCTTGACGTAGCTGAGGTCGGTGTAGCGCTTGAGGTCGATGTCGCTGCCCAGAAAACCGAGCTTGCGCTGCAGCTCGATGTTCGCCTGGAGGACCGGAAGATTCGGCAGCCCGTTCGGGTCGCGGTACATGTCCTTGTCGGTGAACAGCCAGCCCATCATCGACTTGGCCGGCCGCTTCATCGTCCGCGCGACCAGCTCGACCGCCTCCTTGTGGTTCTTCGGGTCGGTCAGCCAGCGCGTGAGGGTGAGGCAGTCCTCGAGGAAGTCGGTGACCGCCGCGCGGTTCTTCTCCAGAAAGCCGGTGCGCGCCACCCAGACCAGGAGCTGGGTGGGGCCCATCGCCTCCTTCTGCGTGAACAGCACGCGCGACGCCTTGAGGAATTCGGGGTCCTCCGAGAAGGGCGGCGCGGTGGCCACCAGCGCCGCCTTGCCGCCCACGAGGGTCGCCTTCATGTGCGGGAACGGCACCTCGACGATTTGCACGTCGCGGCGGTCGTCGAGACCGTGCTTGCGCAGCATGGCCCGGATGGCGATGTCGACGGCGCCGCCGCGCGACAGCGACGCGATGACCTTGCCCTTCAGGTCCTCCACCTTGCGGATGGGGCTGTCCTTCAGCACGACGAACTTGCCCGTGCCGTGGTCGCCCGTGCCGTCCTCGAGCACGCCGGTGATGATCCGGATGTCGTCGAGATGGGCGTTCTCGATGGCGAACCCGATGGTCGAGAAGGCGAGCGTGCCGATATCCATGCGGCCGCTGCCGAGTGCGGTCATGGTGGCGGTGGTGCTGCGCACGTGCTGCGGCTCAACCACGTAAGTTTTGCCGTAGTGGTGGAGGATGTCCTTCTTCTCGAGCAGCAGAGGAACGGGCGACGAAGTGAGCAGAACCCAGCCCACCCGGATCTTGAGCGGTTCGGCGAACGCCGCCGACATCATGCCCGCCAGCAGGGGCACGGCGAGACAAAGGCACGCGACGCGGGTTCCGATGCGCATTCCGTTTCCCCTCGGTCCGTAAAGGACGGATGGGATCGTAAATATGCCGCGAGGCGCCGTCAAGTTGCCACAGGACCGATCTCCGCCCGCTCGATGGAATGGAAAGACGTAACTGCTGCCCACATTAGTAACCACCAAGTGACATTATCGCACCACTGGATGATATTTCTTCACCGGATTGCACACGTCGCGGTGCACGGTTAGTGTCGCCCTTCCTGCGTCTGTCGTAACATGCTTACCTGGGGGACGAACGATGGCGCCGCAAGAGCCGCAGGAATGGAAGGCCGACGTGCTGGTCATCGGCGGCGGCATCACCGCCGCCTTCGCCGCCTGCAAGGCGCAGGAGCGGGGCGCCAGCGTGCTGCTGGTCGACAAGGGCCATCTCGGGCGCAGCGGGGTGACGGCGGTCGCATCCGGCGTGGTGCCGCTGTTCCTGCCGGGCGACGACGAGGAGGCGTGGATCGCGGGCGAATCGAACCCGCTGACCAACCAGAAGCTGTTCCAGGCCAGCCTGCCGCTGATGGACGAGATACTGGGCTTCCTGCTCGAGGCCGGCGTCAAGTTCGTGCGCGACGGCGGCGAGATCATCCGGGTCGCCGGCGCACGCGTGCCCAAGCCGAACCTGGCGCTGCTCGACGGCGGCGGCCCGCAGCTCGGACTGGGGCTGCGCGCCGCGGTGCTGCGGCGCGGCATCCCGGCGGTCAACCGCGTGATGGTGACCGGACTTCTGACCTCCGACGGCCGGCTTCCCACGCGCGAGCGGGTGACCGGTGCCGTCGGGTTCGATACGAGGACCGGCGCGTGCCACGTGTTCCGCGCCGGCACGGTGATCATGGCGTGCGGCCCGCTGGGCCATCCGCACACCTCGTTCTCGGGCCATTACCGCACGCGCCACATGCCGATCGACGCCTCGGCCGAGGGGCTGCACGCGATGTGGGAGGCGGGCGCGATCCTGGGCAAGCTGGAGATCGGGTTCGCCGGGCTCGGTCCGGCCGAATTCCTGTGCGCGCCCGGCATCGAGCTGCTGACCGGGCTCGGCGGGCACACCATCTGGATGAACGGCCGCGGCGAGCGGTTCATGATGGACGAGTTCCGCAAGAAGGAGTGGGGCCGCTCGGCCATCCAGGCGGAGATGATGATCCAGTACCGCGCGGGGCGCGGCCCCGTCGGGATCAATATCAGCCATTTCACGCCCGAGCAGCGCCGCCTGTTCAAGCAGGTCGTGCCGATCGTGGCCAACACGGTGGAGACCGCCGGCTACGACCTTGCCCGCGACACCATCCCCTTCACCATGGGCGTGCCGGCGGAAAAGGGCACGGCCGGCGCCGGCGCCCGCATCAACGAGCGGGCCGAGACCTCGGTGCCGGGCCTGTACGCGGCCGGCAACTGCACGGACGGCGCCTATCTCTGCCTCGGCCAGACGTTGACCGTATGTGCCATGACCGGCTGGTGGGCGGGGCTCGCCGCGGGCCGGGCGGTGGCCGATGGCGCGACGGCGGACGAGGCCCGCATCGAGGCGGACCAGGTCGCGTTCCATCGCGACCGCTACGAGGCGCCGCTCGCGGTGCGCGGCGGGGTCGCGTTCGAGCCGGTGAGCGACCGGGTCGCCCAGGCCCAGCTCGACCTCGCCCCCACCATGAACCACGCCAACCTGACGGCGGCACGCCGGGTCTACGACACGCTCGCGGACGAGACGTTCGACCGCATGGCGGCCGACGACACGCGCCAGCTCGCCCGCATCAACGGGCTGAAGCTCTCCTTGCCGATCCTGTCGCTGGTGCTGGACGTGATGGACCACCGCGCGGAAAGCCGGGGCAACATCGTGCGTGACGACTGCCCCTACACCGACAACGACGCCTGGCTCAGCCACACGGTCGTCCGCAAGGGCGCCAGCGGCACCGAGATGTGGGACATTCCGGTGCCGGAGGAATGGTGGCTGACCCCGGCGCGGCGCGGCAAGACCCTGCACCCCTATTTCGACGGAAGCCGGACATGACCGGAACGACACATCCGAATCGCGGCATCCATGTCGGCGTCAAGGTCGATGCCGCCGTCTGCGTGGGGTGCGGCGTGTGCCCCGAATCCTGCCCCACCGACGTGTTCCGGATGACCAGCGACAACAAGGCCTACGCCGCCTATCCCGAGGATTGCCAAGCCTGCTTCCTGTGCGTGATCGACTGCCCTGTGGGCGCGCTGGCGCTGGACCTGGTGCGCCTACCGCGGGACGAGATCGGCCCGGTCTTCGCCTGAGGCCGGCGCCCGCGGCCGGGCGCGCAGCGCGGCGCACACCTCGCGGACGCAGGCGAGCAGCGCGGCCGCCGCCGGACGCAGCTTCACGTCGCGGCGATACATCACGCCGATGTCGCGGTCCCACGCCAGACCGGGGATCTCGAGGATGGCGATCGATCCGTCCCGCGCCTCGTCGCGCACCAGGAGCTCGCTGGTCATGGCCAGGAAGGAACCGTGGATGAGCAGGGTTTTCGCCATCGGGATGGAGGTGTATTCGATCGCCACCGCAGGGGGCGGCAGGCCGGCCCGGTCGAAATGCCGGAACAGGTTGGTCTGGAAGAAATCCGAGGGGCCGGGCATCAGCCACGGTCCCTCCCAGATCTCGGCGAGCGAGATGTCCGACCGGCCGGCCAGCGGATGGCTGCGCGACGCCACCAGCACGATACGCTGCTTCGGCAGCAGCACCTCGGCCGCCAGGTCGTCGCCCAGCGCCGCCCCCGAGACGGTCAGGAACAGGCAGTCGAACCGGCCGGCGCGCAGCTCCGAGACCATGTCGCTGCTGTAGCCCTCGACGATGCTGACGTCGGTCGTAGGGTGGGCCGCGCGGAAGCGCGGGATCGCGAAGGGCAGGACCGCAAAGGCGAATGCCGGCCCCGCGCCGACGGACAGGTGGCCGCGCGCCGCCCCGGTCAGCTCGCGGATTTCCTGCTGTGCCCGGACGGTATGAATGGCGATGGCGCGGGCGTGCCGTTGCAGCGCGCGGCCGAACTCGGTCGGGATCATGCCTTCGGGCGCGCGCTGGAACAGCGTGACGCCGAGCGAGCGCTCGAGCGCCTGCATGCTGCGGGTCAGCGCCGAAGGCGAAAGGTCGAGCTTGCGCGCTGCGACCTTGATCGAGCCGGCGTCGATGATCGCCAGGAAATGATGAAGCTGCTGAAGTTCCAACGGCTCCCCCGACCGCAGGAGGCTTGCGAAGGCGCGGCGCGCGGTTTCGGCCGCGTCTCGTCGCCGGGGCCCACTCAAGATCGTCGCGATGGCCGAGTCAACCGCCATCGGCATGGGGATTATGGCATGGTGGCAAGCCCCCATCGCCAAGTCCCGGCGGCGCGCAAGCACGCACGGGCTTTCACCACCGAGGCACAGAGACACAGGGCGCTGCGGCATCGGCGGGGCCCATTGGGCCAATGACACCGCATCCCCGATCCACTAGCATCGAGGCCGCATGGAGAGTGGGAACAGGCGCATGAGTGGGCGGACGCGGAACGACCAGCTGAAATTCGCCGTCTTCATGGCGGGCGATTCGAACTATCACCTGGCGGGCTGGCGGCTGCCTGAATCCTACGCCGATTCGGGCATCAAGCTCGAGCGGTGGATCGAGTTCGCGCGGACGATGGAGCGCGGCAGGCTCGACATGCTGTTCATCGCCGACTCGATCGGCACGCACGGCGCCGACGACCCCGCCTCGATGCGCCACAACCCGCAGATCGACCGGCTGGAGCCGTTCACCCTGCTGTCTGCGCTGGCCGCGGTGACGACGCATATCGGCCTCGCCGCCACCTGCCACACGACGTACAACGAGCCGTTCCACGTGGCGCGGAAGTTCGCGTCGCTCGACCATCTGAGCGGCGGGCGCGCCGGGTGGAACTTCGTCACCGGTGCCAACGCCGAGGACGCGCATAATTTCAGCCAGGAATCGCACGTCGCGCACGCCGACCGCTACGAGCGCGCCGAGGAGTTCGCCGACATCGTGCTGGGGCTGTGGGACAGCTTCGACGACGACGCCTTCCTGCGCGACAAGGAGACGGGCGAGTACCTGGACCCGTCGAAGTTCCACATCCTCAACCATCGCGGCAAGTTCTTCCAGGTGAAGGGGCCGCTGAGCGTGCCGCGCCCGCCGCAGGGCCATCCGGTCCTGATCCAGGCCGGGAAATCGGAGCCGGCGCGCGAGCTGTCGGCGCGCGTGGCCGACGCGGTGTTCACCTCGCAGCCCACGCTGGAGGAGGCGCAGGCGTTCTACGCCGACGTGAAGGGGCGGATGGCGAAGTTCGGGCGCGCGCCCGACACGCTGAAGATCCTGCCCGGGCTGGTCGCCTTCACCGGCCGCACCAGCGAGGAGGCCGAGGAGAAGTATCGCCGGCTGGGCGCGCTGATCAGCGAGCCGGCGGCCATCCGGCTGCTGAGCGAGCGGATGGGCGGCATCGACCTGTCGCCCTACCCGCTGGACGGGCCCCTGCCCGATTTCGAGGGCAACAAGGTGCGGATGAGCAACCCGCCGGCGCTGGTCAAGCTGGCGCGGCGCGAGGGGCTGACGCTGCGCGGCCTCGCCTTGCGCTTCGCCGCCGCGCGCGGCCACCTGATGGTGCGCGGCACGCCGGCGGAGATCGCCGACACCCTGGAGACCTGGTTCCACAACGGCGCATGCGACGGGTTCATCTTCATGCCGGTCTATCTGCCCGGCGCGCTCGACGATTTCGTCGACCAGGTCATCCCCGAGCTGCAGCGCCGCGGCCTGTTCCGCACGGAATATGACGGCAGCACGCTGCGCGGGCATCTGGGACTCGAGCGCCCACCCAGCCTGTTCGCCAAGAAGCCGGCGTTGCGCGCGACAACCGGCTGAGCCGCCGCTCATAACCAAGGCCCCAGCAACGCCCCGCAAGCTCCGTTCGTCCTGAACGGGGCACTACCAAGTCTCGATGACCTGAACCTATGCCGTCATTGCGACCCGCGGGCTTGTCCCGCGGGGAAGCAATCCAGGGCTATGCCAAGGTTTCTGGATTGCTTCGTCGCTGCGCTCCTCGCAATGACAGCTTCAAGAGAGTCCCGATCATCGCGACCGGGTGTAAGAACCGACGCAACGGAATTGCCTTGCCGGCGTTGGGCATTCCTCCCCGCGCGAAAGGGGGGAGGAACGCATGGCCCGAGCCCGCGCTCAATCGGAGGGAGGAGCTCTACGGGCCTTCGACATCACTTCATCTTGAAGTTCTTCGCCTGCTCGACGACCGCCTGCTGGTCGAAATCGTTGATCTGGTCGATGAACCGGTTGGTGAAGTACTCGGTGATCGGCTTCTTCGGCTTGTAGCCCGGCACCATCAGCTTGACCTCGGACCGCCAGGCGTCCTCCTCCATGTAGCCCCACTTCTGGGTCTTCCGGTCCTTCATGGTGAGGCGCGGCAGGCGCGCCTTGAAGATGTCGGTCGTGTTCTTGACCGCCGCCTCGAGCGAGCGGCCCTTCGGCACCGCCTGCGGATACATCTTGTAGAAGATGCGGACCGTGGCCTCGGGGTTGGTCAGCGCGAACACCGTGCCCTTGGCGAGCGCGCGGCCGAACCCGATGATGCGCTGCGGATCGTTCTCGATCATCTTGTCGGTGGTCACGATGATCGGGCCCTGCAGGCTTTCCCACTCGTGCGACACGGGCAGGTAGCGCAGATCGGCGCCGAGCGAGGCGACGCGCCGGAGATCGACGTCGAACAGCGACAGCGCCGACACGTCGCCCTTCTTGAGGGCGAGGAACGGGCCGGAGCCGATGCCCACCGGCACGTACTGGTAGGCGGCGGGGCTGGCGCCGGACGATTGGAGCAGGGCCTTGGCGAACGAGACCCGCGCCATGCTGCGGACGCCGACCTTCTTGCCCTTGAGCTCGTCGATCGTGTGGATCGGGCTGGACTTGAGCACCACCAGCCGCTCCGGGAATTCGCGCGTGTAGCAGTAGACCGCCTTGAGGTCGAGGTTCACGCCCTGCTTTTCCATGCGCACCAGCGACGAGGCGCCGAACGTGCCGAAATCGGCGCTGCCCTTGTCGAATGCGTTCATGATCGCGACGGTGCCGCGCGCGCCCATGGTGGCGAGCTGGAAGTCGAGCCCCTCCTCCTTGTAGTAGCCGAGATACTTCCCGATCAGGATGTTGGCGGTGATCGGGCTGGCCACGCCGCTCGCCGTCGCGACACGCGCCGGCTTCAGCCCCTGGGCAAGCGCCGAGGGCGCGGACATTGCGGCGAGCAGCGCGACGCCGGCGACGAGGGCCGCCGGGCCGCCCCTCGCGCGGCGCGATTGGGTCAGCGTTGTCATGATTTCCTCCCTTGGCAAGATTTCGGTCTAGAGCCCCGGCATCGTCCGCTCGGTGGGGGCCCAGAACAGGAGCCGCCGCTGGATCTTGCGCACGACGTAGTGCAGCGTGAGCCCCATCAGCGACAGGATGACCAGCACCGAGAACACGCCCCGCATGTCGAGGTCGGTGTTCATCTGCAGGATCAGCGAGCCCAGCCCGTACTGCCCGCCGACGAACTCGCCGACGATGGCGCCGAGGATGGACAGGATTACCGCGAGGTTGAGCCCGGCGAAGATGAAGGGCAGCGCGTTGGGCAGCTTCACGATGCGGAAGATCTGCCACTTGCTGGCCGAGTAGGACCGGAGAAGCTCGATCTGCTCGTTGTCGGCCGCTTTGAGCCCGGCGATCGTGTTGATCAGCAGGGGGAAGAAGGTGATCACCACCACCATCACGATCTTCGAGGTGAGCCCGAGCCCGAACCACACGACGAACAGCGGCGCGAGCGCGATCTTCGGCACCGACATCACGGCCACGATCAGCGGCAGCAAGGTGCGCTCGAGGAACGGGATCTGCGAAACCAGCGTGCCGATCGCGAGGCCGGAGACGAAGCCGAGGAACAGGCCGAACAGCGCCTCGTAGAGCGTGACCGCGAAATGGAAATAGTATCCGCCGAGGTCGGTCGGCCCGGCGTCGAGGCCGCGCCCGAGCGCGACCAGGATGCCGGACGGCGCCGGCACCACGTAGGACGGCACGTCGAGCGCGCGCACCAGAACCTCCCAGGCCGCGATCACCACCACGAAGGCGGCCAGGGTGATGGCGCCGCCGCGCCACCTGGCGAGCATGCCGGGCCGCGCCGGACGTCCTCTCGTTGCCGCCTTGTCCATTGCCGTCGCGCCCATCCCGCCTAGAAGTTCTCGGAAACGGCGTCGCGCGCGGCGTCCGGCCGCGCCTCCGCCCGCCCGCCGAAGAAGTGCGAGCGCAGCCGCCGCGTGTAGATGCCGAACTGGTCGGTCGCCATGATCTCGATAGGTCGCGGCCGGGGGAAATCCACCTCCACCAGATCGACGACGGTGGACGGGCGGCCCGACAGCACGACGACGGTATCGGCGAGGAAGATCGCCTCGGGGATGGAGTGGGTGACGAACAGGATCGTCTTGCCGCTTTCCATCCAGATGCGCTGGAACTCGACGTTCATCTGCTCGCGGGTCATGGCGTCGAGCGCGCCGAACGGCTCGTCGGCGAGCAGGATGGCGGGGTCGTGGATCAGCGAGCGGATGATCGCCGCGCGCTGCGCCATGCCGCCCGACAGCTCGAACGGATAGCTGTTCTCGAACCCGTCGAGCTGGACCGTGCGCACCAGCTCGCGCACCTTGGGCGCGTATTTCTCCTTGGGCAAACCGAGCACCTCGATCGGCACCATGACGTTCTCGAACACCGTCTTCCAGGGCAGCAGGACCGGGTTCTGGAAGATCATGCCGATCTCCCGGCTGGGCCCGGTGACCGGCTTGCCATGCACCCGGATCGCGCCGCCGCTGAGCGGAACCAGTCCCGAGATCATCTTGAGCAGCGTGGATTTCCCGCATCCCGACGGGCCGACGATCGAGATGAACTGGCCGTCCCTGACGTCGAACGTGATATCGCCGATCGCAGCGACGCGCTCGCCGGTGTGGGTCAGGAACTCCTTCGCCACGGCCTTGTGCGATATGGCCAACTCCGACGCCACGCGATGCTCCCCGTCGATTGTCGTTATGCGTTGACCCTGACGCGTATCGTCCGGCCGATCAAGCGTCGCCGAGGCCGCGCCTCGGGGCAGTCGAGGACCGCCTGCCGAACGACTAGGATGGTTCGCGATCGAGAAGGGCCGGGCGACGGCCGCCGAGGCGGCCGCTACGTCCCCGGCATCTGGCGGGAGCGACGGGACTCGAACCCGCGACCTCCGGCGTGACAGGCCGGCGCTCTAACCAACTGAGCTACGCCCCCAGATCCCGCGAATGGGGAGGCACATGTAATGCGGCCGCACCCCCGAAGTCAACTGCGCCGCCGGGCCGCCTCGTGGCGCGGCGATGGCGGACTTTCATGCGATCCGCCCCTCCGCCCAGCCGGCGACGGCGAGCAGGCGGCGGTCGTCGCCCACCCGCCCGACGAGCTGGACGCCGACCGGCATGCCGTGCGGCCCCTTATGGCCGGGCAGCGTCACCCCAGGCGCCCCCAGCAGCGTCCAGGCCCGGGTGAAGACGGGATCGCCGGTCGAGCCCAGCCCTTCCGGCGCCTCGCCCGTGGCGGATGGGCAGAGCAGCGCATCGAACCCTTCAAACGCCGCGTCCAGCGCACCGCGGCAGGCGGCGGCCAGCGCCCGCGCCGCCTCGTAGTCGTCGCAGGACGTGCGGCCGCCGTCATCCAGCCGGCGGCGCAAAGCGGGGCTGATTTCGGCGCCATGGACGATGCGTTCGTGGGCGAGCGCGCGGTGGGCCTCGTAGAACATGATGGTCGCCTGCGCCGCGGCGAGGCCGGCGAAGCTCGCGGGCAGCCGCACCTCGCGCACCGCGGCCCCGGCGCGGGCCAGCGCCTCGGCCGCGGCCTCGACCGCCTCGACCGTCGCCGGCTCGGCGGCGCGCCACTCGTGGGTGCGGCACAGCCCGATACGGGGCGCCGCGGCGAGCGGCGCGGGGACGCCCGGCTCGCCCAGCAGCGCGGTCCGCATGAGCGCCAGGTCGGCGACCGTGCGCGCCATCCAGCCGAGCGTGTCGAGCGAGTGCGAGACCGGCTTCACCCCCGCCAGCGAATGGCGGCCATAGCTCGGCTTGAACCCGGCGACGCCGCAGAACGAGGCGGGGCGGATCACCGAGCCCGCCGTCTGGGTTCCGAACCCCATTGCCGCCATGAAATCGGCCACGGCGGCGGCCGAGCCCGAGGACGACCCGCCCGGCGTGCGCGACGGATCATGCGGATTGGCCGTCGGACCGGGATGGTGGTTGGCGAACTCGGTCGTCACCGACTTGCCGAGCACCACCGCGCCCGCCGCCTGGGCGAGCGCCACGCAGGCCGCATCCCACGCCGGGCGGTGGCCGCGATAGATGGGCGAGCCGTATTCGGTCGGCAGCGCGGCCGTGTCCATGATGTCCTTGACCGCGATCGGCACGCCGGCGAGCGGGCCGGTGGCGCCGTCCCGGTCTAGTGCCCGGGCGCACTGGCGAGCACCGTCGGGGTCGAGCGCGGCCCAGGCATGCACAGCGGGCTCGCGCGCCGCGATGCGGTCGAGATGGTCGTCGAGCACGGCTTCCGCCGTAACACGCCCGGTGCGCACGCGCGCGGCGATCTCGGCGGCACCGAGGCGCTCGAGCCCGTTCATCGCGCGGACGGAGAAATGGAAGGCTGGGTCATCGCGTGTCGGGGCCGCACCCTGCCGGCGCGGCCCGTCGGCACGTGTGTGCGGGCGGCCGGCGCGGCCGCCCGAGCGATCGCTAGTTGAGCGAGTCCTTGAGCGCCTTGCCGGCCTTGAACTTCGGCTGCTTGGAGGCGGGAATGTCGATCGTCTCGCCGGTGCGCGGATTGCGGCCCTGGGTCGCGCGGCGGCTCGACACGGTGAAGGTGCCGAACCCGACCAGCCGCACCTCGTCGCCGGCCTTCAGCGACGCGGTAATCGAATCGAACACACAATCCACCGCCTTGGCAGAATCCGCCTTCGACAACCCGGCGCTGGCCGCGACCTGCGCCACGAGATCGTTCTTGTTCACTTTGGCCCCCTCTGTTCAATTGCGTTCGATCGTGCAAAACGGAGCGAGCGCCCGTTAAGGGGCACAAGTCTAGATCGCGCCAGAAATGGGCGTCAATCCACAAACCGTCGAATCGGCGGGCATTTCTGCGGCATTGAAGGGGAAAAGAAACGCGCCCGATGCGCGAACATCGGGCGCGTTTCCATGCGCATTTGCGCGCGCGGCGCGTCAGTGCTTGACGAGTCCGCCGACCTCGTCCTCGGCGGCGGGCGGCCCCTTTTTCGGCGGCACGGTGGTCTCGTCCTCGGCCCACTCGATGGGCGTCGGCCGGCCGACGAGCGCCTGCTCGATCACCTCGTCCACCGTCGCGACGGGGATGATCTTCATCCCCTTCTTGACGTTGTCCGGGATGTCGGCGAGGTCCTTCTCGTTGTCCTTCGGGATCAGCACGGTCTTGAGCCCGCCGCGCAGCGCGGCGAGGAGCTTTTCCTTCAGCCCGCCGATCGGCAGCACGCGGCCGCGCAGGGTGATCTCGCCCGTCATGGCGACGTCCTTGCGCACCGGGATGCCGGTCAGCGCCGAGACGATCGACGTGCACATGGCGACGCCCGCCGACGGCCCGTCCTTGGGCGTCGCGCCCTCGGGAACGTGGACGTGGATGTCGCGCTTCTCGATCCAGGTCGGGCTTGATGCCGAACGCGACCGAGCGCGAGCGGATATAGGACCGCGCGGCCTGGACCGATTCCTGCATCACGTCGCCGAGCTTGCCGGTGTGGGAGACGTTGCCCTTGCCGGGCATGGTGACCGCCTCGATCGACAGCAGCTCGCCGCCGACCTCGGTCCAGGCGAGGCCCGTGACCACGCCCACCAGATCGTCGGCCTCGACCTCGCCGAAGCGGAACCGGCGCACGCCGGCATACTTGTCGAGGTTGCGCACCGTGACGTGCACCTGGTCGGTCTTGCCGGCCACCACCTCGCGCACCGCCTTGCGGACCAGGTTGGCGATCTCGCGCTCGAGGTTCCGCACGCCGGCCTCGCGCGTGTAGTAGCGGATCAGGTCGCGCAGCGCGTCGTCGGAGATCGTGCCACTCGCCCTTCTTCAGCCCGTGGTCCTTGAGCTGCTTGGGCAGCAGGTGGCGCTTGGCGATCTCGATCTTCTCGTCCTCGGTGTAGCCGGGGATGCGGATCACCTCCATGCGGTCCAGCAGCGGCTGCGGGATGCGCAGCGTGTTGGCCGTGGTGACGAACATCACGTCCGACAGATCGTAGTCGACCTCGAGATAGTGGTCGTTGAACGAGTAGTTCTGCTCCGGGTCGAGCACCTCCAGCAGCGCCGAGGACGGATCGCCGCGCCAGTCGGCGCCGATCTTGTCGATCTCGTCGAGGAGGAACAGCGGGTTCGACGACTTCGCCTTCTTCATCGACTGGATGATCTTGCCCGGCATCGAGCCGATGTAGGTCCGGCGGTGACCGCGGATCTCCGCCTCGTCGCGCACGCCGCCGAGCGACATGCGCACGAAGTTGCGGCCCGTCGCCTTGGCGACCGAGCGGCCGAGCGAGGTCTTGCCGACGCCGGGCGGGCCGACGAGGCACAGGATCGGCCCCTTGATCTTCTTCACGCGCTGCTGCACGGCGAGGTACTCGACGATGCGCTCCTTCACCTTCTCGAGACCGTAATGGTCGTCGTTGAGCACGTGCTCGGCCCACTTGATGTCGCGCTTGACGCGGGTGCGCGACTTCCACGGGATGGACAGCATCCAGTCGAGATAGTTGCGCACGACCGTCGCCTCGGCCGACATCGGGCTCATCGACCGCAGCTTCTTGAGCTCGGCCATCGCCTTCTCGTGCGCCTCCTTGGTCAGGCGCGTCTTCTTGATGCGCTCCTCGAGCTCGCCGGCCTCGTCGCGGCCTTCCTCGCCCTCGCCCAGCTCCTTCTGGATCGCCTTGAGCTGTTCGTTGAGGTAGTACTCGCGCTGGGTCTTCTCCATCTGGCGCTTCACGCGATTGCGGATGCGCTTCTCGACCTGCAGCACGCCGATCTCGGATTCCATGTAGGAATAGGCGCGCTCGAGCCGGGCGCCGACGCGCTCGGTCTCCAGCAGCTCCTGCTTGTCGGCGATCTTGAGCGCGAGGTGCGAGGCCACCGTGTCGGCGAGCTTGGACGGGTCATCGATCTGGTTGAGCGAGACCAGCACCTCGGGCGGGATCTTCTTGTTGAGCTTGATGTACTGCTCGAACTGCGACACCACCGAGCGCGCCAGCGCCTCGAGGTCCTTCGGGTCCTCGTTGGGCTCGGGCACGACCTCGGCATAGGCCTGGAAGAAGGCGTCGTTCTCGGCGAACGAGGTGATCTTGCGCGCGGCTGCCGCCCTCGACCAGCACCTTGACGGTGCCGTCGGGCAGCTTGAGGAGCTGCAGGACGGTGCCGACCGTGCCGACATCGTAGATGTCGTTCGGGTTGGGATCGTCCTGGCTGGCGTTCTTCTGCGCGACCAGCAGGATCTGCTTGTCGTCCTTCATGACGTCCTCGAGCGCGCGGACGGACTTCTCGCGGCCCACGAAGAGCGGCACGATCATGTGCGGGAAAGACCACGATATCGCGCAGCGGCAGTACCGGATAGAGAACTCCTTGGGTCGGCTCGGACATGGCAATCTACCTACTTTGATCGGCCGGACACGTTAATGCCGCGACCCTCTCGGAAACCTTAACCTACATGGCTTGGAATCGCCAGAATCAAGCCGGAGGCGCATTTCGCCGACCGTTACAAATCGTGCGCGCGCATGCCGGCGCGTCGTGCGGACGCGTGCAGGCGGTGGCGGACGGTGAAACGGGCGCCGGGCGCGCAGGCGGAAGGGGAGGTCGCGGCCGCGACGTCAGGCGCTGGTGCCGCCGACGTCGCCCCGCTTCTCGGCGTGGATGTAGAGCGGCGCGGCGCGCCCCTCGACCACCTCGGCGTTGATCGCGACCTCCTCGACCGACTTCGAGGCTCGGCAGGTCGAACATGGTCTCGAGCAGGATGCTCTCGAGGATCGAGCGCAGCCCACGCGCGCCGGTCTTGCGCTTGATCGCCCTGCGGGCGACCGCGCGCAGCGCGTCGTCGGTGAAGCCGAGCTCGACGTCCTCCATCTCGAACAGGCGCTGGTACTGCTTGACCAGCGCGTTCTTCGGCTTGGTCAGGATGTCGACCAGCGCCTGCTCGTCGAGGTCGGAGAGCGTCGCGATCACCGGCAGGCGGCCGACGAACTCGGGGATCAGGCCGAAGCGCAGCAGATCCTCGGGCTCGACCTCGCGCAGGATCTTGCCGGTGTCGCGCATCGTCGGGCGAGCGCACGTCGGCGCCGAAGCCGATCGCCGTGCCCCGGCCGCGCGCCGCGATGATCTTCTCCAGCCCGGAGAAGGCGCCGCCGCAGATGAACAGGATGTTGGTGGTGTCGACCTGCAGGAACTCCTGCTGCGGGTGCTTGCGCCCGCCCTGGGGCGGCACGGAGGCGACGGTGCCCTCCATGATCTTCAGCAGCGCCTGCTGCACGCCCTCGCCCGACACGTCGCGGGTGATCGACGGGTTGTCGGACTTGCGCGAGATCTTGTCGACCTCGTCGATATAGACGATGCCGCGCTGGGCCCGCTCGACGTTGTAGTCGGCGGCCTGCAGCAGCTTCAGGATGATGTTCTCGACGTCCTCGCCGACATAGCCCGCCTCGGTGAGCGTCGTGGCGTCGGCCATGGTGAACGGCACGTCGAGGATGCGGGCGAGCGTCTGGGCGAGCAGCGTCTTGCCGCAGCCGGTCGGGCCGACCAGCAGGATGTTCGACTTGGCGAGCTCGACGTCCGACGTCTTGGTGGCGTGGGCGAGCCGCTTGTAGTGGTTGTGCACCGCGACCGACAGCACGCGCTTGGCATGCATTTGGCCGATCACGTAGTCGTCGAGGATCGCGCAGATGTCGTGCGGCGTGGGCACGCCGTCGCGGGACTTCACGAGGTTGGTCTTGTGCTCCTCGCGAATGATGTCCATGCACAGCTCGACGCACTCATCGCAGATGAACACGGTCGGGCCGGCAATGAGCTTCCGCACCTCGTGCTGGCTCTTGCCGCAGAACGAGCAATAAAGGACGTTCTTGGTATCGCCGCCGCTCGATTTGTTCATGACCACGTCACCGACCCCTGTTTCGGGCTGTGTCCATGTTAGCGGGGGTGCCGCCCACGGTCCACGACAAATCGCCTCGCCTGTGGCACCTGACACCGCCGCCGGCCCGCCGCCGGCCGCCGTCCTGGTGAACTAACATCTGCCGCGAACAAATCAACAATGGATTAAGCCGTCGCCGGGCGGAAGGTTCCCCCTCCGCGCGGCGCTGCCGGCAGCCGTGGCCGGCCCCCGGCCGGAGCCCGGTTCGCCTCCTTATGCCGTGATGGGACCGAATCGCGCCTAGCCCTGGGACTTGGGCTCGTCGTCGCTCAGGGCCGCGACGTGACACACCTCGTCGATCAGGCCGAACGCCTTGGCCTCCTCCGGCGACAAGAACCGGTCGCGCTCGATCGCGTCCTCGATCGTCTTGACGTCGGTCCCGGTGTGCTTGGAATAGATTTCGTTCAGCCGGGCGCGCAGCGACAGGATCTCGCGGGCATGGATCTCGATGTCGGCCGCCTGGCCCTGGAAGCCGCCCGAGGGCTGATGCATCATGATCCGCGCGTGCGGCAGGGCAGTAGCGCTTGCCCTTGGCGCCGGCGCAGAGCAGCAGCGAGCCCATCGACGCGGCCTGGCCGATGCACACGGTCGAGACCTCGGGCCGGATGTACTGCATCGTGTCGTAGATCGCGAGGCCGGCCGTCACGTAGCCGCCCGGCGAGTTGATGTAGAACGAGATGTCCTTGGTCGGGTTCTCCGATTCGAGGAACAGGAGCTGGGCGCAGATCACGCCGCGCCATGGTCCTCGACCGGGCCGGTCAGGAAGATGATCCGCTCCTTCAGCAGGCGCGAATAGATGTCGTAGGCGCGCTCGCCCCGGTTGGTCTGCTCGACCACCATCGGGATCAGCGCCTGCATGCGTTCGTTCATGTCGATCCTCGTCTCGCGCTCATCCTTCGACGGGCTCAGGATGAGGAAATCGGAACAATGGCCTCATGCTGAGCGTGTCGAAGCATGGGGCCGGAAAGCTCAGCCCGGGGGCGCGTCCGCGGCTTCGGGCGCGTCGGGGTCCTTCAGGAGGTCGGCGATCGGCACCTTCTTCTCGGTGACCTTCGCCATCTCCACGATGAAGTCGACCACCTTGTCCTCGTAGATCGGCGCCTGCAGCTCCTGCGCGGCCTGCGGGTTCTCGCGGAAGAACTCGAGGACGCGCCGCTCCTGGCCGGGATACTTGCGCGCCTCCTCGGCCATGGCGCGGTTGAGGTCGTCCTGGCTGACCTGGATGTTGTTGGTGCGGCCGACCTCGGCGAGCAGCAGGCCCAGCTTGACCCGCCGCTCGGCGATCTTGCGGTACTGGTCGCGCAGCTCGTCCTCGGACTTGTCCTTGTCGTCCTCGTCGAGCTTGCCGTCCTCGATCGCCTGCTTGACCTGCTGCCAGATCGCCTCGAACTCGCGCTCGACCAGCGTTTCGGGCAGCTCGAACGAGACCTTCTCGGCCAGCTTGTCGAGCAGAGCGCGCTTGAGCCGCGCGCGGGTGAGCTGGGCGTACTGGCGCTCGATCTCGCCGCGCACCTGGGTGCGCAGCTCGTCCAGCGTCTCGGCCCCGTAGGTCTTGGCGAACTCGTCGTCGAGCGCGGCGGCGACCGGCGCTTTCGACCGCCTTCACCTCGACGGTGAACACCGCCTCCTTCCCGGCCAGGTCCGGCACGCCGTAGCCTTCCGGGAAGTTGACCTTGACCTCGCGCGTCTCGCCCGCCTTGACGCCCTCGAGCTGCTCGGAGAAGCCCGGCAGGAACATGCCGCGAGCCGAGCTCGAGCGGGAAGTCCTTGCCGGCGCCGCCGGGGAATTCGTTGCCGTCGACCCGGCCGGTGAAGTCGATCTTCACCCGGTCGCCGACCACCGCGACGTGCGCTTCGTCCGCCGCCTCGAACGTCTTGCGCGAATTCGGCGAGCCGCTTGACCGCCGTCCTCGACCTCCTGGTCGGGCACGTCGGCGACCGGCTTTTCCAGCTCGACCTGGCCGAAATCGGGCGTGCCGATGTCCGGCACCAGCTCGACCGCCATCTTGTATTCGAGGTCGCGCCCTTCCTCGAACGTCACCATCTCGATCTGCGGCTGCAGCGCCGGGCGCAGCCCCTTGTCCTCCAGCGCCGTCCTGCCAGGAATCCGCGATCGTCTGCTGGAGGATCTCGGCGCGCACCGACTCGCCGTAGCGCTGGCGCAGGATCGAGACCGGCACCTTGCCCGGGCGGAAGCCGGGCAGGTTGGCCTGCTGCGCGATCTCCTTCAGCCGGCCGCTGGTCTTCTCCTCGAGCTCGGCCGCCGGCACGACCACCGTGAATTCGCGTTTCAGACCCTCGGCGAGGGTTTCCGTGACCTGCATTCCAATCCGGGCCTCTGCGCCGTTCCGACCGCGCGCGCGGTGCGGCGTCCATGTTGCGTTCCCTGGTGCGGGCGGAGGGACTCGAACCCCCAAGGCTTGCGCCACCAGAACCTAAATCTGGCGTGTCTACCAATTCCACCACGCCCGCGGCGGCGCGGAACACCTACCGCGCCGCTCGGAGCGCCGTCAACTCGCCCGAGCCGGGCTCCGTATAGCACGGGGCATGACGCAACGCGACCGGGCTGGTTCGGGGCTGGAACCGACGGACCGAAAAACGATCACCCCGCGCCGATGCGCCGCAGGCAGGCGCGGGCGGCGGCGTCGAGGATGGCGTCGGCGTCGATGCCGTAGGCGCGGTAGAGGTCGGGGATGTCGCCCGACTGGCCGAACCGGTCGACGCCCAGCGGGTAGATGCGGTGGCCGCCGACCGAGCCGAGCCAGGAGAGCGTCGCCGGGTGGGCGTCGAGCACGGTGACCAACGCCGCGTCGCGGGCAGACCGGCGCCAGCAGCCGCTCGACATGGGCGGTCGCGCCGCGCCGGCCGGCGATGCGGGCGCGCCGGGCCGCCATCCAGTCGTCGTGCAGCCGCTCGGCCGAGGTGACGTCGAGCAGGCCGGCGCCGGGAATGTCCTCGGCGATCTGGGCGTGCGCGGCGAGCGCCTCGGGCGCGACGGCGCCGGAGAAGGCGACCACCAGCTCGGCCCCGGCGGCGGGCGGGCGCAGCCAGTAGGCGCCGGCCAGGATGTCGGCGCGCAGCGCGTCGTCGATAGCGCGCTCCGGCTGGGCGAGCGGGCGGGTCGACAGGCGCAGGTAGACCGAGCCGCCGTCCGTCGCCTGCATGTGGGCGAAGCCCCAGCGCATGATCTCGGCCAGCTCGTCGACATAGGCGGGCTCGAAGGCGGCGATGCCCGGCTGGCCGAGCGTGATCAGCGTCGTCTCCTGCGACTGGTGCGCGCCGCCCTCGGGCGCGAGCGTCAGGCCCGACGGCGTCGCCACCAGCATGAAGCGCGCGTCCTGGTAGCAGGCATAGTGCATGGCATCGAGCCCGCGCCGGATGAACGGGTCGTAGACGCGTGCCGATCGGCAGCAGCCGCGCGCCGAAGAGCGGGCCCGCCAGGCCGAGCGCCGCCAGCATCAGGAACAGATTGTTCTCGGCGATGCCCGAGCTCGATATGCTGGCCCGTCGGGCGACAGCGCCCAGCGCTGGGCCGAGACGACCTGCTCCTCGGCGAAGGCGTCGGCGCGCGGCGCGGCGGCGAAGATGCCGCGGCGGTTGACCCACGGGCCGAGATTGGTCGAGACCGTCACGTCGGGCGAGGTGGTGACGATGCGGTCGGCGAGCGCGCCCGCCTTCGCGCGCCAGCCCGTCGAGAATGCGGCCGAACCCTTCCTGGGTCGAGGCCGTGTCGCGCCGCGGCACGTCGAGCGCGGTCCGGCACCGCGACGGCCGGCGCGTCGTAGCCGCGCGGGAAGCGCGCGGCGAACGGCACCTCGGCGAGGAACGCCTCCAGCCGCTCCGGCGCGATGTCGAGCCCGGCGAACCGGTCCCATTCCGCCCCGTCGGCGATGTCCATCGCGCGCTTGAAGACCGCCATCTGGTCGGGGTTCATCAGCCCGGCATGGTTGTCCTTGTGGCCGGCGAAGGGCAGGCCGCAGCCCTTGATCGTGTAGGCGATGAAGCAGGTCGGCTCGGGCCCGTCGGCGGCGTGGAAGGCCTCGGGCACCGACTGCCATGTCGTGCCCGGCGAGGTTGGTCATCAGCGCGCGCGAGCGCCGCGTCGTCGTGCGCGTCGAGCAGCGCGCGCACGCCCGACGCCGTGCCGATGTCGCGCTTCAGATGCTCGCGCCAGCCGGCGCCGCCCTTGAAGGTCAGCGCGGAGTAGAGCGCGTTCGGGCAGTTGTCGATCCAGTCGCGCAGCGCGCCGCCGCCCGGCCCTTCGAACGCCGCCTCCAGCTTCTTGCCGTACTTGAGCGGGACGACGCGCCAGCCCATCGACTCGAACAGCAGGTCGATGCGGCCGAACAGCCGGTCGGTCACCACGCTGTCGAGGCTCTGGCGGTTGTAGTCGATGATCCACCAGCAGTTGCGCGAGGTCGTGCTTCCAGCCCTTCGAGCAGCGCCTCGAAGACGTTGCCCTCGTCGAGCTCGGCATCGCCGACCAGCGCGATCATGCGCCCGGTCGGCCGCGCCCGGCGCGGCGAGCCGCTTGGCGGCGAGATAGTCGCGGGTCAGCGCGGCGAACAGCGTCATCGCCACGCCAAGCCCGACCGAGCCGGTGGAGAAGTCGACGTCGTCGGGGTCCTTGGTGCGCGACGGGTAGGACTGCAGCCCGCCAAAGGCGCGCAGCGTCGCGAGCTTGTCGCGCTCCAGATGCCCGAGCAGATACTGCATCGCGTGGAACACCGGCCCGGCGTGCGGCTTGACCGCGATCCGGTCCTCCGGCCGCGCCGCGTCGAGATAGAGCGCGGTCATCAGCGTCGTCACCGAGGCGCAGGAGGCCTGGTGGCCGCCGACCTTCAGCCCGTCGCGCTTGGGCCGCAGATGGTTGGCGTTGTGGATCATCCAGGTGGCGAGCCACAGCGCCTTCCGCTCCAGCGCCTCCAGGCAGGCGAGGCGGTCGGACGCGGCGGTGGCCGGATCGCGAAGGGTAGTGTCCATCTCTGCGCCCCCGATCGGTGCCCCTTATATAGGGTCGCGGTGGCGGCGGCGCCGTTGCGAAGGGATGCCGAAAACCGTTTAAATTCGGCAACGACGTGCCGAAATCGAAGCGCTAGGAGGCAGAACATGGCGCAGGTGGCCCTGGACGCGATCGACCGGCGAATCCTTTCCGTGCTGCAGGAGCGTGCCCGCATCTCGAACGCCGACCTGGCGCGCGAGGTGGGGCTGTCGCCCTCGCCCTGCCTGCGCCGGGTGCGCGAGCTGGAGGAATCGGGGGTGATCCGGCGCTACGCCACCCTGCTCGACCCGGCCGCCGTGGGGCTGGGGGTCAGCGTGTTCATCAACGTCACGCTGGAGCGCCAGATCGAGAGCGCGCTGGAGCTGTTCGAGGCGGCGGTCGTCGAGCGGCCGGAGGTCATGGAGTGCTACCTGATGACCGGCGACGCGGACTATCTGCTGCGCGTGGTGGTCGCCGACCTGACCGCCTACGAGCGCTTCCTGGTGGACTACCTGACGCGCGTGCCCGGCATCGCCAGCATCAAGTCGAGCTTCGCCCTGAAGCAGGTGGAGTATCGCACCGCGCTGCCGCTCGACGGCGGCGTGGTGCGGTCAGGCGATCGGCGGTGACGGCGCGTCCGTCATCGCCTTCCAGCGCGCCGCGCCGGCGGCGAAGGTGGCATCGCCCAACTCGCAGGTGAGGTCGGGCATGCCCATGCGGATCGGCTGGTTGGGCACGCCGCCGGCGATCCAGGCCCGGCCCAGCCGCTCGATCGTCGCCACGTCGTCGGGCCCGGTCGCGTCGACGTCCGTAACGGTGAGGGCGACGAAATCCTTCGGGTCGAGGCCGGACGGCGCCTGCCACGCGCTGCCCACCGCATTCAGCACCGGCTGCACCGAGGCATTGAGCCGGACGATGGCGCCGCTGCCCGACGCCGGGGGCGGGTGCACCGGGTTGCCCAGCGTGATGTAGGCGATGTAGCTGGCCGCGTCGGGCGGGTCATCGACGATCGCCTCGGCGAGCTTGGTGATGTCGTTGGTCAGGCTGACCGGCTTGCGCCCAACGCGATATTCCGGCCGCGCCTGCGCCGGATGGTCGGCGGGGGCCAGCCGCACCGTGCCGGTGCCGAGCGCCAGGATCTGCACCTCGTCGCGCGCGGTGCCTGCGATCAGCGCCTCGACCGCGGCGGCGAGCATGGGGTTGTTGTAGCCGGCGACGCCGCCGTCCCAGTAGCGCATGCCGCCCCAGAGGGCCGGATCGTCGAAATAGTTCACCGGCGCGGTCGACGAGGCGTTGATCGCGTCGGCCAGCGGGATCGCCGACGCGCGCGAGCCGGCCGCGTTGTCGTAGCTGCGGAAGAAGGCGGCGCGCAGCCAGTCGTAGTCGAACCCGAAGATCAGCAGCTTCACCTCGCCGCCGGCGGGACGCGGCAGGAGCGGGCCGAGATCCTTCATCGGCGTCTCGCCCAGCGCGCCGAGCACGGCTGCGATGCCGTCCCGCTTGCCCGCCGTGCGGTACTTGGCGCCGACGCCGAGCGTGCTGTTGGGCAGGCGGTCGTACCATGGCCGCGGGACGAACAGGCTGGCGCGCCGCGCCGGGTCCTTGAACAGGGCGACGATCTCGGACGGCGTCTTGTCGGCGATCAGCGCGCCCAGCACGATCGAGCCGCCCGAGTTTGCGGTCGCCAGGTCGAACCGGGACAGGATGGCGCGCCCGCCGATATCGCCGAACAGCTCGCGCAGCGCCATGGCTTCCAGGATCGCCCAGGCGCCGCCGCCGTCCAGGGATAGTATGCGGAATGGCATCTTTTCGCCTTTGCCGCGACTATAGCGCGGTCCGGCGATTCGGCGAACGGCTCCGGCGCGTCAGACCGCGCAGCGCTCGGTGTAGCGCTCGGCGAAGGCCTTGATCGCGAGCGTGCGGGGGCCTTCGTTGAATACGTTGCGGTCCGGACGCTGGAAGCTGAGGCTGAACCGCACGTGCGGAATGCCGAACGAGTCGGTCGCGACCGCCAGCACCTCGGCGGTCTCGACCATGCGGTCGGCATGGGTGCGGCGGAAGGTGGAGCCGGCCTTGATGTACTCCATCGCGTTGCCGCGGCGGAAGAACATGCTGCACAGTTCGCGCCCGCGCGCCTCGGGCTCCCGGATCATTTTAGCGATGATGGTTCCATCGAACATAGCGCAAGCATTGCAGGCAACTCTTAACAACGCGTAAAGCGAAGCGGCCGAACCTATTGGTATCGTATGGCTTTTTCGCCTAATGCGCGGAAAGGCGCCAAACGGGCCGCGGCGCGGGCGCCAGACGGCGGTATTCAGCCGCGCGCGGGCCGCCCGGCGAGGGCGGCGAGAACGCCCGGCAGCGCGTCGGGCAGGTCGGCCGAGACGAGCCCCGGCCCCAGCCGTTCCGCCGCCGCGCCATGCAGCCACGCGGCGCAGGAAGCGGCCTCGAACGGCGCCATGCCCTGGGCGAGAAGCCCGAGGATCAGCCCCGCCAGCACGTCGCCGGTGCCGGCGGTGGCGAGCGTCGGTGGTGCGTTGCGGTTGATCGCCGCCCGCCCGTCCGGCGCGGCGATCACCGTGTCCGCCCCCTTGAGCAGGACCACCGCGCCCGCCTCGGCGGCGGCGGCGCGGGCGCGGGCGAGCTTGTCGCCGGCGAGGTCGAACAGCCGCGCGAACTCGCCTTCGTGCGGGGTAAGCACCGCCGGGCGCGTGGCCAGCGCGGCGAACAGCGCGGCGCGGTCGTCGCGGAAGGCGGTGACGGCGTCGGCATCGAGCACGGTCGCCTTGCCGGCGCCGAGCGCGGCGAGCGCCGCGGCGCGCGTCGCCTCGCCCACCCCGCCGCCCGGCCCGACGAGCACGGCGTTGCGGCGCTTGTCGGAGATCAGCTCGGCGAAGGCGTCGGCGTCGGCAACCGCCCGCACGATGACGTGCTCGAGGGCGGTGGCATAGATCGCGTGCGCGGCCGGCGGCGCAGCGACCGTCACCAGCCCTGCGCCGACGCGCATGGCCGCGCGGGCGGCGAGGCGCGCCGCGCCCGTCATCTCCGCCCCGCCCGCCACCACGGCGTGGCCGCGGCTGTATTTGTGGCCGGCGAGCGTCGGCCACGGAAAGAGGCCGCGCCACAGCTCCGGCCCGTTGGCGAAGGTCGCCGGCGCGATGGAGTCGAGCACCGCGTCGGGAATCCCGATGTCGGCGCACACCGTCTCGCCGCAAAGAACACGGCCGGGCAGCAGCAGATGGCCCGGCTTCAGCCGGAAGAACGTGACGGTCAGGGCGGCGCGCGGCGCCGCGCCGCGTCACCGCGCCGGTGTCGCCATCGACGCCGGAAGGCACGTCCACGGCGACGCAGGCGAGGCCGCGCGCGCCGATCGCCTCGACCGTGGCGCGCGCCGCGCCATCGAGATCGCGCGCCAGCCCGGCACCGAAGATCGCGTCGACCACCAGGTCGGCCCCGTCCAGCGTGGCGGGGGAAAGCGGCGCCACCTCGCCGTCCCAGCGCGCCGCGTTCAGCGCCGCGTCGCCCTTCAGCCGGGCGCGGTCGCCGAGCAGCGCGACTCGCGCCTCCCACCCCGCCTGGCGCAGCCGACGCGCGACGACGAACCCGTCGCCGCCATTGTTGCCGGGGCCGCACAGCACCACGACCGGGCGCGGCGACCAGCGCCGACGGATCTCGTCCGCGACCGACGTGCCGGCGGCTTCCATCAGCGTCTCGCCCGGCACGCCGCCCGCGATGGCGGCGGCGTCGGCGCGCGCCATCTCGCCGGCGGTCAGCAGGGCGTTGCGGGCGGCGCTGGGGTCCATGACGGGCGCGAGACTATCGCGGCCGGGCAGAAAAGTCCCGGCACGTCTTGCCGCGCCCGGCCGGACCTGCCCGGCGCCGCCGCGCCAAGTCATTGACGCAGCACGGGTTTCGCGGTGGCACGAATCCTGCGAAGCGTCGCGACACGTGCCCGGTCCATCAAGGGAGACACGACATGGCCCAGACCACCGCCACCGCCACCGCCACCAACGCCACGGTCGCCGACGTCCTCGCGTCGCCGGCGCTCACCGAGGAGATCCGCGTCGGGCTCGACCGCATGCGGCGGATGAGCCACGACGAGCTGCGCGGCCTGGTCGCGAGCCGCGTCGCCATGCTCGACAACGTGCTGAAGGAGCGCGAAGAGCGGCGCGAGGCGCTGGAGACGGCGCGGCTCGCCGCTGGCCTTTTGGAGATCCGGCGCGAGCGCGCGCACGCGATCCGGCGCCACGTCAACGCCTGGAGCGCCGTCGCCGCCGGCGTCTGCCTGATCGCGGTGTTCGCGCAGGTTTAGGAGAAGGGACGAGCGCCCTGTAGGAGCCCCTACTTCCCCACCAGCGACCAGACGCCGGTCCACGCCTCGGGCGGGGGCTCGGCGGCCAGGTGCTCGACGCGCGCGAGGAAGGTGGCGGCGGCGGGGTCGGTGGCTCCGCCTTCGAGGCAGCGCGCGAAGGCGGCATTCGCCTCCGCCCAGTTGCCGCGGCGATAGGCGTCGAGCCCTTCGGCGAACAGGTCGCGCCGCACCAGCGCGTCGGCCGGCACCTCGCCCGTCGGGCCCAGCACCTCGAACACGCGTTCCGGCTCCGTCTTGCCGACCACGCGGATCGAATCGATCTCGCGGAGCTCGACCGCGTCGCCCGCCATGCGCGCCGCCGCCTCGTTGATCAGGATGCGCGAGCCATAGACCTTGTTGGCGCCTTCGAGGCGCGAGGCGAGGTTCACCGTGTCGCCCATCACGGTGTAGCTCTTGGCGACGTCGGAGCCGATGTCGCCGACGATCGCCTCGCCGGTGGCGATGCCGATGCGCACCGCGATCTCGGGCAGGTTGCGCTTGACGCCGAGCAGCTCCGGCAGTTCCGCGGCGAGCTGGCGCGCGGCGGCGAGCTGGGCGATCGCGGCGGCGCAGGCGAGGCGCGCCTGCTCCTCGGGCGGGCAGAAGGGCGGCCCCCAGAACGCCATCACCGCGTCGCCGATATACTTGTCGATGATGCCGCCATGTTCGCGCACCGGCGCCGAAACCAGCGTCAGATACCGGTTGATGACGTTGACCAGCGCCGGCGGGGTCAGCCCTTCTCCCAGCGAGGTGAAGCCCTGCAAGTCGCAGAACAGCACCGTCATCACGCGCCGCTCTCCCTCGACGCGGCTGAGGTCGGGCCGTTCGATCAGCCCCTCGACGATGCGCGGGTCGACATACTTGCCGAACGTGGCGCGGATGCGCTCCTTGACGCGCAGCTCGCCCACCATGCGGTTGAACGAGGCGGTCAGCCGGCCGATCTCGTCGCGCGAGGTGACCGGGAGCGTGATGTCGAGCGCGCCGCCCTCGATCTTCGCCGTGCCGTCGAGCAGGCGCCGGACGGGCCGCACGAGGCCGGCCGTGACGATCGCCGCGAGCACAAGCCCGAACGCGGCGGCGAGGGCCATGAGCATCGAGCCGAGCATGACCGCGCGCGATTGGTTGGCGCGTGTCGCCTTCGCCGCGGCTTGGGCGAGGCGTTGCATCTCCTCCCGGTCGGCGTCCAGCTCCGCGTCGAACTTCGCGCGATAGGCCTCGATCGCGGGCAGCAGCCCCCGCACGCGGTCGCGCCGGTCGGCGGCGACCGCGTCGAGCATCGCGGACAGCGGGGTACGGTAGGCGTCGCGATCCTTCTGCAGGAAGGCCAGCCGCTCGTCGAGGCGCGCGAGCGCCACGTCGTCATCGAAGGCGAAAGGGTCTTCGATCTGGCGGTTGATCAGCCGGCGCGCCTCGCCGATCCGTCCGTCGATCAGCTTCTCCTGGCGCACGATGCCGGCGACGATGCGCGCGCGCTCGGCGGGTGCGGCGAGGTCGGTCTCCGCATCCGGGAACAGGCGCCCGATCAGGAGGGATTCATCGCCCACCGCGCCGTCGGCGTCGCTGAGGGCGGCGTAGGCCGGCATGTAGTTGTCGGTGACGATGCGGAGCTGGGTGCTGACCACGTCGGTCATCCGCGCGCTGATCGCAGCGACCACCGCGCCGATCAGGACGAGCCCGACGGCGATGCCGAATATCTTGGCGCTGATGGTCACCCGCTGGAGCACGGCTCCCCCGCCCCGCACGGTCCCGTGATAGCGGCGCTTCGCTAACGGACCGTTGCCGCCTCGGCCTCGAACAGCGCATCGTACAGATGGGCGGGCCGGTGGTAGATCTCCCACCAGTTGCCGTCGAGGTCCTGCAGCGCGAAGGCGCGCGTATCGCCGTCGTCGCGCACCGGCTGGACCTCCTTGATCTCCCACTCGGCCTGCTGGGCCAGCGCCGCGTCGTGCGCGGCATCGACCTCGCTCCGGCGTCGCGACCATCAGCCCGAACCGGTAGCCCGGCCCCTGGCGCGCCGGCACGCCCTCGCCCACCCGCAGGCAGGCGATGAACCAGCGCCCGCCGAGCCAGACATACTGCGTGCCCTTCGACTTGCGCACGCTGCGCACGCCGAGGAATTCCTGCAGGAAGCGCTGGGTCTTCTCGGGATTCCGGCAATCCATCGTCCCGTGCGAGAACACACCGGCCGGAATCGGCGGCACAGGCGCGGTCATGGCGCATCCTCCCGGCGGTCCCAGTCGCCGTTGGCGAAGAACCCGACGAACTCGGCCTCGTCGGGATGCTCGCCGATCTCCCACCAGTTGCGGCTCTCGTCTTCAAAATAGAAGCTGTAGTCGCGCGCGCCCTCGTGGGTGGGGCGCGGTTTCTGCACCCGGATCAGCCCCAGCGCCTCGGCGTTGGCGGCGAGCAGCGCGTAGGACCGGTCGACGTCGTCCCGCGTCGGGACCCAGATGCCCCAATGGTTGCTGACATGCTGGGGCGAGCGCACCTGGTCGACCCGGCGCACCTCGAGCACCAAGCAGGTCCCGCCGGTGCGGTCGGAGCGGTGGCGCAGCATCAGCCGGTCGGGCGCGGGCTCGGCGCAGTCGAACCCCAGCACCTCGGCGAGGCGGCGGGTCTTGGCGAGGTCGATCGATTCGAGCGTGCCGCGCGCCAGGAGCAGCGGCTTCACCACTGACCTCGCCGCCCGGCCCCAGGTCTCTTCCGAAAGTCGTTCCAACCCCGCCATGGCGCCCTCATCCCCGCGATGCGGCGATTTTAGCGCATGTTCCGCTCCCGCGGAACCGCACCGGAGGTGCCGCCGGGCGCTGCCGGCGCGGTCAGCTCCAGTGGCTGACCAGCGAGATCAGCCGCGACACGCCGAACCCGTCCGCGGAAACTTGCAGCCCGGCCAGGTGCATCAGCGAATAGGCCCACATCAGCCCGCCGAGGCCGATCGCGCCGCCGAACGCGACCTGACAAATCCGCTCCAACCGAAGAGCCGCCCGAATGGAACGCTTGTTCCTAGCCATATTGTCCTCCCGGGCATGGGGCCGTTCGCCCCGCGCGCGACGAAACGCGTCGCTTGGCAAATCACGAAGCAAGAATCATGCCAAACAGAGAAACCTCAACGTTTTCCGAAGGCTGCGCGGAATCATGCCGCCCGAACCGCGCCGACTGTAAAATATTCCGACAGTTCGAGGCACGGAAAATGATCTCGAATGCCCTTGCGGGAAGGCGGCCGAGGCCATAAATAACTGACACGTCAGTTAACAAATTCCCCGGAAGGCTCCCGCCATGACCGCCGCCCCCCGCCCGCGCTGGCGCCGCCGCAAGGAGGATCGGCCCGCCGAGATCACCGCGGCGGCCCTCGCCTGCTTCGCGGAGCGCGGCTTCGCGGCCACCCGGCTGGACGACATCGCGCGTCGGGCCGGCGTGACGCGCGGCACGCTCTACCTCTACTTTCCGAACAAGGAAGAGCTGTTCAAGGCGGTGGTGCGCCAGGCCATCGGGCCGGCGCTGAAGCGCGCCGAAGGGCTGCTCGCCGGCTCCGAAGCGCCGAGCGCCGAGCTGCTGCTCCAGGTGCTGCGCGCCATTCCCGACGCGGTGATGAAGGGGCCGGGCTCGGCGATCCCCAAGCTGGTCATCACCGAGGCGGCCAACTTCCCCGACCTCGCCCGGTTCTATCTGGACGAGGTGGTGCATCCCGCCAAGGGGCTGATCGGCAGCCTGGTCCGGCGCGGCATCGCGCGCGGCGAGTTCCGCGAGATCGATTCCGACCAGGCGGTGTACTGCGTCATCGCGCCGGTATTGCTGGCGGCGTTGTGGCGGCACTCTCTGCAGCCGTTCGACGAGGGCGGACTCGAGTACGAGAGGCTGATGCGCACCCACACGGATCTGCTGCTGCACGGCCTCGCCCGCGCGGGAGGGACGCCATGAGACGGATCGTGGCCGCGCTGCTCGCCCTTGCCGCGATCGGCACCGGCGTGGTCTACGCCCTGCAGCCGCCGGCCGACCGCGCCGCCTGGCGCGCCCGGGTCGAATCCACCCTCGGCATGGGTGGCGCGGCCCATCCGACGGCCTATAGCGGCTATGTCGAGGCCGACTACGTGTTCGTCACCTCGAGCGTGGGCGGGACGCTTGCCACGCTTGCCGTCGCGCGCGGCGATCGCGTCGCCAAGGGCACCCGCTTGTTCACGCTGGACGCGACCGCCGAGCGCGCCGCGCGGGACCAGTCATCCGCGAAGCTGCGCCAGGCCGAGGCGCAGCTCGCCGACCTTCAGTCGGGCAAGCGCCCACCCGAGATCGCGGCGATCGAGGCGCAGCGACGCCAGGCCGCGGCGATGCTGCGCCAGGCGGAGGACGACTACCGCCGCCAATCCAACCTGAACCGCAAGGGGGTGGCGGCCGAAAAGGCGCTGGACGACGCGCGCGCGACGCGCGACCAGACGCGCGCCCGCGTGGCCGAGCTGGACGCCGAGCTCGGCGGTCGCCCGCATGCCCGCGCGCGCCGACGCCATCCGCGCCGCCCAGGCCGCCGTCACCGCCGCCAAGGCCGCGCTGGTGCAGGAGGAATGGCGGCTCGACCAGATGACCGGCACGGCCCCCGATGCCGGAACCGTGGTCGACACGCTGTACCGCCCGGGCGAGGTGGTGGCGGCCGCGCGGCCGGTGGTCCAGCTTCTGCCGCCGGAAAACCTGAAAATCCGCTTCTTCGTGCCGGAGCGCGAGCTCGGACGGCTCGCCGTCGGCGACAAGGTCTCGGTCCGCTGCGACGGGTGCGGCGCGCCCATCCCGGCGACGATCCACTTCATCGCGCCCCAGGCCGAATACACCCCGCCGGTGATCTACAGCCGCGTCGAGCGCGCCCGGCTGGTGTTCATGGTCGAGGCCCGCCCCGACGCGCGCCTCCAGGCGCTGCGCGTGGGCCAGCCGGTCGACGTGGCGCCGGCGTCGTGAGCGACGCCCCCGCCATTCAGGTCAGGGGCCTCGCCAAGCGGTTCGGCGACAAGACCGTGGTGAAGGATTTCGACATCGAGGTGCCGCGCGGCGCGATCTTCGGCTTCCTCGGCCCCAACGGCAGCGGCAAGACCACGACCATCCGCATGCTGTGCGGGCTGCTGACGCCCGACGCCGGCTCGGGCACCTGCCTGGGCTTCGACATCCTGACCCAGGCCGACGAGATCAAGCGCCGGGTCGGCTACATGACCCAGCGCTTCAGCCTTTACGAGGACCTGACGGTGCGCGAGAACCTGGAGTTCATCGGCCGCATGTACGGGCTTGCCCGGCCGCGCGGCCGCGCCGCCGAGACCGCCGAGCGGTTCGGCCTCGCCCAGCGCTGCGACCAGCTTGCCGGCGCGCTGTCGGGCGGCTGGAAGCAGCGCCTGGCCCTCGCCGCCTGCGTGCTGCACGAGCCCGAGCTCCTGCTGCTCGACGAGCCGACGGCGGGCGTCGACCCCAATGCGCGGCGCGAGTTCTGGGAGATGATCCACGGCCTCGCGGCCGAGGGGGTGACGGTGCTGGTCTCCACCCACTACATGGACGAAGCCGAGCGCTGCCACCGCATCGCCTATCTCGCCTGGGGCAGGCTGCTGCTGGTCGGCTCGGTCGCCGAGGTGATCGACAACTCGGGCCTCGCCACCTGGACCGTCGAGGGCGAGCGGCTGGGCGAGCTGCACCGCGCCCTCGCCGGCCGGCCGGGCGTCGAGATGGTCGCCGCGTTCGGCGCCGTGCTGCACGTCACCGGCACCGACCCGGCGGCGCTGGAGGCGGCGATCGCGCCGTGGCGCGACGACCCGCGCTATCGCTGGGCGCCGGCCGCGCCGTCGCTCGAGGACGTGTTCATCCACACGATCGGCGCGGTGGGAGCGGACCCGCGATGAACCTGTTCTCGCCCGCCCGCTTCCGCGCCGTGCTGGTGAAGGAATTCATCCAGCTCATGCGGGACCGGCTGACCTTCGCGCTGATGGTCGGCGTGCCGATCATGCAGCTCATCCTGTTCGGCTACGCCATCAATGCCGATCCGCGCGCTTTGCCGACCGCGGTGGTGGTGGCGGGCAACGGCACGTTCGCCCGCTCGATCGTGCGGGCGATGGAGAACACCACCTATTTCCGCGTCGTCGCCTGGCCGGCGAGCCCCGCCGCCGCCGGCGAGATGCTGGCCCGCGGCGAGGTGCAGTTCGTGGTCGAGTTCCCGATCGATTTCTCGCGCCGGATCGCGCGCGGCGAGCACCCGGCCCTGCTGGTGGAGGCCGACGCGACCGACCCGGTGGCGACGGGCGGCGCCGTCGCCGCGCTCGGCGCGCTGAACTACTCGGCGCTCGCCCACGACCTCAAGGGCCCGCTCGCCCCGATGGCGGCCGGCAAGCCGCCCTTCGAACTGCGCCTCCACAAGCGCTACAACCCCGAGGGGCTGACCGAATTCAACATCGTGCCCGGGCTGATGGGCACGATCCTGACCATGACGCTGGCCATGATGACCGGCGCGGCGGTGACGCGCGAGCTCGAGCGCGGCACGATGGAGAACCTGCTGGCGACGCCGGTGCGTCCGCTCGAGGTGATGCTGGGCAAGATCGTGCCCTATGTGGTGGTGGGCTTCGTCCAGGTGGGGGTGATCCTGGCGACAGCCGCCGTCCTGTTCGGCATCCCGATGATGGGCAGCCTCGCGCTGCTCAGCGGCTGCGTGCTCGTGTTCATCGCCGCCAACCTCGCCGTCGGCTTCACCTTCTCGACGCTCGCCCGCAACCAGATGCAGGCGATGCAGATGAGCATCTTCTTCTTCCTGCCTTCGATGCTGCTGTCCGGCTTCCTGTTCCCGTTCCGCGGCATGCCGGAATGGGCGCAGTTCCTCGGCAATCTGCTGCCGCTGACCTGGTTCCTGCGCATCGTCCGCGGGATCCTGCTGAAGGGCAATGGCTGGGCCGAGGTGTGGCCGTCTTTGTGGCCGATCCTGGTGTTCGTGCTGGTCGTCTCCGCCGTCGCGCTGAAGCGCTACCGCCAGACGCTCGACTAGGCGGATCGCCCGGACCGCCGCGGGTTGTCCGTCATGCGCACGTCGTCTAGGGTCGCGCGACAACATAATCAAGGGAGACCAAGATGACGCGAACGCACTTCCGCCTCCTTGCCGCCGGTGCGGCGCTGCTGGCCGCGACGGGCACGGCCTCCGCCAAGGACCTGGTCTACGGCACGGGCACCGGCGCGCGCTCGACCACCGTCGAAGACGCCGACGTGCCGGTGCTCAACGCGCTGAGCAAGGCCTCCGGCGGCTCCATGGACTGGAAGGTGTATGCCGGCGGCCAGATCGTGAAGCTCGAGAACACGCTGACCGGGCTGCGCGACGGGGTGGTCGACGCGGGCTTCGTCGTGCCGGTGTTCACCCGCAAGGAGCTGAAGAACGTCAACGTCGTCTACGACACGCAGGTTTTCGGCGAGGACGCGGTCGCCGTGTCAGCGGCCGTGGACGAGACGATCCAGTTTGACTGTCCCCAATGCCTCGCCGACTACAAGCGCTTCGACTCGATCCACCTCGCCTCCTACGGCAACGAGCCGTACGGCCTGATCTGCCGCAAGGACGTGAAGACCGTCGCCGACGTGAAGGGCCTCAAGATCCGCGCGGTCGGCGCCGGCACGCGGCTGATGGCGGCGCTGGGCGCCGTGCCGGTGTCGATGAGCCCGCCGGATGCGACGACGGCGCTGCAGCGCGGCGCGCTCGACTGCGTGCATGGCGTGCTCGCCTGGCTGAAGAACTTCGGCTACTGGGACGTCGCGTCGAGCTTCACCCAGACCTTCCTCGGCAGCCCGCGCGCCCTCGGCGCGTTCGTCATCGGCCGGCGCGCCTGGGACCCGCTGTCGATGAAGGACAAGAAGCTGATCATCTCGTACATGCCCAAGCTTCTGGGCGCCCTGGTCTTCGTCGCCGACCGCAAGGGCGACGAGGACGTGAAGGCGGCGGCGACCAAGAAGGGCGTCTCGTTCCACCCGGGCGGCAAGGACTTCGCCCAGGCACTCGACGCCTTCCGCGTGCACGAGCGCAAGACGCTGGTCGCGACCCAGAAGAAGCTGGGCGCCAAGAACCCGCAGCAGATCCTCGACGCCTACGAGAAGAACTACGCGAAGTGGGAAAAGATCGTCCAGACCGAGGTCAAGGGCGACCAGGCGGCGTACGAGAAGGCGCTGTGGCGGGAGATCTACAGCAAGCTCGACCCGGCGAAGATGTAGCGCGCGCGGGGGCCGGCCGCGCCGGCCCCCAACTGCGCCACGCCCGGCAAAGGGCGCCAGCCGCGAACGGTTCCGCTTCCTTCGCGGCTGCGGTATGATTGCTGCACTGCGGCAATACGCGGAGCGGAGCATGTGCGCGACGCGGCACCAGCAGAACGGAGCGGCCTCCGGCGCAGGCGAGGGCGAACCAGCGGCGTCCCTGGAGAACCACCTCCTCGAATTGGTCGCGCATGCGCGGGGCGGGGCGGGCGAGGACCCGTTCGGCAACCCGGTTCTGTCGGTCGCGCTGGCCATCACCCGCCTGTGCGACCGCGAGGAGATCGGAGTGCCCGGGGTAGCGGCGCTGGTGGGGCGGCTGACCGCCGCCGCCTTCGCCGACCGGGCGGGCCGGCTTCGCGCCTATGTCGGCGGGCTCGACGCCGAAGCCGACGAGGCCTCGCTGCACGCCATCTTCGAGAGGCTGGCCCAGGCGGGCGACGCCGAGGCGTTCCGCGGCGCCCTGGCGGCGCCGCGCTTCGCCGCCGTGTTCACCGCGCATCCGACCTTCGCCTTCTCCGACGCGGTGGGCGAGCTGCTCGCCCAGGCGGCGAGCGCCGCGGACGGCGAGCGCACCTCGGTGATCGCCCGCGCCGCAACCCTGTCGCACCGCGCGCCTGCGGACATCTCGCTCGCCGACGAGTTCGCGCGTGCCGAGCAGGCCATCGAGAACGCGCGCGACGCGCTCGACCGGATGGCGGGTGTCGCCCTCGACGTCGCCCGCGCCCGCTTCCCCGCGGAATGGACCGCGCTGGTGCCCTGCCCCGTCGTGCTGGCCTCGTGGGTGGGATGCGATACCGACGGGCGCACCGACATCGGCTGGTGGGACACGCTGCGCCTGCGGCTCGAAACCAAGCGCGCCCAGCTCGAGCGGCTGGCGCACCAGCTCGGCGCGACGGGCGATGCGGCGGCCGAGCCGGTCGCCCGCCGCGTCGCCGAGGCACGGGTCGCGGTCGGGCGACAGATCGCGGCCGCGCCCCCCTTGTCGTGCGGCACGCCGGACGCCGAGTCGGTGCGCCGCTTCGCCCTCGCTTTGCTGCGCGAGCGGGATGCCGCGCTCACCGAGGCGGCGCCGCTGATCGCGCTGCTCGACACCGCGATCGCGGCGGCGACCAGCGACGCCAACCGCCGGACGCTTGCCATCGCGCGCGCCGGGCTCGCCGGCCACGGGCTCTCGCTCGCCCGCCCGCATTTCCGCCTCAACGCGGCGCAGGTGCACAACGCGCTGCGCCGGCGCATCGACATCGACGGCGACCCGGCCGACCCGGCGCTGCGGCGCTCCTGCCTTGCCGCCGTCAACGCGCTGATGGACCGAGCCGAGCCACCGATGCCGGTGGATTTCGGCGCGCTGATGACCGAGCAGACCTCGGCGACACGGCTGATGATGACCGTCGTGCAGCTTCTCAAGCACGTCGACGGGTCGAGCCCGATCCGCTTTCTCATCGCCGAGACCGAGACCGGCTACACGCTGCTCGCCGCGTTATGGATCGCGCGCCGTTTCGGCATCGCCGACCGGCTCGAGATCTCGCCCCTGTTCGAGACGCCCGAGGCGCTGGAACACGGCGAGCGCGTGCTGGAGGAGGCGTTTCGCAGCCCGCACTGGCGCGAGTACCTGCGCCGCGTCGGGCGGCTGACCGTGCAGTTCGGCTATTCGGATTCGGGCCGCTATATCGGCCAGCTCGCCGCGACCTACTGGATCGAGCGGCTGCGCGTGCGCATCGGCGAGCTGCTGCGCCGCTACGGCATGGCCGATATCGAGCTGGTGCTGTTCGACACGCACGGCGAGTCGGTGGGGCGCGGCGCCCACCCGGGGAGCCTTGCCGACCGCCTCGCCTATCTCGACCCGCCCGTGACGCGCGCGGCCCTGCGCGAGGCCGGCATCCGCACCCGGCACGAGACCAGCTTCCAGGGCAGCGACGGGTACGTGCTGTTCGGCACGCGGGCCCTCGCCTTCGGCGCCGTCGCGCGCATCGCCGAGCACGCCTTCGCGGCGCTGCCGGCGGCCGGCGGCGGCGACGATCCGATCTACGGCGATCCCGACTATGCGGCCGAGTTCTTCACCACGATCGGCCAGGAGATGACCGCGCTCCTCGACGATCCGGGCTATGCGAGCCTGCTCGGCGTGTTCGGGCCGAACCTCATCGACCGGGCGGGCTCGCGCCCGGCGGTGCGCGCCGACGAGAACCGGGCATCGGGACCGCGCCTGATCGCCCACCCGCGCGAGCTTCGCGCCATCCCGAACAATGCGATCCTGCAGCAGCTCGGCTGGCTGGCCAACACGCTGCACGGGCTCGGCCGGGCCGCCGCGCGGGCGCCCGACACGTTCCTCCAGCGCAGCGAGGATTCGGCCCGCTTCGGCCGTGCCCTCGGCCTCGCGCTGCACGCGCTCGAAGTGAGCGACCTCGACGTGATCCGCGCCTATATCGACACGCTCGATCCGGGAAGCTGGCTCGACCGCGCCCGGCGCACCGCGCGGCCCAGCCGCGGCGAGGAGCTGGTCGCGATCGCCCATGCGCTCGAAGCGTTCGACCTCGCCCCGCGGCTGCGCCGGCTGTTCCGCCGCCTCGCCGCCGACTGGCTCGCACTGAAGCCGATCCTGCCCGGCAAGCCGATGCCCGCCCGGCTCGTGCTCCTGCACGCGCTGCGCCTCGCCGCGATCCACCGCATCTGGCTGCTCGCCACCCACATCCCGGATTTCAGCCCGGCCGACGGGCTCGACCGCGACGCGCTGATCCAGCGCCTGCTGCGCCTCGAGATGGAATTCGCGCTCGACCGGCTCGACGAGATCTTCCCGGTCACGCGCGACCCGGCGACCGCGCTCGATTTCGGCGAGCCGCCCGGCCCGCGCGAGGCGCGGACCTACGAGCACGAGCACCGCACCCTGTTCGAGCCGATGGGACGCTGGTTCGAGATCGTGCGCGACCTGTCGGCCGCCATCCAGCACGAGGTGGGCGCGTACGGCTGAGGGCTGGTCCAAATGCCGAGGGGCCGGTCATCGACCGGCCCCCGCGCAATGCATTCACTTCAACCTGCGCCGCTCACACCCCGGCGCCGAGCTGATCCGGCCGCTCCGGACTACATGAACAGGTTCTCGCCCGTCTTGTCCTTGTACAGGTCGGCGACGTATTCGCCGTAGCCGTTGAAGAGCTGCGTCGGCACCCGGTTGCCGGTGCCCAGCACCTCCTCCGTCGCCTGGCTCCAGCGCGGGTGCGGCACCTTCGGGTTGACGTTGGCCCAGAAGCCGTACTCGTCGGGCCCGGCCTTCGCCCAGAACGTGTCCGGGCGCTTGTCGGAGAAGGTGAAGCGCACGATCGACTTGATCGACTTGAACCCGTACTTCCACGGCAGCGCGAGGCGCAGCGGCGCGCCGTCCTGCTTGGGCACGGGCTTGCCGTACATGCCGGTGACCAGGAAGGCGAGCTCGTTGTTGGCCTCTTCCATCGTCACGCCCTCGACATAGGGCCAGGGGAACATGAAGTTCTTGAGCCCCGGCATCTGGTGCTTGTCGTCGAGGGTCTGCATGACGATGTACTTCGCGCCCGAGGCCGGCTTTGCGAGCTCGACCAGCGCCTTCATCGGGAAGCCGGACCAGGGCACGGCCATCGACCACGCCTCGACGCAGCGATGGCGGTAGAGCCGCTCCTCCAGCGAGACCTTCTTCAAGAGATCGTCGATGCCGATCTCCATCTCCTTGTCGACCATGCCGTCGATCTTGACGGTCCAGGGGCGCACCTTGAGCTGCTGCGCATCCTCCCAGATGTCCTTGGAGGTGCCGTACTCGTAGAAATTATTGTAGGTGGTCGAGTATTTCGCCGGCGTCACCTGGCGGTCGAGCTTGTAGCGCATGTTGCGCGTCGCCGGGTATAGCCCTGCCGACGGGTCGGAAGGCGCGGCGGCGCGCGCCGAGGTGGTGAGCGCCGAGAGCGCCATAGGCGCCAGGATGGGCCCGGCCGCGATCGCCGTCACCAGGCGGCGGCGGTCGTGGAAAAGGCTTTCGGGCGTCGCGTCGCGCTCGGCGATTTCCCACCCGCGCTTCGAACGTACCAGCATGGCCACCTCTCCTGATGCTCGATGGTATTAGAACTAGCCTCTCGCGCGGCCAGGGTGAAATGAAACTTATTCACGATTTCTTGCGTCGCCTGGTCGCGGGGCGAGGAATTTGATCGGCTTTCCCCCGTTAGCTATATCTATGCGTGGCGACCAAGCGGATGGAGGGGAGATGTCGAGCGAGCATCTGCACGAAGAGGGCCTCAGCGCCGAGACGATCGATGCCCACCGGGCCTTCGTCTCGCTGATCGAGGAGCTCGAGGCGGTCGACTGGTACAACCAGCGGTCCGAGGCGGCGACCGACCCCGAGCTGAAGCAGATCCTGGCCCACAATCGCGACGAGGAAAAAGAGCACGCCATGATGGTGCTCGAATGGCTGCGCCGCCGGGACCCGAAGCTCACCGAGATGATCGGCACCTACGTGAACAGCTCCGGCTCGATCATCGCGGCCGAGACGGCAGCGACCGGCGAGGGCGGCGGCGCGGACGAGAGCGGCGCCGCGGCAGCACCGGCACAAGGCTCACTCGGCATCGGCGATCTCAAGGGGAAGTAGACTGATGAACGATCTGCACAGGAGCCTGGCGCCGATCTCCGAGGCCGCGTGGGCCGAGATCGAGACCGAGGCCAAGCGCGCGCTGAAGGGCACGCTGGGCGCGCGGCGCATCGCCGATTTCTCCGGCCCGCACGGCTGGGACCATTCCTGCGTCAATCTGGGCCGCGCCGAGCCGCTGGGCGACGGGCCGGGCGATGGCGTGGCCGCGCGGCTGCGCCGGGTCCAGCCGCTGGTCGAGATGCGCGTGACGTTCGACCTGTCGCGCGCGGAACTCGAAATGGTCGGGCGCGGCGCCACCGATCCCGATCTCGACCCGGTGCGCGAGGCGGCCGTGAACCTCGCCCTCGCCGAGGACCGGGCCGTGTTCCACGGCTATGCGGCGGGCAACATCCACGGCATCTGCGAGGCATCGGCGGGCGCCGCGCTGACCATCCCGCCGGATTACGAGGACTATCCGCGCGTCGTGGCCGAGGCGCTGGACAAGCTGAAGCGCGACGGCGTCGACGGCCCGTTCGGCGTGGCGCTGGGGCTGCAATGCTATACCGGCCTCACCAAGACCATGACCAAGGGCGGCGGCTTCCCGGTGATCCAGAATCTCGGCCGCATCCTCGACGGGCCGGTGGTGTGGGCGCCGGCGCTCGACGGCGCGGTCGTCCTGTCGACGCGCGGCGGCGATTTCGAGCTGACCGTCGGGCAGGACATCTCGATCGGCTACCTCGCCCACACGACCGAGACGGTGACGCTTTACCTCCAGGAAAGCTTCACCTTCCGCGTGCTCTCTCCCGAGGCCGCGGTGCCGCTGGTCTATCCGCGCGAGGGCCGTGGGCGCGCGCGGCGCGAATAGATAGGGGCCGGTCGGGGGCCGGCCCCTACGCGCGAGGCGGGATCGGGTGCGTAGGGGCGGGTCCCCGGCCCGCCCGCCACGCTACGACGCCGCCGAGGCGGCCTCGCGGCGGCTCAGCACATCGTCGGCAAGGCGGCCGGTCAGCTCCTGCATGTGGTCGAAATCGGCGCGGTAGGTGGCGGCCCCCTGCGACAGCGAGCGGAGCTCGATGATCAAATCGTGCAGCTCGGACTGCGGCATGTGCGCCTGCACCGTGTCCCAGCCCTGCCAGCCCTCCTTCGGGGCGAAGCCGAGGATCTGGCCGCGCCGCGACGAGACCAGCCCGTGCACCTTGTTGGTGAAGTCGGACGGCACGTCGATCTCGACCTTGTAGATCGGCTCCAGCAGCACCGGATCGCATTTCGGCAGCGCCTCGCTCAGCGTCACGCGCGCCGCCTGCTTGAACGCCATTTCCGACGAGTCGACCGAATGGTACTGGCCGTCGGTCAGCGTGACCGAGACGTCGACCACGGGGAAGCCGAGCACGCCCTTGGTCATGAACTCGCGCGTGCCGGCCTCGACGGCGGGGATGTACTGGCGCGGCACCGCGCCGCCCACCACCTGCTCGTCGAACTTGAAGCCGGCGCCGCGCGGCAGCGGCTTGATGTCGAGATGCACGTCGCCGAACTGGCCGTGCCCGCCGGTCTGGCGCTTGAACCGGCCGTGCTGGGCGATCCCCTTGCGGATGGTCTCCTGGTAGGGCACCTGCGGCCGGGCGGACTTGACCGGAACGTTGTATTTCGACTTGAGGCGGGCGAGCGCGACCTGCAGGTGGATCTCGCCCTGGCCGTAGAGCACCAGTTCCTGCGTCTCGTCGTTGTGGTGGTAGCTGAGCGACGGGTCCTCGTCGGTCAGGCGCTGCAGCGCGCCGGTCAGCTTCACCTCGTCGTTGCGGTTCTCGGCGGCGATCACCACCGAGAAGACCGGCGCGGGCGGCTTGGGCCACGGCGCCGCCCCCTCGGGCGCCTTGCCCGACGGGGTGAGCAGCGCGCCGGTGCGGATCGTGTCCATGCGCGCGAGCGCGACGACGCGGCCGGCCTCGGCCTTTGTCAGCTTGCTCTGCGTCATGCCCACCAGCGAGACGATGCCGCCGACGCGCGCGTCGTTGAGCGTCGCGCCCTCGGCGAGTTCGCCGCGCCATACGCGGGCGAGCGACAGCTTGCCCGACTGGGCCGCGTACAGCGTCTTGAACACCTGCACCACCGGCTCGCCGCGCGGCTCGATGCCCCGCCGCTCCGCCGTGGCGGCCACGTCCGGCACCTCGTGGCGCAGCGCCTTCAGCAGGCGGCGCACGCCATGGTCCTGCTCCGCCGCGCCCGACCAGCACCGGCACGATCAGCCCGTCGGCGAAATCCTTGGCGAGCTGGTCGTACACGTCAGCCGGCGGCGGGACCGTGTCCTCGAGCAGCTTCTCGAGCAGCGTGTCGTCGAAATCGGCCAGCGCCTCGAGCATTTCGGTGCGCGCCGAGTTTTCCTCCGCCTTGATCGGATCGGGGATCTCGATCAGCGCGGACGGCTTGCCCGGCTGGTAGCGGTAGGCGCGCTCGCTGACCAGGTCGACATAGCCGGTGATCTTCTCGCCCTCGCGGATCGGCAGCTCGCGCAGCACCAGCGGCCGGTCGGCGACGCCCTGCAGCGCCTCCAGCACGCCGCGCACGTCGACCTCGGAATGGTCGACCTTGTTGATGAACAGAAGGTGCGGAATCTGGTGGTCGTCCAGCGCCTTGAACAAGGGCGCCAGCGCCATCGCGCGCTCGGGCACCGGCTCGCACACCACGATGGCGGCGTCGACCACCATCAGCGCGTTGATCGTCTCCTGGAAGAACTCGACCGAGCCGGGGCAGTCAAGGAAGGTCCACGGCTCGTCGAGGTAGCGCGCGTCGGCGGCCGTGACCTCGACCGTCATCTGGCGGTCGCGCGCCTCGGGCGACGCGTCGCCCACCGTGTTGCCGTCCTTTACCGTGCCCTTGCGGGGGATCGCGCCGGTCGCGAAGAGCAGGCTTTCGAGTAGCGACGTCTTACCACTGAGGTACGGGCCGACCAGCGCAGCGCAGCGAGGTCCGGCGGGCGGTTTCGTGGCCATCTGTCGTCTCCCCGCACGGGCCGAAACCCGCGCATTTTGGCGTCATTGGCGCTCGTTCCGTTCCAATATGTTTTCAGGCGGGCGAAACGGATGCAAGCGGAATCCGGGGCGTGCTACGCTCGCATCGCCACGGTCGGAGATTTGCGATGACCCGCACCCTGTTCACCAACGTCAACGTGTTCGACGGCACCGGCGCGGGAATTTTTCCCGGCGAGGTGATGGTCGCGGGCAACCGGATCGAGGCGGTCGCCAAGGGCGCCGAGCGCCTGCCGCGCGCGGGGGCCGAGATCGTCGACGGCGGCGGCGCGACGGTGATGCCGGGCCTCGTCGAGGCGCACGCGCATCTATCCTGGCCGTCCTCGGTCGGGCGCGTGATCAACGCGATGATGCTGCCGCCCGAGGAGCATCTTCTCATCACCGCCCACAACGCACGCGTCACGCTCGATAGCGGGTTCACCAGCGCCTACTCGGCCGGCTCGCTCGGCCCGCGCTTCGAGGTCGCGCTGCGCGACGAGATCGACGGCCGGCTACCAGCCCGGGCCGCGCCTTGTCGCCTCGTCCATCGAGCGCGCCGCCGCGAACGTGATGGGCGTGCCGCAGAGCCACGACAACGATCACGGGCGCGGGCCCGAGGCGCTGCGCAACTATGTGCGCCAGATCGCGGCCGACGGGGTGGAACTCGATCAAGTTCCTGCTGTCGGGCGACGACGGGTTCTCGCCGGGCGGCGGCAAGAACACCGTCTACACGGACGAGGAGGTGGCGGCGATCGGCGAGCAGGCGCGGGAGTCGGACGTGTGGCTCTCCTGCCATTCGCAGGCGGCCGAGGCGGTGAAGCTCGCGGTCAGGAACGGGTTCCGCATCCTTTATCACTGCTCCTACGCCGACGACGAGGCGCTCGACATGATCGAGGCGGCCAAGGACCGGCTGTTCGTCGCGCCGGCCGTGGGGCTTCTCTGGTCGCGCGTCCACGAGGCCGAGGAATTCGGCATCGACAAGAAGAAGGCGGCCGAGATGGGCGCGACCGGCGGCATCGAGCGCATGCAGCGCCTCTATCCCGAGATGCGCAAGCGCGGCATCCGCGTATTGCCGGGCGGCGATTACGGCTTCCCCTACAACCCGATCGGGCGCAACGCGCGCGACCTCGATTTGTTCGTCAAGCTGTTCGGCTACACGCCGGCCGAGGTGCTGAAAGCCGCGACCAGCGTCGGCGGCGAGCTGATGGGCATGGGCGACGAGCTCGGCGCGGTGAAGCCCGGCTACCTCGCCGACATCTTGCTGGTCGATGGCGACCCGACCGCCGACGTCACCATCCTGCAGGACCGCGACCGGCTGCTCGCCATCATGAAGGACGGCAAGTTCCATAAGGCGCCCGCCCTCGCGCCCCAGCGCGTCGCCGCCGCCGCGCAGTAGTCACATCGATTGTCATCCCGGGCACGGTGCAGCGCAAAGCGGTGAACCGCAGACCCGGGACCCGTATCCGAGCGCCACGGAACCTTCAGGATGGGTCCCGGCTCTCGCCGCTCGTGCGGCTCGGCCGGGATGACAATTGGAGTTGTGGCAGGCCCTACCGCAGCGCGGCGCAGGCGCGCTGGATGCGCCGCCCCGCCTCCTCCAGCGCCTCGGTCGAGGTCGCGTAGGAGATGCGGAAATGCGGCGCGAGCCCGAACGCCGAGCCCTGCACCACCGCGACGCCCTCGCTTTCCAGCAGGTAGGTCACGAAATCGGTGTCGGTCTCGATCTTCTTGCCGGCCGGCGTCGTCTTGCCGATCGTGCCCTTGCAGGACGGGTAGACGTAGAACGCGCCCTCGGGCGTGCGGCAATTGATCCCCGTCGCCTGGTTGAGCATCGAGACGATCAGGTCGCGCCGCTCCTTGAACACCTCGTTGTGCTTCGGGATGAAATCCTGCGGCCCGTTCAGCGCCTCGGTCGCGGCGGCCTGGCTGATCGAGGCGGCGTGCGTCGTCGATTGCGACTGCACCATGTTCATCGCCTTGATCAGCTCGAGCGGCCCGCCCGCATAGCCGATGCGCCAGCCGGTCATGCAGTAGGCCTTCGACACGCCGTTGATGGTCAGGGTGCGGTCGTACAGCCTGGGCTCGATCTGCGCCGGGGTGAAGAACTCGAAATCGTCGTAGATGACATGCTCGTACATGTCGTCGACCATCACCCAGACATGCGGGTGGCGCAGCAGCACGTCGCAGAGCGCGCGCAGCTCGTCCTTCGTGTAGGCCGCGCCGGTCGGGTTCGACGGCGAGTTCAGCATCACCCACTTGGTCTTGGGCGTGATCGCCTTTTCGAGGTCGGCCGGGCGCATCTTGAACGCGGTCGCCTCGGTCGTGTCGACCACGACCGGCGTGCCCTCGCACAGCAGCACCATGTCCGGGTACGACACCCAGTAGGGCGCCGGGATCACCACCTCGTCGCCCGGATCGAGCGTCGCGACGAAGGCGTTGTACAGCACCTGCTTGCCGCCGGTGCCGACGGTGATCTGGTCGAGCGAATAGTCGAGCCCGTTCTCGCGCTTGAACTTGGCGGCGATCGCCTTGCGCAGCGCCGGGGTGCCGGGCACGGGCGTGTACTTGGTGTCGCCCGCCCGCATGGCGCGGATCGCCGCTTCCTTGATGTTCTCGGGCGTGTCGAAGTCCGGCTCGCCCGCCCCCAGCGAGATGATGTCCCGGCCCTGCGCCTTGAGCTCGACCACGAGGCCGGTCAACGCGTTGGTGGGGGACGGCTTGATGCGCGCCAGGCGCTTGGCGAGGATGGACATGGTGAACCCATTCGGCGGAAAACGCGGCGCAACCTACGCCCGCCGCCCCCCGCCCGCAACGGGGAAGCCCGGGTTCTATCAACAGCCGGCGGCCGGCCGCCCCTCGCCTCCGCCGGGCCGCAAGCCTATATTCGCCGGCATGAGCACACAGATCGCCGAGCGCCCGGCGTCCGACGTCGGCAGGCCCTTCGACATCCAGTCCGACTACAAGCCGGCGGGCGACCAGCCGCAGGCCATCGCCGAACTGCTGGACGGGCTGGAGAAGGGCGAGCGGGACCAGGTTCTCCTGGGCGTCACCGGCTCGGGCAAGACCTTCACCATGGCGCACGTGATCCAGAAGATCGCGCGCCCCACGCTCATCCTCGCGCCGAACAAGACTCTCGCCGCGCAGCTCTATGGCGAGATGAAGTCTTTCTTCCCGAACAACGCGGTCGAGTACTTCGTCTCGTACTACGATTACTATCAGCCGGAGGCCTACGTCCCGCGGACCGACACCTATATCGAGAAGGACGCCTCGATCAACGAGCAGATCGACCGCATGCGCCACGCGGCCACACGCGCTTTGCTGGAGCGTCCGGACGTGATCATCGTGGCGTCGGTCTCGTGCATCTACGGCATCGGCTCGGTCGAATCCTATTCCGAGATGGCGTTCTCGGTGAAGGCGGGCGAGACCGTCGACCGCGACGCCCTGCTGCGCCGGCTGGTCGAGCTGCAATACCGGCGCAACGAGGCGAGCTTCGTGCGCGGCGCGTTCCGCGCGCGCGGCGATAACCTCGAGATCTTCCCGGCGCATTACGAGGACCGGGCGTGGCGGCTGACCCTGTTCGGCGACGAGGTGGAATCGATCCACGAATTCGACCCGCTGACCGGCGAGAAGACGTCGACGCTCGCCGAGGTGACGATCTACCCGAACAGCCACTACGTGACGCCGCGCCCCACCGTGCGCCAGGCGATCGTCGGCATCCGCGAGGAGCTGGCCGAGCGGCTCGACTGGTTCCAGAAGGCGGGAAAGCCCCTGGAGGCCGAGCGGCTGGGCCAGCGCACCACCTTCGACCTCGAGATGCTGGAGGCGACCGGCCATTGCGCCGGCATCGAGAACTATTCGCGCTACCTCACCGGCCGCGCGCCGGGCGAGCCGCCGCCGACCCTGTTCGAATATCTGCCGGCCGACGCGCTGCTGGTGGTCGACGAGAGCCACGTCACCGTGCCGCAGATCGGCGGCATGTATCGCGGCGACTTCAACCGCAAATCGACGCTGGCCGAGTTCGGCTTCCGCCTGCCGTCCTGCATCGACAACCGCCCGCTCAAGTTCGAGGAGTGGGACGCGATGCGCCCGCAATCGATGTTCGTCTCGGCGACGCCCGGCCCGTGGGAGATGGAGCGCACCGGCGGCGTGTTCGTCGAGCAGGTGATCCGCCCGACCGGGCTGGTCGATCCCGTGTGCTTCGTCCGCCCGGTCGAGAACCAGGTGGACGATTTGCTGGGCGAATGCCGCGAGGCGGCGAAGAAGGGCCAGCGCGTGCTGGTCACCACCCTGACCAAGCGCATGGCCGAGGACCTGACCGAATATATGGACGAGGCGGGCCTGCGCGTGCGCTATCTGCACTCGGACATCGACACGCTGGAGCGCATCGAGATCATCCGCGACCTCCGCCTCGGCGCGTTCGACATCCTGGTCGGCATCAATCTGCTGCGCGAGGGGCTCGACATCCCGGAATGCGCGCTGGTCGCCATCCTCGACGCCGACAAGGAAGGGTTCCTGCGTTCCGGCACCTCGTTGGTCCAGACCATCGGGCGCGCCGCGCGCAACATCGACGGGCGGGTGATCCTGTACGCCGACACGATGACCCGCTCGCTGGACTACGCCATCGGCGAGACCAACCGGCGGCGCGAGAAGCAGCAGGCCTTCAACGCCGCCAACGGCATCACGCCGGAAAGCGTGCGCAAGCAGATCGGCGACATATTGCACTCGGTGTACGAGGCCGACCACGTCACCGTCGATACCGGGGACGAGGAAGTGTCGCACCTGGTCGGGCATAATCTGCAGGCGCACCTCGCCGACCTCGAGAAGCGCATGCGCCAGGCGGCGGCCGACCTGGAGTTCGAGACGGCGGCGCGCCTCCGCGACGAGATCACGCGGCTGGAGGAGACCGACCTCGGGATCGTCCCGCCCGAGCGGCGCCTCGCCACCCGCATCGCCCATGCGAGCGCCAACCAGCGCCGCGGCCGGTCGAAATACGGCAAGGCGCGACGGCGGTAGGTCCGGCCCCGGCTCGGTTGCCTCAGCGAGCCTGTCATCCCGGCCAAGTCGCGGACCGTGTCCGCGGCGCGAGCCGGGACCCATCTATCCGAGTCCCTCGCGCGTCGAGATGGGCCCCGGCGCGGCTCGCTTCGCTCGCCGTCCGGGGTGACAGTCGGGTTCGTAGCGCGGCAACGCCCCGTCCTCCGTGCCGATTGCAAAACGGCGCGGACATCCTAGACTGCCGGCCAATCTGCCCATACGGAGGAACGTCATGAAGATCGTCGTCTACGGCCCCGAGAAGCGCACGGGCGCAATCCACAACGGCTCGGTGGTCGATCTGTCGCTCGCCTACGCCAAGTATCTGCGCGAGACCAAGGACACGCGCAATGCGGTCGAGATGGCGGCGGGCGTTGTTCCGTCCGAGCTCGGCCAGTTGATCGAGGGCGGCAAGGCGGCGCTCGACGGCGCCCAGGCGGCGCTCGACTACCTCTCCGGCAAGGCCGCCGACCAGAAGGGCCCGCGCGGCGAGGCGATCGTGTTCAAGCAGGGCGAGGTCAAGCTCCACGCGCCCCGCCCGCGCGGCGCGCGCGTCGCCTGCGCCGGCGGCAACTTCGCCGACCATGCCGGCGCCATGTACGAGCGCGCGGCGAAGCGCGGCGAGATGCGGCCCATCGCGGACGGCGATTTCCGCGCCCATATCCGCAAGGAGGGCATCTGGGGCTTCTGGAAGGTCGACCGCGAGTCGACTCCCGACAATGGCGACGTGATCTATCCGGCGCGCGCCAAGCGGCTCGACTACGAGGGCGAGCTCGCCATCGTCATCGGCAAGCAGGGCAAGGACGTCCGCGCCGCCGACATCAAGGACTATATCTGGGGCGCGACCCTGCTGGGCGACTGGTCGGTACGGCTCGCCATCGAGCCCGGCCCGCTGAAATTCGCCATGCAGAAGAACTTCGACACGTCCTGCTCGATCGGGCCGTGCATCGTGGTCGGCGAAGGGCTGGACGCGCTGAACGGCGACGTCGAGACCTACGTGAACGGCGAGCTGCGCCAGAAATTCTCGACCAAGGACATGGTGTTTACGTTCGGCGAGTATCTGGAGCACCTGTCGCGCGACTTCACCTTCTATCCGGGCGACATGATCGCCTCGGGCACGGCGAAGGGCACCGCGGCGGATTCCAGCCCGCTGCTGCCCGACGGCACGCCCTCGGACGAGAAGTTCCTGCATCCGGGCGACAAGGTCGAGATCCGCAATTCGGTGATCGGCACGCTGCACAACAGCGTGATCGCCAAGCCGAACCGGTAGGCGCTTTTTCCGCCACTCCAGCCGTTCGTGCTGAGTGCGGCCGAGCACAGCGACGCCGCGTATCGAAGCGCGAACGGCGGGTTCCCGTCCCCGTTCGCCCTTCGATACGGCCCCTTCGGGGCCACTCAGGCCGAACGGGGAATGAGCGCGCCCGAAGCCTCCCGGACGGATGTTGGAGATCCCGATTCGCCCGATTTCCGGGCCCCGTCCGGCGGGCTCTGCTATAGTGCGGAGCCCATGGCCGAACCCGACATGATCACCCACGCGCCGGCCCCGCAGGGAAGCGGCGCGCGCGCCGAGCCGCCCTATCTCGCGGCCCTGAACCCGCCCCAGCGCGACGCGGTCGTGACGACGGACGGCCCGCTTCTGGTGCTGGCCGGCGCCGGCACCGGCAAGACCCGCGTGCTGACCACCCGCCTCGCCCATATCCTGCTGTCGGGCAAGGCGTTCCCGGGCCAGGTGCTGGCCGTCACCTTCACCAACAAGGCGGCGCACGAGATGCGCGCGCGCGTGGCGTCGCTGCTCGGCCAGGCGGCGGACGGCATGTGGCTGGGCACGTTCCACGCCATCGCGACGCGCATCTTGCGCCGCCATGCCGAGCTCGTGGGGCTGCAATCGAGCTTCACCATCCTCGACGCCGACGACCAGCTTCGCCTGTTGAAGCAGATCATGCAGGCGGCCGATATCGACGAGAAGCGCTGGCCGGTGCGCGGGCTGATGAACGTGATCCAGCGCTGGAAGGATCGCGGCCTCACCCCCGACAAGGTGACGCCCGCCGACGACGGCGGCTATGCCAACGGCCAGGCGCTCGCGCTCTACAAGGTTTACCAGGCGCGGCTCGCCCAGCTCAACGCCGCCGATTTCGGCGACCTGCTGCTGCACAACCTCGCTTTGTTCACCAAGCACCACGACGTGCTCGAGGACTACCAGCGCCGGTTCAAGTACATCCTGGTCGACGAGTACCAGGACACCAACGTCGCGCAGTATCTATGGCTGCGGCTGCTCGCCCAGAAGCACAAGAATCTGTGCTGCGTCGGCGACGACGACCAGTCGATCTATTCCTGGCGCGGGGCGGAAGTCGGCAACATCCTGAAGTTCGAGAAGGATTTCCCCGGCGCCAAGATCATCCGTCTCGAGCAGAACTACCGCTCGACGCCCGAGATCCTGGCCGCCGCATCGGGCCTGATCGCGAAGAATGCCGGCCGGCTCGGCAAGACGCTGTGGACCGAGAATGCGGGCGGGCCCAAGGTCAGCGTGCGCGCGCTGTGGGACGGCGAGACCGAGGCGCGCGAGGTGGCCGAGGAGATCGAGGCGATCCAGCGCGCAGGCGCCCGGCTCAACGCCATCGCCATCCTGGTGCGCGCGTCGTTCCAGATGCGCGAGTTCGAGGAGCGCTTCGTCACGCTCGGCATCCCCTATCGGGTGATCGGCGGGCCGCGCTTCTACGAGCGCGCCGAGATCCGCGACGCCATCGCCTATCTGCGCGTGATCGCCCAGCCCGCCGACGACCTGGCGTTCGAGCGCATCGTCAACACGCCGCGCCGCGGCATCGGCGGCGCCACCTTGCAGACCCTGCACACGCTGGCCCGCAGCGACGGCGTGCCGCTGACCGTCGCGGCCGCAACGGGTGATCGAGACGGACGAGCTGAAGCCGCAGGCGCGCGCGGCGCTGCGCCGGCTGACCGACGATTTCGCCCGCTGGCGGGCCATGGCCGACGGCGTCGATCAGGTCGAGCTCGCGGAGACCGTGCTCGATGAATCCGGCTACACCGAAATGTGGCGCACCGACAAATCGCCCGACGCGCCCGGCCGGCTCGAGAACCTCAAGGAGCTGACCAGCGCCATGGCCGAGTTCGAGAATCTCGGCGGGTTTCTCGAGCATGTCAGCCTGGTGATGGAGAACGACGCCGGCGGCGCGGCGGACCAGGTGAACGTGATGACCTTGCACGCCGCCAAGGGGCTGGAGTTCGACACGGTCTTCCTGCCCGGCTGGGAGGAAGGGCTGTTCCCCCACCAGCGCACCCTGGACGACGCCGCCGCGGCCGGGCTGGAGGAGGAGCGCCGGCTCGCCTATGTCGGGCTGACCCGCGCGCGAGAACGCGCCTTGATCTCGTTCGTCGCCAACCGGCGGGTGCACAACCAGTGGACCAGCGCCATCCCGTCGCGCTTCATCGACGAGCTGCCCGCCGACCACGTCGAGGTGACGTCCGATCCGGGCCTCTATCGCGCCGGGCGCTTTCCGGGCGCTGGCGCCCTCGCCGAGACCGGGACCGATTTCGACTGGGAGCGGCGGGCGGCGACGCGCGGCCCCGGCTTCCAGCGGCTGCGCGGCGCGGGACGCCAGGACGGGATGACCATCGAGGGCAGCGCGCGCCTCGTGCGCAACGCGCCGTCCGCCGACGCCGCGGAGCAGGGCCTCGCGGTCGGGGTGCGCGTGTTCCACCAGAAGTTCGGCTACGGCAAGATCCGCGTCGCCGACGGCGATAAGCTGGAGATCGAGTTCGACAAGGCCGGCCGCAAAAAGGTGATGGCCGCCTTCGTCCAAGCGGCGTGAACGTGCGCCCTTCACGACGGCCGCTTCGCGGCCTCCTCAGGGCGAACGGGCGCGCGTCGGATTTGCCTTTCCCGTTCGTGCTGACGAGCGTCCTGCACGAACCCGCGCCTTCTGCATCACCAACGTCGTCCAGCCGCCGACCGGAATGCGGAACAGCGGGCTGAGCCCGGCGGCGCGGTGGGCGTCGGCGACCTTGCGCGCGTCCTTGGCGAGGAAGCCGGCGAGCACGATGACGCCGCCGGGCGAAAGGCGCTTTGCCGCCGCCGGCGCCATGCGGATCAGCGGCCGCGCCAGGATGTTCGCCAGCACGAGGTCGAACGGGCCGGCGTCGCGCGCCAGGCCGCGATAGCCGTCCGACCGCGCGCAGGCGACGAGCCGGCCGACGCGGTTCTCGTCGGCGTTCTCGCGCGCCACCGCGACGGCGACCGGATCGTTGTCGACCGCCAGCACCGCCACGCCGGCGAGCCGGGCGAGCGCGATGGCGAGCAGCCCGGAGCCCGTCCCCATGTCGAGCGCGCGCGCGAAGGACCGCTTGGCGCACAGCCGCTCGATCGCTACCAGGCAGCCCTCGGTCGATTCATGCGCGCCGGTGCCGAACGCCGCGCCGGCATCGATGCGGATGGGGATCGTGCCGCGCGGCGCCCGGCCCGTGAAATGCGAGCCGTGCAGGAAGAACCGGCCGATGCGCCGCGGCGGGAAGTCCGATTGCAGCCGCGCCGCCCAGTCGGTTGCCGGCAGATCCTCGAACCGGCAGTCCGGCGCGGCGAGGCCCGCCGAGGCCGCGGCGACGGCGAGCGCGGCCGTCACTTCGGCCCGGTCGCACGCGCCGGCGCCGTACCCCTGCACCGTCCGACGCCCGCGCCCGGCAGGCCCGATCGCGACCGCGAGGCCGAGCGCGCCGAGTGCGTCGGCCAGCGAATCGACCGCCCGGACCGGCACGGTCGCGACCACGCGCCAGCCCCCGCTTCCCGCCGATTTTTCGTTCATACGCCCTCTTGAAACCGGCGCGGCCGCGCCTAGATCATCGGCCACCGGGCGGCCAAACCGCGCCCGGCAAGGTTCATGGTATCGCTTTCGACGGAGGGTATCGATGAACATCGCAGGGTTTGCGCCCGAGGGCGCGCTTCCCCTTCCCCACAGCGTTTCCGGCGTCCCGATCACCGACCTGAACGGCGCCGACTATCCCCCCTACAATATCGAGCAGTTCGACGACAGCCTGTGGCGCATCGTGATGGCAGTGCCCGGCTTCGCGGCGAACGAGATCGAGGTGGTCGAGGAGCAGGGCGTGCTGTTGGTGCGCGGCGAAACCGGCGCGCTCCGGACCAACGCACGTATCGTCAAGGCCGGCCTTGCCTCCGCCTTCGTGCACGAGTTCTGGCTGGCGGACGGCTACCATCTCGACGGCTGGACGCTGCAAAACGGGCTGCTGAAGATCGACATCGCCCGCCACCCGGCGCTCGGCGTTGCCGCCGCGCCGCCGCCCGCGCGCCAGCTTGCCGACGCGCTGGCGGCGTAGAGGAGCCACAAACAAAATTGTCACCCCGGACGCCGCTCGGCGGCGATCCGGGGCCCATTGCGCCGGCTCACGCGTGCCGAGGAATGGGTCCCGGGTCTGCGGCGCACCATTACATGCTGCGCCGCACCCGGGGTGACAATGTGTGCTGGCCGGGCGTTACCCGAACGCGAGCGACTTGGCCTGCACGACGCCCGGCAAATGCGCGACCTTGTCGAGCACGTCGGCGCCGACATGCTGGTCGACCTCGAGGAGCGCGATGGCATCGCCGCCCAGCGTCTTGCGGCCGAGGTGGAACGTCGCGATGTTGACGCCCGCATCGCCCAGCGTGGAGCCGAGCCGGCCGATATAGCCGGGCTTGTCCTGGTTCACCGTATACAGCATGTGCGCCGACAGCTCGGCCTCGGTCGGGATGCCGTCGATCTCGACGATGCGCGGCTTGTCGCCGAATAGCGTGCCGGCCGCGGTGCGCACCCGGTGCTCGGTCTCCATCGTGACGCGGATCAGCGTCTGGTACTCGCTGTCGCGCTCGTGCGTGACCTCGCTGACGTCGATGCCGCGCGCGGCGGCGACGACCGGCGCCGACACGATGTTCACCGATTCGAGGATCGGCGCGAGCAGCCCCTTGAGCACGCAGGCGGTCAGCGGCTTCACGTTGAGGTCGGTGGCGTTGCCCTCGTACTCGACCGTGACGCGCCGCGCTGCCGAGTTGGCCACCTGGCCGAGAAGGCTGCCGAGCTGCTCGGCAAGGCGGATATAGGGGCGCAGCCGCGCCGCGTCCTCGGCCGAGAGCGACGGCATGTTGATCGCGTTGGTCACCGCGCCGGTATTCAGATATTCCGCCATCTGCTCGGCGACCTGGACCGCCACCTTCTCCTGCGCCTCGGTGGTGGACGCGCCGAGATGCGGCGTCGCCACCAGAACCTCGTTGCCGAACAGCGCGAACTCCTTCGCGGGCTCGGTGCGGAACACGTCGATCGCGATGCCCGCCACCTTGCCGGTCTCGACCGCGTCGATCAGCGCCTTCTCCTCGATCAGCTCGCCGCGCGCGCAGTTGATGATGCGCACGCCCTTCTTCATCTTGCCGAACGCCTCGGCATCGACGATGTCGCGCGTCGCCTCGGTCAGCGGCGTGTGCAGCGTGATGAAGTCGGCGCGGGTGAACAGATCGTCGAGCTCCACCTTCTCGACGCCGAGCGACGTCGCGCGCTCGGGCGTGAGGTACGGGTCGTAGGCGATGACCTTCATCTTGAGGCCGAGCGCGCGGTCGGCGACGATCGAGCCGATATTGCCGCAGCCGATGATGCCGAGCGTCTTGCCGTAGAGCTCGACGCCCATGAAGCGGTTCTTCTCCCACTTGCCGGCCTGGGTCGACCGGTCAGCCGTGGGAATCTGGCGGGCGAGCGCGAACATCATCGCGATGGCGTGCTCGGCGGTGGTGATGGCGTTGCCGTAGGGCGTGTTCATCACCACGATGCCCTTGGCCGACGCGGCCGGGATGTCGATATTGTCGACCCCGATGCCGGCGCGCCCGACGACCTTCAGCTTGGTCGCCGCCTCGATCACCTTCTGCGTCACCTTGGTGGCCGACCGCACGGCCAGCCCGTCATATTCGCCGATGCAGGCGATCAGCTCCTCGGGCTTCATGCCCACCTTGACGTCGACCTCGATGCCGGCCTGACGGAACACGTCGGCCGCCTCCGCGCTGAGCGCGTCGGAAATCAGAACCTTGGGCATGGCTACACCTTCGCCGAGAGGAGGGTTTCGTTGCCGGTTTCGTACTTGACCTTGGCGAAGGCCCAGTCGAGCCAGGGGAACAAAGCTTCGAGATCGGCGGTCTCGACGGTCGAGCCCGCCCAGATGCGCAGCCCCGGCGGCGCGTCGCGATAGGCGTCGATGTCGAACGCCACGCCTTCCGCCTCCAGCAGCGCCGCGATGCGCTTGGGCACCCCGGCCGCGACCTTCTCATCCAGCCCGTCGAGCCACGGGTCGACGATCTTGAGACAGACCGAGGTGGACGAGCGGATCGCCGGATCCTCGGCGAGGAACTCCGCCCAGATCGATTCCTTCACCCAGCGCGCGATGGCGGCGAGGTTGGCGTCGGCACGACCGATCAGCCCCTTCAGCCCGCCGATGCGCTCGGCCCATTCGAGCCCGTCGAGCGCATCCTCGACGCACAGCATCGAGGGCGTGTTGATCGTGTCGCCCTTGAAGATCGCCTCGGAAAGCTTGCCGCCCGAAATCATGCGGAAGATCTTGGGCAGCGGCCAGGGCGGCGTGTAGCTGGTCAGCCGCTCGACGGCGCGGGGCGAGAGCACCAGCATGCCGTGCGCGGCCTCGCCGCCCATCGCCTTCTGCCAGGACCAGGTGACGACGTCGAGCTTCTTCCATGGCAGGTCCATCGCGAACACGGCCGAGGTCGCGTCGCAGATGGTCAGCCCCTCGCGATCGTCGGGAATCCAGTTGCCGTCCGGCACCCGCACGCCCGAGGTCGTGCCGTTCCAGGTGAAGACGATGTCGTGCTTCGGGTTCCACTGCGCGAGATCGGGCAGGGCGCCGTACGGCGCCTCGAACACGCGCGCGTCCTTGAGCTTGAGCTGCTTCACCGTATCGGTGACCCAGCCGGCGCCGAAGCTTTCCCAGGAAAACAGATCGACCGGCCGCGCGCCCAGCAGCGACCACAGCGCCATCTCGACCGCGCCGGTGTCCGACGCCGGCACGATGCCGATGCGCCAGTCGTCGGGAATGCCCAGGATCGCCCGCGAGCGGTCGATCACGGCGCCGAGCTTGGCCTTGCCGGGCTTGGACCGGTGCGAGCGGCCGACCAGCGCGTCGGCAAGCTGGTCCACCGACCAGCCGGGTCGTTTCGCGCAGGGTCCGGATGAGAAGCAGGGGTTGGCCGGCCGGGTGGCCGGCTTCGCGGCGGGGTCAGTCATATCTCTCTCCCTTGCAGAAGAGCTGCGCCCCGTTGGGGAGGCGTGGCCCGCCGCGGAAAATAGGGAGGTGCCGGGGGGCCGTCAACGGCCAGTCGCCCCGGCAACCGATATGTCGCAGGTTGGCTGCCGCGGGGGCCGATCTGCTATAGTATTGGGCACGAGAGCGAGAGACGGAGGCACCCATGTTCCTGCGGAACCAATGGTACTGCGCCGCGCTGGCGCAAGAGCTCGGCGAGGCGCCGGTCGGCCGCATCCTGCTCAACGAGCCCGTGGTGCTGTACCGCGCCGCATCGGGCGAGATCGTCGCTCTCGAGGACCGCTGCTGCCATCGCCGCGCGCCCTTGTCGAAGGGCAAGGTCGAGGGCGACAATCTGCGCTGCGGCTATCACGGATTCCTCTATGACCCGAGCGGCGCCTGCGTGTGGGTGCCGGGCCAGGCGAAGGTGCCGCCGGAGGCGCGCGTGCGCCGCTATCCGGTCGTCGACAAGTCGGGCTATGTCTGGATCTGGATGGGCGACCCCGCGCTGGCCGATCCGGCCAAGGCGCCCGACTTCTTCTGGAACGACCATCCGGACTGGGCGGCGCGGTCCGAATACCTCCACATCGCGTGCGACTATCTCCTGATGGTCGACAACCTCATGGATCTGTCGCACGTCGCCTTCCTGCACGCGAAGACGATCGGCAGCCCCGAGGACACCAACCCCGATCTCGACTGGAAGCGCGGCGACGGCTTCGTGCGCGGCACGCGCATCGCCAAGGGGCTGTCGCCGTCGGCGCGGATGAAGGCCGAGGGGCTCGACGTCAAGATCGACCAGGTGAAGGTGATGGAGTTCACCCCGCCGGCCAACGTCGTGATCGACATCCACACCACCGAATCGGGCAAGCCGGCGGGCGAGAGCCGGATCGACCAGCGCCTCGTGGTGCTCGACACCATGACGCCCGAGACGGAAACCACCTGCCACTATTTCTTCGGCAATTGCCGCGACTACTACCTGGACGACCGCAAGCTCGACGAGCTGATGATCAAGCGCGTCGATCGACGCCTTCCTCGAGGACAAGGACATGCTGGAGGGCGAGCAGAAGATCATCGACCTCGCGCCCGCCGCGCCGCAGATCGACGTGATGGGCGACACCGGCGGGCTGCAGTCGCGCCGGCTGGTCGCGCGCCTGCTGGCCGAGGAGCAGGGCGGCCGCGCCCAGGCCGCCGCGGCGGAGTGATGCCGAGCGCGTATGAATGTCTCCGTTCGTCCTGAGGAGCGCCCGCAGGGCGCGTCTCGAAGGATGAAGCCGCGAGGTCATGCCGCCACGCCCTTCGAGACGCCTGCTGCGCAGGCTCCTCAGGGCGAACGGCGAGGTTAGGGAGAGAGCCATGTACCTGCGCAACCAATGGTACTGCGCCGCGCTGGCGAAGGAGGTCGGTGCCGCGCCGCTCGGGCGGGTCTTCCTGGGCGAGCCGGTGGTGCTGTTCCGCACCGCTTCGGGCGAGATCTGCGCGCTGGAGGACCGCTGCTGCCACCGCCGCGCGCCCTTGTCGATGGGCAAGATCGAGGGCGACAATCTGCGCTGCGGCTATCATGGCTTCCTCTATGACGGGGCGGGCCGGGTGGTCTGGGTGCCGGGCCAGGACAAGGTGCCGCCTGACGCGCGCGTCCGCAGCTATCCGATCGTCGACCGGCACGGCTATGTGTGGATCTGGATGGGCGATCCGGCGCTGGCCGATCCCGCCAAGGCGCCCGACTTCTTCTGGAACGACGATCCGGAGTGGGCGGCGTGGTCGGGCTACCTGCCCGTCGCCTGCAATTACATGCTGCTGGTCGACAATTTGATGGATTTGTCGCACGTGCCGGTGCTGCACGCGGGCATCCTGGGCGCGGCCGAGGACACCGCGCCCGAGCTCAAATGGGAGCGCGGCACCGACTGGGTGCGCGGCACCCGCGTCGCCAAGGACCTGGCCCCGCCCGCGCGCTGGCGCCTGGAAGGCATCGACCACGATATCGACCAGACGAAGGTGATGACCTACACCCCGCCGGCCAACGTGGTGATCGAGATCACCACCACGGAGGCGGGCCGCAAGCCGGGCGCGGCGGGCACGCTGAACCAGACCTTCGTCGTGCTCGATTCGATGACGCCGGAGACCGAGACCACCTGCCACTACTTCTTCGGCAGCAGCCGCAACTATCTGCTCGACAAGCCGGGGCTGACCCAGGTGGTCGAGGAGCAGACGCTGCGCGCCTTCGCCCAGGACAAGGACATGCTGGAGGCCGAGCAGCGCATCATCGGGCTCGACCCGGCCGCGCGCCAGGTGGACGTGGCCGGCGACGGCGGCGGGCTGCAGTCGCGCCGCCTCCTGGACACGCTGCTGGCCGAGGAGCGCGCCATCCGCGCCGCCGCGGAATAGGCTCGGCAGGGCAAATCTCTCCCGCCTTGTCGGCCAATCCGCCGCCTGGACGGCGGTGCTATAATCCGCCCCCGATGAACGAAATGCCCCACATACTGGTGGTGGACGACGACACCCGGCTGCGCGAGCTGCTGTCGCGCTATCTGGGCGGGAACGGCTTCCGCGTCACCGTCGCGCGCGACGCCGCCGACGCCCGCGCCCAGATGGCCGGCCTGTCGTTCGACGCGCTGGTGCTCGACGTGATGATGCCGGGCGAATCGGGGCTCGACCTCACCCGCACGCTGCGCGCCGGCTCGCCCGTGCCGATCCTGCTGCTGACCGCGATGGGCGAGGCGGAGAACCGCGTCGGTCGGGTTCGAATCGGGCGCCGACGACTATCTGGTCAAGCCGTTCGAGCCGCGCGAGCTGGTGCTGCGCCTCAAGGCGATCCTGCGCCGCGCCCGCACCGAGGCGCCGCACCCGCTGATCGCGCTGGGCGCGCTCGCCTTCGATCCGGCGCGCGAGGAGCTGACGCGCGACGGCGTCGCCGTCCGGCTGACCGGCGCCGAGGCGAGCCTCCTCAAGGTGTTCGCCGAGAGCCCCGGCCGCACGCTGACGCGCGACGAGCTGATCCGCCGCTCGCGCATCGACGGCAACGACCGCACCGTCGACGTGCAGATCACTCGGCTGCGCCGCAAGATCGAGCCCGACCCGCGCCTGCCCCGCTATCTGCAGACGGTGCGCGGCGAGGGCTACGTGCTGCGGCCCGACTGAGCCCGGCCGCGATGCCCGAATCGCTGATCAAGCGCGTCCTGCCGCACTCGCTGTTCGGCCGTGCGCTGCTGATCATCGTGATGCCGCTGATCCTGCTGCAGGTGATCTCCACCTGGTTCTTCTACGACCGCCATTGGGAGACGGTGACGCGGCGGCTGACCGGCGCGGTGGCGGGCGAGCTGTCGGTCGCCATCGCCCAGCTCGACCGGTGGGGCACGGAGCCGGGCGCGGCCGAGCGCAAGCTCGACCGAGCTCGGCCTCCCGCTCGCCATGCAGCTCGCGTACCGGCCGGGCGCCATCCTGCCCAACACCGGGCTCGACCGCGGCTCCGGCCTTCTGCACCGGCTGCTGCGGCGCGAGCTCACCGGCCTTCCTGCGCCGGCCGGTCTATATCGACACCGACTACCGCCCGCGCGAGGTGCTGGTGCGGGTGCAGCTCCAGGACGGCGTGCTCGACGCGCGGATCAGCCGCGAGCGGCTGTTCACCTCGACCACCTACATCTTCGTGCTGTGGATGGTGGGCACCTCGCTGGTGCTGTTCGCGGTGGCGACCCTGTTCATGCGCAACCAGGTGCGGCCGATCCGGCGCCTGGCGCGCGCGATGGACCTGTTCGGCAAGGGGCGCGAGGTCGCCGACTTCAAGCCGGCGGGCGCGGCCGAGGTGCGCCAGGCCGCGGCCGCCTTCAACGCCATGCGCGACTCGCATCCAGCGCATGATCACCCAGCGCACCGAGATGCTGGCCGGCGTCAGCCACGATCTGCGCACGCCGCTGACCCGCATGAAGCTGCAGCTCGCCATGATCGACGGCGAAGGACGTCGAGGCGCTGCGTGGCGGACGTCGCCGAGATGGAGCGCATGCTGGGCGAGTACCTGGCCTTCGCCCGCGGCGAGGGCACCGAGGCGGCGCGCCCGACCGATCTTGGCGACGTGCTGACCGAGGTGGTCGACGGCGCGCGGCGCCAGGGCGCCAACGTCGAGCTGCGGCTCGCCGCCGGCGCTCACCGCCACCGCCAAGCCCAACGCGCTCAAGCGCTGCCTCGCCAACGTGGTCGACAACGCGATCGGCCACGCGCAGCCGGGTGGCGGTCGCCGCGGCGCGGCGCGACGGGCTGATCGAGATCACCATCGACGACGACGGGCCGGGCATTCCCGCCGACCAGCGCGAGGCGGTGTTCCGCCCGTTCTACCGGATGGAGGGCTCGCGCTCGCGCGAGACCGGCGGCACCGGGCTGGGGCTTACCATCGCGCGCGACGTGATCCGCGGCCATGGCGGCGAAATCGCGCTGGACGAATCGCCGCTGGGCGGGCTGCGCGCCCGCCTGCGCCTGCCGGTGTAGGCGGCTCACTGACCAGATCCTTCGTCATTGCGAGGAGCGCAGCGACGAAACAATCCACGGTCATCTGGATCGCCACGCCCGCTGCGCGGGCTCGCGATGACGGGAGGTTCAGGCGACCGGGCTTCGAATCACATCTCGTGCATCCGGGGCAGCACCTTGGCGCCGAACATCTCGATCGAGCGCAGCGTCTTGTCGCCGAGCTGGGCGGTGACCACCAGGTCCAGGATGCCGGCGCCGAGGATGTCCTTGATGCGCGCGATCTGCTTGATCACCGTGTCGGGGCTGCCGACCAGGATCTGGCCGCGCTCGATCCGATCCATCAGGGCGCCGCGCGAGCGCAGCCGGCCGCGCTGGCCCTCGACGTCGCGCCCGTAATAGCCCGCGTCGGCCACCGCCCGCTCGATGGCAGGATTGCGCATCGACAGCCCCACCGAGGGCAGCACGCCGGCCGCCTCCTCCATGTCGGCGAGCGCGCGCTCGTCGGTGTCGGCGCAATGCATGGCCAGGCGGTAGATCACCCGGTCCGGCGTCGCCTCCCAGCCATTGGCGCGGCACTGCTCGCGATAATGCTGGGCGGCCTTCGCCGCCTGCTGGACGGTGGTGAAGGCGAAGCCGACGCCCAGCCGGTGGCGCGCCGCGAATTCGCCCGACTCCGGGCTCGCCGCCGAGATGTAGATCGGCGGGTGCGGCTTCTGCACCGGGCGCGGCCAGATGCAGATCGTGCGATACTGGTAGTGCCGGCCCTGCCAGCCGAAGGGCTGGGTCTCGGTCCAGCACATGCGGATCAGCTGCAGCGCCTCCTCGAACCGGGCGCGCGATTCGGCGGGGTTGACGTTGTAGGTCACGTATTCGTTCACCGAGCCGCGCATCAGCCCGGCGACCGCGCGCCCGCCGGTCATGGTGTCGATCATCGCCAGCTCCTCGGCGACGCGCACCGGGTCGAGGATCGGGATGTCGGGGCCCAGCACGGCGACCTTCGCCCGCTTGACGACGCCGGTGAGCGCCGCCGCCATGACCATCGGGTTGGGCGTCATCGAGAACGGCGCGAAATGGTGCTCTGCCGTCGTCACCCAGTCGAACCCCACCTCGTCGCCCAGGCGGAACTGGGCGATGGTGCGCTGCATCGACCGCTCGGCCCATTCGGACTCGTACCGGTCGGCCGGCTCGGGCCAGACCGCGTGCGAGGCCGGCCCGTCATAGCGGGTGGTGCAGAATAGCGAAGCCTTCATGACACGGTCCCCACGCCCTATATCGGCGGATCATATCGTCCCGCGGCGAGACGACCGCCAGCGCGCCGTCGCCGGCGCGGAACCGGCCCGCCCGCGAAACCGTTGGCAGCGGGCATTCACGGCCTTAGGATTTGCGCATGAGCCGTCTTCAGGGCCTCGATCTTTCGCGCCGGTTCGAAGGGGCGCTGTCGCACCTGCCTTTCCGGCCGCGGCCGACCGTGAGCGTCCTGCGCCTCGGGGGCGTGATCGGCGGTCGCGGCACGTTGCGCCCGGGCAGCCTCAACCTGCCGCAGCTCGAGCCGGCGATCGCGCGCGCCTTCCGCGGCCGCGGGCTGGTCGCCGTCGCGCTCGCCATCAACTCGCCGGGCGGGGCGGCGGTGCAGGCCGCGCTGATCGCCGACCGCATCCGCACCGCCGCCGCCGAGCACAACGTGCCGGTGATCGCCTTCGCCGAGGACGTCGCCGCCTCGGGCGGCTACTGGCTCGCCTGCGCCGGCGACGAGATCTACGCCCACGGCGCCTCGATCATCGGCTCGATCGGGGTGATCTCCGCCGGGTTCGGCTTCCAGGACCTGATCGCGCGCCACGGCATCGAGCGGCGCATGCACACGTCGGGCACGCACAAGGGCATGCTCGACCCGTTCCGGCCCGAGGCGCCGGAGGACGTGGCGCGGCTGCGCGCCATCCAGGACGACGTGTACGACCAGTTCAAGGAGATGGTGCGCACGCGACGCGCCGGCCGGCTGAAAGCCGACGAGTCCGAGCTGTTCACCGGCGCCGTCTGGTCGGGGCGCGAGGCGCAGGCGCTAGGGCTGGTCGACGGGATCGGCGATCTGCGCGGCGTGATGCGCGCGCGGTTTGGCGAGCGCGTGCGCTTCCGCACCGTCGGGCCGCGGCGCGGGCTGCTGCGCCGCCGGCTCGGGCTCCGCGCCGCGCCGGACGGGGCGGCGCTGGCCGAGGCGCTGCCCGAGCTTCTCGCCGCCGCCGAATCCTGGTCGCTATGGAAACGCTATGGGCTGTAGGCCGGTTTGCAGCGCGCCGGAAACGACGGAGAGTGATTACCGTGCGGCGGCGGCAGCGGCCGAGAGCGGGGTCTCGGCCGTTGCGGCGTCCAGCGCGTCGCGCACGGCGCGCGCCAGCTCGTAATCGCGATAGGGCTTCTTGAGGAAGCGCACGATCGGGTCGGCGCCGCCGTCGGCGTCGGACATGCGGTTGACGTAGCCCGAGGTCAGCAGGATGCGCACGTCCGGATGGCGACGCTCGACCAGCTTGGCGAGGTCGCGCCCGGTCATGCCGCCCGGCATGGCGATGTCGCTGAACAGCAGCCCGACCGGCCGTTCGGCCAGGATGTCGAGCGCGGCTTGAGCGGTCTCGGCCTCGAGGACGTCGTAGCCGAACTCGCGCAGCAACTCGGCCGTGGCGTGGCGCACCTGCGCATCGTCCTCGACGGCCAGGACGACCTCGCCGGCGCGGGCGCGCGGGACGTCGTGGCCGGGCTCGGGGGCGACCGTCTCCGACTCCTCCGCCTCGGCGCGGCGCAGGTAGATGCGGACGGTCGTGCCCTGGCCCACGTCGCTGTCGATCTCGATGAAGCCGCCCGACTGCTCGGCGAAGGCATGCGCCATCGACAATCCCAGCCCGGTGCCGCGCCCCGGCTCCTTGGTGGTGAAGAACGGCTCGAACACCCGCTCGCGCACCGCCGGCGGCATGCCCACCCCGTCGTCGCGCACGGTCAGCACCGCGTAGTCGCCGGCCGCCTCCTCGGGCTCCAGATCGTTCGCCGGGGCGCGCGCCGTGGCGTTGGTGGTGGAGATGACGATGCGCCCGCCCTCGGGCATGGCGTCGCGCGCGTTGATCACCAGGTTGAGCAGCGTCGATTCGATCTGCGAGCGGTCGACATAGACCGGCCACAGCTCGGCGCCGAGGCTGAGCTCGATCTCGATGGAATCGTCGATCGTGCGGTTCAGGATCTCCATCATCCCGCCGACCACCGCGTTGGGATCGACCAGGTCGGGCCGCAGCGGCTTCTGCCGCGCGAAGGACAGCAGGCGCTGGGTCAGGTCGGCGCAGCGTATGGCGCTCTGCAGCGCGAGGTTGGCGCGGCGATAGGCCTTGCCGTCCGGCTCGAGCGACCGGCGCAGGAGGTCGAGATTTCCGAGCACGGCGGTCAGCATGTTGGAGAAATCGTGCGCGATGCCGCCGGTCAGCCGCCCGACCGCGTCCATCTTCTGGGCGTGGACGAGCTGTTCCTGCAGGCGGCGCTGCTCGGTGACGTCGAGCCACATGCCGAAGATCGCCGGGCCCGTCCCGTCGTGCGGCGGCACCGCCACGGCCCGGTCGAGGAACGTGCCGTAGCTGTCGTCGGCGAGGCGCCAGCGATATTCGGTGGCGAACGCGCCGTCGGTGGCGATGCGGGCGACGTCGGCCAGCACGCGGTCGCGGTCGGCGGGGTGGATGCGCTCCGTCCAGAACCCGTCGCCGCAATTGAACTGCGCGGGAACGAAGCCGGTCAGCCGCTCGACCCGGGGCCCGATGAAGCTGGGCCCGGCGAAGGGCTCGACGGCCGGGGCGGCGTAGAGCGCGAGGGGCAGCGAATCGAGGATCAGGGACTGGCGCTCCTCGGCCGCCCGCAGCGCGTGCTCGGCGCGCTCGCGCTCGAGCCGGGCGATGAAGGTCTCGCGCTCGAGCTGGCGCTTCAGCTCCTCCTCGCGCCGGACCATCTCCGTCTTGCGGTAGAGCTCGACGAACACGCCCACCTTCGATTTCAGCACCAGCGGCTCGGCCGGCTTGAACACGTAGTCCACCGCCCCCGCCGAATAGCCGCGGAAGATGTGCACCTCGTCCTTGTCGATGGCGGTCAGGAAGATGATCGGGATGTGGCGGGTCTTCTCGCGCTTGCGGATCAGCGACGCCGCCTCGTACCCGTCCATGCCCGGCATGCGCACGTCGAGCAGGATCAGCGCGAAATCCTCTTTCAACAGCCGCTTGAGCGCCTCCGGCCCGCTCGACACGGCGACGATGTTCAGCCCGTCGTCCTCGAGCGTGCGCTCGAGGGCGTAGCGGCTGCGCGCGTCGTCGTCGACGATCAGGACGTTGGCGACCGGGGGGTCGGGCGGCCGCTCCGTCTCCGCCGCCTGCTGGTCGGCGACCGGCTTGACGCCGTCGGGACTGGAGTCGAAGGCATTCATCGGTCCGCTACCGGTAGAGCCACACGCGCATCGTGGACAGCAGCCGGTCGATATCCACCGGCTTGGCCAGGTAGTCGGACGCGCCCGCCTCGATGCATTTCTCGCGGTCGCCCTTCATCGCCTTGGCGGTGACCGCGATCAGCGGCAGGTCGGACAGGCCCGCGAGCGAGCGGATCTGGCGCATCGTCTCGTAGCCGTCCATCTCGGGCATCATCACGTCGATCAGCGCGAGGTCGACGTCGGGTACCGCTTTCAGCATCTCGATGCCCTCGCGGCCGGTTTCGGCGTAGAGCACCTCCATCTCGTGCTGCTCGAGCGCGCTGGTGAGCGAGAAGATGTTGCGGAAATCGTCGTCGATGATGACGATCTTCCGCCCGGCCAGCGCCGGGTCCTTCTGCGGCAGCGCCTGAAGCGCGGCGCGCCGTTCGGCCGGCAGGTCGTTGAGCGCGCGATGCAGGCAGAGCGCCACCTCGTCCGCGACGCGCTCGTACGAGCTGGCGCGCCGGACGGCGTGCCGGCCGCCGAGCGCACGCAGCGCCGCCGCGGCGCCCTGGCAGGTCTCGGACTCGGTGAAGGCGACGATCGGAAGGTCGGCGAAGCGCTGGTCGGCCCGCACCCTCTCGATCAGCTCCAGCCCGGCGTCGGTGTCCCCCGACAGGTCGACGACCAGCCCGTCCGCCGTGTCGGTGGCGAGCCGGCCCACGACCTCGTCGGCGGTCGCCGCCTCGGTCGCCTTGACGCGCTCGTCGGCCACCGCGTCGCATAGCGCGCCGCGGGCCTCGGCCTCCGGCGCGTAGATCAGCAGCTTGCGCTCGGGCCGGGCGATGAAGTCGCGGATGCGCTGGAAGGCCGCGACCAGGTCGCCGGGCTCGCCCGGGCGCGCGCTGAAGCCGTAGGCGCCCATGAACAAGGCGCGCCGACGGTTGTCCTCGGACGACAGGACATGCACCGGGATGTGGCGCAGAAGCGGGTCGTGGCGCACCAGGTCGAGCAGCGCCCAGCCGTCCTTGTCGGGCGCGTCGATGCCCAGCACGATCGCCTGCGGGCGGGCGCGCTTGACCAGCGCCATGGCGTACTCGACGCTGGAGACCAGCCCCTTGAAGCCGCACTGGTGCGCGGCGTCGAGCGCACCGGCCGCGAACTGCGCGTCGTCCTCGACCAGCACGACCACCGCGTCGCCGACATGGACGTCGTGGCGGTCGTCCTCGAGCACGGGCTGCTCGGCCAGCACCATCCGGTCCTTGGTGTCGACCGCGAAGCCATGCCCGCGCCGCCCGACCAAATCGCGCCCGACCGCGGGCAGCGACGGGAACTGCACCGGCAGGTACAGCGTGAAGGTCGAGCCCTGGCCGTAGCTGCGAGCGCAGGGTGATCTCGCCGCCCAGCAGCCCCGCCAGCTCGCGGCTGATCGAAAGACCCAGCCCGGTGCCGCCGTATTTGCGGTTGGTGGTGCCGTCGGCCTGCTGGAACGCCTCGAAGATGATCTGCTGCTTGTCCTCGGCGATGCCGATGCCGGTGTCGGTGACCGAGATCGCCACCACCTGGTCGGCCGCATTCAGCACCGGATGGTCGAAGCTCCACCCGCCCTCGACGCGCTCGGCGCGCAGCGTGACCGCGCCCTTCTCGGTGAACTTGAAGGCGTTGGACAGGAGGTTCCGGACGACCTGCTGCAGGCGCTTGTCGTCGGTGCACATCGAGGGCGGCAGGTCGGGATCGACCTCGATCGAGAAGTTGAGCTCCTTGTCGAGCGCGACCTGGCTGAAGGTGCGCTCCATCCGCTCGCGCAGGTCGGAGAAGAACATCTCGCCGATGTCGAGCGTGACGGTGCCGGACTCGATCTTGGACAGGTCGAGGATGTCGTTGATCAGCGACAGCAGATCGGACCCGCCGGCATGGATGGTCCGGGCGAAGCTGATCTGCTTGTCGGTGAGGTTGCCCTCGACGTTCTCCGCCAGCAGGTGCGACAGCATCAGCAGGCTGTTCAGCGGCGTGCGCAGCTCGTGCGACATGTTGGCGAGGAACTCCGACTTGTAGTGCGAGGTCAGCGCGAGCTGCTCGGCCTTCTCCTCGAGGGCGGCCTTGGCGAGCTCGACCTCGCGGTTCTTCGCCTCGACCTGCTTCTTCTCGTTGGACAGAAGCCGCGCCTTCTCCTCCAGCTCCTCGTTGGTCTTGCGCAGCTCCTCCTGCTGGGCCTTCAGCATCTCCTCGGATTCGCGCAGCGAGTCGGCCTGCTGCTCCAGCGTCTCGTTGGTCTTCTGCAGCTCGGCCTGCTGGCTCTGCAGCTCGGCGGTCAGGAGCTGCGACTGGCGCAGCAGGTCCTCCGTGCGCATGTTGGCGGCGATCGTGTTCAGCACGATGCCGATCGACGGCATGAGCTGGTCCAGGAAGGACAGGTGCGTCTCGTTGAAGCTGTTGAACGAGGCGATCTCGATCACCGCCGAGATCTCGCCCTCGAACAGCACCGGCAGGACGACACGATGTTGGGCGCGGCGTCGCCGAGCCCCGAGGTGATGCGGACGAAATTCTCCGGCACCTCGTTGAGAAAGATCTGCTGCTTCTCCTGCGCGCACTGGCCGACCAGCCCCTCGCGGAGCTGGATGCGCGGCTTCAGCGTCTCGGATTCGTGGGCGTAGCTCGCCACCAGGTCGAGCACGTCGTCGCCCTCCTCCTCGCGGATCACGTAGAACAGCGCCTGCTGCGCGTTCACCAGCGGCGCCAGCTCGGACAGGATCAGGTTGGACACCGTCAGCAGGTCGCGCTCGCCCTGCAGCATGCGGGTGAACCGCGTCAGGTTGGTCTTCAGCCAGTCCTGCTCGTTGTTCTTGAGGGTCGTGTCCTTGAGGTTGCGGATCATCTCGTTGATGTTGTCCTTCAGCGCCGCGACCTCGCCCTGCGCCTCGACCGCGATCGACCGGGTCAGGTCGCCCTTGGTCACCGCCGTGGCCACCTCGGCGATGGCGCGCACCTGGGTGGTCAGGTTGGCGGCAAGCTGGTTCACGTTGTCGGTCAGGTCGCGCCACAGCCCGGCCGCGCCCGGCACCTTGGCCTGGCCGCCCAGCTTGCCCTCGATGCCCACCTCGCGGGCCACGTTGGTGACCTGGTCGGCGAAGGTGGCGAGCGTCTCGATCATGCCGTTGATGGTCTCGGCCAGGGCGGCGATCTCGCCCTTGGCGTCGACGGTCAGCTTGCGCTTCAGATTGCCGTTCGCGACCGCGGTCACCACGTCGGCGATGCCGCGCACCTGGCTGGTCAGGTTGGTCGCCATCAGGTTCACGTTGTCGGTGAGGTCCTTCCAGGTGCCGGCGACGCCCTCCACCTGGGCCTGGCCGCCGAGCTTGCCTTCGGTGCCCACCTCGCGCGCGACGCGCGTCACTTCCGAGGCGAAGGAGTTGAGCTGGTCCACCATCGTGTTGATGGTGTTCTTCAGCTCCAGGATCTCGCCCTTGACGTTCACCGTGATCTTCTTCGACAGGTCGCCCTAGGCGACCGCCGTGGTGACCTCGGCGATGTTGCGGACCTGGCCGGTCAGGTTGGTCGCCATCGCGTTGACGTTGTCGGTGAGGTCCTTCCAGGTGCCGGCGACGCCCGCGACGTGCGCCTGGCCGCCCAGCTTGCCCTCGGTGCCCACCTCGCGCGCGACGCGGGTGACCTCCGAGGCGAAGGAGTTGAGCTGGTCCACCATCGTGTTGATGGTGTTCTTGAGCTCCAGGATCTCGCCCTTCACGTCGACGGTGATCTTCTTCGACAGGTCGCCGCGTCGCGACCGCGGTGGTCACCTCGGCGATGTTGCGCACCTGGCCGGTCAGGTTGGTCGCCATCGCGTTCACGTTGTCGGTGAGGTCCTTCCAGGTGCCGGCGACGCCCTTCACCCGCGCCTGGCCGCCGAGCTTGCCTTCGGTGCCGACCTCGCGCGCGACGCGCGTCACCTCCGAGGCGAAGGAGGTGAGCTGGTCCACCATCGTGTTGATGGTGTCCTTCAGCTCCAGGATCTCGCCCTTCACGTCGACGGTGATCTTCTTCGACAGGTCGCCCTTGGCGACCGCGGTGGTCACCTCGGCGATGTTGCGCACCTGGCCGGTCAGGTTGGTGGCCATCGCGTTCACGTTGTCGGTCAGGTCCTTCCAGGTGCCGGCGACGCCCTCCACCTGGGCCTGGCCGCCGAGCTTGCCTTCCGTGCCCACCTCGCGCGCGACGCGCGTCACCTCCGAGGCGAAGGAGTTGAGCTGGTCCACCATCGTGTTGATGGTGTCCTTCAGCTCCAGGATTTCGCCCTCGACATCCACCGTGATCTTCTTGGACAGGTCGCCGGTCGCGACCGCGGTCGTCACCTCGGCGATGTTGCGCACCTGGCCGGTCAGGTTGGTGGCCATCGCGTTCACGTTGTCGGTCAGGTCCTTCCAGGTGCCGGCGACGCCGGTCACCTGGGCCTGGCCGCCGAGCTTGCCCTCGGTGCCCACCTCGCGGGCGACGCGCGTGACTTCCGAGGCGAAGGAGTTCAGCTGGTCCACCATCGTGTTGATGGTGTTCTTCAGCTCCAGGATCTCGCCCTTCACGTCGACCGTGATCTTCTTCGACAGGTCGCCCGTCGCGACCGCGGTCGTCACCTCGGCGATGTTGCGCACCTGGCCGGTCAGGTTGGTCGCCATCGCGTTCACGTTGTCGGTGAGGTCCTTCCAGGTGCCGGCGACGCCCTTCACGCGCGCCTGGCCGCCCAGCTTGCCCTCGGTGCCGACCTCGCGGGCGACGCGCGTCACCTCCGACGCGAAGGAGTTCAAGCTGGTCCACCATCGTGTTGATGGTGTTCTTGAGCTCCAGGATTTCGCCCTTCACGTCGACGGTGATCTTCTTCGACAGGTCGCCGTTCGCGACCGCGGTGGTGACCTCGGCGATGTTGCGGACCTGGCCGGTCAGGTTGGTCGCCATCGCGTTCACGTTGTCGGTCAGGTCCTTCCAGGTGCCGGCGACGCCCTCCACCCGCGCCTGGCCGCCGAGCTTGCCTTCGGTGCCCACCTCGCGCGCGACGCGCGTCACCTCCGAGGCGAAGGAGTTCAGCTGGTCCACCATCGTGTTGATGGTGTTCTTCAGCTCGAGGATCTCGCCCTTCACGTCGACGGTGATCTTCTTCGACAGGTCGCCGTTCGCGACCGCGGTGGTGACTTCGGCGATGTTGCGCACCTGGCCGGTCAGGTTGGTCGCCATCGCGTTCACGTTGTCGGTCAGGTCCTTCCAGGTGCCGGCGACGCCCTTCACCTGCGCCTGGCCGCCCAGCTTGCCTTCGGTGCCCACCTCGCGCGCGACGCGCGTCACCTCGGAGGCGAACGAGCTGAGCTGGTCGACCATCGTGTTGACGATCTTGCCGATGCGCAGGAACTCGCCGCGGAGCGGGCGGCCGTCGATCTCGAGCAGCATGGTCTGCGACAGGTCGCCCCGCGCGACGGCGCCGATCACGCGCGCGACCTCGGCGGTCGGCTGCACCATGTCGCCAATCAGCGTGTTGACCGAATCGACCGAGGTTGCCCAGCCGCCGGTCGCGCCGGCCACCTTGCCGCGCTGGCCGATCTTGCCTTCCTTGCCGACGACCGTGCCCAGCCGCTCGAACTCCTTCGCCATCAGCTGGTTCATCTCGACCACGTCGTTGAACGTGTCGGCGATCTCGCCCTCGATGCCGGTCAGCCCCATCGGCAGGCGCACCGAGAAATCGCCTTTCTTGAAGCTGCGCAGGGCGGCGAGGAGTTGGCGGCTGTCGAGTTGCTCGGCGGTGGCGGCGAAGGTGTCGGGCATCGCGGCTCTCTCCTCGTTCGTTCGTCGCGCTCTCTGCGCGGGCGCGTCGCTGGCCGGCTAGCCGCCGGCAAACGCCCCTTTTAGCGCCGCCTCCAACTGGCCGGCGGCGAACGGCTTGTGAATGAAATCGACGGGCGCGGCGAGCTTGGCCCGCTTGATGGTCGCGGGGTCCGACGTGCCGGACAGAAAGATCGTGGGAATGCCGAGCCGGTCGCGCAGCTCGACGGCGATCGCAATTCCGTCGGCGCGGCCGGTGAGTCCGATGTCGACGAGGGCGAGGTCGGGGCGCACATCCTCGGCGAGGCGCAGCGCCCGCACGGCCGACGCGGCGGGACCGAAGACGTCGTAGTCCAGGTCCGCCAGAAGCTCGACGAGGTAGAGCGCGATCAGGGTCTCGTCTTCGACCACGAGGATGCGTCGGGCGCCAGACTCGGAATCCGGACGGCGGGCGGACGCAGTGGTTTTCTCGTGTCCCGTCGAGCCCAATCCTGGTCCCCCATCGCGCGCCTCGGCCGCACCCTAGGCATTTCGCCTGATTGCGCCTACTCCGGACGAACCCCATCCGTAAACCTACGTATTGACGTTGGGGCTTCGAAAGTGCGCCATGCGGCCCCGCCGCACTGCGCGCCGCGCGTGTTGGTCGAAAGACAAGAACGGGGCTTCCCTGATTGTGGTATCGGCGCTCATCGATAGGCTGCGCCGCGTGACGGCGCGCATCGCGCGGATACGGCCCGGGCGCGATGACAGTGGCATTGCAGAAGCCGCCGCGCTGATCGAGAGCGAGCGTCGCTTCCGCCTGCTGGTCGAGGGAGTCGTCGACTACGCCATCTTCATGATCGGGCTCGACGGGCGGATCACGAGCTGGAACTCGGGCGCCGAGCGCATCAAGGGCTACAGCGCGAGCGAGATCATCGGGCGCCACTATCGCACCTTCTACACGCCGGAGGACGCGGCGGCCGGTGCGCCCGAGCGGGCGCTGCGGAGCGCGCTGGAAAACGGCCACTTCGAAGCCGAGGGCTGGCGCGTGCGCAAGGACGGCACACGCTTCTGGGCCGGCGTCACGCTGACCCGCGATCGACGACGCCGAGGGCGCCGCGCCGATCGGCTTCGCCAAGATCACCCGCGACCTGAGCGAGCGGCACGAGACGCAGCAGCAGCTCGAGAAGGCGCGCGAGCAGCTTTTCGAGGCGCAGAAGCTGGAGGCGATCGGCCGGCTGACCGGCGGCGTCGCGCACGACTTCAACAACCTGCTCGCCGTCGTCCTGTCCGGCCTGGCGCTGATCGAGCGCATCGCCGGACCCAGCGAGCGGCTCGCCTACGTGCTGAACGAGATGCGCCGCGCCGTCGAGCGCGGCGAGGGCGTGACCAAGCAGCTCCTGTCCTTCGCGCGGCGCCAGGACGTGCGGCCCGAGACGCTCGAAACCTCGACCCGGCTGGTCGAGATGTCGCGCTTCGCCGACCGCATCCTCAGCGACAATATCCGCGTCGTGCGCGACATCCCCGACGACCTGCCGGCGATCGTGGTCGACCCGCACCAGTTCGAGCTGGCGCTGCTCAACGTCTGCCTCAACGCGCGCGACGCCATGCCCGACGGCGGCACGCTGACCATCTCCGCCCGCGCCGAGACGCAGCAACGATCCCGCGACGGCGGAGCCCGCGCCCTTCGTCGCCGATCGGCGTCACCGACACCGGCGCCGGCATCGCACCCGAAGCGCTGCAGCGCGTGTTCGAGCCGTTCTTCACCACCAAGGAGGTCGGCAAGGGCACCGGGCTGGGGCTCAGCCAGGCCTACGGCTTCGCCACCCAGTCGGGCGGCGCGATCGACATCGACAGCGACCCGACGGCGGGCACGACGGTGACGTTCCACCTGCCGGTGGGCGAGGCGCCGCCGCTCACCCAGCGGACGAGCCCGCCCAAGGCCGATGAAGCAAGCGGCCGGCGGCGGCATCGTGCTGATCGTCGAGGACAACCGGCGCCTCGCCGACTTCACCGCGCAGCTCTTCGAGGCGGCAGGCTACAACGTGCTGACAAGCCGAGACCGCCGACGCCGCGCTCGAGCGGCTGCGCGGCGGGACCCGTGTCGACGCGATCTTCTCCGACATCGTGATGCCCGGCTCCATGTCGGGCGTGCAGTTCGCGCGCGTCGTGCGCACCGAATTTCCCGGCCTGCCGATCCTGCTGTCCACCGGCTACAGCGATGCGGCCGGGGCGGCCGAGCGCGAGGGCGCGCGGATCATCTCCAAGCCCTACGACCCCGACCGCGTGATCGCGCTGATCGGCCAGCTCATCGCCGGCACCGCGGAGCACGCCACCCCGACCTGACGCCGCAGCGGCCGCACTCGGGGAGTGCCGGTTGACAGGCGCGCGCGCCAGGCCGTATTAGCGACGCGCCGCGGCGGGGTAGCTCAGCGGTAGAGCAGAGGAATCATAATCCTTTGGTCGGGGGTTCAAATCCCTCCCCCGCTACCAGCCTTCCGGCCGGACCGGCGGGCGCGGCACGCCGCGCCGCGTCGGACCCCGCGGCACCACGCCATTTCCGCATCCGCCGGACCCCCGCCCCCCATCGAACCGGGCGCCGCCTGTCGCGTTGACGGGGGAGCGGACGGACGGGCCTGCCTCCCGGCCGTCCGCCCGGAGTTCGTGTGGTAACGGAGTTCCCGTGAAGCCTCGCGCCTCGGTCGCCCTCGCGGCGGGGATCGTCATCGTCGTTGGGCTGGTCGTCTGGCAGGGCGCGGATGGCGTCGCGGCCGCCCTGAGCGGCGTCGGATTCGGCCTGTTCGCGGTCGCGGCCTTCCATGCGCTGCCGATCGCGCTGGCCGGCGCGGCTTGGGCCGCCCTGGTCGCAAGCCCGGCGGCGCCCGGGCTGGGGCGGTTCGTCACGGCGCGCTGGATCCGCGAGGCGGTCAACACGCTGCTGCCGGTCGCCCAGATCGGCGGCGACATCGTCGGCGCCCGGCTTCTCGTCCGCGCCGGCGGCGCCGGCCGTGCGGTGGCCGCCGGCACGGTGGCCGACAAGACCATCGAGGCGCTCTCCCAGGCCGTGGTGGCGGGCGCGGCGCTGGCGATCCTGATCGACGGCGACGGTGCGGGCGCGCTGCTGACGCCCCTTCTGATCGCGGCGGCGCTGGTGGGCGGCTTCGTCCTCGCCCAGCGCTGGGGGGCGCTGCGCCTCGCCGAGCGGATGCTGGTGCGGCTCGCCCGCGCGGCCGGCGGCTCGGGCGAGGATTTCCGCGGGCTGCACGAGGCGGTGTGGGCGGTTTACCGCGACAGGCGCCGCACGGGCGGCGCGGTGCTGCTGCACGGGCTCGCCTGGGCGTGTGGCGCCGTCGAGATGTGGATGATCCTGCATTTCATGGGCCATCCGGTGGGTTTCGCCACCGCGTTCGCCGTCGAGGCGCTGGGCCAGGCCGCGCGCTCGGCGGCGTTCGCCATCCCGGGCGCCCTCGGGGCGCAGGAGGCGGCCTACATGGCGCTGGCGCAGGCGGTCGGCCTCACCCCCGAAACCGGCCTCGCCGTCTCGCTGGTCAAGCGCGGCCGCCATCTGCTGGTCGGCGTTCCGGCCCTGCTGGCGTGGCAGCGGCTGGAGTGGCGCGCCGGCCGCCCGGCCCGGCCCGCCCCCTTGCCCAGGGCGGTCGCGCGCGACGCCCGGCAGCGCTCGTGGAACCGCCGTGCCGCCCGCGCCCTGCTCGCGCCTTTGGTCGGATCGCAGCTCACGCCCAACCACATCACGGCGGGCCGCTGGCTCTGCGCCATCGCGGCCTGCGTCTGCTTCGCCCGGGCGGAGTGGCCGTGGGGCGCGGGGTTCTGGACCGTCTCGACCTTCCTCGACCGGTGCGACGGAGAGTTCGCGCGGATGACCGGCCTCGCCTCCCGCGCTGGCATGCTGTTGGACCTGGCCGGCGACGTGCTGTTCAACAGCGCGGTCTTCCCGGCGATCGGGCTGGGGCTGCTGGCCGAGCCGTGGGCCCATCACGTCGCAAGCCTGCCCGCCTTCGCCTGGCCGCTCTGCGGCGTGGTGGCGAGCCTCGCCGTGCTGGCGGCGAGCGTCCTCGCCGAGCGGAACGAGCAGGACATGCGCGACGGCGAGAAGACCTTCAACGGCCGCTGGGGCTTGGAGTTCGACGACTTTATCTATCTGATCGGCGCGTTCGTGATCGCCGGAGTGCCCGGGCTGCTGCTTCTCGGCGGGGCAGTCGGCGGGCTCGCGGCGGCGCTGGCCGTCGGCGGCAGGCTCGCCGGCCGCAAGACGGCGCCGCGCGAGTCCTAGCGCGACGGCATTTGACGCACGTCAATACGCGGACGGGGCGCCGGGACCATATAGTCGCGCGGCCGCCCGCCCGGCGGCCCTTCCGGGTGCCCCGCATGCCCGCCAACATCTACCGCTACATCATGGAGGCCGGGCTCCGCCGCCAGATGCCGATCTGCGCGCTGACCCTGGTCGTGGTCGCGCTTTCGATGGCGCCGCTCGAGCTGCAGCGCCGCATCATGAACGACGCTCTGGGCGAGCGCAGCCCGACGCTCCTGGTCGCCCTCGGCGCGCTCTATCTCGTCACGCTGCTGGTCCAGGGCGGACTCAAATACGCGCTCAACCTGTCGCGCGGGAAGCTGGTCGAGGATACGACACGCCGGCTGCGCGAGGCGGTCCATGGCCGCATCGCCCCGATGCTCGCCGCTGCGCGCCCGGATGACGACGGGTCGAAGCTGGAAAGCGGGGCCGTGGTCTCGATGGTCGCCTCGGAAGCCGAAGACGTCGGCGGGTTCGTCGGCGACGCGATCTCGCTGCCGCTGCTGCAGGGCGGCACGGTCATCGCCATCACCGGCTACCTGCTATGGCTGGAGCCCTTGATCGCGAGCTTCGCGGTCATCGTGTACTTGCCGCAATTCTTCATCGTGCCGCGCGTGCAGCATGCGATCAACCGGCTTGCCCGGGTCTATGCGCGCCAGGTACGCCGGCTGGGCGACCTGGTGGTCGAGACCGGGGCGGGCGGCGCAGCGGCCGCATCGTTCGCCGAGCCCTTCCGGCGCACCGCGACCAGCGCCTACGACACGCGCGTGCATATCTACCGGCGCAAGTTCCTCCTCACCGCGCTCGGCAACTTCCTCGACGCGGCGGGGCCGCTCATCATCCTGATGGTCGGCGGATGGATGGTGATCCATCGCGGCATCGATGTCGGCACCATCGTGGTCTTCATCTCCGGCTTTCAGAAGATCGCCGGGCCGTGGGACGAGCTGGTGAACTATTACCGGGCCGCCTCGAACGCCCAGACCAAGTACCTGCTGATGCGCGAGACCATGATGGCGGGGGGATAGCCGCCCCTTGTGGTCATCGCGCGCGCAGCGAAGCGATCCAGAAATTCCTGGATGGCCTCGGCGCTGCGCCCGCAACGACCTGGTGGAGCCGCCCTACTTCACCGTGAGGACGGCGCAGGTGGCGCGCGAGCTTACCTTGTGCGACACGCTGCCGAGCAGGAGGCCCTTGACCTCGCCGAAGCCGCGCGTGCCCATGACGATCAGGTCCGCCTTCTCGCGCCGGGCCGTCTCGATGACCGCGTCGCCCGGGTCGCCGTCGCCGATCTGGGTCGCGACGGTCTTGACGCCCGCCTCGCGCGCGGTCTTTTCGGCCCGCGCCAGGACCTGCTTGCCGATCGGCTCCAGCAGCTCGCGCGGCGCCGGGATCGGGCCGTAGCTGCCGGCCATGCCGGCGGTCGCCATGGCGGACTGGATGTCCACCTCGTAATTGTCCAGGAGGTCGCGCTGGTCCTTGGTCAGGTCGCGTTTGACGGCGAGCTTGCGCAGCGTCTCCGAGCTCGCGTCGCGCAGCAGGACGTGCAGCACGACGAGGCGCGCGTTGAACTTGGCCCCGATCTCACCGGCGAGCGCCAGCGCCTTCCTGGCGTGGTCGGAGCCGTCGAAGGCGACGACGATGGTCCGGATCATGGATTCTCTCCCCTCTTTCTGGGCCCGCGCGCACGCCGGGTGGCGAGGCGCGGAGTACGCCTTCCTTAGCACGGCGGCGCACGCGGCCGTTGAGCTAAATCAATCGCCCGCTTCGCAGAATCACCCCCGGGTGTAACATCGACCCGTTCGGGATGCCGGGGCGGGCCGTCCGCCGCGGCCTTGGGAAGGGGGACGAACATGGCCAATATCGGCGAGGCCGCCGGCGCCGGCGGCAGCCTGAGGGAGATCAACGCCCGGCTCGAGCGGCTGCCCTACTGTTCTTGGCATACCCGCATGCGGCTGATCTTCGGGACCGCCTGGTTTTTCGACGCCTTCAATTCGCTCGCCATCGCCATCGTGCTGCCGGCGCTGATCGGGATGTGGAAGCTGGCGCCCGGCCAGATCGGCGCGCTGATCTCGATCGGCTTCGCCGGCCAGCTCATCGGGTCCATCGTCGCCGGCTGGGCGGCCGAGCGGTGGGGCCGCATCCCGACGGCGATGGTGACGCTGCTGATCTTCACGCTGGGCTCGCTCGCCTGCGCATTCGTCGTGACCTACGACCAGCTTTTCTGGACCCGCTTCGTGCAGGGGCTGGGCCTCGGCGGCGAGGTGCCGATCATGGCCGCCTACATCAACGAGTTCGCCAAGGCCGAACGGCGCGGGCGCTTCTCGCTCGGCCTGCAGGTGCTGTTCGCCATCGGCCTGTTCATCTGCGCCCTGGTCGGCATCTGGGTGGTGCCGCATCTCGGCTGGCGGTGGATGTTCGTCATCGGGGCGGTGCCGGCACTTATCGTGTTCCCGATGCGCTCGGCGCTGCCGGAATCGCCGCGCTGGCTGGCGAGCAAGGGCCGCGCCGCCGACGCGACGCGGTCGATCGAGCGCATCGAGCGGGTGGCGACGTCCGAAGGCAAGACCCTGCCGCCGCTGCCTGCCGCAACTGCCGCCGGTGATCCAGGCCGACACGAGGTTCGGCGACCTGTTCAAGGGCCTCTATGGCAAGCGCACGGTGGTGATCTGGCTTCTGTGGATCTGCGCCTACTTCATCACCTACGGGCTGACGGCATGGGCGCCGTCGCTGTTCCGCACGGTGTACAAGCTGCCGCTGCAGCAGTCGCTGACCTACGGATTCGTGCTGCAGGGGATCGGGCTGATCGGGGCTTTCGCCACCGTGTGGCTGCTGGACGCGATCGGCCGCAAACGGCTGTTCTCGATCGGCTTCCTCGTCGGTTGCCTGCCGCTGCTCGCCTTCATCTTCCTCGGCCAGGTGTCGGCGGAAGAGGTCCTGACGCTGGTCTGCATCGGCTTCGCCTTCATCACCCCGCTGGCGCTCGGCCTCGCCACCTACACGGCGGAGAGCTACCCGAACCACATGCGGGCGCTGGGCGGCGGCGTCGCCGGGGCGTGGCAGCGCGGCGCCTCGATGGTCGGCCCGCTCGCGGTCGGGTTCGTCCTGAGCAACTGGGGTCTCAACGCCGTGTTCGTGATGTTCGGCGTGTCGGCGCTGATCGGCGGGCTGGTTTGCGTCTCGTTTGCCGTCGAGACGCGCGGCCGCGTGCTGGAGGAGGTCTCGCCTACACTGTGAGCCGTGCGGCGCGCGGGACGGGCAGAAGGTCCGTCTGTCATGGAACGGAAAAGTTCGCAGGTCATGATTGCACGGCCTGATCGAAAGGATCCTCCATGACCGAAGCTGCCCGTTCCTCGCGCCGCGAGGTGCTGCGACTGCTCGCCGGAGCGCCGCTGATCCCGGTGGCCGGCTTCACCGTCCTGGGCGCCGTCGCGCGTGGCGCGGGCTGCGGCGACGACCGGCGCGGCCGGCCCGGTCACGGCCGAGTTCATCGGCATGGCCGCGCCGGCGACCCCGTCGGCGCAGGCGCAGACGACGGTCGAATCCCACATGGTGGTGAGCGGCGGCGAGGGCGGCGTGCAGAGCTTCCGGCTGGGCTACCGGAAGCTGTTCCTGACCGGCGACGCGGTGCCGGACGGCGCGGGCGGCACGACCTTGGCCGGCGGGTATTACGACATCGCCGGCAAGCCGATCATGGACCACAGCGGCCCGACGCCCACCCAGTTCTTCTCCGACTGCCCGGACGGCTACAGCCTGCTGGCGAGGGACGGGGCGCGCGCGCCCGGCGTTGCCGGCAACACCGTCTTCGCCGTCGTGCAGTTCGAGTACACCTCGCGTAACGCGGCCGACGAGAGGATGTACGGCCAGCTCCCCTCGCCGATCGCCGTGCTCACGCTCGACCAGGACCCGCGCTCGGGCGCGCTGAAGCTGGTCGCCTACCGAACGGTCGATTCCGCCGCCGCGCACGGGCTGTGGATCACCTGCGGGGCGAGCCTGTCGCCCTGGAACACGCATCTCGCGAGCGAGGAGTACGAGCCCGACGCGACGACCATCGCCAGGAACGCCCGGTTCCGCGCGTACAGCCGGAACCTGTACGGCGATCCGGACAAGGCGAACCCCTACCATTACGGCCATTTGCCCGAGGTGGTGGTGAACGCCGACGGCACCGGCACGCTGAAGAAGCATTACTGCCTCGGCCGCATCTCGCACGAGCTGGTGCAGGTCATGCCCGACCGGCGCACCGTGCTGATGGGCGACGATGCGACGAATGGCGGGCTGTTCATGTTCGTCGCCGACCGGCCGCGAGGACCTTTCCGCCGGCACGCTCTACGTCGCCAAGGTGGCGCAGCGCCCGGGCGAGGCGCTGGAGGCGGGCGGCGCGTTCGACCTGTCCTGGATCGCGCTCGGCCACGCCACCAGCGCCGAGATCGAGCATCTGGCCGACACGCTGACCGCCGCCGACATCGTCGAGGTGAAGACCGCCGACCCGCACGATCCGTCCTTCTCTTCGATCGGATTCGGCGGCAAGCGCCAGTGGGTGAAGTTCAGGCCGGGCATGGAGAAGGCGGCCGCGTTCCTCGAGACGCACCGCTACGCACCGACCGTGGGCGGCACGCTCGCCTTCACCAAGATGGAGGGCGTCACCGTCAACGCCAAGGACCGGACCGCCTACCTCGCCATGTCCTACATCTATAAGTCGATGTCGGACGGGAAGAGCGGCATCAAGGTCGCGCCGATCGAGGCCGGCGCGGTCTATGGCGTGACTCTGGCCGACGGCGGCACCGACAGCGCGGGCAAGCCGATCGCCGAGCGCCTGGGTGCCGGTGCGCGATGCGCGCCGTCCCGGCGCTGGTCGGGGCGCGACCTGGCGGCGCCCGACGCGCTCGGCAACACCGCCGATCCCGACCGGGTCGCCAATCCCGACAATCTCAAATTTTCGGAACGGCTGCGGACGCTGTTCATCGGCGAGGATTCGCGGCAACCACGTGAACAACTTCCTGTGGGCCTACAACGTCGACACCGGCAGGCTGGCGCGCATCCTCTCCTGCCCGGCCGGGGCGGAGTCGACCGGGCTGCAGGCCGTCGATGACCTCAACGGCTTCGCCTACATCATGAGCAACTTCCAGCATCCCGGCGACTGGGAGAAGGGGCTGCACGACCAGGTGAAGGCAAGCCTCGCGCCGCTGATCGATTCGCGCTTCCGCCACCGGCGGGCGGCCGCCGTGGGCTACATCGCCGGCCTGCCGCCGAAGGCGTGAGAGAGGCGGGCGGCGGGGCGGCGCGCCCCGGCCGCTCCCGCTTCCCCTTCCCCTCCCGCTACAGCACCGACAGCATCGCCGCCACCATCGGGTGGCGCACCACGTCGGCATCGGTCATCCGGATGACGGCGACCCCGGCCATCTCGTCGAGCCGTGAGGCGATCTCGTTGAGGCCCGACAGGCCGGGCAGCAGGTCGTTCTGGTCGGGATCGCCGGTCAGCACCATGGTCGAGTGCCAGCCCAGCCGGGTGAGCAGCATCTTGAGCTGGCCGAACGTGCAGTTCTGCGCCTCGTCGATGATGACGGCGGCGTGGTTGAGCGTGCGCCCGCGCATGTAGGCGACCGGCGCGACCTCGACCGTGCCGTCGGCGATCAGCGCGCGCAGCCGCTTGCCGCCCAGCCGCTCGCCCAGCGCGTCGGTGATCGGCCGCAGATAGGGGGCGAGCTTGGCATGCAGGTCGCCCGGCAGGTAGCCCAGGCTCTCGCCCGCCTCGACCGCCGGCCGGCACAGCACGATTCGCCGCACCGTGCCCGCCTCCAGCGCCTCGACGGCCTTGGCGATGGCGAGGAAGGTCTTGCCGGTCCCGGCCGGCCCCAGCGCGATGACCACCCGCGCGGTCTCCAGCGCTTCGACAAAGGCCGCCTGGTTGGCGCTTTTCGGCCGGACGTTGCGCACATAGCGCGCCGCGCCCGGGTCGCCGGCGAGCGGGAGCGCCGGGTCCGCGTTGGCGAACAGGGGGTGGATTCCGTGCATCTCATGACCGGCTTTGCGCGCGCTACGCTTGCCCAAGATGTCCTCCGCATGTGGCTGTGAAGCCCGCGCGCAACGCCGCCGGCCCGCCGCAAGTGGCGGATTCCTTGGGGTTTGGACGCGGGCGAGGCAGTTTGGCTCGGCTGCCGAAAGGCGGATCGGAAATGCCGTGGAACCGAGGGGCCAGAGCCATGGGACCGAACTCTAAGGTCACGGGATGAAGCTACCATGACAGGCGATTCGGCGCCCGCCCATTGCGCAAGCGGCGGGCGTCGGGAATCGGAGTGGAGGCGGCGGAATCCCGCTGGGATCTCACGCGCCGACAAGGTAAAATTTTCTTGTCAACGCAGCGTAGTGAGGCTAGCTTCCGACGCTGGATGCTGCTATGCGCTGTTGTCGCAATCGCGGCCTATGCGCGAAAAGCGGTCGTTAACGTCTCCGGTGCGATAAAGTGTATCGGTCACCTGAGCAAGTGGAGGGGATATGAAAAAGGGACTCATGACGACCTCGGCGCTGGTCGCCGCGGGGATGTTCGGCTTGGCCGGTCACGCCCATGCGCAGGGCAAGGCGATGAACCCGGTCCAGCTCAAGGTCGGCGGCTTCATGGAGCAGTTCGTCGGCTACGCGTTCCGTGACTCGAGTGGCTTCACGGGCAACGGAACTGCGACCGGGACTGCCGGCGCCGGTGGTGGCGGCGGCCCGTCCGGTCAGTTCGACCAGCAGACCGAGGCGGAAATCCACTTCACCGGCCAGGCGAAGCTGGACAATGGCCTGCAGGTTCGCGCCCACGTCGAGTTCGAAGTGACCGGCAGCGGCCACTCCGCCGCGGCAGTCGGCAACAACCAGATCGACGAGCAGACGCTGACCCTTCGCAACGGGTTCGGCCAGCTCATCCTCGGCAACGACGACCCGGTGGCCTCGCTGATGACCACCGGCTACACGACCTATTTCGTGACCAACGCCGGCGATTCGCTGACCTATGACGTGGTGAACTTTATTCCGCAGCCGGCAGGCTTCGGCGCCGCGGGCGGCTCGATTTTCAGCACGTTGCTTGTCGACCCGAAGCTGGAGAACTGGGACAACGACGCCAGCAAGATCACCTATGTCTCGCCGCGCATCGGCGGGCTGCAGGTTGGCGTCTCCTACGCTCCTAATGGCTCGCAAGACTTGTCGGTCGTCGGCAAGCACCTGGCGGGGCACACAGGGACGTGGCACAATGGCTGGTCGCTGGCGACCAACTACACCTTCGCCATCGATCAGTTCAAGCTGGGCGTCGCGGCTGGCTATGAAACGGCCAAGGCGGCGTCGGGCTCCGCGGTTTCGGCCGAGCGCGACCCGGGCCAGTTCGGCACCGGCTTTCGCGTCGATTACGGGCCGTACCGCTTCGTGTTCGGCTGGCACCGCGACTGGAACTTCGAGCAGGGCAACGGCACTCTCGCTGGCCCCGCGGGCGGCGAGTCTGCCGATGGCGAGGCCTACAACGCCGGTATGATCTATCGCTTCGGCCCGAATGCGATCAGCCTGACCTACCTGCGCGGCCCAGATCGAAGGCAGCCGAGTTGCTGGGTCGGGACATGACCACTCGACGATCGCGATGCTCGCCTATGGCCGCACGTTGGCCCCGGGCATCAAGGCCGCGGCCGAGCTCGACTATGCCCACTGGAAGTCGGAGTCGAACAACGCCGCCGGCAACAACTCGGGCTTCGCGCTCGTCACCTCGTTCCGCCTCGACTTCTAGTCGCGGCCGAATCGAAACGCGAAGGGGCGGCTTCGGCCGCCCCTTTTCGTTTGTGCGGCCGGTCAGTCCCGCCGCTTCGACAGCGAGTCGGCCTGGCGCGTCGTCTCCGGCAGGCGGTAGCGCGGCGCGCAGGCCAGCACGATCCCGGCCGCGCTGGCGAGCGACACGCGGTGGCCGACCGAGACATAGACCGGCCGCGTGCCGGCGCGGGTCCTGAGCGCCAGCCCGATCACCTCTTCCTTGTCCACGAGCGGCGCCGTCGCGCCGCGCTCCTCACCGAGCGCGCCATGAGTGCCGACCAGCAGCGATTTCGCGACACCGATCGTCGGGATATCGGCGAGCACGCCCAGATGGCAGGCGATCCCGAACCGCCGCGGATGAGCGAGGCCCTGCCCGTCGCACAGGATCAGGTCCGGCGGCCGCGAGACTTGTGCCAGCGCCTCGAGCACGACCGGCAGCTCGCGGAACGAGAGATAGCCCGGCACGTACGGGAAGTTCGGCACTGCGCGCGCCACGCATCGCTCCAGCACGGCAAGCTCTGGATAGCTGAGCACGACGATCGCGGCGCACGCCATGGCGGCGCGGCCCGGTCCCTCGAACCCCACGTCGATCCCGGCGACGCGGCGGACCGGCCCGAACCGGTCGCGCGTCTCGACGCGATGCGCCAGAGATTCCTGGATCGCCCGCGCCTCGGCCACGGTCGTGGGCCAGTCGTGGACCGGCGGCGCGTTCACCGGGCGGGCCGCATCCCCGCTGCCAGGCGAATCACCCGCAGCGTCTCCGACCAGGTGACGAAGCGCTCGATTTCGGCGACCCGCACCCACATCACGTCAGCGACGTCGTCGGCCGCCACTGCCTCGCCCGCGCGCCATTCGCCCACGACGTCCACCAGCGTGTAGTGCATGCGGACGCGCCCGTCCTCGTCGCGGCTGATCGCATCGATCACGTCGACCAGCGCGAAGATTTCGGCATCGATTCCGGTCTCCTCGGCCAGCTCGCGCCGCCCCGCCTCGAACACGGTCTCGCCGGTCTCCTGCGCGCCGCCGGGGATCGACCAGCCGTCGCGCCGCGGCTCCTTGCCGCGCTTGCACAGCAGCACCTCGTCGCCGCGGAACACCACGACGCCGACCCCCACATAGGGGCGCGTCGGATACGTGCGGTCCTCGGGCACCGCCACGCTCACGCCTCCGGGACGGATGCGAGGCGCCCGGCCCCGCGGCGCGGCCAGACCAGCCACAGCGCCGCCGCCGCCGTCACCGCGAGCGTCGCCAGCATGCCGGCCTGGTGCGCCGCCGGCGGATAGCCGCCGCCCGCCAGCGCGGGCCATTGCCCGACGATCTCGCCGATGCCCCACTGCAGGACAAACGCGACCACGAAAGACAGCATGTTCTGTGCCGAGTTGGTTCGGCCCGCCAGGCTGGCGGGAAAATAGCGGCCATAGAGCGCGTAGACCAGGATGCCCGCCGAGCCGAAGCAGCCGAAGGCAAAGCAGAGCGGCAGCGCGATCGCCGTCGCGTTCATGGCGAACATCGATTCGACCGTCAGCGTGCCGAAGATCGCGAAGATCACGCCCCAGACCGGCGGAATGCCGCGCCTGAGCGCCGCGTCGGCCAGCGCGCCCGAGCCGAACACGCCGCACAGGAATCCGATGTTGAACAGGAACAGCCCGTTCGCGACCTGCGCCGAATCGAGCCCCGCCACGTCGCGCAGCCACGGCGCCGCCCACAGCGTCTGGTAGGACATCACCGCGGCGGTGTTGACCGAGGCCGCGACCGACAGCCGCCAGAAGATCGCGCTGCCGAAGATGTGCGCCGACCCCCGCGATCTGCGCCTTCAGCGTGTCGGTCGGACCGCCGCGCTCGCCCGGCGCCTCGGGCACGGCGAAAAAGATAAACGCGGCCGACGCCAGCGTCAGCGCGCACAGGATCCAGAAGACGCCGCGCCAGCCGACCAGCGGAATCAGCAGCTCCACCGGGATCGTCGCGGACAGCGCGCCGAGCGCGCCGAACGCCGTGGCGCAGCCGTTCATCAAGGGCAGCCGGTCGCGCGGCCACCACATCGCATTCGCCTTGAAGCACGCCATCAGGCAGGTCGAGACGCCGAGCCCGATGCAGCCGCGCCCGATCGTCAGCGCGGCGAAACTGTCGCCCACGGCGAACAGGGCCGCGCCGAACGCGGCGAACAGCAGCAGCACCGACTGCACCCGCCGCGGCCCGTAGCGGTCGAGCATCAGCCCGAGCGGCACCTGGCAGATCGCGAACACGAAGAAATACACGCTGGTGAGAAGCCCGAGCTCGGCCGCGCCGAGCCCGATATCGGCGACGAGGTGGGGCGAGATGATCGCGTTCACCGCCCGGAACAGATAGGACATGTAGTAGCCGAGCGAAAACGGCAGCAGCACGGTGAAAACCACCGCGCTCTGGCTCGGCGCCTGCGCCGCCCCGGCCTTCGGTCCGGCCATTCATCCACTCCCGCCGCGCGTGCCGCGGCCCCGCCGCACCCTAGCGGGCGGCCCTGCCCGGCCGCAAGCGCGCAGCCGGCTTGACGGGTTCGGGCGCGGCCCATACCGTCGCGCGCGGAGGCGCCCGTGACACCCATTCTCTCGCTTGCCGCAGATCTCGCCGCCGGGCGCACCAGCGCCGCCCGGCTGGTGGAGGACGCGCTCGCCCGCATCGCCGATACCTCCGGCGAGGGGCGGCGCACGTTCCTCAAGGTGCACGACGCCCAGGCGCGCGCGGCGGCCGCGGCGAGCGATTCGCTGCGCCGCGCCGGCATCGTGCCCTCGCCGCTCGCGGGGCTTCCCGTTTCGGTCAAGGATTTGTTCGACCTTGCCGGCGACGTCACCACCGCCGCATCGAAATCGATGGCGGAGGAGCCGCCGGCCACTTCCGACGCGCCCGCCATCGCCCGGCTGCGCGCCGCCGGTGCGATCGTGGTCGGGCGCACCAACATGACCGAGTTCGCCTATTCCGGCCTCGGCCTCAACGCCCATTTCGACACGCCGCGCAACCCGTGGGACCGGGCGACCGGGCGCATCCCCGGCGGGTCCTCCTCCGGCGCGGCGGTCTCGGTCGCCGACGGCATGGCCGCCTTCGCCATCGGCACCGACACCGGCGGCTCGGTGCGCATCCCGGCCGCGCTGTGCGGCCTCACCGGCTTCAAGCCGACCGCGCGGCGCATTCCGCGCGACGGCGCCTTCCCGCTGTCCTACAGCCTCAATTCGGTCGGCCCGCTCGCGCCGACCGTCGCGTGCTGCGCGCTGGTCGATGCCGTGATGGCGGGCGCGCCGCCGATCGTGCCCGAGGCGCTGCCGCATCGCGGGCCTGCGCTTCTGTGTGCCGAAGACCTTCGTGCTCGACGGTCTCGACGAGACGGTCGGGCGCGCCTTCGCGCGGGCGCTTTCGGCCCTGTCCGCCGCCGGCGCGCGCATCGCCGAGATCGACTTCCCCGAGATCGCACGCATCCCCGACGAGACGCCGCATGGCGGCGTGCTGGCGGCCGAGGCCCACGCCATCCACCGCAAGCGCATCGAGGCGCGCGGCAAGCTGTACGATCCGCGCGTGCGCGTCCGCATCGGGCGCGGCGCGAACCTCGACGCCGCCGACTATGTCGAGCTTAGCCGCGCGCGCGCGCGCACCATCGCCGAGGCCGCCGCGCGCAGCTCGGCCTACGACGCAATCCTGATGCCCACCGTGGCAACGGTCGCGCCCGCCATCGCGCCGCTCGATGCCGACGAGCAGCTTTACGGTACGACCAACTTCCTGATGCTGCGCAACACCTCGGTCGGCAACTATCTCGACCGCTGCGCCCTCACCCTCCCCTGCCACACGCCGGACGAAGGCCCGGTCGGGCTGATGGTCATGGGCGAGACGATGGGCGACGCCAAACTGATCGCGGTCGGGCTCGCCATCGAGTCGCGCTCGGTCGACGCTGAACACATTCAAGCTTGTCATCCCGGCCAAGCCGCAAACGGCGTTTGCGGCGCGAGCCGGGATCCAATTGCCCCATTACTTCTGCCGGAACATGGGCCCCGGATCGAGCGCTTCGCGCGCCGTCCGGGGTGACAATCAGGAAGTCGCCAGCACCATCGAGTAGCGGTTGTCGGCGGCGAGGCACGGCGCCTCGGGCAGGCCCTGCTCGGCGCGCACCTTGTTGGTTCCCTGGACGATCGAGACCATCTTGTAGAAGGCGTGGCGCCGGCTCATCCCCTCGCGCCCCATGCCGCAATCGGAAGCCAGCACCAGCCGGTCGGCGCCGATGTGTTTGATCCCGTCGCGCACCTGGGCGGCCACCTCGTCGGGCGTCTCGACCTGCAGCGTGTGATGGTCGATCACCCCGATCGCGACCTTCTTGTCGTCCGAGATGCCCTTGCCGATCTCGGGCAGATCGATCCCGCCCGACGAGCACGATTCGAACGTGATGACGTCGGCGTCGACGCGATCGAGCGACGGAATCGCCGGCGAATAGCTCTGCACCGTCGGGAACAGGCGCTGCTGCGCCGGGTTGCCCCAGCAGGTGTGGCACCACACCTCGGTCCTGGCGCGCAGGCCCCGCACCGTCACGTTGAACACCTCGACCATGAAGTCAGGCGTCAGCACGTTGTCGCTGATCCCCTTCGCCGCCAGCAGGTGGATCTGCGGCTCCTCGATCTGGATCGCGGGGCAACCGGCGGCCGCAAGCTCGGTGAGCTCGGCGTTCAGCGCCTCGGCGATGGCGAGGATCGCCGTGCGCAGATCCTTGTAGTGGTAGTCGCGCACCCCCATCCCCAGCAGCTCGGCGGTGATCGTGCCGAACTTGACGGGCTTCGTGGTCTGGCGCTGGGCCGACTTCCAGATGTCGGTGTATTGCAGGTTTCCGCGCCCGACCGGGCCGACCAGGTCGGGCATCACGCGCGTCTCCAGCACGTCGTGCATGATGTGGCCGCGCGGCGTGACGAATCCGGCCCGCCCGCCGTCGACGCGGTAGGGGTTCGAGCCGCCGAACCCGTCCATATGGTTCGGCGCGTAGCAGAACCAGCTATGCCCGCCGACATCGGCATCGAAATGAGCGTCGCCGTCGGTGCAGATGTCGAGCCCGGCCGCCTCCTGCTCGTGCAGATAGAGCGAGACCGTGTCGAGATACTGCTCGCGGAACTTCAGCTCGACCATCGCATCGCGGAAATTCCGCCGTCCGAGATTCTCGGTGTACCAGGACGGCCGCGGCAGCGAGCCGATGATGGTGGTGGGGAGCTTCACTCCCTCGGTCGCGCGGAACATGGCGGTCCTCCCTGACGGCCGCTGGCGGGGCGACTCTGTGCGATCCGCGATAGCCGCGCAAGGCGGAAGGGTCAGCCAGCCTGCGCCAGGAGGAACGAACGCACCGGCGCGTTGTAGGCGGCGGGGTCGGCGGCGGGGACGAAATGCCCGCCGCTTTCGAGCCGCACGAGGCGCGCGCCCTTGATCTCGGCCGCGATCTCCTCGGACAGGTGCAGAGGCGTCACCATGTCGTCGCGGGCGACGATGATCAGCGTTGGAGTCGTGACTGCCCCCAGCTTGCCGCGCCGCTCGAACTGCACGATGGCGTCGATGCGCGCCAGCGCGATCTCGAGGTCCGGCGGGTTGGCGAGTGTCGCCTGCTCCTGGCGCAGAAGATCGGGATCGTGGTCCTTGATCCAGCCCGGCGCCCACAGGAACGCGTTGGAGACGCGCAGATAGCTGGCGAGTCCCAGCTTCGACAGCGTCTCCTTGCGGATCTCGAAGCAGCGGCGGAAGAACGGGTCCGGTCCCGCCCAGGTCGCGCTGAGCACCAGGCTTGCCAGCCGCTCGGGATGGTCGAGCGCGATGATCTGGCCGATCGCGCCGCCGGTCGAATGGCCGACCAGATGCGCCTTCTCGATGCCGAGCGCATCCATCAGGCGCAGCGTGTCGTCGGCCATGCCCTCGACCGTGTAGGCACCCTGCGTCCGGGTGGACTGGCCGCAGCCGCGATGGTCGTGGGTGATGCAGCGGAACCGGTCGGCGAGCCCCGCCACCTGCGGCGCCCAGAACGAGCCGATCCCGCCGAGCCCCGGCACCAGCATGACGGGCGGGCCATCGCCCGCCGCCTCGTAATAGATCTCCGCGTCGCCGATATTCGCCTTGGGCATGGTCAGGCTTTCGTGTTCTGGAGGCCGAGGGAACGCTCGATCTCGACCACGCCGGTCGGGCGGGCGAACGGCTCGGGCGCGGCCTCGCCCGGCGTGCGCGCCCGGCCGATCGCGGCGAAGAAATCCTCCAGCCCGGCCGGCGCGATCAGCCACAGCATGACCAGCGCGTCCGGCCCGTCATTGACGATCTCGTGCATCGCGTTGTGCCCGAGGAAGCACATCGTGCCGGGCGATAGCGGATGCGTCTCGCCGTCGATCTCGATGTGGCCGGTGCCGCGGAAGCAGACCTGCAGCTCGACCTGGGCATCGTGCGAGTGCGCGCGCACCCGCCCGCCCGGCGCGACGGTCTGGAACCCGGTCGAGTAGCCGTCATGGCCGGTGTCGGCGGGCGTCAGCATCACCTCGGCATAGCCGCTGGCCGGCACCGGCTGCCAGTACGACGTGCCCTCGTCGGGCTGGCGCACCACGAAGCGGCGCTGGGTCTTGGCGCTTCCGTCCATCGTCGCTCTCCGCAAGTTCCGCCCCCACTCTAATACGGATCGCCGGCCCGCGGCTCTACGCCTTCACCCCGGCGCCGAGCGCGCGGGGCGCGTCGGGGTCGAGCGGCCAGCGCGGCCGCGGCGCGAAATCGAGCCCATCGGTCCAGCCGAGCCGCAGCCGTTCGAGCCCGGCCCAGGCGATCATCGCGCCGTTGTCGGTGCACAGGCGCTGCGGCGGCGCCAGGAAATCGAGCCCCGCCTCCGCCGCCAGTGCGCCGAGCCCGGCGCGCAGCGCCTGGTTGGCCGCCACCCCGCCCGCGACCACCAGCGTCCGGCCGGCGGGATGGGCGGCACGGAACGCGGCTATGGCGTTCCGCGTTCGATCCACCATGACCTCCGTGATCGCCGCCTGCACCCCGGCCGCCAGATCGGCGACGTCGCGCGCCGCCAGCGCGCCCGGCGGCAGGGACGCGACGGCGTGACGCACCGCCGTCTTCAGCCCCGAGAACGAGAAGTCGCAGCCCGCCCGGCCCTTCAGCGGCCGCGGCAGGGCGAACCGGCCCGCATCGCCCGCCGCTGCAAGGCGTTCAATCTCGGGCCCGCCGGGATAGGGCAGGCCCAGCATCTTGGCCGCCTTGTCGAACGCCTCGCCCACCGCGTCGTCGAGCGTCGTGCCGAGCCGGCGATAGGCCCCCACCCCCTCGCCGATCAGAAGCTGGCAGTGCCCGCCGGTCGCCAGCAGCACCAGATAGGGGAAGTCGATCCCGTCGGTCAGCCGCGCGGTCAGGGCGTGGCCTTCCAGGTGGTTGACCGCGACGAACGGGATGCCGCGCGCGGCGGCGATGGCCTTGGCCGTCATCACCCCGACGATCACCCCGCCGATCAGGCCCGGCCCGCCGGTCGCCGCCACCGCGTCGAGCTCGCCGAAGCCCGATCCCCGCCTCGTCCAGCGCGCGCGCCACGATGGAATCGAGCGCGTCGAGATGGGCGCGCGCCGCGATCTCGGGCACGATTCCGCCGAACGGGCGATGGTCGGCAAGCTGGCTCAGCACCACGTCGGCGCGGATATGGCGCGCCTCGTCCACCACCGCCGCCGCGGTCTCGTCGCAGCTCGTCTCGATGCCCAGGACCAGCATGGGCGCCAATCTACCCCAAACATCTTTGCCGCGAACCGCTCGTGGGTTAATGGTTGGGCCATGGCGGCACGGATCAGGATAGGCACGCGCGGCAGCCGGCTGGCGCTCGTGCAGGCGAACGCGATGCGCGATGCGCTGGTCGCGGCCGATCCGGCCCTGGCCGGCCGAAGGCGCGGTCGAGCTGGTGCCGATCCGCACCTCGGGCGACAAGACCGAGCGCCCGCTCGCCGAGGAGGGCGGCAAGGGCCTGTTCGTCAAGGAGCTGGACGAGGCGGTGCTGGATGGCCGCGTCGACCTCGCCGTCCATTCGATGAAGGACGTGCCGGCCGAGCGGCCCGGAGGGGCTGGCGCTCGCCTGCGTGCTGGAGCGCGAGGACCCGCGCGACGCGCTGATCGCGCGCGATGCCCACTCGGTCTCCACCCTGCCCGAGGGCGCGACCGTGGGCACCTCCTCGCCCCGGCGGCGCGCGCTGCTGCTCAACATGCGGCCCGACCTCCGCATGGTCGAGTTCCGCGGCAATGTCGAGACGCGCCTCGCCAAGCTGGCGGCGGGCGAGGTCGACGCCACGATCCTGGCCGTCGCCGGGCTGCGCCGGCTCGGGCGCGATCGACGCCATCACCTGCGTGCTCGAGCCCGACGAGCTGCTGCCCGCCGCGATGCCAGGGCGCCGTCGGCGCCGAATGCCGCGCCGGCGACGCGGCGCTGCGCGACCTTCTGGGCACGGCGAGCCACGCCGAAACCATGGTGCGCGTCACCGCCGAGCGCGCCGCCCTCGCCATACTCGGCGGCACCTGCGTCACGCCGGTCGCCGTGCTCGCCACGCTGGAAGGCGCCGACATCGCCGTGCGCGGCCAGATCGCCCTGCCCGACGGCAGCAAGTTTCGTCGAATCGCGGGCCCGGGGCCCGGCGGCCGAGGCCGAGCGGCTGGGCGCGATGGTGGGCGCGGCGCTGCGCCGGCGCGCGCCCCCGGGGTTCTTCGGATAGTGACGCGCGCCCTCGTCACCCGGCCGGCCGAGGATTCGGCGGCCTTGGCGGACGCGCTGCGCGCCCGCGGGATCGAGCCGCTGGTCGACCCGATGCTGCGGATCGAGCCGGTCGAGGACGCGCACCTCCCGCTCGACGGCGTGCAGGCGGTGCTGTTCACCAGCGCCAACGGCGTGCGCGCCTTCGCGCAGGCGCACGGCGCGGCGCGACCTTCCGGCCTACGCGGTCGGCGACGCGACCGCCGCCGCGGCGCGCGCAGGCGGGCTTCGCCGACGTGAAGAGCGCGGCCGGCGATTCCGCGGCCCTCGCCCGGCTGGTCGTCGACGAATGCGACCCGAAGGACGGCGCGCTGGTGCATGCGCGCGGGACCGACGCCGCCGGCGATCTCGCCGGCGCCCTCGAAGTCGCCGGGTTCGAGGTGCGCGCGGCCGAGCTCTACCGCGCCGTGCCGGCCGAGCGCGCTCGCCGACGAGACGCGCGCACGCGCTTGCCGAGGGCACGCTCGACGCCGCCCTGTTCTTCTCGCCGCGCACCGCCGAGATCTTCGCCGTCCTCGTCCGCGCGGCCGGGCTCGCCGAGGCGACGGCGCCGGTCGCCGCGGTCGCCTGTCCGCAGCCGTCGGCCGACGCGCTCGGCGCCGCTCCCGTGGCGCGCGGTCGCGGTGGCCGACCGGCCCGACCCAGGACGCGCTGCTCGCCGCGCTCGATGCCCATCTTCCCGCCGCAGCGGATCCGCCCATGGACGACAACCCGCCGACGCCCGACCGACCCCGCCCGCCGCCGCCGCCGCGCGTCGCGCGCGCCCATCGCGATCGCGGTCGCTCGCCCTGATCGTCGCGCTGGCGGGCGCAGCGGCCGGAACCTGGCCGTTGTGGGGGCCGGCGGTCGGGCTCGGCGCCGGGCGGCGCCGCGCGCGATCGACAGCGCTCGATCCGATTCGCCGCGCTCAAATCGCAGCTGGCGGCGCTGCAGTCCAGGAGCCGCCAAGCGCCAGGACGAGATCGGCGCAAGGCCGACGCCAACGCCAAGGCGCTCGACGCGCTGCCGCAGAAGCTCGCCGCGCTCGACGACCGGGTCGGCAAGCTCGCCCAGTCGACCGGCAGCGCCGCCCAGCTCGGCCGGCAGCTCGACGCGATCGGCCAGCGTCTCGACGCGCTCGAATCCAGGCTCGGCGACCTTTCCGGCCAGGGCGACCGGCTGGCCGCGACTCGCCGACACGGCGAAGGCGCTGCAAGCGCGCGTCGCCGCGCTGGAGAAGGCGCAGAAGGCCGCGGCGCGCGAGGGCGCCGGGCTGGTCGTCGCCGCCGCGTCGCTCGCCGAGGCGGTGCGCACCGGCCAGCCCTACGCCACGCCGCTCGCCACCGTCGCGGCGCTGGCGAAGAACGACATGGACATGCAGCACCAGGTGGCGACCCTGCTGCCCCACGCGCGCCAGGGCGTGCCGACGCTACGAGACGCTCGCCGCGCGCTTCCCCAAGGTGGCCGACGCGGTGACGCGCGCCGCGATCGCCCCGCCCGGGGCGAGCTGGACCGACCGCCTGCTCGGGCGCCTGTCGGCGCTGGTCACCATCCGGCGCACCGGCGCTCATGCCACAGGGCGACGCGCCGGCGGCCATCGTCGCGCGCGCCGAGGCTGACCTGCATGCCGGCGACCTGTCCGGCGCGGTCGACGAGGTGAGAAGCTTCAGGGCGCGCCGGCCCAGGCGGCCTCCGACTGGCTCGCCGATGCCCGCGCCCGGCTGCGACGCGCTCGGCGCGGCAAAGGCGATCTCCGACCTCGCCATGAAGACCTACCTGCATCCCGAACCGGCGAGCCGACGGCGCCGAGCCCCGCACCAGCAGCCGGCGCCGCACCCCGCCGCCGCAGCCTGCGCCGAACCCCGCGCCGAGCCCCGCGCCGCAAGCCGGCCCCGCAGGCCCAGCCAGCCCACGCGCAGCCGGCGCAATGATCCGGACGCTGATCCTCGTCGCCGTCTTCGCCGCGCTGGCCGCCGGCGGCGCCTGGCTCGCCGACCGGCCGGGCAGCGTGACGCTCGAATGGCAGGGCTGGCGCGTCGACACGACCGTCGCGTTCCTGGTGTTCGCGCGTCGCCGTGCTCGCCGTGGTGCTGGCCGGGCTGTTCGACCTGTTCGCCTCGGTCGGCGGCGCGCCCGGCCGGTTCGCGGCGTCGCGCCGGATGCGGCAGGCGCGAGCGCGGCTACCGCGCGCTGACCCAGGGGATGGTGGCGGTGGCCGCCGGCGACGCCGCCGAGGCCGCGCGCCAGTCCAAACGCGCCGACTCCCTGCTCGCCGATCCGCCGCTCACCATGCTGCTCGCCGCCCAGGCGGCCCAGCTCGGCGGCGACGAGGCGGCGGCGCAGCGCTACTTCACCGCGATGCTCGAGCGGCCGGAGACCGCGTTCCTCGGCGTGCGCGGCCTTCTGATGCAGGCCGAGCGCGCCGGCGACCGCGTCGAGATGCGCCGCCTGATCGAGCGCGCCCACGCCATGCGGCCGCAACACGCCGTGGGTGATGCGCGCTTTGCTCGACGACCAGGCGCGCGCCGGGCGCTGGCACGAGGCGCTGGACACGCTGAACCGCGCCGCCAAGGCGCGCGCGCTCGGGCGCCGCCGACGCGCGGCGCAAGGAGGCGGCGGCGGACCTCGCCCTCGCCGCCACCGAGCGCGAGACCGGCCAGCTCGCCGCGGCGCGCGCGCCACGCCCGCAAGGCGCTGCGCGCCGATCCCGAGTTCGCCGCCGCCGCCATCGGCCGCGCCCGCATCGAGGCCGCCGCCGGCAACCGCCGCACCGCGCGCAAGCTGATCGAGGCGGCGTGGCCGCGCACGCCGCATCCCGAGCTGCTGCGCCTCTACCTGCGAGTCGCGCGACGGCGACAATGCCGAGCGCTATAGCCACGTCGAATCGCTGATCCGGGCCAATCCGCGCCATCCGGAAAGCCGCCTCGCCCTCGCCGAGGCGGCGCTCGACGCCCGGCTGTGGGCGATCGCGGCGCGCGAGCTCGACGCGCTGACCGCCGACGGGCCGCCCGGTGCGCGCGCCTGCCGGCTGCGCGCCCGCCTGGCCGCCGAGGATTCGCACGATGCGGGCGCCGAGCGCGACTGGCTGATGCGCGCCGCCGCGGCGCCGCCCGATCCCGCCTGGCTGTGCAATGCGTGCGGCGCCGAGACCGCCGAATGGAGCGCGCTGTGCCCCGCCTGCGGGGCCTTCGCCACGATCGACTGGACCGCGCCCGAGCGCGCGGCGCCGGCTGCGCTGGGACGCGAGGAGGCGGCACCCGCCGCCGCCCTGCCCGCCGCCGCGCCCGCGCCGCCGGAGGGCCAGACGCCCGCCGGCCCGACGCAAGCGGCCGTATCGCCGCCCGCGATTGACGCTCCTTCGCGCGGGGCGTAACTTCCGCCCCGTCGCGACGCGCCGCCTTAGCTCAGTTGGTAGAGCATCGCATTCGTAATGCGAGGGTCGCAGGTTCGAAGTCCTGCAGGCGGCACCACCTTCTCGCGGCTCCGGCATTCCCGACCCGTCATTCCGTCCCGGCGATCCGGGCGAAGCCCGAGAAGGGCGGCTGCACGCGCGACAGGTTGCGCCGGGCGAACAGCCGCGGGTCCTCCATGAAGGCGCGCAGCACGTAGAACGGCGCGCCCGCCTGCTGGCGGCATTCGAGAAGCACCCACAGCCCGCCGAGCAGATGCGTCGGATCGGCGACCAGCCCGATCAGCAACGGCGGCGGCGCACCCGAAGCGGGTACCGGAACATTCAACTCGAATTCGGACGGGGTTTCGACGCGATGGGTGGGCGGGCCGGCACTGAACCAGCCACAGCCCTCGACGGGCTTCACACGTAGCTTCACTTCGGCTACCCCCGACTTGGGAACCGATAAGACGGTCTGGATGGAACACGCAGCAGCGGACAGTTTCTGTGCGCGCAGTGAAGCGCGGCCCCGGCGGCGCGGCACTAACTTTTGACAAGCCGGGAATGCGTTTCCTGCCCGCCCGCGCTATGATTGCGCGCGGGGAGCGAGAAGATGGCGACAAAGCAAAAGACGTCCGGAAGCTCGAAGAAGCCCAGGAAGCCGATGAAATTCGCGGTCGCGACGACCCGCGACAGCGCCTTCGCGGGCGGCGGGCTCAGGCCGGTGTTCGAGTATCGCGACCTCGGCGTGCGCGAGGCGACCGGCGGGCGCTACGGCGCGCACGTGATCCGCGCGCGGCGCCGGCTCGGAAAGCCGATGGGCCGGCACCGCCACCGGCTCGACTTCCAGCTCGTCTACATCCTGAAGGGCTGGGCGAAATTCTTCTACGAGGGCGAGGGCGAGTTCACCGTGCGCAAGGGCGACTGCGTGCACCAGCCGCCCGGCATCGTGCACGACCTGATCGACTACTCCGCCGATCTCGAAATGCTGGAGATCACCGCGCCGGGCGAGTTCGCCACCGAGGCGGCCGCCCCGCGCACCACGGCGCGCCGGCGCACCGCCGCCACGCGCGCGCGCCGCAACACCTGATCCATCGCGAGGGGGACATGGCCGACAAGCTGCCCAAGGCGCTCCGGAAACTGGTCGACGCGACCTACGTGGAACCGTTCGGCGAATTCCCGCTGTTCCCGAACCAGCGCATGGCGCTGGGCGTCGAGCACGCGCCGGAATTCACCGAGTCGCTGGAAGCCTTCCGCGCCACGGCGCTGTTCGAAGGCGCGCTCGACGACAAGACGCGCCAGCTCATGGCCGTCTCGCACCTCGCCGCGCGCGCCTCGGCGGGCACGTACTGGCACGCCAAGGCGGCGCGCAAGTACGGCGCGAGCTGGGCCGAGCTGCACAAGGCGGTCGAGATCGCCGTCCTGTTCAACGGCTTCTCCGCCATCAACGAGGGCGGCCAGGCGCTGGTCCGGCTGTGGCGCGAGGAGCAGGAGGCCAAGGGCAAGAAGGTCAGGAAGCCCAAGGGCCGGAACTAGGGGGCGATCTTCTCCTCCGCGCGCCGGGCGATCTGCGCCTTCAGCATCTCGGCCGCCTTGGCATAGCCGCCGGCCGCGCCATCGACGAAATGCACGTGGTCCTTGGCGAAGGGGTCGGGCACGAAGCACGTCATCAGCGCCGCCGCCTGGCGGTGCATCCCATAATCGGCGACGCCCTCGATCCCCGCGCGCTCCAGCGCCACCTCGAGGCGGGCCACCACGTCGGGAGTGCATTCGACGGTGAGCTTCAGCCCGTCGTCGTACTTGCGGAAATCGGTGTTGGCCGCCAGTTCGCGGCGATAGACGCGCGGGTCGAAGCCCGGCAGCTTCGCCCCCAGCGCGTGGAACACGTTCAGCACCGTGTGCTGGGCCAGGATGAACGCGCCCCACAGCACGCCCGGCCGCGTCCCGCGCGTGGTGCGCACCTCGAGCCCGAGATTTTGCGGCGGCCAGGCGAAGCGCGGCCCCTCGGCGGGCATCGGGCTGCCGCCGCGCGCGGCGGTGCCGACGATCTCGAGCAGGCGGCGCACCAGCGTGGCGAAATCGGCGGGCGCCACGCCGTCGCGCGGTCGCACCAGCAGCGACACCACCTCGCCCTCCTGGGATTCGATCGGCCGGAACCGGCAGGACAGCCCGGTCAGGTCGGGCCGCGCGCCGGCCGCGGCGGGCGGCACCGCATAGCGCCCCGCCTTCATCTCGGCCTCGGCCCAGGCGACCCCGCCGCCCGCGAACATGGCGTAGGCGAGCGCCGGCGCCACGCGGAAGCGCGCGACGGCGACGTCGCACCCGGCGGCGCGGATGTCGGCGAGCGGCACCAGCGCGGCGCGGAGCGCGAGCCCCACCTCCTCCTGCGCCCAGACCTGCGCGGCGGCCAGCGCCGCCGCCGCCGCTTCGCGCCACGCGCCGGGCACCGCGAAGGCCGCGCCATCGCCGCCGAACACGAACGGAAAGGGCTGGCGGCCCGTGGCGTTGGAGACGCCGGCGATCACGCTGGCGCCGACCACGTTGACCGCCTTGTAGCGACCCTGGGCGATGGCGGCGGTCGAATTCACCACGTCGGCGACCCCGACCCACCAATCCGCCGGCAGCGGGCGGTAGCGCGCCTCGTCCGCCACCTCCTCGAACCGGTCGAAGGGCGGAACCTGGCTGTAGAATTCGTCGGCCGGCACGGGCGCCATGGAGCCCCGCCTCTCAGCGCCGCGCGGCGCCGTCCCTGCGAATGAGCGTGCCGACGCCGTGCTCGGTGAAGATCTCGAGCAGGATGGCATGCGGCACGCGCCCGTCGAGGATCACCGCGGCCTCGACCCCCGCCTCGACCGCGGCGAGGCAGGTCTCGACCTTGGGGATCATCCCGCCCGAGATGGTGCCGTCGGCGATATAGCCGCGCGCCTCCTCGGCGGTCATCTCCTCGACCAGCCTGCCCTTTGCGTCGAGCACGCCCCTCACGTCGGTCAGCATCAAAAGCCGCCGGGCCGACAGCGCGGCCGCGACCGCGCCCGCCGCCGTGTCGGCGTTGATGTTGTAGGTGGTGCCGTCGCGCCCGAGCCCGATCGGCGCGATCACCGGGATCACGTCGGTCGAGCGGAACGCCTCGATCACGTGCGGGTTGACGCGCGAGGGTTCGCCGACGAAGCCGAGGTCCAGCACGCTCTCGATGTTCGAATCCGGATCGCGCCGCGTGCGGGTCAGCTTCTCGGCCTCGATCAGCCCGCCATCCTTGCCCGACAGCCCGACCGCCGAGCCGCCCGCCGCGTTGATGGCGGTGACGATCTGCTTGTTGATCGAGCCGGACAGGACCATCTCGACGATCTCGACGGTGGCCTGGTCGGTGACGCGCAGCCCGTCGACGAAGGACGACTTGATCTTCAGCCGCTCGAGCATCTGGCCGATCTGCGGCCCGCCGCCATGGACCACCACCGGGTTGATGCCGACCTGGCGCAGCAGCACGATGTCGCGGGCGAAGTCGCGCGCGAGCTGCTCCTCGCCCATCGCGTGGCCGCCATACTTCACCACGAAGGTCGAGCCCGCGTAGCGGCGCATGTAGGGCAGCGCCTCCGACAGGGTCTCGGCCTTACGCATGAACTCGGCCGGGATGTCGGCGCCCGGCGCGGCGGATTTCGGATTTGTCGCCATGGCCGGACTGTAATCGATCCCCTCAACTCGTGAAACCGGCGCGACCGGTGCGACAGGCGCGACCGCCGGCCGAAACCGAAGGAACCTGAAGGAACCCAAGGTAACCCGAAGGAGCCTCAAGGGAACCTCAAGGAACCCCGGCAGAGGCGCCTGTCAGACGGTAACCCCTTGTTCCTGAACGAATTTCGCCCAGCGCGCCCGAAAAATCCCCCAGGTCGCTTTCCATCCCTGCGAGATCAATGGGTCGCCGCGCCGTTATACAGGCATTTGATCCTATTGTCAAGCGGGCCGTCGTTGCGAGCCTTGGGCCACGGCCCGAGGCGAAGCAATCCAGAACGCCGACTGGGACTGTCTCAGTTTGAAATCTGATGCGTCGGGCGATGTCGACTGAGGCGGTCTGACAAACCCGGTAGGGCACGCGATATCAAGATCGTGCCCAAGGGACCCAAAGACGAGAAGCGCCCCGCCGACGTGATCGATGCTGCCGTGCGCGGCTCGCAGATCGCGACCGGCCAAGTCGAAGAGGATACACCGGCCCGCGAGGGGAAGGAGTACGCGCGGCGAGGCGGCGGCAAGGGCGGCAGGGCACGTGCTCTCGCGCTAGCACCAGAGCATCGGTCGGAACCTTTTAGAACGACCGCGCAAACACGGTGGCGCAAGACGAAATAATCAGCCAGCTTCCTCTAAATCGTCTGTGAAGTCCCAAAGCATCGGAATTGGGGGCGCCGCTGCGTGACCGTCATTATACGAGTCCACGTCTTGCTTAAGCTGACGACAATCTCCAACGATTTGATTTCGGCGTTGGCGGAAGGCTAACTCCATGTGAGTTCGCGGCGCGGTGCGAATGTCAGCCCAAAGAGAAAACTGCTTCCCGTCCCGGCTGATCCGTGCCGCATGTTTAGCTCGAACCCGCCGCCCCTTTGCATCTGTGAGATAGTGCTCGCGCGCAGCCCTGGACAACTCTTCCGCACAATCATCTACGATGTCCGATGGCCGTGGTTGCCACAGGCGCTTTCTGATCGCCCAACTGGCGACGTCATGGGCCGTAGCTGGCATAGAACTCTCCGGCCTCTTCATACAGGCTCCAGATACGCTGGAGTTGCTCAGTGTATGTTGCCATTGGGTCCTCTGCTTATGCTCTGACTTGCGGGATTGAGCCCCATCCATCAGTAAGTGCTGATGATGTGACAATCTCTCTCACTTTAACAAGGAGCTTGCGAAGATTCTTCCAGTGCATCTCTCCGCGGTTGTGCAACTGACCAACGACCAATCCCGGATGAACACCAATCCGCTCGGCAAATTGCACGATGTTCTTCTCAGAATATAGAGGTTTGACTCGCGCGATAAATCGTTGCATTTCGTAATCTGACACGCAATATTCCTGAGCTGCGAGATTGGCGCGTTTCTCCTCAGGTGGAATGCCGTCGGATGTCATCTCATCAATTGCGATATCAATTATCGGCGCGTCCTGAAGCGCGTCCTTCTGGATCACATGTTCGATCTCATGACGGAGGACAAACCAAAAATTGTCAATGCGATCCAGCCTCGTGCTCATTGCGATAACCGGGCTGCGCGCATTAAGCCAAAAGGATGCACCATCAATTTTGCTACCAGGAAGCGCTTCTACAATCAAATAGCGCACGCCAGCGCCTGCCAGAAGCTTAGGAACATGGCGGATTTCCACAGGCTCATGCATAAACCCGCGCAAGCTCTGCTCCGCTCCTCGAAGTGCTTTTTCCGAATAGGCACCCACCTGCAATGTGGTAGCGAGCATCTTTGCTCTATAGAGCCACGCTAGTTGGGCCGGAGTCGCACCCGGTACTGAAGAATTCGTCTTCTTCGGGGCATGCTGGAAGTGTTGGATTTTATCCAAAGGAGCACCAAAGAAAGCCTCAATTTGATGCTCCAACACATTGATGTTTGAAGAAGGCTCTATCCAGCCGCGCCTACCCATCTCACGGACCGGATATGTATAGAGCCTGGCACGGCGAACGCGCGCATCCTTTACGGTCGGTCCAGCATCCGCAATTGATTTTGCGAGTTGATAGCGCGTCTCCAGATTCATCCAAAGCTCTGGCGAGGTTCCAAATGCATCGGCCAGTCCCATGGCGGTTTCGGGCGTGATCCCGCGCTTCCCGCTCACGATCTCACTCACAAGCTGTGGCGGACGGCCCAAAATCTCCGCAAGGTCTAGCTGTGTCCACCCCCGCGCCTCCAACTCGTCCTCGACCCACTTTCCGGGAGGACGGGGCGCTAGAGGCAATACGTCGGACATGTTCCTTCCCCTCAGTGGTAATCGGCTACTTCATCGATCTGGATCACCTTGTGATCGCTCCTATCGATGATCTGGAAGATCAAGCGTTTCGCGTCATGTTTGAGTTTGATTGAGTATTGATGACGCCGGTTCCCCTTTAGCTTCTCAAAGTGCAGCGACTTCATCGCTCGAATGTCTTGCTCCGTGTGACAGCTACGCAAAAAGTCGACCTTGTCCCGGAACGCATTGACGAGGATCGGCCCAAGTTCAGCATCGAAGCGCGGGTCTTTCTCGGCGCGCTCCAGACCTTGGGAGTCCGCGTACTCAATTTTCATCCGCCCCGCCCCATGATGAGGGAGATATAGGCGAAATCGCATCTCGGGTCAATCCCGGAATCACGGATCGCGTGATTTCATAGAGGAAGCTGCCTAAAGATTGCGCCATTTGCTTCCCCCCCCGTCCTTGCCATACTCGGGGCCCGGATCGCACACGGCAGCGGTGGGATCGGACCATGGCGACACCGACCGACGGCGAGTGGCAGGCACGCATCGACCTGGCGGCGCTCTACCGGCTGGTCGATCTGTATGGCTGGTCGGACCTGCTCGGCACGCACATCTCGCACCGCGTGCCGGGGGAGCCGGATCACTTCCTCCTCAACCCCTACGGCTTCCTGTGGGAGGAGATGACGGCGTCGATGCTGCTCAAGGTCGATCACGACGGCAACGTGCTGTCGGACAGCAACCACAAGCCCAACCCGGCGGGCGTCACGATCCACGGCGCGGTGCTCGGCGCCCGGCCCGACGTGACCTGCGCGATCCACACCCATACCCAGGCCAATGTCGGCGTCGCCACGCAGAAGGACGGGCTGCTGCCGATCACGCAGCATGCGCTGCACGTGATCGCGCACGCGGGCTATTACGACTATGCCGGCATCGAGACCGACCCCGGCGAGCGCGACCGCATCGCCGCCGCCGTGGGCCACTACAACGTGCTGTTCCTGCGCAACCACGGCATGATCGCGATGGGCCGCACGCCGGGCGAGGCGTTCATGTGGTGCTATCGCGCCGAGCGGGCCTGCCGCGCCCAGCTCGCCATCCAGCAGGCCGGGGTCGAGACGGTGCCGCTGCCGGACGCGGTGATCGAGGACACGATCGAGCGCAACCGCTTCCTCAACTCGTCCGACGGCTACCGCACCATCGGGGTCCACGAATGGCCGGCGCTGCAGGCGCAAGCTCGACCGGCTCGATCCCAGCTACAAGACCTAGCTCCGGCCCATCCCCGGCGAAACGCGGGCGCGCGACGACGGCACGGCGACCGAGCCCGTAATGAAAGGACACAGCCGTTCGCGCCGACGTGATTGGGCATCGCGTAGCGACATGGGTACGCTGGTCCATAATAATGATCGCCCGTGACGAGCCCTGATGGCTGGGCGAACATCCGTTTTTCCCTTTTGTGGTGCGGGGGCGGCACCAATTCAGGGAGACGAACATGCCGATCAACGAACAGAAGCTGCACGAATTCCTCGGCCGCGCCCTCGTCGATCTCGGCGGCACGGTCAACACGGTCCTGATGACGATCGGCGACCGGCTGGGCCTGTACAAGGCGCTGGCGGAGGCGCGGCACACGCCCGACTCGCTGGCCGGCGCGACCGGCACGCATGCGCGCTACGTGCGGGAATGGCTGAACTGCCAGGCGGCCGGCGGCTATGTCAGCTATGACGCGGCGAAGGGCGAATACTTCCTGAGCGAGGAGCAGGCGCTCTGCCTCGCCAATCCGGACGGGCCGGTCGACCTGCCCGGTGCGGCCGTGCTGGCGGAGGATTTCTTCCACGTGCGCGAGCGTGCGATCGAGAATTTCCGCACCGGCGCAGGCATGGAGTGGGGGGAGCATCACCCCTGCCTGTTCCACGGCACCGAGCGGTTCTTCCGCGCGGGCTACAACGCCAACCTGCTCGCGTCGTGGATCCCGGCGCTCGACGGGGTGGAGGCGAAGCTGCGCGCCGGAGGCCGGGTTGCCGACGTCGGGTGCGGACACGGCGCGAGCACCATTCTGATGGCGCGCGCCTTCCCGAACTCGGAATTCGTCGGCTACGACTACCACGGCCCGTCGGTCGACACGGCGCGCGAACGCGCGGCGGAGGCGGGCGCGGCCAACGCGCGGTTCGAGGTGGCGGAAGCGACCGGCTATGACGGCAGGGACTTCGACCTGATCGCGTTCTTCGACTGCCTGCACGACATGGGTGACCCGGCGGGCGCCGCGCGGCACGCGCGCCAGGCCCTCAAGCCCGACGGCACCTGCATGCTGGTCGAGCCGTTCGCGGGCGACGAGGTGGCGGACAATTTGAACCCGGTCGGCCGGCTCTATTACGGCGCGTCGTCGCTGATCTGCGTGCCGGTGTCGCTCGCGCGCAACGGCCCGGCGCTGGGTGCCCAGGCGGGGGAGCGCCGGCTGCGCGAGATCATGATCGACCAGGCCGGCTTCGCCGGGCTGCGCCGCGCCACCGAGACGCCGTTCAACATCGTGCTCGAAGCGAAGCCGTAGCGGCCGGCGCCGGGGGCGTTGTCGCCGGTCGGCCTTGCGGCCGGATCCGCGATGGTGCGCGATCCGAGACAATCGATCAAATTCGCGGCCGGCCATTTTTCGCGGCGACGCGCACCACACTTGTCATGGTGGCGCCGTAGAAAGAGCGCGAAGGAGATCGTCATGACGGTCGGCAAGAACCTGCAGCGGCCGGCGTTCCGCACGGGGCTGACGCTTTCGACCTGCCTCGTTGTCGGGCTGCTGGGCGTGATCTATGCCTATGGGTTGCGGCTGATCGGGTCATAGCGGGGCTCGGTCGGGGCCAAGCGTATCGGCGGCGACGATCTCGTCGAGGTCGGCCTCCCACCCGTCGGCAAAGGTGGCGTGGTCGGGCCGGCGGCTGTTGGAGAAGAGACCGAACTTCATCGGCCACCTTTCAGATCGAAATCCCGAGGAAGCGCGCCGCGTTGGCGCCCAGTATGTCGTCCTGCACCTTCTGCGGCAGGCGCTTGGCGCGGCGCACGTACTGCACCGGGCGCTTCTCGGCGAACGGCCAGTCGCTGCCCATCATGATGTTGCGGTGGCTCACCTTGGTGGCCAGGTATTCCAGCATGTCCGGGTTGAACAGCACCGTGTCGTAGTGGAGCTTGCGCAGATAGTGGCTGAGGTCGCCCGAAAGGCGCACCGTGTCGAGCCCGCGCGACAGCGCGTGGTCGAGCCGGCCGGCATAGAACGGCAGGTAGCCGCCGCCATGGGCGATCGTGATCTTGAGCTTGGGGAAGCGGTCGAGGATGCCGTCATAGACCAGCGAGCTCATCGCCAGCGCCTCCTCGAACGGCTGGCCGACATGGAAGGACAGGCCGAACCGGCGCAGACGCTGGGCGTCGTTGCCCGACGGGTGGATGAAGATGGCGGCGCCGAGCTGCTCGGCCTTCTTCCAGAACGGGCGGAACTTCGCGTCGCCGATCTCGGCGCCGTTCACGTCGGTCGAGATCGTGACGCCCTTGAGCCCGAGCCGCGTCATGCAGCGCGTGAGCTCGCGGACGGCGAGCGCCGGCGCGTGCAGCGGCACGGTGCCGATCCCGACCAGCCGGTCCGGGTGGCGCGCCACCATCTCGGCGACGGCGTCGTTGGTCTTGCGGTCGAGCGCGAGCGCGGTTTCGGGATCGGCCCAGGCGGTGCCGACATGCACCAGGGAGGGCGAGATCACCTGCATGTCGACGCCCATCGCGTCCATGTCGGCGAGGCGCTCAGTGGTGCCGGTCATCTTCTGCATGGCCATCTCGGACGCGGCCGCACCGCCGAGGGAGGCCGCGCCCTTCATGCCCAGCCGCGCGTGCAGCCCGTGCTGGCCGGTCACGGCGAACACCTCGGGCACCACGATGTGGGCGTGGAAATCGATCGTGACGGGCTTCTTTTCCCGGCCTCTGGCGGGTCGTTTGGCCTTGGCCTCCCCCGCCGGCCTCTTCGCCTTCACGGCCATTCGGCTTCCCCCTTATGGGCCGCCCATCGGCGGCGGGGGCATTATACCCGGCACGCCGTCCCCGTCATTGCGCGCGAAGCGAGCGCCGCCGGAGCGCCAGCACGGTCATCGCAAGCATCATCGGAATGATTGGCGCCGGCTCGGCGACCACCGCCAGGTTCCGGTAGGTGCCGGAAAGGTCGGCATACACGCCGGCCGGCCGGTCTCCCGACTGGTCGAGATAGAGCTGGCCGATCCAGCTCCCGTCCGGGTTCAGCACGATGAAATCGTCGGCGTAGCGGTCATGCGAGTCCATGACGTCGGTGCGCTTGTCGATCAGCGGGTCGGCCTCGTCTAACAGAAGATCCACGCTCCCGTCACCGGCTTGGGCCAGGAGCAGGTCCAGATCGGCCTCGGTTTCACGAATATAGCGCTTGGCCGAGAGCATATAGGACTGCTCCTGGTCGAGATCGTGCTCGGTCAGCAGCACCCCGTTGAAATAGTCCGCGCGCGGGATACCGACCGAGGCCACGTAGTTCGCGATGGCGACCACGATCACGCCGGCGCGAGCGGATGCCGGTGCCGCAAACGCACTTGCCGCCACCAGCGCGATGGCCAACGCCAAGCGTCGGCCACGACGCGGCCGGCCGGGAGTAACAACGTACATATCGGGGGCTCCACGCCTCGCAATGAGGCGAACGCAGATTACCGCAAACGGCTACCCGCCCACCAGATCGCGCCATTCGGCCTCGGTGAGGGTGGCGACGCCGAGCTCGGTCGCCTTCTTCGCCTTGGAGCCCGCGTCGGCGCCGACGACGACATAGTCGGTCTTCTTGGAGACCGAGCCGGCGACGTGGGCGCCCAGCGCTTCGGCGCGCGCCTTCGCCTCGGCGCGGGTCATGGTTTCCAGCGTGCCGGTGAACACCACGGTCTTGCCCGCCACGGGCGAGGTGGTGGCGCGCGCCTCCGGCGCCTCGATGGTCAGGATGTCGCCCAGCGCGTCGAGGATCTCGAGATTGCGCGGCTCGGCGAAGAAGCCGGCGATGTCGTCGGCCATCGTCATGCCGATGCCCTGGATGTCGCACAGCTCGGCATAGGCCTCGCCGATCAGCTCCGGCTTCTTGTGCTCGTCGGCGTGCGCGGCGCGCTCCTTGGCGGCCTCGACCATCGCCGCCCGCCAGCGATCGAGCGTTTGGTAGTGACGCGCGATCCAGCGCGCCGTCGCCTGGCCTACCTGCGGGATGCCGAGCGCGTAGATGAACCGCTCCAACGCGATGGTCTTGCGCGCCTCGATGGCGGCGAGGAGCTTTTCCACCGAGCGGGCGCCCCAGCCTTCCCATTCGGCCAGCGTGGCGGCGTGGCGGTCCATGTGGAAGATGTCGACCGGCGAGCGGACCAGCCCCTCCTTCCAGAACTCCTCCATCCGCTTCTCGCCCATCCCCTCGATGTCGAACGCGTCGCGCGAGGCGAAATGGACGAGGCGCTGCACGGCCTGGGTGGGGCAGATCAGCCCGCCGGTGCAGCGGCGCACCGCCTCGCCCTCCTCGCGCACGGCGAGCGAGCCGCAATCGGGGCAATGGTCGGGCATCACGAAGGGCTTCGGCATCCTTCGGCCGCTTGGCGAGCACCGGCCCGACCACCTGCGGGATCACGTCGCCCGCGCGCTGGACGATCACCGTGTCGCCGGCGCGGATGTCCTTGCGGGCGATATCGTCCTCGTTGTGCAGCGTGGCGAGCGACACCGTCGCGCCGCCGACCACCACCGGCTCCAGCACGGCGTAAGGGGTGAGCGCGCCGGTGCGCCCGACCGAGACCTTGATCTCGCGGAGCGTGGTCTCGACCTGCTCGGCGGCGAACTTGTGCGCGATCGCCCAGCGCGGCGCGCGCGAGACGAAGCCCAGCCGCTCCTGCCAGTCGACGCGGTTCACCTTGTAGACGACGCCGTCGATGTCGTAGTCGAGCCCGGCGCGCTCGCGCCCGATGCGCTCGTAGAACGCCAGCGTCTCGTCGACGCCGGTGCAGCGCGTGGCCAGCGGGTTCACCTGGAAGCCCCAGCGCTACAGGCGCTTCTGCAGGAAGTCCCAGTGCGTGTCGGCCGGCCGCTCCGACGCCTCGCCCCAGGCATAGGCGAAGAAGCGCAGCTTGCGCCGCGCGGTGATGCGCCAGTCGAGCTGGCGGAGCGAGCCCGCCGCGGCGTTGCGCGGGTTGGCGAAGCGCGGCTCGCCTCGGCCTCGCGCGCCTCGTTGAGCGCGACGAAATCGGCGTGGCTCATATAGACCTCGCCGCGCACCTCGATCAGCGCCGGGCGCGCGGCCCGACATGGCGTCTCGGGAATGTCGCCGATGGTGCGCAGGTTGCGCGTCACGTCCTCGCCCTCGGCGCCGTCGCCGCGCGTCGCGCCGCGCACGAACCGGCCGTGCTCGTAGAGTAGGTTGATCGAGAGCCCATCGATCTTGGGCTCGGCGACGATCTCGACCGGCTCGTCCGCGTCGAGACCCAGGAAGCGGCGGACGCGGCCGAAGAACTCGGCCACCTCGTCCGCGTCGAACGCGTTGCCGAGCGACAGCATGGGCACGCGGTGGCGCACCTTGGCGAACTGCTCCGCTGGCGCCGCGCCGACGCGCTTCGACGGCGAATCGTCGCGCATAAGGGCCGGGAAGCGCGCCTCGATCGCCTCGTTGCGCCGGCGCAGCGCGTCGTACTCCGCGTCCGGGACGGTCGGGGCGTCTTGCTGGTAGTAGCGCCGGTCGTGCGCCGCGATCTCCTCGGCGAGCCGCGCCAGCTCGCGCTTGGCCTCGGCCTCGGAGAGGTCCTCGACGGCTTTGTCGGCGGCGGTCATGGAGCCACCGCGGGAGAAGCCTTCGCGTCAGGACCCCCCTCCCCAACCCTTGGCGCCGCCGGACATGCCACTGGCATGTCCGGGCCCGGCGTCCAGTGAACGCCAGGCAGGCGCCAAGCCCTCAAGGGGGGAGGGGGCGTGCCCAGCGGTCCGTGCGATGTCGGGTGCGGGCTCGGCGTTGGCAGGATGGAAAGGCTGTCGGACCAGGGTTCCCTCCCCCCTTGAGGGGGAGGGACAGGGAGAGGGGTAGACCGGCCCGTCATCGCCGTCACCGCGCCGGCCCGGCCATCAGGCTGGCGGCGGCGGCGCGCGCCTCGTCGGTGATGCGGGCGCCGGCCAGCATGCGGGCGATCTCCTCGGTCCGCGTCGCGTCGTCCAGCGCCTCGGCGCGGGTGACGGCGATGCCCTTCGCCGCGCCCTTGACGATGCGCCAATGCGTCGTTCCCGAGGCCGCGACCTGGGGCGAATGGGTGACGACCAGGAGCTGGATGCGCGCGCCCAGGCGCCGGAGGCGCTCGCCCACCGCGGCGGCCGTGGCGCCGCCGATGCCGGAATCGACCTCGTCCAGCACCAGCGTCGGCACCGCGCCCGCCTCGGCCAGCACCACGCGCAGCGCCAGGAGGAAGCGGGACATCTCGCCGCGCGAGGCGATGCGCCCGATCGGACCGGGCGGCGCGCCGGGGTTGGTCGCGACGGCGAAGCGCACCCGCTCCGTCCCGTGCTCGGACCATTGCGATTCGGGAAGCGGCTCGCGCGCGGTCGCGAACGACGCCTTGTCGAGCTTGAGGGCGGGCAGTTCCGCTGCGACGGCCTTGTCGAGGCGCGCCGCCGCCTTGGCCCTTCCCTCGGACAGCGCGCCGGCGGCACGCAGGTAGGCGGCGCGCGCCGCCGCCTCGTCTTTGGTGAGCTGGGCGAGTCCGGCGCCGCCATCCTCGAGCGCCGCCAGCCGGCCGGCGAAGCTCTCGCGCAGCTCGGGCAGCATGTCGACGGTGGTCGAATGGCGCCGCGCGGCGGCGCGCAGCGCGAACAGCCGCTCCTCCGCCCGTTCGAGGGCGCGCGGGTCGAGGTCGAGCGAGGCGCCGGCCTTGTCCAGCGCGGAAGCGGCCTCGGCGGTCTCGGCGGCGGCGCGGTCGAGCGCGGCGAGCACGGCGTCGAGCCGCCCGCCCGCCTGGGACGCCACCCGGTCGAGCGCGCGGCGGGCGGTGGCGAGCCCGCGCTCCACCCCGCCCTCGGCCAAGGCCGCCTGGGCCGTCTCCAGCGCCTCGGCGATCTTGCCGACGGCCCCGAGCAGAGCGCGCTTCTCGGCCAGCGCCGCATCCTCGCCGGGCTTGGGATCGAGCGCGTCGAGCTCCGCCGCGACGTGGCGCAGATATTCCTCCTCGCTCGCCGAGCGCTCGCGCGCGGCGCGCGCCTCCTCGAGCGCGGCAAGGCACGCGCGCCAGGCGCGCCACGCCTCGCGCACCTCCGCCGCATGGGCCGCCAGCCCGCCGAACGCGTCGAGCGCGTCGCGGTGCAGCTCGACGTTCATCAGCCCGACATCGCCGCGCGCGCCCTCGATCTCGACCAGCGCGTCGCCGATCTCGCGCAGCACCGCGACGCCAACCGGCTGGTCGTTGACGAAGGCGCGCGACTTGCCGTCGGCGGTCAGGGTGCGGCGCAGGATCAAAGGCTCGCCCGGCTCGGGCGCGTCGAGCCCGTGCCCGGCGAGCAGGCCGAGCGCGGCGTGGCCGCCCGGCAGCTCGAACGTCGCGGTGACGCTGGCCGGGCCGGCGGCACCCTGGCGCACCAGCGCGGCGTCGGCGCGCGCACCCAGCGCGAGGCCGAGCGCATCGAGCAGGATCGACTTGCCCGCGCCGGTCTCGCCGGTCAGCACCGCGAGCCCGGGACGGAAGGCGAGGTCGAGGCGGTCGATCAGGACAATGTCGCGGATGGCGAGCGCGGCGAGCATGCCGGGATCGCTAGAGGTTCGTTCGCGTAGCGGCGCGCCGGCGGCGCCCCCCCACCCCAACCCTCCCCCTCAACGGGGGAGGGGGCGAACACGCCGGCCGTTGCATCAATGTCATGCGAGCTGCCACTTGCGGCCAAAGGCAATCCTGCCGGCGTTCCGTCCCCCCTTGAGGGGGAGGGACAGGGAGAGGGGTCCACAGGAACCGATCGATGCGACGGTCACCAATTCCCTCTAGAACAGCCAATCCATCGTGCGCGCGAGGAAGCCCGGCTTCTCGCCGCCCGACTGCCCGCCGCCGTTCTGGCGCACGTCGACGCCGGTCGCCAGCTCGTAGGAGTCCATGTACCACTCGCTGCCCGGATAGTTGTGGCCGAGCACGGCGGCGGCGCGGCGCGCCTCCTCCTTCAGCCCGAGGGACGTGTAGGCCTCGACCAGCCGGTGCAGCGCCTCGGGCACATGGGTCGTGGTCTGGTACTTGTCGACCACCGTGCGGAACCGGTTGATGGCGGCGAGATAGTCGCCCTTGTTGAGGTAGTAGCGCCCGACCTCCATCTCCTTGCCGGCCAGGTGGTCGCGCGTCAGGTCGATCTTGAGCCGCGCGTCGCGGGCGTATTTCGAGTCCGGGAAGCGGCGCACCAGATCCTGCAGCGCGCCCAGCGCCTCCTGCGACATCTGCTGGTCGCGCTCGACGTCCGAGATCTGCTCGTAATAGCACAGCGCCTTCAGATAGAGCGCGTAAGGCACGTCGCGGTTGCCGGGGTGGAGCTGGACGAAGCGGTTGAGCGCCAGGATCGCCTCGTCATAGCGGTTCGCCTCGTAATGGGCGTAGCCGGCCATGAGCTGGGCCTTGATCGCCCATACCGAATAGGGGTGCTGGCGCTCGACCTCGTCGAACAGGCGGGCGGCCTCGGCCCAGTTGGCCGCCTGGAGCTGGTCGACGGCGGAGTTGTACAGGTCGTCGACGCCGCGCTCGACATATTTGGGCTTGTCGTCGCCGCTCGAACAGGCGGCGAGAAGGCAGGCGAGCGCCACGACGATGGCAAGCGGGCGAAGCGTGCGGATGAAGCTCATGTCCCCTCTGACGCGCAGGAATGGTGGCCGGCTCCCCCGCCGAAACCGGGCCGGCGGACTATAGCGCCGGCGCGGCCCGAAGGCCAGATAGGGGCGCTTCCTTTCGGTCGTCCGCCCCCTTCAGGTCGCTTGCGCGAAGGCGCCCGGCGCGGCGATCATAGCGTCAACAACCGGGGAGGAGGCCATGGGACAGTTCGCACTCGGGCAGTCGGTGCCGCGCACCGAGGACCCCCGCCTTCTCACCGGGCGGGGCCAGTATATCGACGACTTCACCCTGCCCCGCCAGGCCCATGGCTACGTCCTGCGCTCGCCCCACGCCCATGCGAAGATCGCCTCGATCGACGTGCGCGCGGCGAGCCAGATGCCGGGCGTGCTGGCGGTGCTGACCGGCGCCGACTGGGCGGCCGAGGGGTTCGGCCATCTGAAACCCGCCATGCCGCGCACAAGGCGCGACGGCTCGCCCATCTTCGTCGCGCCGCGCCCCGCCCTGGCGCATGGCCGCGCCATGCTGGTGGGCGATCCGGTGGCGTTCGTGGTGGCCGAATCGATCGACGCCGCCAAGGACGCCGCCGAGCGCATCGCGGTGGAGTACGAGCCGCTGCCGCCGCTGACCGACACGGCGCGGATCGGCCAGCCCGGCGCGCCGGCCTTGCACGAGGGCTGCCCCGACAACGAGACGTTCTTCTATCGCCTGGGCGACAAGGCGGCATGCGAGGCGGGCTTCGCCAAGGCGCATCACGTGACGCGCCTCAAGACCGCGATCAACCGGGTGACCGCCGCGACGATGGAGCCGCGCGGCTGCATCGGCGACTGGGACTGGCGCGAGGAGCGCTACACGCTGTATGTCGGCACGCAGCGCCCCCATTCGACCCGCCACGACATCGCCTGCGACATCTTCCGCATCCCGGAGAACCAGCTTCGCGTGGTGGCCGGCGACGTGGGCGGCTCGTTCGGCATGAAGGGCGGACACTTCCCGGAGCTGGTGCTGTCGCTGTGGGCGGCGCGCAAGCTGGAGCCGGCCGGTGAAATGGATCAGCGAGCGGTCGGAGGGGATGGCGACCGACGACCACGACCGCGACCACATCTATGACGGCGAGCCTCGCCCTCGACAAGGACGGCAAGTTCCTCGCCATGCGGCTTTCGACCGTATCGAACATCGGCGCCTATTTGATGCCCGGCGGGTTGATCTCGCCCACCGCCCATCTCGGCGGGCTGGCCGGCACCTACACGACGCCGGCAATTTACGTCGAGGTCTCGGGCGTTTTCTCCAACACCGCCGTCAACGGGCCCTATCGCGGCTCGGGCCGGCCCGGAGGCGTCGTACTTCCTCGAGCGGCTGATCGACAACGCCGCGCGCGAGATGAACATCGACCGCGCCGAGATCCGCCGGCGCAACACCATCCCGTCCGACGCGATGCCGTTCAAGACCGGTCTCGTCTACACCTACGATTGCGGCGACTTCCGCGGCAATCTGGAGCGCAACCTGGAGATGGCGGGCTATGCCGGCTTCGAGGCCCGCCGCGCCGAGGCCAAGGCGCGCGGCAAGCTGCGCGGCATCGGCATGGGCAACATCATCGAGCAGACCTCGCAGACCTTCGGCGAGACGGTGATGGTCCGGTTCGACCCGGGCGGCACGGTCACCGTCGTGCCGGGCTCGATCAGCCACGGCCAGGGCCACGAGACGATGTACAAGATCGTGGTGTCCGACCGGCTCGGCATCGACCAGGAGATCATCCGCGTCGCGCAAGAACGACACCGACCTCGCCCCGCACGGCGGCGGCACGTTCGCCTCGCGCACCGCGGTGCTCGGCGGCTCGGCGGCGACGCGCTCGTGCGACAAGATCATCGAGAAGGGCAAGCGCCTGGCCGCCCACATGCTGGAGGCCGCCGAGGGCGACATCGAGTTCGACAAGGGCGCGTTCCGCGTCGCCGGCACCGACCGCGAGATCGGCATCGTCGACGTCGCCAAGGCGTCGCTACACCCGCGCGCGCGTCCCGGCCGAGATCGAGCTCGGGCTGATGGAGCTCACCGACTACACGCCCGAGATCCCGAACTTCCCGACCGGCTGCCACATCTGCGAGGTCGAGATCGATCCCGAGACCGGCAAGACCGAGGTGATCGCCTACTCGGTGGTCGACGACGTCGGCACGGTGATCAACGCGCTGACCCTCGCCGGCCAGATCCATGGCGGCATCGGCCAGGGCGTCGGCCAGGCCTTTTCGCGAGCACATCGTCTACGACGCGGATTCGGGCCAGCTCCTCACCGGCTCGTTCCTCGATTACGGCATGCCGCGCGCCGACGACATGTGCTCGTTCACGATGGAGAACCGCCCGGTGCCGACCAAGACCAACCCGCTCGGCGTCAAGGGCGCGGGCGAGGCGGGCAACGTGGGCGCGCTCGCGGCGATCATGAACGCGGTGGTCGACGCGCTGTCGCCGCTCGGCGTCGCCCATATCGACATGCCGGCGACGCCGGAAAAGGTCTGGCGCGCCATCCGCGACGCGCGGGCGAACTGAAGAAAGCCGACACAAAGGTGTACACGAGGGAAAGGGTGCCAGCACGCGACGCGTAGAACGCAACCGACAAACCCAGAGGGGAAACGACCATGCCGCAACCCGCGACCTTAGCCGAGGGCGAACCCCGGCTTCTGCTGCCGTTCCTTAGAGGTTGGTACGATATGGTGATCCCGCTGTCCTGGCTGGTGGTGCGCATCGCCGCGGGAGGCATCCTGGCGCTGCACGGCTGGCCGAAGTTCCTCAAGGTGCTCGACATGATCGCGGGCGTGCCGGTGAAGGGCGCCGGAACCCAGCTCGTGATCCTGATGCTGGTCGAGTTCGTCGGCGGGCTCGGCATCACGTTCGGGCTGTTCACCCGGTTCTTCGCGCCGGCCGCCGCGATCGAGATGGCGTACCTCACCTTCGTCGTCTATTGGGGCCATTACGGCTGGCGCACCGACGGGTACGAGTACGTGCTGATGTGGGGGCTGGTCCTGTTCGCCATCGCGCTGCGCGGCGGCGGACCCTACTCGCTCGACCGCAAGCTCGGCGTCACGCTGTAGCTTGCGCGCCTACTCGGCCGGGCCGACGGCCCGGCCGCTCCGGCGCACGGCGGCGCCGCGCTCGTACCAGCCCTTGGTGGCGGTCACGATCTTCACCACCGACAGCATGACCGGCACCTCGATCAGCACGCCCACCACCGTGGCGAGCGCGGCGCCGGATTCGAACCCGAACAGGCTGATGGCGGCGGCGACGGCGAGCTCGAAGAAATTGCTGGCGCCGATCAGCGCCGACGGCGCGGCAACGCGATGGGCCTCGCCGGCGGCGCGGTTCAGGAGATAGGCGATGCCCGAATTCAGGTAGACCTGGATCAGGATCGGCACGGCGAGGAGCGCGATCACCAGGGGCTGCGCGAGGATCTGTTCGCCCTGGAAGCCGAACAGCAGGACCAGCGTGGTGAGGAGTGCCACGAGCGAGACCGGCTGCAGCAGCGCGAGAAGCCGCCCAAGCGCCGCCTCTCCGCCCCGGGCGAGCGTCCGGCGCCGAATGAGCTGGGCGAGGACGACCGGCACGACGATGTAAAGCACGACCGAAAGCAGCAGCGTCTGCCACGGGACCGTGATCGAGGACAGGCCCAGCAGCAGCCCCACGATCGGCGCGAAGGCGAACACCATGATCGTGTCGTTGAGCGCAACCTGGCTGAGCGTGAAATGCGGCTCGCCGTCCGCCAGGTTGCTCCACACGAACACCATCGCCGTGCAGGGCGCCGCGGCCAGCAGGATCAGCCCGGCGATGTAGCTGGCGATCTGGTCGGCGGGCAGGTACGGCCGGAACAGGTAGCCGATGAACAGCCAGCCGAGCGCCGCCATCGAGAACGGCTTCACCGCCCAGTTGACCAGCAGCGTCACCCCGATCCCGCGCCAATGCGCCCGGACCTCGCCGAGAGCGGCGAAGTCGATCTTCACCAGCATCGGGATGATCATCAGCCAGATCAGCAGCGCGACCGGCAGGTTCACCTGCGCGACCTCGACGGCGCCGATGGCGTGGAACACGCCCGGCAGCAACTGGCCGAAGGCAATGCCGGCCACGATGCAGAGGGCGACCCACAGGGTCAGGTAACGCTCGAAGCGGGACATGCGATGGTTCCGGTCGGTTGGCCGAAGACGACTTCTATGCTGTCACGTCGTGGTCTTTTCGGCGCGTGCTGTGCCGATCTCGGCCAGCCGGCGCTGCAGCGACATCCGGTCGAGGCTCGCCACCGGCAGGCTCACGAACAGCTCGATCCGCCGGCGCAGCGTGACGAAGGCATCGCGGAACGCGACCTCGATCGTCTTCGAATCGCCGGTGACGGCCGCCGGATCGGGGACGCCCCAATTGGCGGTCATCGGCTGGCCGGGCCAGACGGGACAGGTCTCGGCCGCCGCCCGGTCGCACACCGTGAACACGAAGTCGAGCGGCGGCGCCCCGGGCCGGGAGAACTCGCTCCAGTCCTTGGACCGGAAGCCGGAGGTGTTGAACCCGTGCTGCCCGAGCAGGGAAAGGGCATGCGGGTTGACCCGGCCCGTCGGGTGCGAGCCCGCCGAGTAGGCGTGGAATCGTCCCTCCCCCATCCTGTTGAGCAGCGCCTCGGCCAGGATCGAGCGCGCCGAATTGCCGGTGCACAGGAACAGGACGTTGTAGGTCCGCAATGGAGTCTCCTCGGGCATCACCCCGCCTCTTTCGCGCTTGATGGCCGTCGCGACGGGCGCGCGGCCGGCGGCGGCGCAGCACAGGCGGCCGGGCTCGCGGCGAGCTCGGCGAGCGGTGCGCACACAGCCGCGTTCCCGCCGCAGCAATCCTGCGTGAGGAACACCAGCATCTCGCGCATCGCATCGAAGTTCACGGCATAGATGATCGAACGCCCCTCGCGCCGCGCGCGCACGAGCTGCGCGTTGGCGAGCACCAGGAGCTGGGCCGACAGCGTGTTGGCCGCAACGCCGAGCGTGCGCGCGATATCGCCGGCCGCCACGCCGTCGGGCCCGGCCTTCACCAGAAGGCGGAAGACCTCGAGCCTGCCCTCCTGGGCCAGGGCGGACAGGCGCCGGATGGCGTCGTTCATTTCCATATTTCATAGATTCCAGAATTATTGGAGGCTGTCAAGCCCACGCTGCGCTCGCCACGCACGGCGCGCCGCGCAATGATGGCGCGGAGGGAGACCTGCCATGCCGCGCTTCGCCGCCAACATCTCGATGCTGTTCGCCGACCGGCCGCTGGCGGACCGGTTCGCCGCCGCGCGCGCGGCCGGCTTCGAGGCCGTCGAGATGCAGATGCCCTATGCCGAGCCGGCCGAGCGCCTGGCCGCCGCGGCGGAGGCGGCAGGCCTCGCCATCGCGCTGATCAACGTGCCGCCCGGCGACATGATGCAGGGCGGGCCCGGCCTCGCCTGCGTGCCCGGTCGCGAGGCGGCATTCCGCGCGGCGCTCGACCAGGCGGTCGAATACGCCCGGGTGCTGCGCCCGGCGCACGTGAACGTGCTGGCGGGGCGCCGGCCGGAAGGGGTGGCGCGCGCCGACTGTCTGCGGACGCTCGCCGCGAACCTTCGCATCGCCGCCGACGCGATGGACGCGATCGGCGTCGGCGTCACCGCCGAGGCGATCAACGACCAGGACAATCCGGGATTCCTGCTGCACACGCGCGCCGAGGCGCTGGAGGCGATCGACCTGGCGGACGATCCGCGCATCGGGCTGCAGTACGATTTCTACCACATGCACATCATGGGCGACGATTTCGCCCGCGCGCTTGCGACCCATGTCGGGCGCATCGGCCACATGCAGTTCGCCGACGCGCCGGGCCGGAACGAGCCCGGCACCGGCGAGATCGACTTTCCCGCCGTGTTCGCCGCCATCGACCGGTCGGGCTATGCGGGCTGGGTCGGCGCCGAGTACCGCCCCTCCGGCCGCACCGAGGATTCGCTCGCCTGGTTCGAACCGTGGCGGGGTTAAGGCCCAACCCCGATCGTCATTGCGAGGAGCGCAGCGACGAAGCAATCCAGTGGGTGCCTGGATCGCTTCCCCTCGGGACAAGCCCGAGGGTCGCGATGACGACAGGCGGAGAACACCGCTAGTCCAGGTCCTTCGGCTTGACGTAGCGCACCAGCTTGCCCTTGCCGCGCGCCACGTCGCGCCAGCGCGCGGCGTCGAAGCGGATGACGGCCAGCGCGCCGGTCGGGAACTTGTCGGCGAGGTCGGCCCGCAAGGCGCGCCGCCCGGTGCCGGCGAGCGCAACGGCGAGCTCGGCGAGGCCAGGGTTGTGGCCGACCACCATCAGCGTCTTCGCCGCGCCCTTCTCGGCCCGCACCAGGCGCAGGATGCGCGCGGCGTCGGCCAGATAGAGCCGGTCGTCGAGCTTTTCCCGCCCCGCCCAGCCGCGCGCCGCGGCGATGCGGCCCCAGGTCTCGCTGGTCCGGCGCGCGCTCGACACCAGCGCGCGGTCGGGCGCGAGCCGCGCCTTCTTGAGCATCGCCGCCATGCGGTCGGCCGCATCGCGCCCGCGCCCCGAAAGCGCGCGCGACGAATCCTCGCCGTCGGGCGATTCGCGCTTCGCCTTGGCATGCCGCAGGATCAGGAGGGTGAGCGCCATGGCGCGACACTAGGGAAAATGGCGAGTCGGCGAAACCGAATCGGCTGCGTTTCCTTTTGTCGCCCCGGCCGAGCCGCCCATGGCGGCAAGACTAGTCCCGTCTTGCCTAGCCCGCGTGGTACGACCGGTACCAGGCGACGAACTTGGGAATGCCGACGTCGATGGGCGTGGTGGGCGCGAAGCCGAGGTCGCGCTGGATGTCGGCGATGTCGGCGTAGGTCTCCTTCACGTCGCCCGGCTGCATCGGCTCGAAGCGGATGTCGGCCTTCTTGCCGAGCGCGTTCTCGAGGAGCTCGATCAGCCGCATCAGCGGCTCGGACCGGTGGTTGCCGATATTGTAGACCCGGTGCGGCGGACGTGCCCTCGGCCGCCGGGCACGGGTTGTCGAGCGCGGCGATCACGCCCTGCACGATGTCGTCGATATAGGTGAAGTCGCGCTTCATGTCGCCGTTGTTGAACACCGGGATCGGCCGGCCCTCGCTGATCGCCTTGGTGAAGATGTACAGCGCCATGTCCGGCCGGCCCCACGGCCCGTACACGGTGAAGAAGCGCAGGCCGGTCTGCGGCACGCCGTAGAGGTGGGCGTAGCAGGCGCTCATCAGCTCGTCGGCGCGCTTGGTCGCGGCGTAGAGCGAGACCGGGTTGTCGGTGCGGTCCTCGGTCGAGAAAGGCAGCTTGGTGTTGCCGCCATAGACCGACGAGGACGAGGCGTAGACCAGGTTCTCGAACCCCGGCTGGTGGCGGCAGAATTCGAGGATGGTGAGATGGCCGGTCAGGTTCGCGTTGAGATAGGCGAACGGGTGGTCGAGCGAGTAGCGCACGCCCGCCTGCGCCGCGAGGTGCACGACGCGCTTGATCTCGGGCCGCGCGGCCAGGGCGGCGCCCGTCGCCTCGTGCTCGGAGAGGTCGAGCTTCACGAACTCGAACGCGTTGTGGCGCTGGAGCCGCTCGAGCCGCGCCTGCTTCAGCCGCACGTCGTAATAGTCGTTGACCGAATCGAGCCCCAGCACGCGCTCGCCGCGGGCGAGCAGCGCCTCGGACACGTGATAGCCGATGAATCCGGCTGCGCCGGTGACCAGGATCGTCATGACCCCGCGTTATGCCCCATCGCATGGCGGGTGCGCAACCGGCGCCAGGCCAGGGCGAGGACGAGCCCGGCCGCCGCCCCGGCCGTGTCGCGCCCGAGATCGATCCATTCCGCCGTGCGCGAGATGTAGAAGCTCTGCACCGCCTCGGTCGCGGCGCCGAGCAGCACGATTCCGGCGAACAGCCCGGCGAGCGGCGCCGACGGGAAGGCGAGGGCCAGCCCGCCGGCGAGCAGGGCGAAGCCGAGCACGTGGCCGATCTCCAGATCGATCGCCGGGCGCCAGCCGGCGAGCAGCCCGGCCAGGCCGCCGGGCTCGCCCGGAGCGGCCTCCGGCGCCGGCGGTTGCGCGGGGGCGGCCGAGGGCGGCGGCGCCAGCGGCCCGGGGGAGGAGGGCACGGCGCCCGCTCCGCCCGGACGCGGCGGCACCATGCGCGCCTGACCCGGCGGCGGGCCGCCGAAGATCGCATGCGTGGCGCGGTCGAGCGCCGGCTGCGGCGCGAGCGTCCCGGCGAGCACCGCCGACGCCCACGGCGGCCACCGCGGCGCGGGTCCATCCATTCGCCGCCCGCCGCAGGACCGGCCACAGCGCCCACGCGCCGGCCAGCACCCACAGCATGATCAGCAGGTTGCGAAGCTGCACATAGACCGGCGTCTCCAGCACCGCGTCGACCGTCAGGTTGCGCACGGTGAGCGAGCCGGCCGTCCCGGCATTGGCGATCACCAGATGCAGCCAGGCGGAGCGCGGCGCGAACGGAATGACCGCCCGGGCGGTCGTCCAGTCGGTCGTGCCGTCCAGCGTCATCACCACGTTGGGCACGTAGTCGAGCCGATGGCCCGACCGGTCGTAGCTCCAGGCCAGGACGCGCGCGCGCTGCCACGGCTCGGGGCCGGGGACGATCCCGGCCGCCCGCGCCTCGACGGCGATCCGGACGCCGCTCGCCGGGCTCCAGCGCGGGAAACTGAAGCCGAGATAGGAGTAGCGCCGGCCCGGCACCCGCGCGATCTCGGCGATCGCGGGGTCCTGGCGCAGCAGCCGCACGCCCCAGCGCGTCGCGTGCCACTGGCGGGCGAAGCTGGACGGCACGATCGAGGAGAAGGCGGTCTCGTAGCGGATGGGGCCGAGATTGGCGAACAGGCTGGCCGCGCACAGGGCCAGCACCACGGCGACGCGCCGCCCCACCGGCCCGGCCAGCGCGCGACCCAGCGTCGGCCGCGACCCGCCACCACCGGCGGTCCGGCGACGGCGCAAGCGGGCCATCGAAAGGCCGGTTCCCGTCCATCGCGTGGCCACCTTCCGCGCCCTTGATAGCACGCCCGGCCCGACCCGGCGATGCGCCGGGGAAGCAGATGACCGCTACCGGCGCACAGAGCGGCGCGCGCCGTCGCCCGGCGCCGCCTCGAGCCGGGCCAGCATCCACAAGTAGCCGCGATCCAGCGCCCAGTGCGCCATCAGCCGTTCCACCGTGTCGGGCGCGAGCCGGTCATAGAGCGCGAGGGCCGCCCCGAACTCCGCCGCCTCGACCGGGCGCGGGCGCTGGCGCGCCGCCGCCGTCGCGGTCAGGATCGCCGCCAGATCGTCGCGCCCCAGGCGGATCTCCCTGGCGCAGACGGCCAGCGCCTCGCCGCCAGGCTCGAACAGGAAGCGGCGCAGCCGGAACCGGTCGAGGCCGGCGAGGCGGCCGAGCACGGCCTCGAACAGCGCGACCTCGCCCGCGGCGAGCAGCGGCGCCAGCGTCCCGGCACCGGCGAGGCCGGCCTCGACCAGCGTGCCGGCCACGCCATCGGGGGAGAGCGCGGGATCGCCGCCGGCACGGATCCCGGCGAGCGCCGTCTCGGCGGCCCGCTCGACGGAAGCGTCCAGCGGCGCGGGATCGTGGCCGCCCTCGTCGGCGAGCGCGAGGCGAACGGCGGCCGCGACCGCCCAGACCAGCGGGCCGAGCGCCGATGCCGGCACGTCCTCGAACGAGATCAGGGGATTGCCGTACCCGTCGACGCGCTTCGCCTGGCCCACCAGGAACGCCGTCAGCGCCTGGCGCATGGAAGGATCGGCGCGCGCGAACAGCGTGGCGACGACATCGCCGGCGCCCGAGGGGGCGGGGGCAGGCGCCCGTGCCCGCGACCGCTCGCGCGGCAGGGCGCCGAGATGGAATTCCAGGAGCCGGTGATGCGCCGCCTCGATCAGCGCGGGCTCGGCCAGCACGCCCGAGCGGCGCAGCGGCGCCATCACCGCGTCGCGCGCAAGACCGGCCAGCGCGTCGCGGTCGCGCCCGTGGGCAGCGCCGGGTGGGGCGAAGTGAGCGCGGACGGCCTCGACGACACTGTCGACCAGCCCGTGCAGCATTCCGGTCATCAAAGCGCGGTTGGAGTCGGTCAGAAGCCCGTGCGGGATGCCGAACAGCTCGGTCGCGAGCGCCGCGAGCCGCTCCTCGCGTTGCGCCGCCTTTGCCCGAGCCAGCTCGAGCAACGATGTTGCGTCCTCGCTCACGTTCGCAGCCTGACCGCTGTCCCTTGTGGACCGCCACCCCGCCGCGCCGGAGTTGCCTCCGACGCGCCAAGTCACCCGCCGGGGCGGCGGATTGGGCTCGAACGACTACTTGCAAGAATCGTGCCGGAACCTGGAGTTCCGGCGATTACAAGGACTTGTAACACGGGGGCCCTGTCGGAGGGGGTGGGCTGTAAAGGATTCCGACAGCGGAAAAGGTTAACGGCCGTCCGGGGCGGCGATTACTCCGCCGCCTGGCGGTTCTTCTGGAAGTGCGGAATGACTTTTTCGCCGAACAGTCGCATCGACGGTGCGGCGTCCTCGTATGAGATCGTATTGAAGTTGACCTGCAGCGACGCGACGTCGAACCCGCCGACCGCCTCGTCGTACTCGGCGATCATGTCGATCAGCTCCTGGGGCGTACCGACCAGCGCCGAGCGCGACTCGACCTGCGATTCGAACGTCTCCTCCGCCAGCCGCTCGACGATCTTGTCGTAGCCGGGATAGTTCGACATCGACGCGCCCTGCGTCCAGGCGCGGCAGGCGTCGACGATCGACTTGAGGTAGCGGTTCATCGGGTCGCGCGCGACCTTGAACGCGGCGTCGTGATCCTCATGGCAGAACATGTGGAAGGCGAGCATCACCTTGCCGTTGCCGGGGTGGCCCGCGCGCTTCCAGGAGTCGCGATAGACGGCGAGCAGCTCGGCCATGCGCGGCGTGGTCAGCGGGATCGCCATCATGTGGTTGCCGGCCTTGCCCGCCTTGGCGAACGAGTCGGTGGTGTTCAGCGCCGCCGTCCAGAACATCGGGCGCGGCTTCTGGGTCGGGCGCGGCAGCGATGTGACGTTCTTGAAGGAGTGGAAGCGCCCCTGGCAGGTGACGTTCTCCTCCTCCAGGAGGCGGCGGATCTGCTCGATGCCCTCGTCGAACCGGGCGACGCTCTCGTCCAGCGACACGCCGAACGCGTCGAACTCGTGCGGCAGGAAGGCGCGCGCGACGCCGAGCTCGAGCCGCCCGCCGGAGATCGCATCCAGCATGCCCGCCTCGCCCGCGAGCTTCAGCGGGTTGTTGAAGGCCGGCAGCACGGCGCCGGTGATCATCCGCGCCTTCTTGGTGCGCGCCGCCGCCGCGGTCAGGAACAGCAGCGGGTTGGGCGAGTAGCCGCCATAGGCCGTGAAGTAATGCTCGACGGTGCGCACATGGGTGTAGCCGTAATCGTCGATCAGCTCGCACAGCCGCATGCACTCGTCGAAATACTTGTCGGCGGGCTTTTCCCGCGGGCCGACGTCTGGGAAGAACTGGACACCGAATTCCATGGCCCTGCCTTGCTTGCCGCGCGGCCGGCCCCATGTGGGGCGCCGCCGATCCTGTTGCCTCGACGAACCCTAGGCAATAGATTCGTCCGTGTACAGATGAATTTAGTCGCTCGCGGCGGGACAGGCAAGGGATGGATGACGAACGGCCCGGATTGGACGGGTTGGTGGACGGCATGGCGCTCGATCTGGTGCCCGGCCATCTGCTGCGCCGCTGCCAGCAGCGCGCGGTCGACCTGTTCGCCGCGGCGATGGGCAAGGACGGGCCAACGCCGCGCCAGTTCGCCCTGCTGCTCTGCCTCGCCCAGAACCCCGGGATCAGCCAGACGGCGCTGGTGGCGCGCTCGGGCATCGATCGCTCGACCCTGGCCGAGATGCTGCGCCGGACTGATCGACCGCGGCCTTGCGGCGCGCGAGCGCACCCCGGGCGACGCCCGCTCCTACCGCGTGACCATCACCCCGGCTGGCCGCGCGATGCTGGAGCGCGCCATCCCGCGCGTTGCCGCCGCCCAGGCGCAGATCCTGGCGCCGATCCCCGCGGACCAGCGCGCGACGATGATTTCGCTGCTGCGCCTCATCGCCGATTTGCCGGGGGAGGGTGCAAGCTGAGAGGCAGTCCCCTCACCCTGTCCCTCTCCCGCCGGGAGAGGGAACGTCGCGATTGCCTTCCTCATACGTCTCAGGCACCGAGCTTTCGACCAGTCGCAGGAACCCGCCACAGGGTCCCCTCTCCCTTGGGAGAGGGACAGGGTGAGGGGTTAGCCTTCGAGCGCGGCGAGAATCACTGATAGCACGCCCTCGGTGTTCGTCAGCACCTCGTTGTTCCAGAAGCGGATGACCCGGTAGCCTTGTCGTTCGAGCAAGGCGGTGCGCACCAAATCGGCGGAACTTTCTGCGTGTTGCTCGCCGTCGAGCTCGATTACCAGCTTCCGCTCCTCGCAACAGAAATCGACGATGTAAGGTCCCAGGGGGTGCTGCCGGCGCAGCTTATGGCCGCCGAGCCGATTGTTCCGCACCTCCCGCCACAACACGCGTTCGGCGTCGGTCATTCGGTGGCGCAGGACACGTGCAAGCGGCACGCTATTGCGCGACGTCACCGCTTTCCCCTCACCCTGTCCCTCTCCCGCAGGGAGAGGGGACGCTCCCGTCGGCTTCCTTGCTCACGCGGGAAAAGTTCGATTGGCGCAAAGGCCATCGCACCAGGGTCCCCTCTCCCTGCGGGAGAGGGACAGGATGAGGGGACGGCATCGCGAACGGCGACGCGCTACAGCCTGATCTCGCCGAGATAGATGCTGGTGGTGAGCTCGACGTCGAGGGACTTGGCGGGGAAGCCCTCCGCCGCGATGGCGATTTTGTAGGCGCCCGAATCCTCGGGCAGCCGGTCGAACTTGAAGTCGCCGTAATTGTCGGTCGCGAGCTCGGCGACGGTCTTGCCGTCCTTGGTGAGCGTCACCTTCGCGCCCTCGACGCAATCGACGACGCCGTTCGCCGCCTTCGACACGCTGCCGCCGATGAAGGCGGTCTCGTAGCGCCAGAAGTTGCGGTAATAGACCCGCGGACGGGTCGCCGAGCTCGGGCTTCATCACCTCCAGATCCTGCTCGGCGGCGAGGCGCGCCATCTCGTCGTCCTCGACCTTGATCGCCTTCATCGCGCCGGTCGGGCAGGATTGCTGGCCGCGCGTCTGCTTCCATCCCTGGTCGATCAGATGCGCCTCGAACGGCCAGGCCTGCGGGATGCCGAGCTCGTCGTTCCACCAGATCGCGCCGTAGGGGCAGGCGTCGACCAGCTGCTTCTGCCCCTTCGACTTCACCGGGTCGATGACGACGATGCCGTCCGGGCGCTTGGTGATCGCGCCGTCCTTCGCCGCGGCGATGCAGGGCGCGTTGTCGCAATGGTTGCAGGTGGTCGGCACGTAGGCGATGTCCATCATCGGACACTGCCCGCGCTCCTTCTGCTTGATGTCGATCCAGCGATGGCCGTGCTTCGGCATCGGCGCGGCGTAGCCGGGAAACTCGTTCCCGACATACTCGTCCATCGTGGCCAGCGTGCAGTTGTTGCAGTTCGTGCACTCGGCCACGTCGATGATCAGGTTCCACTTCGACATCACACCCTCCGTTCGCCCTGAGGAGCGCCGCAGGGCGGCGCGCCTCGAAGGGCGAGGACCGTTCGTACTTCGAGACGCCGCGCTACGCGCGGCTCCTCAGCACGAACGGCTGATTTATGTTCCCCTCTTTACTCCGCCGGCACCGGCTCGCGCGCGCGCTCGGGCGTGCGCTCGGCCGCATGGGCCTTGCCGACCGAGCTCGGGCGAGCCGTCCCACGGCTCGATCTCGACCAATGCGTTCGAGCCGGCGATAGCATGCACCTTCTTGACCTGCGAGCGCGACGGCGTGAGCTGGTTGAGGCACCCGCCGCGATCGACCGAGTAGCCCGGCTCGCCCAGCGGATCGTACACGGCCGACGATTCATAACCGTGACACACGCCGCGCGGCAGGCGCTGGGTCGGCAGCGCCGCGCAGATCACCGCGCCGCGGTCGTTGTACACCTTCACCAGGTCGTGGCGCTTGATGCCGCGCTCGGCCGCGTCCTCCGGGTTCATCCGGATGATCCAGTAATAGTACCCGTCGACCAGGACGCGATGGTCCTCGATGTTGTTGATGAAGGCGTCCTTGCCGTCGCCCTGGGTGTGGAACGAGTAGCGCGAATGCGGCGTCAGCATCTGCAGCGGGTACTTGACGAACAGATCGCCCGAATGGCGCCCCTCCCAGGACGGCACGTACTTGACGATCGGCGGGCGCTCCTCGTCGGGGAAGCGCTTGAGGCGAGTTGCACTCGAACTCGATCTTGCCCGACTGGGTCTGCAGCCCCTTCAGGTATTCGCCGGCGTAGTCGGAGGGCAGCGGGTGCGGCTCGGGCACGTCCTTCTTGCGGCCCTCGAAGAACCAGCGGAACGACACCGGCGCGCGCAGCTTCTCCTTCTCCGCCGGCACGACGTAGTAGCCCTTCTTGCGGAACTTGCGCCACGAGATCACCGACGGCAGGTCGGACGCGTCGAACATGCGCTTGACCCAGTCGATCTCGTTCATCCCCTCGGAGAAGTAGGCGGCGAGGTTCAGCTTCTTGCAGATCTCGTTGAAGATCCAGTAGTCGGACTTGGATTCGCCCAGCGGCTCGATCGCCTTCGCCTGCATGATGACGACGCGGTGGTTGAGCTGCATCTGGCCGTGATGGCCGTAGCCGCCGAGCGCCGCCCATTCGGAAATGTCGGGCCGCTCGAAGTTGGTGCAGGCCGGCAGGATCACGTCGGCGAACTTGGCCTCGCCCTCGTCCCAGATCGACTGGTTGACGACGAACTCGAGGTTCGGCGAGCGGTACATCTTCACGTGGCGGTTGGTCTCGCCCATCGTGCCGATGATCGAGCCGCCATACTTGTACATCATCCGCACCGGCGCGTGGCCCGGCGCCGGGTAGGTGATCTTGGCGAACTGGTGCTCGATCGACTTGCCGACCCAGGGATAGCCCTCGGCCTTGCCCTCGAGGATCGCCTCGGGCAGCTGCAGGCGCGGGATGCGCTGGAACGGCGTGTTGATGGTCGGAAGCTGCGGCATGCGCTGGTACAGCTCGACCGGCAGCGACGTGCCCTCGATCGCGCCCGACATGCCGCCATCGGCATAGCCCGGGAAGTAGAAGTTGAAGTCGATGGGCGTGCCCCACTGCAGATTGCCCATGTTGACGCCCGGCTTGCCGAGCCCCTGCATGGCGATCAGGCAGACCATCACGCGCGCCCACTGGATGCCGGTCTGGTTGCGGCATGCCCCGCCATGGCCGTTGCCCCAGCCGCCGGGCGCGAGGTAGGTGCGCTTCGAGGCCCATTCGCGGGCGAGCGCGCGCACGTCGCGCGCCGGGACGCCGGTCTCGGTCTCCTGCCATTCCGGCGTCTTCGGCGTGCCGTCCTCCTCGCCGACGAGGTACGCCTTCCACTTGTCGAACCCGACCGTGTGGGTCGCCACGTATTCCTTGTCGTAAAGGTTCTCGGTAATCCAGACATAGGCGATCGCCATCGCCATGGCCGGCCGAGGTGGTCGGGCGCGGGCAGAGCCACTTGCCGCCGAGGAACGCCGCCGAGTTGTTGAAGTACGGATCGACGTGGACGATCTTGATCGGCAGGTCCTTCAGCCACTGGCGCCGCACCGTGCCTTCCTGCGCGCCGTAGCTGCCCGAGGTCGCCTCGGGATCGGCCGACCAGAACACCATCATGTCGCAGTTCTGCAGGCAGTCCTCGACGGTGCCGTAGGTCTCCGACTGGCCGACGCGCAGCGAGTGGCCCCAATGGTGCACCGCGCCCCAGTACCAGCCTTCCCACGAGTCGGGGTTGTGGTGGACTTCGGTGTGGCCGACCGCGTTCATGAACCGGTAGTTGCGCCGACAGGTAGTAGCCGATATTGCCCCAGGTATGGTGCGAGCCGTGCGACGACGCCATCGCGCCCGGCCCGTGCTCGCGCTTCACCCGCTTGATCTCGTTCGCGACGATGCCGACCGCCTCGTCCCACGAGATGCGCTCGTAGCCCGAGATGCCGCGGTTCTGCGGGTTGCGCTCGCCGTTCGGGTCGAAATCGACGCGCTTCATCGGATAGAGCAGCCGGTTGGGCGAATAGATGATCGACTTGGCGTTCTGGCCGTGCGGCGCGATGGTGGTCTTGCCGCGGCGGGGTGAACTTCTTGCCGCGCGCCTCGATGGTCCAGGACGCGCCGTCGTCGTCGGCGAGGTCGATCGGCGTCATGCGCACGATCTTGCCGTCCTTGGTGTAGACGAAGACCGGCCCGCCATTGGTCATGTTGCAGGTGCGGAGCGAGCCGTCCGGCATTCTGCGTGCCGTATTCCCAGTGAACGTGCTGGGTCATCATCACGGTCTGGGCGAACCAGTTGGAGTACTTCTCGTCGCCCTCGATCTTGATCATGAACTCCTTGAGGGCGTTGATCTGCTCCAGCCAGTCGATCGGCGGCATCAGGAGGTGGGCGGCGAGCTTCGCGGTCTTGAACGACAGCACCGCCTCGGCGTCCTTGCGGATGCCGGCCCCGGTCAGGATTTTGCCGTCGCGGAACTCGTACCAGCGGCCCACCCCGTCGTCGTAGGTCTTGAGCTGGGCCGTGAAGTTCAGCTCCTTGAGGCGCGCGCGGAACTTGGGCGAGCGCCACGCGGTCGCGCGCAGCAGCCAGGCAAGGCCGTACAGGATGACCGAGAATCGAAGCTCGTGCATGGGCGTCTCCCGCGCCGCGGCGTCACGGGACGGCCGCGCGCGCGATGGGATCGTGACGTTTCGGCGACTATACCGGCGGCCCGGAAGCCCGACAACCCGGGCGGCGGCGCGTGGCGGCCGGCGCGTTATTCCGTCTTGCTGAGGGCCGGAAAGGGCGGGAATCCGGCGTCCGAGCGGCTGCGGTAATAGGTGTTGCCCTCGGGCCGTTCGGCCATCGGGCCGATCACGACGTTGTCCTTGATCGTCACCTTCCCGAAATCGCGCCCGCGCACCCAGATGTTGGGCCGCGGATTGTCGATCAGGATGGTGTTGCCGGTCAGGGTGATACTGTTATTCGATGCGCCGAACGAGCTCTTGATCTCGAAGCCGAACCCGATGAGGTCGGTATTCTCGGTCTTGGGGCCCCGCTCGATCACGCTGTTGCGGATGATCAGCGTGCCGCCATTCGAGATGTCGAAGGCGCGGCTGTCCTGGGCGTCCAGCGCGGCGATGACGCTGTCTTCGATAAGTGTCTTCTTGGCGCGGCTTTTGACCTCGTGCCCCTCGCCCGTCGCGGCGATGACGCGCGTGCGGCGGATGGTCAGCGTATCGACATTGCCGACATAGATCTGGTGCGCCTGGCCGTGATTGGCGCCGTTATGCTCGAACCGGCTGTTCTCGATCAGGATGTCGCCGCCGACTGCGCCGGTCAGTATCCCATCCTCATTGTCGTGGAAATAGACGTCGCGGAGGATCAGGCCCGGCTTTTCCAGGCGGATGCAGGCGCCGTTCCTGTCGCCGACCTTCACGCCCGAGCATTCCAGCCCGATCACCGTGGTGTTGCCACCACGCAGCACCAGCGCGGCCTTGCGCTCGGCCGCGGCGCCCTCGAAATGGGCGCCCTTGGCCTGGATGGTGACGTTCGGCACGGTCAGCACCGCCGCCTGGAAATACTTCCCGGGACGGATGGTAACCGTCGAGCCGTCATGCGCGGCGCGGAACGCGGCGTTGAGGTCGGTGAACCGGCAGGCGGAGTCGGGATCGCCCTCGGCGCAGAGCACGATCGGCCCGCCCGCTCCGGGGCCTGCGCCATGCGCCGTGGAGCGCCATGCGCGACCGGGGCCGGGGCCGAGGGAGGGCGACGGCCGTGCTCCTGCGCGGCGGCGCGCTCAGCCGGGCTCATCTTGTGCGGGGGGGGCGGGGGCGCCGCCTTCGGCGCCGCGGCAGGCGGTGCGGCGGCAACGCGCGCAGGCGCGCTCTCGATCCGCTTGACCAGCGCCTCGATGCGCGCGGCGGCCTTGGCGACCGCATCGCCCGCCTTGCGCGCGGACTCGGCCGAACGCGCGGCGTCTTGCGCGGCCTTCGCCGCGTCCTGGGCCGCCTTGGCGGCCTTCTCGGCGGCGGCCCGGGTCGCCTCGGCGGCCTTTTCCATGCGGTCGGCCTGGCGCTTCGCCTCGGAAGCGGCCTGGCCCTGCTGGGCGGCGCGCTCGGCCTGGGAAACCATGTCGGCGGCACGCGCGGCGGGGACGGCCGGCAACCCGGCGAGGCAAGCGGCGGGCGCGAGAACGGCAAGCAGCCCCAGGAGCGGGAGCCGGCGCGCCCGGCACGGCGGCGGCCGCCGCCGCGATCTCGACCTTGACCTCGTCTGAACCACGCGACGGACCTCCCGCCCATACCGAACCTGGCGCGAACCTACCAGCGCGGCCGCGCGCGGGCAATGTCTTGACCCCGCCCGGCGGGCCGTGCGCTAATGCGCGGCCCGCTGACGGGACAGGCGTATAGCTCAGCGGCAGAGCGCCGCCTTTACACGGCGGAGGTCGAAGGTTCGATCCCTTCTGCGCCTACCAGTCCTTCCCTTTTCGGCGACGCCAGCGCGTTCGGCACCCCGACGCACCGGATTCCGCGTGTCAGCTCCCCTGCAGGGCGGCGGCCGCCGCGGCGGTTCCGCCGCTCGGCCGGCGGTGCCGGTGGCGCCGCCCCTGCGGGCGGGGGTTGCCCCCCGTGCCGCGCATGAAGGGGAGGTCCGCGACCTTGGGGCCATGCTCGTCGCGCCCTGACTCGTTGGACCTGGGCGCGGTGGGCCGCGCACCGCGCCGGCCGCGCTTGGCCGCCTTGGGCGCCGGCTTCCGCGCCGGGCGCGCCTCGGCCCACTCCGGCGCGGGGGCGGGAGCGGCGGCAGCGCCGCCCGCCTCCGTGGTCGCCGGGATGCGCATCCGGATCAGCGTCTCGATGGCGCGCAGCAGGGGCCGGTCCTCCGCGGCGCAGAACGACACGGCCGCGCCCGACGCCCCGGCCCGCGCGGTACGCCCGATACGGTGCACGTAGGTTTCGGGCACGTGCGGCAGGTCGTAGTTCACCACCAGCGAGACGTCGTCGACGTCGATGCCGCGCGCGGCAATGTCGGTGGCGACCAGCACCGGCGCACGGGCGGAGCGGAAGCCCTCCAGCGCGCGCTCGCGCTGGCTCTGGCTCTTGTTGCCGTGGATCGCGGCGGCGGCGATGCGCGCCCCCTCCAGCCCCTTGACCACGCGATCCGCGCCGCGCTTGGTGCGCGTGAAGACCAGCACGCGCCGGCCCGCGCCTTCGCGCACCAGCCGGGCGAGCATCTCCGGCTTCCGCGCGGGCTCGACATGGACCAGGCGCTGGTCGATCCGCTCGGCCAGCGTGCCCTGCGGCGCGACCGAGACGGTCTCGGGCTGGTGCAGGAAGTCGCTGGCCAGCGACCGGATCTCGCCCGGCATGGTGGCCGAGAACAGCAAGGTCTGGCGCGCCCGCGGCATGCGCGCGACCAGCTTGCGGACGGCCGGGATGAAGCCGAGGTCGAGCATGTGGTCGGCCTCGTCCAGCACCAGGGTCGCGACGGAGTCGAGCCGGATGGTGCCCCGGCCGACATGGTCGAGCAGCCGGCCGGGCGTGGCGACCAGCACGTCGACGCCGCGGGCGAGCGCCTGCGCCTGCGGGCCGAACGCGACGCCGCCCATGACCGTGGCGACGCGCACCCGATAGTTGCGCCCGTAGCCGCGGAAGCTCTCGGCGATCTGGTCGGCGAGCTCGCGCGTCGGCGCCAGCACCACGACGTGGCAGGCATTGCGCGGCACGGGCGCGGTGCGCGCCGACAGGCGCTGCAGGATCGGCAGGGCGAACGCGGCCGTCTTGCCGGTGCCGGTGGCGGCGATGCCGATGAGGTCGCGCCCCGCCAGCACGTGCGGGATGGCCAAGGCCTGGATGGGGGTGGGGGTCGTGTAGCCCGCGCTGGTGAGCGCGTCGAGAATCGGCCGGTCGAGGCCGAGTTCGGAAAACGGAGTCAAAGGGAATCCTTCGAGCCACTCCGGCCCGGCGCGCACCGCACCATGCGGCACGCCGCCTTGTGGCGGGAGCGCCATTGACCGGCCCGCGCGATCCGGACGGTCGATGAAATTGAGCGGGGTATCGAGGCGGAGGGAGGCCCGCGGGCTTCGTTCACGCGGCCAGAATACCGGCAGCCGCCGATGCGGCTGCGCGATAAATGGCCATGGCGGGGGAAATGTCAAACGAATTCGCGGGCCGGCGCAGCCCGCCGACGCCACCACGGGTCAAGCGGGAGCGGCGCGGCGCGACCAGGCGGCACGGGCGCGCCACAGGCGCGCAGGGGCGGCGCGCCAGCCGCCCGGTCCGCGATCCGCGAGCTCGCGATAGGCGGCGGCGAAGGTCGCGGCCATCCGGTCGACATGGAATTGCCGGTGGAACAGCGCCTCGGCCTCGGCGCCGAGCCGGGCGCGCAAGACGCTGTCCTCGATCAGGCGGGCGAGCGCGTCGGCCAGAGCCTCGGGCGAATCGGGCGGCACGAGCAGGCCGGTCTCGCCGTCGCGCATCATCTCGGGAATGCCGCCCACGTCGGAGCCGATGCTGGGCACGCCGAAGAACCCGGCCTCGGCGATCACCAGCCCCGCCGCCTCCTGGCGCGACGGCAGGACCAGCACATCGATCCCGCCCGCCAGCAGCGCGCCCACGTCGGTCCGCTCGCCCAGGAAATGAATGCGCGGCGAGCGCGCCATCGCCCGGATCGCCGCTTCCTCGGGGCCGGAGCCGATCACCGCGAGATGCAGCTCCGGAAAGCGCGCGGCGAGCCGGTCGAAGGCGGCGAACAGCACGTCGTGGCCCTTGCGGTGGATGAGCGACGCGACGATGGCCGCCACGAACCCGCCGGGGCCGGCGCCGACGAGGCGGCGCGTGTCGACCTGGTCCTGGCCCGTCAGGCGGTGCGGGTCGATTCCGTTGTGGATGACCTGCAGCCGCGCCTCCTCGATGCCGTCCCGGCGGCATGGCACGAGCGTCGGCCCGCTCACCCCGACCACGCGGTCGGCCAGCGGAACGCCCATCACCAGGCGGGAGCGGCGAAGATACTCGGTGTGCAGATGGACCAGCACCGGCAGGCCCGTGCGCCAGCCCACCGGCAGGCACCATTGCAGCGGCCCGGCCGAATTGCAGTGGATCACATGCGGCCGATAGCGGCGGACGATGGCCGTTCCGCGCGACACCGTGCCCGCGAACGCGCGGGGCGAGAAGCGCGACGAGCCATAGCTGAAATAAATGGTGAAGCTGTCGCTCTCCGCCGGCACCCCCAGCGCGCGCACCGCATCGGCGAGCGCCGCGACGTTCGTCCAGACCACGGGTTCGATGCCATTCGCCGCGGCCCGCGACACGAGGTCGAGCAGCACCTGCTCGCTTCCGCGAATCCACTGTTCGCCGAAATGGACATACAGCACTCTCGTCACCGACCATCCCTCAATCCGCACCGGCAAGACTGTGTAGGTTGCAAGAGAAAGATGTCCGGAAGAAGTTAACGGGCGCGCTGGGTCTCGAACAGGCTGCCGACCCTTCCGGCGACCAGCCCGCCCAGCGCCGGGACGAACTGACAGAGCGATCTCGGCCGCGCGCGCGCGTAGTGGCGGAACTGCGACAAGGTTCCCGGCTCGCCCCGGAGCGACGCCACGACGAACGAGGTCATGAAGGCGCGGTCGAGCGCGCGGATCCGGGCGAGGTTGAGGCGGACCTGGTCGGGCGTCAACCGAAACCCCCGGTGCACCGCCATATGGTAGCGCGCCATGTGGCGGGTGCGGACCAGGTCTTCGGCCGTGCCCCAGCGATAGCCCGCGAAAATGTTCACGCCGCGCCCGTAGCGCGCCTCGCATTCGGTCGAAAAGCAGGTGCGGCGCGCGCGGAGGGCGATATTCATGAAGAAGAAGATGTCCTCGCCCGCCCGCCACGATTCCTCGAAGCGCAGATCGGGCATCGCGGCGTAGCGATAGGCGACCGTCGAGGTGCCGACCGGCGCCCGGTCGAGCAGCAGCCCGAACAGATCTCCGGCAAATTCGTGCAGCGGACCATCTTCCGGCCCGGCGGCGGCGAACCCGGTCTCGGCGAAGCGCGTGAGCGCGCTGCCTTCGCGGATATGGTCCGCGAAGAACAGGTCGGCGCCCGACGCCATCGCCTGGCGCACATGGGCGAGATGGGTGTCCGACCAGCGGTCGTCCGAATCGAGGAACGCGACGACCTCCGCGCCGTGCACGCGTTCTAGCCCATGGTTCCGCGCCGATCCCGGCCCCCCGTTCGGCTTGCGGTGCAACGCGACGCGGTCGGCGCCGAGCCGCGCCCGGGCCGCCGCCAACTCCGGCGCGGGATCGACGGGCGAGCCATCATCGACGACGTGGACCGTCACGTCCGCCAGGTCGGTCTGGCCGAGCACCGAATCCAGCGCGCGGCCGAGGATGCCCGCCTCGCGCTGGTAGAACGGGATGACGACCGCGATGGCGCTCACGCGGCCGCCCCGCAGGCCGGATGGGCGGGCGCACATGCGGCAACGCCGTTCAGCACGTCGAAGAACCGGCCCGCCATGGCCTCGCGGCTGTGCTGCCGCAGCCACTCGTCCACTCGCCGCGCCGCGTCCGCCTCGAGCGCGCCACCGGCCAATGCCGCCAGCGCGTACCGCAACCCCTCGACATCGCCTTCGCGGACAAAGACGCCCGCGCCGAGTTCGCGCACCAGTGCGCTCGATTCGCCTTCGTGGCCGTACACCAGGATGGGCCGTCGCGCCGCGATGTATTCGTAGAGCTTGCCCGGCCGGTAGCGGCTGAGCTCGGCGCGCGACAGGATCAGCAGCGCGCCGCTCTCCCGCATGAGGGCCTGCGCCGCCGGCAGGGGAACCTGGTCCTTCAGGTCGAGCATGTCCTGGCGCGAGAAGCGGGAGAGCTCGGCGTCCGCTGCCTCCGATCGCCGGCCGACGAATTGCAGCCGGAGCGGCCCGAGGGCACCGCCGCACGTCCCGCCCAGGACCTTCTCCAGGCAGTCAAGGAAAGGGCCGGGCGGGCAGTGGCTGTCGAGCGCGCCCAGGAACGACAGGGTGAGCCCGCCGCGCGCGGGCGGGGGCGCGGCGGCGACCGGCGGCCCGTCCGGCGCATCGTACCCGTTCGCCACGACGTGGCAGCGCGCGGCATCGAGCGAAGGGAAGGTCGCGAGATGATGGTCGAGGAAGGAGCGGGTGGTGAAGATCACCGCCGCCGCCGCCTTCTGGCAGCGCTCCTCCCAGGCGCGGTCGGAGCCGGTGGCCTGGACGAAATCGAACGGGCATTCGGTCCATTCGTCGCGATAGTCGAGCACCAGCGGAGCGCCGTAATGTCGGGCCGCGAACAGGCCGGCGACGAAAGCGTAGAACGGCGGGCCCGACGCCACGATGACGGTCGGCGCTCCGCGCCCGGCGCGGCGGCGCACCGCGGCGTCGTACATGCCGAGGACGTTGACGAACCCGCCATCGACCCGCGGAAAGAACGACCAGCTCGGCCGCAGGGATGGCTTGCCGAACCGGTCCATGGTGACCCCGGGCGGGATGGTGCCGAGCAGCGACAGGCCGGCCTCGCTGGGCGTCTCGCCCCCATCATACGATACCGCCCCGATGGCCCAGCCATTGCGTTCGGCATAGCGCAGCCAGGAGGTCGGGCGGTAGACGCCGCCGGTGATCGCCGGCGGCAGCGCGTGGGCCAGCAACAGGGCGTGCGGCGTTCCGTCATTGCGCGCGCGCGCGCCGGGCAGCCGGCTGTGCAGGGCGACGCCGCCCCACAGCGCGTAGGCCGCGACGCTGTCCAGCGCCGTTTCCGCCACGCGGCGCACCCGATCGACCGGGCCGCGCGCGGCCCCCGCCTCAGCCATTTGGCCCTAATCCCTTCCAGCGCACGCGGAGAGCCGCCGAATGCTGAGGCCGATATCCGATGACCGAACCACGATAGCGTACACCACCATGTCAGGTTCAGTTCCGCCGCACCGTCCGGTCCTGGAACAGGCTCGACGGCAGTCGGTCCAGCGCGCTTTCGGGTAGGAATATCGCATTGTCATGCCTGGGGATTTGCCTGATATCCGACGCAAGCGACAGCGTGCCGACCTGGCCGAACTTGGAAGCCGCAAGCTGGTAGAGTCGGTAGTCTCCTGCCTGCATGATCAAGTCGAAAATATCGGTCATTCCAAGGGCCGAATTGCTCCGCGGCATCTCGTCATCGCACTCGACACACAGGATGGCCTGATGCGAGCGAAGCAGCGTCCGCGCCCCGGAGAGCACCTCGTACTCGAAGCCCTCGACGTCGATCTTGATCATGTCGATACGCGGCGGAGGCGGGGTCAGGTTGCGAAAAAACGAGTCGAGCGTCGTGACTGTGACTCGCTCCGCCCGCATGCCTCCGTCGGACCCGATGATCGACGCGCGACCGAGGTTGACGCCGGGAAAGACATAAATATCGCGCTCCTCTTCTTTTGCACCCATAGCGATTTGGAATGCCGAAACGTTATTTATGCCATTTAATTCTATGTTTTCTTGAAGTCGACTGAACACCGAGGAAACCGGCTCAAAAGAAAAAACACGCCCCGTATCTCCAACGCATCTCGAAGCCATCAAGGTCATCAGGCCAATATTGGTGCCGACGTCGACAAAGACAGCGCCTGGCTCAAGGGCGCGACGCATAAAGTCAAGAAACCCCGGCTCATAGGTCCCACGCAAAAATATTTCCCTCTGATAGGAATCGGCGCCGGGATTGACGATAATCTTAAAGCCATAGAGCGTATCACACGACACTTCCCTGCGGGGAACGACGCTCTGCAACGAGGTCCGTAGCTTCCAGCTTCCAGGAAAAGTGGCTGAGCTCAAGCCTTTGCCGCAACGAATGCAGAGCGAGCTCGTGCAGACGTAGATTGTAGTCTTTTGCGTCAGGCATGTTGCAGGCAAACCCCTTTTCACCGCCCCAACGGTCCGATTCTTAGTGCTACGGTGTCTCGGGCCTGCCGATCAAGCCCCATCCCGACCGGCAGACCTTGCGTACTTCGTTCCGAATTGGATGGCCAAATGCGAATACCGCCACGAACCAGCACACCGCGGTGCAGAGCGCCGCAATAGCTAGGTCCGAAAAGGCAGCCGCGCGATCCGCGCGTACCAATACCAAGATGACCACGGGGCAAAGGCTCATCACAGCGACGCCACCGCTTTGCCAAACGCTTGCCAACAATTCCCGAGCTGAAAGCCCCACAAGACGTGACAACAGCCGTTGATATACGATCCAAGCAATCGCGCAGATGACGACCTGCGACATGGCGACCGCCCAAAGGCTGTGCAGCGCACTGCCGGCAATTAACACGATCCGCAGACCTTGGATCAGGAGCTCCGCGTGGAGCAACTCCCTCACGCGACCCATCGCTGTCAGCAATGGAGCAATCATGGCCCAGCTCGGACCGACCGCGCCGGCCAAGCACAGCAATTGCAAAATCGGCGCGGCGGCGTCCCATTGCGGACCGAACAGCAGCCGAAGGATCGGCAGCGCCATAAGGGCCAAAAACCCGAAGAACGGCCACGCCACCGCGGTCGCGTAGCTCATTCCCAGAAGATGGCTGTCCTTCAGCTCGTGCCCGTCGCGATGGCGCGCCGCGAAAGCCGGCAGCGCCACCGACGCCACCCCTTGCAGGAAGTAGTTGTTGAAGATCGAGACCAGCCCCAGGGCCCGGCTGTAGATCGCCACCGGTGCGAAGCCCAGGATGCGGCCGACGATCAGGTCCGGCGCCTGCGCCCCGAGCTGGTTGACAACGCCCGCCAAGCTGACAGGGCCGCCGAAGGCGAAGACGCGGCGCCATTCGGCGAGCGACGGGAGCACCCGCGCCACGGACGGCCGTAGGACCACCGCCGCAAGTCCCGACACGGCACCGTTGGCGGCCGACGCCCAAGCGAGCGACATGTAGCCGAAGCCGAAGGCCGCCAGGGTAATCCCCGTCGCCGCATGGGTGACGGTGCCGACGATGGCGATCTTGAACAGCGCCCCGAACTCCATATCCCGTTGCATCAAGGCGATCGCCAGCGAACCGAGCGGCAGGATCAGGAAATTGATGCAGAGGACGGCCAGAACGTCTTCCAGCGCCGGCTGGCCATAGAACGCGGCGATCGGCCCGCGCAGCGCGAACAGCAGCGCGGCCCCGCTCCACGCCGTGACGCATGTCATGCCCAGCGCCGAGCGGACGCGCAGCTCCGTCAGCTCCTTCTCCTGCACCAGGTATCGGCCGATGCCGAAATCGCGCAGCGAATGCGCCAGGGCGATGGCGGCGGCGGCGACCGAGTAGATGCCGATCTCGTGTGGCGTCAGGAGGCGCGCGAGCACCATCGCCGAGCCGAATGAAATCACTGCGGCCACATATCTTTGGCCGAGGGAAAGCGCGATCGAACGACGGACGGTCATAGATGTTCCGACCGAGGCAACACCAGACAGCGGTCGTCCAGCCTGTGCCTCACGAACAACTCGCAGCAATCTTGGGCGCGATTTTTGACCACAACTGATCCGATACCGTCTCCCACCGGAACTGGTCGGCAAAGCGCCGAATGCGTTCAGGATCGAAGCGCTCGCGGTCGTCGACGAAGCGAATGATCCCGTCAGCAATCTCTGCGGCCGTAGGTTCCTCGATCACGACCGCCGTCTCTCCTTCCTTCACCGCATCCATGGCCCCACCGCTTCGGCTCAAGAGCGACGGCACGCCCCTGGCGGCAGCCTCGGCATAAACGATCCCGAAACTTTCGATATCTTGGCCAGACGACTTTGATGGCAACAAGAACAGGTCGGATTGGTCGAGATAGCGCGGAATTTCGTTATTGGAGATCGCTCCCACAAACCTGACGCGAGTGCTCAATCCCAGCCGAGCACTCAATCCTTCCAACCAAGATCGATCGGCCCCGTCGCCGACGATTGTGTAATTGAAATCGATGCGGTCCTTGAGCGCAGCCAGTGCTTGCAGGCAGGAATCGATGTTCTTCTTCCGCGCAAACGGCTGCAATCGCGCTATGGAGAGCATCCTGATTGGCGTTTCCGATGCAGTCCGCTTCTTCTCCTCGGGCGCACAGGTGTAGAAGTGTTCGCTCACCCCAGGATGAGAAACGTCCAGCTTGGAGTGCAGAGACGCGACATGGGGATATTCACGTCTGAGGATGTCTCGCGTATATGTGCTGTTTACAAAGACGTGAGCCGCTGACGACAGTCCATGGCCAATTTTCGAACGCCAATATTTCGTCAGCCACCGCTTGCGAAGCGGCTCCGCGCGCCAGAGTACCGGCCAGCCATGGGTGGCGTTGATCGCCTTTTCGACGAAATCGCCTTGCCCGACATAGGGCGCGAGAAAGTCGTTTCCATGGCAGTAAACGAAAGTCGGAGACCGCCAATGACAGGCGAGAGAGGCAAAGCCGGCATTCAAGATGAGCCATGCGTCGTTATTCTGGGAACCAAGATGCCGAAGATCGTCGCGGCACTTAAGTTTCAAAACGGCTTGTAATGGAAGACCGATTTCGTTCTCGGTTATCTCCTGGCTCGTATATACTGTTACGCGGCATCTCTTGGCTAAGGTCTGCGCCAGCCCGGCAGCATGATTTTCCATGCCCCCGATCACAGGAGGTAGGTGGGACGTGACTATGCCCAGCCGCATCATGGCTCTGCCAATACCGTCGGGACGTCACGAGGAACTTTCCACACCTCCGCAAGTGCGGCGAACGCGGTGGCGAGCGCAATCGAGCGGCGGACGGTCATCGCGGCGCGGCCATCATGCGGAGAGCGCCGAAACCGGAGCCGGCATCAGCCGGCGCTTGGTGGCCAGCGGGCTGCTCATCCGGCCGCCGAATGCCGTGGCGAACCAGTTCAGATAATCGCCGAGGCAGTCGAGCAGCCGGTCGACATCCTCCTCGCTGCGGGCATAGGGCGTGTTGCCGGGCAGCAGCGACGAGCTGTGCAGGCTGACGGTGAAGTGGCGCACCCCGTCGCCGTGCAGCGCGGTGGTCAGGGCGCACATCTTGGCGAGGTCGTAGGCCTCGGGCGACAGCCGGACCCGCTGGAGCGCCTCCAGGCGGTCCAGAATGCCGCGCACGTGGAGCGGCCGGAACAGGCGCCGCTCGCTCGCCGTCCACAGGCGGTCGTCGCGGCCGCGCGCCCACCCGATGAAGCCGGCGGTGGTCGGCAGCTCCAACAGCCGTGCAAAGTGGCCGAAGCTGCGCGGATGAGCGTCGAACCGCATGTAGTTGGGCCCGCCCTCGGGCGAATAGTCGAATTTCGGCGTCACGCTGAGATCGACCTCAAAGCCCAGATCCTCAATCAGGCCCAGGCTGGTGCGGCCGATGCCGTAGCGGCCCGCCTTGTACACCTTGGGATCGATCCCGAAATTGTCGCGGATCGTCGCCTTCAGCGTCTCGAGCTTCAGCCGCTCCAGATAGGGGCTCAGATTGCCGGGAAAGGCGTGCCAGCCGTCGATCGTCTCGCCCGCCGGCGGGGTCGTCCAGGGCTGCAGATGGGCGCCGATCTCGGCCCCCCGCCGCAGCATCTCGCGCACCACGGCGATGCTCTCGCGGCTGGACGCGACGGGATAGTCGACGACGTAGCAGGGAATCGCGCCGACCTTCTCGCAAAGGTTCTGGATCCGCTCGAGGCGCTGAATCGACTTCACGTTGCCATGGTCGTCGGCCGTGCCCTTGTTCCAGTCGAACTCGGATTCGGTGTCGATCACGACATGCAGCGTCGGCGGCTCGGCGGACGCGGCCGGAACGCGCTCCATCCCCAGGAATTCGGGCCCGTTCGCGACATGCTCGCAGCCCCGGATGGCGAAGGGATGGAAAATCACCGGCGCGGCCGTGCGGGGGCGCGGCTCCGTCCACAGCCGGTACAAGCGGACGTATTCCTGGGCGATCCGGCGCAGGTCGAACTCGCGCCGCGATCCAGCCAAGCCGCTGTTGCCGAGCGCGGCGCGCAGCCTGGCGTCGCGGGCGAGGTCGACCACCGCCCGGCAATACTCGTCGTCGTCGCGGAACAGGTAGCCGTTCTCGCCCGAGCAGATGAAGTAGTCGGTCACGCCATCCAGCCAGCGCGATACCACCGGCAGGCCGAAGCTCATCGCCTCCAAAAGGACGTTGCCGAATCCCTCGCTCCGCGACGCGAACACGAAGATGTCGGCGGCCGCGTAGTAGTCGCCGGGACTGTCCGTCTCGCCGAACCATTTCACGTGCTCGCCCATGCCCAGCTCGCCGATCAGGCGGCGCAGTCTGTCGGCATAATCTTGCTCCGTCGTCGGCCCCACCAGGACGAGCTTCACGTTCGGTGCCGCTTCCCGGATTTTCGCCAAGTTGCGGATCAGGAACGCCGGATCCTTGCGTACCGAGATCGACCCGACGAACAGGAGCGCGATATCGTCCGGCCCGATCCCCAGCTTTCCGCGCAGCGCCGCGCGCTCCCTCGCGTTCGGCAGAGGGGCGGGCGCGACGCCCTGGGGAATGAAGGTCGCCCTGTGCGCAGGCAGGTGCGACAGGTTGCCCTCGAACAGCGACGGGCTGATCGCCACCATCGCATTGAACGACCGGAGCAGCCGGCGCGCCAGCCAGCGCAGGCTGGGCCGATAGCCGGCGACGAGCTGGGGCGCGCTGTCCTCGAGCGTCGACGAGTACAGGACGGCGATGCCGAGCATCCGCGCCAGGATGTAGAAGACGAAGTTGCGGTTGCCGTGCGTATGGACGTGGATCAGGTCGTAGCGGGCGCGGTGGCGCCACAGCCACGCGCAAAGCTGGCGCGTCGTGGGGTGCGCTTCGGGCGGCGCAAGATAGACCACGCCATGGGTGCCGCGATGCTCGACCGAGCGCCAGTCCGTCACCTTGCCGCGCGGGGTCTCGTAGACGAGGACGTCCTGCTCGATCCCAAGATCGACAAAGTGCTTGAACAGCTTCTCGAAATAAATGCCATCACCCGTGAAATCGGGTCTAAAGCGGCGATATACATGAAGTATACGCATCTTACTCTTCGGCATTTCAAGCGACATTTGGCAGCATTTTGGCGACCGCTTGCCTTCCGCACCATCATTCCTACGCGAAGGAAAGGGACCGTTAGGCGTACGCTTTCCAATTCGAGCGGCGGGCCACGGCGGCGCGAGCAGGCGGCGCGCGCCGGCGGCCGTGTTTACCATACCCTTATGGCCTCGCGCCATTTCGCGATCCTTAAAGCGCCGGCAGAATTGCCGCCGCGCGGGGGGCTTTTACGACCTGCGGCGATGCTCTAGTCTCGAATTGCCCGAAAAGGCACTCCCCGATAACGCGGGTCGACCGTCGGCGTCCGCCCGGCGGCAATCAACAGAGGAGGATTCCATGACCAGAACCGCGATACGCTCGATGCTTGCCGCCGGCTTGGGCGTGGCTTTCGCCGCGACCGCGCCGCTGGCGCACGCCGAAACGATGCTGACGGTGGGCAAGGCGGCGGCCAACTCGGACGCGATCATCCCCGTCAATGTCGGCGACCAGGTCGGCATCTTCAAGAAGCACGGGCTCAAGCTCAAGATCGTCGACTTCAGCGGCGGCAGCAAGATGGCCCAGGCGCTCGCCGCCGGCTCGATCGACATCGGCGACGGCGCCGGCACCGAGATGATCCTTACCCACAAGGGCGTGCCGGCCATGGCCGTGTGCGAGTTCGCCGGCCCGCTGTCGTTCCTCGCCATCGGGGTGCCGGCCGATTCGAAAATCAAGTCGCTCGACGACCTCAAGGGCAAGCGGATCGGCATCTCCCGCGCCGGCTCGCTGACCGACCACTTGGCCCACGCCCTGGCGAAGCAGAAGGGCTGGGGCGAGGACGGCATCAAGACCGTCGCCATCGGCAACGGCTCGGCCGGCATCGTGGCCGCATTCCGCCAGAACCTGGTCGACGCCGACATCAGCGTCGCCTCGCTGTTCTTCACCCTGGAGGAGAAGGGCACCGGGCGCCTGCTCGCCCCGGTAAGCGATTTCATGGGGCCGAACGCCTCCGGCACGCTCTACGCGACGAACAAGCTGATCAAGGAAAATCCCGATGCGGTGCGCGCCTTCGTCGCCGGCTGGATCGACACGATCGCCTGGATGCGCTCGCACAAGGCTGAGACGGTCAAGATCGAGGCCAAGCTTGTCGGATTCCCGGAAAGCGTGATGGCCAAGGAGTACGACCTGACGATCGGCATGTTCACCGACGACTGCCGCTTCGACAAGGAGTCCCTCGAAAACCTCAAGCAGACCTTCGTCTCGCTGAAGGAGATGCCGGCCTCGGTCGACATGTCGACCATGTATACCGAAGAGTTCCTGCCCAAGAAGAAGATGTAGTCCCGCGCCCGCGCGGGGCGTGACGATGGGAGCGATCCTCGGCCGGGGATCGCTCCCTTTCTATTCGCGCCAGCGGCTCATATGCCGCTCGATGCGGCGGCAGAGCTCGTTGAGCGTGACGGCGATGACGGCGAGCGCCGCGATCAGGGCGAACAGCTTCTGCGGATGGAAGCTTTCGGTGAACAGCCGGGTGAAATGCCCCACCCCCTCCTGCGAGACGAACAGCTCGGCCAGCAGCACGCCCAGCAGGACGCCGGTCATCGCGAGCCGCAGCCCGGTGAAGAAGCTGGGCACCGCGTGCGGAATCACCACGTTCCAGACGATCTGGCGGCGGTTGGCGCCCATCGACCGGGCCGAATTGACCAGTAGCGGCTTGATGCCCTGCACGCCCGCCACGACGTTGACGATGATCGCGAACACCCCGTGCGAAAAGCCGAAGGCGATCTTCGCCTCGGGCCCGATACCGAAGACCAGGATGACCAGCGGCAGGATCGTCGCCTGGGGAATGGCGTAGAGCAGCACCACCACGGGGTAGAACGAGCCGTAGGCGAAGCGCTTCAGCCCGATCGCGAGGCCGATCGGCAGCCCGACCGCGACGGCCAGCACGAACGCCACGACGAGCTCCCACAGCGTGGTCCGGATCGCCACCAGCACGTCGGGATCGTCGAGGAAGCCCCACAGCGCCACGACCATCTGCCACGGCGTCGACAGGAAGTCCGGGTCGTTGGCAAGGCGGACGGCCACCTGCCACAGGACCACCAGCCCCGCGATGACGAGGAGCCGCGCCGTGCCCGGCCCGATCCGCGCGCTCATGCCTGGCCCCGCCGCGCGAGCCGTTCGACGTACGAGACGAAGGCGTTCAGCAGGAACGAGATGATGATGGCAAGGAAGATGTAGGCGAACATCTTCGCCGGCTCGATGCGCTCCGAATGGGTGACGATCTGGAATCCGAGCCCGCCGAGCGATGAGATCGTCTCGGTGCCCAGGATCGACAGGAAGGCCAGGATGAACCCGATGCGAAGCCCGGTCAGCACCACCGGGAAGGCGGCGGGCAGCATCACCGACCAGAACATCTGGAGGCGCGAGGCGCCCATCGACTTGGCGGTGCGCACGTAGGTCTGGTCCACGTAGTCGAACCCGGCGATCGTGTTGAGGACGACCGGGAAGAAGGCGATGGTCGCGCCGATCGCGATCTTCGAGCCCTCGCCGATGCCGAAGAACAGGACGTAGAGCGGGAACAGCAGGATGGCCGGGATGGAATAAAGCCCGGCGAACAGCGGATCGAACACGCGCACCGTGAAGCGGGTCAGGCTGACCGCATAGCCGACGAGGCAGCCCAGGCTCGCCGCGATGACGAAGGCGCTCAGCAGTTCGGACAGCGTCACCCGCAAGGCGGGCCAGAAGGATCCGCTCGCGATCAGCACCACGAACTCGTGCACCGACCGGGTGAGCGGCGGCAGCAGGATGGGGTTCACCCAGCCCTCGCTGGTCGAGACGTACCAGGCGAGCAGCAGGGCGGCGGCGAATCCCGCCTGCACAAGGCGGTAGAGCAGGCGCTCGCCCCTCACGGCGCCGCCCTTTCCGACCGCGGCCGGGCGCGCGATTGGCGTGCCATCGACATCGTCTCCGCCTCCCTGTTCCGGCGCCCGGCCTTCGACGGCCGATTCTTCGCCGGTTTCCGTCCCCTGCCGCGACCCTGCGCTTGCCCCGCCGTCCGCTCGCTGCCTAAACTGGCGGACGGGTCCGCGAGGCGAGGCCCCACGCCCACCCTGTCGTGCCGACGCCGGACGCATTGATACAGAAAGGCTTGCTGGGATGTCTAATGTTCCGATCACCCTCGCCTGCGGCTTCTATGACCGCATGCACGCGCTTTACACCGGGGACGTGAAGCCGGCCGGCGTCGACCTCAACTTCATGGCGATCGACGATCCGCGGCAGATTTTCGATCGGATGGGCGGCGGGCTCGAGTTCGACGCGTCGGAATTTTCGCTGTCCGAGCATATCACCAAGCTGATCGCGGGCAATTCGCCCTTCGTCGCCTTGCCGGTGATGATCTCGCGCGTGTTCCGCCACCAGTTCATCTTCATCAACACCGATTCCGGCATCAAGTCGCCGAAGGACCTGGAGGGGCGTCGCATCGGCGTACCGCTTTACGTGCAGACAGCGGCGGTGTTCATCCGCGGCCTCCTGCAGCACGAATACGACGTCGACCTGTCGACCATAAGCTGGGTGCAGGGCGCGATGGAGCATCCCGGCACGCACGGCAAGCCCAGCGTGCTGCCCGTCCTCAAGAAGATCGATCTGGAGCAGAACGCGTCCGGCCGGTCGCTCAACCAGCTTCTCGTGGACGGCGCGAAGAATGGCGGCATCGACGCCATGATCACCGCCTCGATCCCCGAGCCTTTCGGCCGCAATCCCAAGATCCAGCGCCTGTTCCCCGACTTCCGCGAGGTCGAGGCGGCGTACTTCAAGCGCACCAAGATCTTTCCGATCATGCACGTGCTGGCGATCAAGCGCGAGGTGTACGAGAAGCACCCGTTCGTCGCGACCAGCCTGTACAACGCGTGCTGCGAATCGCGCGCGATGGCCATCGCCAAGGCGCGCGACGTGGGCGCGCTGCGCTACATGATGCCGTGGATGGTGGCCGACTTCCACGAGATCGACCGGGTGTTCGGCAACGAGTTCTGGCCCTATGGGGTGGCGGAGAACCGGCCGACCCTCGAGGCGCTGGTCACCTATCTCCACGAGCAGGCGATGATCCCGCGGACGGTCCCGATCGAGGAGCTGTTCGTGCCCACCTACGGCTATCCGGACGTCGGCGACCACAAGAGCGGGCGCGAGGGATGGAGCACCGACCGGGGCGCCGCCGCGGCGGCGGGGCGCTAGACCGGGACGGCCGCGCCGCGGAAAGCGGTGCGTCGGCGAACCGCGGAGGGGGCTCATGGCGGATGTCGGCGGATTCACGGGCGCGCTGAAGGGCGCTGCGCCCCACGCGATGGAGGCGGGCGATCTCGCTGCCGTCTTCCTGCCCGGCTGCGGCATGCTCGGCGCGTCGCTGCGCCACCGGGGCGCGGAGCTGCTCGGCCGGGTCGAGGATCTCGAGAGCCTGGCCGCGAAGGGCAGCACCGGTGGCATCCCGCTGCTGCACCCGTGGGCCAACCGCCTCGCCCGGTTCGGCTACAATGCGGCCGGGCGCGAGGTGGCGCTCGACGCCGCCTCGCCCTTGCTGCATCTCGACGAGTTCGGCCTTCCCATCCACGGCGTGCCATGGGCGCGCCTCGCCTGGGAGGTGACCGAAGCGCGCAAGGACCGCCTCGCCGCCCGGCTCGACTGGACGGCGGCGCCGCTTCTTGCGGTGTTTCCCTACCGCCACCGGCTGGAGATGGTGGCGACGCTGCGCCCCGACGCGCTGATCCTGGAGACCATCCTGGCCGCGACCGGCGATGCGCCGGTGCCGGCGAGCTTCGGCTTCCACCCTTACTTCGCCCTGCCCGGCGCCCGGCGCGCCGAGTGGCGGCTGCGCCTGCCGCCGATGCGCCGCCTGGCCCTCGACGGCCACCAGATTCCGACCGGCGCGGACGAGCCCTTCGTCGGCATGGATGCGCCGCTCGGCGCGGCGGCTTTCGACGACGGGTTCGCCCTGGCCGGCGACACCGCGTCGTTCGCCCTGGAAGGCGGCGGCCGGCGGATTTCGGTGGATTTCCTCGAGGGCTATCCCTGCGCCCAGGTGTTCGCCCCGCGGGACAAGCCGTTCGTCGCGCTCGAACCGATGACGGCCCCGACCAACGCCCTGGCGAGCGGCGACCGGCTGCGGCTCGTCGCCCCCGGCGACCGGTTCCGCGCGACTTTCCGGGTGGGCATCGCCGCCCTCGCCTGACGCCGCGAAGGGTCCAAGCACGCCGCCGTAAGACTTATCAAAATACCACTGAATTCTTGGCGCGAACCGTGTAGAATACAACCTCTGCGCGCTTTGGCCGGAGAGGCTGACTGTTCGACATGCGACCGCAAGCTGTTCACCGCGGCGCAAGCGGTGCGGCGGAGTACGGACATACCCAGGCGCGCTTTTTGCCGGGCGACGGACCGACGCCGCCGGCAGCGCTTGTGGCGCCGTCCGCTTTGCACCGATCCGGCACGATCCTCCCGATCCGCGCCAATGCGGGGCTGTGCCCTTGCACACCCTGCGAGGAGTTGAGGCGATGACGGACGTCTATCTCGTCCAGCTTCCCAGCCCGCCCTTCAAGAACGTGTTCCGCGAATGGTCGGGCGGCATGGGCACGGCGCTGCGCTCGGCGCGCCCGCATCTGGGCCACGACCAGCGCTACTACGACATCCCGTTCTCGGCCTTCCTCTATATCGCGGCCGATTTGCGCCAGCGCGGCATCACCTTCGCCTACCGCGACCTTCAGGCCGCCGAGACATGCGACGACGCGGGCTTTTTCGCCGAGCTGGCGGCGGCGCGGCCGAAGGCGCTGGTGACGGTGGTCAACCTGCCCTCCTACTCGAGCGACCTCGCCTTCCTCGCCCGTGCGCGCGCGGCGGTGCCGGGCCTCAAGATCGTGCTGGTCGGCGGCACCGCCAAATGGTCGAAGGCGGAGATCCTGGCCGACGGCCATGCCGACCTGGTGATGGAGGAGTCCGAGGAGCTCGCGGTCGGCGCCAACCTGGCGGCGCTGCTGGCGGGGGCCGGGACGGACGCGCTCGAGGCGTGCACGGTGGCGGCACCCGGCGGGATGCGCACCCTGCCCGCGCGGATGCCGATGAAGGACCTCAACTTCGTCGACTTCCCGGCCTACGACCTGCTCGATTTCTCGCGCTACGTCTCTGACCTCTATTTCGGTGAGAAGGTCCGCTACATGACCGTCTTCACCACCAAGGGCTGCCCGTACAATTGCAGCTACTGCCCCTACCCCTTCGGGTTCGGCGAGCGGCTGATCTACCGCGCGCCCGAGAAGGTCGGCGACGACATCGAGCGGCTGGTGACGGAGTACGACGTGCGCCAGATCCTGTTCCGCGACCAGGTATTCACGCTGAACAAGAAGCACGCCCGCGCCGTGTGCCAGGAGATCGTGCGCCGGCGCCTGCCGATCCGCTGGATCTGCGAGACGCGCTACGATCTGCTGGACGAGGCGCTGATCGACCTGATGTACGAATCGGGCTGCCGCGAAATCCATTTCGGGCTCGAATTGGCCGACGCGGAGATGTTCGCCACAACCGCCAAGCCGGACGGGGCGGGCTCGCTCGAGCTGTTCCGCGACACGCTCGCTTTGGTCAGGCGCCGCGGCATCAACGGTCATGTCCACATGATCGTCGGCATGCCGGACGAGAGCCGGACGACGGTGCGCAACTCCATCCGCTGGCTGCGCGAGACGCGGCCGGATTCCGTGCAGATCGCCTATTTCATGCCCTATCCCGGCACCCCCATCTTCGAGGAGCTGCGCCGCACCGGCGAGCTGGGCGACGTCGAGGCCATCGAATGGGAATCGCTGGGCGCGTTTGACCAGCCGGTGCTGCCGACGCGCCACATGTCGACCGACGAGGTGCGCCGCGCGCACGACCGGATGTCGGTGCAGTGGCGGTTCACCCTGGCGGACCGGGTCAGGCACAAGGCACAGCGCATGCTGGGGCTGTCGCCGCGGCCGGTCGCCCACGCGTCCTGACGCGAATGGCCAACGTGCTCGCCCAGGACGCGGTGGCGCGTACGGACGAGGTGCGCGCGAGACCGCCGCGCCTTCTGTTCCTGAACAACCAGGGGCTCGGTACGGTCGGGGGCGGCGTCACCATCCTCAAGGCGCTGGTCCGCGACCTGGAATCGACCTACCGCATCACCGTCGCCTCGTTCGACCCGCCCACCGACGGCTGGGCCGGCATCGAGCAGCACACCCTGCCCTCCCCGCCGCCCCCGCGCACGGCAACCTGGCGATTCCAGCCGTTGCAGCGCGCCCGGCACAACAGGCGGGCGGTCGCCGCGCTGGCCGGCGCGCCGTGGGACCTCGCCGTGGTGCTCGACTGCCAGTTCGTCTGGGCCGTCGGCGCACTCGACGCGGCGGGGGTGGTGTACCTGTCGCCGTCGTGCATCCCGCGCCAGGAATGGCTGTCCCGGCTGCGCCCGGGGCGCATTGCGAGCTTCCTGCAATATGTCTATCTGGAGCGCACGATGGTGCGCCGCGCGCGCCAAACGATCGTTTCCAGCCTGACCCATGCCCGCGAGATGCGCCGCTACGAGCTGCTGCCGGGCTTCCAGCCCTGCGTGCTCTACCCTGCCCTTCCCCTCCCCGCGCTGCAGGACGTGCCACCGCGTGAGGCCCGGCGCAGCGGGGAGCTGGTGGTGGCGACGGTCGGCCGCCTCACCCCGGTGAAGAATTTCGGCGCGGTGGTCGCGCTCGCCGGGCGGCTTCGCGACCTGCCCTGCCACTTCGTCATCGCGGGCAGTGGCGACGACGGCGCCCTGCGCCGGGCCATTGCCGCGGCCGGGCTCGAGGACCGGGTCGAGCTGCTGGGGGCGGTCGCCGACGTCCCGGGCCTGCTCGCCCGCGCCGACGTGCTGGTGCATCCGTCGCACTACGAGAGCTTCGGGATTGCCGTGTTCGAGGCGATGTGCGCCGGCGTCCCGGTGGTCTGCGCGCGGCCCGGCCGGCGCACCATCACCGCGATGAGCGAATATGTATGCGCGGGCGAAAGCGGGCTGTTCGTCGATTTCGACCGGCCGGACGAGGCGGCCGCGGCGGTGCGCGCGCTGCTGGCCGACGGAGAGCGGCGGCGCCGGATGGGCGCGGCGGCGCGGGCGGCGGCGGAGACGCTCGCCCGGCACGATTATGTCGGCGCGGTGCGCGATCTGCTCCACGAGGTCGCGGCGGGCACGCGGTGAAGGAGATTTTCCGCCACGCGGTCGTCTACGGGCTGGCCCCCATGCTGCAGAAGGCGGCGAGCCTCATCCTGCTGCCGCTCTACACCCACTATCTGACGCCACGCGATTACGGCGAGGTTGAGCTGGTGGTCGCGGTGACCGGAGCGGTCGCATTGCCTGCCAGCTTGAATATCGCCAGGGGTTCATGCGCGCCTTCGACCGCGCGAGGGCGCAGAGGGACGACGCAGTTGTTCTCCGCCTTGGGCGCTGGTGGTCCTCTCGAGCGGGGTGTCGGACACTGGTCTTTGTGGCAAGTCTCGTCGGCGCGCCGGTCCTGATGCTCGGCCGTTCACGTCGGCTATTTACATGGCGGTCGTGGCGGGTGGTCTGTTCCTCGACGCGGCGATCGCGTGCTGAACGTTCGACGGCGCAGGTTGAGCTGTGGTCGGCCCGAACCGTGTCAGTCGAGTTCGCCGCATTCGTCGTTGGAACGCTGATCAGCGTCTGGTCCATCGTCGGGCTCCGTCTCGGGTCCAGTCGGGTTCTTCATCGGCACAGCGGTGGGGCCGCGATGCGCTTCTTCGTGCCTTCGCATGGTTCTGCCGGCCGGCTGCTGACGCCCCGCCTACGCTGAAGCGGATGCGGCCGATACTTCGATTTGCCTGGCTCGCTCCTGGCGGGGCGGCGCTGATATTTCGCCATGCGTTATTCGGACCGGTTGGTGGTGGGCGCGATGCTGTCGGTCGCCGCGGTAGGCATCTACGGCATGACTTGGAAGCTGGCCAACTGTTGCTGACCTTCGTCCTGCTGCCGTTCCACCGCTCTTTCGATGCCTGGCGCTACCGGCTCTACGAGGAGGGCGGCGACGAGGAGACGGTCGCACGTACGTTCCACCACCTGATGATGGCGGTGGCATTCACGGCGGTCGGTCTCGACACCGCCGTGGCCGACCTGTTTGTGGCCGTCGCGGACCCGCGATATGCCGACGCGATCCGCTATCTGCCGCATTCTGTCCTGCGCCATGGTCGCTGCAGACCGGCTACGTCCACCATTTCCAGCGCGTTCTACGTAACCGGCCAGACGGGGCGCTGGTTGCGCTGTTCGTGCTGGGCGCGGCCGCTCAGATGGCGCCAGGCTGGTGCCCTGGTGCCCATACGGGCTTTAGGCGCCGCGCTGGCAACCGTGCTGGCCAACCTAGTCCTGTACGTCGCGGCGGCGCGCGGCGGCCGGAACGCTGTGGAGCGTGCCCTATCGGCACGTGCCGGTCGCGCTGGCCTTTGCGCGCTTGCGCCGTCGTGGGCGCCGCCCACGCAGTGCTGCGCCCGCCGGGCCTAGCCGAACAGGCGGCGACGGACCGCGCCCTCATCGCTTGCCTACATGGCGTTCCTGTTCGCGACGCGGCTCGTGCTGTGGAGCGAGGTCGCGGAGGCCAGGGCAGTCGTGGTCAATGGCTGGCAGCACGGGCAACGCGCGCGCTGGCGCGACTGGGCGCGGGCGCGCCATAGCGGGGGAGGCGAGATGGCCAAGAAGACTGGACCGAGGAGACGTTGTTTCGCTTCGATCCGGCGCGGAGTTATCGCTGGCGCATGTACGACGAGATCACCGTCGCGACGGTCGCGTTCAATCGGCTGGACTGCACGCAAAAGCTGATCGAGAGCATCCTGCGCCACATCCATCTGCCGTTCCGCTGGCTCGTGGTGGACAACGGCGAGCGAGGATGGCACGGCCGAGTACCTGCCGGGCCTCGCGGAGCGCGTGCCGGGACTCGACATGATCGCAACCGCAGCAACGTCGGCCTGCCGCGCGCACTTTTGCAGATTCGGCGGGCGTTGGGCGACGGGCTACTGATCTATTTCGACAACGATGTCGAAATCCTGTTCGAACTATGCCGCGGTCCACTGCTGAAGGCGTTCCAGGCGCTGAAGTATCGGGCTCGGTCACGATAACTTCGCCCTGGGACTTAAGCTGATCAATGCGGAGGAGTACGGCTTCCGCCACGCGACCGAGCATGCAATACTACCCATCCCCGCCGGGCAGGGCGTCCGAGCCGCGCTCGTCCTATGTCCGCGAATGCGCCGGCGGGCGACGGGGCCACGCCTTTAGCGGAAGAGGTAGTCATCGGCTGGACAGGACTACCTGTCGGGCCGTCGCTTGATCTGCCCGGCGTGCGGTATATTCGCCAGGTGCGCTTCGAGGATTGCTATCCAACATATTTCGGCGGGTCCGACGGCATTCACCACGGCCGAGTTCAACCGGCTGGGCGTGCGCATGGGCTATGTCGAGAACGGCCCCGTGGCGCGCCACAACGACTGGCCGTACAGCGCCGAGAAGGTGCAGCTCTTCGAGAACCTGATGGCGCGGCGTGCGACGCTCGACCGCCACTACGTGAAATGGAAGCTGCGCAGCCTGCTCGGCCGCGGCCGGTAGGCCGCCGCTTCAGAGATCGAGAGCGGCGAGCGCCCACAGCCCGAGCGACTTGTCGGCGTAGCGGCCGCCGTCGGTCGTGCAGTTCTCGTCGACGACGACGAGCGGCGGCGGAAAGCGGAACGGCGGGCGCTCCAGGTTGAGCGGACGCCAGTCGCCGGCGACGATGTTGCGGTTTTCGTCCGTCGCCGGAAAGGTGGTCGCCAGCAGGTGCGCCGCGCCGCTCGCCCGGAAGTTGCGCAGCGCGCGGCGGATGTCGGCAAAGGAGAGATGGACCAGGAGGTCGCGGCACAGCACCAGATCGGCGCGCGGCAGTGGGTCGGTCACCACGTCCGCGACCAGGAAGGTCCGCCCGGCGGCCCCGTAGCGCCGCCGGTTCTCCTCGATCAGCGCCGGCACGATATCTATGCCGGTATAGCTTTCGACGCCCAACTCGACCTGGCTGAGCCAGTGAAAATCGCCGCACGGCGCGTCGAGCAGGCTCCGCGCCCCGAACCTGGCGACCAGCCCCGGCAGGGCGTCGCGCAGCGCCGCCGTCTCGGCGAGGTTCGAGCCGTGGCCCGAGCGCGACTCCGCGTCCTGCCAGCGGTTATGCGCGAAGATGTGCTCGAAGATCGCCCGCCGCCGCCGGCGCGGCATGCGGTGCATGTGCAGCCGGTCGCGCAGCGCGCGCAGCCCGGGCGCCAGCCGCCCGGTCGATTTCCCGATTTCCCGCACGTTCCGCGCCCGCGCCCCACCCTGGTCCGGACGGAAGGATAGCAGCGCCGCACGGCTCCGGCGATATCGCGGTTGGTTTTTCCCGCCCCGGCGATACAACCGGCCGGTCGCCAGAACGGGGTGGGTCGTTGAAGATCCTGGTTACCGGGGGCGCCGGCTTCATCGGCTCGGCCGTCGTCAGGCAGTACATCCGGGCCACCGGCCACACGGTCGTCGACCTCGACAAGCTGACCTATGCGGCGAGCCTGGACGCGCTGGAGGAGGCGGGGGACGACCCGCGCCACGTGTTCGTCCGCGCCGACGTGGCCGACGCCGCGGCGGTCCGCGCCGTCTTCGCCCGCCACCGGCCGGACGCGGTGATGCACCTCGCCGCCGAGACCCATGTCGACCGCTCGATCGACGACGCGCGCCCGTTCGTCGACACCAACGTCACGGGCACGCTGGTGCTGCTCGAGGCCGCGCGCGCACTATTGGCGCGCGATCGAGGCGCCGGCGCGGGCGCGGTTCCGCTACCTCCAGGTCTCGACCGACGAGGTCTACGGCGCGCTGGCGCCGGGCGAGCGGGCGGACGAGGCGGCGCCGGCCCGCCCCAACTCGCCCTATGCCGCCTCCAAGGCGGCGGGCGACCACCTGGTGCGCGCCTGGCACCGCACCTACGGGCTGCCGGCGATGGTGACGGCCGGATGCAACACGTTCGGCCCTTACCAGTTTCCCGACAAGCTGGTGCCGCGCGTGATCCAGACGGCGGCGGCGGGCGCGCCGATGCCGGTCTATGGCGAGGGGCAGCAACGCGCGCGACTGGCTGCATGTCGAGGACCACGCCCGCGCGCTGCGGCTGGTGCTGGAGCGGGGCACGCCCGGCGAACGCTACAATATCGGGGCGGGCAACGAGCGGGCGAACCTGGCGCTGGTCGAGACGCTATGCGATCTGCTCGACGCACGCCGCCCCGGCAGCGGCGCCGCACCGCGCGGCTGATCGCGTTCGTCGCCGACCGGCCCGGCCACGACGCGCGCTACGCCGTCGACGATGCGAAGCTGCGGGACGGGCTGGGCTGGTCGCCCGAAATCGCGTTCGCCGACGGCATGGAAGCGACCGTCGATTGGTACCTCGCCCACGGCGCATGGTGCGACGCCGCCGCCGGGCGCTATGACGGGCGCCGGCTCGGGCTCGGCGCCGACGCCGCGGCCGGTTGAGCCGATGGCGACCAAGGGCATCGTGCTGGCCGGCGGGACGGGCAGCCGCCTCTACCCGCTGACCCGGGTGGTGTCGAAGCAGCTTCTGCCGGTGCACGACAAGCCGATGATCTATTACCCGCTGACCACGCTGATGCTGGCCGGCATCCGCGACATGCTGATCATCACCACGCCGGGCGATGCCGGCGCGTTCCGCCGCCTGCTGGGCGACGGCACGCAGTGGGGGCTCAACCTTTCCTTCGCCGTCCAGCCCGCGCCCGAGGGCATCGCCCAGGCCTTCAGCATCGGCGCCGAGTTCATCGGCGACCGACCCGGTCGCGCTGGTCCTGGGCGACAATCTGTTCTTCGGCACCGGGCTCGGCGCGCGGCTGCGCGCCGCCGCCGCGCGCGACGGCGGGCGGCACGGTGTTCGCCTACTACGTCGCCGATCCCGAGCGCTACGGCGTGGTCGAGTTCGACGCAGCATGGCGCGCCGGTCGCATCGAGGAAAAGCCGGCGCGGCCGCGCTCGCACTTCGCGGTGACCGGGCTCTATTTCTACGACAACGACGGTCTTCGAGATCGCCAAGCGGCCTGGCGCCGTCGGCGCGCGGCGAGCTCGAGATCAGCGACGTCAACCGCGCCTATCTGGCGCGCGGCGCCCTGCACGTCGAGAAGCTGGGGCGCGGCTATGCCTGGCTCGACACCGGGACGCCCGAGGCGCTGCTGCAGGCGAGCAACTTCGTCGCGGCGGTCGAGGCGCGCCAGGGGCTGAAGATCGCCTGCCCGGAGGAGGTGGCCTGGCGCATGGGCTATATCGACGAGGCGGCGCTCGCCCGGCTCGCCGAGGGTTGCGCCGGCTCCGACTACGGCCGCTACCTCGCCGGGCTGCTCGACGGGGACCGCGACGCGTGAAGGTCACCGTCCTCGCCTTGCCCGAGGTGAAGCTGATCGCGCCCGCGCTCCATGTCGACCCGCGCGGCCATCTGATCGAGACCTGGCAGGCGGCGCGCTACGCGGCTTCGGGCATCGCCGCGGGCTTCGTGCAGGACACCCTGTCGCGCTCCGCCGCCGGCGTGCTGCGCGGGCTGCATTTCCAGACGCCCGGAGGCGCAGGGCAAGCTGGTGATGCTGCGCCGCGGGCGCCCTGTTCGACGTGGCGGTCGACGTGCGCGCCGGCTCGCCGCGCTTCGGGCGCTGGGCCGGGGCGCATCTGTCCGCCGCGAACGGCCACCAGATGTGGATTCCCGAGGGGTTCGCGCACGGGTTCTGCGTGGTCGAGGGGCCGGCCGTCTGCCTGTACAAATGCACCGCGCGCTACGCACCGGACGGGCAGATGACGGTGCGCTGGGACGACCCGGACATCGGCATCGCCTGGCCGGTGGCGGCGCCGCTCCTGTCGGACAAGGACGAAGCGGCGCCCCGGCTGCGCGACATCCCGGCCGAGCATCTGCCGCGCTGGGCCGACGGGTGAACGACGACCGGCCGATCCTGCTGCTCGGCGGCACGGGGCAGCTCGGCCGCGCGCTGCAAGCGTGCCTCGCGCCGCTCGGCCACGTGCATGCGCCCCCGCGCGCGACGGCCGACCTCGCCCGGCCCGAGACGCTCGCCGCCATCGTACGCGACGCGCGGCCCCGGCTGATCGTCAACGCCGCCGCCTGGACCGACGTGGACGGGGCGGAGGACGATCCGGCGGCCGCGATGGCAATCAACGCGACGGCGCCGGGCGTGCTGGCCGAGGAAGCGGCGCAGTGCGGCGCGGCGATGGTGCAATTCTCCACCGATTACGTGTTCGACGGCGCGCTCGACCGGCCCTATCGCGAGGACGACCCGCCTTGTCCCCTGGGCGTCTACGGCGAGAGCAAGCTTGCCGGCGAGGCGGCGGTGCGCGCCGCCCTGGCCGACCACCTGATCCTGCGTACGGCCTGGCTGTACGCCTGGCCCGGCCGCAACTTCGTCGCCACCATCGCCCGGCTGGCCCGGCGCGAGGGCGAGCTCGGCGTCGTGGCCGATCAGGTCGGCAGCCCGACCTGGGCAGCCGACCTGGCCCGCGAGACGGCGGCGATCCTGGCGCGCTGCCCGCCTGCCGACGGGTGCGGGCTCGGCGGGCTGGCCGGCACCTACCACCTGGCCGGAACCGGCGCGGCCAGCCGGTTCGCGTTCGCCCGGGCGATCCTGGCCGGCCTCGCCGGGCGCGCCCCGGACCGCCCCCTCGCCCGGCTGGTCCCGACCGAAGCCGCCCGCCGGCCGGCGCGGGCGCGTCGTCCGGCCTATTCCGCCCTGGACAGCGGTGCCGCCCGGCGCGCCTTCGGCTTGCCGCCCGCCCCCTGGGAGGCGCGGCTTTCCGCGTTTTTCGCCGCCCTGCCGCCGGACACGGAGTTTTAACCCGGCCCCCCGCAGGATGGAACAAAGGGGGCGAAGTCCCCGTTGTGATCGATGTCACCGTGCTGTTGGAAGCGGTTGACGGGTGGCGTGCTGCGCGTAGAATGTAAAAAATTCCGACACGTGGTTGGCTGAAGTGTCAAGAATTCCGACAATCGGCGCCGGTGGCATGGCCACCGGCATTCGGGTTCATCCCGGCGCACACGCGCCCGGCACGGCCCGCTGAGCCGACTCGAGGCGGCGCATGGTTCGCTTGTTCCGGCATTACGTCCCGGGCTCCCTCCTGTTCCTCGGGCTGGTCGAGCACCTGTACCTGATCGTCACGATCTACATGGCGCTGTTCTTCCGCTGGGCGGACACAGAGCACGTGGTCGCCTCGCTCGGCCAGAACCTGGGCAAGGCGATTCTGTTCGCCGTCGTATTCAGCGTGACCATGTTCGCGCTGGGGTTGTACAATCGCCTCCAGCGCGGCGACCTGGTGGCCACCTTCACGAGGCTGGTGGTCAGCTTCGTGCTGGGCGCGGTCGTGCTGGCCCTGCTGTTCTACGTGTTTCCGACCCTCTCGATCTGGCGCAGCGCCATCGCCCTCGCCTTCGTGCAAGGGCTGGTCGGCATCATGGTGATCCGCTGGATCTACGTGCAGGTCGCCGACCTGGAAGGGCTCAAGAGGCGCGTCCTGGTGCTCGGCGTGGGCCGGCGGGCGGCGCGCATCGAGGCGCTGGAGCGCGACGGCGGCTCGCGCGGCTATGTGTGCATCGGGTTCGTGCCGCTCAACGACATGGAGCCGCGCATCTCGGAAACGGTGAATATCTGGGGCAACATGTCGCTTGCCGAGCTGGCGGTCGAGCAGGGCGCGGACGAGATCGTCGTCGCCGTCGAGGAGCGGCGCGGCGGGACGCCGGTCGACGCGCTGCTGGCCTGCAAGCTGGCCGGCATCACCATCACCGACTACTCGACCTTCTGGGAGCGCGAGACCGGCAAGGTCGACCTGGAGACGCTGTACCCGAGCTGGCTGATCTTCTCCGACGGGTTCGTCGGCGGCCAGGCGCAGGCGGTGGCGAAGCGCGTGTTCGACATCTTCTCGAGCGTGCTGCTGCTGGTACTCGCCTTGCCGATACTGGGGCTGACGGCACTCGCCGTGCGGCTGGAAAGCCCTGGCGGCGTGTTGTACCGCCAGGAGCGGGTCGGGCTGAACGGGCGGCCCTTCATGCTGCTCAAGTTCCGCTCCATGCGCTCGGACGCCGAAAAGGACGGCGTGCCGCAATGGGCGGCGGTGAACGACAGCCGCGTGACGCGCGTCGGCGGCTTCATCCGGAAGGTGCGCATCGACGAGATCCCGCAGATCTTCAACGTCCTGCGCGGCGACATGAGCTTCATCGGGCCGCGACCCGAGCGGCCGTTCTTCGTCGAGGAGCTGCGCCATGCCATCCCCTATTATTTCGAGCGCCACCGGGTGAAGCCGGGCATCAGCGGCTGGGCCCAGCTCAACTATCCCTATGGCGCGTCGGTCGAGGACGCGCGCGAGAAATTCCAGTACGACCTGTACTACATCAAGAACTACTCGCTGTTCCTCGACATCATCGTGCTGATCCAGACCGTGCGGGTGGTGTTCTTCCCGCACGGGGTGCGCTGAGGCCGCGTAATGCCGATCGGCGCGATCAGCTACGGCACGGCCTGCATCGCCTTCGCGCTGCTGTCGGCCATCCTGGTCGCCGGGCTGCGGCGCGGCCCCGTGGGCGCATGGCTTCTGGCCGCGTCGGTGGCGGCGGCCGTTTGGGCGGGCGTGACCGCCTACGCGCAGTGGGCTGGCGGCCCGGCGCTGGCGATGTGGCTGGCCGACGATCTGCGCGCCGCGGCGTGGCTCGCCTTCCTGGTCGCGCTGCTGGCGCTGCCCTGGCGCGGGCGGCTGCGGGCGGCGCGCGACCTCGCCGCCCCGGCGGTGGTCGTGCTGGTGACGGCCGGCGTGGTGGTCGACATCTGGGTGGCGGCAAGCGCGACCCCGGAGATCGACCGGTTCGGCGATCGACGCGCGGACGGTGTCCCGGCTGCTGCTTGACCGTGGTCGGGCTTCTGCTGATCGAAAACCTGTTCCGCAACACGCCGCCCGAACGCCGCTGGGGCATCAAGTATCTGTGCATCGGCCTCGGCGGCATGTTCGCCTACGATTTCTACCTGTTCTCCGAGGCGCTGCTGTTCAAGCGCATCAATCCCGGCCTGATCGACGCGCGCGGCTTCGTCAATACGCTGGTCGTGCCGCTGCTCGCGATATCGGCTGCGCGCAATCCGCAATGGTCGGTGGAAGTGTTCGTGTCGCGCCGCGCGATCTTCCATTCCTCGACCCTGATCGGCGCCGGCGTGTACCTGCTGGGCATGGCGCTGGGCGGCTACTTCCTGCGCCGCTATTCCGGCGACTGGGGGCCGATCGTCCAGGCGGTGTTCCTGTTCACCACGGCGCTGCTGTTCGTGCTGATCGTGTTTTCCGGCCAGTTCCGGTCGTGGGCGAAGACCAGCCTGTCGAAGCACTTCCTCACCTACCGCTACGACTACCGCGAGGAGTGGCTGCGGCTGATCCGCACCATCTCCGAGATCGGCATCCCGGGCGGCCTGCCGGTGCGCGTGATCAAGGCGGTGGCCGACGTGATCGACAGCCCGGACGGCGCGCTGTGGATGCGCGAGGACGGCGACCGGTTCTCTCTGGCCGGCGGCTGGAACGCCAAGAGCCTGGGGGCTGAGCCAGGAGACCGTCGATCTCGGCACCGATTTCGTGGCGTTCCTGGAGGAGCGCCAGTGGGTGGTGACGCTGGCCGAGTACACGGCGGACCCCGAGGCCTACGAGCCGCTGGCGGTGCCCGACTGGATCACCGGAATCCGGCGCGCGGGGATGATCGTGCCGCTTCTGCACCACGAATGGCTGCTCGGCTTCCTGGTGCTGGGGCGCCAGCGCGCGCCGCGCGACCTGAACTGGGAGGATTACGACCTCCTCAAGACGATGGGCCGCCAGGTGGCGAGCTACCTCGCCGAATACCGCGCGGCCAACGCGCTGGCCGACGCGCGCCAGTTCGAGCAGTTCAACCGGCGCTTCGCCTTCGTGGTGCACGACACCAAGAACCTGATCAGCCAGCTTTCGCTGATGCTGTCGAACGCCGAGAAGCACAAGGGCAACCCGGTCTTCATCGAGGACCTGATCGCCACCGTCTCGGAATCGGTCGACAAGATGAACCGGCTGCTCGTCCGGCTGCACGAGGGCGGGCTCGCCGCCAAGGCGAGCACCGCCGTCGACCTCGCCCCGGTGCTGCGCCAGCTGGTCGAGCGGACGGCCCAGGAGGACCGCCAGCTCGCGTTCGAAAGCGACGCCGACAGGATGGTGGTCGTCGCGGACGAGGACCGGCTCTCCGCCGTCATCTCGCACCTGATCGACAACGCGGTGGACGCCACCGAGCCGGGCACCGGCTCGGTCGTGGTCCGGCTGCGGTCGAACGGGCGCCACGCGGAGATCGAGGTCGAGGACAACGGCACGGGCATGACGCCCGAGTTCGTGCGCGACGAGCTGTTCAAGCCGTTCAAGTCCACCAAGAGCGGCGGGTTCGGCATCGGCGCCTATGAAAGCCGCGCGTTCGTGCACGAGCTCGGCGGCAAGCTCGACATCATCAGCGCACCCGGCGAGGGCACGTTGGTGCGCATTCGCCTGCCAGCCATCGGCGAGGCGCAACCAGCCACGGAAACGCGGAGTGCGACGGTCCCATGACGACGAACGGTGACAAGAAGACCCTGCTGGTCGTCGAGGACGACACCGGAATCCAGCGCCAGCTCCGTTGGGCGCTGGAGGAGTACAACGTGGTGTTCGCCACCGACCGGGACTCGGCGATCGCGCAGTTCCGCGCGGAGGTGCCGGCGGTCGTCACGGTCGATCTCGGGCTGCCGCCCGACCCGGACGGGGCGACCGAGGGCTTCGCCGTGCTCGAAGAGGTGCTGAGCCTCGCACCCGAGACCAAGGTGATCATGGTCACCGGCAACGAGACGCGCGAGCACGCGCTGCACGCCGTCGCCCAGGGCGCCTACGACTTCTACAAGAAGCCGATCGACCCCGGCGAGCTGGGGCTGATCCTGCGCCGCGCCTTCTACCTGGCCGAGCTCGAGGACGAGCATCGCCGCTTCATCCAGTCGCGCCGCCACACGCCCCTCGACGGGGTGATCACCGGCGCGCCCGAGATGCTCAAGGTCTGCCGCCTGATCGAGAAGGTGGCCTCGGCCGACGTGAGCGTGCTGATCCTGGGCGAATCGGGCACCGGCAAGGAGCTTCTGGCCCGCGCGCTGCACGACCTGTCGGGCCGCAAGTCGAAGCCGTTCTCGGCGATCAACTGCGCCGCGATCCCGGAGAACCTGATCGAATCCGAGCTGTTCGGCCACGAGAAGGGCGCGTTCACCGGCGCGATCCGCCAGGCCAAGGGCAAGATCGAGCTGGCGCACGAGGGCACGCTGTTCCTGGACGAGATCGGCGACGTGCCCGCGGCCGTGCAGGTCAAGATCCTGCGCTTCCTGCAGGAACGGGTGATCGAGCGCGTCGGCGGGCGCCAGCTCATCGACGTCGACGTGCGCGTCGTATGCGCCACCAACCAGAACCTCGAGGAGCTGATCCGCGAGGGCAGGTTCCGCGAGGACCTGTACTACCGGCTGAGCGAGCTGGTGGTGAACGTGCCGCCGCTGCGCGCCCGCGCGGGCGACCCCGAGCTGCTGGCCCACAGCTTCCTGCAGAAGTTCAACGAGGAGCACACTCGCTCCCTCCGCGGCTTTTCGTCCGAGGCGCTGGCGGCCGTCTCCACGTATGAATGGCCCGGCAATGTGCGCGAGCTGGAGAACCGGGTGAAGCGGGCGGTCATCATGGCCGACGGCCAGCGCATCGCGCCGGGCGACCTCGACCTGGTGCCGCCCGACGAGGTGCCCGAGGTGCTCAACCTCGCCCAGGCGCGCGAGGAGGCGGAAAAGCGCGAGATTCCGCGGGCGCTGTCGCGCGCCGAGGGCAACATCTCCCAGGCGGCGAAGCTGCTCGGAATCAGCCGGCCGACCCTGTACGATCTGATGCGGCACCACAACATAAAGCTATGACGACGGGCGCGGCCATACGGTTGCGCCCGCATTGCCGTGCGCCAGGCGCGCGGCGCCTCGGGGGCGGAAGACGCGAGCGGCTTTCATGACGGAGGATTTCAGATGCTGAAGCGGTTGTCTCGAAGCGCGGCCCGGGCGCTGTGCCTGGCGGCCGGGCTGTCTTTGACGCTCGCCGCGGCAGGCCCCGCCTCGGCGGCGGCGGTCGACAAGGAGCGGTCCGAGAAGTACCTGCAGGACGCGCAGGACTACATGAAGAAGAAGGACATCAATGCCGCGGTCATCCAGCTCAAGAACGCGCTGAAGGCCGACCCGGGCAACGTGCGCGCGCGACGCCTGCTGGGCGAGGTCTATCTCGATGTCGGCAACGGCCCCTACGCCGAGAAGGAGCTGAAGGCGGCGATCGCCCGCGGCGCCCCGTTCGCCGAGGTCGCCCCCGACCTGGCCCGCGCCTATCTGCAGGAAGGCAAGTACGACCAGGTGATCAAGGAGATCACCGTCGACAAGGTCGCGCCCGACAAGAAGTACCAGACGCTGATCGAGCGCGGCCAGGCGTACCTGTCGCTGAAGCGGATCGACGACGCCGAGAAGACGTTCAAGTCGGCCCACGAGATGAAGCCCGAACGACCCCGGCGCACTGATCGGCACCGCCCAGACGCTGATCAACCGCGGCAAGGTGAAGGAGGCCGAGGACGAGGCGGACCGCGCCCTCGAAGCTGGCGCCCGACGACGTCGGCGCGCTCACCATGAAGGGCGAGCTGCGCCGCATCGTCGGCGACCGCGAGGCCGCCATCGATTATTTCACCAAGGCGCTGGCGAAGCGGAAGAGCAACGTGCTCGCCCTGCTCGGCCGCGCGGCCGCGCTGATCGACATGAACAAGGACGCCGAGGCGCAGAAGGACCTGCAGACGGTTCTGACGCTGGTTCCGAAGCACCCGATGGCGCTCTATCTTGCAGGCGCTGACGCTGGCCAAGAAGAAGGACTATGCCGGCGCGCGCGAGAGGCTGCAGGAGGCCGGCCCGGCGCTCGACGACCACATGCCCAGCATCTTCCTTAAGGGCGCTGTCGCCTACGCGATGAAGGAGCCGGAACAGGCGATCAAGAACCTAGCCTATTACATCGACCGGGTGCCGGGCAATCTGCGGGCGCGCGAGCTGCTGGCCTCGACCTACATGAACACGCGCCAGCCGAACAAGGTGATCGAGACGCTCCAGCCCGCGATCAAGGGCGTCGAGGACACGCTACGCCCTGTCGCAGAAGCGCCTGGAGGAGGCGAAGAGCCAGAAGCTCGACCCGACCCGGCTCGACGCCGAGCAGGCCCGGCACGATCGCTTCGCGGCCGAATATGCGCGCTTCATGTCCCTGCTGGGCACCGCCTACATGCAGGCCGGACAGCTCAACAAGGGCACGTCCTACTTCAGCAAGGCCGCCGACGCCGCCCCGGACGCGGCCTCGATCCGCACCCAGCTCGCCCTCAGCCACCTGGCCCAGGGCCAGTCCGACGAGGCGGCGGGCGACCTGAAGATGGCGCTCGACATCGACAAGGATTCGAGCCGCGCCGGCATCCTTCTCGCCCTGCTCGAGCTCCGCAAGGGCGAGTACGACAAGGCCCTGGCCTCGGCGAAGTCGCTGGAAGGCATGAAGTCGATGAAGGACAACCCGCTTCCCCAGAACCTGATGGGAGCGGCCTATCTCGGCAAGAAGGACGAAGCCAAGGCGGCCGAGATGTTCAACGCCGCCTTGAAGATCAAGCCGGACTTCGTGCCGGCGCGCATGAACCTCGCCCAGCTGGCGATCCGCGACAAGAAGTACGACGAGGCGCGGCAACAATACGAAGCCGTGCTGAAGGAGAGCTCCAAGAACGTCGAGGCGATGACGGCGCTCGCCAACCTCGCCAACGTCGAGAAGAAGCCCGACGAGGTGGTCAAGTGGTTGCGCATGGCGAGCGACACCGACCCCAAGGGCGTTGCGCCGCAGATCCGCCTGATCACCTTCTACAACTCGCAGCGGCGCTTCAACGATGCGCTGACCGTGGCGCGCCAGCTTAACATCGACGTGCCGAACAACCCGCGCGTGCTCGAGGTGCTGGGCCGCGCCGAGATGGCGGCCGGAAATCCCGACCGGGCCATCTCGACCTTCCGCCAGCTCGCCGAGGTGGTGCCGAAGTCGGGCCGCGCGCTGGTGCTGCTGGCCGGCGCGCAGCTGGGCGCGAAGGATACGGATGCGTCGCGGCGCACCTTGCAGAAGGCCATCGAGGTCGACCCGAACTACACCCCGGGCCATGTCAGCCTCGTCCAGCTCGAGCTGCGCGAGAAGAACTACGACGCGGCCCTCAAGGCCGCGGACAACCTGGGCAGCGTGGAGCCCAAGTCGCCGGCGGGCGACATGATGCGGGGCGACGTGATGATGGCGCAGAAGAAGCCGGCGGAGGCCGTGACCGCGTACAAGGCGGGGCTGAAGCTCGCGCAATCGAGCGCGCTGGTGCTGCGGCTGTACAACGCCGAGCGCGAGGCCGGCAACAAGAAGGAGGCCTACGCGACGCTCTCCGACTGGCTCGACAAGCACAAGGACGACAACGCGGTGCGCAACATCCTGGCCAGCGCGTATCTGCTGGACGGCAGTTACGACAAGGCGATCAAGGAGTCGGAGGTGCTGCTGGCCGTTCGCCAGGACAACCCGGTCGTGCTCAACAACCTGGCGTGGCTGTACCAGAAGACCGGCGACAAGCGCGCCACCGAGTACGCCGAGCGGGCCTACAAGGCGGCGCCGAAATCGCCCGCGGTCATGGACACGCTGGGATGGATCCTGGTCCAGAACGGAAAGGCCGACCGGGGCGCCGAGATCCTGAAGCAGGCGACCGAGGCCGCGCCCAACATGGGCGACATCCTGTACCACCGCGCCGCCGCCCTGGAGAAGGCGGGGCACCGCGAGGAGGCGCGCAAGGAGCTGGAGAAGCTGCTGGCCAGCGCGGACAAGATGCAGGGCTTCTCCACCCGCAAGGACGCGGAGGCGCTGCTCGACCACCTCAAGAGCGGTGGCTAGCGCCGCGGCCGCCGGGGGCGCCGCGCCTCCGGCGGCGCCCCACCTGGTGCACGTCTTCCCGTCCTTCGCGCCGGGAGGCGTGCCGTTGCGCACGGCGTCGATCATCAACGCGCTGGGCGACGCGTACCGCCACACCATCGTGGCGCTCGACGGAAGGTTCGATGCGCGCAGCCGCATCGAGCCCGGCCGCGACGTCGCCTATCTCGCGCCGTCGATCGAGAAGTCCCGCCCCGTCGCCGCGCTGGCCACGATCGCGCGCACCCTCCGCCGGCTCGACCCCGACCTGCTGGTCAGCCACAACTGGGGCTCGATCGAATGGGCCGCCGTCAACCGGTTCTGGCGGACGGCGCCGCACATCCATCTCGAGGACGGGTTCGGCCCCGACGAGGCCCGGCGCCAGCTTCCGCGCCGGGTGCGCTTGCGCCGGCTGGCGCTGGGGCGCACGGCGAGCGTGATCGTGCCGTCCGAGACGCTGCGGCGCATCGCGACGGAGGTCTGGCGGCTCGACCCCGCCACCATCCGGCTGGTGCCGAACGGCGTCGATTGCGCGCGCTATGCCGAGGCGCCGGACCCGACCCTCGTGCCCGGCCTGGAGCGCGCCGACGGGCGCGGTGGTCGTCGGCACCGTGGCGCCGCTGCGGCCGGAGAAGGACCTGGCGCGGCTGGTGCGCGTCCTTCGCCCGCGTCGCGCCGAGGCGCGATACGGTGCTGGCGCTGATCGGCGGCGGTGGCGAGCGCGAGCGGCTGGCCGCCCTGGTGGACGAGTTGGGGCTGGCCGACCGCGTGCTGATGCCCGGCCACGTCGACGCGCCGGAGCGCGTATTCGGCCTGCTCGACGTGTTCGCCATGAGCTCGGCAACCGAGCAGATGCCCATCAGCCTGATCCAGGCGATGGCCGCCGCTCGCCCGGTGGTGGCGACGGACGTCGGCGACACCCGCGCCATGCTGGCCGACGGAGAACCGCCCGTTGGTGGTCGCGCCCGCGCGACGAGGCGGGCTACGACGCGGCCCTGGCCCGGCTGATCGACGACGCCGCCCTGCGCGCCGCGCTCGGCGCCGCAAACCGGGCGCGCGCCAACGCCATCTACCCGCTGGAGCGGATGTTCGACACGTGGCGCGAGATCTTCGCCGCCGCGGCGCGGCGCCCGCGCGCGGCATGAAAATCCTCACCTTCTCCAGCCTGTTTCCCAACGCGGCTGCGCCGCATCACGGCGTGTTCGTCGAGAACCGGCTGCGCCACCTGGTCGCCTCCGGAAAGGTCGGATTCGCGCGTCGTCGCGCCGGTTCCGTGGGTGCCGCCCGGCCTCGCCCGCGGCCGCTACCGCGGCCGCCGCCAGCGCCCCTGCGCGCGAAAGCCGCGGCGGGATCGAGGTTGTCCACCCGCGCTACCCGGTGATCCCGAAGCTCGGCATGACCGTGGCGCCGGTGCTGATGTATCTATGGGCGCGGCCGGCGGTCGAGCGGCTGATCGCCGAGGGGTTTGCGTTCGACCTGATCGACGCCCACTATTTCTATCCGGACGGGGTCTGCGCGGCGCTGCTGGGCCGCCATTTCGGCCGGCCGGTGGTCATCACGGCTCGGGGCTCCGACGTCAACGTCATCACGCGTTATGCGGCTCCGCGACGCATGATCCGCTGGGCGGCGCACAGCGCGAGCGGCATTATCACGGTCTCTCGGTCGCTCGAGAAATCGCCTGCTCGGGGTCGGCGCGCCGCCCGCGAAGGTGCGTGTGCTGCGCAACGGCGTTGATCTGCGCATGTTTCATCCGGTCGATCGGGAGCGGGCGCGAACGAAGCTCGGCGTCACCGGCACGGTGCTCGCATCGGTCGGGAACCTGATCCCGGGCAAGGGGCACGACCTGGCGGTCCGTGCCGTCGCCCAGCTCCCGGAAGCGACGCTTCTGATCGTGGGCGACGGTCCGGAGCGGAACTCGCTGGCCGCACTCGTCCGATCGGAGGGTGTCGCCGACCGGGTGCGGCTTCTGGGCGCCAGCCGCACGAGTGCCTCGCCGAACTCTACGGCGCGGCCGACGCGCTCGTCCTCGCTTCTGCAAGCGAGGGCTGGCCCAACGTGCTGCTCGAAGCCATGGCATGCGGCACGCCGGCGATCGCGAGCTCCGTCGGCGGGATTCCAGAGGTGGTGTCCGAGCCCGCCGCCGGCCGGCTGATGGCGGCGCGCACGCCCGACGCCATCGCCGAATGCGGTCCGGGCGCTGACCGCGGCCGGGATCGACCGGGCGGCGACCCGCGCCTATGCCGAGCGCTTCGACTGGCACGCGACGACCGAAGGCCAGCTCGCCTTGTTCGAGGAGATACTGGCGCAGCGCGGAACGCGTTGTCCCCGCGCGAGAGGGGCTAAGATCGGGGCGGCCCGGCTGGGGCCGCAACGCGCGCGGGAGGCGCCGATGCCCGACACCATCACCCCTGCGGCCCCGGAGCCGGCCGCGCTGCCCGCGGCGAGCCCGGAGGAACGGGCGCGGCGGCTGGCCCTCAAGCGGCGCTTTCCCGACCGCGCTCGATTTGCGCGCGCGCGGCGCGCCGCGGCGGCCCCTACTTCGCCTTCGAGTACATGGACGGCGGCGCGGGCGCCGACGGCGGCATCCGCCGCAACTGGGCGGCGCTCGACGCCGTCGAGATGGCGCCGCGCTACGGCAACGTGGTCGCCCCGCCGCCGGCCCACACCACCCTGTTCGGCCGGCCCTACGCCGCGCCCCTCGGCATCGCGCCGATCGGCGGGCCGGGCACCGCCTTTCCCGGTGCCGAGAAATATTTCGCGCGGGCGGCCCAGGCGGCGCGCGTGCCCTACACGATGGGCGTGCTGTCCGGCATCGACCTCGACGAGGCGGCACGGATCGCGCCCGACGTGCTGTGGTTCCAGATCTACCGCTTCGCCAAGAACGACCACCGCATCGGGCTCGACCTGGTGGACCGCGCCGCGGCGGCCGGCGTCCACGTGCTGGTGCTGACTTACGACACGCCGATCCGCACCGTGCGCTCGCGCGAGGTGAAAAGCGGCATCGTCACGCCGTTCCGCCTGACCACCCGGCTGCGCATGGACGCGATGATGGCGCCGCGCTGGCTGCGCTCGCTCGCCGCCAACGGCATCCCGCGCTTCGTCACGCTGAACAAGTACATGCACCCGGGCGCGTCGCTGGTCGAGGCGTCGCAGTTCATGCAGCGCGAGGGCGGCGGCGCCTTCACCTGGGACGAGATCGCGCGCTATCGCGACCGGTGGAAGGGGCCGCTGGTGCTCAAGGGCGTGCTGCATCCCGAGGACGCGGCGCGCGCCGTGGCGCTGGGGCTCGACGGGGTGCAGGTCTCGAACCATGGCGGGCGCCAGATCGAGGCGCTGCCCGCCTCGATCGACGCGCTGCCGTCCATCGTCGTCCGAGATCGGCCACCGCGCCAGCATCATCCTCGATTCCGGCGTGCGCTCGGGCGTCGACGTGGCACGGGCGATCGCGCTGGGCGCCGACGCCGCCTTCGCCGGCAAGGCCTTCCTGTGGTCGCTCGGCGCGCTCGGGGCGGAAGGCCCGGCGCATCTGATCGACGTGCTGAAGGACGAGCTGTCGGCCACGCTCGGCCAGCTCGGCTGCCTGACCGTGCCGGAACTGCGCACCGTGCCGGTGCGCCACCCGGGCGCGTGGCGGGCGGAGGACATGAAGCCGCGCACGCCGGAGGCGCTGCGCGCGACGGTCTGATCCCTAACCGTTCGGGCCGAGATGGACGTTGGCGGTGGTGAGGACGGCGTCGTTCGCCATCGTCGCGACCACGGTATAGCCCGACTCGCTGCCATTCGCGTCGTAGTACAGCGTGTGGTCGGCGGTCGAATAGACGAAGGTGGGCACGCCCTCGCTGAAATCGGCGTTGTTGCCGGCATTGGTGCCGTCATACGCGCCGTCGATGACCGAATAGTTGGTGCCCTCGCTCAGCTCGCGCTCGATCATGCTGAAGCCGTCGCGATCGAGCACGATCTGGTCGGCGTTGGCCGTGTCGCCGGCGAAGTCGGTCAGCGTGTCGCCGCGCGCCGACGTCGTGCCGTTCGTGGCGACGAACGTTCCGTCGGCCGGCCCCGCATAATAGAACGTGTCCGATCCTGCCCCGCCGGTCAGGTGGTCGGCGGCCGGCCCGCCGATCAGCATGTCCTCGCCCGTGCCGCCGATCAGCGTGTCGTCGCCGCCGAGCCCGGCCAGCGTCTTGTCGCCGGTGATGCCGCTGGAGGCGATGGTCACGCCCTCGCGCACCTGGAACAGATACTGGCCTTCGATGCCGTCGTTGGTGTGCGAAACGAGCGCGTCGGGCCCGCCATCGAGGAACGCCCCGTTCTGGAACGAGCCCGGCAGCTCGTAATTCGTGTCGGGCTGGCCCGATCCGCCGGAGAAGCCGACCGCCGCCGAGGTGCCGCCCAGCCCGTTGGAGCCGCCGGAGGCGTCGCCCGTCTCCCACTGGATCTGGCCGTAATTGAAGTAGATGTCGAAATCGCCGCTGCCGATGTCGGACCGGTCGACCAGGATGAGCTGGAACGTGTCGAGCTTGTCGGTGTGCGCGGAATAGTAGCCGACCTGCTCCCACGTCGCGGCGAACGCGTCGTGGCCGGCGAACTCGCCCATGCCGTAGGTGACGCTGTTAGGGGCGCCGGACCCGCGCGTGTCTACGTCGGCGAAGAACGGCGCGATGATCGGGTTCTGCGTGGCCCCGTTCAGCGCGAAGGGCGTGAACGTCCCTTGCGGCGCGCCGAACGTGACGTTGCCATTGTTGTTGACGTAGACCGACGAGTAGTCGTTGCCGAAGAAGTCGATGGAGAAGCCGAGCGGCACCGGGCTGGCGGTCGAGCCGTCGTCGTTCGGCGCCAGCGTGCCGTCGGCGAAGCCTTCCACGGTCACGCCGCCGGCGATGCCGCCCGATTGGTTGAACAGCGCGTCGTACGTGGCGGCGTCGGCGACGCCGATCATGTTGGCGCCCGCATTGCCGGTGCCGGTCAGCTCGCCCGGGCCGAGATATAAATTCTCGACGTTCGCGGGCAGCGTGTAGCTGATCGCGCTGTAGACCGAATCGGTGCCCTGCCCCGGCTGCTCGGTCACCACGTCGCCCGGATTGTCCACGGTGTAGGTGTCGTCGCCGGGCCCGCCCGACATGCGGTCCGCGCCAGGCCCGCCGAGCAGCGTGTCGCCCTCCGAGCCGCCGATCAGCGTGTCGTCGCCGGCCGCGCCGCTCAGCGTGACCGGCAGGAGCGCCTGGGACGCGTCGATCATGTCGCCGGCCGCGCCGCCGAACACCGCGACGGCCTCGACATTGACCGCATCGATCGTGAACGGGGCCGGCGTGGTGCCGTGGACGATCAGGTCGTCGCCGGCGACGCTGATGGTGTTCGGGCTGGAGGGCGAGCCGAACACCTGCAGCGTGTCGTTGCCGGGCCCGCCATCCGCCGTCACGCTGCCGTCCCCGGCGGTCCAGGTGATCGTATCGTCGCCGCCGAGCGCGTTGATCGAGGAGACGCCCGAACCGAACTGCAGCGCATCCGCGCTGGGCGTGCCGGTCACGGTGCCGCTGGGCGGAGGCGGAGGCGGTGGCGGCGTCTGCCCGCCCGTGATCGCGCCCGGCGTGACCAGGAGGAGCTGCGACGCGTACTGCGTCTCCGCTTCCGAGCCGGGGCCGGACGGCGGCGCCGGCGTCAGCAGCGGTACCAGGAAGAACTGGATCGGCTGCACCGAGGGCAGCGGCGTCGACGGCGCCAGAATGGGCGACGGCGGCGGCGGCGGGACGGGGGCGGGCGGCGGCGGCGCCACGTTGGGCGGCGTGCCGCCCGGGTTCACGCTGAACGGCGCCAGCGCCTGCGACGTCGCCTCGACCGTGCCGAAAAGCGCCTCATGCTGCTGCGGCGGCAGGAAGAAGGGCGGCGCCAGCGGGGCGTTCAGCCCGGTCGAGATGGTCGACAGGCCGGGCCGGTCGAGCAGCACCGCCCCCACCTGGGTCGCCACCTGAATGGCGCCCTGCAGCAGGGTGAAGATCGACTGCGCGCCGACATCGGCGATCTTCACCGCCATCTCGGTGCCCCGCACCCCGATCGAGGCGACCGGCGTGTCGATCTGGACCGAGGCGTGGTGGAGCTTGCCGATCTCGCCGGTGACGGCGACGAACGTGCCGTGCAGCAGCGAGAATGCCGCCGAGCCCTCGTGCGACTGGGGGTTGTAGATCATCCGGTCGAGCACGATGCGGGCGTTCTCGCCCAGCGCGAAGGTGGTCTTGTCCTCGAACACGATGCCGAGCTTGGCGCCGCCCTGGGTCTGGATCACGTCGCCCTGGAAGACCGACGCCCCCTGGCTCAATGTCGTGGTGGTGCCGTCGGCATGGCGTGCGGTGCAGCTGCCGTCGATCACCTGGACGTGGCCGATGGCGGCCGCGCCCGGTCCCGCGGCGCCGGCCTGGGCATATTGGCCGGGCGCCTCGGGCCCGGCGAGCCGGGCGGCCAGCGCGCCGGAGATGCGCGCACCGCCGTCGCTGAGCAGGGTGGGCGGGATGTCGGTGTCGAAGAAGCCGCGGACGACCACCTCATGCGCCGCGTCGCGCAGCACCAGGTCGTGGCCAAGCCGCTGATACTCGGCGTGAACGAGGAATTCGGCGCCCGGCACGGCGATCTGTGCCTGGCCGTGCGCGTTCAGCACCGTCACGTGATCCGAACCGCGTGCGCCCGAACGCGCTGCGTCGCCCGTCGCCGTCAGCGACATGGTGTGTCCCCGATGATGTCTCTGGTCCCGTTCCGAAGGCCAAGCATGCGCCGGCGGCGAGAACGAAAGTGTGAGAAGCGTTAAGGCATCTGTGATCAAGCTGTGACCGGCGGGTCGGGGCAGTGGCTGGCAGATCATCGCGGAGGCGCGCAGCCCCGGGGCTGGCACCGGCGAGGGCAACGTGCTAAACGGATTCCGCCCGGCCCAGGCGGCCGGCGCGAAGGCGCGGTGGGGCCGGCGGAGGGAGCGATCCCCGCCGGTTCGTCGTCTAGGAGTGCCGTGTGCCCGAACTTTCGGTCGTGATCCCGGTCTATAACGAGGCGGGGAATGTCGCCCCGCTCGCGGCCGAGGTGCGGGCGAGTTTGGCCGGAAAGGTGGAGTACGAGCTGATCTTCGTCGATGACGGCTCGACCGACGCGACCGCGCCCGACCTCGCCCAGGTGGCCGCCGCGGACCCTGCCGTGCGGGTGGTGCGCCATGCGCGCAATTTCGGCCAGTCGGCCGCCATCCTGACCGGTGTGAAGGCGGCGCGCGCGGCGCTGGTCGCCACGCTGGACGGAGACGGGCAGAACGATCCGGCCGACGTCATGGCGCTTTATGAGACGATTCGCGCGGCGAAGCCGGACGACCGGCTCGCCATGGTCTCGGGGATGCGGGTGAAGCGGCACGACAACTGGATCCGGCGCATCTCGTCGCGTATCGCGAACGGCGTGCGCGCGCGCGCCCTGGGCGACGGCGCGCTGGATACCGGCTGCGGGCTGAAGGTCTTCTCGCGCGAGTCGTTCCTGGCCCTGCCGCGCTTCGACCACATGCACCGCTTCCTGCCGGCCCTGATCCAGCGCGACGGCCAGACCGTGCGCTACGTCGCGGTCGGCCACCGGCCGCGTAAGGTGGGACAGTCGAAATACGGCATGTTCGACCGGCTCGCGGTCGGCGTCGTCGACCTGTTGGGCACCATGTGGCTGCGCCGCCGGGCGCTGGCCCCCCTCACGGACGGGCGCGAGTGAATTTCAGCACCGACCAGCTCTGGCTGGGCGTCGGCTTCGCCGGACAGGCCCTGTTCGCGGCGCGGTTCATCATCCAGTGGATCCGCAGCGAGATGGTCCGCCGGTCGGTCATCCCCATCGCGTTCTGGTATTTCAGCCTGGCCGGCGGCGTCGTTCTGTTCGCCTACGCCCTCCATCGGCGCGACCCGGTGTTCATCGTCGGCCAGGGGGCCGGACTGGTCGTGTACGGCCGCAACCTTTATCTGATCCACCGTGCCCGCAAGCTCGACGCCGCCGCTGGCGAGTAGCGCGGCCCCGCGGCAGGGCCTCGCCGGCGCGCTCGCGCTGCCGGCGGCGCTGTGGCTTGCCGTCGTCGTCGCCGGGCTGGCCCTGCGCCCGCTGCTGCCGATCGACGAGACACGCTATTTGTCGGTCGCCTGGGGCATGTTCTCGGGCGGGCATTTCCTGGTGCCGCATTTGAACGGCGCGCCCTATTCCGACAAGCCGCCGATGCTGTTCTGGTCGATCGACGCGCTGTGGGCCATCTTCGGCGTCGGCGGATGGGCCGGGCGGCTGGTCGCGCCGCTCTACGGGCTGGGCTGCATATGGATGGTGGCCCGCGTGGCGCGCCGGCTGTGGCCCGACGACGCGGCGGCGATCCGCGCGGCGCCGCTGGTCTTCGCCGGCACCGCTGCGTTCGCGGTCTATGCCAGCCTGACCATGTTCGACCTGCCTCTGACCTTCTTCGTGCTGGTCGCGGTGGAGGCGGTGCTGGCCGCGCGCGGCGGTGGCTGGACGCCATGGCTGTTATGCGGCGCGGCGATGGGGCTGGGCGTGCTGACCAAGGGGCCGGTCGTCTGCCTGCACGTCCTTTCGGTCGCGCTGCTTGCGCCCGTGTGGAAGACCGGCGGCGCGCCGCGCGGCTGGGGACGCTGGTACGCCGGCACGGGCCTCGCCGTCCTTGCCGCCGCCGCGGTGGGGCTCGCCTGGGCGGTGCCGGCCGCGCTGGCCGGCGGCGACGCCTATGGCCATGCCCTGTTCTGGGGCCAGACGGCGGACCGCATGGTCAAGTCGTTCGCCCACCGCCGGCCGGTCTGGTGGTATCTGCCGCTGGTGCCCGCCCTCGCCTTCCCGTGGGCCGTGTTTCCCGCCACCTGGCGCGCCGGGTGGCACGCTACCTGGCGGCGCGATTCCGGCCTTCTGCTGTGCGCCGTGTGGCTGGCCGCGCCGTTCCTCGTGTTCTCGCTGGTGAGCGGCAAGCAGCCGCACTATCTGGTGCCCGAGATTCCCGCCCTGGCTCTGATGGCGGCGCGGCTGCTGACCTCGGCCCGGGCCGGCGTGCGGCGGGGCGACGTGTGGCTGCCCGCCGTGATCGCGCTCGCCGTCGGGCTCGCCTTGATCTGTATCGCGACCGGCGCCGTCGCGCTGCCGGGCAAGGCCGCCGCCTGGGGGCCGAAGCTGAGCGTCGGGATCGGCGTCGCGCTGGCGGCCGGCGCCCTCGCCGTCGGGCTGGTCGGCAGCGCCTGGCCCCGCCTGCGCCTGGCCGCCCTCGCCAGCTTCACGGCGCTTCTCGCGGTGCTGGCGAGCGGGCAGGTGGCGCTCACCCTCGCCCCCACCCTCGACCTGCGCCCGGCGGCCGCCTATCTCGCCCGCGCGGCGTCCGAGGGGCGCCCGCTGGCGCACGCGCCGGGCTATGAGGGCGAGTTCGGCTTCCTCGCCCGGCTGACCCAGCCCTTCGCGATCGTGTTCGGGCAGGACGCGGCGGCGTGGGCGCGCACGCACCCGCGCGGAATCTACGTCACCAACATTTCCGGGCGCGACCTGCCGCTCGCCCTCGCGCCCGAGGCGGTCTTCCCGTTCCGCGACAAGCACGTGGCGATGTGGGATGCGGCGACCGTGGCGGCGGCCCAGGGCCGTGTGCCGGGCACCTATTGATGCGCGCCTTCGCCGAGCGGCACTACCCGGTGCTGGTGCTGATCGCTGCGGTCGGCATGATCCTGATCAACGGCTCGGCGCTCTACACCATCGCGGTCGGGCTGAAGCCGATCGCCATGGATTTCGGCTGGCCGCGGGAGGTGCCGTCCCTCGCCTACTCGCTCGCCTATGTCGGCGGCGGGGTGGGCGGCATCCTGATGGGCCACGTGCTCGACCGCTGGGGCATGGGCATCCCGGCGACGCTGTCGGCGCTGATGATCGGGACCGGCGAGCTGCTGCTCCATCGGATGGATGCCGCGTGGCAGCTCTACGGCGTCTATTTCCTGATGGTTGGGATGTTCGGCCAGGGCGCGCTGGCCCCGCCCTTGATGGCCTACGTCATCCGCTGGTACGAGCACCGGCGCGGCATGGCGATCGGCATCGTCGCCTCGGGCCAGTCGCTGGCGGGCATCGTCTGGCCGCCTGTCCTCAGCTTCCTGATCGCGACGTGGAGCTGGCGGACCACCTATCTGTGGGGCGGGCTCCTGATCCTCGCGGTCAACCTTCCGCTCAGCCTGATCCTGCACCGTCGCCCGCCGGAGGGCGGGATGGGAACCGGCCGCCATGGAGGCCACGCCGACCGCGCCGCCCGCGTCGCGCGCCAGGACAGCGTGCTGACCGGGATGAGCCCGATGGCGCTGCAGACCGCCCTGTGCTGCGCCATCGTATGCTGCTGCACGGCGATGTCGCTGCCGCTGGCGCACATGGTGGCCTATGTCTCGGACCTCGGCTTTCCCGCCTCGCGCGGCGCCGAGGTGCTGTCGGTCATGCTGCTGTCGTCCTTCGTGAGCCGCGCGATCCTGCTCGGCTGGCTGACCGACCGCGTCGGCGGGTTGCGCGCGCTGTTCTGCTTTTCCGCCGTGCAGGCGACGATGCTGGCCGGATTCGGCCTCAACCATTCGCTGATCGGGTTCTACGCCATCGCCATTCTGTACGGGCTGGGATATGGCGCGCTGCTGCCCGTCTATCCCGTGATCGTGCGCGAATACCTGCCCGTCACCTCGGCCGGCAAACGTACCGGGCTGGTGCTCGGCTGCGGCGCGGTGGGGATGGCGCTGGGCTCGTGGATGGGCGGATATGTCTACGACGCGACCGGCCACTACACCTGGGCGTTCGCGATTGGCGTGGCCGCCAACGTGGTGAACCTCGCCATCGTCGGCAGCCTGATCCGCCGCACCGGCCCGCGCGTCAGCCGCGCCGCGGCGTAGCGGAAGGTTTCTAGGCTGAGGAGCGATGCCGAGGCCGAGGCGGAATCCCGCGACCCGCGCTAGCGGCCGTCGGCTACGGCGCGAACATCACCTTGAGTGGCCAGGCCGCGGTGGCCGCCACCCGTCCTACACGTACGAGGCGTGCTCGCGGACCTGGTCCTTGCGGAAGCCGGCGACGGTCTTGTAGGCGTCGCTGATCCTGTAGAGCTCGTCCTCGCTGATCACGTCCTCGATGCGGCGGAACGGCTTGTCGCCGGTGCGCTCGTACACCTCCTTGAGGATCGTGTCGGGCGGGTTGGCCCGGTTCGCCAGCACCACGTCGCCCGTGATCTTGACGCGCACCTTGTCGTAGTCGGCGAGGGCCTTTTCCGTGAGCCCGTGGCGCTTGAACGCGCCGGCGAGGTAGCGCCCGTCGAGGATCGCCTGGCCGGCGCCGTTCGAGCCGCGCGAGTACATCGGGTGCGCCGCGTCGCCGAGCAGCGTCGTGCGCCCGAACGTCCAGGTCGGCAGCGGGTCGCGGTCGACCATCGGGAAGACCAGGATCGGCTGGGTCTGGCGCAGCAGCGCCGCGCAGTCGAGCCAGTCGAAGTGCCAGTCCTCGAACGGGCGGAAGAAATCGGCGAGGTCGGCCTCGCGGTTCCAGTCCCACACCGGCGGCGTGGGCAGCGCCAGCGAGGCGACGAAGTTCATCAGCTGGTTGCCGTCTTCGTCGATGTTCTTGCGGATGGGGTAGACCATCAGCTTGCCGACCGGCATCCAGCCGATGCGCACCGTGTCGGCGCCGCCGAGGAACGGCTTGAACGGCGTGACGCCGCGCCAGGTGGTGATGCCGGCGTATTTCGGCCCGCCCTCGTCCGGATAGAACTGCTTGCGGACGGTCGAATGGATGCCGTCGCACCCGACGCAGATGGCGGCGCGCACCGGATCGAGCGCGGTGCCGTCCGGCGCGGCGAAATGCACCACTACGCCGTCGCCCTCGGTCGCGACCGAGGTGCAGCGATGGCCGGTCACCACCGCGTCGGGGCCGAGGCGCTTGCGCACCTCGTCGAGCAGCAGAACCTGCACGTCGCCGCGATGGATGGAGAATTGCGGCCAGTCATAGCCGGCCGCGATGCCCGCCGGCTCCTTGAAGATGAACTGGCCGTAGCGGTTGTAGTAGGACGCCGACTCCGTGCGGATGCCGACCGCGTCGAGGCCGGGGAGCAGGCCCAGCTCGTCGAGCTCGCGCACCGCGTGGGGCAGCAGGTTGATGCCCGCGCCCAGCGGCTTGATCTCGCCTACCCCCTCGTACACGCGGCTCGAGATGCCGGCCTGGTGCAGGCTGAGCGCCAGCACCAGCCCGCCGATGCCGCCGCCGACGATCGCGACTTCCGTATCCCTGGTCATGCGCGCTCCGCTTTCCTGGTGCCGGTTCAGGCGATAGATGGTACCCGCCGGCCGAGACCCCAACGCTGGTGCCGGCCGCGCCCCCGCCGCCGCCTCGAGGTCGCGGCGAACGGAAAGCCGGCCGGCATCCTATCGCGGCGCGACGTCCCGGGCCAAGAGGTTGGCGAGATCGAGCGACCGGAGCAATTCCGGCCCGCGATCCGGGCGTCCGGCCGAAACCGGTCGCCCCGACGGCGCCGCACCGGCCCCGTTGCGGGCGGGAGCGGCGTTCTATATGACTCCGCCCCCTCACGCCAAGGACAGGACCATGCCCGCCTACCAGTACATCTATGTGATGAACCGGCTGACCAAGACCTATCCCGGTGGGAACGAGGTCTTGAAGGACATCACGCTCGCCTTCCTGCCGGGCGCCAAGATCGGCGTGCTCGGCTATAACGGCGCCGGCAAGTCGACCTTGCTGCGCATCATGGCGGGGCTCGATTCGGAGTTCCACGGCGAGGCCTGGCCCGCCGAAGGCGCCTCGGTCGGGTTCCTGACGCAGGAGCCGCAGCTCGATCCCGCCAAGGACGTCCGCGGCAACGTGCTGGAAGGGCTGGGCGAGACCCACGCGCTGCTGCAGCGCTTCGAGGAGGTGAGCGCGAAGTTCTCCGAGCCGATGGACGACGACGCGATGAACGCGCTGATCGAGGAGCAGGGCGAGCTGCAGGCCAGGATCGACGCGGCCGGCGCCTGGGACCTCGACCGCACCGTCGAGATCGCGATGGACGCGCTGCGCCTGCCGCCGGCCGACGCCGACGTCACAACCTTGTCGGGCGGCGAGCGCCGCCGCGTCGCGCTGTGCCGGCTGCTGCTCCAGAAGCCCGACCTGCTGCTGCTCGACGAGCCGACGAACCATCTCGACGCCGAGTTGGTGGCGTGGCTGGAACGCTTCCTGCACGACTACGAGGGCACGGTGGTCGCGGTGACCCACGACCGCTACTTCCTCGACAACGTCGCCGGGTGGATCCTGGAGCTCGACCGCGGTCGCGGCATCCCGTGGAAAGGCAACTATTCGTCCTGGCTGGAGCAGAAGGAAAAGCGCCTCGCCCAGGAGGAGAAGACAGAGTCGGCGCGCCAGCGCACCTTGGCCCGCGAGCTGGAATGGGTGCGCGCCTCGCCCCGCGCCCGCCAGGCCAAAAGCCGCGCGCGCGTCACCGCCTACGAAACATTGCTGGCCGAAGCGAACGACCGCGCACCCGAGACGGCGCAGATCATCATTCCCGCGGGGCCGCGCCTTGGCGAAATCGTGATCGACGCCGAGCACATTTCCAAGGGCTATGGAGACCGGCTGCTGATCGAGGATTTGTCGTTCAAGCTGCCGCCGGGCGGCATCGTCGGCATCATCGGGCCGAACGGCGCCGGCAAGACAACCCTGTTCCGCATGCTGGTGGACCAGGAGAAGCCCGATACCGGCACGCTGCGCGTCGGCGACACGGTGAAGCTGGGCTATGTCGACCAGTCGCGCGATACGCTCGACGGCGCCAAGACGGTATGGGAGGAGATCTCGGAAGGTGCCGAAGAGGTTGTGCTTGGCAAGCGGCGGATGAACAGCCGCGCCTATTGCGGCGCGTTCAACTTCCGCGGCGCCGATCAGCAGAAGAAGGTCGGCCAGCTTTCCGGCGGCGAGCGCAACCGCGTGCACCTCGCCAAGATGCTCAAGTCGGGCGCCAACGTGCTGCTGCTCGACGAGCCGACCAACGACCTCGACGTCGACACGCTGCGCGCGCTCGAGGACGCCCTGGTCGATTTCGCCGGCTGCGCGCTGGTCATCAGCCACGACCGCTGGTTCCTCGACCGCATCGCGACGCACATCCTGGCGTTCGAGGGTATGAGCAAGGTCGAGTGGTTCCAGGGGAACTACGCCGACTACGTCACCGACTACAAGCGCCGCACCGGCGAGGACCCCGAGGCGCCGCACCGCTTCCGCTTCAAGCCGCTGGTGCGGAGCTGATTACTCCGCCGCGTCGCGGGCGACGGGGGCGACGGGGGCGGTCTCGCCGGCGATGAAGGCGTCGCAGGCGGCGTGCGCCTCGGGATCGCGCATCTGGCGCGGCGGCGATTTCATGTAGTTGGCCGACACCGCCTCCAGCGGCCCCGCGATGCCGCGCTCGAGGGCGAGCTTGGCGCAGCGCACCGCGTCGATCACCACCCCGGCCGAGTTGGGCGAGTCCTGCACCGAAAGCCGCAACTCGAGCTCCACCGGCGCGCCGGCGAACCCCGCCCCCTCCATGCGGATGAAGCACACCTTGTTGTCGCCCTGCCACGACACGTAGTCGGACGGGCCGATATGGATGTTCTTCGCATCGAGCCGCCGGTCGAGCTGCGACTGCACCGATTCGGTCTTGGAGATGCGTTTCGATTTCAGCCGGTCGAGCGCCAGCATGTTGAGGAAGTCGGTATTGCCGCCCGTGTTGAGCTGATAGGTGCGGCCGAGCCGGACGCCGCGATCGCCGAACAGCCGCGCCAGCATGCGATGCACGATGGTTGCGCCGAGCTGGCTTTTCACGTCGTCGCCGACCACGGGCAGCCGAGCGGCGCGGAATCGCTCGGCCCAGGCGGGGTCCGACGCGATGAATACCGGCACGCAGTTGACGAAGGCGCACTCCGCCTCGATCGCCGCGGCGGCGTAGTGGCGCACCGCCGCCTCGGAGCCGACCGGCAGGTAGCACACGACCACCTCGGCCCGGCTCCGGCGCAGCGCGGCGGCCACGTCCACCGGCGGCGCATCGGCCGGGCGGATCGCATCGTCGTCGGGATGGTCGGCCATGTGCGGCGCGACCCCGTCGAGCACCGGGCCCATCTCGACCGTCACCGGTGAGGCGGGCAGGTCGGGCGCGATCTCCATCGCGCAGTTGGGCTTGGCGAAGATCGCCTGGGTGAGCGTGCGTCCCACCTTGCGGCGGTCGACGTCGAAGGCGGCGACGATCTGGACGTCGCCCGGGCGGACGCCCCCGATCGACGGGTGCATCAGCCCTTCCATCTCGGCCTCGGCGCGGCCGGCATAGTGCGCGATGCCCTGTACGAGCGAACTCGCGCAGTTGCCCACGCCGACAAGTGCCACCCGGACTTCCGCCATCGATAGGTGCCCTCCAACCCCTTAGGATGGCAAAAAATTCGCCGCCTGATACGTGTTAATGAAGAGGCGGGTGGCGTGTCAAGAAGATGGCCGGCGGGATCAGCGTTCGGGCCCCGCGGCGCTCTCGTGCCAGCCGCGCAGCACGCGCCGGGCGATCAGCCCGAGCGCCGCGTGGATGGCGATGCCGGTCAGCGACAGCAGCAGCAGGGCGGCGAACAGCTTGGGGATCTGCAGCCGGTAGCCGGATTCGAGAATGCGGAAGGCGAGCCCGCTGGCCGCGCCGCCGGAACCGGCGACGAACTCGGCCACCACGGCGCCGATCAGCGCGAGCCCGCCCGAGATGCGCACGCCCGCCAGGAAATAGGGCAGCGCCGCCGGCAGGCGCAGGTGAGCGAGCGCCTGCCAGCGCGTGGCGCCATAGAGCCGGAACAGATCGACGAGCCCGCGGTCGGTCGAGTTGAGGCCGAGGGTGGTGTTGGCCACCACGGGGAAGAACGCCACGATCCAGGCGCAGACCAGCAGCGACAGGAACACGTCGTCGACCCAGATGATGATCAGCGGCGCGATCGCCACGATCGGCGTGACCTGCAGGATCACCAGGTAGGGATACAGGCTGCGCTCGACCAGGCGCGACTGGGCCAGCGCGATGGCAAGCCCAAGCCCGAGGAACGTCGCGGCGGCCAGCGCCGCGAGGGTCGTGCGCAGCGTGATCCAGAGCGAGCCGAGCAGGCTGGGCCCGTCGGTCCACAGGCTTTTGGCGACGAGCCACGGGCCGGGCAGGATGTAGGGCGGCACGTGGTTGAGCCGCACCACCGCCTCCCACCCGGCGAAGAAGAAGACGGCGACGACCAGGGGCGCGGCGATGCCGGCAAGGCGCGCCCGCATCACGCCGCCATCGCCCGAGCGAGCGTGTCCGACACGGTGCGGCACGCCTCGGCGAACGCGGCCGAGGTGCGCAGCTCGGGCGCGCGCGGCTGCGGCAGCGGCACCGCCATGTCGGCGGCGATGCGGCCCGGGCCGGCCGCCATCACCACGATGCGGGTGGACAGGAACACGGACTCGAACACGCTGTGGGTGACGAACAGAACCGTCCAGCCGAGCTCGCGCCACAGCGCCATCAGATCGTCGTTGAGGCGGAACCGGGTGATCTCGTCGAGCGCGGCGAACGGCTCGTCGAGCAGCAGCAGGCGCGGGCGCGTGACCAGCGCGCGGGCGATCGACACGCGCATCCGCATGCCGCCGGAAAGCTGGCGCGGATAGAGCCTGCCTTGCCCGGCGAGCCCGACGCGGGCGAGCGCGTCGAGCACCGGCCCCCGCGCCGCGGCGCGCCGCGTGCCGGAAAGGCGCAGCGGCAGATGGACATTGTCGAACACGGTGGCCCACGGCATCAGCGTCGGGTCCTGGAACACGAAGCCGAGCCCGCCGCGCGCGGGCGGGCCGGCCGGCCACGCGATGCGCCCCTCGCTCGGCGGCGCGAGCCCGGCGACGAGGCGCAGCAGGGTCGACTTGCCGCAGCCCGACGGGCCGAGGATCGATACGAACTCGCCCTCCGCCACGGCGAGATCGATCCCGTCGAGCGCGCGCGTGCCGGTTTCGAACGTCTTCCCGACGCCTTCGAGCGAGAGGAGGGTCATGGACGTACCTGGAAGTATCGCCTGACCGTTCGCCCTGAGGAGGCCGCGCAGCGGCCGTCTCGAAGGGCGAAGCGGCAAGGGCGCGGGACTTCGTCCTTCGAGACGCGCCTTTGCTCCGCAAAGCCGCTCCTCAGGACGAACGGCGACAGGGACATCCGCCGCTACTTCCCGCTCATCGCGCCCTTCTTGTCGACGAACCGCGTGGTGTAGGCGGCGTGCCAGTCCATGTCCTTGGGGTAGAGCCCCTGGTCCGACATCACGTCGAAGAAATCCTTCCAGCGCGCCTCGGTCATCGCGCCGATCCCCATGGTCTTCGCGTCGCCCGAGGTGACGATGCCGTGCGTCTTCATCATCTTGCGCCCGTAGGCGAGAAGCGCGTCGGTCATCTCCGGGTTGTCCTTCTTGATCAGCGCGTTGCCCGGGGACGGGTCGTCGTGCAGGTAGCTCGCCCAGCCCTCGATCGAGGCGGCGACGAAGCGGCGCACCAGGTCGGGGTTCTCGGCGACCAGCTTCTTCGACGTCTCGATCAGGTTGCCATAGGACGAATAGCCGGCGTCGGCGAGCAGCAAGACCACGGGCTGCTGGCCCTGGCCCTGGATCATGAACGGCTCGGAGCCGAGATAGCCCTGCTGCACCGCGCTCTTGTTGGCGAGGAACGGCGCCACGCTGAAGGCGTAGGGGCGGATCTGGTCGTCGGTGAAGCCGTACTTCGCCTTGAGGAACAGCCACCAGCCGACGCGCGTGTCGGACCCGATCATGATCGGCCTGCCCTTGAGGTCGGCGATCGAATGGATGCCCTCGCCGTCATGGGCAATCAGCACCGCCGGGTCCTTCTGGAAGATGGCCGCGACGGCGACCATCGGGATCTTCTCCCTGACGTAGTTCAGCGCGATGAAATCGTTGGTCGAGACGTTGAAGTCGAGCTTGCCGGCGGCGAGAAGCTGGGCGTGGTTCACCTGCGGCCCGCCCTGGCGCAGGCTCACCTCCAGCCCGTGCTTCGCGTAGATGCCGGCGGCGATCGCCTGGTAGAACCCGCCATGCTCGGCCTCGGCCTTCCAGTCGGTGCCGAACGAGACCTTGTCGAGCGCCCAGCCCGGCGCGGCGCCCAGCAGCAGCGCGCAGGCCACGCCGGCCGCGACCAACCTGCCCGTCCAACCTTTCATGGTCTTGCCCCCCTTTTTATGGCGGATGCCGCCGAAGATCACACGGGATCGCCGCCTACCACTGGGCGGCCTTGGCCATGTTGCGCATCGCGATGAAATGGTCCTCGACGATGTTGGAATGGCGCGGCAGCGGATAGATGATCGGGTAGCAGCCTTCCGACTTCATCCATTTCAGGTAGTTCCGCCGCACCTCCTCGTCGCCGTGCACCGAGAACTTGCGCACGAAATCGTCCGACACCGTAGCCGCCGCGCGCTTGAAGTCGCGCGTCTGCCAGATGTCGTAGATCTTGCGGATCTCGTCGCCGAACCCCGCCGCGTCGGCGATCGGGAAGTAGTGCGGCGAGGCGCAGTAGAAGGCGAGGCCGCGCTTCATCGCCATCACCGAATCGGCATTGTCGGGGTCGGTCGTCACCATGGTCAGCGCCGAGACGATGATGTCCTTCGGATCGCGCTTGGCGAAGGCCGCGCCCTTGGCGATCTGGCCGCGGTAGATCTCGAGCGATTCCGGGATCAGCCAGTTGGAAATCATGCCGTCGGCCACCTTGCCCGCCATCTCGGACATCTGCGGGCCGAGCGCGGCGAGCCAGAGCGGGATCTTCTTGTCGATCGGCCCTTCCCGCAGGCCGAAATCGTTGGGCTTGAACCATTTGCCCTGCGGATAGGAGAAGCGCTTCTCGCTCAAGAGGCCGCGCACGATCTCGAACGTCTCCCGCGCGCGCCCGACCGGGCGGTCGATCTCGATGCCGTGGCCGCGCTCCATGAAGCCGATGCCGCCGGTGCCCATGCCGAACGGTCCAAACCGGCCGCCCGACAGCTCATGGATCGAGCGCGCCGCCATGGCGAGGGTGGTGGGCGAGCGCGAATAGAAATTCACGATGCCGGTGCAGAGGTTGATGCGCCTGGTCTCGCGCGCCAGCACGCCGAGCAGCGAAAACGCCTCCTTGCCGGATTCCTCGGTCAGCCAGAACCCGTGATAGCCGAGCTCCTCGGCCTCCTGCGCGAAGCGGACGATGTCGTCATAGGGCATGTCGCCCGTGTGCAGCATCACCCCCATGTCGAGCTTCATGGCTTCGATTCCTCCTTCACGATCCGGGCGATGCGCTCGGCGAGGTCCTTCTTGGACACCTTGCCGAACGGCGACAGCGGAAATTCGGGAACGACCTCGATCCGCTCGGGCAGCTTGAACTTGGCGAGCCCCTGGTCGGTCAAATACTTGGCGAGATCGGCGAGCGTCGGGCTCGCGCCCGGCGCCGGGATGACGAACGCGCAGGTGCGCTCGCCCAATATGGGATCGGGCATCGGCACGCAGGCGACATTGTGGACCGCCGGGTGGGCGAGCATGAGGTTCTCGACTTCCTCGGCCGAAATCTTCTCGCCGCCGCGATTGATGAGGTCCTTCTTGCGCCCCTCGACCACGTAACCGCCGGACGGGTGCCGGCGCAGCAGGTCGCCCGACAGGTAAAACCCGTCCGCGCTGAACGCGCGCGCATTGACCTCGGGCACGCGGAAATAGCCGCGCAGCGTGTACGGCCCGCGCACGGCGAGCTCGCCCACCTCGCCATCCGGCACGTCCTTGCCGTCGTCGTCGATCAGGCGGATCTCGTCGTCGGCGCACCAGGGCGGCCCGACCGTCTCGTAGCGCACCTCGGGGGGATCATCGAGGCGGTTGAACGTGACCAGCCCCTCGGCCATGCCGAACACCTCCTGCACCGTGCAGGACGGGATCAGCTTCTCGCACAGCGCCGAGGTCTCGGGCTGCAGCCGCTGGCCGCCGGTGTTGACGATGCGGAGCGACGACAGGTCGTAGTCGCCGACCGTCGCGTCGTGCAACAGGCGGATCAGGATCGCCGGCACAAGCTCCAGATGCGTGATCCGCTCGTTCTGGACCAGCGGGAACACATCCTGCGCGCGCGGGCTGTCGGCCAGCACGACCGTGCCGCCGCGGATGAACATGCCCTGGATGCCGGGCGAGGCGAGCGGGAAGTTGTGGCCGATCGGCAGGCATACCAGCAGCGCGTCGCCTTCCCGCATGTCGTTCGCCGCCGAGCAACCGACCGAGTTCAGGATGTAGTCGTTATGGGTGCGCGGGATGATCTTGGGGATGCCGGTCGTGCCGCCGGAAAGCTGGAACACCGCCGGCTCGTCCGGGTCGATCTTCAGCGCCTCGAGGTCGGCCTGGCTCGCGCGCGGCGCGGCCTTCATCATCGCGCGCAAATCGTGGCAGCCCGCCGGCAGGTTCTCGCCCAGCATGAACAGATGCTTCATGCCGGGCGTCGCCTTTTGCACGTCCTTCGCCATGGCCAGGAAATCAAAATCGCCGATCCGCGCGGCGCCCGCGTAGCCGACCGCCTCGATGAACGACACGAAATGGCCGATCTCGTAGCGCCGGTGCGGCGGCAGGGCCATCAGCGGGATGGCACCGACGCGCACCAGCGCGAAGTAGAGATAGATGAACTCGATCTTGTTGGGGAGCTGCATCACCACGCGATCGAGCGGCGCCACGCCCAGATCGAGCAGGTGGCGCGCCAGATGGTCGATGCGGGCGCCGAGCTCGGCGTAGCGCACCCGCTCCGCCCCCGCGACGACGGCGATGCGATCGCCACCCGCGGCGAAGATGTCGCGGAAATACGCGCCCATGGTCTTGTCGAGCCAATAGCCCTTTGCGCGATAGCGGGCAGCGAAATCGGCCGGGATCGGTGTGAAGCCATCAAGCATGGAGTTAGACGTGCCCCTTTGTCATTGCGAGCGAAGCGAAGCAATCCAGGACGAGCCGAGGAGCGGCGCTGGATTGCTTCGTCGCTGCGCTCCTCGCAATGACGTCCAGAGGCGACCTCACCTCTTCGACGGGCCCTGGAACTCCCAGGTGTGGCCCTCCGGGTCCTGCACGAAGACCTGCGGCTCGCCGATCAGGCTGCCGATCTCGCTCCACGTGACGCCGAGCGCGTCCATGCGCGCCTTGAACGCATCGATGTCGGCGACGCGCCAGGCGGTGTGGCGTCCGGCGGGCGCGGCCGGCGCGCCGGGCGACGGACGCTGCTCGTCGTCCTTGGCGATCAGGTGGAACTGGACCGTGTTCGCCTCGTTGCCGATCCACGCGCCGGGCACGAGATCGTCGAGCGCCTTGGGCCGGGGCAGGAGCTTCAGCCCCAGCACCTCGGTATAGAATTTCACGCAGGCCTCGAGGTTGGACAGCGCGACCGGGACGCCCTCGTGGATCATCCCCACGAAGCCGATTGCCGGCGCCTTGGTACGCTCCGCTACCGTCGCCATGGTCATCTCCCTTGTTCCGCCGCCTCGCCGAAACGATAGGCCGTTTCGTCGGGATCGTGAAGCAGGTGCGGCGCGCCGTAGTTCCGCATGATCCAGCGCGGGTCGCCGTCGGTGTCGGGCTTGCCGCGCAGATCGTCGCGCTCGATGTAGCTGCCGAGCCGGCGGGCGTGCGCCACGATCTTGCGCCCGAACTCGAGCCGCGTCGCCTCATAGGCGGCGAGCGCCGCAGGCACGTCCGCATGCGCGTCGAGCGCGGCGACCAGCGCCGCGGCGTCGAGCGCGGCCTTGGTGATCCCGCCCGCGACATGCGGCCGGGCGACGAACGCCGCGTCGCCCATCAGCGCGACCCGCCCGAAGGCAAGGCGCGGCGATTCCATGTCGGAGATCGCCTGGAGCAGCGGCATCGGCGTGTTGCGCACCACCTCGGCGAGCGGCGGGGCGAACACCTCGGCGGCGCGCGCCTTCATCTCCGCGATCAGCTCGGGCCGGATCAAGGGCGGCGGGATCGAAACGCCGTGGTCGCGCCCGGTCGCATCGGTGAACAGGTCGCGCAGCGCACCCGCGCTCTCGGTCAGGCGGTACCAGATGAAATAGAACCGCCGGCGCCCGGGCCGCATGTCCTCGCCCTCGCCGGGCATGAGCATTGTGAGCATCAACTCGCCGTCGTGGAACGAGAAGACGATGTGGCCCGCCACCGTCTCGCGCACCGCGGGCGAGACGTCGCGCTCGGCCGCCACGCCGCGCCAGGCGATGTAGCCGGCATAGCGCGGCACCACCTCGGGCATGAGCTGGGTGCGGATGGTGGAAAGCGCGCCGTCCGCCGCGACGATCAGGTCGGCCTCGATGCGCGTGCCGTCGGCGAAGATCGCGGTCGCGCGGTCGGCGTCCTGCTCGACGCGCACGAGGTTCCGGCCGACATGGTAGTGCGCGTCGGGAAACACGTCGCGCAGCGGCTGGTAGATGCGCGCCCAGGCGCTCGCGGTCATCCCGTGCACATGCTCGAACCGCAGCGCACCGTCCGGGGCCAGCCAGCGATAGGACCTGATCGGCGCCCCGATCGACGGATCGATCCGCGCGCCCAGCCGCTCCATCGCCTGCAGCAGCTCGAGCGTGATGCCGATGCCCGCCCCGCGCCCGGCCAGATCGTCGGTCGTGCGCTCGTAGATGTCGGCGTCCCAGCCGGCGGCGCGCAGCATGCCGGCCGCGAACAGCCCGCCGGTCGAGCCGCCGATCACGACGGCGCGCCGTCGCCCCCGGTTTCGGTCATGCCGCCCCCTCGGCCGCCGCGAACTTGGTGGCCGGCCGGTTGACCAGCGGGGCAAGCACCGGCGCGCCGAACGAGGCGGCGATTTGCGCGGCCGGCGCGTCGGCATAGAGCGTGGTGCGCTGGCGCGCCGGGCGGCCGGTTTCGCGGATCAGTTTTTCCATGGCCTCGGGCGGCATCTCCTCGCCATGCGCGGCGCCCGCCGCGCGCGTGATCGATTCGTTCATCAGCGTGCCGCCCAGATCGTTGCACCCGGCGGCGAGGCAGGCGACCGCGCCCTCCGGCCCCATCTTCACCCACGACGCCTGGATGTTCGCGACATGCGGATGCAGCACCAGCCGCCCCACCGCATGCATCAGCACCGCCTCGCGCCAGGTCGGGCCGAACCGCGCCTGGCCGCGCAGATAGATCGGCGCCTCCATCGGGGTGAACGGCAGCGGCACCAGCTCGGTGAAGCCGCCGGTCCTCGCCTGGTGGACGCGCAGCCGCAGCAAATGCCGCGCCCAGTGGCGCGGATGGTCGACATGGCCGAACATGATCGTCGCGGTCGTCCGCAGCCCGGCCGCATGCGCCGCCGTCATCACCTCGAACCATTGCGCGGTCGTCACCTTGTCGGGGCAGATCACCCGGCGCACCTCGTCGTCGAGGATCTCGGCCGCCGTGCCGGGCAGCGAGCCCAGCCCCGCCGCGCGCAGCCGCGCAAGGAACGCGTCGATCCGAAATGCCGAGCGTCTTCGCCCCCTGCCACACCTCGAGCGGCGAGAAGGCGTGGACATGCATGTCGGGCACCGCCTCCTTCACCGCGTGCAGGATGGCGAGGTATGTCGCGCCGGTATAGTCGGGGTGGATGCCGCCCTGCATGCACACCTCGGTCGCGCCGCGCGCCCATGCCTCCTCGGTGCGTCGCGCGATCTCGTCGAGATCGAGATCGTAGGGCCGGCCGCGCAAATTCTCCGACAGCTTGCCCTTGGAGAAGGCGCAGAACTTGCAGCGGAACGAGCACACGTTGGTGTAGTTGATGTTGCGCGTGACCACGTAGCTGACCGTCTCGCCGTTCGCATCGCGGCGCAGCGCATCGGCCGCCTCGCACACCGCGCGCGCCTCGGCCCCGCGCGCCGCGAACAGCCGCACGATCTCGGCTTCCGACAGCTCCGCCCCGCGCATCGCGCGCGCGAGGATTGCGTCGAGCCCGGCCCCCAAAACCGTTCGTCCTGAGAGGCCCGGAGCGCAGCGACGTGCCGTCTCGAAGGGCGAACGGGCGTGCCTCGCGCCCTTCGAGACGCGGCCCTTTGGGCCGCTCCTCAGGGCGAGCGGAAAGTCTGCGGTAGCTCCGGGGATTGCCACGCTCGCCCCCGGCGTCCAGCCGTCCTCGCGAGCGAAGCCCAGCGAGTCCATCGCGCGCAGCACGGGCGTGCGCAGCGCATCGTCGAGCCAGCGTTCCGGGCGCCAGCGCGTATTCCGGATAGATCGTGAGGCGCGGGACCAGAATCTTCCCTGCCGGCGTCCGTCTCGCGGCGCCAGCGCATCGAGATGCGGCCACGGCGCCTCGGGGTTCACATGGTCGGGCGTCACCGGCGACACGCCGCCCCAGTCGTCGATGCCCGCGTCGATCAGCCGGCCGAGCGCGCCGGGGCTCAGGTTCGGCGGCGCCTGGATATGCATCGCCGCGCCGAGGATCAGCCGCGCGGCGGCGACGGTCCAAAGCAGCTCGTCCTCCGGCGCGTCGGGCGCGGCCGCCATCTTCGTGCCCGGCTTGGCGCGGAAATTCTGGACGATCACCTCCTGGATGTGGCCGTGCCGCGCGTGCGCCTCGCGCAGCGCGACCAGCGCATCGATCCGCTCGGCCCGCGTCTCGCCGATCCCGATCAGGAGGCCGGACGTCGTCGCGACACCCGCCTTGCCCGCATCCTCCAGCCAGGCGAGCCGCGCGGCGGGCGCCTTGTCCGGCGAGCCGAAATGCGCCTGGCCCGCGCGCCATCAGCCGGTCGGACACGCTTTCCAGCATCAGACCCTGCGACGGGCACACGGCGCGCAGCGCGGCGATCTCCGCCGCCGTCGTCACGCCGGGGTTGGCGTGCGGCAGCAGCCCCGTCTCGTCCAGCACAAGCTTGGCCATCTCGGCGAGGTAGGAGACCGTCGTCGCATGGCCGAGCGCCGCCAGCTCGTCCCGCGCCGCGGCATAGCGAAGCTCCGGCTTGTCGCCGAGGGTGAACAGCGCCTCGCGGCACCCGGCCGCCGCGCCCTGGCGCGCGATCGCCAGCACCTCGTCCCGCGTGAGGAAGGCACGCTCGCCGCGGCGCGGCGGGTGCGCGAAGGTGCAGTAGTGGCACACGTCGCGGCATAGCTTGGTGAGCGGGATGAACACCTTGCGCGAATAGGTGACGAGGCTGCCATGCGCGGAATCGCGCAAAGCGGCCGCCTCCCGCATCAGGGACGGCAGGTCGGCGTCGATCAGGCCGTAGTGCGTCGCTCATGACGCGAGCGCCCGTGCGAGGCGGCGGGCGATGCCGGCGCTCTCGAGAAAGCGCGCCGTCGCCCCGCCTGCGCCGCGCGCGATCAGCTCCCGCAAATCGTCCGGCGTGTCGATGTCGAGCCCGATGCCGGGAAGGTCGAGAATGCGCGGCTCGGCGCCGGCCGCGCGCGCGGCCGCGACGTGCGGCTCGAAGCTCGCCTCGCCGAACGAGAAGCCGATCAGGTCGGACGGCGCGACGGCCAGCGCGTTGGTGCCGAGCCGGTCCCGCGCCGGCGCGATCGAGACCGCCGGTCCCGGTCCCCGGGGGACAATCTGCGCGATCACCTGGGCGATCTCGTCCGCCGTCGCCAGCGGCACGTCGCCCGGGAGGGTGACCATGGCGCGCGTCCCCTCCGCCGCCAGCGCGCGAATGCCCTGCGCCACCGCCGCCGACTGGCCGCGCGATTCCCGGTCGACCAGCACGCGCACGCCGGCGGGCGCAAGCTCGGGCTGGCCGGTCACGACAAGCACCCCGCCGAGGCCCGGCGTCGCCGCCAGCGCGGCCAGCACGTCGTCGAGCATGGCGGCGGCAAGCCCTGACCGCTCCGCCGGCGCGAGGACGGCGGCAAGGCGGCTCTTGGCGCCCGAGAAGGATTTGACCGGTACGATGGCCCACATGGCGGCGCAGACTATGGGAGCGTCGCCGCGAAATCCAGCACCGCCCGGGCAAGCGCCATTTTGTCGTCCAGGCTGCGCATCACCGTGGGCGCGGTCAGGACGGCAGTCCCAAGCTCGCGGACCGCGCCCGCCTGGGCGGCGTCGGCTTCGTCCAGCACGAACCCGTCGATCAGCTCGCCATAGTGGCGCGCCACTTCCCCGGCGGTCGGCGGCAGGCCAAGTTCCGCCATCATCTTGGCCGCCGGCCCCTTGAGCGCCCGACCCGCCGACGATGGGCGAGACCGCGACCACCGGGGCGGCGCAGTCCGCCAGCGCCCGGCGCAGGGCGGGAATCGCCAGTATCGGATCGACGCTGATATACGGGTTGGACGGGCAGATCACGACCGCCTGCAGGTCGGGCGCGGCCAGCGCGGCAAGCGCCTCGGGCTGGGCGCGGGCGCGGTCGGCGCCGTCATAGCGGAAGCCGCGCACCGCCGGCCGGCACTGCTCGCGCACGAAATAGTGCTGGAAGGCGAGCGGCCCGTCGGCGGTATCGACAACCGTGCGCACGGGGTCGTCGCTCGCGGGCAGGATGCGCGGCCCGATGCCGAGCCGGCGCGCGATATCCGCCGTCACCTGGGACAGGGTCTCGCCCGCGCGCAGGCGCCTTGTGCGCTCGACATGCAAAGCGAGATCGCGGTCGCCCAGGTTGAACCAGCTCTCGCCGCCGAGCTCGGCGAGCGCCGCCATGAAGGCCCAGCTCTCGCCGCGCCGTCCCCAGCCGCGCGCGGTGTCGTCGAGCCCGGCCAGCACGTAGGTCAGCGTGTCGATGTCGGGCGAGATGGCGAGGCCGAGATGCTCGAAATCGTCGCCGACATTGGCGATCACGGTCAGCGCCTCGGGCGGAACGATCCGCGCCAGCCCGAGCGCCAGCTTGGCGCCGCCCACGCCGCCCGACAGCGCGACGACGGTCACACGGAACAGAATCCTCGTCCTTCGCGCGGACCAGGGCGGCGGCGTCGGTCGCCGGCGCGGCGGCGAGGAGGGAGGCTGCGCCGCGGACCAGCACCACCGGCGTGCCCTCGTCGGCGGCGCCCTGGACCAGCGAGGCGGCGGCGGCAATCTCGTCGGCGAGGCCGATCTCGGTCGCGCGCAGCGTGCGCCCGTCGCGGTCGCGCCCGCGTCCGCGCAAATCGAGCACCGCCGGCAGGCCGGCGACGCCGAGCGCGACGCCCGTCGTGCCGGTACGCCAGGCGCGGCCCCATGAATCGCTGACGATGACGGGAACGCCCAGCCGGTCGCGCAGCCGCGCGGCGCTGGCGTCGGGATCGGCGGGCAGCAGCAGCACCGCCCCCTCGCGCCCCACGTTGGAGGCGTCGATCCCGGCATTGGCCAGCACCCAGCCGCGCTTGTGGACGACGATCAGCACGTTCCTGCGATAGCGCAGCACGCGCTGGGACTCGCCCAGGATCAGATGCACCAGGCGTGGGTCCTTGTCGGTCTCGCCAGCGAGGCGGACCGCCGCGTCCGACGGCACGACCGAATCGAGCGCGACGAAGCGGTTCTCGGCCTTGGACACGATCTTCTGCGCCACGACCAGCACGTCGCCCGCGGCGAAGGCGAGCGCCGCGCGCGCCATCGCCGCGGCGATGAGCGGCGCCAGCTCGTCGCCCGGCCGGATCTCGGGCAGGCCCGGAAGCGCGATCACCTCGAGCCGAGGCACCGCCATGGGCTGCCTATTCGCTCTTGGCGTCGCCGGGCGTGCCGGTGATGCGGAATCCGGCGCCGTCGATGCCGTAGCGGCGGTTGATGAAGATCAGCACCGAGGTCAGCGCCTCGGACGCGGCGGAATTGTCGATCGAGCCGCCGTGCCAGGGCTTGAGCCCGACATCCTCGACCAGCCCGCACACGGCCGCGCGCGCCGCCGGATCGTTGCCGAACACCAGCACGTCGCACTCGATGGCCTCGCCCTCGGCCAAGCGGTGCGCCGCGACCGAATGGAACGCCGAGACGACCTGCACCCCCTCGCCCAGGAAATCCTGCGCGATCCGGGCGGCCGAGCCCCCCTCGGGAAGCTGCACGCGGGCGACGCGCGGCGGCACCAGCGGCACGGTGGTGTCGAGCACGATCTTGCCCTGCACGGCGTCCTTCACCTCCTCCAGCATCGCGCGATGGCCGCCCCACGGCACGGAGAGGACGACGATCTCGGCCCCGGCGGCGGCGTCGCGGTTGGTGGCGCCGCTGGCGCCCGCGCCGAGCTTCGCCGCCGCCTCGCGCGCCTTCGCCGCGTCGCGCGAGCCGACGATCACCCGGTGCCCGGCGGCGAGCCAGCGCCCGGCCAGTGCCGCGCCGAGCGCGCCCGTGCCGCCCAGGACGGCGATGGTGGTCTTCTCGGTGGTCATGCGGCAGGTTTAGCCGGTCCGTTCGGCGCGCGCAAACCCATCTCATCCCGCCATTGCGAGGAGCAAAAGCCTCCACGTCGGCCGCGACAGGCCGCACGCCCTTGGACTAACATGCCGGCCACGAAGAACCAGAACAACGGAGACGCCATGTTCGACGGCAAGATCGGCGAGCCGGTGGTCCGCCGCGAGGACGAGCGGCTGCTGACCGGCGCCGGGATGTACAGCGACGATTTCAACGCCGCAGGCCAGGCGCGTGCGGTGTTCGTGCGGTCGCCCCATGCCCATGCCCGCATCCGCTCGATCGACGCGAAGGCCGCGCTCGCCATGCCGGGCGTCAAGGCCGTGCTGACCGGAAAGGACCTGGTCGAGCTCGGCATCCAGCCCATCCCCCATTCGCCGATCCCGGCCGGCGCCCCCGACATCGAGCTGAAGAACCGCGACGGCAGCCCGACCTACGTCGCGATCCATCACGTGCTGCCGTACGACCGGGTGCGGTTCGTGGGCGAGGCGGTGGCGATGGTGATCGCCGAGACCGACGCCCAGGCGCGCGACGCGGCCGAGGCAGTCGAGATCGACTACGAGACGCTGCCGTCGGTGACCGACACGGCCGCCGCCGCCGAGCCCGGGGCGCCGGCCCTCTATGACGACCGGCCGACCAACGTGGTGCTGGACGCCGATGCCGGCGACAAGGCGGCGACCGAAGCCGCCTTCGCCAAGGCCGCAAGGACCACGAAGCTCGATACCTGGGTGCAGCGCTGCACCGGCGTGACGATGGAGCCGCGCGCGGCGACCGGCCATTACGACCCCGCCACCGGGCGCTTCACGCTGAACGCGGGCTCCGGCGGCGCGGTGCGGATGAAGCGCGCGCTGGCCGGTACGCTGGCGGTGACGCCCGACAAGGTGCGGGTGATCTCCGGCGACGTCGGCGGCAATTACGGCACTCGCAACCCGTTCTATCCCGAGTTCACCCTGGTCTGCATCGCCTCCAAGGTGGTCGGGCGGCCGGTGAAGTGGACCTGCGACCGCACCGAGGCGTTCCTGTCCGACTATCAGGGCCGCGACCTGGTGGTCAGCGCGGAGCTCGCCTTCGACGCAGACGGGCGCATCCTCGCCATGCGCTCGTCCAACCTGTCGAACCTGGGCGCGCACTCGGTCAACATGGTGCCGCTGCACAAGGGCACCCAGATCATGACCGGGCTCTACCATGTGCCGGCCGCCTATTGCCGCGCGCGCGCCGTGATCTCCAACACGCCGCCGACCAACCCATACCGCAGCGCCGGCCGGCCCGAGGTGGTGTTCGTGCTGGAGCGGCTGATGGACCTCGCCGCGCGCGAGCATGGCTGGGACCCGGTGGAGCTGCGCCGCAGGAACCTGATCCGGCCCGAGCAGCTCCCCTATACCAACCCGATGGGCGCCATCTACGACACGGGCGAGTTCGCGCAGAACATGGAGCTGGCGGTCGCGCTCAACGACTGGGACGGGTACGCCGCGCGGGCCGAGGAATCGCGCAAGCGCGGCAAGCGGCGCGGGCGCGTGCTGATCAACTATCTCGAATCCTCGTCCGGCGCGCCGCGCGAGCGGGCCGAGATCGATGTCGGCCCCGAGGGCTCGGTCGGGCTCGTGGTCGGCACGCAGTCGTCGGGCCAGGGCCACGAGACCAGCTTCGCCCAGGTCGTCGTCGAGTGGCTGGGCGTGCCGATCGATTCCGTCCGGTTCATCGAGGGCGACACGGACGTGGTGAAGGAGGGCGGCGGCTCGCACGCCGGCCGGTCCATGCGCCTCGCCTCGATGGTGATGATCAAGGCGGCCGACCAGATCATCGAGAAGGGCAAGCGCATCGCCGCGCACATGCTGGAGGCGGCCGACGCCGACATCGCCTTCGCCGCCGGCCGCTTCACCGTGGCCGGCACCGACCGCTCGGTCGGCATCTTCGAGGTGGCGAAGGCCGCGCGGGACCGGGCCGACCTGCCGGCCGAGCTCAAGGGCAGGCTCGACGGCGTGTCGGACGAGGTGCTGAAGTTCATCGTGTTCCCGAACGGCTGCCATGTCTGCGAGGTCGAGGTCGACCCCGCGACCGGCGCGTACGAGGTCGTGCGCTACGACGCGATCGAGGACGTGGGCCGGATCATCAACCCGCTGATCGTGCACGGCCAGTCGCATGGCGGCGTGGTGCAGGGGCTCGGCCAGGCGATGCTGGAGAATTGCGTCTACGACCCGGCGACGGGCCAGATGCTCGCCGGCTCGTTCATGGATTACGGCATCCCGCGCGCCGACGAGGTGCCGACCTTCGGCACCGGGTTCAACGAGGTGCTGACGCCGACCAACCCGCTGGGCATCAAGGCCGGCGGCGAGGGCGGCACGGTGCCGGCGCTCGCCTGCCTGGTGGGCGCCATCTGCGACGCGCTGAAGGACGAGGGCGTGACGCATATCGAGATGCCGGCGACGCCGCTGAAGGTGTGGCGCGCCATCCAGGACGCGCGCGCGGCGCGCTGACCGGCTGTGAGCGTCTCGGCACGACCGACTTTTTCCGTCCCCTCCCGCTTTGCAGGTGGGGGGGGACCCGCAGCAGCACCCGTCCAACTGATCCGACCGAATTGCCCTCCAGGGAGAGAGAGATGAGCAGCGAGTTCACCACCGAGAACAAGAACGGCGTCCTGACTGTCACGATCAACCGGCCGGAGGACGGCAACAAGGTGTCCGACCCGATGGCGGTCGAACTGACCCGCTTGTTGAACGAGGCCTCGAGCTCGGCGCACGTCATCGTGCTGAGGGGCGCGGGCACCGATTTCTGCCTGGGCCGCGCCCAGATGGGCCGCAACGCGCCCGCCTCGCCGCCCGAGGCGCTCGACCTGCGCGACAACAACGAGGTGGTGTTCAACGCCTACGGCGCGTTCCGCAAGTCGAAGGCGCCGGTGATCGCCGTGGTGCAGGGCCAGGCGCTCGGCTTCGGCTGCGCGCTGGCCTCGGCCGCCGACGTCACGCTCGCCGCGGACACGGCGCTGTTCCAGCTTCCCGAGATGGGCCACAACATCATGCCGACCATGGCGATGTCGTCGATGATCGACCGCGCACACCGCAAGGCGATCATGTACATGACCTGGTCGACCGAGAAGATCGACGCCCAGACCGCGCTGGCCTACGGCATCGTCAGCCGCGTCGTGCCGGCCGCCAACCTCGACTCCGCGCTGGAGACACTGCTCGCCGCCATGACCAAGGCGCCGCAGCCCGCCGTGCGCGCGGTGAAGGAGTTCACCCGCACCGCCTACACGATGGATATCGACGGCGCCAACGACTACGCCCAGAACCTGCACGCGGTGATCAACTCGTCGTCGCGCCTGCGCCGCGGGCATTGAGGGACTCCGCTCTCCCGTTCGCCCTTCGATACGCCCCGCTGCGCGGGGCTACTCGGGGCGAACGGATGGAAGGAATGGATTGAGGACGCCATGCCGCCGAAGCCGCCCGCCTTCGACCCGATGCAGATCGCGCCCGTCACCGGCACGCGCTATCCGGAGCCCCTCAAGGGCAAGGTCGCCCTGCGCCAGCGCCGCGTGCTGGGCGACGCGGGTGGGCTGACCCAGTTCGGGGTGAACCTCACCACCCTGCCGCCCGGCGGCTGGTCGGCCCATCGGCACTGGCACCACCGCGAGGACGAGTTCGTCTATGTCGTTTCTGGCGAACTGGTGCTGATCACGGACGCGGGCGAGCAGGTGCTCGGCCCCGGCATGGCGGCCTGCTTCCCGGCGGGCAGGCCCGACGGCCATCATCTCGTCAACCGCACGGACCGGGACGCCAGCTATCTCGAGATCGGCACGCGCGCGCCCGACGAGAAGGCCGAGTATCCCGACGTCGATCTCGCCCTTGAGACCGCGCCCGACGGCGCCCGCCGCTTCGTCCGCAAGTCCGGCGAGCCGTATTAGGTCGGACCGCGCGTGACGGACCGCGACGCCTCACAGCGACCCCCTTCCCTGTCCCTCCCCCTCAAGGGGGAAGGGAACGCGCGTCGATTCCGCGTCGCCAAATTCGACACCTTTCGGCGTGTCGCAGTCGACGCACGAGCCATTCAGTTCGCCCCCTCCCCCCTTGAGGGGGAGGGTTGGGGAGGGGGGTCATTCGCCGCCTCTCGGTGTGGAACACGATGACGCTCCCCCTCGCCGGCACGCTGGTCGTCGCGCTGGAGCAGGCGGTCGCCGCCCCGTTCTGCACCTCGCGCCTGGCCGACGCCGGCGCGCGGGTCATCAAGATCGAGCGGACCGACGGCGATTTCGCCCGAGGGTACGATGCCGCCGTCCACGGCGAGGCGAGCTATTTCGTCTGGCTCAACCGCGGCAAGGAATCGATCGCCCTCGACATCAAGGACGCGGCGGACCGCGCCCTTCTCCACCGCATGGTCGCCCGCGCCGACGTGTTCGTGCAGAATTTGGCACCGGGCGCCGCCGCGCGTGCCGGGTTCGGGTCCGACACGCTGCGCGCTGCCCATCCGCGCCTCGTCACCTGCGACATCACCGGCTATGGCGACGACGGCCCCTATGCCGGGATGAAGGCCTACGACCTGCTGGTCCAGGCCGAATCCGGCCTCGCCGCGGTGACCGGCGGGCCGGAGGCACCGGCGCGGGTCGGGGTCTCGGTCTGCGACATCGCCTGCGGGCTTTACGCCCACGCCGCGATACTGGAGGCGCTGATCGGGCGCGCCAGAACGGACGAAGGAAGCGCGCTCGCCGTCTCGCTGTTCGATGCGATGGCCGACTGGATGAACGTGCCGCTTCTCACCTATGACTATGGCGGCAGGGCGCCGGCGCGGGTCGGGCTGCGCCACCCGACCATCCACCCCTACCGCGCCTATGTGGCGAAGGACGGGGCGCGCGTGCTGATCTCCATCCAGAACGAGCGCGAGTTCCGTGCCTTCTGCCGGGACGTGCTGGGCGACGAGGGCCTGGCCGACGACCCGCAATTCGCCAGCAACGTGGCGCGGTGCCGGAACGAGCCCGCCCTTGATGCCATCATCGAGCGCGTTTTCGGCGCCCTCGACCGCGAGGCCCTGCTCGCCCGGCTGCGCGCCGCGCGCATCGCCTATGGCGAGGTGAACGAGGTGGCGGGGCTGTCGGCCCATCCGGCGCTGCGCCGCGTCGAGGTGGCATCGCCCTCGGGCCCCGTCCGCATGGCCGCCCCGCCCGCGCGCGACCGCGGCCAGGCGCGCGCGCTCGGCCCCGTCCCGGCGCTCGACCAGCACGGCGCGGCGCTGCGCCGCGAGTTCGCCTGACCGGTCGCGCGGGGGCGCCGGCTATTTCTTGAACAGCGCCTCGGCGCCGGTGCGGATCCGGTCCTTGCGCGCGATCTCGGCGCGCGCCCGGTCGATCTCGGCCTCCAGCTCCGCGATATAGGCATCGAGCTCGGCCACCGACATCGGGTCGAGGTTCCGCGGCTGCGGCTTGGCCTTCAGGGGCCGGAGGTCGTCCTCGTCCATCGTTCCCTCCGCAATCGGCGCTTGTCAGTCTGGGGCCAAGCGGCTATCCCTGCAAGCCGTCGGTTCCCCCCATTCCAGGACGTCACGCCGCATGGCCGCGCTGCCCAATTCCATGACCGCGATCGAGATCGCCGCCCCCGGCGGGCCGGAGGCGCTGCGCCCCGCGTCGCGGCCGGTGCCGCGGCCCGGTGCGGGCGAGGTGCTGATCGAGGTGGCCGCCGCCGGGGTCAACCGGCCGGACGTGCTGCAGCGCCAGGGCAACTACCCGCCGCCCAAGGGCACGACCGACATCCCCGGCCTCGAGGTCGCCGGCAAGGTGGTCGCGCGGGGCGCCGGGGTGCAGGGGCTCGCCATCGGCCAGGCGGTGTGCGCGCTGGTCGCGGGCGGCGGCTACGCCGCCTACTGCATCGCGCCAGAGGCTTGCTGCCTGCCCGTGCCCAAGGGCCTTTCGATGATCGAGGCGGCGGCCCTGCCCGAGACCTTCTTCACCGTGTGGGACAATCTGTTCATCCGCGGCCGGCTGGCCGCCGGCGAATCCTGCCTGATCCATGGCGGGGCGAGCGGCATCGGCACCACCGCCATCCAGCTCGCCCATGCGATCGGCGCGCGCGTCTTCGCGACCGCCGGCACCGCCGAGAAATGCGCCGCCTGCACCGAGCTGGGGGCCGAGCGGGCGATCAACTACCGCGAGGAGGATTTCCTCGAGGTGGTGCGCGAGGCGACCGCCAAGCGCGGCGTCGACGTGATCCTCGACATGGTCGGGGGCTCGTACTTCGCCCGCAACCTGGATGCGCTGGCGACCGAGGGGCGGATCGTGTTCATCGCCACGCTGGGCGGCACCACGGCCGAGCTTCCCATCTTCCGCTTGATGATGAAGCGGGCCACGCTGACCGGCTCGACCCTGCGCGCCCGCACGGTAGCGCAGAAGGCGCCGATCGCCGAGGCGCTGCGCGCCCAGGCCTGGCCGCTGATCGAGCAGGGCCAGGTGCGGCCGCGCATTCACGCCACCTTCGCGCTCGCCGACGCCGCCGGGGCGCACGCGATGATGGAAGCCGACACCCATATCGGCAAGATTGTCCTGGAAACCTGACCGACGCCGGCCTTCAAAGCCGCCCCGAAGGGGCCTATGTTTGAAGGCTGGCGCGGAGAAGGAGACGTTATGAGCCGCCTATTGATGCCCAAGGCGACGGCCGTTTGGCTGATCGACAACACCACCCTGTCGTTCGAGCAGATCGCCGATTTCTGCGGGCTGCACACGCTGGAGGTGCAGTCGATCGCGGACGGCGAGGTGGCGCAGCACATGGTGGGCGTCGATCCCGTGCGCAACGGCCAGCTGACGCGCGAGGAGATTGCGCGCTGCGAGGCCGATCCCGCGGCGCGGCTGCGCATCACCCGCACCGAGGTGCCGATCGTCACCCGCGCCAAGGGGCCGCGCTACACCCCGGTCGCGCGCCGCCAGGACCGGCCGGACGGGATCGCCTGGCTGCTCAAGAACTTCCCGCAGCTCACCGACGGCCAGATCTCGCGCCTGGTCGGCACCACCAAGCCGACCATCAAGGGCATCCGCGACCGCACCCACTGGAACATCACCAATATCAAGCCGCAGGACCCGGTGGCGCTGGGGCTGTGCACCCGCGAAGAGCTGCAGGGCGCCATCGACAAGGCCAACCGGGCCGTCGAGCGGGCGGAAACGCAGGCCGAGCGGGCCGCGCGCAAGGCCGTCGCGGCCCTGCCGGCCGACGCCACGCCGGAGGAGGACGCGGTCGAGGCCGAGTCCGAGGCGCCGGCGGAGGACGTCGCGGCCGGCAACTCGCCCGAGGAGCAGCTCCACTCCGAGACCGAGGACGACATCGAGCGCGAGCGCCTGCCCGAGCCTGAGCCCGAGCCGGAGCCGAGCGAGGGCGGCAACGGCTGAGGCGCGCCGGGCGATTCCGGGTCGCCCGAACGTCGCCTGACGTAGGGGTCAGCCGGCCAGGGTGGCCTCGCCGGTCATGGCGAGGCGGCCGGCGGGGTTGGCGGCCCACAGGCGGGCCTGGCTGCCCTCGACCGCACCGCACACGGTGAAGCCCTCGCCGCCGTAAAGGGGCGAGGCGGCGCGCACGGTGACGCTTTCGAGGCGCGCATCGGGGCGGGCGCGGCGGAGGCCATCCACCAGCAGCACCTGGATCAGCGGCCCATGGACGAGAAGGCCGGGATAGCCCTCCTCCTGCGTGACGTAGGGGAGGTCGTAATGGATGCGGTGGCTGTTCATGGTGAGCGCCGAGAAGCGGAACAGCAGCACGGGCGACGGGTCGATTTCGCGCCGCCACTGGGCGCCCTCGGGCGCGGCGGGCGGCTCGGCGGCGGGCGCGGCCTTGTCCGCGGGCGGGCGGAAGACATAGGTCATCCGCTCCTCGGTCGCGACGCCGGCCGGACCCGCGATGGCGATGTCGAGATTGACGAAGATCAGCGGTCCGGTCGCGCCGGTCTTGGGCACGACGGATTCGATCTTCGCCGTGCGGGTGATGCGTTCGCCCACGCGGATGGGCGCGAGGAACCGCATGCGGTTGGCCGCCCACATGCGGCGCTTGAACGGCAACTCGGGAAAGAAGTCGCCGTGGCGCGCGTGCCCGTCCGGCCCCACGTCGCGCATCCGCACCACCTCGGGGAAGTAGAGCCAGTGCCAGCCGGGCGGGATCGCATCGCCGTCGTTCAGGCGCGCATCGTCGCGGTCGAGCGTGGCGGCGAGCACGTCCGCCGGCGCGGCGGTGACCACCCCCTCGGTCGTCTGGGTGCGCCCGACGTGGGACTGGTAGTCCATGTGAGACCTATCGCATGTCTGTTCGCCCTTCGAGACGGCGCGTGCGGCGCCTCCTCAGCGCGAACGGACGGGTGGGAGCGCATGAACCACCGTTCGCCCTGAGGAGCCCGCGAAGCGGGCGTCTCGAAGGGCGAGCGGTGGCAATCCTCACGCGGGCGTCACGGTCTGGCGGCCGGTCATGTCGATGAAGACCTTCTCGTTCTTCATCTTCTTGCCGGCGAAGCGGTCGGCGATCCAGTCGAGGACGAGGTTGTTCGGGTTCTCGCCCATCGCCGCGGCCTGGCCGCCGGCGACGCCGTGCACCGCGCCCTCGTAGGTGACGAGCTTCTTCGGCACGTTCAGCCGGTCGTAGAGATCGTGCGAGAACTCGATCGGCGAGAGCTGGTCGTCCTCGCCCATCAGGCAGAGATAGGGGCATTTGATCTTGTCGGCGATCGGGCGCAGGTCGAAATCCTCGGCGAACTTGTCGAACTTCGCCTCGTCGTCGATGCCGGCCATGAACATGTAGCGCAGCTTGAAGCTGGGCGAGGCCATGTTGAAGATCGTGTTCATGCCGGGCTCCTGGCAGACGCCCATGATGGCGAGCCCCTTGATCCGGTCGCCCAGCGCCGCGGCCGCGTTGGGCGCGAAGTAGGTGCCCATGGACACGCCGCGCACGCAGATGCGGTCGGCGTCGATCTCCGGCCGGGTCGCCAGGAAGTCGACCGCCGCGGCGCCGCCGTCGCCATGGTTGCGCGCCGTGACGTGGATCGGGATGGTGCAGCATTCGCCCTGGCCCGGCCCGTCGATGGCGAGCACCGCGAAGCCGCGCTCGAGCGCGGAATCGCCGTACATCGAGACCATCATCTCCTTGCAGCCGTCCATCCCGTCTATGTAGAGGATGCAGGGGAACTTCTCGCCCGGCTTCGGCTTGCGCGGCAGATGCAGGTAGGCCGGCATCGCCTTGTTGCCGAGCGGAATGTCGACGCGCTCGATCGGGTGGTCGGCGTACTTGATGTACTTGGCGAAGCAGTGGTTCATGTGCTCCTCCATGTCGAGGAGCGGCTTGTTGATCTCGAAGATCGGCCAGCGCGCCGTGGCCCAGAGGAGCTGCGCGATGAAGTACTGCTCGCCGGCGGAGACGAGCCGGCCCTGCTCCTCGTACGCCGCCGCCTTGGCCTCGCGGAAGCGCGCGGCCTTGACGAACGCGCGGTCGATGTCGGCCGCCTTCTTGATCTGGGCGCCGACGCGGCGGAATTCGGCCACGGCCTCGGGCCCGCCCGGCGCGCTCATATAGGCGAGGCGCGCCTGGTCCCACTCGACCCCGATGGTGGCGATCACCGCGTCCAGGATCCAGCGCTGCTCGCCCCAGCGCTTCATCAGACGTTCGGTCTTTGCGCTCATCGACTGGCCGGTCATGGATCGTCTCCCAGGGCTACCTTCGTGGATTGCGCGGACGCGCGCCGTGCCAGATGCAGGGGGCACCCGTCGCGAGACTAGCCCAGCTTCCCCGCCCCGGGCAACGCGGGGAGCGGCCTATCGGCTGCAGGAGCCGCCGCCGAGCACGCAGAACTTGGCGCAGTGCGGGTGGTTGAGCTTCACCGGGCCGGAGGCCTCGGCCAAGGTGGCGCCGAGCTCGAATTGCGGGTCGTAGGGGATCAGCGTGCAGGCCACCACCGCCGGCCGCGCGGCGCCCTTGCGCTTCACCACCATGCGCGCGCCGGCGCACATCACGTCGTCCGGCGACTTGTGCAGGATGCCCCAGCAGGCGGTGGTGATCTCCGGCACGTCGGTCGTCTCGTCCATCTCGGGGAACAGCACCAGCGCCTCGGGGTCGGCGGCATCCAGCGCGATGCCGCGCGCGGCGAACAAAGCGGCGTAGCCCGCGCGCAGGCGGGCCTCGTCCTCGCCCCACCGGGTGCGCCCGGCGATGGCCGGCGCGAAGCCGTTGGCGGCGAGCCATTCGATACCGGCCAGGGTCGGCGCCCACGTGCCGGCGCCGCGCTCGGCCTCGTGCAGCGCGGGCGTGTAGTGGTCGAGCGAGACGCGGAGCCGCAGCCTCTCGCCGAACCGCGCGCGCAGTGCGGCGAGCGCCTCGCGGTGATGCGTCATCGGCACCATCGCGTTGGTCAGCACCAGGGTGCGGAAGCCGCGCGCGAGGCAGGTCTCGAGGATCGCGTCGATCTCGGGGTTCATGAACGGCTCGCCGCCGGTGAGGCCGATCTCCTCGGTGCCGAGGCCGTCGCGTGCGATCTCGTCGAGGTAGGACGCGATCTCGGCGCGGGTGATGTAGGCGAGCCGGTCGTTGCGCGGGCTCGAACTCGATGTAGCAATGGCCGCAGGCGATGTTGCAGAGCGTGCCGGTGTTGAACCAGAGGGTGTGGAGCCGCGCGAGCGCGACCTCGGCGCGGGCCGCGCCGTCGGCCGTCGTCGCGGGGTCGCGGAACTTCAGCCGCGCCGCCATCAGCCTTCCTTCGTCCGCAGCGAGACACCGAGTTCGGGCGCGGCGGACGAGCCATGGGCTCGGCCGGTAGCGCGGGTCGCGATAGAAGGCGTGCAGCGCGTCGAGGATGGCGAGCACGCGCGCCGGACCCAGCGCGTCGCCCCATTCCAGCGGCCCCTTGGGGTAGGCGAGCCCCAGCCGCACCGCGGGGTCGATGTCGTCGGGCGCGGCGATGCGCCCCTGAGCGATGTCGCAGCCGATATTGACGATGGTCGCCACCACGCGCTGGGCGACGAAGCCGGGCGAATCGTGGATCACCGTCACCGGCGTCCCGTCGCGCGCGAGCAACGCGTGTATCTCGTCGCGGAGGTCGGGGTCGGTGACAGGCGTGGTCATCAGGGTGCGGCGCCGGTCGAGCCCGAACAGCGTGTCGACGGCGACCGACCGCTCCGCCTCCACCCCGGCGGCGAGGGCCGCCGACGTGCAATCCTCGCCCAGCGGCGCGAACAGGCAGAGGCTCCGCGCATCCGGCCGCGCGCCCGTGTGGATGGCGCACGCATCGCCGATGACTTCGGTGAGGGCCTTGCGCCTCGCGTCGTCCATCGGGCCGAGCCAGACCCGCTCCGGCAGGCGGGTCGGCGCCGGCGGCGGGGGCGGGACGATCTTCTTGCCGTCGGCGTATTCGTAGAAGCCGATTCCGGTCTTGCGGCCGTACAGCCCGGCGGCGACGCGCTGGCGCGTCTCGGGCAGGGGGCGGAAGCGCGGCTCGTCGTAGAACTGGCGGTAGATCTCCTCCATCACCGTATGGCTCACGTCGAGCCCGATGACGTCGAGCAGCTCGAACGGGCCGAGGGCGAAGCCCGCCGCCTCGCGCAATATGTCGTCCACGTCGGCGTGGGCGCAGATGCCCTCGGCGACGATGCGCAGCCCCTCGGTGCCCAGCCCGCGGCCGGCATGGTTGATCAGGAAGCCCGGCGAGTCCTTGGCGCGCACCGGGGTGTGGCCGAACCGCCGCGCCAGGGACACGAGCGCGTCCGCCGTCGCCGGGGCGGTGCGCAGGCCCGACACCACCTCGACCACGCGCAGCACCGGGACCGGGTTGAAGAAATGGAACCCGGCCACGCGCTCGGGCGCGGCGCAGGCAGCGGCGATGGCCGTCACCGACAGCGAAGAGGTGTTGGTGGCGAGGATGCAGTCCGGCCCCACCACCTTTTCCAGCGCGGCGAACAGCTTGCGCTTCGCCTCCAGCTCCTCGACCACGACCTCGACCACCAGGTCGCAATCGGCCAGCGCGGCGAGCGTGGCGGCGGGGACGAGCCTTCCCTTGGCGGCCTCGCCCGCCGCCGGCTCCAGGCGCTTGCGCTCGACCGCGCGGTCGATCATCCGGCCGGCGAAGGCGATGGCGTCGGCAACCGCGCCGTCGCGCAGATCATGGAGCCGCACCTCGCACCCGCCCTGGGCGATCACCTGGGCGATGCCGCGCCCCATCGTGCCCGCGCCGACGATGCCGACCACGGCGGCGGGTCGGGCGAGATCAGCGACCATGCGACCATTCTTCCAAGACGCGCACCATCACCCCGGTCAGCGTCGCGAGCTCGGCGGGCGAGATCACGAAGGACGGCATCAGGTACACCACGTCGCCGAACGGGCGCAACCACACCCCTTCCGCGACGAACCGGTCCTTGAACCACTGCAGGTCGCGCGGCGCGGCAAGCTGCACGGCACCGATCGCGCCCTTCACCCGCACGTCCACCACGCCCGGCAGGTTCCGGCAGGGCGACAGGGCCTCGCGAAGCTGCGCCTCGATGGCCGCGACCTGCGCGAGGCGCGGCTCGGTCTCGAACAAATCGAGCGAGGCGTTGGCGGCGGCGCAGGCGAGCGGGTTCGCCATGTAGGTCGGGCCGTGCATCAGCGCCGCGTCGGCGTCGTCCGAGAGGAAGGCGTCGAACACGCGGTCGCCCGCCAGCGTCGCCGCGAGGCCGAGCGCCCCGCCGGTCAGCGCCTTGCCGACGCACATGATGTCGGGAACGACGCCCGCCTGTTCGCAGGCGAACATCGTGCCGGTGCGGCCGAAGCCGGTGGCGATCTCGTCGGCGATGAACAGCACGTCGTGCGCGCGGCAGGCGGCGGCGATGCCGGCGACGATCTCGGGCTCGTGCATCTTCATCCCGCCGGCGGCCTGGACCAGCGGCTCCAGGATGACGGCGGCGGTGTCGGCGCGGAGCCTCGCCAGCGCCGCATCGAAGGCGCGCAGTCCACCTGCGTCGCGCGGCAGGTCGAGAAGGTGCTGGTGCGGCAGCCAGGCGGCGAGCGCCTGGTGCATGCCGGCCTCGGCATCCGACACCGACATCGCGCCCAGCGTGTCGCCGTGATAGGCGCCGCGGAAGCCGACGAACCGGGTGCGCTGGGGCGCGCCCCGATTGATCCAGAATTGCGCGGCCATCTTGAGCGCCACCTCGACCGCGACCGAGCCGGAATCGGAGAAGAAGACATGTCCTAGGCCCGTGAGTTTCGCGAGCCGCGCGGCGAGCCGCGCCGCACCTTCGTGCGCCAGCCCGCCGAACATCACGTGCGGCATGCGCCCCGCCTGGTCGCGGATCGCGGCGACGATGTGCGGGTGGTTGTAGCCGTGGCAGGCGGTCCACCACGACGCGATGCCATCGACCAGCGCGCGCCCGTCGGCGAGCACGATCCGGCACCCCTCGGTCCGCGCCACGGGAAGCGGCGGCGCCGCGCCCTGCATCTGGGTGTAGGGCCGCCAGAGATGCGGCAAGCCTTCGGCCATCCAGGCTGGAGCGGCAGTTCAAAGGAACCCCTCACCCTGTCCCTCCCCCTCAAGGGGGGAGGGAACCCTAGTAGGGATTACCTTCGTCACCGCCGGCACCACGTGTGACATCGGCGCACGGGCCGATGTGTTCGTTCCCTCCCCCCTTGAGGGGGAGGGACAGGGAGGGGGGTTGGCGCCGCGCATCAATGGGGAACTAGGGGGCGGGATCGTCGAGCCCCGACAACCCCAGCTTGGCGAACAAGGCGCGGTCGGCGGCGGCGGCGGCGTTCTTTGCCGTGAGCAGCACGTCGCCGTGGAAGATCGAGTTCGCCCCGGCGAAGAAGCAGAGCGCCTGCAGCTCCTCCGACATGTCCTCGCGCCCGGCCGAGAGACGCACCACGGCGCGCGGCATCATCACACGCGCAGCGGCGATGGTGCGCACCAGCTCGAATGGGTCGAGCGCGGTGGCCTCGGCGAGCGGGGTGCCCGGCGCGCGGATCAGCCGGTTGATCGGCACGCTTTCCGGCGGCTCGGCGAGGCTCGCCAGGGTCGCGAGCATGGCGGCGCGGTCGGCGCGGCTTTCGCCCATCCCGACGATCCCGCCGCAACAGACGCGCAGGCCGGCGTCGCGGACATGGCCGAGCGTGTCGAGCCGGTCGGCGTAGCTCCGGGTCGAGACGATCTCGCCGTAGAACCCTTCCGACGTGTCGAGATTGTGGTTGTAGAAATCGAGCCCGGCCTCGGCCAGCATCCCCGCCTGCGCGGCGGTCAGCATGCCGAGCGTGGCGCAGGTCTCGAGCCCCTCCGCCTTCACGGCGCGCACCAGATCGCACACGAGGGCGAGGTCGCGGTCGGTCGGGTGGCGCCACGCTGCGCCCATGCAGAACCGCCGGGCGCCGGCCGCCCTGGCGCGCCGCGCGGCGGCGACGACCGGGGCGGTACCCATCAGCGCCTCGCGCGCGACGCCGGTGTCGTAATGCGCGCTCTGCGGGCAGTAGGCGCAATCCTCGGGGCAGCCGCCGGTCTTGATCGAGAGCAGCGTCGCGATCTCCACCGCGTTGGGGTCGAAATGGCGGCGATGCGCAGCATGCGCGCGATAGAGCAGGTCGTTGAACGGCGCCGCGATCAAGGCGAGCGCGTCGTCGGCCGTCCAGGTTTGGCGAGTCTCGGCGTCCGGGGGCATAATGCGCAGTCTAGGCCGGCGCCCCGGGCGGGCAAGGCCAAACGATATGCCAAACACCCTGGGCGATTCGCCATGCGATCCCTCGACCAGTTCGCCGAAGCCAAGCTGGCGGCGCGCGCCGCGCGGGGGCTGGTCCGCACGCTCGCGGCCACCGCGCGGGGGCCGGGGGCGCGCGCCGTGCGCGGCGGGCGGACGCTGGTGTCGTTCTCCTGCAACGATTATCTCGGCCTCAGCCAGCACGAGGCGGTGAAGGCGGCGGCGGTGGCGGCGGTCGAGGCGCACGGCGCGGGAGCCGGCGCGGCCCGGCTGGTGACCGGCGACCATCCCCTGCTGGGCGCGCTGGAAGGGCGCCTCGCGCGGCTGAAGGGCACCGACGACGCGGTGCTGTTCGGCTCGGGCTACCTCGCCAATATCGGGATCGTGCCGGCGCTGGCCGGGCCGCGCGACCTGGTGCTGCTCGACGCGCTGTCGCACGCCTGCCTGCATGCCGGGGCGCGGCTTTCCGGGGCGACGGTGGCGATGTTCCGCCACAACGACCTCGGCGACCTTTCCGCCCGCCTCGCCGCGCGCGGCCGTCACGAGCGCTGCCTGGTGCTGACCGAGGGGGTGTTCTCGATGGACGGCGACCGCGCGCCTCTGGCCGAGATGGCGCGGCTGGCGCGGGGCGCCGATGCCTGGCTGCTGGTCGACGACGCGCACGGGCTGGGGGTGCTCGGCAGCGGGCGCGGCAGCGTGGCGGAGGCCGGCGCCGACGTGCCGCTGCAGATGGGGACGCTGTCCAAGGCCGCCGGCTCGTATGGCGGGTATCTCTGCGCCTCGCGCGCGGCATGCGACCTGATGCGCAACCGGGCGCGCAGCTTCGTCTACACCACCGCCCTGCCGCCGGCCGCAGCCGGCGCCGCGATCGCGGCGCTCGACATCATCGCGACCGACCCCGCTTTGTGCGCCCGCCCGCTGGCGCTGGCGCGCGAATTCACCCGCCGGCTCGGCCTCGCCCCGGCCGAGAGCGCCATCGTGCCGATCGTGGTCGGCGCGCCGGAGCGGGCCGCCGCCGCGTCCGAGGCGCTCGCGGCGCGCGGCTACCTGGTGGCCGCGATCCGCCCGCCGACCGTGCCGGAGGGCACCGCGCGGCTGCGCGTCGCCTTCTCGGCGGCGCATACGGGGGCGGACGTCGCCGCCCTGGCCGACGCCATACGCGAGCTCGGCCTCGTCGACCGGGCGGCGGCGGAGTGATGTCCCGCTGCGTGCGGCGGGACCCCTCTCCCTGTCCCTCGTCCTCAAGGGGGGAGGGAACCCTGGTACGAACAGCCTTTTTTGCTACGTCGATCGCGTCCGACATCGACGCACGGGCCTGCGTGTTCGCCCCCTCCCCCCTTGAGGGCTTGGCGCCTGCCCGGCGTCCACTGGACGCCGGGCCCGGACATGCCAGTGGCATGTCCGGCGGCGCCAAGGGTTGGGGAGGGGGGTCTGTTGCCGTGCGCACCTGCCGTTCGCGCTCGCCATGATCCTGTTCGTGGCCGGCACGCATACGGGCATCGGCAAGACGTTGGTGACCGCCGCGCTGGCGCACCAGCTTGCCCGGGCGGGGCGGCCGGTGGTCGCGCTGAAGCCGGTGATCAGCGGGTTCGACCCGAGACGACCCGACCGGGTCGGACGCCGGCGTGCTGCTGGCCGCGCAGGGCATCGCGCCGACGATGGACGCGGTCGCGCGCATCGCACCCTGGCGCTTCGCGCGCGCCGATCTCGCCCGACATGGCGGCCGCGCGCGAAGGGCGCACGATCGATCTCGACGCGCTGGCCACGTTCTGCCGCGACGCCGACCGTCCGGGCCAGACGACGCTGGTCGAGGGCATCGGCGGCGTGATGACGCCGCTCGCCGCCGCGCGTCACGGTGCGCGACTGGATCGCCGCGCTGGACGCCCCTTCCGTGCTGGTCGCCGGCGGATATCTCGGGACGCTGTCGCACACGCTGAGCGCCGTCGCGGCGATGGGCGCGGCCGGCATCGCGCCCTGCGCCATCGTGGTCAGCGACGATTCCGAGCCTCCGGTGCCGCTTTCCGAGACGGTTGCGACAATTCGCCGCGAGGCGGCGCCCGTTCCGGTGATCGCCCTGCCGCGCATCTGCGGCACGACGCCGTGGGCGCGCGCGCCGGCGCTGGTTGCGGCGCTCGGCGGTCTTGACGGATGACCACTTCGCGCTTGGCAAAGCGGGCGCGAGGCGGCATTGTTCGCCCGCGCTGCGCGCCCGTCTGATCGTCTTTGTGAAAGTGACCCAGAGCTTGGCATGAAGATCGGCATCTCCAGGGAACGCCGGCCGGGAGAGACGCGCGTCGCCGCGACACCCGACACGGTGAAGAAGCTTATCGGGCTGGGCTTCGCCGTGGCGGTGGAAACGGGCGCAGGCGAAGGCGCCTCGATTTCCGACGAGGCGTTCGCCGCGGCGGGCGCCACCATCGCCCCCGACGCCAGATCCGCCATCGGCGACGCCGACATCGTGTTCCAGGTGCGCACGCCGATGGACGAGGAGATCGCCCTGATGAAGAAGGGCGCGATCCTGCTCGCCACGATGGGCGTGCTCAACGACAAGCCGCAGGCCGAGCGCTACGCCCGGCAGGGCGTGACCGCCTTCGCGCTGGAGCTTCTGCCGCGCATCACCCGCGCCCAGGCGATGGACGTTTTGTCGTCGCAGTCCAACCTGGCGGGCTATCGCGCGGTGATCGACGCCGCGACCGAGTTCGGCCGCGCCTTCCCGATGATGATGACCGCCGCCGGCACCGTGCCGCCCGCGCGCGTGGTGGTGCTGGGCGCGGGCGTCGCCGGGCTGCAGGCGATCGCGACCGCGCGCCGCCTCGGCGCCGTCGTCTCCGCGTTCGACGTGCGCGCCGCGGCGAAGGAGCAGGTCGAATCGCTGGGCGCCCGCTTCGTCGAGGTCGAGGGCATCGCCGACCTCGAGACCAAGGCCGGCTACGCCCGCGAGATGGACGAGGAGATGCGCCGCCGCCAGGCCCAGGCGGTGCACGAGACGCTGAAGAAGCAGGACATCGCCATCTGCACCGCCCTGGTGCCGGGGCGGCGCGCGCCGGTGCTGATCACCGAGGCGATGCTGAAGGACATGAAGCCGGGCTCGATCGTCGTCGATCTGGCGGTCGAGCAGGGCGGCAATTGCGAGGGCGCCGAGCCCGGCAAGATCGTCGTGAAGCACGGGGTGAAGATCATCGGGCACCTCAACGTGCCCGGCCGCATCGCCGAGGACGCCTCGGCGATGTATGCGCGCAACCTGCTCAACTTCATCACCCCGCTCGCCAAGGCCAAGGACGGCACGATCGAGATCGACTGGGACGACGAGATCATCAAGGGCTGCCTGGTCGCGCGCGACGGCAAGGTGGTCCATCCGCAGCTCGCCCCGGCCGAGGCGGCGGCGGGGTGAGCGGCGACCGGCACATGACGCCGTTACAGGAGTTTCCCCCGGCGGGTTCCGTGCGACCCTTCCCTCTCGGACGGGGGAGGACAGGAGTGGGGCGGACCCTCGACCCGCCGTCCGCTTGCGCGGCCGGCGATCTCCCCCTGGCAAGGGGGAGGAGGTTCTTTCGGCACGGCGATCCGTTCGGGTTCTCCACTAAGAACGAAACGAAGGGGGCTTTATGCACGAGACGGCGCTGCTTGCCCTGTTGACGGTGTTCGTGCTGGCGGTATTCGTCGGCTACTACGTCGTATGGAACGTGACCCCGCGCTGCACTCGCCGCTGATGAGCGTGACCAACGCCATCTCGTCGGTGATCATCGTCGGCGGGCTGATCGCCGCGGGGCCGCTCGGCTATTCCTTCTCCAAGACGATGGGGCTGATCGCGGTCGGGCTTGCCTCGATCAACATCTTCGGCGGGTTCATCGTCAGCCAGCGCATGCTGCGCATGTACCGCAAGAAGACGAAGTAGGGGGCCGGCGTGAACGCGACCGCAACCGGCCTCGCCTATCTCGTCGCGGCCATCTGCTTCATCATGGCGCTGCGCGGGCTGTCCTCGCCCGAGACGGCGCGGCGCGGCAACCTGACCGGCATGGTGGGCATGGCGATCGCCATCGCCACCACCCTCGCCTCGCCCGGCGTGATCAGCTACGTCGACATCCTGATCGCCATCGCGATCGGCGGCACGATCGGCACGATCATCGCGCTGAAGATCCAGATGACGGCGCTGCCCCAGCTCGTGGCGGCGTTCCATTCGCTGGTCGGCCTCGCCGCCGTGGTGGTGGCCGCCGCCGCGTTCTACGCGCCCGCCGCCTACGGCATCGGCGCGCCGGGCGCGATCGAGGTGCGCTCGCTGATCGAGATGGGGCTGGGGCTCGCCATCGGCGCGATCACCTTCACCGGCTCGATCGTCGCCTTCGCCAAGCTGCAGGGGCTGGTCTCCGGCGCGCCGCTGACCTTCCCGGGCCAGCATGCGGTGAACGCGCTGATCGGCGCCGGCATCCTGGCGCTGATCGGCGGGTTGTGCGTGGCGCAGTCGGCCGGGCCTGTTCTGGGCCATCGTGCTCCTCTCGCTGGTGTTCGGCTTCACCATCATCGTGCCGATCGGCGGGGCGGACATGCCGGTCGTGATCTCGATGCTGAACTCGTACTCGGGCTGGGCGGCCTGCGGCATCGGGTTCACCCTGTCGAACACGCTGCTGATCATCACCGGCGCGCTGGTCGGCTCGTCGGGCGCGATCCTCAGCTACATCATGTGCCACGGCATGAACCGCTCCTTCGTCAGCGTGATCCTGGGCGGGTTCGGCGCGGCCGAGGGCGCGGCCGCCGTCAGGTCGGACAAGCCGGTGAAGGCGGGCAGCGCCGAGGACGCGGCCTTCATCCTGAAGAACGCGGCCAAGGTGATCATCGTGCCGGGCTACGGCATGGCGGTGTCGCAGGCCCAGCACGCGGTGCGCGAGATGGCCGACGCGCTGAAGAAGGAGGGGGTGGAGGTGCGCTACGCCATCCACCCGGTCGCCGGCCGCATGCCGGGCCACATGAACGTGCTGCTGGCCGAGGCGAACGTGCCCTATGACGAGGTGTTCGAGCTCGACGAGATCAACCACGAGTTCTCGACCGCCGACGCCGCCTACGTGATCGGCGCCAACGACGTGACCAACCCGGTCGCCAAGACCGATCCCACGAGCCCCATCGCCGGCATGCCGATCCTCGACGTCGAGAAGGCGAAGACGGTGCTGTTCGTCAAAAGGTCGCTGTCGCCCGGCTATGCCGGCATCGACAACCCGCTGTTCTACCGCGACAACACCATGATGCTGTTCGCCGACGCCAAGAAGATGACCGAGGAGATCGTCCAGGCGCTGGGGTGATCGCGTCGCCCGTTCGCCCTTCGAGGACGCAAGCTGCGCTTGCTCCTCAGGGCGAACGGAATGAGTGCGCTGGCTCTCCCCGTTCGTCCTGAGAGCCTGGCCCGAGAATGAATCGAGGCGAGTCCAGGCACACTCATCAACCCAAAGAACGTCATGCCCGGACTTGTTCCGGGCATCCACGGGGCTTTGCTTCTTTTTGCGCGCTGCTGCGCGCGTCCGTGGCTGTCAGGACGGCCGGAAATATCCGAGGACTTGCCCCCTACAGCATCGCGCGGACGACGGCGTTGACGGCGAGGCTGAGCGCGATGTCGAGCGCCACCACCCCGGCGGCGCCGGCGGCCGAGAGGATCAGCCCGACCCGGGCGATGAACCAGCCATAGACCGCGAGGGCGAGATGGGTGGCGAGGCTGAGCGCCAGCGCCAGCGCGCCCGGCAGCAGCCCCGTCGCGATCACCGCGGTGACGAACAAATAGAGCGTCACCTGCAGCACGGTCGCCCAGTTCGCCGCCGAGATATAGCGGATATAGCGGTCCTGCCGGCCGATCGCCTCGCACAGATAGAACGCGACCACCGGAAACGCGGTCCAGCCGATCACGTAGGCGATGGCCTCGATCAGCATCACGCGAAGCGGGCCGGAATGGATGTTCGCGCCCCACAGATCGAAGGCGAGCAGCAGGAGGTAGGGCGGGGCGACGATCGCCGCCGCCCAGAACGAGCGCCAGAACGATTCCGCCGTGTCGTCGAAGAACTCGATGCCGTGCGGATCGCCCTTGGCCAGCCGCGTGGCGCCATAGAGCGCGACGGTCACGTGGCGCGCGGTGAGCGCGGGCAGCGGCCCGCTCATCGCGCGAGGAACCCGTCGAGCACGGCCTCGTACACGTCGGCGAGCGCGTCGAGATCGGCGACGGCGACGCATTCGTCGATCTTGTGCATGGTGCGGCTCAAAAGCCCGAACTCCGCCACGGGGCACAGCGCGCGGATATAGCGCGCGTCCGACGTGCCGCCGGTGGTCGAGAGCTCCGGCGTCACGCCGAGCGTGCGCGCGATGGCGCCGGCCAGCACCTCGCTCATCCGCCCGGGCGGGGTCAGGAACGCCTCGCCCGGCACGGTCACCTTCAGCTCGTACGCGCCGCCGATGGCGTCGAGCTCGCGGTGCAGCCATTCGGTCAGGCTCTTGCCGGTGTGCCGGTCGTTGAACCGGATGTTGAACGCGGCGCGGCCCGCCGCCGGGATCACGTTGGTCGCCGCGTTGCCGACGTCGATCGAGGTGAGCTGCAGGTTCGACGGCTGGAAATGCTCGGTGCCCCGGTCGAGCTCGGCCGAGGCGAGGCGCGACAGCATCGCCACCAGGCGCGGCAGGGGGTTGTCGGCGAGCTGCGGATAGGCGGTGTGGCCCTGCGTGCCCTTGACGGTCAGCCAGCCGTTGAGCGTGCCGCGCCGCCCGATCTTGACCATGTCGCCCAGGCGCTCGGGATTGGTCGGCTCGCCCACCAGGCAGGCATCCAGCGTCTCGCCGCGGGCGCGCAGCCACTCGACGACGCGCACCGTGCCGTTGACCGCCGGACCCTCCTCGTCGCCGGTGATCAGAAGGCTGATCGAGCCGCGCGGGCCGGCCGCCCGCCTTCGCCAGGTGGCGCGACGCGGCGGCGACGAAGCAGGCGATGGCGCCCTTCATGTCGACCGCCCCGCGCCCGTAGAGCACGCCGTCCGCGACCTCCGCCCCGAACGGGTCGTGCGTCCAGCCCGCGGCGTCGCCCACCGGCACCACGTCGGTGTGGCCGGCGAAGCAGAAATGCGGCGCGCCCTCGCCGATCCGCGCGTACAGATTGTCGATGTCGGGCATGCCCGGCGTCGAGAAGGGCAGGCGGTGGCAGGTGAAGCCGAGCCCGCCGAGCGCCGCTTGCAGCACGTCGAGCGCGCCCGCATCGGCGGGCGTCACGCTCGCGCAGCGGATCAGCGCGCGGGCCAGCTCCAGGGGCTGGATGTCGGTCGCTCAATCGCGCAGCAGGTCGTTGATCGAGGTCTTGGAACGGGTCTGTGCGTCCACCCGCTTGACGATCACCGCGCAGTACAGGCTCGGCCCCGGCGAGCCGTCGGCCAGCGGCTTTCCGGGCAGGTTGCCCGGCACCACCACCGAAAATGGCGGCACCCGCCCGCGCAGCACCTCGCCCGTCGTGCGGTCGACGATCTTGGTCGAGGCACCGAGATAGACGCCCATGGCGAGCACCGAGCCGTGCTCGACGAGCACGCCCTCGGCCACCTCCGACCGTGCGCCGATGAAGCAATCGTCCTCGACGATCACCGGGTCGGCCTGCAGCGGCTCCAGGACGCCGCCGATGCCGGCGCCGCCCGAGATGTGGCAGTTCTCGCCGATCTGGGCGCAGCTTCCGACCGTCGCCCAGGTGTCGACCATGGTGTTCCGGCCGACATGGGCGCCCACATTGACGAAGGACGGCATCAGCACCACGCCCGGCGCGACATAGGCCGACCGGCGCACCACGCAGTTGGGCACGGCGCGGAAGCCCGCCTTGCGGAAGCGGGCATCGTCCCAGCCGGCGAACTTGGGGGCGATCTTGTCGAACCAGGGCGCCGCGCCGCGCTGCGGGTCCTCGGGACCGCCGGGCATCGGCGCCATGTCGTAGAGCCGGAAGGACAGCAGCACCGCCTTCTTCAGCCACTGGTTGACGCGCCAGGCGCCGTTCGCCTTCTCGGCGACGCGCAGCTCGCCCGAATCGAGCCCGTCGAGCACCGCCTCCACCGCGTCGCGCACCGCGCCCCGCGTCGCCGGCGAAACCGCCTGGCGATCCTCCCACGCCGCGTCGATCACCGCCTGAAGATTGCCCTGGTCCATTCCCCGTCCCGTCGCCATTGCCGAATCTCGCCTGGCGGACATTAGCCGCGCGGGCGCCCCCGCAACAAGGTCGAAGCGCGAGCGCCGCCCTATCGTCCGGCAACGACCCCTTCGAGGAAGCCCAGCAGGTCGCGGGTGACGTGGTGGACATGCGGCCCGGCCGTCTCGTCGCGCGCCCATTCCGCGTCGGTGTGCATCCACACCGTCGCCATGCCCAGCGCCTCGGCCGGGACCAGGTTCCGCACGATGTCGTCGACCATGGCGGCGCGGGTGGGCGCGAGGGCCAGGCGGCGGCACATCTCGCGCATCGGCTCGATCGAGGGCTTCGGCACGTAGTCGCAGGCGGTGATGTCGACCACGGCCTCGAACACGCCCTGCATCCCCAGCCGGCCGAGCACCAGCTCGGCGTGGCGGGCCGAGGAGTTGGTGTAGACGATGCGCCGTCCGGGCAGCCGCCCCAGGGCGGCGGCAAGCTCGGGCGCGGGCGCCACGTCGGCCAGGTCGGTCCGGTCCATATGGTCGAAATAGCGCGCCGGATCGAGCCCGTGCTCGACCATCAGCCCGCGCAGGGTGAGGCCGTATTCGCGGAAATAGTGCTTCTGGATGCGCCGCGCCTCGGTCGGGTCGACCCCCAGGAAGCCGGCCACGAACACCCCGATATGCCGGTCGATATCGGCCAGAAGCCGCTCGGTCACGGGATACAGCGTGTTGTCGAGGTCGAAGATCCAGGTCTCGACCTCGTGCAGCGCCGGCGGGGAGGCTGTGGTTAACGGCGGCATCGCCGCCAAGATGGCCCGGCCCGGCCCGGTCCGCAACACCCCAGCGCAACCTCTCGTTAAGCGTATGGGCCTAGGGTGGCGCCGTGCCTGGTATCGACCCGCGTTCCGAATCGCCTCCGCCTTTCGGGGAACCGATGGCTATCGCCAACGCCATGGAGCGTGACTCTTTCGGCAGGATGGACGCGTTGCGCCGCGAGCGCGACCGGTTCGTCGCGCTGGCCTTCTGCGCGGCCGACATGCTGCTCGAGACCGACGTGGCCGAGCGCATCACCTTCGCCGCCGGCGCGACCCGGGCGCTGACCGGGCACGACCCGGCCCGGCTGATCGGGCTGCGCCTGACCGAGCTGGTGGCGCCGGAGGACCGCATCTACGTCACCGAGCTTCTGGCCGGCATGGTGACGCTCGGCCGGTTCGATTCGGTGATGGCCCACCTGCAGGGGCCGGACGGCATCACCCCGCCCTTGCTCCTGTCGGGCCATCACGTGGCCGACATGCCGGGGCGGTTCTTCTTCGCCCTCAAGGTGGGCGCCGCCGCAATCGACCCGGAGATCGCCAACTCGCTGACCCGCGACCCGCAGTCGGGCCTGCTCGACCGCGATTCCTTTCTGCTGATGGCCGAGCGCCAGGCCAAGCGCGCCCGGAAGACGGGCGAGGAGCTGAAGCTCACCCTGTTCCGCATGGAGAACCTGCCCGAGCTGCGCGAGCGGCTGGACCATGAGACCAACGGCCGGCTGCACGCCACCATCGGCGCCTATCTGCGCGGCGGGGCGGCGGGCAGCGACGGGGCCGGCCAGCTCGACGACACCAATTACGGGCTGATCCACCGCCGCCAGGTGGACGTCGAACGCCTGCGCGCCAAGATCGAGGCGTCGGCGCGCGCCGTCGACCCGGCCGGCCAGGGCGTCACGGTCAGTTCCGGCACGATCGACGCCGACGTCGCCGCCATGTCCGATGCCGACGCGCTGCGCGTGCTGCGCTACGCGCTCGACCGGTTCTGCGACGACGCCAGGCGCGACCCGCCCTTCGATTCGCTGTCGCACGGGCTCGAGCACCTGCTCGACCACACCGCCCAGCGCGTGGCCGAGCTGCGCCGCATCATCGCCCAGGACCAGTTCGACATGATGTTCCAGCCGATCGTCGAGGTGGCGGTGGGCCGCATCCACCATTTCGAGGCGCTGGCCCGCTTTCCGACCCTGCCGGGCGGCGACGGCTCGCCCTACCCGACCATCGTGTTCGCCGAGGCGACGGGGCTGATCACCGATTTCGACCTCGCCATGTGCGAGCGCGTGCTCGACTGGCTCGCCCAGCACGCCCAGGGACGCGACACGCCGATCGTCGCCGTCAACATCTCGGGCCGGTCGGTCAACGACCTCGGCTTCCGCGACTCCCTGCTGGAGCTTCTCGACGCCCATCCCGCGGAGCGCAAGCGCGTGATCTTCGAGATCACCGAGTCGGTGCGCATCCCCGACCTGGTGGTGGCCAACAAGTTCATCCGCGGGCTGCGCCGGGCGGGCCACCAGGTATGCCTGGACGATTTCGGCGCGGGCTCCGCCGCGCTCGAATATCTGCGCCGGCTCGAGGTCGATATCGTCAAGATCGACGGTCAGTACCTGCGCAGCGCGGTCGACGACGCCAAGTCCAAGGTGTTCCTGAAGGCGATGGCGGCTTTGTGCCACGACCTGGAGATCGACATGATCGCCGAGATGGTCGAGGACGAGCGCTACCTCGCCCTTCTGGAGGAGTGCGGCATCCGCTACGCCCAGGGCTATCACTACGGCAGGCCGCACCCCGATCTGCGCAGCTTCGAGAAGACCGAGCGCCCGAAGCGGCTGGGGGTGCGCCGCTTCGCCCGGCGGTGATGTTCGGGCTCGGGAGCGGGCGGGCGCGGCGGCGGGCGCAGCCGGGCGCGCTGGAGGCGGCGCTGATCGAATCGCGGGCGCGCTACAAGGCGCTGGTCGAGCTGTCGAGCGATTTCGCCTGGGAGACGGGGCCCGACGGCACGTTCGTCTTCGTCTCGCCGCGCGGCGCGCTGGGCTACGCGGCGCCCGAGCTGGTCGGCCGCCACCCCGACGAATTCGCCGCCGCGCCGCGCGATCCCTCGGAGCCGTCGCCCTTCGCCGCCCGCGCGGCGCTCGACGAGGCGGTGGCGTGGTGGCGGCGGGCCGGCGGCGGCGAGGCCTGCCTGATCGTCTCCGCCGCGCCGGTCGCCGACGAGACGGGCGCGTGGCGCGGGGCGCGCGGCGTGTGCCGCGACGCGACCCTGGCGCTCGCCCGCGACGACGCGCTGGCGGCCGCGCGCCGGCGCGAGGGGCTGCTCGCCCATATCCTGCACGTGATGCGCGACGTGGCCCAGCCGGCGGAGATGCTGGGCGCCGCCGCCGGCGCCTCGGCCCGGGCGCTGGGCGCGCGCGGCCTCGCCATCCACCGGGTCGGACCCGAAGGCGGGATCGCCCCGGCGGCTTCGTTCGGCCCGCCCCCCGACGCGGCGGCCGAGGCGCTGGCTGGCGCGGCCCGCGAGGCCCGCCGGGTGGTGACAGCCGAGGACCGCGCCGCGCGCCGCATCGCCTGCCCCACCCTCTATCGCCAGGCAGTTAACGGGGTGGTGGCATGCGAGCGCAGCGCCGAGGCGCCGGGCTGGTCGGAGGAGGACCGCGCGCTGCTGGCCGACGTCGCCGACCGCATCGGGCTCGCCCTCGCCCAGGTCGCGGCGCACGAGGCGCTGGCCGCGCTGTCGCGCACCGATCCGCTGACCGGGCTGATGAACCGGCGCGCCTTCCTGGACGATCTGGCGGCGCGCCTCGCCCGGCGCGCGGTCGGGGCGGCGCCGGCGGCGCTGCTGTATGTCGACCTCGACAATTTCAAGGCGGTGAACGACCTGGCCGGGCACGAGCGCGGCGACGCGGCGCTGTGCGCCATCGCCGCGATGCTGGCCCAGCGCACCCGTCCGGGCGACATGGTGGCGCGGCTGGGCGGCGACGAATTCGCGTTGTGGCTGGAGCGCATCGACGCCGGCGCCGCGTCCGAGCGCGCGTCCGAGCTGGTTGCGGCGGCGAACACGCTCGCCAGCTTCTCCCCGCCCGGGGCAAGGCCGCTGGGCTTCTCGATCGGCGTCGTCGCCCATGCCGGCGGCACCGCCGGCCCCGCGGCGCTGATCGCCCGCGCCGACGCCGCGATGTACCGGGTGAAGCGGTCGGGCAAGAGCGGCTTCGCCCTCGACGTCGGTTGCGACACCGATTCCCACGCCCCCACCGCACCGGTGCGGAGCGTGGCAGTATGAGCGGCCTGCTGGCCCGACTGTTGGGCGGGCGGCGCCGCGCCCCCATCGCCTACGAGGAGGCGAAGCGACTGATCGAGGCCGGCGAAACAGCCGAGCGCCAGCGCGTTGCCGCGGCGCCGGTCGCGCCCGAGATCCTGTTCTACCTGGCCGACGACGCCGACGAGGCGGTACGGCGCGAGGTGGCGGCGAACGGCGCCGCGCCGCCGCATGCCGACCTGAAGCTGGCGCGCGACGCCGACGACGACGTGCGCTGCCAGATCGCGCGCAAGGTGGGCCGCCTCGCCCCCGGCCTGTCGGATGCGGCGCGCGCGCGGGCGGGCGACCTGATCCTCGAGACCCTGGAGGTGCTGGCGCGCGACGCGATGCCCCGGGTGCGCGCGATCCTGGCCGACGAGCTGCGCCACGCGCGCGACGTGCCGGCGCCGCTGGTCGAGCGGCTGGCGCGCGACCCCGACGCCACCGTCGCCGCGCCGGTGCTGGAGTTCTCGCCGCTGCTCGCCGAGGATTTCCTGGTCGAGCTGATCCGCGGCGGCGCCGCCGGCCCGCAGCTGGCCGCCATCGCGCGGCGCGACGGGCTGGGCGCCGCCGCATCGGACGCGATCGTGGCCCGCGACGACACCGACGCGATCACGGCGCTGCTGTCGAACCGGTCGGCCCAGGTGCGCGAGGAGACGCTGGATGCCATCGTCGCACGCGCCGCCCCGGTCGCGGCATGGCACGAGCCGCTGGTGCGCCGGCCCGCCCTGTCGCAGGGCGCCGTCCGCCGCCTGTCCGAGTTCGTCGCCAACTCGCTGATCGAGGCGCTGGCGCGGCGCGACGACCTGCTGCCCCAGACGGCCGAGATGGTGCGCGCCCGCGTGCGGGCACGGCTGGGCGCCGAGGCCGGCGCCACCTTCTCCGACGACGCGACGCTGTTGGCGCGGGCGCGGGCGCTGGCCGCCGAGGGCGGGCTCGACGGCACCTCGATCCTGCGCGCCCTGGGCGCGGGCGAGCGGTCCTTCGTCACGGCGCAGCTCGCCGTCCTCGCCGGCCTGCCGCTCGGCGCGGTCGACAAGGCGGTGTCGCTGAAAAGCGCCAGGGGGCTGGTCGCCATCGCCTGGAAGGCCGGGCTGGGCATGGAGCACGCGACGCAGCTCCAGCTCCGCCTCGCCCGGATCGCGCCGTCGGCCGCGCTGGCCGCCGGGCCGGGCGGGCGCTTCCCGCTGGCCGAGGACGAGATGGTGTGGCAGGTCGAGTATTTCGCCGAGGGCGGGCGATGACGCAGGCGTGACTCGTTCCCGGCCGCGGTTTGGCGTACACTTGATCCGCCAACCGGGAGACAAGCCCATGCAGAAGTTCGATCTGTCCGACGCCACGCGCCAACGCATCATGGCCCGCCAGGGCCGGCTTCACGCGTTCGAGTCGCTCGACCCCAGGCGCACGACGCTGCTGGTCGTCGACATGCAGAACTACTTCATGGCCGACGGCTTCCTCGGCTGCTGCACGCAGGCGCGCGACATCGTGCCCAACGTCAACCGGCTGGCCGCCACGCTGCGCGAAGCGGGAGGGACGGTCGTCTGGATCCAGATGGAGGCGAGCGAGGAATCGAAGACGGACTGGGCAAACTTCCACGAATCCTACCGGCCGGAGAGCCGCCAGCGCCGGTTCGAGACGCTGTCCGCCGGCGCCGAAGGCTATGCGCTGTGGCCCGACCTGAAGGTCGAGCCCACCGACGAGATCTTCGTCAAGAGGCGCTATTCGGCCTTCGTCGCCGCCAAGGGCAACCTGGTCGATCTCCTGCGGAAGCACGACACCGAGACCGTGCTGATCTGCGGCGTCGCCACCAACGTGTGCTGCGAATCCACCGGGCGCAACTGCATGATGGAAGGGTTCCGCACCATCATGGTCTCGGACGGCAATGCGAGCTTCTCGGACGCGATGCACAACGCCTCGCTCGAAGGGTTCATGACCTTCTTCGGCGACGTGCAGTCGACCGACGAGGTGGTCGCGCTGATCGCCAAGTCCGGCGCCCGCGCCGCGGCCGAGTAGCGCCATGCATCGCCGCGCCTTCCTCCGGCTCGCCGGCGCCGCTGCGGTCGCCCCCGCCCTGGCCCGCCCGGCGCTCGCCGCCGGGGCGAAGCCGACCCTGGTCTACCTGTCGGCCGAGGACTGCCCGACCTGCCGCGGCTGGGAGCGGGTGTACGAGCCGAAGTTCAAGGCGAGCGACGCGGCAAAGGCGGTGAAATTCCGGACGGTCATGGTCCGCTCGCTGACCGACTTGCGGGAAAAGGCGCGCTGGCCGGCCGACCTGGAATGGCTGCGCGTCCAGGCGCCCAGGCAGGCGAGCCCGCGCTTCTTCCTGGTGCACGACAAGAAGATCCTGGCGCGCGGCGACGGCATCGACGGCTGGAACAACGTCATCGTCCCGCGCCTCAAGAAGCTCGGCAGCGAGGGGTAGTTCCCGGCTGTCATCCCGGCCAAGCCGCGAGCGAAGCGGGCGGCGCAAGCCAGGACCCATACCGAAACGCCACGGATTCGCGACCATGCGCCCCGGATCGCCGCTCCGCGCCGTCCGGGGTGACAATAGGGGCGCAGATGCGCCACTACTCCATGTGCGCGCCGTGGGCGACCAGGAGCGACTGCCCGGTCAGCGCGAGCGACGGGAAGGACGCGAACAGCGTCGCGATCTCCGCCACCTCCTCGACCGTCGTGAATTCCTTGTCCACCGTGTCGCCCAGCATGATGCGCGAGACGACCTCGTCCTCGGAAATGCCCAGCGCGGCAGCCTGCTCGGGGATCTGCTTCCGCACCAGCTCGGTCATCACGAAGGACGGGCAGATCACGTTGGTGCGCACGCCGTGCGCCGCCCCTTCCTTCGCGACCACCTGGGCGAGCCCGACCAGCCCGTGCTTGGCCGTGGTGTAGGCGCATTTCAGCACCGCCGAATCCTTCGACAGCACCGATCCCATATAGACGATGGCCCCGGACTTCTTCGCGTACATGTGCGGCAGGCACGCCTTGGTGGCGAGGAAGGCCCCGTCGAGATGGATCGCCAGCAGCTTCTTCCACTCGGCGAACGGGAACTCCTCCACGGGATGGACGGTCTGGATGCCCGCGTTGCACACCAGCACGTCGGGCGGGCCGAGCCGCGTCACGACCTGGGCGACGCCCGCCTCGACCGCCGCCTCGTCGGTCACGTCCATGGCGACACCGATCGCGCCGGCGGCGATCTCGCCCGCCCTGCGCGTCGCCGCCGCACCGTCGATGTCGCAGATCGCGACGCGCGCACCCTCGCTGGCGAACTTGCCGGCGATCGCCGCGCCGATGCCGCGCGCCGCCCCCGTGACGATCGCGACCTTGCCGTCGAGCCTCATGGCGCCTCTCCCTCACGTTGCCGGCGCAGCATAGCAGAGACGATGCGGGCCGATCCTCGCGGACCGGCCCGTACCACGACGAGAGATCGGCTCGGGATCAGTGCTTGGCGGCGGCGAGTTCGCGCGTCGCGGCGTAGAAATCCTCGGACGGCGCGGTCGGTGCGGGCGCCGGAGCCGCCGCCGCTTCCGTGGATGCGGGGGCGGGCGCGGGCCGGGGCCTCGGCCGGCGCCTTCACCTCGGGCGCGGCCGGCACGGACGGGGCGACCGGCTCGGGCTGGGACACGGCCTTCATCGCCGCCTCGGACGCGGCCTTGGCGGCGTCCGGCGCGGCTGGCGCGGCTTCGGGAGACGATGCCGCCTCGGGCGTCTGGCTCGGGCGCCTTGAGCTCGGGCATCGGCACGGGCTGGAGGGCGATCCCTTCGGCCGGCATTGAGGCGGGGGTCACCGCGACGCGCGGCGGCATCGGGACGGGGTCGGTCATGACGGTGGGCCTGGTGGCAACGCTCACGGCCGGCGTCGCCGCCTCGACCGGGACGGTGGCGGCCTCGGCCTTGGGCGCCATGTCGTCGAGCGCCGGCGATTCGATCATCGAGGTCGCGGGCGGGTGCTTCTCGGCCTTCTGCTCGTCCATCGGCTCATCGGGCTCGCCGCTCATCGGCGACGGGCTGCCCGAGGAGTTGGCGGTGGGCGCGCCGTTGCGGATCTCATCGGCGCGGCGCTGGCGATAGAGGCTGCGCACCGCGGCGTAGAAGTCGAGCGAGGTCTTCTTGAGATCCTCGATCGCGTCGTAGTTCATCGCCCGCTCGTTCACCGCCTCGGTGGCGAACTGGCCGTACTGCCACGAGGTGGGCGCGAGCCAGGAGATCGGGTCGATCACCGTGTCGAACAGCCGGCCGATCGCGTCGCGCGGGTTCGACGGGCCGAACAGCGGCAGCATCAGATAGGGGCCGGGCTCGATGCCCCACACGGCCAGCGTCTGGCCGAAATCCTCGTCATGGCTGGGATAGCCCATGTCGGCGGCGACGTCGATCAGCCCGCCGAGCCCGAACGTGCTGTTCGCGGCGAAGCGCACGAAAGTGTTCCAGGCGCGGTCGCCGTCGCCCTGCATCAGATCGTTGGCCAGGATCACCGGGGTACGCAGATTGTGCAGGAACGAATCCACCGCGTCCTGGCTGAATTCCGGCAGCGTCTCCTTGTAGATGTAGGCGACCGGCTTCAGCACCGCATCGTCAAGCACCAGGTTGGCCTTGAGCATGTTGCGGTTGAACGGCTCGATCGGGTCGTTGGCCTGCTTGTAGGCCGCCATCGCCGCCGGGTCGTTCTCAGGCGGCGACGCGCAGCCGGCGGTCGCCAGCGCCAGCCCCGTCAACGCAACCGTAACCCCCCGGCGTACCGCCGGCACATCCATCTTCAAGCTGGTCAAGGCGCTTTGCCCTCTTGTTTCACCGGCGCGACGCGAGGCGCGTCACCCCGCGGATGCATGCCGCCGCGATCCTAGGCGAATCCGGCCCCAGTGACAATTCCGGCCTGATCCGCCCGGCGAAGCTAGGCGCTGTCCGTAAAAGCCGGATTAATCTGGAGCGAATTTGCGCGGTCACGGCAGCCCGTCCCCCCGGCGGTCCCGTTGCAGTCCCGTTGCATTCCCCGCTTAGCACAGGCCGGACAAGATGCCTAGGCATCTTCCGCGCGCGGTGCCGCCACCCCCGCTCCCCTCCCGGCCACCCCCGCTCAATGGCGCCGCCGCGCGGCGGCCGGTGGGATGCCGCCCTTTCCATCATCATATAAAAATATCTTTATATGCGTGTCTGAGCATGATAGCGTCCCACCCGAAATTAAGCGAAGGCCAATCATGGACGAGCTTCTCGTGGGACTGCGCGCCGCCGCCGAGCCCACCCGGCTGCGCATCCTCGCCCTCCTCGGCGAGGGCGAGATGACGGTGTCGGAGCTGACCCAGGTGCTGGGCCAGAGCCAGCCGCGCGTGTCGCGCCATCTGAAGCTTCTGTGCGACGCGCGGCTGCTCGACCGCTTCCCGGAGGGCCAGTGGGTGTTCTACCGGCTGGCCGACCGGCCGGCCGAGGCCGCGCCCGCCAACCTGGCGCGCATGCTGGCCGCCATGGTGCCCGACGACGACCCGCAGCTCGCTCTCGACCGCGACCGGCTGCGCGCGGTGAAGCGCGCGCGCGCGGCGGCGGCGCAGGCCTACTTCGCGGCCAATGCGGGCCGGTGGGACGAGATCCGCTCGCTCCACATCGACGAGCGCGAGGTGGAGACGGCGCTGGCCCACGCTTTGCCGGCCAACGGGATCGACGCGCTGCTCGACATCGGCACCGGCACCGGCCGCGTGCTCGAGGTGCTGGGGCCGCAGGTGATGCGCGGCGTCGGCATCGATGCCTCGCGCGACATGCTGGCGGTGGCGCGCGCCCGGCTGGAGGCCGCCGGCCTTGCCCACTGCCACGTGCGCCAGGGCGACATGTACGCCCTGCCCATGATGGCGGCGACGTACGACGCCGTGACGCTGCATCTGGTGCTGCACTTCGCCGACCGGCCGGGCGCCGCGATCGCCGAGGCGGCGCGCGTGCTGCGCCCCGGCGGGCGACTGGTCATCATCGACTTCGCGCCGCACCGCGTCGAGGCGCTGCGCGACCACCACGCCCACCGCCGGCTGGGCTTTTCCGACGAGGAGATCGCCGGCTGGTGCCGCGCCGCCGGCCTCGTCGTCGGCACGCCGGTCGCGCTGCCTGGCACGCCGCTGACCGTGAAGCTGTGGGCGGCCGACCGCCCCGTCCCCGCCGCGCGCCGCGCCGCGCGCCCGCGCGGCCAGACCATCGAGGAGCCGGTGACATGAGCACCCTGGCCAAATCGGACACGCTCCGCGAGATCGTCGGGCGCAAGCTGGAGCCGGTGCGCCCGATCGAGGTGTCGTTCGAATTCTTCCCGCCCAAGACCGACGAGATGGACGCCGCGCTATGGCGCGCCATCCGCCGGCTCGAGCCGCTGGCCCCGCGCTTCGTGTCGGTCACCTATGGCGCCGGCGGCTCGACGCGCGAGCGCACCCATGCCACGGTCACGCGCATCCGGCGCGAGACGACGCTGGAGCCCGCGGCCCACCTCACCTGCGTGCAGGCGACGCGGGGCGAGGTGGACGACGTGGCGCGGCGCTATTGGGACGCGGGCATCCGCCACATCGTCGCGCTGCGTGGCGACGCGCCCGACGGCGACGGCCCCTACGCGCCCCATCCGGGCGGCTATGCCTTCGCCGCCGAGCTGGTGGCCGGGCTACGCCGCATCGCCGATTTCGAGATCAGTGTCGCGGCCTATCCCGAGATGCACCCCGAGGCGGAAAGCGCCGAGCGCGACCTCGACAATTTGAAGCGCAAGCTCGATGCCGGGGCGAACCGCGCCATCACCCAGTATTTCTTCGGCGCCGAGCCCTATCTGCGCTTCCGCGACCGCGCGGCGGCCGCAGGCATCGGCGTGCCGATCGTGCCGGGCATCCTGCCCGTCACCAATTTCGCCCAGGTGCGCCGGTTCAGCGCCATGTGCGGCACCTGCGTGCCGGACTGGCTGGAATCACTGTTCGCGGGGCTCGACGACGACCCCGACACGCGCAAGCTGGTCGCCGCCACGGTGGCGGCCGAGCAGGTGCGCCTGCTGCAGGCGCACGGCGTGAACGAGTTCCACTTCTACACGCTGAACCGGGCGGACCTGACCTACGCCATCAGCCATGTTCTGGGCCTCCGCCCACAGGAGGCGGCATGAATTCCGACGTATTGACGCTCGAGCGTCCCAAGCCCGCGGCGCGCCGCGTGGCGCGTGCCGAGCGCACGGCCGCGCTGGAAAAGGCGCTCGCGTCGCGCATCCTGGTGCTCGACGGCGCCATGGGCACGATGATCCAGCGCTACGAGCTGGACGAGGCGGGCTATCGCGGCCGGCCCTTCGCCGACCATCCCAAGTCGCAGAAGGGCAACAACGACCTGTTGAACCTGACGCGCCCTGACATCGTGCGCGAGATCCACGACGCCTTCCTCGCCGCCGGCGCCGACATCCTGAAGGCCAACACCTTCAACTCGACGCATGTCGCCATGGCCGATTACGGGCTGGAAGCGGAGGTCGCCGACATCGCGCGCGCCGGCGCGCGCATCGCCCGCGAGGCGGCCGACGCCGAGACGGCGAAGACGCCGGCGCGGCCGCGCTTCGTCGCCGGCGTGCTGGGCCCGACCAACCGCACCGCCTCGATCTCGCCCAAGGTGTCCGACCCGGGCTTCCGCAACATCGCCTTCGACGACCTGGTTGCCGCCTATGACGAGACGGCGCGCGCTTTGGTCGAGGGCGGGGCGGACCTGATCCTGGTCGAGACGGTGTTCGACACGCTGAACTGCAAGGCCGCCCTCTACGCCCTGGAGGCGCTGTTCGACGAGATGGGCGAACGCCTGCCCGTGATCATCTCGGGCACCATCACCGACGCGTCGGGGCGCACGCTGACCGGCCAGACGACCGAGGCGTTCTGGAACTCGGTTCGCCACGCGCGCCCGCTGGTTGTCGGGCTCAACTGCGCGCTGGGCGCGAAGGAGCTGCGCCCCTATGTCGAGGAGCTCGCGCGCATCGCCGAGGTGCGGGTGAGCTGCCATCCCAACGCCGGCCTGCCCAACGCGTTCGGGGGCTATGACGACACGCCCGAATACATGGCCGAGGTGCTGGGCGAGTTCGCCCAGTCGGGATTTCTCAACCTGGTGGGCGGGTGCTGCGGCACGACGCCCGATCACATCCGCGCCATCGCCGAAGCGGTGTCCGCCGCCCCGCCGCGCACCCTGCCCGAGCCCGAGCCGCACTGCCGGCTGGCCGGGCTGGAGCCGTTCGCCTTCGGGCCGGGCTCGCTGTTCGTCAATGTGGGCGAGCGCACCAACGTAGCCGGCTCGGCCCGCTTCGCCCGGCTGATCCGCGAGCGCGACTACGAGACCGCGCTGGAGGTTGCGCGCGACCAGGTGCGCGGCGGCGCGCAGATCATCGACGTGAACATGGACGAGGGGCTGCTCGATTCGGTCGAGGCGATGCGGGCGTTCCTCAACCTGGTCGCCGCCGAGCCCGAGATCAGCCGCGTGCCGATCATGATCGACTCCTCGGACTGGAAGGTCATCGAGGCCGGGCTGAAATGCGTCCAGGGCAAGCCGGTCGTCAACTCGATCAGCCTGAAGGAGGGCGAGGACAAGTTTCTCTCCCAGGCGCGGCTCGCACGGCGCTACGGCGCCGCCGTCGTCGTCATGGCGTTCGACGAGTCCGGCCAGGCCGACACGGTCGAGCGGCGCGTCGCGGTCTGCACCCGCGCCTACCGGCTGCTGGTCGACCGGCTCGACTTCCCGGCCGAGGACATCGTGTTCGATCCCAACGTGTTCGCCGTGGCGACCGGCATCGCCGAGCACGACAATTACGGCGTCGACTTCATCGAGGCGGCCCGGCGCATCAAGGCCGAGCTGCCGCACGCCAAGGTGTCGGGCGGCATCTCCAACATCTCGTTCTCGTTCCGCGGCAACGAGCCGATCCGCCAGTCAATGCACGCCGTGTTCCTGTACCACGCGATCGCGGCGGGGCTCGACATGGGCATCGTCAATGCCGGCGCGCTCGCGGTCTACGACGACATTCCCGCCGATCTGCGCGACGTGATCGAGGATGTGATCCTCAACCGGCGGCCGGACGGGACGGAGCGGCTGCTGGCCGCCGCCGAATCCTACAAGGGCGACGGGAGCGAAGCGCGCGGTCGACATGAGCTGGCGCGAAAAGCCGGTGGCCGAGCGGCTGACCCACGCGCTGGTGCATGGCATCAACGATTTCGTCGTCGACGACACCGAGGAGGCGCGCCAGGCCGCCGACAAGCCGCTGTCGGTGATCGAGGGGCCGCTGATGGACGGGATGAACGTCGTCGGCGATCTGTTCGGCGCCGGCAAGATGTTCCTGCCGCAGGTGGTGAAGTCGGCCCGCGTGATGAAGCAGGCCGTGGCGCACCTGATCCCCTATATCGAGGAGGAGAAGGCGAGGACCGGAGCCGCGCCCGAGGCCAAGGGCAAGATCGTCATGGCGACCGTCAAGGGCGATGTCCACGACATCGGCAAGAACATCGTCGGCGTGGTCTTGCAGTGCAATAATTTCGAGGTGATCGACCTCGGCGTCATGGTCGCGGCCGACAAGATCCTGGCCGCCGCGCGCGAGCACAAGGCCGACATGATCGGGCTGTCGGGGCTGATCACCCCTTCGCTCGAGGAGATGGTCCACGTCGCCTCGGAAATGGAGCGCGAAGGGTTCGACATTCCCCTCCTGATCGGCGGCGCGACGACGTCGAAGACCCACACCTCGGTGCGCATCGCACCGGCCTATCACGCGCCGGTCAGCCACGTGCTCGACGCCTCGCGCGCGGTCGGCGTCGCCGCCGGCCTCGCGACCGCGGAGGGGCGGGAGCGCATGGGCGCAAAGCTCGCCGAGGACCATGCGCGTGCCCGCGCCGCGCACGAGGCCAACGACCGCGCACCGCGGGGCATCCCGCTGGCCCGCGCGCGCGCCAACCGCTTCGCGCCGGACTGGCCGGGCGCGGCGCCGGCGCGGCCGTCCTTCCTGGGACTTCGGACCATCGCGCGACTATCCGCTCGACGAGATCGCGAGCTTCATCGACTGGACGCCGTTCTTCCGCGCCTGGGAGCTCGCCGGCGCGTTCCCCCGCATCCTGGAGGACGAGACGGTCGGCGAGGCGGCGCGCGCGCTCTATGACGACGCGCGAAAGATGCTGGCCCGCATCCTCGACGACAAGCTCCTCGAGGCGCGCGCCGCCGTCGGGTTCTTCCCCGCGAACGCGGTGGGCGACGACGTCGAAATCTATACCGACGAGACGCGTGCCACGCCGCGTGCCACCGTCCATTTCCTGCGCCAGCAGGCGGAGAAGTCGGGCTCGCGGCCGCATTTCTGCCTCGCCGATTACATCGCCCCCAAGGACAGCGGCGTCGCCGATTTTATCGGCGGGTTCGCGCTCACCGCCGGCATCGGGCTCGACGCGCTGGTCGCCGAGCACGAGGCGAAGAAGGACGATTACGGGGCGATCATGGCCAAGGCGCTGGCCGACCGGCTGGCCGAGGCGTTCGCCGAGCGGCTGCACCAGCTTGTGCGCACCGAGCTGTGGGGCTACGCGCCAGGCGAGGCGCTCGACAACCGCGGGCTGATCCGCGAGGAGTATCGCGGCATCCGCCCGGCGCCCGGCTATCCCGCCTGTCCCGACCACACGGAGAAGGCGACGCTGTTCGAACTGATCGAGGGGGAGGCGCGCGCGGGCGTCATGCTGACCGAGAGCTTCGCCATGCTGCCGGCGGCCGCGGTCTCGGGCTTCTACTTCGCCCATCCCGAGGCACGCTATTTCGGCATCGGCAAGATCGGCCGCGACCAAGTCGAGGACTACGCGTTGCGCAAGGGCTGGGACGTCGCCACCACCGAGCGCTGGCTCGCTCCCAACCTCGCCTACCGGCGGGGATAGGCTTCGGCGACCGTCCCACCGTCCTTCTCCTGAGCGTGTCGGCGGGGACGGACGGGGGATGGCCGCTCGAAGCGTCCATACGTCTCCTACAGCGGCTGGTCGCAGGAGAACGTGACGGTGCGCGTGCCGTTCGGGTTGCCGACCACGTTCACCTCGCGCGGCCCGGCGCCGTAGGATTGGCAGTAGCGGCTGGCATTGTCGGCCGCCGCCGCGTATTGCCGCGAATCGGCGAAGCCGTAGCTCACCAGCGGCGGGCGCGACACCGGCGGCGCGACCACCACGGGCGGCGGTGGCGCGGCCGGACCGCTGAAGGCCACCGGCTGGTTGGTGCAGTCGAACCGCGCGGTCCGGCTGCCGTCATCATTCGTCATGACGTCCGCCAGGCTCGCGTTCATGTCGAAGCTGGAGCAGTAGGCGCGCGCCTCGCTGCGCACGCGCGGCAGGTCCTGCCCGGCCGAGTAGCGGTACGAGATGGTCGGCCCGCTGGTCGCCACCGGCGCGGGCGCTGCGGCGTTGGAATGATAGCCCATGTCGCAGCCGGCGATGCCGGTGGCAGCGAGTGCTGCCGCCGCCGAGAGCGCCTGAAGAGTGTTTCGTGTCGGTTTCATGTCGGCCTCCATTGGTGGCGGTCGAGGTGTGCACGGCCAACGTGCGCCGGGTCGCGGCCGTTCCCGCGGGCGCGGAACCGGCCCGTGATATTGGCGTTGTCTTGCCGTGGCCGTGGATGACACGAGGAGGGGCGCATGCGCGTAATCGCAAATGTCCGCAAGCTGACTGCCGTGACCCTGGTGGTGGCGCTGGCCGGGGCGACGACTCTCGCCGGCTGCCAGTCCATCGAGCGCGAGACCGGGCTGAGCAGCCAGACCCAGACCGGCGCGGCGGGCGGCGCGGCCGTCGGCGGCATCATCGCCGCCCTAGCCGACGCCAACCCGGCCTGGATCGCCGCCAGCGTGATCCTGGGCGGCGTCACCGGCGGCGCGGTCGGCCATTATCTCGGCGAGGACGACGCCAAGAAGTACGCCCAGAATCATTACCAGGCGCTCGACAATCTGCACGCCGGCCAGACCTCGAGCTGGCGCGACCCGTCGAGCGGCAATTACGGCTCGACCACCGTGCACCGCACCTTCACCGCCGCCGACGGCGCGCTGTGCAAGGACTTCACCGAAACCGTCCACACCTCGGCGAAGGACATGAGCGAGAGGGCGACGGCTTGCCGAGCGGAGAATGGCGAATGGCAGGTGCGCGCGGCCTGATGCGGACGCTCGCCACACGCGCCGCGCGCCTCGCCGCCGCCGGGTTACTGGCTGCGGCGGTCGCGGCGTGCCAGCAGGCGCCGGTCACCGGCCGCTCGCAGCTCGTGCTGGTCTCGCCCACGGAGGCGAACCAGCTCGGCGTCGAGGCCTACAAGCAGATCAAGGCAAAGGAGCCCATCTCGCACGATGCGCGGATGAACCGGATGGTGGCGGACGTGTCGCACCGGCTGGCCCGCGTCGCGAACGGCGCCGGCTACGACTGGCAATACACTGTGTTCGAGGACCCGCAGCCGAACGCCTTCGCCCTGCCCGGCGGCAAGATCGGCGTGAACACCGGCCTGTTCAAGGTGGCGCACAACGAGGCGCAACTCGCCGCCGTGCTGGGCCACGAGATCGGCCACGTCATCGCCCACCATGTCGCCGAACGCATGTCGCGCCAGGCGCTGCTCGAGACCGGGATCGGGGTGATCGGCGGCACCAGCATTGGCCAGTATGCCGGCCTGCTCGCCCAGGCGGCGACGCTTGGCGTCGTGCTGCCCTTCAGCCGCACGCAGGAATCCGAGGCGGACGAGATTGGGCTGATGCTGATGGCGCGCGCCGGGTACGATCCGCAGCAGGCGATCAAGCTGTGGCAGAACTTCGAGTCCGCCGGCGGGCAGCGCCCGCCCGAGTTCCTGTCCGACCATCCCGCGCCCGGAAACCGCATCGAGCATCTGCGCGCGCTGATGCCCAAGGCCATGGAAGCCTATCGCACCGCCACGGCATCGCGCTGATCATTTGACCGAGCGGCCGATTGTCGCAGTGCGGTCGGGAACGGCACGCGGTTAGGTTCGTTGGCGAGAGAGGCCCCGTCCGCCCGGACGGCGGCCTCTCCGCGTTCGCGTTCGGTCCGATCAAGGAGAGTGCCCATGCCATTCGAGTTTCCGAAGCTTCCCTACGCCGAAGACGCGCTGGAGCCGCACATCTCGCGCCAGACGCTGTCGTTCCATCACGGCAAGCACCACAAGACGTATGTGGATAATCTGAACCGCCTCACCGAGGGCTCCGACCTCGCGTCGAAGCCGATCGAGGAGGTGATCCGCGCCGCCGCGAAGGAGAACAAGACGCCGATCTTCAACAACGCCGCCCAGGCGTGGAACCACGACTTCTTCTGGAAGTGCATGGCGCCGAAGGGCGGCGGAGCGCCGAAGGGCGAAATCGCCAAGCGGATCGAGGATTCGTTCGGCGGGTTCGACAAGTTCAAGGACCAGTTCGTCCAGAAGGCGGTCGGCCAGTTCGGCAGCGGCTGGGCCTGGCTGATCCAGGACGGCGGCAAGCTCGACATCGTCACCACCCATGACGCCGGCACGCCGCTGGTCGACGGCAAGACGCCGCTGATCACCTGCGACGTGTGGGAGCATGCCTACTATCTCGACTACCAGAACCGGCGCGCCGACTTCGTGAAGGCGTTCGTCGAGAATCTGGCCAACTGGTCGTTCGCCGAATCGCGGCTCGGTGCTCCGGCCGGCGCGAGATAGACCCCGCGTCATCGCGCGCGAAGCGAGGCAATCCAGGCAAGTTCTGGATTGCTTCGTCGCCGCGTGGCGCGCCGCGCCTTCCCCTTTCATTGACCCTGGGCAGGCGGCGGTGCATGATCCGCCGGCCAGCAAATCCGCGCCTTTCGGCGTGGCGAACGGCGGAGGCGCAGATTCCCCGACGGATCCCCGATCCGCCCGAAAACCCTGACCGCACCGCGCGCGGCGCCGCGGCGCGCGAGGTGGTGATCGTCCACTCGTCCGACCTGCATGTCGACGACAACTACACGGCAGGTCTGTATGGCGGCGACGGGGCGGGTGGGCTGGTCGTGGTGCTGGCCGCCGCGCGCCAGGCCGCGGCCGACGCCGTGGTGCTGGCCGGAGACGTGTTCGAGCACAACCGCCTGCCGCCCGCCGTCGTCGCGCGCGCCGCGCGGCTGATGGCCGACGCGGGCGTGCCGGTTGTGATCCTGCCCGGCAACCACGACCCGGCGACGCCCGATTCCGTGTGGCGACGCGGGCCGCTGGCCGAACCTGCCAACATCCACATACTGGGCGTGACGCACGACGACACGGTCGCGCTCGACGCGCTCGACGTGGAGTTCTGGGGCCGCGCCCATCTCGACTACGACGACATGGCGCCGATCGGCGTGGCGCCGCCGCGCGCGCGGCGCTTCCGCGTGGCGCTGGCGCACGGCCATTACGATCCGGCGCCCGCCGCGCCCGGCCGGCCGCGTCCCGGCTGGCTGTTCGGCGACGCCGAGATCGCGGCGGCCGCGGCCGACTATCTGGCGCTGGGCCATTGGAACCGGGCGGTGCGCGTGGGGCCGGCACGGGCGGAGGCGCACTACTCCGGCTCGCCCGACTTCGCCGGCACGGTGAACGTGGTCCGCCTCGGGCCGGGGGGCGTCACCGTCGCGCGCGCCGCCGTCGCGCTCGACGCGGAATCGCCCGCCTAGCGAAGCGTCAGCCGTTCGAGTTGGCCGCCTTGAGGTCGTCGGTGTCGGCCGCGCCCGGCTCGGCGCGCTCCTCGATCTCGATCAGCGCCTGGAGATAGTCCGGATCGAGCCGCATGCGATCGAGCAGGCGCGTGGCGGCTGCCGGCTGCACCCGGTCGTAGAACGCCAGCACCCGGCTCAGCTCGCCCGGGTCGACCACCTTGTCGCCGGGCCGCGCGCTGCGCGACAGCAGGAAGATCGAGGCGAAGTCGGGCTTGGCGATGGAGACCGCGCGCGCGAGCACGGCGAGCCCCTGCCCGCCCGGCTCGAACACGATGCGCCGGACGAGCTGGCGGCGCAGGCCGCACAGCTCCGCCAGCAGCAATTCGAACAGCGCCACCTCGCCCTGGCGCAGCGTCTGCAGCAGAAGCTGCGGCGTGATCGCATGGCATTCGGCGAGCTTGTGCGCCAGCTCCTCGGCCCGGCGCGGGCTGGGCGCCGCGCCGCCGCCGTCCAGCACGTCCTCGATGATGTCGCCGATCTTGCGGTCAAGCTGGATCGGGTCGAGGTCGAACTTCTGCACGATGGACTTGCGCACCGCGGCCGACACCCACCAATACATGCGCCGCGCCAGGGCGGCCGACAGGTCGGGCCGCTGCACCAGCGGGTTCTGGTAGCGGTCGACGCGCTTCGACTGCTCGACGAGATAGCCCATCGTCGCCTCGGCGATCTCGGCGCCATGGTTCTCCAGCAGCGCCGTCACCACGTCGACGTCGCCGGTGCCGGTCAGCGCGTCCGACACGGCGGGCGACAGCGAGGCGCGCGTGGCGATCGCGAGCTGGTGCTCGCGCGTGCGGTTGAGGATGATCTCGATCAGCTCGGGATCCTGCAGCACCGTCGAGCGCACCAGGATCGGGTGCGCCACCTCGATCGTGTCGTCGGCGAGCGCGCGCACCAGCTCGGGCGGCGCGTCCGGCTCGTCGGCCAGCCGCTGGGCGAGGGCCTGGCGAACCTCCATCTCGATGTCGTGGATCAGCCGGCGCAGGATCTCGATCATCAGCGCGCGCTCGCGATCGGTCAGCGTGCGCTTCTTGTTGAAGAACAGGTCCGCGACGGTCTCGACCAGGCGCGTGCGCGACGCGACCGACCGGTCGCGCGCCAGGTCGACAAGCTGATCGAAGCCGAGCCCTTGGCGCGCGACCAGCGATATGATTTCGCCAACGTTCTGCATTTCAACGCAAATCTCGCCCGCGGCGCTTAACGAACGGTTAAGCGCGGACGCACCGCGCGCTTACCATGCGTTAACCGGGCACTGCGATGGTATGGCCGTGACAATCGGATCGGATCGCCATGCAAGTCGGCCCCGGCGCCTCACTGACCCAGCTTCTCGCCCAGATCGCAGCCCAGCGCGCGGGCGCGGCCCCGCGCCCGCCCGGCGCCGCGCCTCAGCCCGCGGCCCGCGCCCCCGCCCTGTCCGGCGCCGACGCCGTCGCCGCAACGGGCGCGACGGGCGCGACGGGCGCGCCCACGGCCACCGGCGCGCCTCGCAACCTCCCGCGCGGCAGCCTGGTCAACATCGTCACCTGACGTGGCATCTAGCGCCGTCCGTGTGACGGCCTTCTTCTTCTAGCTTTCCAGCCCCATCAGCGAACGGGCGAAGGCGCGCGCCTCGAACGGGCGCAGATCGTCGGCCGTCTCGCCCACACCGATCGCGTGTACCGGCAGGCCGAACTTCTCGGCCAGCGCGACCAGAACGCCGCCCTTCGCCGTGCCGTCCAGCTTGGTGACGATCAGGCCGGTGACGTCGGTCATCGCGCGGAACGTCTCCACCTGCTGGTGCGCGTTCTGCCCGGTGGTGGCGTCGAGCACCAGCAGGCACGAATGCGGCGCCGTCGGGTCAACCTTGCGCACGACGCGGATGATCTTCTGCAGCCCGGCCATCAGATCGGCCCGGTTGTGCAGCCGCCCGGCCGTGTCGATGATCAGCAAATCCATGTTCTCGGCGCGCGCCCGCTCCAGCGCATCGTAGGCGAGGCCCGCCGCGTCGGCGCCTGTGTCGCGCGCGACCACCGGGCATCCGACCCGCTCGCCCCAGATCTTGAGCTGCTCGACGCCTGCCGCGCGGAACGTGTCGCCCGCGGCCAGCATCACCGTCTTGCCCTCGCCGCGGTAATACTTGGCGAGCTTGCCGATCGTCGTCGTCTTGCCGGAACCGTTGACGCCGACGACCAGCACGACGTGCGGGCGGTGCGCGGCGTCGGGCTCCAGCGGCTTCGCCACGGGCGCGAGGATTTCGGCGATGTCGTCGGCGAGCGCGGTGCGCACCTCCTCGGGCGTCACCTCCTTGCCGAAGCGCGTGCGGGCGAGTTCGGCCGCGAGCTTCGCCGCCGTCGCCGCGCCCATGTCGGCGCCGATCAGCAGCTCCTCCAGCTCGTCGATCGCGGCCTGGTCGAGCCGTCGCTTCGTGAAGATGCCGGTGATGCCGTCGCCAAGTCGTGCCGACGAGCGGCTGAGCCCGTCGCGCAGGCGCGACAGCCAGCCGCGCCGCTTGCCTGTCTCTTCCTCGCTCATGCCGCGAGCCGGCCGTCGAGCGCGCCGTCGCCGTGCCCCGTGATGCGCGCGCGCACCACCGCGCCCGGCACGGCCTCGCGGTCGAGCCGCACCGGCGCGTAATGCTCGCTGCGCCCGACGTGGGACTTTTCCACCAGCACCCGCGTCTCGGCGCCCGCGAACCCGGCGAGATAGCCGTCGAGCCGCGCCGCGCCTAGCGCGCGCAGCCGCGCCGCCCGCTCGCGCCGCACCGGCACGGGAACTTGCGGCATGCGTGCGGCCGGCGTGCCGGGCCGTTCCGAGTAGGGGAAGACGTGCAGGTAGGTGAGGCCGCATTCGTCCACGACGTCGAGCGTGCGGGCGAACATGTCCTCGGTCTCGGTCGGGAAGCCCGCGATCAGGTCGGCGCCGAACGCGACGTCGGGGCGGAGCGTGCGCACGCGATCGCACAGCGCGATCGCATCGGCCCGCAGATGGCGCCGGCGCATGCGCTTCAGGGTCAGGTCGTCGCCCGCCTGGATGCTGAGATGAAGATGCGGCATCAGGCGCGGTTCCGAAGCGACAAGGTCGAGCAGCGCGTCGTCGATCTCGACCGGGTCGAGCGAGGACAGGCGCAGACGCTGCAATTCCGGCACCAGCGCGAGCAGCCGGCGGCAGAGCGTGCCGAGGGTCGGGCGGCCGGGCAGGTCGGCGCCGTAGCCGGTGATGTCGACGCCGGTCAGCACGATCTCGTTCAGCCCGCCGGCGACCAGCGCGCGCACGCGCTCGACCACCGCGCCGACCGGCACCGAGCGGTTGTTGCCGCGCCCGAACGGGATGATGCAGAAGGTGCAGCGATGGTCGCACCCCTGCTGGATCTCGACGAAGCCGCGCGCGCGCGCCTCGAACCCCGACAGCAAATGATGCGCCGTCTCGCGCACCGTCATGATGTCGGCGACGCGCACCGGCGCCGCATCGGTGGCGAACGCGCCCGGCGAGAGCTTCTCGACATTGCCGATCACGGCATCGACCTCGCCCATCGCGGCGAAGCGGGCCGGATCGATCTGCGCCGCGCAGCCGGTGACGACGATGCGCGCGCCCGGCCGCTCGCGCCGCGCACGGCGGATCGCCTGGCGCGCCTGGCGCTCGGCCTCGGCCGTCACCGCGCAGGTGTTGACCACGACGGTGTCGGCCACGCCCGCCGCGTCGGCGTTCGCCCGCATCACCTCGGATTCCCAGGCGTTGAGGCGGCAGCCGAACGTGACGATCTCGACGGTCATGCGAGCAGCCCCGGCTCCAGCGCGCCGGTGAAGGCGATGGCGACCGGGCCGGACATCAGCACGTGGCCGTCCTCGCGCCATTCGATGGTGAGCGTCCCGCCGTCGAGCGTCACGCGGCAGCGCCGCTCGGCGAGGCCGCGGCGCACGGCGGCGACCAAGGCGGCGCAGGCGCCGGTGCCGCAGGCGAGCGTCAGCCCCGCGCCGCGCTCCCACACGCGCAGGCGGATCGCGTCGCGGCCGCGCATCGTCGCGACCCCGATATTGGCGCGCTCGGGGAACATCGCGTGATGCTCGAGGCCGGGCCCCAGCGCCGCGAGGTCCACCGCATCCGCATCGGGCACGAAGAACACGGCGTGCGGGTTGCCCATGCTGACCGCAACCGGATCTGTCAGCGGCCCGGCGGACAGCGCGAGATGCAGCGTGTCCGAGGGCTCGCTCAAGGGGATATCGCGCCAGTCGAGCCGCGGCGCGCCCATGTCGACCGCGACCGTGCCGTCCTCCAGCCCCTCGGCCTCGAGCATGCCGGCCAGGGTCTCGATCCGCGCGGAATCGCGCCCCGCCTCGCCCATCAGCAGCGCGGCCACGCAGCGCGCCGCATTGCCGCAGGCCGCGACCTCGCCGCCGTCGGCGTTCCTTATGCGCATGAAGGCGTCGGCGGCGCCGTTCTTCGCCGTCTCGATCACGATCACCTGGTCGCACCCGACGCCGGTATGGCGGTCTGCGATGCGCCGCGCCTTGCCCTCGTCCACGGCCAGGGCGTGGCGGCGCGCGTCGATGATCACGAAGTCGTTGCCGAGCCCGTGCATCTTGGTGAAGGCGACCGGTTGCATGGCGGTGTAATATGGCCGCGCCTCCCCTCCTGTCCAGTGGGCTGGGGAGCGCCAAGACGGGAGGAACCATGGCCGCACCGCACCGGATCGACGTTCATCACCATATCGTGCCGCCGCGCTGGCTCGCCGAGGAGCAGGAGCGGATGAAGGGCACCGCCATCGGCTGGCAGACCGTGGCCGAGTGGACTCCCGAAAAATCGCTGGAAACGATGGACCGGAACGGGGTGGCGACGGCCGTCACCTCGGTCTCGACCGTCATCGTCCGGCCGAACGAGCCCGACCGCGCCCATGCCCTCGCACGGGACTGCAACGAGTTCGCGACGCGGCTCGGCGCCGACCACAAGGGGCGGTTCGGCACGTTCGCCCTGCTGCCCTTGCCGCATGTCGATCTCTGCCTGAAGGAGATCGAGTACGCCGCCGACACGCTCAAGGTGGACGGATTCAAGCTGCAGACCAACTACGAGGACAAGTGGCCCGGCGATCCCGCCTTCGCGCCCGTGTTCGACGAGCTCAACCGGCGCAAGGCCGCCGTGTTCTTCCACCCGACGGTCTGCGCGCGCTGCAACGGGTTGCTGCCCGGCATCAACGCGCCGCTGATGGAATACCCGTTCGACACGACCCGCGCGATCGCGAGCTTCCTGTTCAACGGCGTGTTCGCGCGCTGCCCGGACGTGAAGTTCATCTTCGCCCACGGTGGCGGCACGATGCCGTTCCTCGCCAACCGCATCGGCGGGCTGGTGCGCGGCCGCCCCGAGCTCGCCGCGCAGCTTCCGGGCGGCATCGTGCCGGCGCTCCGCAAGCTCCATTTCGACATCGTCAGCGTGACGAACGAGCCCGCCTGGGCCGCGCTCACCAAGGTGATGCCGATCTCGCAACTCCTGTTCGGCACCGACGTCCCCTACATGACCGTCGAGGGAACGGTGTCCGAGCTGGCCCAGATGGGGCTCGGCGCGGACGGGCTCCGCGCCATCGAAACCGACAATGCCAACCGCATCCTGCCCAGCCTTCAGGGAGTGACCGCATGAAGACCGAGACGCTGGAATATCGCGACGGCGACACCGCCTGCCGCGGCTACCTCGCCATCCCCGACGGAACCGGCAAGGCGCCCGGCATCGTGATCGCGCACGAGGCGCCGGGACTCGACGACCATCCGAAGAAGCGCGCCAACATGCTGGCCGAACTCGGCTATGTCGCGCTCGCGCTCGACATGTATGGCGGCGGGCGCACGGTGATGGGCGAGGAGACGATGAAGACCATGGCGCCGTTCCGCGAGAACCGCCAGATGGCGCGCACCCGCGCGCTCGCCGGGCTCACCGCGCTCTCCAAGCAGGACCGGGTGGACACGAACCGCCTCGGCGCGATGGGCTACTGCTTCGGCGGCTACGTGGTGCTCGAGATGGCCCGCGCCGGCGCGCCGCTCAAGGGCGTGGTCAGCTTCCACGGCCTGCTCGACACGGCGAACGCCGCCGAGGCCAAGAACGTGAAGGGCAAGATCCTGGTCTGCACCGGCTCGCTCGACCCGCTGGTCCCGCCCGACCAGATCGCGGGGTTCGAGAAGGAGATGACGGATGCCGGAATCGACTGGCAGGTAGTCAAGTATGGCGGCGCCAGGCACGCCTTCACCAACGTCAACGCCGACAAGGTCGGCCGGCCCGAGGTCCTCGCCTATTCCAAGACCGCCGACGCGCGCTCGTGGCAGGCGATGCAGGATTTCTGGGCGGAGGTGCTGTAGGGGCGCTACGAACGACGGTCCCGTTAGCAACCCATTTCCGTTCGTCCTGAGGAGCGCCCAAAGGCGCGTCTCGAAGGACGAAAGCCCCGAGGTCGTGCCGCGTCCGCCCTTCGAGACGGCCGCTATGCGGCCTCCTCAGGGCGAACGGAGAATGAGTCACGGTGAACGGGCCTCGTCGCCGTACTTCACCGCCATCAAATAGAGGCCGCAGGCGGGGGCGGTGGGGCCGCCCTTCGCGCGGTCGCGGGCTTCGAGCGCGGCGGTGACGTCGTCCGCGGTCCACTTGCCCTCGCCGACCAGCTTCAGCGTGCCGACCATGTTGCGCACCTGGTGGTGCAGGAAGGACCGGGCGCGAGCTTCGACGCGGATCTCCTCGCCCGCGCGGGTGACGTCGAGCGCGTCGAGCGTCTTGACCGGCGACAGCGCCTGGCACTCCGCCGCACGGAAGGTGGTGAAATCGTGCTTGCCGACCAGGCGCTGCGCCGCTGCGTGCATCGCCGCGGCATCCAGGGGCGGCTGTACCAGCCAAGCGCGGTTCGCCTCGATGGCGAGCGGCGCGCGGCGATTGACGATGCGATAGAGATACGCGCGTCCACGCGCCGAGAAGCGGGCATGGAAGTCGCCGGCCGCCTCCACGGCATCCAGCACCGCCACGGGCTGGGGCCGCAGATGGGCGTTGATCGCGTCGCGCACCGTGTCCGCCGCGCGCGCCCGCTCCAGGTCGAAATGGCACACCTGGCCGCGCGCATGCACGCCCGCGTCGGTCCGCCCGGCGCAATGCACCGTTACACGCTCGCCGGAGAACTTCGCGATCGCATCCTCCAGCGCCGCCTGTACGGACGGGCCGTTCTTCTGGCGCTGGAACCCGACGAACGGCGTCCCGTCATACTCGACGGTGATCCGCCAGCGTGTCATGGGCGCGACTCAGCCGTCACCGCTAGGGCGGAGGACGAATCGGGACCGTCGATTGCTCCCGCTCGCAATGACGGAGAGGGTCATAGCCCGTCCCGGCGCAGGGGGAAGCCGCGCAGGAAGTCGGCGGCGTCGCGCGCCGGCTTGCCCTCGCGCTGCAGGTGGGTGATGCGCAGCGCGCCGGCCCCGCAGGCAACGACCAGCGCGCCGAAATCGGGGTCGGCGAGCACCGTGCCGGGCGCGCCTGCAGCGTCGGTGACGAGGCCGGCGGCCAGCACCTTGATCCGCTCGCCCTTATGGCTGAACCAGGCGCCCGGCCACGGATCGAACGCGCGCACGCGCCGCCACAACGCCTCGGCGGGCTGCGTCCAGTCGAGCGCCCCGTCCTCGCGGGTGAGGCGCGGTGCGTAGGTTGCGCCGTCCTCGGGTTGCGGGCGCGACGTCAGCGTGCCGAGGTCCAGCCCATCGAGTGCCGGCCCGATCAGTTGCGCGCCCAGATAGGCCAGCAAATCGTGCATGCCGGCGGCCGTCGCGGTCGGCGGAATCGGGATGGCCTCCTGCATCAGGATCGGCCCGGTATCGAGCCCCGCATCCATCTGCATGATGGTGATGCCGGTCTCGGCGTCGCCCGCGAGGATCGCGTGCTGGATGGGCGAGGCGCCGCGCCAGCGCGGCAGCAGCGAGGCATGGATGTTGACGCAGCCGAGCCGCGGCGCGTCGAGCACCGCCTGCGGCAGGATCAGCCCATAGGCCGCCACCACGGCCACGTCGGCGTTCAGCGCCGCGAATTCCCGCTGCTCGGCCTCGCCCTTCAGCCGGGCGGGGTGGCGCACCGCGATCCCACGCACCTCGGCCGCGTCGTGCACCGCCGAGCGGGTGAGCCGGCCCTTCCGCCCGGCCGGACGCGGCGGCTGGGTATAGGCGCAGGCGATGTCGTGGCCGGCCTCGGCCAGCGCATCGAGGGCGGGAACCGCGAACTCGGGCGTTCCCATGAAGACGAGGCGGAGCCGCGCCATGGGGGAAGGCTCAGGCGCGGGCGAGCGCCTTGGCCTTCTTTTCCTTCTGCAGGCGCCGGAGGATGATGTTGCGGCGCAGCGCCGAGATATGGTCGACGAACAGCACGCCTTCGAGATGGTCCATCTCGTGCTGGATGCAGGTGGCGAGCAAATCCCTGGCTTCGAGCTCGCGAATCTCGTTCTCGTGGTCGAGATAGCGCACGCGCACCTGCGCGGGCCGCGCCACCTCGGCATATTCCTGGGGAAGCGACAGGCAACCCTCTTCCAGCTCCACCGTCTCGTCCGAGGCCCAGACGATCTCGGGATTGGCCATGAGGTAGGGGGTGGATGGCTCGCCCGACGGGCTCACATCCACCACAATCACCCGCTTCTTGACGCCCACCTGCGGCGCGGCGAGGCCGATGCCCGGCGCCGCCTTCATCGTCTCCAGCATGTCGTCCATCAGCTTGCGGATCTCGGCATCGACCTGGTCGACACGGGCGCATTTCGCCTTCAGGCGCGGGTCGGGGGCGACGATGATGGGCAGGACGGGCATGAGCCATAGCTACGGTGGCCGAGGGCGGCGGTCAAGGGGGCGCGGGTCGCCGGCGCCCCCCATACAAGCGGTGCGATTCCCGGCCCGGTCGTGCTAGTTTTGTTCTCGTCCGAGGAAACGGCACAACAGGGGGCGACATGGACGCCATGACCATCTCGATCGCGCTGGGCGCCCTGGCGGCCGGCGCGGTCCTGGCCTGGCTGGCGGCGACCGACCGGTCGCGGCGCGACGTGAAGGCGCTGCGCGAGCGGCTGGCCGACGCGGAGGCCGCGCGCGCCGGGCTGCAATCGGAGCGCAATGCGCTGGACGGGCGGCTGCGCGAGCTGGAACGGGCCCATTCGGTCCTGGAAACGACCCTGGCCAAGGAGCGCGAGGCGCACGAGCAGAAGGTCGCCCTGCTGGACGAGGCGAAGGAGCGGCTGAGCCTGGAATTCAAGACCCTGGCCGGCGCCATCCTGACCGACCACAGCGCAAAGTTCACCCAGCAGAACAAGGAGCAAGTGGGCGAGCTGCTCAACCCGCTGCGCGAGCGGATCATGGAGTTCAAGACCTCGCTCGACACCGCCCACACCGAGACGAAGGTCGAACGGGCGACGCTCGCCGAGCAGATCAGAAACCTGACTTCGGCGAGTGCCACGATGGCCAATGAGACCACGAACCTCACCCGCGCGCTCAAGGGCGACCTCAAGACCCAGGGCGCCTGGGGCGAGATGCTGCTGGAATTGATCCTCGAGCGGTCGGGCCTGCGCGCGGGCGAGGAGTATGCGGCGCAGTCGAACTACACCAATGAGGACGGACGACGGGTAATCCCCGACTTCCTGGTCAAGCTGCCCAACGACCAGCGGATCGTGGTCGACTCCAAGGTCTCGCTCAAAGCCTTCGAGACCTACGTGAATGCGGAGGACGACGCCGCGCGCGCGGCCGCGCTGCAGGCGCACGTCACATCGGTGCGCAATCACATCAGGATACTGAGCGAGAAGGACTATCACCTCGCCGTCGGGTCACAGCTCGACTACGTCATCATGTTCATGCCGATCGAGGGCGCGCTGGCCGCTGCGCTGGAGGGCGACCCGGCCATCACGGCTTTTGCCATCGACCAGAACGTGGCGATCGCGACGCCGACCACCTTGATGGTCGCGCTCCGCACCATCGCGAATGTCTGGCAGGTCGAGCGCCGCAACCAGAACGCCGAGAACATCGCCCTGCGCGCCGGCCGGCTGTACGACAAGTTCGTGGGGTTCGTCGACGACATGCAAGGGCTGGGCGCCCGGATCGACCAGGCCCGCGCCAGCTATGACGGGGCGATGAAGAAGCTGGCCTCGGGGTCGGGCAACGTCATCCGCCAGGTCGAGCAGCTCAAGGCGATGGGGGCGAAGACCGCCAAGTCGCTGCCCGCCGAGTTGGTCGAGGACACCGACGCGCCCTTCGAGGGCGACAGCGTTCCCGATGAGCCGGCCCTGCTCTCCCTCTCCGACGCCAAGCCGCGCGCGGCGGAATGAGGGGCGCTTCCGTTTCCTAAAGCCACCCCGACTTCGCGACGGCGACCCAGATCAGCCGCAGGGCCAGCACCGTCAGCAGCGACTGCAGTACGATGCGGAACCACCGCTCCGGCATGTGATCGAGCACCCGCGCGCCGACCACGGTTCCGGCCGCCGAGGTCGCCACCATCGCTGCGACCAGGGGCAGGTACGCCCCGATCGCGACGCCCAGCAGGCCGAACGCGATCAGCTTGATCGTATGCACCACGCTCATCAGCGCGCCGAAGGTGGCGGCGTAGTTGCGCCGGTCCGGCGCGGCGCTGGCGATGAACGGCGCGACCAGCGTCCCCGTCGCGCTGACGAACATGCCGAGGAATGTCGCGGCCATCCCGACAATGGCGAAACGGCCCTTCTCCGGGCCCATGCGGCCGAAGCGCGGCATCCAGGTGACCAGGATGATGAACGCGCCGAGTATGCCTTCCAGCACGCCGACGGGCAGGGCGACGAAGATGCGGGCCCCAATGGCGGCCCCCACCGCCGCGCCCGCCGCGAACGGGGCCAGCATGCCCAGCATGACATGGCGGCGCATGATGACGACGCGGCTCGAGCCGGCGCCGAGCTGGATGCAGGTGTGCACCGGGATCAGCACGGCGGGCGGGAACACCATCGCGAGAATGCCGAGCAGAAGCAGCCCGCCGGCCGTGCCCGCCACCAGCCCGAAGATGGAGGTGAGGAACGAGGCGAGGGCGAGGCCCGCGAAAATCCACATATCGACATGCGGCACGCCGAGGAACGAGGCGGTCATGAAAATCCTGAAGCCGGGATGGCTGTGGCGGGTTACGACGAGGGCGGCACTCTACACCGGCGTGCGGGCCTTGAGGGCTGCGGAAATCGTGCCGTCGTCGAGATAGTCGAGCTCGCCGCCGACCGGCACGCCGTGGGCGAGGCGCGAGATGCTGACCCCCGTGCCGGCGAGCGAGTCGCCGACATAATGCGCCGTCGTCTGGCCCTCGACGGTGGCGGAAAGCGCCAGAATCACCTCGGCCACCTCGCCCTGGCGCACCCGGCCGACCAGCGCGTCGATGCGCAGCTCGCCGGGACCGCGCCCGTCCAGCGCCGACAGCGTGCCGCCGAGCACGTGGTAGCGCCCGGCGAAGGCCGCCGTCCGCTCCATCGCCCAGAGGTCGGCCACCTCCTCGACCACGCAGAGCAGCCGCGCATCGCGGCGCGGATCGGTGCAGATGGCGCACGGGTCGCGCGTATCGAAATTGCCGCAGACGGTGCATTCGCGGATCGCCGCGGCGGCCTCGGTCATCGCCTGGGCGAGCGGCGCGAGCAGCGTGTCGCGCCTCTTGATCAGCGCCAGCGCGGCGCGGCGCGCCGAGCGCGGGCCGAGCCCGGGCAGCCGTGCGAGAAGCTGGATCAGCCGCTCGATCTCCTGCCCGGTCATGGAATGGCGCCGCTCACGATGGGCGCAAGCTAGCACAACCCCGCCACGGCGCGCCAAGCCCGTGCGAACCCTGGCCCGCGCGAACCCTGGCCCGCGCGGGGCTTGGCGTTGCCCGGTCGAGCGCCCATAATGGAAGGACGGCCCGATCCGGGCCGTCGAACGGTTGTGCGGCGCCGGCGCGCGAGGGCGTGCGCGCGCTGCCGCACGCATTCGTTGCAAGCAGAAGCGGGACATGGCGGTCAAGAGCACCACGAACGACATCCGGACGGCGTTCCTCGATTATTTCGCGCGGAACGGGCACGAAATCGTGCCGTCCTCGCCGCTGGTCCCGCACAACGACCCGACATTGCTGTTCACCAACGCCGGGATGGTGCAGTTCAAGAACCTGTTCACCGGCGCCGAGACGCGGGCCTACAGCCGCGCCGCGTCCAGCCAGAAATGCGTGCGCGCCGGCGGCAAGCACAACGACCTGGAAAACGTCGGCTACACCGCCCGCCACCACACCTTCTTCGAGATGCTGGGCAATTTCTCGTTCGGCGACTACTTCAAGGCGCACGCGATCGAGCTCGCCTGGAAGCTAATCACCGGCGAGTACGGCCTTGCCGCCGACCGGCTGTGCGTCACCGTCTATGCCGACGACGAGGAGGCGGCCGCTCTGTGGAAGAAGATCGCGGGCCTGCCCGAAGGCCGCATCATCCGCATCGCGTCGTCGCGATAATTTCTGGTCGATGGGCGAGACCGGGCCGTGCGGGCCGTGCTCGGAGATCTTCTACGACCACGGGCCGCACATCGCCGGCGGGCCGCCGGGCAGCCCCGACGAGGATGGCGACCGGTTCGTCGAGATATGGAACCTGGTCTTCATGCAGTTCGAGCAGGTGGCGCCGGACGACCGGCGCGACCTGCCCAAGCCCTCGATCGACACCGGCATGGGGCTGGAGCGCATCGCCGCCGTGCTGCAGGGCGTGCACGACAATTACGACATCGACCTGATGCGCGCGCTGATCGAGGCGTCGGCCGCCGCCGCGGGCACGCCGCCCGACGGGCCGCACGCCGTGTCGCACCGCGTGATCGCCGACCATCTGCGCGCGACGTCGTTCCTGATCGCCGACGGCGTGCTGCCGTCGAACGAGGGGCGCGGCTACGTGCTGCGCCGGATCATGCGGCGCGCCATGCGCCATGCCCACATCATGGGCGCGACGGACCCGCTGTTGTGGAAGCTGGTGCCGGCGCTGGTCGGCCAGATGGGCAAGGCCTTCCCTGAGCTTCCGCGTGCCGAGGCGCTGATCACCGAGACGCTGAAGCTGGAGGAGACGCGCTTCAAGGACATGCTGGCGCGCGGGCTGCGCCTGCTGGAGGACGAGACGGCGAGGCTCGGCGCCGGCCAGGCGCTTCCCGGCGAGGTCGCGTTCCGCCTGTACGACACCTTTGGCTTCCCGCTCGATCTGACCCAGGACGTGCTGCGCGCCCAGAAGCGGTCGGTCGACACGGCCGGCTTCGACGCGGCGATGGCGCGCCAGCGCGCCGAGGCGCGCAAGGCGTGGGCCGGCTCGGGCGACAAGGTCGAGGAGCGCATCTGGTTCGACGTGCGCGAGCGCATGGGCGCGACCGAGTTCCTGGGCTACACCACCACCATGGCGGAGGGGCGCATCGAGGCCATCGTCAAGGCCGGCGCCGAGGTCGAATCCGCCGCCGAGGGCGACGAGGCCGCACTGGTGGTCAACCAGACCCCGTTCTATGCGGAATCCGGCGGCCAGATGGGCGATGCCGGCGTGATGTTCTCGCCCCGCGGGGGCGAGTTCGCCGTCGCCGACACCGTGAAGCGGGCGGGCGATCTGCACGTCCACATGGGCCGGATCGACCAGGGCACGCTCAAGGTCGGCGACGTGGTCGAGCTGCGCGTCGACACCACGCGGCGCGACCGGCTGCGGCTGCACCATTCTGCGACCCACCTGCTGCACGAGGCGCTGCGCCGGCGGCTGGGCGGCCACGTGACGCAGAAGGGCTCGCTGGTCGCGCCCGACCGGCTGCGCTTCGACTTCTCCCACCCGAAGCCGCTGACGCCGGAAGACATCGCCACCATCGAGGCCGAGGTCAACGCGCGCATCCGGCTGAACTCGGACGTCGCCACCCGGCTGATGACGCCCGAGGCCGCGATCGGCGAGGGCGCGATGGCGCTGTTCGGCGAGAAATACGGCGACGAGGTGCGCGTGGTCTCGATGGGCGGCGGGCCCGAGGAGCGCTTCTCGATCGAGCTGTGCGGCGGCACGCATGTGCGGCGCACCGGCGACATCGGCCTGTTCAAGATCGTCTCCGAGGGCGCGGTGGCGTCCGGCGTCCGCCGCATCGAGGCGGTGACCGGCGAGGCGGCCCTCGCCCACGTCGCCGCCGAGGAACGGGCGCTGGCCGAGGCCGCTTCCGCCGCGCGCGCGTCGGTGGCCGAGCTGCCCGGCCGCATCGCCCAGCTTATCGAGGAGCGCCGCAAGCTCGAGCGCGAGCTCGCCGACACGCGGCAGAAGCTGGCGACGGCTGGCGGCGGCGGCGGCGGCAGGGCGAAGCGGCCGCTCCGGCCGCGAAGGAGGTTGCCGGCATCCGCTTCGCCGCGCGCAAGATGGAAGGCGTCGCCGCCAAGGAGCTAAAGTCGCTTGCCGACGCGCTCAAGAAGCAGATCGGCTCGGGCGTGGTCGCCATCGCCGGGGTGGACGACGGCAAGGCCTCGCTGGTGGTCGGCGTTACCGCCGACCTCGCCGGGCGGATCGACGCGGTCGAGCTGGTGCGCGCGGGCTCCGCGGCACTCGGCGGCAAGGGCGGCGGCGGCAGGCCCGACATGGCCCAGGCCGGCGGGCCCGACGCGGGGGCGGCCGACGCCGCGCTCGCCGCGGTCGAGCAGGCGCTGGCGGCAAAAGAAGTGGCGGCGTGACGGTTCGGACGTGCTGCGAATGCTGCAGAACGATGGTTGGAAAGTGGTCGCCACTCGCGGCAGCCATCGGCAGCTTAAGCATTCCGTAAAGCCGGGCCGGGTAACGATTGCAGGCCATCCGAGTGACGAAATGGCGCCGGGGACATTGAATAGCGTCTTGAAGGCCTCAAAGAGGTGATGTGATGCGCTACGCGGTCGTCATCGAAAAGGCCGGGGAGAGTTGGACCGTCGGGGCCGTCGAGCACGACATCCGCGAGGCGATCCGCTTTCACCTCGAGGGGCTGCGTGAGGATGGCCAGGACGTGCCCCCGCCGAGCAGCATCATCGAGTACGTCGACGCATGAGCGGGGGGTGGCGTGAGGGGTGCGCTGCGCGAGGGCGTGCCGCGGGCTGGGGCGGCGGCGCCTAGCGCGAGGTCCTGGACGCACGGGGCGCTGAGCGTGCAGGACGGCACGCCGCGGCGTGCCGCGCGCGCCACCATGGCCCTGATCGTGGCGGCCATCGTCGCGGCCGCGGCGGCGGCGATGATGCTGACCGTGCGCGACCTCGACCCCACGATCGTGCGCTTCCTGTCGCCCGTCGAGTTCGCGGCCTTCATCGCCTTCACGGCGGAATACGCGGCGCGGCTGTGGAGCGCGCCGGACGCGATGCCCAACCGCCGGCCGGGCGCGGCGCGGCTCGCCTACGCGCTGTCGCCGCTCGGGGCGATCGACGTCCTCGTGATCGCGTCGTACTGGGCGGACCTCGCCATCGGGTTGGGCCCCGACGTGCGCGCGGCTACCGGGCTGCTGCCGCTTCTCAAGCTCGCGCGCTACATGCCGGGGCTCGGCCTCGTCGCGCGGGTGTTCCGCAACGAGGCGGCCGCGCTGGGCGCCGCCTTCGGCACGCTGACCGTGCTGATCGTGCTGACCGGCGGGGTCATGTACCTGCTGGAGCACAAGGCCCAGCCCGAGGCGTTCGCCTCGATCCCCAAGAGCCTGTGGTGGGCCGTCGTGACGATGGCCACTGTCGGCTATGGCGACGTGGTTCCGGCGACCTTGTTCGGCCGGCTGTTCGGCAGCGTGGTGATCCTCGTCGGCATCGCCATGGTCGCCGTGCCCGCCGGCATCATGGCCACCGGCTTCATGGAGGAGCTGCGCAAGCAGCAATTCATCGTCACCTGGCAGGCGGTCGCGTCGCTGCCGCTCTTCGCGTCGCTCGACGCCGGCCGGATCGCCTCGATCGCGCGCCTGCTGCGCCCGCAGGTGGTGCCGGCCAACAGCGTGATCGTGCGCCGCGGCGAGGCGGCGGATGCGATGTACTTCATCCTCGACGGCGACGTCGAGGTCGAGGTCCGGCCCGAGCCGGTGCGGCTGGGCAAGGGCCAGTATTTCGGCGAGATCGCCCTGATCCGCGAGACGCGCCGCACGGCGACGGTGACGGCGCTCAACCCGTGCCACCTGCTGTCGCTGCACGTGCACGATTTCCGCGAGCTCCTGGAGGAGAACCCGGACCTGCGCGCCGAGATCGCCCGCGTCGCCGACGAGCGCCACGCCCAGCGCACCGCCCCGGCGCACGACCACCCGCCGGCGTAGTGACGCGGCGTGCCCCGCCGCTCAGAGCACCGCGATGAATTCGAGCTGCACCAGCCGCCCGCCGGCGAGGTCGTGCGCCAGGGTGTGGCGCACCGGCCGGTCGTTCTCGTCGGGGAACATGGCGATCCAGTACTTGTTCACCGTCGGCCGGTCGTTGCGGTCCTTGACCGTCACCGTCACCTTGGCGATGTCGGCGGCCGAGCCGCCGGCCTGCTCCACCATGCGCCGGACATTGTCGAACGCGTGGCGCGCCTGGTCGTCCAGCCCCTCGGGCAGCTTGCCGGTGGCCGGATCCTCGCCGCCCACCGCGGCCGAGAACACCATGTTGCCGATCTTGATCGCCGCGGGGAAGGGCTGGTTGTGCTCGGGGATGCCGGGGCCCTGGAGACGGATGCGCTTCGCCATTGGTTCCTCCTCGTTGCGATGCCGGCCGCGCCGGCGACGCGCGGAGATTAGCGGCGGCGCGCGCGGCGGGCCAGACGGCGCGGCGATGTTTGCGCCCGGTGCGCCGTTCTGCTATTCCGGATTCCCGACCCCGCCGTGGGACGGCGCCCGCGAACGAGACGAAACCCCCGTCGAAAACCCGCAACGCCCCCTCGAACGATCCGGAGCGATATGAGCCAGAAGGTCCAGGGCGGCGCCAGGGGGCGCGGCGGCGCGGCGCGCCCGAAGAACGTGCCAGAACCCGCCGAAATCCTCTCCGGCAAGCCCGGCTACCTGATCCGCCGGGTGCACCAGATCGCCGATTCCTATTTCGCCGAGGAGACGGCGCCGTTCGGAGTCACGCCCATCCAGTACGGCGCCCTGCGGGTGATCGAGGCGCATCCGGAAATCGACCAGCTCCGCCTGGGGCAGGCGCTGCGCTGCGACCGCACCACGGTCAGCGGCGTGGTCCGCCGGCTGGAATCGAAGCGGCTGATCCGGCGCACCACGGGGCGCACCGACCGGCGGGCGAAGGCGCTGTTCCTGACGCCGGCCGGCCGCCGCCTGCTGGATCGGCTGGGGGCGGCGGTCGAGCGCGCCGAGGCCCGGATCCTGACCGGCCTCGGCGCGGCCGAGCGCCGGCGCGTCTTCGCCGCCCTCGACCGGGCGATCCGCCGCCACGAGAACTCTCCGAAACGCGGCCGCTGAGGCGCTGAGGCGCCGCGCGCCGCCCGGGGCCCCGCCCTTCGACGATCAGGTCATGGTGATCATGATGTGCTCGCGGTAGGCCGGCCGCTGGGCCAGCGCGTCGTACCAGCGCCGCACGTTGGGATAGTCCTCGCGCTCGATGTCGAGGGCGAACCAGCGATAGGTCATGATACCGCACGGGATGTCGCCGATGGTGAAGCGCGGCCCTGCCAGATATTCCGTCTCGCCCAGATAGCGATCGAGGATGGCGACGGCCTTCGACCAGCGGTCGCGCCCGGCCTTGATCGCCTCCATATTGCGGTTCTCGGGCTTGGTGCGGATCAGCCCCTGGAAGACCGGCGCCATCGCCGGGCCGTACACGGCGAGCTGCCAGTCCATCCAGCGCTCGGCCAGCGCCCGCTCCTTGATGTCGTTCGGGTAGAGGTCGGATTTGTGCTTGTTGCACAGATACCGCACGATCGAGTTCGATTCCCACAGCACGAACCCGTCGTCGATGATGGTGGGCACCGTCGAGTTCGGGTTCATCGCGATATAGTCGGCGTCGCGCGTGCGGCCGTAATGCAGCCCGGCATCCTCGCGCTCGTAGGCGAGCCCGATCTCGTCGCACAGCCACAGCACCTTCTGCACGTTGGCCGAGCTCGCCCGTCCGATCATCTTCAGCATCTGTCCGTCTCCCTCAGTTCGCGGCGGGATGATGCCTTGGCGACGCGCGTCAGTCGAGCGCGACCAGCAGCGACTTGAGATAGGCGGATTCGGGCAAATGCGGATGGACGGGATGGTCCGGGCCGGCGCCGGCGGCGGCGAGGATGCGCCCGGTGCGGTTCGCGTCGGAAAGCGCGTGGGCGAGCTCGGCGGCGAAGGCGTCGCGCCCGACATGGTACGAGCAGGAGGCGACGAACAGCAGCCCCCCGGGGGCCACCCGCCCGGCCGCCAGCCGCATCAGCTTGCGATAGCCGCGCAGCCCCGCGCCGAGGTCCTTTTTCGTCGGCACGAAAGCGGGCGGGTCGGCGACCACCAGGTCGAACGCCGTCTCCGCCTGGGCGAGCCGCTCGAGCATGTCGTACGCCTCGGCGCGCACGAAGTGGCAGCGCTCGGCGACGCCGTTCGCCTCCGCCGCGCGGGCGGCCAGCTCCAGCGCCGGCTGCGAGCGGTCGACGCAGGTGACCTCGGTCGCGCCGCGCGTGGCGGCCAGGACGCCGAACCCGCCGGTATAGGCGTACAGGTCGAGGACGCGCGCCCCGGCGGCGAGCGCGGCGACGCGGGCGCGCGATTCGCGCTGGTCGTAGAACCAGCCGGTCTTCTGCCCGGCGGCGAGGTCGGCGAAGAAGCGGGCGCCGTTTTCGGCCAGCGCGATGGGGCCGGCGATTTCGCCCTTGGCGACGCGCACCTCGAGCTCCAGCCCTTCGAGCCGGCGCACCGGGTTGTCGCAGCGCAGTACCACGGCGCGCGGGTCGATCACGGCGTCGAGCGCGGCGAGCAGCGGCCCGGTCAGGCGATCCATCCCGGCCGCGTTCGCCTCGACCACGAGCGTGCGGCCGAACCGGTCGATGACCAGCCCGGGCAGCCCGTCCGCCTCGGCATGGACCAGGCGGTAGAACGGCTCGCCATAGAGCCTTTCGCGCAGGGCGAGCGCGCTGTCGAGGCGCCGGCGCAGGAACGCCTCGTCGATCGCCTCGCCCTCGACGCGCGAAAGCACGCGGCCCGCGATCAGCGAGTGCGGGTTGAACGCGCAGGTCGCGACAAAGCCGCCCTGCGCGTCCTCCAGCCGGACCGCGCTGCCCGGCGCCAGCGCCTTCGCCGCCGCGTCCATCGCGATCTCGTTGGAAAACACCCAGGGGTGGCCGGCGCGCACCCGCTTCTGGTGCCCCGCCGCCAGGCGGACGGTGGAAAGAGGTTCGGTCATGCCGCCTTCTATAACCTTCCGTTCGCACTGAGTAGCGCCGCGCTTGGCGCGGACGCGCATCGAAGTGCGAACGGTGACTTCCGGAACATCCCTTCCGCTCAATCGCCCAGCGCCACGCCTTCGCGGCGCGGGTCGCTGGCCCCGTCGAACCCTTGGGGCGTGACGCGGATGACGTCGAGCCCGCTGGTCAGCCGGCGCAGGCGGATCTCGTGCCCCATCCGCTCGAGCGCGGGGGCGAGGGCAGTGATCGCCGTCCCCGCCTCCAGCTCGGTGGGGCCGTTGCGGTTGAGCACGTGCGGCAGCGAGACCACGTCGGCGGCCGGCAGGCCCCAATCGAGCGCCGCGACCAGCGCCTGCACGACATAGCCGATGATCGCCCCGCCGCCGGGCGATCCCGCGACCAAAGCGAGTTCGTCGTCGCGGTCGAACACCAATGTCGGCGCCATCGACGACAGGGGCCGCTTGCCCGGCCCGGGCCGGTTCGGCGCCGGCGCGCCGTCCTCGCCGGGGCGGAAGGCGAAGTCCAGCAGTTCGTTGTTCAGCAGGAAGCCGTGCACCAGCAGATGCGACCCGAACGGCGTGTTGACGGTGGTGGTCATGGCGACCGCGTTGCCCGCGTCGTCGACGATGCTGACATGGCTGGTCGAGTGCTCGGGCGGAGAGGTGCCCGGTGCGGCGCGCCGTTCGGGCAGGCCGGGCGCGGCCGGTCCCGTCGCGCGCACGGCGGAGATCCGCTTCGACCGCTCGGCCAGATAGCGGGCATCGAGCAGCCCGGCGACCGGCGCCTGCACGAAGGCGGGATCGCCGAGATAGGCGTTGCGGTCGGCATAGGCGAGCTTCTCCGCCTCCACGATCAGGTGGAGGGCGAGGACCGAATCGGGCTCCATCCGGGGGAGGCCGAACGGCTCCAGCAGCTTCAGCGTCTCCAGCGTCGTGATCGCGCCCGAGCTGGGCAGCCCCATCCCGCAGAGGCGCCATACCCGGTAGAAGCCGCACACGGCCGGCCGCTTCACCGCGCGATAGGCGGCGAGGTCGGCGGCGGAGAGGCCGCCCGGGTTCATCCGCGCCGCCCGCACCGCGGCGGCGATGTCGTCGGCCATCACGCCGGTGTAGAACGCGTCCGGCCCCTCGTCGGCGATGCGCCCGAGCGCGCGGGCGAGGTCGGGGTTGCGCAGGATCGTGCCGATCGGCTTGGGCGTGCCGTCCGGCTGCAGGAAATACGCCGCAGCGGCCGGGAAGCGGGGCATGAAGCGGTCGGACTTCAGCTCCTCGTAGAGCCGCGGCGAGATGGCGAAGCCGCGCTCGGCCAGCGCGATGGCCGGCTGGAACAGGGCCTTCCAGGGCAGCTTGCCGTGGTCGCGGTGGGCCATCGCCAGCATGCGGACGACGCCCGGCACCCCGACCGCCAGTCCACCCGCCATCACCTGCGGAAAGGGCCGCGGCGCGCCGTCCGCCCCGAGGAACAGCCGCTCCGTCGCGGCCCGCGGCGCGGTCTCGCGCCCGTCATAGGTCTCGATCCGGCCGGTCTTGCGCCCATAGCGGACCAGGAAGGCGCCGCCGCCGAGGCCCGAAGATTGCGGCTCGACCAGCGCCAGCACCATCTGCGTGGCGATCGCCGCGTCGACGGCGCTTCCCCCTGCGCGCAGGATGTCGCGCCCGGCGGCGGCGGCCAGCGGATTGGCCGCGACCACCATGTGCTTCCGGGGCAGGGGCGGCGCCGTGCGCGCCGCGCAGCCCGCGACAACCAGCGCCAGCGCCGTGACCAGCCAGACCGTGCGTTTCGCCCGCGCCATTTCCCTCTCCCGCCGCCGCCCTACATACCCTCTTGCGGGCCGGGGCAAAATCCTTTCGCACCCGCGAAAAAGCTTGTAGGAATCCGCCTCCCGCGCCCGGAGGGTATCGTGAGCACGCCGAGCCGCGCCAAGCGCATCTCCATTCCCCAGCTCGTCGCCCGCAAGGGGGGCGAGCCGATCGTGTCGCTGACCTGCTACACCGCGCCGATGGCGCGCTTCCTCGACCCCCATGTCGACCTGCTGCTGGTGGGCAATTCGCTGGGGATGGTGGTGTACGGGTTCGAGACCACCCTGCCCGTCACGCTGGACATGATGATCGCGCACGGCGCGGCGGTGGTGCGCGGCTCGCGCCGGGGCTGCGTGGCGGTCGACCTGCCGTTCGGGAGCTATCAGGAATCGCCCGCCCAGGCCTATCGCAACGCCGCCCGCGTGCTGGCCGAGACCGGCGCCCAGGCGGTGAAGCTCGAGGGTGGCGTCGAGATGGCGGAAACGGTCGCCTTCCTCGCCCAGCGCGGCGTGCCGGTGCTGGGCCATGTCGGCCTCAAGCCGCAATCGGTGAACGCCTATGGCGGCTACCGCATCCAGGGGCGCGACAAGGCGGGCGCGGCCGAGGTGCTGGCCGACGCACGCGCCATCGCCGAGGCGGGCGCGTTCGCCATGGTGGTCGAGGGCACGATCGAGCAGGTCGCGCGCGAGGTGACCGAGGCGGTCGCGGTGCCGACCATCGGCATCGGCGCATCGGCCGCCTGCGACGGGCAGGTGCTGGTGACCGAGGACGTGCTGGGCCTTTTCGCCGAGTTCACGCCGTCCTTCGTCAAGCGCTACGCCGAGCTGGGCGGCGCGGTCGAGGAAGCGGTCGAGACCTATGCGCGCGACGTGCGCGCCCGCCGCTTTCCCGGCCCGGAGCACGTGTTCCAGCCCGCCGGCGCCCGGGACCGCTCGCCGGCGCAGTGAACCGCTTCGATGTCATTGCGAGGAGCATAGCGACGAAGCAATCCAGTCGATGGCTGGATCGCTTCGCTTGGCTCGCGATGACGAAGCGGCGGAAAGTGCGGCCATGACCCTCGAAACGCTCCGCACCGTGGCGGCCTTGCGCGCGCGGGTGGCGGCGTTCCGCGCGGACGGGCCGGTCGGGCTGGTGCCGACGATGGGCGCCATCCATGACGGCCACCTCGCGCTGGTGCGCGCGGCGCGGCAAAGCTGTGCCCGGGTGGTGGCGAGCGTGTTCGTCAACCCGACCCAGTTCGGCCCGGCGGAGGATTTCGCCGCCTATCCGCGCGACGAGGCAGGCGACGCCGCGCGCCTCGCCGCCGCCGGGTGCGACGCGCTGTTCGCGCCCGGCGTGGCGGAGATGTACCCCGCCGGTTTCGCCACCACGGTGACGGTCGCAGGGCTGAGCGAGGGGCTGTGCGGCGCTTGGCGGCCGGGCCATTTCGCGGGCGTCGCCACGATCGTCACCAAGCTGCTGAACCAGGCGCGGCCCGACGCGGCGTTCTTCGGCGAGAAGGACTACCAGCAGCTCCAGGTGATCCGCCGCCTGGCCCGCGACCTCGACATCGGCGTCGAGATCGTCGGCGTCGCCACCGCGCGCGCGCCGGACGGGCTCGCTCTGTCGTCGCGCAACGCCTATCTGAGCGCGGCGGAGCGGGCGGCGGCCCCCGCCCTTTGGCGCACCCTGCGCGAGGCGGCGGGGCGGCTGGCGGACGGCAGCGCGCGCGCGGCGGACGAGATCGCCCGCGCCAAGGCGGCGCTCGAAGCGGCCGGGTTCGACCGCGTCGACTATGTCGCGGTCGCCGACGCCGAGACGCTGGAGGATGTCGAAATCGTCGACCGCCCGGCGCGCGTGCTGGGCGCCGCCTGGCTCGGCCGCACCCGGCTGATCGACAACGTGCCCGTGGCGCCGCGCTGACTATTCCGCCGGCTCGGCCGCCGCGACCGGCGCCGGCTCGAAGATCACCAGGGAAATCGCCATGACGATCAGCGCGAGGGCCGTGACCTCGCGCCAGCCGACCTGCTCGCCCAGCATCACCGCGCCGGCGAACACGCCGATCACCGGCGCGAGCAGGATGGCGACGCCCACCACGGTCGCCGAGAAGATGGTCATGATGCGGAACCACAATATGTAGCCGCCGACGGCGATGATCACCACGTTGAACGCCTCGGCGCCCCACGCGGCGAGCGACACGCGCGCGAAATCGACATGCTCGATGGCGAGCGCCCCGACCGCGGTCGGCAGCGCGCCCAGCGTCACCTGCCAGCCGGCGACCGCATCGGTCGGCATGCGCCACGTCACCGCCTTGTGCGCCACGATGCCGAGCGCCCACAGCATCGGCGGCGAGGATCAGGAGGACGAGCCCCAGCGTCGAGGCGCCGAGCGCGCCGAACGCGCGGCTGACCAGCACCAGCACGCCCGCAAGCCCGCAGGCGAGCCCCAGTGCGCGGCGCGCGGTGAAGCGCTCGCCCAGGAACAGGACGCCGAACAGGGCCGACCAGGCCGGCATGGAATAGGCCAGGATGACCGCGTCGGACGAGCGCACCAGCCGGATGCCGTAGCCGGAAAACAGCGTCCAGATCACGATCATCGGCAGCGACACGCCGAACAGCTTCAGCCAATGGTCGCGCGGCACGCGGATGTCGGTCCCCATCAGCCGGACGACGGCCAGCAGCAGCGGCCCGCCGAGCCCCAGCATGATGGCGCGGAAGGTCCAGGGCGGGATCTCGGTCATGCCGATTTTCAGGACCGGCCAGTTGACGCCCCAGATCAGGCTGAGCGTCAGCACCATCGCCAGCCCCAGCGCTGCGCCGCGCCCCTCCGCCCTCACGGCTCGACCTTTACCGGCGCCGGCGGCTCGAAGCTGACCAGGGCGATCGCCGCCACGATCAGCACCAGCGCCACGAGCTCGCGCCAGCCGATCGCCTCGCCCAGCATCAGGTTGCCGAGAATCACGCCGAACACCGGCGTCAGCAGGACCGAGATCGACACCACCTGCGCGGCGTAAAGCTCGATGATCTTGAACCACAGGATGTACGCGCCGATCGCGATCACGATCACGTTGAACCAGACCGACGCCCACGCCGCGGCGGAGACGGTGGCGAGCGCCGGAAACTGGCCCGTCTCGAAAGCCGACAGCGCACACGGTGAGCATCACGCCCGACGAGCGTCACCTGCCAGCCGGCGACGGCCGAGATCGGCATGTCCCACCGCACGCTCTTCTGCAAGACGATGCCGAACCCCCACACCGCGCCGGCCGCCAGCATCAAGGCCGGCCCGGCGAGCGAGCCCCCGAACGCATGAGGATCGCGCGTGACGAGTACGAGCACGCCCGCGAGTCCGGCTGCCAGCGCCATGGCGCGCCGCGCCGTGAACCGCTCGCCCAGCACCCACGCGCCCAGCAGCGCCGACCAGGCCGGCATGGTGAAGGCGAGGATCGAGGCCGACCCCGACTGCATCAGCCGCAGCCCGAACGCGCTGAGGATCATCCAGCCGACGATCATGAAGCTCGAGACATAGACCAGCGGCCACCATTTGCCCGCCGGCACGCCGATGCGGATGCCCATCAGACGCACGATGGCGAGCAGCCCCGGCCCGCCCAGCATCATCATCGTCGCGCGGAAGGTAAGCGGTGGGATTTCGGCGAGCCCGACCTTCATCACCGGCCAGTTGAGGCCCCACAGCAGGCTGAGGGCGAGCACCAGGGCGAGACCGTACAGAGGCGGGCGGGCGGCGGGCATCGGGCGCTTATAGCAGGTTCGGCCCGCCGTCTCACCGGAGCTTGAGCGCGCCGGCCACCTCGGTGACGCCAAGGCCGGAAAGTTCCGGGCGGCGGATCGCCGTCACGGCGGGACCGCGCGGCGCGCAGAGCGCCGGGTCGGATTCGGCCGAGAACAGGACGACCGACGGCACGCCCGCCGCCGCCGCCATGTGCATGGGTCCGGAATCGTTGCCGACCGCGCCGGCCGCGCCGCGCACGAGGGCGAACAGCTCGACCAGCGAGGTCTCGCCGGTCAGGTCGCGCGCCTCGTGGCAGCGCCCGCAGATCGCGGCGGCGAGCGGCTTCTCGCCCGCAACGCCGACCACCAGCGGCTTTGCCCCGCGCGCCGCCAGGTCGCGGGCGAGCGCCGCGAACCGCTCCGCCGGCCAGCGCTTGGCGGGCCGGTGCGCCGACCCGCCCGGCGCCAGCAGCACGTAGCGGCGCGGCAGGCCCAGCCGTTCGAGGTCGGCACGCACCCAATCGAGGTCGGGCGGCGGCACCGGCCCGATCCCGGCGATGGCGAGCTGGTCGGCCTGGCGGTCGAGCGTGTGCATGCGCGTCGCGCATGGGATTGTCGTGGCGCAGCGCGGCGCCCGGCGCGATCCCGCTCCATTCCGGCCGCCGCCCCGGCCCCATCACGCGGAAATACCAGCCGGTGCGATCCGAGGTCTGCAGGTCGTAGACGCGGTGGAACCGGCCGGCGCGCAGGCGGCGGCGCAGCGCGAACCACCCGGCGAGGTTGCGCAGCCGCGGGCGCGAATCCGCGATCACCTCGTCGAACCAGGGGCTGAGCCGGGCGAGCGGCACGAAGGGCGGCGTGGTGAGCAGCGCGATCCGGGCGTGCGGGTGCGCCGCGCCGGATCGCCTGCATGGGCCCGAGCGCCTGGACGAAATCGCCCAGCGCGCCGAGCTTGATCACCAGGATTCGCGGCGCGGCAACCTCATCGGACATGGGACTCTCGGTACTTTTTACGCTGAAAAAATTCACGCCCTCGCGCGCTCCTCCAGGAGCTCGGCATAGACGTCGAGCGTGGCGGCGCACATGCGCTCCTTGCCGAAACGGGTGCGCACGTGCGACATGGCGCGCCGTGCCATCGCCTCGCGCGCCGGGACGTCCAGCGCCAGCGCGGTCCGCAGCGCGTCGGCCAGCGCCTGGGCGTCGGAAGGCGGCACCAGCCATCCGGTCGCGCCGTCGATCACGGTCTCGCGCGCCGCGCCGTGGTCGGACGCGACCACCGGCCGTCCCATCGCCTCGGCCTCGGCGGCGACCCGGCCGAAAGCCTCGGGGTCCGTCGACGCGCTGACCACCACGTCGGACAGCATGTAGGCCGCCGGCATGTCGTTGCACGGCCCGACGATGTGGACCACGTGGCGCAGCCCCTGTCGCTCGATCTCCTCCCCCAGCCGGCGGCGATAGGCGGTGCGGCCCTGGTCGTCGCCGACCAGCAGGCAGCGCAGATCGTCGCGCCGGAGCCGCGCCACCGCCTCGATCAGCACGGACTGGCCCTTCCAGTCGGTGAGGCGGCCCGGCAGCATGATGACCGGCGCGCCATCGTCCAGCCGCCAGGCGCGGGCGAGCTGGATCATCCTTTCGGCCGAGACCGCGGCCGGGTCGAACGTGGCGAGGTCGATGCCGCGGGCGATCACCCGCACGCGTGCCGGATCGGCGCCGTAGCGCCCGACGACGTGGCGGCCGATGAATTCCGAGATGGCGATCACCCGCTCGCCCTTGGCCATCACCCCGTTATAGAGGCGCTTCGCCGGGTTGGCCGCATTGTAGGTGCCGTGGAACGTGGTGACGAAGGCGCAGCCGGCGCGCCGCGCCGCCAGCCGGGCGGACCAGGCGGGGGCGCGCGAGCGCGCGTGGACGATGTCGATGGCGTGGTCCCGCGCCGCCTCGGCCAGCCGCGCGACATTGGCGCGCATCACCAGCGGGTTCTTGGAATCGACCGGCAAGGCGAGGTGGGGGATGCCGGCGCGCTCGAGCTCGCGCACCAGCGGCCCGCCGGCGGAGGCGACGACGGCGCGCCAGCCCGCCGCGGCGAGCGCCAGCGCCACGTCCACCGTACCGCGCTCGACCCCGCCCGTGACCAGGGCCGGCAGCACCTGCAGCACGCCGGGCGGACGGGTTTCGGACCGCACTTCCATGGTGCTAGGCTCGCCTTCGAGCGCGTCCGCGACGTCTTCCGATCCCGGGTTCACCATGCCTCCTCGGCCCGCGCAAATTCTACCATGCGACGACGGTGCGACAATCGCCTACCGCCGCAGCGCGGGCGCCCAGCCGGGCGTCGTGTTTCTCGGCGGGCTCGCCTCGGACATGACCGGCACCAAGGCGACCGCGCTGGAAGCGCACTGCCGGGCGGCCGGGCGCGCCTTCCTGCGCTTCGATTACACCGGCCACGGCGAATCGTCCGGCCGGTTCGAGGACGGCACGTCGGGCGCTGGGCAGCCGACGCGCGCCACGCCATCGACCGGCTGACCGAGGGGCCGCAGGTGCTGATCGGCTCGTCGATGGGCGGCTGGATCATGCTGCTGTGTGCGCTCGCCCGGCCCGGGCGCGTTGCGGGGCTCATCGGCGTCGCCGCCGCGCCCGACTTCACCGAGGAGCTGCTGTGGCCGCGCCTCGACACGACGGCGCGCGCGGCGCTGGAGCGCGGCGAGGTGTGGCGCCAGCCCTCGGAGTACGACGAGCGGGGCTATCCCATCAGCGGTGCGCTGATCGAGGACGGGCGGCGGCATTTGCTGCTCGACCGGCCGATCGCCATCCACGTGCCGGTGCGGCTGATCCACGGCATGAAGGACGCGTCGGTGCCGTGGTCGACCGCGCCGCGCCTGGCGGCATCGCTGCTGTCCGACGACGTGACGGTGAAGCTGATCAAGGACGGCGACCATCGCCTGTCGCGCGAGCAGGACCTCGCCATCCTGTTCGACACGCTCGACGCGCTGATCGCCGATCTCGCGGGCGATTAGACCAACCGCCGGTCGCGCGGCGGCGGGCCCAGGCCGAAGATGCCCTACTTGTCGCCGGCCTTCTTCAGCTCGGCCTTGAAGGCGGCGAGGATCTGGGCCCCGTTCGGGGTGGTCTTGATCCACTCCTGGACCACCGGCCCGGCGGCGGCCTCCCAGCGTGCCTCCTCCTCGGAGTCGAGCGAGACCATGTGGTGGGCGGGCAGCTTCGCCACGTAGTTCTTCTGGAACGCGGCGGTCTTGGCGAGCGCCACCCCCATGCGGCGCGAGAACGGCTCGCCCGAGTACTTGTCGACCGCTGCCTTGGCCTTGGCGGGCAGCTTGGCATAGGTCGCATTGCTCATCAGGGTGAAGCCCGCCGGCGTGCCGAACGACACGTCGAGATGGTAGTCCGTCACCTCCTGCAGCTTGAACTGGACGAAGCCGGTCCAGCCCATCTGCACCCCGTCGACCAGCCCGCGCTGCAGCCCCTGGTAGTTCTCGGTGGTGGTCAGCGTGATCGGCGTGCCGCCGAGATGCTCCATCAGCCGGGCGTTGGTGATGCCCTGCACCCCGATCTTGAGGCCCTTGAGGTCGGCCATGGTGTGGATCGGCCTCTTGGTCTGCAGCCCCGAGCCGGGATAGAGGTAGAGCGCCAGCGGGTGCACCTTGGCGTATTCCTGGGCCAGCGGACCGTCCGCGTAGAGCTTCCACAGCGCAACCGACCCGGGCACGATGTCGTGCACCAGGAAGGGCAGGTCGACGACGCTGGTGCCCTTGAACACCCCGCCATAGCTCGCCGGCGTCGAATAGCCGATGTCGATGACGTTGTTGAGCAGCCGGTCATAGGTGTTGCGGATGTTGGCGATGGTGCCGCCGGTGAAGATCTGGATCTTCAGCGTGCCGTCCGACGCCTTTTCCACGTCGCGCGCCCAAGGCGCGAGCCCGCCGGTGAGGTTGGTCGAGGTCGGCGGCCCCGGGAACGAGAATTTCAGGGTCATCGGCTCGGCCGCCTGCGCGGCGAGCGGCAACCCCAGCACAAGCGCGAGCGTGCGGGCCAGCACCCCCTTGGTCATCTCGCTTCCTCCGGTACGAGGGCGCTTCCGGCGCCCATTGCGACGGATGGTGCGAGCGCCCCGCGACACTGTCAAGCGCGGGCGCGGAAACGCCGCGAAGCGTTCGCCAAGCGCGGCGGAAAGTCCTATATAGGAGGAATGATCCGGTGGTTCGCTGTCCTGTCCGTAGTGGTCCTGGCCGCGCTGGGCGATCCCGCCTTGGCGCAGGAGCCGCCAGCGATGGGCTCGGGACGGCTGAGCGCCCAGACCAGCGGGGCGCCGCTGCCCGAAGGCGTGGAGGTCGACGTCACGCCCGGCGAATCGGACAGCCTGTACGGCAACGACCCGCTCTACGGCGCGGTGCGGACGGCGGTGGAGAAGAGCCTGCAGGCGCGCGGCTTCCGCCTCGGCGAGCGGCCGCGGCTGCGGCTGCGCATGTTCGTTTCCGTGGTGGGCTATGGCCAGTACGTCGCGCCGCCCGGGCCGACCGGACCGCAATCGCCGCCCGGCCCGCGGCCGCGCGGGACGGTCACCGACCAGTTCCATGTACCGTTCACGGTACCCGAGTCCGGCACGGTGCCCAGCCTGACCGTCTCGCTGGTGCTGCACGACGCCGAGGGCGGCGCGGTGCTGTGGAGCTCGACGATCCGCGTCACCGGCCGCTTCCCCGACCCGGAACGCACGCTGGGCGCCCTCGCCCGCGTCGCCATGGGCGCGCTCGGCACATCGTCCGAGCGCTCGTTCGAAGTCGGCTGCACCCGGACCGCGCCCGACCGCCTCTGCGTCGAGTAGGCGGAAAGGCCTCTAACCCGCCGACATCAGCGCCGGCAGCCAGGTCACCAGCCCCGGCGCCAGCATCAGCACCACCAGCACCGCGACCTCCATCAAGGTGAACGGCGCCACCGCGCGGTAGATGTGCTGCATCTTCGTGTCGGCCGGCGCGATGCCCTTCATCACGAACAGGATCATGCCGAAGGGCGGCGTGGTCTGGCTGATCTCGAGGCAGAGCAGCATCAGCACGCCGAACCAGATCGGGTCGAAATGGGCGAGCGAGACCAGCGGCAGGAAGAACGGCAACGTGATCAGCATGATGGAGACCGGGTCCATCAGGCAGCCGAGGAACAGCGTCACCCCCATCATCAGGAACAGGAGCTCGAACCGCGTCGGCTCGAGGTCGCGCACCGCCTGCAACAGCCCGTTGGTCGCGCCGGAGAAGGCAAGTATCTGCGAGAAGGTGAGCGACGCGCCGACGATGAAGAAGATCGGCACCGCGACCGCACCGGTCGCCCGGAGCGCGCGCACCAGCGCGGCCCCGCTCAGCTCGCCATAGGCCGCACACACCACGACCGCGCCGAGCGCGCCGACCGCGGCCGATTCGGTGGGCGTCGCCCAGCCGAACACGATCGAGCCGATGACCAGCAGGAACAGCGAGAACAGCGGCATCACGCGGGTGAGGAACGGCCGCAGCCGCGCGGCGAGCGGCATCGCCTCCATGTCGTAGCGCGGCGCGATGTCCGGCGACAAAGTGCAGCGGATCACGATGAACACGCCATAGACCAGCGCGATCAGCAGGCCCGGCACCGCGCCCGCCGACCAGGATGCCGCCGATCGAGATGCCCGACAGGCTGCCCAGCAGCACCGCCATGCCCGACGGCGGGATCAGCATGGCGATGCCGCCCGAGCCCATGATCGGTCCCATGGCGAGGTCGCGGTGATAGCCGCGCCGGCGCATCTCGGGCATGATGGTCGAGCCGAGCAGCGCGGTGTTCGCCATCGACGAGCCCGACAGGGTGGCGAACACGGTGCCGCCGGCGACGGCGACCAGCGCGAGTCGGCCAGGCACATTGGCGATCAGCTTCTCCACCGCGTCGATCGCGCGCACCGCCACGCCGGTCTGGAACAATATCTCGCCCATCAGCACGAACATGATCACCGGCGCGAGCGAGTAGGTCGCCAGCGCCTCGACCATGTTCTGCGCGACCTGGGCGAGCCCGGCCGCGCCACCGAAGAAGATCACCGCGCCGACCAGATTGGCGCCGAGAAAGGCGAGCGCCACCGGCACCGACAGGAACATCAGCACGAGCGCGCCGCCCACCAGCAGCGCCATCGCCCAGTACCATTCCATTGGCGTGCCTCAGATGCCGTCGTCGCGCGCGGTGGTCCCGGCGCGGGCGATTTCGCCCGCCCGCCAGGTGGCGGCCAGGCGGCGCGCGCACTCGAGGGCGACGAACAGGAACCCGGTCGGGATCGCCGCCAGCGGCAGCCATTCCGGCAGGGTGAACGACTTGTAGAGCATCGTGCCGTCGCGCCACACATCCAGGGTCGCGCCGGCCGCGTACCACAGGAACACCGACGAGACGATCGTCGCCAGCGCCTGGGCCGCCAGCGTCACCCGCCACGCCCAGCGCGGCGGCAGCATCTCGGGCACGATGTCCACCGTGACGTGGCGGCCGAGCCGCGTGACGTGGCCGACGCCCGCCATCGCGAGCACCAGGATGCCGTACTCGATGATCTCGGTCATGCCGTAGATGCCGCCATGGCCGGCATCGCGCAGCGCGACGTCGACCCCGATGGCGAGCGCGATGGCGCCGACGATCACGCCGGGCAGGAGGCCGAGCCCGGCCACCAGCCGGTCATAGACCGCGATCAGCGCGCGCATGGGAGCAAGCCTGGCATCATCCCTCGATTCTCTCGGGAGCCTGTCACGATCAATGTTGCCCCCTCACCCTGTCCCTCTCCCGCCGAGGAGAAGGACAGGGTGAGGGGCAGGTTCCCGATGCGCACACGGATATCGAAGGATGAGCATGGGCCGCATCGGTTGCTCGACCCGCGACCGGCTATTTCGACAGCAGCTTCTCGAGCTTGGGCCCGTTCTCGGGATCGCGCTGGTTGATCACCTTCCACAGCGAGTTGTGGGCCAGCTCGAGGAACTTCGCCGCATCGGCGGGGGGAAGCTGGATCGCCTCGACGCCCTGCTTCTCGAGCGCCTTGCCGAGCGCTGCGTCCTCGGCGGCGAGCTCGGCCGAGCGCGGGCCGTCGAGCCAGTCCTCGGCCGCGGTCAGCACCGCCTTCTGCCTGGCGTCGAGCGCGTTCCACGTCTTGAGGTTCATCACGTTGACCAGCGTGGCGTGGTAGAAGCCGGGGTCGATCCGGTACTTGGTGACCGGCAGCCAGCCGAGCAGCTTGATCTGGTTGTTGACGTTGCCGTAGCCGGTGACGATGCCGCGCTGCATGGCGTCGAACGTCTCGGACAGGCCCAGCATGACCGGCTGGGCGCCCAGCGCGTCGAACAGCGGCTTGTAGGTGCCGGAGGCGCGCATCCGCACGCCCTTGAAGTCGTCCAGCGTCTTCACCGGCTTGCTGGTGAAGATGTGGTAGGGGAAGTCGCCGTACTGGCCGAGGAAATGGACGCCGGACTTGTTGAGCTGGGCCTCCAGCATCTCGATCGCGCCGTTCTTGCGCTGCATCGCGGGCGCAATCTCTGCCGCGGCGAGGCCGGTGATGATCGGGGTGAGGCGCTGGACGTAGGACGCCGGCACGGCCGCGATGTCGACGATGCCGTTCTTCACGGCGTTGCCCATCTGGGCGGGGGGGATGGCCGAAGGACCGACCAGCGGCATCTGCACCTGCAGCACGCCCTTGCCGTCCGCGTTGATCTTGTTCGCGAAGTCGTCGACCGCGACGTTCATGATCGAGGTGCCCTTGTGGAACACCAGGAGCTTCAACGTGCGTTCGGCCGCCGCCGCCGGCTGGGCCAGCGCGACCGCGGCCGCCAGCACGGCCAAGCATGCGGGAATGCGGGTCATGGCGTCACCTCCCTGTTGTCGTCGTCTCGTTGTCATGGGGCGGCCACCGCCCGCCACGATTCGGGCCCAACATGCGCGGCGCGGCGGCCGGCGTCAATCGCCCCTGCCGGCGCCGGTTCCGCCACGGCCCGAAACGCGCTATAGCCAGCCGACCGCGCACGGGATTCCCGCATCATGTCGCCGCAGCCGCGCTTCCTCGAACTCGCCCTCGGCGAGGGCACGCCCACCAGTGCTCTGAACATCGCGCTGGTGGTCCGCACCATCCTGGTCGCGATCAACCAGGGCGATGCGATCCTGGCCGGGCCGTGGCCGGTGAAGTGGAAGCTGGCTTTGACCTACCGCGTGCCGTACTGCGTTGCGACCTGGGGCGCGGTGGGCGCGAAGCGGCGCCATGTCCGCCTCGGCGCCGGCGGACGCTAGGCGCGCGATGGCCGAAACCCGCGCGCCCGGCCGCCTGTTCGCCGTCTCGCTGGCGGCGATCACGCTGATCGGCCCTCTCGCCGTGCACCTGTTCCTGCCGGCGATGCCGGCGGTGAAGGTGGATTTCGGCGTCGACGAATCCGTCGCGCAGCTCACCCTCAGCGCGACCCTGTTCGCCATGGCGTTCCTCACCCTCGCCTACGGGTCGCTGTCCGACCGCTACGGAAGGCGGCCGACGCTGCTGTGGGGGATGGGGCTGTTCCTCGCCGGCACGGTGGCTTCGCTGTTCGCCCAGTCGATCTGGCTGTTCGTCTGCGGCCGCATCCTGCAGGCGGTCGGCGCCGCGGCCGGCACGGCGCTGTCGCGCGCCATCGCCCGCGACGTCTATGGCGAGGACCGGCTGGTCAAGGCGATCGCCTATTTGACGATGGCCTACACGATCGGGCCGATGATCGCCCCGCCGCTGGGCGGCGCGCTGATCGACCATTTCGGCTGGCGCTCGATCTTCCTGGTGGCGCTGGCGGCGGGGCTGGTGGTGACCGCCCTCGCCTGGTTCGTGCTGTTCGAGACGCACCGGCCGCGCCGCGCGGTGGGCGAGGCCGTGTCGCTGGTGTCGAGCTACGTGCGCCTGTTCTCCAGCGCGCGTTTCACCGGCTTCGTCTGCCAGTCGGGCTTTTCGTCGGGGGCATTCTTCGCCATCGCGGTGTCGGCGACCTACCTGATGCGCGACACGCTGCACCGCTCGGCGACCGAGTACGGGCTCTTCTTCCTCGGCATGCCGCTCGCCTTTACCTGCGGGACGTTCACGGCCGGGCGCCTGTCGGGCCGGATCGCCCTCGAGACGATGGTGCTCGTCGGCTCGCTCGTGTCCATCACCGCCGTCTTCGCCCAGGCGGGGCTGGTGCTGTCGGGACGGCTCGATCCCCTCGTGATCTTCGTTCCCGGCATGGTGGTGACGTTCTCGCAGGGGCTCGCCCTGCCGAACGCCCAGGCCGGCGCGATCCGCGCGGTGCCCGAGCTCGCCGGCACCGCGGCGGGGATCGGCTCGTTCATGTCGCTGTTCTTCGCCGCGGTGCTGACCGAGCTGGTGGGCGTGTTCGCCGACGGCACGCCGATCCCGATGGTCGGGCTCGCCTCGTCGTCGGCCGTCCTGATGCTGATCGCCGGCGCCACGCCCTTCGTGCTCAAGCGCCGCGGTCGGGTCCGCCCTACGCCTTCCAGTCGACCGTCGCGCCGATCAGGATGAAGGCGATCTTGCACGGCGCGTCGCTGCGATTGGCCCAGGCGTGGTTGCACGCGCCCTGCACGACCATGTCGCCCGCCTCGAGATGCACCTCGTCCTCGTCGACCAGCATGTCGATCTCGCCCTCGAGGATGAGGGCGTAGTCGATCGAGTGCGTCCGGTGCATGCCGGGATGCTTGCCCTTGCCCAGCCTTCCCACCTCGACGCCGGTCGAGCGCCGGTGCTCGTCGGCGTCGTCCTCGGTGCGCGGCGGGTAGGAGTTCTCCGGCGGGATCTCGAGAATCCGGAAGATCGAGCCGGCGAGCGGCGGGTTGGTTCCCGTGATCCGGGGCGTCGGGTCGGCGGCGGTGGGCAGCTCGTCCGCGCTCTCGGTGAACCAGATCTGCTGCGAGCGCGTGCCGGTGCGCTCGCGCACCTGCTCGGCCGGCACGTCGTCGCGCAGGATCACGGCCTTGCCGGCCGCGTCGTGACCGGTCACCACGCGGCGCACGTTGAGGGTCATGGCGTTCGTTCTCCGAATTCCGGTCCCGGCCCGCTCCCCCGCCCGGCCACCAGCGACATCATGCTGGTATGGATGCCGGCCGGGAAAGCGGGCCGGAGCCGCTTCCCCTGACGAGAGACTTCTCAGTAGCCCTTGCCGGCCCACGGCACCTTGGCGCCGATCAGGATGAAGGCGATGGTGCAGGGCTTGTCGCCCCGGTTCGCCCAGGCGTGGTTGCACGCGCCCTGGACCACAACGTCGCCCTTCTTGAGGTGGACCTCCTTGTCGTCGTCGACCAGCATGTCGATCTCGCCGTCCAGGATCAGCGCGTAGTCGATGGATTCGGTGCGGTGCATGCCGGGATGGCGCGCCTCGGTCCCGCCCATCGACACGCCCATCGACTTGCGGTGCTCGGCCGGATTGGCGACGTGCGGGGCGGATCTTGTCCGGCGGGAACTCGATGATGCGGAAGATCGAGCCGTCGAGCGGCGGCGGCACCTTGGAGATCTTCTTCGCCGTGTCCTCGGTGGTCATCTCGGCGGGCGTCTTGTCGGTCATCCAGACATTGACGGTCTGGCTGCCGCCCGGCGCGCGCTGGATCACCTCCGGATAGTCGTCGATCGCGATGATCGCCTTGCCGTTCTTGTCGTCGGCCGACACGACGCGGCGGACCTTGAGTGCCATGTTCGTTCCCTTCCCGATGGACGCCCGTGAGGCGACGGAGTGAACCGGAACCGCGCGCCCGGGTCAATGGGATGGGAAGGGGGAAATCTTAACGGGTCGCGCGTTCTATCGTAGCGTATCCGCTTAGGGTATATCTAACGAGGTCGCTGCTATGGACTGTCCGGTATGCAAGACGTTCCGACCCTCGCCATAGTGGTCCCTTGCTACAATGAGGAGGAGGTCCTCCCGGAGACCCGCAAGCGATTGGTAGCGCTGATCCGCGAGCTGGCGGCCGAAGGAAAGATTTCCGATGACAGCGCCGTCTACTTCGTCGACGACGGCAGCCGCGACCGGACCTGGGCCCTCATCGACCAATTCTCGCGCGAGGACCCGCACGTTGCCGGTATCAAGCTGTCGCGCAACCGTGGGCATCAGAACGCGCTGCTGGCCGGCCTCTTTACCGCCGAGGGTGACGCCATCGTCAGCATCGACGCGGACCTGCAGGACGACATCGGTGCGATCCGTGAGATGGTGGACCGGTTCGGGTCCGGCACCGAAATCGTCTATGGTGTGCGCCGCAAGCGCGGCACGGACTCCCTGTTCAAGCGCGGCACGGCCTCGCTGTTCTATGGCGTCATAGCGGCGCTGGGCGCCGAGTCCATACGCCACCACGCGGACTATCGCCTGATGAGCCGCCGCGCGGTGGAAAGCCTGAAACAGTATCGTGAGGTGAATCTGTATCTTCGGGGCATCATTCCCCTCCTCGGGTTCCGCTCCGAGATCGTGTATTACGACCGTGCGGCCCGGTTCGCTGGTGAGTCGAAATACCCACTGCGCAAAATGGTCGCCCTGGCGCTAGAGGCCATCACCTCGTTCTCGGTGGTGCCATTGCGGCTGATCACGTTCACAGGCTTCGCGGTATTTCTCGGAACGATGCTGGTGAGCCTATGGGCCTTGTGGGTGAAGCTGTTCAGTGAGGACGCGGTCCCCGGCTGGACGTCAGTGGTGCTACCCATGTACTTCCTTGGTGGAATCCAAATCTTCTCCATCGGCATGCTTGGCGAGTATCTGGCCAAGACCTACGCCGAGGTGAAAGCCAGACCGCGTTACATGGTCGAACGGATTGCCGGTTTTGCAGAGCAGCACCGGCGACTCCCCCCCAACACCGTAGCACCTGTCCATGTGGCCGAACAATGATCGACGAAACCGAGTTCGACAAATTCGCAGACGAATACCGAAGCATTCACGCGGCAAACATCGCTGTATCTGGCGAGGCTCCCGAGTTTTTCGCCGAATACAAGATCAAAGATTTGGCCACTGAGCTGCACACGGCGCGCCCGGGTGGCGGAACGGTCCGGATGCTCGATTTCGGCGCCGGCGTCGGCACGTCGGTCCCCTTCGTCCGCAAGCACATGCCCGAGGCGCGGCTCACCTGTCTAGATGTCTCGGCCAAAAGCCTCGCTGTCGGGCGCGAACGTTTTGCAGACCATGCCAAGTTTGTCCATTTCGACGGCGGACATCTGCCCATGGGTGACGGAACGTTCGACGTCGTCTTCGCCGCCTGCGTGTTTCACCACATCGCGCATGACGAACACGTCAACATTCTCCGGGAGTTCGCCCGGGTGCTCGCGCCCGGTGGACTTGCCTGCGTGTTCGAACACAATCCCTACAACCCGCTGACCCTGCACGCCGTCAATACCTGCCCCTTCGACGAAAATGCACACCTGATCCGTGCGGCTGTTCTGAAGCAGCGCTTTGCCGCAGCTGGATTTCAGGGACACGTTCGCTACCGGATTTTCTTTCCTGCTGGACTTCAATTCTTGCGTGTGCTTGAGCGGCATATGACTTGGCTGCCCCTGGGGGCCCAGTATTTTGTAATAGCGAGAAAATACTAGATAAATCTAGCGAAAACTCCAGATGGCGTCTCGCTGCAACCAGAGGACAAAACAACTCCTCTTACGTTGGCTGCGGCGCGCCGAGATGGATCGAATTTTGCACTATATTAATATTAATGAATTGCATACTATGCTTCGATTTTTTGCGGTCGGCATACTCAATACTATAGTTGGACTTGCCACAATATATTTTCTTAAATGGCAGTTTGGACTAGACGATACGAGGGCAAATTTTATCGGCTATTCTTTCGGTCTTTGCGTCAGTTTTTCGTTAAATCGAAATTGGACATTCAATCATTCTGGCCGAGTTATGTTATCTGCTTTTCGATTTTTATTAGTATTCTGCGTATCTTATATGGCAAACATAACTACTGTTTTGTTTCTTAGGGATTCTCTGCCAATAAGCAGCTATTTAGCCCAGGCGTTTGGCGTACCTGTATACACATTGATATTCTATTTGGGGAATCGGTACATTGTCTTCAGAGATTAGAAGGACAACCCACGCGGCGGAGCGTCCTATAAGCGCACTGCACGCGGACTACTCACCAGCAGATGAATCGTTCAATTCATTCAGGATCAAGCTCGCAGGTATCGTGTTAATAGCAGCTGCCGTCCGTCTCGCCCTATTTCGCGGTATGTTTGCTTCTGATGACCTAGTATATTTCTCGAGTGCGCTCGAAATTGTGCATGGACAGTTGAGCTCTAGCGACTATATCGGGGCCATTCGCTTTGGCGTTAACTTCCCTATCGCCGGCGCCATGTGGCTGTTTGGCACCAGTCTCTGGTCCGCAGCGCTGGTTCCCCTGCTCTGCTCGCTCGGTGAGCTCGTTGTGGTCGCTACCGTGGTCCGGGAAGCTTGGGGCGCGAAAGCGGCCCTGTCAGCGGCTATCATCCTCGGCTTTATCCCTTTGCATATCGTGCATGCCACCAGCATCCACGCCGATCCACTGCTTGCATTTGCAATTACACTCACCTTCGCGTTGTTCTGGAAAGGCGAGCGGACAAATTGCCAATCGTTCTATCTCGCGGCGGGGATTGCAGCCGGGTGGGCCCTCTGGATCAAGGAAGCCTCTGTTCTGTTCTTATTTGCATTTGCACTTTATGCGCTGGTTAAATGGCAATGGAAGTGGTCCTGGTTATATGCGGCCTGCGGCGCACTCGCCATGTTCCTGTTGAACTGCGTATTCATGTGGGCGATTTCAGGCGACTTTTTTCACGAAATAGCCGTAATGCGCTCGCTGGTCGGCGGAGCTTGGGTCGCTATCAAAGTGAAGGATTCACCGTTCTACTACCTTGAATTTCTTTTTGAGAACGTCCGACACACTTGGCTCGCGGGATATCTAGCGACGTTTGGAGTCGCGACAATGTTTGTTAGGCGCCGCAGCTTCCCTCCGACTAGCCAACGCTTTGCCATTTTTGAAAGCATTTGGCTTATCGGGCTATTGGCTGCCTTTTCACTTACGCCCGTGTCGTTCTCTCCGCTACGCTTCGTGATGAAGCAGTCCAACTACATGACGATTTTCCTTGCGCCGTTAGCGATCGCGGGCGGGTACGGCGTCTCGTCGATGGGCCGAGGGTGGCGAGCCGGCACATTGGCAGTCGTCGTGGTGGGTGGCGTGCTCTTGGCCGCCCTCGCGCAGCAAGATGCCCGCGCCTGGGTCGCCAACGGCGAAGCGGCCGAAGCCTTCGCGATGTCGCATCCGGAGGACAAGGTCTACGCTACCAATTGGGCGGCGCGCATTTCGAGATTTCATGCTCTGTTGCGGTCGCCGACGGGCACGCCGGCGGTCGGCGACCTGCACGATCTGCGCCCGCAGCCGGCCGCGGGCCCTCGGGTACTGGTCGTATTCGACCGCCAGACCTGGGGGCGGTCAACGATGGATGTGGAGATGCCCGGCGTCCCGGCCTGCTGGAGGCGCATCGGAACGCTGCCGCCCACCGGCTTCGGCTACGGCGCGGATGTCACACGGGCGCTGGTCTGGGCCGCGTGGTTGCTGCCCTCGCCGCTCGGGCCGAAGCTCGCCGGCCCGTTCGAGGCGCTGCTACACCCGAAGCCGGCCGAACTCTACACCGTGCCGCCGGCCGACCCATGGTGCGGCGCGCCGGTCCCGTCCAAGCGGGGATGGCTCGACCGCAGCGGCTAATGGATCATGAAGCTTTCGGAGTTGCGCACCTTGGCCGGCCCGATCAGCCCGGCGCTGGTGACGCGCACCGAATGCAGCTTGCCGTCGAGGTTGGCCTCCCAGAAGGCCAGGAACTTCGACAGCGCCGGGTAGCGCGGCGGCAGGTCGTAATCCTGCCACACGTAGCTCTGCAGAAGGTCCGGATGGTCCGGCATGCGGTACACGATCTCCGCGGTCGCCAGCCGGTACCCCTGGACGAACATCAACCGCTGGCGCTCCCGCTCCGCCACTTGCCGCGTCAGCCTCGCCCGCATCCGCCGCTCCGTCGACTTGCCCACGCCACGGAAGAAGAACCGTACCATCGCCGATTGGTTCCGACAATCGCGAGGAATGGAATCGTCTAATGAATTGAAATGCTTAGCAGCCGAAGGCGGAGATGAGTAACAGCGCCGCGCACGGCGCTTGACAAGGGGCGCGCCCGCGCCCAAATTCGCGCCATCGCTGTTAGCACTCGTCGCACCAGAGTGCTAACACGAGTGCTGGCAGCGACACCCCAACGAGAACCCGATAATCAGCTTGCGAAAGAGGTGAGCGATGAAGTTCCGACCCCTGCACGACCGCGTGGTCGTGCGCCGCATCGAGGAAGAGGCGCGTTCCGCCGGCGGCATCATCATCCCCGACACCGCCAAGGAGAAGCCGCAGCAGGGTGAGGTCGTGGCCGTCGGCCCCGGCGCCCGCAACGAAAAGGGCGAGGTCGTGGCGCCCGACGTGAAGCCCGGCGACCGCGTGCTGTTCGGCAAGTGGTCGGGCACCGAGGTAAAGATCGACGGCGAGGAGCTGTTGATCATGAGCGAATCCGACATCATGGCCGTGTTCGAGGACGCCGGCGCGTCATCGCGCCGCCGCGCGGCCTGATCCGCCGAGTAAGGGAAGACGAATATGGCACCCAAGGAAGTCAAGTTCTCCACCGACGCGCGCGACCGGATGCTGCGCGGCGTCGACATCCTCGCCAACGCGGTGAAGGTGACGCTGGGCCCGAAGGGCCGCAACGTCGTGCTCGACAAGTCGTTCGGCGCGCCGCGCATCTCCAAGGACGGCGTGACCGTCGCCAAGGAGATCGAGCTCGCCGACAAGTTCGAGAACATGGGCGCCCAGATGGTGCGCGAGGTCGCCTCCAAGACCTCCGACATCGCGGGCGACGGCACCACCACCGCCACCGTGCTCGCCCAGTCGATCGTGCGCGAGGGCGCCAAGGCGGTCGCCGCCGGCATGAACCCGATGGACCTGAAGCGCGGCATCGACCTGGCGGTCGAGACCGTCATCGAGGACATCAAGAAGCGCACCAAGAAGATCAAGACCAACGAGGAGATCGCCCAGGTCGGCACCATCTCGGCCAACGGCGAGCGCGAGATCGGCAACATGATCGCCGAGGCGATGCAGAAGGTCGGCAACGAGGGCGTGATCACCGTCGAGGAGGCCAAGTCGCTCGCCACCGAGCTCGAGGTGGTCGAGGGCATGCAGTTCGATCGCGGCTACATCTCGCCCTACTTCGTGACCAACGCCGAGAAGATGCAGGTCGAGCTCGAGGACCCGTACATCCTCCTGCACGAGAAGAAGCTGTCGGGCCTGCAGGCCATGCTGCCGCTGCTCGAATCGGTGGTCCAGTCGGGCCGGCCGCTGCTGGTCATCGCCGAGGACATCGAGGGCGAGGCGCTGGCCACCCTGGTGGTCAACAAGCTGCGCGGCGGGCTCAAGGTCGCCGCCGTCAAGGCGCCCGGCTTCGGCGACCGCCGCAAGGCCATGCTCGAGGACATCGCGATCCTGACCGGCGGCCAGGTGATCTCCGAGGATCTCGGCATCAAGCTCGAGAATGTCGGGATCGACATGCTGGGCAAGGCCAAGCGCGTCCTGATCGACAAGGACAACACCACCATCGTCAACGGCGCCGGCAAGAAGTCCGAGATCGAGGGCCGCTGCAGCCAGATCCGCGCGCAGATCGAGGAGACCACCTCGGACTACGACCGCGAGAAGCTGCAGGAGCGGCTGGCCAAGCTCGCGGGCGGCGTCGCGGTGATCCGCGTCGGCGGCGCGACCGAAATCGAGGTGAAGGAGCGCAAGGACCGCGTCGACGACGCGATGCATGCGACCCGCGCCGCGGTGGAGGAGGGCGTCGTCGCCGGCGGCGGCGTCGCGCTCCTGCATTCGGCCAAGGCGCTGGCCAACCTGAAGGTCGCCAACCACGACCAGCAGGTCGGCATCGACATCGTGCGCCGCGCCATCCAGGCGCCCGCCCGCCAGATCGCCGAGAACGCCGGCACCGACGGCGCGGTCGTGGTCGGCAAGCTCAGCGAGGCGAAGGACACGAACTGGGGCTTCGACGCCCAGACGATGACCTACGGCGACATGGTGAAGTCCGGCATCATCGATCCGACCAAGGTGGTGCGCACCGCGCTGCAGGATGCAGCGTCGGTCGCGGGCCTCCTGATCACCACGGAGGCGATGATCGCCGAAAAGCCGGAGAAGAAGGGCTCGGCCATGCCTCCGGGCGGCATGGGCGACATGGACTTCTAATCCAGCCCAACATCAAGGACGACGGGAACGGGGCCGCAACGCGGCCCCGTTTTCGTTTCCCAGAAGCGGGCTTCGGTCGCAGCGAATGCCATACGACGGACGCCATCGCGGCGGAGAGATGGGCCCGGAATCTGCGGCATCGCTCGAAGAGCCATGTGCCGGCCCGTCCCGTGTCCATGGGCGTGTCCCCACCCGCGCGTGAGGTTTGGGATGGCTGCGCGGCCCAATCGAGGAAATCTGGTCAGATTTGCCATGGGCCGCCTCCCAATAAGACTTGGGATGATCTTGATCGTAACTGACTTGACTCTTCATATGTTCCGATGAAGACTTGTACGTGGCGAACATGATTTCGGTCGGTCCGGAGATACGCTGGCACCCTACCGGACCGGCCGGGCACGCGTGGCACCGGCCCCTCGGGGCCGGTCCCGCGGCGCCCGTGCGGCCCCTGCGCCGCGCCCCCCGGCCATGCCCCTCGCCCAGGCGCGGCGCCGTGTAGGCGTTTTCCCCGAAAAATGGCGAATCCGTGGCCTTTTCGCCGCCTGCCCCTTCTATCCGGGGTGGCGAGGGCCCAACTCAGTCGGTATGGTGCGTACGGGCCGAGCCGGTTCGTGTCGAGCGACCGGCTTTTCGAGTTCCGGAGAGGAGCAGCATATGGCACAAGCGAAGATCGGCGACACAGTGCGGGTCCACTACACCGGCACGCTCGAGGACGGCCAGCAATTCGATTCGTCGTCCGGACGCGATCCCCTGGAGTTCACCATCGGCCGTGGCGCGGTGATTCCGGGCTTCGAGAACGCGGTGATCGGGATGGCGCCGGGCGAATCCCGCAGCGTGACCATCCCCTCGCAGGAAGCCTATGGCGACCACCGCCCCGAGGCGGTGCAGGAGATCGAGCGCGCCCAGATCCCGCCGGGGCTCGAGGTCGAGCCGGGCATGCGGCTCGAAGCGTCGGACAAGGAAGGCCATCCGCTGCTGGTGACGGTGGTCGAGGTGTCGGACAGCGCCGTCACGCTTGACGCCAACCATCCGCTGGCCGGCGAGGACCTGACCTTCGAGATCGAGCTGGTCGAGATCGCCGCCTGAGCCGGACGCCATAGGCGGCTCGCACGTCCTGGCCTCCCCCGCCAAGGGGGGGTGGTGGACGCGAAGCGCGCGCCGGCCGGGACATACGCCGCGGCAGCCCGCGCCTTCGGCTGGCTTTTCCTCGCCGCGCGCGGCGGCGGCCCTGCTATAACCGCGCGGTGGAAACGATCGGGATCATCGGCGCCGGCGCGTGGGGCACTGCGCTTGCCCTGGTCGCGCGGCGTGCCGGACGTGCGGTCGCGATCTGGGCGCGCGAGCCCGAGGTGGCGCGCGAGATTACCGGCGCCCACGCCAACACTCCATTCCTGCCCGGCGTCGTGCTCGACCCGGCCATCCGCGCCACGTCGGAGCTGGCCGAGGCGGCGCGGGCGGACGCGGTGCTGCTGGCCGTCCCCGCCCAGTTCCTGCGCGCGACCTTGGCGGACCTGGCGCCGCATCTTGACCCGGCGACCCCGGCGGTGGTCTGCGCCAAGGGGATCGAGCAGGCGTCGGGTGCGCTGATGAGCGAGATTTGCGCCGAGATTCGGCCCCAGGCCCCCCTCGCCGTCCTGTCCGGTCCCACCTTCGCCCACGAGGTGGCGCGCGGCCTGCCCACTGCCGTGACGCTGGCCGCGACCGACGCGGCGCTCGGCGCGGCGCTGGTGGCGGCGCTGGGCAGCGCGACCTTCCGGCCCTATCTGGGCGACGACCCGGTGGGCGCGCAGCTCGGCGGGGCGGTGAAGAACGTGCTGGCCATCGGCTGCGGCATCGTCGAGGGGCGCGGGCTGGGCGAGAACGCCCGCGCCGCCCTGGTCACGCGCGGTCTGGCGGAGATGACCCGCCTGGCGCTGGCGATGGGCGGCAAGGCCGAGACGATGATGGGGCTGTCGGGTCTCGGCGACCTGGTGCTGACCTGCACCGGGGTCGCCTCGCGCAACTATTCGCTCGGCGTCGCGCTGGGGCGCGGCGAGGCGCTGTCGGATATTCTGGCCGCGCGCCGGTCGGTGGCCGAAGGGGTGGCGAGCGCGCCGGCGGTGGTGGCGCTGGCGGCCGCGCACGGCATCGACATGCCGATCAGCCGGGCGGTGGAGGCCGTTCTGCATCACGGCACGGCGATCGACGATGCGATCGCGGCGCTTCTCGCCCGGCCGTTCCGGGCCGAGGCGGTCGCGGACTGAGGGGGAAAGGAAACGAGCGATGGCGTACTGGCTGTTCAAGTCCGAGCCCGAGGCGTGGTCGTGGGACCAGCAGATGGCGAAGAAGGGGCCGGAGCCGTGGAACGGCGTGCGCAACCACCAGGCGGCCAACAACATGAAGGCGATGAAGAAGGGCGACAAAGGCTTCTTCTACCATTCCGGAAAGGAGCGCCGGATCGTCGGCACGGTCGAGGTGGTGCGCGAGGCCTATCCCGACCACACCGATCCCACCGGGAAGTTCGTGATGGTCGACGTCGAGGCACGCGCGGCGCTGAAGACGCCGGTCACGCTGGAGCAGGCGAAGAACGAGCCTTCGCTCGCCGACATGACGCTGGTGAAGTTCTCGCGCCTGTCGGTGCAGCCGGTCGAGGCGGAGCACTGGAAGATCCTGTGCCGCATGGGCGGGGTGAAGCCGTGAACCTGCCCAAGCCGGTCCTGCCCAACGGCGCGGTGCTGTGCCGCGTCGACGAGCTCGACGATCCGGGCTGCAAGGAGTTCCGCATCGAGACGGCGCGCGGCGCGCGCTACATGTTCGTCGTGCGCAAGGGCGCGGAGGTGTACGGCTACATGAACTGGTGCCCGCATTACGGCGCGACGCTCGACTGGAAGCAGGACCAGTTCCTCAACTACGAGAAGACGCAAATCCTGTGCTCGCTGCACGGGGCAGAGTTCACCATCGAGGACGGGGTGTGCGTGCTGGGCCCGTGCGAGGGCGACGCGCTGCGCCGGGTCAGCCTGAAGGTCGCGGACGGCACGATCCGCCTCGACCTCCAGCCCGAGGAGAACCCGCCCGATCCCTACGCGCGCGGGTAGGGCCGGCCCCTTGCCGTTCCGTTGACTTGCGGCGGGCGAGGGACTAACACGGGGGAAGCGGCGCCTGCCGCGCCATGAAACGACCAGAATCGCCAAGAGGCTGCCGATGTCCACGGGCGAACGGCCCCTGTCTCCCCATTTGCAGATTTACCGGCCGCAAATCACGTCAGTTTTGTCGATCACCCATCGCGCGACGGGGATCGCGCTGAGCGCCGGCACGCTGCTGCTCGCGTGGTGGCTGATCGCGCTGGCCTACGGGCCGGACGCCTACGACACCGCGATGTCGTTCTGCGGCGCCTGGTACGGCAGGCTGCTGCTGTTCGGCTGGTCGTGGGCGCTGTTCTACCATCTGTGCAACGGCATCCGGCACCTGTGCTGGGACGCGGTGGTGGGATTCGAGCTGCCCACCGTCACACGGTCGGGCTGGACCGTCGTCATCGCCTCGGTGGTGCTGACCTTCGCCGCCTGGATCTGGGGCTATTCCCGGCTGGGGGCGTTCTGATGAGCCTGCGCTCGCCCATCGCCCGCGCCCGCGGGCTCGGCTCGGCCCACGAGGGCGTCGCCCACTGGTGGGGCCAGCGCCTGACCGCGCTCGCGCTCGTGCCCCTGATGCTGTGGTTCGTCGCCTATGTCTGCGCGACGCTGGGTGAGCCGTTCGCCGCGGCGCGCGCCAGCCTGCACGCGCCGGCCAACGCGATCCTGATGATCCTGATGGTGTCGGTCGGGTTCTATCACGGCCATCTGGGCCTCAACGTGATCGTCGAGGACTACGTGCACACGCCCTGGCTCAAGTTCGTCTGCCTGCTCGGGGTCAAGGCCGCGGCCTTCGCGCTCGGCGTCGCCGCGGTGTTCGCGGTCGCCAAGGTCGCGTTCGCGGGCTGAGCGGGAGGGGACGATGGCGAATTCCTACGAGATCATCGATCACGCCTATGACGTGGTGGTCGTCGGCGCCGGCGGGGCCGGGCTGCGCGCCACAATGGGCATGGCGGTGAAGGGCCTCAAGACCGCCTGCATCACCAAGGTCTTTCCCACGCGCAGCCACACCGTGGCGGCCCAGGGCGGCATTTCGGCCGCGCTCGGCAACATGGGCAAGGACGACTGGCGCTGGCACATGTACGACACGGTCAAGGGCGCCGACTGGCTCGGCGACCAGGACGCGATCGAATTCATGTGCCGTGGCGCGATGGAAGCGGTGATCGAGCTCGAGCATTTCGGCGTGCCGTTCTCGCGCACCGAGGCGGGCAAGATCTACCAGCGCCCGTTCGGCGGCATGACCACCGACTATGGCGAGGGCCCGCCCGCGCACCGCACCGCCTCGGCCGCCGACCGCACCGGCCACGCCATTCTGCACACGCTGTACCAGCAGTCTTTGAAGCACCGCGCCGAGTTCTTCATCGAGTATTTCACGCTGGACCTGATCACCGACGACGAGGGGGCGGTGAAGGGCGTGCTCGCCTGGAACCTGGACGACGGCACGATCCACCGCTTCAACGCGCGCATGACCGTTCTGGCGACCGGCGGGTACGGGCGCTGCTACTTCTCCTGCACCGGCGCGCACACCCAGACCGGCGACGGCAACGGCATGGCGCTGCGCGCCGGCATCCCGTGCGAGGACATGGAGTTCGTGCAGTTCCACCCGACCGGCATCTATGGCGCCGGCTGCCTGATCACCGAGGGCGTGCGCGGCGAGGGCGGCTACGTCACCAACTCGGAGGGCGAGCGCTTCATGGAGCGCTACGCGCCGCACGCCAAGGACCTGGCCTCGCGCGACGTGGTTTCGCGCTCGATGACCATCGAGATCCGCGAGGGGCGCGGCGTCGGTCCCGAGAAGGACCACATCCACCTGCACCTGGAGCATCTCGGCCCCGAGGTGATCCATGAGCGCCTGCCCGGCATCGCCGAGACGGCGCGCATCTTCGCCGGCGTCGACGTGACCAAGGAGCCGATCCCGGTGCTGCCTACCGTGCACTACAACATGGGCGGCGTGCCGACGAACTATCACGGCCAGGTGCTGACCTCGAAGAACGGCGACAAGGAATCCGTCGTGCCCGGCCTGATGGCGATCGGCGAGGCGGCCTGCGTATCCGTCCACGGCGCCAACCGGCTGGGCTCGAACTCGCTGCTCGACCTCGTCGTGTTCGGCAAGGCGGCCGCCGACCACTGCGCCGAGACGATGAAGCCCGGCGCCGCGATCCCCGAGCCGCGCGCGAACGGCGTGGAGGCGGCGCTCGACCGGTTCGACGCGCGGCGCAACGCCAAGGGCAGGACGCCGACCGCTGAGATGCGCAATCGGATGCAGCGCATCATGCAGGCGAACTGCGCCGTGTTCCGCACCGGCGAGGTGCTGGAGGAGGGCCAGAAGCTGATCCGCGAGGTGTGGGCGCAGCGCGGCGACATCGGCGTCAGCGACCGGTCGCTGATCTGGAACTCCGACCTGGCCGAGACGCTGGAGTTCGACAATTTGATCGCCCAGGCGGTGGTCACGCTGGACTCGGCCGCCAACCGGCCGGAGAGCCGCGGCGCGCACGCGCGCGAGGACTATCCCGACCGCGACGATGCCAACTGGATGAAGCACACGCGCATCTGGCTCGACAACGACACGGGCGAGACGCGGTTCGACTACCGCCCGGTGCACCAGAACCCGCTGTCGAACGACGTGGCGCCGATCCCGCCCAAGAAGCGCGTGTATTGAGGAACGAAGATGGCCGAGTTCACCCTTCCCGCGAATTCGAAGGTCCGCGAAGGCCGCAAGGTCGCCGCGCCCGCGGGCGCGAAGAACACCAAGACCTTCAAGGTCTATCGCTGGGACCCGGATTCGGGCGAGACGCCGCGCGTCGACAGCTACGACGTGGACATGGACAGCTGCGCGCCGATGGTCCTGGACGCGCTGATCAAGATCAAGAACGAGATGGACGCGACGCTGACCTTCCGCCGCTCGTGCCGCGAAGGGGTTTGCGGGTCGTGCGCCATGAACATCGACGGCACCAACACGCTGGCCTGCACCAAGCCGATCGACGACATCTCGGGCGACGCCAAGATCTATCCGCTGCCGCACATGCCGGTGGTGAAGGATTTGGTGCCCGACCTGAAGCACGCCTACGCGCAGTACGCCGCCATCGAGCCGTGGTTGAAGGCGGAGAGCCCGGCCCCCGCGGGATCGGAGCGGCTGCAGTCGGTCGAGGAGCGCAAGCAGCTCGACGGGCTGTGGGAGTGCATATTGTGCTTCTGCTGCACCACCGCGTGCCCGAGCTACTGGTGGAACCCGGAGCGCTATCTGGGCCCGGCCGTGCTGCTGCAATCCTATCGCTGGATCGCCAATTCGCGCGACGAGCACACCGGCGAGCGGCTCGATGCGCTGGAGGACCCGTTCCGGCTCTATCGCTGCCACACCATCATGAACTGCACCAAGACCTGCCCGAAGAACCTGAACCCGGCCAAGGCGATCGCCGAGACCAAAAAGCTGATCGCGAGCCGCCGCTGATCCTCGCCCCTCACCCTGTCCCTCTCCCATGGGAGAGGGATCCCTGTGCTTCACTCCGCAACGTGCCGTCGCACCAATTTGGCGGCACTCGACGCGGGCCGCCTTTCAGCGCCCCCTCTCCCTCGGGAGTGGGACGGGGTGAGGGGATGGCCGCGGCGCACGACATGACCGCCGGTCCCCTGGCCGCGTACCGCGCCCGCATCGACGAGGGCGGGCTGCACGAAGACAAGGTGCAGGCGCGCGCGGCCGAGCGGCTGCAGGCGCTGCACGAGGCGCTGGTGGCATACGCCCCGGCGGGCGCCAACGGCCCGCGACCCCGGCTGAGCCTGTTCCGCCGCACCGCGCCCGCCGCAGCACCGCCGCGCGGGGTCTACCTGCACGGGCCGGTCGGCGCCGGCAAGTCGATGCTGATGCAGCTATTTTTCGACAGCGCGCCGACCGACAGGAAGCGGCGCGTGCATTTCCACGATTTCATGGTGGGGGTGCAGGACGCGCTGCACCGCCTGCGCAAGGGCGGCGGCACGCGCGATCCCCTGGCCGCGCACGCGGCCGAGATCGCCGCCGAGGACGCAGCTTCTCTGCTTCGACGAGTTCCAGGTGGAGAATATCGCCGACGCCATGATCCTGGCCAACCTGTTCACCGCCCTGTTCGATTCCGGGGTCGTGGTCGTCGCCACCTCGAACGTCGCGCCCCGCGACCTGTATGCCGGTGGGCTGCAGCGCGAGCGCTTCCTGCCCTTCATCGCGCTGATCGAGGATCGGCTGGACGTGATCGAGCTTGACGCAGGCGTCGATTACCGCCGCCTGACCATGGCCGGCATGCAGGTGTGGCACGCCCCGGCGGGCGCGGCCGCGACCGCCGCGCTGGACGCCGCCTTCGCGCGGCTGACCGGCGGCGATGGCGGCCGGCCGCAGAAGCTGGTGGTCAAGGGGCGCGAGGTGGTCGTCCCGCGCGCGGCGATGGGCGTGGCGCGGTTCGGGTTCGACGATCTGTGCGCCCGCGCCCTGGGCGCCGAGGACTACATCACGCTCGCGCGCCGCTTCCATACGCTGATCCTGGACCGCATTCCGCTACTGGGGCCGGACCGGCGCGACGAGGCGAAGCGGCTGCTGAACCTGATCGACACCCTGTACGAGCACCGGGTGAAGCTGATCGCCTCGGCCGAGGCCGGGCCGGACGCGCTCTACCCCAAGGGCGTGGGCGCCGCCGCCTTCCGCCGCGCCGCCTCGCGCCTGGCCGAGATGCAAAGCGAGGCGTACCTGGCGGCGGAGCACCTGCCATGAGCGGGCCCCGGCGCGGCGGGCTGCTGACCGGGCTGCGCTTCCCGGAGGATGCGGAGAGCTTCGCGACGCTGGCCGAATCCGGCGCCTGCCGCATCGAGCGCATCGTCTCGTCGGGCCAGGCGACGCCAGCGGGCGAATGGCTGACCGGCGAGCGGCACGAGTTCGTCCTGGTGGTGGCGGGCCGGGCGCGCCTGTCCTTCGCGGGCGAGGACACGGCCGTGTCGCTCGGCCCGGGCGACTGGGTCCAGATTCCGGCCCGCGCGCGGCACCGGGTGGACTGGACCGATCCTGATCAGCCGACCGTCTGGCTCGCCGTCCATTTTGGCTGAAACCGGGACGGTCGCGGCCGGCCTTGCCCCATCCGGGGAATCGCGCTACGCAACCTCCACCTCCAGACGCAACGCAGGGAATCACCATGGCACGCAACAAGATCGCGCTGGTCGGCGCGGGCAATATCGGCGGCACGCTGGCCCATCTCGTGGGGCTGAAGGAGCTGGGCGACGTCGTGCTGTTCGACATCGTCAAGGGCATCCCCGCCGGCAAGGCGCTGGACATCGTGGAATCGTCGCCGGTCGAGGATTTCGACTCCAAGATGACGGGCGCCGACAGCTATGACGCGATCGCCGGCGCCGACGTGGTGATCGTCACCGCGGGCGTCGCGCGCAAGCCGGGCATGAGCCGCGACGACCTGATCGGCATCAACACCGGCGTGATGAAGCAGGTCGGCGAGGGCATCAAGCAGCACTGCCCCGAGGCGTTCGTGATCTGCATCACCAACCCGCTCGACGCCATGGTGTGGGCGCTGCGCGAGGCCTCGGGCCTGCCGGCAAACCGCGTGGTCGGCATGGCGGGGATCCTGGATTCGGCGCGGTTCCGCTACTTCCTGGCCGAGGAGTTCAAGGTCTCGGTCGAGGACGTGACGGCGAGCGTGCTGGGCGGGCATGGCGACACGATGGTGCCGCTGGTGCGTTACTCGGCCGTGGCCGGCATCCCGCTGCCCGACCTGGTCAAGATGGGCTGGACCACCGACCAGCGCATCGCCGAGATCGTGCAGCGCACGCGCGAGGGCGGCGGCGAGATCGTGCAGCTTCTCGGCTCGGGCTCGGCCTACTACGCGCCGGCCTCGTCGGCCATCCAGATGGCCGAGGCGTATTTGAAGGACAAGAAGCGCGTCCTGCCCTGCTGCGCGCTGCTGAACGGCGAATACGGGGTGAAGGGGCTGTATGTCGGCGTGCCGGTGGTGATCGGCGCGGGCGGCGTCGAGCGCGTGATCGAGCTTCAGCTCACCGCCGAGGAGAAGGCCGAGTTCGACAAGTCGGTCGGGTCGGTCCAGGGGCTGGTCGAGGTGGTCAAGAAGATGCAGAAGGCGGCGTAACGCGTCGCCCCTACACACGCCCAACCATCTCACTTGTAGGGGCGGGTCCCTGACCCGCCCCTTTTCCTATCCCCGCGTCCGCCCGCCGGGCGGCACGACCGGCAGGATCAGGCGCGACGGGTATTTCTGCGAGTGGTGGATCGTGTCCTCTCCCACCTTGTAGTGGGCGTAATGGTGGCTGAAGATCGCATCGGTCAGCGGTGAGTCGCCGTTGGCGATCTCGAGCCGGATGCGGTGGCCCGCCTTGAAGCGGTACGCGCAGGGCATCACCTCGACGTCGAGCCTGTAGACCTCGCCGGGCACGATCGGCTGCGGGTTGGCATGGGTGTAGAACGGCCGGTAGGGCGTCGACCGCTCCGCGTCCTTCTCGCGGTGCGCCGCGCGGAGCCAGCCCTTTGCGACCACGTTGGCGGCGGGCTGGCGGCCCTGCTTGCGTGATTCCGAATCCTGCGGGTGCTGGTCCGCGACCTTGACGATCACGTCGGTATCGATCTGGTCGGACGAGAGGTAGAGCTCGAGCACGATGGGCCCGATCACGTCGAGGTCGCGCTCCAGCGGCGCCGTGGTGAAGGTGAGCACGCGCGCCACCGGGTCGGGCCCGTTCGGGCCGAAGGCGACGACGCCGATCTTCCATCGCGGATCCGGATAGCGATAGGGCGTCGCCCCGCCGCCGCGCGCGGGCGCGGATTCGGCGAGGCTTCCGTCATTGAGCGAGGTGACGCTGCCCGATTTGCGCGCGCTGAGATGGAACGGCGTCGGCACCGCGCGCTTCAGCGGCCATTCGCGCTCCTCGCGCCATTCCTCGGCGCCGTACTGGTAGAGCCGGACCGGCGCGCGCTTCTCCCACCCGTTCGCGCTGCCCTTGAGGTAGCGGTCGTAGAACGGCAGCAAATGGCGCTCGTGATAATCGATCTGCTCGAACTGGTCGTGCGCCTCGAACACGTCGCGCGCCCCGGTGACGTCGAGCTTCACCGGCGCCTTGATCGCCTCGTAGGCCAGCACGTTGCCGCGCAGATGCAGCCCCTGCTTGCCCCAATGGCCGATGGTGAGCGTCGGCACCTTGATCTCGCCCAGCCGCTCGTAGGGCGACCGCTCGCGCCACCACGCGTCGTAGGTCTGATGGCGCGCCATCTCATGGCCGATGTCCATCGGCATGTCGGCCCCGCCCGGCAGGTTGGCGGGGCGATGCAGGTTCGCCGTGCGCAGCGTCTGGTACCAGTTGGGCAGGAACAGGCACGGGATGCCGCCGTGATAGACGACGCCGCGATAGAGATCGACCGCACCGTCATAGGGCGCGATGCATTTCAGGTGCGGCGGGTTCAGGATGCCCATGAACCACTGGGTCCAGGCGTAGTAGGACTGGCCGATGCCGCCGACGGCGCCGCTGCACCAGTCCTGGCGGGCGATCCATTCGATCACCTCATAGAGATCGTCCTGCTCCGCCTTGTCCAGGAGCCCGTACACCCCCTCGGACTTGCCCGAGCCGCGCGTGTCGGCGCGCACATAGGCATAGCCGTGATGCTCGACATACCATCGGATCGGCCCGGTCTCGCGGGTCAGGAACAGCGGGCTGTGCGGCAGGTCGTCGGTGTCGTACTGGTAGGGCGAGGCGGCGAACAGCGCCGGGACCTTTCCCGGCGCGTCCGGCCGATAGATGCGGAGCGCCACGCGCACCCCGTCGCGCATCGTGACGTAGACGTCGTCGTCGACCCTGACCTTGTGGCCCCCCGCGCGCCGCGCCATCCGCCCTACTCCTTGTCCCACTGGCGGTAGGTCTGGATGTGGCGGGCGCGCAGCTCGTCCATATAGGCGGTTAGCACCTTCATGCCCGGCTCGCCGCGATGCTCAAGGTTCTCCGCCCACTGCTTGGGCACGTTGGGCATCATCTCGGCCCACGCCTTTCGCTGATCGGCGGGCAGCTCGCTGAAATGCGTGCCCTTCTTCTTCATCAGGTCCTTGAAGGCGGCTTCACGCTCCTCGTCGATCTTCACCGACACGTCGCCGTAATGCGAGGTGACGTCGCGAATAATCGCCTGGGCAAAATCCGGAATCTTCTTCCACGCGTCCTTGTTCATCGTCAGCTCGGCCGTCACCGAGGCCGTGAAATGCACGAAGGTGAAGTACGGTGCCGGCTCGAAGATCTTGTAGGGAAAGGCGAGCCCGATCGAAGAGATATAGCCGTCCTCGACCCCGTTCTTGATATCGGTATAGGCATTGATCATCGCGCCGTTGACGATCACCGCGTGCGTGCCGCGCAGGAACTGGCCCATCGAACCCGACGCGCCGATCTTGTGACCCTTCAGGTCGGCGACGGCCTTGACCGGGAAGGTGGTGAGAAGATCGACAGGAAGCGTCCCGGCGACGGCCAGGCGAACCTGGTTGTACTTGTCCCAGAACTTGTCCATCTCGGGCACCTTCTTGCGCAGCTCCTCGTCGATCTGCTGCGCCACCAGCGGATCGGTCACGCCGAACGGCACGACGTGGCTGTACTGCTCGAGCGGCAGCTTCGATTCCTCGAAGATCACGAGCTGCACGCCGAACTGGGCGATGCCTTCCTGCACGGTCTCGAGCACCTCGGTCGTTTTCGCCAGGCTCTGCGCCCAAGCGGTGTTCCACTCGATCTTGAAGTCCTTGCCCGAGGCGGCGAGACGCTTGTTGATCTCAGGAATCACAAAGTCGATCACCGCCTTGACCGGCGTCACCTGGGGCGGCGGCGCCCCGACCGCGGTGATCTTGACCGTCTCGGCTCCGGCCGGCGCGGCGGCGAACGCCACGACGGCAAGCGCGGCCGCGGCCATGCGTTTTGCGTGCATCGTTCCTCCCTAAAGAAACGCGCGACCGACCCCGCGCGAAGACGCGCGGGGCCAGCCGGCTGCTACTCCTTGTCCCACTCGCGGGCGAGCGGGATGTGGCGGGCGCGCAGCTCGTCCATGTAGGCGGTCAGCACCTTGGTCCCGGGCAGGCCGCGCTTGTCGAGGCCCTGCGCCCATTCCTGCGCGATGTTCGGCATCGTCTTCGCCCACTGGCGGCGCGCGTCGTCCGAGAGCTCGCCGAAATGCACGCCGCTCTTCTTCATCAGCTCGACGAAGTGGGCGTCGCGCTGCCGGTCGACGTCGGCCTGCCACTTCGCCCAGTTCCGGGTCTCCTCCTTGAACATCGTCTGTACGAAGGCCGGAAGCTTCGCCCAGGTATCCTTGTGGAGCGTGATGCCGGAGGTGGCGGTCACGCCGAACTGCACCTTGGTGTAGTACTTGGCGGACTGGTAGGTGCGATACGGACCGGCGAGGACGATCGAGATCGGATAGCCCTCGTACACGCCGTTCTTGATGTTCATGAAGGAATCGAGCATCGACGAGTTCACCACCACCGCGCCGGTGTTGCGCATGTACTGGCCCATCGCGCCCGACGCGCCGATCTTGCGGCCCTTCATGTCGGCGACCGACTTGACCGGGAAGGTGGTGAACAGATCGGTCAATTCCGTCGCGGCCGAGCCCAGCATCACCTGGTTGTGCCTGGCGTACTGGTCGTTCAGTTCGGGCAGCTTGTCGCGCAGCGCCGCGTCGATCTCGACCATCTGCTCCTGCGTCGCGCTGCTGAACGGCGCCATGTAGAAATACTGGTCGAGCGGCAGCTTCAATTCCTCGAAGTTCTTCAGGACCACGCCCATCTGGGCGATGTTCTCCTCGACGGTCTCGAACACCTCGGTGAACTTGGCGAGGCTCGACGAGTAGGCCTCGCGCCACTCGATCTTGTAATCCTTGCCCGAGGCGGCGAGGCGCTTGTTGATCGTCGGGATGAAGTATTCCTTGGTCGCCTTCACGTTCGACACGGTGGGCGGCGCGCCGGCCACCACCGTGATCTTCATCGTCTCGGCACGGGCGCCGACGGCGAGCGCCAGCGCAGCGGCGGCGGCGCCGGCCGCGAGGGCGGATGTGCGGATCGTCATGCGTATCCTCCTGGTCGCGGCCGGGGCCGGCCGCATGCACGTTCTTGTTCGCGGGAAATCCTAGGTCGCCGGCACGGGGGGCACAAGCGGGACCGCGGCCGCGCCCGAAGGCACGGCCGCCGTCGCCAACTCCCCGCTACTCCTTGTCCCACTGGCGGGAGATCGAGATGTGGCGGGCGCGCAGCTCGTCCATGTAGGTCTTGAGGACCAGCCGGCCCGGCAGCCCCTCCTTCTCGCGCGCATCGGCCCATTCCTGGGCGAGGTTGGGCAGCGTCATGGCCCACCGGCGCCGCTCGGCCTCGGGCATGACGGTCACCTTCACGCCCTGCTTCGCCATGATCTTCTTGAAGTTGGCGTCGCGCTCGTTGTCGATCTTCTCGATGCCCTTGGCCCACACGTCGGTGGAGTCGCGGAAGATCTGCTGCACGAAATCGGGCAGCTTCTTCCATGCCGTCGTGTTGACCGTCAGCCCCGACGTCGGCGTCGCGCCGAAATTGACCACGGTATGCTGCTTGGCGACCTGGTAGGTGCGCAGCGGGAAGGCGAGCCCGACGCTGACGATGTAGCCCTCGTAGATGCCCGACCGGATCGAGGTGTAGGATTCCATCATCGCCGAGTTGACGACGACGGCGCCGGTGCCGCGCAGATACTGGCCCATCGCGCCGGACGCGCCGATCTTGTGGCCCTTGATGTCGGCGACGCTCTTCACCGGGAAGGTGGTGAACAGGTCCATCCCTTCGGACGCGGCGCTGCCCAGCATCACCTGGTTGTGCTTGGCGTACTGCTCGTTCATCGCGGGGATCTTGGCGCGCATGGCGGTGTCGATGGCGACCGCCTGCTCGACCGTCTGCTGGCCGAACGGCGCCATGTAGGTCACCTGGTCGAGCGGCAGCTTCGATTCCTCGAAGGTCTTCAGCACCAGCCCGACCTGGCCGATGTTCTCCTCGACGGTCTCGAACACTTCGGTCAGCTTGGCGAGGGTCGAGGAGTAGGCCTCCTTCCACTCGATCTTGAAGTCCTTGCCCGAGGCGGCGAGCCGCCGGTTGACCTCGGGGATGAACACCTCCTTGGTGCCCTTGACGTTGCTTACGTTGGGCGGCGCGCCGGCCACCGCGGTCATGCTGATGGTCTCCGACCCCGCCGGCTGGGCCGCCACGCACAAGGCGAGGGCAGCCGGCACGGCGAACGCGAACGAATGACGCTTCATCTTTTCCTCCGTTTGGCCGGACGATCCGGCAGGCGCGCGCCGATAGGCCCCAGGCGAAGATCGCCCGGTTCGTTCGCGTCATGCTGTTGAGGCAGGTCGGAGCGGCGCCGTGCGCGCAGAGAAGGCGATCCTAGCGCCGCTCGGGCGCCGGGCCAAGCGCCGCGAGACGGACGGGCGCTACGCGATCTCGGCGGCGCGGCGGACCATGGCGATCATCGAGGATTCCAGCAGGTAGGCATAGGCCCGCGCGGGATCGGCGGCGGTGCGGCGCAGCTCGTCGTGGCGGGTGCGGCGCACGGCGGGGTCGCGCTCCTCGATCAGCTTCTTGTTGTTGATGGTGATGCGCTGGACGAACTCGATCTGCGGCGGGCGGCGCTGGCGGGTATAGCGGTCGAGCAGCTCGGGCCCGGCCTTGCCGCGCATGATCTCGACCAGCTTTTCGCCGACATTGATCGCGTCGTGCACCGCCCCGTTCAGCCCCATGCCGCCCAGCGGGTTGTTGACGTGGGCGGCGTCGCCGCAGACCACCATCCGGCCGCGGTTGAAGCTTGCGGCGACCCGCTGGTGCACCCGGTAGGCGTTGGCGTGCACCACCTGGTAGGGCTCGGGCTTGGCGGCGATGCCTTGCAGCCGGCGCTCGATCGCCGCCGGGGCCAGCGTCTCGTCGCGCCGCGCGGTGGGGTCGGCCGGCATGGCGATGCGCCACAGCGCCGGCGGCTCGAATCCCGGCACGTGGATCAGGAAGAACCATTCCTCGGGATCGGCGACGTAGCTTGCGTTGGCGAAGCCGAGCGGGCCGAAATCGTAGGGGGTGGAGACGATGACGAAGGCCTCGTCCCAGGTGAACCCCTCGAATGCCACGTCCATCGCCACGCGCACCGGGCTGCGGATGCCCTCGCAGCCGACGACGTAGGCGCCCTCGAGCGTTTCCGTCTCGCCCTCCCCGGCGATGTCCACCGCGACGCCGCCGGCGGTCTCGCGCGCGCCCACCACCTCGGCCGAGAAGCGGATGTCGAAATGCGGATAGGTCCGCAGCTTGTCGAGCATCAGCGGCGTCAGCTTGTGCTGCTCGAGATGCAGCCGGTAGGGGTAGGGCGTGTCGTTCGCCAGCAGCCCGAGGTCCCACTCGGCGAGCACGCCCTCCTCGCGGTCGCGGATCTGCCAGGTGCGCGCCTTGATGCCGCGCTCGATCATGCGGTCGGTGATGCCGTACGGCGCCAGCATCTCCAGCGTCGGCGGATGGTAGGTCCCGGCGCGCAGATCGTGCGCCAGCTCGGGCAGCGCCTCGAGCACCGTGACCGGCACGCCGGCCTCGGCCAGAACCAGGGCGCAGGACAGGCCGGCCGGCCCCGATCCCGCGATCAGCACGCGTTTCCCGTTCGCCATCTCGTCAACCACGCTCATGGGGATAAAGCCGCTGGAGAAGCGCGATCAGCACGCGCCGCTCGTCGGCGTCGAACACGGCGCCGACCTCCTCCTCGTGCGCGCGCACCTGCGCCTTCAGCCCGGCCAGCAGCTTGGCCCCGGCCGGGGTGAGCTTGAGGGCGTGCGAACGCCGATCGCTGGCCGAGGGCTCGCGCACCACGAGGCCGCGCCCTTCGAGCCGGTCGGCGATCTGCACCAGGGTCGAGCGGTCGAAGCGCAGCGCCTCGGCGATGGCCGACTGGCTGATGCCCGGGTTCGCCTCGATCAGCAGCAGCGCGCCGAGCTGTGGCGGGGAGACCTGGGCGGGACCGACCGCACGATGGAAATGCTGGAACACCGCGACCTGGGCGCAGCGCAGGTGGAAGCCCAGAAGGTCGGGCAGCATCCCGAGATCGAGCGGTTCGCCCTCGCCGGCCGACCGGCCGCGCCGGCGCACCGCCTGTGCGCCGCTCACGACGCGGCCTCGAACGGCGCCTTGAGCGCCTCGGGAATGGCGAGACCCTTGAGCCCGCCTGGGGCGGCTTCGTCGCGCCCGACGCAGACGCGGATCTCGTGCCCCTCGACGGCGACGACGTCACCCTTGCGGATGGTGTGGCGCACGACCAGGCTCTTGGTGCGCCATTCGCCGACGGTCGATTCGATCTCGATGCGGGTCTGCCAGGGCAGCGGCGACTTGAAGCTCGCCCCCACGTCGACCAGCGGCAGGCCGGCGATGCCGAACCGGGCCTCCAGCCCGTCCAGCGGCAGGCCCGCCTTTGCGAACAGATGGTGTGTCGCGATGTCGAACCACTGGAAGCAGTTCGGGTAGAACATGATCCCGATGGGGTCGCACTCGCCCCACTCCACCGTCCGCATCTCGCGTATCGCCAGCGCCATCCGACCGTCCCTTCGCCGCCCGCGGGCGGCCCGGCCTCATATACCAGCATGCACCGGAAGGTTCCCGGGTTTTCTGGCCGGGGCTCTCGCCCGAGGCGGTCACACCACAGGGGCCGAGTGGAACGCCTCGGGATCGGTGATCAGGTCGACGAAGGCGTCGCGCATGGTGCCCTCGACCGCGCCGGAGAGCTCGTCGAATGCCCACTCCTTGCCCTTCGCCACCACCGTGCGCAGCGGGCGCGGCTGGGAGAACAGCATCACCTCGCGCCCGCGCACGGCGAAAAGCTGGCCCGATACGTTCTGCGCCGCCGGCGAGCACAGATAGGCGACGAACGCGCCCACCGGGCCGGGCGGAACCTTCATCGCCTGCTCCTTGTAGGTCGCCTGGGTCTCGTTCGCCGGGTGGATGCGCTCGACCATCCGGGTGCGGCCCAGCGGGGCGACGGCGTTGGCGGTGACGCCGGAGCGCGCCATGTCCAGCGCGGCGATGCGCATCAGCCCCATCAGCCCGGCCTTGGAGGCGGCATAGGCCGCCTGGCCGAAATTGCCGAAGAAGGCGGCGGTCGACACGATGTTGACGATGCGGCCCCAGCCATAGGTGCCGCCCTCCTCGGCGCCGCGGCCGGACTGAGCGTTCTCGCGCAGGATCGGCGCCGCCGCGGCCAGCAGGTAGTAGGCGCCCGACAGGTTGTTGCGGATCACCGCGTCCCAATGGTGGGGATTGCCCTTGAACAGGAACGAATCGCGCAGGATGGCGGCGTTGTTGACCACGATATCGAGCCCGCCGAACTTTTCGCGGGCGAGCGCGACCGCCTCGGTCGCGGCGGCGGGCACGCTCATATCCGACGTGTAGGGCACGGCGCCGTCCCCCAGCTTGCCGGCGATCTCCTGGGCGAGCGAGGGATCGCTCTCGGTGCCGTCGACCGAGGTGCCGTTGTCGCAGATCACCACCTGCGCGCCGCGCGCGTGCAGCGCCCGCACGATCGCCTCGCCGATTCCGCGCGCGCCGCCCGTCACGATGGCCACGCGGCCATCAAGCCTTGCGTCTTCGGTCATGCCATCCCCTGAACCAACCGGTACTGCCGACAGTGTATGTGTGCGGGCGGCGAATGTCTCGTCCCCCGGCGCCGCCCGGCTTGATCGGCGGGCGGCGACACCCAAAATATGGAATGATTTTCCCATACGGGCACAAGCATGAGCATCCTGAAGACCGGCATCCTGCTCGCGGCGCTGACCGCGCTGTTCATGGGCGCCGGCTATTTGCTGGGCGGCCAGGGCGGCATGGTGATCGCGCTGGTCATGGCCGCCGGGATGAACGCCTTCGCCTACTGGAATTCTGACAAGATGGTGCTGCGCATGTACGGCGCGCGCGAGGTGGACGCGCGCACGGCGCCGACGCTCTACGGCATCGTGCAGCAGCTCGCCGACAAGGCCGAGATGCCCATGCCGCGCGTGTACATCGTCGAGACCGACCAGCCCAACGCCTTCGCCACCGGGCGCGACCCGGCCCATGCCGCCGTCTGCGCCACGACCGGGATCCTGCGCATCCTGGATTCGGACGAGCTCGCCGGCGTGCTGGCGCACGAGCTGGGCCATGTGCGCCACCGCGACACGCTGATCATGACGGTGACGGCGACCATCGCCGGCGCCATCTCGATGCTGGCGAGCTTCGCCTTCTGGTTCCGCGGCTCCAGCCGCGACAGCCCGCTGGGGCCGTTCGGCGCGATCCTGGTGATGATATTGGGCCCGATCGCCGCCATGCTGGTGCAGATGGCGATCTCGCGCACCCGCGAATACGCCGCCGACCGCGAGGGCGCCGCGCTCTGCGGCCATCCGCTGTGGCTCGCCGGCGCGCTGGCCAAGCTCGAGCAGGGCGCGCGGCAGATCGCCAACGCGCCCGCCGAGAAGCACCCGGCCACCGCGCACCTGTTCATCGTCAACCCGCTGCATGGCGGCGGGTTGGCCAGCCTGTTCGCCACCCACCCGCCGATGGAAGACCGCATCCGCCGCCTGCGCGAGATGGCGGGCGTCGCCGGCCCGTGGGGGTGAGTCCCATTCCGAAGGCGGACACCCCTCACCCTGTCCCTCTCCCGGCGGGAGAGGGAACGCGCACCCTGGCCGCGGACCCGCGATATCGGACCCGCGGTCCCCTCTCCTCGGGGAGAGGGACAGGGTGAGGGGACCGACGCTGTCCGAACCCGATGCCCGCGCCGTCGCGCTCGACCTGCTGGGCGCGGTGCTGCGCAGCAGGATCGCGCTCGACGAGGCGCTGGCCGCGCATGCCGGCCTCGCGGCGCTGGAGGGGCGCGACCGCGCCTTCGCCCGGCTGCTGGTGGCGACCGTGCTGCGTCGGCTGGGCCAGATCGACGCGCTGATCGAGGCCCGGCTCGAGCGGCCCTTGCTGCCGCGCGCCGGGCGGGTCCAGGACACGCTGCGCCTCGCCGTCGCCCAGCTCGTGTTCCTCGGCACGCCGCCGCACGCCGCCGTCGACCGGGCGGTTGCCGGGCTGGGCGGACGCCTTGCCCCGTTCCGCGGCCTGGCCAACGCGGTGCTGCGCCGGATCGCCCGCGAGGGGGCGGCGGAGGCCGCCCGCCAGGATGCGGCGCGGCTCAACACGCCGGACTGGCTGTGGGAGGCGTGGAGCGCGGCCTTTGGCGCCGATGCCTGCCGCGCCATCGCCGCGGCGCATCTCGGCGAGGCGCCGCTCGACCTCACCGCGACATCCGACCCGGAGGGCTGGGCCGCGCGGCTCGACGCGGAGATCCTGCCGACCGGCACGCTGCGCCGCGAAGCCGGCGGGGCCGTCGCCGCGCTGCCGGGCTACGCCGAGGGGGGGTGGTGGGTGCAGGATGCCGCCGCCGCCCTGCCCGCCCGCCTGCTGCTGGCCGCGCTGGATGGGGGCAAGGGGGCCCGCATCGCCGATATGTGCGCCGCGCCGGGCGGCAAGGCGGCCCAGCTCGCCGCCGCGGGCGCCGCGGTCACCGCGCTCGACGTTTCCGAGCCGCGGCTCGCCCAGCTGCGCGACAATCTGGCCCGGCTGGGCCTCGCGGCCGCGTGCCGCGCCCAGGATGCCCGCCGCTTCGTGCCCGACACGCCGCTCGACGGCGTGCTGCTCGACGCGCCCTGCTCCGCCACCGGCACGATCCGGCGCCACCCCGACATCGCCCGGCTGAAATCGCCCGACGAGGTCGCGCGCCTGCTGCCCCTGCAGGCGGCGATGCTGGACGCGGCGGTGCGCGCGCTGCGGCCCGGCGGGGTGCTGGTCTACGCCGTCTGCTCGCTCCAGCCCGAGGAGGGCCCGGCCCAGGTGGCATCCCTGCTCGGCCGCACGCCCGGCCTCGCCCGCCGCCCCGTCCGCCCGGCCGAGCTGGGTGCGGACACGGGCGCCGTGGCCCCCCTGGTCACCCTTGAGGGCGATTTGCGCACCCTGCCCTGCCACTGGGCCGAACGCGGCGGTCTCGACGGGTTCTACGCCGCCCGCCTCGTGCGGGGCTGAGGCCCGAGCCGCCTTGCTTGCCCGCTCCCGGGGAAGCTGATACGAACGCAGCGTGCAGCAGAAGGTCCGCATCGCCCCCTCCATCCTGTCGGCCGATTTCGCGCGGCTGGGCGAGGAGGTCCGCGCCGCCGCCGCCGCTGGCGCCGACTACATCCATATCGACGTGATGGACGGGCATTTCGTGCCCAACATGACGCTGGGCCCGGTGGTGGTGAAGGCGCTGCGCCCGCACTGCGACCTGCCCTTCGACGTGCATTTGATGATCGCGCCGGCCGATCCCTACATCGCCGCCTTCGCCGAGGCCGGCGCCGACATCATCACCGTCCACCCCGAGGCCGGGCCGCATCTGCACCGCACCGTGCAGCTTATCCATTCGCTGGGCAAGAAGGCGGGCGTCGCGCTGAACCCGGCAACGCCGGTCGAGCATGTCACCCACCTGCTGGGCGACGTCGATCTGATCCTCGTCATGACCGTCAATCCCGGCTTCGGCGGGCAGGACTTCATCGAGCCGATGCTGGACAAGGTGGCCCATCTGCGCGGCATGATCGACGGCGCCGGGCGCGCCATCGACCTCGAGGTCGACGGCGGCATCAACGACCGCACCGCGGCCCGCGTGACCAAGGCCGGGGCCGACGTTCTGGTCGCCGGCTCCTACGTGTTCGGCGCCGGGCCGGACGGCTACGCCGACAAGATCAGCCGCCTGCGGAGCCCATGACCCTGGCCCGGCCGCGCGACCGGCTCGGCCGGGCGATCGGCCGGCTGACGCGCCGCCGCATCGCCGCCGCGCTGGTCCGCCCGATCTTCGCCGCCCCGCCCTACCGGCTGGCCTTCGGCGGACGGGGCGAGGCGCCCGCGCGCGTCCCAACCGAGCCGTGGCCGGGCGACGCCGCCGCCGGCGCGGCGATCGCCGCCGGCCGGCTGGCCTTCTGCGGCGAGACGGCGAGCAGCGAGGGCGCGCCGCCGCCCTGGCGCGCCTCCGGCACCTCGCCCGGCTGGCGCGCCGCGCTCAACGGGTTCGAATGGCTCGTCGATCTCCGCGCGGCGGGCGGCGAGGGAGCGCGCAAGGCCGCCCGCACCGCCGTCGCCGACTGGCTCGCCCGCGAGGGCACGGTGACCGGGATCGCCTGGCGCGAGGACGTGCTGGCCGCCCGCGTGGCGAGCTGGCTGGTGCATGGCGAGTTCGTCGCGTCCGGCGCGGACGAGGCGTTCCGCCGCCGGTTCTACGCCTCGCTGGCCGGGCAGGCGCGCCATCTGGGCCGCGTCGCGCGCTTTGCGCCGGACGGGGCAGAGCGGTTCGTCGTGCACAAGGCGCTGGTCTACGCCGCCCTCGCCTGGCCGGCGGCGCGGCGCCGCCTGCCGCGCCGGCTGGACGCGCTGGAGCACGAGATCGCGCGGCAGGTGCTGGGCGACGGCGGCCATATCGAGCGCAACCCGGAGCGCCAGCTCGCCGTGCTGCGCCACCTGGTGGACATCCGCGCCAATCTGCGCGAGGCCGATGCCGAGACCCCGCCCGCCTTGCAGGGCGCCATCGACCGCATGGCGCCGATGCTGCGCTTTTTCCGCCATGGCGACGGCGGGCTCTGCCTGTTCAACGGCGCGACCGAATCGCGCGACTGGCTGATCGACATGGTGCTGACCCATGCCGACGCGCGCGGCAAGCCCTTGGCGTCGGCGCCCCATTCTGGGTTCGAGCGGATGGCCGCCCACCGCACGCTGGTGGTGATGGACGCGGGCGCGCCGCCGCCGCCCGGCTTCGACGCACGGGCGCATGCCGGCACGCTGTCCTTCGAGATGAGCGTCGGGCGCGAGCGGCTGGTGGTCAATTGCGGCGCCTATGCCGGACCCGATGTGCGCTGGCGCGCGGCGAGCCGCACCACCGCGGCGCACTCGACCCTGGTGGTCGAGGACGTGAACTCGTCCGAGCTGCTGGATGACGGGCTGGGCGCCCGGCCGCGCCACGTGACCGTCGAACGGCGCGAGCAGGAAGGCGAGGTCTGGGTCGACGCCGCGCATGACGGCTATCTCGGCACGTTCGGCCTCACCCACACGCGCCGGCTCTATCTGGCGGCGAGCGGCGACGACCTGCGCGGCGAGGAGACGCTGAGCGGACACGGCAACCGCAAGCTCGCCGTGCGCTTCCACCTGCACCCCCAGGTCAAGGCGTCGGTGACGGGGCGCGGCTCGGCCGTGCTGCTGCGCCTCGCCGGCGGCCAGGGCTGGCAGCTTCGTGCCACCGGCGGCGTCACCAACGTGCAGGAAAGCGTCTATTTCGGCGCGGGCGGCGAGGTGCGCCGCACCGACCAGATCGTCATCTCCGCCGCCACCCAGGACACGGTCCAGATCCGCTGGGCGATCACCCGCGTCGGGTGACGGCGGTCACTTCTCCGCCCGCAGGAACACGATGTCGCCGGCCTTGAGGCGGTAGCTGGGGCCGTCGGCGAGCGGCGTCGCCACCGACATGGCGCGCGGCCCCCCGTCGAAGCGGAAGCGCACGACCAGCCCGGCGCGCAGCGGCCATTCCGTCTCGGGGACCACCCAGTCGTCGCCCGTGGCGTGCACCAGCACGAACCGCACCGCGTGCAGCGCGCCCGCGAGGCGCGGCTCGTCGGCGCCGGCCGGGTCGGGCCGGATCGTCAGACGCCCGTAGGCGGGGTTGTCGTACGCGCCTTGATAGGCGGCAAGCGGGCGCGGCGGGGGCGTGCGCGCCGCCTGCCGGGCCGCCGCCTCGCGCGCCTTGGCCGCCACGGCCGCCCGGCGCGCCGCAAGCCACGCCGCGTGCCGGTCGCGGAGCCGCGCGACCCACGGGCGCGCCGGCAGATCGAGCAGAGAATCGAGCACCGCATGGGCCACCGCGCGCGGCACGGGGTTCATCCCCGACATGTTGCTGAGCACGACCACCCCGACGCCGTCGTCGGGCAGGACGGCGAGCATCGCGGCATAGCCGTCGATCACGCCGGGATGGGCGGCCAGCCGATGGCCGCGATAGGTCGAAACCTCGAGCCCGAGCCCGTAGGCGCGCGGCGCCACCTGGGGTTCGGGCGAGGGACGGCCCATCGCGATCTGCGGCGTCTCCATCGCCGCGAGGGCGGCGCGCGAGACGATGCGCGTGGCGCCCGACCTGCCGCCGTTCGCCAGCATGCGCAGATAGGCGCCCATCTCGACGGCGTCGGAATAGACGGCGGCGGCGGCGGCGATCGGATCGGTATCGACCAGCGGCGTCGGCACCCGACCCTCGTCGCCGAGGAAGCTGGGGCTCGCCCGGTTCTCGGCGGCGCGGAAGCCGGCGAGCGTCAGCCGGGTGCGGTCCATGCCCAGCGGATCGAGGATGCGGCCGCGGATCGCCGCTCGCCAGGACCTGCCGTCGAGCTGCGCCAGCACCTGGCCGGCCGCCGCCACCATCAGGTTGTTGTAGCCATAGACCGAGCGCAGCGGCGCCGCCGGCTTGAGGAAGCGCAGCCGCGCCATGAGCTGGTCCGAAATCGTAGGCGTGCAGCGACCACAGCGCGTCGTGGCGCGGGATGCCGGTCCGGTGGGTCACCAGGTCGCGTGCGGTGACCGTCTCGGTGAGGCGGTCGGTATAGAGGCGGAAGCCGGGCAGGTAGCCGCGCACCGGCGCGTCCCAATCGAACCGTCCGGCCGCGGCGAGCTGCGACAGCGCGACGACGGTGAACGACTTGGCGACGGAGCCGAGGGCGAACAGGGTGCGCGGCGTCACCGGCGCGCCGGTCGCGGGATCGCGCACGCCGTAGACATGCGTTTCGGCCGGCGCGTCGCCGGCGACGACGGCGACGGCGAGGCCCGGCACCTGCCATTCCGCCATCGCGGCGCGGATCGCGTCCTCGGGGAAGGGGGCGGCGTGGGCGTGCGCGCCCACCGACAGCCCGATCGTCAGGGCGAGCGCGGCGAAACCATCCCGGAGCGCCGCCGGATTGCCGCGTCGCCGCGCACCCTGCGATGGCGGATAATGTCTCGACGCTTTCCTCACGGGAGATACCGAACCATGCCAGAACCCGATGCGCCCCGGATGCTACTCGAAACCGACGCGGACGGCGTCGCCACGCTGCGGCTCAACCGTCCCGAGGTGCTGAACGCCTTCGACGACGCGATGCGCGAGGCGCTGGTCGCGACCGTGGCGGAAATCGAGCGCGACGACAAGGTGCGCGCGGTGGTGGTGACCGGCGCGGGGCGCGGCTTCTGCGCCGGCGGCGACGTTCGCGGCATGCAGGGCCGGCTCGACGCGCCGCCGGGCGACGTGGCGCTGGCCGGGTGGCGGCGCCAGCAGCGCACCCACCGCGCGCTGACCGCCCTGCACACGCTGGGCAAGCCGACTGTCGCCGCGGTCAACGGCCCGGCCGCCGGGCTGGGCTGCGACTTGGCGCTGTGCTGCGACTTCGTGGTGGCGTCGGACGCGGCGAGCTTCGCCATGAGCTACGTGCTGCGCGGGCTGATCCCGGACGGCGGCGGGTGCTACTTCCTGCCGCGCCGGGTGGGGCTCGCGCGCGCGAAGGAGCTGATCTTCACCGGCCGCCGCGTCGCGCCGGACGAGGCGCTGGCCATCGGCATGGTGGACCGCGTGGTCGCGGCCGACGCGACCGTCGGCGCGGCGCAGGACTGGGCGCGCGAGCTGTCGCGCGGATCGGCGGCGGCGCTGGCCCTGGCCAAGACGATGCTGAACCAGACCTTCGAGACGACGGTCGACCAGGCGTTCGACCTGGGCAGCCAGGCCCAGGCGATCTGCTACACCACGCGCGAGCATCGCGAGTCGGTCGAGGCGTTCCTCGCCGCCCAGCGGAAGAAGGCCGGTGGCTAACCCGAGAGCGGCCAGACGATGAGCAGCATCGGCACGGCGACCACCAGCACGAACAGCTCGAGTGGGAGGCCCATGCGCCAGTAGTCGGAGAAGCGATAGCGCCCCGGCCCCATGATCAGCGTGTTGTTCTTGTGCCCGATCGGGGTGAGGAAGGCGCAGGAGGTGGCGATCGTGACCCCCATCAGGAACGTGTCGGGATTGACGTGGAGCTGTCGGGCGAGCTCGATGGCGATCGGCCCGGCGATCACAATGGTGGCCACGTTGTTGAGCACGTCGGTGAGCGCCATGATCACCACCATCAGCGCGACCAGCGCGACGACGGGCCCGTACCCTTGCGTCAGCCCGACGATCCACTGCGTCACCACCCCGGTGCCGCCGAGCCGGTCGAACGCCATCCCGACCGGCAGCAGGCACGCGACCATCACCACCACCGGCCAGTCGACCTGGTGGTAGAACTCGCGCGCCGGGACGAGCCCGAGGGCGGCGTAGGCAGCGACGGCAATGGCGATGGAAACCGGGAAGGAAAGGACGCCGAAGCTCGCCACCGCGATCGCCGCGATGAAAAGCCCGACGGAGATGGCGATGCCGAACGGCCGGACCGGGGCGACGCCCATCCGGTGAAGGGGGATCAGGCCGAGGAGGTCGAGCGTCGCTTCGGTGGCGCCGGTGCCGGTGAGCAGCAGCATATCGCCGGGGTCGATCGGCCGGTCGCGAAGCTGGGCGCGCTCCATCACCCCGGCATGGGTCAGGCCGAGCAGCGTGACGCCGAAGCGCGTGCGAAGCCCCGCCTGGCGTGCGGTCCGCCCCGCGAGGCGCGATTCCGCCCGCACAACCGCCTCGACGATCTCGGGCGGGGCGGGCCGCTCCTTCTCGCTGCCCTTCTCGTTGCCCTTCTCGTCGCCCTTTTCGTCGCCCTTTTCGTCGCCCTTTTTGTCGCCCTCTTCGGCCGCCTCGCGGGCGGGGGCTTCGGGCTCGGCCGGCTGGGCGAGGCCGGCGGCCTTGATGAAGGCGCCGATGGCCTCGGCCGAGCCCTCGACCACCAGCCGGTCGTCCACCGCGATGGCCGTGACGCGGGCGCGCGCGTAGAAGCGCTCGGCCCCGCGCACCAGCCCGAGCAGCAGCACGTCGGCCTGCTCGATCTCCTTGTCGAGGTCGGCGCCATAGCGCCCGACCGCGGGCGAGCCCTCGGGCACGGCCAGCTCGGCGACGAATGCGGCCGGCGCGGGCGCGGCGGCGCTGGCGTCCTCGCGCCGGGGGACCAGCCGCCAGCCGACCAGCGCGACGAAGGCGACGCCGGCGACCGCGACCACGAGCCCGACCGGCGTGAAATCGAACATGTGGTAGGGCTCGCCCAGCGCCTGGGCGCGGATTGCCGAGGCGACGATATTGGGCGGGGTGCCGATCAGCGTCACCAGCCCGCCCAGCAGGGTGGCGAAGGCGAGCGGCATCAAGGTCGCCGCGGGCGGGCGTCCGGCGCGGCGTGCCGCCTGCATGTCGACCGGCATGAGCAGGGCGAGGGCGGCGACGTTGTTGATCACCGCCGAGATCGCCGCGCCCACCCCGCCGATCAGCGCGACGTGGCTCGACGTGTTGCGCCGCCCGTCGGCAAGGGACCGCGCGAACAAGGCGAGCGCGCCGGCATTCTCGAGCGCCCGCGAGGCGATCAGCACCAGCGCGACGATCAGCACCGCCTCGTTGGAAAAGCCGGAGAAGGCGTCGGCCTGCGGGATCAGCCCGAGCACCACCCCCGTCAGCAGCCCGCCCGCCGCCACCAGGTCGTGCCGCACCCGCCCCCACAGCATCAGCCCGAGGATGGCGGCGACCAGCGCGAACAGAACCCCTTGCTCGTGGGTCATGCGGCCGTGATCACGCGGTGACCGGCAGCTTCAGCCCATAGAAGGCGCATGCATTGTCCCACAGGATGCGGCGCTGGTCGGCGGGGCTGACTCCCGGCACGTCGAGCAGCGCCTGAACCGCGCCGCCGCCGGAATCGAAATGCGGATAATCGGTCGCGAAGGCGATCTTATGCGCGCCGATGCCGGCGATGGCGAGTGGCAAAGTGTGGTCGCCGGGATCGCACGACACCAGGCACTGGCGCTCGAAATACTCGCTGGGCTTCATCCGGATGGGCATTTGCGGACCGAGCTTGCGGTGCGCGAAATGGTCGTCCATGCGCGCGAGCCAGTAGGGCGCCCAGCTGCAGCCGGCCTCGAGGAACGCCACCTTGAGGCGCGGGAAGCGTTCGCACACGCCGCCGCAGATGATGCTCAGCGCGGCGAACATCTGCTCGAAGGCATGCGAGACGACATGGTTGAAGGCGTAGCGGTCCTCGTTGCGGATGCCGTACCGGTCGCCGCCGGCGGTCGCGGGATCGCCCGTCGTCTCGTGCACGCAGAGCGGCACGCCCATCTCCTCGATCGCGGCCCACAGGGGCTCGTAGGCCGGATCGTCGAGCGTGCGGCCCTGGCACGGGTTGGGCCGCACGGCGACCGCGACCGCGCCCTTCGCCACCGCGCGGCGCGCCTCGGCCACGGCCTGTGCCGGGTCGTGCGGCGCCACCACGGCCGCCCAGAACATGCGGTCCTTCCACGGCGCCACGTAGTCGCAGATCCAGTCGTTGTAGGCGTGCGCGACGGCCCGGGCGAAGGGCGGCTCGCACGCATACATGGCGACCAGCCCGGCCGACGGGAACAGAACGGCGGCGCGCACCCGCTCCTTGTCCAGCACCTTGATCCGGTCGGCGGCCGCCATCGGCTTGCGCAGCGAGATCGACACCGGGAAGGGCGGGTGGCTTTCGCCGTCGACGACGAGGCGCCGCACGCCGCGCGAATCCATCACGTTGCCCGGCATGCGCGACCGGTAGGCGGGTTCGAGATAGTCGGTGAACAGCGCGTCGGATTCGATGACGTGGCCGTCGGCGTCGATGGCGAGCAGCTCGTGCTCCATGGTTACCGTCCCTTCGCGTCGCGCCTGGCGATCATCGGCGCGAGGGCCGCCTTGAACTCGGCACGCCGGGCCGGCGAATGCATGAAGCCATAATCGAGCTCCGGCTGGTCGTCGGCCTCCACCTTCAGCGTGGCGAAGACGGGCCCCTCGGCGGCGAGCACCGCGGGCAGCTCGGCCGCGAAGCGGTTGAGCCCGTCGAACTCCCACACGTTGGGGTAGCCGGCGGCGCGGGCGAGCCCGGCGAAGCTGACCTTGCCTTGGCCGGGGATCGGGTGGCTGCCGTTCGCCTCGTAGCAGCCGTTCTCGACCACGAAATGCACCAGGTTCCGCGGTGCCGCGTTGGCGATGGTCACCAGGCTGCCCAGATTCATCAGAAGGCTGCCATCGCCATCGAGCAGGATGACCTTCTCGTCCGGCAGGCCGACGGCGAGGCCCAGCGCGTGCGACGAGCCCTGCCCCATCGCGCCGAGCGAGACGAAGTTGAGCGGGCTGGGGTCGGTCTCGCGCCAGGCGAAGGCGGACGAGTACGCCGCGACCACGATGGCGTCGCCGCGCAGCTCGGCGAGGCGGCGGAAGCATTCCTTGCGGGGCATCATGGCGCGATCTCCGAGCCGAACAGGATCGCGAGCGGGCGCGACTCGGCATAGGCGGCGTCGATCGCCGCCGGCACGCGCGCCACGTCGTCCGGCCCCTCCAGGCACATGTGCGGGACCTGGAGCGCATCGAGCATCGGCTCGACGATGCGCACGCTGAAAAACTTGGACTGGGTGGGCGCCACGCCCGGTTCCTTGTTGAGCATGCCGATCATCATGCAGACCGGATTCTTGTACTCGCAGCCGATGGCGCGGATCGCGTTCACCAAGTCGAAGAACCCCGTCATCTGCATCAACAGGAGCGCGCGCAGCCCGGTATAGCCGAGCCCGGCGCAGATCGACACGCCCTCATCCTCCTTGCAGAGCCGGATCAGGCGGAAATGCGGGTCGCGCGACAGCGGCCACAACAGCCCCGCGCTGGTGGTGATGTCGGGCAGCGCCGCGACGTGCGCGATATTGGACGCCTTCAGCGCGGCGATGATGTCGGCGCCGCTGAGGGCGGCTTCGTCGGGCCTCGCCATCATGCCTGCGCCAGCGGGAACTGCTTCAGGTACTTCTGGTACTCCGGCTCGACGTCGACCTTGAGCGCGGCCAGGGTACGCACCACCCCGTTATAGTTGGAGATGGCGACGATCAGATCGACGAGCTGCTCGCGGTCGAAGGCGGCCTCGAGCTCGGCGAACGTCTCGTCCGACAGCGCGACGTCGCGGGTCAGCTCGCGCGCGGCGCGCAGCACCGACTTCGCCTTCGGATCGAGCGGCGTGGGCTTGCCCACCGTCTCGTCGGCGATGGCCTTGATGTCCTCCTCGGTCACGCCGACACCGAGTGCGATCTGGCAGTGGTGCGAGTATTCGTACGGGCTGTTGGCGAGATAGCCGACCTGGATGATCGCCATCTCGCGCAGCCGCGCATCCAGCTTCGACTGATGGCGGATATACATCGCCATGGCGTTGGAGTGCTTCGCCGCGCCGGGGCTGTTGGCCAGCGCGCGGCCCACGTTCGTCACGGTGCGGCGGGGGTCGCCCTCGGGCGGGGGAACGTCGAGATAGGGCACGCGGGCCATCACTGCCTCCCTTGCGTTGCGGCCGATGGTAGCGCGGCCGGCGGGGCCGCGGAAGGTCGGGGTTTCGCCGCATCGCGAATCCGGCTAAGACCGGACGCCAGCCCGACAGTTCGATGGATGGACCGATGAAAGTGAACCCGCCCTTCCGCGCCGACCATGTGGGCAGCCTGTTGCGCCCCAAGCGCCTTCTGGAGGCGCGGGAACAGGCCGGGCTCGCCGGCGACGGCGCCCATGCCCAGTCCGCCCTGGCCGCGATCGAGACCGACGAGCTCAACCGCGTCGAGAACGAATGCATTCGCGAGGCGGTGGCGTTCCAGGAATCGGTCGGGCTGCAATCGATCACCGACGGCGAGTATCGACGCGCGTCCTGGGCCTACGACCTGGCCCGGCGGATCGACGGGCTGACGCTCAAGCGGATGGACGGGCCATTCACCTTCTCCGGCGCGGGCACCCGGCCGCCGGTCTTCTATACCGAGGGGAAGCTGGCGCGGAAGCCGGGCGGCATCGTGATCGGCGACTATCTGTTCACCAAGACGCTGACCAGCCGCACGGTCAAGGTCACCATGCCGTCACCGACGCTTCTGTTCGTGCGCGGCGGCCGCGCCGGGGTGAGCGAGGACGCGTATCCCGAGCTCGACGCGTTCTTCGAGGATCTCGGCCAGGTCTATCGCGAGGAGATCGCCGCCCTCGCCGAGGCCGGCTGCACCTACGTGCAGATCGACAACACCGACGCCGCCTATATCTGCGACCCCAAGTTCCAGGAGACGGCCCGCAAGCTCGGCTGGGAGCCGGAGGAGCAGATCGACATCCAGGCGCGCATGGTGTCGGCGGCGACGCGCGGGCGGCCCGCAGGGGTGACCGTCGCGATGCATGTCTGCCGCGGCAACTCGCGCGGGCAACTGGATGGCCGAGGGCGGGTACGAGTTCGTCGCCGATGCGCTGTTCAACAAGTTCGACGTCGACGCCTATTTCCTCGAGTACGACGACGAGCGGTCGGGCGGTTTCTCGCCGCTGCGCTTCTGCCCCAAGGACAAGACGGTGGTGCTGGGGCTGGTCACCACCAAGCGGCCGGACAACGAGACCAAGGACCAGCTCAAGCGGCGCATCGAGGAGGCGGCGAAATACCTGCCCCTGGAGAATCTCTGCCTGTCGCCCCAGTGCGGCTTCGCGTCGGTGGCCAAGGGCAACCCGATCACGCTGGACGACCAGCGCCGCAAGCTCGCGCTGATCGTCGAGATCGCCCAGGAGGTCTGGGGCAGCGCGTAGGGTTTCCCCAGCCCCGGATCGGCGCAGCGCGCCGTCCGGGGTGACGATTTCGTTCAGTTCCGCGGCTGCCAGTAGGCGAACGCCATGGCGTTGCCGGTGCCGCCGAGCGAGCGGTAGCACGGCACGTAGTCGAGCAGCGTCATGTCGAAGCCGCATTCGACCATGATGCCGCCCAGCGGGATCCAGTTCTTGATCTCCGACGAGCCGTCCTGGTAGCGGCTGTCGGGGATGGCGAGCATCGGCTTCTCGTCGCCCTTCTGGAGCGCGTCGAGCACGGTGCGGTCGAGCTCCTCGTCGATCACGAAATGGCTGAGCCCGCCCGAGCCGATCACCGCGACGCGCGCGTCCGACTCCCAGCTTTCGATCGCCGCCTTCAGCGCCTGGCCCATCGCGTAGCAGCGCTGCGCCGAGGGCTGGTTCGGCGGGTAGAACGTGTTCTGGCAGACCGGCACCGAGGGCACCGGGCGGTCGCTCATGATGCGGCGATAGACGAAGCCGTAGGCGTGCGGGATGCCGTTGACGTAGCCCGAGCCCTGGGGCACCGACTTCATCGAGGCGGGGTCGAACCCGCTTGCCATCAGGTGCTCGATGATATGGCGGCCGAAGGCGGGGTGGCCGGGATAGTCGGTGTCGGCGGGCGGGGCGTGGCCGCGCTCGGCGACCGCGACGCCCGGCGGCAGGCGCGAAACCTGCTCGGCCGAGCGCGGGCCGTTATGGATGGTCTCGCCCCAGAAGACGGCGAAGGCGGGGAAGTTCTCCTCGACGAACATCTCGCGCTGGTCGTTGCCGATGATGACCGCCACGTCGGGCTTCACCTCGTCGAACTTGCGCGCCAGCGCGGCGATCGCCGCCTGGCAGGCGGCATGGCGCGACTTCCACTTCTCCTCGGTGATCTCGTTCTCGAAATGGTCGGATTTGCGCAGCTCCACCAGCTCGTCGAACGTGTAGGTCTTGCCGCGGAAGAAATGCGCCTTGTGCATCTTGTCGAAGCCGACGCGCTGGCCCCATTCCGGCCACGGGGTCGACAGCATCGGCCCGTGCGAGGTGCCGATGCCGAGCACGATCTTCGCCATCGCGGATACTCCTTCTGCCGCGCGGATACAGGGGGAAACAATGCCACGAAAGGGACGTTCCGTCGACCGGCGGCGCGGTGGGATGCGGCCCCTCGCGCCAAAACGCAAGATGTTCTAATCTGCCGCAAAATCCCACAGGGAGGATTCCATGGGCACCCGCCAGCACCTTGCCGCGCTTGTCGCGGCCGCGCTCCTATGCGCCGGCCCGCTCGCCGCGGCCGCGGCCGCGCCGATGCAGCTCAAATTCGCCTTCATCGGCCCCAAGACCAACGCCATGCACACCAAGGGCATGGGCCGCTGGGCGGACAAGGTGACCGAGGACTCGGGCGGCGAGGTCGAGGTCAAGGTGTTCAACGGGCCGGTGCTCGCCACCCTGTTCAATGCCTATGACCGGCTGCTCAACGGGGTGATCGAGGTGGCCTTCGCCACGGTCGGGCCGATCGTGACGCAGTTTCCGAAGTCCACCGTCTCGAACCTGCCCTTCATCGCCGACACCTCGATCGAGGGCGCGCTCGCCCTCTGGCGGCTTTACGAGCGCGGGCTGATCGCCGACGAGTACGCCAAGGTGCATCCGATCGCCATGATCACCTTCGCCAACGTCTCGTTCCACGCGCGCAAGCCCTTCCACACGATGGCCGACATCGCGGGCTGGAAGATCGGCACGCAGAGCCGCCTGACCGGCCAGGTGATCGAGAGGCTGGGCGCGACGCCGATCTCGATGCCGGTCAACAATTTCTACCAGGCGCTGCAGCGCGGCACGATCGACGCCGCCGGCACCGCCTGGCCCGGCGTGATGGCGTTCAAGATCATCGAGGTGGTGAACACCCATCTGGACGAGCCCCTGTCGGGCGAGACCGCGTTCTGCGCCATGAACAAGGACGTCTATGCCAGGCTGCCCGCGAAGGCCAAGGCCGCAGTCGACAAGTATTCCGGCGTGACGATGACCCGCTGGCTGGGCGACGCCATCGACGAGGATTTCGAGACGAACCGCGCGACGGCGGGCAAGATGCCGAACCACACGCTGGTCAAGCTCTCGCCGGCCGAGCGCAAGAGGTGGGAGGAACGGCTCGCCCCGGTCACCGCCGAATGGGTGAAGGCGACGCCGAACGGCGCCGCCGTCCTTGCCGCCTTTCGCGAGGAGGTCGCCAAGATTCGTGCGGGGAAATGACCGGCGGCGGCCCGCCGCAACCATAATCGCGACCATAGGAGAGAACCGCCCATGACCCGTCCGCTCGCGGCGATGCTCTGCGCCGCCGTCCTCGCCGCCACGTCCGTCGGACCGGCGACGGCCGCGCCCGCCGTCATCAAGTTCGGCACGACCGGCCCGCCCTTCGGCCCGCTTTATACCGAGGCCTACACCACCTGGGCGAAGGAGGTGACGGCCGGGTCGAACGGCGCGGTCGAGGTGAAGGTGTTCCCGGGCTCGGCGCTGGGCACGATGATCAACATCTACGACCGGATCATCAACGGCGTGGCCGACGTGGGCTATGCCGTGCTGGGCCCCATCGTCACCCAGTTCCCCAAGGCGGCGGTCGTGGGGCTGCCCTTCGTCGCGCGCAACCCGCGCGAGGCGGGGCTGGCGCTGCTGCACAGCTGGCAGGCCGGCACGTTCGGCACCGAGTTCGACCGTGTCCATCCGGTCGCGTTCGCCGCCTTCACCAACGTCTCGATCCATTCCCGCAAGCCCTTCGCCAAGCTCGAGGACTTCCGCGGCATGAAGATCGGCACGCAGAGCCGGCTGATGGGCCAGGTGATCGAGCGGCTGGGCGGCACGCCCATCGCCCTGCCCGTCTCGCAAGCCTACGAGTCGCTGAACCGCAGCACGATCGACGCCTTCGCCACCGGCTGGCCGGCGATCGACCCGTTCAAGCTGGCCGAGGTGACGTCCACCCACGCCGACGTGCCGCTGGGCGCGGAGATGGCCTTCGTGTCGATGAACAAGCAGGCCTACGCCAAGCTGCCGCAGGACGGGAAGGCGGCGGTCGACAAGTATTCCGGCCTGCACTTCACCGAGCTGATGTACAAGGCGATCACCAAGATGGCCGCCCATGGGCGCCAGACGGTGCTGGCCCATCACGGGAAGATCCTCGACCTCTCGGACCAGGAGGAGGCCCGCTGGCGCGCCGCGGTCGACCCGATCGTCCAGGCCTGGATGAAATCGACGCCGGACGGGGCCAACGTCCTGGCCGCCTTCCGCGCCGAGGTGGAGAAGGTCCGCGCGGCGAAGTGACACGAGCCTGCCCCCGCGCGCGACCGCCGCCTCCTTCGACAAGCCCGGGGAGAGGCACTAATAATCTTCCCCAAATCGCCCGCTGCCAGCCGGGCCCACGCCAGACGCAGCATCGGAGGACGACATGCCGAGGACCAAGCCACCGTTTCGCGCCGACCATGTGGGCAGCCTTCTGCGCCCCGCCGCGCTCGCCGAAGCACGCGCCAAGCGCGAGAAGGGCGAAATCGACGCCGCCCAGCTCAAGGCGGTCGAGGATCGCGAGATCGAGAAGATCGTGAAGAAGCAGGAGGAGATCGGCCTGCAGCTCGCCACCGACGGCGAGTTCCGCCGGTCGTGGTGGCACTATGACTTCCTCACCCAGCTCGACGGGATGAGGATGGTCAAGACCGACCAGCGCCTGCAGTTCCACGGCGTGCAGGCGCGCGCCGAGGCGCCGGAGATCACGGGCAAGCTCGGGATTCTCGAACCACCCCATGCTCGACCATTTCCGCTTCCTGAAGTCCAAGGTCTCGACGGCGGTCCCGAAGATGACCATCCCGAGCCCGGCCGTGCTGCACTTCCGCCTGTCGAGCCCGACCATCAAGAAGATCTATCCCGACCTGGACGAGTTCTTCGCCGACGCGGCCCGGGCCTATGCCGACGCGATGAAGGCGTTCCACGAGGCGGGCTGCCGCTATCTGCAGCTCGACGACACGGTGTGGGCCTATCTCTGCTCCGACGAGCAGTTGGCCCAGGCGCGCAAGCGCGGCGAGGACACCGACAAGCTGCAGGGCTGGTACGTCGACTGCATCAACGCCGCGCTCGAGAACAAGCCGGCCGACCTGACCGTCACCATGCATATCTGCCGCGGCAATTTCCGCTCCACCTTCATCTCCGAGGGCGGCTACGGGCCGGTCGCGGAATCGGTGCTCGGCAAGCTGAACATCGACGGCTATTTCCTGGAGTACGACACCGACCGCGCCGGCGGATTCGAGCCGCTGCGCCATCTGCCGAAGGGCGACAAGATGGTGGTTGTGGGGCTGATCACGTCCAAGGCCGGCGTGCTGGAATCGAAGGACGACGTGAAGCGCCGCCTCGACGAAGCGGCCAGGTTCGCGCCGCTGGACCAGCTCTGCCTCTCGCCGCAGTGCGGCTTCGCCTCGACCGAGGAGGGCAACGTGCTCACCGAGGACGAGCAGTGGGCCAAATTGTCGCGGGTTGTCGAGATCGCCCGCGAGGTCTGGGGCTGATCGGCCCGGATGCCTCGCTCCGTTCGCCCCGGTGCGCCGAAGCCGCGCACCCAGGGGCGGGCGGGGCCCCGACCGCACGAACGGCACAGGCGCCCCGATTGGGATCGCGCCCATGGACGGGGCGTCCCCAGGTGGGACAAAGGCTTGATTGATTTGGGCTTTTACTGCACCCCCCGAGGGGGTATGAATCCTGTCCGATAAGCGACCATAAGAATATCGCATCCGAATTCACCGCTTAGGGAGCGCTGTCATGAAACGCATTGCCACCTTCCTTGCCGCCGCGGCACTCGTCGTCTCGGCGGGCACCGCGCGGGCCGACGAATACAAGATCGGGCTGATCGCCGACTTCACCGGCATCTTCTCGACCTGGGGCCCGCAGTTCCTGCACGCCATGCAGGCCTACCAGGCGGTGCACGGCAAGTCGGTCAAGGGGCCAAAGGGCGAGGACATCAAGGTCGACATCGTCACCCGCGACACGGCGAGCGGCGGGCCCGACAAGGCGAAGCAGCTCGGCGAGGAGCTGATCCTGCGCGAGCACGTCAACATGCTGGCCGGGTTCGACCTGTCGCCGCACGCCATGTCGGTCGCGCCGCTGTCGCAGCAGGCGAAGGTGCCGGTGGTGATCATGAACGCGGCGACCGCCAAGATCACCCGCATGTCGCCCTATTTCGTGCGCACCTCGATGACCATCCCGCAATACGTGCAGCCGGTCGGCAAGTGGCTGGTCGACCATGGCATCAAGACCGCCTACGTGCTGGTGTCGGACTACGCGCCCGGCTTCGACGCCGAGGAATACTTCATCAAGAGCTTCACCGAGGCGGGCGGCAAGATCGTCGGCAAGGCGCGCAGCCCGATCAATAACGTCGACTTCTCGTCCTATGTCGAGAAGGTGCTGCAGGCGAAGCCCGACGCGCTGTACATGTTCATGCCGGCCGGCACGCCGTCCATCAACCTGGTCAAGGCGTGGGTCGACCGCGGGCTGAAGCAGGCCGGCATCAAGCTGGTCGGCACCGGCGAGACGCAGCAGATCTTCCTCAAGAACTTCACCGACCAGGTCGAGGGCGTCATCACCTCGATGCACTACACCGCGTCGAACGACCGGCCGGAGAACAAGGAGCTGAAGGACGCGCTGAAGAAGATCGGCCCGAATGAGGAGCCCGACATCGCCTCGGTCGGCGCCTGGGACGGCATGCAGCTCATTTACATGGCGCTGCACGATCTCGGCGCCCACGCGCCCGGGATCGACTACATCAACTTCATGAAGGGCAAGAAGATCGAGAGCCCGCGCGGCCCGATCATGATCGACCCCGAAACCCGCGACATCATCGAGAACGTCTATATCCGCAAGGTCGTGAAGAAGAACGGCCACCTGATCAACGAGGACGTGGCGACGATCCCGATGGTCAAGGACCCGTGGAAGATCGACCACCCGGAGAAGAAGTAGCCATCCGTAGATAGCGTCCGGCGGGCCCCGCGCCCGCCGGCGTCCGCCCTTGCCGTTTCGCGCGGCGCAGCTTTCGTGCGGTCATGGACTACGCCCTTACCATCCTGCTCGACGGCGTCTCGTACGGGATGATCCTGTTCATCATCTCCGTCGGGCTGACCGTGACGATGGGGCTGATGCGCGTGGTGAACCTGGCGCACGGCTCGTTCGCCATGGCGGGCGGCTACGTCACCGCCATGCTGACCCAGCGCCATGTCGATTTCTACCTGGCGGTCGCGGTCGGCACCGTGGCCGCCGGCATCCTGGGCGGCATCAGCGAAATCGTGTTCTATCGCCCGCTCTACCGCAAGGGCGAGCTCGCCCAGGTGCTGCTGACGGTCGGGCTGGTGTTCCTGTCGATCGCCGGCATCACCGCCATCTTCGGGGCCTTCCCCTACCCGCTGGAAATGCCGCCCGAGCTGCGCCAGCTGGTCGATATCGGCTTCCGCACCTATCCGGCCTACCGGCTGTTCGTCCTGGTGGTCGGATTGGCGATCGCCGCGATCTTGTGGTTCGTCATCGAATACTCGCTGTTCGGCGCCCGGCTGCGCGCGGCGGTCGACAACCCGCGCATGGCGCGCGGCGTGGGCATGAACGTGAATTTGCTGTTCAGCGTGACCTTCATCTTCGGCTGCGCGCTCGCCGGGCTCGGCGGCGCGATCGGCGCCGGCATGCTGTCGCTCGAGCCGAGCTACGCGCTGAAATACATCGTGCTGTTCCTGATCGTGGTGATCGTCGGCGGCGAGGGCAGCTTCAAGGGCTCGTTCGTCGCCGCCATCGCGCTCGGGGTGATCGACACGATGGGTCGCTACTTCCTGCCCGAGGTCGCGACCTACATGATCTATGTCGCGGTGTTCATCCTGCTGCTGTGGCGGCCCAAGGGCCTGTTGCCGCCCCGGTCGGTGGCGTGATGGGCGGCGCCGGGACCCGCGCGCGCACGCTGCGCGTCGGCCCGCCCGAGGGGGCGGGCGCCGTCAGCGCCTCGCGCTCCACGCGATCCCCTGGGCGATCGCCATCGGCTTCTACTTCACCGCCGGCGGCTATCTCAGCCTCGGGACCCAGGTGATGATCTGGATCCTGTTCACCCTGTCGCTCGACCTCGCGCTCGGCTATGCCGGGATCGTGACGCTGGGCCACGCCGCGTTCTATGGCGTCGGCGCCTACGCCGCGGGGATCCTGTCGGTGCGGCTGACCGGTGATCCGCTGGCCGGGCTGGTCTTCGCGACCGTGGTCGCGGCGGCCCTGGGCTTCCTGACCGGCATGCTGATCCTGCACACGACGGGCGTGACGTTCCTGATGCTGACGCTCGCCATCGTGTCGATGCTGTTCGAGTTCGCCAACCGCGCCAACGAGCTGACGGGCGGCGACAACGGCCTGCAGGGGATGAACGTCGCGCCCCTTCTGGGCCGGTTCGAGTTCAACATCTTCGGCCAGACCGCCTACGTCTTCACCGGCGTGGTGCTGTTCCTCTGGTTCCTGGTGGCGTGGCGCGTGGTGCATTCGCCGTTCGGCCGCTCGCTTGACGGCATCCGCCAGTCGCCGGCGCGGATGCGGGCCAACGGCACGCCGGTCTGGTGGCGGCTCGTGGCGGTCTACACCCTGTCCGCGGCGATGGCGGGATCGGCCGGTGCGCTGTCGGCCTTCGCCACCAGCTTCGTCGGTCTGTCGGTGCTCAATTTGTTCACGTCGGGCATGGTGGCGGTGATGCTGATCCTGGGCGGGACGCGGCGCATCTACGGCGCGTTCGTGGGCGCGGCGATCTATTACGTGGTGCAGGACTGGACCGCCTCGATCAACCCGTATTTGTGGGAGTTCGTGATCGGCGCGCTGCTGATCGCGGTCGTGCTGTTCCTCGAGGGCGGGCTGATGAGCATCCTGGACGGCGCGGCGACCGCAGCGCGGCGCTGGACGAAGCGGGGAGAGGGGACGTGAACGGCGCGGCCGGGCCGGTCCTTTCGGTGCGCGCGCTGTGCAAGAATTTCGGCGCCATCCAGGTGGCGCAGTCGATCGACCTCGACCTGCACCCGGGCGCGCGGGTCGGGCTGATCGGGCCGAACGGCGCCGGCAAGACCACCTTCGTCAACCTGTTGACCGGCGTGGTCCGCCCCGATTCCGGCGCCATCACACTGGCCGGCCACCGTATCGACCACACCAAGCCCGAGGCGCGCGTGCGGCTGGGCCTCGCCCGCACCCACCAGATCAACACGCTGCTCATCGAGACCAGCGTGCGCGACAACGTGGCCATCGCCATCGCCGAGCGCGACGGCAATGCGTGGCGCATGTTCCGCTACGCCGCCGCCTGGCGCGCCTGCCGCGAGGAGGCGGACGAGCGTCTCGCCGAGCTGGGCATCGGCGGCGTCGCCGACCGCACAGTGGGCGAGCTGCCTTACGGCGAGCAGCGCCTTCTCGAGATCGCCATCGCGCTGGCGCTGCGCCCGCGCGTGCTGCTGCTCGACGAGCCGGGGGCCGGCGTGCCGTCGGGCGAGGTGCACGTCATCCACGACGCGCTCGATCGGCTGCCCGCCGACATCGCCATCCTGATCATCGAGCACGACATGGACCTGGTGTTCCGCTTCGCCCGCGAGATCGTGGTGATGGTGCAGGGCGCCGTGCTGCGCCGCGGCGCACCGGCCGAGATCAGCGCCGATCCCGAGGTGCGCGCCGTCTATCTGGGAAGGAGCCGGCATTGAGCGTCGGGCTGGCCGTCGAGGAGCTGGTGGCCGGCTACGGCGCGACGGTCGTGCTGGACGGCATCTCGTTCGCAGTGCCCGCCGGCGGCACGCTCGCCATACTGGGCCGGAACGGGGTCGGCAAGACCACGCTTCTCTGCACGCTGATGGGCTACACCACGCGCCACCGCGGCGGGGTGCGGCTGGGCGAGACGCGGATCGAGACCATGGCCACCCATCGCCGCGTGCTGGCCGGGCTGGGCTATGTGCCGCAGGAGCGCGAGATTTTCCCCTCGCTCACCGCCGAGGAGAATTTGGCCGTCTCGGCCCGGCCCGGCGGCTGGACGATCGAGGCGGTCTACGAGCTGTTCCCCTCGCTCGCCGAGCGGCGGCGCAACCCGGGCAACCGGCTTTCGGGCGGCGAGCAGCAGATGCTGGCGGTCGGCCGCGCGCTGGTCGGCGCGCCGCAGGTGCTGCTGCTCGACGAGCCGATGGAGGGGCTGGCCCCCATCGTGATCGACGCGCTCTACGACGCGCTGGCGAAGATCCGCGACGAGACGGGCCTCACCATCCTGCTGGTCGAGCAGAAGGCGGATCTGGCGCTCGCCTTCGCCGCCGATGCGATCGTGCTGTCGCGCGGACGGATCGTGTACCATGGCTCGTCCGAGACGTTGCGCACCGACGAGGAGGCCCAGGCCCGCGTGCTTGGGGTGGGAAGCGGTGGAAGCTGAAACCTTCGACTACGTCATCGTGGGCGCCGGCTCGGCCGGCTGCGTGCTGGCCAACCGGCTGAGCGAGGATGCGGGCACCACCGTCTGCCTGGTCGAGGCGGGCGGGCGCGACCGCAACCCGATGATCCACATCCCGCTGTTCGGGATGGTGACCCTGCTGCACCACAAGACGCTCAACTGGCGCCACGCCACGGTGAAGCAGGCGCAATGCCGGCGGGCGCGAGATCATCATCCCGCGCGGCAAGGTGCTGGGCGGGTCGAGCTCGATCAACGGCATGGTCTATATCCGCGGCCATCCGCGCGACTACGACGAATGGGCTGCGCTCGGCTGCCCGGGCTGGTCGTACGCCGAGGTGCTGCCGTATTTCCGCCGGTCGGAGAACAACGAGACGCTGGGCAACTCGCCCTATCACGGCACCGGCGGGCCGCTGAACGTGACCGACCCGAAGCGGCCCAACCCGCTCAACGAGGTGTTCGTCGAGGCGGCCGAGCAGCTCCAGATGCGCCGGCGGCGCGACTTCAACGACGCCGACCAGGAGGGGTTCGGGCTCAACCAGCTCACCCAGAAGAACGGCAGGCGCAACTCGACCGCGGTCGCCTATCTCGACCCCGGCGCGGAGCCGGCCCAACCTCGCCGTCGTCACGGCCGGGCTCTGCGCCCGGGTGGTGCTGGACGGCAAGCGGGCGACGGGCGTCGAGCTGGTGAGCGGCGGCACGACGCGCACCGTCTCGGCGCGGCGCGAGGTGATCCTTGCCGCCGGCGCGATCGGCTCGCCCGCCATCCTGATGCGCTCGGGCATCGGCACGCCGGCCGAGCTCAAGGCGCTGGACATCGCCGTCGCCCATCCCGTGCCCCAGATGGGGCGCAATTTGCAGGACCACATGTCCGGCGTCGTGCAGGTGGAGAGCGACGGCACCGCCGGGTACGGCATCTCGGCGCGCGCGGCGCCGCCGCCTCGCCTGGGAGGGGCTGGAATACCTGCTGTTCCGCCGCGGCATGGTCGCGTCGAACGTGGTGGAGGGGAACGGCTATCTCCGCACCCTGCCCGGGCTCGACCGGCCGGACATCCAGTATGGCTTCATCCCGGCCTATCGCGGCCAGAACGCGCGTCTGGTCGGGTACGGTCACGGCTATTCGGTCTCGACCATCCTGCTGCGGCCGAAAAGCCGCGGCAGCGTGGCCCTGCGCCGAGGCCGACCCGCACGCCGCGCCGAAAATCGACCTCAACGCCTTCGCGGAGCCCGAGGACCTGGAGACGCTGCTGCGCGGCTTCAAGATCGCGCGGCGCATCCTGGAGGCGCCGGCCTTCAAGCCCTATCGCGGGCGCGAACTGAAGCCCGGCCCCGGCGTCGACACCGACGAGGCGCTGAAGGACTATCTGCGCGAGACGTCGGGCACGATCTACCACCCGGTCGGCACGTGCCGCATGGGGTCGGACGCCGACGCCGTGCTCGATCCCGAGCTGCGCCTCAAGGGGCATCGACGGCGCTGCGCGTGGTCGACGCCTCGGTCATGCCGCGCGTCGTCGGCGGCAACACCAACGCGCCGACCATCATGGTCGCCGAGAAGGCGTCGGACATGATCCGCGGCCGCACGCCGCTGCCGGCGGCGCAGCTCGGACTAGGCCGCGTCCGTGTTCCTGAAGCAACTGCTGGTACGTGGCGGCGCGGTCGGAGGAGGTGGGGCGCACGCCCTTCGCCCGCCGCCTGCTGGACGAGCCGGTGATGCTGTATCGCCGCGCCGACGGCGCGCCGGTCGCGCTGGAGGACCGGTGCTGCCACCGAAACCTGCCTTTGTCCCAGGGCCGCATCGAGGGCGACGACGTGCGCTGCGGCTATCACGGGCTGCGCTTCGACGCGACGGGGCGCTGCGTCGAGGTGCCGGGCCAGAGCGCCATCCCGCCGGACGCGCAGCGTGCCGACCTATCCCCTGGTCGAGCGCTGGGGCTGGGTGTGGATATGGATGGGCGATCCCGCCCGCGCCGATGAGGCCCGCCTGCCCGACTGGTGGTGGGCCGGCCATCCCGAGTGGCGCCGGTCGCGGCAGCATCTGCTCGAGGTCGCGTGCGACTACCGGCTGATCAACGACAACGTGCTGGACGTGACGCACCTCGCCTTCGTCCACGCCAACTCCATCGGCACCCCCGCCATCCTGGACTTTCCCGGCCGCACCGAGCGCAGCGCCGCCGGTGTGCGGCTGGAGCGCTGGATCGAGGACCGGCCGGCGCCGCCGCTGTACCAGGCGGCCGGCAACTTCCCCGGCAACGTCGACCGCGGCCAGATCGTCGAGTTCGTGCCGCCCTGCTTCACCGTGAACCACGCCGTCTGCGTGAATGCGGGCGCCGACCGCGAGACCGGCGGAAACGGGCCGCGCATCCATCTGATGGCGCTGTCGGCCCCGACGCCCGAGACGGCGACGACGACGCATTATTTCTTCTGCTTCGTGCGCGGCTTCGGACTCGACGATCCGCGCCTCGACACGGTGTTCGACGAGGACATGGTGCGCGTGTTCCGCGAGGACGTCGCGGTGCTGGAGGCGCAGCAGCGGCGCCTATGAACGGCGCTGCGCCCGGCGCGCCGACCATCGACATCAACGTGGACGCGGCGCCCATCGCCGCACGCAACCTGCTGGCGGCCGCCATCGCCGCCGAATGAACGGAGGTCCCATGCACGTCATCATCGTGCGCATCAAGGTGAAGCCCGAGAATCTGGTCGATTTCCAGCGCGAGCTTCACGCCCACGTCACCAACACGAAGCGGACCGAGCCGGGCTGCCTGCAGTTCGACGTGTCGATCGACAAGTCGGACCCGACGCCAGCTCTACATCTACGAGGTCTATCGCGACGACCAGGCGATGGAGGACCACAAGAAGTCGGCCAGCCTGAAGGCGATGGGCGAGACGGACGCCCGGCTGGGTCGTGGAGCGCGAGCGGTTCGACGCCGTGCCCTGGGCCGACACGATGGGCTGACGGCTTGTCCGCAGCCGGTTTTCAGGCCAAATTGGCCCATAAGGGAGAGAGATAACGCGTATCGGGAAGCGTAGGACGTCAACAGGGAGGGACTATGAAGATCACCACATTCCTTGCCGCCGGGGTCGTCGCGGCGACCATGGCCGGCACCGCCAGCGCGCAGATCGTCGGGCTGGGCATCACCAAGGGCACCGCCGTCGACCAGATGGGCTCGGCCATCGCCAAGGTCGTGTCGCAATATGCGGGGCTGCAGATGCGCACCCAGGCGATGGCCGGCACGCAGAAATACATCCAGGTGGTGAATGGCGGCGATCTCGAATTCGGCATCGCCAACCTGATGCAGACCTATATGGCGGTGAACGGCACCGGCGTCTCCGAAGGCCACAAGTTCGAGCATCTGCGCCTGGTCGCGACGCTGATGGCGTTCCGCAACTGCGTGCTGACCCCGGCCAAGGAGAACATCAAGACATCGAAGGACCTGAAGGGCCATCGCATGGCCTACGGGTTCAACGCGGCGCCCCTGTTCCGCTTCTTCATGGAAGGCGCGCTGATCAATGGCGGGCTGAGCTATGACGACGTGACCAAGGTTCCGGCCGTCGGCCTCGCCCAGAGCTGGAACCTCCTGAAGCAGGGCAAGCTCGACGGCACGATCTCGGCGCTCGGCGCCGGCGCGACGACCGAGACCAACGCGACCATCGACGGCGGCGCGCGGTTCATCGACCTCGCCACCGAGGGGCCGGACGCGGAGAAGGCGCTGAAGGCGCTGCCCAGCGTCTATTACGTGCTGGTCCAGCCGGCCAAGGGGCTGGCCGGCGTGCACGGCCCGACCCACGTGTTCGGCTACGATTTCGGATTGTTCGCCAACGAGAAGGTGGCGGCTGACGTGATCGAGAAGGTGATCAAGGCGATCCACGACCACGGCGACGAGATCAAGTCGACCGCCGCCATGTGGCGCACCTGGGATCCCAAGAACATGGGCAAGAAGCAGCCTGTGCCGTACCACCCGGCGGCCGAGGCCGAATACAAGAAGCTCGGCATCTGGATGGCGGCGAAGTAGGCGGCGCCCACAGAGAGCGAGCGCGACACCGATGGCGGAGCTACGGAACGCGGGCCGGGCGGCGCGGACGGGCCTTCGGGCGCGCCCGCGTCGCCGCTCGACCGGCTGACGACCAGCGTCGGCGGCACCGCCATCAGCCTGATCTCGATCATCTTTTCCAGCCAGATCCAGGTCACGCTCGGCTACCAGGTGTTCACCGAGCAGGCGCTGGCCGCGATCCTGGGCTTCGCGCTGGCGATCATCTTCATCCGCACCCCGGCGCGGAAGGGCGCGAAGCGCGACCGCGTGCCGTGGTACGACGCGATTTTTGCCGCGGCATCGCTGATCGCGGCCTTCTACCTGACCTGGCTCTACCCCAGCCTGATCGACCAGTTCTACTTCATGCGCGACCAGGCTTTCGCGGTGGGGCTGGTGCTGGTGCCGCTGACCATCGAGGCGCTGCGCCGCACCTCGGGCTGGGGGCTGACCGGCATCGTGCTGGCATTCGTCGTGTACGGGCTGTGGGGCGACGTGGTGCCCGGCAAGCTCGAGGCGCGGGCGCACTCGTTCTACGACCTCGCCTCGTACCTGGCGGTCGACACCAACGGCATCCTCGGCCTGCCCATGACCATCATCTGCACGGTGGTGATCATGTACGTGTTCTTCGGCCAGCTTCTGCTGAAGACCGGCGGGTCGGAATGGTTCACCGACATCGCGACCGCCCTGATGGGCGGCACGCGCGGCGGCTCGGCCAAGATCGCCATCGTCGCCTCGGGCCTGTTCGGGTCGATTTCGGGCTCGGCGGTCTCCAATGTGGTGTCGACCGGCGTCATCACCATCCCGCTGATGCGCCAGGCCGGCTACGACGCCAAGACCGCCGGCGCGTTCGAGGCGGTGGCGTCGACCGGCGGGCAGATCATGCCGCCGATCATGGGCGCCGCCGCCTTCCTGATGGCGGAGATCCTGCAGGTGCCGTACTCGACGGTGGTGATCGCCGCCATCGTGCCGGCACTTCTGTACTACGTCGCGGTGTTCATCTTCGCCGACCTCGAGGCCGCGCGGAAGAACATCGCCCCCGTGCCGCCGGACCAGATCCCGCCCTTCTTCCGGGTGATCCGCGAGGGGTGGTTCTTCCTGATCCCGTTCGCGGTGCTGATCTACCAGCTTTTCATCGGCAACCTGGCGCCCGAGGAGGCGGCGTTGTGGGGCGCCGGCGCGATCGTCGGGGTGAGCTGGATCTTCGGCTACAAGGGCAAGCGGATCGGGCCGCGCGGCATCTACGAATCGATCCGCGACACCGGCGCGACCGCGGTCGATATCATCACCATCGGCGCGATGGCCGGCATCATCATCGGGGTGATCCAGGTCTCGGGCCTCGGCTTCGGCCTGACCTTCGTGCTGGTCCAGTTCGGCCAGGGCAACCTGGCGGGGCTGCTGGCGCTGACGGCCGTCATCTGCATCATCCTGGGCATGGGCATGCCGACCACGGCGGTCTACCTGCTGGTCGCGGTGCTGGCCGCGCCGCCCTTGATCCAGCTGCACATCCTGCCGATCGCGGCGCACATGTTCGTGTTCTATTTCGGCATCGTGTCGCTGATCACCCCGCCCGTGGCCGTCGCCGCCTACGTCGCGGCGTCGCTGTCGCGGGGCCGGCGCGATGGAGACCGCACTCACCTCGGTCAAGATCGGGTGGACCGCGCTCGTGGTGCCGGTGATGTTCGTCATGTCACCCGATCTGATCATGCAGGGCACGGTCTACAATTCGGCCATCGCGTTCGTGACGGCGGTCGCGGGCGTGTGGCTCGCCACCGCGGGTCTTCTCGGACATTTCCTGCGGCCGATGGGGTGGGTGCTGCGCGCGCTGTTCGGCTTCGCCGGCATCGCGCTGCTGGTGCCGGCGCGCGCCTTCCCCGGCGCCGGCGCGCTCGAGCTCGCCGGCATCGCGCTGGCCGCCGTACTGCTGGCGAGCGAGTTCTGGCTGCGCCGCCAGCGCCGCGCGGCGGTAGCGGCCGGCTCAGCGCGGTAGGCTCGACGTCCCCATCAGGAATTCGTCGATCGCGCGGGCGCACTGGCGGCCCTCGCGGATCGCCCAGACGACCAGCGACTGGCCGCGCCGCATGTCGCCCGCCGAGAAGACCTTGTCGACCGAGGTGCGGTAGTCGGTGACCGCCGCCTTGACGTTGCCGCGGGGATCGAGCGCGACGCCGGACTGGTCGACCATCCCCTCCCGCTTGGGGCCGAGGAAGCCCATGGCGAGCAGCACCAGGTCGGCCTTCAGGTCGAACCGGCTGCCTTCCATCTCGCGCATCTCGAAGCGGCCGGATTCGCCCTTCACCCATTCGACGCGCACGCAGTCGAGCGCGCGACGCGGCCATTCTCGCCCAGCGCGCGCTTGGTGAGCACCGCCCAGTCGCGCTCGCACCCTTCCTCCTGCGACGAAGACGTGCGGAGCTTCAGCGGCCAGTCGGGCCAGGTCAGCGCCTTGTTCTCGTGCTCGGGCGGCTTGGGCAGGATTTCGAGCTGGACGATCGAGGCCGCGCCCTGGCGCACCGCGGTGCCGATGCAGTCCGAGCCGGTGTCGCCGCCGCCGATCACCACCACGTGCTTGCCCTTGGCGCTGATCGTGCCGTCGGGCGCGGCCACCTGCTCGGCATCGCCGGCGCCGCGCTTGTTCTGCTGGGTGCAGGAAGTCCATGGCGAAATGGATGCCGTCGAGATCGCGCCCCGGCACCTCCAGGTCGCGCGCCCATTCGGTGCCGCCGCACAGCGCCAGCGCGTCGAACTCGGCGAGGAGCTGCCAGATGGTGACCGAGACGCCGACCTCGGTATTGGGCGCGAAGGTCACGCCCTCCGCCTGCATCTGCTCGATGCGCCGGTCGATCAGGTGCTTTTCCATCTTGAAGTCGGGGATGCCGTAGCGCAGCAGGCCGCCGATGCGGTCGGACTTCTCGAACAGAGTCACGTCGTGGCCGGCGCGCGCGAGCTGCTGGGCGCAGGCGAGGCCGGCCGGGCCCGATCCGACCACGGCCACGCGCTTGCCCGTCTTGCGCTCGGGCACGAGCGGGACGATCCAGCCCTCCTGCCAGCCGCGATCGACGATGGCGCACTCGATCGTCTTGATGGTGACCGGGTTGTCGTCGATGTTCAGCGTGCAGGCCGCCTCGCACGGCGCGGGGCAGATGCGGCCGGTGAACTCCGGGAAGTTGTTGGTCGAGTGCAGCGCGCGCAGCGCGTTCTGCCACTGCGCCGCGGTAGACCAGGTTGTTCCAGTCCGGGATCAGGTTGTTGACCGGACAGCCCGTGTGGCAGAACGGGATGCCGCAATCCATGCAGCGCGCCGCCTGGTGCGTTGAGCTCCGGCTCGGGCAGCGGCTTGACGAACTCGCGCCACGTGCTTCGACGCGCACCTCGGGCTTGTCGTAGCCGCGATCGTGACGCTCGTACTCGAGGAATCCGGTGACCTTGCCCATACTCCTACTCCGACCGCGCGCACGCGCTGGCTTCGTCGGCCTTCAGCTCCAGGAGCGCGCGGCGGTAGTCCGTGGGCATGACCTTGACGAAATCGGCCGCGCGCGTTGTCCCAGTCCTCGAGCAGGGCCCGGGCGCGTTCGCTGCCGGTGTAGAGGTGGTGGCGCTCGATCAGGATGCGCAGCCGCTCGGCGTCGAAGCGCAGCATGTCGCCCATCCCGAAATCCTCGACCGAGGCGGCGCGGCTGCAGCGGCCGGCCCGGCGCGTCGGCCTCGTCCGGCTCGGCGCCGCGCACCGGCTCCAGCTCGACCATCGCCATGTTGCAGCAGCTGCGCGAATTTGCTGTCGGGGTCGTAGACATAGGCGATGCCGCCGGACATGCCGGCCGCGAAGTTGCGCCCGGTCTCGCCGAGCACGACGACCACGCCGCCCGTCATGTATTCGCAGCCGTGGTCGCCGATGCCCTCGACCACCGCGACCGCGCCCGAGTTGCGCACCGCGAAGCGCTCGCCGGCGACGCCCTCGAAATAGGCTTCGCCGGCAGATCGCGCCGTAGAGCACCGTGTTGCCGATGATGATGTTGTCGGTCGGCTCGCGCGTCGGCGCCGGCCGGCTGGCGCACGATGACCCGCCCGCCGGACAGCCCCTTGCCGACATAGTCGTTGGCGTCGCCCTCGAGGTCGAGCGTCACGCCGTGCGCCAGGAACGCGCCGAAGCTCTGCCCGCCGTGCCGGTGAAGCGGACCCAGATCGTGTCCTCGGGCAGGCCCGCATGGCCGTAGCGCTTGGCCACCTCGCCCGACAGCATGGCGCCGACCGTGCGGTTGACGTTGCGGATCTCGCGCTCGATGCGCACCGGCGTCGCCGTCGTCGAGCGCCGGCATCGCCTCGGCGATCAGCTCGTGGTCGAGCGCGCTTGTCGAGCTCGTGGTCCTGCGTCTCGCAATGGTGGATGGCGACGCCGGGCCGCGGCTCGATCGGGTGCAGCAGGCGCGAGAAGTCGAGCCCCTTGGCCTTCCAGTGGTCGATCGCCGCGGCGCATGTCGAGCCGGTCGACCCGCCCGACCATCTCGTCGAATCGTGCGGAAGCCGAGCTCGGCCATCAGCTCGCGCACCTCCTCGGCGACGAAGAAGAAGTAGTTGATGACGTGCTCGGGCTTGCCGGTGAAGTTCTTGCGCAGCACCGGGTCCTGCGTCGCGATGCCGACCGGGCAGGTGTTCAGATGGCACTTGCGCATCATGATGCAGCCGGCGGCGATCAGCGGCGCCGTCGAGAAGCCGAACTCGTCGGCGCCCAGCAGCGCGCCGACCACCACGTCGCGCCCGGTGCGGAAGCCGCCGTCGACCTGCACGCGCGATGCGCCCGCGCAGCGCGTTCAGCACCAGCGTCTGCTGCGTCTCGGCGAGGCCGATCTCCCACGGCGAGCCGGCATGGGTGAGCGAGGTGAGCGGGCTCGCGCCGGTGCCGCCCTCGTAGCCGGCGATGGTGACGTGGTCCGACCGCGCCTTGGAGACGCCCGCGGCGACCGTGCCGACGCCGACCTCGGAGACCAGCTTGACCGAGACCTGCGCCGTCCGGGTTGACGTTCTTCAGATCGTGGATGAGCTGCGCCAGATCCTCGATCGAGTAGATGTCGTGGTGCGGCGGCGGCGAGATCAGCCCGACGCCCGGCGTCGAGTGGCGCACCCGCGCGATGTTCTTGTCGACCTTGTGGCCGGGCAGCTGGCCGCCTTCGCCGGGCTTCGCGCCCTGCGCCATCTTGATCTGCATCATGTCGGCGTTGACGAGGTATTCCGCCGTCACGCCGAACCGGCCCGAGGCGACCTGCTTGATCGCCGAGCGCATCGAATCGCCGTTGGGCAGCGGGCTTGAACCGGTCCGCCTCCTCGCCGCCCTCGCCGGTGTTCGACTTGCCGCCGATCCGGTTCATCGCGATCGCCAGCGTCGTGTGCGCCTCGCGCGAGATCGAGCCGAAGCTCATCGCGCCGGTGGCGAAGCGCTTGACGATCTCCGCCGCCGGCTCGACCTCGTCGAGCGGCACGGGCGCCGTCCGCCGGCTTGAACTGCATCAGCCCGCGCAGGGTCAGCAGCCGCTCCGACTGGTCGTTGATCGACTGCGCGAATGTCGGTACTGGTCGGGCAGGTTGCCGCGCACCGCGTGCTGCAGAGCGCGCCACCGTCTCCGGCGTCCAGGCATGGTCCTCGCCGCGCAGGCGGAACGCGTAGTCGCCGCCGGCGTCGAGCATCGCCGTCGATAGACCGGGTCGTCGCCGTAGGCGTTCGCGGTGGCGCACCATCGCCTCGTCCGCGATCTCGGCGAGGCCGGCGCCCTCGATGGTCGAGGCGGTGCCGGTGAAGTACTTCTCGACGAAATCGGTGGCGAGCCCGACCGCGTCGAAGATCTGCGCGCCGCAATAGGACTGGTAGGTGGAGATGCCCATCTTGGACATCACCTTCAGGATGCCCTTGCCGCACGCCTTGATGTAGTTCTTCTGGACGTCGTGCGTGTCGAGCGCGAGCCCGTTCTCGGTGCGGATGCGCTCCAGCGTCTCGAAGGCGAGGTAGGGGTTGATCGCCTCGGCGCCGTAGCCCGGCCAGCACGCAGAAATGGTGCACCTGGCGCGCCTCGCCGGTCTCGACGACGAGGCCGGTGGAGGTGCGCAGCCCCTGGCGGATCAGATGATGGTGCACCGACGCGGTCGCCAGCAGCGCCGGGATCGGCGACGCGGTCGGCGCCGTCGCGCGATCGGACAGGATCAGGATGTTGTAGCCCTCGACCACCGCGTTGGTCGCCTCGGCGCACAGCCGGTCGATGGCGCGCGCCATGCCGTCCGGCCCTTCGGCGGCGGGCCAGGTGGCGTCGAGCGTGCAGGTGCGGAACGCCTCGCCCACCAGGGTCGAGATCGAGCGGATCTTCTCCAGGTCGGCGTTGGTCAGGATCGGCTGGTTGACCTCCAGCCGGTAATGCGTGCCGGCATGGTGGCCCAGCAGGTTCGGCCGCGGCCCGATCATCGAGACCAGCGACATCACCAGCTCCTCGCGGATCGGGTCGATCGGCGGGTTGGTGACCTGGGCGAAGTTCTGCTTGAAGTAGTTGTAGAGCAGCTTCGGCTTCTTCGACAGCACGGCGAGCGGCGTGTCGGTGCCCATCGAGCCGATCGGGTCGTCGCCGTCGGCGCCCATCGGCTCGAGGAAGAACTGCAGGTCCTCCTGGGTGTAGCCGAATGCCTGCTGCTGCGACATCAGGTCGGACGGGTCGTTGCGCAGCGTATGCACCTCGGCCGACGGGATCTCGGGCAGCTCCTCGAGCTGGACCTGGGTCTCCTTCAGCCACTCCTCGTACGGGTGCTCGTCGGCGAGCTGCTGCTTGATCTCGGAATCGCTGATGATGCGGCCCTGCTCCAGGTCGATCAGCAGCATGCGGCCGGGCTGCAGCCGCCATTTGTGGACGATGCGCTCCTCCGGCACCGGCAGAACGCCCACCTCCGACGCCATGATGACATGGTCGTCGTCGGTGATGACGTAGCGCGCCGGGCGCAGCCCGTTGCGGTCGAGCGTGGCGCCGATCTGGCGCCCGTCGGTGAAGGCGATGGCGGCCGGCCCGTCCCACGGCTCCATCAGCGCGGCGTAGTATTCGTAGAAGGCGCGCCGCTTCGGGTCCATCAGCGGGTTGCCGGCCCACGCCTCGGGGATCAGCATCATCATCGCCTGGGCGAGCGAGTAGCCGCCCGCCACCAGCAGCTCGAGCGCGTTGTCGATGCAGGCCGTGTCGGACTGGCCGTGCGGGATCAGCGGCCACATCTTGTCGAGGTCGGGCCCGATCAGATCGGACGCCATCGAGTGGCGCCGCGCGTACATCCAGTTGACGTTGCCGCGCACCGTGTTGATCTCGCCGTTATGGGCGAGGAAGCGGTACGGGTGCGCCAGCCGCCAGGACGGGAAGGTGTTGGTCGAGAAGCGCTGGTGCACCAGCGCCAGCGCCGATTCGCACAGCGGGTTGCGCAGATCGTCGTAGAAGCTCTCGACCTGGTTGGCGAGCAGCAGGCCCTTGTACACCACCGTCCGGCTGGAGAAGGACGGCATGTAGAAATTGACGACCGTCGGCTCCTTGCGCCGCTCGGCCAGCGCGCGGACGGAGTTCAGCGTCTGCTTGCGGATGGTCAGGATCTTCCGCTCGAACGCCTCCTGGTCCTTGATCTTCGGGTTGCAGGTGACGATCGCCTGGCGGATCACCGGCATGGATCTCGATCACGTACTTGCCGAGCCCGTTCAGGTCGACCGGCACGTCGCGCCAGCCCAGCACGGCCTGGCCCTCGGCGGCGGTGAACCGCTCGAAATGCTCGATGGCGATCTCGCGCGCATGGTCGTCCTGCGGCAGGAAGCACATCGCCACGGCGTATCGGCCGGGCTTGGGCAGGGCCTTGCCCTCCTTCCGCGCCCAGTCGCGCAGAAGCTTGTCCGGGATCTGGATCAGGCAGCCGGCCCCGTCGCCGACCATCGGGTCGGCGCCCACCGCGCCGCGATGGTCGAGATTGACCAGGATCTGCAACCCGTTGCGGATGATCTCGTTGGATTTGCGGCCCTTGATGTTGACCACGAATCCGACGCCGCACGAGTCATGCTCGTTGCGCGGGTCGTACAGTCCCTGGGGTTCCGGCAGCGTCATCCGCAATTCCGTCAGTGATCCTGTCCTATCTGGATATATTTAGCGCGCTTGGGCCGCCAAGGAAAGCCCCCAATCGCACCACCAATCAGCCCCCCAATATGCCCGACAACGCCGCGGAACGCGACTCCCGACTGCGCCCCCGTCCGGCCCTTCGCCCGCGATTCCCGTTGCCAAGCGCGCCATGGCCGGGGCAACCTCGCGGGCGCCAGAGTGCCACAAGCACCACCTACTTTCGGGAGACACGTCCATGAAGCTTGCGCAAACCCTTCCGTTCGCGGCCGCGGCCGCGGCGGTCGCGCTCAGCCTCGCCGCGCCTGCCGCCCGCGCCGGCGACACGATCGCGGTCGGCAAGGCGGTGCCCTTCGCCTGGACCTTCACGCCGCTCGACATCGGCAGCGAGGTCGGCATCTTCAAAAAGCACGGGTTCGACACGGTCAAGATCGTCGGGTTCGGAGGCGACGCCAAGCTGCAGCAGGGCCTTCTCGCCAAGAACATCGCCTTCGGCCTGGCCTCGGGCCCGGGCATGGCGTTCAACGCGAAGGGCGGCGCGGGGATCGGCGTCGCAGCCTATTACGGCGCGCCCTACAATTTGATGATCGCCGTGCCGTACGGCTCGACCCTCACGCTCGACCAGCTCAAGGGCAAGAAGCTGGGCGTGACCACCGTCGGCTCGCTGACCGCCTGGCTGGCGCGCCGGCTCTCCCAGCATCAGGGCTGGGGCCCCGAAGGCATCACCCCGGTCGCGCTCGGCGGGCTGGAGCCGGAACTCGCGGGCCTCAAGACGCACCAGGTGGACGGCCTCGTGATCGCAACGGAAGTGACCTACCTGATGCAGAGCAGGAAGCAGCTTCAGCCGCTCTACAACTTCGCCAAGCTGGTGCCGGATTTCATCACTCACGTCGTCTATGCGCGCAAGGATCTGGTGAAATCGAATCCCGACCAGGTGCGCCGCTTCGTCGCCGCCTGGCTCGAGACGCTCGAATTCATCCGCACGCACAAGGACAAGGCGGTCGAGATCTCGGCACGGGTGCTGCACCAGCCGGTCGACAACATGGCGCGCGTCTACGACGAGGAGGTTCAGGGCTTCAGCAAGACCGGAGCGTTCGACGCGAAGGCGGTGGCGCTGCTGAAGGAGACCTTCGTCGAGATGGGGCTGTTGAAGTCGAAGCCGGACGACAGCCAGCTTTTCACGACCGAATTCCTGCCGAAGATGTGACGTGGCGTTCCCTCTCGGCGCGACCGCGATCTATGCCGGGCTGCTGGCCCTGATCGCGGTCGCGCTCGGGCTCAATGTCAGCCGCGTGCGGCTGCGCGAGGGGGTCGATCTCGGCGACGGCGGCCGCATGCCGCTGCTGCAGGCGACGCGCGCCTTCGCCAACTTCGCCGAGTACGTACCGCTGGCCTTGCTCGTGATCGCGCTGGTCGAATGGGCGCAGGCGCCGCGCTGGCTGGTCCATGCGCTGGGCATCGCGCTTGTCGTCGGCCGGCTCGCCCATGCCGCGGGGCTGTTGAGCGCGCCGGGGCGCAGCACGGGGCGGGCGCTGGGCATCGGGCTGACCTGGCTGGTGCTGGTCGTCGCCGGCGCGCTCGCGCTCTATTACGGGCTGATCCGGCAAGCCTGACCGGCGCCGCGCGCGCGTTGCCCCGTCGGGCGATCCGTGATGTTATCCGGCGGGGCATCCGGAACGATTTCATGACAGATTCGCCGCGCCATTCCGGGCCACCGCCCGCCGAAAAGGCTGCGCCCGGGACGGCGCGGCCGGCCGGAATGCGCCCGGGGGCGTTCGTGACGCTGATGACGCTCCTGACCGCCACCTCGTCGATGGCGTCGAACGTGTTCCTGCCCTCGATGCCGGCGATGACCGTGGGGCTGCACACCACTATCACGGCGGCCCAGGTGACCATCAGCGCGTTCATCGCCGGGTTCGCCATTGCGCAGCTCGCCTGGGGTCCGATCGCCGACCGGTACGGGCGGCGGGTCGTGCTGACCGCGGGGCTCGGCCTGTTCTTCGTCGCCTCGATCGTCTGCAGCCTCGCCACGTCGATCGAGATGCTGATCGCGGCCCGCCTCGCCCAGGCGATCGGCGTGTGCTGCGGCCCGGTCATGGCCCGCGCCATCATCCGCGACGTCTACGAGCTGCGCGAATCCGCGCGGGTCATGTCCTACGTCGCCGCGGCGTTCGCGCTGGCGCCCGTGGTCGGTCCGGCGCTGGGCGCCACCCTGCAGGAGCATTTCGGCTGGCGGTCGAACTTCGCCTTCATGGTGGCGGCGAGCGGCGCGCTTCTGGTGGCGGTGCTGTGGGTCCTGCCCGAGACGCTTCGGACGCGGCGCACGCTGCGCGCCGGCACGGTCGCCAGCGGCTACATGATGCTGCTGTCGGACCGTGTGTTCCTTGGCTACGGCATGTGCCTGACGCTCGCCTTCACGACGATCTTCCTGTTCAACTCGGTCGCGCCGTTCTTCTTCATCGAGGCGGCCGGGATGGCGCCGATCGACTTCGCCATCCCCTATGCCCTGACCGCCATCAGCTACGGCATCACCGCCTATATCGCGGCGCGCTGGACGGCGCCGCTGGGGATCGACCGCACCGTCATGCTCGGCATGGCGATCTCGCTCGTCGGCGGAGTCGCGATGCTCGTCCTCGTCCTCGGCGGCACGCACAGCGCCTGGCAGCTGTGCGGCGCGATGGGGGTGGTGACGGGCGGGTTCGGCTTCGTCTTCCCCAACTGCCAGGCCGGCGCGATCGCGCCGTTCCCGCAGCAGGCCGGGGCGGCCTCGGCCATGATCGGGTTCCTGCAGATGACCTTCGCCGCGGTCGGCGGCGTCGCGATCATGGCGACCTATACGGGTTCGGCGCTGCCCGCGGCGGCCAGCATCCTGGGGCTGCTTGCGCTGTCGACCCTGGCCTACTGGATGCTGATCATGCGGCGCCGCGTGGCGGACGCCCCGGCGTGAGCTCGAGGCGCTTGCCGCCGCCCGGCGTGCTGATCGCGGTGATCACCGCGATGACCGCCGTGTCGTCGGCCTCGAACGCCCAGTACTTGCCGTCCCTGCCCGGCATCGCGGTGAGCCTGAACACCACGCCGTCGATGGTGCAGCTCACCCTCAGCGTGTTCATGGTGGCCTATGCGCTGGCCCAGCTCGTCTGGGGTCCGCTCGCCGACCGGTACGGCCGCCGCCCGATGCTGCTGGCCGGGCTCGGGCTCTATGTCGCCTCGTCCGTCGCCTGCGCCGAGGCGACCTCGATCGAGGCGCTGATCGCCTTCCGGCTGCTGCAGGCGCTGGCGGCATGCGCGGCGCCAGTGCTGGCGCGCGCCGTGGTGCGCGACCTGTACGAGCTGAAGGACGCGGCGCGGGTGATGGCCTATGTCTCGGCGGCATTCTCGCTCGCCCCGATCCTGTCGCCGATCCTGGGCGCTTTCCTGGAGCAGAATTTCGGCTGGCGCTCCAACTTCGTGTTCATGATGGGGTTCGGCAGCCTGGTCTTCGTGACGGTCTGGCTGGTCCTGCCCGAGACGCAGCGCCACCGCGCGGCACCGATCCGCGCCCTGCGCGTCGCGCGCGAATACGCCGCGCTGTTCGCCCACCGCAAGTTCACCGGCTACACGCTCTGCATCGCCTGCGGCTTCGGCCAGATCTTCGTGTTCAACTCGGTGGCGCCGTTCTACTTCATCGACGTGCTGGGGCTGAAGCCGACGGGCTTCGCGCTGGTCTATGGCGGGGTGACCGCCGGGTTCGGCGGCGGGGCCTATCTGGCGGCGCGGGTGACGCCGCGCCTGGGCATCGACCGCACCATCCTGACCGGCGCGATCCTGAGCCTCGCCGCCAGCGCCGCCCTGGCCGCATTCGGCGAGACGGGCGTCGCGGGCATCGTGCTTCCCATGGTCGCGGTCGGGCTGGGCTCCGGACTCGTGATGCCGAACAGCCAGGCGGGCGCGATCGCGCCCTTTCCGACGCGGGCCGGTGCCGCCTCGGCGATGGTGGGGTTCATGCAGATGGCGGTGGCGGCGGGCGGCGGCGTGTTCGCCATCCACGTCTATGACGGCACGCCGCGCGTGTTCGATTATGGCGTGCTCATCCTCGCCGCCGCCATGCTGGTCGTGTTCTGGACCGTGGTGTTGCGCGCCGACAAGGCAAGCGCGTAGGGCCCGGCTCCTACCGCGAGGCGGAGGCCCGCGAGTTGCCTGCCGCCTGATCGGGCCGGCGGATCAGCGAAAGCGTGAGCTTGTTGCCCGTCTTGTCCTGCGCCACCACCGAGATGGCGTCGCCGATCACCGAGACCTCCACCGGCACGTAGGTCGCCGTCTCGATCTTTCCATCGAGGCGGGTGACATTGGCGACGAAGGGCTTGCCGGTCACGATCTGCTGCGTGTCGGCAACCTCGGCGAGCAGCTGGACGTGGTTCGGCAGGGTGACCATACCGAACCATTCGGCCCGGGCCGCCCCGGCGACGGCGGTGACGAGCAGCGCCGCCACTGCGATGACGCGAAACAGGTACATGACTTAAATCCCCCAAACGGCGTGCGGCCGGTGCGGCGGCGGCCCCGTTCATCTGGGGCCGCCGCGCCCGGCATCAATGCACGTGCTTGTGATCCGTTGGGGACGGCGCGCACCCTGCCTTACGCCTTGATGTCGACGTGGCCTCCGTCGGCGTCGCCGTCATGGTCCATCTGCGGCTGCGGCTGCTGTGGCTGCGGCGGCGGGCGGGTTGCGCTCGACCTTCGGCGGCGGCGGCATCTGGTGGACCGCGGGCGTGCGCGGCATCGGATCGACCTGCATGACGGACCTCGCATGTTGTTCGGACAGGCGCGATGCTGGCTTCCGCCGCTTAACGGGTGATTGCCAATCCCGGTTAATGGATGCAATGCAAGGCGATCGTTCGGCGCGTCGCGGATGCGACAATTTGACTGTGGGCGCGGCCCATACCGTGCTGGTGGCGCCGGCCAATGTCCCCCAAATAGGGAATTCGCCATGCCGCTTCCGGCGATGGCCAGGTCGTTGATCGTGCGTTTTTCAGCCGAAACATCGGGAGAAGCCTCCGGCGGCGTCGCATGGCTTGCGATGCGCGCTTTGTTCGGCCGCACCTCGCGCGCGATGCCCGGCTTTGCCGTCTGGCTGCGCGCCTTCGTCCGCGGCCGCGAACTGGGGCTGATCGCAGCCAGCGTCCTTGTAGGCGTCGTTTCCGGCATCCTGGTCACCGGAATGAGCCGGGGGACACAACTTCTTCACGAGCTACTGTTCGGCTTCGGGGGTGGCGCCCGCTTAAGCGCCCTGACGCAGATCTCGCCCTGGCCCGGCGCTCTGATGCCCGCCGCGGGCGGCCTCATCATGGGGCTGATTGCGCTGATGCTCGCCCGGCGCGGCAAGCGCTCGATGGTCGACCCGATCGAGGCGAACGCGCTGCACGGCGGGCGCATGTCGATCAAGGACAGCGTGATCATCGCCATCCAGACGATGGCGTCGAACGGGTTCGGTGCATCGGTCGGGCTCGAGGCCGGTTACACCCAGATCAGCTCCGGCTTCGCATCCAAGCTCGGCACGGCCTTCCGGCTGCGCCGCAACGATCTGCGCGTTCTGGTCGGCTGCGGCGCGGCGGCGGCGATCGCTGCGGCCTTCAATGCGCCGCTGACCGGCGCGTTCTACAGCTTCGAGCTGATCGTCGGTACCTATACGGTGGCGACAGTCGCGCCGGTGATGGCCGCGGCGCTGTCGGGCGTCCTCGTGTCGCGCACCCTGGGCGGCGCCGCCTACGACATCACGGTCGCGACCGCCTTCCAGGTGCGCCCGGTCGACTACGCCCTGTTCATCGGGCTGGCGCTGATCGCTTCGGGGCTCGGCATCCTCACCATGCGGGCGATGTCGGCGGTCGAATCCGCCCTGGATCATATCGGTCTTCCGGTGTGGCTGCGCCCGGTCGGCGGCGGGCTGATCGTCGGCGCATGCGCGTTGGTGAGCCCACAGGTCCTGTCGTCGGGCCATGGCGCCCTGCACGTCAACCTTCTGAACGAGATGTCACTCGGACTCCTGGCCGGGCTGTTCGTGCTCAAGCTTGGCGCGTCGGCTATTTCGCTGGGCTCGGGCTTCCGCGGCGGCCTGTTCTTCGCCTCGCTGTTTCTTGGCGCGCTTCTCGGCAAATTTTTTGCCGAATTGCTATCCTACACGGGACCGATGCTTGCGGTGGATCCAGTCGCGGCGGCAGTGGTCGGCATGGGCGCCTTCGCCGTCGCCGTGATCGGCGGGCCCCTGACCATGTCGTTCCTCGCGCTCGAGACGACAGGGGATTTTTCGCTGACAGGCGTCGTGCTGGCGGCCGCGGTCGTGGCGGGGCTCGTGGTGCGCACGACGTTCGGCTATTCGTTCTCGACATGGCGGCTGCATCTGCGCGGCGAGACCATCCGTAGCGCACAGGACGTCGGCTGGCTGCGCTCGCTGACCGTCCAGCGAATGATGCGCCACGACGTGCGCAAGGTGCCTGCCGACATGACGGTTGCGGCCTTCCGCCACCAGTTCCCGCTCGGCGCTACTCAACGGGTGATTGCCGTCGGGGTCGACGACCGCTACGACGGCATGGTGCTGGTGCCCGAGGCGCACACGGCAAAATATGACGGCGAGGCCGCCGAGCAGCCTGTCGCGAACTTGCTGCACTATCGCGACGCCGTACTGCGTCCAGGCATGGATGTGAAGACCGCTATCGCGCTTTTCGACCGGACCGAGAGCGAAGCGCTGGCGGTCGTCGATGACGAGCGGAATCGCCGCGTGATCGGGCTATTGACCGAAGCCCACGCGATGCGCCGCTATGCCGAGGAACTCGAGAAGGCCCGTCGCGGCCTCGCGGGCGAGCGCTGAGCGTTCGCCGCACAGCCGGGGCTGGCTTGTCCGCCCGCTGGACGCTTCGTATATTCCCAACTGTTCCCACGCGAATTCGAGCCCAAGGAGGCGCCCATGAGCGAGATCGTCATTGCGGCCGCGGCCCGCACTCCCGTCGGCGCCTTCAACGGTGCGCTGTCCGCCCTGCCCGCGCACGAGCTCGGCAAGACCGCGATCGCCGAGGCGATCAGGCGTGCCGGCATTGCCGCCGAGGAGGTGTCCGAAGTCATACTCGGCCAGATCCTGACCGCGGGGCAGGGGCAGAACCCGGCGCGCCAGGCCTCGATCGCCGCGGGTCTGCCGGTCGAGGTGCCGGCCTATGGCGTCAACCAGCTGTGCGGTTCGGGCCTGAAGGCGGTGGCGATGGGCATGCAGGCCATCAAGAATGGCGATTCCGCCATCGTCGTCGCCGGCGGCCAGGAATTGATGAGCCAGGCGCCCCACTGCGTCCATCTGCGCAACGGCACCAAGATGGGCGACGTCGCCATGGTCGACACCATGATCCGCGACGGGCTGTGGGACGCGTTCAACGGCTATCACATGGGCAACACGGCCGAGAACGTCGCCCAGAAATGGCAGATCACCCGCGAGCAGCAGGACGCGTTCGCGCTGGCCTCGCAGGAGAGGGCCGAGGCCGCCCAGAAGTCCGGCCGGTTCAAGGACGAGATCGTTGCCGTCACCATCAAGACGCGGAAAGGCGACGTCACGGTTTCCGACGACGAGTATCCACGCCACGGCACCACGCTGGAGGCGCTGCAGAAGCTGCGCCCGGCCTTCGCCAAGGACGGCACCGTGACGGCCGGCAACGCGTCGGGCATCAATGACGGCGCCGCCGCCGTGGTGCTGATGACAGCCGAGGAGGCGGAGCGGCGCGGCATCGAGCCGCTGGCGCGCATCGTGTCCTGGGCGCAGGCGGGCGTCGATCCGGCGATCATGGGCTCGGGCCCCATCCCCGCCTCGCGCAAGGCGCTGAAGGCGGCCGGCTGGTCGATCGACGACCTCGATTTGATCGAGGCGAACGAGGCGTTCGCCGCTCAGGCCTGCGCCGTAGGCAAGGACCTCGGCTGGGACGGCGACGCGCGTGAACGTCAACGGCGGCGCCATCGCGCTGGGCCACCCGATCGGCGCGTCGGGCGCGCGCGTGCTGGTCACGCTGCTCTACGAGATGCAGAAGCGCGACGCGAAAAAGGGCCTTGCCACGCTGTGCGTCGGCGGCGGGATGGGCGTCGCGCTGACGGTCCAGCGCTGATCTATTCGGCCGGCGGCGGACGAACCGCCGCCCATCAGACAGGGAGAGAACGCATGGCACGCACCGCGGTCGTCACGGGCGGCACGCGTGGCATCGGCGCCGCCGTGTCCAAGGCGCTGCGCGACAAGGGCTATAACGTCGCCGCCAACTACGCGTCGAGCGACGAGGCCGCGCGGAAGTTCCATGAAGAGACCGGCATCGCCGTCTTCAAGTTCGACGTGTCCGACTTCGAGGCATGCCGGCACGGCGTCGCCGAGATCGAGACGAAGCTCGGCCCGATCGACATCCTGGTCAACAACGCGGGTATCACGCGCGACGGCACGCTGCACCGAATGACCCCTGAGGACTGGCGTGCGGTGATCGACACCAATCTCGGGTCGTGCTTCAACATGTGCCGCGCGGTGATCGAGGGCATGCGCGCGCGCAAGTTCGGGCGCATCGTCAATATCGGCTCGATCAACGGCCAGGCCGGCCAGTACGGCCAGGTGAACTACGCCGCCGCCAAGTCGGGGATCCACGGCTTCACCAAGGCGCTCGCCCAGGAGGGCGCGACCCAGGGCATCACCGTGAATGCCATCGCGCCAGGCTACGTCGATACCGACATGGTGCGCGCCGTGCCGCCCAACGTGCTGGAGAAGATCGTCGCGCGCATCCCGGTCGGCCGGCTCGGCCACGCCGAGGACATCGCGCGCGGAGTCGCCTTCCTGGTGGCGGACGACGCCGATTTCATCACCGGCTCGACACTGTCGATCAACGGCGGCCAGCACATGTACTGACGCGCCAGGCCGGACGCGGACACGAGAGCCGCGCCGGCATAGGGAGAGGGACATGAAACGAAGCACCGACCGTATCATCACGACGCATGCCGGCTCGCTGCCGCGCCCGGCGCGCCTGCTCGAGGTCAACAAGGCCAAGCTCACCGGCCAGGGGTTCGACGCCGCCGAATACGGCCGGCGCCTCGCCGAATCGGTGGCGGAGATCTGCCGCCGGCAGGCGGAGCTCGGGGTCGACGTCGTCAATGACGGCGAGTTCGGCAAGGCCTCGGGCGGGCCGATCGATTACGGCGCCTGGCAGAGCTATGCGTGGGCGCGCCTGTCGGGCTGGGAGCCGGGCGAGCCGCGCCCTTCGCCGGCCCTGTCGGCGCGCCGCGACCGGGCGAAGTTCGCGGAGTTCTACAAGGAGCTGGACGGGTCCAACTTCATATCCTCGAGCGCGACGGTGCAACGCCCGCCCGTGGTGGTCGGTCCGATCGGCTATGTCGGCCAGGAAGCGGTGGCGACCGACCTGGCCAACCTCAAGGCCGCGCTGAGACAGGTGAAGGCCGAGGAAGGGTTTGTCACCTCGGTCGCGCCGGGAAGCTTCGGCCGGCGCCAGAACCAGTACTACAAGACGGACGAGGAATACCTGTTCGCGCTGGCCGATGCGCTGAAGCACGAATACAGGGCCATCGTCGACGCCGGCTTCGTGCTGCAGCTCGACGATCCCGGCCTGCCCGATAATTGGGACTTGGCCAACCCCGAGCCGGCCGTCGAAGACTACAAGACATTCGCCATGGTGCGCATCGAGGCGCTGAACCACGCGCTGGCCGGGCTGCCCGAGGACCGGGTGCGCTACCACATCTGCTGGGGGAGCTGGCACGGCCCGCACTCGACCGACCTGCCGCTGGCCGCCATCGCCGACGTGATGCTGAAGGTGCGCGCCGGCGCCTTCTCGATCGAAGCCGGCAACGTGCGCCACGAGCACGAGTGGAAGGTGTGGCGCGACGTGACGCTGCCCGAGGGCAAGCTTCTGATCCCCGGCGTGGTCAGTCACGCGACCAACGTGGTGGAGCACCCCGAGCTGGTGGCCGACCGCATCTGCCGCTTCGCCGAGGTGGTGGGGCGCGAGAACGTGATCGCCGGCACCGATTGCGGGCTGGGCGGGCGCATCCACGAAAGCCTGGCCTGGGCGAAGCTGGAGGCGCTCAGCGCCGGCGCAAAGCTCGCCAGCGAACGCCTGTTCTGATACCGAGTCTCGATGATCTGAGCCTACGCCGTCATTGCGACCCGCGGGCTTGTCCCGCGGGGAAGCAATCCAGCGCTGCGCCAAGGAATCTGGATTGCTTCGTCGCTGCGCTCCTCGCAATGACAGCTTCAAGGGAGTGCCGCTCATCGGGATCGGGTATCAGGCGTCCGCCGGACCGGCGGAACCGGCCCGGCCCCCGATCCGTTGGCCTAGCGAGGGGCCGGCGGACGAGGAGCGCACGTGGACATCCTGCGAATCATACTGGCGATCCTGCTGCCGCCGGTAGGCGTGTTCCTGCAGGTCGGCATCGGGCCGCAATTCTGGCTGAACATCCTGCTCACGCTGCTGGGCTATATCCCGGGCATCATCCACGCGATCTACGTCGTCGTGAAATACTGACCGGCGGCCTCGCGCGATCGCGGGACGTCACCAGCAGCGCCGCAGAAGGGGTGCCCTCGGTGCCCTGACCCTGTCCGTTTGGAGAAGGTCCGCGCCCGCTCAATGCAGGCGGGCGGGAAGCTCCTCGATCGCGCCGTCGATCAGGCGACGGCTCGCCGCCTCGTCGAGATGGCGGGCGATCAGCGCGCGCGTCGTGACGACGGCCACCTCGACCGCGACCTCGCGCACCTCGCGCACCGCGTCGCCCTCGGCGATGGCGATCTTCTCCCGAGCGAGGGCGACCCGCCGGCGCAGCGCCGCCTCGAGCCGCGCGCGCGCGTCGTTCAGGTTGCGCTCGGCCTCCTCATGCGCATGGGCGACCAGCCGCTCGACCTCCTTGCCCGCATCTCGCTGCCTGCGCTGATGCTCGGCCAGCAGGTGCTGCGCCTCCTCGGCCAGGCCGCGCGCCTCGTCGAGCGAGGCGCGGATGCGGTCGGCGCGCGAATCGAGCGCATGGGTCATCTGGCGCGCGACCGGCCGCCAGATGGCGGCGACCAGGATGACGAAGCCGATCGCGACCCAGAATTCGGCGGAGCTGATCATCGGCCCCGCTCCTCGAGCGCCCGGCCGGCCGCATCGTCGGCCTCGGCGGCAGCGATCTCGGCCCCGATCAGCTTCGCGGTCGCCGCCCGCGCCGCCTCGGCGGCGACGGCGCGCACGCCCTCCAGCGCCTCGCGCTTGGCCTGGGCGATGCGGCGCTCGGCGTCGCTCGACCTCGCGGTCGAGCCGCGCGGCGGTCTCGGCCTCGCGCGCCTCGGCCTCCTTGGCCATGCGCTCGGTCGCCTCGCGCAGCACGGCCTGGGCGTCGGCGCGGCCCTTCGCCATCGTCTCCTCGTAGGCGGCGAGCGCCGCCTCTGCCTCGGCCTTGAGCTTCGCCGCCTTCTCCAGGTCGTCGTCGATCCGCTCCTGGCGCTGGCGCAGCGCGTCGGAAACGCGTGGCAGCGCCACGCGCCACGTCACGACGTAGAGCAGGGCGAACAGCACGACCAGCCAGAAGATCTGGCTCGGAAAGGTCGTGACGTCGAACTGGGGCATCGAGCGACTCCCGCCGTCGGGCCGCGCGTCCGTCAGCCGAACAGGATGACCGAGCGCGACGACCAGCGCGTAGAGCGCGATGGCTTCGACCAGCGCGAAGCCCAGCATGGTCATCGGGAACACGTCGCCGCGCGCGGCCGGGTTGCGCGCCACCGCCGAGATGAACGAGGCGAAGATCGAGCCGATGCCGACGCCGGCGCCGATCACGCCGATCGCGGCAAGGCCCGCACCGATGAGCTTCGCGGCGGCTACTTCCATGGTTCTGTTCCTTTCGGGATGGAGATTGTGCGAATGGGTTCCGGCGCGCCCTAATGCAGGTGCAGCGCGTCGTTGATGTACAGGCAGGTCAGGATCGCGAACACGTAGGCCTGCAGGAAGGCGATCACGATCTCGAGCCCGTTGAGCGCGACCACGAAGGCGAGCGGCAGCACGCCGCCGACGCCCGAGCATGAACACGAACCCGCCGAACACCTTGAGCAGCGTATGGCCGGCCAGCATGTTGGCGAACAGCCGGACCGACAGGCTGATCGGGCGCGACAGATACGAGATGATCTCGATCGGGATCAGCAGCGGCCACATCACCCACGACACGCCGGGCGGCACGAAGAAGGTGAAGAAGTGCAGCCCGTGCTTGGCGAAGCCCAGGATCGTCACGCCGAGGAACACGAAGATCGCCATCGTGAAGGTGACGACGATGTGGCTGGTGAAGGTGAAGCTGTAGGGCACCAGCCCGAACAGGTTGCCGAGCAGGATGAACATGAACAGGGTGAAGACGAAGGGGAAGAAGCGCCGCCCCTCCTGGCCCACCGTGTCGCGGATCAGGTTGGCGACGAACTCGTAGGAGAGCTCGGCCAGCGACTGCCAGCGCCCCGGCACCAGCGCGCGTCGGCCGCGTGCCCAGCGTGAGGAACGCGGTGATCGGCGACCAGCACGATCGTCATCAGCAGCGCGGAATTGGTGTAGGAGATGTCCACCCCGCCCAGCTTGAGCGGAATCAGCTGGTGGATCTCGAACTGCGACAGCGGCCCCTCGTGGGCGGCTGCGGTCTGGGCGGCGGTTGCCAAGGCTCTCTCTCTTCTTCTCTGTCAGCCCGCGCCGGCCCCCGGCGGCGAACCGTCCTCATCCTTCTCTCGCGGGTCGGAGCGCGCGCCGATAGCCGACGGCACCGCCCATCCCCGTCATCACCCGCACGACGTTCAGGATTCCCGCCGCGGCGCCGAGCACGATGAACACCACCATCAACCACGGCGTCGTGCCCAGCCAGCGGTCGAGCCCGATCCCGATCGCGACGCCGACCATCAGCGCCGCCACCAGCTCGACCCCGATGCGCAGCGCGATCCTTGATCCCGCTGCCCATGTCGTTGCCCTGGCGCGCCGCGCTCGCGCCTGCCGCCGCTCCGTCGCTCCCGCGCGCGCCGCAGGCGCTCGTCGAAATCGCCGGGCGGTGCGGGCTCGTGACCATCCGTCATGTGAAACGACCCGGCGCACCCAAGGGCGCGCGCACCATAGGGGCGCCCCCCACCCCTGTCAAGGCGCAAACGGCAGGACTCAACCCATTGAAATGCCGAACGAAACAGGCGGCGCGAAGAACGCCTCAGCCGGCCTCGCGCAGCCCCTCGGCGGTGCCGAGATCGACCGAGACGAGCTGCGAGACGCCGCGTTCGGACATGGTGACGCCGTACAGCCGGTCCATGCGCGCCATGGTCATGCGATGGTGGGTGACCACCAGGAAGCGCGTGGCCGAGGCGCGCGCGATCTCGTCCAGCAGCGTGCAGAACCGGTCGACATTGGCGTCGTCGAGCGGCGCGTCCACCTCGTCCAGCACGCAGACCGGCGCCGGGTTGGTGAGGAACACGGCGAACAGCAGGGCGAGCGCGGTCAGCGCCTGCTCGCCGCCCGACAGCAGCGACAGCGCCTGCAGCTTCTTGCCGGGCGGGCTCGCGAAGATCTCGAGCCCGGCCTCCAGCGGGTCGTCGGCGTCGGTCAGGCTGAGATGGGCCTGGCCGCCGCCGAACAGCCGCACGAACAGCTCCTGGAAATGCTGGTCGACGCGGCCGAACGCGGCCATCAGCCGCTCGCGCCCCTCGCGGTTCAGTCCGGCGATGCCCTGGCGCAGCCGCGCGATCGCGGCCAGCAGGTCCTCGCGCTCGGCGCCGAGCGCCGCGATCCGCTCGTCGAGCTCGCGCGCCTCGGCCTCGGCGCGCAGATTGACCGGCCCCATCGTCTCGCGCTCGCGCACCAGCCGCTCGAGCCGCGTCTCGATCGGCGTCGCGGCGCGGGCAGGTCGGCCGGATCGGCGTCGACCGATTCGAGCGCCGCCTCGGGCGCGCATTCGAGCTTCTCGGCGATGCGCTCGGCAACAGTCGGCGCGCGTCTGCTCGGCCTGCTCGACCGCGCCCTGGCCGCGCACCCGCTCCTCGCGCGCCTCGCCGAGCCGCGCCTCGGTGGCGCGCAGCGCGCGTGCCGCCTCCTCGGCCGCCGACTCGGCTTCGGCCAGCGCGTCGGCCTCGCGGCGCGCGGTCGGCCTCGGCCGTCTCGATCCGGCCGAACAGCTCGCTCCGCTGCGTCGTCGATCTCGGCCGGGCGCGCGCTCAGCGCCTCGGACTCGGCCTGCGGCGGCCGCGCGGCGCTGGTCGAGCTGCTCGATCTGGGCGGCGGCGGCCTCGGCGCGGCGGCGCCACGAATTCGTGCTGGCCGGCGATCTCGCCGAGCCGGCCGGCGCGTGCGGCCGCCTCGCGCACCACGCGGTCATGGGCGCTCTGGCGCTCGGCAAGGGACTGGCGCGCGCCGGTCGAGCGCCTCGCGCCGCGCCGCCGCCTCGGCGCGCACGCCCTCGGTCTCGCGGTGGGCGGCCAGGTCGGCGCGGGCGGTGGCGTCCTCGCCCTCGAGCTCGGCGCGCTCGGCCTCGAGGCGCCCGGACTCGTCCTCCAGCGCGGCGCGGCGCGACGCGGCGGCCGCTTCGCGCTGGGCGAGCGCCGTCTCGGCGTCGCGCGCCTCCTGGAACGCCTGCTCGGCGCCGCGCGCCTCGCCGCGCGCGCGCGTCTCGTCCTCGGTGGCGCGCGCGCGCCGCCTCTTGCGCCGCATCGAGCGCTGCGCTTCGCCTCGTCGGCGCGCGCCTCCGCCGCTTCGCGCGCGGTCTTGATCTCGGCCAGGCGGTTGCGCTGCGCCAGCCGGGTGGCCGCCGGGGTCGGCGTGCCGGCCTTCGCGGTGAACCCGTCCCAGCGCCACAGCGCGCCGTCGCGGCTGACCAGCCGCTGGCCCTGGGCGAGGGCGTCGCGCACGGCGTTGCCGGCGTCCTCGTCCTCGACCACGCCGATCTGGGCCAGGCGGCGGGCGAGCGCGGCCGGCGCCTGCACCAGATCGGCCAGCCGGGCGACGCCAGGCGGCAGGCCGGGCGCGTCGGGCGCGGGCGCGAGGGTGCGCCAGTGCATCGGCGCCGCCTCGTCGGTCGGCGCGGTCAGGTCGTCGCCGAGCGCCGCGCCGAGCGCGACCTCGTAGCCCGGCGCGACCGTCACCGCGTCGACCAGCGGCGGCCACAGATCCGGATCGCCGCCGCCCAGCAGCTTGGCGAGCGCGTCCTCCTCGGCGCCGAGCTTCGCCGCCTCGGTGTGGCGGGCATGCCAGGCGTCGCGCGCCTCGCCGGCGGCGGACTGGGCGGCCGTGCGCGCCTCCTCGGCGGCGGCGAGCCTGGCCCGCGCCTCCTCGCGCGCGCCGTGCGCCGCGGCCGCGCGGCCCTTCGCCTCTTCCAGCGCGGTGCCGTCGCCCGCCTCGCGCGCCGCCGCCTCGCGCGCCGCGGCGAGCTGGGCGAGGCGCTGGGTGAGGCGCTGGCGCCGCGCATCGAGATCGCCGAGGCGGCGGGTCAGCGCCTGCTCGCGCGCCTCGTACTGGGCGGCGCGGCCGGCGAGCTCGGTCACCTCGTTCTCCAGCGCCTCGGCCGCCGCGCGCGCCGCGGCCAGCGCCTCGGCCGCGCGGGCGAGCTCGTCTTCCTCGCCGTCCTGGGCGGCGCGCAGCGTGGCGCTCTCGGCGTCGAGCCGGGCGATCGCCTCGTGCGCGTCGGCGGCGAAGCCGCGCTCGCGGGCGGTATCCTGCCCGACCTGGGCGAGGCGTGATTCGAGCGCACGCTGCGCCTCGGCCACCCGCGCCTCCTCGGCGTCGAGCGCGTCGCGCGCGAGGCGGAGGCGCTGCAGCGCGGCGGCGGCCTCGGCCTCCTTCTGGCGCAGCTCGGGCAGGCGGGCGGCGAGATCGGCCTGGCGCGTGGCGAGGCCGGCGGCTTCGCCGTCAGCCCCTCGACCAGCGTCTCCGCCTCGGCCAGCCGCGCGGCCGCCTGCTCGCGCGCCGCCGTCGCCTCTGTCCAGCGCCAGTGCAGCAGGATGCCCTCGGCGCGGCGGATATGGTCGGAGAGGTTGCGATAGCGCGTCGCCTGGCGCGCCTGGCGCTTGAGGCCGCGGAGCTGCTCGTCCAGCGCGCCGATCACGTCGTCGAGCCGCGTCAGGTTCTTCTCGGCCGCGGAAAGGCGCAGCTCCGCCTCGTGGCGGCGCGAATGCAGCCCGGTGATGCCGGCCGCTTCTTCCAGCAGGTGACGGCGGTCGGTCGGCTTGGCGGCGACGATGGCGCCGATGCGGCCCTGGCTGACCAGCGCGGTGGACTTGGAGCCGGTGGCGGCGTCGGCGAACAGGAGCTGCACGTCGCGCGCGCGCACCTCGCGGCCGTTGACGCGGAAGGTCGAGCCGGCGCCGCGCTCGATGCGGCGCACGACCTCCAGCTCGTCCGCATCGTTGAACATGGCGGGCGCGGCGCGCTCGGCATTGTCGAGCGCCAGCACCACCTCGGCCAGGTTGCGCGCCGGCCGGTCGGACGTGCCGCCGAAGATGACGTCGTCCATCTCGCCGCCGCGCATCTGCTTCGCCGAGTTCTCGCCCATCACCCAGCGCAGCGCCTCGACCAGGTTCGACTTGCCGCAGCCGTTCGGCCCGACGACGCCCGTCATTCCCGGCTCGATCGCAAGCTCGGTCGGCTCGACGAACGACTTGAACCCGGAGAGCCTGAGCGTCGTGAACTGAACCATGCGGCTGCGGTCCCTGTGCTAGCCCTTGGTCTTGGGCATGTGCGCGAGGATGATCGCCCGGAATTGGGCGTAGGACATCTCGCCGGAATACTTGTCGCCGTTGACGAGGAAGGTGGGGGTCGAATCGATGTGGAAGCGCTTCTGCGCGTCGAGCCGGCTTTGCAGCACCTTGTCGACCAGCGCCTGGTCCTTCAGGCAGGACTGGTACTTCTCCGGCGTGACGCCGCCGAGCCGGCCGACGCGTTCCAGCGCCTTCACCGGGTCCGACGAGCGAATCCAGTTGTCCTGGTCGGCGAACAGCGCATTGATGAAGGGGAAGTAGCGGTCGTGCCCGTTGCAGCGCGCCAGCACCGAGGCGCGCACCGCGATCTGGTCGAGCGGGAAGTCGCGATAGACGTAGCGCGCCTTGCCGGTGTCGACGAACTCCTTTTCGAACTGCGGGATGACGCCCGTGGCCATGCGCGCGCAGTGCGGGCAGGTCATCGAGGCATATTCGATGACCGTGATCGGGGCGTCCTTCTTGCCCATCACGAAATCGTCGGCGGTGACATCGACATTGTCGAAATGCGCCTCGGCCGGCGGCGCCGCAACCTCCGCCACCTTGGTCCCGCCGGCGGCCGACGGCGTCGCCGGCTGCTCGGCCACGGCGGCGGCGCGCGGCACCGGGCCGGGACCCGTGTCGACGGCCTCGTAGATCGCGATCGCGGCCCCGGCAGCGATCACCGCGCCCACCACATATGGCAGAGTGTTAGCCATCCAATCCTCCTGACCCACAAGATATAGCGGGCGCCGATGCGCCCGTCCAGAATCGAAAGCAGTTTCGACGCAGGGGTCTCAGCCCTTGTCCACAGGGGGCCGGGCGCGGGCGAGGACCACGCGGCCAAGCCGGCCGAGCGCCTCGCGCAGCGCCCCGTCCTCGATGCCGGAGAGCCGCGCGGCAAGCGCCGCCGCGGCCGGTCCGGTCGGCTCGGGCGGCGGTGCAGGCGCGGCGCGGCGCGGCCTGTGGATCGCCGGCGCCTGGACGAAGGCGAGCTTCGCCACCGCGCGGTAGCCGAAATAGCCGTTGATCCGCTCGACCACCAGCGGCTCGAGATGCTGCAGCTCGAGCGCGAGCGGTCCGGCGGCGCGGACGCGGAGCGTGCCGCCCGATTCGGCGCCGCGCGGGAAGGTGAGCCGCTCGGGCAGCGAATCGCGGGCGAGCGCAGGGCCGACGATCTCGGCCCAGTCGGTGACCACCCGCACCGACGCCTCGCCGCCCGCGAAGCCGCGCCGGCGCAGCGCCGGCGCCGCGATGCGCGGCAGGGTGGCGGCGATGGCCCGCGGTCCGCGGGCGTGGCGGCGTTCGTCGTCGCGCGGTTTCACGGCCATCCGCGCATGGTAAGGTCGCGCCGGTTCGGGCACAACACGCATGGCGACGCAGGACATCCCCGCACGACTTGCCGGCGACGCGCCGGCGCTGGCCCGGCTTCTGCTCGGCTGGTTCGACCGCCACCGGCGCGACCTGCCGTGGCGGGCGCGGCCCGGCGCCCGGCCGGACCCGTATCGCGTGTGGCTGAGCGAGATCATGCTGCAGCAGACGACCGTCGCGGCGGTCGTACCCTATTTCGAGCGCTTCGTCGCGCGCTGGCCGGACGTCGCCGCGCTGGCCGCCGCGCCGCTCGACGACGTGCTGCACGCCTGGCAGGGGCTCGGCTACTACGCCCGCGCGCGCAACCTGCACCGCTGTGCCCAGGCGGTGGCGCACGCGCATGGCGGCGCATTCCCCGAGGATGCCGGCGCGCTGGCCGCGCTGCCCGGCGTCGGGCCCTACACGATGGCGGCGATCCGCGCCATCGCCTTCGACCGGCCCGCCGTCGTGGTGGACGGCAATGTCGAGCGGGTGATGGCGCGGCTCGGCGGGATCGAGACGCCGCTGCCCGACGCGAAGCCCGAGCTGCGCGCGCTGGCCGCCCAGATCGCGCCGCCCCTGCGGGCGGGCGATTACGCCCAGGCGCTGATGGAGCTGGGCCAGACCGTGTGCACGCCGCGCGCGCCGGACTGCCCGATCTGTCCGTGGCGCGGATCCTGCGCCGCCGCCGCGGCGGGCCTGGCCGGGTCGCTGCCGCGCCGGTCGCCCCGGCGCGACCGGCCGCTGCGCCGCGGCGTGGCGTTCTGGGCGGTGCGCGGCGACGGCGCGGTCCTGCTGCGCCGCCGCCCGGACGAGGGGCTGCTCGGCGGCATGATGGAGGTGCCGTCGACCGAGTGGCGGACCGCCGCATGGCCGGCCCGCGCGGCGCGCGCCGCCGCGCCGGTCGCGGCGCGCTGGGCCCGCCTGCCCGGCATGGTGGGGCACGGCTTCACCCATTTCCGCCTGGAGCTGGCGGTGATGGCGGGGCGGGTGGAGGACGGCGCGGCGGCCACCGGCATCTGGTGCGCACCCGATCGGATCGCCGACTACGCCCTGCCGACCCTGATGAAGAAGGTGGTGCGCCACGCCCTGGCGCACGCGAAACAAACTGTCGAAACCCGACCCGTTCGTGCCGAGTAGCCCGCGCAGCGGGCATATCGAGCACGAACACTCCCTCACCCTTCGATGCGCGCCTTCGGCGCTACTCAGGGCGAACGGGAACGGGGGCCTGCGTCACGGCGCGGCGGTGACCTCGCCGGGCGGGCCGGAGCTGTCGGTCGCGGGCGGGACGAGCTCGGCGCGCAGCCGCTGGCGCAGCACGTCGATCGGCACCGCCTTGCCCTCCACGTCGAAATGCCAGAACGTCCAGCCGTTGCACGCCGGCGCGCGCTGCAGCTCGGCGCCGACGCGATGGATCGAGCCGCGCACGGCGCCGCTGGCGAGCGACCCGTCGGCCTGGACGCGCGCGCGGAAGCGGCGCTGCGCATCGAACAGCGTCTCGCCCGGCGCGAGCAGCCCGCGCTCGACCACCAGCCCGAAGGGGATGCGCGGCTCCTCGCGCTTCGCCGGCGTGGCGAGGGCGGCGGCGGCGGCCGGGACGGCATGGCGGATGCGCTCCTTGGCGATCTCGACATAGGCGCCCTCGCGCTCGATGCCGAGCCAGTCGCGGCCGAGCTTGCGCGCCACCGCGCCGGTCGTGCCGGAGCCGAAGAACGGGTCGAGCACCAGCTCGCCCGGCTTCGTCGCCGCCAGGATGGCGCGGTAGAGCAGCGCCTCGGGCTTCTGCGTGGGGTGCGCCTTGCGGCCGCCCCGCTTGACGCGCTCGGCGCCGGTGCAGAGCGGGATCAGCCAATCCGACCGCATCTGCAAATCCTCGTTCAGCGCCTTCATCGCATCGTAGTTGAAGGTGTAGCGCGCGGCCGGCGCCTTGGCGCACCAGATCAGCGTCTCGTGCGCGTTGGTGAAGCGCCGGCCGCGGAAGTTGGGCATCGGGTTGGTCTTGCGCCAGATGACGTCGTTCAGCACCCAGAAGCCGAGATTCTGCAGCGCCGCGCCGACGCGGAAGATGTTGTGATAGCTGCCGATGACCCACAGCGTGCCGTCGTCCTTGAGCGCGCGGCGCGCGGCGGCGAGCCAGTTGTGGGTGAACCGGTCATAGGCGGCGAAGTCGCCGAACTTGTCCCAGTCCTCCTCGACGCCGTCGACGCGGCTGTTGTTCGGCCGATGGAGGGTGCGCGCGAGCTGGAGATTATAGGGCGGATCGGCGAACACCATGTCCACCGAGCCTTCCGGCAGCGCCCGCATCAGCTCGACGCAATCGCCGACCAGAATGCGGTTGCGCGGTATGTCCCCCCCGTCGCGCATCGGGGCGGAGCATGAGTCGGCGCGGGGGTCGTGTCAACAAATCTTTTGGAATCAGGAACTTATAGAACGTTTTCCACAATATATGCGAGGGTTGTTCACAGGGGACTCAACATGTTGACGACGGGACGGAAGCTTTTGCGGTGGTGCGGCGTCGGGCCGAGCCGCGCGAGGGCGCTGGTGTGCGCTGGCGTGCCGTAGCCGACATTGCTCTCCCACCCGAAGCCGGGATAGCGCATGGCGAGGCGCGCCATCAGCGCGTCGCGCGTGACCTTGGCGATGATCGAGGCGGCGGCGATCGAGAGCGACAGCCCGTCCCCGCCCACCACCGTGCGGCAGGCGCAGGGCAGCAGCGGCGCGACATTGCCGTCGACCAGCGCCATGTCGGGCAGGACGCCGAGCGCCGCCACGGCGCGTCGCATGGCGACCAGCGTCGCCTGCAGGATGTTGATCCGGTCGATCTCCGCCGCGCTCGCCGCGCCGACGCCGACCCGCGCGCCGGCGCGGATCTCGGCATAGAGCGCCTCGCGCACCGCGCGGTCGAGCGCCTTGGAATCGTCGATCGCGCGCACCACCCGGCGCTTCAGCCGTTTCGGATCGACGATCACCGCCGCCGCAACCACCGGCCCCGCCAGGGGTCCGCGCCCAGCCTCGTCGATCCCGCAGACGATGCCGCCGCATTCGGTTTCGATCGCGTAGCTCGGCATGGGCCGAACATAGCCGAGCCGAGCCGAATCGCGAAGTCGAAGACGCCACCGCCATCGTCACCCCCTCAAAACAGCGCGAGCTGGTCGCCGGGGCGCGCCGGCAGGCGGAACTTGGACGTGTCGAGCCGGTAGCGCTCGCGCTCCAGCCCGAGCTTCTGCGCGGCGAGGCGGAAGCGGCGGCCGATCAGCTCGGCATAGGCGCCCTCGCCCCGCATGCGCGAGCCGAAGCGCGGGTCGTTGTCGCGCCCGCCGCGCGCATCGTGGATCAGCGACATCACGTGGCGCGCCTTCATCGGCGCGTGCACGGCGAGCCATTCGCGGAACAGGTCCTTGATCTCGTGCGGCAGACGCAGCAGCACGTAGCCGGCGAGGCAGGCCCCCGCTCCGGCCGCCGCCTCCAGGATCGATTCGAGCTCGGGGTCGGTGAGCACCGGGATCACCGGCGCCGCCATCACGCCGACCGGCACGCCGGCGGCGGAAAGCGCGCGGATCGTCTCGATGCGGCGCGTCGGCGTCGGCGCGCGCGGCTCGAGCTTGCGCGCGAGCGAGGCGTCGAGGGTGGTGACCGACACGCAGACCTGGGCCAGCCCCTCCCTCGCCATCGGCGCCAATATGTCGAGGTCGCGCAGCACCAGCGACGACTTGGTGACGATGCCGACCGGGTGGCGGTGGGCCGCCAGCACTTCCAGCACGGCGCGCGTGATGCCGAGGCGGCGCTCCACCGGCTGGTACGGATCGGTATTGGTGCCGAGCGCCATCACCCGCGGCTCGTAGCGCGGATGGCGCAGCTCCGCCTCCAGCAGCCTGGCGGCGTCCGGCTTGTAGAACAGCCGGCTTTCGAAATCGAGGCCGGGCGAGAGCCCGAGATACGCATGGGTGGGCCGCGCGAAACAGTAGACGCAGCCATGCTCGCACCCCCGATAGGGGTTGATGGACCGGTCGAACGGCACGTCGGGCGAGGCGTTGCGGGTGATGATGGTGCGCGTCGTGTCCTTCGACAGGGTGGTGCGGAGCGCGACGGGAAATTCCGCCTCTTCCGCCGCCCAGGCCGTGCCCCAGCCGTCATCCACCGCATGGCGCTGCTCGCGCTCGTACCGGCCGGTCGGGTTCGATGCGGCGCCGCGGCCCTTGCGCGGGCGAAGGTGAAGGTCCGAGTCCATGCGTGGGAGTATGACGGCGCCACGAGAACAAAGCAAGAACATTCTGCGGCGCGCCCGATCATGCTATGACGGCCCATGCCGATGCGCCTTTCCGTGGTGATCCCGACGCTGGACGCCGCCCGCACCCTGCCGCGCTCGCTGCAGGCGGTGGCGGCGCCGTTCGCCGAGGTGATCGTCGCCGACGCCGCCTCGCGCGACGGGACGGCCGAGCTGGCCCGCCGGCACGGGGCGACGGTCGTGTCGGCGCCGCGCGGGCGGGGCGCGCAGCTTGCCGCCGGGGCGCGCGCTTCCGGCGCGGACTGGCTGATGTTCCTGCACGCCGACACCGCGCCCGGGCCGGGCTGGGCCGCCGAGGTGGGCGCCTTCATGGCCGATCCGGCGAACCGCGAGCGGGCCGGCTTTTTCCGCTTCGCGCTGGACGACGCGGCGGCGCCGGCGCGGCGCGTCGAGCGGCTGGTCGCGTGGCGCTGTGCCCGGCTGGGTCTGCCCTACGGCGACCAGGGGCTGGTGATCGGGCGCGGCTTCTACGAATCACTCGGCGGATTTCGGCCGCTGCCCTTGATGGAGGATGTCGATTTCGCCCGCCGCATCGGGCGGCGCCGGCTGGTCGCGTTGGAGACCGAAGCCGTCACCTCGGCGGCGCGCTACCGGCGGGAGGGGTATGTGCGCCGGCCGCTGCGCAACCTGGCCTGCCTCGGGCTCTATTTCGCCGGCGTCCCGCCGCGGGCCATCGCCCGGCTCTATGGCTAGGCCGGGCCCGACCGTGGTGGCGTTCGCGCGCGCCCCCGTGCTGGGCGCGACCAAGACGCGCCTAGCGGCCGCGATCGGCGATGCGGCGGCGCGGCGCTTCTACCGCGAGATGCTGGCGCGGACGGCGTGCGCCCTAGCCGATGGGCGCTGGCGCCTGGTCCTGGCGGTGACTCCGGACGACGCGCTGCGCGGCCGGTTCTGGCCGCGCGGCGTCGCGTGCGTCGCGCAGGGGCCGGGCGGGCTGGGGGCACGCATGGCCCGCGCCCTGGCGCCGGCGCGGCCGGACGCGCCGGTGGCGATCGTCGGCACGGACATTCCCGCCCTCGACGCGGACCACGTCGCGCGGGCCTTCGCCCGCCTCGCGACCCACGACGCGGTGTTCGGCCCGGCCGCGGACGGCGGCTACTGGCTGGTGGGGCTGCGCGACGGGCGGCTGGCGCGCGGGCTCTTCCGCGACGTGCGCTGGTCCTCGCCCCACGCGCTGGACGACACGCTGGCCAACATGCCGGCATCGCGGCGCGTCGCGCTGGCCGACCGGCTCGAGGACGTGGACGACGGCGCCGACTATGCGCGCTGGCAGCGCCTCGTCCGGGTCTAATCCAGCGCCTTGACGCGCGCGCTGCGCCGATCGAGAACGACGGTGAGCGCCCAGCCCGCGACCGACAGCGCGACGATGGCGGCGCCGATCGTGACCGAGCGATTTTCCATCAGCGCGCTCAAGCCCCGGCCCCGGCCTGCGAACGCCCCAGCCTGCGCCAGCAGGCGCGATGCCTCGATCCCGCCGACCACCAGCGCGACCGCCACCGAGATGAAGGTGATCGACAGGTTGTAGTAGAGCGTGCGGACCGGCGTGCCGAATGCCCAGCCATAGAGCCGCGTCATCACCACCGCGTCGGTCGTGTCGAGCAGCGACATGCCGGCGGTGAACAGAGCGGGGAACACCAGCACCGACGACACGGCGAGGCCGTGCGCCGCCTGGGCGGCCGAAAGCGCGAGCAGCCCCACCTCGCTCGCCGTGTCGAAGCCGAGCCCGAACAGGAACCCGATCGGGTAGAGGTGCCAGCTACGCCCCACCAGCCGCAGCAGCGGGCGGAGCCAGCGTCCAGGCACGCCGCGGAAGGTGGGGGCGGTGGCGGCCAGGTCGACGGGCGTGCCGTCGCCGCGCTTGGCCGCCGCCAGCGCGCGCCAGCCGGCGGTGAACGAGACGAGGTTGGCGGCGCCGATCGACAGCAGGAACAGCGCCGAGACGGTAGCGCCGATCGCGCCGGCCACCTCGTGCACGGCCGCGATGCGCGACTGGAACGCCGCGGACGCGAGGGCGACGGCGAGCGCGGCGAGCACCACCACCGTCGAATGGCCGAGGGAGAAGTAGAGCCCGACGCTTTGGGTGCGCTGCCCGTCGCGCAACAGCTTGCGCGTCACGTTGTCGATGGCGGCGATATGGTCGGCGTCGAGCGCGTGGCGCAGCCCCAGCATGTAGGCGAGCGCGGCCGTGCCGAGCAGCACCGGCCGGTCGTGGAAGACGGCCAGCGCCCAGCCCCACGCCGCCGCATTGCCCGCGAGCAGCGCGGCGAACATCGCGGCGGTGCGGCGCCCGCCCGGCGCGTCCTCGCGTTCAGCCATGATCCTTCGGTCCCGCGCGTGGTTCAGGGCAGCGCGGCGTCGGCGAGGCCCGCCCGCTCGCGCGCGAGCCAATCATACCACGCCGCGAGCCCTTCGCCCGTGCGCGCGGAGACCCGCAGGGTCGCGATGTGCGGCGCCACCTCGCGCGCGTTCGCCTCGGCGCGGTCGGCATCGAAATCGACATGCTGCAGGAGGTCGATCTTGTTGAGCAGCATCAGGTCGGCGGCGCGGAACATGTGCGGGTACTTGGTCGGCTTGTCGTCGCCCTCGGTCACCGACAGGATGGCGACGCGCCGCCGTTCGCCCAGGTCGAACAAGGCCGGGCAGACCAGGTTGCCCACGTTCTCGATCATCACCAGCGAGCCGAACTCCGGCTTCAGCGTGGCGAGGCCGCGCGCCACCATATCGGCGTCGAGATGGCAGCCCGTGCCCGTGTTCACCTGCACCACGGCGGTGCCGGCGGCGCGGATGCGCTCGGCGTCGTTCAGGCTCGCCTGGTCGCCCTCGATGACCGACAGCGCCACCCGGTCGCGCAGATCGGCGATGGTGCGCTCCAGCAGCGTCGTCTTGCCCGCCCCCGGCGCGCTCATCAGGTTGATCGCCAGGATCTCGCGCCCGGCGAACCAGGCCCGGTTGCGCGCCGCCAGCGAATCATTCTTGGCGAGGATGCGGGCGTTCAGCTCCACTACGCCCGTCGCATGATCGTGGTCGTGGTCGTGGTCGTGCGCGTGGTCGGCCGTATGGTCGTGAGGGTGGTGGTGGGGGTGGCCGTGGCCATGGGCGTGCGCGTGGCCGTGATCATGGGGGTCGTGGACCGTGCGCAGATCGACGATGGTGACCTCGGCGTCCTCTCCGCATCCGCAATGTCCGCACATCAGGCCGCCTCCTCCATCTCCAAACTCTTCAGGTAGAGCGCCGCGCCCTCGGGCCGCGCGATCTCGAGCGCTATGCGGAAGACCCTGCGGCCCGCGGCCACCTCCTCCACCATCTCGACGAGGCTCTCGGCGATCGCCGGCTCGTGCATCGCGTCCTCTCAGCAGATCCGGGGAAGCTGCTCGCCGACCAGCATGTCGACGATGCGCGCCCCGCCGAACCGCGTGCGCATGGTGACGCGGCCCGCCTCGCCTGTGCCGATCTCGCCGATGGCGCAGGCGCCGGCGCCCAGCGGGTGGGCGCGCAGCGCCGCGAGCGCAAAATCCGCCTGGTCGGGCGGCACGACGACCACGACCTTGCCCTCGTTGGCGAGGTAGAGGGGATCGAGCCCCAAAATCTCGCACACCCCCTTCACGTCATCGCGGATCGGGGTGCGCTCCTCGTCGATGGCGACGGAGACGGAAGAGGCGGCGGCAAACTCGTTCAGCACCGTGGCGACGCCGCCGCGCGTGGCATCGCGGATGAAGCGCGTGCCCGGGGCGGCGGCCAGCAGCGCGCCGATCAGCTCGTGCAGGGCGGCGCAGTCGCTTTCGATCGCGGCCTCCAGCGCCAGGTCGCCGCGCGCGACCAGCACCGCCGCGCCATGATCGCCCAGCACGCCATTGACCAGCACCACGTCGCCCGGCCGCGCCAGGTCGGCGCCGAGCGCCACCCCCTCGCGGATTACGCCGATGCCCGCAGTGTTGAGGAAGATCTTGTCGCAGGCGCCGCGCGGGACGACCTTGGTGTCGCCGGTCACGATGGCGACGCCCGCCGCGCGCGCCGCACCGGCCATCGAGCCGGCGACGCGGCGCAGCAGCTCGACCGCCACGCCCTCCTCGATGATCGCGGCGCAGGAGAGGTAGAGCGGCACGGCGCCGCCGACGGCGAGGTCGTTGATCGTGCCGCACACGGCCAGCTTGCCGATGTCGCCGCCGGGAAACTCGATCGGGTCGACCACGTAGGAATCGGTGGTGAAGGCGAGCCGGTCGCCATGCGCGGCGAGCGCGGCGAGGGCGATGCGCGCCTGGTCTTCCATCGGCGCGAGCAGGGCGTTGTCGAACGCGCCGACGAACACGTCGTCGATCAGGTCCTTCATCGCCTTGCCGCCGCCGCCATGCGCCATGGTGACGGTGGAGACGTTGACCCGGCCGAGCCGGCGCGGACGGGGCGCCATCGCGTCCATCGTCACCGCTCCCGGCCTGCCGCCGCGCGCTGTTGCCTGACGCCGCCATACTGGTAGGTGGCGGCGCAGGCGCCCTCGGACGAGACCATCAGCGCGCCGAGCGGCGTTTCCGGCGTGCAGGCGGTGCCGAACACCTTGCACTGCCACGGCTTGATGGCGCCCTTCAGCACCTCGCCGCACTGGCAGGACTTGGGATCGGCGATGCGCAGGTTGGGCACCGGGAACTTGCGCTCGGCGTCGAACCGGGCATAGGCCTCGCGCATGCGCACGCCCGACTGGTCGATCGAGCCGAGCCCGCGCCATTCGAAGAACTCGCGCAGCTCGTAGACCTGGGCGACGGCCCGCAGGGCGGCGCCGTTGCCGTCCTCGGGCACGATGCGGCTGTACTGGTTCTCGACCTCGCAGCGCCCCTCGGCCATCTGCTTCAGCACCATCCACAGCGACTGCAGGATGTCGAGCGGCTCGAAGCCCGCCACCACCAGCGGGCGGCGGTAATACGCGGCGATGAAGCGGTAGGGCGCGGTTCCGGTGACCATCGAGACGTGGCCCGGCCCGAGGAACCCGTCGATGGTGAGGCCGGGGCTGTCGAGGATGGCCTTGATCGTCGGCACGATGGTGATGTGGTTGCAGAACAGCGAGAAGTTGGCGACGCCCGCCTTCTCCGCCGCCAGCACGGTGAGCGCCGTCGATGGCATGGTGGTCTCGAACCCGATGGCGAAGAACACGATTTCGCGCTCGGGATTGGCCTTGGCCAGCGCGAGTGCATCCATCGGCGAATAGACCATGCGGATGTCGGCGCCCTCGGCCTTGGCCTGCAGCAGCGACTTCTTCGAGCCGGGCACGCGCATGGCGTCGCCGAACGTGGTGAAGATCACCTCGGGCCGCCCGGCGATCGCCAGGCAGTCGTCGATCCGCCCCATCGGCAGGACGCAGACGGGACAGCCCGGCCCGTGCACCAGCTCGATCCCGTCGGGCAGCATCCCCTCGATGCCGTAGCGGAAAATCGAATGGGTATGCCCGCCGCACACCTCCATGATCTGCAGCGGTCTGTGGCGCGCGAGCGGGATGGCCTCGACCAGCCGGCCGATGTCGGCGATCAGCGCCGACGCCTTCGCCGGGTCGCGGAATTCGTCGACGTACTTCACCGCGGCCCCTCCCCCTGGGCCGAGCCGCGCGCCTCGGCCAGCAACGTGTGCACCAGGTCCCACAATATGTGATAGGCGGCGACGTGGCACTCCTGCACGCGGTGGATCGAATCGGTCGGCACCACGATGCAATGATCCACCATGCCCGACGATTTCATCCGCCCGCCCCCGCCGCCCGCGAACCCGATGGTAACGAGGCCGCGCTCCTTGGCGGCGGCGAACCCGGCGATCAGGTTGGCCGAGTTGCCGCTGGTCGAGAACCCGGCCAGCGCGTCGCCCCGGCGCGCGTGCGCCGCCACCTGACGCGCGAACACCTGGTCGAACCCCACATCGTTGCCGACCGCCGAGAGCATCGCGACGTCGGCCGCCAGATCGATGGCGGGCAGGGCCGGGCGGCCGGCGGTGATCGGATGCTCGAATTCGACGGCGATATGGCTCGCGTCGCAGCTCGACCCGCCATTGCCCATGGCGAACAGCCGCCCGCCGCCGCGCCAGGTCTCGGCCAGCGCGCGGGCGGCGGCGAGCAGAGTTTCGGCCTGGGCGGCGAAGAACGCCTCGTTCGCCGCGCGCAACTCGGCCGCCTTGACCGCCACCGAATGGAGCAGCGCGGCATCCATCTTCGCCGCGTCCTGCGGCGTCGCATGCAGGAACGGGTAGAGCCCCTTCAGCTCGCCGGAATTCGACATGCCCTATTCCGCCGCCGGCTTGCCGGGCGCCTCGTCCATCGCATCGAGTTCCGCCTGCATCTCGGCCAGCTCCTCCAGAAGGCGCAGTGTCTCCATTGCCTCCGCCTCGTCGATGCGGCTCATCGCGAACCCGACATGCACCAGCACCCAGGCGCCGAGGCATTCCTCGACGGGCCGCGCCTCGTCGACGATGCAAGCGATATTCACCTCGCGCCGAACGCCGCACACGTCGACAGTCGCCATCATCGGCGTGTCATGGTTAATTTTTACGATACGGCCAGGGATTCCGAGGCACATGGATCCATCCTTGGTGCGGGTTCCGCCCGGACGGCGCCTGGGCCAAGGGCCGGCATCGGCCCCCTCAGCCTCAGCCGCCGCCGCGGCCGCCGTGGCTCAAATGCTCGGTGAGGCGCGGCATCAGCTCGACGAAATTGCACGGCCGGAAGCGATAATCGAGCTGGTGCACCAGTATGTCGTCCCACGCGTCGCGGCAGGCGCCGGGCGAGCCGGGCAGCGCGAACAAATACGTGCCGCCGGCGACGCCCGCGGTCGCGCGCGACTGGATGGTGGAGGTGCCGATCTTCTGGAAGGAGAGCATGCGGAACAGCTCGCCGAACCCCGCGATCTCCTTCTCGTAGACCCGGGCGAAGGCTTCGGGCGTTACGTCGCGGCCGGTGACGCCGGTCCCGCCGGTCGCCAGCACGCAGTCGATGGCGGGATCGGCGATCCAGCCGCGGAGCCGGGCGACGATGGCGTCGATCTCGTCGGGAACGATGGCGCGGGCGGCGAGGGTGTGGCCGGCCGCAGTCAGCCGCTCGGCCAGCGTGTCGCCGGACCGGTCGGTGTCGGGCGTGCGGGTGTCGGAGACGGTCAGGACGGCGATGGCGACCGGGAGGAAGGGTCTGGTCTCGTCAATTCCTGGCATTCCGCGCCACCGCCGTTGCCGGTCCGTCGAGCGGAACGTAGAGCGGCCGCTCGCCCTGGGCAACAGCGTCGAGCGACGGCGCGGTCTGGCCGAGGCGCAGATGGTAGATCCAGAGGTTGGAGAGCACGCGCTCGATGAAGTTGCGCGTCTCGCGCGCCGGGATGGATTCGATGAACATCAGCGAATCCTGCATCTTCGCCGAGCGCTTCTCCCAGCGGGCCAGGTTGCCCGGCCCGCCGTTATAGGCGGCGGCCAGGCGGAACAGGTCGCCGTTCACCGTGTCCTGGCTGCGCAGGTAGTCGAGATATTTCTGGCCCAGCGTGATGTTGAGCGTGGGATCGTACAGCTTCGAGGCCGAACCGATATGCCGGCCGGCGATGAAGCGCGCCGTGGCCGGCATGAGCTGCATCAGCCCTCGTGCCCCGGCCGACGATTTCGCCTGCACGTTAAACCCCAATTCCTGGCGGATGAAGGCGTAGACCAGCGCCCGGTCGACCGAGAACCCGTGGGCCGGCCGCCATACCGGAATGGGGTAGAGCGCCGCCGGATGGCGGCTTGCCCCCGTCGCGGGGTCGGTATCGGCCTCGGCGATGCGCAGCGCGAGGGACGGCAGGGCGGTGTGCTCGGCGACCGCGATCAACGCGTCGGCGAGCCGCGGATCGCCGGCATAGGCGAGCGGCAGGAGCTCGCGCTCGGCCCGGCCCTTGCGCCCGACCTGCAACAGCGCGAAGGCGCGCCGCGCGGCGTCGTGGCTCATCAGGGTGGTGATGGCGCGCGTCGTCACCGGCTCGGGCCGGAAGCGGATGTCCGGCTTGGTGCCGAGCAGCCGGTGCGCCAGCAGCCCGTAGAAGGTCAGCGGGTACGACGCCGCCTTGCGCAGCCAGGGATAGACTTCGGCCGGGCGGCGCCCGACCAGGTTCGACCGGCCGGCCCAGAAGGCGGCCGCGGCGGCCGACCAGTCATCCAGCCGCTTGACCTTGGCCAGCGCCTCGAAATGGGCGGCGGCGTCGAGCGGGCGGCCCAGCCGGTAGGCGGCGAGGCCGGCGATCCAATGCGCCGTCTTGGCCGAGGCGCGGTCGTGCCGCGCCACCTCTGCCGCGATCTTGTAGGCGGCCTCGGGATGGCCCGAATAGAACAGCCGCGCGGCGCGCCGCTCGGCCGCGCTGTAGCTGCCGCGCGACAGGGTGTTGGCGCGGCGCGGCGTGGCGGCCGCCTCGGGCCGGCTGGGCGTCGCGTCGTAGGTCGGGCGCACCGGCGCAGGGGCGCGGCGCGCCTTGCGATGCAGGGCAAGCCAGTAGATGCGCGCGGCGTCGGGCTCGTCGCGGTACTGCGCAAGCCAGTCGCGCAACTCGTCGTAGTGCGAGCGGTAACCGTGCGGGGCGAGAAGGCGCTGGGCCTTCACATGGCCCATCAGGATCGGGTCCTGGATGCGGCGGATCACCCGGTCGGCCGCGTCCCATTTGGCCTCGTGCTGCAGCGCGAACACCTCGCGGTAGCGCGCCACATCGGCCCGGGTCAGGATCAGCGGCAGGGCGGCCGCATCCTCCGGCATCATGTCGGACGGCGGCAGCGAGGCGGTTTCGGAAGCGGCCCGGTCGTCGGCGGCGCGCGCCGGCGGGGCTACAAAAGCGAGCGCGGCGGCCATTGCCGTCGCGACCAGCCAATTCGTCAAGTGCAGGTTGGCCCTGCTTGCCGGCACCCCGTTCCCCCTCGTCGCAACACGCGTTTGAAGGTTTATTGTTCACCGCCGGTGAACAGGCGGTTAACCACCATTGCCTCGGTCATACAGGAAGCGTCCGGCGCGGGCAAGCCAAAGCGGCCCCGCCGGTGCGGGGCGTGCGAGCATCGCGCCCGCCGTCATGCAGACGGCCGTTGCGACGGTGACCGCCCTACCCTTCGCCGTCGAGCCGGCGGCGGATGGCGATCAGGTCGCGCCACGCTTCGCGCTTCTGGGCGGGCGAGCGCAGCAGGTAGGCGGGATGGAAGATCGCCCGCGCCGGCACCGGCTGGTCGAGCCCGGGAACCTGGTAGACGAACCAGCGCCCGCGCAGGCGCATGATGCCGTCGGTCGTGTTCAGCACCGCCTTGGCCGCGACGCCGCCTGCCAGCACCAGCACCTTGGGCCGGACCAGCGCGACGTGACGCTCGAGGAAGGGCAGGCAGGTGGCGATCTCGCCGCCGGTCGGGTTGCGGTTGCCGGGCGGGCGCCAGTAGATGACGTTGGTGATGTAGGCGCCGGAGCGGTCGAGCCCGATGGCGGCAAGCATCCGGTCGAGCAGCTTGCCGGCCTGGCCGACGAAGGGCAGGCCCTGGCGGTCCTCGTCGGCGCCGGGCGCCTCGCCCACGATCATCAGCCGCGCCTCGGGATTGCCGTCGGCGAACACCGTGCGGTTGGCGGTGAGCTTGAGCGCACAGCCGTCGAACCCCTCCACCGCCGCGCGCAGCGCCTCGACCGTCTGCGCCGCCTCGGCCAGCGCCCGCGCCGTCTCCCCGGCCTGTCGGGCGGAGACCAGCGGCGCCTCCTCCGGCGCGGGGCGCCGCGCCGGGCGCGGCGTCGGCCGCGCGGCAGGCGGCGGTTCGTCGAAGGTCGGCGGCTCGTCGAACGGCGGCTCGTCGAAAGTCGGCGGCGGCGCGGGAGCGGACGCGGGCGGGCGGGCCGAAGCGGCGCGCGAATCGGCATAGCGGTCGCGCGCGACCTCGCCGATCGCCTCGTCGGCGCCGGCCTCGATCTGCCAGCGCAGGACCGCGCGCAGCTCCTGGTCGGTGGGCATGGCCGACGCTAGCACGGCTTGCGCCGTTCCATCATCCGAATCGGGACGCTATACAGGACGGGCCAAACGGGAGGACGCATGCCCGACCGCGAATCGATGAGCTACGACGTGGTGATCGTGGGGGCGGGGCCCGCCGGCCTTGCCGCGGCCATCCGCCTGAAGAGCCGCGCCGCCGAGGCCGGGCGCGAGGTCTCGGTCTGCATCGTGGAGAAGGGATCGGAGGTCGGCGCGCACATATTGTCGGGCGCGGTGATCGAGCCGCGCGCGCTCGACGAGCTGCTGCCCGACTGGCGCGAACGCGACGACCGGCCGCTGAAGACCGAGGCCACCGACGACCGGTTCCTGCTGCTGACCGCGCGGCGCGCGCTGCGCCTGCCGACCCCGCCGCAGATGCACAATCGCGGCAACTATGTCGCGAGCCTCGCCAATGTCTGCCGCTGGCTGGGCGCGATCGCGGCCGAACTGGGCGTCGAGATCTATCCCGGCTTCGCCGCCGCCGAGGTGCTGACCGGCGAGGACGGCGCGGTGACGGGCGTCGCGACCGGCGACATGGGCATCGGCAAGGATGGCGAGAAGACCGAGGCGTACCAGCCGGGCGTCGAGCTGCGCGCGCCGATCACCCTGTTCGCCGAGGGCTGCCGAGGATCGCTCGCCCAGGGGCTGATGGCGCGGCTCGGCCTGCGCGAGGGGGTGCAGCCGCAGACCTACGGCATCGGGCTGAAGGAGCTGTGGGAGGTGGCGCCCGAGAACCACCATCCCGGCCGCGTCGTGCACACGATCGGCTGGCCGCTGGATTCACGCACCTATGGCGGCTCGTTCCTCTACCACCTCGAGGACAACCAGGTCGCCGTCGGGTTCGTCATCGGGCTCGACTACGAGAACCCGTATCTGAACCCGTTCGAGGAATTCCAGCGCTTCAAGACCCACCCGGCGATCGGCCCGACGTTCGCCGGCGCGCGCCGCGTCGCCTATGGCGCCCGCGCGCTGAACGAGGGCGGCTTCCAGTCGATCCCGCGCCTCGCCTTCCCCGGCGGCGCGCTGATCGGCGCGGCAGCGGGATTCATGAACGTGCCAAAGGTGAAGGGCAGCCACACCGCAATGAAGTCGGGCATGGTGGCGGCCGATGCCGCCTTCGACGCCATCGCGGCGGGAGATGCGGCGCGCCTCGCCGAATATCCCGACCGGCTGAAGGCGAGCTGGGTGTGGGACGAGCTCTACCGCGTGCGCAACGTGCGGCCGGGCTTCCGCAACGGGCTGTGGGCCGGGCTGGTCCACGCCGCGCTCGACACCTATGTGCTGCGCGGCCGTGCGCCCTGGACGCTGTCCCACCATCCCGACCATACGAGCCTGAAGCGCGCCAGCGCGTCGCGCCGCATCGACTATCCCAAGCCCGACGGCACGCTCACCTTCGACCGGCTGTCCTCCGTTTTCATCTCCAACACGATCCACGAGGAGAACCAGCCGGCGCACCTGAAGCTGCGCGATCCCGCGAAGGCGCTGACGGTCAATCTCGCCGAGTACGATTCGCCGGAGACGCGCTACTGCCCCGCGGGCGTGTACGAGATCGTCGAGGAGGCGGGCGAGAAGCGGCTGCAGATCAACGCGCCCAACTGCCTGCACTGCAAGACCTGCGACATCAAGGACCCGACCCAGAACATCGTCTTCACGGTGCCCGAGGGCGGCGGCGGCCCGAACTACCCGAACATGTGATTGCAGGTGTCCGCGCGCCTCGCCTCGTTCTACGCCGCCCTGTTCCTGGTGATCGGCATCCAGCTGCCGTTCTTCCCGGTGTGGCTGGCCGGCCGCGGCATGAGCGCGTCCGAGATCGGCGCGATCCTGGCCGCGACCAGCGGCGTGCGCATCGTCGCCGGCCCGGCGCTGGGCCCGTTCGCCGACCGGATCGGAAGGCGGCGCCAGATCGTCGTCGCCCTCGCCTTGTGCGCGCTGGCGGGCTACGCGCTCTACGTCCCGGCGCGCGGATTCTGGGCGCTGATGGCGGTGACGGTCGTCAGCGCCTTCTTCTTCTCCGCCATCATGCCGATGACCGAGAGCCTGACCCTTCTGAGCGTGCGCCGGCACGGGCTCGATTACGGCCGCATCCGGCTGTGGGGCTCGCTCGCCTTCATCGTCATGGCGACGGCGGGCGGCAGGGCACTGTCCGGCGCGCCCACGGAGCGCGTGCTGTGGATGCTGCTCGCCCTGCTAACCGTTCTGGCCGCGGCGAGCCTGCGCCTGCCCGACGTGCGCACCGAGCCCGCCCGGGCGCGCCAGTCTCTGGCCGCTTTGTTCGCCGGCGGGCCGGGCTTCGCGCTGATGCTGCTGGCGGCGGCGCTGCTGCAATCGAGCCACGCGGTCTATTACGCCTTCGCCACCTTGCACTGGCGCGCGGCCGGCCTGTCCGAGACGCTGATCGGCGCGCTATGGGCCGAGGGGGTGGTGTGCGAGATCGTGCTGTTCGCCGTCTCGGGCCGGTTCGCCGCACGGCTCGGCGTCGTCGGGCTGTTCGCCGCGGCCGCGGCGGGCGGGCTGGTGCGCTGGACCGTTCTGGGGCTCGCCGACGCGGTCTGGGCGATCGCCGCCGTGCAGACGCTGCACGCCCTCACCTTCGCGGCGAGCCACCTGGCGGCCATGCGCTTCATCGCCCGCGCTTTGCCGCCCGAGGCGATCTCGACGGCGCAGAGCCTCTACTACGCCATCGTCGGCGGCGTCGCCCAGGCCCTGTTCATGCTGGGCGCCGGTGCGCTCTACGGACGGTTCGGCGCGCACGCCTATTTCGCCATGGCCGGCGCCGCGGCGGCGGGCGGCGCGGTCGCGTTCGTTCTTTCCCGCACCTGGCGCGACGGCATGGCGGACGCGTAGCGCCCCCGGCGGCGCTGCGCTACAACATGCGCGATGGACGGCGAGGCGATCGTGGCGCTGGAGAACCTTGCGGCGACGGAGCGGCTGGCCGCCCGCCTGGCGCGGGCGGCGGAGCGGGGCGACGTGATCGCGCTCTCCGGACCGCTGGGCGCCGGCAAGACCGCCTTCGCGCGCGGCTTCGTCGCCGCCCTGTGCGCGGCGGAGGGCCGGCCGCCGGAAGAGGTGCCGAGCCCGACCTTCACGCTGGTGCAGAGCTATGGCTTCGCGCGCGGGCCGCTCTACCATTTCGACCTTTACCGAATCGCCGATCCCGACGAGGCGTGGGAGCTGGGGCTGGACGAGGCGCTGGCCGAGGGAATCACCCTGATCGAGTGGCCGGAGAAGCTGGCCGCGCGGCTGCCCGCCGACCGGCTCGACCTCGCCTTGGCACCCGGCGCGACGCCCGAGGCGCGGGTCGCGACGCTGACGCCGCACGGCGCACGGGGGGCGCGGCTCGCCCGCGCGGCGCGCGATGGCTGAGCGACGGATCGCCGCCTTCGCGGCCCGGCACGGCTGGGCCGGCGCGGAGGTCGGGCCGCTGGCCGCCGATGCCTCGTTCCGCAGGTACCTGCGCCTGCGCCGGGGCGGCATGACCGCTGTCGTCATGGACGCGCCGCCCGGCAAGGAGGACGTGCGGCCCTTCCTCGCCGTCGCCCGGCATTTGGCCGCCCTCGGCTATTCCGCCCCGCGCGTGATCGCTGCGGAGGAGGCGGAAGGGCTGGTGCTGCTGGAGGACCTGGGGGACGACACGTTCACGCGGCTGCTGGCGCGCGGCGAGGACGAGGCCGCGCTCTACGCCCTCGCCATCGACCTGCTGATCGACCTGCACCGGCGCGCGGACGCCGCGCCCGGCTGGCTGCCGCCCTATGACGAGGCGCGCCTGCTGGACGAGGCGGCGCTGCTCGCCGACTGGTTCCTGCCGGGCGCGGGCGCGGCGCCCGACGCCGCGGCCCGGGCGGAATATCTTGCGCTGTGGCGCGAGGTGCTGCCGGTCGCGCGCGCGGTGCCCGAGACGCTGGTGCTGCGCGACTACCACGTCGACAACCTGATGCGCGTCGCCGGCCGCGCCGGCATCGCCGCCTGCGGGCTGCTGGACTTCCAGGACGCGGTCAGGGGCCCCGTCGCCTACGATGTCGTCTCGCTGGTCGAGGACGCGCGGCGCGACATCGACCCCGCCCTGGCGCGCGCAACGAGGGCGCGCTACCTCGCCGCCTTCCCCGCGCTCGACGCCGGCGCGTTCGACGCGGCGGGCGCCGTGCTGGCCGCGCAGCGCCACGCCAAGGTGATCGGCATCTTCACGCGGCTTTGCGTGCGCGACGGCAAGCCCGCCTATCTCGCCCACATCCCGCGCGTCTGGCGCCTGCTGGAGCGCGCTTTGGCCCATCCCGCGCTCGGCCCCCTGGCGGGCTGGTTCGCCGCGAACGTGCCGCTCTCCGTGCGCCGCGCGCCGCCGGTGGAGCCCGCCCGATGAGCGCCGCCCCCGACCGCGCCATGGTGCTGGCCGCGGGGCTGGGGCTGCGCATGCGCCCGCTGACCGACACGCGCCCGAAGCCGCTGATCGAAGTGGCCGGCCGCACCATGCTGGACCGCGCGCTCGACCGTCTGGTCGACGCGCACGTGACCGAATGCGTGGTGAACACGCACCATCTCGGCGCGATGATCCACGACCACCTGGCCGGGCGCGACCGCCCGCGCATCGTCTTCTCCGACGAGGAGACGCCGCTCGAGACCGGCGGCGGCGTGGCGCGCGTGCTCGACCGGCTGGGGGCGGGCCCGTTCTACGTGGTCAACGCCGACGTGGTGTGGCTCGACGGGCGGCGCCCGGCCCTGCTGCGCCTCGCCGAGACGTGGGACGACGCGCGGATGGACGCGCTGCTGCTGGTCCACCCGACGGTGCGCGCGCTGGGCTATGACGGGCGCGGCGACTTCGTGGTCGGCCCCCTGGGCGACGCCCGGCGCCGGCGCGAAGCCGAGGTCTCGCCCTACGTGTTCACCGGCGTCGAGCTCGCCCATCCGCGCCTGTTCGCCGACGCGCCCAAGGGCGCCTTCTCGCTCAACGTGCTGTTCGACCGCGCGGCCGAGGCCGGGCGCCTCTACGCCGCGGTGCACGACGGCGAATGGTTCCACGTCGGCACGCCCGAGGGGCTGGCCAAGGCCGAGGCCGCGATGCGAGAGCCGTTCCGCGTCGACCCGCGCCGCGACACCTGACCCTCCCCGCGCGCTCAGTTCATGTGCACGCGCGCCATCGCCTCGCGGACGATCGAGGTGTCGATGTACTGGCTCGCGTCCACCTTGTCCTTCAGAAGCCCGTACTTGTGCAGATCGTCCAGGTTCTTCTGGAACCGCTTCTCGTCGATCAGCCCGTTCGGATCGTGATAATTGTCCTTGTCGGTCCACAGGAAGCTGACCGCCTTCAAGGGCTGCTTGCCGATCGTGGCGGCGAGCGCCACCGCCTCGCCAGTGCCGCGGCGAGCCCGAGAATGCCCAGACGCTTCATCTTGTCCCTCCCCGAAAAAGGAGGGCGGCGGGACCTGAAGGCACCGCCGCCCGGCACAAGGCTCAATTCATCGCTTTGACGCGCGCCGCCGCCTCTTCCGCGATCGACGGGTCGACCACGTCGCTGACCTTGATCGAGCTCTTCAGCAGATTGATCTTGACCAGGTCGTCGATGTTCTTCTGCATGCGCGCGACGTTCACGGCCGCATTCGGATCGTAGTAGTTGTCGCCGTGCGTCCAGGCGTACTCCAACGCCGCGACCGGCCGCTTCGTCACCTTGGCGGCGATCTTCACCGCCTCGGCGTGGCCCGGCCCCGCGGCCCAGCGGCGCGCGCGGATCGAATCCTCGATGAAATCGACCAGCGCCGCGCGGTTCGCTTTCACCCAGTCGGCGCGGCCGACGAAGGTGATCGTCTCGGTCGGGCCGATCGAACTCGCCCATCGAGAACAGCGGCGTCAGCGACGGGTCCTTCTTGGCGACGCCTTCCCACTGGCGCAGCAGGATGGCGAGGTCGACCCGCTTGGACTTGAGCGCGGCGAGCTGGGCCGGGAAGCGGAGCTCGACGATCTGGTAGTCGGTGCCGTCCTTGAGCCCGTGCCGGTCCAGCATCGTGCGGGCGGCGGCGTCGATGGTGGAGCCGCGCGCATTCACGCCGACGATCTTGCCCTTCAGGTCCTCGACCTTCGTGATGCCCGAATCCTTGCGCACCCAGAAGGACGAGCCGGCCCAGCCGGGCACGTCGGTCGAGAATTGCTGGCCGATCACCGATAGCTTGAGCTTCGCCGTGGTGGTGGCGATCGCGATGGCCTGGGGCGAAAGCCCGGCAAGCTCGAGCTCGCCCGCCGCCAGCGCCTGCATCGCCGGGCCCGAGCCGGCGACGAAGATCGGCTCGACCACGTAGGACTTGCCGTAGTGGATTTCGACGTCCTTGGGGAACAGCGGAATGAGCGGCGCCCAATGTCCGGGCGTGGTGGCCCAGTGCAGCCGGATCTTCAGCGGCTCCGCCTGGGCGCCCGCCGCCACGACCGTCGCGGCCAGCGCCGCGCCGATCAACGCTAGATACCTTATTGCCTTCATCGTTTCCTCCGGGTCGATTGCCGACCGCGCGCGGCGCTGGGAAACGCGCAGGCCCGGGCCGCGCCCCGGGGCGGCGCGCTTACGGCCGGGGTGAACATCCCGGCATATCGGCTGTGGCGGAAACGGGCTCGCCAGGGGGCGAGGGAGCGTTTCCTCCCTGGCCCCGTCTCGATGCTCTTGGTGGCGGAGGGCCCACCGAACGCTACGCGCGGCCCCGAATCCGGTCAATCGGATTCGCGGCCGGGCCCGTCGGGCGGCTACTCGGCCGCGTCGGCCAATTCGCGCGAATAGGCGGGTGCGGCCGGCTCCTCGGCGATCACGCTGTTGCGCAGCACGCCGATGCCGGTGACCTCGACCTCGCACACGTCGCCGACATTCATGTGCTGCTTCTTGCCCGGGATCGCGCCGGGCGTGCCGCAGACGATGACGTCGCCGGGCAGCAGGGTATGGCCGGTCGAGATGTAGTGCACCAGGTTGGCGATGGAGAACATCATCTCACCCGCGACGGTGTTCTGCTTCTCGTCGCCGTTCAGGCGGGTGATGATCCGCGCCTTGTTGGGATCGCCCGCCTCGTCCTTGGTGATCAGCCACGGGCCGAAGCTGCCCGAGCGCTCGAAATTCTTGCCGATGCCGAAATTGCGGTTGTGGCGCTGGTATTCGCGCACCGAGCCTTCGTTGTAGGCGGCGTAGCCGGCGATGTGGTCGTAGGCGTCCTTCTCGGCGATGTGCCGGCCCGCCTTGCCGATGATCACCGCCAGCTCGCCCTCGTAGTCGAACGCGCCGGTGTGGGTGTGCTTCACCAGCGGCTGGTCGTGCCCGACGATCGAGAACGGCACGCGCAGGAAGATGTGCGGGAAGTCCGGGTTGGTGGTCAGCCCGGTCTCCTGGATGTGCTCGCGATAGTTCAGCGCCAGGCACCACATCGCGTGCGGGTCGGGAATGACCGGCAGCATCTCGACATCCGATATCTTGAGGTCGGCCGTCCTGCCCGACGCCGCCTTTTTCGCACGCGCGAGCCCGTCGGGCAGCGCGAGAATCGCCTTCAGCGATTTCGGCAGGTCGGGCGCCGCCTTGGCGAGCGCGACGAAGCCCGTGTCGTCGACCATCACCCCGACGCCGTCCGCACCCTGATGCCGATAGGAAATGAGCCGCATCGTACCCTCCCGTTCAGGCCCATGGCGGGCCACCGTTGCGCCGGAGCTTAGGCGTCGAGGGCGCGACCTCACAAGGATTTCAACAAGACGTGACACCAATTTCACTTGTCTCGCGGCGCCGGATCGCGGCGAATGACGGGCGAGTCCCGTGGGGGACCGATCACCGGGAGAGGATCGAGATGGACCGTCGCACCCTCGCTACCGCCACCCTGTCCGCCGCGTTCGGCATCGCGCTGGCCGCCGGCGCCACCGCCCAGGGCATGGGCGGCGACAAGATGGAAAAGGCCTCGACGCCGAAGATGGAGCATTGCTACGGCGTCAACGCCGCCGGCAAGAACGACTGCGCCGCGGGCGCGCATAGCTGCGCCGGCCAGGCCACCAAGGCGCGCGACTCGAAGTCGTTCGTGCTGCTGCCGGCCGGGCTGTGCGGCAAGATCGCCGGCGGCAAGACCACCGCCTCCTGAGGGATCGCGGCGGATGGACCGTTCCGCCGCCAGCGCGGCGCGCGACCCGATCCCTGCCGCGGCGGGGATCGGGCTGCGCTTTCCGCACCACCGCGCGCTGGTGGAGCGCCGGCCCGACGTCGCCTGGCTGGAAATCCATCCCGAGAACTACATGGGCGGCGGGAAGGCGCTCGCCGCGCTCGAGGCCGCCCGCGCCGACTGGCCGGTCGCGCTGCACGGGGTGGGGCTGTCGCTCGGCAGCGCCGAGGGAATCGACGCAGCCCATCTCGACCGGCTGGCCGACCTCGCGCGCCGCATCGCGCCCGGCCTGGTGTCCGAGCATTTGTCCTGGAGCGTCGCGGGCGGAACCTACCTCGCCGACCTCCTGCCCTTGCCGCTGACCGAGGAGGCGCTGGACGCGGTCGCACGCAACGTGGCGCGCATGCAGGACCGGCTGGGGCGGACGGTGCTGATCGAAAACCCGTCGACCTACCTGCAATTCGGCCATTCCACCATCCCCGAGCCCGAGTTCCTGGCGGCGCTCGCCGCCCGCACCGGCTGCGGCATCCTGTGCGACGTGAACAACATCTTCGTCAGCGCGTCCAACCATGGCTGGGACGCCGACGCCTATCTTGCCGCGCTGCCCGCCGGCGCGGTCGGCGAAATCCACCTCGCCGGCCATGCGGTGCGCGAGATCTGCGGCGCGACGATGCGCATCGACGACCACGCCTCGCGCGTCGCGCCCGCCGTCTGGGCGCTCTACGAGCGTGCCCTCGCCCGCTTCGGCCGCGTTCCCACCCTGGTCGAATGGGACACCGACATCCCGCCGCTCGACGTGCTGCTCGACGAGGCGGCGCAGGCGCAGGCGCGCCTCGACCGCGTGAAGGAACATTCCCATGCCCACGCTGCATGAGACCCAGGATGCGATGCGCCGCGCCCTGCTGACCGGCGCGGACGCGGACGCGGCTTCGCACGTCGTGCCCGGCGCCATCGGCGCCGCCGCGCGCCTCGCCATCTATCGCAACAACATGGAGGCGGCGCTGATCCGCGCGGTGCGCCTCACCTTCCCCGCCGTCGACGGGCTGGTCGGCGGCGCGTTCTTCGACCAGGCCGCGATCGCCTTCGCCCTGGCCCGGCCGCCCGCGAGCGCCTGGCTGGACGGCTGGGGCGAGGAGTTCCCCGCCTTCCTCGACGCGCTGCCCGAGGCGGCCTCGGTGCCCTATCTGGGCGACGTCGCGCGGCTCGAATGGGCGGTGAGCCGGGCGCTCGTTGCCGCCGACGCGACGCCGCTCGGGCTCGACGCGCTCGCCGCCTGCGCCGAGCCGGACCATGCGCGGCTGCGCTTCGAGGCGCACCCGTCGGTCGCGCTGGTGCGCTGCACGTACCCGGCCGACGCGATCTGGCGCGCGGTGCTGGACGAGGATTCCGACGCGATGGCCGCCATCGACCTCGCCGACGGGCCGGTGCACCTTCTGGTGCAGCGCGCGCCCGAGGGGGTGGAGGTCGCGCGGCTGGCCGAGGCCGAGTGGGAGTTCGCGGCGGCGCTGCTGGCGGGCGCGACGCTGGGCGCCGCGCTGGCCGCCTATCCGGACGTCGACCGGCCGGCGATCCTCGCCGAGCTGATCGCCAAGGGCAGGTTCGCGGGCGTCGGGCTCGCGCCGGAAGTGTGGGAGGCGCGGCCATGAGCACCCAGGTGACGAGCCGCGCGGCAAGCTGCGTGACCGGACCGGTCGGCTGGGCGATCTGCTGGCTGGAGGCGGTGCCCTACTGGTTCCTGGCCCTGCCGCTGCGCCTTGCCCTCGCCAACGTGTTCTGGTCGTCGGCGATGACCAAGCTGCCGAGCTGGGATTCGACCCTCGCCTTGTTCCGCGACGAATACAAGGTGCCGCTGCTCGCGCCCGAGACGGCGGCCTATCTGGCGACCGGGATCGAGCTCTCGACCGCGGTGATGCTGGTCCTCGGGCTCGGCACGCGCGCCGCGGCGGCCGTGCTGCTCGGCATGACCGCGGTGATCGAGATCTTCATCTACCCGCTGGCCTGGCCGACCCACATCCAGTGGGCGGCGATGCTGCTGGTCCTGCTGTGCCGCGGCCCGGGCGCGCTGTCGCTCGACCACCTCGTGCGCAAATGGGTCATGCGCGGGTAGAGCCCGCCGAGCCCCCTGTCATCCCGGGCGCGGCGCGCCGCAGACCCGGGACCGATGTTTCAAGCTCCGAGACGCGGACAAATTCCCGGCCCTCGCCGCCGCGGGCGGCTCGGCCGGGATGACAGGAGGAGGGTTACTCCGCCGCCTCGCCGCCCAGCTTGTAGACGGTGCGGTGCAGCTCCGCCTGATACTCGGCGCGCGATTGCGGCGCATATTTCGGCGGGTTGCCCGGCCCCTGGCAGCTCGGCAGGCATTCCAGCCGCACGTCCCAGCGCGTCGAGACGAAGAACGGGATCGACAGCCTTTCGTCGCCTTCCAGGTTGTAGACCCGGTGCGGCGCCGAGCGGAACCGGTCGTTGGTCCAGCGCTGCATCATGTCGGCGTTGTTGACCAGCAGCAGCCCTTCATAGGCCGGCGCCTTGATCCACTGGCCGGAGCGGGTGAGGATCTCGAGCCCCGGCTTCTGGGCCTGGGCGAGAATCGTGCAGTAGCCGAAATCCGTGTGCGGCCCGATGCCGTACTGGCCGGCATTGTCGGGAACGCGCGGCGGGTAGTGGATCAGCCGCAATGTCGGGTTGAACGGCTTGAATGCCTCGTGGTTCGGCAGGTAGTCGGGGCCGAGATCGAGCGCCGCCGATTGCAGCGGCAAGAGCTGGCGCATCAGCCCCGACAGCGCGCCGAAATAGCCGAGCAGCGTATCGCGGAAGCCGGGCAGATTCTCGGGCCAGCGATTGTCGAACACCCACGGCTTCTTCGCCAGCCGGTCGGGATGGTCGGCGGGATATTCCTCGCGGATATAGTAGGAGGCCGAGCGGTCGGGATGCTGGCTGCGCTGCCCGTACTGCTCGGCGCGCTGGGTCTGGCCGCCGAGCGGCAAATAGCCGATCGGCTGGCCCTGCGCCTCGACCTTCCGCTTCTCGTCGTCCGGCAGATGGTGGAACCGCTCGGCCTCGGCGAAGACCCGGTCGATCATCGCCTGCGGCACGCCGTGATTGTCGAGGAAATAGAAGCCGATGGTCTCGGACGCGCGCTGCACCTCCTCGGCGGCGCGCTCGAGCGCGCCCTTCTCGCCGGCGAGATAACGGCCCATGTCGATCACGGGCACGCGCATGTCCTCGGCGGCGTCGATCGTTCTCACGGCCATGGCGGCCTCCACTGTGTGGCACCGCGAATCATATGGGGCGGCGGCAGCGCGGTCAAACGGCCCGGACCCTGTGCAGGCGACATCTTTGCTCCCGGACGCCTTCATGGCATAGGCTGGCGCAAACTGACGCCACCCATCACTGCGAGGGAAACGATGACCGACACGTCTACATCCCGCCGAAGGTCTGGACCTGGGACAAGCCCGATGGCGGGCGATACGCCAACACCAACCGGCCGATCGCCGGACCGACCCATGAGAAGGAGCTGCCGGTCGGCCGCCACCCGCTGCAGCTTTACTCGCTGGCGACGCCCAACGGGGTGAAGGTCACCATCATGCTGGAGGAGCTCCTGGCGCTGGGCCATAAAGGCGCCGAATACGACGCCTGGCCGATCAAGATCGGCGATGGCGATCAGTTCGGCAGCGGCTTCGTCGCCATCAATCCGAATTCCAAGATCCCCGCCTTGCTCGACCGCTCCGAGCCCAAGCCGGTCCGCGTGTTCGAATCCGGTGCCATTCTCGTCTATCTCGCCGAGAAGTTCGGCGCCTTGCTGCCGACCGCGCGCGCCGCGCGCGCCGAATGCCTGTCCTGGCTGTTCTGGCAGATGGGAAGCACGCCCTATGTCGGCGGCGGCTTCGGCCATTTCTACGCCTACGCCGAGACCAAGATCGAATACGCCATCAACCGCTTCGCCATGGAGACGAAGCGCCAACTCGACGTGCTCGACCGGCGCCTGGCGGAAAGCGAATATGTCGCCGGCGACGACTATACGGTCGCCGACATCGCGATCTGGCCGTGGTACGGCGGCCTGGCGCAGTTCAACCAGTATGGCGGCGGCGAGTTCCTGTCGGTGCAGGACTACAAGAACCTGCAGCGCTGGGTGACGCAGATCCGCGAACGCCCGGCGGTGCAGCGCGGCCGCAAGGTCAACCGCCTGAGCGGAGATCCCGCGGACCAGTTGCATGAGCGGCATGACGCCAGCGACTTCGACACCAAGACGCAGGACAAGCTCGCCGCCCAGGGCTGAGACCCAGGCATCACCCCGGACGCCGCGCCGCGGCGGTTGACGCCTGCCCGGCGTCCACCGGACGCAGGGCCCGAAACATGCCAGTGGCATGTTCGGCGGCGCCAACGGGTCCATCTGTCGGCCCCCGAGCTGTCGGCCCCCGAGCTGTCGGCTGACGGCGCCGGCTAACCCTTCGCGCCCGAGCCGTTCCAGGAACCGCGGCAGATCCACCCAGACGCGCTCGTGGATGCCCTTGGTGAGCTCCTTGTCGCCCACGCGGCCCTTGATGGCGAATTTGAGCTTGCGCCCGTCGATCTCGACCAGCTCGGACTCGATGGTCACGGACTGGCCCGGCAGGGCGGCGGCGAGGTGCCAGATGTCGTTGTGCAGCCCGACGGAGGAATCGCCCGGCCCGTAGGCATGGTGGATGGCGTGGTCGGCGGCGATCTCGCAAAACAGGATCAAGGTGGGCGTCGCCAGCACGTGCACGCCGATGTGGCCCTGGGAATGGGCGGTATGGCGCTCCTCCACCGTCACGGTGTAGGTGCCGGTGAGCCCGACACGCAGGTCGGAGAGCGCCATCAGGCGGCGCGGGCGTAGCGGACGATGCCGTCGGCGCCGGTCTCGCGCGTCATCCGCCCGTCCTCGACCAGGTAGTTGAGGTGCGACAGCGCCTCGCCCATGGCGAAGCCGATCTGGTGCGCGTCGAGCTTGCGCTTGAACAGCACCGGGATGATGTCGTGCGCGGTGACGGGCGCTTCGGCGGCGTCGAGCGTGGCGTCGAGCCGCACGCGGTGATGGGCGTGCAGCGAATCCAGCCGGTCGTGCAGCCCGGTGAACGGCCGGTCGTGCGACGGCAGGACCAGCACGTCCGCAGGCAGCGGGCGGAACCGCTCGATCGTGGTGAGGTAGCGGCGCAGCGGGTCGCCCTCGGGCTCGGTTTCCCACAGCGAGATGTTGGTGGTGATGCGCGGCAGCACCTGGTCGCCCGAGATCAGCACATTGATCGCGTCGCAATAGAGCGCGGCATGCTCCGGCGAATGGCCGCCGCCGGTGATGACGCGCCAGCTGCGCCCGCCGATTTCGATCTCGTCGCCGTCATGGATGCGGCGCAGCGTGCGCGGCGGCGGCGACATGATGTTGGCGAAGCTCTGGCGCCCGGCGCGGAACGCCTCGGCCGTCGCCTCGTCGAGCCCGTTCGCGCGCCAGAAGGCGACGCGGCCCCCCAGGCTGTGCGTCACGTCGTTGGTGCGCCCGAGATGGGCCTGCAGCCATTCGGCGTAGGTCATCCACAGCCTGACGCCCCACTCCTCCTCGAACCAGCCTGCGAGGCCGAGATGGTCGGGATGGAAATGGGTGACGATCAGCCGGGTGACCGGCGCGTTGCCGCACACCTTCTCGATCGCGGCGCGCCAGTGGCCGCGCGTCTCGTCGTTGTTGTAGCCGGTGTCGATGACGGTCCAGCCGTCGCCGTCGGCCAGCAGCCAGAGATTGACGTGGTTGAGCGCGAAGGGCAGCCGGACGCGCAGCCAGTGCACGCCAGGCGCGACCTCCAGCGTGTCGCCATACTCCAGCGTGTCGAAGGGATAGACGGGATCGGCCATCAACGCGGTCCGGGCGGGATTGCAAAGGGGGCGGATTAAGACACGCCCCGCCCGTGCGCGCAACCGGCGGGGCGCGCCTCAGAATCCCGGCGCGTTCTCGAGCTGGTCGAGCCAGTTGAACCCCATCGCCTTGACGATGCGGTTGGAGATGACGATCAGCCGCGCCTCGCCCGAATCCTCGTTGGCGTGGTGCTGGTGGATGGTGAAGGGCGGCACGTAGATGAAGTCGCCGCGCGTCCATTCGAAGCGGCGCGGCTCGGCCTCCCAGTCCCAGCTATATTCGTCGATGCAGTCGAACTTCAGGTCCCAGTGCAGGTCGTAGCCCGACCCCTCGGCGACGAAGACGATCTCCTCCCACATGTGGCGGTGCTTGCCGGAGCGCCCGCCGGGCTTGAGGAACTGCATGTACGCCTCGACGCAGCACTCGCGCGTGTTCATGCGCGCGTTCACGATGTGCTTGAGAAGCCCGTCCGGCGCGTTCTCGAACGGCATCTCCTCGGCCGACACCACGTTCGCCGCCTGCTCGTACAGCCGGCGGAACGCCTCGGACTCCTTCAGGTCGTCGGCGCGGAAATTGCAGCTGTTGGTGCCGACATGGGCGAAATCGCGTTCTTCCTGTGCGCTCAACGCTCGTCTCCTACAGGTCGGTCGGGGGCGTCCAGTCCTCGTGGCCTTCCGGCGGGGTGGTCGGCGGGAAGGACACGATCTTCTGGTACAGAAGGTGCATGAACAGGAACAGCGGCTTCGCCTTGAACACCAGCAGGATCGCCTCCTCGTCCGGGTCGTCGTTGAAGTGCTGGTGGACGCAGCCATTCTCGACGATCATCGCGTCGCCGGCCTTCCACTCGATGCGCCGCCCGTCATGGATGTCGTGGCCGCGCCCCTTCAGCACGTAGAACACCGCGCTGTTCAGGTGGCCGTGCTTCTGGCCGTAGGCGCCGGGGGCGTAGACCTCGATATGGGTCTCGATCGACTGGGTGATCTGCGCCGCCTGCGGGCTGATGACGTGCTTGCCGTAGAGCTGCGGCCCGCCTTTCCACGGCACGTCCTTCGACGAGTAGACACGCGGCTGGTCGAGCAGCTCCTTGGTCAAATGGCTGTAGGTGCCCTCGAGCGCGCGGACGAAGGTGCGCTTCTTCTGCCAGCGCTCCCACACCACCTCGCGCTCGATATTGTGGCCGGGGCCGGCCGGCGGATGCGGATGCGGATGCGGATGGTCGTGGTCGGGCAGCTCGTGCGACGGGGCCTCGCCCGCCGCCGGGGGATCGCCCGGCTTCCGGTCGTACAGTCCGGTCATGCGTGCTCCTTCGCCGCCGTCACTTCTTCGGCGGCTGCATGGATTCCACCGCCATCTTCTTCACGTCGGGTGGCGCGTCGTAGATCTCCTTCACCAGATCCTCGACCTCCTGGCCGTCGGTCGGGCGCACCTCGAGATGGTGCTTGTCGGCCTCGGCCAGGAAGTCCTTGTCGGCGGTCGTCTTGTTGAACGCCATGCGCAGCGCCTTCGCCCGGTCGGCGGGAATGCCGGGAGGGGCGGCGTAGGGCCGGGCCATCGACTGGCGCGACACGACCAGCCGCAGCGCCTTCAGCTTCTTCGGGTCCTTGGTGAGCTCGGTCACCAGCGGCACGTCGGGCAGGTCGGGGTGCTTCTTCAGCCCGAACTGGACGATGATGTTGATCTCGTGCTTGTCGAGCAGCGATTTCTCGCGCGACATCAGCGACGACCACGACCAGCCGCAGCGTCCCTGCACCTCGCCGCGCTGCAAAGCGAGGTTCACCTCCGAGCCGCCGGGGAAGCCGGTGATCAGCTTCAGCGGCACGTGGAACAGGTTGATCAGCAGGGTCGGGTAGATGTCGGTGTCCGACCCCGCCCCGGTGCCGCCGACCTTCATCACCGTCTTGGAGTTCTCCAGGTCCTGCCAGGTCTTGATCCCGGTGGTGTGCCACATGGCGCAGACCGAGGTCTCGTCGGTGATCGAGCCGAGCCAGGTGAGCTTCTCGGCCTGGAAGCGGATGCCCTTGGAGTGCTTGAGCATCGGCTCCATCGCCAGGCCGCGCCCGAACGTGGCGAACACCGTGCCGTCCTTGGGCGCCACGTTGTAGATGTAGTTGACCACCTTCAGGCTGCCCGCCCCCGGCATGTTCTCGGGCACGATCGAGGGGTTGCCGGGAATGTACTTGCCCATGTGGCGGGCGAGTATGCGCGCGTACTGGTCGTACCCGCCGCCGACCGAGTAGCCGATCAGCAGGCGCACCGTCTTGCCCTTGTAGAAATCGGCGACCGAATCGGCGGCATGGGCGGCACCGGCCCCGGCAAGGATGGCCGCGGCGGCGGCGAAGGCGGCGAGCTTCAAGCGGGACGGACGGGCAAGGCGAACGGCACGGCGCATGTTTCCCTCCCTCGGATGAATTGGCCGGCCGAACGGCCGACCCCGAAACTCTAGGCCCGTTGCCGGACGGGCACAACACATCCGCTTGCGGTTGCCAGGGCGCTCGCGTCGCCCCCACGCCGTTCGTCCTGAGGAAGCACGACGCGAAGCGGCGGGCTGTCTCGAAGGGCGAACGACGATCCCCGGCTTCCGTCCGTACTTCGAGACCTGTCTTGGCTGCGCCAAGCCACTCCTCAGCACGAACGGAAGCGGGGCGGTGCCAACCGCCGATCCCGCTTGGCAAGGGGCCCGGCGGGTGGTTACCTCCCCCGGAGCCGGGCGGAGACCCGGCAGGAGAGCTTGTCGGGAGGCCCGGGCCCGTGCTGCACGCGGCGCTGGACGCGATCAATCTGCTGTTCGAGCCGGCACGGATGGCCATCCTCGCCGCCGGGGTGATCATCGGGCTGGTGATCGGCGCCCTGCCCGGCCTGTCGGGCGTGGTCGGGCTCGCCATCCTGATCCCCTTCACCTACCACCTGGACGCGCACGCGGCCTTCGCCCTGCTGCTCGGCATGGCGGCGGTAACGACAACGTCCGACCTGATCCCCGCCGTGCTGTTCGGCGTCCCCGGCACGGTGGGCGCGGCGGCGACGGTGCTCGACGGGCATCAGATGGCGCGTAAGGGCGAGGCCGGGCGCGCCTTCGGCGCCGGATTCGCGGCGTCGCTGTTCGGCGGGCTGTTCGGCGCGTTCGTTCTGGCGCTCGCCATTCCCGTGCTGCGCCCGGTGATGCTGTCGGTGGGCTCGCCCGAGCTTCTCGCGCTGGTCATCTTCGGCATGTCGATGGTGGCGACGCTGTCGGGCCGCGCGCCGCTCAAGGGGCTCGCCGCCGCCGCGCTGGGGCTGATGATCTCGATGGTGGGCGCCGGCACCCAGACCGGCGTGATGCGCTGGACCGGCGACTGGCTGTATGTGTGGGACGGGGTGCCGCTGATCCCGGTCGCGCTCGGGCTGTTCGCGATTCCCGAGCTCGCCGACATGGCGATCGCGCGCACCCGCATCGCCGGCGAGGCGCCGCCCGAGATCAGCCTGGCGAGCCAGTGGCAGGGGGTGCGCGACGTGGGGCGCCACTGGTGGCTGGTGCTGCGCTGCTCGTTCATCGGCGTCGCGCTGGGCGCCATGCCGGGCATCGGCTCGGCGGTGATCGACTGGATCGCCTACGGCTACGCCCAGCGCACCGAGAAGAACCCCGAAAGCTTCGGCACCGGCGATGTGCGCGGGGTGATCGCGCCGGAAAGCTCGAACAACGCGAAGGAAGGCGGCCATCTGGTGCCGACCATCGCGTTCGGTGTGCCGGCGGGCGCGTCGATGAGCCTGCTGCTCGGCGCGTTCCTGATGCACGGCCTGGTGCCCGGGCCGGACATGCTGACCAAGAACCTGAGCGTCACCTACGCGATCATCTGGTCGCTGACCCTCGCGCACGTGCTGGGCGCCGCGATCTGCATCTGCGGCAGCCGGTGGCTCGCGCGGCTCGCCGAGGTGCGCCACGAAATCCTGCTGCCGCTGATCGTGCCGGTGGTGTTCATCGCCGCCTTCGAGGGCGCGCGGAGCTGGGGCGATCTCTATTCGCTGCTGTTCTTCGGCACGCTCGGCTGGATCATGAAGCGGCTCGGCTGGCCGCGCCCGCCGATGGTGCTGGGCGTCGTGGTCGGCGGCATCTTCGAGCGGTATCTGTTCATCTCGTACCAGATCTTCGGCGACGCCTGGCTGCTGCGCCCCGCCGTGCTGGTGATCGGCGTCCTGATCGCCTGGGCGCTGTACCGGCCGATGCGCGACACGGTGCGCACGCTGGCCCACGAGATGCGCCATCTGCGGCTCGACCATCTGCGCTTCGGCCCCGCCCCCGTGTTCACCCTGGCGGTCCTGGCGGTCGTGATCGCCGCGCTGGTCACCTCCGCCGGCTGGCCGGAGATCGAGCGCATCGTGCCGCGCACCGCCTGCTGGGCCGCGCTGGTGTTCGCCGCGCTCAACCTGGTCGCCGAGCTGTTCGGCGCCGATCCGGCGACGCGCCCGCCCGACGCCGAGCAGAAGGCCGCCCAGCTCGGCGGCGTGCTGGACAGGCGCGTGGTGCGCGCCCGCGCGCTGAGCTGGTTCGCCTGGCTGTTCGGCTTCCTCGGCCTTGCGGCGCTGGCCGGGTTCGTGCCGGCCATCGCGCTGTTCATCCTGGCCTACATGGCGATCGGCTTCACACAGCCGCTCGGCCGGTCGCTCGCCTGGGCCGCAGCGACGACGACGCTGTGCTGGCTGGTGTTCGATCTGGGGCTATCGGTGCCCTGGCCGCACGCCGAGCTCGGCGACCTGCTCCCCACGCTGCGCGCCGCCACCGGGCTGTTGTGACTCCACCTCCCGTCATCGCGCCTCCCGTCATCGCGACCGAAAGCCACAAATACCACCCTACCCGTTCGTCCTGAGGAGCGCCCGAAGGGCGCGTCTCGCAGGATGAACGGCCCGAGATCGTCCCGCGCCCGCCCTTCGAGACGGCCGCTGCGCGGCCTCCTCAGGGCGAACGGAATGAGTGCAGGTCCGCGCGCATTGGCGTTACGCGAACTTGTAGTCGAGGCTGAAGCCGGGGTTCGGCGGGTAGAGGCCGCGCTCCTCGGCCATGCGGCGGCACAGCGCATAGACCATGTCGACCGCCGGGGTGGAGACGCCGGCGAGCCGGCCGATCTCGGCCACGACGCCGATGATGGCGTCGATCTCCAAAGGCTTGCCGCGCTCGAGGTCCTGCAGGGTCGAAACCTTGTTGGGCGGCGCCTCGCCGGGGTTGCGGAACCGGTCGAGCGCGGCGGCCGGCAGGTTCGCGCCGACCGCGCCGGCGACCTGCAACACCTCGGCGGTCAGATGCGACATCACCGCGCGCGTGCCGGGATCGCGGTTGAGCACCTGGTTGTTGGCGCCGGTCAGCACCGCGACCGGCGCGCTCGCGATCAGGTTGAGCAGCTTGCGCCAAAGCTCCAGCCTGATATCGGCGACCGGCTCGCCCGCGACGCCCGCCGCGCCCAGCGCCTCGGCGAAGGCGCGGAGCCGGTCTGACACCGGCCCCTGCGCCTCGCCCATCACGATGCGCGGGTCGGGCGCGTGGCGGACGACGCCGGGCGCCGTCACCTCGGCCGGGCAGTAGACCGCGCCGCCGATGGCGCGGGAAAGCCCGATCGCGCGCTCGCACACCCCGTCGGGATCGACCGATGCCAGCCGCTTTCCGGCGAGCCGGCCCTCGATCCCGTGGAACTGCCACCAGTGGATGCCGTTCTGCAGCATCACGACGCCGGTATCCGGCCCGAGCAGCGGCGCGAGGGCCGGCGCGACCTGGGGCAGCGAGTACGCCTTGGTCGCCACCATCACCATGTCCTGGCGCCCGGCCTCGGCCGGATCGTCGGTCGCGCGCGGCTTGGCGACCGTCTCCTTGCCGCCGGCGACCAGCCGCAGCCCGTCCTTCCGGATCGCCGCAAGCTGCGCGCCGCGCGCGATCAGCGTGACGTCGGCGCCCGATGCCGCCAGCCTGCCGCCGAACACGCTGCCCAGCGCGCCGGTCCCGAACACACAGATTTTCATTGCGAACCCTCGAATAAATTTTTCGGCTCGTCATTGCGAGCGAAGCGAAGCAGTCCAGGCGACCACTGGATTGCTTCGTCGCTACGCTCTTCGCAATGACGAAGATTGCTTGTCACGCCTCGTCCCGGAACAAGTCGAAACCGGGGCTGGCCGGATAGCAGCCGGCCTCGATCGCGCGCAGCCTGACCAGCGCATAGATCATGTCGATCACCGGTGTCGCGACGCCGGCCAGCCGGCCGATCTCGCAGACCGCGCCGCAGATCGCGTCGACTTCCATCGGCCGACCGCGCTCGAGGTCCTGCAGGGTGGAGGGGCGGTGGGCCGCCATGCGGCGCGATTCCTCCATCCGCTCGGCCACGGTGTCGGCGGCGAAGCGGGCGCCGACGGCGCGCCCGACGGCCACCGTCTCCTCCATGATCCGGCGCGAGATGGCGCGCGTGCCGGGATCGTTGCGCACGACCTTGAGGTCGGCGAGGCACAGCACGCTCATCATGCTGAACGAGATGTTGCCGAGCAGCTTGAACCACACCTCGTCGCGCAGGCGCGGCCGCGCGGCGGCGGCGAGCCCTTCGACGTTCATCGCCGCGGCGAGCGCGTTGAGGCGGGGGCTCGTGCCCTCCGCCGGCTCGCCGAGCGCGAAGCGCAGGCTGCGCGCCTCGATCACCCCCGGTGCGGTGACGTTCGCCGCGCCGGTGACCACCGCGCCGATGCAGCGCGCGGTGCCGATCAGCCGGCGCGCCCGCCCATCCCCGTCGACCGAGGCGAGCCGGTGCCCCTGCCACGATCCGCCGGCCCCGTCGAAATACCACCAGGGCACGCCGTTCTGGGCGCAGATCACCGGCGTGTCGGGCCCGAGGAGCGGCTGGATCGCCTCGGCCGCGTCGCCGATGGCGTGCGCCTTGGTGGCGACGATCACCAGATCCTGCGTGCCGGCCTCGGCCGCGCTGGCGGGACAGGCCGGCTTCGCTGACGAATTCGCCGCCGGGCTGGACGATCCGCACGCCGCCGGCGGCCATCGCCGCGAAATGGTCGCCGCGCCCGATCAGCGACACGTCGTGGCCGGCGCGCGCGAGCATGGCGCCGGCCGAGGCGCCGATCGCGCCGGCTCCGAACACGCAGATTCTTCACGGCTCTTCGAACAGGGGGGTGGTCAGATAGCGCTCCGCCGAGGAGGGCAGCACGGCGACGATGGTCTTGCCCGCCATCTCGGGCCGGGCCGCCACCTCGAGCGCGGCGGCGAGCGCCGCGCCGGACGAGATGCCGACCGGCAGGCCCTCGATCCGCGCCGCCCGCCGGGCCATGGCGAACGCCGTCTCGTTGCCGATGCGGATGATCTCGTCGATCAGGTCGGTGCGCAGGATGGGCGGCACGAAGCCCGGCCCGATGCCCTGGATGCGGTGCGGGCCCGGCGCGCCGCCCGACAGCACCGGGCTGTCCTCGGGCTCGACCGCGATCAGCCGGAAGCCGGGCTTGCGCGCCTTGATCACCTCGCCCACGCCCGACAGCGTGCCGCCCGTGCCCGAGCCGGCGACCAGCGCGTCGATCCGCCCGCCGGTGTCGCGCCACAGCTCCTCCGCCGTGGTGCGGCGGTGGATCTCGACATTGGCCGGGATTCTCGAACTGCTGCGGCATGTAGGCCTTGGGCAGCGCGGCGACGAGCTGCTCGGCGCGGCGGATGGCGCCGGACATGCCCTCGGCGGCCGGGGTCAGCTCGAGCTCGGCGCCCAGGTGGCGCAGCAGCTTGCGCCGCTCGATCGAGGCGGTCTCGGGCATGATGATGGTGAGGCGGTAGCCCTTGGCGGCGCACACGAAGGCGAGCCCGATGCCGGTATTGCCCGAGGTCGGCTCGACGATCACCGTGTCGCGGTCGATCCGGCCCGACGCCTCGGCCGCCTCGATCATGGCGAGGCCGATGCGGTCCTTCACCGAGGAGAGCGGGTTGAAGAACTCGCACTTGCCGAGCAGATCGGCGGTGACGCCGGCCTCGGCCGCGAGACGCGAGAGCCGGACCAGCGGGGTCGCGCCGATCGTGTCGAGCACGGAATCGTAGATGCGGCCGCGCGCCTCCGGCTCCGCGCGCGCCGCCTCGCCCGGCCCTGCCACCATCGCGTCGGACATTTCCCCCGCCTAGATGGTGAAATCTAGCGGCTTGGCCGGCTCCGCCGCAAGGCCCGCGGCACGGGCGCGCCGGCACAGCTCCTCGACCGTAATCTGATCGAGCTGCGCCAGGAACTCCTGCTCGCTGCGGGCCCAGAACGGCCCCACCACATGCTGTCCTAAATCGCTTTGGAGGGCGTGGCGGCGCTGGCCGCCTTCGCGGTCGGATTCGAGGATGGTGCGGACGATCTCGCCGACCGTGACGCGGCGCCGCTCGCGCGCCAGGCGGTAGCCGCCCTTGGGACCGCGGATGCCCTCGACCACCCCGGCGCGGCCGAGCCTTTGCAGGATCGGCTCGAGATAGCGCGGCGCGATCGATTGCCGGCGCGTGATGTCGCGGCTCTGCACCGGCCCCTCGACGCCGTTCAGGGCGATGTACAGCACGGCCTCGATCGCGACTTGGAGCTTTTCCGACTGATCGAACACGGTTCCGGGTTCAGCACCTTCGGGTGGGGGAATGCGCAGGCGACGACGCCGAGGATTTTGGGCCTCGCGCGAATAACTCGCAAGGTTAACAACCGAACCCGCCGCGAATTCGTCACGGCCGCGCCAATAGGTCGCACTGACGCGCGAGCGCGTGCCAATGCGCGGCGTCCCAGAACGCGCCCGCCCGGCCCGACGGCGACGGCAGCACGACGATCGCCGTCCGGCCGATGCGCTGCGGCTGCGGCCCGTAGGCGAGCGCGCGCACGCCGAACGCCGCGCCGAGCACGATTCGCGCCGGGCGCTTGGCGGTGAAGGCGAGGATGCGCGGCCGGAAGCGCGCGATCTTGGCGAGCAGCGCCGCCACGTCGTCGCCCGCCCCGGTCAGGTCGCTGTCGCTGCCCGATTCGGTCTTGTTGAGGTCGGTGAGGCCGAGCCCGAGGGCGGCGAGGCCGCGCCAGTCGGCCGGCGCGAACAGGCGCGGCGTGAGGCCGGTGGCGTGGAGCGTCGGCCAGAACTTGTTGCCCGGCCCGGCATAGGGCAGCCCCTTGAGCGCCGAGACGCGCCCCGCCGCCGAGCCGCAGAACACGCAGCTTTGGCCGGGCGCCAGCAGGTCGGGCAGAACGTGCGGCGCATCATGCGTCCGCCCGCCCGTCGGCGGGGGTCTGGCTTGCAGGGCGCATGCTACCAATCTCGCGCATTTGGGTGTATTCGGCCACCATTCGTTCCCGCCACCGGACCCGCGATGAGCCTTTCCAGTCGACTGAACGCCATATTCGGCGGCATTGGCCCGGCGCTGGCCAACCCGGACTACCGCTATTACTGGATCGGCCAGTCGGTGGCCACCATCGGGCGCTGGATGTACCGCATGGCGGTCGGCTGGCTGACCTGGGAGCTGACCAAATCGACCAGCTGGCTGGGCGTCATCGCCTTCGCCGACGCCGCGCCGGTGGTGGTGTTCACCATATTCGCCGGCGCGATCGCCGACCGGATCGGCTATTTCCGCGTGATGCGCACCAGCCAGATCATTTCCGGCTGCAACTGCGCCGCGTTCGGGGCGCTCACCCTCACCGGCCACATCACCATCGAGCTGGTGCTGATCCTGACGCTGCTGGGCGGGTCGTTCGAGGCGGTCACCTACCCCGCCCGCATGGCCGCGGTGAACATGCTGGTGCCGCGGCGCGACCTGTCCTCGGCCATCGCGCTGGGCTCGACCACCTTCAACGGCGCGCGCATCGTCGGCCCGGCCCTGGCCGGCGGGCTGATCCTGTGGATCGGGATCGGCGGGGTGATCGTGCTGGGCGCTGTCACGTATCTGTGGTTCGCCTACGTCCTTCTGACCCTGCACGCGCCCGAGCCGAAGCGCGAGGCCAAGGCGCGGTTCAACCTGTTCGGCGACATCGCCCAGGGGGTGCGCTACGCGGCCGGCGATCCCGGCATCCGCTTCCTGATGATCCTGATGGGCCTGACCGGGCTGTTCATCCGGCCCTATATCGACCTGCTGCCGGGCTATGCCTCGCGAATCTTCGGCACCGGTCCCGAGGGGCTGTCGATCCTGCTGTCCTCGATCGGCGTCGGCGCGATGTTCGCCGGCGTCGCGCTCGCCCGGCGCGGCACGATGACCGGGCTCACCCGGTTCGTCTCCTACACCATGCTGGGGATGGGGGTGGCGCAGGTGGCGTTCCTCGCCTGCGGCCAGATCTGGGCCGCCGCGCCGTTCCTGGCGCTGTCCGGCTTTTTCATGCTGGGCGGCAGCGTCAGCTCGCAAACTCTGATCCAGAATGCGGTCGATTTCGAAGATGCGCGCGCGGGTGATGAGCCTGTTCGTGGTGATTTCGTGGGGCATCCCGTCGGTCGGCTCGATGGCCACTGGCTGGGTCGCCTCGTTCGCCGGGTTGCGGCCGACCCTGCTGGGCGGCGCGCTGGTCACGCTGGCCTTCTGGATCTGGACGCGCCGCGCGCAGGGCCGGGTCTCGCCCGCCCTGGAAGGCGCCGTCGCCGCAACCGCCGAGTAGCCGGGCCCGCCGCTACTTCTCGGTCTTTTCCATCACGCGCATATAGAGCCGCTTGAGCTCGGCCTGGGCGCCATAGAACTCGATCGACTCGCGGCTGCAGCCCTGGGCCGCGTTCTGCAGCAGCGACAGGGCCCCTGCGTCATCGCCCTGGATCAGCCGGTATTCGCCGATATAGAACCCGACCTCGCAGGCGCGCGAGGCCTCCTGGCCCGGCGCGGCGCCCATCGCCGCCTTCACGTCGGCGGGCGAGGCGGTGCCGAGAAACAGCTCGATGATCGGACCGGGCCAGTTCTGGAGGCCGATCTGGGTCTGGCGCTGCTCCAGGTCGCGCCGGTAGGGCTGGCGCGCGTGGGCCAGCGCGATGTAGCGCCACAGCGCGGCGTAGGGATAGGACGGGTTGATCTGGAGCCCGCGCCCCAGATCGGAGGCCGCGCTGGCGAACTCGCCCAGCACGAACCGGGCGAAGCCGCGATTGTTGAACGCGGTCGCGTAGTAGGGCTGGAGCCGGATCGCCTCGTTGAAATCCTGGACCGCCAGGACGTAGTTGCCCTTGTTCTCGTAGGCGATGCCGCGGTTGTTCAGCGCGACGGCCATGTCGGCGGGCGGCCCCGCCACGGCCTCGATAATGGCGGAGCAGCTCGACAGCCGCACATTGGCGGAGACGGTGCGGTCCTGGCACCGGTTGAACTGGGCCCGCGCGACCGGCGACATGACGGGTCCCGCGACGGCGGACGCGGAAAAGGACAGCAGCGCCACGGCTGCCATCATCAGGCCTCGTTTCATCGTTCCCTCGCAGCTTTCAGCTTCTTTCGCAGCACAAGGGGAACGAGGAGGCGGCCGCGCAGTTCCGCGGCTATTCGTCCAGCCGGATCAACCTCTTGCCCAAATTCTCGCCGCGATAGAGCCCGGCGATGGCGCCCGGCGCGGAATCCAGCCCGTCGAGGAACTCCTCGCGGTAGGCGAGCCGGCCCTCGCGCACCCAGCCCGCGAGCCGCCCCACCGCCTCGTCGTAGCGGTGATAGAAGTCGGAGGCGAGGAAGCCCTGCATGCGGGCCCGCTTGACCAGCAAATGGCGCTGGACGCGCGGCCCCTGGGGCCACGGGTCCCAGCTTGCCAACGCGGCGGTGCCGCAGATGGCGATGCGCGCGCCGATGGCGAGGTGCTCGAGCACGGCGTCGGTGATCGGGCCGTTGGTGTTGTCGAAATAGACGTCGACCCCGTGCGGGCAAGAAGCCGCGATCGCGGCCCCCATGTCGGGCGTCGCCTTGTAGTCGATCGCCGCGTCATAGCCGAACGCGTCGCGGCAGAGCTCCGCCTTGACCGGCCCGCCGGCGATGCCGACCGTGCGGCAGCCGGCGATCCTGGCGATCTGCCCGACGGCCGAGCCCACCGCGCCGGCGGCGGTCGAGACCACCACCGTGTCGCCGGGCCGCGGCTGGCCCACGTCCAGCAGGCCGAAATAGGCGGTCACGCCGTTGAGCCCCAGGACGCCCAGGGCAAGGGACAGCGGCAGATCGTCCTCGCGCACCTTGCGGATCACGCGGTGGCCGTCGTCGATCACGTAATGCTGCCAGCCAAGCTGGCCCATCACCTTGGTGCCTTCCGGGAAGGCGCGGTGGCGCGAGGCCACCACCACCCCGGCCGTGTAGGCGCGCATCACCTCGCCGATCGCGACCGGGCGCGAATAGTTCGCCACCGCGTTCACCCAGCCGCGCATCGCCGGATCGACCGAGAGGAACGCGTTGCGCACCAGGAACTGGCCGGGCTCGAGCGCCGGCACCGGCTCCTCGACGATTTCGAAATGGCCGGCTTCGGGGATGCCGACGGGCCGGCTTTTCAGCCGCACCTGGCGGTTGGTCGCGGGGTAGTCGGCGGGCATGGTCTACTTTCCAAATCACTTGGCTGACGGCCTGTCGCCGTTCGTTCAGAGGAATCCCGTCGCGCAGCGGCGGGATGTCTCGAAGGACGAACGGCAGATGGCGGCTTCCGCCCGCCCTTCGAGACGCGATTTCGCTTCGCGAAACCACTCCTCAGGACGAACGGAAGCCCAAGCCGAGCCGCATCCCCCTACATGGCCTTCTTGGACATGTCGGGTAGGTACTCCTCCGTATAGGTCTTCGACATGTCCGGCACGGTCTTCTGCCAGCCCATCTCGACGAACGACTTGGCGAGCGTGTGGAGGCCCTTCGGATCGAACTTGCCGTCGGTCGAGAAGAACCCGGTCATCAGCTCGTCATAGATCTTGCCGGTTTCTTCGGGCGAGGTGTTCATGACCTTGCCGGCGACCTTCACCGATTCCGCCTTGTGCGTCTTCATGTAGGCGATGGTCTCGAACCAGCCGGCCAGGAAGGCGCGCACCTGGTCGGGATGCTCGGCGGCGAAGTCCTTGCGGGTGTAGATCACGTGGATGATGAAATCGTGCACCACGTCGCCGAAATTGACGATGCGGTGGCCGACGCCCTCGGACTCCAGCCGGGAGGCGAGGCCGAGGTCGGTCAGCATGCCGTCGATCGACTTGGACCGGAGCGCCGCCGCCTGGCTGGTCGGCCGGCCGAGCGCGACGATCTTGTAGCCGCTGCCCTCGAGCCCCTCGCGCTTGCCGAGCTCCTGCGCCAACCAGTAGGTGAGCCCGCCGACGGTCGACACGCTGACCGTCTTGCCCTTCATGTCCTTGGGCGTCTTGATGTTCTCGTCGTTGCGCGCGACCAGCACCAGCAGCTTGGGCGGGCCGGCCATCTGGGCGATGCCGATATTGGGCGCGCCCTTGAGGACGAAGTTGAGCTCCGGCCCGGAGCCGATGCCGATATCCAGGCTCTTGCCGATCAGGGCCTGCTGCAGCTTGGCGCTGCCGCCCATGCCGAACTCCTTCACGTCGAGCCCGTGCTTCTCGAAGATCCCGGCTTCCATGCCGATGTCGAGCGGCGTGAACGAGTAGGCGTTCGGCACCGCCTTGCCGACCCGGATCGTTTCGAGCGCGTGCGCCGGCACGGCGGCCGCCATCCCGAGCGCGGCCGCGCCCAGCGCGCCCAGCGCCAGGCGGCGCAGATTCATGCGTGACCCGGTCATCGTCGTCTCCCTGTCCTTATTTGGAATTGGGCACCCGTGCGGGCCGACCATCGCCGTCTCGCCCGCAAGCCCATGCTAGCCGCCGCGCCCCAGCGTCGCAACGGGCCGGCGCGATGGCGTTGACACTGCCGTCAGCGCGTGCGACCTGACCGCCATGAGCGAGCGCGAGCCCCTGGTCTGGACCGAGACGGCGCGGCCCGAATGGGTCGACCATAACGGCCACATGAACGTCGCCTACTACGTGATGGTGTTCGACCAGGCGTGCGACGCGCTGACCGCCGCCATCGGCATCGACGACGCGTATCGCGCGGCGGGCCAGTCGACCTTCGCCGTCGAGCACCACGTGCGCTATCTGCGCGAGGTGCGCGCGGGCGCCACGCTGCGCTGCATCACGCGGCTCGTGGATCACGACGACAAGCGCATGCATGTCTGGTCGGAGATGACCAACGCGACCGAAGGCTATCTCGCCGCCACGTTCGAGATGATGGCGGTCCATGTCGACCTCCGCGCGCGGCGCGCCGTGCCATTCCCGGAGGCGGTGCGCGACCGGCTCGCGGCCCTCCTGGCCGCGCAGGCGGGCCTGAAGCGGCCCGACGGGCTGGGCAAGGCGATCGGCATCCGCCGCTAGTGTGGTGGATTGGAAGTTCGCAATGTTCCTCGTGGCAGGCGCCGAAGCGAACTTCGAATCCGATACCACACCAGATTCAACGAATTTCTAGTGTCCTTATCGAATCCGAAATTCGTACGGCATATGACCCAGGATGAAACGACCGGAATCGGGACACTGGCCCTTGCCGGACCCGGCCAAGTTTGGGCTTTGCGCGGCGGGGCGGCGGGGCTACACCTAACCGCATGAGAAAAATGACGCTGCTCGCCATGGCGGCGGCGCTCGCGTGCTGGGGAGCAAGGCCGGCGTTCGCCGAATGCGCCGATCCCGGGCGGCCGGAGGTCGACTGGCGCGGCTGCTTTTTCGACGGGCAGGATCTGGCGAAGGCGAAGATCGCCGGCGCCAACATCCGCGGCACGTCGTTCGTGCGCGCCGATCTGAGCGGTGCCGACCTCAGCGGTACCAACGGCTATGGCGCCAAGTTCAACTCCGCCAAGCTTGTGGGCGCCGTGCTCGACAAGGCGCGGCTGCAACAGGCGGACTTCACCAAGGCCGACCTCGCCGGCGCCTCGCTGAAGGACACCGATCTGCGCCAGGCGAGCCTGTACCGCGCCAACCTGGCCAAGGCCGATCTCACCGGCGCGCAGCTGCGCGACACCGAGATGACCGAGGCCGACCTCACCGGCGCGACCTGGACGGACGGCAAGACCGTCTGCGGCGAGGGCTCGATCGGCAAGTGCCGCTGAACCCGCCTGACTGGCCACAGCCCCGTCACGGTGCGCCTCGACGGTGCGCGCGCGAGGGTTTACAGAGGCCGCGCAACCCTCCATCTTTGTAGCGGAGCGGTCCCGAGGACCGCAGGGAGAGCCGCATGGCGGAACCGATCTTCGCACCCATGTCCGGGCCGCAGGACCAGGCGGGCGCGCCGCCCGCGATCAAGGAAGGCTCGACCGCCACCTTCATGGCCGACGTCATCGAGGGCTCGCGCGACGTGCCGGTCGTGGTCGATTTCTGGGCGACCTGGTGCGGCCCGTGCAAGCAGCTCGGCCCCGCCCTGGAGAAGGCGGTCGCGGCGACGGCCGGCAAGGTGCGGCTGGTCAAGATCGACGTCGACCAGAACCCCGACCTCGCCCAGCAGCTCCGCATCCAGTCGATCCCGGCGGTCATCGCCTTCCTCGGCGGCCGGCCGGTCGACGCCTTCACCGGCGCGCTGCCGGACAGCCAGGTGAAGCAGTTCGTCGACCGCCTGGCCCAGTCCGCGCCCGGCGGCGGGCCCGACCCCGCCATCGCCCAGGCGCTGGAGCAGGCGAAGGAGATGGCCGACAAGGGCGACGCGCGCGGCGCCGCGGCGCTGTACGCCCGCATCGTGCAGCACGATCCCGAGAACCTGGCGGCCAAGGGCGGCCTCGCCCGCGCGCTGCTCGCCGCCGGCGACGCGGCCGGCGCCAAGAAGGCGCTCGAGGGGCTGAGCGACGAGGACCGGCAGAACACCGACATCGCCGGGGCGCTGACCGCGATCCAGCTTGCCGAGAAGGCCGAGGGTGCGGGCGACGCCGCCGCGCTGGAGGCGCGCCTCGCCGCCGATCCCGCCGACCACCAGGCCCGCTTCGACCTCGCGCTCGCACGCTACGCGCACGGCGACCGCGAGGGCGCGATCGACGCGCTGATCGAGATCATCCGGCGCAACCGCGAATGGAACGACCAGGCGGCGCGCAAGCAGCTGATCGAGTTCTTCGAGGCGATGGGTCCGACCGATCCGGTCACGCTGGCCGGGCGGCGGAAGCTCTCCTCCGTGCTGTTCTCATAGGAAATCGCCATGGCGGGCGGCCCGTTCGACCCGACCTTCGATGATCTGCCGCGGGAGATCCCGATCTTCCCGCTGAACGGCGCGCTGCTGCTGCCGCACGGGCGGCTGCCGCTCAACATCTTCGAGCCGCGCTACCTCGCCTTGACGCGCGAGGCCCTGGCCGGCCCGCGCATGATCGGCATGATCCAGCCGGAGGACCCGGCCGACGAAGGCGGCGTGCGCCCGCCGATCTACCGCACCGGCTGCACCGGGCGCATCGTGCAGTTCGCCGAGACGCCGGACGGGCGCTACCTCATCACCCTGGCCGGGCTGATCCGCTTCGACGTCGAAAGCGAGCTCGCCATGAAGGACGGCTACCGCCGCGTCGTCGCCGACTACGCGCGTTGGGAATGCGACCTCGGCAGTTCGCCCGACAAGGTGGATCGGGACCGGCTGCTGGGCGGGCTCAAGCGCTTTCTCGAGCGCCAGAAGATCGGGGCCGACTGGTCGGCCATCGAGAAGGCGCCGGACGAGCAGCTGGTCAACGCCCTGGCGATGATGGTGCCGTTCGGGCCGAACGAGAAGCAGGCGCTTTTGGAGGCGCCCGACCTCGGCACGCGCTGCGACACGATGATCGCGCTGCTGGAGATGGCGGTCGCGGCCGGCACGCCCGGCCCGCGCCAGCCCAACTGACCATGAGCCAGCCCGCCCAGCCCGTCGATCCCAAGCTGCTGGAGATTTTGGTCTGTCCGCTGACCAAGGGCCCGCTCACCTACGACCGCGAGCGCCAGGAGCTGGTGAGCGAGAAGGCCCGTCTCGCCTATCCCATCCGCGACGGCATCCCGATCATGCTGGTCGACGAGGCCCGCCGCCTCGATGACGACGCCGAGCCGGCCGGCTGAGCGTGGCCGACGAGGGAAGCGCCTGGCCCGTCGAGCTGCGCATCAAGCGCGACGAGCGCGTGATCGAGATCGCGTATGACGACGGCGCGACCTTCCGCCTGCCGGCCGAGCTGCTGCGCGTCGAAAGCCCGTCCGCCGAGGTGAAGGGCCATGGCGGCGAGCCCAGGAAGGTCGTCCCCGGCAAGCGCAATGTCGGCATCGCCGCCATCGACCCGGTGGGCAACTACGCCATCCGCATCCTGTTCGACGACGGCCACGACACCGGCATCTATTCGTGGCGCTATTTGCGCGAGCTGGGCGAGAACCACGACGCGCTGTGGGCCGCCTACCTTAACGCGCTGGCCGACAAGGGCCTCAGCCGGGACACTTAGGTCATGCCCGGACCGTCATCGCGAGGAGCGCAGCGACGACGCGATCCAGCGTCGCTGATTGCGGGGCGGCGTCACGTTCGTTTCCGACCGATCCGACCGTGCGGCTATTTCAGCTCCGGCCAGACCGACAGCGCGGTGCCGCCGAAGAACGCGGCGCGGTCGGCCTCGGACAGGAACGACAGGTCCTTCTGCATCAGCGCCAGGCGCTCGTCGATCGTGCCGTACGTGTCCCAGTGGGCCGGGTAGTTCGAGCCCCACATCAGCCGGTTCGCGCCGAACGCGTCGGCGAGCGGCCCGTAGAACCCCTTCGCCGTGCCGTTCACCCCGCGCAGCGCATGCGAGTTGTTGGGGCACAGCTTGAGATAGACGTTGGGATAGCGCGCGAGGCCCAGCACCGGCTTCATCTCGGGAAAGGTCGGGTCGGCGAACGATCCGCCCCACATGTGCTCGAAGCAGATCGCGCGTGCCTTCGGGAAGTTCTCCACCACCGCCGGCATCTTGTGCATCTCGTCGAGGTTGCAGGCGACGGTGATGGGTATGCCGAGCGCGACCGCCCGCTCCCACACCGGAAAGGTCGCGGGATCGTCGAGCAGCCCCTTGCGCCGGGCGGGGAACATGCGCACGCCGCGCACGCCCTCGTCCTCCACCAGGCGCGCGAGCGTGTCGGGCGCGGCCGGATCGGCGATATCGATCACGCACACCACCACGAACCGGTCGGGATGCGCCTTGGCGCAGGCGACCTGGTAGCTGTTGTCGTAATGGTAGGTGAAATAGGGCTGCACCAGCGTGGCGCGGTCGATGCCCAGCCGGTCCATCGTCTCGACCAGCTCGCGATCCGTCAAGGACGGCCAGTCATAGGCGTCCGCCACCTTGGGATAGCGCGCCGCGTCATCGGCGATGGCGTGGACATGCGTGTCGACGATCATCGGGCTCTCCTCAGCCGTCGCCCGAGTCTAGCACCAGAGAGGTCCGTACCACTCCCGCATCGTCGGGATCGGGCACACAGGCAAAGCCGAGCTTGGCGGCCAGCGCCAGCATGGGGCGATTCTCGCCGAGCACGCGCCCCTCGAGTGACCCGATGCCCCGCGCGCGCGCATAGGCGACGAGGCGGCGCATCAGCGCCTCGCCCAGCCCGCGCCGCGCCACGTCGTCGCGCACGATGACAGCGTATTCGGCGCGCTCGCCGTCGGGGTCGGCCACCAGCCGGGCGACGCCGACCAGCCCGCCCTGCTCCGGCGGCAGCACCGCGACCAGCGCCATCTCCCGGTCGTAGTCGATCTGGGTGAGGCGGGCGAGCCAGGCCGGGCTCAACTCCTTCAGGGGCGCGAAGAACCGCATCCGTACCGATTGCTGCGACAGGCGCGCGAACGCGTCGACGAAGGCGGGCGCGTCCTCGGGCCGGACCGGGCGGATGCGCACCGGGCGCCCGTCGGCGAGATGCTCGGTCGCCTCCAGCCCCTGCGGGTAGGGCCGGATGGCGAGGCGGTCCTCGCCACGCCGCGCACCGGCAACGACGCGGATGCGCGCGTCGAGCGCGACGATCCCGTTCGCATCGGCGAGGAGCGGGTTGACGTCGAGCTCGGCGATTTCGGCGAAGTCGATCACGAGCTGGGCGATGCGGACCAGCGCGAGCGCCACCGCGTCCGTATCGACCGGCGGCGCGCCGCGCACGCCCCCCATCAGCCGCGCGACGCGCGTTTGCGCGATCAGCGCGCGGGCAAGCGTCAGGTTGAGCGGCGGCAGGGCCAGCGCCTTGTCGTCGATCAGCTCGACCGCCGTGCCGCCCTGGCCGAACAGGATAACGGGGCCGAACATCGCGTCCTCGACCATGCCGAGGATCAGCTCCGGCGCGCCGGAGCGGCGCACCATCGGCTGCACGGCAATGCCTTCGATGCGCGCCTCCGGCCGCGCCTTGGCGACGCGCGCCAGCATCTCGGACGCGGCCCTGCGCACCGCGTCCGCCCCCTGCAGATCGAGGGCGACGCCGCCGATGTCGGACTTATGGGTGATGTCGGGCGAGACGATCTTGAGCACCGAGGGGAAGCCCTGGCGCTGCGCCGCGTCCACCGCCGCCTCGGGCGACGTCGCGACCTCGATCGGGGTCGCCGGGATGGCGTAGGCGGCCAGCACAAGCTTCGCCTCCGGCTCGGACAGCCAGTCGCGCCCCTCGGCCAGCGCGCGGTCCACGATGTTGCGCACCGCGGCGCGATCGGGCTCGGGCCCGGGCGGCAAAGCGGGCGGCACCTCCATCAGCGCGCGCTGGGCGCGGTGATATTCGACCAAGTGCATGAATCCGCGCACCGCCTCGTGAGGCGTCGCGTAGGTCGGGAATCGCGGCCGCGACGAACATGCGGCGCGCCTCGGCCGCCGCGCCCTCGCCCAGCCAGCAGGTGAGCAGCGCGCGCGCGCTGCCCGCGGCTGCGTCCACCACGGCGCGCGCCGCCTCGCTTCCCGACGCGACGGCGGTAGGGCAGTTCAGCACCAGGACCGCGTCGGACGCGTCGTCGTCCAGCAGAACGGCAAGCGCGTCGGCATAGCGCTTGCCGTCGGCGTCGCCGATGATGTCGACGGGGTTGCCGTGCGACCAGGTGCGCGGCAGCACGGCGTCGAGACGCATGCGCGTCCGGTCCCCGATCTCCGCCAGCCTTCCGCCGGAATCGAGCAGCGCGTCGGTGGCGAGGATGCCCACCCCACCGCCATTGGTGAGGATGGCCAGCCGGTCGCCCGCGATGCGGGGCCCGGCGGCGAGCGTCTCGACCGCGTCGAACAGCTCGCCCAGATCGTTCACCCGCACCATGCCGGCGCGGTGGAACGCGGCGTCGTAGACCGCGTCCGAGCCGGCGAGCGCCCCGGTGTGCGAGGCGGCGGCGCGGGCGCTTTCCGCGTGCCGGCCGGTCTTGATGACGATGACGGGCTTGAGCCGTGCGCAAACGCGGGCGGCCGACATGAATTTGCGCGCCGCGGTCACCGCCTCGACATAGAGCAGCACCGCCTCGGTCGCGGGATCGGCGGCGAGGAAGTCGAGCATGTCGCCGAAATCGACGTCGGCCATGTCGCCCAGCGACACGAGGTGCGAGAAGCCGATGCCGCGCCCCGCCGCCCAGTCCACCATCGAGGTGACGACCGCGCCCGACTGGGCGACGAAGGCGACGCGGCCCTTCGGCGCCGCGATGTGCAGGAAGCTGGCATTGAGCCCGATGCCCGGCACCGCGATCCCGAGGCAGTTCGGCCCGCAAATGCGCATCAGATGGGGCCGCGCGGCGTCGAGCATCGCCTGGCGGCGCGCATGGCCGGCCGCGTCCGCCCCTTCGCCGAAGCCGGCCGTGATGACCACCGCGGCGCGGGTGCCGCGGGCGGCGAGCTCGGCCACCAGCCCGGGCACGGTGTCGGGCGGCGTGGCGATGACGCCGAGGTCGGGCACGGTCGCGAGGGACGCCACGTCCGGCACGCAGGGCCGGCCCTCGATCTCGGACTCGTGCGGGTTGACGAAGCCGATCGGGCCGGCGAACCCGCCGGCGACCAGGTTCCGCGCCACCACCGCGCCGATCGCGCCGGGCCGCTTGCTGGCGCCGATCAGCGCCACCGACCGCGGCAGGAACATCGCGTCGAGATTGCGGACGGTCATGGGCCTTCCGACAGCGCCGCGATGGCGGCCCGATGGGCCTCGGCCGAGGCGGCGCCGAAGCACGCGAACACCACGCGTTCGATGGCGGGTCGGTCCGCCAGCCCCGCCGCGACGGTGCGGACAGCGATCGCCGCCGCGCGCTCCACCGGAAACCGGTAGATGCCGGTCGAGATCGCCGGGAAGGCGACCGAGCGGCAGGATTTCTCCGACGCGAGCTCCAGCGCGCGCAGGTAGCACGACGCGAGCGCATCGTCCTCGCCCGCATTGCCGCCATGCCAGACCGGACCGACCGCGTGGATCACCCATTTGGCCGGCAGGCGATAGCCGCGCGTGATCTTGGCATCGCCGGTGGCGCAGCCGCCGAGCGTGCGGCATTCGGCCAGCAGCTCCGGCCCCGCCGCGCGGTGGATCGCCCCGTCGACCCCGCCGCCGCCGAGCAGGCTGGTGTTCGCCGCATTGACGATGGCGTCGACCGCGAGCGTTGTGATGTCGGCCTCGATCACCTCCAACCGCGCCGTCATGGGGATCTCCCGCTTGCCCGGTGTATGGCCGTGGTCTAGCACGGGCAGCCGGACGCGCTGTTCAACTTCGCGTTTGTGCCTGACCGGCCGGATCGGGGAAGCGGCGCATCAGCCAGACGAGCAGCGCGAGGCCGGGCAGAGCCGCCGCGGTCGCCACCAGGAAGAAGACCGGCCAGGAGAGCTGGTCGGCGAGCCAGCCCGACGAGGCATTCGCGCCGATGCGCCCCAGCGCGAACAGCGCCGAGAGCAGCGCATACTGCGTCGCCGTGTAGTCGATCCGGCAGAGGCTGGACAGGTAGGCGACGAACGCCGCCGTCCCCATCCCGCCGGTGAAATTCTCGCCCGCCACGGTGACGGCGAGCAGCCAGAGCTGGCTGCCGGCCAGCGCCTGCACGGCGTAGAGCAGGATGGCGATCCCCTGCAGCATGCCGCACAGCAGGAGCGCGCGCCAGATGCCGAGCCGCGCCACCGCGACGCCGCCCAGGATCGCGCCGACGATGGTGGCGGCGAGGCCGAACAGCTTGGTGACCGAGGCGATCTCGCTGAGCGAGAACCCGATCTGGATGTAGAACGGGTTCGCCATGTAGCCCGAGATCGCGTCGCCGAACTTGTAGGTCAGCACGAAGGCCAGGATCGCCGGCGCCGCGGGCCGGCCGAGGAAGTCGGCGAATGGCGCGGCGACGTGGCGGGCGAGCCAGTCGCGCGGCGATCCGATCCGTTCGGGTGGCGCGGCGCGCGGCTCGGGATTGGCGAGGATGGCCGCGATCCCGACTGTCACCAGACCCGCCATCGCCAGCATACGCCGCGCCGAACCCGGCCGCGTCGGCGATGTAGAGCGCGCCCGCGCCCGACGCCAGCATGCCGAGCCGGTAGCCGATCTGGATAGCCGCGGCACCGGCCCCCTGCTCGTCGGCGGCGAGGCTTTCGACGCGGTAGGCGTCGATCACGATGTCCTGGCTGGCCGACAGGAAGGCGACCGCGACGGCGAGCGCCGCGATCGCGACCGGGGCGCGCTGCGGGTCGAGCGTGCCGAGCGCGCCCACCGCCACGAGCAGCGCGAGCTGGCAGGCGATCGCCCAGCTGCGCCGGCGGCCGAGCCGGCCCAGCAGCGGCAGGCTGAGCCCGTCCATCGCCGGCGCCCACAGGAACTTGAAGGCGTAGGGCAGCCCCGCCAAGCGCGAACAGGCCGATGGTGGTCTTGGCGATGCCGGCGGTCGCGAGCCAGGCGGACAGGGTCGAGCCGGTCAGCGCCAGCGGCAGGCCCGACGAGAAGCCCAGCACCAGCACGGTCAGTACCCGCCGGTCGCCGTAGAGCGCGACCGATCCGCGCCAGTCGAGATGCTTCGCCACGAAGGGCTAATTCACGCCCGTTGCGGGGCCGAGGGTCGGGCCGATCTCGAAATTCAGCACCATGTCGGCGAAGCTGTCGAGGTCGGTCGGGTCGCGGTTGAGGATGACCAGCTTCGCGCCGTTGCGCTTGGCGAGGATCGGAAATCCGGCCGCGGGATAGACGACGAGCGATGAGCCGACCGAGATGAACAGGTCGCAGGCGAGCGTCGCCTCCTCGGCGCGACGCATCGCGTCCTCGGGCATGGCCTGGCCGAACGAGACCGTCGCGGTCTTCACATGTCCGCCGCACGCGCCGCATTCGGGCAGGATGCCCGCCGTCTCGAACGCCGCGCGGATCGGCGCCAGCTCGTAGCGTTCGCTGCAATCGATGCACTTTGCGTACATGTTGTTGCCGTGCAGCTCGACGATCAGCTCCTCCGGCACGCCGGAGCGGGCGTGCAGCCCGTCGATGTTCTGGGTGATGACGTGGCTGACCTTGCCGGTGCGCACGAGATGCGCGATCGCGCGGTGGCCGCGGTTGGGCTCGGCCGCCTCGAAGCCGGTGGCGCGGTCGAAGCGGCGCTTCCACGATTCGCGCCGCGCCTCGGCCGAGGCGACGAAATCCTCGAACTGGATCGGTTTCATCTTCGTCCACAGCTCCGCCCGGCGAGCGGAAATCGGGGATGCCCGAACTCGGTGGAGATGCCGGCGCCGGTGAACACCACAACGCGGCGCGCGGTGTCGATCAGCTCGCGCAGGCGGCGGACCGCCTCGGGGCTCGTTTCGGCCATCAGTCCGCCAGCTCCCGCCGGTCCTTGAAGTGCGCCAGCGCCTCGGGATTCGCCAGCGCCTCGACGTTCTTCACCGTGCGGCCGTGGACCACGTCGCGCACCGCAAGCTCGGTGATCTTGCCGGAGCGGGTGCGCGGGATGTCGGGCACGGCGACGATGCGCGCCGGCACGTGGCGCGGCGAGGCGCCGGCGCGGATACGCCTTCGGATCTCGTCCTCCAGCGCCTTGTCGAGCGCGCAGCCCGCGCGCAGCCGCACAAACAGCACGACGCGCACGTCGCCGTCCCAGTCCTGGCCGACGGCGATCGCCTCCTCAACCGCGTCGATCTGCTCGACCTGGCGGTAGATCTCCGCCGTGCCGATGCGCACCCCGCCGGGGTTCAGCACCGCGTCCGAACGGCCATAGATGAACATGCCGCCGCGCGGGGTGAGCTCGGCATAGTCGCCGTGGCACCAGACGCCGGGGAAGCGCTCGAAATAGGCGGCGCGGTACTTGGCGCCGTCGGGGTCGTTCCAGAACCGGATCGGCATGGACGGGAACGGCGCGCGGCAGACCAGCTCGCCCTTCTCGCCGACGACGGGCTTGCCGTCCTCGTCGAACACGTCGACCGCGAGGCCGAGGCCGCGCGACTGGATCTCGCCGCGCCAGACCGGACCGATCGGGTTGCCCAGCACGAAGCAGGACACGATGTCGGTGCCGCCGGAGATCGACGACAGGCAGACGTCGGGCTTGATGTCGCGATAGACGTAGTCGAAGCTTTCCGGCACCAAAGGCGAGCCGGTCGAGCAGATCGTGCGCAGCGCCGACAGGTCGTGCGACTTCGCCGGCGTGACGCCCGCCTTCTTGGCCGCGTCGATATACTTGGCCGAGGTGCCGAACAATGTGACGCGCTCCTCGGCCGCCATGTCGAACAATGTCTCGGGCTTTGGATGGAACGGCGAGCCGTCCCACAGCACCAAGCGTCGCCTCGCAGGCGAGCGCCGAGACCAGCCAGTTCCACATCATCCAGCCGAGGGTGGAGAAGTAGAACACCCGGTCGTCGCGCTTCACGTCGGAATGGAGCGCGAGCTCCTTCGCGTGCTGGAGCAGCGAGCCGCCCTGGCCATGCACGATGCATTTCGGCACGCCGGTCGTGCCCGACGAATAGAGAATGTAGAGCGGGTGGTTGAACGGCAGGCGCCTGAACGCGATCTCGCGCGGCAGCGAACGGCGCGAGGAAATCGTCGAGCGTTACGGCGCGCCGGGCAGCCCGTCGAGGTCTTTCGCCGGGCCGGCGAAGGGGACCACGACCGTCTTCTCGATCGTGCCGATCCGCCGGGCGGCCTCGCGCGCCTTGCCCAGCGTCTCCTGCACCTTGCCGTTGTAGTAATAGCCGTCGGCGACGAACAGGAGGCGCGGCGCGATCTGTCCGAACCGGTCGCACACGCCGCCGACGCCGAAATCGGGCGAGCAGGACGACCACACCGCCCCGATGGCGGATGTCGCCAGCAGCGCGGCGGTCCCTTCCGGCGTGTTGGGCAGGTACCCCGCCACCCGGTCGCCTTCCTTGATGCCCGCCGCGGACAGCGCCTGGGCGAGGCGCGACACCAGGTCATAGAGCTCGCGCCACGACAGGACGCGCCGCTGGCCGGTCTCGTTGCGGGCGATGATGGCGGGCGCATCGTCGCGCCGGCGCAGCAGGTTCTCCGCGTAGTTGAGGCGGGCGTCGGGAAACCAGCGCGCGCCCGGCATGGCGGTCGGGTTTTCCAGCACGCGATCGCCGCGCGTCTCGGCCCTGATGCCGGCAAAATCCCACATCGAGACCCAGAACTTCTCGGGCTCGGCCACCGACCAGCGCCACAGGGCGGGAAAGTCCGCGCAGTCCGCGCCCCACTGCTCGCGCACGCGCGCGAGGAACGCGGTCGCGTTCGCGCCTGCGATGCGGTCGGGCGACGGCCGCCAGAGCGGTTCGGGAACCGGCTGATCCATGCGCCGATGATACAAAGGTGAATTCCGCAAGTACACCGCTCGGCGCAACAGGACCCCCCGCCCCAACCCTCCCCCTCAAGGGGGGAGGGGGCGTGCTCGTCAGTCCGTGCGCTTGGTGGCGGGCGACGTGCCGAACGAATGGAAATGGCTGCCGATGCCGACGTTCCCTCCCCCCTTGAGGGGGAGGGACAGGGAGGGGGGTCACGACCGTAGGACTTGGCACACGCAAGGCCCCCTTGCGCGCGCGGGCGCTGGCGTGGAGGCGGGTTTCTGCGTAACGTCGCCCGATGCCGCGCCGCACGCGTCACCCCCGCCCGGAGGCCAGCGTCGTGACCGCCGTCGCGGGCGGCGCGCGCCTGGTTCGAATCCCTGCCCGGCCCGGTGCGCGGCGCGGCCTGGATGACGCTGACCGGCGCGCTGTTCTCGTTCAACGCCGCCGCGGTGCGCGAGCTTGCCGGCCACGTGAACGGCATCGAGGTCTCGTTCTTCCGCTCGCTGTTCGGCGTGCCGCTGATGCTGCCCTGGCTGATGCGCGTGGGGGTGGCGGCGCTGGCGACGCCGCATCTGCGCCTTTACGTCGCGCGCGGCACGATCAGCGGGCTGAACACCATGTCCTGGTTCTCCGCCCTCGCCTTCATCCCGGTGGCCGACGCGACGGCGATCTCGTTCCTGGCGCCGATCTTCGGCTCGCTCGCCGCGGTCGCGATGCTGGGCGAGCCGATGCGCGCGCGGCGCTGGACCGCGGTCGCGATCGGCTTCGTCGGCATGGCGGTCATTTTGCGGCCGGGCTTCGCCCAGGTGAATCTGGGCGCGGTCCTGGTGCTGGCGAGCGCGGTGGGCGTCGCGATCAACTCGATCATGGTCAAGCGGGCGACGCGGACCGATTCGCCCGACACGATCGCGTTCTACCAGATCCTGATCATGGTGCCGGTGACGTTCGTTCCGGCCCTGTTCGTGTGGAGCTGGCCGACGACCGAGGGATGGCTGTGGCTCGGCGTCGTCGGGGTAGCCTCGACCCTCGCCCACCGCTCACTGGGCCGCGCCTTCGCCGCCGCCGACGTGACGGCGGTGCAGCCCTTCGACTTCATGCGCATGCCCTTCGCCGTCGCGTTCGGCTTCGCGCTGTTCGACGAGCTGCCGGATGTGTGGACCTGGGTCGGCGGCGCGACGATCTTCGCCTCGTCGGCCTATGTCGCCCACCGCGAGGCCCAGCTCGCCCGCCGGCGGCGGCGCGACGCCAAGCTGGAAGCGGCGGCATGAGGCTGCGGCGGGCCGCCCTGCCGCGCGCCGTGCCGGTGCCGGCGAACGCGCGCGCCATCGCCTGGATGGTGACCTCGATCGCGAGCTTCACCGTGGTCATGGTGATCGCGCGCCACGTGACGCAGACCATGCACCCGTTCGAGATGCTGTTCCTGCGCTCGCTGTTCATGCTGGCGTTCATGGGGCCGTGGCTGGCGAAGAACGGGCTCGGCGATCTCGGGCTGCGCCGCATGGGGCCGTTCGCGCTGCGCGGCGTGCTGGCCATGACCAACATGACCTTCCTGTTCTTCGCGCTGAAGCTGATGCCGGTCGCCGAGGTGTCGGCGATCGACTTCATCCGGCCGATCTTCGTCACCATCCTGGCCGCGATGTTCCTGGGCGACGTGGCCGGGATGCGCCGCTGGGTGGCGATCCTGTTCGGCTTCGTGGGCGCGGTGATCGTGATCCGCCCGGGCTTCCAGGCGGTCAATCTGGGGGCGATCCTGGCGCTGTGCAGTTGCGTGACGGCGGCGATCACGTTCATCCTGGTGAAGACCCTGACCAAGCGCGAATCGCCCGATGCCATCGCCTTCTTCCAGCCCTTCTGCGTGATGCCGATCGCCGCCATCCTGTGCGCCTTCGTGTGGACGCCGCCGACCGCGATGCAGGTCGGCTGGTGCGCCGCCATCGGCTTCTTCGCCATCACCACGCACCGCACCATGAACCGCGCCTTCCGCGCCGCCGATTTGAGCCTGCTGCAGCCGCTGGAATTCGTCCGCCTGCCGCTGGCCGCGGCCCTCGGCTGGTTCGCCTTCGGCGACGCGACCGACATCTGGACCTGGGCGGGCGGCGCCACGATCTTCGCCGCCTCGATCTACGGCGCCGGCTCGCGCCCGCGCGCCCGCGCGGCAGAGGGCTGAGGATGGCGGGGCGTCGCGCGATCCCGCGCCGGCCGGGGCTCGGGCTTTCGGCCAACATGCAGGGCGCGCTGTGGCTCGTGCTGGGCACGCTGCTGTTCTCGTTCAACGACGCCTCGGTCAAGACGCTGGGCCATTCGCTCTCGGCCTACCAGATCACGCTGGTGCGGTTCGTGCTGGGGCTGGTGCTGCTGGCGCCCGCCTTCCACCGCTTCGGCTGGAAGAACCTGAAGACCGACCGGCTGCACGCCCATATCGCGCGCGCGGCGGTGGCGGGCGTGGCGCAGTACGGCTCGTACTACGCGGTGATCCACCTCATCCTGGCGAGCGCGACGGCGATCAGCTTCTCGCGGCCCTTGTTCCAGACCCTTCTGGCGGTGTGGATCCTGCACGAGGCCGTGGGGCGACGGCGCTGGATCGCCACCGCGATCGGCTTCGCCGGCGTGATGGTGATGGTGCGCCCCGGCCACGACACGTTCCAGCTCGCCTCGCTGGTGGCGGTGGGCTCGGCCTTCCTGTTCGGGCTGTCGCTGATCCAGATTCGCCACATGGCGCGCACCGAGCCGCCGACGCGCATCCTGTTCTACTACCACCTGATCGCCGCCATCCTGTTCGCCGGGCCGGCCATCGCGCACTGGCAGACCCCGACGCTTCACCAGGCCGTGTTCCTGCTGCTGGTCGGCACGTTCACCACCGCGGCGATGTGGTGCTTCGTCACCGCCTACTCGATCGCCGAGACCAGCTTCATCGGCCCGATCGAGTATGTCCGGCTCGTCTATGCCGCGGTGATCGGCTACGTCATCTTCCGCGAGGTGCCGGACAGCTGGACCCTGGCGGGCGCCGCCGTCATCGTCGCCGCGACATTGTACCTGGCCCGCGCCGAGCGGCGGCGCGGCGGGAAGGGAGCGTGAGATGAGCGGGACGCCGGGACGCACCGACGCGATCCGGGCCGCCTGGGGGCGGCTGCCGGGCAATGCGCAGGGCATGGTCTGGATGACCTTCTCCTCCGCCGCGTTCTCGATCCACGACGCGACGGCCAAGGCGCTCGGCCTGCATTACAGCGTGTTCGAGGTCACGTTCCTGCGCTTCTCCACCTCGATCGTCCTGATGATCCCCATCCTGTGGTGGGTGGGGTTCGACAAGCTGAAGACCCGCCATCCGGTGGTGCACGGGGTGCGCGCCTCGCTGACCATCTTCGCCCAGATGGCGGCCTATTACGCGCTGGCGCACATGCTGCTGGCGGACGTGACCGGCATCGCCTTCACCCGGCCGCTGTGGGTGACGCTGCTCGCCGTGCTGCTGCTGGGCGAGCGGGTGAACTGGCTGCGCTGGGGCGCGCTGGCGCTGGGCTTCGCCGGAATGCTGATCATGGTGCGGCCGGGCCACGGCGGCTTCTCGCCCGCCACGATGTCGGCGATCCTGTCGTCCTTCCTGTTCGCCTCGGTCGGCGTCGTGGTGCGCCGCTATGCCGCGTCGGAATCGACCGTCGCCTGGATGTTCTACTACATCCTGGCGGGCGTCCTGCTCAGCCTGCCGGGCACCATCGTGACCTGGGAGATGCCGACCGGCATCGATTTGGCCCTGGCGCTGATGGTGGCGGTGATCGCCATCTCGGCGCAGTACTGCTTCATCATGGCGTTCACGGTGGGCGAGGCGTCGGTGGTGGGGCCGGTCGACTATACGCGGCTGATCTACGCCACCATCATCGGGCTGTTGGTGTTCAGCGAGTTCCCCGAGGCGACGACCTGGATCGGCGCCGTGGTCATCATCGCCTCCACCACCATCGTCGCCCGCCACGAGGCGCGGGCGCGGCGGGCGAAGCGGGCCTGAGCCCGCTCCCCCTCGCCTTTCGCGCCAGACCTGCTATCGTCGGGCGCGATGTCGAACGCGCCGCTTTTGCCGCCCACCCTGGACGAGATCGAGGTGCTGGCCCGCGAGGCCTTCGCCGCGATCCCGCCCGAGCTCGCCCGCCATGCCGGCGACGTGGTGATCCGCGTCGAGGACTTCCCCGACGCCGAGACCGAGGCCGAGATGCGGCTGGAACTCGCCGTTCGACCTGCTGGGGCTTTATCGCGGCGTGCCGATCGGCGAGAAATCGATCGGCGCGACGCCGACCAGCGTCGACATGGTGTTCCTGTACCGCCGGCCGCTGCTCGACTACTGGTGCGAGACCGAGGAGGATCTGGTGGGGCTGATCCGCCACGTGCTGATCCACGAGATCGGCCATCATTTCGGCTTCTCCGACGACGACATGGACCGCATCGAACGAAGCGCGCCGGTTGACCTTAGCCAAACGCGACGAGGGAGGACGATGGCACCGGTTTCCCCGCTGAGCCCGGACCGGCTCTACCGCAAGGTGCGACCCGGCGAGCCTGCCCTTCGCCACCACGGCCGAGCTCGAGCCCCTGGCGGACACGTTCGGCCAGGAGCGCGCGGTCGAGGCGGTGCGCGTTCGGCATGGGCATCCGCCGCGTCGGCTACAACATGTACGCGCTGGGCGAGCCGGGCATGGGCAGGCACGACTTCGTGCGCAACCACGTCGCGCGCCGCGCCGCAGCGCGAGCCGGTGCCGTCCGACTGGTGCTACGTCAACAACTTCAGCGAGCCGAACAAGCCCAAGGTGCTGCGCCTGCCCGCCGGCAAGGGCATGCCGCTGCGCGACGACATGGAGAAGCTGATCGAGGAGGTGCGCGCGGCGATCGCCGGCGTGTTCGAATCCGACGAGTACCGCGCCCGGCGCGAGGCCATCGACAGCGTCTTCAAGGAGCGCCACGAGAAGGCGTTCGAGGAGGTGCAGAACGCGCGCCCAGTGAAAAGAACATCGCGCTGATCCGCACGCCCGGGCGGGCTGGGCCTCGCGCCCGCTGCGCGACGGCGAGGTGCTGAACCCCGACGAGTTCCGCAAGCTGCCCGAGGAGGAGCAGGAGCGCATCCGCGCCGACATCGCGGAGCTGGAGGGCGAGCTCGCCAGGCGTCATGCGCCAGGCGCCGCAATGGCAGCGCGAGCATCGCGAGCAGGTCCGCGCGCTCGACCGCGAGGTCACCGAGAACGCGGTGAGCCATCTGATCGAGGAGCTGCGCCACCGCTACCAGGACCTGCCGCAGGTGCTGCCCTACCTGATCGAGGTGCAGGAAGACATCATCGACAACGTCACCGACTTCCTGCCCGGCGCCAACGTGCCCCAGCAGGCGCAGCAGGAGAACATGCCGCCCGCCATCGCCCGGCGCATGAGCCAGATGACCGACGAGGCGGCGCTGCGCCGCTACCGGGTCAACGTCATCGTCGATCATCGCGGCGACAAGGGCGCGCCCATCGTCTACGAGGACAACCCGACCCACGCCAACCTGATCGGCCGGATCGAGCATCAGGCCCAGTTCGGCGCGCTGTTCACCGACTTCAACCTGATCAAGGCGGGCGCGCTGCACCGCGCGAACGGCGGCTACCTGCTGCTCGACGTGCGCAAGGTGCTGATGCAGCCCTTCGCGTGGGAGGAGCTGAAGCGCGCGCTGCGCGCCTCGTGCATCCGCGTCGATTCGCTGGCCGACCAGCTCGGCATCATGTCGACCCAGACGCTGCAGCCCGAGCCGATCCCGCTCGAGGTCAAGGTCGTGCTGATCGGCGACCGCACGCTCTACTACATGCTGGCGCAGCTCGATCCCGACTTCCCCGATCTGTTCAAGGTGGCGGTCGATTTCGAGGAGCGCGTCGACCGCTCCGACGAGAACGCCCTGCTGTACGCCCGCATGCTGGGCGCCATGATCCGGAGGGAGAACCTGCGCCCGCTGGACGCCGAGGCGGCGGCGCGGGTGATCGAGCGGGCGCGCGCCTCGCCGGCGATTCCGAGCGGCTGACCACCCATATGCGCTCGGTCGCCGACATATTGCGCGAGGCCGACTACTGGGCGCGCCAGAACGGCCACCAGACCGTCTCCGCCGACGACGTGCAGCAGGCGATCGACGCGCGCGAGCACCGGCTGGACCGCGTCCGCGCGCGCAGCCTGGAGGAGATCGACCGCGGCACCATCCTGATCGACACCGACGGCGCCAAGGTCGGCCAGGTCAACGGGCTGGCCGTCATGCAGCTCGGCGAGCTCGCCTTCGGCCGCCCGTCGCGAATCACCGCCCGGGTGCGCCTCGGTCGCGGCGAGGTGGTCGACATCGAGCGCGAGGTGGCGCTGGGCGGGCCGCTGCACTCCAAGGGCGTGCTGATCCTCGCCGGCTTTTTGGGCGAGCGCTTCGCCCATGACCATCCGCTGGCCCTGTCGGCGAGCCTGGTGTTCGAGCAGTCCTATGGCGGGGTGGACGGCGATAGCGCCTCGTCCACCGAGCCCTATGCGCTGCTGTCGGCGCTGTCCGGCGTGCCCATCCGCCAGTGCTTCGCCGTCACCGGCTCGGTCAACCAGCGCGGCGACGTGCAGGCGATCGGCGGCGTCAACGAGAAGATCGAAGGGTTCTTCGACGTGTGCCGCGCGCGCGGGCTGGACGGCCATCACGGCGTGCTGATCCCGGCGTCGAACGTGAAGCATCTGATGCTGCGCCGCGACGTGGTCGAGGCATGCGCCGCGGGCCGGTTCCACGTCTACCCGGTCGAGACCATCGACCAGGGGATCGAGATCCTGACCGGCGCCCCGGCCGGCGAGCGGCGGCCGGACGGTACGTGGCCGGCCGACACCGTCAACGGCCGCGCCGCCGCGCAGCTTGCCGAGTTCGCCGAGAAGCTGCGCCGGTTCGGCCCCGCGCCCGAGCGGAGGGGTGAGCAATGAAGGAGCCCGCCCCCGGCCGGCCGCGCAGGCGGCGCGCGACGACCGGCCGGCTGATCCGCCGCATCGTGGTGGCGGCGGACGCCTCGGCGCACGGGCGCGCCGCGCTGGAGGCCGCCGTGCTGCTCGCCGCCCGGCTCGAGGCCGAGCTCGAAGGGCTGTTCGTCGAGGACGTGAACCTGAAGCGCCTCGCCGGGCTGCCGGTCGGGCGCGAGATCCGCTTCGGGTTCGGCGGCACGGGGCGCGGCACCGCCGCCATCGCCGACGATCTGCGCGCCGAGGCGGTGACGCTGCGTCGCGCGCTCGAGGCGGCGGCGCTGGCCGCGCACGTCAAGGCGACGTTCCGGATCGCCGAGGGCCGCGTCACCGCCGAGGTGGTGGCGGCCGGCAGCGGTGCCGACCTGCTGGTCATCGGCCGGTCGGGGCGGCGCATCGGGCCGGGCATCTCGCTCGGCGGCACCGCGCTGGCCGCGATCATGCAGTCCACCCGGTCGGTGCTGGTGCTGCGCCCGGGAATCGACATCTCGCGCCGCGCGCTGGTGCTGTATGACGGCAGCGAGGGCGCGGACAAGGCGCTCGACATTGCCGCCGGGCTTGCCGCCAACGATTCGGACAGCCTGACGGTGGTGGTCCGCGCCGAAAGCGAGGCGGAGGCGAACAAGATCCGCCGGCGCGCCGCCCAGCGTCTTGCCGCGCACGGCCAGGCGGTGCGGTTCCGCGCGATTTCCCATCCGACGCTCGCCGGGCTGTGCCACGCCGTCGGCACGATGGGCGCGAGCGTGCTGGTGATCGCCGGCGACGATGCGCTGCTGGAGGGCGAGGGCCGCCGCCGCCTGCTGGAGGACGTCGCCTGCCCCGTCCTGCTGGTGCGGTAGGGCTTTTGCGTCTCCTCCCTTCGCCCTGAGGAGCAGCGCGAAGCGCTGCGTCTCGAAGGGCGGGGAGCGCACGCCATCCGTGCTTCGAAACGGCGCCTTCGGCGCCTCCTCAGCACGAACGGTGACTTGTCGTCGCGCCTATCCCCGCGCCGCAGCGGTGTCCTCGCGCGCGCGGCGGGCGGCGCGGCCTTCGCGCCGGGCGAGGTCGTAGTTCGCCGCCAGGATCACCGCGGCGCCGACCCAGGTCCAGACCGAGGAGACCTCGCCATACACCGCGAGGCCGAGCAGCGCGACCAGCGGAAGCTGCAGGAAGTTGAACGGCATGACCAGGCTGGCCGGCGCGGTGGTCAGCGAGCGCACGATGCATTGCTGCGCCCCCAGCGTGCACAGGGCCACGGCCACCATCCACAAGAGGTCGTGCAATTCGGGCGTGACCCACAAGAAGGCGGCGGGGACGGCCGAGATGACGGTCTGCAGCCCGTAGAGATACAGGATGTTGACGTTCGGGTTCTCGGTGTTGGCCATGGCGCGGGTCAGGGCGTGCCCGACGCCGAACATGAACGCGCTGGCGATGGTGATCAGCGCGGCGGGCGAAACGGCCGTGATCCCGGGGCGCAGGATCACCAGCGTGCCGGCGAACCCGATGCCGAGCGTGATCCAGCGATGCAGCCCGCCGCGGTCGCCCAGCACCAGCATGGCGATCAGCACCACGAACAAGGGCGAGGTGAAGTTGAGCGCGTTGACGTCGGCCATCGGCAGGCGCGCCAGCGCGTAGACCCACAGCACGCCGCCGGCATAGACCGAGCAGCAGCGCGCGACGTGAAGCTTGAGCCGGCGCGTGCGCATCGCGCCGAGGCCGCTTCGCGCGAGCCAGGGCAGCATCAATGTCGAGCAGAACAGCGAGCGGAAGAAGATCAGCTCGAGCGGCGAGAATTTGTGGGTGAGCTGGCGCAGCGTCGCGTAGAGCAGCGCGTAGCACGCCGCCCCCATGCACATCCACACGATGCCGCGGGTCGGCTCGGGCAAGGCGGACCAGCCGGGAATTTCGCGGCGCGTTCCGGCCATAAAGGGGTTCCGTTGCGGCACGCGACCCTCGCCGCGCGCGGGCCCGTCGCGTATCATGGGCGGATCGACCTTGTCGAGAAAAAGCCGAATGGCCACGCGCGTCCTGTTCGTCTGCACCGGCAACATCTGCCGTTCGCCCACCGCCGAGGCGGTGTTCCGCGCGCGCGCCGAGGCGGCCGGGATGGGCGGCGAGATCGAGGTCGATTCCGCCGGAACCGGCGACTGGCATGTCGGCTGCGCCCCCGATCCGCGCGCGACGGCGGCCGCCGCGCGGCGCGGGCTCGACCTCAGCGCCCAATGCGCCCGCCAGGTGCGCCCCGAGGATTTCCGCCGCTTCGACCTGGTCGTCGCGCTGGATCGCGGTCATGCGCGCGCGCTGGACCGGCTGCGCCCGCCGGACGCGCCGGGCAAGCTGCTGCTGTTCCTGGATTTCGCGCCCCAGCTCGGGATTCGGGACGTGCCCGACCCCTATATGGGCGGGCCGGAGGGGTTCGAAAGCGTGCTCGACATGATCGAGCGGGCAGCCGACGGGCTGCTCGCCGCCATCCGCGACGGCACGGTGTGACGGCGCCTCGCGCGAGGGTTGACGGCGGGCGCGGCCGGCATTACAAACCCCGCCTCACCCGTATCCAGGGGACGTGCGATGGCCAACATCAAGTCGGCCAAGAAGAGAATTCGTCAGACCGAGCGGCGCACCGCGTTGAACCGCGCGCGCATGAGCCGCGTGCGCAGCTACGTGCGCAAGGTCGAGGAGGCGATCGCCACCGGCGACAAGGCCTCCGCGCAGGAAGCGTTCAAGTCCGCGCAGCCCGAGATCATGCGCGGCGTCACCAAGGGCGTGCTGCACAAAAACACGATGGCGCGCCGTCTCGCGCGGCTGTCGGCGCGCATCAAGGCGCTTTCCGCCCAAGCCTGAGCTTTTCTCGCCGTCGCAACGCACGGACGCATCGCGTCCGCGCGCGCGTTCGTGCGCCTGCGCAAGTCGCGTATTGCGGCGCGATTCGGCGACGACGACGCACCTCGCGCGATTCAGCGACAAAAATTTCGCGGTTCGCCGTTCGATCATGTTGCGCTGGCCGGACCGCGCAGGTACGATGGCTTTGTTGGATGCTTGGGGAGACGTGATCCTTCAAAAGAAATTCTGGCGGATTCAAAGATAATTTGCGCGAGTTTTAGAAAACGGGTCTCTTAGCGCGAGTAAAAACTTCCTTCGTTACTTGGCGCCCGCCCGCGACGCAAACAACGATCGTCTCCGCCGGAAACGAGGCAGTCCCCACCGGTCGACCCCTGCGAGGAGCAACCTTGCCGGGCCGCCGGCGAGGCCAAAGCGAGCGCCCGCGAACATGTCAGCGCGGGTATCGGCCCCACGGGATTGCTTGCGGAAGTGGCTTGAAGGACGCGTTCGGGACATCGAGCCGGCGTTCGAGGCGTGCCAGTGTCATGGTTCCGCAGCGGAAGGCGTTCCGCGCGCGGAGTGGTGTCGCCGTTGACGGCGGACGGGCAAGCCGTCGCTTCGGCGGCGGCTGCAATGGAACGTTTGGCGGGGCTCGAGCCTTGCGGGGGGCTGGGTGCATGGCGAGAACACCGAACCAGGACCTCGAACTGAACACGTATTGGGCGCGGGTGCGCGGCCACCTGCGTGCCGAGGTGGGCGACGCGGCGTACCGCAGCTGGCTGAAGCCGCTGACGCTGGTCGACCTGCACGAAGGCATGCTGCGCATCGCGGTGCCCACCAAGTTCATGCGCGACTGGGTGATGCGCAATTACGGCGACCGCATCCGCGAGCTGTGGTGCGCGGAATGCTCCGAGATCAAGGGCATCGACCTGTTCATCGAGACCGAGGGCGCGCGCGGCGCGCGCATCGAGCCGGAGCCCGAGGCCCCCGCCGAGCCGGTGCGCGCGCCGGAAGCGTCGCAGCTTTCCTCGCCGCTCGATCCGCGCTTCACGTTCGACAATTTCGTCGTCGGCAAGCCGAACGAGCTGGCCTACGCCGCCGCGCGCCGCGTCGCCGAATCGACGACCGCGACCTTCAACCCGCTGTTCCTCTATGGCGGGGTCGGGCTCGGCAAGACGCATCTGATGCACGCCATCGCCTGGCACATCCGCGTCGCGCAGCCCGAGCCGCAAGGTCGTCTATCTGTCGGCCGAGAAGTTCATGTACCACTTCATCCGCGCGCTCCGGTTCAAGGACACGGTGGCGTTCAAGGAGCAGTTCCGCTCGGTCGACGTGCTGATGATCGACGACGTGCAGTTCATCAACGGCAAGGAATCCACGCAGGAGGAATTCTTCCACACGTTCAACGACCTGGTGGACAACAACCGCCAGGTGATCGTGTCGGCCGACAAGTCGCCGTCCGACCTCGAGGGCATGGAGGAGCGGCTGCGCTCGCGCCTCGGCTGGGGGCTGGTCGCCGACATCCACGCCACCACCTACGAGCTGCGCGTCGGCATCCTGGAGGCCAAGGCCGAGCAGATGGGCGTCGAGATCCCGCGCAAGGTGCTGGAATTCCTCGCCCACAAGATCACCTCGAACGTGCGCGAGCTCGAGGGCGCGCTCAACCGCGTCGTCGCGCACGCCACGCTGGTCGGCCGCGACATCACGCTGGAGACCTGCCAGGAGGTGCTGCACGACCTGCTGCGCGCCAACGACCGGCGCGTCACCATCGAGGAAATCCAGAAGAAGGTGGCGGAGCACTTCAACATCCGCATCTCCGACATGCATTCGGCGCGCCGGTCGCGCGCCGTCGCCCGGCCGCGCCAGGTGGCGATGTATCTGGCGAAGCAGCTCACCGCGCGCTCGCTGCCCGAGATCGGGCGCAAGTTCGGCGGGCGCGACCACACCACCGTGATGCATGCGGTGAAGAAGGTCGACGAGCTGCGCGCCGCCGATTCCGCCTTCGCCGAGGACGTCGAGCTGCTGCGCCGCATGCTGGAGGGGTAGGCCGCCGCCGCGCTTCCCTTGCGGGCCGTTCCGCCCTAAATCACGTTTTCGGACGGGAACTCGAGGCGCGGCCGATTTGCCGGCCCCGGCACCGCCCCGAAACCCGCGGAATCGGTCGGTTTTCCGGCTCCCGGCGGTCCGGCTTCGCGGTGCGGAAGGCTTCGGATTTCAACGGGTTGCTGGTATAATGCGGGCTGTCCGCCGACGGCGGCGGACCCGGCCTTCCGCCGGCCCCGGACGGATCGCCTTCCGGGGGCGGCGACAGCGCGGAACGTCCCAAGGAGTTCCGCCGCGCCGTGCCCGATCCGAGCCACCGAGTTGCCATGAAACTGACCATCGAACGCGCGGCCCTTCTCAAGGCGCTGGCGCACGTCCAGAGCGTGGTGGAACGGCGCAACACCATCCCGATCCTGTCGAACGTGCTGATCGAGGCGCGCGACGGCGCGCTGCGCGTGACCGCCACCGACATGGACCTGGCGGTGGTCGAGACCGTGCCGGCCTCCGTCAGCCAGCCGGGCGCGACCACCGTGCCGGCGCACACGCTCTACGACATCGTGCGCAAGCTGCCGGAGGGCGCGCAGATCGAGATCGGCTCGGGCAGCGAGGAGGGCCGCGTCGAGCTGCGCGCCGGGCGCTCGCGCTTCGCGCTCGCCGCGCTGCCGCGCGGCCGACTTCCCGGTGATGACCGACGGCGACATGCCGCACCGCTTCACGCTCGCCGGCGCCGGAGCTGCGCACGCCTGATCGACCGCACCCGCTTCGCCATCTCGACCGAGGAGACGCGCTACTACCTGAACGGCATCTACCTGCATGCCGCCGAGGCCGACGACGGCGCCCAGGTGCTGCGCGCCGTGGCGACCGACGGCCACCGCCTGGCCCGCGTCGAGATGCCGCTGCCCGAGGGCGCGGCCGGCATGCCGGGCGTCATCGTGCCGCGCAAGACGGTGGACGAGCTGCGCAAGCTGATCGAGGAGGCCGGGCGAGGTCGCGGTCGCGCTGTCCGAGACCAAGATCCGCTTCGCGTTCGGCGACGTCGTGCTGACCTCGAAGCTGATCGACGGCACCTTCCCCGACTACGACCGGGTGATCCCGGCCGGCAACGACAAGAAGCTGGAGGTCGAGTGCGAGCGAGTTCGCCGCACGCGGTCGACCGCGTCTCGACCATCTCGACCGAGAAGTCGCGCGCGGTGAAGCTGACCATCGGCAAGGGCTCGCTGATGCTGTCGGCGACCAGCCCGGACACCGGCAGCGGCCACCGAGGAGCTCGAGGTCGGCTATGCCGACGACGCGATCGAGATCGGCTTCAACTCGCGCTACCTGCTCGACATCGCCCAGCCAGATCGAGCGGCACGGCGCAGTTCATGCTGGCCGACGCCGCCTCGCCGACGCTGGTGCGCGACGCCTCCGACCCCAGCGCCCTCTACGTCCTCATGCCGATGCGGGTCTGATGTTGAGCGTCTGTCCAGTCCCGCATCCGGTCGCGCTCGCCGCTGGCCGGGCCGCAGTCGCGCTGCCGTCACGCGTCTCGCGCTGACCGATTTCCGCGGCTATGCGCGCGCTGCGGCTCGACGCTCGATCCGCGGCCGGTCGCTGCTGACCGGCCCGAACGGCGCCGGCAAGACCAACCTGCTGGAGGCGGTGTCGTTCCTGTCGCCCGGCCGCGGCCTGCGCGGCGCGCGCTGGACGAGGTGGGGCGGCGCGACGCGCAGATGGCCGACGCCGCGGCCCTGGGCGGTGGCGGCGACGGTCGCGACGCCCAGCGGGCCGGTCGAGATCGGCACCGGCCTCGCCGACGGGCTGGGCGCGGCGCCGGCGCGGCGTGCGGTGCGCGTCGACGGCGCGCGCGCAGCGCGGCCAGGCGGCGCTGGCGGCCCATCTCGGCATGCTGTGGCTGACGCCCGAGATGGACAAGCTGTTCGGCGAGGGCAATTCCGCGCCGCCGGCGCTTCCTCGACCGGCTGGTCTTCGGCTCGACGCCGGCGCACGCGGCGCGCCTCGCCGCCTACGAGCGGAGCCTGCGCGAGCGCGCGCGGCTGTTGCGCGCGCCGCGCCTCGGCGGCCCGCCGCCGACCCGGCCTGGCTGGCCGCGCTGGAGCGCGCCATGGCCGAGCAGGGCGTCGCCGTGATCGCCGCCGCGCGCTCGCCTTGATCGCGCCGGCTCAACGCCGCCTGCAAGCTGGGCGTCGGGCCGTTCCCCGCCGCCGCGCTGGCGCTCGACGGCGAGGTCGAGGAGCTGCTCGGCCGAGATGCCGGCGCTCGACGCCGAGGAGCGGTTGCGCGAGCGGCTGGCGCGCGCGCGCGGGCGCGCGACGCCGAGACCGGCGGGGCGGCGCTCGGCCCGCACCGCGTCCGACCTGGCGCGTCACCCATCTCGCGCAAGAACCAGCCGGCCGCGCGCTGCTCGACCGGCGAGCAGAAGGCGCTGCTGGTCGCCATCGTGCTGGCCGACGCGCGGCTGCGCGTGCTCGACACGGCGCGGCGCCGCGTGCTGCTGCTCGACGAGGTGGCGGCGCATCTCGACGATCGCCGCCGCGAGGCGCTGTTCGACGAGATCGCGGCGCTCGGCGCGCAGGCCTGGATGACCGGCACCGACGGGCGCCGTTCGCGCGCGCTGGGCGGCCAGGTCGCAGCATTTCCGCGTGCGACGACGCCGCCGCTCGCGCCCCGCGTGAGGACCGCATGACGCCGACCGCCGAATCCCAAGACTGAAGGCCGAAGCCGCCGACGAGCTACGGCGCCGAGTTCGATCAAGGTGCTGCGCGGCCTCGACGCCGTGCGCAAGCGCCCGGGCATGTATATCGGCGACACCGACGACGGCTCGGGCCTGCACCACATGGTCTACGAGGTGGTCGACAACGCCATCGACGAGGCGCTGGCCGGCTATTGCGACCGCATCGAGGTGACGCTGAACGGCGACGGCTCGGCCACCGTCTCGGACAACGGCCGCGGCATTCCGGTGCGAGATCCACGAGGAGGAGGGCGTGTCGGCGGCCGAGGTCATCATGACCCAGCTGCATGCCGGCGGAAAATTCGACCAGAACTCCTACAAGGTGTCGGGCGGCCTGCACGGCGTCGGCGTGTCGGTGGTGAACGCGCTGTCCGAATGGCTGGAGCTGCGCATCTGGCGCGACGGCAACGAGCATTTCATGCGCTTCCGCGACGGCGAGCCCGAGGCGCCGCTCGCCGAGGTGGGCCCGGCCGACCATGTTTCCGGCACGGAGGTGACGTTCCTGCCGTCGCGCAAGACCTTCACCATGATCGAGTTCGACGCGCCGACGCTGGAGCACCGCCTGCGCGAGCTCGCCTTCCTCAATTCGGGCCTGTGCATCATGTTCACCGACGCGCGCGGGGTGGAGCCGCGCACGGTCGAGATGCGCTACGACGGCGGGCTCGAGGCCTTCGTGAAGTATCTCGACCGCGTCGAAGCAGCCGCTGCACACCCCGCCGATCGCCATCCGCGCCGACCTCGACGGCATCACCGTCGAGGTGGCGCTGGAATGGTCCGACAGCCTATCACGAGACCATGCTGTGCTTCACCAACACCATCCCGCAGTCGGACGGCGGCACGCATCTCGCCGGCTTCCGCGGCGCGCTGACCCGCACGATCAACAACTACGCCAACGCGTCGGGCATCGCCAAGAAGGAGAAGGTGACGCTGACCGGCGACGACGCGCGCGAGGGGCTGACCTGCGTGCTGGCGGTCAAGGTGCCGGATCCCAAATTCTCGTCGCAGACCAAGGACAAGCTGGTCTCGTCCGAGGTGCGCCCGGTGGTCGAGACGGTGGTGGGCGAGAAGCTCGCCGAATGGTTCGAGGAGCATCCTGCCGACGCGAAGCGCGTGGTCGCCAAGGTGGTCGAGGCCGCGGCGGCGCGCGAGGCGGCGCGCAAGGCGCGCGAGCTGACCCGGCGCAAGGGCGCGCTCGACATCTCGTCGCTGCCGGGCAAGCTCGCCGACTGCCAGGCGCGCGAGCCGGAGCGGGCCGAGCTGTTCATCGTCGAGGGCGATTCCGCCGGCGGCTCGGCCAAGCAGGGGCGCGACCGCGCCTTCCAGGCGATCCTGCCGCTGCGCGGCAAGATCCTGAACGTCGAGCGCGCGCGCTTCGACAAGATGCTGGGCTCGGCCGAAATCGGCACGCTGATCGCCGCGCTCGGCACCGGCATCGGGCAGGAGGACTTCGACATCGCGAAGATCCGCTACCACAAGATCATCATCATGACGGACGCGGACGTCGACGGCAGCCATATCCGCACGCTGCTGCTCACCTTCTTCTACCGCCAGATGCGCGCTGATCGTGGAGCGCGGCTATCTCTACATCGCCCAGCCGCCGCTCTATCGCGCCAAGAAGGGCAGTTCCGAGGTCTATCTGAAGGACGACCGGGCGCTCGAGGACTATCTGATCGACGTCGGGCTCGAAGGCGCGTCGCTGACGCTCGCCGACGGCGCCCAGCTTGCCGGCCAGGATCTGCGCGCCGTGGTGCGCGAGGCGCTGACGCGCGCGCCGGCTGATGCAGCCCTTGATGCGCAAGCTCGCCAACGCGGACGTGGTGGAGCAGGCGGCGATCCTCGGCGCGTTCCGCGCCGACCTCGTCGCCCAGCCGGGCCAGGCCGAGCAGGTGGCGCCAGGCCATCGCCCGCCGGCTCGACGGGCTTCTGCCCGATTCCGAACGCGGCTGGCAGGCGGAGACGGTGCGGTGGCGGGTTCGCCTTCTCGCGCACGCTGCGCGGCGTGACGGAGCGGCACGCGGTCGACGGCGCGCTGCTGCGCTCGGCCGAGGCGCGCCGGCTGGACGAGATGGCGGTCGATCTCCAGCACGTCTATCAGCGGCCGGCGATTTTCCGCGCCGGCGAGCGCGAGCTGCGCATCACCGGGCCGCTCGGGCTGGTGGATGCGGTGATGGCGGCCGGCCGCAAGGGCATCGCGATCCAGCGCTACAAGGGGCTGGGCGAGATGAACCCCGACCAGCTCTGGGAGACCACGCTCGATCCCAACGCGCGCGCGCTGCTGCAGGTCAAGATCTCCCACGCCGACGAGGCCGGGAAGCTGTTCGAGACGCTGATGGGCGACGTGGTCGAGCCGCGCCGCGAGTTCATCCAGTCCCACGCCCTCGAGGTGCAGAACCTGGACGTGTGAGGGCGCTCTAAAATCGCCTTGCGACGGCCTTGCCCTTCGACAGGCGCAGGGTGAGGCCGAAACAAACACCCTCATCCTGAGCCTGTCGAAGGATGAGGGATGCCTTGTCTTGGATCGATAAGGCTCTACCGCCTTTTGCCCGCCATGTCGGCGAGATGCGCGAAGGTGCGACCGAACGCGGCGCAGACCACCGCAGGACAGCAGGCACCCCTACCCCCTTTGCCCGCCATGTCGGCGAGGTGCTCGAAGGTGCGGCCGAACGCGGCGCACACGACGACGTCGTGGAGCTCGGGCGCCAGCGCCTTGTAGAAGCGCCGTCCGGTGCGGTTGCGGCGGAGAACCGACCAGAACATCCAGCGCCCGCCCGACGACCGGCATGTCTCGGCGACGCCAGCCACCAGCGCCCGCCCGACGCCGTGGCGCCGCGCGCCGTCGCGCACGTAGAGATCGGCCAGATACACCCCGCGCGTCGCCGTGTCGGTATCGTAGCCCGGGTAGTAGACGGCGTAGCCCGCCACCTCGCCGTCGAGCTCGGCGACCAGGGCGCGGAAGGCGGGCTCGGCGCCGAACCCATCGCGCAGATAGGTCTCCTCGGTGAAGCGCGAGGGAAAGCCGCCCTCGGCGCGCGACAGTGCGCTCGCCATCCCCGCCACCGCCGCCGCGTCGCCCCGCGCGGCCGGCCGCACGCGCACGCGCGGCGCCTGGGCCGCGTCGGGGGCGGGCTTCAGCCACGAAAACGCCACGGTCGCGCTCCGCAATGATGCGCTACAGAATGCGGCACTATCGCGTGCCGAATGGCGCGGCGCCAGGGGATTTCACGGCGAGAGGTTCCACGAGGCGCGCGCCGGGGGTAGGGGATTCGGGCCGATCCTGAGATAGTTGGGGGCAATGGCGGGCAAGCAGCGCAAGACCTCCCGCCCGGGTGCGGCGAAGCCGCGCGCGGGCGGCGAGCGGCGGAAATCGGACGGAACGGCGGCGGGCGCGCCGAAGGCCGGCGCCGCGAAGGGCGGCGTGCGGCGGGGCCGGTTCGCCCCGATCGCCAAGTGGGCCGCGGTCGCGGCGATCTGGATGGGCGTCGCGGGCGGCGCGCTGGTCGGCTGGTATGCCTACGACCTGCCCGACATATCCAGCCTGACCGCGGCCTCGCGCCGGCCGTCGGTCACCGTGCTGGCGCGCGACGGCACGGTGCTGGCCACGTTCGGCCAGGTCTATGCCGCGCCGGTGACGCTCGCCGAGGTGCCGCCCTATTTGGTGCAGGCCATCGTCGCCACCGAGGACCGGCATTTCTTCAGCCATGGCGGCATCGACTTCGTCGGCGTGATGCGCGCGGCCTGGACCGACCTGCGCGCCGGCGCGATCCGCCAGGGCGGCTCGACCATCACCCAGCAGCTCGCCAAGAACCTGTTCCTGACCGCCGACCGCACGCTGCGCCGCAAGGTGCAGGAGACGATCCTGGCGCTGTGGTTAGAGGCGCGCTTCACCAAGGCGCAAATCTTCTCGATCTATCTCAACCGGGTCTATCTCGGCGCCGGGACCTACGGCTTCCCGGCGGCGGCGCGGCGCTATTTCGGCCATCGCCTCGCCGACGTCAATTTGCACGAGGCCGCAGTGCTGGCGGGGCTGCTGAAGGCGCCGTCGCGCTACGCGCCGCTGCACGACCCCCAGGCCGCGCGCGCCCGCGGCGACCAGGTGCTCGACAACATGGCGGACGCCGGATACCTGTCCGCGCGCGACCTGCGGGCGGCCAAGGCCGAGGCGCTGCGCACGGTGGGGCCCGACGCCGGCTCGGGCGCGCGCTACTTCGCCGACTGGGCGGTGGAGCGGGTCAGCGGCTATGTCGGCGAACCCGACCGCGACCTGGTGGTCACCACGACGCTCGACGTCGGGCTGCAGCGCGCGGCCGAGGCGGCGGTCCGGCGCCTGCTCGCCGCCGAGGGGGCCAAGCGCCGCGTGTCGCAGGGCGCGCTGGTCGCGGTCTCGCCGGGCGGGGCGGTGCGCGCCATGGTCGGCGGGCGCGATTACGGCGAAAGCCAGTTCAACCGCGCGGTCCAGGCGCTGCGCCAGCCCGGCTCGGCGTTCAAGCTGTTCGACTATCTTGCCGCCTTCGAGGCGGGCATGGGCCCCGACGACCGGCTGCCCGACGTGCCGATCTCGATCGCAGGCTGGCACCCGCACAATTACGAGCGGCGCTATCGCGGCGTGGTGACGCTGGACGAGGCGTTCGCCGATTCGATCAACACCGTAGCCGTGCAGGTGGCCCAGCGCGCGGGGTTGCGCCAGGTGATCGACGTGGCGCGCCGGCTCGGCATCACGGCGAAGCTCGGCGCGCATCCCAGCCTCGCCCTCGGCACGTCGGTGGTGAGCCCGCTGGAGCTCGTCTGCGCCTATGCCGGGGTGGCGAATGGCGGGCTTGCCGCGCGCCCGCACGCCGTCGTCACCATCGCCGACCGCGAGGGCCACATGCTCTACCGCCGCGCCCGCTCGCGCGCGCCGCGTGTGCTGGCGCCGGGCATCGTCGCCGAGATGGACCGGATGCTCGCCCGCGTGCTGGTGGACGGCACCGGGCGCGCCGCCCGGCTCGACCGGCCGGCCGCCGGCAAGACCGGTACCAGCCAGGATTTCCGCGACGCCTGGTTCGTCGGCTACACGCCGGGGCTGGTGGCCGGCGTTTGGGTCGGCAACGACGACGATTCGCCGATGAAGGGCGTGACCGGCGGCAGCGTGCCGGCCCGGATCTGGCACGATTTCATGACCAAGGCCCTGGCCGGCCGGCCGCCGCGCACGATCGTCCCGCCGGCGCCGGCCCCCGCACCGCCGACCGTGGCATCGCGGCCGCAAGCGGTGCCGCGGGCCATGCCGGCCGCCGCGACGCCGGTCACGTCCGGCCTTTCGTCAGACGGGCTCTATCACGATTGAGGGCTACTGCGCGGGCACGGCCTGGCGCTCGAACCCGCCATATTCCTTGTCGGTCAGCGGCTGCATGGCGGGCAGCACCTCCGACGCGAACAGGCGGATGTTGCGCTCGGTGAGGTCGGCCGGCAGCGTGCCGAACTGCAGCATGCAGACCAGGTTCTGGAAGCCCAGCTCCTTGTGGCGGGCCATCAGCTTGTTGCGCACCGTGTCGGGGCTGCCGCAGATGAAGATGCCCTGGTCGATCAGATACTCGACCGTGGCCTTGCCCATCGACGCGCCCTTGGTCTGCATGAACCGCTTGAGCGACTCGTTGCGACACGTAGCCCGGCGGCAGCAGCATCTCGGGCGGCATGCGCAGGAACGTATTGAACAGCGCGTCGATGTGCGGGCGCGCCTCCTCCACCGCCTGCTCGTCGGTGTCGGCGATGTACATCGGCGCGTTCCAGCCGAGCTGCTGCGACGATGCGGTGTAGCCGTACTTGTCCTCGCAGCAGGCGCGATAGCCGTTGAGGTAGCGCGTCACCACCGCCTCGGGCGTGTAGGCCTGGAGATAGACGTAGCGCCGGTCGGGATGGGCCGCCCACTCCATCGTCTCGGTCGAGCCGATCGAGGGGCACCAGATCGGCGGGTGCGGCTGCTGATAGGGGCGCGGCCACACGTTCACGTACTCGAAATTGTAGAAATGCCCCTCCCAGGCGAACGGGCCGGGCTCGGTCCAGGCGCGCTTCACCAGGTCGTGCGCCTCGTTGCAGCGCGCGTGCGAGGTGACGGGGTTCACCCCCATCGAGAAATACTCGGCACCGATGCCGCGCACGAAGCCCGAGATCAGCCGCCCGCCGGTGATGTTGTCGATCATCGCGTGCTCCTCGGCGAGGAGCAGCGGGTTCTCGCGCAGCCCGAAGCCCGAGCCGAGGATGGCGATCTTCGCGTCCTCCACCCGGCGCGACAGCGCCGACGCGGTGACGATCGGCGACGGCATCAGCCCGTAGGCGTTCTGGTGGTGCTCGTTCACCGCGACGCCGTCGAAGCCCAGCGCGGCGGCGAGCTCCAGCTCGTCGAGATAGCGGTTGTAGAGCTTGTGGCCCTTCTTCGGGTCGTAGTTGGTGTTGGGGAACTCCACCCAGACGGAGCGGTACTTCTTCGCCTCCTCCAGGTCGATGTCGGCATAGGGCATCAGATGGAACATGAAGAGTTTCATGCGGCGTGCTCCGGCACGAAGTTGTCGATGGCGGCGAGAAGCTCCTGCGGCTTCTCGACCTGGGGGGCGTGGCCGCACTGGTCGATGATCACCAGGTTCGCGCCCGGGATGAGCTTGGCCAGCTCGTGCCCATGGGCGGGCGGGATCAGCCCGTCGGAATCGCCCCACACGATCTGGACTGGGCACGTCGATGCGGTGCAGCCAGCGCGCGAGCTTGGGGTTGTACAGGCGCGGGTGCCAGCAGAGCCGCGCCGAGGCGGTGCGGGTGCGGATCAGCTCGTCGAGCTCGGCTTCCGACTTGGGCTGGGAGGCCATGTCGAGCATCTTCTGGCGCAGCGCCTCGCCGGCATAGACGCGCGGCATCATCTCGGCCGGCGTCAGCTTGAAGATGTCGGCGGGGGGATGGCCCGTCACCCGGATGCCGGCGGGCGAGACGACGGTCATGCTGGCCAGGCGCGAGGTGTTGCGGATCGCGATCTCCATGGCGAGCCAGCCGCCCATCGAATGGCCCAGCAGATGAACGTCGTCGAAATCGAGCGCCTTCAGGAAGTCGAGATAGAAGAAGGCGAGGTCGCCGATATCCTCCAGCCATTCGGGATCGCCCGACTTGCCGTAGGTCGGGTGGTCGGGCGCGATCACCTCGTACCGCTCGGCCAGCTTGTCGAAGAACGGCACCCAGATGGCCGGTCCGTTGGCGCCGTGCAGGAACAGGATCTTGGGCCCCTTCCCGGCGCGCTGCAGCCGCACCTTGCAGCCGTTCGCCTCGACGAATTCTTCCTTGGCCGGCATGTGCGGCTCCCTCCCGATCAATCCAACCTGTCACCCCGGGCGGCGCGCGCAGCGGGCCGATCCTGGGTCCATCGCGCCGCCACCCGGATGACAATTCTTTGTCGTCACCCGCCCGTCTCGGGCATGCCCTCGCCGCGGGCGATCTTGATGCCCTTGATGACCTCCTTCACCGTGCCGGAAACCGGCAGGCTGACGCGCGCGGCGTCGGCCTCCTTCAGCACGATGGTCATGTCCTTCTCGGCCCAGGGCATGGGGAACTGCCAGATGGTGTTTTCCAGCGCCCAGTTGCCGGCCGACGAATCCACCAGCGCCTGCTTGAGCGGCCCCTCGGCGACGCCCAGCGATGCCGCGAGCTTCAGCCCTTCCAGATCGGCCGAGATGCAGGCCCACAGGATCATGTTGTTGACCATCTTGCCGACCTGGCCGGCGCCCAGCGCGCCGAGATGGTGGATCGAATCGGCGAAGGCGGCGAAGGCCGGCCGGCACGCCTCGAACGCGTCCGCCTCGCCGCCGCCCATGATCAGCAGCTTGCCGGCCTCGGCCGCGCCCTCGCCGCGGCAGAGCGGGATGTCCAGCAGCGCCACCCCGGCGGGCGTCCGCGCACCGATCGCCCGCATGGTGCCCGGCGCGATGGTCGACGCGACGGCGACGATCGCCCCCGGCGTGGCCCCGGTAAACGCCCCGTCCTTGCCGAACAGGGCAGACTCGACATCGCTATCGAACCCCACCACCACGATGGTCAGGTCGCTCGCCGCCGCGCAGGCGTTGGGCGAATCCGCGGCGGTGGCGCCGATTTTCACCGCCGCCTGGCGCGCGTCACCGCGCACATCGTAGCCCACCACCTCGAAGCCCGCACCGACGAGGTGGCGCGCCATGGGCAGGCCCATCTTGCCGAGCCCGATCAGCCCGACCGTGCGGATCTCCCGCGCCATCTCAACCTCCGTCGTTGGCGTCGAGGACAGGCGCGCCCCGGCGCAGCCCGGACTGGGCCATCAGCGGCATCACCTCGTCGACCCACTGGCGGCACTCGTCGACATAGCGCACCCACGAGATCAGGCAGCCATCGACTCCCATGCGCGACAGGGTCTCGAGCTCGTCGGCGATGCGTTCGGGCGTGCCGACCAGCGGATAGCCGCCATGGCCGGCGATGAAATGGCGGCGGAACTCGTCGAGCTTGGCGGGATCGAGCGTCTTGGACTGCATGCCGAAGATGCGCAGCAGATTGTCGGCCGCCGCGACGTCGCCCTTCTCGCGCACGTAATGGTCGAGATAGGCGTCCGCCTCCTTCTGGGTCGGGCGGCAGACGACATAGACGTGGATCCAGACCTGCACGTCGCGCCCCGCCTCGCGCGCCATCGCCTTCAGGCTGTCGACCTGCGCCTTGCCGCCCTCGAAATCGTGCCGGGCGAGGATCACGAAGTTCATGTCGGCGACGCTGGCGGCGAACTTGCGCCCCGGCTCGGAGCCGCCGGCATTCATGATCGGCGGGTAGGGCGTCTGGATCGGCTTCGGCTCGGACCAGGCGCGCTTGGAATGGAAGTATTTGCCGTCGAAGTCGAATTCGCCCCGGTGCGACCACAGCTTGCGGACGAATTCCACCCATTCCGCCCCGTACTGGTAGCGCTCCTCGTGCAGGCGCCATTCGGCGCCGAACATGTCGAACTCGTCCTTGAACCAGCCGCACACGACGTTGAGGCAGAACCGGCCGCCGGTCACGTGGTCGACGGTGGCCGACATCTTCGCCGCCATCACCGGATGCACCAGCGGCACGTGGCAGGTGGCGAACACGCCGATCTGCTTCGTCACCGCGCCCACACCTGTCGCCCAGGTGAAGCTCTCGAACGTGCGGTTGTTGAAGTTCGATTCCCCGCCATAGCCGCGCCAGCGCCCGACCGGCAGCAGCACCTCCATCCCGGCGCCGTCGCAGAGCTGCGCCAGCTCCACGGTCTCCGGCCAGGTCATGGCCCACGCGCCTTCGGCCGTGGTGATCGACGAGCCATGGCTGCAATTGAACGCCATGACGCCCAGCTTCATGCGGTGGTCGCGGTAGAGCGGGTTGGTCGCGCGCCGCGTCTCCGCCAGATCGGTCTCGATGGTCGCCATGCGGCCGAGCATAGCGGCACCGGCCGCGACCCGGCAAACCGATTTGCGGCCGCCGGCCCCGATGTTAAGGTTTCGCGCCAGCCGACCCGCCGGGAGGAACCATGGCCGCCGCGAAACCGCCCTACCGCGCCGAGCATGTCGGCAGCTTCCCGCGCCCCGGGGCGCTGATGGACGCGCGCGAAGCCTTGGCGGCCGGCAAGATCGACCGCGCCGCGCTGCGCCCCATCGAGGACGCGGCAATTCGCGAGGTGGTGGCGATGCAGGAGCGGGTCGGCATCGGCGCCGTCACCGACGGCGAATACCGCAAGGCGGGCTGGCGCGACTTCCTGTTCGAGAAGGTCGCGGGGTTCGGCGAGCCGGTGATGCAGGATTTCACCTTCACCCAGTTCGACGGCACGCCCTGGAAGCCGTTCGGCGCCGAGCGCACGGCGAAGGCGAAGCTCAGCCGCGCGCGGCCGATCACCGCCGACGATTTCGCGGCGCTGAAGCCGCTGACGACCCGCCCGGTGAAGGCGAACATGCCGACCCCCTCGGTCGCCCACGCCTTCTCCGGCGAGCGGTCGTTCGACCACGCCGTCTATCCCGACCGCGACGCCTATCTCGCCGATCTCGCCCGCATCTATCGCGAGGAGATCGCCGACCTGGTGGCGCGCGGCTGCACCTATCTGCAGCTCGACGAGGTGCCGCTCGCGCTTCTCTGCGATCCGAAGAACCAGGAGGTCGTGCGCGCACGGGGCGAGGACCCCGACGCGCTGATCGACGCCTATATCGGCGTCATCGAGGATTGCTTGCGCGACGTGCCTGACGAGATGACGATCTGCGTCCATATGTGCCGCGGCAATGTCGGGCACGGCATGGCGTCCGGCGGGTACGAGCCGATCGCCGAGCGCGCCTTCGCCATGGCGCGCGTCGACGGGTTCTTCCTGGAGTACGACACGCCGCGGGCCGGCGATTTCGCGCCGCTGCGCCATTTGCCGAAGCCCCGGAAGGCCGTGCTCGGGCTGCTGACCACCAAGGTTGCGGAGATCGAGCCCGCCGACGAACTCAAGCGCCGGATCGACGAGGCATCGCGCTATTGCGACGTCGACCGGCTCTGCCTCTCGCCGCAATGCGGCTTCGCCAGCGCCGCAAGGCGCGAGGGACGGCTGACCATGGCCCAGGTCGAGGCGAAGCTCGCCCGCGTGGTCGAGGTCGCGCACGACGTATGGGGATGACCGAGATGGCCGACGAACGCCCGCCCTTCCGCGCCGAGCATGTCGGCAGCTTCCCGCGCCCCGACGCGCTGATGCAGTGCCCGTGCCGAGTTCGAAGCGGGGAAGATCGACCTTCCCGCGCTCCGCGTCGTCGAGGACAAGGCGGTGCGCGAGATCGTGGCGATGCAGGAGCGGGTGGGCATCGGCGCCATCACCGACGGCGAGTTCCGCCGCGCCTCCTGGCGCGACGCGCCGTTCGAGCATTTCGCGGGCTTCACCGCCGAGCGCTATGAGTCCGACTTCACCTTCCGCCTGTTCGACGGCTCGACCCGCAAGGCGGGCGCCGTGCCGAGCGTGGTAGGGAAGCTCACCCGGGCCAGCCCGATGGCCGCCGACACGTTCGCCCTGTTGAAGCCGATGACCAAAGGGCTCGCCAAGGCGAACCTGCCGACGCCCTCGGTCACCCATTTTTTCCGCGGCCGGGCCCAGATCGACGAGAAGCTCTATCCCGACCTCGAGGGCTATTTCGCCGACGTGACGCAACTCTATCGCGCCGAGCTGGCGGATCTTGCCAAGGCGGGCTGCACCTATTTGCAGCTCGACGAGGTGCCGCTAGCCCTGCTGTGCGATCCCAACATCCGGGCAACCGTCGAGGGCCGCGGCGAGGATCCCGACCGGATCGTCGACCTCTACATCGCCGCGATCAACGATTCGATCCGCGAGCGGCCGGCCGACATGGCGATCTGCGTCCATATGTGCCGCGGCAACCAGGGGCACGGCATGTCGGACACGGGCTACGAGCCGCTGGCCGACAAGCTGTTCAACCTGCTGGAGGTGGACGGCTTTTTCCTCGAGTACGACACGCCGCGGGCGGGCGACTTCGCCGCGCTGCGCTATCTGCCGAAGGGCAGGAAAGCGGCGCTGGGGCTGGTTTCGACGAAGCGCTCCGAGGTGGAGAGCGCGGGCGCGCTGGAGGCCCGCATCGCCGAGGCCGCCAAGTGCGCGCCGCTCGACCAGCTCTCGCTCTGCCCGCAATGCGGCTTTTCGTCGAGCGCGTCGGCCGGCCGCCTCGCCCCCGACGTGGTCGAGGCCAAGCTGGCGCGCGTCGTCGAGGTCGCGCACCGCGTATGGGGATAGGCGCAGATTGCGCGGGCGCGCGCTTCGCCCTAGCTTGCGCCCCGTCCGATCCGCAATGAGGAGCCCGTCATGCCCACGCCCGACATGGAAAAATTTCGCCTGCGCGGCTTCGTCGAGAGGCTGATCGACCAGGGCGAGGTCCAGGTCCATGACGAGCCGGTCGCGCTCGCCGATCTGAGCCCGATCATCGAGGGCACCGAAAAGGCTGTGCTGTTCCGCAAGGCCGGGCCCGAGCGGGTGGAGCTGGTGGCCAACGTGATGGGGGCGCGCACGCGCCTCGCCGCCGCGCTGGGCGTTCCCGTGCGCGAAATGTGGGCGGAGTTCCAGCGCCGGCTGGACGACCCGCAGCCGAAGGCGGAGGTCGCATCGAAGGACGCGCCGGTGCACCAGGTGGTGCTGACCGGCGCCGACGCCGATTTGACGAAGCTGCCGTTCCACGCCCAGCACGAGTTCGACGGCAGCGTCTATCTCACCTCGGGCATCGACTACGTGATCGACCCGGAATCGGGCCTCACCAATGTCGGCTGCCGGCGCCTCAGCCTGCGCTCGCGCCACGAATGCGGCACCAACGTCACGGCGCGCTCGCATTTGCGCCAGATCTACCTGAAATGCGCGGCCCGCAAGGAGCGCCTGCCGATCAGCTTCGCCTGCGGATCGCATCCGATCGACTACATGGCGGCCGGGCTGCGCGTGCGCCAGGACGAGGTGGCGCTGGTCGGCACGCTGCGCGGCGAGCCGGTGCCGCTGGTGAAGTCCGTCACCAACGACATCTAGGTGCCGGCCGATTGCGAGATGGTCATCGAGGGCTATCTGCACGAGCACGGCTACTCCGAGCCTGAGGGGCCCTATGGCGAGTACATGGGCTATTACGGGCCGATGCACCTCGACCCCATCTTCCACGTGACCGCCATCACCATGCGCCGCGACTGCCTGCACCAGTCGCTGCTGCACGGCTCGGGCTGGGTGCTGGGCCACACGGAATCGGCCAACATCTCGTCCATCCGCGTCGAGGCCGAGGCGATGAAGGCCGTCCGCAACGCGGGGCTGGACGCGGCCGCCGCGCATATGTGCCTGTCGTCGGGCGAGGGCCAGCACGTGCGCGTCGCCATCCACCAATCCGGCGCGGGCCAGGCGCGGCGCGCCATTGCCGCCGTCTTCGCCGCCATGCCGTCGGTCAAGCATGTCTGGGTGGTGGACGAAGATGTCGACGTCCATTCCGAGGCGGCGATGGATTGGGCGCTGGGCACGCGCTTCCAGGCCGACCGCGACATCGTGGTCTATGAGGGCATGCCCGGCATGCAGATGGACCCGTCGCTCGAGGGCCGCCCGCTGGGCGCCAAGGCCGGGTTCGACTGCACCAAGCCGTTCGGCCGGCCCTGGGCGGTGCAGAACGTGGTGACCGAGGCCAAGCGCTTCACCGGCGAGGCGCGCTACCAGACGGTCGCCCAGGCGCTGGAGTCCGGGCCGATGTTCTTCACCCATTTGATGGAGAACGTCGGCAGCCGCGACGGGCGCGAGGTGGCGCTGGCGCTCGACGAGCTGCGCCGCGAGGGCAGGCTGGGGCGCGATTCCGACGGGCGCTACCACCTGACCGAGGGCGAGCCCGGCCGGACCGTCCATGTCGGGCCGATGGGCCACGATCCCAACATGTTCGTGACCTGACCGCCGGGTCGCCGGATCGGCCGGCCACCGGGGGCGGACATAATTAGCTTGCCGGCCCCGGCGCGGGTTCGGCAAGCTGTCGGCTGGCGGTGCGAGGCGATATGCGGGTGCTCGTCGCGGAAGACGATTTCTGGGTCGCGATGCTGATCGAAAGCATTCTGCTGGCGGCCGGGCATGACGCAATCCCCGTGGCCACCTATGCCGCGGCCAAGGAGTCCGTGCTCGCCGATCCGCCGGACGCGGCGGTGGTCGACATGAGGCTGCAGGACGGGTTGAGCGGCCCGGCCCTCGCGCGCGCCCTGGTGTGGGCCGGCATCCCCACCATCATCTGCTCGGCGAACCCGGCCGCCCACCATTTGGTCGACGGGCTGCCCGTCGTGGCGGTACTGGCCAAGCCGATCATTCCGGAGAGGCTGCACGATGCTCTGCGCCAGCGCGACCCGCAGAGCATGTTGGACGGGTAAGGCGAGAGCGCTCCATTCCACCCCCCCCTGAAGGTCAGGCGAGATCGGCGGTCCAGTCGCGGGTCGCGATGATCTCGGCCACCCGGTGCAGGAAAGCCGCCGAGTAGGCACCATCGATGGCGCGGTGATCGAAGCTCTGCGCCAGCACGCCGATCGGGCGGATGGCGACGGAATCCCCCTCCGGGCCCTCGATCACCACCGGCCGCTTCTTGACGCCGTCGGTCGACAGGATCGCAACCTGCGGCTGGTTGATGACCGGCGCGGTGATCAGCGTGCCGAACGTGCCCGAGTTCGACAGGGTGTAGGTCCCGCCGGCATAGGCGTCGGGGCTCAGCGTCCCGGCCCGCGCGCCCTCGGACGCGGCGCGGATCGCGCGTGCCAGGGCGGCGACGTCCAGCGCCTGCGCGTCACGCACGACGGGCACCGTCAATCCTTCAAGCGCCAAATCCACCGCGATGCCGAGATGGACGCGCTTGTGGACCACCAGCGTCTCGCCATCGACCGAGGCGTTGATGCGCGGGAAGTCGGCGATGGCGCGGCACACGGCGTAGGCGATGAAGGGCAGGTAGGACAGCCCGTAACCTTCCCGCGCGCGCCACGCCTCGCCTTTGGCCGCGCGGGCGCGCTCGACGCGGTGGAAATCGGCCTCGACCGCCTGCAGCACGTGCGGGCTGGTCGCCTTGGACCGCACCATGTGCTCGGCGGTGAGTTTCCGGATACGGGTGAAGGGGATGCGCTCGTCGTCGCCAGCCGTGGACGACGCGGGCCGACCCCGCAGCGCCGCCTCCATGTCGCGCCGCGTCACGCGCCCGTCCGCGCCCGATCCGGTCAGCGCGCCGGGGTCGATGCCGTGCTCCTGCGCCAGCTTGCGCACGGCGGGCGAAAGCGGCCGGCCCTGCGTATCGCGATTCCGCCGACCGCTCGGACCCCTCTCCCTGTCCCTCTCCCTCAAGGGGAGAGGGGACGCCGGCATCGGCTTTCCTAACTCCCTCCCCCCTTGAGGGGGAGGGTTGGGGAGGGGGGTCTCTTGACCGACGGCCGTGCCCTCCCCCGTGATCACGGCCAGAATCGTGCCGACGGCGACGGTTGCGCCCTCGGCGACCAGGATCTCCGCGATCACCCCGTCGGCGGGCGCCGGCACCTCGGTGTCGACCTTGTCGGTCGAGACCTCGAACAGTGTCTCGTCGCGCGCGACGCGCTCGCCCACCTTCTTGTGCCAGGCGGTGACGGTGCCTTCGGTCACCGTCTCGCCGAGCTGCGGCATGACGATGTCCACGGTCAGCCCATGTTTCGCCGCACGGTCTCGGCGATGCGCGCGGCCGACGGGATCGTGGCGTCCTCCAGCGCATCGGCGGCGGGCAGCGGAATGTGCGGGGTGGTGATGCGCACGATCGGCGCGTCCAGATCGTAGAAGCATTCCTCGGCGGCGATCGAGGCGATCTCCGCGCCCCAGCCGCAGAGGCGCGGATTTTCCTCCACCGTGAACAGCCGGCCGGTGCGGGCGATTTCGGCGAGGATCGTCTGCGTGTCCAGCGGCACCAGCGAGCGCACGTCGATGACGCACGCCGTCGATGCCGTGCTCGGCTTCCAGCGTTCGCCGCCGCCTCCAGCGCGCGCGGCACCATCAGCCCGAGCGCCAGGATCGTGCAGTCCGCCCCCGGCCGCACGATCTTCGCCGTGCCCAGCCTGTCGACATGCTCGCCGTCCGGCACCTCGCCCTTCACGGCGTAGAGCGACTTGTGCTCGAACAAGATCACCGGATCGGGGTCGCGCACCGCGGCGGCGATCAGCCCCTTCGCGTCGGCGGGCGTCGAAGGCGCCACGACCTTGAGGCCCGGCACCGCCATCGCCCAGTTCTCGACCGACTGCGAGTGCTGCGCGCCGAAGCGCGAGCCGCGCGCCGTTGGCGGTGCGGATCACGAGCGGGCATTCGAGCTGGCCGTTCGTCATGTAGCGCGACTTGGCCATCTCGTTGGCGACGAGGTCCCAGCACACCGCGAGGAAGTCGGAGAACATGATCTCGGCGATCGGGCGCAGGCCGGTCATCGCCGCGCCCATGGCCGCGCCGAGGATCGCCTGCTCCGAGATCGGCGTGTCGCTCACGCGCTTCGGGCCGAACTTGTCGAGCAGCCCGACCGTCGCCTTGAACACGCCGCCCGCGTCGGCCACGTCCTCGCCCAGGAACACGACGCGCTCGTCGCGCGCCATCTCCTGCGCGATGCCCGCGGCCACCGCCTCGCGATAGGTCAGTTCCGCCATGCGGACCCTCCGTCGGCATAGACGTCGCGCGAGATGAGGTCCATCGCGGGGGTGGGCGAGGCTTTCGCGGTCTCGGTCGCCTCGTCGACGGCGCGCCGCACCTCGGACTCGATCTTCGCGATGTTCTTCTCGGCGATGCCGAACTCGGCGAGGCGGGTGCGATACATCGGGATCGGGTCGCGCGCCAGCCACTGCTTCACCTCCGCGTCCGGCCGGTACTTGGCCGGGTCGGCGCGCGAATGGCCGGAATGGCGGTAGGTCTTGGCCTCGATCAGCGACGGGCCGTCGCCCTTGCGCGCGCCGCGCGACGGCGGCGCTGGCCGTGCGGTACACCGCGTCGGCGTCGTTGCCGTCGACGATGATGGACTCGAGCCCATAGGCGCCGGCGCGGTCGGCGGCCGGGTTGGCGACGGCGGTGACCTTCCCGATCGGCGTGTATTCCATGTAGAGGTTGTTCTCGCACACGAACACGACGGGCAGCTTCCACACCGCCGCCATGTTCAGCGCCTCGTGGAACGCGCCGATATTGGTCGTGCCGTCGCCGAAGAAGCAGACCGAGACCTGCTCCGTGCCGCGATACTGCGCCGACCAGGCCGCGCCCATGGCGATCGGCAGATGCGCGCCGACGATGGCGTAGGAGCCCATCATGCCGTGCTCGGCGTCGGTCAGGTGCATCGAGCCGCCCTTGCCGCGCATCAGCCCGCAGTCGCGCCCCATCAGCTCGCCCAGCACGCCCGCGACCGGCGCGCCGCGCGCCAGCGTGTGGGCGTGGCCGCGATAGGTGGCAGAAGGTCCAGTCGTCGGGCGTTCTGCGCGGTGGCGAATCCGGCGGCGACCGCCTCCTGGCCCAGCGACAAATGGCTGGTGCCCTTCACCAGGTTCTGCAGGAACAGGTCGTAGGCGCGCTTCTCGCGCCTCGCGGATCAGAAGCTGCGAACGCCACAGCGCGAGCCGCGTCTTCTCGCCGATGTCGTCGTTGGACTTGGCGGCCGGCTTTGCCTTCGCGCGCGCCGCGGCCATCAGTAGCGGTTCGCGATGGGCAGCTCCTCGGCCGGGAACAGCGTGATGACACGCGGCCCGTCCTTGGTGACGACCATCTCCTCCTCGATGCGCGCGGCCGAGAACCCGTCCTTCGCCGGGCAGTAGGTCTCCAGCGCGAACACCATGCCTTCCTTGATCTCCACCGGGTGCTCGAGCGAGCAGAGCCGCGAGATGATCGGCCGCTCGTGCAGCGCGACGCCGATGCCGTGGCCGAACTGCAGGCGCGAACGCCTCCATCTCGTCGGAGAAGCCGAACTCCTCCGCCTTGGGCCACACCGAGGCGATCCGGTCGGTGGTGACGCCGGGCCGCACCAGCTCGATCGCCGCGTCCAGCCATTCGCGGCAGCGCTTGTAGGCGTCGTGCTGCGCCGGGGTCGCCTTGCCCACGTTGAAGGTGCGGTAATAGCAGGTGCGATAGCCCATGTAGGACTGGATGATGTCGAAGAAGGCCTGGTCGCCTGGCCGCACCAGCCGGTCGGTGAAGTTGTGCGGGTGCGGGTTGCAGCGCTCGCCCGAGATGGCGTTGATCGCCTCGACGTCGTCGGAGCCCATCTCGTAGAGCATCTTGTTGGCGCGCGCGACGATGTCGGCCTCGCGCACGCCGGGCTTCAGATCTTCCCAGATCATCTGGTAGACGCCGTCGACCATCGCGGCGGCCTGGTTGAGCAGCACGATCTCGTCGATGTTCTTGATCTCGCGCGCGTCCAGCATGACCTGCTGGCCGTCGCGCACGTCGATGCCGAGGCGCTGCAGCTCGAACATCATCGGCGGCTCGACGATGTCGAGCGCCGAGCGGCATGTTGGCGACGCCCGCCTGCTTGAGCAGGAGGCGATCTCCTCGGCCGCGCGCTTCATCAGCCCGACATCCGGCGGCACGGTGCCGCGCAGCCCGACCATGCCGGCATGACAGCAGGCATTGGGCAGCCAGGGCGCGTGCAGCCGGTGATGCTTCGCCGCCGAGCCGAAATCCCAGATATGCGGCTCGCCGTCGCCGGCCAGCAGGGCGTAGCGGCACATCTTGTCGCGCGACCACTCGCCGATGACGGTGGAGGTGAGATAGCGGATGTTGTTGTTGTCGAAGCACAAGCAGCGCGCCGAGGCCGGACCGCTTCAGGGCCTGGCGCGCGCGCCCCAGCCGGTAGTCGTGCAGCCGGCGGAAATTCACCCGCTCCTCGAAATCGACGCCGCCATGGCCGGGGGCCGGAATCGCGCGGTCCCAGTCGAAATGGGGGTCGATCCGGTCGGGCGTGACGACGCGCGGCTCGGCGGTATCGGGCATGGCTGACGTCCCTCGGGAACTGCGGCGCGGGCCAGTTGAGCCCACCGGCCGGGCCGAGTCAACCGGACCCCGGCGGGAATAGCCGGCGCGCGGGCGTGTAGGTATAATCGGGACGAGCGCCATGGCGGCGCGGCGGAACGCAGTGTGAGCGACGCGCATCGCCAGATCGTCGAGCAGATTCCCCACCTCAGGCGCTACGCCCGGGCGCTGCTGGGCGATTCCGACCGCGCCGACGATCTGGTCCAGGACTGCCTGGAGCGAGCCTGGAGCCGCTTCCACATGGTCCGGGCCGACGGCAATTTGCGCGCCTGGATGTTCACGATCATGCACAATCTGAACGCCAACGCCGCCCGCCGGGCCAGCCGCCGCCCCCGCACCGTCGCCTACGAGCACGATTTCCATGCCGTAGCGGTCGACGGCAACCAGGAGGGAAGAGTGGCGATGTCGGGCCTCGCCCGTGCGCTCGACACCCTGCCGGCCGAGCAGCGCGAGGTGGTGCTGCTGGTCGGGCTGGAGCAGCTCACCTACGAAGAGGTCGCGCGCGTCACCGGCGTGCCGCTGGGCACGGTGATGTCGCGCCTGCATCGCGGGCGCGAGCGGCTGCGCGCCGTCTATGACGGCGAGGCGCCGCCGGCGCTTCGGAGGGTGAAATGACCGGCGCGCCCGTCACCGACGCCGAGCTGCACGCCCACGCCGACGGGCGGCTCGACGCGGCGCGCGCATCCGAGGTGGCGCACCACCTGACCGAGAGTCCGGCCGATGCCGAGCGGGTGGCGGCGTGGCGGCGGATCGACCAGGACCTGCATGCCTTGTTCGACGGCGAACTCGACCGGCCGATCCCGGATCGCTGGCTGCGGCCGAAGCGGCGCGCGCGCCTGGCCGCGTGGCGCGACTGGCCGCTCGCGGCCGCGGCGGCGTTGGTCCTGGCGGCCTTCCTCGGCGGCGGGGCGGCCGGGTGGCTCGCCCATCCCGCGCCGGAGACGGCCGCGGCCGCGGCCGCAGCCACGCCCCGCATTGTCGCCTACGCCGCCGAGGCGCACGAGGTGTACGTGCCCGAGGTGCGCCATCCTGTCGAGGTGTCGGCCCGCGAGGAGCAGCATCTGGTCACCTGGCTGACCAAGCGGCTGGGCGCCACGGTGCGCGCGCCCCAGCTCTCCCCGCTTGGCTACAAGCTGATGGGCGGCAGGCTGCTGCCGTCGGGGCGCACCATCGCGGCGCAGTTCATGTACGAGGACGCGTCGGGCCAGCGCCTGACCCTCTACATCAAGAAGGCCGGCCCGCACGGCAACGACGAGACCGCCTTCCGCTTCCAGGAATACCAGGGCGTGGCGGTGTTCTACTGGCTCGATCCCACCTGCGGCTACGCGCTGGTCGGCGCCGTGCCGCGCGACAAGCTGCTGCACGTCGCCCGCGTCGTCTACGACCAGATCAACCGGTAGCCGTTCCCGTTCCCGTCGTCATCGCGAGGCGTGTAGCGCCGAAGCGATCCAGAAATCGCCTGGATTGCTTCGCTTCGCTCGCAATGACGAGAGGGAACCGGCCCGCTTACCCCTTCGCCGCCGCTTCCAGCGCGGCGACGCCGGGAAGGGTCTTGCCCTCCATCCATTCCAGGAACGCGCCGCCCGCCGCCGAGACATAGGTGAAATCGTCCGTCACGCCGGCCGCGGCCAGCGCCGCCACCGTGTCGCCGCCGCCCGCCACGCTGACCAGCTTGCCATCGCGGGTGAGGGCGGCGGCGGCGCGCGCGAGCCCCAGCGTCGCCGCGTCGAACGGCTTGGTCTCGAACGCGCCGAGCGGGCCGTTCCACACCAGCGTGCGGCAGTCGCCCAGCCGGTCGGCGAGCGCGCGGGCGCTGTCGGGGCCGATATCGAGGATCATCTTGTCGTCCGGCACGGCGGCGACGGGCACGGATTCGGCGGCCGCGCCCGCCTCCAGCTTCGCTGCGATCACCACGTCGGACGGCAGCGCGATCTCGCAGCCCGCATCGTTCGCCCTTGCCATGATGTCGCGCGCCGTCGCCACCAGGTCGCGCTCGACCAGCGACCTGCCGACGTCGGTGCCGAGCGCGAGCAGGAAGGTGTTGGCCATCGCGCCGCCGATGGCGAGCACGTCGACCTTGTCGATCAGATGGCCGAGCACATCGAGCTTGGTCGAGACCTTGGCGCCGCCGACGATGGCGAGCACCGGCCGGTCGGGATCATCGAGCGCGCGCGCCAGCGCCTCGAGCTCGGCCTGCATCTCGCGCCCGGCCGCGGCGGGCAGGAGATGCGGCGAGCCCCTCGGTCGAGGCATGCGCCCGGTGTGCGGCGGAGAACGCGTCGTTGACATAGATATCGCCGAGCGCGGCGAGGGCGCGGGCGAAATCCGGGTCGTTCTTCTCCTCGCCCGCGTGAAAGCGCAGGTTCTCGAGCAGCGCGACGTCGCCGTCATTCATCGCGCGCACGATCTTCTCGGCCGGCTCGCCCACGCAATCCTCGGCGAAGGCGACGCTGGCGGCCGACCGCCGCCTCCAGCGCCGGCGCGACCGGGGCGAGCGACAGCGACGCATCGCGCCCCTTGGGCCGGCCGAAATGCGAGATCACGATCACGCGCGCCCCGCGGCCCGCCAGCTCCTTCACCGTGGCGGCCGACCGCTCGATGCGCGTCGCGTCGGTGACCTTGCCGTCCTTCATCGGCACGTTCAGGTCGCAGCGGACCAGGACGCGCTTGCCCTTGACGTCGAGGTCGTCGAGCGTGCGGAAGGCGACCATGGCCCGGCCCCGCGCGGCTAGCCCAGCTTGGCGACCGCAATGGCCGTGTCGACCATGCGGTTGGAGAAGCCCCACTCGTTGTCGTACCAGGCGAGCACGCGGCAGAGCCCGCCATCGACCACCTGGGTCTGCGACACGTCGAACGTGGCGCTGGCCGGGCAGTGGTTGAAGTCGGACGAGACGAGCGGCAGGTCGTTGATGGCGAGGACCCCCTTGAGGCGCGCCGATTTCGACGCCGCGATCATCGTCTTGTTGATGGCGTCGACCGTCGCCTTCTTCTTCGGCACGAACGTGAAGTCGATCATCGAGACGTTCGGCGTGGGCACGCGGATCGCCGTGCCGTCGAGCTTGCCGTTGAGGTGCGGCAGGACCAGCCCCACCGCCTTGGCCGCGCCGGTCGAGGTCGGGATCATGTTGAGCGCCGCGGCGCGCGCGCGGTGCAGGTCGCGGTGCAGCGTGTCGACGATCGACTGGTCGCCCGTATAGGAATGGATGGTCGTCATGTAGCCGCGCTCGATGCCGAACTCCTTGTCCAGGACGAACGCCACCGGGGCGAGGCAGTTCGTCGTGCACGACGCGTTCGACACGATCCGGTGCGACTTGCGCAGCTTTTCGTTGTTGACGCCGAAGCAGACCGTGATGTCCTCGTCTGTCGCGGGCGCCGAGATCAGCACGCGCTTGGCGCCGGCGGCGATATGCTTCTGCGCGTCGGCGCGCTTGGTGAAGATGCCGGTGCATTCGGCCACCACGTCGATGCCGAGCTGGCGCCAGGGCAGCCGCGTCGGATCACGCTCGGCGAAGACCTGGATCGCCTTGCCGTTCACGTTGAAGCCGGACTTGGTGACCCGCACCGTGCCCGGGAACGGCCCGTGCACCGTGTCGTGGGCCAGAAGGTGCGCGTTCGCCTCGTTCGAGCCGAGGTCGTTGATGGCGACGATCTCGAATCCGCGCCCCTTGCGCTCGAGGGCGGCGCGCAGCACCAGCCGCCCAATGCGACCGAAACCGTTGATCCCGATACGGACGGGCATGTTCTTCTCCGTTCAGCCAGATGCGTTCAGTGATGTCCCAGCGCGTCGCGCGCGGCCTCGGCCACCGCCTCGGCGGTGATGCCGAAATGGGCGTAGAGCGCCTTGTCGGGCGCCGATGCGCCGAACCCGTCCATGCCGACGAAGGCGCCGAACGGGCCGAGCCAGCGGTCCCACCCCTGGGCGACCGCCGCCTCGACCGCGACGCGCGCGGGCGGGCCCAGAACGTAGTCGCGATAGGCGCCCGGCTGGGCCGCGAACAGCTCCCAGCAAGGCAGCGAGACGACCCGGGCCGCGATCCCGTCGGCGGCCAGCAGGTCGCGCGCGGCGAGCGCGATCTGCACCTCGGACCCGGTGCCGATCAGCGTCACGTCGGCGCCCTCGGCCTCGGCAAGCACGTAGCCGCCGCGCGCGCAGAGATTGTCCTCGACATGGGTGGTGCGGACCGCCGGCACGCCCTGGCGGGTGAGCGCCAGCGCCGACGGATGGTCGGCCGCCTCGAGCGCGAGCTGCCAGCACTCCGCGGTCTCGACCGCGTCGGCCGGGCGGAACACGCGCAGGCCGGGAATGGCGCGCAGCGCCGCCAGATGCTCGACGGGCTGGTGTGTCGGCCCATCCTCGCCCAGCCCGATGGAATCGTGGGTCAGCACGTAGACCACGCGCTGGCGCATCAGCGCCGACAGGCGCAGCGCCGGGCGCAGATAGTCGGAGAAGATCAGGAACGTGCCGCCATAGGGGATGATGCCGCCATGCAGAGCCATGCCGTTCATCGCCGCGGCCATGGCATGCTCGCGCACGCCGTAATGCACGTAGCGCCCGCCATAGGCGCCCGGCGCGAGGTCGGCCATGTCCTTGACCAGCGTGTTGACCGAGCCGGTGAGGTCGGCCGAACCGCCGAGCAGCTCGGGGATCGCGCGGGTCAGCACCTCCAGCGTCTCGCCCGACGATTTGCGCGTCGCCCAGGCGGGCCGGTCGTCGGCGAGCTTGCGCTTGAAGGCGGCCAGCGCGTCGGCCCAGCCGGCCGGCAGCTCGCCCGCCACGGCACGGCGGAACGATTCGCGCGTCGCCGGATCGAGCTTGCCCGCGCGCTCGCGCCAGGCGCGGTGCGGCGCGGCACCGCGCGCGCCGGCGCCCGCCAGGCGGCGCGGATCGGCTCCGGCACCTCGAACGGCCCATAGGGCCAGTTCAGCGCCTTGCGCGCGCCGGCGATCTCCTCGGCCCCCAGGGGCGAGCCGTGCGACGCGGCGGTGCCGGCCTTGGTCGGCGCGCCGAACGCGATGGTGGTGCGGCAGGCGATCAGCGCCGGCTTGGCCTGCGCCTGTGCCGCTTCGATGGCGGCGGCGACCGCCTCGGGATCCTGCCCGTCGACCCGCGCCGTGTGCCAGCCATAGGCCTGGAAGCGCAGCAGCGCATCGTCCGACAGGGCGAGCTCGGTCTTGCCGTCGATCGAGATGTGGTTGTCGTCGTACAGCACGACGAGCTTGCCGAGCCCGAGATGGCCGGCGAGCGAGGCGGCCTCGTGGCTGATACCCTCCATCAGGTCGCCGTCGGAGGCGATCACCCAGGTGCGGTGATCGACCAGCTCGTCGCCGAACCGCGCCGCCATGTGGCGTTCGGCGAGCGCCATGCCGACCGCGGTGGCGAAGCCCTGGCCGAGCGGCCCGGTCGTGGTCTCGACGCCCCGGGCGCAGCCATATTCGGGATGGCCCGGCGTGCGGCTTTCGAGCTGGCGGAAGCGCTTCAGCTCGTCGAGCGTCATGTCGGCGTAGCCGGTGAGGTGCAACAGCCCGTAGAGCAGCATCGAGCCGTGCCCCGCCGACAGCACGAACCGGTCGCGGTCGGGCCAGGCGGGATCGGCGGGATCGAACTTCAAAAAGCGGGTGAACAGCACCGTCGCCACGTCGGCCATGCCCATCGGCATGCCGGGATGGCCCGATTTGGCCGCCTCGACCGCGTCCATGGCGAGCGCCCGCAGCGCGTTCGCCATCTCGGCGGGAGAGGCGGAACCGGCGTCGGGACGCGCGGTATCGGGGCTCGCGGTAGCCATGGCGCGGGGGATTCCTTACTGCCCGGGCCATGCGCCGCGGGCGGGTCGAATATGTGAGAAGGCGCGGAGATTCCGCAAGACTTTTTGCCGCAGGCAAGCGCAACGGTCACGCGAGGAGCGCGGCGACGAAGCAATCCCGCGTGTTGCGGCCTGGATTGCTGCCCCTCGGGCCATGGCCCGAGGGTCGCAATGACGGCCAATACAGCGGCTGCGCCACTAGTCCCGCTTCTTCACCTCGCCCTCGGCCAGGTTGCGGGCGGTGTTCATCAGCCCGACATGCGAGAAGGCCTGGGGGAAATTGCCGAGCTGGCGCTTCGCCACCGGGTCGTACTCCTCGGCGAGCAGCCCGACGTCGTTGCGGATGTCCAACAGCCGCTCGAACAGGTCGCGCGCCTGGTTGGCGCGGCCCATCATGCACAGCACGTCGGCGAGCCAGAACGAGCAGGCGAGGAACGCGCCCTCGTCGCCGGCGAGCCCGTCGTCGGTGTCGGCGACCGAGTAGCGCTGCACGAAGCCGTGGGTCATCAGCTCGCGCTGGATCGCGTCGACCGTGCCCACCACACGCGGATCGTTGGCCGGCAGGAAGCCCACGATCGGGATCAGCAGCGTGGCGGCGTCCAGCGCCTCGCCGCCGAAATACTGCACGAACGAGTTCTTCTTCTCGTTGAAGCCCTTGGCGCAGACCTCCCGGTGGATCTCGTCGCGCAGCTTCTTCCACGGCGCGGCGGGGCCCGACAGGCCGAAATGCTCGATCGCCTTCACCGTGCGGTCGGCCGCCACCCACGCCATCACCGACGAGTAGACGTGGCGCTGCAGCGCGCTGCGCTGCTCCCAGATGCCGGAATCGGGATCGGTCCAGTGCTCGTGGACGAACTTCATCAAAGAGCGCTGCACCCGCCAAGCGTTGTCGCTGACCGCGAGGCCGTTGGCGCGGCAGCCGTGGAACGCGTCCATGATCTCGCCATAGACGTCGAGCTGGCGCTGCTCGAACGCGCCGTTGCCGATGCGCACCGGGCGGGAATCGGCGAAGCCGGGCAGCCACGGCAGCTCGTACTCGTCGAGCCGCCGCTCGCCCGCGAGGCCGTACATGATCTGCAGCTTCGACGGCTCGCCGGCGACGGCGCGCTCCAACCAGTCGCGCCAGGCGCCCGCCTCCTCGGTGTAGCCCATGCTCATCAGCGCGTGCAGGGTGAAGGCCGCGTCGCGCACCCAGCAATAGCGGTAGTCCCAGTTGCGCTCGCCGCCCGGCCATTCCGGCAGCGAGGTGGTGGCGGCGGCCACGATGCCGCCGGTGGCGGCATGGGTCAGCCCCTTCAGCGTGATCGCCGAGCGCACCACCGGCTCGTGCCACGCCTCGGGCGCACGGCAGCGCGCGCTCCAGCGCCGCCACCATTCGATCGTCGCGCTGAGCAGCCACGAGGCGTCGCGCACCGGCGGCGGCTCGAGGTGCGAGGGATGCCAGGTGAGCATCATCGGGATGGTCTGGCCGCGCGCCACCGTGAACTCGGCGACGGTGGCGAGGTCCTGACCCTTCAGCTCGACCGGTGTCGCGAGGCGAAAGGCGTTGGGCCCGGCGACGGCGGCGAGCCCGCCGGCGGTGCGGCGCACCCATGGCACCGTCACACCGTAGTCGCAGCGCAGGCGCAGCTCGAGGCGCATCGGCACGCGGCCGCGCAGCCCCTCGATCACCCGCACCACGTCGACGCTCTCGTCGTGCGGCAGCGGCATGAAATCGGTGACGCGCACCCGGCCGGTCTCGGTCTCGAACTCGGTCTCGAGTACCAGGGTGCCCTCGACGTAGCGCCGCTTGACGTTGCGCACCTTGCGGGTGGGTGACACCCGCCAGCGGCCGTGCTGCGGCTGGCCCAGCAGGGCGGAGAAGCATGACGGCGAATCGAAGCGCGGCACGCACAGCCAGTCTATCGAGCCGTCGCGTGCGACCAGCGCGCAGGTTCGCGTGTCGCCGATGAAGGCGTAGTCCTCGATCTTGTGTGGCATTCTTCTCCTGCCCGCAGCCTCGATGAAGTCTTGTTCTAGCCGTGCCCTTCGCCGAAGCCGGGATAGAGCACCATCCCGCCGTCCACCACCAGCGTCGCGCCGGTCACGTAATCGGATTCGTCCGAAGCGAGCCACATCACCGCGTTGGCCACGTCGTCCACCTCGCCGATGCGGCCATACGGGATGAGGGTGAGAAGATCGTCGAGCGCCCCGGGGGTGTCCCAGGCCGGGCGGTTGATCGGCGTGCGGATCGCGCCCGGCGCGACGGCGTTGACCCGGATCTTGCGGTCGGCGAGCTCCTGCGCCAGCGTCTCGACCAGCAGCTTGAGCCCGCCCTTCGATGCGGCGTAGTTGGCGTGCCCGGCCCACGGGATGATCTGGTGCACCGACGAGGTGCAGACGATCTTGCCCGCGGCCGGCGAGACGGCGGCGTCGACGCCGCGCCGCAGGAATTCGCGCACCGCGGCGCGGGCGCACAGGAACTGGCCGGTCAGGTTGACGTCGATGACCTTGCGCCACTGGGCGAGCGTCATGGACTCGAACGCCGAGTCGGCCTGAAGCCCAGCGTTGTTGACCAGCACGTGCACCGTGCCGAACCGGTCGACGGCTTCGGCGAACATGGCGTCGACTTCGCCCTCGTTGGAGACGTCGGCGCGCAGCGCGAGGGCGGTGCCGCCCGCGCCCTCGATCGCGCGCACCGCCTCGGCCGCGGCGGCGTCGTCGATGTGGTTGACCACCACCTTCGCGCCGGCCGCGGCGAAGGCTTCCGCGCAGCCGAGCCCGATGCCAGAGCTCGCGCCCGTCACCAGAACGACCTGGTCCGTGAAGTCCAGCCTGCCGGCCATCCGTGTCCTCCCGACCGTGGCCACCTTGTCTCCCGGACAAAATGGCAAATTCGGGCGGTAGATAGAAGGCTTAATCGGGCGGACGGATTCGCGGGCGTTAAGGTTACTCGCCGCGCGGCTTGCTCTTCTCGGCCAGATTGTGCGCCGTGTTGATCAGCGCGACGTGCGAGAAGGCCTGGGGGAAGTTGCCCAGCAGGCGCCGGCCGAGCGGGTCGTACTCCTCGGACAGCAGCCCGACGTCGTTGCGGATGTCGAGCACCCGCTCGAAGATCTCGCGCGCCTCGTCGCGCCGGCCGGTGAGCGCCAGATTGTCGGCGAGCCACAGCGTGCAGGCGATGAATGCGCCCTCGCCGGCGGGCAGCCCGTCGGCCGAGATGTCCGTGTCGTAGCGATAGACGAAGCCTTCGACCATCAGCTCGCGCTTGACCGCCTCGATCGTGCCGAGGATGCGCGGATCGTCGGGCGGCAGGAAGCCCACCAGCGTAAGCAGCAGCGCCGACGCATCGAGCTCGTCCGAGCCGTAGCGCTGGACGAACGCGTTCTTGTTCTCGGAGAAGCCGTTGCGGCACACGTCGTCATGGATGGTCTTGCGCAGCTTGCGCCAGTCTTCGGCGGGGCCGTTGAGGCCGAACCGCTCGGTCGCCTTGATGCAGCGGTCGGCCGCGACCCACGCCATCGCCGTCGAATAGACGTAGCGCTGCGGCGCCGAGCGCTGCTCCCAGATGCCCGCCCCGGGATCGGTCCAGTGCTTCGCCACGTGCTCCATCAAGGCGATCTGGACGGCCCACAAATCGCCGTCGGGCTCGAGGCCGTGCCGGCGCGCGGCGTGGAGCGCGTCCATCACCTCGCCATAGACGTCGAGCTGGCTCTGGCGGTAAGCGTCGTTGCCGATACGCACCGGAGTGGAATCGTCGTAGCCGGGGAGCCACGGGATGTCGCGCTCGTCGAGCCGACGCTCGCCCGCGACGTCGTACATGATCTGCAGCTTGTCGGGATCGCCCGCCACGGCGCGCAGCAGCCAGCGGCGCCACGCCTCCGCTTCCTCGGTATAGCCGAGCACCATCAGCGCGAAGAGCGAGAAGGTGGCGTCGCGCAGCCAGCAATAGCGGTAATCCCAGTTGCGCTTGCCGCCGGGCCATTCGGGCAGCGACGTGGTGGCCGCCGCGACGATGCCGCCGGTCGCGCGGTGGGTCAGCGCCTTCAGCGTGACCGCCGAGCGCGTCACCGCGTCGTGCCACTCGGTATGCTCCTCGCAGCGCCCGGACCAGTTGCGCCACCAGCGCTCGGTGGCGTCGAGCATCCGGGCGGCGTCGCGCGCGGGCGGCGGCTCGCGGAAGGACGGGTAGCGGGTCAGCACCAACGGCACGGTCTGGCCCTCGGACACGTCGAACTCGGCGACGGTCGACATGCCCTTCCCTTCCATCCCCACGTCGGCGGAGAGGCGCAGCGCATTGCCGCCGGCGACCGCCGTGATGGAATGGTCGGAGCGGCGCACCCAGGGCACGATGCGCCCGTAATCGAAGCGGAAGCGCGCCTCCATCTCCATCGTCACCCGGCCCTTGAGCCCGGTGACGATGCGCACGACGTCGACCCCGTCCTCGTCGTCGACGGGCATGAAATCGGTAAGCCGCACCTTGCCTTCGCCGGTCTCGAACTCGGTGTCCAGAACCAGCGTGCCGTCGCGATAGGCGCGGCGCACGGTCGCCTCGCGCGCCTTCGGCGCGACGCGCCACAGACCGTTATCAGGCTTGCCCAATATCGCGGCGAAGCAGGCAGGGGAATCGAAGCGGGGCACGCACAGCCAGTCGATCGCCCCATCCTTGCCGACCAGGGCCGTGGTCGTCCGGTCGCCGATCAGTGCGTTGTCCTCGATCCGGCGTGACATGAAATCCTACATGCTGTTGCAGAGCCGCGAGGCAAGGCGCCGTCGGGCGGGCTTTCGCATGGGCTCTCGCGTCGGGGTCGTGGGACCAACGTCCCGGGCGGACATCGGTTCCCCCTGCGCTTGACTCCATCGCCGGCCCGGTGCCTGATGGCGCCCATCATGCCCGGCTAGGCGCGGTGCGTAGGCCCGCATTTGGGCCTGCAACTTGGGGAGGACGCAATGAAGAACGTGCTCGACGGCGGCGAAGCGATCATCCAGGCGTTCCGCAACCTGGATATCGATTACGTGGTGTCCTCGCCGGGCTCCGAATGGGGCCCGCTGTGGGAGGCCTTCGCTCGTCAGCAGGTCGACAAGACCGACGGCCCCACCTACATCCACTGCTATCACGAGACGCTGGCGGTCAACGTCGCCGCCGCCTACGCCACGGTCACCGGCAAGCTGCAAGCGGTCGTGCTGCATGCCGGCGTCGGGCTGATGCAGGGCTCGATGGGCGTGCATGGGGCGAAGCTCGCCGGAGCGCCGCTCATGGTGCTGTCGGGCGAGTCGCTGAGCTACGGCGAGAACGAAAGCTTCGATCCCGGCCACCAGTGGTACGAGAGCCTGTCGATCCCCGGCGGCCCGCAGAAGATCATGGAGCCGGTGACCAAGTGGGCGCAGCAGGCGACGAGCGCCTCGACGCTGTATGAGCACGTGGTGCGCATCGGCGAACTCGCCATGCGTACGCCGACCGGTCCCACGTACCTGTGCGTGCCGATCGAGAACATGGTCGCGCCGTGGTCGCCGCCCGCGAAGATGCGCAAGGTGCCGCACCCGGTGAAGGCGGCGGCACCCGCCGCCGAGATCGAGAAGGTGGCCGGGCTGATCGCGCAGGCCAAGAACCCGGTGATCGTCACCGAAACGGGCGGGCGCGATCCCGCGAGCTGGGCGGCGCTGGTGGCGCTGGCGGAGTCCGCCGCGATCCCGGTGGTCGAGGGCGCGGTCGCGGACTGCAACAACTTCCCGCAGGAGCACGCGCTGCACCAGGGCTACAGCGTGAAGCCGTTCCTCGACACGGCCGACCTGGTGCTGGTGGTGCGCGCCCGCGCGCCCTGGTACCCGCCGCAGAAGGGGCCGGCGAACGCGACGGTCGTGGTGATCGACGAGCAGGCGCTGCGCGACCACATGGTCTACCAGAACCTGCAGGCGAACGCGCTGCTGGAAGGCGACGTGCCGGCGACCCTGCGCGCGCTGACCGAAGCGGTGAAGGCCGCGGGCCTCAAGCCCGACGCGGTGAAGGAGCGGCTGGCCAGGCACCATGCCGGCCATGAGAAGCTGGTCGCCGAATACGCCGCCATGCGCGAGAAGGTGAAGAACAACAAGGTCATCCACCCTGCCACGCTGGCCGCCGCGCTGAACGAGGTGATGCCGAAGAACACCGCCTATACCGACGAGTGCACGACCCATCGCGGGATCAACGTGCGCCAGATCCAGTTCGCCGGGCCGCAGAGCTTCTTCAAGGTGCCGTCGGGGCTGGGCCAGGGGCTGGGCATCGCGCTCGGCGTCAAGCTGGCGCTGAAGGACCGGCCGGTCGTCTCGCTGATCGGCGACGGCGCATTCCTGTACAACCCGGTGCCGCAGAGCCTGGGCCTAGCGCGCGACGCCGATCTGCCGATCATGATCGTCGTCTACAACAACAAGAACTACCGCGCGATGCGCAACAACCAGACCGAGTACTATCCGGACGGCGTGGGCGTGAAGCACAACCTGTTCTACGGCGCGTCGATCAACGGGCCGGACTATGGCGAGATGGCCCCGCCGTGGGGCGGCGTCGGCATCAAGATCGACGACCCCGGCGAAGCTGAAGGACGGGCTGAAGAAGGGCCGCGACGCGATCGAGTCCGGCAAGCTCGCGATCGTCAACGTCGAGATCGACCCGTAGGCGCGCTTACCCCGGGCACGACGACAGGGCGGCCGAACGGCCGCCCTATTTCTTTTCCGCGAGGTCCTCGAGCACCTGGTAGACGGCGGCGGTGTCGGCGTCGCCGAGCCCGTCCGCGATCGCCTTGAGATAATAGGCGCTGGAGGCATCGAACAGCGGCGTCGGCGCGCCCACCTCGCGCGCGAACGCGCCGATGATCGTCATGTCCTTCTTCCACACCTCGGTCTTCATCGTGGCCGGGCGGAAATTCCGCTCCACCATCATCGGCGCGCGCAGCTCGAAGATGCGCGAGCCGCCCGCCGAATCGCGGATCACGTCGTAGGCGAGCTGCGCGTCGAGCCCGGCGCGGCGGGCGAGCAGGATCGCCTCGGCCGAGGCCACGTTGTGGATGTGCACCAGGTGGTTGGCGACGAACTTCATCCGGCTGCCATTGCCGAACGCGCCGAGGAAATGGCGCTTGCGCGCGAACCCGTCGAACACCGGGCCGAGACGCTCGTACGCGGCCTTGTCGCCCGAGGCGAGCACGACGAGGTCGCGCGTCTTCGCCTGCGCGCCGGTGCCCGACAGCGGGCAGTCGAGCAGCGTGTGGCCCGCCCGCGCGAGGATGGCAGCGGCGCGCTCCTTGTCGGCGATGGGAAAGGTCGAGCATTCGGCGACGATGCGCGGGCCGGGCGACGCCGCGACGATAGCCTCGCAGGTCGCGAGGAGCGCGTCGGCGGCGGGCAGCGAGGTGACGATGGCCTCGGCCGCTTGCGCGACCGCGCCGGCCGAGGTCAGGGCGCGCCCCCCGGCCGCTGCGAGCTCCGCGTTGCGTTCGGCGAGAACGTCGTAGCCGGCGACCGCGAACCCGGCGCCCACCAGGTTCGCGGCGATGGCGCCGCCCATGATGCCGAGCCCGACGACTCCGACCGTTTCGGCCATGCGATCCCTTTCCGCCGGCCCCGCGCTGCGGGCGCCAGGCGTGCGGCGCTCGGCCCGGCGAAACGGACCGCTAGACGGACTCTTTCAGCTCCTTGGCCGGGCGGAACGCGACCTTCTTGGACGCCTTGATCTTGATCGCCTCGCCGGTCGCGGGGTTGCGGCCCATGCGCGCCGCGCGCTTGCGCACCTGCAGCACGCCGAGACCGGACAGGCGCAGCCGGTCGCCCTTCTTGAGATGGCGCGTGACCAGCGTCACGAATTCGCCCAGCGCCGCTTCCGCGTCCTTCTTGGACATGTCCTGCTTCTGAGCGATCTCCGCCGCCAGATGCTTCATCGTGACGGTCGCTTGTTTCGCCGCCGCAGCCTGCTTTGCCATTCGAGCCCTCCACCAAGGATGGGGCGATAGAATCACGCGCGCGCGCGAATGACAAGACCTGGCGATTCGCGACGAGGCCTTGTGCGGCGCTGCGTCAGAGGCTTTCGGGCGGCACGCGCAGCCGCGCGCGCAGCCCGGGTTCGGCCGGCTCGAAGACGAGCGTAGCGGCGATTTGTTCGGCGAGCGCGCGCATCACCTGGAAGCCGAGCCCCCCGCCGGTCGCCGGATCGACGCCCGGCGGCAGACCGGCGCCGTCGTCGGCCACCGTTACGACCAGCGCGCCATCCGCGTCGCGCCGGCACGCCACCACGATGCGCCCGGCGTCGCCGCCGGGATGGGCGAACTTGATCGCGTTGGTGACCAGCTCGTTCGCGATCAGCGCAACCGGACCCGCGATCGCGGCCGACATCAGCGAAGGCGTGGCGGAGACCGCGAGCGCGGTGTGGTCGGGCCGTGACATCAGGCCGACGTGGCGCTCACAGATGTCGGCGATCAGCGCGTCGATGGCGACGCTGGCCCCGCCCGCCGTCACCGCCAGACGCTGGTGCAGCAGCCCGATCGAGGCGACGCGGCCCGCGACCTCCTCGAGCAGGGCGTGGACATCTTCGCGCCGCACCGGCCCGTCGCCGCGCCCGATGCGGCTGGCATGCAGGCGGACCAGCCCGACGATGACCTGGAGGTTGTTGGCGATGCGGTGGTGCGCTTCGGACACCAGCGTCTGGGCGCCGGCGTCGCCGCCCGGTCCGTCCGCCCTAGAGCCCGCCTCGTTCGACGGCATTGCGCTCCCCCAACTCGTGTACTAGGCGGATCGCTTTAAACATAGGCCTCCACAGAAAGTCACACGTTTTTTTCCCAATCGCCGCCTGGGACCCCACATATCACAATAGAGCAGCCGTATTTCTACTCCGTTCATAACGATTACTAAGTTAAGTAAAAAGCGTCACTTGTGGCAAAAGCGTTGCTTGAGTAGGTCCATTCGTGCGCTGCGGTTGATGGCCCGGCGTACGGCCCCCACCTGCCCAACCGTTCGCGAAAGACGCTTGAAAAATGCATTTGAGGAGAGAGGACATGGCCGGTTTGACCCGCAGCGAGCGCCTGCAGATCATGCTGAGCGCCGTCGAGCTGGAGGCGGTCGACAATTGGCGTTTCGCGCGCCGGATGCCGACCCGGGCCGCCGCCGTGCGCGAGCTGCTGCGCCGCGGCCTGAAGTCCGAAGGGTTCGAGATCGCCCAGGCCGGCGCCAAGTCGCGCGATTTCCACGTGCTGGACGAAACGGCCATGGGCGGCCAGGCCGGCCGCAAGCGCCCGGGCGATTCCCGCCCGGACGGGAATTAGGGGTGCGTTGAACGGGCGGGGCGGCTGGCATAGAATCGCGGCGAATGAGGAGAACCGCCATGGCAACCGCAACGCAGGATCTCGAGCGCGCCGCGACGCTCGACCAGCTCTACCCCGCGCTCAACCGGCTGAACCTGATGGCCGGGTGGAACAAGCCCGAGCCCAGCCTGTGGCCGGAGCCGCGCAAGAATTTCGTGCCCGCGCACTGGCGCTACGACGACGCGAGGATCGCGCTCGACGCCGCCGGGCGGCTGATCAACACCGACTTGGCCGAGCGGCGCAACCTGCTCTGCTACAACCCGATCCCCGGGAACTTCTACCCGACCGTGCGCACGCTGGTGGCCGCCTACCAGGCGCTGCTGCCGGGCGAGCGCGCGCGTTGGCACCGCCATTCGCCGAATGCGCTGCGCCTGGTGCTCGACGGCCCGCCGGGCACCTACAGCATGGTCGACGGCGAGCGCCTGCCGATGGTGCCGGGCGACGTGGTGCTGACGCCCAACTGGTGCTGGCACGGCCATGGCAACGAGGGCGACAAGACCGCCTACTGGATCGACTTCCTCGACGTGCCGCTGGTCTGGCTGCTGGAGGGCATGTTCTTCGAGCCCTATTCGGAGCCGGAGAACGACAGCACGCCGGACAAGTACGACTCGCCCTACATCTTCAAATGGGCGGACAGCCAGAAGCGCCTGGCCGCCACGCAGCCCGATCCGTCAGGCCGGTTCGGCCGCATGATCGAGCTGGGCGACTGCCCGGCGATGAAGACCACCGCGCTGTTCCTGCACGCGCTCGACACCGGGCGCGAAACCGAGCCGTTCAAGACCACGGCCCACAACATCTACGCGGTGGTCGAGGGCTCGGGCGTGTCGGTGATCGATGGCGAGCGCTTCCAGTGGAAGCGCGGCGACGTGTTCTGCGCGCCCGCCTGGCGGTCGCACACCCACCGCGCCGCGAGCGACGACACGGTGCTGCTGCGCGTCACCGACGAGCCGGTGCACAAGGCGCTGGAGTTCCTGCGCGAGGCGAACTGATTCACACCTCGGCCAAATCAGAAATGTCACCCCGGGTCTGCGGCGCAACGTGAAACGGTGCGCCGCAGACCCGGGCCGGCTCGCGCCGACGACAACGTCGCCGGCTTGGCCGGGGTGACAATCGGGCGTCAGCCGATCTTCTGCGCGACGAGCTTGGCGAGGCTCGTTTCCGGCCGGGCGCCGAAATGCGAGATCACCTCGGACGCACAGATCGAGCCGATCCGCCCGCACGCCGCCAGCTCGTAGCCGCGGGTAAGCCCGTACAGGAACCCGGCGGCATAGAGGTCGCCCGCCCCCGTCGTGTCGACCACGCGCGCCACCTTTTCGGCCGGCACCTCGTACACGTCGCCGCCGGCGACCACCACCGAGCCGCGCTCGGACCGGGTCATCGCCGCGACCTCGCAATGGCCGCGCACCCGCGCCAGCGCGCCGGCGAACTCGTCGACCTCGTAGAGCGAGACGATCTCCGCCTCGTTGGCGAACAATATGTCGACGTGATGCTCGACCAGATGCAGGAACTCGGCCCGGTGGCGGTCGACGCAGAACGGGTCGGACAAGGTCAGCGCCACCTTGCGCCCCTTGGCATGGGCGATCTCGGCGGCGCGCACGAACGCCTCGCGCGCCCGCGGCGGATCGAACAGATAGCCTTCGAGATAGGTGACGCGCGCCGCACCGATCGCGGTCTCGTCCACGTCCTCCGGACCCAGCTCGACGCTGGCGCCGAGGAAGGTCTGCATGGTGCGCTGGGCGTCGGGCGTGACGAAGATCAGGCAGCGCGCAGTGGGCGGGCCCGCGGTCGCGGCCCCGGTGCGGAAGTCGATGCCGATGGCGCGCAGATCGTGGCTGAACACGCCGCCGAGCTGGTCGTTGCGCACCTTGCCGATATAGGCGCCGGCACCGCCCAGCGAGGCTAGTCCGGCGATGGTGTTGGCGGCCGAGCCGCCGGACATCTCCAGGCCCGGGGCCATCGCGTCGTACAGGCTCTTCGCGCGGTCGGCGTCGATCAGCGTCATCACGCCCTTATCGAGGCCGTGCCGGGCGAGGAACGACTCCTCGGTTTCGGCCAGGACGTCGACGATGGCGTTGCCGATCCCGATCACGTCGTAGGTCGCCTCGGTCATTCCGTGCTCCTTCCGGTGTTGCTGGCGGGCGCAGTATAGCGGCGGGTCTCTTGCCCGCAACCGCCGGGCGGAATACACACCCGCCATGTTCGCCGCCCTCGCCCGATCCTTCGCCCAGCTTCCCGACCCGGTGTTCCGCCGGGTGATGCTGCGCTCGCTGCTGTGGTCCGCGCTGGTCTACGCCGTCCTGGTGGTGGGAGCCTGGCAGCTCATCGAGAACACGAGCTGGTTCCAGACCGGCTGGCTCGACATATTGGTCCGCCTGCTCGGCGGGCTTGCGGCCGTCGCGCTCGCCACGTTGTTCTTCCCCGGCATCGTGATGGGCGTCGAAGGATTCATGCTCGAGGACGTCGCGCACGCGGTGGACCGGCGCCACTACCCGATGCGCGCCGCGCGGCCCCAGGGCTGGGGCGAGCTGATCGCGTCGACCGTGCGGCTTCTCGTTGCGACGGTCGCGCTCAACGTCCTCGCCTTGCCGGTCTACCTGTTCGTGCCCGGGCTCAACCTCGTGGTGTTCTATCTGTTGAACGGCTATCTTCTGGGCCGGGAGTATTTCGAGCTGGCCGCGCTGCGCCGCATGGACCTGCCCGCCGCCCGCCTGCTGCGGCGCCGGCACATCTGGCGGGTGATCGAGGCCGGCGCGCTGATCACGGTGCTTCTGTCCATCCCGGTCGCCGGGTGGTTCTTCCCGGTGGTCGCGACGGCCTTCATGGTGCATCTGGTCGAGGAGTTGAGGTCGCAGGATGGATGAGCAGGGAGGGCGCCACGCGGCGCTCGTTCTCGCGCTGATCTTCGCGGCGGCGCCGCTCGCGGGGTGCCTCCACCCGGTGAACAAGGGCGCGACCGCCGGGCCGGCCCGCCGCTGCTGCGCCCGGCACGGCCGCGCCGCCGGTGGCGAGCCTGCCGCCGCCGGACGACGACCCCGACCACCTGATGGGTCTCGACGCATCGGCGCTGCGCGCGCGGCTCGGCGCGCCGTCCTTCCTGCGCCGCGACAACCCGGCGCAGCTCTGGCGCTATGCCGGACAGGGCTGTCTGCTGGAGCTCTATCTCTACCGCTCGGGCCCGACGGACACGTATGTGGTGCGCCACGTGGCGGCGCGGCCCTCGCCGGCGGGCGCCGCCGCGGTCAGCGCGCGCGGGTGCCTCGCCGGGCTGCTGCGCGCCCACCGCCACGGGTCGGGCTGACCGCGGCACCGGCGGCGAGGTCCGCGACGGCAGGCTTGGTCTTGTCCTTGTAGGCGCAGAGATCGGCGATCAGGCAGGCCGGGCATTGCGGCTTGCGCGCGACGCAGACATAGCGCCCGTGCAGGATCAGCCAGTGGTGCGCGTGCAGCCTGTAGCGGTCGGGCGTCGCCTTCATCAGCCGGTCCTCGACCTCGCGCGGCGTCTTGCCCGGCGCGAGGCCGGTGCGGTTGGCGACCCGGAAGATGTGGGTATCGACCGCGATCACCGGCGCGCCGAACGCGATGTTCATCACGACGTTGGCGGTCTTGCGCCCGACGCCGGGCAGCGCCTCCAGCGCCTCTCGGTCGGTCGGCACCTTGCCGCCATGCTCGGCGATCAGCCGTTCCGAAAGCGCGATGACGTTCTTCGCCTTGTTGCGGTAGAGCCCGATGGTCTTGATGTAGTCGCGCAGCCCCGCCTCGCCCAAGGCGACCATCTTCTCGGGCGTGTCGGCGACCGGGAACAGCTTCGCCGTCGCCTTGTTCACCCCCGCGTCCGTCGCCTGGGCCGACAGCACCACCGCGACCAGCAGGGTGAACGGGTTCTCCGCCTCGTGCACCAGCTCGCCCCGCGGGTCGGGGTTCGCCTTCTCGAAGCGGCTGTACAGCTCCGCGATCTTCGCCTTGGTGAGCGCCATGGGCGGAGATTATCCCGATGTCTTCGACTCGTCATCGCGAGGAACGAAGCGGCGAAGCGATCCAGGATTCACCACTGGATTGCTTCCCCTCGGCCCACGGCCCAGGCTCGCAATGACGGTCGGTGTTTTGAGCGGTGCGCGGCTTGCCTTGGGTGCCGTGGATGCCGATATTCCGACGATGGCCGATTCCCGTCTCGATGCGGAAGGCGACGACGTGCCAGCGCTCGACGTCACCCACCAGCCGCGCCCGAGCCTGTCGCGCACCGGCTTCATCCTGTTCATGTCGGGGATATGCCTCGCCGGCATGGCGACCTCGACCGCCTTCTTCCTGATCGGCGCCTGGCCGGTGCCAGGCTTCATGGGGCTCGACATCGTGCTGATCTACCTGGCGCTCAGGGCGAGCTATCGCCGCGCGCGGCGGTGGGAGCGGGTGCGCCTTACGCGCAACGCACTGACGGTGGAGCGGGGAGACGCCAAGGGCGCGGTCAGGAGCTGGTCGTTCCAGCCCTACTGGCTGCGCGTCGAGATGGCCGACCCGCCCTTGCCGGGCAGCCGGCTGACGCTGGCCACGCACGGGGTGCGGTTCGAGATCGGCGCCTATCTCGGCCTCGAGGACCGCGCCGCCTTCGCCAGGCGCCTGCGCGAGGCTCTGGCCCGCCTCAAGGACGGGCCGTTCGTTCACAGCCCCAGTACGTCGAACATCGAGTAGAGCCCGGGCTTCTTGCCCTGGGCCCATTGGGCGGCGCGCACCGCGCCGCGCGCGAAGATCTGGCGCCCCGCCGCCTTGTGGCTGAGTTCCAGCCGCTCGCCGTCGGCGGCGAAGATCACCGTGTGCTCGCCCACCACGTCGCCGCCGCGCAGGGTGGCGAAGCCGATCTCGCCGCGGGCGCGCGCGCCGACGATGCCCTCGCGCGTCATGCGCGCCACATCGTCGAGCCCGACGCCGCGCCCCGCGGCCGCCCGGCGGCCGAGCTCGAGCGCCGTGCCGGACGGCGCATCGACCTTGTGGCGGTGATGCATCTCGACAATCTCGACGTCGAACGAATCGTCGAGGATCGAGGCCACCTGGCGGGTCAGGGCGAACAACAGGTTCACCGCCAGGCTCATGTTGGGCGCGTGCACGACGGCGATGCGCTTCGCCGCCTCGGCGAGCGCCGCCTCGCCAGCGGCATCGAGCCCGGTGGTGCCGATCACGTGGGCAACGCCGCACTCGGCCGCGATCCGCGCGTGCGCCACGGTCGCGGCCGGGGCGGTGAACTCGATCACCGCGTCGGTCGCGGCAAAGGCGGCGGTCGGATCGGCGACGATGGGGATGCCGATCGGGCCGATCCCCGCCACCTCGCCGGCGTCGCGCCCGATGGAAGGAGAGCCCTCGGTCTCGCATGCGGCGGTGACGACGCAGCCCGGCGTCTCGCCCACCTGGCGGATCACCGCCCCGCCCATGCGGCCGGCCGCGCCGGTGACGCCGATCCTGATCTCCGCCCCAAGACTCGCCATTTCCGCCTCCTTCCGCGTTCCGCGCAGTGTTAGCACAAGCGGTCCGACGCGGCACCGTGCCGCGCACGGGATCGAACGAACGTCCTGTACGTTACTTGTGGTCGAAGGGTGATCCGGAGGGCGCGATGACGCGAATCCTGGCAGCGATGGCGATGGCGGCGGCGCTGGCGGTCGGGGCCGGCACCGGTCCGGCGGCGGCGAAGATCGTGCGGACGGCGGTGACCGGCCCCTACAAGCTGGAGCTCAACGTGCTGCCGCCCGAGCCGTTCCATACGCGCAAGGAGGTCGACGAAAAGCACGTCAAGCACGGCATGCTGATCATGGGCGGCGCGCCCCCCGTAACCGAGAACGCGCCGTCGCACCCTAACTACCACTTGGTCGTGCATGTCTACGACCGCAACACCCACAAGGCGGTGACCGGCGCGACCGTGTCGATGGAGGTCGAGCCGCTGAACGACAAGGGGCTGGTGGTTCCCGGTCATTCCTTCCGCGTGCCGGTGGTCGAAATGCGGATGATCGGCAAGGGGCCGGAAACCACCCATTACGGCAACAACGTGAATCTGCGCCCGGGCACCAGCTACCGCGTGGTGGTGAAGGCGAACGGCCACAACGCGACCTTCAAGATCAAGCCCGGAAAGGCGTGAGGCGCGGTTGCGCGCCGCGTATTGCCGCGCCACGATGGCCTGACGGCAAGCGGGAGGCGATCATCGAGACGCGGACCATCCCCTCGACCGGCGAGGCGATCCCCGCCATCGGGCTCGGCACGTGGAGCGTGTTCGATGTCGGGCGCGAGCGCGCGGCGCAGCGCGCGGTGCTGGAGCGGCTTTACGCGGCGGGCGCGACGCTGGTCGATTCTTCGCCGATGTACGGCCGGGCGGAAGGGGTGGCGGGCGATCTGATCCGCGATCTCGGCGCGCGCGACAAGAGCTTCGTCGCCACCAAGGTCTGGACCAGCGGCAAGGCCAAGGGCATCGCGCAGATGGAGAACTCGCTGCGCCTGTTCCACACCGACACGATCGATTTGATGCAGGTGCACAACCTGGTCGACTGGCGCACTCATCTCGACACGCTCGCGGGCTGGAAGAAGGAAGGCCGCGTGCGCTATGTCGGCATCACGCACTACGTGGCCAGCGCGCTCGGCGACTTGGCGCGCACGATCGAGGCGGCGCCCGGCGAGATCGACTTCGTGCAGATGGCCTATTCCGTGACCGACCGCGCACCGGAGCGCACCTTCTTGCCGATGTGCGCCGACAGGGGCATCGCCGTCCTGGTCAACAAGCCGCTCGACACGGGCGGGCTGATCGCGCGTCTCGCGCGACGCAAGCTGCCCGACTGGGCGGGCGAGATCGGACTGCACGAGCTGGCCGCAGATCTGCCTGAAATACGTGCTCGCCCATCCGGCCGTGACCTGCCTGATCCCGGCGACCGCCAACCCGGACCACATGTCGGACAATCTGGCGGCCGGCGAGGGCACGCTGCCGGACGACGCGATGCGCCGGAAGATCGTGGAGGCGGTGGAGGGCTGACCGCCGTTGTCATCCCGGCCAAGCTGCGCAGCGGCGGAAACCGGGACCCATCCAGAAACATCCGAGCCGCGACGCGATAGCCCCCGGATCGACGCTTCGCGCCGTCCGGGGTGACAATTTGTTTGTTGCCCGACCGTCATCGCGAGTCGCGGAGCGACGAAGCGATCTAGATGGCGGCTGGGTTGCTTCGCTTCGCCAGCAATGACGGTGGGAAGGGCCGGCGGCGCCCCTACTCCTTCAAATCCTCCCACAGCTCCTTCACCTTGGCGAAGAAGCCTTCGGATTCGGGGCTGGTGGATTTGCCGCCGCGCCCGTCGGATTTCTCGAACTCATCCAAGAGCTCCTGCTGGCGCTTGGTGAGGTTGACCGGCGTCTCGACCTGCAGCTCGACGATCAGATCGCCGCGCGCGGGGCTGCGCAGCACCGGCATGCCCTTCGATTTCAGCCGCATCCTGTGGCCGGTCTGCACGCCGGCCGGCACGCTGAGCCGGGCGCGCGGCCCGTCGAGCGTCGGCACCTCGACCGTGCCACCGAGCGCGGCGCGCGTCATCGGGATCGGCACGCGGCAATGGAGCGTCGCCCCGTCGCGCCGGAAGAAGGCGTGCGGGCGGATCGACAGGAAGATGTAGAGGTCGCCGGGCGGCGCGCCCTGGACGCCGGCCTCGCCCTCGCCGGACAGGCGGATGCGCGTGCCCTCCTCCACCCCCTTTGGGATGGAGACGGACAGCGTCTTGTCCTTGTGCACCCGCCCGGCGCCCGAGCAGGCGCGGCACGGCTTGTCGATCACGCGGCCCGCGCCGTGACAGGCGGGGCAGACGCGCTCGATGGTGAAGAAGCCCTGCTGGGCGCGCACCTTGCCGAGCCCGCGGCAGGTGGTGCAGTTGACCGGCTGGCTGCCCTCGGCCGCGCCGGTGCCCTTGCACGTTTCGCACGCCACCAGCGTCGGCACGCGGATCTGCGCCTCCTTGCCGGCGAAGGCGTCCTCGAGCCGGATCTCCAGGTTGAAGCGCACGTCGGCGCCGCGCGCCGGGCCGCGCCCGCCGCCGCGCCGCCCGCCCACGAAGTCGCCGAACATCTCGTCGAAGATGTCGGCGAAGCCCGAGGCGTCGAACCCGCCGGCCCGCGCCCCGCCGCCGAACCCGCCCGTGCCGCCCTCGAAGGCGGCATGGCCGAACTGGTCGTAGGCGGCGCGCTTCTGCTCGTCCTTGAGGACGTCGTAGGCTTCGTTGACGTCCTTGAACTTCTGCTCCGCCGTCGCGTCGCTCGGATTGCGGTCCGGGTGGTACTGCATCGCGAGCTTGCGGAAGGATTTCTTGATCTCGTCCGACGAAGCGCCGCGCTTCACCCCCAGCACGTCGTAATAGTCACGCTTGGCCATATGCCACCGTCCCGATCATGCGGCGCCCCGGGGAGACCCGGGGCGCCGTTGCGCGTGTCCTGCCCCCCGCGCAATCAGGCGGACTTGTCCTTCTTGTCGTCCTTCACTTCCTCGAACTCGGCGTCGACGACCGATTCGTCCTGTCCGCCGCGGGCCGGGCCCTCGCCGGGCCCGCCCTGCGGGCCGGCCTCGCCGGGCGCCTCTTCCTGCTGGGCCTTGTAGACCGCCTCGCCGAGCTTCATCGCGGCCTGCGACAGGGCCTCGATCTTCTGCTTCAGCGGCTCGGGGTCCTCGCCCTCCATCGCGGTCTTCACCTCGGCGATCGCGGTCTCGATCGCCTGCTTGTCGGCGGCGTCGATCTTGTCGCCATGCTCGCCCAGGTGCTTCTCGGTCTGGTAGACCAGCCCGTCCGCCTGGTTGTGCAGCTCGACCTTCTCGCGCCGCTTCTTGTCGTCGGCGGCGTGGGACTCGGCCTCCTTCACCATGCGGTCGATGTCGGTGTCGGAGAGCCCGCCCGAGGCCTGGATGCGGATCTGCTGCTGCTTGCCGGTCGCCTTGTCGCGCGCCGAGACGTTGACGATGCCGTTGGCGTCGATGTCGAACGTGACCTCGATCTGCGGCACGCCGCGCGGTGCCGGCGGGATGCCGACCAGGTCGAACTGGCCGAGCAGCTTGTTGTCCGCCGCCATCTCGCGCTCGCCCTGGAAGACGCGGATCGTCACCGCGCCCTGGCTGTCCTCGGCGGTCGAGAAGACCTGGCTCTTCTTGGTCGGGATCGTGGTGTTGCGGTCGATGAGCGCGCGTGAACACGCCGCCCAGCGTCTCGATGCCGAGCGACAGCGGCGTCACATCGAGCAGCAGCACGTCCTTGACGTCGCCCTTGAGCACGCCGGCCTGGATCGCCGCGCCGACCGCGACCACCTCGTCCGGGTTCACGCCCTTGTGCGGCTCCTTGCCGAAGATCTGCTTCACCGTCTCGATGACCTTGGGCATGCGGGTCATGCCGCCGACCAGGATCACCTCGTCGATCTCGGCCGCCGACAGCCCGGCATCCTTGATCGCCGCGCGGCACGGCCCGACCGTGCGGCTCACCAGCTCGTCGACCAGCGATTCGAGCTTGGAGCGCGACAGCTTGATGTTGAGGTGCTTCGGCCCGTTCTGGTCCGCCGTGATGAAGGGCAGGTTGACCTCGGTCTGCGACGCCGACGACAGCTCGATCTTGGCCTTCTCCGCGGCCTCCTTGAGGCGCTGCAGCGCGAGCTTGTCGTTGCGCAGGTCGATGCCCTGCTCCTTCTTGAACTCGTCGGCCAGGTAGTCGATCACCCGGGCGTCGAAATCCTCGCCGCCGAGGAACGTGTCGCCGTTGGTCGACTTCACCTCGAACACGCCGTCGCCGATCTCGAGGATCGAGATGTCGAACGTGCCGCCGCCGAGGTCGTAGACCGCGATGGTGCCGGTGCCCTTCTTCTCGAGCCCGTAGGCGAGCGCGGCCGCCGTCGGCTCGTTGATGATGCGCAGCACCTCGAGCCCGGCGATCTTGCCGGCGTCCTTGGTGGCCTGGCGCTGGGAATCGTTGAAGTAGGCGGGAACCGTGATCACCGCCTCGGTCACCGTCTCGCCGAGATAGCGCTCGGCGGTCTCCTTCATCTTCTGCAGGATGAAGGCCGACACCTGCGACGGCGAATATTTCTTGCCCCTGATCTCGACCCAGGCGTCGTTGTTGTCGCCCTTGACGATCTTGTAGGGGACCAGCCCCTTGTCCTTCTGGCTCATCGGGTCGTCGAAGGTGCGCCCGATCAGGCGCTTGACGGCGAACACCGTGTTCTCCGGGTTGGTGACCGCCTGTCGCTTCGCCGACTGGCCGACCAGCCGCTCGCCATCGTCGGTGAACGCCACCATCGAGGGCGTCGTGCGGGCGCCCTCCGCGTTCTCGATCACCTTGACGTCCGATCCTTCCATGATCGCGACGCACGAGTTCGTGGTGCCGAGATCGATACCAATCGCCTTCGCCATGTCTACCTCTCTCTCTGGCAGAGCGTCCGAGCCCGGATCGGCACCCGAGCGCCCCCCTGGGTGGAATGCCGCGTGGCTTCACGCCCCGCACATATAGTGTGACATAAAAGGGCCTACAACCGCCCTGCGCCTGGCATTCGGCTGTTCCGGGCTGATGGAAGGCTTTGGCCTAGCCGTCCTCGGCGAGGCGCAGCCCCATCTGCTGCCAGCGCTGGTGGGGATAGAAGAAGTTGCGGTAGGTGGTGCGGATATGGCCGGGCGGGGTGTAGCACGACCCGCCGCGCAGCACCTGCTGGCTGACCATGAACTTGCCGTTGTACTCGCCGACCGCGCCCTCAGCCGGGCGGAAGCCGGGATAGGGCGAATACGCGCTTTGCGTCCACTCCCACACGTCGCCGATCATCTGGGCGAGCCCGTCGCCCTCGGGCGCGGCAGCGGGATGCAGCCGGCCGGCCGCGAGCAGGTTGGCACCGTCCTCGACCTGGCCGGACACAGCCGACGCCGCCGCGATCTCCCATTCCGCCTCGGTCGGCAGGCGCTTGCCCGCCCAGCGCGCATAGGCGTCGGCCTCGTAGTAGCTGACGTGGGAGACCGGCGCGGCGGGGTCGAGCGGGCGGAGCCCGTCGAGGCCGAACTCGCGCCAGCCGTCGCCGTTGCGCCAGTAGAGCGGCGCGGTCCAGCCTTCCTTCTGCACCGTGGTCCAGCCGTCGGCCAGCCAGTGCGCAGCGGTGCGATAGCCGCCGTCCTCGATGAAGTCCAGCCAGTCGCCGTTGGTCACGGCGCGGCTCGCCAGGCGGAAATCCTCGACCAGCGCGCGGTGGCGCGGGCCTTCGTTGTCGAAGGCGAAGCCCTGCCCGTCATGGCCGATCTCGTAGATGCCGCCCGCGAACCCCACCCAGCCGAGCTCGGGCGCGCGGTTAGCGCGGGCCGGCTCGCCCGTCGGCGCGGTAGGACGGCGCTGTGGGATTGCACGACAGGGCGTGCTCGATGTCGGTCAGCAGCAGCTCCTGGTGCTGCTGCTCGTGATGCAGCCCGAGCTCGATCAGCCCGGCGAGCCGGTCCCACCCGGCCTCGGGCGCGGTCGCGATCAGCCGCGCCATCGCCCGGTCGACATGGGCGCGGTATTCGAGGATCTCGGCCACCGGCGGACGGGTCAGCATGCCGCGGCGCGGGCGCGCGTGGCGCGGGCCGACCCCCTCGTAATACGAGTTGAACAGATACTCGTACGTGTCGCGGAACGGCGCGTAGCCGGCGAGGTTGGGCTTCAGCAGGAAGGTTTCGAAGAACCAGGTGATGTGGGCGAGGTGCCACTTGGTCGGGCTGGCATCGTCCATCGACTGGATCTGCTGGTCCTCGGGCGACAAGGGTGCCGCCAGGCGCTCGCTCCAGCCGCGCACCTCACGGTAGCGATCGGCAAGCGTGTCGCGGCTACACGGGCCGTCGCCGGTATGGGAATTCATGGGCAACCCCCCACTGGATGCCGCAAAACCTAGCAAACGCGGCCGATCCGGTCAAAATGGCGCCGGCGCCCTGCGGTTCAAGGGTTTTCGGGGCCGGAGGCGAACAGATCGGCGAGTTCGCGCGCGAGGGCGGCGCGGTCGATCTTGCCATTGGCGTTGCGCGGCAGGGCGGCGCGCGCAACCACCGCGCGCGGCACCATGTAGGCCGGCAGCGCGGCGCGGCACGAATCGAGCAGGGCCGCCTCGTCCAGCGCGCCGCCGGCCGGCGCGGTCGCCACCGCGACGATGGCCTGGCCGAGGGCGAAGTGCGGCACGCCGACCGCCACCGCCTCGCCCACCGCGCCGGTGGCAAGGATCGCCGCCTCGACCTCCGTCGGGCTCACCCGATAGCCCGAAGTCTTGATCATCGCGTCGCGCCTTCCGAGGAAGTAGAGGAACCCGTCGGCGTCGCGCCGCACCGTGTCGCCCGACCACACCGCCATCTCGGCCAGCGGCAGCCCGTCTTCCCGTCCCGGCGCGGGGCGGAACCGCTCGGCCGTGCGCGCCGGATCGTTCCAGTAGCCGAGCGCGACGAACGCCCCGCGATGGACCAACTCGCCCGGCTCGTCCGGCCCGCACGGCGTGCCGTCTTCGTGCACCACCAGGATGTCGGCGTTGGGGACCGCCTTGCCGATGGAATTGGGCCGACGGTCGATCTCCTCGGGCGGCAGGTAGGTCGATCGGAACGATTCCGTCAGACCGTACATCAGATAGGGCCTGGCGCGGGGCAGCCTGGCGCGCAGCGCGGCGAGGGTGCGGAGCGGCATGCGGTCGCCCGTCGAGGTGAAGTAGCGCAGGCTTTCGGCCGCCGCGTCTGGCCAGTCGATATCGCAGAGCTGGTTCCAGAGCGGCGGCACGCCGGCGAGGCCGGTGATGCGCTCGGCAGCACACAGGCGGGCCACGTCGCGCGGGAAGGCATAGTCGTGCAGCACCGCCGCCGCGCCGACCCGGAAGGCGGTGGTGAGCTGGCTGAACCCCGCGTCGAAATTGAGCGGCAGCACGGCGAGGATGCGGTCCGACGCCGCGTTCTCGAGGTACGCGCTGACCGATTGCGCGCCCGCCACCAGGTTGCGGTGCGACAGCACCACCCCCTTGGCGAGGCCGGTCGAGCCCGAGGTGTAGAAGATCGCCGCCATGTCGTTGTCGATCACGCGATGCGGCATTCCCGGCGCGCCGGCGGCGCCGAGGCTCGCCCCCCACGCAAGGCCTGCCGCATGGACGGGCACGAGCCCCGCCCCGTCGCCGTCGACCACCACCACCTGACGCAGCGCAGGGCAGCGCGGCAGCACGGCGGCCAGCGTCTCGAGCCGCGCGGTCGAGGTGACCAGCAGGCGGACCGCGCAGTCGGTCAGGATGTGCGCCACCTGCGCCGGGCGAAGGGCCGATCCCACCGGGACGAACGCGCCCCCCGCGGCGGCGGCGGCGAACAGCGCGATCACCGTCTCGGGCCGCTTCTCCAGATAGACGGCGACGCGGTCGCCCTTGCCGATGCCCGAGCGCGACCAGGGCGCGCGACGCGCCGTCGACCGCGCGCCACAGCGCGCCGTACCCCAGCGCCGTCGCGCCATGCTTCAGCGCCTCGGCGTCCGGCGTGCGCGCGGCGCTTGCCGCAATCAGCTCGGCCAGGTTGACGGTCACGCGCGGCCCCGAAACCCGTGATCCGGGATGGATAGCCCATCCATCTTACGAAAGCCATAAAGCGGCATTAGCAGTTCCATGCCGTTCAAACGACTCGCCGGAAGGCGTAGGATCGGCGGGCGACGTAACGAGCGGGGGACCGCCATGAAGTACGTCTGCGACGCACCCGACAAGACCGCGTGGTTCCGCATCGAGACGGTGGCCGAGGCCGACCATGAATCGGGCCTGATGAACCATGCCGTCGCCAAGCATTTCCGCCGCGAGCACGAGGCGGCGGAGGCGAGCTACACGCCGGCCTCGTCGGTGTTCATCGAGCAGAATATCGGCCTCGAGCGCCACGTCCAGCGCACCATGCCGCTGTTCCTCACCCTGCGCGACCAGGACGGCCAGGCGCTGGTCACCGCCATGCTGCCGCCCGGCGGGCGCGACCAGCCCGGCTTCCGCGTCATCATCGTCGGGCCTTCGAACGCCGACCCCTACCCGGCGCACAAGGCGCAGATCGACGCGCTGGCCGGGCATTTCCGCCTGACGCTGGACCGCGACCGCTGCTTCCCCTATCGGCGGTAGCCGCCGGCGCATTGCGTGCCTCGGCGAATCGGGGCACGCTGTGCGCGCTAGCGTAGGGAGGAACACCATGAGCCCAGACACGAGCCAACCCGTCGTCCACCTGGTCGGCAGCATTCCGCTGCCCGATGCGGAAACCGTGTTCCGCACCTTGTCGGGCGCGGTCGGGCCCCATCTGGTGCGCGTGCCGGATGGCGAGACCGGCATCCGCAAGAGCTGGATCAAGTTCCTGCAGGACGTGCTGGCCGAGAATCCGGCGATCGAGGTGGCGCACGACGTGCCGCCCTTCCAGTTCGTGCAGTGGGACGGCAAGGTGGTGCGCGAAATCCCCCGGCTGCGCATCAAGAAGGGGATGACGCCGAAGGCCGCCGACTTCGTCACCGGCTATGCCGACATGGCGATCGAGTCGTTCGCCACGTTCGACCGGCTGCAGAAGGCGGGCACCATCCCGGCCGGGGTCAGGTTCCAGGTCTCGATCCCGACGCCGATCGCGCCGACCTACAACAACATGGTGCCGGCCGACCGCCCCGCTTTGCTGCCGCCGCTGACCGAGCATTTCATCGGCGAGGTGCGCAAGATCGCCGACACCCTGCCGCGCGACCGGATCGCCATCCAGTGGGACGTGTGCCAGGAGGTGCTGGCCTGGGAAGGCTACTACGAGAAGGGGCCGGTCGATTTCCGCACCGAATGCATCGAGGTGCTGGCGAAGATCGGCGACGCGGTGCCCGAGCCGGTCGAGCTCGGCTACCATCTGTGCTACGGCAGCCCGGCGGACGAGCACATGGTGCAGCCCAAGGACACCGGGCTGATGGTCGAGATGACCAACGCCGTCGCCGCGGCGGTGAAGCGCCCGATCCAGTTCTTCCACCTGCCGGTGCCGAAGGGGCGCACCGACGACGCCTATTTCGCCCCGCTGGAAGGGCTGAAGCTCAAGCCGGGCACGCAGCTCTATCTCGGGCTGATCCACCACGACGACCGGGCGGGCGACGAGGCGCGCCTGGCGGCGGCGCGCCGCCACGCACGGGTGGACGGGATCGGCACCGAATGCGGCATGGCGCGGGGCAACCCTTCGCGGCTGACCGACATGCTGGCCGCGCACGCCCACGCCGCCGAGCTGCCGGCCTAGCGCCCGAACGGGAAGCCAGGCATTGCCTTATTTGCCTCAATTCGGCGCAATTTGCGCCTTGCAGTTCAATGGGTTATAGTCGGCCCGCGCTATTGAATCCGGCGGCCGCCACCCCATTTCAGGAAGGCGGTTTTGCCGTAATACGGCCAAGAGGAAGCGGAGATGGCATTCGAAACCAATAGACGGGTGATGACCGGCGCCCGGCTCGGCGCGGCGGTCGATGTCGGCCTGCGCGAGCATATGCTCCGGGTCTACAACTACATGGCGTCGGGGCTGGTGCTGACAGGCATCATCGCCTACGTCGTGGCGCATACCCCGGCGGTGTTCAACGCGATCTACGGCTCGCCCCTGATGTGGGTGGTGATGCTGGCGCCGCTCGGCTTTGTGTTCTTCCTCAGCTTCAAGATCAACTCGATCAAGGCATCGACCGCCCAGGCGCTGTTCTGGGCGTTCGCGGGCGTGATGGGCCTGTCGATGGCCTCGATCTTCGTGGTGTTCACCGGTGCGTCGATCGCGCGGGTGTTCTTCATCTCGGCGGGCACCTTCGCCGCGATGAGCCTGTACGGCTACACCACCAAGGCCGACTTGTCGCGCTGGGGCTCGTTCCTGTTCATGGGGCTGATCGGCATCGTCCTGGCCTCGCTGGTGAACCTGTTCGTCCAGTCGTCGGCGCTGCAGTTCATCGTGTCGGTGGCGGGCGTGCTGGTGTTCGTCGGGCTGACCGCCTACGACACCCAGCGCATCAAGGAGGAGTATTCGGAGCACCACGACCGCGAGACCTCGAGCAAGCTCGCCGTATGGGGCGCGCTCCGGCTCTATCTCGACTTCATCAACCTGTTCATGATGCTGCTGAACCTGCTGGGCCAGCGCCGCTAGCGCGGGCCAGTACGGCACGAGTTCACCGGGCGCCCAGCGGGCGCCCGGTTTCGTTTGGGGAGGGCGCCGTTCCGTGCGGCCCTTCGAATCTCGCCCGGGAAAACTTCCGTTCCCGTTCGGCCTGATACCAAGTCCTCGATGATCTGAACCTATGCGTCATTGCGACCCGCGGGCTTGTCCCGCAGGGAAGCGATCCAGGATTGCGCCAAGGTTGACTGGATTGCTCTGTCGCTGCGCTCCTCGCAATGACAGCTTTAAGAGAGTCCCGATAATCGAGATCGGGTTTGAGTGGCCCCGAAGGGGCTGTATCGAAGGGCGAGCGGCGTCCGGATAATTCTGTCGTTCGCGCTTCGATACGCGGCCGCGCTGCGCCGGACCGCACTCGGCACGAACGGCGATGCGGCAGGTCCGGGCGAGCGGAAGTGCCGCCTAGAACAGTCCCTCGACCTGGCCGGCGTCGTTCAGCGTGATCGAGTTGGCGGCGGGCACGCGCGGCAGGCCCGGCATGGTCATGATGTCGCCGCAGATCGCCACCAGGAACCCGGCGCCGGCCGACATGCGCACGTCGCGCACGTTGAGCTCGTGGCCCGTGGGCGCGCCCATGCGGGTCGGGTCGGTGGTGAAGCTCATCTGCGTCTTGGCCATGCAGACCGGCACGTTGCGGAAGCCCTGGGCCTCGAACGTCTCGAGCTGCTTCTTCACCCGGTCGGGCGCGGTGACGTGGCCGGCGCGGTAGATCTTCGTGGCGATGGTCTCGATCTTGTCCCACAGCGCCATGTCGTCGGGGTAGAGCGTCTTGAAGCTCGACGGCTTCGCGGCCAGTTCGATCACCTTGCGGCCCAGCGCCTCGGCGCCCGCCCCGCCGTCCGACCAGTGGGTGCACTCGATCGCCTCGGCGCCCACCTTGGCGCATTGTGCGCGGATCAGAGCGATCTCGGCGTCGGTGTCGGCGACGAACCGGTTGATGCCGACGACGGCCGGCACGCCGTAGGACGACACGTTCTCGACATGGCGCAGCAGGTTGGCGCAGCCCGCCTCCAGCGCCTTCAAATTCTCCTTGCCGAGCTCGGCGCGCGCGACGCCGCCATGCATCTTGAGCGCGCGCGCGGTGGCGACGATCACCACCGCGTGCGGCGCGATCCCCGCCTTGCGGCACTTGATGTCGAAGAACTTCTCGGCGCCCAGGTCGGAGCCGAACCCGGCCTCGGTCACCACGTAGTCGGCGAGCTTGAGGGCGGCGTGGGTCGCGATCACCGAGTTGCAGCCATGGGCGATGTTGCCGAACGGCCCGCCATGCACGAAGGCGGGCGTATGCTCCAGCGTCTGCACCAGGTTGGGCGCGATGGCGTCCTTCAGCAGCACGGTCATCGAGCCCTCGGCCTTCAGGTCGCGGGCGCGGATCAGCTTCGCGGCCGCGCGTCTCGGCCACGATCATGTCGCCCAGCCGCTGCTTGAGGTCGTCGAGGTCGTTCGCCAGGCAGAACACCGCCATCACCTCGGACGCCACGGTGATGTCGAACCCGTCCTCGCGCGGGAAGCCGTTGGCGACCCCGCCGAGCGAGGAGATCACCGAGCGCAGCGCCCGGTCGTTGAGGTCGACCACCCGGCGCCAATGGATGCGGCGCGCGTCGATGCCCAGCTCGTTGCCCCAGTAGATGTGGTTGTCGATCAGCGCCGACAGCAGATTGTGCGCCGAGGTCATGGCGTGGAAGTCGCCGGTGAAGTGGAGGTTGATGTCCTCCATCGGCACCACCTGGGCATAGCCGCCGCCGGCGGCGCCGCCCTTGACCCCGAAGCAGGGGCCGAGCGACGGCTCGCGCAGGCAGATCGCGGTCTTCTTGCCGAGGCGCTGCAGCGCGTCGCCCAGCCCGACGGTGGTGGTGGTCTTGCCCTCGCCCGCCGGGGTGGGGTTGATGCCGGTGACCAGGATCAGCTTGGAATCGGGCTTTTCGGGGAGCGAGCGCAGCCAGGGCAGGTCGATCTTCGCCTTGGTGTGGCCGTAGGGCAGCACGTGCCGCTCCTCGACGCCCAGCTTCGCGGCGATCTCGCGGATCGGCGCGAGCGTCGCCGCCCGCGCGATCTCCAGATCCGACCCCACCTTCTTCGCGTTGGCCATGACATTCTCCCCGAACGCCGCGGCCGCCGGGGCCGCGGCCCCAATCGCACCTAGTAGCGGTAGGCGTCCGACTTGAACGGACCGTCCTGCGACACGCCCAGATACTCGGCCTGCTTGTTGCTGAGGCGCGTCAGGTGCACGTCGAGCTTGCCGAGATGCAGCGTCGCGACCTTCTCGTCCAGCGCCTTGGGCAGCACGTACACCTTCTTCTGGTAGGCGTCGCGGTTGGTGAACAGCTCGATCTGGGCCATCACCTGGTTGGTGAAGGACGCGCTCATCACGAAGCTGGGATGGCCGTTGGCGCAGCCGAGATTCACCAGCCGGCCCTTCGCCAGCACGATCAGCCGCTTGCCGTCGGGGAAGATCACCTCGTCGACCTGGGGCTTCACCTCTTCCCAGCGATAGTTGTGAAGCGCCTCGATCTGGATCTCGTCGTCGAAGTGGCCAATGTTGCACACGATCGCCCGGTCCTTCATGGCGTTCATGTGCTCGATCGTGACGATGTCGACATTGCCGGTGGCGGTGACGACGATGTCGGCGATCGGCGCCGCCTCGTCCATCGTGACGACCTGGTAGCCCTCCATCGCGGCCTGCAGCGCGCAGATCGGGTCGACCTCGGTGATCAGCACGCGGGCGCCCTGGGCGCGCAGCGACTGGGCACAGCCCTTGCCGACGTCGCCATAGCCGGCGACGACCGCCACCTTGCCCGCGATCATCACGTCGGTCGCGCGCTTGAGCCCGTCCAGCAGGCTCTCGCGGCACCCGTACAAATTGTCGAACTTCGACTTGGTGACCGAGTCGTTCACGTTCATCGCCGGCACCATCAGCTTGCCGGTCTTTTCCATCTGGTAGAGCCGGTGCACGCCCGTCGTGGTTTCCTCCGACAGGCCCAGCACGCGGGCCATCAGGTCGGGGTGCTTGTCGTGCATGACCAGCGTCAGGTCGCCGCCGTCATCGAGGACCATGTTCGGCCGCCAGTCGTCCGGGCCGTGGATCGATTTCTCGATGCAGTCCCAGTACTCCTCCTCGGTCTCGCCCTTCCAGGCGAAGACCGGCACGCCGGCCTTGGCGATCGCGGCCGCGGCGTGGTCCTGCGTCGAGAAGATGTTGCACGACGACCAGCGCACCGATGCGCCGAGATGGACCAGCGTCTCGATCAGGACCGCCGTCTGCACGGTCATGTGCAGGCAGCCGACGATGTTGGCGCCCTTGAGCGGCTTGGAGGCGCCGAACTCCTCACGCGTCGACATCAGGCCCGGCATCTCGGACTCGGCGATCGAAATCTCGCGCCGGCCCCAATCGGCCAGCTTCATGTCGGCGACCTTGTAGTCGTGGGCGGGTGGCATGGCGTCTCCTGGAGATAGTGGAAAGGCGTGGGCGCCACGGCGGACGGCGGGCCCGGCGGCGCGATGCGGCTGGTCTACCAGCCGGTGCCAAGTGGGACAAGGCCGAATCCGGTGGGATGCTGCCCGTGCGGCGGCGCCGGCGCCGGGGGCGCCGACCGGTTGCTGACGCCGCCGGCCGCGCTTGCTAGATTGCCGGCCCCTGCCCGTCGGAGTGCGTGTTGCTTCCCCAGATCGCCACGGTCATCGCGCCGCTGTTCGTGTGCGCCGGCATCGGCTTCGCCTGGGCGCGCTCGGGCAAGACGTTCGACGCCGACATGCTGGGCCGGCTGGTCGGCACGGTGGCGCTGCCCTGCCTGACCTTCTCGACCCTGACCAAGCTCAGCGTGGCGCCGGCCGTGTTCGCGCGCATGGCGGGGCTCTATCTGATCGCGGTGGTGATCTTCGCCGCGGTGGGGTTCGCGGCGCTGCGCATCGCCCGGCTGGACCTTCGGGTCTACGGCCCGCCCATGGTGTTCTCGAATTGCGGCAACATGGGGCTGCCGGTCTGCCTGTTCGCCTTCGGCCCGCAGGGTCTCGCCCTCGCCGTCTGCGTCTTCCTCGCCAACTCGATCCTCAACTACACGCTGGGCGTCGCCACCTTCGCGGGCGAGCTGTCCTTCCGGTCGGTGACGCGCAACGTGCTGGTCTATTCGACCCTGATCGCGCTCGCCTTCATGGCGGCGGGCGTCGCGCCGCCGCGCTGGCTGGCGGGCAGCACCGCCTTTCTGGGTGCACTGTCGATTCCCTACATGATCGTCGCGCTGGGCGTCGCCATCGGCCGGCTCACCGTCGCCGACCTGCCGCGCACGATCGCGCTGTCGGTGCTGCGTCAGACGGTTGGCGTCAGCGTCGGCTGGGGCCTCGCCACGCTCGCCGGGCTCGAGGGGGTGGAGCGCGGCGTGCTGATCCTGCAATGCGCCATGCCGGTGGCGGTGGTGAACTACCTGTTCGCGCTGCGCTACAACCGCCGGCCGGAGCAGGTGGCGTCGATGGTGGTGGCGACGACCGCGATCTCCTACGTCATGCTGCCGCTGGTGCTGCTCGTCGTGCTGCCGGGGTCGTGAGATGACCGCGGGGGACTATGCCGCCATCCTGATGCCGATCTACGCCTGCATCGCGGCGGGCTATGCATGGACGCGGGCGGGCCAGCCCTTCGACCTGCGCTTCATCGCCGACTTCGTCTATCTGGTCGGCGCGCCTGCGCTGGTTCTGTCGCAGGCCGGGGCGGACGCCCCCCCGGCGGGCGCGCTGGGCGCGGTGGCCGGCGCGGCGGCGCTCGCCCTTCTCGTCTCGGCCGCGATCGCCTGGCCGGCGAGCCGCCGGGCGGGCTACGCGCTGGCGGCGCTGCCGGCCCTCGCCCTGCCCCTCACCGGCGCGATCGGGCTTGCCGTCGCGCCGGCGCTGGCGCCCGCGCACGGCGCCGCCCTCGCCACCGCCTATTTCGCGGTCACGGCGATCGTCGCGACCGCGATCGACCGCGCCGCGGGCCGCGGCGACTGGCGAGCCGGCACGATCCTGGGGGCGCCGGCGGCCTGGGCGATCGCGCTCGCCTTCGCGCTCGGCCTCGCCGGCTGGGTGCCCCCGCGCTGGGTCGCCAACACGTCGCATCTGCTGGGGGCGCTGGTCGCGCCCACCCTGCTGCTGATGATGGGGGCGGTGCTGGCGCGCACCCCGCCCGCCGGCAACCGGGCGGCGGCGCTCGGCGCGGCGCGCATCGCGCTCGGCGCCGTCGTCGCGCTCGTGCTCGTGCGCGTGCTCGGGCTCAGCCCGGCGGCGCGCGCCGTGGTGGTGCTGCAGGGCGTGATGCCGGTCGAGATGCTGTGGGGCGTCACGCCCGAGCGCGGCACCGCCGAGGCCGCCGCGTGGTCGTACGTCTTCGCGCTGATCGCCCTGCCCGTTCTAATCGTCAGCCTGGCCTAGTACATCGCCGAGCCGCCGTCGCACACGATGCACTGGCCGGTCATGAAGTCGCTGTCGGGCGAGGCGAGGAACAGGCAGGTGCCGACCAGGTCCTCGGGATACTGCTCGCGCTTGAAGGCACGGGTGTTGATGGTCGGCTGGCGGGTCGTATCGCCGTCCTTGTAGGCCTCGCTCTCCAGCACCGCCTCCGACGCGGTGAGGCCGGGTGCGATGGTGTTGACGCAGATATTATCCTCGCCCACCTCGCGCGCCAGCGCGCGGGTCATGGCGATGATCGCGCCCTTCGAGGTGACGTAGTGCAGGAAGTAGGGGACCCCCTTCATCACCGTACCCGAGGCGATGTTGATGATCTTGCCGTACCCCTTCTTTTTCATCTCGGGCACGACGGCCTTGGCAACCTGGAACGGGCCGCGCACGTTGACCCGCATCACGTCGTCCCATTCGGCGTCGTCGATCTCGAGGAACGAGCGATGGCGCAACTTCGCGAAGATCGCGGCGTTGTTGACCAGGATGTCGATCTTGCCGAACCGTTTCACCGTGTCGTCGACCATGGCCTTGACCTGCCTGGCGTCGGAGACGTCGCACCGGACGCCGACCGCCTCGCCGCCGGCCTGCTTGATGATGTTGACCGTGTTCTGCGTGTCGATCACGTCGCACACCACGACGGCGGCGCCTTCGGCGGCCAGCCCCTTGGCGTAGGCCTGGCCGATGCCCCCGCCCGCGCCCGTCACGATCGCGACCTTGCCGTCCAGCCGTGCCATCTTCGCCTCCCGCCTTGTGTCACGCTGGTTTAGCGCGTTTTGCCGGATGCTGGAAGCCGGCGCGCCGGTATGGTGTAGTGAAGGCCGCCAGAGGGAGCCTCGCCGGAAAAAGCCATGAGCGCACCGCCCATCACCCAGGACATCATCGACCTCTACGACGAATATACCCACGCGCCGCTTCCGCGCCGGGTGTTCCTCGCGCGGCTCGCCCGGCTGACGGGCGGGGCGGCGGCCGCGGCGGCCGTGCTGCCGTTGATCGAGGTGCGGCCCGCCGCGGCGGCGGAAGTGCCGCCCGACGACCCCCGGCTGGAGACCGGCTACGTCACCTATGTCGGGCTGACCGGGCTGGTCCGCGCCTATTCGGCCAAGCCCAAGGAGGCGAAGGAGACGAAGGAGGCGAAGGAGGCACCGGACGCCAAGGATGGCAAGGGCAAGCTCGCCCCGGTGATCGTCATCCACGAGAATCGCGGCCTCAACGGCCATATCGAGGACGTGGCGCGGCGGACGGCCCTGGCCGGGTTCTATGCCGTGGCGCCGGACCTGCTGTCGATCCATGGCGGCACCCCGCCCAGCGCCGACCAGGCGCGCGAGATGTTCGCCAAGCTGACGCCGGACGAGGCGGTCTCGGAGCTGAAGGAGACGGTCAAATACGCCGCGTCCCGCCCCGACACGTCGGCCGCGATCGGCTGCGTCGGGTTCTGCTGGGGCGGCGGCATGGCCGACCGTCTGGCGGCGCACGCGCCCGAATTGGTCGCCTGCGTGTCGTTCTACGGCCCGCCGCCGCCGCCCGACGAGGCGAAGGACATCAAGGCCAAGATGCTGCTGCACTATGCCGGGCTGGACAGCCGGGTGAACGCCCGCGTGCCGGCGTTCGAGAAGGCGCTGAAGGCCGCCCACGTGGACTACACCAAATATGTCTACGAAGGGGTCAATCACGCCTTCCACAACGACACCGCCGGCGCGCGCTTCGATGCCCCGGCCGCTAAGCTGGCATGGGAGCGCACCATCGCCTTCCTCAAGAAGACCCTGGCCGGATAGGGGCCCGGGGCCACCCCGATGCGCTGGTGGGGAGCGCTGGCAGGGGTGGCGCTGGAAGGGAGCGCAATGCGCGGCACGCTGATCCTGGTGGTCGGGCCGTCGGGCGCCGGCAAGGACACGCTGATCGACGGCGCGCGGGCGGCGCTGGCCGGCGATCCCCGCTTCGTATTCGCCCGGCGCGAGATCACCCGCCCCGCCGGATCGGCGGGCGAGGCGCACGCTCCGGTCGACCTTGCGGCCTTCGCCGCGCGCCGGGCGGCGGGAGGCTACCTCCTCGCGTGGGAGGCGCACGGGCTGGGCTACGGCCTGCCGGCCGGGCTGGGGGAGGCGCTGGCCGCCGGACGGCACGTCGTCGCCAACGTCTCGCGCGCGGTGGTGGCCGACGCGGCCGAACGTCTTCCCCCCGTCGCCGTCATTGCCGTCACCGCACCGGCGGAGCTGCTGGCCGCCCGCCTCGCGTCGCGGGCGCGCGAAGGGGCCGTCGCGCTGGCCGGGCGGCTGGCGCGCCAGGGCGCGCCTTTGCCCGCCGGCGTGATCGCGCGCACCATCGCCAATGACGGCAGCGTGGCAGAGGGCATCGCCCGCTTCCGAGCCGCGATCGAGGCCGCCGCGGAAGGCGGCTGAGCGGGCCTTCGGCCCCCGAAACCCGCGCTGAGCGCCGCGCTCGGCCCTTGGAAAGCGGCGCAGCCGCGCCATATTGGAAAGGTCGCCGCGGCCGCCATTTGATCGGGGTCAAGGCGCGTTAACGGGCCTGCCTGTATTGGGGGCCAACAGCACGCAATGTCTCGTCAGGGAGTTGCCGAATCATGGAATTCGAGAAATATACCGAGCGCGTAAAGGGCTTCCTCCAGTCCGCCCAGACGCTCGCCCTGCGATCCAACCACCAGCAGCTCGCGCCCGAGCACGTCCTCAAGGTGCTGCTCGAGGACAAGGAAGGGCTGGCCGCGAACCTGATCCGCGCCGCGGGCGGCGACCCCGCCAAGGCGCTGAATGGCGTCGAGGCCGAGCTCGCCAAGCTGCCCAAGGTCGAGGGCGGCGTCGGGCCAGGTCTATCTGGCGCCGGAGACGGCCAGGCTGTTCGACCAGGCCGAGAAGATCGCCGAGAAGGCGGGCGATTCCTACGTCACCGTGGAGCGGCTGCTGCTGGCCCTCGCGCTGGCCGAGCTCCACCCCGGCGGGCCGCGCGCTGGCCGACGCCGGTGTCACCGCCCAGGGGCTGAACACGGCGATCGAGGAGATGCGCAAGGGCCGCACCGCCGACACGCGCGACCGCCGAGGACAAGTACGACGCGCTGAAGAAGTACGCCCGCGACCTGACCGCAGGCGGCGCGCGACGGCAAGCTCGACCCGGTCATCGGCCGCGACGAGGAAATCCGCCGCACCATCCAGGTGCTGTCGCGCCGCACCAAGAACAACCCCGTGCTGATCGGCGAGCCCGGCGTCGGCAAGACGGCCATCGTCGAGGGGCTCGCGCTGCGCATCGTCAACGGCGACGTGCCGGAAAGCCTGAAGGACAAGCGCCTGCTGGCGCTCGACCTCGGCGCGCTGATCGCCGGCGCCAAGTTCCGCGGCGAGTTCGAGGAGCGGCTGAAGGCCGTCCTGCAGGAGATCCAGGCCGCCGAGGGCGAGATCATCCTGTTCATCGACGAGCTGCACACGCTGGTCGGCGCCGGCGCGGCCGAGGGCGCGATGGACGCCTCCAACATGCTGAAGCCGGCGCTGGCGCGCGGCGAGCTGCACTGCATCGGCGCGACCACGCTCGACGAGTACCGCAAGCACATCGAGAAGGACGCGGCGCTGGCGCGGCGCTTCCAGCCGGTGTTCGTCGGCGAGCCGACGGTCGAGGACACGATCTCGATCCTGCGCGGCCTCAAGGAGAAGTACGAGCTGCACCACGGCGTGCGCATCACCGATTCCGCGATCGTCTCGGCGGCGACGCTGTCGAACCGCTACATCACCGACCGCTTCCTGCCCGACAAGGCGATCGACCTGATGGACGAGGCGGCGAGCCGGCTGCGCATGGAGGTCGATTCCAAGCCCGAGGAGATCGACGAGCTCGACCGGCGCATCATCCAGCTCAAGATCGAGCGCGAGGCGCTGAAGAAGGAGACCGACGCGGCCTCGAAGGAGCGGCTGGAGAAGCTCGACCGGCGAGCTCGCCGAACCTCGAGCAGAAATCGGCCGAGCTGACCGCCGCGTGGCAGGCCGAGAAGGAGAAGCTCGCCGGCGGCTCAGCAGCTTCAAGGAGAAGCTCGAGGCCGCGCGCCAGGAGCTGGTCGAGGCGCAGCGCAAGGGCGACCTGGCCCGCGCCGGCGAGCTGGCCTATGGCGTGATCCCCGAGCTGGAGAAGAAGCTCGCAGGCCTCTGACGGGCACGGAGGTCACCAGCCACATGCTGCGCGAGGAGGTGACGTCGGAGGACATCGCCGCGGTCGTGTCGCGCTGGACCGGCATCCCGGTCGACAAGATGCTGGAGGGCGAGCGCGACAAGCTGCTGCAGCATGGAAGGAGGGCATCGGCGCCCGCGTCATCGGCCAGCACGAGGCCGTGGTCGCGGTGTCGAACGCGGTGCGCCGCGCGCGCGCCGGGCTGCAGGACCCGAACCGGCCGATCGGCTCGTTCCTGTTCCTGGGTCCGACCGGCGTCGGCAAGACCGAGCTGACCAAGGCGCTCGCCGACTTCCTGTTCGACGACGACCAGGCGATGGTCCGCATCGACATGTCGGAATACATGGAGAAGCACGCCGTCTCGCGGCTGATCGGCGCGCCGCCGGGCTATGTCGGCTATGAGGAGGGCGGCGCGCTGACCGAGGCGGTGCGCCGGCGGCCCTACCAGGTGATCCTGTTCGACGAGGTCGAGAAGGCGCACCCGGACGTGTTCAACGTGCTGCTGCAGGTGCTCGACGACGGGCGCCTGACCGACGGCCAGGGCCGCACGGTCGACTTCCGCAACACGCTGATCGTGCTGACCTCGAACCTCGGCAGCGACGTCATCGCCGCCCAGCCCGAGGGCGAGGACCTGGAACAGGTCCGCGCGGCAGGTGATGGAGGTCGTGCGCGCACGCCTTCCGGCCGGAGTTCCTGAACCGGCTCGACGAGATCCTGCTGTTCCACCGCCTGACCCGCGACGACATGAGGGGCATCGTCGACATCCAGCTTGCGCCACCTGGCGAAGCTGCTGGCCGACCGCAAGATCGCGCTCGAGCTCGACGAGGCGGCGCGCGCCTGGCTGGCCGAAGGCCGGCTACGACCCGGTCTACGGCGCGCGGCCGCTGAAGCGGGTGATCCAGCGCAACCTGCAGAACCCGCTGGCGCATGATGCTGCTGGAGGGCAAGATCGCCGACGGCGACACGGTGCACGTCACCGCCGACCAGGACGGGCTGCTGATCGAGGGCGTCGCCGTCAAGGCCGAGGCGGCGTAGCAAACTGGGGGCCGGTCGGGGACCGGCTCCTACAACCTTCCGGTCAGATGCCGACCTGTAGGGGCGGGTCCCCGACCCGCGCCCGCGATCACATCGGCGGGACGAGGCCGTCCTTTCCGACCGAAAGGCGGACGACATCGTAGCTGCCGTCGGGCTGCTTCGTTGCCACGGCGAAGACGTGCGCGCCCGGCTTGACGAGCGCGCGGTCGGGCTTGCCGGGCCGCACCACCGGCGTGCCCGGCGGCACGACCAGCACTTTCTCGCCACCCTTGTATTTGAGGGTCAGCTCCTCGCCGCCGGCCGCGGATACCATGCCCGACACGTCGGCGTTGGTCATGGTGGAGTTGGCGGTGAGGTCCCACTTGCGGTGCCCCTCGCCCAACCCCTTCGGCAGGATATGGATTTCCTGGGCGACCAGCTTGCCGTCGGCGCGCGGCACGGCCGAGGTGCCGAGATAGCTCGCCCTGCTTCACGTCGGAGAGCTTCGCCGCGACCAGCGTGCCGAGCCGCGCCTTAGGCCCGATCACCAGCTTGTAGGTCTTGCCCGACCGCTCGGCCAGCGTGGCGGTGTCGCCATCCACCGCGGTCAGGGTCGCCGCGCAGATTGACCGGCCGGTCTGCGGCCGACGCGGCGCCGGCCAGCGCCATCCAGAGCGCCGCCGCGACCAAGGCCGCGGCGCGCGCAGGGCCTACGCTCCGAATCGACATGTCTCATCGTCCTCCCGGCGGGGGCCCGGCAGCGATCCGCAGGCGGCCCCGCCGGGAGTCTACACCACCCCGCTTGCGGCTATTCCCGCCTCGGCGTTATGGCCGGCGCCATTGGGCTGGCCATTGCCGCGCGCCGGATGGACGAACGCCTCGCGCTTCGGGCGCACCGGCAACAGGGCGTCGCCCTCGGTCGCGGCGCCCTGCGCGGACGGTTCCGGCGCGCGACTCGGTGGCCGGCTGGGGTTGTGCGGCGGTGTCGGTCACCCGCTCGTTGCGCGGCAGGGCCGCCACGTCGCCGGTGATCTCGCCGCCCTCCTCGATGGCCATGCGGCCGTAGCGGACCTTGCCCGCGACGCGCCCGGTGGCATGCACGACCAGCCGGTCGCGCACCGTCATCTCGCCGTCGAACGTGCCGCGGATCTCGGCGCGGTCGACGCCGACCGAGCCCTTGAACACGCCGCCCTCGGCGATCTGGATGACGCGGCTGTCCATCGCCGCCTCGACGCGGCCCTCGACGACCAGCGTGTCGCAATCGGTGATCTCGGCGCCCTTGAGTTTGATGTTCGGGCCCGACGATCAGGCGCGAGCGCTCTTCGCGCGGCGCCGGCACGTGACGCGCCGGCTTGGGCGCAGAGGCGTCGGCCTTGTCGCTGCCGGGGATGGCGAGGTCGGACGGTGGCGTCGGGGCCGGCGCCGGAAGCGGGTTTCTTGAACATGTCCCCCTCCAGAAGGTTCCAAGAGTCAAGCGTGCACAGGGAACACGGCAAGACCAGGGCGGGAAAGGCCAAAATTTCGGGAATCCTTGCGCCGTCACGGTAAGATCACGAGCCTTATCCACAGATATTTTGAGCTTGTTCACCCGCTATCCACAGGCATGGCCCGCCGCGCCGAACTGCCCCGACTGGAATCGCGCCGCCCATCCGATTCGTCGCGATTGGCGGTTGACCCTGCAACTTGTGCCGTAGCGGCGGGCGAATCGCGCATCGCGCGGGCCCCTCGCCTGGCGCGGTCGGTTCGTCGTAGGGTCCGCGCCATGGCAACCAACGATGAAACGATCGTCGCCCGCCTCCACCCGGCCGAGCGCGGACGCCGAGACGGGGCCGCATTCCGCGTTCCGCCGCGCAACACCGAGGCCGAGCAGGCGCTTCTGGGCGCCGTCCTGGTCAATAACCGCGCCTATGAGCGCGTCTCGGAGTTCCTGCGCCCCGAGCATTTCGCCGACCCGCTGCACGGGCGCATCTTCGACGCCTGCTCCCGGCTGATCGAGCGCGGCCAGATCGCCGACGGCACGACGCTGAAGCACGTGTTCGACACCGACCCCGAATTCGCCGACGTCGGCGGGGCCGACTATATCGCCCGCCTCGCCCGCGCGGCGGTGACGGTGATCAACGCCGGCGATTACGGGCGGATCGTCTACGATTTGCATCTGCGCCGCCGGCTGATCGACCTCGGCGAGGACGTGGTCAACGACGCCTACGACACGACCCTGCCGGAAAGCGCGGGCGAGCAGATCCAGCCGGCCGAGCAGAAGCTCTACGAGCTCGCCACCGCGGGCGATTTCGAGGGCGGGTTCCAGCCTTTCCACGACGCCATCGCCAGCGCCATCGACATGGCGCAGTCGGCCTTCCAGCGCGAGGGGCGGCCTCGTCCGGCATCGCCACCGGCTTCGGCAAGCTCGACCTGCTGCTGGGCGGGCTGCACACCTCGGACCTGCTGGTCCTGGCCGGCCGGCCGTCGATGGGCAAGACCGCGCTGGCCACCAACATCGCCTTCCACGCCGCCAAGTCGCGCCTCGCCAGCGCCGAGGACGGGGCGGTCGTCGGTTTCTTCTCGCTGGAAATGTCGGCCGAGCAGCTCGCCACCCGCATCCTGGCCGAGGAGGCGCAGATCCCGTCGGAGAAGATCCGCAAGGGCGAGCTGGCGCACGACCAGTTCGAGCGGCTGGTCATGGCGAGCCAGAACCTGCAGCGCGCGCCGTTCTATATCGACGACACGCCGGCGCTCACGATCTCGCAGCTCCGCACCCGGGCGCGCCGCCTCAAGCGCCAGCACGGGCTGGGGCTGATCGTCGTCGACTACCTGCAGCTCGTGGCCGGCAGCGGCGGGCGCGAGCAGAACCGCGTGCTGGAAATCTCCGAGATCACCCGCGGCCTCAAGACGCTCGCCAAGGAGCTGGACGTTCCCGTTCTGGCCCTGTCCCAGCTCTCCCGCGCGGTCGAGCAGCGCGAGGACAAGCGGCCGCAGCTCTCCGACCTTCGCGAATTCGGGGGCGATCGAGCAGGATGCCGACGTGGTGACGTTCATCTTCCGCGAGGAATACTACCTGGGCCGCGCCCAGCCGCGCGAGGGCACGCCCGAGCACGACGAATGGATCGCCAAGATGGACCAGGTCCACAACCTGGCCGAGGTGATCATCGCCAAGCAGCGCCACGGCCCGACCGGCCGCGTCATGCTGAGCTTCGAGGGCGAGTACACCAAGTTCGGCAATCTCGAGGACGACCGCGCCCGCGACGTGCCGTTCTGATCGGAACCGGAACCACAAAGACACAGAGGCACAGAGATTTCTCCCCTCATTGCGAGGAAAAGTGTTCTCTGGGTCTCGTGGTGACATCCACATGCACCCCGACAGCCTGATCACCCCCCTCCCCAACACTCCCCCTCAAGGGGGGAGGGGGCGTGTACATCGGCCCGTGCGTCACATGCAGGCTGCGACGGGGCCGCATCAGGAATGGCCGCCTGTGCCGGCGTCCCCTGCCCCCTTGAGGGGGAGGGACAGGGAGAGGGGTCCCTGAAGGTCCTCGCCCGATGACCACGGACGCGCAGGCGGGGGCGGTCCTGACCGTCGATCTCGATGCGGTGGCGGCGAACTGGCGTCTGCTGCGGGACCGGCTGGGCGGCGCCGAATGCGGCGCGGTGGTCAAGGCGGACGGGTACGGGCTGGGCATGGCGCCGGTGGCGCGCGCCCTCGCCGCCGCCGGGTGCCGGTCGTTCTTCGTCGCCCATGCCGAGGAGGGGATCGCCCTGCGCGAGACCCTGCCCGACGCGGCGATCTACGTGATGCACGGCGTCGCCCGGGGCGAGGAGGCGGAGATGGCCGCCCGCGCGCTGGTGCCGGTGGCCAACACGCCGGACGAGGTGGCGCGCCTCGCCGCATTCGCGCGCGCGCCGCGCAGCGCCGGTGGCCGTCGCGATCCACATCGACACCGGCATGTCGCGCCTCGGGCTCGAGGCCGGCGACGTCGGGCGCCTCGCCGCCGATCCGGCCGCGCTGGCGGGCCTCGAGCTGCGCCTCGTCCTCAGCCACCTCGCCTGCGCGGAGGAGCGCGACAACCCGCTGGACGCGATGCCAGCTGCGCAGCTTCGAGGCGCTGCGCGCCCACCTGCCCGCTGCGCCGGCGTCCATCGCCAACTCGTCGGCGGTATTCCTCGGCCCGGAATACCGGCTCGACCTGGCCCGGCCGGGCGCCGCGATCTACGGCTTGGCGCCGCTCGAATCCGCCCCCAATCCGATGGCTCAAGTCATTGAGCTGAAAGGGCGAATCCTGCAGGTGCGCCAGATTGACAGCCCCCGGACCGTTGGCTATGGTGCCACGCACCGTGTCGCCGCGCCCTCGCGCGTGGCAACGGTGGCCGTGGGGTATGCCGACGGGTATCTGCGGTCCCTGTCGAACCGGGGCAGCGCGGAAATCGGGGGCATGCGCGTGCCGGTGGTGGGGCGCGTCTCGATGGATCTGATCACGCTCGACGTCACCGGCGTGCCGGAGGACGCCGCCCATGCCGGCGCGTTCGTGGAGCTGATCGGGCCGCACCATCCGCCGGACGAACTGGCGCGCGAGGCGGGCACCATCGGCTACGAAATCCTCACTTCGCTCGGGCGGCGCTACCGGCGCGTCTATCGCGGCACGGGCGCGTGAACCCCCTCGCCGCCCATCGGGCGGGTGTTCCTCGCCTTCCTGGCCGCGACCGGCCGGCTCGGCATCTTCGCCTCGACCGCGGTGGCGAACTGCGTCACCCCGCCGATCTATCCGCGGCTGATCGCGCGCCAGATCATCGATGTCGGCTACTACTCGCTGCCCGTCGTGGGGCTGACCGCCGTGTTCACCGGCATGGTGCTGGCGCTGCAGAGCTACACCGGGTTTTCGCGCTTCAACGCCGAAAGCGCCATCGCCAACGTGGTCGTCCTGTCGGTGACGCGCGAGCTGGCGCCGGTGCTGGCCGGGCTGATGGTGGCGGGCCGCATCGGCGCGGCGATGGCGGCCGAGATCGGCACCATGCGCGTCACCGAGCAGATCGACGCGCTGGTGACGCTGTCGACCAACCCGTTCAAGTACCTGGTGGCGCCGCGCCTGATCGCCGGGCTCGTGATGCTGCCCTGCCTGGTGTTCGTCGCCGACATCATCGGCGTGTTCGGCGGCTACATCATCTCGATCGGCAAGCTGGGCTTCAACCCGGCCACCTACCTGTCCAACACGCTGGGACGTGCTGCAGCCGATCGACGTGATCTCGGGCCTGGTGAAGGCCGCGGTGTTCGGCTTCCTGATCGCGCTGATGGGCTGCTATCACGGCTACCAGTCGAAGGGCGGCGCCGAGGGGGTGGGCCAGGCGACCACCAACGCGGTGGTGTCGGCCTCGATCCTGATCCTGTCGTTCAACTACGTCATCACCGAATTGTTCTTCGCGAAATGAACGGCGCCGCCCCCAAGATCGCCATCAAGGGCCTGCACAAGTCGTTCGGGCCGAAGCGCGTGCTGAACGGCATCGATCTGGAGATCGGCCGGTCGGAATCGGTCGTGGTGATCGGCGGGTCCGGCTCGGGCAAGTCGGTGCTGATCAAGAACATGCTGGGGCTGATGCGCCCCGATTCCGGCTCGATCGTCATCGACGGCGAGGAGACGGCCGGCATGGCCGGGCGCCGGCGCGAGCGGGTGCTGCGCAAGTTCGGCATGCTGTTCCAGGGCGCGGCCCTGTTCGATTCCCTGCCGGTGTGGGAGAACGTGGCGTTCGGCCTGATCCAGGGGCGCCGCATGGACCGCGGGCGCGCGCGGGAGATCGCGATCGAGAAGCTCGCCAATGTCGGGCTGGGCGCCGAGGTCGGCGAGCTGCGCCCGGCCGAGCTGTCGGGCGGCATGCAGAAGCGCGTGGCGCTGGCCCGCGCCATCGCCGCCGAGCCGGAGATCCTGTTCTTCGACGAGCCGACCACCGGCCTCGACCCGATCATGGGCGACGTGATCAACGACCTGATCGTCGCCTCGGTGAAGCGGCTGGGCGCGACGGCGCTTTCGATCACCCACGACATGGCGTCGGCGCGCAAGATCTCAGACCGCATCGCCATGATCTATGGCGGGCGCATCATCTGGGCCGGCCCGACCGGGGAGATCGACGCCTCCGGCAACCCGTATGTCGACCAGTTCATCCACGGCCGCGCCGATGGACCCATCCAGATGGAGGTCCGGCGCACGTGAGGCGGGGCCGACTGATTGACCCCTCACCCTGTCCCTCTCCCTCGAGGGGAGAAGGAACCCTTGCATTCACGCCCCGTCCGCTCGGGGTGATCTCCCGCTTCCCACCAAGCGCACCGACTGAGGCGCACGCCCCCGCCCTCCTTAAGGGAGAGGGTTGGGGAGGGGGGTCCGACCATTTCGAGGTCGAAACCTAGATGGCCAAGACCGCCGCGCGCTATGTCTGCCAGGAATGCGGCGCGGCAAGCCCGCGCTGGTCGGGCAAGTGCGACGCCTGCGGAGCCTGGAACAGCATCGTCGAGGAGGCCGCGATCGCCGGCCCGCCCAAGGGGCTGAAGGGCGCCAAGGGACGCGCCGTCGAGTTCACGTCGCTCGCCGGCGCGGCCGAGCCGGTCGCCGCGCCTCGCCACCGGCATCGCCGAGTTCGACCGGGTGGTCGGCGGCGGGCTGGTGCCGGGCTCGGCGGTGCTGATCGGCGGCGATCCCGGCATCGGCAAGTCGACCCTGCTGCTGCAGGCGGCCGCCGCGCTCGCTGGCGGCGTCACCTGCGCCTATATCTCGGGCGAGGAATCGGCCGACCAGATCCGCATGCGCGCGGCCCGGCTGGGGCTGGGCGCCGCGCCCGTCGGGCTCGCCGCCGCGACCGACGTCCGCGACATCGCGGCGGCGCTGGATCAGCCCTCCGGCCCGCGCGTGGTGGTGATCGATCTCGATCCAGACCATGTATGTCGACACGCTCGAACTCCGCGCCGGGCACGGTCGCCCAGGTGCGCGCCTCGCACCGAGGCGCTGGTGCGGCTCGCCAAAAGGCGCGGCTTCACCGTGCTGTTCGTCGGCCACGTCACCAAGGAGGGCGCGATCGCCGGCCCGCGCGTCCTCGAGCACATGGTCGACACGGTGCTCTATTTCGAGGGCGAGCGCGGCCACCCGTTCCGCATCCTGCGCGCGATCAAGAACCGGTTCGGCCCGACCGACGAGATCGGCGTGTTCGAGATGACCGGCGCCGGGCTGGCCGGGGTCGAGAACCCGTCGGCGCTGTTCCTGGCCGACCGGACCGAGGAGGTGCCGGGCGCCGCCGTGTTCGCCGGCATCGAGGGCACGCGCCCGCTGCTGGTCGAGATCCAGGCGCTGGTCGTGCGCTCGACCCAGGCGACGCCGCGCCGCGCCGTGGTCGGCTGGGATTCAGGCCGGCTGGCGATGGTGCTGGCCGTGCTGGAGGCGCGCTGCGGCCTCGGCTTCGGCGGGTGCGAGGTCTACCTGAACGTCGCCGGCGGGCTGCGCATCGCCGAGCCGGCCGCCGACCTCGCCGTGGCGGCCGCGCTGGTCTCCGGCCTGACCGGCACGCCGACGCCGCCCGACACTGTGGTGTTCGGCGAGATCGGCCTCGCCGGCGAGGTGCGCGCGGTGAGCCAGCCCGAGCTGCGCTTGCGCGAGGCGCACAAGCTGGGCTTCCGCCGCGCCATCTTGCCGGCCCGCAGCAAGGGCCGCCCGTCCGCGCCCGCCGGGTTCGAGACTGCGCCCATCGCCCGGCTCGACGCGCTGGTCGCGCGGCTCGGCGGCGCCGACGGCCCGCGGGCGGCGCGCGCATGAACGTGATCGACATCGCGCTGATCGCGGTGCTGGTGGTCGCCGGGCTGGGCGGGTTCCTGCGCGGCTTCGTCCAGTCGGTGCTGGCGATCGCCGCCTGGGTCGGCGCGGTGTTCGCCACCATGTACGGGTTTCCCGAGCTGGCGCCGATCGCCCGGCAATACATATCGCTGCGCATCGCCGCCGACATCACCGCCGGCGCGCTGCTGTTCATCGGCAGCCTGGTCGTCCTCGCCTTCATCCGCCACCGCATCTCCGGGCTGGTGCGGGGCAGCGCGCTGTCGGCGCTGGACCGCTCGCTGGGCTTCGTGTTCGGGGTGGCGTTCGGGGCGGTCCTCCTGTGCGTCGCCTATTTCGGCGCGTCCTGGGCGGCGGGGCCGCGCAAGACCTGGCCCGACTGGGCGCGCGAATCGCGCGGTCTTCCGGTTGTCGAGAGCCTCACCCTCGGCGGCTGCGCCCTCGGCCCGCCCAACGCCCTTTCCCTGTGCCGCCGGGTGCTGGGCAACGAGGGCGCCTCGCGCCGCGACATCGAGCGCCAGTTCGAGCGTCTGACGGCCCCCGCGCCCAAGGCGCCGGACGGCACCGCCCGCCCCGGCTATTCGACCGAGGAGAGACGCGACCTCGACCGGCTTTTCGATTCGACAAAGTAGGGTGCGGAAATTCGCCAGCCTCGCGCCATTGCCCTCGAGCGGCGGACGCGCTATCTGGCAGGTGCAGGCGCGGACCGTCCCCGCGCCGCCCCGGACGCGGAGTCCATGCTGACCACCAACCCCTTCGACGACGACCATCTGCACGAGGAGTGCGGCGTCTTCGGCATTTACGGGCACGGCGACGCCGCGGCGCTGACCGCGCTGGGGCTGCACGCTTTGCAGCATCGCGGCCAGGAAGCCGCGGGGATCGTGTCCTTCGACGGCGAGAGCTTCCACCCGCACCACGCGATTGGCCATGTCGGCGACAATTTCGGCGACAAGGCGGTGATCGCGCGCCTGCCGGGCATGGCGGCGCTGGGCCATAACCGGTATTCGACGACCGGCGAGACGGTGCTGCGCAATGTCCAGCCGCTCTACGCCGATTTCGAATCGGGCGGCTTCGCCATCGCCCATAACGGCAACCTGACCAACGCGCGCAAGCTGCGCCGCGAGCTGGTGCGCCGGGGGTGCCTGTTCCAGTCCACCACCGACACCGAGGTCATCATCCACCTGACGGCGACCAGCCCGCAGGCGACCGTGACCGACCGGCTGATCGACGCGCTGACCCAGGTGGAGGGCGCCTATGCGCTCGGCGCGCTGACCAACGAGGCGATGATCGGGGTGCGCGACCCGCTGGGCATCCGGCCGCTGGTGCTGGGCCATCTCGACGACGCCTGGATCCTGGCGTCGGAGACATGCGCGCTCGACATCATCAACGCGCGCTTCGTGCGCGAGATCGAGCCGGGCGAGGTGGTGGTGATCGGCGCCGAGGGCGTGCGCTCAATCAAGCCGTTCCCGCCGCGCGCGCCGCGCTTCTGCATCTTCGAGTACATCTATTTCGCCCGCCCCGATTCCAACGTCGGCGGGCGCAGCGTCTACGCGGCGCGCCGGCGCATCGGGAGCGAGCTCGCGCGCGAGGCGCCGGTGGCCGCCGACATCGTCGTGCCGGTACCGGATTCGGGCGTGCCCGCGGCGCTCGGCTACGCCGGCGAGGCGGGCATCCCCTACGAGCTGGGCATCACCCGCAACCACTATGTCGGGCGCACCTTCATCGAGCCGGCGGACCATATCCGTCATCTCGGCGTGCGGCTGAAGCACAACGCCAACCGTTCGATCATCGCCGGCAAGCGCGTCGTGCTGGTCGACGATTCCATCGTGCGCGGCACGACCTCGACCAAGATCGTCGAGATGGTGCGCGCGGCCGGCGCGACCGAGGTGCATATGCGCATCGCCTCGCCGCCGACCACCCATTCCTGCTTCTACGGCGTCGACACGCCGGAGCGCAGCGCCCTGCTCGCCGCGAGCCACGACGTCGCCGAGATGGCGCGCATCATCGGCGCCGATTCGCTGGCCTACGTCTCGATCGACGGGCTCTACCGCGCGATGGGCGAGCCAGGCCGCACCGGCGACAAGCCGCAATTCTGCGACGCCTGCTTCTCGGGCGACTACCCCGTCGCCCTGACCGACCAGGAGGAGGGCGACCTCGCCCGCCAGCTTTCCCTGTTCCGCCACCTGGCCTAGGCAGCCTCTTCGCCCTCCCGGTTGTCATCCCTGCCAAGCCGCGAACACCGTTCGCGGCGCGAGGGGGATCCATACTTCCGCGTCACGGCGCAGGACGCACGGGCCCGACTTCGCCGCCAAGGCGGCTCGTCCGGGGTGACAAGGGAAGGGTCGGCATCATCCGCCCCTGGCCACCGGACCGATGTGTGGTTACCTTCGCCGTCGCAAACGAAGGGTGACTAGAATGGCGGACGGCAGGCTCGAAGGGCGCATCGCGCTGATCACCGGCGCCTCGCGCGGCATCGGCGCGGCGGTGGCGCGGCGCTTCGCCGCCGAGGGCGCGCAGGTCGTGCTGGTGGCGCGCACCACCGGCGCGCTCGAGGAGGTGGACGACGACATCCGCGCCGACGCAACAGCGGCCGGGCGCGAGCCGGTGCCGGCGACGCTGGTGCCGATGGACCTCGCCAACGGCGCCGAAATCGACCAGATGGCGGTGGCCGTCGCCGAGCGGTTCGGCCGGCTCGACGTGCTCGTCGGCAATGCCGGCGTGCTGGGCCCGCGCACGCCCACCCCGCAGATCGAGCCCGACGCGTGGGAGCGCGAGATCTCCGTCAACCTGACCGCCAACTGGCGGCTGATCCGCGCCTTCGATCCCCTGCTGCGCGCCTCGGACGCGGGCCGCGCGATGTTCCTGACCTCGGCCGCGGCGCGCCATCGCCCGGCCTACGGCGCGTGCTACTCGGTCAGCAAGTCGGGGCTGGAATGCCTGGTCGAGGTGTGGGCGAAGGAGAACGAGAAGTCGAACCTGCGCATCAACCTGGTCGATCCGGGCGGGCTGCGCACCGACATGCACGCCGAGGCGTTCCCCGGCCTCGACCCGATGGACTTCCCCACGCCGGACAGCATCACCGGCGTGTTCGTCGAGCTGGCCGAGCCCGCCTGCACCCGCCACGGCGAGCTGGTCCGCGCCCAGCCCAACGCCCGCCCGCCGCGCGTCACGCCCGGCAACAATTAGTCCGCCTCCGGGCCGGATCACGCCCCTCACCCTGTCCCTCTCCCTCGGGAGAGGGACAGGGTGAGGGGCCCGGCCCTAATCCTTCCTGCTGTCGAAAGGGTTCTTGCCGCGCCGCGGCAGGATGCGGATCGGCACGCCGTGGAGCTCGAACGCGTCGCGCAGCCCGTTGGCGAGGTAGCGCAGGTAGCTCTCCTCGACGTCCGCCGGCCGGTTGACGAACAGGGCGAAGGTCGGCGGGCGCGCTTTCACCTGGGTGATATAGCGCGGGCGCACGGGGCGGCCGGCCGCGGCGGGCGCGGCGTGGCGCGCCGTCATCTCCGTCAGCCAGCGGTTGAGCGGGCCGGTCGGCAGGCGCTTGTTCCACGCGCGGTCCACCTCGCCCACCGCGCGCATCAGCCGGCCGGTCCCGTCGCCCGTCAGCGCCGAGATCGCGACCACCGGCACGCCCTTCGCCTGGGCGAGCGAATCCTCCAGCCGCTCGACGATCGCGCGCCGTGTGGCCGGCCCATCGGACACCATGTCCCACTTGTTGGCGGCCACCACCAGCGCCCGCCCCTCGTCGATCGCATGGCGCGCAATGGTCAGGTCCTGGCGCTCCATCGGCGCGGTCGCGTCGAGCACCAGCACCACCGTGTCGGCATAGCGCACGGCGTGCAGCGCGTCGGCCACGGCCGCCCGCTCCAGCGCCGCGGTGACGCGCGCGCGGCGGCGGATGCCGGCCGTGTCGACCAGCCGCACCCGGCGCCCGGACCAGCGCCATTCGATGGCGATGGCGTCGCGCGTGACGCCCGGCTCGGGTCCGGTCAGCATGCGTTCTTCGCCGACCAGGCGGTTGACCAGGGTCGATTTGCCGACATTGGGCCGTCCGAGGATGGCGAGGTGCAAAGGCGGCGCGTCCTCCGGCGCCGCCGTCTCCTCCGTCTCGGCGAGCAGCGGCTTGAGGGCGTCGTAGAGCTCGGTCATCCCGTCGCCATGCTCGGCCGAGAGCTCGATCGGCGCGCCCATGCCAAGCTCGTAGGCGTCGAGCGCGCCGGCCTCGCCCGCCCGCCCCTCGGACTTGTTGGCGACGAGGATCACCCGCGCATGAAGGCGGCGCAGCCACGCCGCGAAATGGCGGTCGAGCGGGGTGAGCCCGGCCCGCGCGTCGATCAGGAACAGCGCGACGTCCGCCTCGGCGAGCGCGCGCTCGGTCTGGGCGCGCATCGCCGCCTCGAGGGTCGCGGCGGCGGCGTCCTCGAGCCCGGCGGTGTCGATCGCCCGGAAGCGCAGGTCGGCCAGCCGTGCCTCGCCCTCGCGCCGGTCGCGCGTGACGCCCGGCATCGGGTCGACGATGGCCGCGCGCCTTCCGACCAGCCGGTTGAACAGGGTCGACTTGCCGACATTGGGCCGTCCGACGATGGCGACGGTGAAGACCATGCGGTCCCCGCGCCGGCTAGCGCAGCGCTACGAGCGTCGCGTCGTCGGTCAGCACGTAGACGGTGCCGTCGGCCACCGCCGGCGCGATCGAGCACGCCGGCCCCGAGCTTGATGCGGCCCAGCGGCTGGCCGGTATAGGGCGAGACGGACCAGATCTCGCCGTCCGAGGCGGGCACCAGCAGCCGGTCCGACGACCAGCACCGGCCCGGTCCAGCGGATCGGGTCCTCCTTGTCCTCGGGGTCCTCGGTAGCGCGGGAGCTGGGTCACCCAGCGCACGCCGCCGTCGCGCCGGTCGAGGCAGACCACCTCGGCCGCCGGTGGTGACGACGTAGATGTAGGCGCCGGCGACCCAGGGCGTGTGCACGCCTGCGACCTCCTGCTCCCACACGCGCCCGCCGGTGCGCAGGTCGATCGTCGACCATGCGGCCGGAGTTGGAGATGGCGATCACCCGGCCGCGGTCGATCACCGGATCGCCCTTGATCTGGGCGATCTCGGAGACCGGGTCGGCGCGGCGCAGCGGCGTCAGCGTCTCCTGCCAGGCGACGCGGCCGTTCTCGGCGCGCAGCGCGAACAGCTCGCCCGACGTGTAGGCGGCGACCACCACGTCGTCCTGGGCCGCCGGGCTCGCCCCGCCGAGGAGGCCGGCGGGCTCGACGATGCCGGCATGCATCCAGAGCTCGTGCCCATCGTCGGCGGACAAGCGCGTGCAGCTCGTTGGCGATGGTGACGACGAAGACGCGCCCGCCGAGCACGGTGGGGCCGGCGCGCATCGGCCCGGAGACGCGGTGCGTCCAGACCCGCTTGCCGGTCTGCGGCGTCGAGCGCGAACACGTCGGCGAAGCCGGTGGTGACGTAGAGCCGGCCGCCGAAAGAAGGCGACGCCGCCGCCGCGCGGCCCTTCGTCCTCGTCCTCGGGGGTGAGGTCGACATGCCAGATCGTCGCGGCCGGTCTTGGCATCGAAGGCGCGCAGGTTGGCGGCGGCATCGAGCACGTAGACGCGCCCGGCCGCCACCACAGGGGGCGCAAGAAGCTGGGCGTCGTCGGACGAGCCCTCGCCCGCGTCGACCTGCCAGGCGACGGCGAGCTTGCCCGGCGCGGCCAGATGGTAGTTGGCGTGGGTCGGCACGCCGCCCGGCTGCGGCCAGTCGGCATTGCGGTAGGGACGCGGCAGCCGCACCTCGACGTCCTGGATGCGCTTGTCGGGCTTCAGCGAGGTGTCGAGCGACAGCACCGAGATGCGCTCGCCCTTCAGCGGCTCCTTGCTGTCGCTGCCGCCGAAATAGCCCGAGTTGCAGCCGGCGAGCGCCATGGCGGCGAGAAGCGCGGCCGCGCAGCCGGCGCGGTGGAAAATTCGCTGCATCATGCCCTAGCCGCCCAGGACTGCCAGCATCTCGGCCGCGCGAGCGCGCAGCGACTGGGGCGCGTCGGCATTGTCGGCAAGCTGGCGGTACAGATCCTTTGCGGTCTTGGCGTCGCCCGTCTTGAGCGCCGCCAGCGCGCGCAGCTCGCGCGCCGAGAAGCGCCACGGCCCGGTCGGCGTGTCGAGCGGCGCCAGCTTGGCGTCCAGCTTGGCGCGCGTCGATCTTGGGCAGATCGAGGCTGTGCAGCACCGCGAGGACCGTGGCCGCGTGGCGCAGCGCCGGGTCGACGCCGTCATCGGCCGCCACCCGGTCGTAGATCTCGACAGCGCCGGCCACGTCGCCGCCATCGGCGCGCAGCGCCGCGCGCTGCAGCCGGGCCAGGGTGCGGTAGCTGCCCGGCCCGACTATCGGCCAGATTGGCGAAGACGGTGGCCGCCTCCTCGTGCTTGCCGCCGGCCACCAGCGCCTGCGCCTCGGAATAGCGGTTGCTGGCCGACAGGCGCTGGTTCTCCTGGTAGCGCTGCCAGCCATAGTAGCCGGCGACGATCAGAAGCACGACCGCCACCGCGGTCATCACGCGGTTGCCGTACTTCTTCCAGAGCCGCAGGTATTTCTCCTGCTTCAGCTCCTCGTCGATTTCGCGGAAGATATCGCCCACGCGCCGGAACTCCTCACAGGGCCGGTCCCGCAAAATAGCGCCTGGCGGGGGCGGAGGCAAACGCGCGGCGGCGCGACGGAATCGCCCGCCCAGGGCGCTGGACGCGCCAGCCGAAATGCGAAACAATGATGACACCTCGCCGATGGAGAGCGTGACATAAGCCAAGGTCGCCCCCGTCCTGCGCCTGGCCGATTACCGGCGCGCCGCCACCGCGGTGTGCTTTCGCCGCCACGAACTGAACCAGCTTCTGTCGCTATACAGCCGCCGGGTGATCGGCGGCGAGTGGCGCGACTACGCCATCGACCAGGACAGCCGCCACGCCGCCTTTTCGATCTTCCGCCGGGCGAGCGACCGGCCGGTCTACACCGTCTGCAAATACGCCCACGGCGCCCATCCGGGCGGCGAGTACGCCGTCTATGCCGGGGGAAAGCTGGTCCGGCGCGCCCGCTCGATGGGCGAGGCGCTGGCCTGGTTCGAGGGCACGCTCAAGCTCGTCTCGCCCTGACCGGCGCCGAGGTGTGACGGCCGTCACGTCCGGCCGCGACACCGCGCCGCACGCGGGTATGTTCACCGCTCCTTAAGCCCCAAATGGCAGCCTTGCGCTTCCCCTGCGTGGTTTGGCTGCCATGCTGATCAAGACCGTTCTTCTGCTGTACGTGGCCCTGTTCGCGGTCAGCATGTTCCTCGACCACGGGCCGCGCACGCTGCTGAACTAGCCTTTCACCTCAGTCGAACACCGTCCGGAAATAGGGCGCGGGGTCGACGCGGCCTCGATCACCGTCGGGCCCGCCGTCGCGAGCGCCGCGCTCCAGCGCGCGCGGCGAGCGTCGCTCGCATCCCGCACGCCGACCGCCGGCACGCCGAAATAATGCGCCGGCGGGCCGCGGCTCGGGCGCGGCCTGCGAGGTCGGTGCCATAGGCCGGCATCTGGCGGCGCGCCTGCTTCACCTGGATCAGGCCGAGCAGCGCGTCGTCGAGCACGACGACGGGAAGCGCGAGGCCGAGGCGCCTGCGCCGTCGCCAGCTCGCCGCAGTCATGCGGAAGCAGCCGTCGCCGATCAGCGCACACGACCGGCCGGTCCGGGCGCGGCGAGCTTGGCGGCGATGGCGGCGGGCAGGCCGAACCCCATCGACGACCAGCCGTTGGTGATCAGGAAGCGGCCCGGCGCCGGCGCTGCCCACTGGCTGGCGATCTGGTGGGTGTGCGCGCCGACGTCGAAGGCGAGCACGCCGTCCGCCGGCAGCACGCGGCGCACCGCGTCGATCGCCTGGTGCGGCGCAAAGCCCTCCGACGCCGGGCGCAGCGCAGCCTCGAACCGCGCGCGGTGCGCCGCGAGCTCGCCGGCGGTCCACCCATTGCGCGCCGGCGGCGCATCGGCGAGCGCCGCGATGCGCCGCGTCGAGATCGCCCGTCCGCCTGAGCGCGGACCGTCGACCGAGCCGTCCGTGTCGGGCGCGGCGATCCCGACATGGAGCGAGCGGGACGTCGCCGATCCACGCCTCGTACTCGACCTCGATCGGTGTCGTAGCCGAGCCCGACGATCAGATCGGCGCCGCGCAGGAATTCGCGCTGGAGCTGGCGGCAGGCGCGCTCGATGCAGCCGACCGCGAGCGGATGGGCGTCGTCGATCAGCCCCTTGGCCATGGTGGTATGGGCGAAGGGCAGGTCGTGGCGCTCGACCAGGCGGCGCAGCGCGCCCGCGTCGCGCAGCCGTCGCGCGTCGGCGCCGATCACGGCCACCGGCCGCTTCGCCGCGGCGATGGCCCGCGGCCACGGCCGCGAGATCTGCGCCGCATGCCGGCGGCGGCAAGGCGCGTGCCCACGGGGATGTCGGGCACCGTCTCGCGGGCCGGCGCGGTCGCCACGTCCTCGGGCAGGTCGAGATGCACCGGGCCCGCCGGCTCGGACAGCGCGATGCGCGATCGCCTCGGCAAATGTCGCCGCCACGCTGCCCTCGCGCAGCGCGAGCGTCGCCTTCGCGATCGGCGCGAACAGCGCGTGATGGTCGATGCCCATCTGGATGCGCCGCCCGAGCTGCGCGACCGGCAGGTTGCAGGTCATCGCGATCATCGGCGAGCGGTCGAGGAACGCCCCGCCGACGCCCGTCGCGAGGTTGGTCGCGCCCGGCCCCAGCGTCGCGATGGCGAGGCCGGGCCGGCCGGTCAGGCGGCCCGTCACCTCGGCGGCGAAGCCGGCCGAGCCCTCGTGCGAGGTGAGCACGAAATCGACGCCGCCGGTGCGCATCGCCTCCATCAGCGGCAGCACGTTGCCCGACGGGATGCCGAAGCCGCGCGCGATCGCCCGCCTTGCGCAGGATGGCGACGATCAGCTCGGCGTTGTTCATGGGGTACGCGCGGTCATTTCGATGACCCCTCACCCTGTCCCTCTCCCAAGGGAGAGGGAACGCTGCGACACTCTTCCTCGCTACCGGCCGCCGGCCGTGCCCTCGAGCGCGTTCGAGCCTGTCGCCCCGGCGTCCCCTCTCCCGCGGGGAGAGGGACAGGGTGAGGGGTCGGCGGCTGGACGCGCCGACCCTCAATCGCCCCTATTCCAGCTTCGCGCCGGCGCGGTGGCAGAGATATTCCCACTGGCGGTCGTGGCCGCGCAGGTTGGCCGCGCCGGGCTGGCCCGCGTCGATCTCGCCCGGGGTGAGCCAGTGGATCTCGGCGCCCATCGCGGTCGCCAGGTTGATCGCCTTGCAGTTCGCGGCAAGAGACAGGCAGGATTGCACCGCGTCCGGGATGTTGCGTCCCGATACGGCGCAGCCATGGCCGCGCATGATGATCGCCTTCTGCTGGCCGAGCGCCCTGGCGAGGTCGCGCCCCTGGTCGAGCGTGGTGACCAGAAGGTCGGTGTCGCCGAACCGGGTGCGGATGTCCCACATCGGGATCGACTGGCCGAGCCGGCGCGCGCCATGGATCGCGGGGCGCATCGGCGCGTTCGAGATGGCGAAGGGCAGGATCGTCGTGGCAGTGGTTGTGCACCACGCTCATCACGTCCGGGCGCGCCTCGTAGATCGCGCCGTGGATCGGCCGCTCGATATAGATCGGCGTGTCGGTCGGCGTTCACCGGCGTGCCGTCGAGATTGAACTCCAGGATGTCCTCGGCTTCGACCAGCGAGGGGGCGCGCGAGCGCGACAGGAAATAGCGCTTCGGGTTGTCCGGATGGCGCACGCTGATATGGCCGAACGCGTCGCAGATGCCTTCGTGCCCGAGCACGCGGTTGGCGGCGACGAGCTCGCGGATCAGGGCGGTGATGTCGCTCACGGCTTCACTCCTTTCAGAACAGGTTGATGGCCTCGATCGAGCGCAGCACGGGGAAGGTGTCGCCCAGCAGCGAATGCGGCCAGGACACCGCGACCACGCCGGTGGAACAGCACGTAGCCGAACACGGCCGTGCCGACCGCGACGGTGATCGTGGTGCGCCAGCTTTCCTTGCCCTGGAAGCGCATGTAGAGGACCAGGAACACGAACATGGCGGGCAACAGCCCGATCAGCCAGGTCGCGCCGAGGTAGAACAGGCACCAGCCGAGGAAATTGGCGGCGCGCCCCAGAACCGTGCCGATGCCGAGCCCCGCCAGCAGGTCGATCGCCGATTCGTCCTGCGCCGACTTCGGTCGCGGGCGGCGGCGGCGGCGCGCCCGGAACCGGGGCGAGGCGGGTGAAGTTGCCGGCGAAATGCAGCGCCGCGAACAGGATGCCGCCGATCGCCACCGTGTCGGGCACCAGACGCGCGTCGAGCGGCCAGGCGAGCGAGGAGACGAAGGCCGCGGCGAACACCGCGATCACGATCCAGGTGAACACGTTCTCCGGCCGTGGCGAGCTTTTCGGCGCGGCCGAACACGAGCCGCGCCCGGCCGCCGAGCCGGCGCCGCTCGCGCCTGATGTTGCCGATGATCGGCGACAGCATGCCGTAGAGCCCCACCGCCATGATCGCGACCACGATGGGGAAGCCGAGCCAGTCGAAGCCGTAGCGCTGGACCGAGATGTACATGTAGCGCTCGAACAGCGCGCCCAGCACGAAGCCCAGGATCACCGGCGGGCGCGGCCAGTTCATCCGCTTCATGATCCAGCCGATCACGCCGAACACCAGCAGCGCGATCAGGTCGCCCCAGCTCGCCGAGGACTGGTAGACGCCGACGAACACGACGCCGACGATCAGCGGCGCCAGCACGCCGATCCGGATGATCGCGATCTTGGCGAGCTGGTTGGCGAACAGGAAGCAGATGCCCGCGCCCAGTATGTTGGCGATGGCGACGGACCAGACCAGCGCGTAGGTCACGTCGAGATGCTTGGTCAGCATCTCCGGGCCCGGGCACGATGTCGTGGATCAGGAAGGCCGAGAGCATCAGCGCCATCGAGGCGGAGCCCGGCACGCCGAACGCCACGGTCGGGATCAGCGCGCCGCCCTCCTTCGCGTTGTTGGAGCATTCGCAGGCGATGACGCCGCGCACGTCGCCCTTGCCGAACGTCTCGCGCGCGCCCTTCTCGGTGCGGATGGCGTGGCCGTAGGCGATCCAGTCGATCACCGCCGCGCCGATGCCGGGCACCGCGCCCAGCACCGCGCCGAGCGAGGAGCAGCGCAGCAGCAGCCACCAGTTGCGGAACACGTCCTTCGCGCCCTGGATCTGGGAGAAGCGCGAGCCGACATTGGTGTCGCCCGAGATGGCGCGCCGCGCGATGGCGAGGTCGCACATCTCCGGCAGGGCGAAGATGCCGAGGACGAACGGCACGATCGGCAGCCCGTCCCACAGATAGTTGGTGCCGAGCGTCCAGCGCAGCGAGGCGGTCTGCGCGTCCTCGCCGATCATCGCGACCGAGATGCCGATGCAGACGGCCGACATGCCCTTCAAAGGCGCGTTGGCGCTGAGCCCCGCCACCAGCGACAGGCCGAACACGCAGATGGCGAACAGCTCCGGCGAGCCGATCAGGAGCACTAGCGGGCGCAGGATCGGCACCGAGATGCCGAGCACGAAGGCGCCGAACAGCCCGCCCAGCACCGAGGCGGTGTAGGCGGCGCCAAGCGCGCGGCCGGCCTCGCCCTTCTTCGCCATCGGGAAGCCGTCGAGCACGGTCGCCGCCGATCCGACCGTGCCCGGAACGCTGAACAGCACGGCCGGGATCGAATCGGACGTGACGGTCACGGCCGACAGGCCGAGCATCATGGCGATCGCGGCGAACGGATCGAGCCCGAACGTGAAGGGCAGCAGGATCGAGAGCCCGATCAGCCCGCCGAGCCCGGGAATGATGCCGAGGACGAGCCCCATCAGCACCCCGCCGGCAAGGTAGGCGAGGCGCAAGGGGATCGCTGACGATGGCAAGGGCATGCCACGCCATCGTCAGCGCTTGCTGTTCCATGGACGTCCCTAAGCGAAGGCCGCCAGGCGGCTACATGATCTCCATCGCCTTCTTGGCCTTCTCGATGTCCTCGGGGCTCAGCGACAGGATCTTGTTGCAGAACTCCTGGACCTGCTTACCGCTCAGCGGATCGATGTCCATGTGCAGCTTCTTCGCATCGGCGAGGAAGTCGGGATCGCGCAGCGTCTCCTGGTAGGCCTTCTCCAGCGCCGCCACGCGGTCGGCCGGAACGCCGGGAGGAGCCGCCATGGCGCGGTCGTCGAGGCCCGATTCGATGAATTCGAGCACCGCCTTGTCGCTCGGCGTCTTGGCGAACTCGCTGAGCAGCGGCACGTTCGGCATGTCGGGCGAGCGCTTGGAAGCGAACTGCACCAGATGGGCGAGCAGCCCCTTCTTCAGCCATTCGGGCTTCACCATCTTCCAGCCGAGATACTGGCCGCACCAGCCGTCGACCTCGTGCTTCTCCATGGCGAGGCGCACCTTCGAACCGCCGCCATAGCCGGTGATGATCTTGAACTTGGTGCCGAGCACGTGGTTGACCGCGGCCGGGTTGCGGTAGGTGTTGGACGACTTGGAGAACGCGCCCATCACGTCGACCTTCTCGCGCGCCTGCTCGATGCGTGGTGGCCGGCGCGGTCTTCCACACGGAGCAGACGCTCACCGCCTCGCCCCAGCCGCCGAGCCAATTGTACTTGCGCGAATCGAACTTCACCCCGTGCTCGCCCAGCGCCTGGTCCTTCGTCATGCCCGAGGTGGGCGTGATCACCACCGTGCCGTCCTTCGGCGCGGCGTTGTAGACGAAGTTCATCGCCGACAGCCCACCGGCGCCCGGCTGGTGCTTCACGATCACGGTCGGGTGGCCCGGGATGTGCTTCGCGAAATGCGGCACCATCATCTGGGCATACGTGGAATAGATTCCGCCCGGCGACACCGCGACGACCACCGTCACGGTCTTGCCGGAATAGAAGTCGGAGATTGCGTCGGCGCGGGCGCCGCCCGCGAGGGCGAGCGTCCCCGCCAGGACGGCGGCGGACGCAGAAGATCACGTTCTTGTGCATGTCGGTCTCCTCCGTGTTGGCCTCCGCGGGCCAGGCCCGCTCGTTGGGCGCGCACGCGCGCCGCGCGGCCGAACCATAGCCGGACGCGCCGCCGCTCGCAATGGCGCGCGGGTTGAACGGCCCGGCGGACCGCGTCGGATATGGTTTACCGCTGCCGGACGGTCGGCTAGCCTTGCCGGATGAAGATCGGCATGCAGCTTCCCAACAAGGGCCCGCGCACCTCGCGCGCGCTGATCGCCGACTGCGCACGCATCGCCGACGCCGGGCCCGTCGACGATGTGTGGGTGTTCGACCACGTCGCGGTGCCGCCCGACAATGCGCGCGGATCGGACGGGTTCTATGTCGAGCCGCTGGCGACGCTCGCCTTCGTCGCCGGCATCACCGAGCGGGTGGGTATCGGCACCCGCGTGCTGATCCTGCCCTACCGCAACCCGTACCTGATCGCCAAATGGGCGGCGTCGATCCAGGCGCTGTCGGAAGGGCGGCTCGCGCTCGGCTGCGGCGTCGGCTGGATGGAAGCGGAGTTCCAGGTGCTGGGCGTCGACCGCAGCCAGCGCGGGAAGCTGACCGACGCGGCGCTGGAGACGATCCACACCTGCTTCGCCGCCGACGAGGTGGAGATCAACGGCGCGAAGGTGCTGTTCCTGCCGCGCCCGGCACGCCCGCCGATCTTCGTCGGCGGCCAACCGCCCCACGCCCTCGCCCGTGCCGCCCGCTTCGCCGAGGGCTGGATGCCGGGATCGGGCGCGGCCGACGACCTGGCCGCGCCCATCGCCGAGCTGGCGCGCCAATTCGCCGCCGCCGGCAAGGGTGCGCCCGAGGTGATCGTGTCGGGCGACCTGCCGGCGGACAGGGCGGCCGCGCGCGACCACCTCGCCCGGCTCGCCGCGATCGGGGTCACCCGCTTCTGCCTGACCGCGCCCTACGAGACCGCCGCAGAATTCGGCCGCAACGCGGACGTACTGTGCAAGGCCGCCGGCCGGGGATAAGGGCCGCGTCCCACCCGGTTTTGCATCGCGGGCGGCGGTCCTTTAGACTGGCCCGATCACGACGCGCGAAGGGGACATGACCGATCCGGCCAACGGGGGCGGGCTGCGCACGCCGCTTTACGACCTGCACGTCGCGCTGGGCGCGCGGATGGTGCCGTTCGCCGGCTGGGCGATGCCGGTGCAGTACAAGGCGGGCATCATCGCCGAGCATACTCACACGCGCCAGGACGCGGGCGGCGCTGTTCGACGTCTCGCACATGGGCCAGGTGGCGGTCGCGGGCCAGGGCGCCGCGGCGGCGCTCGAGCGGCTGGTGCCCGGCGACATCCAGGGCCTGGCGGTCGGTCGGGTGCGCTACACCCTGCTGACCAACGAGGCGGGCGGCATCATCGACGACCTGATGGTGGCGCGAACCGAGGGCGGGCTGCATCTGGTGGTCAACGCGTCGCGCCGCGCCGCCGACCTGGCCCATCTCACCGACGGCCTGCCGGACGAGATGGTGGCCGAGCTCGACGACCGCGCGCTGCTGGCTTTGCAGGGGCCCGAGGCGCGCGGCGGTGATCGCGCGGCTCGCGCCCGGCGCCGAGAACCTGCCATTCATGGCGACCGCCGAGTTCGACCGTCGACGGGGCGCGCCTTGCCATCGCGCGGTCGGGCTATACCGGCGAGGACGGGTTCGAGATCTCGGTCCATGCCGCCGACGCCGAGGGCCTGGCGCGCCGCCTGCTCGATGCGCCCGAGGTGGCGCCGGCCGGGCTGGGGGCGCGCGACACGCTGCGCCTCGAGGCCGGGCTATGCCTCTACGGCAACGACATCGACGAGGAGACGACGCCGGTCGAGGCCGGGCTCGGCTGGACCATCCCGCGCCGCCGCCGCGCCGAGGCGAACTTTCCCGGCGCCGGCATCATCCTCGCCAGCTGTCCGCCGGGCCGGGGCGCAAGCGCGTCGGCATCCGGCTGGACGGGCGCGTGCCGGCGCGCCACGGCGCCGAGATCGTCGACGCGGCGGGCGACGCATATCGGCCACGTGACCAGCGGCAGCTTCGGCCCCACCGCCGGCGCGCCGATCGCCATGGGCTATGTCGACCCGGAGCACGCGGCCGAGGGCACGCGCGCTGGCCGTCAAGGTGCGCGACGCGGCGCAGCCGGGCCGCATCGTGCGCCTGCCCTTCGTCGCCGCACCGCTATGCGACCGAACCACCTGACGAGGAGAGAGCGCGTGAGCGAGACCCGCTACACCAAGGACCACGAATGGGTGCGGCTGGACGGCGACGTCGCCACCATCGGCATCAGCGACTATGCGCAGGAGCAGCTGGGCGACGTCGTCTATGTCGAGCTGCCCGCGCCGGGCAAGCACGGTGGCGGCCGGCGACGAGGCCTGCACGGTCGAATCGGTCAAGGCGGCGAGCGAGGTGTACGCGCCGGTGGCGGGCGAGGTGGTCGAGGTCAACGCCGCGCTGAATGACGACCCGGCCAAGGTCAACGCCGACCCGGAAGGCAAGGGCTGGTTCGTCAAGCTGAAGGTGGCCGACCAGGCGGCCTTCGCCGCGCTGATGGACGAGGCGGCCTACGACGAGTACGTGCAGGGCCTCGGCTGATGCGCTATCTGCCGCTGACCGACGCCGACCGGCAGGCGATGCTGGCGTCGATCGGCGCGCCCTCGGTCGATGCGCTGTTCCGCGACGTGCCGCAGTCCGCGCGCCTGGCCGCGCCGCTCGACCTGCCCGACCATCAGGGCGAGATGGAGGTCGAGCGCGCAATGGCGGCGCTATGCCGCGCGCAACACGCCGTGCCGGGGCGGTGGCGAGCTTCCTGGGCGCCGGCGCCTATCGCCACCACGTGCCGGCGACGGTCGACTACCTGATCCAGCGCGGCGAGTTCCTGACCGCCTACACCCCCTACCAGCCAGAAGCGTCGCAGGGCACGCTGCAGACGCTGTTCGAGTTCCAGACCCAGGTCGCGCTGATCACCGGCATGGAGGTCGCCAACGCCTCGATGTACGACGGCGCGACCGCCTGCGCCGAGGCGGTGATGATGGCGCACCGCGTGACCGGCAAGCGCCGCGGCGGTGCTGTCGGGCGCGCTGCACCCGCACTGGCGCGAGGTGACGGACACGACCGCGCGCCACGTCGCGGCCGAGGTGGTCGCGCTGCCGCCCGAGCCGGACGGCGGCGAGGACCTGGCGGCGCGGATCGACGGCGACACGTGCTGCGTCGTGGTGCAGTACCCGGATTTCTTCGGCCGGCGTCGCCGACCTGGCGCCGCTCGCCCGCGCCTGCCACGAGAAGGGCGCGCTGCTGGTGGTGGGCGTCGCCGAGATCGTGGCGCTCGGCGCGCTGGTCTCGCCCGGCGAGATGGGCGCCGACATCGTGGTCGCCGAGGGCCAGTCGCTGGGCAACCCGCTGACCTTCGGCGGGCCTTACGTCGGGCCTGTTCGCGACGCGCGAGAAGTTCGTGCGCCAGATGCCGGGGCGGCTGTGCGGCGAAACGGTCGACGCCGACGGGCGGCGCGGCTACGTGCTGACGCTGTCGACACGCGAGCAGCATATCCGCCGCGAGAAGGCGACCAGCAACATCTGCACCAACTCCGAGCTGTGCGCGCTCGCCTTCACCATCCATCTGTCGCTGCTGGGCGAGATCGGCTTCACCCGCCTCGCCGGGGCCAATCATGCCAGCGCCGTGGCGCTGGCCGACGCGCTGGCCGCCGTTCCCGGCGTCAAGGTGCTGAACGACACGTTCTTCAACGAGTTCACGGTCCGCCTGCCGAAGCCCGCCGACTCGGTGGTGCGACGCGCTGGCCGAGAAGGGCGTGTTCGCCGGCGTGCCGGTGTCGCGCTTCTATCCCGGCGACGGCGGCGCTCGCCGACCTGCTGCTGGTCGCGGCGACCGAGACCAACACCGCCGAGGACATCGCGCGCTTCGCCGCCGCGCTGGGAGAAGCGCTGTGAGCGGGCCCGCCGAGCCGCATCGCGGCCTGCAACTCGAGGAGCCGCTGGTCTTCGAGCGCGGCGCGCCCGACAAGACCGGCGTCGACATTCCCGCCGCCCGCGCCGTTCAAGGATCGGCTGGGCACGCAGAAGCGGCGCGCGCCGATCGGCCTGCCCGGCCTGCGAGCCCGAGGCGATGCGCCACTACACCCGCCTGTCGCAGAAGAATTACGGCATCGACATGGGCATCTACCCGCTGGGCAGCTGCACCATGAAGCACAACCCGCGGCTGAACGAGCGGGTGGCGCGGCTTCCCGGCTTCGCCGACATCCACCCGCTGCAGCCGGTCGGAGACCGTGCAGGGCGCGCTGGCGCTGATCGACGAGCTCGCGCACTGGATCAAGGTGCTGACCGGCATGCCGGCCGTCGCCATGTCGCTGGGCGCCGGCGCGCATGGCGAGCTGTGCGGGCTGATGGCGATCCGCGCCGCGCTGGAGGCGCGCGGCGATGCGCGCAAGGTGGTTCTGGTGCCGGATTCGGCGCACGGCACCAACCCGGCGACCGCGCACATGTGCGGCTACACGGTCGAGGCGATCCCGCACAACGACGCGCGGCCGCGTCGACCTCGCCGCGCTCAAGGCGCGGCTGGGGCCGGACGTCGCCGCCTTCATGCTGACCAACCCCAACACCTGCGGCCTGTTCGAGGACGAGATCCTGGCGCAGGCCGAGGCGGTGCACGCGGCCGGCGCGTTCTTCTACTGCGACGGCGCGAACTTCAACGCGCTGATGGGGCGCGTGCGGCCGGGCGACCTCGGCATCGACTGCATGCACCTCAACCTGCACAAGACCTTCTCGACGCCGCATGGCGGCGGCGGGCCGGGCAGCGGGCCGGTGGCGTTCGCCGAATCTCTGGCGCCGTTCGCGCCGCTGCCCTGGGTGGCGAAGGACGGCGACGCGTACCGGCTGGTCGAGACGGCGGGCGCGGCGGGCGACGGCGCAACGCCGTTCGGCCGGATGAAGGGGTTCCACGGCCAGTTCGGCATGTTCGTGCGGGCGCTCACCTACATGATGAGCCATGGCGGCGACGGGCTGAGGCAGGCCTCGGGCGACGCGGTGCTGGCCGCCAATTACGTGCTGGAAAGCCTGAAGGACGTGATGACGCCCGTTCGCCGACGGGCCGTGCATGCACGAATGCCTGTTCGACGACGCATTCCTGCACGAGCACCGGCGTCACCACGCTCGACTTCGCCAAGGCGATGATCGACGAGGGCGTCCACCCGATGACCATGTACTTCCCGCTGGTCGTCCATGGCGGCTTCCTGATCGAGCCGACCGAGTCGGAAAGCCGCGACGGGCTCGACACCTTCATCGCCACGATGCGCCGCCTGGCCGCAGCGGGCCAAGGCGGGCGACGCCGAGTTCTTCACCGGCGCGCCGCGCCTCGCCCCGCGCCGGCGGCTCGACGAGACGCGCGCCGCCCGCCATCCGGTGCTGCGCTGGCGCCCGCCCGGAGCAACCTCCGAAGCGGCTGAGTAAACGGCGAGGTCAGATACCTGACGGTTCCGACGCCGCCAGGCCGACGGCCAAAAAGAAGCCCTCATCCCGCGCCGGGATGAGGGCTTCGATCGATCTATGCGAAAAGTGCGGGGCGTCAGTCCGCCAGCACCGGCTCCTTGCCGCCGCCGCCGGCGTCCTGGCCGCCATCCTCGTCGCCGCCCTCGCGCTTGCGGGCGCCGGGATCGGGCTTGTAGGTGAAGGTGAGCTTCTCGTCGGCGAGCCCCACCTCGACGATGCCGCCCTTGATGAGCTGGCCGAACAGCAGCTCCTCCGCCAGGGGCTTCTTGATGTGCTCCTGGATCACGCGGCCGAGCGGGCGGGCGCCGAACGACTTGTCGTAGCCCTTGCGCGCCAGGAAGTTGCGCGCGGGCTCGACGAGCACGATCTGCACGTTGCGGTCGCCGAGCTGCGCCTCGAGCTGCATGACGAACTTGTCGACCACGCGCTCGACGATCTCGGGCGTCAGGTTGTTGAACGCGATGGTCGCGTCCAGCCGGTTGCGGAACTCCGGCGTGAACAGGCGGCGGATCGCCTCCTCGTCGTCGCCGGTGCGCGCCTCGCGCTCGAACCCGATGGCCGGCTTCACCATGTCGGCCGCGCCCGCATTGGTGGTCATGATCAGGATCACGTTGCGGAAATCGACGTTCTTGCCGTTATGGTCGGTGAGCTTGCCGTGGTCCATCACCTGCAACAGGATGTTGAACAGGTCGGGATGGGCCTTCTCGATCTCGTCGAGCAGCAGCACCGAATGCGGGTGCTGGTCGATCTGGTCGGTGAGAAGCCCGCCCTGGTCGAACCCGACATAGCCCGGCGGCGCGCCGATCAGCCGCGAGACGGTGTGGCGCTCCATGTATTCCGACATGTCGAAGCGGATCAGCTCGATGCCCAGCGTAAGGGCGAGCTGGCGCGCCACCTCGGTCTTGCCGACGCCGGTCGGGCCGGAGAAGAGATAGCAGCCGATCGGCTTCTCGGGCTCGCGCAGCCCCGCGCGGGCGAGCTTGATGGCCGACGACAGCGCCTCGATCGGCTTGTCCTGGCCGAACACCACGGTCTTGAGGTCGCGCTCCAGGCTCTTGAGCAACTCCTGGTCGTTGCGCGAGACCGTCTTCGGCGGGATGCGCGCGATCTTGGCGACGACGGCCTCGACGTCCTTCACGCTGATCAGCTTGCGGCGCTTCGATTCGGGCCGCAGCTTCTGCGAGGCGCCGACCTCGTCGATCACGTCGATCGCCTTGTCGGGCAGCTTGCGGTCGTGGATGTAGCGTGCCGCGAGCTCGACCGCCGAGCGGATCGCCTCGGCCGTGTAGCGCACGTTGTGGTGCTTCTCGTAATAGGGCTTGAGGCCGCGCAGGATCTTCACCGTGTCCTCGACCGACGGCTCGTTGACGTCGATCTTCTGGAAGCGGCGGACCAGCGCGCGGTCCTTTTCGAAATAGGACCGGTATTCCTTGTAGGTCGTGGAGCCGATGCAGCGCAGGTTGCCCGAGGCCAGCGCCGGTTTCAGCAGGTTCGACGCGTCCATCGAACCGCCCGAGGTGGCGCCCGCGCCGATCACGGTGTGGATCTCGTCGATGAACAGGATGGCGCCGGGATAGGCCTCGAGCTCGGCGATCACCGCCTTCAGCCGCTCCTCGAAGTCGCCGCGATAGCGCGTGCCGGCGAGCAGCGTGCCCATGTCGAGCGAGAAGATGGTCGCGTCGCGCAGCACGTCCGGCACCTCGCCGTTGACGATGCGCCGCGCCAGCCCCTCGGCGATGGCGGTCTTGCCGACGCCCGCTTCGCCGACATAGAGCGGATTGTTCTTGGTTCGTCGGCACAGTACCTGAATCGTGCGCTCGATCTCGAGCTCGCGCCCGATAAGGGGATCGATCTTGCCCTCTTCCGACTTGCGGTTGAGGTTCACGCAATAGGCGTTCAACGCCTCTTCGCCCCGACGCACGGTCTTTTCTCCGCCCGATTCCTCCTCGGCACCACGTACGGTCCGGGCTTCGGATCGCCCATGAACCTTCGCAATGCCGTGTGAGATGTAGTTAACCGCATCATAGCGGGACATGTCCTGCTCTTGCAGGAAATAGACCGCGTGCGATTCGCGCTCGGAGAACATGGCGACCAGAACGTTGGCGCCCGTCACCTCCTCGCGGCCGGAAGACTGCACGTGAATGGCGGCGCGCTGCACGACGCGCTGGAAGCTGGCGGTCGGCTTCGGATCGTCGCGCCGCGCGACGACCAGGTTCGACAGCTCGTTGTCGAGATAGTTGGTCAGCTCCGTGCGCAGCTTGTCGAGGTCGACGCCGCAGGCGCGCAGCACCGCCACCGCGTCCTGATCGTCGATCAGCGACAGCAGCAGATGCTCGAGCGTCGCGTATTCGTGCGTCCGCTCGCTCGCAAGCGCCAGGGCGCGGTGAAGGCTGCGTTCCAGGTTGCGCGATAACATGCTCACTCAATCCCGTTCCAGTGTGCACTGCAGGGGGTGCTGGTGCTGGCGGGCCAGGTCCATCGTCTGGGTGACCTTGGTCTCCGCCACCTCGTAGGTGTAGACACCGCAAACCCCGATGCCCTTCTGGTGCACATGGAGCATGATCCGCGTCGCCTCCTCATGGTTCTTGGAGAAGAAGCGCTCCAGCACCATCACGACGAACTCCATCGGCGTATAGTCGTCGTTCAGCATCAGCACTTTGTACATCGACGGCTTTTTCGTGCGGGTCTTCGACTTGACGACCACCCCCGTCCCGGTGCCGTCGCGGCCGGGGGGCTTGTTGCGGTCGTCGTCGCCCATCGTGATCGGCGCGCCGCGCGGTGAGCGGGGGCTCGAGAAACGATCCGACATGGCGACCATGATAGGCGATTCTCGGCGGTCCGGCAAATTTCCTCGCGGCGCGTCGAACTGACGGCGACTGATATAGGTAACGTGCCGGGCGTTGACCAGTTCGCGGCCCCGGACGAGACTCGGTCGCATTAACCGAAACGGGGAGAGGTCCATGAGCACCATCGCGCGGCGCATCGTCACCGGCCACGACAAGGACGGCAAGTCGATCTTCATCGCCGACGGGCCCTGCCCGCACCATTTCGACCGGGGCAACGGCAACGCGCTGACCGAGCTGTGGTGGTCGGACCAGGTGCCGGTCGACAATTCCGGCAACGCGGATTGCGGCGCGCCCGCCTTCGGGCTCGACATGCCGCCGGACGGGCACATCTTCCGCATCGTCGAGTACGCCCCCGACGCGGTGCGCGCGGCGGCGATGGCGGCTTCGGGCAAGCCCAGCCACCATTATATCGACGGAAGGCGCCATTTCGGCTTCCACAAGACCGACACGATCGACTACGCCATCGTGCTCGAGGGCGAGATCTACGCGCTGATGGACGAGGGCGAGAAGCTGATGAAGCCGGGCGACGTGCTGATCCAGCGCGGCACCGCGCATGCCTGGTCGAACCGGACCGACAAGCCCGCCCGCGTGGCCTTCATCCTGGTCGACGCCAAACCCGCACCGTAAGGACCTCGCGGCACGTTACCCCTCACCCTGTCCCTTGGCGCCGCCGGACATGCGACTGGCAGTCCGGGCGCGGCTCCAGTGGACGCCGGGAAGGCGCCAAGCCCTCAAGGGCGAGAGGGAACCCTTGCTCACTCATTCATGCTCGCGGCGGGGCGCGGTGCGTGACGTGCGCGCATGGTCCCACAGGCTCGCCCCTCCCCTTGAGGGGGACGGGGTTCGGAACCGCCTACGCGTTCCCCTTGACCTCGCGCCAGATGCCGAGGCGCTGCTGCATGCGGGCGTCGGAGAAGCTGAACAGGATCGACTCGTCCGCCGCCTCGTGATGGTGCTCGGCCCAGCACGGCACGCAGAACACGTCGCGCGGGCCCCACTCCAGCACCTGGTCGCCGACGACGGTGCGGCCCTTGCCCTCGCGGCAGGCGTACACCCAGGCGGCCGTGGTCTGGTAGGGCTGGGTCGTGAACGACTTCGGCAGATACTGCATGTAGCACGAGATGGTCGGCATCACCGGCCCGCCGGTCGTCGGGTTCACGTATTCCAGCTTGATCCCGTGGCACGGGTCGAACTCGCCCGACTTGGCGAGGCGCATCAGCGCGTCGCGCGTGCGGGTGTAGGGATAGTGGAAGATCGGCGAGTTGACGTGCGCGCCGGGCGCCTCGCCCATCGGCACCAGCCCTTCGCCGTAGCGGGCGATATTGTCGCCGACCGGGCGCTTGCCGGGATAGCGCGCCTCGTGGCCGTAGGGCTCGGTGAACATCGGGCCGAGCGAGCGGATCAGCGGCAGGTCGAGCCCGTCGAGCCACACCACCGGCTCGGTGCCTTCGTGGCCGTGGTCGTGCCAGGTCCAGGACGGGGTGAGGATCAGGTCGCCCGGCTCCATGAACGCCTTCTCGCCGTTCACCGCCGTGTAGGCGCCCGAGCCCTCCTGGATGTAGCGCAGGGCGCAGGGCGAATGGCGGTGCGCCGGCGCGACCTCGCCCGGCAGGATGAGCTGCAGCCCGGCATAGAGCGCCTCGGAGATGCGGCTCTCGCCGCGCATGCCGGGATTCTCCAGCACCAGCACGCGGCGCTCGGCCTCCTCGGCGGTGATCAGCTCGCCCGCCTCGAAGATGTGCTTGCGCAGCGCGTCGTAGTGCCAGAGATAGGGCTTCGCCGCGGTCTTCGGCTCGCGCAGCAGCAGGTTCGACAGCACCTCCCACAGCGGCGTCATGTTCTCGGCGTCGATGCGGTGGTAGTAGTCGGTGCGCGCGTTGGTCGTTTCCGGCTTGGATTCGAAGGCCCGGGCCATTCTCGCTCTCCTTGTCCTGCCCGGCGCGCAGGGCGCCGCCGGGCCACGTTGTGGCGGCTGATAATGGGGGCTGGCGCGGGTCCAGGCAACCCGCCGGACGCGCCGGCACGGCGGGGTTGCCCCAAGATTTGGTGGCGGCGCGCGGTCCGATACGCTATAGCGGGCGGGCCACGGGGGGCCGGCGCCGCAGATGCGCATTCTGCACGTACTCGACCATTCCGTGCCGCTGCAAAGCGGCTACGCGTTCCGCACCCTGTCAATCCTGAAGGAGCAGCGCGCGCGCGGCTGGGAGACGGTCCAGCTCACCTCGCCCAAGCACACGCGGCCTTACCAGCCGGTCGAGACGGTGGACGGGCTGGGAATTCGCCCGCACCCCGCCGGTCGGGCGGATCGCCGCCGCCCTGCCGCTGGTGGCCGAGGCGGCGCTGATGCGCGCGACCGAGCGCCGGCTCGCCGCGCTGGTCGAGGAGACGAAGCCCGACATCCTGCACGCCCATTCGCCGGTGCTGAACGCCGTGCCGGCGCTGCGCGTCGGGCGCCGCCGCAACATTCCGGTCGTCTACGAGATCCGCGGCTTCTGGGAGGATGCCGGGGCGAGCCACGGCACCGGGCGCGAATGGGGACCGCGCTATCGCGCGATCCGCTACATCGAGACCCAGGCCGTGCGCCGGGCCGACCAGGTGACGGTGATCTGCGAGGGGCTGCGCGGCGACCTGCTGGCGCGCGGCATTCCGGCGGACAAGGTGACGGTGATCCCGAACGCCGTCGACCTCGCCGAGTTTCCCGAGGCGCCGGCGCGCGACGACGCGCTGGCCGCCGAGCTGGGACTTGCAGGGGCCGACGTGCTGGGCTTCCTCGGCTCGTTCTATTCCTACGAGGGGCTCGACCTCGCCATCGCGGCGATGCCGGCCATGCTCGCCCGGCGGCCGGCCGCGCGGCTGCTGCTGGTCGGCGGCGGTCCGGAGGCCGAGTCGCTGCGCGCGCTGGCCAGCCGGCTCGGGCTCGGCGGCAAGGTGACGTTCACCGGCCGCGTGCCGCACGACCAGGTGCAGCGCTATTACGGGCTGGTCGACGTGCTGGTCTATCCGCGCGTCTCGATGCGGCTGACCGACCTGGTGACGCCGCTGAAGCCGCTGGAGGCGATGGCCCAGCGCAAGCTGGTGCTGGCGTCCGACGTGGGCGGCCACCGCGAGCTGATCCGCGACGGCGAGACCGGCCACCTGTTCCGCGCGGGCGACCCGGCGGCGCTGGCCGCGGCGGCGCTCGCGCTGTTCGACGCGCGCGAGGACTGGCCGCGCGTCGTGGAGAACGGCTATCGCTTCGTCGCCGCCGAACGCACCTGGGCGAAAAGCGTCGCCCGCTACGAGACGGTCTACGCCAACGCGCTGGCCCGGCGTACAGGCTGACACCACGCCGCGCGCGACCGTCCCGCTTTTGTAGGGGCCGGTCCCCGACCGGCCCGCGACGGATGACGGGCGGGTCGGGGACCCGCCCCTACGGCGAACCAAGCCCCCGCGGCGGCTACCCCTTCGCGGCGTCGGCGGTCAGCAGGTGGGCGAAGGCCTTGCGCGCCTTGGCGACCTTGGGGTTGATGATCGCCTGGCAGTAGGGCTGGAACGGGTTCTGCTCGAAATAGTCCTGGTGGTAGCCCTCGGCCTCGTAGAACGTGGCGGCCGGGACGATCTCGGTCACCACCTTGCCGTCCCACAGCTTGTTCGCCCGCTCGAGCGCCGCCTCGGCCGCCGCCTTCTGCCCGTCGTCGAGATAGAACACGCCGGAGCGGTACTGGGTGCCGACGTCGTTGCCCTGGCGGTTGAGCGTCGTCGGGTCGTGCGTCGCGAAGAACACGTCGAGCAGCGTGTCGTACGACACCACCTCCGGGTCGAACTCGACGCGCACCGCCTCGGCGTGGCCGGTGCGCCCGGTGCATACCGCCTGGTAGGAGGGGTTCTCGGTCTTGCCGCCGATATAGCCCGAGCGCACCCGCCCGACGCCCTTGATCATCTTGAACACCGCCTCGGTGCACCAGAAGCAGCCGCCCGCGACGATCGCCGTTTCGCTTGCCATGGCCGGAACTCCCTTTATTGCGAGGAGCGAAGCGACGAAGCAATCCAGGGAGTCCTGGATCGCTTCCCCTCGGGCCTTGGCCCGAGGGTCGCGATGACGGTGTGAACGTGCATTACGCCGCCTTGAGGATCGGCGAGTCCTCGCGCTCGAGGATGGCGCGGACGGCCGGGCGGGCCATCATGCGGTCCTTGAACGCGGTGTAGTTCTTGAGCTCGCCCATCGGCAGGCCGGCGCGCAGCCCCCAGCCGTAGAACACCAGCGCGTAGGGATCGGCCACGGTGAACTGCGACCCCATGATCCAGTCCTTGCCGGCGAGCATGCCGTCGATCTCGCCCAAAAGGCCGAAGAAGTTCTTCTTCGCCGTCTCCTTCACGTCCGCGTGCGCCTGCTCGTTCGATGCGAACCGCTCGGGCCGGGCGAAATGGGCGAAGGTCGGATGCACGGTGTTGGAGAAGTAGGCCATGGTCGACAGGCACTGCGCCTCGGCCGTCGGGTCGGACGGCAGCAGCTTCTTCGCCGGGAAGCGGCGCGCGAGATAGGTGAGGATCGCCACGTTCTCGGTCAGCACCGTGCCGTCGACGTCGAGCGCCGGCACCTTGCCGCGCGGATTGACGCTCTTGAGGTACTGCTCGGCGCGATGCTCGCCCTTCGGGATCAGGGTCGGGCGCTCCTCGTAGGGCTCGCCGATCTCCTCGAGCGTGATGTGCGACGCCATCGAGCAGGCGCCGGGCGAGAAATACAGACGCGATCATGTCCGCCTCCGGGAGTTTGAGAATTCGTCGCAGCCAGATTGACGCTGCGCCCGCGCCTTGTCGAGGGGCCTCGCGCGAAAGGAACGGTGGATAACCGCCCCGGCGCGCCGCCCGGCCATTGACGCCGCGCGCGCGCGCTGCCTACGTCAAAATAAGGCGGCGGTCCGACCCGCCGCCGCCGAGAAACCGCCGACAGGGAGGGTGCGATGACCGCAGAGACGCCGCCCAAGGGGCTCGAGGCTTCCCGCCTGAAGCGCGGGGAGCCACGGCGCGCCACCGAGCGGGCCTGACACACCCGGCCGCGCGCGACCGCCGAAATACCGAACATGGATGACGCGGACCGTCGCGTCCGGCAGATCGCCCGGCCCTGCTGTCGGGCAGGCAGAGCCGACCGAGCCCCGCGCGGCGGACCCTGTGCCCGCGGGGCTCGACGCATTCCTGAGGGCCGCTATCCCACGATCACCAGGACGGCGGCGAGCACCCAGGCGAACAGGCTGGGATAGAACGTCGTGGCGAAGCCGAAGGCGCGCCCGCCCGCCCCCTTGGCGTAGCCCGCCCAGAACGCCGCGCGGCCGAGGCAGAACAGCGCGACCAGAAGCGGGATCAGCACCATGTCCGCGGCCGCGCAAGCGTCGCGGCGAGGGCGAGATGCGCGCCCGCCGCGAGCACGCACTGCTCGAACGTGTTCTCCAGGAGCGCCGCCGGCACGCGCACGCCGCGCGCTCGCCTGGGTAAGGCCCGACGCCGTCGATGTCGGCGGGCGAGAAGAACCGCATGCCCGCCACGCGGCCGATGGCGACGGCGAGCCACAGGAACACGAACACGTCGGCCTGGAGCGTGTAGCGCAGCCGGTCGGCGAAGCTTCGGAACACGCCGACGGCGGTGGGCGGGACGAACGCATAGCCGAACCCCAGCACCAGGGCCGAGAACAGCCGCGCCCGCCGCCATGCCCCGCGCGACGGCGCGTCTGCGCCGGATCGAGCGCCATGCGCGAACGCTACGCCGCGCCACCGAGTCGCGACAAGGGCGGGAAGGTCCGCGGGCGGCCTCAGAACGGCCGGTCGCCGCGCACGGCGACGCGGCGCAGCACGCGCGGCTCGGCGGGGTCGAAATCGGTGCGCGCGTGCAGCGTGCAGCGATTGTCCCAGATCACCAGGTCGCCCGGATGCCAGACATGCTCGTAGACGAGCTCGGGACGCTCGACCGCGGCGAACAGGGTGTCGAGCAGGGCGCGGCTTTCGTCCTCGTCCAGCCCCTCGATATGGTCGGTCATCAGCCGGTTGACGTAGACCGCCTTGCGCCCGGTCTCGGGATGGGTGCGCACCACCGGGTGGGCGAAGCGCGGCGCGTCGGGGTTGGGCGTGCCGGACCGCTTGGTCGAGTTGATCGAATAGTCGTAGACGTTGAGCGCCTTGAGGCCGGGAAGCCGGTCCTTCACCGGCTGGGGGAGCCCATCATAGGCCCGGTAGGCGTTGGCGAACAGGGTGTTGCCGCCGCGCGACGGGATCTCGATGGCGTAGAGCGTGGTCGCCGCGATCGGAATCTCGTAATAGCACTGGTCGGTGTGGAACTGCATGTCGCCGTCCGGCAGGATGCCCTCGACGCCGTCGACCGCGCGGTTGGCGACGAACAGGACGCCCGGCTGGTCCTTCGGCTGGCGCTGGGTCGTGCGGGTGTCCTCGATCGGCCCGAACGCCCGGCAGACCCGCATGTGCGCGTCGGCGTCGAGCGCCTGGCCCGGGAACACCAGCACCAGATGCTCGAGCCAGGCGGTGCGGATCTCCGCGAAGATCGCGGGATCGAGCGGCGCGGCCAGGTCGACGCCGGTGACGCGCGCGCCGAGGGCGGGCGAGAGGGATTCGACCTCGATCATGGAGCCACCCCGATCCCGAGCCGGACATGGACCGGCAGCGCATAGCCTTCGGCCGTGAGGTAGGGCCGGAAGGCGGCCTCGAACCGTGCGTCGACATCGGCCTTGGCGGCCTCGTCCAGCGCGCCGAACCAGTCGCCGTACTGAACGCCGAGCGTGCGCCGCCAGAACTTGCCACCCGCCTCGTACGAGACATTGCGGCGCAGCGCGCGCTCCTCGACGTCGCGGAAGCCCGCGGCCTGCAGGATCGCGGCCAGCGCCCCATCGGCGCCGAGCGTGTGGCGCTGCAGGTCGGGCGCGGCGGCGGTGCCGCCCGAGGCCTCCTCCACCACCGCCCCGGTGAGGGCGAACTGCACATTGTCCTCGACGGGGCCCCAGACGACGTAGCCCGCGCGCGCGCCCGGGCGCAGCACGCGTCGCGCCTCGGCGGCGGCGGCCACCCGGTCGGGCGGGAACATGATGCCGAACCGGCAGGTCGCGGCGTCGAAGCTGGCCGCGGCGAAGGGCAGCTCCTCCATCGCGGCGACGGCGAAGGAAAGCGTCCGGCCGGCGACCGCGGCGGCGCGGCCGCGCGCGGCGGTCAGCATCTCCTCCGCCTGGTCGGTGGCGACGCACAGCCCGCCCGGCGCGACGCGCTCGGCGATCGGGATGGCCGGGTCGCCCGGCCCGGAGGCGAGATCGAGCACGCGCCGGCCCGGGCCGATTCCCACCGCCTCCATCAAGGCGAGGCTGGTGGCGTCGGCGACCGGCGGGGTCGCCGCCACCCGGCTCTGCCAGGCCGCGCTGCGGCCGCGCCAGCGCGCGCGGTTGGCGGCGCGGCGGTCGGCGACGGTGCCGCGCGGGCCGGGGGCGGGCGAAGGCGGGGTGATGGTCGTCATGCAATTCCTTCCGCCTTCAATGGTAGCGCCGACCAAGCTCGTCCGCCATAGTGCCGGGGCGCTGCGGACGATGGAAATTCGGCAGGGAATGACCATTTGTCTGCATGACCGGATAGAAGTCCGGGGGTGGGAGGAGCCAGGATGATCGGGCGGCGATGGATCGCGGCAGTGGCACTCATCCTGTGCCCGCTGGCCGCCGAGGCGCAATTCCCCAGCAAGATGATGGAGCAGGGCAAGGGCCTGCTCGACCGGATGGGCGGCTCGCCCGGCAGCGGCAGCAGCGGCACGTCCGCGGTGGGCAGCCTGAGCACCGGCGAGATCGCCAGCGGCCTGAAGGATGCGCTGCGCGTCGGCACCGAGCGGGTGGTCGGCACGCTGGGCCGCACCAACGGGTTCAACGGCAGTCCGGACGTGCACATCCCCCTGCCCGGCACGCTGGCCACGGTCAAGAAGGCGCTCGACCGCGTCGGCGCGGGCAGCCTGACCGACGATCTTGAGCTGCGCCTCAACCGCGCCGCCGAAGCCGCGACGCCGAAGGCCAAGGCGCTGTTCGGAAATGCCATCCAGCAGATGACGCTGGATGACGTGCGCGGCATCTATAACGGTCCCAAGGACGCCGCGACCCAGTATTTCCGCAAGAAGATGTCCGCCCCGCTGGCCGCCGACATGAAGCCGATCGTCGACCAGGAGCTCGCGAATGTCGGCGCGGTTCAGGCCTATGACCGGATGATGGGCAAGTACAGCTCCCTGCCCTTCATGCCGGACGCCAAGGCCGACCTCACGCAATACGTGCTTGGCAAGGCGATCGACGGCATATTCCTGTATCTGGGCCGCGAGGAAGCCGCCATCCGCGAAAACCCGGCGAAGCGCACCACCGCGCTGCTGCAGCGCGTCTTCGGTGGGAAATAGCGCCCTTCGCCAACCCATTCGGGAGGATCCACCGTGAAGAAGGTACTGATCGGCCTCGGCGCCGTCATCGTGGTGCTGGTGATCGCCGCCCTCGTGGTGCCGATGCTGATCCCGGTGGACACCTACAAGGGGCGCATCCTGGCCGCGATCCATGACGCCACCGGCCGCGAAGCGCGGATCGACGGCGATTTCGGCTTCTCGCTGCTGCCCAACGTCCAGTTCACCGCCGGCAAGGTGTCGCTGGCCAACGCGCCGGGCGCCGCGCCGGACAAGATGGTCACGCTCGACAAGATGAAGGTGCGGGTCGCCGTGATGCCGCTTCTGTCGGGCAAGGTGCAGATCGATTCCTTCGTGCTCGAGCAGCCGGTCATCGCGCTCGCGGTCGACAAGAACGGCGTGCCGAACTGGCGCTTCACGACGAAGGAGAAGGCGGCGGCGAAGCCTGCCGCGCCCGCCGGCGGCACGGCCGGCGGCACGACGGGCAAGGCGGGCGGCGGCGCCCCGTCGGCCCTGCAGGGCCTCACGCTCGGCGACGTGCGCATCGTCGACGGCAAGGTGAGCTACGCCGACGCGCGCACGGGCAAGAGCTACGTGCTTAACGATGTGAACGTGAAGGTCTCGCTCCCCTCGCTCTCGAGCCCGATGCAGCTCGACGGCTCGATGGTGTGGAACAAGGAGAAGATCGTCCTGTCGCTGCACGCCGACGATCCGAACGCCCTGCTGAACGGCAAGGCCTCGCCCGTCAACTCGACCGTCGCGTCGAACCCGCTGAAGCTCGCCTTCAAGGGCCAGGTCTCCAACGCCCAGGCGGTCAAGGCGCACGGCACCGTCAACCTCGACGTGCCGTCGGTGCGCAAGCTCGCCGCCTGGACCGGCTCGCCCCTGAACGCGCCGGGCAGCGGGTTCGGCCCGCTGAAGGTGTCCGGCACGGTCGACATGGATGGGGCCAAGCTCGCCTTCACCGGCGCCAAGATGTCGCTCGACGCGATCAACGCAACCGGCGCGATGCATTATGACGGCGGGCGCGCCAAGCCCTACGTCAATGCGAAGCTGGCGGTCGAGACGCTCGATCTCAACCCGTATTTGCCGCCCGAGGGCGCATCGTCGCCGGCCGGCGGCGGCGGCGGGACCGGCGCGGCCGCCCCCGCCGGAAAGCCCGCGCCCGCCGCCGAGGCGGGGTGGAGCGACGAGCCGATCGACATGGCCGCGCTGAAGCAGGCCGACGCCGATTTCGACTTCACGATGGGCGGGATGGTCGTGCGCAAGATCAAGATCGGCAAGTCGCACATGGCCGCCGCGCTGAAGGGCGGACGGCTTGCCCTCGACCTCACCGAGATGGCGCTCTATGGCGGCAAGGGCACCGCCAAGGTGACGGCCGACGGCGCCGGCCGCGCGCCGCAGGTCGGGCTCGCCTTCGACATCGACGGCGTCCAGGCGAACCCGCTGCTCGCCGACGCCATCGGGCTCGACCGGCTGGAGGGAACGACGCAGGCCAGCCTGGACGTCAAGGGGGCAGGCGCGTCGCAGCGCGCCATCGTCTCGTCGCTCGACGGGCACGGCAAGATGGAGTTCCGCAACGGCGCGATCCGCGGCATCAACCTGGCCGCGATGGTGCGCAACGTGAAGTCGGCCTTCCTCAACCCTGAGGCCGAGAAGACGCAGAAGACCGACTTCTCCGAGCTGGGCGGCACCTACGTCATCAAGAACGGCATCCTGACCAACAACGACCTGGAGATGAAATCGCCGCTGCTGCGCATCGCCGGCAAGGGCACCGTGAACCTGCCGAAGCGCACGGTGAACTACCGCATCGAGCCCAAGCTGGTGGCGTCGACCACCGGCCAGGGCGGCCAGAGCGGCATCGCCGGGCTGATGGTGCCGGTGATGGTGACCGGCCCGTGGAACCATCTGAGCTATCAGCCGGACCTGGCCGCCGCGGTCTCGGGCGCGGCCAAGGGCAAGGCGCTCGAGGAGCTGCAGAAGCTGGTCCCCGGCAACAAGTCGGGGACCTCGGGCACGTCGGGCGGCAAGAGCCCGGTCCCCGACGTCGGCGGCGCGCTGAAAGGCCTGTTCGGCAAGTAGCCCGACGCGAGGTCATCCCGTCGCACGGTCGCTTGATCCAGATCAACAGGCGTCCGGCGCGGAAAGCCGAGCATCGCCCGAACCACGCCACGAACGGAGGCCGACCATGGCAACCCAGCAGCACGCGCAAGGCGCAGCGGTCGCGCCCGACTTCCTGGCCGAGATGGAGAAGGCCAAGGTCCTGCCGCTGTGGGACCGCTATCACGAGCTGCTGGGCCCCGAACCGGTCGCGCCGGACCGGCCCATCGTCTGGCACTGGGATGCGCTGCAGGCGCTGATCGAACGGGCCGCGCGCGACGTGTCGATGAAGGACGCCGAGCGGCGCGTGCTGATGCTGTGCAACCCGGATTTCGGGGCGCGGCCGGCCGCCACCACCAATTTGTTCGCCGGGCTGCAGATCCTCGAGCCGGGCGAATCCGCGCGGCCGCACCGCCACACCGCCTCGGCATTGCGGCTGGTGATCGAGAGCGAGGACGGCGCCACGGTCGTCAACGGCCATGACTGCCCGATGACGCCCGGCGACCTGATCCTCACCCCCAACTGGGCCTGGCATTCGCACTATAACCGCGGCACCAGGCGCGTGGTCTGGCTCGACGGTCTCGACCTGCCGCTGGCCGCGAGTCTCGGCGCGATCTTCGCCGAGGGCGGCGACCCCGACGCGGCGAAGCCCAACACGCCGTTCTACGACGATCCCGCCTTCGCCCAGGGCGGCATCGTGCCGGCCGGCGCCGGCGGCGAGGCGCCGCATTCGCCGATGTTCCGCTATCCCTGGACCAGCGTGACGGCGACGTTCGACGCCATGGCCGCCTCCGACGACGGCAGCTGGCGCCTGCGCTACACCAACCCGGTCGATGGCGGACCGGTGATGCCGACGATGGACTGCTACGCCCTGCGGCTGGCGCGCGGCCGCGCGACCGCCCCCTACCGCACCACGGCGAACGCGGTATGCTTGGCGGTCGACGGCGAGGGCACGACCAGCGTCGGCGGCGAGACCCTCGCCTGGCGCAAGAACGACGTATTCACCCTGCCGCACTGGAACTGGATCAGCCACACCGCGCGCAGCGAGCGGGCGCACCTGTTCATGTTCACCGACCGCGAGGTGCTGCGCCGCGCCGCCCTGCTGCGCGAGGAGGTGGCGGGATAGCATTCCGGCGTTTGGCCCGGCGCCGCGGCGGGTGCTAGTCTCCCGCCCATCGCGGCGCGGCCCGGCGGGCCCTGCGGGAGACAGCGTAATGCGCGAGGCGACCGAGGTTCTGGCGGCCGTCAAGGTCGAGCCGAAGCGGACCGAGCTCCGCCGCTTCCCGCTGCCCGAAATCCCGCCGGACGCCGGCCTTCTGCGGGTGACGGCGACCGGCATGTGCGGCAGCGACTGGTCGATGTATCTCGACCGCAAGGAACCGCCGCGCATCCTGGGCCACGAGATGGTCGGCACGGTGGCGAAGCTGGGCGATATCGCGCGCGAGCGCTGGGGGGTCGCCGAGGGCGACGTCGTGGCGCTGGAGGAATACCTGCCCTGCGGCCATTGCGAGTACTGCCTGACCGGCGAGTACCGATCCTGCCTGGAGACCGACCGGCGCCTGCCCGGCGCGGTGCGCTATGGCGCGACGCCGATCGACAAGGCGCCCGCTCTGTGGGGCGGCTACAGCCAGTATGTCTATCTGCACCCGCGCTCGGTGCTGCACCGCGTGCCGGCGGGCGTGCCGGCGCACATCGCGGCGATGGCGCTGCCCATCGGGAACGGGTTCCAATGGGCGCGGCTCGACGCCGGGGTCGGGCCGGGCAAGACCATCGTGATCCAGGGGCCGGGCCAGCAGGGGCTGGGCTGCGTGGTCGCCGCCCGCGCCTCGGGCGCCGACCGGATCATCGTCTCGGGCCTGGCGCACGACGAGCGCCGCCTGGCGGTCGCGCGCGAGCTGGGCGCCGACCACGTGGTGATGGTCGACCAGGAAAAGCTGGCCCCGGCGGTCGAGCGGCTGACCGGCGGCCGCATGGCCGACATCGTGATCGAATGCTCGGGCGGCGGCGCAGGGATCGTCAACGATTCGCTGGCGCTGCTGCGCAAGCGCGGCACGTTCCTGGTGGCGACGCGGCGCGGCGCGATCCCCGACTTCGACCTCGACCAGGTGGTCGCCAAGCAGATCGTGCTGCGCGGCACGCGCGGGCACAGCTATCAGGCGGTCGAGCTGGCGCTCGGCATCATGGCGGGCGGGCGGTTCCCGCTGGAGAAGATGTCGTCGCACATCATCGGGCTTGCCGACATCGATCGGGGCTTGCGCATGCTGGGCGGCGAATTGGACGAGCGCTCGATCCACATCACCGTCGATCCATGGAAGGCATGAGGAGCGTCGATGCTGAAACACGAGGACAATGAACGGCTGACCCGCGTCGGCCCGGGCACGCCGGCGGGCGAGCTGTTCCGCCGCTACTGGCAGCCTGTCCTGCTGTCGTCGGAGCTTGCCGAGCCCGACGGGCCGCCGGTGCGCGTACGCGTGCTCGGCGAGGATCTGGTGGCGTTCCGCGATACCGAGGGCCGCGTCGGGCTGATCGACGCCTTCTGCCCGCACCGGCGCGCGCCGCTGTTCTTCGGGCGCAACGAGGAATGCGGGCTGCGCTGCGTCTATCACGGCTGGAAGTTCGACGCGGACGGCAACTGCGTCGACCTGCCGTCGGAGCCCGCCGGGTCGCCGCTGAAGGCCAAGGTCAAGATCACCACCTATCCGACCGTCGAGAGGGGCGGCGCGGTCTGGGCCTATATGGGCCCCGCGGACGACGTGCCGCCGCCGCCCGACTACGAATGGCTGCGCGCGCCCGGCACGCACCGGCATTTGTCGAAGACCTACGAGGCGTGCAACTACCTGCAGGCGCTGGAGGGCGGGCTCGACACCGCGCACTCGTCCTTCCTGCACAATCTGCGGCTCGACGGCGCGGACAACGAGCTGCGCCAGCGCGACCGCGCGCCGCGCATCGACGTCGAGCCGACCGAGTACGGCTACACCTACGTCTCGTTCCGCAAGCTGGGCCCGGACGAGGGGCACTACGTGCGCGTCTACCACTATGTCATGCCGGCGCAGCAGATGCGCGGCGGCGTGTCGGGCTCGTTCGGGCGCAACCAGGTGCCGGCGATCCACGGCCACATCTGGGTGCCGATCGACGACGACCAGACCTATCGTCTACAACATCCTGATGCAGCTACGACCCGGCGACGCCGATCACGCCCGAGCACGCCGAGGCGTCGGAGGCGTTCTACGGGCGCGGCCAGGACGATCTGATCCCCGGCACGTTCCAGCTCAGGCGCAACGCGTCGAACGACTACATGATCGACCGCGAACTGCAGAAGACCAGCACCTATACCGGCATCCACGGCGTGAATACCCAGGACTTCGCGCTGCAGGAGGGGATGGGCCCGATCGTCGACCGCTCGAAGGAGCATCTCGGCACGTCGGACAAGGCGATCATCCAGATGCGCAAGATGCTGCTCGACGCCACGTACGACGTGGCCGACGGCAAGCGCCCCAAGGGCGCCGATCCCGCCCCCTATCGCAGCGTGCGCCCGCATGACGGGCTGGTGCCGGCCGGCGCCGACTGGCGCGAGGTGCTGGGCGCCGACCTCTCCGCGAAGTGGTGAGGCGCGCCCATCCCCCCGACTGTCATCCCGGGCGCAGCGCAGCACGAAGTGGTGCGCTGCAGAACCGGGACCCATGCATCGACCAGCCGAAGCGCGGCAAAATGGGCCCCGGATCGGCGCCGCACGCCGTCCGGGGCGACAGTGGGTGAAACGCATTGACAGGCCCCGGCGGGCGGGCAAGGCTCGCGCGTTTCCCGTGACGAGGTGATTCATGAGTGCCGCCGTTCCCGTTCGCCGCCGCATCGACGTCCACCATCATTTCTATCCGCCGGAATACATGGCGTCGTCGAAGTCGCTGTCGGCGCGCGCGGTGACGCGCGACTGGACCTTGGCGCGCACCATCGAGGAGATGGACAAGAACGACATCGCGCTCGGCGTGCTGTCGCTGTCGCCGCCCGGCTATCACCAGGGCACGGCCGAGCAGAACCGCACGCTGGCGCGGGCGATGAACGAGCACGCGAAGAAGCTGCGCACCGAGCACCCGACGCGGTTCGGCCATTTCGCCTCCGTCCCGATGCCCGACATCGACGGCACGCTGTCCGAGATCGCCTATGCGCTCGACACGCTGGGCGCCGACGGCATCCAGCTGATGACCAGCTATTCCGACGTGTGGCTGGGCGATCCGAAGTTCGCGCCGGTGTTCGACGAGCTGAACCGGCGCAAGGCGGTGGTGTTCGTCCACCCGCTGGAGCCCGTCTGCTGCCACGATCTGCTGGAGGGCGTGCCGCCGGCGGTGCTGGAATTCCCGCACGACACGACGCGCACCATCGCCAGCCTCCTGGTGAACGGCACGCTGGCGCGCTGCCCCGACATCAGGTTCATCTTCTGCCACGCGGGCGGCACGCTGCCGATGATGCGCGGGCGCATGTCGATGGGCGGGTTCATGCCGAAGGGTGCCGAGGTCGCGCCCAAGGGCATCGACCACGAACTCACCAAGCTGCATTACGACGTGGCGCTGTCGGCGAACAAGCCGGCGCTTGCCGCGCTGTTCGCCTTCGTGCCCGTCTCGCAGGTATTGCTCGGCACCGACTACCCGTTCGGCGCGACCGGCCCCACCCTGGAAGGCGTGGCGGAGTTCGGGCTGAGCGAGGCCGACCTCGCCGCGATCTGCCGGGGCAATGCCGAGCGATTGCTGCCGAGGCTCAAGACCGTCGCGGGCTGAGCCCGCGACCAGGGAGGGGGAGCATGCCCGCGCACCCGATGACGACCCGGTCGCGCATCGTGCTGGAGATCGCGTCCGAGATGGTGGGCGGGCCGGACCTGGAATACCGCCAGGCCAAGGTGTCGTTCCGCTCGCAGCAGGGGCGCGAATGGGGCCACAATTTCTACGGCGCCTCGACCTTCGAGATGATCGACACCGTGGTCCGCGGCGAGGCGCAGATCGCCATGATGAACCCGATGGGCCCGCTCGCCATGGCGTATCGCGGCAAGGGGCGTTACATGCGCCCGCAGCCGGTGCGCACCATCGCCGTCATTCCGTCGGCCGACCAGTTCGCCTTCGTCATCCGGCCCGAGCATGGCATCACGCGGTTCGAGGAGATCGGCGAGAAGAAGCTGCCGCTGACCGTGGCGCTGCGCGGCCAGCTCGACCATGCGCTGACGCCGATGATCGAGGACGTGGCGCAGGCGGCGGGGTTCGACATCCACGATCTCGACAGGTGGGGCGGCGCGGCGAAGTACGAGGGCAACATCCCCTTCCCGAACGGACCCAAGTTCGCCGCTTTGGTCGAGGGCAAGTACGACGCGGTGTTCGACGAGGCGGCGCCGGCCTGGGTCGGCCAGGCGCTGGACGCGGGCCTCACGGTCCTGCCGCTCGCCGAGGCGACGGTGCGGAAGCTCGAGGAGGTCGGATTCCGCCGCGCCTATATCCGCAAGGCGGACTTTCCGAAGCTCGCGGCCGACGTGCTCACCATCGACTTTTCCGGCTGGCCGATCTTCGTGCGCGCGGACCTTCCCGGCGCGACAGTCGAGCAGATGTGCCGGGCGCTCGACGCGCGCAAGCACAACATCCCGTGGGAGGGCGAAGGGCCGCTGCCGGTCGAGCGCATGTGCCGCGAGGCGCCTGACACGCCGCAGGACGTGCCGCTGCACCCCGCCGCCGAGCGCGTCTGGCGCGAGCTGGGGTATCTGTAGAGCGCCGCTCGACTCGCGGACCTCACACCCTCACCTCAAAAAAACGACAGGGGCGGGTCAGCGACCCGCCCCTGAATGTCACGCTCCGTTCGCCCTTCGGACGCTCCTCAGGACGAACCGTACATTTCCGCTCAACCACCCGTTCGTGCTGAGGAGGCTGGCGCGCAGCGTCGGCCGTCTCGAAGCGCGAACGGACGCGGGCCGCTACAGCGTCCAGGTATTCGGCGCGAACAGCTCCTCGATCTTCGGCAGCCGCGCGATGTAGTTCTGCTCGTGCGCGTAGCGCGCGAACGCCTCGTACATCGTGCGGTTGGGCTCGAGCCCGTGCACGTAGGTGTTGTCGGTGCCGTAATCGCGCTTCTCGTCCTCGAGGAGGAACACGCCGGACGGGAACGAGATGTGCTTGGCGTTCGAGAAGTAGAAGGTGTTGCATACCGCCTGCGCCTCGCGAAAGGCGGCCATGATGCTCTCGCAGACCCACGGCTCCTTCTCGGCGAGCTCGGCCTTCATCACCACCGTATGCGTCGCCGGATAGTAGAGGCGCCGGTAGAAATCGAGCGTCTCGGCGCGCGCGTCGGGGAATAGGCGGCGAATCCGCGGATCGCCCTTGTGGTATTCCTCCGGCGCCTCGGGCCCGATCACGCAGTCGGCCTCGCCCGAGATCAGCATCTCGCCGACCGAGCGTTCCGGCACGATCTTGCGGTCGATGTTCTTGGGCAGGAGGTAGCCGGCGGTCTCCGGCTCGTTGGAGATCCAGTGCACCTCCTCCGGGCGCAGGCCGTAATGCTCGGCCAGCATGCCGCGCAGCCACAAATTCACCGTGTAGCGATAGCCGGTGGTGGCGATCGTCTTGCCTTTGAGCTGGCTGGGGTGGGTGTAGGGCGAGTCGGCGCGGACGAAGATGTAGGCGAGCACCGCCATGCGCAGCGGGAAGACCGGGATGGCGACCACCGGCTCGCCGCGCACGCGCGCCGCGGTGAACCACGACATCGACATCTCGGCGACGTCGTATTCCTCGTAGACCGGGCGGGTGCAGAAATCGCCGATCCAGCTCGTCGTGTATTTGGGCTCGACGCCGGGGATCTCGACCCGCCCGTCGAGCAGCGGCCTTGTGCGGTCGTAATCGGCGAAAGCGACCGAAAGCGCCAGCTTCTTTCCCGCGGGCTTGGCGGTTATCGGGGACGGGGTGTCCTTGAGCCTGACGTCGTCGGGTGCCATGGTCGCGACCTCTCGCTGCCGGATTGAGATCTACAGCGTAGCAGAACAATCCTTCGATTGTCATCCCGGGCGCGGCGCAGCACACGGTCGTGCACCGGAGACCCGGGACCAATATTCATACGTCCGTCACACGGCAAGACGGGCCCAGGCTCGCGCCGCTTTGCGGCTTGGCCGGGGTGACAGGCGAGTGGTCAATCCACCTGGCAGGGCGAGCCGCGGGCGGCGGAGGCGGAGATCGCCTCGAGCGCCGCGACGCCGTGGACCATCTCGCCGGTGGTGATGGGATAGGGCGCGCGCCCCGCGCACGCCTCGGCGAACGCCTCGAGCTCGAGCTTCAATGTGGGCGTCGGGTCATAGTTCACCGTCTCGGGCTTGCCCTGGCCGGTCTGCTTCACCACCGAATCGTACCCCGGCATCAGCACCCAGCCCTTGGTGCCGAACAGCCGGATGTAGAAGCAGGGCGCGCTGGATTGCAGCGTGGCAAGATAGCCCGACGCGCCGTTCTCGAAGGTCAGCAGCATGGTGGTGACGTCGTCGACGTCATAGGGCAGCGCCTGGCGCCGGCTTTTCGCGTCGAGGATGCGGATGCGCCCGCACAGCATGATCATGGCGTCGAGCACGTGGATGCCGAGCGAGGTCATGCCGCCCGCCGGGCATTCCTTGCGGTCGGCCCGCCAGGTGCCCGCCGCGCCGGCGAGGTTGGCGGTGAAGTTGCCCTCGACGTGCAGCAGCGTGCCGAGCTCGCCCGCTTCGACCATGCGCTTCATCTCGCGCAGCGCCGGATAGAAGCGCCGGTTGAGCCCGACCGCCAGCGTCACCCCCGCCGCCTTGCAGTCGTCGACCGCCTTGGCAGCCGAGGCGCCGGTCAAGGTCAGCGGCTTTTCGACGAAGACATGCTTGCCGGCCTTGGCGGCCGCCGCGATCTGGCCCGCATGCTGCGTGTGCGGCGTGGTCAGCACCACCGCCTTCACCGCCGGATCGGCGAGCGCCTCGGCATAGTCGCCGCCGAGCGCGATCCCCTTCTCCTTGCAGTATTCGGCGGCTTTGGCCGGCGTGTGCGCCACCGCGCGCACGAAGCGGATGGAATCGGACTGGCCCTGCACGGAATCGACCAGATTGCGGCCCCAGCGGCCGACTCCCACGATGGCGGCATCGATCATGCGTTCCCTCCCGCGTTTGTCGCGTTGTCATAGCCCAGCGCCGCGGGCGCGGTCCAGGCGTGCCGCCGAATCTCGTGATCCACATCAAGGCGGCGCTAACCAACCCGCGCCATCCTGCACGAAACCGATGCGGAGGCGCAGATGGCGGCGGCGGTCGTTGGTCCGGTCGAGGGTGCGGCCCTGCTGGAAGGGTTGTGCGGGGTTGCCTATCTCGTCGACCGGGAGTCGCGCCTGGCGGCGATCGGCGGGCGCAACTGGGATTCGTTCGCCGTACAGAACGATTGTCCCGAACTGACCGCCGCCTCTGTCGTCGGCCGCGATCTCCTCTCGTTCATCGCGGGCGAGGACGTTCGCGCCGCCGTCCGGCGCTACGAACGGGCGCTGCGGCGGCGCGAGGTGCCGCAGGTCGAGTTCGCCTTCCGCTGCGACGGACCGGAGGTCGTGCGCGAGATGCGCATGATGATGACCCCGGTTGGCAGCGGCGACGAGCCCGCGCACATCCTCTACCATGCCATCCTCCTGCACGCGTCGGACCGGCCGGCCATCAATCTGCTGGAGCCGGAGGTGCTGTATGCGAGCCTGGAGGCGACACGCGGCCTGCCCATCGTCACGATCTGCGCCTATTGCGCCCGCGTCCGGATCGGCGATCCCGATCGGGACGATGCGGCGCCCGCCATATGGACCACGGCCGAGGAATATTATCGCCGCGGCGGCACGTCGGAGGTGCGCATCAGCCACGGCATCTGTCCCGAGTGCCGCGAACGCGTGCTGCGCGAGAACGGCCTGCCCTCGCCTTGACGGGTGCGGGCCGCCGACCGATGATCGCGCGGCCGCGCCCGGGGGCGTCGACGCCACCACCGAACCACTGCGCGAAGGGAGCGCCATGGCCAGCAAGTCCACGCCATACGAGAACATCCTGACCGCCCGCGAGGGCGTGGCGCTGGAGATCACGCTGCACCGGCCGGAGCGGCTGAACGCCATGAACGAGGCGATGGCGCGCGAGATCCTGGACGCCATGATGGCGGCCGAGCGCGACCGCGACGTGCTGGCGATCGTGCTGGCGGGCGACGAGCGGTCGTTCTGCTCGGGCGCCGATCTGGGCAGCTTCAAGGAATCGGCCGAGACCAAGTTCGACACCTATCGCGAGCGCATCAACCTGAGGCCCAACCGCGCCCTCTACAAGTACGTCAACGCCTGCACCAAGCCGGTGATCTCGGCCGTCGAGGGGTATTGCCTGGGCGGCGGGCTGGAGCTCGCCATGATGGGCGACATCATCGTCGCCGGCGAGGGCGCGCAGTTCGGCCTGCCCGAGGCGCGCCACGGGCTGATCCCGGGCGCGGGCGGCACGCAGAACCTGCCGCGCCTGATCGGCCGCGCCCTGGCGAAGGAGCTGATGTGGACGGCGCGCCGCATCACCGCCAAGGAGGCGCTGGAAATGCGCCTGGTGAACCATTGCGTGCCCAAGGGCGAGGCGCTGGGCAAGGTGCGCGAGATCGTGGCGGCGATGGCGAAGAACGGGCCGCTCGCCATCATGATGATCAAGCAGGCGGTCAATCGCGGCATGGACGTGCCGCTGATGCACGGCTGGAACGAGGAGCAGGACCTCGCCTACCTGCTCGCCTTCTCCGAGGACCGCGACGAGGGCGTTACGGCGTTCGCCGAGAAGCGCCCGCCCCGCTTCAAGGGGCAGTAGGGCGGGGCCGAGACATGGAGCTTCTCCTCAGCGACGACCAGAAGCTGATCCAGGATTCGGCGGCGACGCTGCTCGGCCGCGTGGCGGGGCCGAAGCGGCTGCGCGCACTGCGCGGAAACGCGCACGGGTTCGACCGCGCGCGCTGGCGCGAGATCGCCGAGGCCGGCTGGCTTGCCCTGATGGTGCCCGAGCGGGCCGGCGGGATGGGGCTTGGCCGCAGCGAGCTCGCCCTGGTGCTGCAGGAGGCGGGCAAGGCGCTGCTGACCGATCCGCTGGCCGCCGGCGCGGCAGCGGCGCTGGCGCTCGCCGAATCCGACGGCGAGGCGCTGCGCACCGGCGTGCTGGCCCGGCTGGTCGCCGGCGAGACCGTGGTGCTGCCCGCCTTCCAGGAGGGCCCGCTCGCCTTCGACCCGACCGAGACCAAGCTCGCCGCCGCGCGCGACGGCAAGGGGCTGACGCTGAGCGGGACGAAGCGCTTCGTAGCCAGCGCCGCCATCGCCGACGGGTTCCTGGTCAGCGCCCGCGCGCCCGACGGGGTGGTTCTGGCCTATGTGCCGGCGGATGCCGCCGGCCTCGCGCGCAGCGACGCCACCACCGTCGACGGGTGCGGCGTCGGCACGATCGAGATGGAAGGCGTCGCCGTGCCCGAGGCGCATATCGTCGCCGGACCCAACCGCGCGCCCGGCGTGATCGCCCGCGCGACCGAGGCGGCCCTGGTCGGCCATGCGGCGGAGCTGCTGGGCATCATGGACGCCGCCCACGCCACCGCGCTCGACTACATCAAGACCCGGGTGCAGTTCGGCCGGCCGATCGGCGCGTTCCAGGTGCTGCAGCACCGCTCGGTCAACCTCTATGTCGAGGTGGAGCTGATGCGCTCGCTGCTGTTCCAGGCGGCCGGCGCGATGGATTCCGGGCGGGCCGCCAGCGGCGCGCTCGCCTCGGCCCTCAAGGCGCGCGCCTCGCACGCCGCCCTGGAGGTGACCAAGGGCGCGATCCAGCTGCACGGCGCGATCGGCTTCACCGACGAGCACGACATCGGGCTCTATTTCCGCCGCGCCATGGCGCTGGCTTCGCTGTGGGGCAACGCGGCGAGCCACCGCGCGCGCTTCGTCGCACTGGCCCGGGGGGCCGAGGACTGAGCCCGACCTGCCCGGCAACCGGCCCATGGGCGCGCTGATCGAAACCTACGGCTACGCGGCCGTCTTCCTCGGCACGTTTTTCGAGGGCGAGACGATCCTGGTCCTGGCCGGGCTCGCCGCCTTTCGCGGCTATCTCGACCTATGGTCGGTGATCGCAGCGGCGCTGGCCGGCAGCTTCCTGGGCGACCAGGCGCTGTATTATGCCGGGCGGCACTGGGGCGACTGGATGCTCGCCCGCGTGCGGTCGTGGCGGGCGCGCATCGAAAAGGCGCTGGCGCTGGTGCATCGCCACCAGGTGCCGTTCATCCTGGGGTTCCGGTTCATCTACGGGGTGCGCACCGTCTCGTCGCTCGCCATCGGCATCGCGGGGGTGAAGCCGCTGCGCTTCCTGGCGCTCAACTTCGTGGCGGCGGCGATCTGGTCGATAGCGGTGGGCGGGCTGGGCTATGCGTTCGGCGGGGCGTTCGAGGCCGTGGTGGGGCGCATCAAGCACTACGAGCATCTCGCCTTCGGCCTGGTGGTCGCCGGCGGGTTCGCGGTCTGGCTGTGGCACGTGTGGCTGCGCCGGCGCCGGCGCAACAGCGGCGACGACGTCAGCCCACCGCCTTGATGGTGTGCTGGTGCAGCACGCAGCGGTCGAGCGGCGGCGGCAGCATGTCGACCGTCACCACCTCGCCCGCCTGCATCACCACGATGTTGCGGATGACGTTTTCGAGCTGGCGCACGTTGCCCGGCCAGTCATAGGCCATCAGCGCCGCCTTGGTGTCGCCGGCGAAGCTGGCGAAGCGCTTGCCCTCCTCGGCGGCGATGTCGGCGAGCAGCTTCTCGGCGATCTCGATCACGTCGGTGCCGCGCGCGCGCAACGGCGGCAGGTGGATCGGGATGACGTGCAGGCGGTAGTACAGGTCCTCGCGCAGCCGGCTTTCGGCCACCTCCTCCATCGGCTCCTTGTTGGTGGCGCAGACGAAGCGCACATCGACCCGGCGCAGCTCGGTGCCGCCGACCGCGCGATAGCTCTCGGTCTGGATGAAGCGCAGCAGCTTCGCCTGCAGGTCGATGTTCATGTCGCAGATCTCGTCGAGGAACAGCGTGCCGCCGTCGGCGAGCGACGCGGCGCCCTCGCGGTCGGCCACGGCGCCGGAGAACGCGCCCTTCAGGTGGCCGAAGATCTCGCTTTCCATCAGGTCGCGCGGAATGGCCGCGCAGTTGAGCGCGACGAGCGGCTTGTCCGCGCGCGGGCCCAGGCGGTGGATCGCCTCGGCGCACAGCTCCTTGCCGGTGCCGCTTTCGCCGGTGACGAACACGCTGGCCTTCGAGGCCGCCGCCGCCCGGATGGTGCGGTAGACCGCCCGCATCGGCGCGGATGAGCCGATATAGCCGCCGCAGCCGGCGGCGTCGGGCGACGCGCCGCCATCGTCGGCCGGGGTCGCGCCCGCGTCGGCGGCGGCCTTGCGCGGCGCGCGGGCGGGCAGCGCGCCCTCGATGGCGACCCGCTCGAACACGGCGGCCAGCGCGTTCTTCAGGCGCTGGGCGTTGAACGGCTTGACCAGGAAGTCGGCCGCGCCCTCGCGCATCGCGTCGACCGCGAGCTTGATGGAGCCATGCGCGGTGATCACCACGATCGGGCAGGCGATGCCGTCCTCGATGAGCTGGTGCAGGATTTCGAGCCCGGACATGTCGGGCAGCTTCACGTCGAGCAGCACCACGTCGGGCGTGGTGCGCCGGAGGAAGTTGAGCGCCTTGCGCCCGGTCTCGACGTGGTCGACGCGGTAATTGCCGGTCTTGAGGAACTCGATATAGCTCCGCGCCAGCGGCAGCGTGTCCTCGACCAGCAGGACGTGGCGTTCGGGAGCGTCGGCCATCACGCCTCCGCCGGATCGCGATAGCGGGCGAGCGCGCCGAGCGTCTCGGCGACCGCGGGGGCCATTTCGGCGGCCAGCTCCGCGGCGGCCGCGGGGCGGCTGTCGGCGCAGGCCCGCTCGATCTCGCGGGCGAGCGCGGTGGCGCGGCCGGAGCCGATCTGGCCGCACATGCCGGCGAGGTCGTGGGCGGCGGAGGCGAGCGCCGCGAGATCGCCCCGTCCGGCGGTGACGGCGATCTCGGAGGCAGCGGAGCGAATCGTATCTTCGTAGAGCGCCAGGATATCGCGGAAGGCCTCCGGCGCCAGCACCTCGCGCAGCGGCGCCAGGGTCTCGTCCCCGGCCAGCACGTCGTCCTCCGCCGCCCGGTCGCCCTCGCGTTCCGCGCCCTGCCTCAATGCCCGCCCCATGCGCCCTCACCACGGCTGTGCTGCGACCGAGAGTGGCGAGAGCCGCGTTAATTTAGCGTTAAGCCTGCCCGTTTGAAGCGGTTGCGCCGCCCCGTGCGACGGACTATGCACGACTTGGACGTGTATACGGTGCGATGGCGACGCAATCCGAGCTGGCGGTCGGTCTGACCGCGGCGATCGTCGCGGTGACCCAGGAGGTGCCGCGCATCCTGGTCGTGCGCCGCATGACCCACGCCCTCGCTACCCCCGCCCAGAAGGGCCAGACCGAAACGCTGGTCGATTCCGCCGAGGCGCTGCCGTTCGGCCCGTTCTACGCCGAGCACGACCGGACCCTGGAAAGCGGCCTGCAGGAGCTGGGTGGCAGGAGCAGACCGGCCTGACGCTGCGCTATGTCGAGCAGCTCTACACCTTCGCCGACCGCTTCCGCGACACGCGCGAGCTCCTGGGCGGGCCGCGCCTCGTCTCGGTCGGCTACATCGCGCTGGTGCGCGAGGCGCCACTGGCCGGCACCGGCGAGGCCGAGTGGCGCGACTGGTACGGCTATTTCCCGTGGGAGGACTGGCGCCGCGGCCGGCCGCGCGTGATCGAGCGCACCATCCGCCCGCTGCTCGACCGGTGGGCCGCCGAAGCGCCCGACGACGAGACGCGCGCGCGGCGGCGCCGGCGCGTCACCATGGCGTTCGGCGCCGGACGCGGCGGCGTGGGACTTCGAGCGCACGCTGGAGCGCTACGAGCTGCTGTACGAGGCCGGGCTGGTGGCCGAGGCGCTGCGCGACCGCACGCTGCGTGACGGCGAAAGCGCGCGGCCCGACGAAGCGGCGCTCGCGACCGCGGCCGCTGCTCGGCGCGCCGATGGCGCTCGACAACCGGCGCATCCTGTCGACCGCGCTGGGCCGGCTGCGCGGCAAGCTGCGCTACCGCCCGGTGGTGTTCGAGCTGTTGCCGCCCCATTTCACCCTGCTGATGCTGCAGCGCGCGGTCGAGGCGCTGGCGGGCGTCAGGCTGCACAAGCAGAACTTCCGCCGGCTGGTCATCACCGGCGGGCTGGTGGAGCGCACCGGGCGGCGCGACGCGGGCGGGCGCGGCCGTCCCGCCGAGCTGTTCCGCTTCCGCCAGGAGGTGCTGCTGGAGCGCACCGCCCCCGGCGTGGGCATCCCGACCCAGCGCCTGACGGCCTAGCGAACGCCCGCGGCCCGGCGGGCACGGGCGCCCCTCCATGAAAGTTTGATTGCATCGGGCGCCGTCCCGTCCTATATTAAATACTCATCGTGAGTATAAATATCCCTTAACGGCGTCCGGGACGCGGCGACGATGAACACAGCGACGGCGGAACTGAGCTACACCCCCACGGTAGCGCGCGCGACAGCGCCTCTCTACGAGCAAGGTGCGCCACGTCATTCCGGAGATCGAATGGCCGGTGCACGCGCCGCTGATCGACGCGATCAACCGGCTGAAACGCCAGCGCAACGCGGTGATCCTGGCGCACAACTACCAGACGCCGGAGATTTACCACTGCGTCGCCGACATCGTCGGCGATTCGCTGGCCCTCGCCCGCCAGGCGGTCGAGACCGACGCCGAGGTCATCGTGCTGGCCGGCGTGCATTTCATGGCCGAGACGGCGAAGCTGCTGAACCCCGAGAAGACGGTGCTGATCCCCGACCGCGGCGCCGGCTGCTCGCTCGCCGCCTCGATCACCGGCGCCGACGTGCGGCTGCTGCGCCAGCGCTATCCCGGCGTGCCGGTGGTCGCCTACGTCAACACCTCGGCCGAGGTGAAGGCCGAGACCGACGTCTGCTGCACCTCGGCCAACGCGGTGGAGGTGGTCGAGGCGCTGGGCGTGCCGCAAGGTGATCTTCCTGCCCGACGCCTACCTGGCCAACCACGTCGCCGCGCAACACCGACGTCGAGATCATCGCCTGGCACGGCCATTGCGAGGTGCACGAGCGCTTCACCGGCGCCGAGATCGCGGCCTACCGCGCGGCCCATCGCGGGCCTCACCGTGATCGCCCACCCGGAATGCCCGCCCGACGTGCTGGACGCCGCGGACTTCGTCGGCTCGACCGCGGGGATGAGCGCCTATGTGCGCGACAAGCGGCCGGGCCGCGTGCTGATGGTCACCGAGTGCTCGATGAGCGACAACGTCGCCGCCGACTATCCCGAGATCGAGTTCGTGCGGCCGTGCAATCTGTGCCCGCACATGAAGCGCATCACGCTGGACAACATCCACAACTCGCTGCTCACCCTTGCGCCGCGGGTCGAGATCGATCCCGGCATCGCCGCCCGCGCCCGCCGCTCGGTCGAGCGCATGCTGGAGATTGGCCGGAAATAGCGGGCGCGATGGCGCTTTCCCAGCGCGGCCGGGCGCGCTAGGGTCCGCCCGACCAACCTGCCGGGGCGGCATGGACGACGGCGAAGAGCTTCGCGACGACGACGTGCGCAGCGACGTCGCAGGCGATCATGGGATCGCAGCGCCCGCCGCCCGGCTCGGCGCCCGGCACGCTGGTCGCCGATCCCGACGCGCCCCACCCGGCGATCCGCGTGCTGGCCTACGGGCCCGACAAGCTGATCGAGCGCCGCTGCGCCGATATCGACGACGTCGACGGGCTGCTGGGGCGCTACCCCGTCACCTGGGTCAATGTCGACGGGCTGGGCGACATCGCGACCCTGCAGCGCGTCGCAGACAAGTTCGGCGTGCACCGGCTCGCGCTCGAGGACGTGGTCTCGTCGCACCAGCGCCCCAAGGTGGAGGAGTACGAGGAGCACACCTTCCTGGTCATCCGCATGCCGCGCCCGACCCCGGAACGGTTCGACACCGAGCAGCTATCGCTGTTCCTTGGCGACGGCTACGTCCTGACCTTCCAGGAAAGCGAGGGCGACTGCTTCGACCCGGTGCGCGAAAGGCTGCGCGCGCGGCGCGGGCAGCTCCGCTCGGGCGGCGGCGACTATCTGACCTACGCGCTGCTCGACGCGGTGATCGATTCGTACTTCCCGGTGCTCGAGGCCACCGGCGAGCAGGTCGAGACGCTGGAGGACGAGCTGACCGAGCATGCCAACCCGGCGCTGATCGGGCGCATCCACGCCCTGAAGCGCGACCTCCTGGCGCTGCGCCGCGTGGTATGGCCGCAGCGCGAGCTGGTCAACGCGCTGATCCGCGACCGCACGCCCGCGCATCTCGGATGCGACGGCGATCTATCTGCGCGACTGCTACGACCACGCCATCACCCTGCTCGACGTGGTCGAGACCTACCGCGACATCGCGTCGGGGCTGCACGACCTCTACCTCTCGTCGGTGTCGACGCGGCTCAACGAGATCATGAAGGTCCTCACCATCATCTCGACGATCTTCATCCCGCTGGGCTTCATCGCGAGCCTGTACGGGATGAATTTCGACGGCCAGAACGCACCGCTGAACATGCCCGAGCTGCACTGGCGCTACGGCTATCTCTTTGCGCTGGCGCTGATGGCGACGATCGCCGCCGGGCTTGTCTACTATTTCTGGCGCAAGGGCTGGATCTGGACCCGCCGCCGGCGGCGGTAAGGACGGCTGAGTTCGCCGTTCGCCCTGAGTGTCCGCGCGGCGGACGCATCGAAGGGCGAACGCGGCCCCATCTCTCAGCCTCGTGCTTCGATACGCCGCGCTTCGCGCGTCCACTCAGCACGAACGACAAACGGGGCTTGTCAAACGAAGCTATACGGGTCGACGTCGACCTGGACGCGCACCCCGCCGCGCACCGTCACCCGGGCGAGCCAGCCGCGCAGCGTCGCCTGCACGTCGACCGCGCGGCCGGCCTTGAGGAGAAGCCGGCGGCGGTGCTGGCCGCGCAGCAGGGCGAGCGGCGCGGGCGCCGGGCCCAGCACCTCGACCCCGTCGCCATGCGGCGCGGCGCGGCCCAGCGCGGCGGCGACCGCCTCCACCGCGGGCGCGTCGCGGCCCGAGACGATCAGCGCGGCGAGCCGGCCGAACGGCGGCATGCCGCGCTCGCGCCGCGCGGCGCCCTTCGGCCTCGTAGAACGCCTCGCGCTGGCCCGAGACCAGCGCCTTCATCACCGGATGGTCGGGCAGGAAGGTCTGAAGCCACACCTTGCCCGGCCGCTCCGCCCGGCCGGCCCGGCCCGCCACCTGCGACAGGAGCTGGAACGTCCGCTCCGCCGCGCGCAGGTCGCCGCCCGCGAGGCCGAGGTCGGCATCGACCACCCCCACCAGGGTGAGCATCGGAAAATGGTGGCCCTTGGCCATCACCTGCGTGCCGATCAGCACGTCGATCTCGTGCCGCGCCATGCGGCGGACCAGCTCGGACGCGGCATTCGGGCCGGTCAGCGTGTCCGACGCCATGATCGCCGCGCGCGCCTGCGGGAACGCCGCGGCCACCTCCTCGGCCAGCCGCTCCACGCCGGGCCCGCACGGCGCGAACCGTCCCTCCGCGCCGCATTCCGGGCAGGTGGCCGGCGGCCGGGTCGTGAACCCGCAATGGTGGCAGGCGAGCCGCCCCTCCAGCCGGTGCTCGACCAGCCAGGCGCTGCAGTTCGGGCATTCGAGGCGGTGGCCGCAGGCGCGGCACAGCGTGAGCGGCGCGTAGCCGCGGCGGTTGAGGAACAGCATGGCCTGCTCGCCCGACGCCAGCGCCTGGGCCAGCGCGTCGCGCAGCGTGGGCGAGATCCAGCTCTGGCGCCCGGCGGCCGCCTCCGCCCGCATATCGATCAGCCCGATCTCGGGCAGCGCCGCGCCGGCGTGGCGCTCCGGCAGGGCGAGATGGCGATAGCGCCCGCGCGCGACGTTCACCATCGTCTCCAGCGACGGCGTGGCGGAGACCAGGGCGATCGGGATGGCCTCGATGCGGGCGCGCACCACCGCCATGTCGCGCGCGTTGTAGATCACCCCGTCCTCCTGCTTGAACGAGGAATCGTGCTCCTCGTCCACCACGATCAGGCCCAGGGCGGGATGCGGCAGATAGAGCGCCGAGCGCGCCCCGACGACGACCGGCGCGCGGCCCGCGGCGACGGCGCGCCAGGCCGCGCGGCGCTGCACGCCGGTCAGGTCGGAATGCCATTCGACCGGCCGCGCGCCGAAGCGCCGCTCGAATCGTTCGAGCCATTGCGCGGTCAGCGCGATCTCGGGCACCAGCACCAGCGCCTGGCGGCCCTGCGAAAGCGCGGCGGCGATCGCCTCGAAATACACCTCGGTCTTGCCCGAGCCGGTGACGCCGTCCAGCACGGTGACCGAAAATCCCTGCCCCACCGCGCCGGCCAGCACGTCCGCCGCCGCGCGCTGCGGCGCGGAGAGCACCGGCCCGGCGACGCGCCAGTCGGGCGCCGGCGGCGCGGCCGCGGCGGTGAGCGGCACGGGGACCAGCACCCCCGCGTCGGCGAGGCCGCGCACCACCGCGGGCGTCACCCCCGCCTCGCGCGCGAGCTCGGTCGGCGGGCGGGGAGGTCCGCCCGCGAGTACCGCCACCACGCGCTTGCGCGCCGGGGTGAGGCGGAGCCCGGCGGTGCCGGTCTCGATCCGCTCGATGACGCCCGACGCCAGCGCATAGGCCAGGGTCGGGCGCGGCGGTTCGAGCGCCTTGGGCACCGAAAGCGCCATGCGCAGCACCGCGCCCCGCGGCGCGAGCGTGTAGCCCGCCGTCCAGTCCACGAACCGGCGCAGCCCGGCGGGGAGCGGCGGCACGTCGAGCCGGCCCGCCACGTCCTTGAGCTTCGCCTCGGCCACGTCGCCCGCCGCCGGGCCCCACACCACCCCGGCGACCACCCGCCCGCCGAGCGGCACCGAGACCACGTCGCCCTCGGCCAGCCCGAGCCCGGCCGGCACCCGGTAGTCGTACGCCCCGTCCAGCGGCAGGGGCAGCAGCACCCCCACCCGGCCGCCCGTGATTCGTGCGTCGGTGCCAGGCTCTGTGGTAAGGGTGTCGGCCATGAAGGGCAGTCTACCAATTCCGGCGGCGGGCGCGTGATGGCGGGTAAGTCGACCGACGCGACGGCCGTAGTCGACCCCGCCCGTCGGGGCGGACGCGGTCGAGGCGTATCTGGAGCGCCACCCGTCCTTCCTGGCCGACCGGCCGGCGCTGATGGAGAAGCTGACCCCGCCCGAGCGGCGCCAGGGCGACGGGGTGGTCGATCTGCAGCGTTTCATGGTGGACCGGCTGCGCGCGCGGGTGCGCGGGCTGGAGGACGAGGAGAAGCGGCTGCACGATCTGGGCGCCGCCAACCTGGCGAGCCAGGAGCGCACGCACGCGGCGGCGACGGCGCTGCTGGCCGCGCGGTCCTTCGCCCATCTGATCGAGATCGCCACCCAGGACCTGCCGGCCCTGCTGGAGATCGAGGCGTCGGCGCTGGCCGTGGAGGCGGGCGCGAGCTTCACCCGCCGCAACGAGATCAGCGGCGTCAAGCTGCTGAAGCCCGGCGCGATCGACCGGCTGGTCGGGCGCGAGCGGCCGATCGCCCTGTTCGCCGACACGCCGGGCAGCCGGCTGCTGTTCGGCCCGACGCATAGCCGGGTCCGGTCGAGCGCGCTGGCGCGGATGGAGTTCGGCCCCGGCTCGCCGCCCGGCCTCCTGGCGCTGGGCGCGGCGCGGCCCGACGGCTACGCCCCCGACCAGGGGACGGAGCTGCTGGCCTTCCTCGCCCGCATCGTGGCGCATTGCATCCGGAGATGGCTGACCCTGACCCCGGCCCCCTGATCCGCTTCGCAGCGGATGCGGACCTGGTTGCGGTGATCGGCGCCTGGCGCGACTGGCTGGCGCACGAGCGGCGCGCCTCGCCCCACACGCTGGACGCCTATCTGCGCGACCTCGCCGGGTTCCTGGGGTTCCTCTCGGCCCATCTCGGCGGCCAGCCCGGCCTCGCCGATCTCGGCCGCCTGGACGCGGCGGATTTCCGGAGCTGGCTCGCCCGCCGCGCCGGCGAAGGCCTCGCCCGCTCGTCCACCGCGCGGGCGATGTCGACCGTGCGCTCGTTCTTCCGCTTTCTCGACCGCACCGGGCGGGTGTCGAACCCGGCCGTCGCCGCGGTGCGCCCGCCGCAGGGACCGCGCCCGGTGCCGCGCGCGCTGACGGCCGAGGATGCGATGGACCTGGTCGACGCGGCGGCGGCGGACCCGCGCGAGCCGTGGATCGCGGCACGCGATTCGGCGCTGTTCCTGCTGCTCTACGGGGCGGGGCTGCGCATCGGCGAGGCGCTGACGCTGACCCAGCGGGCGGCGCCGGGCGCCGGCGTGCTGACCGTCACGGGCAAGGGCAACAAGGAGCGCATCGTGCCAATCCTTCCGGTGGTCGCCGAGGCCATCGCGGCCTACCGCGCCGCCTGTCCGTTCAAGCCCAAGCCAGACGCGCCCCTGTTCCTGGGCGCGCGCGGCGGGAAGCTCAACCCCGGCGTCGTGCAGCGTACCATGCGGTCCTTGCGCGCCGCGCTGGGCCTGCCCGCCTCGGCGACGCCGCACGCGCTGCGCCATTCCTTCGCGACGCATCTTCTGGCCGGCGGCGGCGATCTGCGCACCATCCAGGAGCTTCTAGGGCACGCCTCGCTGTCGACCACCCAGCGCTACACCGCCGTCGATGCGGCCGGGCTGATCCGCGTGTACGATAAGGCGCACCCGCGCGCCCGGCGCGCGGCGAAGCCGGACGGGAGGACGCCATGAAGCTGAGTACGGACCGGATCCTGGTCACCCATGTCGGCTCGATGCCGCGGCCGAAGGCCCTTCTCGACCTGATGAAGGCGAAGCTGGCAGGTGGCGGCTACAACCGCTCGGAATATGACCGCACCGTGAAGGCCGCGGTCGCCGACACGGTGAAGAAGCAGGCGCAATCGGGAATCGACGTGGTCGCCGACGGCGAGATGTCGAAGGCCGGATTCTTCACCTACGTGAAGGAGCGGCTGTCGGGCTTCGAGGCGCGGCCGGACGCCAAGCACAAGCTGTTCGCGGCCGAGGTGGCGGCCTTCCCCGAGTACTACGCCGACTATTTCGCGCGCGCGATGCTGGGCGGCGGGGTGGCGCCGATCCACCCGCTCTACTGCGTCGGCCCGGTCGAATATACCGGGCTGGAGGCGGTGAAGAGCGACATCGCCAACCTGAAGGCGGCGCTCGACGGGCTCGACGTCGCCGAAGCGTTCATCCCGGCGACCGCGCCGTCGGGCGTCGGCTACAACGCCTACTACAAGACCGAGGAGGAGTTCTTCAACGCGCTGGGCGCGGCGCTTGCGCAAGAATACCGCGCCATCGTCGACGCCGGCTTCCTGGTGCAGGTGGACGACCCGTTCCTGTCCGACATCTTCGGCGACGAGGCGTCGGACGACGCGGCGAAGCGCAAGCGCGCCGACATCTACGTCGAATCGATCAACGCGGCGCTCAAGGGCATCCCGCCCGAGCGCGTGCGCTTCCACACCTGCTACGGCATCAACGAGGGGCCGCGCATCCACGAGGCGGCGCTGAAGGACGTGGCCGGCCACATGCTGAAGGTGAACGCCGGCGCCTACTCGTTCGAGGGGGCGAACTGCCGCCACGAGCACGAGTACCACCTGTGGGAGAGCGTGAAGCTGCCCGACGGCAAGGCGATCATCCCCGGCGTCATCACCCATGCCTCGAATATCGTGGAGCATCCGGAGCTGATCGCCGAGCGTCTGGTGCGCTACGCGAAGCTGGTGGGGCGCGAGCGCGTGCTGGCCGGGGCCGATTGCGGCTTCTCCTCGCAGGCCTGCTACAAGACCGAGGTCCACCCGACGGTCATCTGGGCCAAGTTCCAGGCGATGGCCGAGGGCGCGCGCCTCGCCTCGCGCCAGCTCTGGGGATAGGGGGCGCGTCTGTTCAACGCCCGGCGGGCGGATTATCCTGCCCGCCGAGGGGGACGATTTGCGTGATCCCGTGCGACACGCATCGGCGGAGCCGTTGATGCAGACCATTTCGGTACCGGCGAACGAGCGCGAGCGGCTGGCCGCGCTCGCGAGCTACGAGATCCTCGATACGGCACCGGAGTTCGCCTACGACGAGATCACACAGCTTGCCGCCCAGGTCACCGGCTGCCCTATCGCCGTCGTCACCTTCATCGACGAGACGCGCGACTGGATGAAGGCAAAGTACGGCGTGCCCCCGGAGATCAGCGAAGCGCCGCGCGACGCCGTGCCCTGTTCGGCCACGATCTGCGGCAGCGACCTGCTGGTCATCCCGGACCTGCATGCGGACGGGCGGTTCCCGTCGCTCATCGCCCCGGAACAGGGACCGTCCTTGCGATTCTATTGCGGCATGCCGCTGATCAACCCCGACGGCTACGCGCTGGGGAGCCTGTGCGTGCTGGACACGGAACCGCGCGAGTTCACCTTCCAGCAGGGCGAGGCGATCCGCCAGCTCGCCCGCCAGGTCGTGCGCGAGCTCGAGCTGCGCAAGCACGTGAACCAGCTCAGGCACGCGCTGAAGGCGCTGGACGAGGCGCAGAAGCAGGTCGAGCGCGAGCGTGCCCAGTCGGACGCGCTGCTGCACAGGACGCTGCCCGCCGCCATCGCGCACGAGCTGAAGGAGTGCGGTCGCGTCAATCCGCGCTTCTTCGATTCCGCCACCATCCTGTTCGTCGATTTCGAGAGCTTCACCCGCCTCGCCGAGCGCACCGAGCCGCGCGCGCTGGTCGACCAGATCGACCAGTTCTTCACCGCCTTCGACGCCATCGCCGAGCGCCACAGGCTGGAGATGCTGAAGACCATCGGCGACGCCTACATGTGCGTGGGCGGCCTGCCGGAGGTGAACCGGACCCATCCGGTCGACGCGTGCCTGGCCGCGATCGAGATTGCCGCTTCGATGGGAATCGCCAACGCCCGTCGCGAGACGATGGCCCTGCCGCGTTGGGATATCCGCATCGGGCTGCACACCGGTCCGGTGATGGCGGGCATCGTGGGACGGCGCAAGTTCAGCTACGATGTCTGGGGCGACGCCGTGAACGTCGCGGCGCGCATCGAGGCCGCCGGCGCGACGCGCCAGATCAACGTGTCGGAGAGCGTGCAGCACCGCGTGCAGGCGCTGTTCGACTTCGAGCCGCGCGGCACGATCGACATCAAGAACAAGGGTCCGACCCGCATGTACTTCCTGACCGGGATCAAGGCTGACCTGGCGCAGGAGGCGGCGCCCCATCTGCCCGGCGCCGCCTTCCACCGCGAGGCCGCGAAGCTGTTCGCGGGATACGTTCCGGCCGACGGCGCCTGATGGACCCGCGCCCCATCGCCGTCATCGGGGCCGGCATTTCCGGGCTCGCCTGCGCCATCGCGCTTTCCCGCGCCGGGCGCGCGGTGGAGGTGTTCGAGCAGGCGGCGCAGTTCCGGCGCATCGGCGCGGCGATCAATTTGTGCCCCAACGCCGTCCGCGTACTGGACGGGATCGGCGTCGGACCGGCGCTGCGCGAGCGCGGCTTCGTTCCCGCCTACCGCAACAGCCTGGTCTACGACACGGCCGAGGAGACCTCGCGCACCGACCTGACCGATTCCGAGGGCCGGTTCGGCGCGCCGCAGATCATGACCCACCGCGCCGACCTTCTGTCCGCGCTGGAAGAAGCGGTGCCGGCCGGGTCCGTGCATCTCGGCATGCGGCTGGTCGGGCTCGACGCGACGCGCGACGGGGTGGCGCTCGCCTTCGAGGACGGCACGCGGCGCGACGGTCGCCGGGGTGATCGGCGCCGACGGCATCCATTCGGTGGTGCGTGCCCATCTGTTCGGCGCGGAGAGCCCGACCTATTCCGGGCATGACCGCCTATCGCGGCATCGTGCCGAAATCGCGGCTCGCCGACCTCGATTTCTCGGGCTCGACCAAATGGTGGGGGCCGACCCTGCAGAGCATGCTGGTCACCTTCTCCATCGACCGCGGGCGCGAGGTGTTCGTCTTCGCCACCAAGTCGGAGCCCGAGGGGGCGCGCGAATCCTGGTCGGCCGAGGCCGAGGTGGCCGAGCTGCATGCCGCCTTCGCCGACTATCACCCGGACGCGCGCCGGACGCTGGCCGCCATCGACGCGCCGCTCAAGACCGCGCTATACGTGCGCGAGTCGCTGCCGCGCTGGGGCGCGGGGCGGATCACCCTGCTGGGCGATTCGTGCCACCCGATGCTGCCCTTCATGGCGCAGGGCGCGGCGATGGGGCTCGAGGGCGTGGCGGTGCTGGCGCGCTGCCTCGATTCGGCGGGCGACGACGTCGCCGCCGCCTTCGCCCGCTACGAACGGACCCGCATCGAACGGGCGAGCGCCATCCAGCAGGAATCGAACCGCAACGACTGGTTGCGCTTCGCCAACGACCCCGGCCGGGTCTACGGCTTCGACGCCTGGACCGCGCCGCTGGCATAGACGAGGGCGAGACCGCCCGGTGACACGTCCCTTGTCGCGTCCCATAATGCCCCGATGAACGACGCGCCCGTCCCCGTGCACGACCGCGCCTGGCCCGCCGGAGACGCGGCGTGGCGCGCGCGGATCGACGCCATCGGGCCGGTCCTCGAGGCCGAGGCGCCGGCGTCGGAAACGGCCCGCCGCCTGACCGGGACGGCGATGGCGGCGCTGCACGGCGAGAGGCTGTTCCGCCTGGCGCTGCCCCGCGCCCAGGGCGGGGCGGAGCTTCCGGTCGCGCCGTTCGTGCGCATCATCGAGGCGCTGGCGATGTATGACGGCTCCGCCGCATGGTGCGTCTGCCAGGCCGCCGGCTGCGCCATGATGGCCGCGTTCCTCGACGCGCCGGTCGCCGCCGCCATATGGGGCGCGCCCGATTCCGTCCTGGCCTGGGGCGTCGGCCCGGCCGAGGCGCGCGTCGTGGACGGCGGCTACCGCGTGACCACGAAGAGTCTCGTTCGTCTCCGGCGGCCATCACGCGAGCTGGCTGGGCGCGCATTGCCGGGTGATCGAGCCGGACGGCACCCAGCGCGCCGCGCCGGACGGACGGCCCGAGCGGCGCACGGTGCTGTTCCCCGCGCAGGTCGCGCCGCTGGGCGACGGGTGGAACGCCATGGGGCTGCGGGGCACGGGCAGCGACGGGTTCGCGGTCGAGGATTTGTTCGTCGCCGAAGACCATACGCTGGTGCGCGACCAGCTCGACACGCTGCGCTACCGCGCGCCGCTCTATCTGTTCTCGAACTACGCCGTGTACGGCGCAGGCTTCGCCGCCACCGCGCTGGGGCTCGCGCGGGCATTCCTGGAGGCGTTCCGCGGCCTCGCCCCCGGCAAGCAGCCGCGCTCGGTGCCCGTGACGCTCGCCGACAACCCGGTGGTGCACGACGAGCTGGCGCGCGGCGAGGCGCGGCTTTCGGCGGCGCGCGCCTTCCTGCTGGGGGAGTGCGAGCGCATCTGGGACGAGGTGGTGGCCGCCGACGCGCTGACGGTGGCCAACCGCATGCGCATCCGCCTGGCCGCGACGCATGCGATCCAGGAGGCGGTTGCCGTGGTCGACACGCTGTACAACACGGCCGGCACCAGCGCGATCTTCCCGTCGAGCCCGTTCGAGCGGCGGTTCCGCGACATCCACACCGTCGCCCAGCAGATCCAGGGCCGGAAGTCGCATTTCGCCGTCGTCGGCGCCTGGATGCTGGGCCACCCGCCCGACATGAACGTGATCTGAGCGGTCAGCTCGGACGCGAGCCCTGGATCGTCGTCCGGTGCATGTGGCGGCGGTATTTCGGGTCGTACGGCGTCGCGTGGTGCATGGTGCCGCGATTGTCCCAGCACAGGAAATCGTGCGGGCGCCAGACATGGGTGTAGCGGAACTCCGGCTGCAGCGCATGAGCGAACAGCGCCTCGAGCAGCACTGCGCTCTCGTCCTCGCCGATCCCGTCGATGCGGTAGGTGAAGCCCGGATTGACGTAGAGCGCCTTGCGGCCCGTGTCCTCGTTGGTGCGCACCATTGGGTGGCGCACGTCGGCGAGCCGCGCCTTCTGGTCGTCGGTCAGGTTCGGGCGCGCGCCGGGGCGCGACTGGTTGCGGTCGTAGTTGCGCGTATAGGAATGGAAGGCGAAGCGCCCGTCGATGCGCGCCTTCGTCGCCGCGGGCAGCGTGTCGTAGGCGCGATACATGTCGACGAACATCGTGTCGCCGCCCGCGGGCGGAATGTCGACGGCGTAGAGCATGGTGCCAAGCGACGGAAGCGGATCGTAGGACAGGTCGGAATGCCAGTAGCGCCCGGCATCCTCGAACCCGACCGGCGTGCCGTCAGCGCGCTTCTCGTTCGACAGCAGCAGCACCTCGGGATGGTCAAGAAGCTGGAACTGGGTCAGCACGTGTATCTGCAGCGCGCCGAACCGGCGGCTGAACGCGACCTGCGCGGCCGGCGCCAGGTCCTGGTCGCGGAACACGATCACCGCGCGGGAGAACCAGGCGTCGCGCAGCGCGGCGAAGCTCGCCTCGTCGAGCGGCCGGTTCAGGTCGAGGCCCACCACCTCGACGCCGAAACCCCCGGTCAGCTGGCGTATCTCGTAGGCCATGGCCGGACGTTACGCGCCGCGAGCGTCGCAGGGCAAGCGCCCTGGCCGTACGGCCGCACGACGAGGTTGCCAGGGACCCCGCCGCGCCGCACACTCGCCGCGCGGGAGGTGCCATGAAGATCACCCGGCTGGACGACCTGCACGCCGACGCGGGCTGGCGCAAATTCTCGTTCCTGAAGCTCACCACCGACGAGGGGCTGGTCGGCTGGTCGGAGTTCAACGAGGGGTTCGGGGCGGGCGGCGTCTCCGAGATCATCCAGAAATTCGCGCCGCACGTCATCGGCACCGATCCGCGCGCCGTCGCCCGGCTGGGCGCGACGCTGCGCGCCATGACGCGCCAGGCGGCGGGCGGGCTCAACCACCAGGCGATCGCCGCCATCGAGAACGCCTGCCTCGACGTCAAGGCGAAGGCGCTGGGCGTGCCGGTCTACGCGCTGTTCGGCGGCCCGGTGCGCGACCGGCTGGGGCTGTACTGGTCGCACTGCGCGTCGTTCCGCGCCTGGCAGCCGGACCTGTTCGAAAAGCGCCTGGGCATGAGCGGCGTGCGCACGCTGGACGACGTGAAGGCGCTGGGGGCCGAGGTGGTGGCGCGCGGCTTCAAGGCGCTGAAGACCAACCCGCTGAACCTCGATCCCGCTGCGCCCGCCTTCAATTCCGGCTTTCGCCCCGGTCCCGGCCTGCTGGAGCGCCGGCCGAGCGCGCGCTACATACGCTCGATCTGCGAGGTGCTGGAGGCGTTCCGCGACGGCGCGGGGCCGGACACCGGCATCCAGCTCGACCTCAACTTCAACCAGCGTACCGAAGGGTTCCTGCGCATCGCCCAGGCGGTCGAGCCCTACGCGCTGCAATGGCTGGAGATCGACATGCACGACCCCGACGCGCTGGCGCTGGTCCGCCGCTCGACCACGACGCCGATCGCGTCGCTCGAATCGCTGCACGGGCTGCGCGAGTACCGGCCCTTCCTCGCCGCCTATGCGCAGGACGTGGCGATCGTCGACGTGCTGTGGAACGGGATGTGGGAATCGCTGCGCATCGCCGCGCTGGCCGACGCCTACGAGGTGGACGTCGCGCCGCACAACTTCACCGGCCACCTTTCGACGCTGATCAGCGCGCATTTCTGCGCCGCCATGCCCAACTTCCGCATCATGGAGTACGAGGTCGACGACGTGCCGTGGAAGGACGAGCTGGTCCGTCCCGCCCCGGTGGTGGAGAACGGCGAGCTGGTGCTGCCGACCGGACCGGGCTGGGGCGCCGAGGTGGACGAGGAGGCGGTGCGCGCCCATCCCTGGCCGCCGCGGCGCTAGCACCGTGCGCGAGGCGCTGAAGGTCTATTTGCCGGCGGCGCTTCTCGCCCTCGCCGGATTCGTCATCGCCTACCAGTTCGTCGCGCCCGCGCCGCCGCACGTCGTGCGCATGGCGGCCGGCCCGGCGGACGGCGCCTATGCCGCCTTCGCCGCCGCCTACCGCCGCATCCTGGCGCGCGACGGGGTGCGGCTCGAGGTGGTGGCGACGCGCGGCTCGGTCGAGAACCTGGCGCTGCTGCACCGCAACCAGGACGGTGTCGACGTCGCGTTCGTGCAGGGTGGCATCGCGCGGCCCGACAACGACGCCGGGCTGGTCTCGCTTGCCAGCGTGTTCTTCGAGCCGATCTGGCTGTTCGCACGCAAGGGGGCCCGGGTTGCGCGCCTTACCGACCTGGCGGGCCGCCGCCTCGCGGTCGGCGCCGAGGGCAGCGGCACGCGCGCGGTGGCGCGCACCCTCCTTTCCGCCAACGGCATCGCGCCGGGCAAGGCGGACGAGCGGCCGCTGGGCGGGGACGAGGCCGCCAAGGCGCTGCTCGCCGGGCGGATCGACGCCGCATTCTTCGTGATGGCGCGCCCGTCGCCGGCGATGGACCGCCTGCTGCGGGCGCCGGACATCGCCCTGGTGGGGTTCGCGCGCGGCCCGGCCTATGCCCGCCGCTTCCCCTATCTGGAACTGGTGAGCCTGCCGGAGGGAGTGCTCGACCTGGGGCACGACCTGCCAGCCGCGGACCACCACCCTGCTCGCCCCTGCCGCGGCCCTGGTCGCCCGCGACGACCTGCACCCCGCGATCATCGACCTTCTGCTGGACGCCGCGACGGAGGTGCACCGCGCGCCCGGCCTGTTCCAGGCGGCGGGACAGTTCCCCTCGGCGCGCTATCTCGACGTGGCGCTGAGCGACGAGGCGCGGCGCTACCTCAAGTCGGGCCCGACGCTGCTCCGGCGCTATCTGCCGTTCGGCTGGGCCAATCTGGTCGAGCGGCTGGCGATCATGCTGGTGCCGCTGGTCACGCTGCTGATCCCGCTGTTCCGCTTCGCGCCGCCGCTCTATCGCTGGCGGGTGCGGCGCCGCATCCTGCGCTGGTACCGCGAGCTGCGCGCGCTGGAGGCGGCGCTGCGCGAGGCCGGGGCGGGCGACGCCGCGCGCGCCGAGCTGGTCGCCAAGCTGGACCGGATGCAGGCGGCGGCGGGCGCGCAGGCGGTGCCGCTGGGCTATGCCGACAGCCTGTACCATCTGCGGCTGCACATCGACTTCGTCCGCACCCTGGCCCTCAGGCCGGAGAACGCCTGACGGAAGCGAGCGCGGCGGAAGCGAGCAGCACCCAGCCGAGCATGAAGGCGCCGCCGCCAGCCGGCGCGGCGCCGCCCCAGCCGCCCGCCGCCAGCGACACGAGCGAGCCCGAGAACAGCGCGATCCCGATCCCGAACGACAGCGTCGCGAGACGGGCGAGGCGGCGCGGCGCGCCGGACGCGCGCTCGCCGGCGAGGACGGCGCCGATCATGGCGAGCGCGTGCCACATCGCGTAGCGCGAGGCGGTCTCGACCCAGGCGGCCGGCTGCGGCGCGAGCCCGTGCGCCGCCCAGGCGCCGAGCGCGACGGCAGAGAGCCCGGCGAGCGCGGCGCAGGCGACGGCGAGGGCGGCGAAGCGGGAGGCCATGCGGCACAGCTAACCCTTGCCTTGCGCGCGCGCAACGGCCAACCTGCCGCACGATCCTGGGAAGGGGCGCGCATGGCGACGATCGCGGAAGAACGGAGCGCCCGGCTGCGGGCGGCGATGGCGGAGGCGGGCACCGACGCGCTGGTGCTGTTCGGCAATGCGTGGCAGGCGGACTATCTGCGCTACGCGACCGATTTCGCCGCGGTCGAGGGCGATGCTCTGGCGGTGGTGACGGCGTCGGAGACGCGGCTGTTCGTCGAATCGCCATCGGAGGCGGCGCGCGCGGCGATCGCCTGTCCCGGCGTCGCTGCCGAGGCTTCGGCCGACATCGTCGGCGCCGCCCGCGCCTACCTGAAGCGGCTGGGCAACCGGTCGGTCGCCTCGGCGCCGGCGACGCTGGTGCCGTTCGGGCTGAGCCCGCCGGACGATCCGCAGCGCATCGACGACGCGACCGCGATGGTCGATCGGCTGCTGATCGCCAAGCTGCCGTCCGAGATCGAGGCCATCGCGCGCGCTGCGGCCCTGGCCGACCGGGGCTACGAGGTGTTCATGGCGGCGGCGCGCCCCGGCCGGCGCGAGTACGAGCTGGTCGCCGATATCGAGGCGTTCTTCCGCGCCGAGGGCTGCCCCGAGAATTTCATGATCCTGGGCTCCGGCGGGATCGAGGTGCGGGGCATGCATCCGGCGGGCGAGCGGCGGCTGGAGGTGGGCGACCTGGTCACCACCGAGCTCACCCCCTGCGTCGAGGGCTACTACGCCCAGCTCTGCCGCACGCTGGTGATCGGCGAGCCGTCGGCGGCCCAGCGCGAGGCATTCCAGGTCTATATCGACGCCGCCGCGGCGGGCGAGGCCGTGCTGCGCGCCGGCACCACGGCGGCCACGGTCGCCAAGGCGGAGAACGACGTGTTCCGCGCGCGCGGGCTGGGGGTCTACTGCACCAGCGAATACACCCGCGTGCGCGGCCACGGGATGGGGCTGTTCGCCAATTCGAAGCCGCATCTGCTGGAGGACGTGGAGGTGGCGCTGCCCGAGGGCGCGACGGTGATCGTGCATCCCAACACCTACCACCCCGAGGTCGGCTACATGGTGTTCGGCGACACGCTGGTTGTGACGGCGAACGGGTTCCGGCGCCTGTCGGCCACGCCGCGTACCCTGCTCAGCGTGCCGGCGTAGGGGGCGCGCGATGCGGCGAGGACTTCTTGCGTGGAACCGCGACGAGGTGCCGGCGGCGGTGCTCGACGCGCGGCTGGCCCGGCTGCGGGCGGCGATGGCGCGCGACGGCATCGACGCGCTGGTGATCTACACCAGCTTCCCGCGCCCGGCGGCGGTGTCGTTCCTGACCCATTTCGTGCCGTACTGGTCGCAGGCGGCGCTGGTGGTGCCGCCCGACGGGCCGACGGCGCTGGTCTCGGCGCTGTCGAAGCGCGTGTCGGGCTGGGTGCACGAGACCGCTCATATCGGCGAGATCGTGTCGACCGGCAATATCGGCGACGGGGCGGCGAAGCTGATCTCCGCCCGCGGCGCGAAGCGGGTGGGCGTGGTCGAGCTGGCCAAACTGCCCGGCGGGATCGGCCGGCCCCTGGCGGCGGGACTTGAGGGCACGGCGCTGGTCGACGCCAGCGCCCTGTTCGCCGCGATCCGCCATCCCGCGGACGCGACCGAGATCGCGCTGAGCCGGCGCGCCGCCGCCATCGCCCGCGACGCGATGGACGGCGCGCTGGCCGAAGAGTCCGAGACGGCGGACGCGCTGATCGCCGCCATCGAGGGCGCCGCCCGCCTGGCCGCCTGCGAGGAGATCATCGTCAACGTCGCCCCCGATCTGGCGCTCGACGCGCGGCTGGCGCGGATCGAGGGCGACGCGGCCCTGGGGGAGCGCTTCGCCGTGCGCGCCTCGGTCGCCTACAAGGGCGCATGGGTGCGGCTGACCCGCACGATCGACCGCGCGGGAGGCGACGGCGCCCGGCGCCAGGCCGACGCGGCGCTCGCCCTTGTGGCGCCGCGCGCCGGCGCTGCGTCCGCCGCCGCCGCGGCACAGAACGGCGTGCGGCTGGTGGCGGCGACGGCGGAGACGCAGATCGGCTCCGCCCCGCTCAGCGTCGTCGGCACGCTGCCCGCCGGCGCCGTCGCGACGGTCACGCTGGAGTTCGCGGAGCGGGGCGGACCCTGGCTCGCCGGCGCGCCCGTGCTGGTGCCCGCCGCCCCCGGAACGCCCGCCGAGCGGCTCGACTGACTTCGCGGCCAGGCGGCCTCCACCGCGGCCCCCCGCCGTGGCCCACACGAGCGAACCAATTCGGGACAATCGGTTCGATATATGGAAAATCGCGAGGAATGGGGTTAAGTCTAAGTGGTCGTCGGCGCGCCCTGGGGAAGCGACGGTCCGGGGCGGGGCCGCAACAACGAAAGCCGGACGGGACAGGTTGTCCTGCTCCCGGGGGGCTACGGGGAAACCGTCTTTGAGCGAAGACACCGGATTCTCGGTTCGGTTCTGGGGTGTGCGCGGCAGCATTCCGGCACCGGGCGCCGCGACGGCGCGCTACGGCGGCAACACCTCGTGCGTCGAGATGCGCTGCGGCCCGCATATGCTCATCTTCGACGCGGGCTCCGGCATTCGCGAACTCGGCGTGGCCATGGAGTCGGGCGGACAGGTCGAGGCCGACCTGTTCCTGAGCCACACCCATTACGACCATCTGGTCGGGCTGCCGTTCTTCGGGCCGGTATTCAACCCGCGCAACTCGTTCCGCGTGTGGGCCGGCCACCTCAAGCCCGAGCGGACCATCGAATCGGTGCTGCGCGGCTTCATGACCGACCCGCTGTTTCCGGTGCCGCTCGACATCTTCAATGCCCATATCGACTTCCATGACTTCATCGCCGGCGACACGCTGCAGCCGCGCCCGACGATCACCGTGCGCACCACCTCGCTCAACCATCCCAACCGCGCCACCGGCTACCGCGTCGAGTATGGCGGCAAGGCGGCGTGTTACGTGACCGACACCGAGCACGTGATCGGCGCGCCCGACCGCAATATCCTGGGGCTGATCGAGGGCGCCGACCTGATGATCTACGATTCCTCCTATACCGACGCGGAGTTCCCCAACTTCATCGGCTGGGGCCATTCGACCTGGGAGGAAGGGGTGCGCCTCGCCCAGGCCGCCCACGTCAAGCGGGTCGGGCTGTTCCATCACGAGCCGTCGCGCGACGACGACGTGCTGGACACCATCGGCGAGGCGGCGGAGCGGATGTTTTCGGGCGCGTTCGTCGCGCGCGAGGGCGAGACGCTGACGCTTTGACCTTGTCGCGCGCCCGCAGCCGCACGCTGCGCCTCGGGCTTGCGACGGTCCTGGGCCTCGGCAAGCGCGGCTTCTTCATCCCGCACCGCTACGCCGGCGAGGCCGCCGCCCCGGCGGCGCGCGGCGTCTATCGCGAGATCGAGCGCATCTTCGCCGCGCGCGGCGGCGAGTTCCGCGAGGTGATCGCCGGGCTGGACAAGCTGGCGCCCGCGCTCGAGGCGATCGCCCGGGCCGAGGCCGCCGGCGCGGGGCCGCGCGCGCCGCGCTTCGCCCAGGGCTGGTTCCCGCGCCTCGACGCCGCCGTCGCCTATGCGATGGTGCGCTGGCTGCAGCCCAAGCGCATCGTCGAGATCGGCGCAGGCCATTCGACGCGCTTCCTGGCCCGCGCCGCCGCCGACGGAAAGCTGGGGCTGCGCATCACCACCATCGATCCCGAGCCGCGCGCCGCGCTCTACGAGCTCGATTTCGAGTTCGTGCGCCAGCCGGTGCAGCGCGCGAACCGCGCGATCTTCGCGGCGCTGGAGCCGGGCGACATGCTGTTCGTCAATTCCTCGCATGTCTGCATGCCGGGCACCGACGTCGACGTCATCCTGAACCGCATCTGGCCGGCGCTGCCCAAGGGCGCCGTCGTGCATTTCCACGACGTCTTCCTGCCCGACGACTATCCGGACGACTGGGCGTGGCGTGGCTACAACGAGCAGCTTGCGCTGGCGCCGCTGGTCACGTCGGGCGCGGTGGAGCTGCTGTTCGCGTCGCACTACGCGGCGACGCGCCTGGCCGACGCCGTGGCCGCGAGCGTGCTCGCACGCCTGCCCGCCTTCGCCGGCGCGCACGATGCGAGTCTATGGGTCAGGAAGACGGCGTAGGCCGCGTCAGCTATACGGGTCGGCCGCGTCGCGCAGGCCGTCGCCGAAGAAGTTGAAGGCGAGCACGACGACGATCACCGGCACCACCGGCAGCATCAGCCAGGGATAGAGCGCGACGACGTTGATGTTCTGCGCCTCGTTCAGCAGCACGCCCCAGCTCGTGATCGGCGGGCGCAGGCCGAGGCCGAGGAAGGAGAGCGCGGTCTCGCCCAGGATCATGTTGGGGATCGACAGCGTCGCCGAGGCGATCAGGTGGCTCATGAAGGCGGGCAGCAGGTGCCGCCCGATGATGCGCCTGGGCTTCGCGCCCATCAGCTTGGCGGCGGCGACGTAGTCCTCCTCGCGCAGGGCGAGCAGCTTGGAGCGCACCGCGCGCGCGAGGCCCGGCCAGTCGAGCAAGCCCAGGATCAGGGTGATGCCGAAATAGACCAGCAGCGGGCTCCAGGTCACCGGCAGGGCGGCCGACAGCGCCATCCACAGCGGCAGCTCGGGGAAGGAGCGCAGCACCTCGATCGCGCGCTGCGAGACCATGTCGACCCAGCCGCCGTAATAGCCGGCGAGCCCGCCGATCATCGAGGCCCATGCAGAAGCTGATGGCGATGCCGACCAGGCCGACGGTGAGCGAGATGCGCGCGCCGTAGCACGATGCGCGACAGCATGTCCCGCCCCAGCCGGTCGGTGCCGAGCAGGAACAAGCGTGCCGTCCTGCGCCGGGCAGACCAGGTGGAAATTGCCGGTGATCAGCCCCCAGAACGCGTAGGAGTCGCCGCGGCAGAAGAAGCGGATCGGCTCGACGCGCGACGTGTCCGCCGTGTATTCGCGCCGCAGGTTGGTCATGTTGAGCTTGTATTGGAGCCCGTAGACGAACGGGCCGACGAAGCTGCCGTCGTGGAACAGGTGCACGGCCTGCGGCGGCGCGTAGATGAAATCGGTGTTGCGGCGTGTGCAGGTCGTAGGGCGCGAGGATCTCGCTCACCAGGATCGAGAGGTACATCAGCGCGCAGGATCGCGCCCGACAGGACGGCGAGGCGGTGGCGCTTGAGACTTCCACCACATCATCCGCCATTGCGAGGCCATGTAGAAGCGCTCCTGCTCCGGCGTCAGGGCGGCGTCGGTCGTGACGTCGAACGGCGCGGTGGAGACGAAATGCTCCAGCCGGTCGCGGGTCGGCGCGCTCATCGCGGATGCCTCCGCCGAAGCGGATGCGCGGGTCGAGCGCCGCGAGCGCGAGGTCGGAGACGAACACGCCGATCACGGTCAGGGTCGCCACGAACATCAGGAACGAGCCGGCGAGGTACATGTCCTGGCTTTTCAGCGCGGCGACCAGCATCGGGCCGGTGGTCGGCAGCGACAGCACCACCGAGACGATCGCCGAGCCCGAGATCACCTGCGGCAGGAGGTTGCCGATGTCGGCGATGAACGGGTTGAGCGCCATGCGCAGCGGGTACTTGACCAGCAGCCGGAACGGCGCGCAGCCCCTTGGCGCGGCCGGTGATGACGTACTGCTTCTGCAGCTCGTCGAGCAGGTTCGCGCGCAGCCGGCGGATCATCGCCGGCGGTGCCCGACGGTGCCGATCACGATCACCGGAATCCACAGATGCGCGAGGATCGAGCCGATCTTGCCGAGCGTCCAGGGCTGGTTGACGTATTGCGGGTCCATCAGCCCGCCGACCGACGTGCCGAACCAGATCTTGGCGAGGTAGAGCAGCACCAGGGCGAGCAGGAAGTTGGGCGTGGCGAGGCCGAGAAAGCCCAGGAAGGTCAGCCCGTAATCGCCCCAGCTATATTGGTGCGTCGCCGAGTAGACGCCGATCGGGAACGACGACGAGCCAGGTGAACAGGATGGTCGACGAACGACACGATGAAGGTCAGCCACAGCCGGTCGCCCACCACCTCGACACCGGCATGTTGTATTCGAACGAATAGCCGAAATCGCCCTGCAGCATGCCGGTCGACCCAGCGCGCGTACTGCTCGGTACCACGGCTTGTCGAAGCCGTACTGCTCCTTCAGGAAGTCGATCTTGTCCTGGCTCACCTTCTCGCCCTGGCTCTCCAGCTCGGCGACGTAGGTGGTCAGGTAGTTGCCGGGCGGCAGCTGGATGATGACGAAGACGATGAAGCTGATCGCGATCAGCGTCGGGATCATGATCAGCACGCGATGGACGATGTAGCCGAACACGCGTCTCGCCCTGACGCCCCCGAAGATGCAGCCATGGCGGTTCCGCCTGCCCTATCGCGCCGCGCGGGCGTCGGCGGCGTCACCGTCGGTCGCCCACCAGAACGTGTCGGGCTGGTAGATGCCGAAATGCGCGCCGGGGTCCCAGTTGTAGACGCCCTCGACCGGCACGTTGCGCAGCTTGTCGTTGACCACGACCGGCTGGGGCACCGCGCCGATCAGCCCGATCGTGAACACCTCGTCGGCGTGGATCTTCAGCATCTTGTGCCAGATCTCGCGCGCGCTCGGCGTGCGAGCGTGGCGGACCGCCAGTCGTGGTAGAGCTCCAGCAGCTCCTCGGCCGCCGGCATGTCCGGCGTCTCGCCCGCCTTGCCCTTGGTCTCGTAGTACTCGCCCCATTTCGGCCACTGCAGCTGCATCTGGCTGGTCGGCGCGAGCTCGTCGGGCGAGCATGTCGGCCGTCGGCACGCCGTTCTCCCAGCCCGACCAGACCGACATCATGCGTCTCGCCCGGCGAAGATGCGGTTGCGCAGCACCTCGCGCTGCGACGGGCTTGGTGAAGAGCTTGATGCCGACCTTGCGCCAGCGAATCGTGGACCAGCTCCAGCACGTCGGTCTCCTCGGACGATCTCGCCGGCCGTCTCGACGACGATCTCGGCCGGCCGCCCGTCGGGCAGCAGCCGGATGCCCGTCGCCGTTGCGCTTGGTGAGGCCGATCTCGTCGAGCAGCGCGTTCGCCTTCTTCAGGTCGAACTGCGCCCATGCCTTGCGGTATTCGGGCTTGTAGAGCGGGCTTTGCGGCAGCACGGTGTTCTGGCCCTCGAGCGCGAGGCCGAAGAACACCACCTGGTTGATCTCGTGCCGGTTGATGGCGAGCGACAGGGCGCGGCGGAAGCGCACGTCGCGGAACAGCTTGCGCCACACCGGATCGTCGACGTTCAGGTTGGGATAGAGCGCCATTGGTCGCCGCTTCGCCTCGCGCCACAGCCGCACCTGGTAGCCCGTTGCGCTTCTCCGCCTGCTTCAGGAACGTGTAGTTGTCGAAGCGCAGATAGCGCGCCTGCAGGTCGGATTCGCCCGCGCCGGTCTTCAGCGGCACGATCTTGCTGTCGGCGACGTCATCACCACCCGGTCGATGTAGGGAAGCTGATGGCCCGTCGCGGTCGACGCGGTAGATAGTACGGGTTGCGCACGAACACGAAGCGCTGCGACGGCGGCTGCGGTCTTCAGCACCCAGGGCTCGAGCGTCGGCAGGTCCGGATTGTCGTTGCGGTACTGCTCGTCCATGCGGTTGAGCAGCGCCGCCCAGTTGCGCCGCTTCGCCTTCTTGACCATCGCGGCGAGCTTGTCGGCGTCCTGGTACTTGGCGTGGAACTGCTTCAGGTAGTGCGCCGGCTTGTAGATGAAGAGCGGCGACGGCGCCGGCCAGCGCCGGCAGGAAGGCGGGGTTCGGCTTGGCCCAGTTGTAGCGGACGGTCGTCGCGTCGATGACGTCGAACTTGGCGCGGCTCGCCGTCGACCATCATGTCGCGCGGCAGCGCCGGACGGCGACACGCTTCTTGTTCGTCGGCGATGTCCTCCCAGAAGAAGCGGAAATCCTCGGCGGTGAAGGGCGCGCCGTCCGACCATGTGCCCGGGCGCAGGTGGAAGGTGAAGATGCGGTCGTCCTTGACGTCGACGGACTTCAGGATGTCGGGCACGAGGTCGAGTTCCGGTCGTAGCCACGAGGCGGGCATAGCCGTAGACCACCATCATGCGCGTGTCCGTGGCCCGCGCCATCAGCATGCGCAGCGTCGCCGCCGGGCTTGCCGATCGTCCGTGCCGTGCCGTCGAACGTCGACGACCTTGGGCTCCTCCGGCAGGCGCTTCGCGACCGGCGGCAGCTTGCCCGCGGCCACATCCTTGGCGAAGCACGGCGTCTCGACCTGGCGGCGGCGGCGCGAACCGTCGTCCGGCGGCCGCAGCGGCGGCGCGCCGAGCCGCGAGGGCGACAGTCGCCAGGATCGCGGCGGCCCGCCTCATCGCGCCAAGCTCCCGCATGTCGGCGTCGGGATGGGCGCGCACGATGATGGCCCGGCGCCGACCTCGATCAGCGCCGAGCCGGCCGCCGCCGTCGATGGTGAAGGGCTGCGGCCATTCGGCCGGGTCCGAGGCGCGGCCTTCCATCAGCGCGGTGAGGTCGAGCCGGGCGCCGAGGTCGGGCTTGGGCACCGCGGCGAGCAGCGCCTTGGTGTAGGGATGGACCGGCGGCTGGAACAGCAGTCTCGCGCGGCGCGGTCTCGACCAGCCGGCCGCGGCACATCACGGCGATGCGGTCGGCGATGTAGTCGACCACCGCCAGGTTGTGCGAGACGAACAGGTAGGTGAGGCCGAGCTCCTTCTGCAGATCCTTCAGCAGGTTCAGGATCTGCGCCTGGATCGACACGTCGAGCGCCGAGACCGGCTCGTCGCACAGCAGCAGCTCGGGCTTGAGCGCGAGCGCGCGGGCGATGCCGATGCGCTGGCGCTGGCCGCCGGAGAAGCAGTGCGGGTAGCGGCTCAGGTAGCGCACGTCGAGCCCGACCAGCGCCATCAGCTCGCGCGACCATCTCGCGCCGCCACGCGGCGTCGCCGATGCCGTGGATCGCCAGCGGCTCGCCCACGATGTCGAACACGGTCATGCGCGGGTTGAGCGAGGAGAACGGATCCTGGAAGATGAACTGCACCTTGCGGCGATAGGACAGCAGCTCGCGTCTCGTCGAGCGAGGTCACGTCGACCAGCTCGCCGTCGATGGTTGAACCGGATCGCGCCGGAATCGGGCGCCAGCGCGCGCATGATCAGCTTCGACAGCGTGGTCTTGCCGCAGCCCGATTCGCCGACCAGCCCCAGGCATTCGCCGCGGCGCACCTCGAAGCTGACGTCGTCGACCGCCAGCACCACGCCGTTGGCCGCGCCCGCCGAACAGCCCGGCCTTGCGCGTGCGGAAGGCCTTGGTCAGCCCCTCGACGGCGAGCAGCGGCGCGCGTTGCCGCTGGCCGCCGGCCGTGGCGGTCTCGCGCCGCGCCAGCAGGTGGCCGGTCGTGTGCTGGATCTCGCGCAGCGGCTGCAGCCGCTCGCCCGGCTTCATGTCGAAGCGCGGCACCGCGTGCAGCAGCGCCTTGAGATAGGGGTGGCGCGGGTCCTCGAAGACGTCCTCGACCGTGCCCGCCTCCATGACCTGGCCGCGATACATCACCACCACCTCGTCGGCCATGTTGGCGACGACGCCGAGGTCGTGGGTGATCAGCAGCACCGCCATGCCGAGCTCGGCCTGGAGGTCCTTCAGAAGCTTCAGGATCTGCGCCTGGATGGTGACGTCGAGCGCGGTGGTCGGCTCGTCGGCGATCAGCAGCGCCGGGCGGCAGACCAGCGCCATCGCGATCATCGCGCGCTGGCGCAGCCCGCCCGACAGCTCGAACGGGTAGGTCTGGAGCGCGTGCTCCGGGTCGGGGAAGCCGACCAGCCGCAGCATGTCGGCGGTCAGCGCGCAGCGCCTTCGCGCGGCGAGCAGTCGCGGTGCAGCCGCAGCGCCTCGGACATCTGGTCGCCGACCGTGTGCAGCGGCGACAGCGAGGTCATCGGCTCCTGGAAGATGATGGAGATGCGCCCGCCGCGGATCGCCCGCATGCGGCGTGCAGTCGCGGTCGAGCGCGGCGATGTCGGTGACCTCGCCCGACACGCGGGTCGCGGAACAGGATCTCGCCCGCCGGTGATGCGCGCCGCCTGGGGCAGGATGCCCATGATCGACTGCGACACCACCGACTTGCCCGAGCCCGATTCGCCGACCAGCGCGACGACGCCGTGCCTCGGGCACGCGGAACGACACGCCGTTCACGGCCTTGATGGCGCCTTCGTGGACGTGGAACTCGACGGCGAGGTCGCGAACGTTCAGCAGGTCATTCAATGGTCCGGGTCCCGCATCCTGGGGCATGTCCGAACCCACGCCCAGCGCGGCGAGGTTGGTTCGGGTCGCGGGGGTCAGGACGATCCCCCGCTCCGCCGCGGCACGCGCGGCCCGGCGGGCGATCTCGGCGAAGCCCTCGAGCGCGGAATCGAGGCGAACCGTCTCCCCCTCGCCTTCCAGCTTCATCTGCATCCAGCCCTTCGTCCGGTCGCGCCGCGTCGAGTAGTAGTCCACCTTCAGGCGCGCCAGCTCGTCCCACCGTACCCTCGCGCTGCCGGGGCCCCGCGGTCGAGATCTCCCGCCTCGTCCAGCGTGATCCGCGTCGCGCCCCGCAGCCAGGTCCTGGCGCCGTACAGCGGCGAACAGGCCCGTTAACCCTGCCGAGAATGGCCATCATAGGTGCAGCCGGGCGCGCCAGCAACAAGGGAGCCGCCGTCAGAACCATCCCCACCGCGGCGCGCGCATAGTCGGCGTAGAGGGCCCGGCGCTCGTAGCGGTGCTCGCTCACGCGCCCCGTTCCGAACGCTTCGTCGGCATCGATCCACCGTACCGAAGGATGACCCCGAGAGCGTGCGACGAAGCCATTAACGAACTGCCAACAGGCGTCGTCGTGCGCGAGATGGTGGGTGAGCAGCCCGGTCGGCTCGCCAGGGTCCGCCGCGCCGGTACGCCGCGCCGGCGAGATGCGCCGACCGCCGCGCCGATCGCCGCCGCCGCGCCGGCGAAGCCGCGCGTGCCGCGCCAGTCCACGATGTCGATATGGGTGTTGGCCCGCACCAGGCCGGGCGCCGCGTCGCGCCGGCAGCGGGCCGCGAAGGTCGAAACGCCGCGATAGCCGAGGGCCGGCAGCGCCGCGGTCACCGGGGCGGCGATCCGGTTCCACGGCGGCACCATCACCCGCCGCGCGCCGGGGAACAGCGCGGCGAGGCGCCGCCATCCCTCGACAAGCTCGCCGGTCACGCCGGCGAGCGGGCGCTCGTCGCCCAGCTCGCGCTTGGGCGCGCCGCGGAGGCGCATGGTTGCGATGGGCATAGCCGTGCTGGACGACCGTGACCGCGGCCTCGCGCGCCAGCCGGTCGGCCAGCGCGGCCTCGGCCGGCGCCGGCACCACGGCGAGCGCGAGCGGCACGCCGAGCGATTCGCGCAGGGCGAGCAGCCGGTCGAGCGCCGGCGTCGCCGTCGACCGCGTCGTCGTCGCGCCACCAGAACGTCGCGGCGCGGCCCGACCGCGGCCCAGAAATCGAGCTCCGCGGCGAGCGCGTCCCACGGGTCGGCGCGGGTCACGGCAGGGCCTCGCCCCTCGCGAGGGCGCAGATCAGCGCCGCCGATTTGCGCGCCGCCGGCGACGTCGAGCCCGCCGCATCGGCCGGCGGCGGCGCCGCCAGGGCGGATTCGACGGCGCGGGCCAGCGCCTCGGGCGCGATCTCGTCCTCGGGCACGACCTGCAGCGTGCCGCGCGTGGCGAGCAGCCGCGCCCGCAAGGTCTGCTCGGTCTCGAGCCCGCCGGCATAGGGCGCGACGACGGCGCGCGTGCCGGTGGCCAGCACCTCCATCACCGTGTTGTAGCCGCCCTGCGAGATCGACAGGGCCGCGCCGCGCAGCAGCGCGATGAAGTCGGCCCGCGCGCGCTCGACCGTGACGCCGGCCGGCGCGTCGCGCTTGAGCCCGCGGAACGCCGCCTCGGGCAGGGCGTAGCCGGCCAGCACGCGCCACGGCGCGCCGGCGAGCGAGGTGAGCGGGCGGGCCGCGATCGCCGCACGGAACAGCGTCTCGCTGACCGCCCCGCCGCCGGCCGAGACGACCACGCCCGCGCGCGCCGGGTTGGGGCCGGCCGGCGCGGCCGCCGCCTCCTCCACCACATAGCCCGTGTAGCGCAGGTTGGGGATCCGCGCCGCCAGCGGGAAGGTCGCCTCGAACGGGATCAGGGCCGGGTCGCCATGCACCATCACCAGGTCGTAGTCGCTGTCGAGCCGCGCCAGCATCTCGTCGATCCGCTCGGGCTTGTCGGGCTCGACCAGGATGTCGCGCACCGAGGCGGCGACGCGCGGGCGCGGGCTTTGGGCGCGGGCTGCGGCGAGCAGCGGCTCGAGCTCGAAGCGGAGCTGGCGCCGGCCGAACGGGTAGAGCTCGGTGACGATCACGTCGGGCCGCGCGGCGCGGAACGTGTCAAGCAGCGTCTCGCGGCGGCGGGCGCGGAAGGCGTCGTCGATCACCTGGTCGTTCGCGTCGACCAGCACCTTGAAGAACACGTCGACCGCGCGCACCGGCGGAAGCTGCACGAAGCGCGCGGCGCCGACATCGAGGCCCGGCACCTCGTGCCCGCCCGAGACGAAGGTGACGTCGAGCCCGGCGGCGCCGAGGGCGCGCGCCAGGGTGGCCGCCCGGCGCAGATGGCCGATCCCCAGCAGATGCTGCACGTAGAAAAGGACCCGCCCCGTCATTCCGCACCCGGCCCCTCACCCTGTCCCTCTCCCACGGGGAGAGGGGACGTCGAGGCGCGAGCATTGGCCCCTGTCCAGGCAAGGCGTGTGCCGACAGAACAAGGCAGATCGACGCAGCGTTCCCTCTCCCCGTGGGAGAGGGACGGGGTGAGGGGTGGCGATGCTGCCGAGTTGGCAACGATGACCCGACTTGCTCCCGCGTTCGCCCGGAATTTCGTCACGCGGTTTCCAGGCTGATGTTGAGCCGCTCGACCCGCAGCGCGCCGTCGGCACCCGCGGAAAACACGTGGACCGCCGCCCAATCCATCTTCACCGGCGGCTTGCCCACCATCTCCCAGCCGGTGGCGAGGGAGAGCGCGGCGCGGATGATGCCCTGGTGCGCCACCGCCCCGGCCGGCCGGCCGCGCGCGGCCACCCCGGCGATCCAGCCGGCGACGCGGTCGCGCACCTCGCGCGGCGTCTCGCCGCCGTCGGGGCGAAGGTCGAGCCCCCGCGCGGTGCGGTCGTGGAACGCGTCGCCATAGCGCGGCGAGAAGCTCGTCGCGCGTGTGCCCCTCCCACGCGCCCCAATCCATCTCGCGCACCTGCGGCTCGACGCGAAAGGCGATGCCGAGCGCCCGGGCGGTCTGCTGCGCGCGGGTGAGCGGGCTTGCCACCCACTCCCAGCCGCGGAACTCGTCCGGCAGGCGCCAGCCGGCCACTTTGGCCGCACCCGCGTCGCTCAGCGGGTTGTCGGCGAGCCCCTGCAGCCGGTGCACCTCGTTCCACTCGGTCGGGCCGTGGCGGATGAAGGCGACCGGCGTCATGGGGCGGCGACGACCGCCCCCGAAACCCGGGCCAGCGCGTTGTGCAGGGCGCGCGCGGCGGCGGCCAGCGTGTGCTCGCCCGCGGCCAGCGCCAGCGCCCGGAGCCCCATCTCCTTGCGCCGTCCGGGATCGCCGAGAAGCGCGGCCACGGCGGCGGCGAAGGCGGCCTGGTCGCCCTCGGGCGTCAGCAGCCCGGTATTGCCGTCGCGCACGATGTCGGGCACGCCGCCCGGCCGCCGCCGGCGACCACGGCGAGGCCGGCCGACTGCGCCTCGAGGATCGCCATGCCGTAGGCCTCGCGGATGGCGGGCCAGACATAGAGGTCCGCGCCGGCATAAGAGCGCCGGCAGGGCCTTCTCGGGCACGAAGCCGGCATAGGCCACGCCGCCGCCGAGCGGCGCCAGCGCCGCGCGCACGTCCGGTTCGGCCGGGCCGTCGCCGGCCACCACCAGGTGCCACGGCCGGTCGGCGAGCCGGCCGAGCGCGGCGCCCAGCGCGCGGTAGGAGTCGAGCTTGTCGCCCGGGCGCATCATGCCGACGGCGAGCATGATGGGCGTTGCCGGGTCGATGGCGAACCGCTCGCACAGCGCCTTGCGGTGCATCGCGCGGCCCGCCGCCGCGGTGGCGAACGGCACCGTCTCGAGGAACGGGCGGATGGTGGCCGATGCCGCGCCGGGCTTGAGCAGCGGCTCGACGCAGACCGCGTCGCGCGGGTTGAGGTGGATCACCCCGTCGGCCCGGCGCAGCGCCGCCGCCACCGCCTCGTGCCCCAGCGCCCACTTGCCCGCCCTCCTGCTTCGGCGCGAACGACGCCTCGGCCGCCAAATAGGGGATGGCCAAGCGCGTCGCATACCGCCGGCCCGAGCCAGTCGGGCGCGCGGTGGTAGAGGTGGTAGGTGAGCCAGGCCTGCGGCCGCTCCTCCTCGCGGCATGGCGCGGTAGCGCGAGATCAGCCGCTTGCCGGCGGCGAGGCCCTTCTTCCGCAGCTCCTCCTGCAGCGCGCGGTCGCCGGCGCCGTCGCGGCTCTTGAACTCGCGAGGCGAGCGTCACCTCGTGCCCGGCCAGGCCGCAGCGCCGCCATCAGCAGCCGCGCCATGTGGCGGTCGCCCGACGGCACCGGGTCGGTCGGCGGCTTCATCGGGGCGTAGAACGCGATGCGCATCAGCCGACCTCCACTCGCGCCGAGGGCGGGACGGCGACGGCGCGCGCAGCCCGAACTGCGCCGGCCAGCGCGTCGATCCCGGCGGCGCAGGAGAAGCGTCTCGCGCACGCGGCGCTCGGCGGCGCGGCCGAGGAACAGCCGGCGCGACGGGGTGCGGATCAGCGATTCGAGCGCGGCGGCCAGCGCCGCCGGGTCCTCCGGCGGCACCAGCAGGCCGGTCGCGCCGTCCTCGATCAGCTCGGGCACCGCCGAGACGCGCGTCGCGACGAAGGCGAGGCCCTGGCTCTGCGCCTCCATCAGCACGTTGGGCAGGCCGTCGCGGTCGCCGTCGCCGGCGATCGCGGCTGGCCAGCGCGAACAGGTCGGCGGCGCGGTAGGCGGCGAGCACGCCGTCCTGCGGCCAGCGCGCCGCGCCAGGCGATCCGGTCGGCGATGCCGAGCGCGCGCGGCCCGCGCGCCTCAGGCGGCGGCGCAGCGGCCCGCCGCCGATATGGACGAAGCCGCCAGTGCAGGTCGCGCCGGCAGCCGCGCCAGCGCGTCGAGCAGCACGTCGTAGCCCTTCTTCTCGACCGCGCGGCCGACCGAGAGGATCGTCACCGGATCGTCCGGCGTCGCTGCCGTCGCGCAGCGGACCGCGCGCGGCGCCGGCGGGAAGCGGTCGAGGTCGAGCCCGTGATAGACGAGGCCGACCGGCCCGCGGCGCCGGCGCGAGCGCCGCCAGATGGTCGTGGGCGGCTCGCGGTGCAGGTCACCGCCCAGGCGGCGCTCGGCGAGCTTCTCGCGCTTCTCCCAGTCGGGCGTGGTCCAGATGTCCTTGGCGTGGGCCGAGACCGCACCAGGGCAGCCCGCGCATCAGCGCGGCGTAGCGCGCGACCGAGGCCGGCGTGTGCAGGAAATGGGCGTGCAGCCGGTCGACGTCCGGCCGGCAGCTCGGCCGCCAGCACCAGCGCCTGGCCGAAGCGGCGGACGCGGTTGGGCGTGCGGTCGCGCGCCAGGTCGCGCAGGCCAGGCCCGCGCGCGCGGCGCGATAGCCCGGCAGCCGGCGCGCCGCGCGCCAGGCCGCGCAGCACGCGGCGCGGCGCGCGCTGCAGATATTCCGGCAGGTAGAGCACCGGCGCCGCGGATCTCGCGATGGACCGGATGCACGCGCGCGGTCGGTCGGCTGGCGCAGCGAGACGATCGCGGATGTCGAGGCCGCGCCGCTCGAGCGCCGCGGATCTCCTGCGCGATGAAGGTCTCGGAGAGCCGCGGATAGCCCTTGAGGACGAACGCGACGGCCATGGCGCGATCAGGCGCGCGGCGCCGCGCGCCACCGCGACCCGCGCGGCGCGCTCGGCCGCGTCGACTGCAGCCTGGCCAGGGCTCGACCAGCCGGTCGACGTTGTCAGCCCGTCGAGCAGGCCGGGCACGACGACCTCGGACGGGCGGCGCCTGGTGCGGCAGGGCGCGCAGCGCCGTCGCCATCACCTGCGGCGTTGCGCGGGCTGTCGGTCGGTGCAGCATGCGCGACCAGGCCGAGCTCCTGGGCGCGCGCGGCGCGGATGTACTGCTCGCGGCGCGGCCGCGTGCGCGGCACGATCAGCGCCGGCTTGTCGAACGACAGGATCTCGCAGAACGTGTTGTAGCCGCCCATCGCGACGACGCCGGCGGCGCGCGCCATCAGCGCCTCGATGCGGGCGTCGAAGGTGATGCGCGCGCGACCTTCGTCGAGCCGCTCGGCCCGGCTGCTGAACCCGGCCTGCAGTTCGGGCCGCATGAACGGGCCGAACACGATCAGCGCCGGGATAGCGGCAGCGTCGCGGTCGTGCTCGTAGGCGCGCAGCACCCAGTCGACCAGCTCCTCGCCGTCGCCGCCGCCGCCGGCGGTGACCAGCAGATAGGGCGCATCGAACGGCGGGTCGGGCTGCGTCTTGAGCAGGGCGTCCGGGCACGCTGCGCTGCAGATAGCCGGTGTAGACCATCTTGCTGCGCACCGAGCGCGGCAGCGCGATGTCGGCCAGCGGGTCGCAGATCTGCGGCAGGCCGTAGACCCAGATCTCGTCGTAGAGGTCGCGCAGCGCCGGCAGCACGTTCTTGCGCGCCCATTCGGGGGCGAGCAGCGTCGGCTCGTCCATCACGTCGCGCAGGCCCAGCACCAGGGGCGTGCCGCGCTCCTTCAGCATGGTCAGCGTGTCCGCGCACCTCGCCGCGCAGGCCCAGCGGCTCCTTGTCGACGATGAAGATGTCGGGGTCGAAGATGTCGGCGGTGTGCTGGATGATCGAGGCGCGCATCGCGATCGTATTGCTCGATGTCGATGTGCAGCGATAGCGAGCGTGTATTCGCCGTTGCGCAGCTTGATGACGCCCGGGATCCGCACGAAATCGACGCGGGCGCGGAAGTCGAAGCTGCCGATGATCGGCGAGCCCGACAGGATCAGGACGGACAGGTCGCGATTGCGCGGCGACCAGCGCATGGGCGATGGCGCGGCAGCGGCGCAGATGGCCGAGCCCGAAGCTGTCGTGGCTGTAGATCAGGACCCGGAGGTCCCGCCGCGGTCCTTTCATCGCACGCTACGCCCCCCTTGGCTCATTTTGATGGCGCGGGACTGCATGTGGGCGAAATATGGCATACAAACCCAAGCGGGCGAAACCCTCGGTTAAGTCTCGTAAGGCGAGGCTCTGACCCCCCGCCCGGGCGGCATGTCTTGCCCGCCGCGGTGCATTTGGTGTTTGCGGCAGACCTTTGCCGTAGCGTAGAACAAACGGGGTGACGCGCCCGCCGGCGCGCTGGATGGCCCGGGAGCCGCTCGGACATGGAAACGAGCCTGTACCGTTACATCCTCAACCACAGCATGCGCCAGCAGATCATGCTGACCGTAATGGCCGTGGTGTCGTTTCCGTTCCTTTACCTGTTCTACGAGCTGCCCAAGAAGATCGTGAACGGGGCGATCCAGGGAAAGAACGTCAAGTTTCCCGTCGAGATTTTCGGCTATCATCTCGGCCAGATCGAATATTTGACCGCACTGTGCATCGCCTTCCTGGTGCTGATCTTCATCAACCAGGCGTTCAAGTACGTCATCAACGTCTCCCGCGGCCTGACCGGCGAACGAATGCTGCGCCGGCTGCGCTACGACCTGTACGCCCGGGTGCTGCGCTTCCCTCTGCCCGCCTTCCGCAAGAAGTCGCCGGGCAAGATCATCAACATGATCAACAACGAGGTCGAGCCGCTGGGCGGGTTCATCGGCGACGCCTTCGCGCTGCCCGTGTTCCAGGGCGGAACGCTGCTGGTCATCCTCGGGTTCCTGATGTGGCAGAGCCCGATGATCGGGCTGGCCGCCATCGCGCTCTACCCGGTGCAGTTCCTCGTCATCCCCCGGCTGCAGCGCAAGGTGAACCTGCTGGCCAAGCAGCGCGTGCGCATGGTGCGCCTGCTGTCGGACCGGATCGGCGAGACGGTATCGGGCATCGGCGAGATTCGCGCCCACGGCACCGCGCGGTTCGAGCTCGCCGAGTTCTCCGACCGGCTGGGCTCGATCTTCTGGGTGCGCTTCAAGATCTACCACTGGAAGTTCGTCATCAAGTTCCTCAACAACTCGATCAGCCAGCTCGGCCCGTTCTTCTTCTATTCGATCGGCGGCTACTTGGTGATCACCGGCCGGCTGGAGATCGGCACGCTGGTCGCCGCGCTGGGCGCGCAGAAGGACCTGGCCGCGCCGTGGAAGGAGCTGCTGGCCTACTATCAGCAGCAGCAGGACGCCCGCATCAAGTTCGAGCAGGTGGTCGAGCAGTTCGACATCGCCGGCATGGCCGACTACGAATCGATCACCGCCGAGCCCGATTTCGAAGTCGCGCTGGAGGGCGAGGTGGCCGGCGCCAACCTGGCCTTCGTCGACGAGAGCGGCACCGCCGCTGGTCGAGGGGGCGAGCTTCCGCTTCCCGGTCGGGCGCCACGTCGCCATCGTCGGCGACGGGGCCAGCGGCAAGGACACGCTGGCCCTGCTGATCGCCCGCCAGTACATGTGGACGGCGGGGACGCTGCGAATCGGCGACGATGAACCTCGCCCAGCTTTCCGAGCCGCTGATCGGCCGGCGCATCGGCTATGTCGGCGAAGGGCGCCTACCTGTTCTCGGCCAGCGTGCGCGAAAACCTGTTCTACGGCCTGAAGCAGCGCCCGGTGACCGCGCCGCAGGAGGCCGCCGAAGGCGCCATCGCGCGCGAGAAGGTGCACAAGGAATCGCTGGCCGCCGGCAACTCGACCGACGATCCCGACGCCGACTGGGTCGACTACGCCGCGGTGGGCGTGTCGGGCGAGGCCGAGCTCGTGGAGCGCGCGATCGAGGCGCTCAAGATCGTCGACATGGAAAGCGACATCTACCGGCTGGGCATCCGCGGGACGATCGACGCGGCCGACCGGCCGGACCTGGCCGAGCGCTTCCTCGCCGCGCGGGCCGCGCTGCGCGAGCGGCTGGAGGACCCGGAGATCGCGCCGCTGGTCGAGGTGTTCGACGCGCGACCGCTACAACGCGAACGCGACGCTGGGCGAGAACCTGCTGTTCGGCACGCCGGTGGGCGACGCGTTCGACATGGACCGGCTGGCCGAGAACCCCTACGTGCTGTCGGTGCTGGACAAGGCGGGGCTGACCGAGGACCTGCTCGAGGCGGGGCGGCGCGGTGGCCGCGACCATGGTCGAGCTGTTCGCCGACCTGCCGCCCGGCCACGAGTTCTTCGAGCAGTTCAGCTTCATCCGCTCCGACGACCTGCCCGAGTTCCAGGCGATGCTGAACCGCACGGAGCGGCTGGGCATCGGCGGCGTCACGGCCGAGGACAGCGACCGATGCTGCTGTCCCTGCCGTTCCGGGTGGTCGCCGGCGCGCCACCGCCTGGACGTGATCGACGCCGACGATGCAGGAGCGCGTGCTGGCGGCGCGGCGGATCTTCGCCGCCGAGCTGCCCGACGCCCTGAAGGGCGCGGTCGAGTTCTTCGATTCGGCGAGGTGGAACACCGCCGCCACCATCCAGGACAACATCCTGTTCGGCAAGATCGGCCTACGGCCAGGCGCAGGGCGGCGACCGCGTGGCCGCGCTGATCGGCGAGGTGATCGAGGCGCTGGAGCTGCGCCGGGCGGTGATGGAGGTCGGGCTCGACTATCGAGGTCGGCATCGGCGGCTCGCGCCTGTCGACCGGCCAGCGCCAGAAGCTGGGCATCGCGCGCGCGGTGATCAAGCGGCCCGACATACTGGTGCTGGGCGACGCGCTGGCGGTGTTCGACGCCGCGACACAGGCGCGCCTCCTGGACGGGCTGCGCCGCGAATTCGCCGGGCGCGGGCTGGTGGTCACGCTGGACTCGCCCGAGGTGGCGAAGGGATTCGAGACCATCATCGTGATGCGCGAGGGCCGGATCGTGCGCCAGGAGAACGCCGACCGGCCGGCCGGCGAGCCCGCCCCGGCCACACCGGCGATGAGCGCGGCGGACTAGCAGGGGCAGGGAGAAGCACATGGGTTTGAACGAGGAAGTCGATCTGCTGCGGAAGATTCCGCTGTTCTCCAAGATCGAGCCCTCGAAGCTGAAGCTGCTCGCCTTCACCAGCGAGCGGCTGCAGTTCTCCGCCGGCCAGGATCTGTGCCGCCAGGGCGAGACGGGCTCGACCGCCTACATCATCATCGATGGCGAGGCCGACGTGCTGGTCGACGCGCCGGGCGGGCAGATCTCGGTCGCCAAGCTGGGCAAGAACGATCTCGTGGGCGAGATCGCCATCCTGATCGACATGCCGCGCACCGCCACGGTGCGCGCGCTCACCCCGGTCACCACGCTCGCCATCTCCAAGGACCTGTTCTACCGCATGGTCACCGAGTTCCCGCAGATGGGCGTCGAGATCATGCGCGAGCTGGCCCACCGGCTCGAGGCCACCACCGCCCAGCTCCGCGAGGCCCGCTCCCGGGCCGAGGCGTGAGACGCGTTCGCAGCACGTGAGCCGGCTCGATTCCTTCATCCGGAGGCTGGAGGCGCAGCGCGACTGCCTGGGGCTGGCCGCCAAGCTGATCGCCGGCGTCCCCGGCCCGGTGCTCGAGCTCGGGCTCGGCAACGGGCGCACGTTCGACCATCTGCGCACGCTGCTGCCCGGGCGCGAGATCTTCGTATTCGACCGGCGCGTCGCCGCCCATCCCGACTGCGTGCCCGACGAGGCGCACATGATCCTGGGCGACGTGCGCGAGACGCTGCCGGCGGCGCTTTCGCGGATCGGCGCGCGGGCCGCGCTCGCCCATTGCGACGTGGGCACCGGCGTGAAGGCCGACAACGACGCGCTGGCCGCCTTCCTCGGGCCCACCCTGGCCGGGCTGATGGCGCCGGGCGGGATCGTGGTGTCGGACCAGCGCCTGCAGGTCCCGGGCTGGACGCGCGTGGCGCCGCCCGACGGCATCGACCCGGAGCGATACTACATCAACCGGGTGGGCACTGCCGTGACGGCGACGCGCAACACCGCCGCGTGGTCGGCCGCGCAGTACCTCAAGTTCGAGGACGAGCGCACGCGCCCGGCGCGCGAGCTGCTGGCCCAGGTGCCGCTGGCCGAAGCGCGGCTGTGCGTCGATTTGGGTTGCGGACCGGGCACTTCGACCGCGCTGATCGCCGCGCGCTATCCCGCGGCGCGGGTGGTCGGGCTGGACAGCGATCCGGACATGCTGGCGAACGCGCGCACCCGCCTTCCCGACGCCGAATTCGTCGCCGCCGATCTCTGCGCCTGGTCGCCCGAGCCCGGCACCGACCTGCTTTACGCCAACGCGGTGTTCCAGTGGGTGCCCGACCACATGACCGTGCTGCGCCGCCTGTTCGGGGCGCTGGCGCCGGGCGCGGCGCTGGCCTTCCAGGTGCCGGACAATCTGGACGAGCCGTCGCACGCCTTGATGCGCGAGACGGCGCGCACCGGCCCGTGGGCGGCGGCGCTCGCCGAGGCGATCGAGGCGCGCGGCGCGCTGGGCACGCCGGGCGAGTATTACGACCTGCTGGTCGGCGAGGCGGCGCGCATCGACGTCTGGCACACCTTCTACCAGCACCCGATGGCGGGGCCCGAGGCCATCGTCGAGTGGTTCAAGGGCACGTCGCTGCGCCCGTTCCTCGACCCGCTGGACGACGGAACGCGCGCGGCCTTCCTTGCCGCCTACGAGGCGGCGATCACGCCCGCCTATCCGCGCCGCGCCGACGGCAAGGTGCTGCTGCGCTTCCCCCGCCTGTTCGTGGTGGCGGTCAAGCGATAGGCGCAGAAGACAGAAAAACGTACAAGGAGACGTCATGTCCGCACACCGCATCGACGTGCATCACCACATCCTGCCGCCGGAATACGTCCGCACGGTGGGCGACGCGCGGATCGGCCCGCTGATCGTGTCGGGCAAGACGCCCGAATGGACGCCCGAGATCTCGCTGGCCGCGATGGACCGGCACGGCATCGCGACGGCCATCACCTCGATCTCGGCGCCCGGCATGTGGTTCGGCGACCGGGCCGAGACGCGGCACCTCGCGCGGCTGTGCAACGAGTTCGCGGCGCGCACGCGCGACGACCATCCCGGCCGGTTCGGCCTGTTCGCGAGCCTGCCGCTGCCCGACGTGGAGGCGAGCCTGGCGGAGATCGCGTACGCGCTCGACACGCTGAAGGCGGACGGGATCGGGCTGCTGACCAGCTATGGCGACAAGTACCCCGGCGACCCCGCCTTCGCGCCCGTCTTCGACGAGCTCGACCGCCGGCGAGCCGTGGTCTACTTCCACCCGACCAACGCGCCCTGCTCCTCCTGCCTGCCGGAGATCCCGGCCGCGACCCTCGACTTCCCGTTCGACACGACGCGCGCCGTGACCAGCCTGCTCTATGGCGGCACGTTCGCGCGCTGCCGCAACATCCGGTTCATCTTCAGCCACGCCGGCGGCTGCGTGCCGTTCCTTGCCGAGCGCATCGCCCGCCTCGCCGTCCGGCCCGAGTTCAAGGAGAAGGTGCCGAACGGCGTCGTGCCCGAGCTCAAGCGGCTCTATTACGACACGGCGCTGTCGGCCAACTGGCTCGCCTTCCGCTCGCTGTTCGAGCTGGTGGGATCGGACAAGGTGCTGTTCGGGTCGGACTATCCGTTCGCGCCGGAGGCGACCATGGCCGCCACCGTGAAGGGCCTGGCCGAAATGGGGCTGGGCGATCCGGTGCTGCGCGCCATCGAGCGCGACAACGCCCTTGCCTTGTTCCCCAATTTCGCGCGCTGATAGAATGGCCGAGCACGTCGGGAGGAAGCCATGCTGTCGCGCGAGGAGAACGAACGGCTGACGCGGGTGGGGCCCGGCACGCCGATGGGCGGGCTGTTGCGGCGCTACTGGATGCCGGCCCTGTTCGCGCACCAGATTCCGAAGCCCGACTGCCCGCCGGTGCGCGTCAAGCTGCTGGGCGAGCGGCTGGTCGCGTTCCGCGACACCGAGGGGCGCATCGGGCTGATCGACGAGCGCTGCCCGCACCGCACCGTGTCGCTGTTCTTCGGCCGCAACGAGGAATGCGGCCTGCGCTGCGTCTATCACGGCTGGAAGTTCGACGTCGACCGGCAACTGCGTCGACATGCCGTCCGAGCCGCCGGGCTCGGGCTTCATGCACAAGATCAAGATCAAGTCCTACCCGTGCATCGAGCGCGGCGGGGTGGTGTGGACCTATATGGGCCCGCCCGAGCACAAGCCCGCCTTCCCCGCCTTCGAATGGACGCTGGTGCCGGAATCGCACCGCTTCGCCAGCCGCCACATGCAGGAATGCAACTGGCTGCAGGCCGTCGAGGGCGGGTTCGACACCAGCCACCTCGCCTTCCTGCATCGCGGCACGGTCGAACGAGCCGGCCACCCCGCCCGACCGCTACGAGGTGGTGCCGGCCGATTTCGGCTATGTCGCCTGCTCGGGCCGCGACGCGCCGGCGGGCGCGACCGACTGGGTCGTCAACGTCATGCTGATGCCGTTCCACAAGATCATCGCGACGTCGCCCATGGGCGCACATGCCTGGGTGCCGATGGATGACGAGACGACGATGAACTACAGCGTCGACTACAACCCGACCCGGCCGCTGAACGCCGAGGAGCTCTCCTACGCCAAGAGCTGGGACCACATCCATACGGAGAACATCCCCGGCACCGACCGCGCCAAGGCCAACCGCGACAACGACTACCTGATCGACCGCGAGCTGCAGGCCTCGCGGCAAGTCCTATCACCGGCATCCCCGGGCTCGGCATCCAGGATTGCGGCATCCAGGAATCGATGGGGCCGATCGCCGACCGCACGATCGAGCATCTCGGCGTCAGCGACACGATCATCATCAAGATCCGCAAGCTCCTGCTCGCCACGCTCGACGATTTCGAGGCGGGCCGTCCGCTGCCCGGCATGGACCCGCTGAGCTACCAGGTGCGCTCGGCGCGCTTTCGCCTGGCCCCCGGCCGCACCCTGACGGACGGGGTGGACGAGTTCGCCCGCATCCGCGCGCCCGCCGCCGCGAAATAGCCCATGCGCCCGCGCCGCAGCATGCTCTATGTGCCGGGCGCGAACGCGCGCGCGCTGGCCAAGGCGCGCGAGCTCGACTGCGACGGGCTGATCCTCGACCTCGAGGATTCGGTCGCGCCCGACGCCAAGCCGGCGGCGCGCGATGCGGTCGTCGCCGCGCTGGCGACGGGCTACGGGCCGCGCGAGGTGGCGGTGCGCATCAACGGGCGCGGCACCGAATGGTGCGAAGACGACATCGTTGCGCTGGTCCAGGCGGGCGCCGACGCGCTGGTCGTGCCCAAGTGCGACGACGCGGCGACCGTCGCCGAGACCGACCGGCGCCTCGCCGCGGCGGGCGCGCCGGCCTCGCTCGCGCTGTGGTGCATGATCGAAACGCCGGCCGGCGTGCTGAACGCACGCGAGATCGCCGCCGCCTCGCCTCGCATGGGCGCGCTGCTGCTGGGCGCGGCCGACCTGACCAAGGCGCTGGGCGCGCGCGACGCGCCGGGCCGGCCGGCGCTCGCCACCGCCATCGGGCTCGTTATCCTCGCCGCCCGGGCGGGCGGCATCGCCGTGCTCGATTCGCCCGTTCTTCGACCTTTCGGACGACGAGGGATTCGCGCGGTCGTGCCACGAGGGCCGCACGCTGGGGTTCGACGGCAAGACGCTGATCCACCCCAAGACCATCGGCGCCGCCAACGCCGCCTATGGTCCGGATCCTGCCGAGGTGGCGGAGGCGCGGCGGGTCGTCGCCGCGTTCGAGGCGGCCGCCGCGCGTGGCCAGGGCGTCACGCTGCTCGACGGAAGGCTGGTCGAAGGGCTGCACGCCGAGGAGGCGCGCCGCCTGATCGCACTCGCCGACGCCATCGCCGCGCGCGGATAGGCGCCGGAACGTTTCGGCCGCCCTACTGGTAGAACCGGTCGGCGCCGATGGTGGCCGTTTGCTTGAGACGGTGGGTCCAGGCCGGCTGGACCGTGCCGTCGTGGAAATAGAGCGCGCCGCCGGTCGGGTCGGGATCGTCGGGCCGCGTCGCCTGGCGGGCGATGTTCTGCGCGGCTTCCCACGCGGTCTGGTTGTAGGGCTGGTCGGGCTTGCCGTCGCACCACCAGGAGAACTGGCAGGCGTTGCGCTTGGTACCGCCGTCCTTCACCACGCCGCAGACGGTGTCGGGGAAGCGCGGGTCGGCGACCCGGTTGAGCACGACATGGGCGATGGCGCGGCCGAACTCGCGCCCCTCGGACCGCCCCTCGAAATAGACCGTGAGGGCGAGGCAGTGGAGGGCGTCGGCCTCGAGGGCGGGCTTCGGCTTGGGCGCCGGCGCGGTCTCCTGCGGCGGCGGCAGCGAGGCGACCTGCGGCGTCGTCGCGGGCTCTGCCTGGGCCTGGGCCTGGGCGCAGCCCGCGAGCAGGGCGAGCCCCACGAGAACGGCGAGCCCGCCCGCAAGCCGGGCGGCGGGGCGGCACCGAAGGTTCGTCATCGGCCTCTCCTTGCGGCGGGATCGAAGGATCAACGCGTACGGCCCGATATCGTTCATCGCAAGATCACGCATCGTTCACGTGCGCTTCCCCAAGGCCCCCTCGCCTTGTCTCGCCGCTGGTTTCTAACCATAATCCGGCCCCGTGCAAGTCAGGGAGGACGGACCATGTCGGACAACGTGATTCCGGTCCCGGAGGAATGGGCGGAAAACGCCTGGATCGACGAAGCCGGCTACTTCGCGATGTATCAGCGTTCGCTCGACGATCCCGAGGGATTCTGGGCCGACCAGGCGAAGCGGCTGCACTGGATCAAGGCCCCGACCAGGATCAAGAACGTCGACTACACCGGCGACGTGCGCATCCGCTGGTACGAGGACGGGGTTCTGAACGCCGCCGCCAACTGCCTGGACCGGCATCTGTCCACCCGCGCCGACCAGACCGCCATCATCTGGGAGGGCGACAGCCCGTCCGACCACCGGCACATCTCCTACGCCGAGCTGCACCAGGACGTCTGCCGGCTCGCCAACGCGCTCAAGGCCAAGGGCGTGAACAAGGGCGACCGGATCACGATCTACATGCCGATGATCCCCGAGGCGGCCGTCGCCATGCTGGCCTGTGCGCGGATCGGCGCCGTCCATTCCGTGGTGTTCGGCGGGTTCTCGCCCGACTCCCTGCGCGACCGCATCCTCGACTGCACCTCCGACCTGGTGATCACCGCCGACGAGGGGGTGCGCGGCGGGCGCAAGGTGCCGCTGAAGGCGAACACCGACGAGGCGCTGAAATCCTGCCCGAACGTGAAGACGGTGATCGTGGTGCGCCGCACCGGTGGCGAGATCGGCTGGGTCGACGGGCGCGACTACTGGTACCACGATCTGTGCGCCGTGGCCGACACCGACTGCCCGCCCGAGCCGATGGGCGCCGAGGACCCGCTGTTCATCCTGTACACCTCCGGTTCCACCGGCAAGCCGAAGGGCGTGCTGCACACGACGGGCGGGTACATGGTCTACACCTCGCTGACCCACCAGTACGTGTTCGACTATCACGACGGCGACATCTACTGGTGCACCGCCGACGTGGGCTGGGTCACCGGGCACAGCTACATCGTCTACGGCCCGCTGGCCAACGGCGCGACCACCGTGATGTTCGAGGGCGTGCCCAACTACCCGGATTCCTCGCGCTGGTGGCAGGTGTGCGACAAGCACAAGGTCGACATCTTCTACACCGCGCCGACCGGCATCCGCGCGCTGATGCGCGAGGGCGAGGGGCCGGTGAAGCGCACCTCGCGCAAGACGGTCCGCCTGCTGGGCACGGTGGGCGAGCCGATCAATCCCGAGGCCTGGCTCTGGTACTACAACGTCGTGGGCGAGGCGCGCTGCCCCATCGTCGACACGTGGTGGCAGACCGAGACCGGCGGCATCCTGATTTCGCCGCTGCCGGGCGCGACGCCGCTGAAGCCCGGCTCGGCCACCCGCCCGCTGTTCGGCATCAAGCCCGTAGTGGTCGACGGCGAGGGCAAGCATCTCGAGGGCGCGTGCTCCGGCAATCTCTGCCTCGCCGATAGCTGGCCAGGCCAGATGCGCACCGTCTATGGCGACCACAAGCGCTTCATCGAGACCTATTTCAGCCAGTTCCCGGGCAAATACTTCACCGGCGACGGCTGCCGGCGCGACGAGGACGGGTATTACTGGATCACCGGCCGCGTCGACGACGTGCTGAACGTCGCCGGCCACCGGCTGGGCACGGCCGAGGTGGAAAGCGCGCTGGTCGCTCACCCGCAGGTCGCCGAGGCGGCCGTGGTCGGCTACCCGCACGACATCAAGGGCCAGGGCATCTACGCCTACGTGACGCTCAACCTGGACGCGAGCCCGACCGAGGATCTGCGCAAGGAGCTGGTCCAGTGGGTGCGCAAGGAGATCGGCCCGATCGCCACGCCCGACCTGATCCAGTGGGCGCCCGGCCTGCCCAAGACGCGCTCGGGCAAGATCATGCGCCGCATCCTGCGCAAGATCGCCGAGAACGACGCTGTCCAATCTGGGCGACACCACCACGCTGGCCGACCCCGCCGTGGTGGACGAGCTGGTCGGCAACCGCATGAACCGGGGATGAGGGGCGTCGCTCGCCAATGGTTCGAAGGCTCTTGCGCCGCGTCCCTCCCCCTGGAAGGGGGAGGACGGGTGGGGGTCACGTCATGTTCGGAACGGAACTGAACCCCCTCCCGGCGGCCGCTGGCTCGGCCGCCGACCTCCCCCTTGCCGGGGGAGGGTGAAAGGGAGCGATCATGACCGGGAAGCCGCGCCGCCCATCCGCCTCGCCGGTCTGCTACGCCGACGAGCCGGGCATCGACCCCGCCTATATGTGGGCCGAGACCGGCGCGGCCGGGCGGGTGCGGCTGAAACGCGCCTATGACCCGCCGGCGCCGGACGACGGGGCCCGAATCCTGGTCGAGCGGCTGTGGCCGCGCGGGCTCTCCAAGGAGAAGGCCGCCCTCGCCGAATGGGCGAAGGACGTCGCGCCGTCGCCCGAGCTGCGCCGCTGGTACGGCCACGACCGCGCCCGCTGGGACGAGTTCCGCCGCCGCTACCGCGCCGAGCTGGCCGACCGCGACGAGGCGCGCGAGGCCTTCGCCCGGCTGCGCGCACGGGCGGCGCGCGAGTCGGTCACGCTGGTTTACGCGACGCGCGATGCGGAATATTCTTCGGCCGCAGTTCTGGCCGGACTTCTGGCCGAGATGGGGGGCTGACATGCGACAGGGATGGACCGTCGGCGCGGCGATGGGGGTGGCGGCGCTCGCGCTCGCCGCGTGCGGCCCGATGCGCGAGACCGCAACCCAGAGCGTCGCCTTCAAGACCGAACCGGCGGGCGCGACCATCGCGGTGAAGGGCGCGGGCACGTGCGCCACGCCCTGCGCGCTGACCATGTCGAGCGCCGAGGCGCACGTGGCGGAGGTGTCGCGCGAGGGCTGTTACGCGACCCGCGCGATCGTGGCGCCCGAGGCCGACGAGTTGCGCATGCTGACCTTCGTCAGCGCCTATTTCGGCAACGGCTACTACCTGGCGCCCAACCCGACCACCCTCAAGCTGGTCTGCGGCAAGTAGCGCCAAGGCCGGCCGGCCCTACGGCTTGGGGCGCGCCGGCTTCGGCCGGGCGGCGAGGACCGAAGCGGCGAGGACCATGGCCGAGAGCGGCCACCACACCCGCCAGATCGAGAAGTTGAACGCGGCCGCGCCGAAGAACGCGAACAGCAGCGCGATCAGCGTCAGCACCTCGGGCGCGCCCTCGCGCACGTAACGCGCGGCGCAGCGCCACATCCATAACGCCAGCAGCGACACGAACGGCAGCGCGCCGACGAGCCCGGTCTCCGACAGGATCTCGAGGAAGCAGCTGTGCGGGTGCGACGGGACGTAGTAGCCGCGCACCACCGGGATCATCTCGTTCGCGCCCGGCACGTCCTTGATCGCCCCGATTCCCCAGCCGAACAGCGGCCGGTCGAGGAAACGCTCGAACACGAAGCGCCAGATCACCTGGCGGTGCGGCCCGACCAGCCAGACCGGCAAATAGAGGTGGAGGAAACCGACCCTGTGCTCGTGCTCCACCCACCACTGCCAGCTCGCGATCTCGAGCCAGGCGACACTGCCGCCGCCGACCAACAGGACGACCAAGATGACCACCCTGTAGCGCGGGTGGCGCCAGGCGGCGACGAGGGCGCAAACGGTGCCCATCGCGAGCAGCCCGGCGAGCGAGGAGCGGCTTCCGCTGCCCAGCGCGATCGCGGGAAACGCAGCAATCCCCACCGCCGCCGCGAGCTTCCAGCCCCACCCGTCGAGCCGCCACGCGGCCCATACCGCGATCGGCACGGTCAGCAGCAGCACCGACGCCTCGGGCTGCAGGATGTGCGGTATGGCGTGCCACGCCTCCTGCGTGCGGTTGCGCAACTCGACCATCGGCACCGGGTCGACGAAGAGCGAGAACAGCGCGAAGCTCGACATCGCGGCCAGGGAGACGAGGAACGCCTTGAGGAACAGCGCGTGGTTCGCCGCATCCTCGGCAAGCAGCGCCTGGATCACCGCCACGCCGTAGATGAGCGCCAGCGTCCGCGCGAACAGGAACACCGACTCGTCCGGCCGGATCGACGTAAAGAGCGACGGCGCCCAGAAGGCGACGACGACGGCGAGCCCGGCGAGCCAGGCCGGCAGGCGCCAGGGGAGCCCCGCCCCGAACCGGCCCGGCAGGGCGAGCAGGAAGGCGAGCGCGATCGGCGCCTGGAAGGCGGCCGGGCCGAGCACGAATAATGGCACGCTCGCGCCGGCGAGCACGGAGGCCGCGGCGTTGCGGTCGAAGCTGCGGAACGCCGAGCTCGTGAGCGCGCGAACCCGCTCACCGTGCACCATCGAATCCCAACCCCTTCGCCACGCGCGCCGCCCTCGCCGCGCGGGCCAATAGGGCCATTCCGCCGCGACCCGTCAAGCCGTTTCGCGGCGCCTTTCCGCTTGTCGCCGCGCGGAATTGCATGTTCCTTGGCGCCGCCGCCCCGCGGGTGCGGCGAAGGACAGGAGGAGCGGCCGCTTGGCGGAGCGCCCAGATCTTTCGGGCCGGACCATCCTCTATCTCGTCACGGAGGATTGGTATTTCTGGTCGCACCGTCTGCCCGTGGCGCGCGCGGCGCGCGACGCGGGGGCGCGCGTCGTGGTGGCCGCCCGCATGGCCGCGCATCGCGCGCGCATCGCCGCCGAGGGCTTCTGTCCGCGCGACATCCCGTTCGACCGGTCGGGCATGAGCCCGCTGCGCGACTGGCGCACATGCCGCGCGATTCGCGCCGCCTACCGGGCGGAGCGGCCGGATCTGGTCCACCATGTCGCGATGAAGCCCGTGCTCTACGGCAGCCGCGCGGCGCGCGCGGAAGGCGTGCCGGCGGTCGTCAACGCGATGCCCGGGCTGGGCTTCCTGTTCGTGTCGCGTGGTGCGGCGGGGCGGGTGCTGCGTCCGGCGATCCGCCTGGCGCTGCGCCGCGCGTGCGACCGGCCCGGCACGCTCGCGCTCGTGCAGAACGAGGACGACCGCGCGGTCTTCACCGGCGGTATCGGCCTCCCTGCGGAGCGCGTCGCCGTCGTGCGCGGCTCGGGCGTCGACCTGGACGCCTTCGCGCCGGCGCCGGAGCCGTCGGGCCCGCCGGTCGCGCTGTTCGTGGGACGGCTGCTGCGCGACAAGGGGGTGGAGGAGCTGGTCGAGGCCGCGCGTCTGCTGAGGCGGCGCGGCGTGGCGCTGACCGTGCGGCTGGTCGGCGGCACCGACGCGAACCCCGCCTCGATCCCGGAGGCGACGATCGCGGAATGGCGCCGCGAGGGGGTGGTCGCCCTTCCCGGACCGACGACGGACGTGGCGGCCGCCTGGCGGGACGCCCATATCGGCGTTCTGCTCTCCTACCGCGAAGGGCTGCCCAAGGCCTTGCTCGAAGCGGCGGCCATGGGCCGGCCGCTGGTCGCGACCGACGTGCCCGGATGCCGCGAGATCTGCCGCGATGGCGAGACGGGGCTCCTGGTCCCGCCGCGCAATGCCGAGGCTGCCGCCGAGGCCCTCGCGCGGCTCGCGGCCGATCCCGCCCTGCGCGCCCGGATGGGCCAGGCGGGACGGGCGCTGGCCGAGCGCGCCTTCTCGGACACGCGCATCGCCGCCGAGACCCTGGCGCTGTACAGGACGCTTCTGGAGGATCCAACGACGGGCCGATGAGCCGTCAGCCCTCGCGCCCGTGCAGGCGCGAGAGGCGGGCTCTAGCGTCGCGCGCGAACCAGGGTGCTTCGCCGCGCGCCGATTCGGACCTCGCGGTTTTCCACCACCGCATAGCCGAGCGCCGTCAGCCTGCCCGCGATGTCGTGGTCGAACAGGTCGCCCGGCGCCGCCACGACCGGGTCCGAGGACACGACGGAGCGGCAGGGGTTGGCCGCCAGGAGCCGTTCCAGCTCGTCCGGCGCCATGACGCACAGGGTCGAGCGCGCGATAAGGATATCGGCCGCGACGCCGGCGATCATTTCCGGCGCGTAGCCGGCCTGGAAGGCAACGTTCGGCGTCGACCAGCCCGGCACCTCGAAATCGATGCCAAGGAACGAGACGGCGGGGTGGTTCTCTCCCGCCATCTGCACGAGCCGGCCGGACGTGCAGCCGATCTCGATCACGGCTTGCGCGCCCGTCTCGGCGATTTCGCGCGCCAGGGCGGGCAGGATCACGTCGCGCAGATGGCTGACGATGTAGTCCCTCGCCTCCGCCGGAAGCCGGTTGAAATCGTCTGCCACCCCCGACGCGTAGCGGCGCTGCGAAAACGGCGTCCGGACCATGCCGCCAATGTAGCCGAGCGTCCGCCCCGCCTCCACCGCCAAGGCAGGGGCTGGCCCGGATCGTTGCGTTCGCCCCCTGAACATGATAGCGTTCAAATAGTGAACATGGGCGGAGGAGCGGGAAAGCCCGTGAACGACGAGCCGACGAGCCTTGCCGCCGAGGACGGCGACGCCCAGATCACGCTCGGCCTGCTGAACGCCGTCGAGCAGAACTCGGCGCTCACCCAGCGCTCGGTTGCCTCCGACCTCGGCATCGCGCTGGGGCTGGCGAACGCCTATCTCCGGCGCTGTATCCGCAAGGGCTGGATCAAGGTCAACCAGGCGCCGGCCAACCGCTACGCCTATTACCTGACCCCCAAGGGATTTGCCGAGAAGAGCCGGCTGACCGGGCAGTATCTTTCGGCCTCGTTCAACTTCTTCCGCCGGGCGCGCGGGCAGTGCGTCGACATCCTGGCCATGTGCGAGGCCCGCAACTGGCGCCGGATCGCGCTCGCCGGGGCGAGCGACCTGGCGGAGATCGCCGTCCTGTGCGCCCGCGATTTTGACGTCGAGATCATCGGCGTGGTCGATCCGACACGGAGCGAGGCCCGCTTCGCCGGACTGCCCGTGGTCGCCCGGCTGAAGGAGCTGGGCACGGTCAGCGCCGTGATCGTGACCGATTTCCGCACCCCGCAGGCCTCTTTCGACGCCTTCGCGGAGACCTTGCCCGTCGAGCGCGTGCTGACGCCGCGCCTTCTGGGCATTTCGCGCGCCAAGCCCCAGCTCGCGGAGTAGGCCATGGAACGGTGGTACGTCGCCGAAACTCATCCGCACGCCGAGGCCAAGGCACGGTGGCACCTGGAGCGCCAGGGGTTCGCCACCTACCTGCCGCAATACGCCAAGCTGCGCCGGCACGCGCGGCGCACCGACGAGGTGCAGGCGCCGCTGTTCCCGCGCTATCTGTTCGTCCGCATCGACGTGGCCCGGGCCGCCTGGCGCGCCATCCGTTCGACCTTCGGGGTGACGCGGCTGGTGAGCCAGGGCGATGCGCCCGCGCCGGTCCCGGAAGGCGTGGTCGAGGGAATCCGCGAGCGCGAGAACGAGCGCGGGCTGGTGGTGATGGCGCCGCGCTACCGCCCGGGCCAGCCGCTCCGCATCCTCTCGGGTGCGTTCGCCGACCAGGTCGGGCTGTTCGAGTGCGCGAACGACGAGCGGCGCGTCGTGCTTCTGCTGGAGTTGCTGGGCCGCCGGCTCAGGGTGCCGGTGCCGGCGGAAACGGTCTGCGCCGCGGATTGAGCCTGATTCGTGGCCGCGGCCACAGCATGCATGTCCAGTAAGTCGTTGGTCAGACGCCGGTTTTTCGCTAGTCGCAGCCGTCCGGACGAGCCATCGGCGCCTTGACCAGGCCTTCCGTTCATCGTATGAACAGGGGAGGGTCGAGGGTTCCATCGGCGCCTCCGATTGCCCCGGGTGACCGGTCGGGTTCACCCGAAGTGCGGTAGCGTGGCTGCCTCAGGCAGCACTCCATCGGCCTTGCGGCCTTCCGAACATCCCTTCGATAGTTCATGAGCGAAAAAAACACCCCTTCGGCGTTCGCGCCGGCCCGTCTCGACGGGAAGACGGTTCTGGTGACCGGCGGCAGCGGCTCGTTCGGCAACGCCTTCGTGCGGAATGTGCTTGCCCGCCACCGGCCGCAGCGGCTGATCGTCTTTTCGCGCGACGAGATGAAGCAGCACGAGATGACGGGCACCATCGCGCGCGAGGGGCTCGACCCGACCGGCTGCCTGCGCTTCTTCATCGGCGACGTGCGAGACCGGAACCGGCTCGAGCTCGCCATGCGCGGCGTCGAGATCGTGATCCATGCCGCGGCCATGAAGATCGTGCCCGCCGCCGAGTACAACCCGTTCGAATGCATCCTGACCAATATCCACGGCGCAGAGAACGTCGTGAAGGCCGCCTTGACGAGCGGGGTCGAGCGGGTCGTGTCGCTGTCGACCGACAAGGCGGTGAGCCCGATCAACCTGTACGGCGCGTCCAAGCTTGCCGCCGACAAGATCATGGTGGCCGCCAACAACCTCGCGGGCGATCGGGGCACCCGCTTCTCGGTGGTGCGCTACGGCAACGTGGTCGGCTCGCGCGGTTCGATCATCCCCTTCTTCCAGGAGCGTATCCGCCGCGGCGACAAGACCCTGCCGATCACCGACCCCGCGATGACGCGCTTCTGGATCACGCTGGATCAGGGCGTCGATTTCGTGTTGTCGTCGCTCGCCGCCATGGCGGGCGGTGAGATATTCATCCCCAAGATCCCCTCGATGCGCATCGTCGACGTCGCCCGCACGCTCGCGCCGGGGCTCGACCACGAGATCGTCGGCATCCGTCCGGGCGAAAAGCTGCACGAGGTGATGATCACCGAGGACGACGCGCGCACCACCGTCGAATTTCCCGACCGCTACATCATCTGCCCGCCCACCGCCGATTACGGGCCGGAGCGGCTGCGCAACTTGGGCGAGCGCTTGCGCGCGATGGGCGCAACGCCGGTCGCCGACCGGTTCCGCTACGCCTCGAACGGGAACGAACGCTGGCTGGACGCCGAGGGGCTGCGCGCCATGCTCGACGGCGCCGGCGAGGCGGGAAGCGCGCCGGCAGCGCGTGCGGCCGCGGCACCCGATGCCTGATTTCCTGCCCTACGGCCACCAGACCATCGAGGCGGACGACGTGGCGGCGACGCTCGCCGCGGTGACGGCGGACTACCTGACCTCGGGCCCCGAAGTCGCCGCGTACGAGGACGCCTTCGCCCGCGCAAGCGGCGCCACGTTCGCGGTCGCATGCAGCAGCGGGACCGCGGCTCTGCACCTCGCCATGCTGGCGCTGCGCGTCGGCCCGGGCGATGCGGTCATCGTGCCGAGCCTCACCTTTCTCGCCACCGCCAATGTCGTGCGCATGACCGGCGCGGAAATTGTGTTCGCCGACGTCGATGCCGTGACGGCGCTGATCACCCCCGACACGCTGTCGCGCGCGATCGCCGAAGCGGGCCAGGCCGGCTTGAACGTTGTGGGCGCGATCCCGGTTCATCTGAACGGCCTGGTCTGCGACATGGAAGCGCTGGCCGCGGTTGCCGCGCGTGGCGGGATATGGCTGGTGGAGGATGCGTGCCATGCGCTCGGCGTGCCGGGAATCGGCGCCGCAGCGTATTCCCGCGCGGCCTGCTTCTCCACCCATCCGGTCAAGGCGGTCACGACCGGCGAAGGCGGCGTCGTGACGACTTCGGAGCCCGAGCTCGCCGAACGCGCACGGCTCCTGCGCTCGCACGGGATGAGCCGAGCGCCCGAGGGATTCGTGAACCGCGAGCTCGCTTTCGAGGACGGCGCAGCGAACCCCTGGTACTACGAAATGGCCGAGATCGGCTGGAACTACCGCATCTCCGACCTGGCCTGCGCGCTCGGGATCAGCCAGATCGGCAAGCTCGGCCGTTTCCATGGCCGGCGGCGCGAGATCGCCGCCGGATACGAGCGGCTGCTCGCCCCGCTCGCGCCTGTCCTGCGTCCGGTCGCGCGCGCCACGGACCGGCATGGCTGGCACCTCTACGCCGTGCTGATCGACTTCCCAACCGCACGGCTCACGCGGCGCGCCCTGATGCTGGATCTGCAACAGAAGGGGATCGGCAGCCAGGTGCATTACATCCCGCTGCACCGCCAGCCCTACTATCGCGAACGCTACGGGACGCTCCACCTGCCCGGGGCCGACAGCTACTATGCGCGCTGCCTGTCGATCCCGATGTTTCCCGCCCTCGCGGATGCGGACGTCGCGCGTGTCGCCGGCGCGCTGGCGGACGCGCTGCAGCCGCTGCCATGACCGCCTCCGCCGCGACTGCCGTGGCGACCGCGCCCGGCCGCGAGATGGAGGGCTGGATCCGCGACATGCTGCCGTTCCGGCGCAGCCTCACCGGCGAGGGCGTGCGCCAGACGTTGCGCTACCTGGCGGGGATCGTGCCGGGGCTCGAGCTCCACGAAGTGCCGAGCGGCACGTGCGCCTTCGACTGGGTGGTGCCCGACGAATGGACGCTGCGCGACGCCTATGTCGCCGACACGGCGGGGCGGCGCGTCATCGACCTGGCCGCGAGCGACCTTCACGTCGTCGGATACTCGCGGCCCATCGACGCGATCATGTCTCGTGCGGAGCTCGATCCGCACCTCCATTCCCTGCCCGAGCTGCCCGAAGCGATTCCCTACGTCACCAGCTATTACGCGCCGAATTGGGGGTTTTGCCTGAGCCAGCGTCAGCGCGAGGCGCTGGGCCCAGGCCCCTTCCGGGTGCGCATCGACGCGACCCTTGCGCCGGGGGCGCTCACCTATGCCGACGTCGTGATCCCCGGGGATGAGCCGCGCGAAGTGCTGTTGTCGAGCTATGTCTGCCATCCGGCGATGGCGAACAACGAGCTTTCGGGACCGGCGGTGATCGCCGCGCTGGGGCGCTGGCTCGCCGGCCGCCGCAAGCGGCGCTTCACGTATCGCCTGGTCATTGCGCCGGAAACGATCGGTGCGATCGTCTATCTCAGCCGGCACCTGGAGGCGCTGCGCGCCCGCGTGATCGCGGGCTACGTCATCACCTGCGTCGGCGACGAACGGGCCTGGTCGCTGCTCCACACGCCGACGGCCGACACGCTGGCCGACCGCGCCGCGATCCACGTGCTGAAATCGCGGGGGATCGCCTTCGACGCGTACGACTTCCTGTCGCGCGGCAGCGACGAGCGGCAGTATTGCAGCCCGCTGGTGGGGCTTCCGGTCTGTTCGCTGATGCGCTCGAAGTACGGAACCTATCCCGAATACCACACCTCGCTCGACGATTTGACGGTGGTCACGCCCGCCGGACTCGCCCAGTCGTTCGACGTCTACCGCGACATCGTCGAGCTGATCGAGGCGAACGAGACATACGTCGTCACCACCCCGTGCGAGCCGCATCTGGGTCCGCGCGGGCTCTATCCGAACGTGAGCACGCGCGGGTCGAGCTTCGAGATCGCCGCCCTCACGGACTTCCTGGCCTTCGCGGACGGCAGCCGCGACCTGATTGCTTTGGCCGAGCGAATCGGCCGCCCCGCCATGGAATGCGCCGCCGTCGCCGAGCGGCTGACGGCGCACGGGCTGATCGCGGCGGCCGGCGCGGAAGGCGCAGCATGAGTTTCCATGTCGACTGGCTGGCCCCGGGCGCGACGGACGGCTCGCCGGCCGACCCGCGCGAACTTGCCGCTCCGCTGCGGCGCGCGCGGGCCGAGCTGGAGACGATCGGCGTCCACCGAATTTGCGCCGCATTCGACGACCTGGCCGCTGCCTTGCTCGACCGCGGCAATCCCCTGCTCGGCCGGTTCTCAGGCTCGGGCTTGCCGTTTGTCGCCCGGCTATGCGAGGGCCGCAACCTGGCCGCGATGGTGGGCGACAGCCTGGGGGGCCTCGACCATCTCGATCGGTTCCTGCCGCGGGCGAGCGAGACCGGGCGCGAGGCGCGCGCCTACCCTCGCGGCATCGCGGTCCATTGGCTGGCCGGCAACGTCCCGACCCTGGGGGTCCTTTCCCTGATCTCGGCCATGATGACCAAGAATGCGAGCGTGGTCCGGGTGCCGAGCGCGGCGAGCGAGCTGCTGGCGGAGTTGCTGCGCCTGTTCCACGGCATGGGCGAGGCGCACCGCCTGCTCGCCGGCGCCGTGGCCGTGGTGCGCTACGACCGCGACGACACGGCGAGCGCCGAGGCGCTGTCGGCGATCGCGGACGTGCGAATGATCTGGGGCAGCGACGAGACGACGGCCGCCATCCGCGCGCTGCCTTCGAAGCCGGGCTGCGTGGACGTCGTGTTCCGGGACCGGACCTCGTTCACCATCGTCGGCCGCACGCATTTGAGCGGCGAGCGGGCGGACCGGACGGCGCGGCTGATCGCGCACGACGCGTCGGTGTTCGAGCAGAAGGCCTGCGCCTCGCCGCACACGGTGTTCCTGTCGACTGACTCCGACGACGAGCTCGATGCCTTTTGCGAGCGACTCGACCGGGCGATGCGCGCCCAGCTGCGCCAGATCCCGAAGCAGGCGCCCACGCCCCAGGAATTGGCAGCGATCCTCAATTTGCGCAGCCAGTACGCCATGTTCCACAAGACGTGGCATCCGCCGGGCCTCGAATACACGATCCTGGCGGACGAGGAGGAACGGCTCGGCCCGCCGATCGGGAACCGGACGGTCTATGTGCGGAAGCTGCCGCCGGACGCGGCGCTGGTCGCGGCGATCCCCGAGAACGTGCAGACGGTCGGCCTCGCCGCCGAAGGCGAGGAGAGCGACCGGCTGACCAGCCTGCTCGGCGCGGCCGGCGTCCACCGCATCACCGCACCGGGCGGCATGACCCAGTTCGAGCTGCCCTGGGACGGGCTTCCCGTGCCGCAATGCCTGGTGCGCTGGACGCTGCGGCCCGCGGCCGGCCGTGCCGAAGCGCCGGTCGGGGCGTGACGCCATGACCTACGGTTTCCAGGACATCAAGGAGGCCTATTCGAAGGCCGGCGTCAGCCGCGGTCGGGTTGTCCTCGTAAAGACCGACATGCGGTATCTCGGCGCGTTCGAAAGCGGCGGACGGAGCGCCATCCTCAACGCGCATTTGCGGGCGCTGGCGGACCTCGTCGATCTCGGCGTCGGCACCGTCGTCGTGTCAACGGATTCGATGTCGCTGTGCAATACCGACACGCCGTTCGACGTCAACGGCACGCCGAGCGAGATGGGCGTGTTCACCGAGTTCGTGCGCAAGCAGCCCGGAGCGCTGCGCAGCCGGCACCCGTTCAAGTCACATGCCGCGCTGGGCGCTCACGCCGCGCACATCTGCGGCGCGGTCAGCCGGCACTGGACCGGGCTCGAGACACCGAAGGCGCGCATGCTCGAGCTCGACGCGATGTATCTCAGCATCGGGCTCGAACCGCGCTGGACGTGCAGCTACGTGCACCACATGGAGCACTTGATGGGGGTGCCCTATCGCTATACCAAGGAATTCGTCCATCCGATTCTGCAGGATGACGGCACGATCGAGCGGGAGCAGTTCTACATGTACGTCATGTACCGCGCGCTCGACGTCCAGCGGAACCGCAACGTGAAGATCTTCAGCCATTACGACGCGCTCGGCTATCCGATGAACCGGGTGGCGCTGGGGGACGGCGCGGTCTGGGGCTATAGCTGCCGCGACTTCTGCAACGCGACGGCCGACTACCTGCGCCAGGACATCTACGGCTGGATGGATGAACCTCCGGCATCGAGGCCCTTCAGGAACTAGGCAGATGCGAGACCGCAGCGAGATTCTGCAGGTTTCCGACGTGACGGATCCGCTGCGCGTCCGGCCGCCGCTGGACTTCCCGACGTCGCTGGTCCAGCTCGACCTATCCTTATCTCGGCAGCCGGACCTACATCCAAGGCGTGGTCGGCCTCGACGGGATGCTGCGCTGTGCCGAGCGGTTTCGCCCCGGAATCCTCGGGGGCGGCGCGCTGATCCGCCAAGTGAAGATCAACAAGGAGATTGTGACCGCATCCTGGGCCGAGGCTATGCGACGCAAGGATGTCGGGCGCCATCCGCTGCGACGGGCGCCGCTCGCGCGGCTCGATATCGTGCGCGGCGAAGACGAGGTGTCGGTCCTGTTGATACCCGACGACGGCGCGCCGGTCACGGATCGCCGGGTCACGTACGCGTTCGGCAACCACGTTCGGGGCCTGCGTTTCGGTGACGACGGAACCACCTCGGGCCGCATGAGCGGCATGGACGACACGGTCGATTTGATGTGCGGAATCGAGGAATGCTTTCGCGACATCATCATCGAGGAGCGTGCGTTTCAGCCGGGCGAGTATGCGATCCGCTGGGGCTACGCCGAGAACTTTCCCGTGCTGGACAATGAAGAGGTTTCCGGCATCACGGTGGTCGAATTCGGCCGGAGCCAAACGCTGGCCGGCCAGGGGAACGGCCACTTCGACATCCGCGAGGGCCGTATATCGACGACGGTCGCGCGACTACGCCTTCAACATGTGCTTTCACGTAGCGGATTTCCGCTAGATGACCGTGCGCCAAGACTGGCTTGAGCAGGCGCTGACGGCCTTGCTGTCGACACCGCCTTATCGGACGGGAAGTACCGACCGGCGCGCCGGCCTGCTCGCGCTCCTGCGCGAGGTGACGGCCCACCACATGGAGAACTGCGCGCCCTATCGCCGGTTCTGCGAACGCCAGGCGGTCGACCCGCGGAAAATCGACGCCCTGGAGGCGTTTCCGTACCTGCCGTCCGCCCTGTTCAAGGACGCGCTGCTGCTTTCGATCCCGGAGGACGAGGTGTTCCGCGAGGTGCGCTCGAGCGCGACGAGCTCGGGACGGCCGAGCCGCATCGGCCTCGACAAGCGGAACAATCGCCGCTGGGGCGCCTCGATGCAGCGCATGCTGCTCGACCGCATCGGGAATGCGCGTCTGCGGACCATGGTGCTGGACGAGCCCTCGGTCCTGGGGCGGGACGAGGTCATCTCGGCGCGGGCGTCCATGACGCGATCGCTCCTGTTCGCCGCCAGCGACACCGATACCTGCCTGGTCGCCGAGAAGGAGCTGCTGCGCCTCGACGACGACAAGCTGAGCCGGTTCCTCGCGAGCGCGGGCGACGGCCAGGGGTCGATGCTGTTCGGCTTCACGTTCATTCTCTACATCTACGTGGTCAAGCCCCTGCTGGACGCCGGCCGGCGCTATGAGCTTCCGGGGCTGAAAATCCTTCACGCCGGCGGATGGAAGAAGCTCGAGGGCTTGAGCGTGAGCCGGGAGAAGCTGGTCGCGGACTGCGCCGCCTGCTTCGGCATGGATCCCGCGAACGTGGTGGACATATACGGCTTCACCGAACAGGGCGGCCTTCTCTACCCGACCTGCGAGAACGGCGTCCGCCATACCCCGGCCTGGAGCGAGGCGATCTGCCGCGACACCGTCACGCTGGAACCGCTGCCCTTTGGCCAGGACGGGCTGATGCAGTTCCTCACACCCATCCAGACCGCCTATCCCGGGCACAGCATCATCACCGAGGATGTTGGTCGGATACTGGGACGCGACAACTGCCCATGCGGGCGCAAGGGCACCGTTTTCGAGGTCGTCGGCCGATCGCAGGCCGCCACGGAAGAGCGTGGCTGCGGCGATATCATGGCCGAGATGTTCGCCTGAGCCGGGCGCCGCGCCCGGCCTTCACCAAAACCGAAGAAGCCGGATCGACATGACAGAAGCGAACGCGCCGAACTTTCTCCGTCTGGTGGAAGAGATCGGACAGAAGAACCCGATGCAGAAGAAGGCCATCCGGCGGATTTTGCAGTCCGCCGATGCGCCCTATTTCGACTTCGCGGAAAGCGTGGTCGTCCGCATGCTGAAGGCCGTCGACCGCGGCGAATGCTTCGACTACCTGGCGGACACCTACATCTGGTACACCAAGCTGCTGCGCATCGAGGAGATGTATTTCGCCCAGAAAGGCACCTACCGGTACGACAGCTACGGCGAGGTCTATGAGAAGGTCTACGGCCGCGACGACTACATGTTCGACTACGTCGTCGGGCTGGGCCTGACCCAGCCGCTCTGGGCGAACCACTACCGCATCTTCCGATTCTTCCTCGACGAGTTCGTGCCGATGATCCGCGATGGCAGTCGAGGCGCCGAGATCGGTGTGGGCCACGGCCTGTTCCACTCCGAAGCCATGCGCGGCGCACCCGGGCTCAGGACCATGCTGCTCGACGTGTCGCCGACCGCACTCGACATGACGCGCCGGATGATCGCGGCGACCGGCATCGACCGCGAGCGCGCGACGCCGGTCAAGGTCGACGTGCAGAAGGAGAATCCGATCCCCGACGGCGGGCTCGACGTCCTGCTGATGGGCGAGGTGATCGAGCATCTCCAGACCGGCCACGACGTGATGCGGTCGATGGCGCGGAAGATGGCGCCGGACGGGCTGTGCTACTTCTCGACCGCCGCCAACGCCCCCGCCGAGGACCACATCCTTTTGTTCACCACGACCGACGAAATCCGGGATTTCGTGGGCTCGTGCGGATGGACGGTAACGAAGGAAAAGGTCTTCACCCTCGGCGGCATGAGCGAAGAACAGGCCAATGCCGACAAGCAGACCCTCAACTACTGCGCGGTTCTAAGGGTCGACTGAGCCGCGCCCCGACAAGGAGACAGGAAAGATGAGCACACGCGATCGCTGCGTCGCCATCGTGGCGGATGTGATGGAGGTCGACGCGGGAGACATCGACGACGCGTCGAGCCCCGACACCATCGATAACTGGGATTCGCTGTCTCACGTCCAGCTCGTCGTGAAGCTGGAAAAGGAGTTCGGCATCAAGATCTCGCCCGAGGAAGGGGTCGAGCATCTGACGGATTTCAAGAGCATCGTCGATTACGTGGACCAGAAGACCGCGGCCTGAACGCAGGGCGCGGCCGCATCCATGCTCCAGGTCCTCAACCACCTGTGCCACGGCTATGTCTGGGTGCCGGTGGCGAACGCGTTGGAGGCGGGAGGTGTGTTCCGGTGCCTGGCTGCCGGGCCGCGCTCAATCGCCGGCCTCGCCGCCGAGCTGGGTGCGAATCCCGGGCCGCTCCGGGCCGCGCTCGAAATGTTCCTGGTCCAGGGAAGCGTCACGCTTGACGGCGATCAGTACTCGCTGGGCCCGGAGACGCCGACAGATCTCCGCGAAGTCGCCGGAATCGAGGAGCTCTACGGGATGAGCCCCATCGATCTGGTGAGCACGCCGGAAGGCGGCCGGCGCCTCGCACCCTGGCTCGAGAAGGCGTCCGCCGGGTGGGGGCCTGGCGGATCCCCGTCGCTGCTGCTCGACGGGCCGATCGTGCTGCCCATGCTCATCGGCCTCAACCAGGGCGGACTGGTCGACGCGCTGGCCGCAGGCGACGAGGCGGCCCTTCCGCCGGCCGCGGCGATACGCCGGTTCCTGCTCGCGCGGAAATGGGCGAGCGAAAGCGAAGCGGGGGCATTCGCCCTCAACGGCGCCGGCAAGTTCATGATCGGGCGGGCCATGAACGGCGGGGTTGCCGCCTCTTACTGGCCGCTCCTGCAGCGCATGCCCGAGCTTCTGTTCGGCGATGCGGATGCGGTGATGGCCGAGGATTCCGGTCACGAGGGCCACGTCGACCGCAGCCTGAATGTGCGGTCGAGCGGGTTCCAGCACGAAAAGTATTTCGCCGACATGAAGAAGCTGGTCGCGGCATTGTGCGATGAAGGCTGGGGCGGCGGCGCCTCGCCCGGCTACGTGGCGGACATGGGGTGCGGCGACGGGACCTTGCTGAAAGGGCTTTACGAGACGTTTCGCGCGCATGGCGCAGGCGACGTGTGCATGGTCGGGCTCGACCTCAATGAGGCCGCGCTGACGGAGACCGCGCAGACGCTCGCCGACGTTCCGCACCTGCTGATGACGGCGGACATCGCCGACCCGCAGCGCCTCGCCCGCGACTTCGCGGACCGGACCGGCGACGACCCCGGCCGCGTCCTCCATGTGCGATCCTTTCTCGATCACGACCGCACCTACGTGCCGCCCCGGGACGCCGCCGCGGTGGTGTCGCGCCGGCGCCTGCCCTTCGCGAGCGTAGGGGTGCGCGATGGCGGCGCGCTGGTCGGCCCGGCCGAGCTTTACCAGAACCTCGTCGAGCATTTGGGCGCCTGGGCCGACATTCTTCACGGCCAGGGCCTGCTGTGCCTCGAGGTGCATACGATGTCGCGCTGGGCAAAAGGCGCCTTTTTCGATCTCTCGGAGGGCTTCTACTTCGACGCGATCCAGGCCCTTTCACGGCAGTATCTCTCCGAACCGCAGGCCTTCGTGGCTGCGATGGCGGAAGGGGGCCTGTTTCCCGAACGGCAGTTCAGGCAGTATCCAAAGCGGGTTCCCTACACGCGAATGACCATGGGCTATTACGAGCGGCGCCCATGGCGAATCCGGTTCGCCGACGAGGACGATCCCGCGCGCGTGGCGGCGGCGCGCTGGGCGACCGGAAGCGGCTTCGACGCCGCGCTCGCCCGCGATCTCGTCCGCGCGAATCCGGGCGCCTGCTTCGCGATCGAGGGCGTGAGGGGGACGTTGCACGGCGCGCTGTTCTGCCGAGAGGGCGCGTTCGATGCGGCCCTGCCGGGCCGAAACGTCACCCTCTGCACGGGCGTCGGCGAAAGCGACACATACCGGGCGGCGCTGCTGCGCCACCTGGCGATTTATTTCAGCGTCCAGGACGGCGACACGACGGCCGATAGCGAACTCGCCGCGGACGGGTGGCCGCTGCCGTCCGACGGCTTTGCCGAGCGTGTCCGGTTCGCCACGGCCCCCGCCGAACGCGGATATCAGAAAGCCGATGGATAGCGTTCTCGTCACGGGCGGAACCGGCAAGATCGGCCGGGCGCTGGTGCGTGCGCTCGTCGCGCGCGGCGCCACCGTCATGGCCACCGGCGCGCGCGCGGAGAGCGTGGCCGCGCTCGAAGTCCGAGTTCGCCGATGCGGTCGCCGCGCGCCGCCTGCACGCCGTCGCCCTCGATCTGGTGGCCGCCGACGGCGTGGACCGCCTGCTGGCGTGGCTGCAAGCGCGGTCGCTGCGCCCGGAGGGGCTGGTCAACGCGGCGCGCGACCGCCGCTTCCTCAGCGTCGACGCGGACGGGACGGTCGCAGCGGACGATTTCGCGGGCGAGCTCGCCCTTGCGGTCGTCGTGCCCTATCGGTTGACGCTCGCCCTCGCGGGCATGGCCGGATCGCGTCTCGCCAATGTGGTCAACCTGGCCTCGATGTATGGAATGGTCGCGCCTACGCCGGCCCTTTACGAGGGGGATCTGTCGCACTCGCCCCTCTCCTACGGCGTCGGAAAGGCCGCAATGCTGCATCTCACCAAGGAGCTCGCGGTCCGGCTCGCCCCGGGCATCCGCGTCAACGCTGTCTCGTTCGGCGGCATCGAAGGCCGCGCCGATGACGCGTTCCGCGCACGCTACGCGAAATTGTGTCCCGCGGGTCGCATGCTGCGCGAGGACGAGGTGGCAGCGCCGGTCCTGTTCCTGCTCGATCCCGGGTCGTCCAGCGTGGTGGGCGCCAACCTCGTCGCCGACGGGGGCTGGACGCTGTCATGAGCGGAAAAATCATCGCCGTGGTGCCCGCGCGCGGCGGCTCGAAGCGCCTGCCGCGCAAGAACGTAATGCCGTTCCGTGGCCGGCCGATGCTCGCCCACACCGTGGCCGCGGCGCGCGAATCGGGCCAATTCGACCGCATCGTGGTCAGCACCGACGACCCGCAGATCGCGCGCGTCGCCATCTCGGAAGGGGCGGAGGCCCCGTTCCTGCGCGAAAGGCACGCGGACGACCACGCGCCGGTGAGCCTCGCCACCATCGACGCGGTGGAACGGGCGGCCGCGCATTTCGGCGAGAGCTACGAGACCGTCGTGCAGCTTATGGCGAATTGCCCGCTGCGCGACGCCGCGGACATCCGCGCCGCGCTCGACCGCTTCGCGGGGAACAATGCCGCCTTCCAGGTGAGCGCGTTTCGCTATTCATGGATGAACCCGTGGTGGGCCGCAACGCTGGACGAGTTGGGACGGCCCACGCCGCTCTTCCCGGATGTGGAGACGAAGCGGTCACAGGACCTGCCGCCACTCTACTGCCCGAGCGGCGCGATCTGGATCGCGCGCTGGGAGGCGCTGCGCGCATCCGGCACGTTCTACGGCCCCGGCCACGTCTATTTCGTCATGGGCTGGGAGAGCGCGGTCGACATCGACGACGCCGACGACCTGGCCTTCGCCGAGGCGATCGACATGCGCCGCGCGGCCCTGGCCGGGAGCGCGACCTGATGCGCCCCGACCTGGCGCGCCCGGTGGTCGCGATCATGCAGCCGACCTTCCTGCCATGGCAGGGCTACTTCGCCATGATCGCGATGGCCGACATATTCGTGTTCCTGGATGATGTGCAGTTCGTTCGGCGCAGCTTCCACCATCGCAACCGCCTGTTCGCGAATGGCGCGGCCGTCGACTGGGTCACCTTGCCCGTGGAGGATGTGGGCCGCGACGTGACGCTCGACCGCGTGCGCCCGCAGCTGACACCGGCCTTCGCGCGCAAGTACAAGGCGCGGCTCCACGCGAACTATGCGCGGGCCCCCTTCTATGATGCGTTCGTCCCCTTGCTGACCGGCTGGGTGGACGAGCCAAGGGACGCAGCCCTCGCCGAGCGCAACATCTCGTTGATCCGCGAGATCGCCCGGTGTCTGGACTTCGCCCCTGACTTCCAGCGAAGCTCCGGGTTCGGGATCGGCGCGGCGCGGTCGCGCAAGCTGACCGGACTTCTCGAAGCGACCGGGGCAGCGACGTACCTGTCGGCGGACGGATCGTTCGACTACATGCAAGAGGAAGGTTTGTTCCCCGATCCGCGCTTTACGACGGTCTTCCACCGCTTCTCCCCGCAGCCCCACCCGCAGTTCCAGTCGACGCGCTTCGCAGAGCGGCTTTCCATCGCCGACGCGCTGTTCCAGGTGGGCGCCGAGACAACGCGCGCGCTGGTCCTCGCGGGGATCGAGTCGCCGGCGACCTGGGACGAGCGGGCCGCGAGACAAGTTTTCGCCGAGGCCGGGCGGTGACTTCGGTCATGATCTGGGCCCCGGCCGGCCCCGACATCGGAGCCGGGCATTTCATGCGCACGATGGCGCTTGCCGGCGCGCTTGCCGTGCGGCGTTCGCAGGTGCGGCTGTATGCGCCACCCGCGACGCAGCGTTTCCTGCGCGACCGGCCGATCGACTTCATGGGAGTCGAGATCACGCCTGTCGCCGATTTCGATGATGCCGTTGCGCACTGCATGAGGGAGCGCGTCGATTGGGCCGTGGTGGACGATTACCGGCGGGACGCGCGCGATGAGCGCAAGCTGCGGGCATCCGGGGCGCGGATCCTTGCGATCGACGATCTGGCCGACCGACCGCACGAGTGCGACGCGTTGCTCGACGCGATGCCCTACCGCCGTGCCGCAGACTATGACGGCCTGGTGCCGCCGGCCGCCGCGCGCTGGATCGGGCTCGATTTCGCGCTGGTTTCGCCATCCTTCGCCGCGCGCCGCGAGGCGAGCCGGGCGCGGCGCGCGCGGCCGTCGCTCGGTACGATCCTGGTGACGTTTGGCCTGGCCCACGCGGCCGCCGGGTTCGCGCCAGCGCTTGCCGCCATCGCTGCGGCGGACGTTGCAGAGCGCATTGCGGTGCTGGCGCCGACGGACGCGGCCGCGGCCGCGCTCTGCCGGGATCATGCCGCCCTTGCGGCGCGGCTCGACATCCAAGTGGGCTGCACCGACCCAGCCGCCGCCTTCGCCGCGGCCGATCTTGCGATCTGCGCGCCGGGTGTCACCACATTGGAGCTGTGCGCGCTGGGCGTTCCGATGGTTTTGCTCGTCACCCGCCCGCACCAGCGGCAGCTTGCCGACGACATGGCGCGCCGGGGTGCGGCCGTCAGCTTTGACGGGACGGACGCATCGGCGAGTGCGCTGGTGGAGACGCTCCATGAGCTCGCACATGACCCGGCGCGCCTCGAAGCGATGTCCGCCGCCGCGGCCAGCGCCGTGGACGGCCAGGGCGCCGCGCGCGTCGCGGACCAGCTGATCCTCGCCACGGCTGAATGATCACGATGGCCTCGTTCCGGAACGACTTCGCGAAGCTCGAACGGCATTACGCAGCGCTGTTCGAAAGCCACGGCGATACGCCCGCCGCGGTGCAACAGCGCGACGCGGCGACACAGGAACGCCGCATGCACCGGCTGTGCGAGATTGGCGACATCTCGCATGCGCGCATTTTCGATTTCGGCTGCGGCTCGGGCCATCTCCTCACAGTACTGAAGCGCGACTACGGCTTCGATGGCCACTACACGGGGTACGATCTCTCGGAGCCGCACCTGGCTGGCGCGCGCGCGAAATTCCCCGAGGCGACGTTCGCCCGGCGCGACATCTTCGAGGAGGGGATCGACGGCCGGTTCGACTACGCCTTCGTCAGTGGCGTGTTCAACAACCGCATCGGCGACAATTGGGGGTTCCTGACCGGCGCGGTTGCGCGGTTATTCGAGGCGGTCGACGTAGGCGTGGCGTTCAACGCGCTGTCGACCTATGTCGACTATCAGGACGCGGGGCTCTACTACGCACGGCCGGAAGACGTCTTCGCGTTCTGCAAGAGCGCGCTCTCGCCTTTCGTCACGCTGCGCCACGACTATCGCATCAAGGACGGGGTGGTCCCGTTCGAGTTCACCGTCTACGTGTATCGCGACCGATGACCGATATTCCGACCGTCACCATCGCAGGACGCCGGATCGGCCCCAATGCGCCACCCTATGTGGTCGCCGAGATGTCCGGCAACCACGGCGGCCGCCTGGATCGCGCGCTTGCCCTGATGGACGCCGCGAAAGTGGCGGGGGCCGACGCGTTCAAGCTGCAGACCTACACGGCCGATACGATCACGCTCGACATCGAGGGGCCGGGCTTCGTGGTGGAGGACGGGCTGTGGAAGGGTCGCCGGCTGCACGAGCTCTACGAGGAGGCCCACACGCCGTGGGACTGGATGGCGCCGCTGATCGCGCACGGTCGCGAGATCGGCCTCACCGTGTTCAGCTCGCCCTTCGATCCGACGGCCGTCGATCTTCTCGAAGGCCTTGACGCGCCGGCCTACAAGATCGCGTCGTTCGAGGTGACCGACCTGCCATTGATCCGCCGCTGCGCCGCGACCGGCAAGCCGCTTGTCATTTCGACCGGCATGGCGGACACGGACGAGATCGGCGAGGCGGTGGCCGCCGCGCAGGCGGGGGGCGCGCGCGAGATCGTGCTGCTGCATTGCGTGAGCGGCTATCCGACGCCCGCGGACGAGATGAACCTGCGGACCATTCCCGATCTCGCGCGCCGGTTCGGCATGCCGGCCGGCCTTTCCGACCACACGTTGGGACTGGCCGCGTCGATCGCCGCGGCAGCGCTGGGCGCGGTGATGATCGAGCGCCACTTCATCATGCGGCGGGCCGACGGCGGGCCGGACTCGGCCTTCTCGCTGGAGCCCGGCGAGCTCACGACGCTGTGCACGGAAGTGCGCACGGCCTGGGAGGCTCTGGGCACTGCCGATTACGGCCTGAAGCCGAGCGAGCGCGGCAACGCCGCCTATCGCCGCTCGCTCTACGCCGTCGCGGACATCGCTGCAGGGGAGGTATTCACATCGGCGAACGTGCGCAGCGTGCGGCCGGGCTTCGGCCTCGCCCCGCGCGAGCTGGACGTCGTCCTGGGCCGGCACGCCCGCACGGCGATCGCGCGCGGCACGCCGCTGAACTGGGATCTGGTGGCATGAGCGTCGCCGCCTCCGGGCGCAAGACGGGACCGGTGTACTCGAACGTCCTCGGTCGCGAACTGCCCGACGCGCGCCCGGCGACCTTTCTCGCGCATGCCGGCTATCGCCATCTGCGCAGCGCCGCGTCGACGTTGCTGCGGCACGGCAGGCTGCGACGCGCCGAACGCACCGTCGACGTCGTCCGCACCCGCTACGACGAGGGGCGGTCGCGCATCGAGATCGGCACGTTCGACGAATTCGTCATCGGGAGCTGGCCGGCGGATTTCGCCTTCGTCGGCGGGAAGCTCTGCTACACCGAGCCGAACCGGGCCACGACGCGCCGGATGGAGACCATGCTCGACCGCGTCCGCCGCTATGCTGGCGACGGTGCAATCGTCGAGATCGGTTGCGGCACGGGGCGGAACCTTCTTTACCTGGCCCGCGCGGGCATTACGAACAGGCTGATCGGGCTCGAGCTTTCGCCGATATCTGTCGCGCTGGCGCGGCGCGCGGCGGAATCGTTCGGCTACGACATCCGCTACGAAACCTGCGACGTGACGCGGGGCCTGCCCGAGCTCGGCCCCGTTGACGTCGTACTGAGCGTCCATGCCTTCGAGATGATGCCCCGCGTTTTCGCGGCAGGCCTTGCCAATGTCGGCCGGCTGAAGCCGCGCGCTGCGATCTTTCTCGAGCCGATCGAGGAGCTGTGGCCCTGGACGTCCGCGGCGTGCCTGATAGCACGGCTGCGCGTGCGCCAGCTCGACCGGCTGCGCGGATTCCGGCGCGAGGCGGCGAGGCTCGGCCGCGTGCGCGAAGCGCGGTTTCTGGGCGACGCGATCAACCCGCTGAACCCGACTTCGCTGATGATCGTCGAAGGCGCGCAAAATCGTGGTGCCCAGCGATGAAGGTCCTGCTGTTCTGCGACCACAAGTGGCGCGACCTGCCGCCGTTGAGCGCGATCCGCATCCACCTCGAACGGATGGGCCATCGCGCGCTGATCGTCTCGACCCGCGACGGGCCGTCGATGATTCCGGCCTACCGGCCCGACTGTGTCGTTCTCAATCATTTCTGGGGCGCCTGGTACAATCGCCTCGCGCGCGGTCTGCGCGAAAGAGGGATCGCCGTCCTGGTATTGTCGACCGAGGGTGCAGGGCGGCCGATTTTCCACCAGATGGACCGCGGCGACGCTACCGATTTCTCGCTGGTCGATCGTCTATACAGCTGGGGATGGCGCAACACCGAAGCGATGGTCGCGCGCGGCTCGATCTCGGCCGATCGTGCGGTGACCAGCGGATGTCCCCGGATCGATTTCTACCGGCAGCCGCTGATGGGCGCGGTCAAGCCGCGTGCGCAGCTCGCCGCCGAGTACGGGCTGGACCCGGCGCGGCCGATCATCGCCTGGGCCACGCAGTTTCCCCACGCCCACGTGCGCGAGGATGATCCAGTCATGTGGGCGAACTATTGCGCCAGCATGGCCGATTTCGGCGCCGACCGCTGCTTCGCCGCGATCGGGGTCGATTTCCGCGTCCTGCCGAAATATCACGCAGATCTGCGCGACACCTCGGCGGACCTGTTCTTCCGCTTCGCGCGCGAGAACCCGGACCTGCAATTCGTCCTGAAGCCGCACCCGAACGAGCCGCGCCGCTACTACGAGGACCGGCTGCGCGACGCCGGCTGCGGCAACGTGCGCTTCTGCGGACATGACTACATCTGGAACGTGCTGCATTCCACCGACGTGCTGCTGCACCGCCATTGCACCACGGCGGTCGAGGCGTGGCTGTGCGGCAAGCCCACCATCGAGTTCGCGACCGTGCCCGATGCATTCATGGCCTGGCCCGAGCGCGAGGCGGGCAGCGTCGTGGCACGCGATTTCGATACCTTGTCGATCCTTGTGCGCGAATTCCTCGACGGCCGGACGGTCGACGCCGAACAAGCGGCCATCCGCGAGGCCTACATCCACGACTGGTTCGGCGTGCCGGACGGGCGGCGCTGCCTGGCGATTGCCGAAGACATCGACGCCCTCCTGAGATCGCGCCGCCCGGCACGGCAGGCGCCGTCGTTCGCGGCGGCTGGCGTGCGGCCGCGCAACTCGGCGCGCGTCGTCGTCCGGCATGCGCTGAGCCTGCCCTCCACCGCCTCGCTGCGGACGGAGGCGTGGCCCGCCCTCACCCGGCGCGGCTTTCATGCGCGGCCCGAGCTCGCCGCGCAAAAGAACGTGACACGGCGCGACGTGCGCAGCTACGTCGAGCGGCTGCGCCCGCTGACCGAGGGCCGCGCGGCACCGTCGTCCGCCTCCGCCCCGCCGACGCAACCGGCCTCGAGCAGCCGGATCGCGGCGAGCGCCCGCGAGCGGTCCTGAGGCGGGCGAAGGCGACGGATAATGTCGACGAACGACTGGAGTGCCGCGCGGAACGCGCCGAATGTATCGGAAAACACCATTTCGCGGCGGCCGTGCTCGGCGTCGATGACGATGGAAAGCGCGCCGGGCGCCTCGCCGAGCGCGGTAATCCGCGCCGTCGCCCCGCTCCGCCAGCGGACGTCGACATGACGCGGCAGGCCCGGATGGGCCTCGATCGAAACGACCGGTCCCTCGCGGGCGGCGAGATCGACCAGCGGGTCGATCACGTGCATGGCATAGGTTTCCCACGCCTTGGGCGTTTGGGCGTCGAAGTGGCGAAGCCGGCCGAGCGCCTGGCGATCCGCCTCGGCGAGCCGGAACTCGGCGGCGAAGGCCAGTGCCGATCCGGTGAAGATCTGGCCGGGGCACCGCTCCAGCGCATAGATGCTCTCGGCTTCGGCGACGCTCAGGGCGAGCGGCTTGTCGATATAGATGGGGAGTCCGGCTCGCAGGAACGGGGCCGCGAGCGTCAGGTGGCTCTCCGCATCGTCGCGCGCGAGCAGGATCGCATCCACGGCGCCCAGCATCGCCTCGGGCCGATCGACGACATGCGGAATGCGCGACGCGGCTGCGATGTGCTGGGACAATTCGCGATCCTGGGTCCAGACATGGCTGACCTGCGCGTCGGAAATCGCGTCGCGCGGGAAGACCTGGCGGCCGAGATAGTCGGGTATGGTCGGGTACGGGCAGGCCGCCATGGCGACCGGATCGTAGCCGTTGAAGATGGCGGCCCAGGAATAGGGGTGCCCGTTGCCCGGACTGGATCCGAGTATGCCGAGGCGCAGCACGTTCGCTCACCCTTCGTGCCAGTGTCGAGAGGTCCTAGTGTTGCGGCAGCCCCCGCGGTTTGTCCACTAGGCGGTGTCGCGGGACCAGCGCGCGGGATCGAGCAGGTCCGGGGGAACTTGTGGCACGGCCCGGCGCACCGCATCCCGCGCCTCGGCGGAAAGCGGCGGATTGTCGAACAGGGCCAGCGTGCGTTCGAGCTGATCGCGCGTCTCGACGCCGACGACGACGCCATCGACCCACCCGTGCGCGCGCACATAGGCGACGCAGAGGTCGGCGCGACCGGCCCGCGCGAAGCGCGCCGCGATCGCATCGAGCGACGCCAGGAGGATGGCCGGATCGAGGCCCGCAAGCTGCGGCCAGCGTGCGCCCTTCCCGCCGACGAGCAACCCTTGAAGGAACACGCTTCGTACATGAACCCTGAGGTCCGGGCGCGCCGCAAAGAGCGCGGGGGCGCCGGCGTCCGCCCAGCGGTGGTCGAGCAGGTTGAACGGAAGCTGGACCTGCGCGACGTCGGGATCGGCGATCGCCCCGGCAAGCTCGGCGGGCGACTGGACGGAGACGCCGATCCGGCCGATCCGCCCCGCGTCCCGATGATGGATCAGCCGTCGCCAAACGGCGCCATTCCAGGCCGTGCGGTCCGCTTCCCGATGCAGCAGGACCGCGTCGACCGTCTGCACGCCGAGCGCGGCGAACGAGGCGTCGAGGCTGCGGTCGACCCGTGCGACGAGTTCGGACTCGGAAGGGCGCGGACCGGCGGATTCGGCTTGCGGGGCGAGCTTGGTGATGATCGCCGGTCTTTCTCCCGCCAGCCGGCCGAGCGCCGCACCGATGCGTGCCTCGGCATCGCCGTAGGCGCGGGCCGTGTCGTAGGCAGCGACGCCGAGCGCGGCGGCGCGGCACAATATGGCGAGCGCCTCGTCCGCACTCGGCATTCCGGATGTGTTCGCCGCGCCATATGCCGTGCCCAGCTGCACCGTGCCGAGCACCGGCGGAGGGCCGCCAACCCTGGCTGCGTCGGACGCCACCATGCGTCCTCCCGTGTGATTGCGGCTCGAAGCCGCCAGAAGCGCCTGTCGCACGGTACGCCGCAGGCCTGACGATGTCGCTACCGGCCGGCAACCATGACATCAAAGGGGCGGACGGGCCAGGACCCGGCACGAGGCCGCGCACGCCCTACGACACGGTAAGGGGTGGGTTCGCCCTTCTGATGCCGGGCGAGCTGGTCTCGATGATCGCTTTGTTCGGGCTGATCGTCGCGGTCGGCGTCGTCGAGGCGGCCGTCATCGCGCTGGTCATTCCGGTGGTGCAGTCGATCAACGATCCCGCCTTCTTGACGCGGACGGCACCGTTCTCGCGCGTGGCCCCGATGCTCGGCTTCCAGTGGGGCCACGGCAGCTTCGTCTGGCTGGCCGCCATCATGGCCCTGCTGATTCTCGCCAGCTCGGCTGGGAGCCTGCTGATCTCCTTTCTCGTCGACCGCCAGGCGGCGGCGAGCCGCATCCGGCTGGGCAACCGCCTGCTCTCGCGGCTCGTGGACGCGCCATATCTATGGTTCACGAACAAGAGCTCGTCGGTGCTCTCGCGCCAGATCTTCTCGGACATCGGCACCTGGCGGCAGGACTTCCTGCAATCGTTTCTCCTGCTCGGCCAGTCGTTCGTGATGATTGCCCTGCCGTCGGTCGTGGCAATCGCCATGGCGCCGTTGCAGGGACTTGCGGCCATCGTCCTGGTCGGCGGCATCGGCGTTGCTTCGGTCCTGATGCTGCGTCCATGGATCTATCGCCTGGCCGCCCGGCAAAAGGCCAACATGAACGGCACGCTGCGCCTCCTGATCCAGATCATCTCGGGGGTGCGCGAGGTCAAGGTCAGCAACCGGGCCCGGTTCTTCGTCGACAAGTTCAACGCCATCCACGCAACGGGTAACGGCCTGATGGTCTGGCAGCGCCTGATGTCGCAGATCCCGCCGGTATCGATCATCGTGTTCGGCCAGCTCGGATTTCTCGCCGCGGCCTATCTTCTATGGACCAGCGGGATGTCCGGCAGCGAGATCACGGCGCGACTTGCCATGATCGCCGTCGTCGTCACGCGCGTCGTGCCGGCGATGAACAAGGCAGCCGCCCAGTTCGGCAAGCTTTCCGCGTCCTTCCCCTTTGTGCAGGGGCTGCTCGAGCTGATGGACGACATTGCGGCGGCGGAGCGCGACTATGGGCGCGCGCCGGGCACGCTGCCCGTGCCGGAGGCCTGGCGCGCCGTCCGCTTCGAGCATGTTTCGCTGCGCTACCCCGATGCCACCGACGAGAGCCTGAGAGACATCTCCATCGAGCTCGAATGCGGCCGGCGCTACGGCATCGTCGGCCGTTCCGGGGCGGGCAAGACATCTTTCGTCAATGCGCTGCTGGGGCTGATCCAGCCCACGAGCGGCCGGGTGGCGATCGACGGCCAGGACCTCGGCGCCACCGATCTCGCCCAGTGGCACGACCAGATCGGCTACGTGCCGCAGGACATCTTCCTGATCGACGACAATCTGCGCGCCAACATCGCCTTTGGCGAACCACCCGAGAAGCATGACGAGGCGCTGCTCGCCGAAGTGGTGCGCCAGAGCCAGCTCGAGGCGGTGGTCGCCCGCCTTTCCCACGGGCTCGATTCGCCCCTGGGCGAGAAGGGCCGCGGCCTGTCCGGCGGCCAGGCGCAGCGCGTCGCCATCGCGCGCGCGCTCTATCGCCGTCCGCGCATCGTGCTGCTGGACGAAGCGACGAGCGCGCTCGACAGCGTCACGGAGCGCATCGTGCAGCGCTCGTTCAACTCGCTGGCCGAGGACGTGCTTGGGATTGCCGTCGCGCACCGGGTGACCTCGCTGCGCAACTGCCACGAGATCGTGGTGATGGACGACGGCCGCATTCAGGATATCGGCACCTACGACGCGCTGCTTCAGCGGAACGCGCTGTTCCGGGAGCTTGCCGCACAGCGCGTTCCGCAAGAAGAAATGGACACCGCATGATCGCGGCGATCATACCGGCGCGCGGCGGCTCGAAGCGGCTGCCGCGAAAGAACGTCCTGCCTTTCGCGGGCCGTCCGCTGGTCGCGTGGTCGGTCGCCGCCGGACTGGCCGCGCCGTCCGTGGGCGGGGTGTGGGTAACGACCGAGGATGCCGAAATCGCATCTGTCGCGCGGACCTGCGGCGCCGGCGTCATCGACCGTCCCATCGCGCTTGCCGGCGACGAATCCTCGATGCTCGACGTGCTGTGCCATGGCCTCGCCGCGATCCGCGCCGAGGGCCACCAGGTCGAGGCGGTACTGCTCCTGCAGCCGACCAACCCGCTGCGCCCGGTGGCCGTGATCGAGGATGCCGTGGCGGCGTTCCGTGCCACGCCATGCGATTCGGTGATCACCGTGAGTAGGCGCGCCCTCAAGACCGGCCGTCTCGATGGCGTCTGGTACCAGCCGTCCTACGCGATCGGCCAGCAGTCGCGGCTGACCGAGCCGCTGATCTACGAAAACGGGCTCGTCTACATCACCCGTGCCGCGAACCTCGACAGCGGCTCCCTTCTCGGCGCCCGCATCCAGGGCTTCATCGCCCCGCGCCCTTATGACGAGGTCGACATCGACGAGCCCGACGACCTGTTTCTGGGCGAAGCGATCGCCGCGGTCGTGCGCGACCGGCTCGGCTATTGAGGGCGTCCTGGCCGCCACGATGAACCTCGGCCGGAACGCCCTGTTGCGCGATGCCATCGACGCGTCGCGCCGCTTCGCGCGGCGGATGACGCCGCAGGGCCGCGCGGCGGAGCGCTCGCTGCACCGCAAGCGCGACGAAACCGATGCGCTACTGGCCCGGCTCTGCGGCACGCCGGCCACGCCTTTCGAAGGCGAGGTGCTGATCGACGCGCAGTGGGACAATCCGAACTATTGGCTGCGCGTGTGCCTGTTGCGCGCGGCGCTCGGCCTTCCCAACGGGCGGGAAACCGGCCTGACCGGACAGTACCGGGCCCGGGAATGCGCGCGTACGATGACGACGCTGGGCATCTCGCGCCACCGGCCATTCGGTGCCATCGCCGTCGACAAGACCGCGATCGCGGGCACCGCCGACCGGCTGCTGGCCGCGACGCGGACCGCGTCCGACATGTTCGGCTGGACGCTGCAGGGCGGCGTGCCGGGCGCAATGATCTACGACGCGATCCTCAAACGGCAACGCCTTGCGGCCGTGGACATCGGGCGAAGCGACTTTCGCCCCCTGGTGATCGAAGCCCTCTGCGCCATCGCGCGGGCGGCCCGGCTCCTCGACGAACACGATTTCCGCCTGGCGGTGATCAGCCACCCTGTCGGATTCACCTACGGCTCGCTTGCCTACCAGGCGCTTGCGCGCGGCATTCCGGTGATCCTTCCGTTCGGCCTGTTTGGCGCGCTGCGCATGACGCACATGCGCCAGCCGAGCGAACTGACCCGGTTCTACGATCGGCCGTCGCGCGCCGAGATGGATTCGCTGCCGCCCGCCCAGGCAGACGCCATGGCTTCCGTGGGGCGGCGCTACCTGGAGGGCCGGTTCGGCGGCAAGGCGGACGACCTCGCCTCGCTCTATGCGTTTCAGCGCGCAAGCACGACCACCGACCGCGCGGCACTCTGCGCCCGGTTCGGCTGGGATCCGGCGAAACCCATCGTCGGGTTCTACGCGTCGAACTGGTTCGACTGGCCGCACCAGCTCGGCATGACACAGTTCCGCGACTTCCTCGACTGGACCGAGGCGAGCTTCGCCGCCGCCGGCGAGACGCCGGGCTTCAACTGGCTGTTCAAGCCGCACCCCTGCGAGGACTGGTTCGGCGGGATCCGCCTGCGCGACATACTGGCGCGTTTGAACCGGCCCGCCCATGTCGCCATCGCCCAGGAAGACTGGAACAACGCGGCGGTGATGCGCGCACTCGACGCGCTGGTCACCTATCACGGCACGGCGGGGATCGAGTTCGCGTCGCTGGGCAAGCCGGTGCTGGTGCCGGACCGTGGCAAGTACGACGATTGCGGCTTCGTGAGGCTGGCGCGCGACCGGGCGGATTATCTGCGCCTTCTGCGCGGGCCATGGTGGGAGGGCATGGACCTTGCCGAGGTCAAGCGCCGTGCCGAGCTGTTCGCGGGCTGGTGGTTCTGCATGCCAGAATGGCAGGATGGCCTCATCCTGGGCGACGACGGGCAGGCGAACGCGCTGTACGACGGCATACCTGGGTTGGTCGAGGGCCATGCGGCAGCCGTGCGGCGGGAGATCGAGTCCCTGCGCGCCTGGTACGAATTGGGTGAGCCCTATTCGCACACCTTCAAGATGAAGACCGCGCAGCGTTACAAGCTGAGCAATGTCGCCTAGATGACCGACGCCCATGCCATTGCCAGCAGCAAGGACGTGCAGGGCCGGTCGCTGGTCACGCGCGAGAGCCTCGCCGCGTCCCTCGCCGGGGCGGGAATTGTGCCGGGCGACGCGGTGCTGGCCCATGTCGGGCTCAGCCGGCTCGGCTATGTCTGCGGCGCCGCCGAGACGGTGATCAACGCGCTGACGGACGCGGTCGGGCCGCTCGGCACGATCATGATGCCGACCTTCACCGGCGAGATTTCCGATCCGGCGGACTGGCGCCATCCACCGGCGCCCCCGGACTGGGTCGAGCCGATCCGCCGCGAGATGCCGCTTTACAACGCCGCGATCACCCCCACCCGCCAGATGGGCGTGGTGCCGGAGCTGTTCCGGCACCTGCCGGGCACGCGCCGCAGCCCGCACCCGCATTCGTCCTTCGCCGCGCGCGGCCCCGCCGCCGCCACGCTGGTGGACCGCCATCCGCTCGACTTCCGGTTCGGGCCGGACTCGCCCCTCGGCGCGCTCGCGGCGCTCGACGGCAAGGTGCTTCTGCTGGGCGCGGGGCCGGAGCGCGCGAGCCTCGTCTATCTCGCGCAGCAATTGTCGGGCATTGGGCCCGATACGGTGAAGCGCATTCCCATGCCGGACGGTGGCGGCCGGCGCTGGGTGGACTGCCGCGACATTGCGGTTCAGAATTCGCTGGTTCCCGCTGCGGTGCAGCATCTGGTCGCCGCGGGAATTGGCCAGGGCCGGCGGATCGGCGACGCCGACTGCGTGCTGTTCCCCGCGCGCGCGGCGCTCGCCGCGCTGCTCGCCTGGCGCTGGCGGGACAGCGGCCTCGACGTTCGGGCGTGTCGCCGGCCGGTGCCATTGCCGACCGACTGGTCCGCGTGGCTGAAGGACCGGCCCAACCTCGACCATCATGAACCGGAGCGGAGATGACCGAGTTCCGCATTGCCGACCGGCGCGTCGGCCCCGACCATCCTCCCCTCGTCGTCGCCGAGGTGGGCATCAATCACGAGGGCGACATCGACAAGGCGCTCGCCCTCGTCGACGCGGCGGCCGATGCCGGCGCGGAAATCGTCAAGTTCCAGTGCCACATCACCGAAAAGGAGATGGTGCCTACCGATATGACCCCGGGCGCGATCTCGTCCGAACGCCTGTGGGACATCATCAAGCGCTGCGAGCTGACCGAGGACGAAGAGTGCCAGGTGCAGGCCCGCTGCGCTGCGCGGGGCGTGATGTTCCTGTCCACGCCGTTCAGCCGCGAGGCGGCGGACCGGCTGAACCAGATGGGCGTGCCCGCCTTCAAGATCGGCTCGGGCGAGTGCAACAACCTGCCCTTGCTGGACCATATCGCGCGATTCGGCAAGCCGGTGATCCTGTCGACCGGAATGAACGACCTCGCCTCGGTGCGCCGCTCGGTGGAGGTGCTGGAGGGCCGCGTGCCCTACGCCCTTTTGCACTGCACCTCGATGTACCCGACGCCCTACGACAAGGTGCGGCTCGGGGGGATCGGGGACCTCGCCCGCGCCTTTCCCGGCGCGCCGGTCGGGCTTTCCGATCATTCTCTCAACATCTGGACCTGCCTCGGCGCCGTCGCGCTCGGCGCAAGCATTCTCGAGAAGCATTTCACGATCTCGCGTGCGTGGCCCGGCCCGGACACGGCCATATCGATCGAACCTGGCGAGCTCCACGACCTGATCGCCGGCTCGCGCGCGGTGTGGGAAGCGCGCGGCGGCGCGAAAACGATCCTGCCGGAGGAGCAGCCGGTGATCGATTTCGCCTACGCGACCGTCGTCACCATCGCGCCCGTCCGCGCGGGCGACACGTTCAGCCGCGACAATCTATGGGTAAAGCGGCCGGGAACGGGCTCGATTCCAGCCGTGCGGCTGGATGAAATCCTGGGAAAGCGCGCGACCCGCGACGTTGCCGCCGAGCGGCACCTCGCCGCTGCCGACATCGAGGATTTCGACTGACCTTGGCGCCGATGGCCTATGTCGTTACAGGCGCCTCGGGCTTCATCGGAGCGGCGGTCGTGGCCCGTCTGGCCGCGGCGCATCGCCCGGTGATTGCCGTCTCGCGCCGCCCCCTGCCCGCGCGCCCCGACGTGACGAATCGTGCCGTAACCGGCTACGCCGCGCTTGGTCCCGAGTTGCCGGAAGACGTGCTGATCCATCTTGCCCAGCCTGCAGCGGCCGGGGAGTTCGAACGACGACAACCTCGTGGCGATTGTCGAGCACATGGTCGGGCGCGGCTGGCGCCATATTGTCTATGCCTCTTCGGCAGCGGTTTATGGGGATAGCGAGACCTACCCTCGGCGCCCCGATGAGCCTTTGGCCGCGAATGGCCGCTACGCCGCGCTCAAGCTCGCCTGCGAACGGCTGGTGGCGCGGGCGGGCGGAACGGTGGCCCGGCTCGCCAACGTCTATGGCTCCGGCATGTCGCCGCACAACGTGGTTTCGGAGATCCTCTGCCAGATCCCCGGCGCGGCGCCGGTCCGCGTGCGCGACGTGACGCCGGTGCGCGACTATCTTTGGATTGGCGATGCCGCCGCCGGCCTGGCCGCCCTGGCGGAGGGACGACCCGGCGGCATCTTCAATCTGGGAACGGGTCGCGGCACTTCGGTCGGCGCGGTCGCGCGCCTCGCCCTCTGCCTTGCCGGCGAGGACGCACGGACGGTCGAGGCACGCGAAGCGGCGGGTCGCCGTTCCCACCTCACGCTCGACACGGCGTCGACGCTGGCGGCAACCGGCTGGCGGCACGAAGTCGCCCTGGAGGCGGGGCTTGCCCGCCTGATACAAGGCCGATGACCCGCCGGACCGTCGCCGTGTTCACCGGAAACCGCGCCGAGTATGGGCTGCAATACCCGATCCTCAAGGCGATCGACGCGCACCCGGCGCTCGACTATCGCCTGATCGTGTCGGGCGCCCACCTTGACGCCGATTTCGGCCGCACGCTGGAAGAGATCGAACGAGACGGCTTCACGGTGAGTGCCGAGGCGAAAATCGACATGGCGCGCGATGCGCGCGCGTCGACGGCCCTGGCGATTGCGTCCGGCGTCGCGAGCGTCGCCGGGGCGCTCGAGGCGCTGAAGCCCGACCTTCTGGTCGTCTATGCCGACCGGTTCGAGGGATTCGCCGCGGTGATCGCCGGCACGCAGATGAACATCCCGACCGCCCATGTCGAGGGCGGCGACCTGACGGAAGGCGGCGCGCTCGACGATTCGGTGCGCCACGCCATGACCAAGCTCGCGCACTTGCACTTCACGACCAACCAGCAGGCGACAAACCGCGTCCTTGCGATGGGCGAGGAGCCGTCGCGCGTCCACACAGTGGGATTTCCGGCGATCGATCTGATCCGCGAGGGACGCTTTGCCGCGCCGGCGGAGGTCGCCGACCGCCTGGGCCTGGACCCCGACCGACCCGTCGTCCTGTTCACCCAGCATTCGGTGACGACGGAGTTCGAGCAGGCGGCGGCCCAGCTGCGCCCCTCCCTCGCGGCGCTCGACCGGCTGGCTGCCGAGGGCGTTCAGGTCGTGGTCACCTATCCCAACAACGACGCCGGCGGCCGCAGCCTGATCGCCGAGCTCGCAGCCTGGCGGCACGCGGACAACGTCCAGCTGCACCGCTCGCTCGGCCGGCATCTCTATCATGGGGTGCTGGCGCTCGCCCGCAGCCCGGCGCGGCGCATCGTGTGCGCCGGCAACTCGTCCTCGGGCATCAAGGAGACGCCGGCCTTCTTCTGCCCCACGGTCAACATCGGAAGCCGCCAGAAGGGCCGCCTGCGGGCCGACAACGTCATCGACGTGGACTACGACGCCGACGCGATCTACGCGGCGCTCCGGCGCGGGCTGGACGACGACGCCTTCCGCGCGCGCTGCCGCGCGGCGACGAATCCCTACGGGCTAGGCAACGCCGGACCCAAGATCGCCGACGTGCTGGCGAGCGTCGCTCTCGACACGGCGCTACTCCGCAAGGGCATGACGCTTCGCGGCGAAACGCGCGACGGATGGTTCCGGTGAGGGAACCTGTCGTTTCCCCGGCGGCGACGCTGCGCGATGCGGTCGAGGTCATCGAGGCGACCCGGCTGTTCATCGCGGCCGTGATCGACGACGACCGCCGGCTTGTCGGAGTGGTCTCGGACGGCGACATCCGTCGCGCACTGCTCGCCGGCAAGGACTTGCAGAGCCCGGTCACCGCCGCGATGACGCTCGACCCGATCACGTTCCTTGCGGACGCCCCGCATGCCGAGCTGATCGCATTCATGGCCGCCATGCAGGTGGCGGCCGTCCCGCTGATCGACGGCGAGGGCCGGTTCCAGCGTGTCGTCGCAGCCCACAAGACGCGGGCGGAGGTCGGCGCGCCGGCCGCGGGCAGCGGCTTCGCCTGCGCGATCATCATGGCGGGTGGCGAGGGGCGACGGCTCTACCCGCTGACCGCCGACCGCCCGAAGCCGATGCTCGAAATCGGCGGGATGCCGCTCCTCGAGCGCCAGGTGCGCGCGATGGAGCGCGCGGGCGTCAGGCGCATCTTCATCGCGACCAACTATCTTGCCCACGTCATCGAATCCCATTTCGGCGACGGCGCGGCATTCGGCATCGAGATCCATTATCTCCGCGAGCCGGAGCGCCTAGGCACGGCGGGCGCACTGTCGCTCCTGCCCGCGCAGGATGCCCCGATCCTCGTGGTGAACGGCGACGTGCTCACCACCTCCAATTACCAAAGCCTCCTCGCCTTCCATCTCGAGACGGGCGCGTTCATCACCGTTGCCGCGGCGATGTACCGGATGGATGTGCCCTATGGCGTGCTGGAGGTCGACGGCCATCGCGCCGTGAACATCGTGGAAAAGCCGACCCAAACCTTCCTGTGCAACGCCGGCCTCTACGTCCTCGACGCCGCCGCGGTCGCGATGGTGCCGCCCGGGCGCAGACTCGACATGACCGACCACATCGAAGCGGCGATTGCCGCGGGCAAGCCCGTGTCCGTATTCCCGGTCCATGAATACTGGACCGACATCGGCAGCCCCGGCGATCTCGAACGCGCCCGCCGCGAGTTCGACCGGAACGCGCGATGACGACCGACACGATGCGCGGCTGCAAGGTTCTGGTGACCGGGGCGGACGGCTTCATCGGAAGCCATCTCGTCGAGCGCCTGGTCGCCGAGGGCGCCGAGGTTCGCGCCTTCGTCTATTACAACTCGTGGAACAGCCACGGCTGGCTGGCGGACACGGCGCCCCGGGTTCGGGACGCCGCGGAGATCTTCCTGGGCGACGTGCGCGATGCCGAGCGCGTGGCGGAGGCGGTGGCGGGTCGAGACTACGTCTTCCACCTCTCCAGCCTGATCGGCATCCCCTATAGCTACCATGCGCCGCGCTCCTACGCGGAAACCAACATCGGCGGCGCCCTCAACGTGCTCGAGGCGTGCCGCCGCTCGAACGGGCTGACGCGGCTGGTGCACGTTTCGACATCGGAGGTGTATGGCTCGGCGCAGACGGTGCCCATCGCGGAAGACCATCCGCTGGTCGGCCAGTCACCCTACTCCGCCACCAAGATCGCGGCCGACAAGCTCGCGGAAAGCTACCACCTGTCGTTCGGCGTGCCGGTCGTGACGGCGCGGCCATTCAATACGTTCGGTCCGCGCCAGACCGCCCGCGCGGTGATTCCGACGATCGCGAGCCAGCTTGTGACGGGCTGCGAGGCGCTGTCGCTCGGCGCCCTTGCGCCGACCCGCGACTTCAACTTCGTCACCGATACGGTCGCCGGCCTCGTCGCGCTCGCGTTGTGCAGCGACGCCGCCGGCCAGGTCGTGAATATCGGCAGCGGCGCCGAATGGTCCATCGAGCAGGTCGCCCGGCTCCTGATGGAGCTCACCGGCCGCGACGTTCCGATCCGTTGCGACGAAGCACGGGTTCGGCCGCAGCAAAGCGAGGTCGACCGGCTGCTGGCCGACAACCGGCGCCTTCGCGCCCTGACCGGTTGGGCGCCGCAAGTTCCCTTCCGTGACGGCCTCGGCCACACGGTCGACTGGGTCCGAAACAACCTCGAGCACTTCGATGCGTCCCGATTCGGGTATTAGCGCCCTTTCCGGCGCACGGGCCGACACGGCTCCGCACGAGCGGACATCGCGCGACGATCGGAAAGCGTCCCGTCCGGTGAAAATCGCCATCTTCGTCGAGCACAATATCGTGTACCGGCACTTCATCCAGAGCCGGGTTTTTTCCGACCTTGCCGCGCATCACGAGGTGGTTGTCGTCTTTCCAGCTGCGGGCGAGGGCAACAAGCGGTTCGACGTTCCGGTGTCGCACGAGGAGGTCGGCATGAAGTCGGCCACAATCGCCGTGAATCACCAGCGGATATTCCAGTGGCGGCGCCTGTTCCAGGTGATGCAGCTGCAGTGGCGGCCCGGCAGGAACTGGCGCTACATCCGCGAGATGATGCGCCACAATATCGGCCCGCGCGCGACCATCGCCTGGCAGATTCTCGGGGCGCCGCTCGTGTTCCCGGTGTTCCGTCGGATCACCCTGCGCAACGTCCAGAAGCTTCCGTCGGAGATGGAGGACTTCATCAAGTCGTTCCAGCCGGACGTGATGATCCATCCGACGGTGCTCGAAGGCTACTTCATCAACGACTTCGTGAAGCTGGGCAAGGATTACGGAATCCCGACCATCGCCATCATGAACTCGTGGGACAACCCGGCGACCAAGCGGGCCGTGGTCGGCGCGCCCGACTGGCTCCTGGTGTGGGGCGAACAGACGCGCGGGCTGGCCGTCGAATATGTGCGTATGCCGGCTGACAGGGTCGTGAGCTTCGGCGCCGCCCAGTTCGAAATCTACCGGCAGCCGCCGCGTGTCACGCGAGAGGAATTCTGCCGCGCCCACGACATCTCGCCCGACAAGCGCATCCTGCTTTACGCGGGATCGAGCAAAGGGTCGGACGAATATGCCCATCTTCGGCTGATCGAGGACGCGATCGACCGTGGCGTCCTGGAGAACATGGCTGTCGTGTACCGGCCCCACCCTTGGGGGTTGGGCGGTTACAAGGGCAGGCGGATCATCGAGGAGTTGTGGCGGCACGTGCGCATCGACGCTTCCATGCGCTGCTATCTCGAACAGGTGCACGGGGGCCGCACGTCGATCTACCTCGCCGACTACACGGACACGCACGACACGCTGTCGTCGGTCGATGCCGTCGTGTCGCCCCTGTCGACGATCCTCCTCGAGGCGGCGTTACACGGAAAGCCGTTCCTCTGCTTCATCCCGGACGCGAAAGAGGGCTCCACCCTTCACATGCAGGCCCGTTTCGAGCACTTTGCCGACATGTTCGAATCGCCGATGACCCTCAACGCGGAAGGCGACGGCGCGCTTGTCGAAAAGGTGCGCACCCTGATGGATCGGGTCGGCAACGCGCATTTCGAGGAGATCCTTCGCCGCGAATGCGCTCACTTCGTCGAGCCCTTCGAACAGGGCTTCGGACCGAGGCTCACGGCGTTCGTCGAGGGCGTGGCCGCCGCGGCCGCGCGGTGATCGCATAAAGGAACCCCCAGCTCGCATGTTCAACGTCAAGGTTATCGGCGCCGGATCGATCGGCAATCACATGTCTCACGCGGCGCGTGCGCTCGGCTGGTCGGTTACGCTGTGCGACAAGGATCCGGCGGCATTGGAACGCACCCGCAGCAGCATCTATCCAGGCCGCTATGGCGCGTGGGATGACGCCATCACGCTGACCACCGCCGACGCGGCGCCGCGCGGCGGGTTCGATCTCGTCATTGTCGGCACGCCGCCCGACAGCCACCTGCCGCTCGCCGCCGCCGCCCTCGAGGAGCGACCCCGCGCGATCCTGGTCGAAAAGCCCGTCTGTCCGCCCGATCTCGAGGGGGCGCAGGCGTTTCATGCGGCCGCCCGCGATGCCGGCGTCCGGGCCTTCGTCGGCTACGACCATGTGGTGGGCGCCGCGGCGCGCGCCGCTGGCGAGATGATCGTTGCCGGCCAGCCGGGACGTCCTGTTACGCTCGATGTCGAGTTCCGCGAGCATTGGGGCGGCATCTTCGCCGCCCATCCGTGGCTCTCCGGCCCCGAGGACACCTATCTGGGATTCTGGCGGCGCGGCGGCGGGGCGAGCGGCGAGCACTCGCACGCCACCAACCTTTGGCAGCATCTTGCCCTTGCCGCCGGCGCGGGCCGCGTGGCGTCGGTAACGGCAACCCTCGACTATGTGTCCGGCAAGACCGGCGAGTACGACCGGCTGTACCTCGCAAACCTCGTGACCGAGAACGGGTTGGCGGGCCGCGTGGTCCAGGACGTGGTCACCAAGCCGCCGCGGAAATGGGCTCGCCTGCAGGGCGACACGGGCTCGGTCGAGTGGCATTGCGGCTTCGCGCCCGGCTGCGACGCGGTCATCGCGACCGATGCCCAGGCGCATCGCGACACCACCCGGTTCGAGAAGACGAGGCCCGACGATTTCATCCTCGAGCTTTCCCACGTCGCCGCCGTGATCGATGGCGGCGAGGATTCTGCCGCCTTGTCGCTCGACCGCGGGCTCGACACCATGCTGGTCGTCGCCGCGGCGCACCTGTCTGCGCGCGAGGGGCGGACCGTGCATATCGACTACTCCGCGGGCTGGACCGCGGCCGCGCTTCGGCTCGCCTGATCCGCCTTTCGACAGCCCGAAACCCATTCAGTTGCCATCACCGGCACCCGGGAGCACACCGATGCGAAACGCCGATGACCGCTTCGATTTCCGCGACCTTTTCGTGCTCGACCTCGCCAACAACCACCAGGGCGACATGCGCCACGCGAAGAACGTGATCCGCGGCCATGCGGAGGTGGCGAAGCGCCATGGCGTGCGCGCGGCGCTCAAGTTCCAGTTCCGCGAGCTCGACGGCTTCGTGCACCCCACTCACAAGAAGAAGAGCGACAACAAGCACATCCCGCGCTTTCTCTCCACACGGCTTACGACCGCGCAATTCGCCGAATTGCGCGACGAGGTGCGCAAGGCGGGGCTTCTCGCCATGTGCACGCCGTTCGACGAGGACTCGGTCGACACTGCGTTGGCTATGGATTTCGACGTGCTGAAAGTCGCGAGCTGCAGCGGCCAGGACTGGCCTCTTCTCGAAAGGATCGCCGCCTCCGGCAAGCCCGTCATCTTCTCGACCGGCGGGCTCGAGCAGTCGCACGTCGACGACCTGGTCAGCTTCTTCGACCATCGCGGAGTTCGAATACGCGATCATGCACTGCGTTTCGATCTATCCGGCGCCCAGCGAGCTCTGCAATCTCAACAACATCTCGACGTTCCGCGAGCGCTATCCGCACCGGATCATCGGCTGGTCGACGCATGAGGACCCCGCCGACACGGACCCGGTGATGGTCGCGGTCGCCAAAGGGGCGGAGATGTTCGAGCGGCATGTCGGCGTGAAGACCGACACCGTCACGCTCAACGCCTATTCGTCGACGCCGGAACAGCTCGACGCATGGCTCGCCGCCTGGCGAAAGGCGCGGGTGCTGTGCGGATCGGCTGAGCGCCTGACGCCCGTCCCCCAGGAGAAGAAAGCGATCGACGAGCTGAAGCGCGGCATGTTCGCGAAGGGTTCGATCGAAAAGGGCGCCCCGATTGCACGCGACCAGGTCTATTTCGCGATGCCCTGCGCCGACGGCCAGCTTTCGAGCGGCCAGTGGAAGGAGGGGATGCGCGCGATGGAAGACATCCCCGCCGACGGACCGCTGCGCGAGGCCGGGGTCGAGATGCCGGCCCCGTCCGACGTGAGAAGTCCTGAAGTCGGCGGTGCACGAGGTCAAGGCGCTGCTCAACCTGGCGCGCGTGGCGCTTGGCAGCGAGTTCGCGGTCGAATATTCGCACCATTACGGCATCGCGAATTTCCGAGAAACCGGCGTGGTCATCATCGATTGCATCAACCGGGAATACTGCAAGAAGATCCTGGTGCAGCTTCCGAACCAGGCGCACCCCGCGCACTACCACAAGCGGAAGGAGGAAACCTTCCAGGTGCTGTGGGGGGAGCTGCACACCGAGCTCGACGGCCGCCGCAAGGTCCTGCAGCCCGGCGACACGCAGGTCGTCCTGCCGGGCGTGTGGCACCGCTTCTGGAGCGAGACGGGCTGCGTGTTCGAGGAGGTCTCGTCAACCCATTTCAACGATGATTCCGTCTACCGCGATCCCCAGATCAACAGGATGGAACGGGCGAGCCGCAAGACGCTGGTCGATCATTGGGGCCGGTTCCAGCTTCTCGAGGCGGCGCAAGCCGCCGCGGCGCAGACGGCCACGCCGGCGACCGAGGACGCGTGAGGCCATTTCGGACCACCGCCTCGGCCAACCGCGTCGTCGTGTTCGACTTCGACGGCACGCTGGTGGATTCCAACGCCTTGAAGCGCGCGGCGTATGGCAACGCCGCCGCTGCCATTCCCGGCGGGGCCGATCTCGTCGAGGACATCCTCGCGGCGAATCCGGAGGGAACGCGCCACGACATACTCGGCGCGCTGGCGCGCCGTCTATTTCCTGACGACAAGGCCACCTGCGACCGCCTGGCTGACGAGCTGGTCATGCGCTACACCGCGCTCACCGGACGCGGCGCGGCAAACTGCCCGGAGATTCCCGGCGCCACGGCCGCCTTTGCCGCACTTGCGGCCGAAGGCTGGATTCTTGCGATCAATTCGTCGACGCCGACCGATGCGTTGCTCGACATCCTGGCCCGGCGCGGCTGGCGGGACCGGTTTCGCTGCGTCTACGGCGCGCCGGCAACCAAGGTGGAAAATCTGCGCCGCATCGCCACCGACCTCGGCGTCGAGGAGGCGACACTGGTCATGGTGGGCGACCGCGAGGCCGACCGCCGCGCCGCCGCCGCGGTCGGTTGCCGGTTCGTGGCGGTCGTCCGGCCGGACAGCGATTTCGCCGCGCCCGTGGCACATAGCATCCGGGATTTGACCGGACTTCCTCGCGTCCTGGTTGCACCGCGCGAGCGCGCCGCACTCGGCCAGGCGACCGAGGGGCCCGGGCCCGACCCGGCGGCGGGGGTCCGATGACGCCTCGACCCTACGCATCCAAGGCCGGCCAGACCCTGCTCGACCGCGCCTCCTCGCGCATCGCGCCACGTCTCTGGCTCTCGTCGCGCTACGACCCGATCCTTCTCGACGGGCCGCGCCGCCGCACCCTGGCCGTGAACCGAACGGCCCGTCGCCGCTTCCGCAATGTCGAACCGCGCCGGCTCACCCAGGTCGGGCTGTTCGCTTTCGCCCGTGGCGGATCGCACCTGATGGAATCGCAGCTCCATTTCCTGGAACCCTGCTTCTGTTTCGGCGAGGGCATTCGCGATTTCCGCGATGTCACCTGGCGGACCTTTCTCCTGCGCGGCGCGTTCGGGTTCGACAGCATGCAGGAGAAGTCGGGCGAACGGCTGACGCACCTCGTATACAACGCCAATTCACGAAGCGCCTGGCGCCTGCCGACATGGGACCCGGAGGCGCATTGCGACCTTTCCCGCTATTGGGTTTTCGTCAGCCGCAATCCGTTCCGGGTCCTCGCCTCGATGGCGAACACGGGCAAGGACAAATGGGCGCTGACCGCAGACAACGCGGCCGATTTCCTGCACTATTTCCGTTCGCTGACGGCGCATTTCCGCCGGCTGCGCGACACCGTCCCCGACCGGACGGTCGTCTTATCGGTCGAGCGCTTCTTCCTGCGCCGCGACATGCACTTCGTGGGACTTTGCGAGCGCCTCGGCCTTCCGCGGCAAGCGGTGGCGGAAGCCCCCGATCCGCACGCGTTCTTCGGCCGCGTCTTTCGCTGCGGCAGCCGGCCCGTGCTGCGCGACGGCTACCTCGCGAGTCCGAAGACTGGTGCGCGCATCTGTGGGCGAGGCGGCGGCTTCAACCCGATCGCCGATGTCGATGTTGCCCGGCTGTTTTCCGAGGTGCGCGATCTTCCCGACGACGTCATCGGGCTCGCGCGCGAAATACTCGGGGACGAGGCGGTCGCGTTCTACCTCGACGATCCGCCGCATCGCTACGAGACGCTGGACGATGACCGGCTGCTCGATCTGATCGACCGGCGCGCAAGGGTGGCGTGATGCTGGGAGGCAAGAGGACCCTCGCCGTCGTTCCCGCCCGCGGCGGCAGCAAGGGGCTTCCGCTGAAGAACTTGCGGCCGGTGGCGGGGCGACCGCTGGTGGCGCTGGCCGGTGACGTGTGCCGGCAGTTGGCGTGGCTCGACCGCGCGGTGGTCTCCACCGACCACGACGAAATCGCGCGCGTTGCCGAGGCGTCCGGGCTGGCCGCGCCGTTCCGTCGGCCGGAAGCGATCTCCGGCGACCGGATCGGCGACTGGGACGTGCTGATCCACGCGCTGACCGCCGCCGAAGCCGCCGACGGGGTGCGCTACGACATCGTCATCATGCTGCAGCCGACCTCGCCCCTTCGCCGCCCCGAAGAGGTGACGCGGACGGTCGAGGCCCTGCTCGATGGCGACTGGGATGCGGCATGGACCGTGTCCGAGACCGATTCCAAGGCCCACCCGCTGAAACAGCTCGCCATCGACGCCGACCGTCTCGACTATTACGATCCGCGCGGCGCGGCCATTATCGCGCGTCAGCAATTGACGCCGGTCTACCACCGCAACGGCGTGGCCTACGCCATGACCCGCCGGTGCCTCGTCGAGCAGCGCACCATCCTGGGCGCGCGGACCCGCGCGGTGGTTCTCGAGGGCGAACATGTCAGCATCGACACCGAGCGCGACATACGGCTGGTCGAATATCTGATGCGGGAGCGGGAGATCGATGCCAAGGCGCGCGGAGCAGGCCGCTGACCGGCCGGGATCGCGTCATCTTCTTCTACCCCGGCTCCGGGCGGGCGGCGCGGCTTGCCGAAGCGCGCTGCGGGAGGGCGCCCCGCGAGTTCTTCTACGGCTATCTGGGGCTTGCCGATCGCGGCTACCGCGTGGCGATGGGCGATACCCGTGCCCGCCCGCCGGCCGCCTTCGGCCGCGCGTTCATGGCGGCCGAGATCTTGCGCAACCGCTTCGCGCGCGTCGGATGGAGCCGGGCGCGCGTGGCGGCCATCCGTGACGCGTTCGCGGCGGCCGACGTCGCCCTCAGCTTCACCGACGGGTTTTCGCTTGCGATGGGCTTGTGCGCGCGCGACCTGCCTCCGACGACGCGAAGGATCGGCGGCTTCATGGGGCTGAGCGACCTGGCCGAGCGCGCCCGCACCCCTTTCCGTCGCCATGTCGAGCGCACTATCGTGTCGTCCCTGGCGGGGCTTGATCACGTGTTCTTCTTCGGGGACGCGGACCGGCACGAGGCGATCCGGCGCTACGGCATCGATCCGGCACACACCAGCACGTTCGATTTCGGCGTCGACACCGCGTTCTGGTCGCCTGGCGACACCGCGGAGCCCCGGGAAACAGCCGGCGTGCTCGCCGTCGGATCGGATCCCAGCCGGGACTACGCCACCCTGCTGGCCGCCGAAACGGACTTGCCGCTGACCATCCTCACCCGGCTGCCGGTATCGCCGCCACCCGGGCGCCGCAACGTGACCGTGCGGCAGGGCAGCCTGCATGCCGCATCCGTAACCGACGCGGGACTGCGCGACATGTACCGCGCGGCGGCGATCGTGGCCGTGCCGCTTGCCGACGTCTGGCAGCCGACCGGCCAATCGGTGACGATGCAGGCCATGGCGTGCGGCCGTCCGGTCGTGCTGACGAAGGGGCGCGGCCTGTGGGACACGCAGGCGTTCGTAGACGGCGAGAACTGCGTGCTGGTGCCGCCCCGCGACGCGGCCGCCTGGACGGCCGCGATCGAAATGCTGGCCGGCGACGCCGCCCTGCGCAAGCGGATCGGCGCGGCGGCGCGCGAGACCGCCGTCACGCGTTTCGACATTTCCCGCATGGATGAATCGGCCGAGGCGCTGGTGGCGCGCGGCCGCATTGCGCCGGGGACCGCATGAGTGCCGCCCTGCTCCGCCGGCTGGCGGGGGTTCTGCCGCCGGCCATCTCCGCCCCGCTGCGGCGCGCCTACCGCAACTTCGTGCCCGCGCCCGCCGAGCCGATGATGTATCGCGTCCACCTGTTCGAGGAACTGCTCGAGGCGGCCGGGCGCGACGCCTTCCGGAACAAGCGCATCCTCGAGATCGGGCCGCGCGACGGGCTCGACAGCCGCCGCCTCGACGCGCTCCGCCCGGCGGAGCTCGTGCTGGTTGACCTCCCCGAAAAGCGGAGTGTCACCGAAGGCTGGGTCTCGACCCTTGCCTGCCCGCACCGCTACATCGAAGCGAACCTCATGTACATGCCCGCGCCGGAGATCGAAGCGCTGGGCCGGTTCGACCTCGTGTGGTGCACGGGCGTGCTCTACCACAACGCCGAGCAGCTTCGGCTCTTGCGCCGGCTCTTCACGCTGCTGAACGCGGGCGGCTGGCTGGTCCTCGAGAGCGCGACCTTGCGCGGGGGCCGCAAGCTGCGCTCAGGTGCCTACGTACAGATCCATTTCCCGCACACCTACCGCGACACCGGCACGGTCACGCATCTGCCGAGCGCGGGCGCTATCCGGGCGTGGCTCGGCATGGTCGGCTTCGACGACGTGCGCGATTCGGCGTGCTTTGCGAAGGACAATCGCGACGTGATCGGACGCCGTGCGGCCTGGATCGCCCGCAAGACGGACGAGACCGGCGGCGCCCTCTACTACGCCAAGTCGGGCCTCAACCCGGCCTACCGACTGGGCGACAGCACGTGACATGCACGCCAGCCGCATCCGAGACGTGACAGCGCCGCGTGCTCTGCCCCGGTGCATCGTCGGATGAAGGTCGCCGTCAACTATCGGCGTGCAGGCGGGCCCCTGGGGCGGCGGCAACCGGTTTGTGGCGGACTTGATCGCGGCGATCCGGGCGCGCGGAGGCGCGGTCACGACCGCACTCGCGGACGACGACATCGACATCGTGCTGATGATCGACCCGCGCTGGCGCAACCCGGCGGTCACGTTCGGCCCCGGCGCGATCGCGCGCTACCTCGCCTTCCGCAACCGGCGCGCGCTGGTGGTCCATCGCGTCAACGAGTGCGACGAACGCAAGGGCACGACCGGCATGAACCGGCGGCTCGGACGCGCCAATGCCGTCGCCGACCACACGGTCTTCATCGCGGAATGGCTGCGGCGCGATCTCGCGGTGTGGCATGACAAGACGCCGGCGAATTCCAGCATCATCCGCAACGGCGCCGACACGGCGATCTTTCATCCGCGCGGCCACGCTTCCTGGCCGGGCGAAGGGCCCCTCCGAATTGTGACGCACCATTGGGGCGGCAACTGGATGAAGGGTTTCGATGTCTACCGGCGGCTCGACGCGATGCTGGCAGAGCCTGGCTGGCGCGACCGGATCGTTTTCACCTATATCGGCAACCTGCCGCGGGACTTCGCCTTCGAGAACGCAACCTACGTTCCGCCGCTGGACGGTGCGGCCCTCGCCGAGGCGTTGCGCAGTCAGCACGTTTACGTCACGGCGTCTCTCAACGAACCTGCCGGGTACCACCACATCGAGGGGGCCTTGTGCGGACTGCCCGTGCTGTACCGCAACAGCGGCGCCCTGCCTGAATACTGCCAGGGGTTCGGCGTGATGTTCGAAGGGCCGGAGGATTTTGAACCCGCGCTCGAGCGGATGACGCGGGATTACGCCGGGTTGACCGCGAAGATGCCGTCCTATCCCTATACCGCGTCGAACATGGTGAAACGCTATATCGATCTGTTCGAGGAACTGGTGGCGCGCCGCGACGAGATACTGGTTCGCAGGCAGCACTGCCGCGGCCCCTTTGCCTTCCTTCGCAACCAGGCGCAGTGGTAGGCCGCGTCATGCGCAAGGATTTCGTCATCGACGAGTTCGGCGGGCCGCGAGGACGAGACGGATTTCGTCGAACGCTATTGGACGGAGAAGTGGGACCAGCTGGGCGGCCCGCAGGGTGCCGTCGAATCCATTCCGCGCAAGTTGGAATTCCGCGTGATGGCGCCCTATATCGCGCGGCTGCCCAAGGGCGCGAACCTGCTCGACGGCGGCTGCGGGCTCGGCGACTGGACGATGTGCTTCACGGCCCGCGGCTATCCGACGCTGGGTCTCGACATCAGCCGCAAGACCGTCGACGCGCTGCAGAAGCGCTTTCCCGACCACCGCTTCCGGCTGGGCGACATCCGTGCGACGGGGCTGGAGGATGCGAGCTTCGACGGCTACTTCTCGTGGGGCACGTTCGAGCATTTCGAAGCCGGGCTGGAACCCTGCATCGACGAGGCGCTGCGCGTGCTCAAGCCGGGCGGCTACCTGTTCATCAGCGTGCCGTTCGACAATCTGCGCCACGCCCTGCGCGCGACGTTCGACCGGCGGCGCCGATCGGCGGCCCAGCGGGAGAGCGCGCGGCGCTTCTATCAATGGCGGCTGACGCGTGGCGAGCTGCGCGACCTTCTGGCCTGGCGCGGCTTCGAGGTGATCGACGTCCGGCCGATCCACAAGCGCCAGGGCGTGCTGCGCGCGTTGAACGCCAATTTCGGGCTCGACTACCGCTGGACGGTAACGCGCGCCCTCAGCGCCGGGCTGGCGCCGTTCGTCCCCGGCACGGTCATCGCCCACATGGTGATGGCCGTGGCGCGCAAGCCTGCGCCGTGACGGCCGCGTCCGGCATCGGCGCGCACGAGATCAACGGCGACGGGCCGCTGCGTCCCGTCGACCGGCTGCGCTATCTCGGCGGCAATCTGTGGCGCAATGCAACGCGACGGCGCGCCGCCGTTACGGTATGCCGCTGGCCGGCTCCCGGGCGGGCGCAGGGCGGCGCCGCAGTCACCACCTCGTCGCCGCTTCGCCTCGTTTCGGAGGCGTTCATCCGCGAAGCTCTGCCCCGGCTGCGCCCCCCGGGCGAGGTGGCGGTGCTCGACATAGGCTGCGGCAGCGGGCGTCTCGCCGCCCTGCTTGCCGCGGCAGGCTACAGCGGACGCTATACCGGGATCGACACGGCCAACCGCTTCGCCGGGGACACGCTCGCCGGGCCCGCCTTCCGCGCGCGTTTCGTCGAGGGCGACGCGCACGCGGTGCCGCTCGCCGGGCCATACGACCTGATCCTTTCGATGTCCGCGCTGGAGCATATCGTGGACGACACGCGCCTGATTGCGCGGCTCGCCGAGGCGTTGTCCCAGGACGGAATGCAGCTCCACATCGTGCCGGCGCCGGCGGCTTTGCCGCTCTACCTCTGGCACGGCTTCCGCCAGTACGGCACCGCCGCGCTCGCCGATCGGTTCCGCGGCGAGGGCGTGCGCCTGTATGCCCTGGGCGGCGCGGCGAGCTGGCTATTGCATTTCCTGTGGATCACCCTGCCCGAGACGCTGATGAAGACCCGGCCGCGCGCCGCCTTCCCGCGCCTGTACGCGGCGCTGCTCCACCGCGCGCTCCGCCTCGATGCGCGCCTGCCACTCTGCCCGCTGGGCTACGCGGCGGTAAGCCCGCCGCGCGCGGTCCGGGCACATGACCGAGCGGGCCCCGCTTGACCGACCGTACTGCGCTCATCTTCGGCGTCGGCGGCCAGGACGGCGCCTATCTCGGCGCGACTCCTGCTCGACAAGGGCTATCGCGTCCACGGCACGTCGCGCGACGCGGAGATATCGAGCTTCGCCACGCTGGTTGCGCTGGGCATTCGCGACCGGGTGGCACTGTCCTCGGCGGTGCCGACCGACTTCCGCAGCGTGGTGCAGGTGATCGACCGCGCCGAGCCCGACGAGATCTACAACCTGTCGGGCCAGAGCTCGGTCGGCCTGTCCTTCCAGGAGCCGGTGGAGACGCTGCAGAGCATCTCGGTCGGCACGCTGAACATCCTCGAATCCATCCGGTTCCTGAAGCGTCCCGTGCGCTTCTACAACGCGTGTTCCAGCGAATGCTTCGGCAATACGGGCGACCGGCCCGCCGACGAGACCACCCCCTTCCGTCCGCGCAGCCCTTATGCGGTCGCCAAGGCCGCGGCATACTGGGAGGTGGTGAACTACCGCGAAAGCTATGACCTGTTCGCCTGCTCTGGCCTGCTGTTCAACCACGAATTGCCGCTGCGCCCCGCCCGGTTCGTCACCCGCAAGATCGTCGCCGCCGCCGCGCGCATCGCCGCCGGCAGCGACGAGGTGCTGACGCTGGGCAACATATCGGTCAGCCGCGATTGGGGCTGGGCCCCGGAATATGTCGACGCGATGTGGCGCATGCTGCAGCGGGCCGAGCCCGACGATTTCGTCATCGCCACCGGCGTGTCGCACCGGCTCGAGGATTTCGTCGCGGCGGCGTTCGCCCATTTCGGCCTCGACTGGCACGACCATGTCGCGTTGGACAGATCGCTGCACCGCCCCACCGACCTCGCCTCCTCGCTGGGCAACGCCGCGAAGGCCGGTCGCGATCTCGGATGGCGGGCGGAAACGATCATGCCGCGCCTGGTCGGGCTGATGGCCGAGGCCGAGGCCCGCCGGCTGGCGAACGAGGCCTGATGCTGCGCAGCCTGGCGCGGGAGACGCTGCGCGCGGGAAGCGCCACCTGCCTGTCGCTGGGGCGGCGGGCGGGGCTGGTGGCCGTGGACCCGGCGCCCGTGCAGTTCGTGATCGAGCCGCACGACTGGGCGATCCGCCGGCTGGGCGAAAGCGTGCGCGACGGCGCCAACGGGCGCTGCCCGAACACGGTGGCGACCACGACCGCGCCGCTGCGCGTGTCCGGCCGCATCGTCCATTTCGGATCGCAATACATGTGGCTGACCTGGCGGCGGCACATGGCGCGGTCGAACCGCTTCGTCACCTCGTTCCTGCACGGCAAGCCGGAGGACGGGCCCGACGTCGCCCGCCATATCGCGACGTTCCTCGATTCGGTGCCGCGCCTGTCGCGCATCATCGCCAGCAACTCGATCGTCGAAGGCCGGCTGCTCGGCTGGGGCGTGCCGCGCGACCGGCTGGTGCGCATTCCGCTGGGCGTCGATACCACCCTGTTCGTGCCGGCCGATCCGGCGCAGCGCGCGGCGGCCCGGCAGCGCTTCGGCGTGCCCGAGGGCCATATCTGCATCGGCTCGTTCCAGAAGGACGGCGTCGGCTGGGGCGACGGGATGGAGCCGAAGCTGATCAAGGGGCCCGACCTGTTCGTCGAGGCGGTGGCGCGCATCCATCGCGAGCGGCCGGTGCACGTGCTGCTGACCGGACCGGCGCGCGGCTATGTCAAGCAAGGGCTGGAGCGGCACGGCGTGTCCTACCGCCACGAATATCTCGACGATTACCGCGACCTCGTCGCCGGCTACCATGCGCTCGACCTGTACCTGATGACGTCGCGCGAGGAGGGCGGGCCGCTCGCCATCATGGAGAGCATGGCGGCGGGAACGCCCGTCGTCTCGACCCGCGTCGGCATGGGGCCCGACATGATCGAGGACGGCACGACGGGCGGGTTGGCCGCGACCGAGGCCGCCTCGCTCGCGGAACGCGCGCTCGAGCTTCTCGCCCGCGACGATCTCGACCAGCTTGTCCAAAAGGCGCGCGACGCGGTGCAGGTCGCCGACTGGCGGCGCATCGGCGCGCAGCATTACGACCTCGTCTACCGGCCGCTGATGTGAGCGGGGACCTCGTCACCCGCACGGTGGAGCCGGTGCGCAAGCGCGCTCTGCGCGCCGCGTGGCGGGGCGCGCTCGACCTGCACGGCGCGGTCACCGCCCGGCGCGGGCAAGGCACGCCGCGGCTCTATTACGGCGGGGCGCGGGCGGGCAGCGTGGGTGGCCCGCTGGTCAAGGTGCAGCGCCTGCAGCGGGCCTTTCCCGAGCACCCGGTCGGATACAACCTGGTCTATACGCTGTCGAACGCGCCGTATTTGCCGCGCCGGGCGCTGGAGCGCCTGAAGCGGCGCGGCGTGCCCATCGTCACCAACCAGAACGGCGTGTTCTACGCGGCGTGGTATGGCGGAGACTGGCGGGCGAAGAACGCCGAGATGGCGCACGCCTACCACCTGGCCGACCACGTGTTCTGGCAGAGCGCGTTCTGCCGCGCCTGCGCCGACCGTTTCCTGGGCGCGCGCACGGGGGCCGGCGAGATCCTGTACAACGCGGTCGATACCGGCATGTTCACCCCTGCCGCGCGGCGCCCTGACCGGCCCTTCACCTTCCTGCTGACGGGCAAGATCGGCGACGACCTGTTCTACCGCGTCGCCGCCACGCTCGACGGGCTCGCCGCCGCACGCGCGCGGGGACTGGCGGCGCGGCTGGTCATCGCCGGCTGGCTGTCCCCCGCCGTGGCGGCCCAGGCGGCGGCGCACATCGCCGCGCTGGGGCTGGACGGCGCGGTGGACGTCACCGGCCCCTACAGCCAGGCCGGTGCGCCGGACATTTATCGCGCCGCCGACGCCTACGTGATGCTGAAGCACAACGATCCCTGCCCCAACACCGTGCTGGAGGCGCTGGCCTGCGGCTTGCCGGTGATCTATTCCGCGAGCGGCGGGGTGCCGGAACTGGTCGGGGACGACGCCGGGATCGCCCTCGCCTGCCCCGAGGATTTCGAGCGCCCGCGCTGGCCCGGCGCGGATGCCGTCGCCACGGCCATGATCGCGGCCGCCGAACGAAGCGGCGCGCTGGCCGCGAATGCGCGGCGGCGCGCGGTCGAGCGGTTCGACATCGCCCACTGGCTGGACCGCCACCGCGCGGTCTTCGCGACCCTGCTGGGGCGCGCGGCATGAAGCGCTTCGCCCTCGCGCTTGCCGGCGCGCTCGCCCAGCTCTGGCGCCTCGTCCCGTACGGGTTGCGCCGCCGCCTGATCTTCGGGCTGGCGGTGATGGAGGGGCGGATCGGCACGCCGGCCGAGGCGCTCGCCCGCCTCTACCCGATCGCGGACGACATCGAGCTTGCGATCAACGAACGCGCCATGGCGCATGGCGATGGCGAACACCCGAAGCACGCCCTGACGCGCTACCACGACTTTTTCGTGGAACGCATCGCCCCGGGCAGCCGGGTGCTCGACATCGGCTGCGGCTACGGCGCCGTCGCGCGGTCGATCGCCACCCATGTCGGCGACAGCACCGTGACCGGCATCGATATCGACCCCGCGAACATCGCCCAGGCGAAGGCCGCCGCGAACCCGCCCAACCTGCAGTTCGTGGCGGGCGACGCTTTGCAGGACCTGCCGGACGGCAAATGGGACGTGGTGGTGCTGTCCAACGTGCTGGAGCATATCGACGCGCGCGTGCCGTTCCTGCGCCGCCTGCACGACCGGCTGGCGCCGCGGAGCCTGCTGGTCCGCGTGCCGCTTTTCGAGCGGTCCTGGCACGTTCCCATGCGCGAAGCGCTGGGGATCGGCTACTTCTCGGACCCCACCCATTTCGTCGAGCACACGCGCGACGCGTTCGACGCCGAAATCGTCGCGGGCGGATTCGAGATCGTCGAGCGCCAGACATTGTGGGGCGAGATCTGGGCCGCCTGCCGGCCGCGAACCGGGGCATGACGGGCGGCCGCGACGACCCGGCGGTCAGCGTGGTGCTGCCCTGTTACAACGCGCATGCCGATCTGCCGCGCGCCCTGGACAGCGTGCGCGCCCAGACCTTCCGCGATTTCGAGATCGTGGTCGTCGACGACGGCTCCACCGACCCGGCGACCCGCGCGGCGCTCGACGCGCTGGGCGGCGACGTCCGGCTCGTCCGCCAGGAGAATCGCGGCCTTGCCGGCGCGCGCAACGCCGGCTTCCGCGCCGCCCGGGGCATCTATGTCCTGCCGCTCGACTGCGACGACTGGATCGACGCCACGTTCCTGGAAAAGGGCGTCGCGATCCTGAACCGGGACCCCAATCTCGCCTATGTCTTCAGCCACATCGCGCTGGAGGGGGAGAAGGCGGGCGTCCTGGCGAAGGGATTCAACGCGTTCGAGCAGCTGTTCCTGAACCAGCTTCCCTACTGCCTTCTCATCCGGCGCGAGATATGGGAACGGCTCGGCGGGTACGACGAAACCATGCGCGCCGGGTACGAGGATTGGGAGTTCAACATTCGCGCCGCCGCGCGCGGCCATTTCGGCCAACCGGTCGAGGAGCCGCTGTTCCACTACCGGGTGAGCGCGTCCGGCATGCTGCAGTCGGTGTCGCGCCGCCAGCACGGCCGGCTGTGGCGCGCGATCCAGGCGCGCAACCCGGAAGCCTACCGCCCCGCCGCCCTGCTCGCCACCTGGCGCGCCTGGCACAAGCGCCCGTCGTCATGGAACCTGTGGCTGCTGCCCGGCCTGCTGGTGCTGAACCGCCTGCTGCCGGAGCGGGCGTTCGGCGCGATGTTCGCGCGCCTGCTTCCGCCTGTCGGCGTCGGAGCGGGCCTCCGCCGCCGCGCCCCTTGCCACGCCGCACAGGGCGCCGCAGAAATGACAACCGCCTCGAGAGACTGAACCCATGTCGGACAAGACGGCCCTCATCACGGGAATCACCGGCCAGGACGGCGCGTACCTGGCGGAATTCCTGCTGCAGCGCGGTTATGTCGTGCATGGCGTCAAGCGCCGCAGCTCGTCCTTCAATACCGGCCGGGTCGATCACCTGTATCACGACCCGCACGAGGAGGGCGTGCGCTTCTTCATGCATTACGGCGACATGACCGACGCCACCAACCTGATCCGCCTGATCCAGGAGACGCAGCCGACCGAAATCTACAACCTGGCCGCCCAGAGCCACGTTCTGGTCAGCTTCGAGACCGCCGAATACACGGCGAATGCCGACGGGCTCGGCACGCTGCGCGTGCTGGAGGCGATGCGCATCCTGGGGCTGGAGAAGAAGACGCGATTCTACCAGGCCTCGACGTCGGAGCTGTACGGCAACATGCCGGCACCGCAGAGCGAGGTGACGCCCTTCGCCCCGCGCAGCCCCTACGGCGCGGCGAAGCTCTACGCCTACTGGATCACCGTGAACTATCGCGAGGCGTACGGCATGCATGCCTCGAACGGTGTCCTGTTCAACCACGAAAGCCCCCTGCGCGGGGAAACCTTCGTCACGCGCAAGATCACCCGCGCGGTGGCGGCAATCGGGATGGGGCTGCAGGAGCGGCTTTTTCTCGGCAATCTCGACGCGAAGCGCGACTGGGGCCATGCGCGCGACTACGTCGACGGCATGTGGCGGATCGTGCAGCACGAGACGCCCGGCGACTACGTGCTGGCGACCGGCGAGACCCATTCGGTGCGCGAGTTCGTCGAACTTGCCTTCGGCCATGCGGGCCGGCCCGTCGCGTGGCGCGGCACGGGCGTGGACGAGAAGGGGGTGGACGCCAGGACGGGCGACGTGCTGGTCGAGATCGACCCGCACTATTTCCGCCCGACCGAGGTGAACGAGCTGTGCGGCGACCCGGCGAAGGCCGCGCGCGTCCTCGGCTGGCGCCATCGCATCGGATTTTCCGAGCTGGTCAGCGAGATGGTCGAGGCGGACTTCGAGTCGGTGAAGCGCGAGCAGGACCGCAAGGACCGCCATGACTGAGGTGCCGTTCGCGCTGGCCGGGCGGCGGGTGTGGGTCGCCGGCCACAACGGCATGGTGGGCGCGGCGCTGGTCCGGCGGCTGGCGCGCGAAGGATGCGAAATCCTGACGGTCGGGCGCGACGCGGTCGATTTGCGCCGCCAGGCCGCGACCGAGGACTGGATGGCCGGGGCGCGCCCGGACGCGGTGTTCATGGCCGCCGCGCGGGTGGGCGGCATCCATGCCAACGACACGCAGCCAGCGGACTTCCTCTACGACAATTTGGCGATCGAGACCAACGTCATCGCCGCCGCCTGCCGGACCGGCGTGAAGAAGCTGATGTTCCTCGGCTCGTCCTGCATCTATCCGAGGCACGCGCCACAGCCGATTCCGGAGGATGCGCTGCTGACCGGGCCGCTGGAGCCGACCAACGAGTGGTACGCCGTGGCGAAGATCGCGGGCATCAAGCTGTGCCAGGCCTATCGCCGCCAGCACGGGTGCGACTTCATTTCTGCCATGCCGACCAACCTGTACGGGCCGGGCGACAATTTCGACCTGTCGACGGGCCATGTGGGCGCGGCGCTGATGATGAAGGCGCATGCCGCGAAGCTCGCCAAGGCGCCGGCCATCGAGGTCTGGGGTACCGGCCGGCCGCGGCGCGAGCTCATGTATGTCGACGACCTCGCCGATGCGCTGGTCTTCCTGATGCAGCATTATTCCGAGGCGGAGCACGTCAATGTCGGCACCGGGACGGACCTGTCGATCCGGGAGCTGGCCGAGATGATCGCGGACGTCGTGGGCTTCGAGGGCGACTTCGCCTTCGACGCCAGCCGGCCCGACGGCACGCCGCGCAAGCTGCTCGACGTCGGCCGGCTGAGCCGCCTCGGCTGGCGGTCCACGACGGGCCTGGGCGACGGGCTGCGGGCGACCTACGACTGGTACCTACGGCACGCGGCGTGACCGCGCCGTGACGCGATGTGCGGCCTCGCCGGGCTGATCGATTTCGCCGGGCTGGCGCGCGACGCCGTCGCGCCGCGGCTCGACACCGCGCTCGCCCGCCTCGCCCCGCGCGGGCCGGACGGCGAGGGGCGCTGGTTCGACGCCCGCGCGGCGCTGGGCCACCGGCGCCTCGCCATCGTCGATCTGAGCGAAGCCGGTTCGCAGCCGATGGCGCGGGACGGGCGCGTCGTCGTGTTCAACGGCATGATCTACAACTATCGCGCGCTGCGCGACGAGCTGCGCGCGGCGGGGCACGCCTTCGCCTCGGACAGCGACACCGAGGTGCTGCTGGCGGGCTGGGCGGAATGGGGCGCGGACCTGCTGCCGCGCCTTTGCGGCATGTTCGCCTTCGCCCTGTGGGACGGGGCGAAGGGCGAGCTGGTGCTGGCACGCGACCGGTTCGGCCAGAAGCCGCTGTTGTACCGGCATGACGGAAAGCGCATCGCCTTCGCCTCGCAGCTTCACGCCCTCGCCGCTTTGGGCGATACGGGCGGCATCGACCCTGCGGCGCTGCGGCTCTATTTCGCGTTGCGCTACCTGCCGGAGCCCTGGTCGATCCTCAAGGGCATCGCCAAGCTGCCGCCGGGCCATGTCGCGCGCGTCACCGGGTCGGGCGTCACCGTCACGCGCTGGTACGACCTCGCCGTTGCCCGCCCCCAGCGGATCACCGACGAGGCGGAGGCCCGCGCCGGGCTGCGCGAGCGGTTCGACGCGGCGGTGCGCGACCGGCTGGTGGCCGACGTGCCGCTGGGCGCCTTCCTGTCCGGCGGCATCGATTCGGCGCTGGTGGCGGCCAGCATGGTGCGCGCCGCGCCGCGCGTGCGCACCTTCACCGTCGGGTTCGAAGGCGCCGCCGGCTATTACGAGGAGCGGCCGGCGGCGCGCGCCGTGGCCGCGCAGCTGGGCACCGACCACACCGAGATCGCCGTGTCGGCCGACGAGGCGGCGCGCGTGCTCGATCGCGTGTTCGACGCGCTGGACGAGCCGTTCGCCGATTCGTCCGCCATCCCCACCTGGATTCTGGCGCGCGAGACGCGCCGGCACGTGACGGTCGCGCTGTCGGGCGACGGCGCGGACGAGACGTTCGGCGGCTATCGCAAGTACCAGGGCGAGCTGCTGGCCGGCCGCTATCAGGCGCTGCCCCGGCCGATGCGCCGCGCGCTGGAGCACGCCGCCGCCGCCCTGCCGGAAGGAAAGGGAAGCCGCGCCCTGGAGACGATGCGCCGCGCCCGCCGCTTCCTTGCCCATGCCGGGCAGGACGCGGCCGGACGCCAGGCGGGGTGGGCGCGCAACCTGTCCGAAGCCGAGCTCGATGCCCTGCTGGTCGCGCCCACCGCCGGCCCGACCGTCGAGTCTCTTGTGGCTGGGCTGCGCGCGGCGGCACGCGACGACGACCCGACCAACGCCATGCTGGCCGCCGACATCGCGCTGGTCCTGCCCGGCGACATGCTGGTCAAGGCCGACCGCATGACCATGGCGCACGGGCTGGAGCTGCGCTGCCCGTTCCTGGACCACCGGGTGGTGGAGTGGGCCGCTTCCCTGCCCGGCCCGATGAAGCTGGCGCGCGGTCAGGGCAAGCGCATCCTGCGCGAAACCTTCGCCGACCGCCTGCCCGCCGGCGTGTTCCGCCTGCCCAAGCGCGGCTTCGAGATCCCCATCGCCGACTGGCTGGCCGGGCCACTGGCCGAACGGGTGCGCGCCGCCATCGACCCTGCGCGCCTCGCCCGCCAGGGGCTGATCCGGCCTGAGCTGCCGGCGCGATGGCTGGCCGAGCTGCAGTCCGGCCGGCGCGACACGTCGTGGCAGCTTTGGACGCTGGTCGCGTTCCAGGCCTGGTGCGATCGCCAGGGATGACGGATGCCGCCGCACGGGGCATTCTGCGGCCCGCAACCCGCCCGATGGGGGAGACCATGCCGCGCATCGCCGTGACCAGCCCGATCTATGTCTTCCTGCCGCATCTGCGCGACGAGCTGCGCGCGCTGCACCCCGACGTGAAGTTCAAGGACAGCGAGGCGCGCTTCACCGAGGACGAGTTCATCGCCTTCGTGAAGGGATGCGACACCGCCGTGATCGGGCTCGACCCGATCAATGCCCGCGTGCTCGACGCCCTGCCCGAGCTCAAGCTCGTCATCTGCTCGTCCATCGGGCTCGACCATGTGGACGCCGCGGCGGTGCGCGAACGCGGCGTGCGCATCGCCTGGAAGGCCGGGCTCAACCGGCAATCCGTGGCAGAGCTCACCATCGCGCTGATGATCGACGCGCTGCGCAAGGCGACCGCCTATGGCCGCGGGCTGCGCGAGGGGAAATGGCCGAACTGGCGCGAGGGCAGCCATCTGCAGGGCCGCACGGTCGGCATCCACGGCTGCGGCAATATCGGCAAGCGCGTGGCCGAGCTGCTGGCGCCGTTCGGCGTCACGATCCTGGCGAGCGACCGGGTGGACTATGCCGAGTTCTACAAAAAGGCCGGCGTCACGCCGGTCTCGCCGGAGGAGATGCGCGCCCGGTCCGACATCGTGACCATCCATCTGCCCAAGAACGCTTCGACCATGGGGCTCTATGACGCGGCGACGCTCGATCAGCTGCGGCCCGGCGCGATCCTGGTCAACACCGCGCGCGGCGGCATCGTCGACGAGGCGGCGCTGAAGGAACGGCTCGCGGACGGGCGGCTCGCCGCCGCGGCGTTCGACGTGTTCGCGAACGAGCCGAAGATCGACCTGGAGCTCGCCAACCTGCCGAACGTGGTCGCGACGCCCCATATCGGCGGGTCCGCGCGCGAGGCGTGGGAGGCGGTGGCGCGCGGCGGTTTCCGGGGGTTCGAGGACAGTTTCCTGCCCGAGCCCGGCGTCTATCCGTTCGACTGATGGCCCGCGCCGCCGCACCCGACCCGTTCCGCTTCCGCACCCTGCCGCTGCGCGCCAAGGGCACGTGGCTCGCCCATGCCTTCAAGGCGGTGGCGAAGCAGCACCATGCGGAGATGCGGCCGCTGTTCCGCCGCCTGGTGCCGCCCGACGGCGTCGTGCTGGACGTGGGCGGCCATTCCGGCCAGTTCGCCACCTTGTTCGCCCGGCTGGTGCCCGAGGGCCGGGTCTACAGCTTCGAGCCGGGGAGCTACGCCCTTTCCCTCCTGCACCTCGCCGTCCGGGCGAACCGCATCGCCAACGTGACGATCCGGCCGCAGGGCCTGTCCGACGCGCCGGGCGAGGCGGCGCTGACCGTGCCGGTCAAGGCCAAGGGCAGCGTGCGGTTCGGCCTGTCGCACATGGGCCCCGAGGCGGGGGGCCGGATCACGCGGGCCGAGCCCGTCGCCGTCATCACCATCGACGCGTTCGCGGCCGAGGTCGGGCTCACCCGGCTCGACCTGGTGAAGGCCGATATCGAGGGGTGGGAGATGCGCATGCTGGCGGGCGGCGAGCGCACGCTGCGCCGGCTGCGCCCGGTCCTGATGCTGGAGATGGCCGACGCCTTCCTCGCCCGCGCCGGCGACAGCCTGGAGGCCGCGTGGCGGATGCTGGAAAGCTGGGGCTACGCGCCGTTCCGCTGGGCCGGCGGCGACCGGCTGGTGCCGCTCGACGGGTTAGCCGAGGGCGACATCTTCTGGTGCCACCGCGACGCGGCCTCTGTGTTATGGTCGCCCGTCCAGGAGGGATGATCCCACCTTGAAGCTGCCCTTCGTGCTGAGGTCTGCCCGGCCGCGCATCGCGTTCCTGCATGACGTGGTGATGGCGGCGGCGTCGTATCTGGTCTCGCTCTATCTGCGGCTGGGCGACAGCGCCTTCCATTACGATTCCACGGTGATCGTGCAGGGGACGCTGGTCTTCGCCGCGGTCGCCGCGATCGTCTTCGTGTCGATGCGGCTCTATGCGGGGGTGTGGCGCTACGCCTCGCTCAGCGATCTTGCCTCGATCATGAAGGCGTCGGCGCTCGCCGTGCTGATCTACCTGGCGCTGATGTTCCTGATCACGCGGCTGGACGCCTATCCGCGCTCCACCCTGGTGATCAACTGGTTCGTGCTGGTGACGATGCTGGGCGGGCCGCGCCTCGCCTACCGGCTGGTCAAGGACCGCGGGCTGGGCGCGCTCCTGCTGGGCGCGCGCTCGCGCCTCGCCAACAAGGGCGGGCGGCGCCGCATCCCGGTGCTGCTGGTCGGCGCGGGCGACGCGGCCGAGCTGTTCATCCGCGCGGTGAACAATTCCGCCAGCTCGCCCTATCGCGTGGCCGGGATCGTGGACGAGAAGGGCTCGCGCATCGGGCGCGACATCCACGGCATCAAGGTGCTCGGCGGCATCGACGATCTGTCGCGGGTGGTCGAGCGGCTGGCGCGGAGCGCCGTCCGGCCACAGCGCCTGGTGCTGACCAAGGACACGATGGACGGCGCGCAGGTGGGCCGTCTTCTGGAACGCGCCGAGACGCTGGGCATGACGCTGTCGCGCCTGCCACGCCTGACCGACTTCAAGGCGGGGATCGCCGACCGTGTGGAGGTGCGCCCGATCGCCATCGAGGATCTGCTGGGCCGGCCCCAAACGGTGCTGGACCGCGCGGCGATGAAGGCGCTGATCGCCGGCAAGCGGGTGATGGTGACCGGCGCGGGCGGCACCATCGGCGGCGAGCTGGTGCGCCAGGTGGCCGCGTTCGGCCCGGCCCGCCTGGCGCTGGTCGATTCGTCGGAGTTTCAGCTCTATTCCATCGACCTGGAACTTGCCGAGCGCCACCCCGCCCTCGACCGCGCCGCCATCCTCGCCGACGTGCGCGACGCCCGGCGCGTCGCCGCCGCCTTCGCCGCCGAGAAGCCCGAGCTGGTGTTCCACGCCGCCGCGCTGAAGCACGTGCCGGTGGTCGAGGCGCATCCGACCGAGGGGGTGCTGACCAACGTGATCGGCACGCGCGTCGTCGCCGACGCCTGCATCGCCAACGGCGTGGGCGCGATGGTGCTGATCTCGACCGACAAGGCGGTCAACCCGTCGAGCGCGATGGGTGCCACAAAGCGCATCGCCGAGGCGTACTGCCAGGCGCTGGACCTGGAATCGACGCGCAACGCCGGGCCGGGCACGCGCTTCGTGACCGTCCGGTTCGGCAACGTGCTGGGCTCGACCGGCTCCGTCGTGCCGCTGTTCCAGCGCCAGCTCGCGCGCGGCGGGCCGCTGACCGTCACCCATCCCGACATGAAGCGCTATTTCATGACGGTGCGCGAGGCGGTCGAGCTGGTGGTCGAGGCGTCGGTGCTGGGCGCCAGCGCCGAGGCCGACCACGGCCAGATCTACGTGCTCGACATGGGCGCGCCGGTGCGCATCCTCGACCTCGCGCGTCAGATGATCCTGCTGGCAGGGCTGCGCCCGGGCGACGACGTGAAGATCGAGATCACGGGGCTGCGCCCCGGCGAGAAGCTGGCCGAGGAGTTGCTGCACGAATCCGAATCGCTGGTGCCGACGCGCTATCCGGGCATCTTGCTTGCCGCGCCCCGCACCGCCGACCGCGCGCTGATCGCCCGCGCCATCGACGAGCTGGCCGCGGCCGCCCGCGCCGGCGCCGAGGACGAATGCCGCGCCATCGTCCGCCGGCTGGTGCCCGAGTACCGCCCGACCGACGCCGCGCCGCCGCTGACCGCGCGCGCGCCGTAGCGATACCACCCGTCGCCTGAGCGCATCGGGACGCGCCCGTAGCGGGTCAGCCGCGGCATCCTCAGGGCGAACGGGATAAAGCCGTACATGCTGAGGAGCGGTCCGAAGGACCGATATGCTGAGGAGCGGTCCGAAGGACCGCGTCTCGAAGCACGAACGGCCATCACCGGACCGTAACGGCTGTTGCGCCGCGCGCGGCAGTGCGATACGCACGCGCCATGACCGAAACGCAGCCCATCCGCCGGGCCCTGATCTCCGTCTCCGACAAGTCGGGGCTGGTCGAGCTCGGCCGCTTCCTGGCGTCGCGCGGCGTGGAGATCCTGTCCACCGGCGGTACCGCGCGCACGCTGGCCGAGGCCGGCATCGCCGTGACCGAGGTGTCCGACCATACCGGCTTTCCCGAGATGATGGACGGGCGGGTCAAGACGCTGCATCCCAAGGTACATGGCGGGATTCTCGCCCGGCGCGGGCACGAAGGCGACGCGGCGGCGATGGCGGCGCACGACATCGCGCCGATCGACCTGGTGGTGGTCAACCTCTACCCGTTCGAGGAGACGGTGGCCAAGGGCGCGGGCTTCGATGCATGCGTCGAGAACATCGACATCGGCGGCCCCACATTGATCCGCGCCGCCGCCAAGAACCACGCCGCGGTGACCGTGGTGGTCGACCCCGAGGACTACCAGCCCGTAATGGACGAGATGGCGGCCCATGACGGCGCGACCAGCCCGGCGCTGCGCAAGCGCCTGGCCGCCACCGCCTATGGCCGCACCGCCGCCTACGACGCCGCCGTGTCGGAATGGTTCGCGGGCCAGGCGGGCGAGCGCTTCCCGCGCCGCATCGCCTTCGCCGGCCGGCTGGCCCAGGCGATGCGCTATGGCGAGAACCCCCACCAGGGCGCGGCGTTCTACCGCGCGGTCGGGGCCGGCGCGGCGCGGCCCGGCGTCGCGACGGCGCGCCAGCTCCAGGGCAAGGAGCTGAGCTACAACAATCTGAACGACACCGACGCGGCATTCGAGCTGGTGGCCGAGTTCGGCCCGCCCGCCGTCGCCATCATCAAGCACGCCAACCCGTGCGGCGTGGCGACCGGCGCCTCGCTGGCCGACGCGTATCCGCGCGCGCTGGCCTGCGATCCGGTCAGCGCCTTCGGCGGCATCGTCGCGGTCAACCGGACGCTGGACGGCGCCACCGCGGAGCTGATCGCCAAGCTGTTCGCCGAGGTGGTGATCGCCCCCGAGATCGACGAGGGCGCCCGCAAGGTGCTGGCCACCAAGAAGAACCTTCGGGTGCTGGAGACGGGCGCGATGCCCGACCCGGCCGCGCCGGCGCTCGCCTGGCGCCAGCTCGCCGGCGGGTTCCTGGTGCAGGACCGCGATTCCGGCCGCATCGGCGCCGCCGAGCTGAAAATCGTGACCAAACGCGCCCCGACCGAGGCCGAGACCGCCGACCTGCTGTTCGCCTTCACCGTGTGCAAGCATGTGAAGTCGAACGCCATCGTCTACGCCAAGGGCGGGGCCACGGTGGGCATCGGGGCGGGCCAGATGAGCCGGGTCGATTCCTCGCGCATCGCCGCCCGCAAGGCCGAGGACGCGGCCCGGGCCGCCGGCGCCGCCGAGCCCGCCACCAGGGGCTCGGCCGTGGCGTCGGACGCGTTCTTCCCCTTCGCCGACGGGCTGGAGGCGGCGGTCGCCGCCGGCGCCACCTCGGTGATCCAGCCGGGCGGATCCGTGCGCGACGACGAGGTGATCGCCGCCGCCGACAAGGCCGGCATCGCCATGGTCTTCACCGGGATGCGCCACTTCCGGCATTAGGGCGTCCCGCCGGCCCCCGTGGCGACGGATTCACCCCCCGTTCCCGTGTATCATTCGGGGCGGACGGGCACGTCGGCGGACGTCGCGCCCGGCAGGACGGCGGGACCATGCGGACCAGGACAGTCATCGGCAGCTTTGCCGCGGCCATCGCGGTGGTCACGGCTGCGGCGGCCTTTTCGGGCTACGGCGACGACGCCGACCAGGTGAAATACAAGACCGAGCCCGTCGCGCGCGGCGCGCTGCGCGCCACCGTCTCCGCCTCGGGCACGCTGGGCGCCGTGACCACGGTCGAGGTCGGCTCGCAGGTTTCGGGCCAGGTGCGCGACGTGCTGGTGGATTTCAACTCGCGCGTCGCCAAGGACCAGGTGATCGCGCGGCTCGACCCCGCCAAGATGCAGGCGAAGGTGAGCCAGGTCGACGCGCAGCTCGCCCTCTCCCGCGCCAACGTGCTGCAGCAGACGGCGGCCGTGGCGCGCGCCCGCGCCGACATCCTGAAGGCCCGCGCCGGCGAGACCCAGGCCCGCATCGACCTGGAGCGCAAGCGTTCCCTGTCGAAATCGGGCTTCACCGCCAAGATCGACATGGACAAGGCGGTGATGGCGCACGACCAGGCCACGGCCGACGTCGCCTCGTCCGAGGCGGCGCTCGCCATGGCCCAGGCGCAGGTGGAGACCGCCAAGGCCACCGTGCGCCAGATGCAGGCGTCGCTCGACGACGCCCGGCTCGATCTCGATCACACCACCATCCACTCGCCCGTCGCCGGGGTGGTGGTCGAGCGCGCGATCGACCCCGGCCAGACCGTGGCGGCCAGCTTCCAGGCGCCCAAGCTGTTCACCATCGCCCAGGATTTGCGCCGGATGCAGGTGCTGGTGAACGTCGACGAGGCCGATATCGGCCGCGTGCGCGAGGGCCAGCGCGTCGCCTTCACCGTCGACTCGTTCCCCGACCGTCAGTTCCAGGGCCGCGTCGACCAGGTGCGCCTCGCGCCCCAGGTGGTGCAGAACGTCACCACCTACATCGTCGTCGTCTCGGCCGACAATTCCGAGCTCAAGCTGATGCCGGGCATGACGGCGAACGTCCACGTGGTCGTGGCCGAGCGCAACGAGGCGCTGAAGGTGCCGGACGCCGCGCTTCGCTTCCATCCGCAGGGCGCGGGCGCGACGCCGGCCGCGGCGCCGGGCCCCGGGCGGCCGGGCGGCCAGCCTTCGCCGCAGGAGCAGATCGAGCGGCTGACCCGCGCCCTGGCCCTGACCGCCGACCAGCAGGCGAAGGCGCGCGACATCTTCAAGTCGATGGGCGAGGCGGCGCGTGCGCTGCGCCAGCAGGGCGTGGCGCCGCAGGAGATGGGTTCGATGTTCCGCCAGCTTCGCCAGAAGGCGATGGCGGAGCTCGCCGCTGTCCTGTCCGACGACCAGAAGGCGAAGCTCGAGCGGTTGCAGAGCGCGCGCGGTCAGCAGGCGCAGGCCGCCTCCGGCCGGGTCTATGTCGTCGGCGCCGACGGCACGCTGAAGCCCGTCACGCTGCGCCTCGGGCTCGACGACGGCTCGGCGACCGAGGTGCTTTCCGGCGCGCTGAAGCCGGGCGAAGCGGTGGCGACCGGCATCGAGAAGGTCAAGACCGCCGCGACGGGCCGGTTCCGCGGGCTGCGCCTGTGACCGCGGTCGTCCACACCGCGCGGCTCGGCAAGGACTACCAGGTCGGCCCGCAGGTGGTGCACGCGCTGGCCGACGTTTCGGTCACCATCGAGCCGGGCGAGTTCGTGTCGATCATGGGCCAGTCGGGTTCGGGCAAGTCGACCCTGATGAACCTGCTGGGCTGCCTCGACCGGCCGAGCGAGGGGCAGTATCTGTTCGACGGCACCGACGTCGCCTCGCTGGCGGGCGACGCGCTGGCGCGGCTGCGCAACGAGCGCATCGGGTTCGTGTTCCAGCAGTTCAACCTGCTGCCGCGCCTGTCGGCCGAGATCAATGTCGGCCTGCCGCTGTCGTACGCCCGCTGGCCGCGCGCCAGGCGCCACGCCCGCGTCGCCGAGGTGCTCGACGCCGTCGGGCTTGCCGAGCGCGCGGAACATCACCCGGCGCAGCTTTCCGGCGGCCAGCAGCAGCGCGTGGCCATCGCCCGGGCGCTGGTCAACCAGCCGTCGCTGCTGCTCGCCGACGAACCGACCGGCGCGCTGGATTCGCGCACGGGCATCGAGATCATGGCGCTGTTCCAGGCGCTGAATCGCTCCGGCAACACCATCGTCATCGTCACCCACAACCCGGAGGTGGCGCAGTTCACCAGCCGCGTGATGCATTTTCACGACGGACGGCTGCGCCGCGACGAGCGGATCGTCCAGCCGGCCGACGCGCGCGCCGCGCTCAATGCCCTGCCGGCGGCGGGGGACGTCGCGGCATGAGCCTGTTCGACTGCTTCCTGACCGCGCTCAATTCGATCCGGGTCAACGTGCTGCGCAGCGTGCTGACCGCGCTCGGCATCATCATCGGCGTCGGCGCGGTGATCGCGATGGTGGGCGTCGGCGCCGGCGCCCAGTCGCGCGTGCAGAACATGATCCAGAGCCTGGGCTCGAACCTGATCGTGGTGCTGCCCGGCTCGGGCTTCTCGGGCGGCGCGCGGCTCGGTTCGGGCTCGCTCCCCACTCTCACCGACGACGACGCCGATGCGATCCGCGGCATCGCGGGCGTCGCCGTCGTCGCGCCGTCGGTGCGCGGCCAGGGCCAGCTGGTCGCGGGCAACCGCAACTGGTCGACCCAGATCAACGGCGTCACATCCGAATATTTCGCCGCGCGCGAATGGGGCATCGCCTCGGGCCGCGACTTTTCCGACCAGGATGTGCGCGGCGCGGGCAAGTCGGCGCTTCTGGGCCAGACGGTGGTGGACAATCTGTTCGGCGCCGGCACCGACCCGATCGGCCAGACCGTGCGCATCTCCAGCGTGCCCTTCACGGTGATCGGGGTACTCGAATCCAAGGGCCAGACGGGCTTCGGCCAGGACCAGGACGACGCCGTCTACGTGCCGATCTCGACCGCCAAGCAGCGCGTGCTGGGCGGGCGGCGCCTGTCGGGCTCGCTGGTCGGCTCGATCATGGTCAAGGCCGAGACGGCCGAGGCGGTGAACGATGTCGAAAGCCAGGTCAACGCGCTGCTGCGCCAGCGCCACCGCATCCGCGAGGGCCAGCCGGCCGACTTCTCGACGCGGAACCTGTCGCAGTTCCTTCAGGCGCGCGCGGAATCGTCGCGCGTGATGACGCTTCTGCTGGGCGCCATCGCATCGGTCTCGCTGGTGGTGGGCGGCATCGGCATCATGAACATCATGCTGGTCTCGGTGACCGAGCGCACGCGCGAGATCGGCCTGCGCATGGCGGTCGGCGCCTCGTCCGGCGATATCATGTCGCAATTCCTGATCGAGGCGCTGACCCTGTCGCTGATCGGCGGCGCGCTGGGCGTCGCGATCGGCCTCGGCGGATCGCAGGCGATCGCCGGGCTGGCCGGCTGGCCCATGGTGATCCAGCCGCAATCGGTGGTGATCGCGTTCGGCTTCTCGGCCGCGATCGGGGTGTTCTTCGGGCTGTACCCGGCGCGCAAGGCCGCCCGCCTCGATCCCATCGAGGCGCTGAGGTACGAATAGCGGTCCGACGCTTGTAGAGGCGGGTCGGGGACCGGCCCCTACAGCCTCACCGCAAGCCCGTCGCCGTCAGTGCCGCGCCATGAAGTCGGTGAAGACCTGGGTGATCTCGGGCTCGTAGGGCGCCCATTCCTCGAACGGGATCAGCGGCACGTCCTTGTCGGTGATCGGTAGCTGGTGGATTTCGCTGTTCGGGATCATGCGGTGGGCGATGCGCCCGCTTTCGGACGAGTGGGTGTTGTCGTTGCCCGGGATGATCATCGCCGGCGCCTTGATCTTGGCGAGCTGTTCCTCGGTGACGCCCATCACCGGCAGGTTGGCCCCGGCGACGAACCGGTCGCGCAGCCTGGTCATGATCGCGACGAAGCGGTCGGGGTCCATCGCCATCAGCTTGTCGCGGTTGGCCGGGTTGGCCTGGATGCGCTCCTGGTAGGCCTCGGTCTCGCAGATCGCCTGCATGCCGCCCTTCTTCGCGATCTCGATGAACTGGCCGTAATAGTTCTCGGGCAGGCGCTTGGCGGCGAACGCCCCGCCGGTCACGCGCAGGAGCAGCAGGCCGCGCACCGCGTCGGGATGGCGGATCGCGAACAGCAGCGAGGTGCGCGCGCCCGAGGACGAGCCGCCGATGAAGGCCGGCAGCCCGCCGAGCTGGCGCAGCAGCTCGTGCAGATCGTCGGACCACACCACCTCCTCGACCTCGGAATCGTCGAGCAGCATGTCGGACGCGCCGGTGTTGCGCCGGTCGTGCAGCAGCACCCGGTAGCCCTTGGCGGCGATCTTCCTGGCCAGCGGCACGAACTCGCCATAGCCGCGCCGCCCGCCGGTGACCATGGTCACGAACGGGCCATGATCGCCGACGATCTCGTAGTTGATGTTAAGGCCGCGGACATTCGCGGTTGCCATGACGTGTCCTCCCTGGATTCGGACGTTCAGTCCTTCTTCGTCTCGTCCTTTTTTTCGAGGTCGAGCGCGACCGAGTTCATGCAGTAGCGCTGCCCGGTCGGCGCCGGCCCGTCGTTGAACACGTGGCCGAGATGGGCCTCGCACTTGGCGCACAGCACTTCGGTGCGCGGCACGAACATCGAGAAGTCGGACTTCGTGGTGACCGCGCCGGGCCCGATCGGCGCATAGAAGCTGGGCCAGCCCGTGCCGGAATCGAACTTGGTGTCGGATTCGAACAGCGGGATTGCCGCAGCAGATGCAGCGATAGGTGCCCTTGTCCTTCGCGGCGTTGTACTTGCCGGTGAAGGGCCGCTCGGTGCCGTGCTCGCGCGTCACCTGATAGGCCTCTGGCGAGAGCTCCTTGCGCCACTCTTCCTTCGACTTCTCGACATTTTCGACCATGGTCTCCTCCACGTCGGATGGAGGGTAATCTAGCGCGCTCCCCGCCCTGCGCCAAGTTGCCCCCCGCGCGCACCGGACGATGGCTTGGCCGTTCGCGCCAACCCATATGAGGGCCATGGACCCGCTGATGATCGAAATCGTGCGCGGAGAGATGGTGGAAAGCCGCCATCGCGTCGCCGCCTGCGCGGTCGACGCCGCCGGCCGGGTCGCCTTCGCGGCGGGCGACATCGCGGCGCTGGTCTATCCCCGCTCCGCCATCAAGCCGCTGCAGGCGCTTCCCCTGATCGAGACCGGCGCGGCCGAGGCCCATGGACTCGGCGACGCCGAGATCGCGCTGGCCTGCGCGAGCCACGGGGCCGAGCCGCGCCATGTGGCCACCGCCGCGGCCTGGCTCGCCCGGCTGGGGCTTGGCGAACCCGACCTCGAATGCGGCGCGCACGCGCCGTCCGACCCCGCCGCCGCCCTGGCGCTGGCGCTTTCGGGCGAAGCGCCGAGCCAGCTCCACAACAACTGCTCGGGCAAGCACACGGGCTTCCTCACCGTCGCCCGCCATCTGGGGGCGCCGACCAGGGGCTATATCGGCGCCGACCATCCGAGCCAGCGCCTGGCGCTCGAAACCGTGTTCGAGATGGCGGGGGAGTCGGCTGGAGGGCGCGCCGCGCGGCATCGACGGGTGCGGCATCCCCATCGCGGCGCTGCCCCTTGTCATCACTTGCCCGGCGCCTTCGCCCGCTTCGCCGACCCCGCAGGGCTCGCCGCGCCGCGCCGCGCCGCCGTCTCGCGCATTCGGGCGGCGATGGCGGCCGAGCCGTTCCTGGTGGCCGGCAGCGGCCGGTTCACCACCCGCGTCATCGAGGCGACGCAGGGCGCCGTCCTGGTCAAGGAGGGGGCGGAAGGCGTGTATGCCGCCGCCTGGCCCCAAGGCGGGCTCGGCGTCGCCCTCAAGGTCGCCGACGGGGCGGGACGCGCGGCCGCAGTCGCGCTGGGCCACGTGCTGGTGCGGCTGGGCGCTCTGGAAGGGGCCGAGGCCGCGCTGGCCGACGCGCTGGCGCCGCCCATCCGCAACGTCGCCGGCCGCGTTGTCGGCGCCATCCGGGTCGCCGCCTGAACTGTTCACGCCATGCTTGCGTGCAAGGCCGAACTGCGGCTTCAATAACCTGTACCGGCCAGTTCAGGAGCATCCGATGGCGACCACGATGGGGCAGAGCCCAACCAGCAACGCGCCGACCGCCGCGACCTTGATCGCCCGCGCGCGCGACCTGGCGCCGGTGGTCGCCAAGCGTGCCCGCGAGGCGGAAACGCTGCGCCGCCTGCCGCCCGCGACCCACGAGGAGTTCCGCGAGGCGGGCTTCTACAAGGTGCTGCAGCCGACCCGCTATGGCGGGTACGGGCTGGATTACGGCGTGAATTGCGAGATCTCGTCCGAGGTGGCGCATGGCTGCGCGTCGTCGGGCTGGGTGGCGTCGATCACCACCTGCCACGCCTGGATCCTGGGCATGATGGAACCCGAGGCGCAGGAGCGCGTGTGGGGCGACGACGACGGCCAGTTGATCGCGAGCTGCTTCTTCGCGGCCGAGCACCGCTACGAGAAGGTGGCGGGCGGCTATCGCCTGTCCGGCCGCTGGCGCTTCTCGTCGGGCGTCGATCTGTGCCAGTGGGTGCTGGTGCAGGTGGTGATGCCGGTCGAGAAGGGCCCGCCCGACCGGTTCTTCGTGCTGATGCCGCTGAAAGAGTGCGAGATCGTCGACGTCTGGCACGTCACCGGCCTCGCCGCCACCGGCTCGAACGACGTGATCGCGCGCGACGTGTTCGTGCCCGACAGCCATTTCCTCCGGGTCAACGACCTGAATGGCGGCCCCACGCCGGGCAGCGCCGTGAACGACGAGCACATCTACAAGCTGCCTTTGTTCGGCGTGTTCTCCTACAACCTGGTCGGCACCGGCGTCGGCGCGGCGCAGGGCGCGGTCGCCATGCTGGTCGACGAGCTGAAGGAAAAATCGACGGCCGGCACGCGCATGAAGCTCGCCAACCTGCAGAGCGTTCAGCTGCGCATCGCCAAGGCCTCGGCCGAGGCCGACGCGGCGCGCACCATCGTCGCGCGCAGCCTGGAGGAGATGAACCGCCTGACGCGCGAGGGCAACTGGCCGACGCCGGCCCAGCGCATCCGCTACAAGCGCGACTTCGAGCTTCGCCTCGCTGCTCGCCGTCCAGGCAGTGGAAGGCGTGTTCCCGCTGATCGGCGGACAGGGGCTGACCACCGACAACCCGATCGGCCGGTTCTGGCGCGACGCCCATGCCGTGCAGCAGCACATCGCACTGGTGTGGGACAGCAACGGGTCGAGCTATGGCGGCTGGGCGCTGGGCGTCAACGACCAGGTCTGAGCTGCGCGGCGCAGGAGCGACGTGGTGGCGAATTCCCCGCGCGACACGGCGGGCGTCGTCGCGCCGCCGCCGCTGATCACCTTTGCGGCGCTGGGGATCGGGTTCGCCCTGGAATGGCTGTGGCCGCTCGCCACCCTTCCCGCCCCCGACGCGCGACGCGCCGCGGGCATCGCGCTGGCCGTCGCCGCCGCGCTGGTGCCGCTCGATTCCTTCCGCCGCTTCCGCCGCGCCGGCACGCATGTCGAGCCCAATCGGCCGACCACCGCGCTGGTGACGGACGGGCTCTATCGCGTCAGCCGCAACCCGATCTACCTGGCGATGCTGACAGGTGTCGTGGCGGTCGGGTTCGCCGCCGGCAGCCTGTGGGTCATCCTGATGGCTGCGCCCTTGATGGCGGCGCTGCATTACGGCGTGGTGCGGCGCGAAGAACGCTACCTGCAGCGCCGGTTCGGCGACGCCTACCGCGACTACTGCCGTCGCGTGCGGCGCTGGCTGTGATCGTAAGCCGCCCTTCCGTGATCCGCGCGTGAGCGCGGGCCGTCGCGGCGGCAACACCCCTTCCTCATGCGTTTACATGGGCAGTACGGGCCGCACCGCGGCCCCCCGCATTTCAGAGTTCGGAGGAAGGCAATGAAGTTCGATCTCAAGAAATTCAGGACGCTGGGCCTCGCCACCACCGCCATCGTCGCGCTGCCCCTGGGCGCATGCAGCGGCCTGATGGGCAATGACCAGAATGCCCAGCCCCACCGTTCGGCCCAGGCCGAGCAGGCCGCCCCGGCGCAGCCGCGCGCCTTCGCGAACGGGGACGAGAACGAGAAGGCGAATGGGAACGTGACGTTCCACGGCCAGCGCATGAGCCACAGCCGCGTGCGTGCGCTGCAGCAGGCGCTGAACGAGAAGGGCGCGTCGCTTCGCGTTGACGGCATCATGGGGCCGAACACCCGCGCCGCCCTGCGCAACTACCAGCAGCAGAACGGGCTGCGGGCGACCGGCACCATCGACCAGCAGACGCGCCAGTCGCTGAACCTCGCCTCGTACCGGAACGGCGCGAAGAGCGGCAACGGGCAAGCCAGCGCCGACAGGAACGGCACGTTTGAGCGCAATTCCGACCGGAATGCCGACATGCGCAACGCCGGCCAGGGCCAGGCCGACATGCGCACGAACGGCTCGTCCGACCAGCGGTTCGGCATGCAGCACGCCCAGGGCCGCGAGGAAGTGCGCCAGCTGCAGCAGGCGCTGAACGCCAACGGCGCGTCGCTGCAGGTCGACGGCGTGATGGGCCAGAATACCCGCAGCGCGCTGCGCAACTACCAGCAGCAGAACGGCCTGCAGGCGACCGGCCGGATCGACCAGCAGACCGAGCAGAAGCTGAACATCGTCAGCCGCTAGCTCGACGCGGACGCCCGCCGCCACGCGCGGCGGGCGCCGCCCACGCGGGAGGCGAAGGAGGAGTCATGGCACGGAAGGTCAAGAAGCTGGCCCTGGCGGCGGCCATCGTGGGCCTGCCGCTGGGGGCGATCGCCGCCTCGTCCGGCTCGTCGAGCTCATCGGGCTCGTCGGGGTCGTCGTCGGGCGCCGCCGGCGGCTCGGCGGGCGCGGCAGGCACGGCGCCCGCCTATTCCGGCACGCTCAACCGCGGACCCAACCCAACCGGCGGCACGCCCGGCGCGCCCAACGTGCCCGGCGCCCCCGCCGCACCGGGCACGCAGAGCCGCACCGGGATCGGCGTCGAGGGCCGGACCGGCGTCGGCGTCGCGCCGCGCACCGGGATCGGCGCGGACACGGGCGTGAATACGGGCAACGGCGCCGCCGGTAACGCCACCCCCGCGGCCCCGGAAACCGGCCCCGGCACGGCGAGCATGCTGAACGGCACCGGCCTCAACCCCAGCGCCAACAGCGCCAACGGCAGCCGGTTGGGCCCGACGGCGACGCCGTCGGCCGCCGGCCCGGAGCGGTCCCCGGCACAGGCGATGGGGCCCACGACGGTGCGCCAGGCGCAGCAGGCGCTGAACGTCAGCGGCGCGTCGCTGCAGGCCGACGGGCTGATGGGGCCGCACACGAAGCAGGCGATCCGCCAGTTCCAGCGCGACCACCACCTGGCGGTGACGGGCCGGCTCGACAACGCGACCCGCGAGCGGCTCGGCATGCCGTGAGCCGGCGGGTTCAGCCGCGGCCGGAGGACCGGCGGTAGAGGTTGAGCCCGACCTCGTCGATGCGGGACTGCTCGGCGCGACGCAGAACGTCGGCGGTGCGGCGATCCTGCGCCTCCTGCGCCAGCTCGAAGCGCTTGAGGTCCTGGAACGCGCGGCCCACGGCCTCGTGCGTCTCGGCCGTCTGGCGCTCCACCTCGGCGAGCGAGCGGGACAGCCGCTCGCGCCGCGCGCGCGTGGCCGCCAAGTACCCGCCATAAGTCTGGGCGGCTTCGGGCGAGGTGCGGGCGACCTCCGCCTCGCGGCGCACATTGTCGTCGAGTGCCCGCATCTGGCCGCGGAAATCGTCGGCGAGGGCCTGAAGCCCGGCCAGCGTGCGGCGGCTTTCGTCGAGCTTCCAGCGGTGCAGCCGGATCAGCCCGTCGAGGCCCTTCATCACGCCGCCCCTTGCGACGCCAGGATCTGGGCGAGGCGGGTGTAGCCGTCAGCGAGCCCGCAGCGCTCGCCCTGGTCCTGGGCCAGAAAGGCCTCCAGCGCGTCGCGATGGGCGATGGCGGCGTCCGTCTCGGGATCGGCGCCCTTGCGGTAGGCGCCCAGGCGGATCATGTCGGCCATGTCCTCGTAGCGCGCGATCAGCGCCCGGGCGCGCGCGACCAGCGCGTTCTCCTCGGGCGCGTTGCAGCCCGGCATGACGCGCGAGACGCTGACGCAGCACGTTGATGGCGGGATAGCGACCGCGCTCGGCGATCTGGCGATCGAGCACGATGTGCCCGTCGAGCGTGGCGCGCACCGCGTCGGCCACCGGCTCGTCGTGGTCGTCGCCCTCGACCAGCACGGTGAACAGGCCGGTGATCGTGCCCGCCCCGGTGCCGGGCCCCGCGCGCTCGAGCACCTTGGGGATTTCGGCGAATACGGTCGGGGTGTAGCCCTTGGTCGCCGGCGGCTCGCCCGCCGACAGGCCGATCTCGCGCTGGGCCTGGGCGAAGCGCGTGATCGAATCGATCATGCACAGCACGTCCTTGCCCTGGTCGCGGAAATACTCGGCGATGGCGAGGGTGAGATAGGCGGCCTGGCGGCGCATCAAGGGCGGCTCGTCCGAGGTGGCGATCACCAGCACCGTCCGCGCCATTCCCTCCGGCCCGAGATTCTCCTCGATGAACTCCTGCACCTCGCGGCCGCGCTCGCCGATCAGCCCGATCACGTTGACGTCGGCCACGGTGTACTTGGCGAGCATCGACAGCAGCACCGACTTGCCGACGCCCGACGCCGCGAAGATCCCCATGCGCTGGCCGCGGCAGCAGGTAAGGAAGGTGTTGATGGCGCGCACGCCGAGGTCGATCTTGCCGGCGACGCGGCGGCGCCCGTGCGCCGGCGGCGGCGCGGCGCGCAGCGGATAGGCGTCGATCCCCTGGACCAGCGGGCCGCCCGCCGTCGACCGGCTGGGCGATGGCGTCGAGCGCCCGGCCGAGCCACGCGGGGTGCGGATGGATCACCGGCTGGGCCATGCCGACCACGGCCTTGCAGCCGAGCCCGACCCCTTCGAGCGGGCCGAACGGCATCATCAGGGCGCGGCCGGCGCGGAAACCGATCACCTCGCACGGCACGGGCGCGCGGCCCCGGGCCATCACCTCGCAGCGGTCGCCGACGCTGAGCGAGCCGGGCGCGCCGCCCAGCTCGACCAGCATGCCCATGACCCCGGTGACCCGGCCGAATTCGAGCTGCGGGGACACGCGCTCGATTTCCGCCGCGAGAGAGCGAATTGCGTTCAGGGAATCCTCACCACGTCCGCATTTGTCGGTTTTAGAACAATCGTTTCCGCGGCGCCGCCAGGAGCGCCGACGGCCCAGGGATCATGCGGGCCGGACTTTAACGATCGGTAAAAACTCTTGCGTCGACGCGGCCGTGGTTACAGTTTGTTAATCGTTAAGGCCGAATATCGCACTGGGTTAACGGAAGCTGACTTCCGGAACGGGGGACGGATACATGCGTGTGCTGCTCGTCGAAGACGACACATCCACCGCCAAGACGATCGAGCTGATGCTCAAGTCCGAGGGCTTCATCGTGGACTCGACCGATCTGGGCGAGGACGGGCTGGAGATCGGCAAGCTGTACGATTACGACATCATCATCCTCGACCTGATGCTGCCCGACATCGACGGGTACGAGGTGCTGCGCCGCCTGCGCTCGGCGCGCGTGCGCACGCCCATCCTGATCCTGTCGGGCCTCAACGAGGCCGAGAAGAAGGTCCGCGGGCTGGGCTTCGGCGCCGACGACTACCTGACCAAGCCGTTCGACAAGGCCGAGCTGGTGGCCCGCATCCAGGCCATCATCCGCCGCTCCAAGGGCTTCTCCGAATCGATCATCCGCACCGGCCGGCTGCAGGTGAACCTGGACACCCGCACGGTCGAGGTCGAGGGCCAGCCGCTGCACCTGACCGGCAAGGAGTACGGCATCCTCGAGCTTCTCAGCCTGCGCAAGGGCACGACGCTGACCAAGGAGATGTTCCTCAACCATCTCTATGGCGGGATGGACGAGCCCGAGCTCAAGATCATCGACGTGTTCGTCTGCAAGCTGCGCAAGAAGCTGGGCGCCGCCACCGGCGGCGAGAACTACATCGAGACGGTGTGGGGCCGCGGCTACGTGCTGCGCGATCCCGCCGGCATGGAGGAGATCCCGCCGCCGCGCGCCGAGCGCGCCGCCGCGAACGCGTAGCACCCGCTTCCGACAAGCGGGCTCCGGCCCGATTCCGCGTGAGCGGAAGATGATCTAACTCTGGAGGCTAGCGACCTTGCCGCTGCGCCGGTCGGCCAGCAGCCGGGCGATCCGCCGCGCCAGCTCGTCCTGGCTGAACGGCTTTCCCAATATGTAGTCCTCGCCGAGGGCGGGCAGAGCCGCGCGGTCGGCGAAGCCGGTGATCATCAGCACCGGCATGTCGGGCCGCGCCGACTGGGCACGCCGGCGCAGCTCGGCGCCGTTCATGCCGGGCATGGCGAAATCCACCATCAGCAGATCGATCGCCGCCTCGCGCTGCAGCGCCTCGAGCGCGGCGGCGCCGCTCTCCGCCTGGATCACGCGGCAGCCGATATCCTGCAGCATTTCGGCCGTGGTTGCGCGTACGTCGTCGTCGTCGTCGACCAGCAGGACCAGCGCCGCTCCGGCCACGCCCTGGGCGGCGCGCGCGCGCGCAGGCGCCTCGTCACGGCTGGGCGCCGCCGCGGCGGGCGGCAGATAGACGCAGACCGTCGTGCCCTCGCCGAGCGTCGATTCGATCCGCAGCCCGCCGCCGGACTGCTTGACGAAGCCCAGCACCTGGCTGAGCCCCAGCCCGGAGCCCTTGCCGGCCTCCTTGGTGGTGAAGAACGGCTCCAGCGCCTTGGCGATCACGTCCGGCGCCATTCCCGTGCCGCTGTCCGAGACGCTGAGGCAGACATACTCGCCCGCCGCCGGCTCCTCCTGCGTCGCGGGCGGTCCGAGCCGCACGTTGGCGGTGGCGACGACCAGCGTGCCGCCCACCTCCATCGCGTCGCGGGCGTTGATCGCGAGGTTGAGCACGACGAGCTCGAGCTGGGTGGGATCGACCATCGCCGGCCACAGCCCGGGGTCGAGCCGCGTCTCGATTCGCACCGTGCCGCCCATGGTCGAGTGCAGCAGGTCGTGCATCGCCGCCACCGATTCGTTGAGATCGATCGGGCGCGGCTCGAGCCGCTGGCGGCGCGAGAAGGACAGAAGCTGGTCGGTGAGCTTGGCGCCGCGCTCGGCGGCGAGACGCATGTAGTCGAGCCGGCGCTGCATCCGCCCGTCGATGCCGGCGGCGGCGAGGCCGCGCTCCAGGAACGGGATGTTGCCCAGCACCACGGTCAGCAGATTGTTGAAATCGTGCGCGACGCCCGAGGTGAGCTGGCCCACCGCCTCCATCCGCTGCATCTGGCGCAGCGTCGTTTCGACGCGCTCGCGCTCCTCGATCTGTCCGAGGAGCTCGCGGTTCGCCGAGGCGAGCTCCGCTCGTGCGCGCCACCACGCGCGCCTCCAGGTCCTCGTTCAGCCGGCGGCATTCGTATTGGCGGCGCCGCCCGCGCAGATTGTTGCGCACGACGCTGACCAGCGTGGTGGGGTGGAAGGGCCGTTCCACGAAGGTGACGTTGCCCAGTGTCTCGGTCAGGCGGGCGGCCTCCGGGTTGCGCTCGATGCCGCCGCCGTGCTCGGTCAGCACGATGAACGGGAAGTCGGACCAGGTCGGCTGTGCCGCGACCCATCCCGCGATCGGCCGCACGTCGGCGGCGCGCACCGCCTCCTCGGTCACGACGGCGACGTCGGCGCCGCTTTGGATGGCGTCGAGCAGCGCGGGCAGGTCGGGGCAGGTCTCGGCGCCGAGCCTCGCCTCGGCGAGGATGGTGCGGGCGATCTGGGCGTCGCGGCCCCGTGGGGCGAGGATGACCGTTCGTCCGTCCGCGACCGGGGGCGGAAGCGCGTTCAACCGCCGTCCTTCATCAGCGGCTCGCGCGTGCCGACATAGTCGGGCACTCCGCGCAGCACGCCCTGGAAGCCTTCGAGCGGCGGGCCGAGCACGAGGCCCGTCTGCTCGATACGGAATTCGCGGATCGCGTTCTCGTGCGCGCCGGTGCGCTTCTTGACCACCGAGATGGCGCGCCGCACGCGCCCGGCCGCCTCGAAATAGCGCAGCATGATGACGCAGTCGGCGATGTAGGTCAGGTCGATCGGCTGCGTCATGTCGCCGACCATGCCGTGCTGGGCGAGGGTGAGAAAGGTGGTGACGCCCAGGCGGTTCAGATATTGCAGCAGCTCGTGCAGATGCAGGATGAGGAACTGTTCCTCGGGCATCGCCGCGTGGTAGCCGTTGAGGCTGTCGATCGCGACGGTCTTGATGCCCTCGGCGTCGACGCAGGTCCTGACGCGGTGCAGGAACTCGCCGGGCGACAGCTCGGCGGCGTCGAGCTGGTCCACGAACAGATGCCCGTCGGCGCGCATGCGCTCGAGATCGAACCCCAGCGCCCGGGCGCGCGCGAACAGCAGGCCGAGCTCCTCCTCGAACACGAACAAGGCGGCGCGTTCGCCGCGCGCAATGGCGGCGGAGAGGAAGTGCAGCACGAACAGCGACTTTCCGGTGCCGGCCGGCCCCATCACCAGCGTGCTCGATGCCTCCGTCAGCCCGCCGCCGAGCAGGCTGTCGAGTTGCGCGACGCCGGTGCTCAGCTGCTCGCCGGCGAATTCCTGGCGATGCTCAGCGGCCACCAGGCGGGGGAAGACCTGGACGCCGCCGGCCAGGATGGCGAAGTCGTGATAGCCGCTGCGGAAGGTCTGGCCGCGGCATTTCACGATGCGCAGCCGGCGGCGCTCGCCGCCATAGATGGGCGCGAGCTGGTCGAGATGGATCACGCTGTGGGCGATGCTGTGCACCGCCCGGTCGGTGGTCTCGGTGGTGAGGTCGTCCAGCATGATCACCGTGGAGTTGTGCCGGGCGAAAAAGTGCTTGAGCGCGAGGATCTGCCGCCGGTAGCGCAGCGAGCTCTGGGCCAGCAGGCGGATTTCGGACAGGCTGTCGATGACGACGCGGTCAGGCTCCAGCCGCTCGATCGCCTCGAAGATGCGCTGGACCGCCTCGCCCAGCTCGAGGTCGGACGAATACAACAGGCTCTGGCGCTGGTCGGGATCGAGCACGCTCTCCGGCGGCACGAGCTCGAACAGCACCACCTTGTCGGGGATCGTCCAGCCGTGCGAACGCGCGCCCTCGCGCAGCTCCTGCTCCGTCTCCGCCAGGCTGATATAGATGCCGGTCTCGCCCGCGGCGGCGCCGGTGAGAAGGAACTGCAGCGCGACGGTGGTCTTGCCGGTGCCGGGGCTGCCCTCGAGCAGATGGAGGCGGTTGCGGGCGACCCCGCCTTCCAGCACGCTGTCGAGGCCGGCGACGCCGGTGGGGGCACGCGGTAGAAACTGGTCCGATGGTTGCTGCATGCGCACCCATTCTTGTTCTTGACACTTTTCGCCGACGCCGGACAACGCGCCGGTCAGCGGCCGGGTTCCAAGCGCCCGGCAGGAAACCGGCGGGCTGAGCGGTGCGGCCATTCGCGCCTGCGCCGCGCGCGGCCGCGATCTGCTATACCGTTGGCTCGAAACCGTCCATTCAGGGAGCCCGCTTGTGCGTCTTGCCGTCCGTTTCGTGTCCCTGCTCGTCCTCGTCGTTCTCGCCGCCGCGCCCGCCCGGGCCGACGGGCTCAAGATCGAGGATTTGAAGACCGGCACCGGTGCCGAGGCGTCGCCCGGCCACACCGTCTCGGTGCACTACACCGGCTGGCTGACCGACGGCCGCAAGTTCGACTCCTCGCGCGACCGCGGCCGGCCGTTCAGCTTCCTGCTGGGGGCCGGCCATGTCATCAAGGGCTGGGACCAGGGCGTCGCCGGCATGCGGGTGGGCGGCGTGCGCCGGCTGACCATCCCGCCGGACCTCGCCTACGGGCAGCGCGCCGTGGGGCCGATCCCGGCCGGCGCGACGCTGGTGTTCGAGATCGAGCTTCTCGACGTGCAGTGAGCGGCGCCGCTACACCGGGGCCGCGAATTCTGCTATGCCGGGCGGGCACGCGCCACGCGGGCCCGTAGCTCAATCGGTTAGAGCCGGCCGCTCATAACGGTCTGGTTGCAGGTTCGAGTCCTGCCGGGCCCACCACTACTGTACCCCGCGCCGTCTCTCCGACCTCTCTGCGGGTTTTCGACGGATTTGGGCGCGCGGTTGGGTGGGAGAGAGGCCTTTTTCGGACCGCCTCCACCGAAATCGAGCCTTTATCTCCGGAGGCCCACTTCAGCCACCAAACCATCACCTGTCACGGAAGACAGACTTTTCGCCAAGATCATGATCTGGTTGCGAGCTCGACAAGCTGCGCATTCCACAAGGGGGCTATCTCGTCCGTCGCGGTCGGGGCCGGGTGATCGTCGAGCGTCCGGGCCACGAATAGTCGCCCAGCGACGGCGACTATCCTGATCCAGTGGTCGGCTCAACGGCCGGCCAGGCGCGGGAAGAGCTTCAGCGCGTTGCCGCGCTCGACGGACATCAGCGCTTCGGGCGGAAAGCCCTGGTACGCATCGAAGCCGCTTCGTTCCTCCGCGACGACATCTTCCGACACGTAGGGATAATCCGTTCCAAAGAGGATCTGGCTGTCAGGCACGAATGCGCGCAGCGCGTCGAGCGGCGCCCGATGGCTCGACAGCGCCGTATCGAAATGGAAGCGCGCTACATGAGCGAGCGCGCCCTCGGGATAGTTTTCGCTGAAGCTCGTCCGCCTGTCGAAGATCGAGATGCGATGCGCCAGCATGGGCAGTGTGCCGCCGGCGTGCGACAGGATCCATGGAATGTCCGGGCAGCGTGTCGTCACACCCTTGAGGATGAGATTCGTGGCGACCTTCGTCGTTTCGAACGGGTAGTCGATGAGCATGCGCGGCAAGTCCCAACCCTCCGCTTCAGTGCCCGGCGGATAGCAGGGGTGGACGAAGGTGACGGTCCTCCGCCGGTTGAGCTCCGCGTAGAGGGGGTCGAAGTCCGGATGGCCGATATAGCGGCCATCGACGCTGGTGAGGAGGCAGACACCTTCGAGCTTCAGCACTTCGGTCACGCGCTCGAGCTCTTTGAGCGAAGCGTCGACATCAGGCAGCGGCAGGAAGGCGAAGGCGCCGAAGCGCGTCGGATAGGCCGCGACGAGCTCCACCAGATAGTCGTTGAAGCGCGTCGCCAGGTCGCGCGTCTGCGCGCGGTCGCCGAACCAAATTCCGGGCGAGGTGTACGAGATCACGCAGCAACCAATGCCCTGCGAATCCATCAGCGCGATGGATTTTTCCGGCGACCACGCCGGAAAGCCGCGATAGGCGGACCCAGCGATGCCCGCCGCCCGCTGCACGTCCTTGTAGAATTCCGGCAACAGATGGTGATGAACGTCGATGCGGCCCGGTGCTGCGGTCATCTCATTTTCTCGGCCACGAGAATTGGCGGCGAGGCAGGGCGCGGAAGATATTGGGTGCCCGAACGTCCAAAGCCAAATTCTCGCCCGCCCCGATCCTTATGCCAAGGTCCAAGGTTAGTGTAGCGCGTGGCCCTGGTCGCCGCCATCGCCGGGATACCGCGAAGCGACGCAGAGAATGCGGATGGCCCTGGCGAACGCCTCGCGACGGCGGAAAACCAGCGAGCATTTCGCTAATCGGGCCCCCATCCCGAACTTCACGACGCGGATGCGGGGATCGGGCACGGCCTCTGTCTCGGCCTCGGCACCGGATCGAACCTCCTCGCCCCGGCGCTCCTCTGCGTCCAGCCGGGCCGCGTATGGCCCAACCATCTCGGAAAGCCGGCACGGCTGTCTGGGCGAACGACCTGGTGGCCCTGTCTGGCGTCACCGCCTGCCGATGGATCCGTCCTCGCTCACGCGCGCCGATGGGGTCGCTCTATATGCCCAGACGCTCATTCAAGCGAACGGATTTGCAATGACGCTGCGGGAGGCATCGCCGATGCAGCGCTATGGCTCCACTAAAACTTTCCCGGTCATATGGGGATGGATGGAACAGAAATAGACGAACGTCCCCGGCGCATCGAAGCGGTGGCTGAAACTGTCGTCCGTGTCCAGCACGGGCGACTTGAACTTCTTTTCGGTCTCCACGACCGTGTGTGGGATGTCATCGCGATTTGTCCAGGTGACGGTCGTGCCAGCCTTGATCGTCAGCGTCGCCGGACCAAACGTGAAATTGTCGACGGTCACCTGGATGGGCGGCATGTCGGCGGCTTGCGCCGGGGCACCGCCGATCAGCACCGGCAGGGCGGGACCGACAGCGAGTGCGGCGAATCCTGCCACCACGAACAGCTTCTTGTAGTGTGGGTTAGGCCTCATCTTCGGTCCCCTTAAAGGTCGGTCGACAAGGGGGAGTTGACGATGGCGAGCGGGCCGGTCCCCGCTACGTTCCGAACTCGCGTTACTCCCAGCAGCTTGCGCAGGCGGTCAGGCGGCACGGTCATCGGTCCGGGCGACGGGGCTGCGCCTGGAGCGGGCTGAGGAAAGGCTGTCGACATCGCGGTGTGGAAGGTGACGTTGCCCTCGACTTTTTGCATGATCTGATGGATGTGGCCGTTCAGCACGGTCACCGACCCGAAGCGGCGGAGATAGCCGAGAGCACGGGCAGAGTCGTTTGTTCCCCAGCCCCATTCCGGGTAAACGCTCCACAGCGGAATGTGCGCGAACACGACGATGGGCGTGCTACTCGTTCGGCCCTCCAAGTCATCCTCGAGCCATTCGAGCTGTGCGTCGCCGAGATTGCCGAGCCCGCCGGCCTTCAGGTCCACGACGTTGACCAGTCCGACGAAATGAACGCCTGAGTGGTCGAAGCTGTACCAGCCGGCACCTTTGCTGCCCTTGCCGTATCGGTCGAGGAACATCTTGCCCTCGTCGCCGATCACGTCGTGCTCGCCGGGGACGAAGTAGGTCTGCGGAATGTTCGCTTCGCGGATCACCTGGTCCGCCGTATCGAACTGGTCAGGCCGCGACAGATGGGAAATATCGCCCGTGTGGATCATGAATGCCGGCGAACCGAAGGCGCTTCGGATCTTCCCGATGCCTTCACGCATGGTGGCGGTCACATCGGTGTTGGCCGGCTTGCTAAAGCCGATATGGCTATCGCTGATCTGGACGAAGCTGAAGCTCGCGTCCTTGATCAGCTTGGCCTTGTCGGCTCCCATAGATTCGAGCGCGAATGATCGCGGCACGCCCTCGCTCAGGGTCCAAAGCACCCCGGTGCCCGCCCAGGCCATGCATTTCAGGAGGCCGCGCCGGTCGATGGGTTCCATTTCGGTGTCCTTTCCCGCGAATTGATGTCGTTCACACCCGGAACCGGACGCGCCGCGGCGAAATTCCTGAAATATTTTTTCCATGCCCGGGAATACGGAGACGTGGTGGCCGGTATGCCATAGCGACGACGGCCGAAAGGTGATCCGTTGACGGACGAGGAGCGCACGCGCCGGTTCGAAGCTGCGGCACTGCCGCACCTCGATTCCGCCTACAATCTGGCGCGTTGGCTGATGAAGAACGACCCTGACGCGCAGGATGCGGTTCAGCAGGCGTATCTGCGCGCCTTCCGGTATTTCGGGAGTTTCGCCGGGACGGAAGGCCGCGGTTGGATCCTGACCATTGTGCGCCGCACCTGCTACGACCTTCTCACCGCGCGCAAAGTCGGGGGCGCCGTCATCGGCCTGTTCGAAGACGAAGGTGCTGGCCGCATGGCGGACATCCCGGATCCCGGCCCTGATCCAGAAACACGACTGGTCCGCCGTCGGGACTTCGATCGGATCAATCGCCTCATTGCCGCTCTACCCGTCGAGTTCCGCGAGGTGATCGTACTTCGCGAGATCGAAGATCTGTCGTACCGCGAGATCGCCACGATCGTCGGCATCCCGATCGGCACCGTCATGTCTCGATTGGCCCGGGGGCGAGGTCTTCTGCGCAAGGCCTACCTGCATCAGGGCGCGGAGGAGGCATCCCATGGCGTGTAGCGATACGATGAGCCGGCTCGGCGCCTATCTGGACGAAGAGCTGGACGAGACAGGGGCTGCTGAGGTGGAAGGGCATCTCGCGACCTGCCCATCCTGCCGCTCTGAGCTGAACGAGGCGCGTGCGCTCTCCGATGCGATACGGGCGCACGGGACAAGGTTCACGGCTCCCGAAGGGCTGAGCGGCGCCATAAGTACCGGGCTCGCAGAACTCCCGGCGACGCCGTCGCGTACCCGAAGATTCGGCGGCGCGCGGCTCGCACTGGCTGCATCGTTCGTCCTGGCCGCCGTGCTTGCCGGAACTCGTCGCCCGCGACCTCTCGGCTCCAGCGGATGAAAGTCTTGCGATGCACGAGGTGGCCGACTCCCACCGGCGGTCGATGTCGACTGGCGATTGGACAGACTACGCGACGTCCGACCGGCGCGCGCTGGTGTCGTGGGCGCGGAGTCAGGACACTGGTTTTGCTCCTCCGATTGCAGACCTTCGCCGCGAGGGCTACGCGCTCGTCGGCGGACGCCGTGAATTCGTCGGCGGCAAGCCAGCGATCGCGATCGTTTATCGGCGGAATGGAGCAATCGTTGATTTGGTCGTGGCATCGGCACCGTCGGCGCCAATTGCGCATGCGCGGCTGAGCGCGAGCGGTCCGATCAATGTGGTGGACTGGACGGAGCCGGGGTTTGCATTCTGGGCGGTCTCCACCACCGACGGGCCCACATTGCGCCACTTTCACAAGTCATTCGAAGAAGGCGCGCATCAGGACTAGGGGCAGCGAGAACAGGTAGATCACCCACGTCGCGCAGCTTGCGGCGGGACATGGAGGAAGAATGAGCAAGGCAGTGAAATCTCGACCGCTGGCGATCGTGGCTTCGAATGCTCCGCTCCGCGCGAAGGCCTCGAATTGACGTCTGGCATGTGCGCCGGATTTCCAGCAGGGCATCGCTCATCACCTGGTGAACCGGACCAGCCGGGACGTCGTCTATCTCGAGATTGGCGACCGCACCACTGGCGAAAGGCACGTATCCTGCCGACAACCTCGAAGCTTCGGGCCGTGTGTCCAAATGGCCGCGAGAGGGAGCGCGCTATTTTTTAAGCAGGTTCTCTTGCGCCTCCGGCAGATTGCCTTCGGATTGCTGCTCCCGCATCTCCACCGTCTCGTTGGACAAGTCGCCTTCGCTGGGCGTCGTGTGGCTCATCTCGTCAGCGGCGGCACGGGCGACGCCGGCACCGCTTTCAGCTTCGCGCGAGGCTTCTGCAGTACCCGTCGTCTGGATGACAGGGACGCCCTTGGGGAAAATTACTTCGCGCGCCGAATCCGGCAGTTCAATGCCACCCTTCAGGAGCGCGTTCTTAGTCTGGCGAAGCAACGCCGAATTGATTTTGTAAGGCGAGTAGGTGCCGCTGTCGAACCAATAATAGACACGCAAATTCACTGTTGCCGCGCCCAGCTCTTCCACCAGCACCAGCGGCTCAGGCATCTCAAGGACGGCCGGATGCTCCTGCAACACCTCCGTGATCAGAGCCTGTGCCTTGGCAGCCGAGGAATCGTAGCCGATACCGACCGTAAACTCGGCGCGGCGGCTCGGAATGCTGCTGTAGTTCTTGATGATGCTCTTGTAAACGGTGGAGTTGGGGATCTGCACCTGATTGCCGTCGAGGGTGAATAACACGGTGCTGCGCAGGTTCAGGTTCTGGACAACGCCCGTGTGCCCGCCGACATCGATCAGGTCGCCCCTATGGAAGGGGTTGCGCACGCTGAGCAGGACGCTCGCCAGAAAATTCTCGGCAATGTCACGCACGCCGAAGCCGATGATGATGCCGATCAGCCCGGTGCCCCCAAGCACGGTGATGGCCAGTCGGGTCAGTCCGGAAAATTGGAACACGAAGTAGACGCCCAGCAGAAAAACCGGAAGCGCAAACGCCCGCGCCACCACCGACAGCAGCAGCGGAGACCCGATGCGGTCCGCGAACACTAGCCGAACCGCCAGCGCCACCAGTTTGGCGATCAACCACGCAGCCAGAATTGTAAGAGCGGCGAGTGCCGCCAGCGGCCAGCCCCGGACCATCCTCCGGTAGAAGCTTGTGAATTCCTCGCCTGCGCGCGCAAAGGTGGAGCCGACATCGGCATTGGCCGCGATCCGGTTGACGACGGCGACAGTGCCTTCCGTCTTTTCGGCTAGCGCGCTAGCCCAAGCCCGATGCTCCTGCGTGCCCGTCGTGCCGTCGAGGAACACCACCCCATCATGCACTGAGACACGCGTCGCCTCGAACCATCCGGTCGATTTCAAAATGCGTTGCAGGCGGTCCTGGATCTTCGCATCGCTCGCTTCAGGAATAACCTTTACGGCCTGCGCGGGCGCGGCTGGGGCGACCTCCTGCGCTACGGCAGACGCCACACAGGTAAGCAGCAGTATGGCGGCCACTGCGGCGCACAGTTCTGCCATTCGCTGGACCAGGCAATTTTGCGGACGCTGGCGAAACGGAATCATGTTTTCCCCTCACTCGCCCGCTGAATTTCAATATGCTTCAACTGGGGCAGTTCCTGCAACTCGTGCGTTCCTGCAACGCTCGGCGGATCGCCTCTCGACCACGCATTACGCTGAGAGGATTGACGAGGCTGCGCGGCACACGGTGCCCGAGGCTCCGCGAGCTTGGCGGTGCTTGCGTGCCGTCGCGATCGCATCCGCGATCTCACGCTTTCCGAATGGCTTCCGGATCGTCGCGTCGGCGCCCAGCTTCCCTGATGGGGCCGCATCGGCGCGAACACCCGCAAGTGCGCCGTCACCGGGCCAGGAACGCCAGCATCGAGGCGCCTGCGGCGACAGATCCGACACCGGCGGCGCGCGCCACCCAGCGTCCGAACGGTGTCATTTTTTCCATGAGGACCAGCAACGCCAGGAGCGCAATCCACAGTACGTTCATGACCCCGCCCACGAATAAGAGCGCCATCAGGACCCAGCAACAGCCGACGCAGTAAGCGCCGTGCTGCAGCCCCAGGCGCAGGCAGCCGCCGACGTCCCCACGAAAGCCGCCATGCCGCATCAGAAAGCCGAACGGCGTCTGGCATTGCGCGAGGCAGAGATCCTTCAGCGGCGTCCATTGGTAGACACCTGCCGCAATCAACAGGGCGCCGCCCAGCACGCCGCTGGCGCTCGCCATCCGCGAGTCCAGCAGTGCCGCGCGGTCAATGATCCACTGGACAAAGGTCGCAGCCAGCGAAAAGCCGCTCCAAGCGAGGACGTAGCCGGCAGCGAACCAGCCCGTCGCGGCGAAAGGTTTGCCGTCGACCTTTCCCTGCCGGCCCACGCGGGCATAAAGGAGCATCATGGGTGCGGCCGACGGCGTCATCATGCCGACCATCATCACGACCCACATGACGAATACGAACGCGAGTTCTGTCGCGCCCCATGGCGCGGCTGCGGGCTTCATGACTCCCATGCCGGCCGGGACCATGCGGAAGCCGGTCATGTCCATGCCGCCCATCTCCATGTCGGCAGCGAGCCAGAGGATGTAGGCCCACGCCAGCGCGATGATCGCGCCGAGCGCGCCGGCAACGACAAGTCGGTCGCGTCGCAGCACCGCCTCCAGCGCGCTGCCGGTCATCGATTAGGAAGGTTCAGCTTTAGCGGGCCGCCAGCCTGGCGCCATGCATCACGGCCGGTTTGACCAGCGGATCGGGGCATAGTGGCCATTCTTGCCGGAATTGTCCCAGCGCATGCCGTGATCGTTGAACGTGTTCCCTGCCGCTCCGACCGCAAGCGCCAGCTTCTCGGGATTGATCGGGTGGCCGGTGTTCGCCCACATCTCACCGCTCGGATGGGCGGTCGGCAACGGATCGACCGACAGGTGCAGAACACCGGGGATTTCCGCCGAACAATTCTTGCCATTGACGCGATAGGTGATCGGGACCTTTTTGACCCCGAGATTCTTGCCGATCAGCGGCGCAAAGGCCGCCATAGGCCCCCCCGCGGCGCCGGTAAAGATCGCGCCCAGCGCATCGGTCTGCCTGCCATCGGCGCGCTCGTCGATATAAGCGGCAACGGTCCAGTTTCCGTCAGCCATCGGCCCAGGCGTCTGGATGGCCAACGCCACATTGAGACCATCGAGCGCGAGGTCGCCGTACTTGCCGCTGTCGATGTGAAAAACCACAGGGACGCTGCATACGCCCTCGGTCGGTCGTGACGTGAGAGGCGCCGCCGTCGATACGAGGCATGGACAGACGACGTTGCAGTTGCAGTTCTCGAAATAGTCGCCGGAAAGCTGCCATTGGACCTGATCAGCCATCGCGACCTCCTGCAGACGGTGAATTCGACCCGGCACGTGAGCATGAGCTTGCTCGAGCGCCGCCAGGAAGCGAAGGCTAGCATAGGTCCAGCTTGCGGCAAAGGGTAGGGGCGGATCGATGTGGCACGCCAACCGAGGTGGAAGTGTCCCGGGAAGCCCCAGGCCGATCACGACAGACACACTGCGCTGGACATCAGGCGCAGATAAAATATCGGGCTCCATTCATATGGGGACCGAACCATGCCCACTGACCGGTACACCCGGACCGTTCTCACCGTTATCGCCGCTTCGCTCGTGGTGCTCATCGTCCAGAATGCCATCGTGGATGCAACCGCCCAGCAGCCGCGACTGACCTGCCCGGCATCGAACCCGTGCTACGTGTCGAACACGGGCCTCTCGCCGCTCAACGTCACGACGGCGCACGTACCCGCGCGGTCCACCGAACATTTGCGTGGTATCCCGGAAAACAGCGGACGGATTAAGTAGGGCCGGAACTGCCCGAGCGGTTTGGTCTTTCGTCGACGCTAAAGCAGCGCCTCGGTGAGGCGTGCCAAATACTCGTCGATCTTCTCGCCAAGCGGCCGGTTTGCCCATTCCTCGGGGGTGACGCGGGTCGCGTTTGCCAGGTCGCGCTCGAAGATCCCCTCAAGCTGTTTGGCCGTCGCGCTGCCCAGCACGACCACGTCCACCTCGTCGTTGAACAGGACGCTGCGATGGTCGAAGTTCGACGACCCGATGATGGACCAAACCCCGTCGATCACCACGGTCTTCGAATGGAGAACGACGCCGTGCATTTCGAAGATCTTCACCCCCGCCTCCAGCAGATCCTCATAGCGCGAATGGGCCACGTCGGTCGCGAGGTCCGAATCGGTGTGGTCTGGCAGCAGGACCCGCACGTCCACGCCGCGCTCGGCCGCTTCTTCGAGACCTTCCATTTCATCGTGGGTAGGTACGAAGTAGGCTGCAGTGAGCTCGATGGATTTCTCCGCGTTGCGGATCGCGCTCAGCGCGCTTGCGTAGTAGCTCCAGTCCTTGTCGTTCGGAGAACTGCCGAGCACGCGCACCACGGCGGGACCCTCACGTCCCGGATGCGGGAAGAACCCGGCCGGATCGAGCTTGGGGCCGCGCTGTGCCCGCCAATGGTCGAGGAAAAGCGACTGCAGGTCGGCGACCGCGGGCCCGTCGATTTCGATGTCGGTGTCGCGCCACGGCAGGTTCGCGTCCGACGCGGGCGCGCTCGACTTGCCGATCGGGTTGGGCTGGTACTTCGTGCTGAGATTGACGCCGCCGACGATCGCGTGCGCTCCGTCGACGATCAGGATCTTGCGGTGGTCCCGGTCGTTCGGCGCGTAGGGCGTGCGCGCCTTCAGGGGATCGAGCGGGTTGAACTCCAACAGCCGGACGCCGGCCGCCCTGAGGCGATCGAAAAACCCCGGCGGCGTGTCGCCCGAGCCGTAGGCGTCGTACAGCACATTGACGGCGACGCCCTGGCGACGCTTGGAAATCAGCAAATCGCTGAGACGTTCATCGCCGGTGCGGATGTCCTCCAGAATGTAATATTCGAGATTGATGCTCGACCGCGCCGCGCGCATCAGCTGGAACATCGCCGGGAAGGTCTGCCACCCATCACGGAGAATGCGTGTTCGATTGCCACCGATAAGTGGCCGTTCGGCCAGCGCCTCTTCGATCGCCGCATGGCGCTGCAAAAGCCCGCTTTCCCCTGGCGTTTTCGCCAGGCGGGCGATGATTTTCCGGCTGTCATGGACGGAAAGCGGCCCATCGGGCGCCACGACATGAGGGGCCTGCGGACGGGCCGAAGCCTGCTCGACCGTGGGGCCGAGGTCGGGAACGGCCGCACAGCCGGCGAGTGCCGCAACCGCGACCGCGGCCGCAACACCACGCAAGAGATGCGCCGGTCCAGAACTTGGGAACAGGGACATTGCGAAGCAGTTCTTGCCTTCGGGGGGCCGCACATTCCGACCGCCAAGCCTCTCAACGGCCCAGCGGCCAACCCGTTCCAGCGGCTTTGAGATGCTGCTGCTGAACCGACCCGCGGCGCGGCCGCTACGCGACCATCTATCGTTGGGAGGTTTTAGATTGGCGGGCACGATCCATGGAATCTGACGCAAATGCCCGCGATTATCAGGGCGTTGGCCGGCGTTCCGGTCCCCGAACTGGGCCGAAACCGCCAAAATTCCCTGCTATTTCCCTGTTCAACAGGGAATTTTTGGCTGAGGCGGGTTCGCATGAGACTGCGAGCGCCACCACGACTGAAGTACCCCGCGCCGCTTGACGGCGGTCGGCCGCCACGTGACGATGCGGCTTACGCACCACGCGCCGTTTGCATCACCCGTCGCCAGGATGAGGCCCATGTGCGCCGACACCGTCTGGCCTGATCTGCCGTTTCCCGCCTGGCATGACACAGCCGCAACCTTGCATCTATGGACTCAAATCGTCGGCAAGGTCCGTCTGAAGCTGGCGCCATGGGTCAATCATGGCTGGCAGGTCCCGCTTTACGTGACCGCGCGCGGACTCGGAACGTCACCCATGCCGGTCGGCCGCGAAATCCTGGAAATCGAATTCGATTTCATCAGCCATCGGCTTGTCGCCCGCACCAGCCTGGGAGACGAGCAGACGCTCCCCCTCGAGCCGCAAACCGTGGCGGATTTCCATCGCCGGGTTGCCGGCCTGTTGAATCGGGTCGGTGTAGAGGTCGCCATCAACGAAATGCCGAACGAGGTGGCAAACCCCATCCCCTTTTCGCGCGACGACACCCATGCGGCATATGATGCGGCCGCCGCCCATCGCTTCTGGCGTGCGCTCGTTCAGGTCGACCGAGTGTTCAAGCTGTTCCGGACGGGCTTCGTCGGCAAGGCAAGCCCCGTCCACTTTTTCTGGGGCAGCTTCGACCTCGCGGTCACGCGCTTCTCGGGACGGCCGGCCCCGCGCCACCCAGGGGGCGTGCCCGGGCTTCCGGACGCCGTCACGCGTGAAGCCTACTCGCACGAGGTGAGCAGCGCCGGCTTCTGGCCCGGGAACGACGCGTTACCGGAGGCCGCCTTCTATTCATACGCTTATCCTGAACCGACGGGGTTCCGCACCCGACCCGTCACCGAGGGCGCCCGCTTCGACCCGAAAATCGGAGAGTTCATCCTCCCGTACGACGCCGTCCGGTCTGCCCCCGAGCCCGACGCGAAGCTGCTCGACTTTCTGTCGACCACCTATGCCGCCGCGGCCGATTGTGGCCAGTGGGACCGCACCGCGCTGGAATGCGATATTGGCGTGGCAGGGCGGGTGCGTCCGCTTTAGCGCACCTCTTCAGCGCGCCGGCGCCCGGCACCATGGCGCCAAAGACCGTGGATGGGCGCACAATGCTGGGGCCTGAGACGGGCGCATCACGAGGGATTCCGGCATGCCCACCCGCTACGACGCCATCATCATCGGCACCGGCCAGTCGGGACCCGCGCTCGCGCGGCGCCTTGCCCAATCCGGCCGGAAAGTCGCCATCGTCGAGCGCAAGCGCTTCGGCGGCACCTGCGTCAACAATGGCTGCATCCCGACCAAGAGCCTGGTGGCGAGCGCCCAGGCGGCACACGTCGCGCGGCGCGCTGCCGAATTCGGCGTGCGCATCGGCGGCGCCGTGACGATGGACATGAAGGCGGTCAAGGCGCGCAAGGACGCGATCGTGCGCGTCTCGAACGAAGGGGTCGAGGAATCGCTCCGCACGCTCGCCGGCTGCACGGTCTATGTCGGCCACGCTCGCTTCGTTGCACCGAAGCGCATCGCGGTAGGCGCCGAAGAGCTGGAGGCCGAGCAGATCTTCATCAACTCCGGCGGGCGCGCGTCAGTCCCGCCGGTGCCGGGAATCGAGACCGTGCCGTTCCTCACCAACGTGTCGATGATGGAGGTCGACTTCCTGCCCGAGCATCTGGTGATCCTGGGCGGCAGCTATATCGGGCTCGAGTTCGGCCAGATGTACCGGCGGTTCGGCAGCGCGGTGACGATCCTGGAGCACGGCGCACACGTGATCTCGCGCGAGGACGAGGACATATCGGTGGCGATCCGCGAAATCCTGGAGTCGGAGGGCATCCGGATCGTCACCGGCGCGGAGGTGGCCGCGGTGGCCGCGCGGTCCGGCGGGATTGCCGTGCGCTACACCGCGGATGGCGTGGCGGCCGAGGTCGCGGGCTCGCATCTCCTGGTGGCGACCGGACGGCGCCCCAACACCGACGACCTCGGCCTCGAGGCCGCCGGCATCGCGACCGATGCGCGCGGCACCATCCAGGTCGACCAGAAGCTTGAGACGAACGTGCCCGGCGTGTTCGCGATGGGCGACTGCAACGGTCACGGCGCCTTCACCCACACCTCCTACAACGATTTCGAGATCATCGCGGCGAACCTGCTCGACGGCGAGGAGCGCCGTGTCGACGACCGCATCACGACCTACGGACTGTTCATCGACCCCCCGCTCGGCCGCGCCGGCCTGACCGAACGCGAAGTCCGTCGGCGCGGCCTCGAGGCGATGGTCGCCACCATGCCGATGAAAGACGTCGGCCGCGCTTTCGAGCGGAGCGAGACCAACGGCTTCATGAAGATCATCGTCGAGCGGGGGACCGGCCAGATTCTCGGCGCGGCCCTGCTCGGCATCGGCGGCGACGAGATCGTGCAAGGGCTGCTCGACCTGATGTACGCCAGGGCGCCCTACACGGTCCTCCTGCGGGCGATGCACATCCACCCGACGGTCTACGAAATGGTGCCCCATATGTTCGATGACATGAGACCGCTGGCGTGACCGCGCGACGAACCGACGCCGGCGAACGTTACTGCACGTAGCCGCTGACGCCGCCGCATTGGACGCCCCGCACGCTCGCGTTGATGATGAAGGATCCCGACGACAATCCGGTGATCGTGAAGGCGCCGATATTGTTGTTGGGAATCGTGCCGGTCGCGGTCGCGCCGGCTGGCGCGGCATTCACCGACACGTTGGTGTGATTCGGCTTGAGCGTCACCACCGTGACGACGGGCTGAGGCGTCGTAAGGTTCATCCCCACCGACACCGTCTGCCCGCGGGTGAGGTTGAAGGAGGTTTGCGAGAACTGCATCGACGGGGGCACGAAGTCGGCAATGTCGTTGTCGATCGATGCCGAGGGGCTGGTCGAGGTCGCGCGCGCGATCAGTTCGTGGACGTAAAGGTTGCTGGCGGCGATGGACTTGCCGCCCGAGAAGCAGGCGGGCGCCAGAGCCGTCACGGTCGTATTCGCGGCGGGCGCCGGCGACCAGCCGGTCACGGGTGCCCCGTCGAGGTCGGCCGAGAAGCTCGACACGTAGTTGCTGTTGATCTTGACGACGAACTGGGAAACCGGTGCCGTCGATACATTGTATCCTCCGCCCGAAGCATTGCCATCGGGCGGGGTGATGATCTCGACCACGCCGCTGCAGCCGGAGGCGAGAAGAAGCGCCGCCGCCGCCAAGCCCTGCGTCGCAAAGCTGCGCTTCGCCATCTTGCCACCCCTCTGCGGACCGAAGTCCGCTATTCGCGGTCAAACCCGGACTTACGGTAGCGGTTCGACCGGTCTCCGTGCCTCAAATGGCGGTGAAAGGGACAGGGGCCGACGGCCCGCAAACTGTGGCCGGGGCGGCGACAATGGGATGAAGGCGGACGGCGCCTCCTGGCGCCGTGCCCGCTTGCGCCCTACCTTAAAGGGCGCATCCAACGTGGGAGAGGCCAATGGCGACGAAGATCGAACCCGGCACGCCCGGCTGGCAGAAGCACCATGTCGAGATCTACCGCGCGACCGACGGGCGCGAGGGGCATCTGCTCGATTTCGGCCGGCCCGGCGTGCCCGAGGTCCAGTGCCTTCTGCTGCAGACGACCGGGCGCAAGAGCGGCGCGCCGCAGACGACGCCGCTGATCTACGGCAAGGACGGGGCCGGATTCGTGATCGTCGCCTCGAAGGGCGGCGCGCCCGACGACCCCGCCTGGTTCCTCAATCTGCGCGACCACGCCGAGCTGCGCTTCCAGGTCGGCGACAAGAAGTATCGCGGCGTCGCCCGCATCACGTCGGGCGACGAGCGCGCCAGGCTGTTCCGGATGATGGCGGGATTGTTCCCGCCCTATGACGACTACCAGGCGAAGACGTCGCGCGAGATTCCCGTCGTGGTGCTGGAGCCGCAGGAGGAGGTCGACACGCTGTAGCGGGAGGCCGCTTCCACCGCGCGCCCAACGATCACGGAACGCGCGGGCGCGGCCGGCGTCTACCGGGGGAACGCCCCGAGGAGACGCCTATGCCCGACGAGACCGCCACGCCCCGCCCCGCGCCGCCCTTGCCCCGCCAGAAGCAGGACCCGCCGGGGCGGACCGCCGACATGGACCCCCGCCCCGACCACGGCGAGGACAGCTACCAGGGCCACGGAAGGCTGGCGGGCCGCGCCGCCATCATCACCGGTGCCGATTCGGGCATCGGGCGGGCGGTCGCCATCGCCTTCGCCCGCGAAGGGGCCGACGTGCTGGTCTCCTACCTGAACGAGGACGACGACGCGCGCGAGACGGTGCGCTGGATCGAGCAGGCCGGGCGCAAGGCGGTCGCGGTCGCGGGCGACATCGGCGACGAGGCGCACTGCCGGTTGCTGGTGAGCCGCGCGAGGCAGGAGTTCGGCCGCCTCGACATACTGGTCAACAACGCCGCCCTGCAGCGCACGCATGACAGGCTGGAGGAGATCGAGTCCGCCGAGTGGGAGGCGACGTTCCGCACCAACGTCCATGCCATGTTCTATCTGTGCAAGGCGGCGGTGCCGCACATGGCGCCCGGCGGCGCCATCGTCAACAGCTCGTCGATCAACGCCGCCTCGCCGAGCCCCACCCTGCTTGCCTACGCCGCCACCAAGGGCGCCATCGCCAATTTCACCGCCGGCCTCGCCGCCCTGGTGGCGGAGAAGGGCATCCGGGTGAACGCGGTCGCGCCTGGCCCGGTTTGGACGCCCCTTATCCCCGCCACCATGCCCGCCGACAAGGTCGAGAAATTCGGCGGCAACACGCCGCTCGGCCGCGCGGCCCAGCCCGCCGAGCTGGCGCCGGCCTACGTGCTGCTCGCCTCCGACGAGGCGAGCTACATCACCGGCGCGGTCGTGCCGGTCACCGGCGGCCGGCCGATGCTGTAGGGCGCGCGCCACGGCACGGAGGAGGCCTTGCCGCTCGCCGTCAATCTGTCGCTGAAGCCGATGGAGGCCGAGCCGGTCGACGACCTGCCGCGCGGGGACGGCTGGCTGTACGAGCCCAAGCACGACGGGTTCCGCTGCCTCGCCTTCCGCGACGGGGGAACGGTCACGCTGCAATCGAAGAACCAGAAGCCGCTCGGCCGGTACTTCCCCGAGCTCGCGGCCGCGCTCGGCGCGTTGCCCGTCACGCGGTTCGTCATCGACGGCGAGATCGTCATTCGGGGTGCGGCGTTCGAGACGCTGCAGCTCCGGCTGCACCCGGCCGCGTCACGCATCGCGACGCTGAGCCGCGACTACCCGGCGACGCTGGTGGCGTTCGATCTGCTGGCCGGCGCTGACGGCCGCGCGCTGCTGGACCGTCCGTTCGTCGAACGCCGGGCCGCGCTGGAGGCGCTGCTGGCGCAAAGCGGGGCGTCGGCCGGGCTGGAGCTATCGCGCACCACGCGCTCGGTGACCACCGCGCGCAGATGGCTGGGCCGCGCGGGGCTCGACGGGATCGTCGCCAAGCGGCTCGACCTCGCCTATGCGCCCGGCCAGCGCGCGATGCGGAAGTTCAAGCTGTGGAAGACCGTCGACTGCGTCGTCGGCGGGCTGTACCGCAAGGCCGGGACGAGCGCGATCGAATCGCTGCTGCTCGGCCTTTATGACGCCGAGGGCCGGCTCAACTATGTCGGGCGCGCGCCGGTTCACCGCGACGCGAAGAAGGTGGGCGCGCTGGTCGAGCCGCTCATCGGCGGCGAGGGCTTCACCGGCCGCGCGCCGGGCGGCAAGAGCCGCTGGTCCGGCAAGGAACGGCGCCCCGTGCCGATCCGGCCCCGCCTGGTCGTCGAGGCGAGCGCCGACCACATCACCGGCGGATACATGCGGCACGGGGCACGGCTGGTGCGCTGGCGCGAGGACAAGCGGCCGGAGGAGTGCACCATGGACCAGATCGCCGGCCCGACCTGACCCGCCGGCGCCGCGCGGACACGCGCCCCGGAAAAGGGGCGGCCCGTACGCCCAAGGGTTGCAGATCCTGTTCGCGGATATCAACATGGCCCCGACCGGTAGCGGCAGATCGCGCCACGCCTGTGCAACCGCAAGGGGGAGGAAGCCATGGCGAAGATCGATCCAACCGTCCTGCAGCGCATGGAGGAGGACCGTGTCAGCAACGTCCTGAAATGGGTGCTGCTGGCGACCGCGATCCTGACCTTCGCGGTCCTCGGCTGGGCGACCGCGGTGACCTACCAGACCGCCCCGCCCGAGCCGGACCGGTTCGTCGCGCCCGACGGCACCGTCGTCATGACGCGCCAGGACATCGTGGCCGGCAAGGCCGCATTCCAGCGCGCCGACCTGATGGATTACGGCAGCATCTACGGAATGGGCTCCTATTTCGGCGAGGACTACACCGCCGAATATCTGGTGCGGCTGGGCCAGCTCAGCCAGGACAATATCGCCCGGGCACGCCTCGGCCGTCCCTTCGCCGCGCTGGGCGCGGACGACCGGCGGACGGTCAGGGCGGCCATGCAGGACGCGCTCAAGGGCGTCGACCTGTCCGGCGGCACCGCCCGCCTTCCGGCCGCCGTCGCCGCGGCGATCGTCACCCTGAAGGCGGAGATCGCCAACCAGCTGCAGCACCACGATTTCATCAAGGGCTGGACGCAGGCCTACAGCCTCACCCCTGCCAGCGCGGTGCAGACGGCGGAGTTCGTCATCTACTCCGCCCTGACCACCGTGGCGCGGCGGCCGGGCTCGGACGTGTCGTGGACGCAGAACTGGCCGTACGAGCCGTTGGTCGGCAACGCGCCAACCGCGGCGACGTTCACCTGGACCTGGGTGAGCTTCTGCTTCACGTTCTTCTGCTTCGGAGGCGTGCTGTTCGCCTATCACCGCTACATACGCGGCGATGACGGGGGGACGTTCGACCCGGTCCTGGTCGAGTTCCGCGGGCTGACCGATAGCCAGCGCCGGGTGGGCAAGTACTTCATCGTGGTGGCGGCCGTGCTGCTTCTGCAGATCGCGGCGGGCGCGATCCTCGGCCACTACTATTCCGACCGGGTGAGCTTCTACGGCATCCATTTCGACGATGTGCTGCCGTTCAACTTCTGGCGGTCGATCCACATCCAGACGCCGATCATCTGGATCGGCATGTCCTGGATCGGCGCCGCCCTGTTCCTTGCCCCCGCGATCGCTCGCGGCGAGGCGCGCGGGCAGGGTTACCTCGTCGACGTCCTGTTCTGGGCGACGGTGGTGATCGTCGCCGGGGCCATCATCGGCGATTATCTCGGCATCATGGGCGACATCGGCCAATCCTGGTTCTGGTTCGGCAACCAGGGCCTGTCCTATCTGGAGCTCGGGCGGGCATGGCAGATCGGGTTCTTCTGCGGGCTGGCCATCTGGAGCGCGCTGGTGCTGCGGGGGCTGTGGCCGACGCGGGAGACCCTGCGCCACGCCACGCGCCAGTTCTGGACCGGCCGCATCCGGCTCGAGCACCTGATCTGGGCGTCGACCACCAACATCGCCTTTCTCTACGTCTTCGGCATGATCCCGCTGACCGGGGTGCACCCCTCCTTCACGATCACGGACTTCTGGCGCTGGTGGGTCGTCCATCTGTGGGTCGAGCAGTCGTTCGAGTTCTTCGCCGCGGCGATCAGCGCGTATCTGCTGATGGCTCTGGGGCTGGTCTCGCGCCAGCTCGCCGAGCGCTCGGTCTATCTCGAGCTGATCCTGATCTTCCTCGGCGGCGTTCTGGGCACGGGCCACCACCTCTATTGGGTGGGCGGGCCAGGCATGTGGGTGCCGCTGGGCAGCATGTTCTCATTCATCGAGGTGCTGCCGCTGGTCCTCCTGATCCTCGACGCGATGGATCATCACGACCTCATCAAGCGCCAGCGCCAGTTCCGCTACGGCCTCGCATACACCTACGTCCTAGGCGCGGCCTTCTGGAATTTCGTCGGGGCGGGCGTGTTCGGCGGCGGCACGCTGAACGCGCCGCTGGTCAACTACTACGAGCACGGCACTTTCCTGACGCTGAACCATGCCCACACCTCGCTGTTTGGGGCGTTCGGGCTGCTTGCCATCGGGCTGATCTATTTCTGCCTGCGCCACGCCGCAGGCGAGCGCGGCGCGTTCGGCGAGCGGCTGGGGCTGTGGGCGTTCTGGCTATATAACGCGGGGCTCGTCCTCTGGGTCGCCCTCAACTTCTTCCCGGTAGGCTGGACGCAGCTCCAGGCGGTGTACGAGCACGGGCTCGCCTATGCGCGCAGCCTCGAGTTCTACGAAACCACTGTGCTGTGGCAATGGCTGCGCTTCGTGGGCGACGTGCCCTTCGCCATCGCCGCTCTTCTGATGGCGTACGACTTCATCGTGAAGTCGGGCCCGATGTTCCCGAAGCTCACCCGGCGGCTGCGCGCACGCGCGCACCCGAGCCCGGCCGAGTAGCCCGGGACGGGCGGACGCAAGCCCCGCCGGCGGCGGCGGACGGCGTGGTCAGGCTGGAGGCGGAGCCCCGCCTGATTTATCATGGTCGCGGGCCAGCCCGAGGCCCCGACCGCGCGCGGTGACGCGGATCGCCGGGGCCGGGCGCGAGCCGGGGGAGAACACGGATGACCGCTCTGACGGCAACGCCTTCGTGGCAGGCCCTGACGGCGCACTACGCCAAGATCAAGGACCTTCATTTGCGCAGCCTGTTCGCCGGCGATGCCGGCCGGGCCGAGCGCATGTCCGCCGAGGGGGCGGGGCTCTTCCTCGACTATTCCAAGAACCGCATCACCGACGAGACGCTGAAGCTGCTGCTGCAGCTCGCCGAGGAGCGCGGCGTCGCCAAAAGGCGCGATGCGATGTTCGCGGGCGAGAAGATCAACTCGACGGAGCGCCGCGCCGTGCTGCACGTCGCGCTGCGCGCGCCGCGCGGAAGCCGCATCGAGGTCGACGGCGCCGACGTGGTGCCCGACGTGCACAAGGTGCTGGACGCGATGGCCGACTTCGCGACCCGGGTGCGCAACGGCACGTGGACCGGCCACACCGGCAAGCGCATCAGGACGGTGGTGAATATCGGCATCGGCGGCTCGTATCTCGGGCCGGAGATGGCCTATCGCGCGCTGCGCCCCTATAGCGAGCGGGCGATGGGTTTCCGCTTCGTCGCCAATGTCGACGGCGCCGATTTCACCGAGGCGACGCACGATCTGGACGCGGCGGAGACGCTGTTCATCGTCTCGTCCAAGACCTTCACCACGCTGGAGACGATGACCAACGCGGCGACGGCGCGCGCGTGGCTGGTCGGCAAGCTGGGCTCCGAAGCCGCCGTGGCGAAGCATTTCGCGGCGGTGTCGACCAACATCCCGGCGGTGACGAAGTTCGGCATCGACGAGGCCAACACGTTCGGCTTCTGGGACTGGGTCGGCGGGCGCTATTCGATGGACAGCGCGATCGGGCTCTCGACCATGATCGCCATCGGGCCGGAGAACTACCGCGCGATGCTGGCGGGCTTTCACGCGATGGATGAGCATTTCCGCACCGCGCCGCCCGCCCGCAACCTGCCCGTGCTGCTCGGGCTGCTCACCGTCTGGTACAACAATTTCTTCGGCGCCCAGACCCTCGGGGTGATGCCCTATTCGGCGCATCTCGCGCGCTTTCCGGCCTATCTGCAGCAGCTTCAGATGGAATCGAACGGCAAGCACGTCGACCTCGACGGGCACGCCGTCGACTACCAGACCGGGCCGGTCATCTGGGGCGAGCCGGGCACCGACGGACAGCATTCGTTCTACCAGCTGATCCACCAGGGGACGAAGCTGATCCCGTGCGACATGATCGGCTTCTGCCGGCCGCTGAGCCCGCTCGCCGAGCAGCACGATTTGCTGATGGCCAACCTGTTCGCCCAGGCCGAGGCGCTGGCCTTCGGCAAGACCGCCGACGAGCTGAAGGCTGAGGGCTCGCCCGACCACCAGACGCCCCACCGCGTGGCCCAGGGCAACCGGCCGACCAACGTGATCCTTGCCGAGAGGCTGGACCCCGCGACGCTCGGCAGCCTCGTCGCGCTCTACGAGCATTCGGTCTTCACCCAGGGGACGATCTGGGGGATCGACAGCTTCGACCAGTGGGGCGTGGAGCTGGGCAAGGTGCTGGCCGGCCGCATCATCCCCGAGCTCGACCGCGAGGCGGAGCCGAAGCTCGCCCACGATGCGTCGACCAACTCGCTGATCCGCCGCTATCGCCAGCAGCGCGGCTGAGGAAGACCCCTACCTACGCCTCAGCGGGGACGCCGAACCCCTTGACCGAGGAGTGGCGCAGCAGGCGCCGCTGATCCTTCGGGATGTCGGTGCGGGCGTGCATCGAGGCGAGGTTGTCCCACAGCACGACGTCGCCCGGACGCCAGACATGGGCGTAATGGAACGCCGGCCGCTCGGCGTATTCGAGCAGTTGGGCGAGCAGCGCCTCGCTCTCGTCCTCGGCCAGCCCGTCGATGCGCATGGTCATCAGCCGGTCGACATAGAGCGCCGCACGCCCGGTGACGGGGTGGCGGATGGCCAGCGGATGGCGCGCGTTCTCGTACCGGTCGTAGCCCTTGCTGATGTCGGCGCGCTCGGTCTGGGTGTAGGCGAAGACGTGCAGCGCGGTCATGCCCCGGATGCGCGCCTTCAGCCCGGCCGGCAGCGCCTCGTAGGCGAGGTACATGTTGGCGAACACGGTGTCGCCGCCATGGCTGGGTATCTCCAGCGCGTGCATGCACAGCGCCTTCTGCGGCTCGTCCTTGAAGATGGTGTCGTGGTGGAAGGTCATCTCCGAATCGTGGAGCTGCGAGGTCGCCGTGCGATGCTCCTCGAGGTTGGAGACGAGCCGCGAATCCGGCTTGAAGACGAAGCCGTTCGGCACCTTGCGGTCGCGGGTCTGATAGAGCTCGCCGAACTGGCGGCAGAATTCGAGCTGCTGCGCCTCGTCGAGCGACTGGCCGCGGAACAGCAGCAGCAGATGCTCGTGCAGCGCGGCCTGCAGCGCGGGCAGGTGGCGGGCCGGGATCGGGTCGCGCAAATCGAGCCCCGTCACCTCGCAACCCAGCGGGGCGTCGAGGGGCCGGATGTCGAACGCGACGTCTCGTTCCGCGATGTCCATAGGCTGTCTCCCCGGCCGTCGGTGGAACGATAGGCCTTCGGCGCCGGCCAAGTCGAGGGAGAACCGTCCCCTACGGGTGGGCCGGCGCGGCGTCGAGCCGGGCGCGGGCGGCTTCGCGCTCGGCGTCGGACATCACCGCATTCTCCAGCAACAGCGCCTTCTCGGCCCGCTCGCGCTCGCCGGGCGGCAGCGTCCGCGCCGCGCGGGCGAGCCACACGGCGGCCTCGACCGGGTCGGGCGCGCCGTCGAGCCCCTTGGCGTAGATCAGCCCGAGATTGTAGGCCGCCTCGGGATAGCCCTGCTCCGCCGACTTGCGGTACCAGCGCACCGCCTCGGCGATGTCGTGCGGGAATTCCTCGCCCTTCTCGTAGAGCACGCCGATCTCGAACTGGGCCGAGGGGTCGAGGTTCGACGCGCCGAGCCGGTAGACCTGCATGGTCATCGCGTCCTCGGGCACGCCGAGGCTCGCCGGCAGGCCGGGCGGCACGCGCAGGGGCGCCGCGTCGCTCCCCGGGACGCCGGCGGCGAGAACGAGCGCCGCGAGCGCCGCGCCGAGGCGCCGCATCATTCCTCGGCCGGCCCCGGCGGCGGCGGCACGGCGAGCTCGGCGCCCATGCCCGCCTCGAGCCAGCGGACCAGGGCGGTGCGGTCCTCCTCCGCCCCCTGGCTCGCGCGGGCGGCGGCGTGGAGCTCGCGGCAGAGCGCGGCGAACGGCATCGGCACGCCGGCGGTGCGCGCCGCGGCGGCGACGGCCTCCATGTCGCCGAGCGCGACGTCGAGCGTGGTGCCGGCGGCGAAGCGGCGCGTCAGCACCTCGAGCGGGATGTCCTCGGCGGTCGCCCGGCTGGCCCCGGAGGCGGAATTGACCACGTCGAGCACGACGGCAGGGTCGAGCCCGATGCGCCGTCCGAGCAGCAGCGCCTCGGCCGCGATCATCAAATTGCCCGCGGCGATCAGCGTGTCGAGCGCGCGCACCGCGACGCCCGCGCCGGGCGGCCCGGCATGGTGGATGTCGCCCGCGCCGGCCATCGCGCGCAGCAGCGGCATCGCCTCGGCGACCGCCGCGTCGTCGCCTCCGACGACCAGCCCGAGCAGCCCCTGCGCCGCGCGCCGCGCATCGCCCATCGGCGCGGCGTCGACCAGCGCGACGTTGCGCCGGCGGAGCTGGCGCGCCAGCGCCACGGTGGCGGGCGGGTCGAGCGCACTCATCTCGATCACCACCGCGCCGGGCGCGAGGCCGGCGGCGAGGCCCTGCGCGCCGAGCGTGACCTCGCGCACCGCGGTGGCGTTGGGCAGGCGGGTGACCACGATGCCGCAATTCTCGGCCATCAGGGCGGGGCTGGCGGCGATGTTGCCGCCCTTCTCGCGCGCGAAGTGGATCGTGGCGCCGCCCGATATGTCGTAGATCTCGAGCGCGAACCCGGCATCGGCAAGGCGCGTGGCGAGCTGGGCGCCGAGCGCGCCGAGCCCGATGAAGCCGATGGTGGCGCCTTCCTCCACGGCCGCTAGGTCCGGGCCGGCCGCTTCAGCGCCTCGTCGATCAGGAACAGGTCGGTGAGCAGGGCCCTGAGATGGATCGAGGCGTTGAGGTTGTCGACGAGCTGCGAACTGATCGCGCGCTGCGCCTTGACCACGGCGATGCCGGCGCGCGCCTTGTCCGCGTCGTCGGCGAGCAGCTTGAGGAACGGGCGGTACGCGCCGATGCCGGCGGCGGCGACGGCCTCGGCCGTCTCTGTCGCGCAGGCGGCGAGGCCATCGAGCGCCGCTTCGGCCCGGTCGAGGAACTCGCGCAGCTTGTCGTCCGGCCCCTCGTCCTCGGCGCCGCGGCGGCCCTGGGCGGCATAGGCGAGGAGGTATTCGTACGCTTCCTCGATGGTCGCGATGCGATCGGCAAGGGTGGCGGCGCCCGCCATCAGCCGGCCGCCTGGCGCTTCGCCGCCGGCGGCGTCTCCTCGCCGGCGGCCTCGGCCGGCCAGCGCGCGGGATCGTGGTGGGCGAGATAGGCCCGCCGCGCGACCCAGCCGCGCACCATCGAGCGTGTGTACCAAAACTCCTCGGGCCGGAGCGCGAAGTAGATGTGCACCATGATCAGCGCCACCACCGACATCGCGGCGAACCCGTGCAGCACGTAGATCACGCCCCAGGTGTGGTCGTCGAGCCAGTAGGGGTTGCGCTGCCACCAGGGCGTGTCGATCTTCGACAGCATCAGCAGGCCGGTGGCGATCGCGGTCAGCAGGACGACGGCGATCAGCAGGTGATAGCTCTTCTGGGCGAGGCGGTACTTGCCGGGCTTGGGCGGCGCGGGCGCGGCGCGGCTGAGCGCGGCGCGCAACGACCGCCAGCCGTCGGCGACGTCGCGCGGCACGATCATCATCGCCCAGAAATCCTGCCAGATGGTCGCCCGCACGATATGGGCGATCACCAGCGCGGCGAGCACCAGCCCGGCGATCCAGTGGATCGTCACCCAGGCGAAGTCGAGCCCGAACTGGGGCGGGAAGGCGGTGCCGATCAAAGTGAGCACCGCGACCGCCATCAGCCAGTGATACAGCCGGTCGGCGAGCTTGTGGCGGACGACGCGCCCGTCCCCGGTCACGGCGCGGTCCCGGGGCTGGCGCCGGGGCCGGCCGGGCGGCGCGGCCAGATCGCCTTGTAGATCGCGTGCAGCACGATCACCGCACCGGCCGCGCCGACGAACACCCACAGCAGATCCCACGACACGCCGACGAGGAGCGATTGCCCCCAGGCGTTATGGGTTACGCGAAACAACTCCATGGCGCCTCAACTCAGGCCGCGTCGCGGATCGCCCGCTTCACCAGATTCTGCATCAGCGGAATCTTGAAGTGGTTGTAGTTGAGCGGCCGGGCGCCGCGCGCGACGGTGGCCGACGCCAGCCCCGCCACCTCGGCGTCCTGCTTCTTGCCCTTCACGACGTCGGCAACCACGCCGAGATAGCGCGGGTGCGCCTCGACGCCGCCGCACGCCACGCGGGCATCGGCGATGGTGCCGTCTTTGACCATCACCGCCGCGGCGACGTTGACCAGCGGGAAATCCCAGCTCTGCCGGTCGGTCACCTTCTCGAAGTAGAACTTCGCGCCCGCCCACTTATTGGGAATGCGGATGGCGGTGAGGATCTCGGCCGGCTCGAGCACGGTCATGCGGGTGATGTCGGTCGACGGGCCCGATGAAGTAGTCCTCCGCCTTCACCGTGCGCTCGCCCTTCGGGCTCTTGATCACCATCTCGGCCTCGAGCGCCACCATGACCGGCGCGCAGTCGGATTGCGACACGGCCACGCAGCGGTTGGCGCCGAACAAAGCATGCTCGCGGTTCATGCCCACGGGCGTGTCCGAGTAGCAGGTGTTGCCGCCCGCGCGGTAGCATGGTAGGCCCGAGCGGTAGTACCAGCAGCGCGCATCCTGGGAGATGTTGCCGCCGATTGTGCCAGAGTTCCGGATCTGCGGGCTCGCCACCTTGCCGGCGGCATCGGCCAGGATGCGGTACTTCGCCTTGACGACCGGGTCGGCCTCGAGCTCGGTCAGGGTGGTGAGCGGGCCGATCTCGATCCCGTTCGCCGTCTCCTTGACGCCCTTCATCCCGGGCAGGCCGGTCAGGTCGATGACGGCCTTGGGCCGCTTGATGCGGTCCTTGAACCAGTCGAGCGAATCGTTGCCGCCCGCCATCTTCCAGCGCGTCCTTGCCGTACTTGTCCAGCAGGGCGAGCGCGTCCTCGATCCGGGTCGGCTTGTACAGCTCGAACCCGGGCATCATGTCGTGGATCATCATGGTCCGGCTCCCCTACTGCGTATTGACCTGCATCGGCTTGTGCGACTGTGGCCGATCCGCCAACGCGTTGATGATCATGTCGGGAACGATGGGCGTGCGGTTGAAGTACGTGCCCGCCCAGCGCGTCGGAGATGGCGTTGAGCAGCGCCGCCGCCGCGCAGCCCATCAGGGGCTCGCCGATGCCCTTGGCGCCCACCGGGTTGTGCGGGTCGGGCTTGTCCACCCCCTCGCCCGCCATTTCGAGCGGGACGTCGAGGTAGGTCATCGGCTTCTGCTGGTAGAACCCCTTGTTGGCCGGCAGGCCGAGCTTGCGGGTCGTAGACGTGGCGCTCGGTCGTCGCCATGCCGAAGCCCCACACCGCGCCGCCACGGATCTGGCTTTCCAGCCCCTGCGGGTGGATCACCGTGCCGCAATCGGCCACCCCGTGATAGTCGAGGATGGTCGTACCGCCCGTCTCGGTGTCGAGCTCGATCTCGACGAACCCGACCGCGAAGGCCGGCACCACCCCGCCCATCGGCATGGTGTCCTTGGCGACGCCGACCAGCCCGCTGCCCTGCGATGCCGGCGACGGCGCCCTTGGTCAGCGGGTTGATGTTCTCCGGCACCTCGGCGCCGGAATACTTGCCCCGCCCAGCTCGATCGCCCGGCTGGCCGCCTTGGCGAACGTCATCGACTTCGCGGGGTCGGACTTGGAGACGACGTGCTCGTTCTTGAGCTCGTAGTCGCCGGGCTGGCCGCCCATATCCTTGGCCGCGATCTCCAGGAGCTTGTTCTTCGCGTCGGTCGCCGCCGCGAAGTTGGTGCGCGTCATGGTGAAGTTGGTGTTGGAGCCGAACTGGCCGATGTTCCAGGGCAGGTGCTTGCGCGTGTCGCCCCGCTCGATGACGCAGTTCTTCCAGTCATATCCCAGCACTTCGGCCGCGACGCGCGAGGTCGAGCCGTAGGAGTAGGTGCCGAGATTGCCGACGCCGGTAGTGGATGTGCAGCTTGCCGTCCGGCGTGATGCGCACCAGCCCGTCGAACCCGGCGAAGCCCGCCGTGTGGAAGGCCTGGCCGACGCCGACGCCGCGCACCTTGGTGCCGGTGCGCTTGCCGCTCACCTTCACCTTCTCGTCCCAGTTGAAGCGCCTTGGCGCCCTTGTCCAGCGCGTCGCGCAGGTACGAGCTGGTGATCTCCTCGCGCTTCGGGCCGACCTTGCCGTCCATGTCCGGCGCGTTGACCTTGCGGATCGCCACCCGGTCCATGCCGAGCTTGCGCGCCGCCTTGTCGATCAGCGGCTCGATCGCCGCCGCCGTCTGGTTCTCGCCGGGGCCGCGCTGCGGGCCGCGCGGCGGCGTGTTGGTCAGCACCGAGATGCCGCGCCAGCGCATCGCCATCGGCTGGTAGACCAGCGACACGGTCTCGCCCGCGTTGCGGAAGTCCCAGAAGCCGACTATGCGGCCCGTTTTCCTGCACGATGTAGATGTCGACGGCGGTGATCCGCCCGTCGGCGCGGAAGCCCATCTTGGCGTAGCCCTGGAAGCCGGGGCGCGCCGAGCCGATGGCGTATTCCTCGTCGCGGGTGATGCGCATCATCACCGGCCGGCCGGTCTTCTTCGACAGGTGCGCCGGCACCGACATGATCGGGTAGGCGCGTGCCCTTGGAGCCGAACCCGCCGCCGCAGAACTCGGCGACGTAGACCAGGTCCTGCGGCTTGATGCCGATGTAGCGCGGCGAGGCCCGGCACCATGAAGCTCTGGCTCTGCGACGAGCCGTAGCACGATAGCACTTGCCGTTCTGCCAGTACGACATCGACGAGCGCGGCTCCATCGAGTGATGGGAATAGCCGGCGGTGACGAAGCTCTCCTCGATGACGACCTTGGCGTCCTTGAAGCCCTGCTCCAGGTCGCCGTAGGCCCATTCCTCGGCCGGCTTGCCCATCGGCAGCTGGTCGTCGCCCGCCGGCGGCGAAGGCGCCGGCGTCCCACTTCACGGTCTGCAGCTTGAGGCGCACGTTGGCGACGTTGCCGTCGGAGCGCGCGTTGGGGCCGCCCGGATACAGGCTGTCCAGCGGGTCGACCGTGAAGGGCAGCGGCTCGAGTCGATCTCGATCGCCTCGATCGCGTTCGCCGCCGTCAGTCTCGTCCACCGCCGCGACGGCGAGGATCGGGTCGCCCACGTAGTTCGGCTCGTTGGTCAGGATCGGGTCCTGCGGCGGCGGGAACTGCGGCACGTCGTTCGGCCGTCAGCACGCCGACCACGCCCTTCATCTTCATCGCCTTCGACGTGTCGATGTGGCGCACGCGGGCGTGCGGCATCGGGCTGAGCAGCAGCTTGCAGAACAGCATGCCCTCGGCGCGGAAGTCCTCGGCGTACTTGGCGCGGCCGGTGACCTTGGCGACGACGTCGGGAGGAAGGAAGTTCTTGCCGATCAGATTGTAGGCCATGTCACGCCTCCCTTCGCGGCGCGCATCACGCCGCGCAGGTATTGGTCATAGGCGCCGCAGCGGCACAGATTGCCGGACATGGCCGCGTCGCGCCTCCTCGACGGTCGGGTGCGGGTTCGACTTGAGCAGCGCCACCGCCGCGATGACCTGGCCCGGCGTGCAGAAGCCGCATTGCGGGCCGAGCTCCTCGACGAACGCCTGCTGCACGGGGTGCAGCTCGCCGTTCGGCCCCTCGATCCCCTCGATCGTGGTGACCTTGCGCCCGCCGCACCGCCTGGGTCAGCGTCGAGCACGAATAGTGGGTCACGTCGTCGAGCATCACGGTGCAGGCGCCGCATTCGCCCCGGTCGCAGCCCAGCTTGGTGCCGGTGAGGCCCAGCTTGTAGCGCAGCGTCATCGCCAGCGTTTCCTGCGGCAGCACGTCGACGCGGCGCATCTGGCCGTTGACGTTGAGCGTGACCAGCCGCTCCACCGCGCCCGGCGCGGTCGCCGCCTGGGCGCCCATCCCGCCGGGACCGCGGAAGAGATACCCCGTGGCCGACACCGCGGCGCCGGAGGCGATCACGCCCTTGATGAAGTCGCGCCGCGAGGTCGGGCTGCGCGCGATCTCGGACATGATCCCGTCGGGCGCCTCGGTCGGGCCGACGATCCCGGTGTCGCCGCCGATCACCAAGGGCGCGTCGCGCCCCTCGTCGACCGGCTCGACCGCGAGATCGAGGCTCTCGCAGTCGCCGAACAACTGTCGTTCTGTCACGGACATAGGCGCCCTCCGCGGTTATATCGCGTGCGTGGGGAGGGGGCGGGAATCGCCTTGCGGAAACGCTCCTCCCCGATGTGCCTGCAAGTCGACGAAGGAGTGATGGAACGTTTTCCCCCGTCGGAGCTTTATCGTTATTGTCTAATTATTGCGCTCGACATGCGCTCCGCGCAAGCCCTACCCGTGACAAAAAAATGGCATGCATTTTGCCGCACCCTGGCGGGGCGACGCCGGGCGCGCGGCCGCGGCTAGTTGCGCGCCGTCTTCAGCGGTGTTCGGGGGCGTCGTTCCAGTCGGCGACGCGGTTGTAGGAATCGGCGAGCTGGTCGGCGGTCATGCGGCGCGCCGCCTCCTCGCGGCACTGCAGCGCCTCGCTGAGCCCGCCCTCGAGGGCGAGCTCGCACCACATATGCGCGTCGACATAGCTGAGCGGCACGCCGTCGCCCACCGCATACATGTTGCCCAGGAAGAACTGCGCCTCGATCTGGCCCTGCCGCGCCGCCTTGCGGAACCAGCCGGCAGCCTCGTGGCTCGACTGCGTGACCCCGATGCCCTTGTACAGCATGAAGCCCAGCGCCGCCTCCGAAGGCGGGTCGTCGCGCTCGGCGAGTGAGCGCCATAGACGCTCCGCCATGCCGAAATTGCCGGCATTGTATTCGCCGAGCGCGATGCGGAATCCCTCGGTCCCGGTGGGCGACCAGGACTGCGCCGCCGCCGCGCCGGGCACGGCGGCGAAGGCGGCGAGAACGGCGATCCGGCGGACGAGGCGTCTCATGCGCGTAAGATAATGCCGATCGCGGCCCGGCGCATCGCCCGCCGGCGCGCTCCCATTCATTGCCATCGCGGCGCCACACCTGCACCACGGGCTGCGTCTGGGCCATTGCCCGCCCCGCGCGCCGCGCCGTATGCTTCGGTCCATAAGCATCACGGCAAACAACCCGAGGGAGGCAATATGAAAACCATCCGCATCGCGGCCGCGCTGGCGGCCGCCGTCGCCGCCGCCGCGCCCGGCCCCGCCGCGCACGCCGCCCCGCCGATCCAGCTCAAGTTCGCCGACCCCGGCCGGCCGAACGACTGGGTCTATAACGGCATGGAGCATCTGGCGAAGGCCATCGAGGCCGGCTCGGACGGGGCGGTCGAGATCAAGATCTTCGCGGGCGGGTCGATCGCCAATTTCCGCAACGTGTATGACCGGCTGCTGAACGGCGTGGTGGACGGCGCGTTCGGCACGTTCGGCGGCATCGAGGACGAGTACCCGAAGACCTCGGTCTCGGGCCTGCCCTTCATCGCCGACGTCAGCTCCGAGGCCGGCCTTGCCATGTGGCGGCTATACGCCAGCGGCGTGACCGCCGACGAGTACAAGAAGATGAAGCCGCTCGCCATGTTCGGCTTCGGCGTGTCGGGCATCCACCTGACCCAGCCGATCGAGCACATCGAGGAGCTGAAGGGGCTCAAGATCCTGGTCAACGGCCGGTCGGCCGGCAAGATCGTCGCGGCGCTGGGCGCGACGCCGATCAGCTCGAGCCCGGCCGAGCTCTACCAGGGCCTGGCGCGCGGCCTCGCCCAGGGGATCGAGTTCACCTACACCGGGCTGGTGGCGTTCAAGGTCTACCCGCTCGCCAAGTACCATCTCGACGCGCCGTTCGGCACGACCGGCGGCTACTTCGCCATGAACAATGCGTCCTACGCCCGCCTGCCCGAGAAGGTGCGCCACGCCATCGACAAGGCCGGCGGCGAGCCAGCGACCAGGGACATGGGCAAGCGCGCCGACGACGAGGACGACCGCACCAAGACGCTGGTCCTGAAAAGCGCGGGGCACAAGGTGATCAAGCTGGCGCCCGTCGAGCAGGCGAAAATGGAAAAGCTGGTCGCCGCCTACACGGCCGAATGGGTGAAGAACGTGCCCAATGGCGCCGCCGTGCTGGCCGCCTTCAAGCAAGAAGTCGCGAAGGTCAGGAAGGGCATGTAGAGCCTCGTTCCGGGGCGCCCAAGCAAAGGACCGTTCGCCCTGAGTAGCGTCGCGCGCAGCGCGAGCGCGTATCGAAGGGCGAAGCCGCGAAAATCCTGCCGCCGTCGCCCTTCGATATGGCCGCTGCGCGGCCTACTCAGGGCGAACGGGTTCGGAAACCGGTCAGACGAACGGCCGTTGGGACATGCGACGGCGCCGCCTACATCTCGCGCAGGCGGGGCAGGACCTTGGTGCCGAACAGCTCGATGGACTTGTGCGTCGGCGCACCGGTCTGGAACGCCGAGACCAGGTCGAGCACGCCGGGCCGCATGCGCTCGGCGATGATGCGAGCCTGGGCGACGACCGTGTCGGGGCTGCCGATCAGAAGCTGGCCCGCCTCGACCCGGTCGCGGATGCCCGCCTCGCGCAGCACGCGGGCGCGCTGGCGCTTGTTGTCCGCGCCGTAATAGCCGGTATCGGCGACCGTCGCCTCCAGCGCGCGGTTGAGCGCGATCGGGCTCGCGCGCTGCGGCACGGAATGGCTGTCGTCGAAGTCGCGCGCCGCCTGCTCGTCGGTGTCGGCGACATGGAATGACAGCCGGTAGAGCACGTCGTCCGGTCCCGGCTCCCAGCCCGCCTCGCGCGCCGTCGCGCGATAGAGGTCGGCCGATTCGGTCGCGGCCGGAAGGGTGGTCACGGCGAGGCCGAGGGAGACGCGCTGGCGCGCGGCGAATCGCGCCGATTCCGGGCTCGATCCCGACATGTAGAGCGGCGGGTGCGGTGCCTGCACCGGGCGCGGCCAGATCGAGATCGCGCGATACTGGTAGTGGCGTCCTTGCCAGCCGAACGGCTCGCGCTCGGTCCACGCCATGCGGATCAGGCTCAGCGCCTCCTCGAACCGGGCGCGCGATTCCGACGGGTTGATGTTGTAGGTGACGTATTCGTTCGGCGTGCCGCGCATCAGCCCGGCGATCAGGCGCCCGTCGGTCATCGCGTCGAGCATCGCGTATTCCTCGGCGACCCGGACCGGGTTGAGGATCGGCACGTTGGGGCCCAGCAGCGCGATCTTCGCCCGCTTGACGGCCTGGGTCAGCGCGCCGGCGAAGATCATCGGGTTGGGGGTGAGCCCGATCGGGCCGAAATGGTGCTCGGCGACCGTCACCCAGTCGAACCCCACCTCGTCGGCCAGGCGGAACTGGTCGAGCGCGCCCTGCATCGAGCTGCGCGCCGTCGCGCGGTCGTAGGGGGAGGCCGGGGTGGGCCAGCCCTTCGCCGACTGGCCCTGATAGAAGACGGATGCGAAATACGCGGCTTTCATTTCATCGGCTCTCACGGTTTCCCCGTTCGCCCTGAGGAGGCGCCGCAGGCGCCGTCGCGAAGGGCGAAGCGGCACGACCTCGCAGCCTCGTCCTTCGAGGCGCGCTCGCTTCGCGAACGCTCCTCAGGACGAACGGAACTTGTCGGAACTCCTTATCTTCACTCCGCCGCGGACTTGGCGGGCTCGGGCGCGGGCGCGGCGGCGAGGCTCGACCGCGCCACCTCGAGCGCGTCGGTGCGCGTGCGGTACTCCTTCCAGCCCCAGGCCCAGAACGGGAACTTCTCGTTGACCGTGCCGCATTCCGGGCAGGTCCGCAGCGTCTCGTCGTCGTTGAACCGCTCGGCCGCGAGCGAGGATTCGCAGATCGACACGAACGAGCGCAGCGGGTCGACCGACGGGTCGGAATAGTCCACGTTCTTTTCGTAGCGGTACAGAACGTGGTTGCACGACCGGCAGGTCTGGATGAACGCCTCGGCCGGCTTCTCGCCGACCGGGTGGCGCTGGGTGATGACCGACAGCGACACCAGCCCCGAATCGTCCTTGGTGGCGTCGTGCTGGCGCTCGCCCACGCCATGCGTGTTCGGCCCGACGCGGACGATGCCGACCTTGGCGTAGAAATCCCGGTTGCCGAGATTGATGTAGACCTCGTCCAGCGAGTTGTAGTGCACGAAATGGCCCATGTCGGCATACGGCCCGCCGCGATGCAGCGCGGTGCAGGGCACGATCGAGCCGGGGCTGAGATAGGGGAAGATCGGCGTCAGCATGGTGGTGGCGACGCGGGCGAAGGCGAAGGCGTTGGCCTTCAGCGGCTCCTTCCGCCCGTCCGGCGGTGCGATCTCGAGCGGCCGCGGCGCGGCGGCGCCGGCGGGCGCGGCGCCCTCGGCGCGCAGCTCGTCCGCCGCCTCGCGCCAGCGGAACGGGGCGAGGTCGAGCGGGCCCAGCACCTCGCCGGTCGCGGCGCAGCTGCGCAGCGCCGCGTCCGAATTGAACGCATTGCACGCCCGCAGATAGCCCTCCTGCGAAAGCTCGGCCGCGGTGTCCCACACCACCGTGCCGGCCCGGGCGCCGGTCGCATCGCTGTACCAGGTGACGCCCTCGAGCCCCGCCTTCTCCGCCTTGTAGCGCAGCTGCACGGATTCGGTGTCGGGCACGTAGCGGTGGGGCATGCCAGCGGGGATGTAGACGAAATCGCCCGGCTCCATCCGGTGATAGAGGACGGGCGATTCGCGCAGATGGAGCCGGCCGGTGCCGGACATCTGCAACAGCACGGTGTCGAGCTCGCAAACCAGGTGGAAGGGCTGCGGCACGTCGTTGCGCGACAGGCAGAGCTGCGGGTCCACGCCGGGCGGCAGCATCGGGTATTCGTCGTACGGGCCGCGCCGGGGCGCCTCGTCGAAGGTCGCGAAGCTCTTCTTGCGTTTCATGGGGCCCTCCCTGCGCGCGGCCGCGGCGCAACGCCGCGGACGTTAGCCCCGTTCGCGCGCCCGGCGCAAGGCAGAGCTTCGGTATCGAAGTGTATGGCGCGGCGGCCGGACCGCGATATACTCGGCGCTCCGAGTGCGCCGCGAAAGGGAGCCGATGCCAGAGCCGAAAGCCGTCGCGCCCGTCGTTCCGGGCATGGCGTTCGCCGAGAAGTTCGTCGAGGCGGACGGGTTCCGCATCCGCTATCAGGAGGCGGGCACGGGCGAGCCGCTGGTCTGCCTGCATGGCGGCGGCGGGCTGCGCCTTTCGGGCACGCACGACCTGCTGGCCGCGTCATACCGCGTGATCGCGTTCGAGGTGCCGGGCTTTGGCGACTCGCCCGCGAACGAGCGGTCGAAGACGATGGACGAGCTGGCCGCCACCATGAACGCGGCGGTCGCCGCCATCGGGGTCGAGCGCTACAATCTGATGGGCACGTCGTTCGGCTCGAAGGTGGCGCTGACCATGGCGCTGCTCGATCCCGAGAGGGTTCCCGCCATCGTGCTGATCTCGCCGGCCGCCATCCGGCTGGGCCAGACCACCCCGCCGACCCACGTTTCGCCAGCCGAGGCGCGGGCGCTGCTCTACGCCCATCCCGAGCGCCAGCCCCCGGGCGCGCCCCCCGCGCCGGGCGTGATGGAGAAGCAGCGCGTGCTGACCGACCGGCTGCTCGGCCCGCCGCGCGACCCGGCCTTCGAGGCGCGGCTGGGCGCGCTCGCCATGCCCGTGCTGGTGCTGTTCGGCACGTCGGACCGGGTGACCCCGCCGGAAGGCGGCGACCTGTACCGCGCGGCGCTGCCCACCTGCCACCTGATGATGGTTTACGACGCCGCGCACGCCGTCGACGCCGACCGGCCCGAGGCGACGGCCGAGCTGGTGGCCGATTTTCTGGCACGCCACGAGCAGTTCCTGGTGAAGAACACGTCGGACCTGATTTACCCCTAGTGTCGAAGCTCGCTTCGGCGCCTGCCACAAGGAATATTGCGAACTTCGAATTCACCACACTATGGAGGCCAGCGTGACCGAGACGCCCGAGCTGACCATTGCGCCGCCCGAGAAGGGCCGCGAGCCGATGAAGACCAACGTCTTCCGCTTCGCCCAGATCAACGTGTCGACCCTGTCGCCGATGTTCCCCTATCTCGACGAGGGCGCCATCGTGCCCTGCCTCGCCACCTTCCGCGGCGGGCCGGGCAAGCGGTTCGGAAAGTTCCAGCATTTCAACACGGTGGACGAGATCGTCATCATGTTCGGCGCCAAGGGCGGGCGTGGCCGGGCGGGGATGGTGCGCGTCGGGCCCAAGCTGCACCAGGTCGGCGCGCCGTTCGAGGACCCGGAGGACCCGGGCAGCCTGCGGGTCACCACCATCACCCAGCGCCAGGCGATCGGCGCGCCCCAGCGCGAGGAGTATCGCTTCGCCTGCGAGAAGTGCGGGCGGCGCCTCTATATCGAGGAGGTCGACGCGACGCCGCCCAAGCGCGGCACCGGCCCGGGCGCGGCGGGCGGGCATATGCCCTTCACCAGCGTCATGGAGACCTATGTCGCCGCCCGCCATTTCAACGAGGACGAGGCGACGCGGCACTGCAAGCATTGTGGCCACCAGAACCCGCCCTTCCCGATCGAGGATTGGGGCTGGGACCATTATGTCGGCCAGGCCGAGATCATCCGCATGGCGCAGGAATCCATCGATTCCGAGCTTGCGGGCGCCGCCGGCGACGGCGCGCCCAAGACCGCCGGCGAGTAAACCCATGGCACGCCAGCTGGTCTTTTTCGCCTATGACGAGGCGAAGGATTCGGGCCCCTACGACGAGCGGCCGATGCTGCCGGCCGACATCGACCTGCAGGTCCATATGAGCCGGAACGACCGGCCCCAGCCCTTCTACCTGATCTGCCAGCACGATTCGGTGCTGGTCACCATGTCGGGCACGGGCGAGGTGCTCTACAAGGACGCGCCGGTGCTGCGCCAGGCATACGATCTGGGCGATTTCCTGTATATCCCGGCCGGCACGCCGCACCGCATCGTGCCCGCCGGCGAATCGCTCCATCTGCGCTACAAGCTGCCCGAATCCGACCGCGAGGGCGTCGCCTGGTACTGCGAGGGCTGCGGCGGCGAACTTCACCGCGTGGTGTGGGACCTCGCGGCGACGCCGGCGCAGCAGGGCTATCTTGACGCCTGCACCGCGTTCAACGCCGACGCCGGGCGGCGCAGCTGCGCGTCCTGCGGCGCGGTGCACCCGGAAATCGACCTCGCCCCCTATCGCTGGCAGGCGATCGCGGACGAACAGCGGGCCGGCGCGCCCGTCGCCGCCAGGCAGCGCGGCGAGCTGCACGGCTGACCGGCTGAGCGGCGACGCGCCCCCGCGCGCCGCCTCGGAGCGTCAGGCGCACGCAGCTATCGCAGCTATCAGTGCCCGGCGCCGGCGCGCTGGAAGATGCGCTTCACCTCGCGGAAGGCGAAGCGCCAGCCCTGGGGCGTGCGCACGTACTTGTCGTGCCATTCGCCCATGCTGAACGGCTCCAGCGGAAGGGGCAGCTTGTAGTCCTTCGTCTTGGGGTCGTGGTTGACGGCGAGGTAGTAGGACACCGCCTCGGCGTGGTCGGAATCGACCACCTTCACCCGCGTGTCCGTGACGATGTGGCGGATCACCGTGGTCTCGGTGCCGCGCTTGAACAATTCGATCAGCTCCGCGCGACCTTTGAAGGGCTTGCCGCCGCGGATCCACGTGCCGTCCGGGATCCACAGATCGACCGCCTGCTCGATCTCGCCGTGATCGCCGAGATGCACCAGCTCGATCACAAGGTTGCGGCACTCGGCGGCGATCGCCAAGCGTTCTGTCGCGTCCATCGTTTCCTCCCGCTTAGGGGTTGTAGTAGGCGAACACCGCGCACGACACGAACGCGTAGGTCTCGAGGAAGGTGGACGTGTCCGGCTTGCGGTCCAGCTCCTCCATCGCGCCGAGGAAGGTGAACCAGTTCAGCATCTCGTGCTGGCCCGAATCCTCGATCTGGTCGGTCGTATAGGCGCGGAACGTGTCGTAGTCGCCGGCCTCCAGCGCCTTGTAGAGGCGCTTGTCGGCGTCGACGTCGGGCCAGAGCTGATAGTTCTTCTCGGTCAGGAACGAGTGCGACCAGCTCGACGACGCCATCAGCACGGTGCGGTACGGGCTTTCCGCCATCACGCGGGCGACGGCGGCGCCGACTTCCATGCAGCGCCACGGGTGCGGCGAGGGCGGGTCGAGGTCCATGATCTTGTCGCGCATGTCGAGCGGGAGGCGCAGCCCGCCCGCGGCGATCACCCTGCGGCCGTAGCAGTTCACGTGGAACGGCACGACCGGGTAGTCGAACCCGACCCGTTCGTCGTCGAGCAGCAGGATGGTGTTCTTGAAGGCGTGCGCCAGCGGGTGGTGCAGCGGCTTGTAGCCATAAGGCATGTCGATGCCCGCCTCGATCAGCCCCTTGGCGAGGTACTTGCCCGCCTCCTTGTGGCCGCGCACGGGATAGGTGAAGTCGATCGGCTCGCCCCACGGGTTCTTGTCGTTCTTGCGCTCGAGCCAGGGCTGGATCGTCTGGTCCTCGTAGGCCATCACGGCGAAGGGCGGGATCAGATCCTCGCGGAAATTCTCGAGCTGGTCGTCGCCCCACATGACGATCACGTCGGGCTTGAATTCGTCGATCGCCTTGCGCGCCTCGGCGAAGTTCTGGCGGAAGAGCTGGCGCTGGCGGCCCGCCTCGGCGACGCCGAAATCGTTGGCCAGCTCCTCGCGCATCCTGGCCGGCCAGCGCGACTGGTCCTTCTGCTCCTCCGGCATGCCGGGATCATCGAGGGCGATCTTGATGAACCGCGTCCAGCTTTCGTCGGGGCCCATCATCACCGGGCGGTGCGTGCAGCCGATGCCGAGAATCTCCGCCATGTCGTCCTCCCTGTGGCGGCGAAAGTATCGGCCGCCCGGCGCCGGCGGGCAAGCTTGCCGATCTCCGTCGCGCCGCCTTACACTTCGGCGCCAAATCGGGGGGACAGATGCAGCTTGGCTACGCCGCGCTTCCGGCGCCGTTCCTGATCGAGAACCGGGTGGTCCTGCGCGGCGCGCGCGGCTGGCTCGCGCTCGCCGACGCGCTCGCCGCGGCCGGCATCGTCGACGGGCCGGCGCCGGACGACCTGGCCGGCGCGCTCGGCTTCTTCGCCGGGCTGGCCGCGGGCACGCGCCGCCGGCTGGAGCGCGCGCTGGACGCGGCGGACGGGATCGCCGCGCCGACGCTTGTCCGCCCGGCCGGGCCCGACGCCAAGATGCTGCTGACCGAGGGGCGCGAGGCGCTGGCGCGCTCCAACGAGCGGCTGCAGGCGAAGATGGTGGTCGGGTTCTCGAAATTCGCCAGCGCCTTCGCCGACCCCGAAGCAACCATCCGCCTGCCCGACGCGGGGTCGCGCTACGACGTGGAGGCGGTGTTGGTCGCGGTGATCGGGCGTGCGGTCACGCGGGCCAGCGCGGCCGAGGCGGCCCGCGCCGTCGCCGGCTTCACCCTGATGGCCGAGATCACCGACCGCACCATCTCGGACGAGGAGGCGAAGACGCGCAACAACCTGTTCGCCAAGAACCGGGCGGGTCTGACGCCGCTGGGACCGGCCGTGTGGCTCGCCGGGACGCGCGCGCTCGACCCGGCGACCGAGGTGACGCTTGCGGTCGACGGCGCCGAGCGCCAGCGATTCGCGGTGTCGGACCTCGCCCACACCATCGGCAAGGCGGTGCAGGGCTGGTCGCGCGCCGGGCTGGAGCCGGGCGACCTGGTGGGGATCGGCGCCGCCATGGCGCTGCCGCGCGCCGGAAACGCGGTCAATTCGCCGGTCCCGATCGCGCCCGGCAGCACGATCGAGGTGTCCTGCGGCCCGATCGGCACGCTGCGCGCCACCATCGCGCGCTGAAGGAGGAACCCATGCGCTTCGTGACTTATGAGTTCGCCGGGATGTCCCGCTTCGGCGTCCTGCTGCGCGACGGGCGGGTCCTGGACGTCGAAGGGGGCTTCGCCGCCGCGCTGGCGCGCGAGGTGACCGCCGACCGCGCCCGCGCGCTGGCCGCCGCGATGGCGCCGCCGGAGGCCGTCGCGTTCATCGCGAACGGCGCGATCGCGCTGGACGCCGCGCGCCGCGCGCTCGATTTCGCCGAGGACGCGGTGGCGAAGGGCAATGCGCCGTCGGGCCCGCGCGGCGAGACGATCCTGTTCGACGCCGCGGCGGTGCGTCTCAAGGCGCCGCTGCGGCCGCGCAACTTCATCGCCGCCGGCAAGAACTACCATTCGCACCAGCAGGAGATGCAGCGCGCTGCCGGGTCGAACACGCCGGGCCTGCCGATCGCCCACGTGCAGTTCGCTTCGACCGTCGTCGGGCCGGACGAGACGGTGCGCTTCCCGCCGGAGACCGCGCACATGGATTACGAGGTGGAGCTTGCCGTCGTGATCGGCCGCGCCGCGCGCGACGTGGCGCGCGAGGACGCGCCGGGTCTGGTGTTCGGCTACACCATCTACAACGACATCACCGACCGCGACATGTATCGCGGCGAGTACGACAAGGGCGGCGCGTTCGGCTGCCTCGGCAAGAACTTCCCCGGCTTCTCGCCCTTGGGCCCGGTGATCTGCACGCCGGACGAGATCGGCCCGCCGCTGGAGCTCAACCTCCGCACGCGCATCAACGGCGAGACGCGCCAGGACGGGCCGGCCTCGCTGATGATGTACAAGATCGACGAGCAGATCGCGCACTGGTCGCGCATCGGGCTGGCGCCGGGCGACATGCTGGGCACCGGCACGCCGGGCGGCGTCGCGGCCGGCCACAAGGGCGGCGACTGGTGGCTGAAGCCCGGCGACGTGGTCGAGTGCGAGATCGACCGCATCGGCACGCTGCGCACCACCATCGGGGCCGCCGGGTGAGGGTCCTGACCTTCGGCCTTCTGCTGCATACGCGCCATCTGATCCGCGACGCGCAGCACGCCGATTTTTCGTCGCTGTGGGAGGCGGCGGCCGAGGCCGAGCGCGCCGGCTGGGACGAGATCTGGCTGGGCGACAGCATCACCACGCTGGAGCGCGCGCGCGGCGACTGCCTGACCCTGATGGCGGCGCTGGCGATGGCGACCCGCACGGTGAAGATCGGCACCGTGCCGCTGCTGATGTCGCTGCGCCCGCCGGTGCCGCTCGCCCATGCGCTGGCCACCATCGACGTGATCGCCAACGGACGGCTCCGCATCGGCGCGAGCCCCGGACCGGTCGCGCCCTATGTCGCCCGCCAGTTCGCGGCGTGCGGCGTGCCGGGCGCCGAGAAGGCCGGGCGCCTCAGCGAGACCATCGAGCTCTGCCGGCGCCTGTGGACCGAGGACCGCGTCACTCACCAGGGGCGCTATTTCCAGCTCGAAAACGAGGGCATCCTGCCGCACCCGGTGCAGAAGCCCGCCATCCCGGTCTGGCTGGCCACCAGCGGCAAGAACGCCGAGGCGGCGCTGCGCCGCGTGGCGCGGCTGGGCGACGGCTGGATCTCGACCGGCCCGACGCCCGCTTCGTTCGCCGACGGGCGCGCGCGGATTGCGGACTATGCGCGCGAGTACAACCGCGCCGCGCCGGTCGCGCCCGCCCTGCTGTTCGCCGCGTTCCGCATCGGCCCGGACGGAGAGGCGGCGCGCGAAGAGGGCTGGGCCTGGATGGAATCGTTCTTCCGCCGCCCGCGGGCGAACCTCGCCGGCAGCTTCACCCCGATCTTCGGCACGGCCGCCGAATGTGCCGCGGAGCTGCGACGCTATGCCGAGGCCGGCATGACGGGGGTGATCGCCCGCATCGCGTCCGACGATGTCGCCGGCCAGACGGCGTCCCTGTTCGGCGCGGTGAAGCCCGCCCTTGCCGCGTCTTGAGTTGCGCGGCCCCGGCCGGTCCTCTAGAGTTTCGGAAACGGCGCGGGAAGCGCGGCCGATCAGGGAGGAACCGCAGGTGAGACAGGTTTTCAGGCTGGCGGCATGCGCCCTGGTGGGCGCCACCATGCTTGCCGCTTTTTCGCATCCGGCCGCGGCCGCCGAGAAGATCAAGGTCACGATGGCGGCGCTGTCGGGCAATTACGCGCCCTACCTGGTGGCCATCGAGAAGGGCTACTTCAAGGAGGAAGGGTTCGACGTCGAGGTCATCAAGGCCGGCGGCGGCACCGCCACGCCCGCCTTGATGTCGGGCAGCATCGATTTCTCGACCTCGGGCTCGGCCGCGGTCAGCGCCATCGAGCGCGGCGCGCCGCTGCGCGTAATCTTCTATCCGTGGGACCGCATCCCCTACCAGATCTGGGCGACGACGCCCGCGATCAAGTCGCTGGCGGACCTGAAGGGCAAGCAGATCGGCATCATCTCGCGCGGCGACACGATGGAGGTCGCGGTGCGCATCGCGCTGGCGCGCCAGGACATGAGCCCGACCGCGGTCAGCTACACGCCGCTGGGCTATGGCAATGCGCGCATCGCCGCCGCCGGCTCGGGCGCGCTGCCCGCCGTCGTGCTGTCGACGATCGACGCCCGCCGCCTGAAGAAGTCGGGCAAGGGCGACAAGGCGCACATGGTCTACGACCTGCACGCGACCGTGAAGATGCCGCTGACCGGGACCGCCGTCAGCGCCAAGGCGCTGTCCGAGAATCCGGACCGGGTGAAGCGCTTCCTGCGCGCGGTCGAGAAGGGGCTGGCCTATACCGCCGCGTTCCCCGAGCCGACGGTCGACATCCTGACCAAGTACAACCCGAAGACCAAGCGCGAGGCGCTGGCCGATACGCTGGACGAGACGCTGGCCGGCAAGACCGACGGCACGATCTCGGAGGAGCTGCAGCGCCAGGAGGCAACGACCCGGGCCGAGGTGATCGGCCTGGCGAAGGACAAGGTGCCGCCGCTCGACAAGATCTACGACTTCCACCTGACGAAGCAGGTCGTGCACGAGCTGGCCGCCGCGAACTGGAAGCCCGTGCGCTGAACCGCGACCGCGCCGGGCGGGCCGCAAGGAGACGAGCAATGACGAACGCGTTGCGCCGTGGCGCGCTGGCCGCCGCCGTGGTGGCGAGCCTCGCGGCCGCCCCCGCCTTCGCGGCCGACAAGGTGAAGGTGACCATCCCGGTCCTGATCCCGGCCTACGCCATGTACTTCCTGGCGGTCGACAAGGGCTACTTCACCGAGGAAGGGCTGGACGTCGAGGTCATCAAGGCCGGCGGCGGCACCGCCACGCCCGCCTTGATGTCGGGCGACCTGCAGTTCACCGGCTCGCCTGGCTCGGCGATCAGCGCCATCCTGCGCGGCGCGCCGCTGAAGCTGGTCTTCGTGTCGCAGGACCATCCCGCCTACCAGGTCTGGTCGGGCGTCGAGGCGGTGAAGGCGCCCGCCGACCTGGAGGGCAAGCGCGTCGGCGTCATCTCGCGCGGCGACACGCACGAGCTTGCCGTGCGCATGGTGATGGCGGCGAACCATCTCGACCCCAACGGCGTGTCCTACGTGCCGATGGGATTCGGCGCGGCCCGCCTCGCCGGCGTGATGTCGGGCGCGCTGGCCGCCGCCTCGCTGACCATGGACGAGGTCGAGCAGGCGCGGAAGAACGCCAACATGCACATGGTCGCCGACCCGTCCGCCACCGTGCAGATGGTGGTGGGCGGCGCGGCGTCGAGCGACAAAGTGCTGCAGGACGGCCGCCCGCTCGCCAAGCGGTTCCTGCGCGCGCTGATGAAGGGGCGGCGGCTGATGTTCGCCGACCCGGACGCCGCGATCGACGCCACCCACCAGCGCAACCCCAAGATGCCGCGCGCCGCCTTCGCCGTCGGCTACAAATCCTCGACCGTCGGCGCGACCAAGGACGGCACCATCCCGGTGGCCGCTCAGCAGCAGGAGATCGACGTGCGCGCCGACCTGCTGAACATCCCCCAGGCGAAGCGCCCGACGCCGAAGCAGGTGTTCGACTTCTCGCTGCTCGACGAGATCAACCGCGAGCTCGACCAGGCCGGCTGGAAGCCGAAGGGCTAAGGCAGGTTTCGGTGGACGGGAGTCGCGTTGCCGCGGCCAGCGAAATTTGGAGGGGCGCGTTGACCCGGTTGTCGGAAAGCATGGTCTAGAGATGGCCCAGACACATATCGCGAAGGCAGGCGGGGCCCTTCTGCTCGCGCCGCAGCGGACGGGCCTGATGGCGGCGCTGTGGCACGGCCACCGCACGGCCATTACCCGCATCGTGGCCGTCACGCTGTTCCTCGGCGCGTGGCAGTGGGCGGTGTCGTCGGGCGCGGTCAACCCGCTGTTCCTGTCGAGCCCGGTCGCCATCGCCGACCGGCTCTACGAGGTGTTCGCCGACGGCTCCATCTGGCCGCACATCTTCGCCTCGGGCGAGGTGGCGGCATGGGGCTTCGTGCTGTCGATCGTGGCCGGCGTGCCGATCGGCATGCTGATGGGCCGCGTGCGGCTCGCCCGCGACACGCTCGAGCCGTTCATCATGGCGAAGTACTCCTCGCCCATCGTCGCCTTCCTGCCGCTTCTGATCATCTGGCTGGGGATCGGCCTCGCTTCCAAGGTGGCGCTGGTGTTCCTGGGCGGCGTGTTCGTCATCATCATCAATACCGAGGCGGGCGTCGCCAATGTCGACCGGCGGCTGGTCGAGACGGCGCGGTCGTTCACCGCGAACGAGGCGCAGATCCTGTGGAAGGTGGTGCTGCCTTCGGCCCTGCCGTTCATCATCGCCAGCATGCGCCTGTCCATCGGGCGGATTCTCATCATGGTGGTGGTCGCCGAGCTGTATGCCGCGACCGCCGGGCTGGGCTACCTGATCTTCCAGGCCGGCGCGGCCTACGACACGACGATGATCTTCGTAGGGGTGGTGCTGCTGGCCGGGGCCGGCATCGCGCTCAACTCGATGCTGCGCTGGGCCGAGCGGCGGATCGCGCCGTGGATGACCCAGCAAGACTGACGGCAATTTCAGGAGTGGTCGCGTGATCGAGGTAACCGGCGTCAGCCACGCCTTTCCGCGGGCGAACGACGCGCCGCTGCACGTGCTGGACGACGTGTCCTGCACGCTGGAGGCGGGCACGTTCATCTCGCTGCTGGGCCCGTCGGGCTGCGGCAAGACGACGTTGCTCCGCATCCTCGACGGGCTGGTCACCCCGGCCGCGGGCGAGGTGCGCATCGACGGCGAGGTGGTGCGCCGGCCAGTGGCCAGCCGCGCCATGGTGTTCCAGGAGTTCAACCTGCTGCCCTGGCGCACCACGCGCAAGAACATCGAGTTCGCGCTGGAGGTGCAGGGCGTCAAGCGGGCCGAGCGCCGCCGGCGCGCCCTCGACACGCTGAAGCTGGTGGGGCTCGACGCCTTCGCCAGCTATTTCCCGCACCAGCTTTCCGGCGGGATGAAGCAGCGCGTCGGGCTCGCCCGCGCCCTCAGCGTCTCGCCCGACTATCTGTTCATGGACGAGCCGTTCGGCGCGCTCGACCCGCAGATCCGCGAGCTGATGCAGATCGAGCTTCTTAAGCTCCTGGAGCTCGACCGGAAGACGGTGGTGTTCGTCACCCACAGCGTGGACGAGGCGATCTTCCTGTCCGACCGGATCGTCGTGTTCAGCGCGCGGCCGGGCCGCATCGTCACCACCATCGACGTCGACCTGCCGCGCCCGCGCTGGTCGAACGACGAGGAGCTGAAGGCGAGCGAGGCGTTCGTCCGCTATCGCCGGGAGATCTGGCACCTTTTGAAGCGCGAGCTGTCGGGCGGCATGGTTGCGGCGGTGGACTGAGTCAGCCTATTCCCCTGCTGCCGGCTGCGCTGCGCCTTCGCCCGACGCCGCACGCTCGGCGCGGTGGTCGCGCGCGATCAGCGTATAGACCGCCGGCGTCACGAACAGCGTGAACATCGTGCCGATCGTCATGCCGGCGGCGATCACGATGCCGAGGTCGAAGCGCGAGCGCGCGCCGGCGCCCTGGGCGATCAGCAGCGGCACGGTCGCCAGCACCATCGCCGCCGTCGTCATCAGGATCGGGCGCAGCCGGACGGCGGCCGCATGCTCGATGGCCTCGCGCTTCGACATGCCCTGGTCGCGCTGCATGCGGTTGGCGAACTCCACCATCAGGATGCCGTGCTTGGAGATCAGCCCGATCAGGGTGACCAGCCCGATCTGCGTGTAGATGTTGACGCTGAGCAGCCCCATGATCCCGGCGAGGTTGAGCGGCAGCAGCGCGCCGAACATCGAGGTCGGCAGGGCGATCAGGATGATCACCGGATCGCGGAAGCTTTCGAACTGCGCGGCCAGCACCAGGAAGATCACGATCAGCGCGAAGCCGAAGGCATAGACCAGCGTGTTGCCTTCCTGCACGTATTGGCGGCTCTCGCCCTGGTAGTCGTAGGAGATAGCCCTCGGGCAGTATCTGGTCGGCCTTGTCCCTGAGGAAGGTCAGCGCCTCGCCCAGCGTGCGGCCGGGGAACGGCACGCCCGAGAGCGTCGCCGAGTTGAGCTGCTGGAAGCTGCGGAGCGCGTTGGGCTGCACCGTGCGGGTGACGCTGGCGACGGTCGACAGCGGCACCAGCTTGCCGCCCTTCGCGCGCACCTGGTAGCGGGTCAGCCAGTCCGCCGTGTCAGCGATAGTCGCGCGGCACCTGCGGGATCACCTCGTAGCTGCGCCCGTTCAGGTTGAAGCGGTTGACGTAGTTGCCGCCGAGCAGCGTGGCCAGCGCGCCGCCGATGTCCTGCATGCTGATGCCGAGACGGTTCGCCTTCGACGTGGTCGATATGCACCTCGAACTCGGGCGTGTCGAATTTCAGGTCGGTGTCGGTGAAGATGAACAGGCCGCTTTGCTGCGCCGCCTGCTGCAGCTGGTCGGTGACGCTGCGCGAGCTGCTGGTAGTCGCCCGTCGTGGTGATGACGAACTGCACCGGCGGCCCGCCGGTCGAGCCCGGCAGCGGCGGGCGGCGAGAAGATCACGACCTGAGCGCCGCGGGATCGCGGCCATCTTCGGCTGCAGGTCCTTGCAGCACGTCCTTCTCCGATCGCGCGCCGATCGCCCCACGGCTTCAGCAGGATGCCGGTGAAGGCCTGGTGCACGCCCTGCGTGCCGTTGATGGTGAAGGTGTGCGCCTGCTCGGGCACCGTCTCGAACACCTTGGCGAGCCGAAGCGGTCGCCTGCTCCAGGTAGTCGAGATTGGCATATTGCGGCGTCTTGACCAGCGCGAACAGCGCACCCTGGTCCTCCTCGGGCGCCAGTTCCTTCGGCGTGGTGAGGTACATGAGCCCGGTCATGGCGACGACGGCGAGCAGGACCAGCACGGTCATCGCGCGGAAGTTCAGCGTGCGGTGCAGCCGGCGGCGGTAGCGGTCGCGCAGCGCGTTGAACCGCCGGTCGAGGAACGCGGCGAAGCGCCCCTCGCGCGCCCGCGCGGAGAGCAGGCGCGAGCACATCATCGGCGAGAGGGTCAGCGCGATGACGCCCGAGACGATGACCGCGCCCGCCAGCGTGAAGGCGAACTCGCGGAACAGCGCGCCGGTGAGGCCCGAGACGAAGCCGATCGGCGCATAGACGGCGGCGAGCGTGATGGTCATCGCGATGACCGGCAGGGCGATCTCGCGCGCGCCCAGGATCGCCGCCTCGAACGGGCGTCAGGCCCTCCTCGATATGGCGGTGGATGTTCTCGACCACCACGATGGCGTCGTCGACGACGAGGCCGATGGCGAGCACCAGGGCGAGCAGCGTCAGCAGATTGATCGAGTAGCCGAGGGCCAGCAGCAGGATCATCACGCCGACCAGCGACAGCGGGATGGTCACGATCGGGATGATCGTCGAGCGCAGGTTGCCGAGGAACAGGAAGATCACGACGATCGACGATCAGCCCCGCCTCGGCCAGCGTCTTGCTCCACCTCGCTGATCGAGGCGCGGATGAACTCGGTCGAGTCATAGGCGACGGCGACCTTGAGGCCCGACGGCACCTGGCGCGCGATCTCCGGCACAAGCTTGCGCACGTCGCCGATCACGGTCAGCGGGTTGGCCGTCGGCGTCGCGTAGATGCCGACGAACACCGCCTTCAGCCCGTCGAACACGGTCGAGCGAGTTCGGTCGCCTGCGGGCCAAGCGACGCCGTCGCGACGTCGCCGAGGCGGATCAGCGTGTCGCCCTGGCTCGTCACCACGAGGCGCGAGAAGGCCTCGGGCGTGTCGAGCGAGGTGCGGGCGTTGACCGGCACCGCGACCAGCGCCCCCTTCACCTGGCCCGCCGCCGAGACGAAGTTGTTGGCGGTGAGCGCGGTCCTGCACGTCGGCCGGCGTGACGCCGAGCGCCGCCATCCGGTCGGGGTCGAGCCAGATGCGCATGGCGAAGGTCTGGCCGCCGAGGATCTGCGCGTTGGCGACGCCGTTCACCGTCTGCAGCTTGGGCTGCACCACGCGCGTGAGGTAGTCGGTGATCTGGGTCGCGTTCATGTCGTTCGAGTTGAACGAGAGGTACATCAGCGCGAAGCCCTGGCCGGTCTGCTTGGTGACGACGGGGTCGTTCGCCTCGCGCGGCAGGACGCCGCGCACCTGGTTGACCTTGGCGAGCACGTCGGCCGTCGCGCGGTCGGGATTGGCGTTGAGCAGCAGGTTGAGCATGACGGTGGAGACGTTCGACTGCGAGGTCGAGACCAGCGTGTCGATGCCCTCGGTCGTGGACACCGCCTGCTCGATCGGCGTGGTGATGAAGCCCTTGATCACGTCGGCGTTGGCGCCGGGATAGACCGTCGTGACGGTGATCGTGGTCTGCGACAGCTCGGGATACTGGCGGATCTGCAGGCTGAGCGCCGCGACCGCCCCGGTGACCAGGATCAGCAGGCTGACCACCGTGGCGAGCACGGGCCGGCGGATGAAGATGTCGGTGAAGCGCATCGCCTATTCGGCCGGCAGCGGGGACGGCGGCGTGGGCGCCGCCGTGTTGTCGATCTTCACATGCATGCCGTTCTCGAGCTTGATCTGCCCGGAGGTCACCACCTGCTCGCCCGGCTTCAGCCCCTCGGCGATCGCCACCCGGTCGTCACGCGTGTCGCCGAGATGGACGAAGCGGCGCTCGACGGTCAGGCCGTTCCCCGCTTTCGCCTTGGCGACGACATAGATCGTGTCGCCATACAGGCTGTAGGTGATCGCCGTGCGCGGCACCGTCACCACGTCGCGCGGCTGGCCCACCAGCACCTCGACATTGGCGAACATGCCGGGAACCAGCTTGCCGTCGGCGTTGGCGACCTCGCCCCGCACCATGATGGTGCGGGTCTGCTGATCGACTCGGGCGTCGACCGACTGGACCTTGCCGTGATAGGCCTCGCCGGGATAGGCGTCGACCGTGACGTCGACGGGCTGGCCGGCATGCACGTCGGCGACCGCCTGCTCGGGCAGCGAGAAATCGACGTAGATCGGGTCGATATTCTGCAGCGTCACGATCGTCGCGCCCGGCGAGAGGTACTGGCCGAGATCGACGGTGCGGATGCCGAGCTTGCCGGCGAAGGGTGCGCGAATCTTCTTCTTGGCGATCAGGGCGCGTTCGCGCGCCACCTGGGCCGAGGCCTGCTCGCGCGCCATCAGCGCCGCGTCGTAGCTCGACCGTGCGGTATTGCCGCGCCCCAGCAGCTCCTGCTGGCGGCGCAGATCGGCCTCGTCCTTGTGGAGCTGGGCGAGCATCGAGTCGAGGTCCGCCTGTTCGGTCGAATCGTCGAGCTGGATCAGCAGCGCCCCGGCCGCGACCTTGCCGCCCGACACGAAATCGATGGATTTGACGACGCCCGCCACCTCGGACGCGACCTCCACACCCTGCGCCGCGCGGAGCGTGCCCACCGCCGCGCGCCGGCGCACCCATTGGTCGACGCGCGCGGGCTCGGCGCTCACCGTCGTCGCCGGCCTCGGCGCCTGGGCGATGAAGCCCTTCACCATCTCGGGCTTCACCACGTACTGGAAATAGCCGTACCCGCCGATGGCGGCGAACAGGACAATAAAGACGGCGATCAGGAGGAATCGGCGTTTCACGGGGAACCCGGATGAGGTGCGCGCGGATGCGGCGGTGCACAAATTGGGTGCTTTGACGCCGATGTAAAGGGACGGCGGCCAGGCTGGCGCCCTTTTGGCCGCCCATCGGGGGTCTGCTCGCGTATAGTCACCATGCAGGACAGCGGAACGGAAGGAGATCATGCCGCAGGGTGACGCCGACGTGATCGTGGTCGGGGCCGGCAACGCGGCGCTGTGCGCGGCCCTGGCGGCGCGCGAGCGGGCCGACCGCGTGCTGGTCCTCGAGGCCGCGCCGGAGGACGAATCGGGCGGCAATTCGCGCTTCACCGCCGGGCTCTACCGCATTCCCTATGACGGTCTCGACCAGCTCAGGACCGTCATCCCCGACCTCACCCAAGCGGAGGTCGAGACCACCGATTTCGGCCGCTATACCGAAGAGGAGTTTTTCGGCGACATGGCGCGGGTGACGCAGCTTCGCTGCAACCCGGAGCTGGTCGAGATCATGGTCCAGCGAGCGCGCGAGACCGGCGTGTGGATGCGGACGAAGGGCGTGCGCTTCCTGCCCGCCTATGGCCGCCAGGCCTTCAAGGTGGACGGACGGTTCAAGTTCTGGGGCGGCGCCCATATCGAGGTGGCGGGCGGCGGGCCCGGCCTGGTCCAGGCGCTGACGGACCGGTGCGCCCGGGAGGGGATCGAGATCCGCTACCGCACGGCGGCGACACGCCTGATCGTCGAGGACGGCGCCGTCACGGGCGTCGTCGCGCGTCACGCCGGGCGCACGGCCGAGCTGCGCGCGGGCGCGATCGTGCTGGCCTGCGGCGGGTTCGAATCGAACTCCGAATGGCGCACGCGCTGCCTGGGGCCGGGCTGGGACCTCGCCAAGGTGCGCGGCACGCGGTTCAACATGGGCGACGGCATCCGCATGGCGCTGGATGTCGGCGCCATGCCCTACGGCAACTGGTCGGGCGCGCATTCGGTGGGGTGGGACCGCAACGCGCCCGAGTTCGGCGACCTGGCGGTCGGCGACAATTTCCAGAAGCATTCCTACCCGTTCGGCATCATCGTCAACGCCCGCGGCCGGCGATTCGTCGACGAGGGGGCGGATTTCCGCAACTACACCTATGTGCGCTATGGCCGCGCGGTGCTGGAGCAGCCGGGCCAGTTCGCCTGGCAGGTGTTCGACGCCAAGGTCACCCACCTGCTGCGCGACGAGTACCGCATCCGCCAGGTCACCAAGGTGCGCGCCGACACGCTGGCGGAGCTGGCGGAGAAGCTGGACGACGTCGACCCGCAGGGCTTCCTGCGCGAGGTGGCGGCCTTCAACCGCGCGGTGCGCACCGACATCCCGTTCGATCCGAACGTGAAGGACGGGCGCTGCGCCGCGGGGCTGGAGGTGCCCAAGTCGAACTGGGCGAACGCCATCGACACCCCGCCCTTCGAGGCCTACGCCATCACCTGCGGCGTGACCTTCACCTTCGGCGGGCTGAAGATCGACGCGGAGGCGCGCGTCCTGGACACGGCGGGCGAGCCGATCCCCGGCCTGTTCGCCGCCGGGCGAGCTGGTCGGCGGGCTGTTCTACTTCAACTACCCGGGCGGCTCGGGCCTGGTCTCCGGCTCGGTGTTCGGTCGCATCGCCGGGACCGGGGCGGCGGACCGGGCGGGACGCGCGGCGGGGGTTCCTTGACAGGCCGGCGGGGCTTCTCAACAATCGCCGCCGATCCGGCGAAGGAGGCCCCATGCTCGCGGACGTGACCATCCTCGACACCAACGAGCTCGCCTGGGAGGCCGTGCAGCGCGGCCGGGTGCACCAGATCCGCCGCAAGCGCCTGCCGCTGGAGACGGGCGTGGCGGGCCTGACCGCCGAATACTCGATCTCTGTCGTGCCCGAGGGCTACTTCACCCCGCGCCACCGGCACAATTTCGACCAGATCCGCTACACCCTGACCGGCGTGCAATCGACCGGCCACGGCGACCTGGGCCCCGGCGAGTGCGGCTATTTCCCCGAAGGCGCCTATTACGGCCCGCAGAAGCAGGAGGGCGAGTGCGCCACCCTGGTGCTGCAGTTCCAGGGGGCGAGCGGCCTGCACTTCCTGTCCAACGAGGAGATGAACGCGACCTACCAGAAGATGGTCGCGGCCGGCGCGACGTTCGAGAACGGCGTCTACAAGGCGACCGGCCCGAACGGGCGGCGCATCAACAAGGATTCCTACCTGGCGATCTGGGAGGAGCACGAGGGGAAGAAGCTGACCTTCCCCAAGCCGCGCTACCGCGTGCCCGCCATGATGATCGCCGACAATTACCACTGGGTGCCCGACCGCCACCTTCCGGGCGTCGAGACCAAGCACATGGGCAGCTTCACCGAATACCGCACGGCGATCGGCTTGTTCCGCCTTGCGGCGGGCGCCGCGATCCCCGCGCACCGGGCCGAGGACGCCGAGCTGCGCTACCTGCTGGAAGGCGCGGTCACCTATGGCGGGCGCGAATGGGGCCCCGGCACCTACATGTACGTCAAGCCCGGCGCGCGGCTGGAGACGATGTCGTCCGGCGCGGGAGCGAGCTTCTTCACCATCACCCTGCCGATGGTCGCCGCGCTGGCGGCGGCGCGGCAGGACACGGCCGCCGCGGCCGAGTGAGCCCCGCGCGGCGCGCGATGCGCGCGAACGATCATAACAGCGACCATCACAGGGAGACGACCATGCGTGCAGCCTTCCAGGACACCCTCCGCCGCGCCGGCGCGGTCCTCGCCGTTGCCGGGCTTGCCGCCGGCCTCGCCGCGCCGGGCCACGCGATGGACAAGATCCGCGTCGGCGCGCCGAACGGCTCGGCGTTCATGTTCGACGATGACCAATGTCGGCGTCGCCAAGGGCATCTTCCAGAAGCACGGCGTCGAGGTCGAGAAGATCGGCTTCCAGGGCGGCGCCAAGCTGCAGCAGGCGATGGCCGCCGGCTCGATCGACATGGCGACCACCGGCTCGACCGACGTGGTGTTCACCGCCAAGGGCGTGCCGGAAAAGGCGGTCGCGGTGTTCGGCGGCGCGCCCGTCGTCTCTCGCCATCATCGTGCGCATGGACGGCAGCGTCAAGGCGCCGGCCGACCTCAAGGGCAAGAAGATCGGCGTGTCGACGCCGGGTTCGCTGACCAACTGGCTTGCGCACCAGTTCGCCATCCACCAGGGCTGGGGCGAGGACGGCATCACCAGCGTGCCGGTCGGCGGGATGAGCTCGGAGATCTCGGCCCTGATCACCAAGCAGGTCGACGGCATCGTCGGCCCGATCGAGGCCGGCGTGAAGCTGGAGAGCGAGGGCCGCGCCAAGAACCTGATCGATTTCGGCCAAATCCTGCCGGACTTCATGACCTATCTGATGTTCGCCCGCCACGACACGATGACCAAGCGCCCCGACGCGGTGAAGGGCTTCATCGCCGGCTGGTTCGAGACCGTTGCCTACATGAAGGCGCACAAGGACGAGACGGTGAAGATCCTGGCCGGGGTGATGAAGATCTCGCCCGAGATCGCCGGGCGCATCTACGACATCGAAATGACGGGCTGCACCGACGACGGGCATTTCGACCCGCAATCGATGCAGTAGCTGGTCACCATGCTGGTCGAGCCCAAGCTGGGCGGCAGGAAGGTCGACCCGCAAGTCGCTCTATACCGAGGCATTCCTGCCGAAATAGGGAAAGGTCCCGCCATGGGCATCAGCGCCGAGCTGCGCAAGCTGATCGAGACCAACGCGCCCTTGTGGGCGGGCGAGGCGGAGGTGGTCGGCACCTACTGGACCTCGCCCGTGCGCACGCGCGAGACCGACCGCCTGTGGCTGAAGCGGCAGTGCTGGAAGGAATATGCCGGCATCGCCGATTCCGAAGGCAAGACCAAGGGCATGGTCTCGGACCTCGAGGTCAAGCTCAACCGCTGGGTGCCGCGCCTCGACATCGACGTCGACCGGCACCAGCTCGAGGAGCTGCTGGAGACCGTCACCGCCGAATTCCGCCATTACTGCCTGTTCGCCGACATCTACGATTCGATCCGCGAGCCGGGGATGGCCAAGCTCAACCCCAACGACCTCGCCCCCTGGCCGGAGGAGGAGGCGCTGGCGGCGCTGCGGCGCAAGGTCAACGCATCGCACGCCAAGCTCGGCTGGCGCGCCAGCCTCGTTCACCGAGGGCGGCTACTGCACCATGTATTCCGAGGGCGCGAAGCTGAAGGGGCGGCCGGGGCTCGACGGCCAGATCGGCCGCGCCTGCCAGCGCGTCTATGACGACGAGTTCGGCCACATGATGCACGGCATCGTCGGGATCGACGATCTGGACCTTACCCAGGGCGACTGGGCGGAGCTGACCGAGATGACGATGGCGCAGCTTCGGCTTCGCATCCGCATGCGGAACGCCGAGTTCAGCCACCCGGTGCCCGAGGCGCGCATCGCCGAGATCCTGGACGGCAAGATCGAGCCGGTCGCGTTCGACTATCGGCGCGCCGAATCGTTCCTTGCCGAGGCGCACGGGGTCGCGGCCGAATAGAGGATGCTGACCGCCACCCGCACAGTGCGCCGCGATGCGGCCGCCGCCCCCGCCTGGAAGGTCGAGGCCGATATCTGCGTCGTCGGCGCCGGCATTTCGGGCGTCGCCGCCGCTTTGGAGGCGGCGCGCCTCGGCCGCAAGGTGGCGCTGGTCGACGGGCTGCCCGCTTTGGGCGGCCAGGCCGTGAACTCGATCATCGGCACGTTCTGCGGGCTCTTCGCCAACGGCGATCACGGCTGCCAGCTCACCCACCTGGTGGCGGACGACCTGCTGCGCGATCTCGGCGCGCAGGGCGCGCTGCACTACCGCCACGGGCCGGTCACAACCGTCGTGATGTATGACGAGGTGGCGCTCGCCCGCTGGGTGGAGGAGCGGATCCGCGCGGCGGGGATCACCGTGATCCTGGGTGCGATCGTGCGCGACGTCGCGCGCGAGGGGCGCCGCATCGCAGAGCTCGGGCTCGCCACGCGCCACGGCGACGTGCGCCTGGCCGCGACCGGCTTCGTCGATGCCTCGGGCGACGCCGTCCTCGCCTGGCAGGCGGGGCTCGACTGCCGCGTGTCGGCCGACGGGCCGGTCTACGGCACGCAGATGATGGTGCTGGAGCACGTCGCCGAGACCAGCCAGCCGACGCGCGACGAGATCACGCGCCGCCTCGCCGCCCGGGCGGCCGATTGGGGCATGGCGCGCCATGACGGGTTCGCCTTCTTCTTCCCCGGCCGCGGCACCGCGCTGGTCAACATGACCCATATCGACACGCCGTTGGAGCCGGTGGCGGCCAGCGCCCAGGCCCTGGAAGGCAAGGCGCAGACCGACCGCGTGCTCGCCTTCCTGAAAGGCGAGTTCCCCGAGACGTTCGGCGCCGCGCGCGTGCGCGCCTACGGCTTCCCCGGCATCCGCCAGACGCGCTGGATCGCCGGCACGCACATGCTGACCGTGGACGAGGTGCGCGCGGGGACGCGCTTTCCCGACGCCGTGGCGCGCACCGGCTGGCCCATCGAGATCCACGACCGGCCCGAGGGGCTGTTGTGGGAGCCGTTCGGGCCGGACCACCTGCACTACGTGCCGCTGGGCGCGATGTGCCCGCCCGCGGCCGACAACCTGGTCGCGGCCGGTCGCTGCGTCGACGGCGACGTCGCCGCCTTGTCGTCGGTGCGGGTGATGGGGCCGTGCATCGCGATGGGCGCGGCGGCGGCGCACGCGCTCGACCTCGCCGCCGCCGGCAGCGTGCACCAGATCGACCCGGCGGCGCTGCACGACCGGCTCCGGGACAATCTCGACCGTACCGATTGATGCCCCGCCGCGTACGCACCCCCTTGCAGGAGTTCCTGAGCCAGGAGACGCTGGCCGGCGCGCTGCTGATCGCCGCCGCGTTGCTGGCGCTGGTGCTCGCCAACTCCGCGGCGGCCGGGTTCTATGACAGGCTGCTGCACCTCGAGATCGTCGTCACGGCGGGCGGGGCCGGGCTGCACAAATCGGTCCTGCACTGGGTGAATGACGGCGCGATGGCCGTGTTCTTCCTGCTGGTCGGGCTGGAGATCAAGCGCGAGTTCCTGATCGGCGAGCTGGCGAGCTTTCGCCGCGCGGCCCTGCCGGCGATCGCGGCGGTCGGCGGCATGGCGGTGCCGGCCCTGATCTACGCCGCGCTGAACGCGCACGATGCCGTATCGCTGCGCGGCTGGGCGATCCCGACGGCGACCGACATCGCCTTCGCGATGGGCGTGCTGGCGCTGGTGGGCGACCGCGCGCCGCCGCAGCTCCGCGCCTTCCTGCTCGCCCTCGCCATCCTCGACGATCTGGGCGCGGTGATCGTGATCGCCGTGTTCTACACCGCCGACCTGTCCGGCGCGGCGCTGGGCCTGGCGGCCGTGTGTCTGCTGGTGCTGGCGATCCTCAACCGCGCGCGGGTGCGCCACCTCGCGCCCTATGTGCTGACCGGCATCGCGCTGTGGCTGTGCGTGCTCGAATCGGGCGTGCACGCCACCTTGGCCGGTGTGGCGCTCGCCCTCGCCATCCCGCTGCGGCCCGGCCACGGGCTGTTCGTCCGGCTGGAGAGGGCGCTGCACCCCTACGTGACGTGGGGCATCCTGCCGATGTTCGCGTTCGCCAACGCGGGGGTGGATCTGCGCGGCGTGTCGGCCTCGATCCTCGCCGATTCCGAGACGGTGGGAATCGCCGCCGGGCTGTTCATCGGCAAGCCGGTGGGCGTGCTGGCGGCGACGGCGCTGGGCATCGCCGCGCGCGTCGCCACGCTGCCGCCCGGCGTCGACCTGGCGCCAGCTCCACGGCATGGCGACCCTGTGCGGCATCGGCTTCACGATGAGCCTGTTCATCGGCGGGCTCGCCTTCTCCGACCCGGTGTTCGAGGCGAAGACGCGGCTCGGCATCATCGCCGGCTCGCTCGCCTCTGCGCTGGTCGGGCTGGTCCTGCTGCGGCTCGCCCCGCGCCCCTCGGCGCCCCCGCCGGACGAAAGCTGAGCCGCGCCGCCCGCCGTGGCGCAGCCGTGCCCGGCCGACCCCCGATAGATCACCGATCCCCGAAGAACCGCGCCGTTGGCGTGCCGTTGTCCCGCTGTAGCACGCGAAAATTGTGTAAGCAGTTCAGGAGACGTCATGAAACGCCTATCACTCGTAGCACTGACTGCGGCGCTCCTCGCCGGGACCTCGTCCCTCGCGATGGCTCAGTCCAGCTCCACGCTCGGTACGGGCGGCACGTCCGTCGGCTCCGGCATGTCGAGTTCGTCCGTCGGCACGGGCGGCTCGGCGGCCGGCGCGGCGGGCGATTGCGGCTCGGGCTCGGCTTCGACGCTCGGCACCGGCGGCACCTCCGTCGGCGGCGGGTCGGCCAGCTCCTCGCTCGGCACCGGCGGCTCGGCCGCGGGCAGCGGTTGCGGCACAGGCTCCGGCTCGGCCTCGACGCTCGGCACCGGCGGCACCTCGGTCGGCGGCGGCTCGGCCAGCTCGTCGATCGGCACCGGCGGTTCGGCGGCCGGCGGCACGTCGGGCGCGGGCTCGGCGTCCTCGATGGGCACCGGCGGCACCTCGGTCGGCGGCGGGTCGGCCAGCTCGTCGCTCGGCACCGGCGGCTCGGCGGCCGGCAGCGCGTCCGGCTCCGGCTCGGCCTCGACCATGGGCTCGGGCGGGACGTCCGTCGGGAACGGCATGTCCAGCTCATCGCTCGGGACCGCGGGATCCGCATCCGGGATGTCGCAGCAGGACCAGCACGAGGACCGCAGGCACCATGGCGACCGCGACCATAGCGACCGCGGCCGTCACTACGGCAATCAGCGCAGCGATCGCTAACCGCGAGGAGGCCGGGCGGCCATCGCGCCGCCCGGCTGCCTCAGGGAGAGCCTGATGAAAGCCACATTCTTTTGTGCGGCGGCGACGGCGATGGCCGTTGCGGCCGCAGCGCATGCCGGCACCGCCAGCGCGGCGGGCAGCTCCGCCAGCAGCTCGGCCAGCGCCTCGTCCGACGGCCATGTCGGCGCCAGCGCCTCGTCGAGCATGCCCGCCCAGGACGAGCGCGGCTGCCGCATCATTCATCTCGAGCGGGGCGAATCCATCCCGTCGGGCGGCGGCGCGCTGCACAGCGAGGTGCATGCCGGCGGCGGACACGTCTCGGGCCAGACGTCGGGCGGCGGCGTGACCGCCCAGTCGGGGTCAGCGGGCTCGGGCGCGACCAGCATGTCCTCGGCCACGTCGGACGGGCGCACGGTGGTGAGGTCGTCCGACGGCCAGTGCACGATCTATATCCATCCCGACCGCGACCACGAGGCCTATCGCGGCGACGGGCGCGATCATCACGACGAGGGCGGCGACCACCGCGACTTCGATCGCGGCGAGTCCCACCGGTAGAGAGGAGGATTCCATGGTGAAGGTGCGACATCTCGCCATCGCCGCCGCCCTGTGCGCCCTGCCGACCCTCGGCTGGTCCCAGAGCGCAAGCGGCGTCGCCACTGGCGGCACGTCGGCCACCGACGACAGCGCGTCCGCGACGACGGGCAGCGGCGGCAGTGCCGCCGCCGGCGACACGTCGGCCTCGACGCTGGGAACGGCGGGCGCCACCACCGGCGACGACGGCTCGGCCGCCTCGATGGGTATGGGCGGCAGCGCCGCCGGCCCCCGCGCCTCGTCGCGGTCCAAGGTCAACCCCAACGCCACCAACGGGCATGCGAAGGCGATGGCGAAGGGCGAGGGCGGCGTGTGGAGCAAGTCGATGACCCACACCAAGGACAAAGGCGGCGATCTGTCGTCGCGCACCAAGTCCATGTCGCACGAGCCGGGCGGCCCGCCGGCCAAGTCCACCGCCACCGATAGCGAGACGGTACCCGACACGGCGGCCGGGCCGGCCGACGCCCGGCCCTGAGCCGGTGCGCGCGGCGTTTGAATTTCCCCCCCTTCCGCGGTAGGTAACGCTTTCCCGGAGGGGTGGCCGAGTGGCTGATGGCGCACGCTTGGAAAGCGTGTATACGGGAAACCGTATCGAGGGTTCGAATCCCTCTCCCTCCGCCATTCTCCCTAATGTCCGGACGGACAGACGGGTGACAACCTTGGGCCGAACGGGTTGTCGAGGGTTTGCAGGGTCTTCTGCGCCAGGTCGCTGTATCCGACATCGTAGCGCATGAAGCTGACGAGCCATGTACCCCCGTCGAGTTCCTGATGCCGAGGCGCTGTCCGGCGAGCACAGCCCATGGAGGCCGTTCGGGCTGGCGAACGGGACGCCGTTGTCGGAGCGGATCGCGCGGGGCAGGCCCCGTTCCCGGAACAGCTGCTCAAAGGCGGTGATCGCCAATTCCTCGAGGGTAACTCCAGCGCCTCGCACGGCAGCAAGGAGCGCGAGGCCTGGTCGCTCCCCATGCTCCTTGTAGCGACCGAAAATCTTGTAGCCGGTCTTCCTCGAGACGCCGAACGCGCGACAGACATCGCTCATCGCCCCGCCCTTGGCGCGCAGCCGCCACACCAACCCTGCGCGCAGCCACCGTAGCGGCCCGGCCTCCCCGTCCATCATAGGGACCGATCGCCG
>CAWGXN010000003.1:0-297799 GCA_963826605.1 uncultured Alphaproteobacteria bacterium
GCGCGCCAAGCCATTCCCAGAGCCGACGGGACAGGTTCACGTGGAAAATCCCGGTCAAGAACGTCTTCCGTGTCGGGCGACCGAGTAGATTCCGAGGGCTGATCACGCAGTGACCACATGCGATGGTTCGGTGTCGGCTTCGTGCCGAGTTCATCGGGAGGGCTACAACATGCCGAAGACGGGACGGAGCCAAGCGTCCACGAACCGACGATCATCCGCATGAGCGTCGTTCGGTACAGGGACGCGTTGCGGGCTCCGATACACGGACGCGAAACTCATCGGCTGGCCGCCGCGGTCGCCGCCGCGCATGATTCATCGTTGTGCTTTGGGAGCCGGACGGCGCCATCGTGTCGTGGAACGCGGCGTCCGAGCGGCTCTACGGCTACGGCGTTGGGGAGGCGGTCGGCCGCCCGATCCTGATGCTGGTGGAGCCGGAACGCCACGATTTCTGGCGCGCGGCGCTGCCCGACATGCTGGCCGGCAAGCTGTTCGAGCAGTACGAGACCGTGCGCGTGCACAAGACCGGGCGGCGCATCGACGTCTCGCTCACCGTTTCGCCGATCCACGGCGATGACGGCAGGCCCACCGCCGTGGTCACATCGCACGCGACATCACCGAGCGGAAGCGCGCGGCCGAGCGCCAGCGCTTCCTACTCAACGAGCTCGACCACCGGGTGAAGAACACGCTGGCCGCGGTGCAGTCGATCGCAGCCTTGAGCCTGCGCGGCGTGCCCGAGGCCGACGACGCGCGGCGCAAGCTCGAGGAGCGGCTGATCGCACTCGCCAAGGCGCACGATCTCCTCACCCGCGGCCAGTGGACCGGCGTCGTGCTGTCCGAGCTGGCCAGTCAGCTTCTCGCCCCCTATGGCGGGGACGATCAGGCGCGGGTCGCCATCGAGGGGCCCGAGCTGCGCCTGCCGTCGGTCACCACCGCCACCCTAGCCATGGCGCTCCACGAGCTCGCCACCAACGCCGCCAAATACGGCGCGCTGTCCTGCCCCGAAGGCCGGGTCCGGCTCGACTGGCGCATCGCGCCGGGCGACGGCGCCGGGCGCCTCAGCCTCACCTGGCGCGAGAGGGGCGGCCCTGCGGTCGTCCCGCCCGAGAAGCGAGGCTTCGGCGCGCGAATGATCGAGGACGGGCTCGCCCAAGGGCTGGGCGGCGCAGCTTCGATCCGCTACGAGCCCGCCGGCGTCGTGTGCACCATGGACATCTCCCTTTAATGTCGCCGCCGGCCAGCACGCGCGCCCGCGGGCGCTGAGGGGGGAGGCGGGCCACGTCTGCCCGCGTTAGCAGTGGTGTAAGCATGACAAAACGGCACTGGGTGGTTCTCGTAGCGCTACCCCTGCGGGAGGGCCAGGAGCGAAAAGGTTTCGGACTCGCGGCGGATCGTGCCGTAGGGTGGCCAGATGCGGTCGTACCGCATCATCTGGCGTGATCGTTTCGGTCAGACTGCCATGGACGGGCAGGCTGACGACGGGACCATCGCGTAGTAGGCGACGTTTCCAGGGCATGACAGCGCGATCTCTGGACGGCCCATTCGCATTCGGCTCGCGCTGCAGGGCGCCGATCAGTCCGACACCGCGCATCCTCTTGGCGAACTATGCCGCCACGATCGGTTCTCGGGCTTGATCACGCCTTAGCCGCTCGGCAGTTGGTCGAGTGCAACTTGCGCGGTGCTGGACGGGGAAGCCCATGTAGCGAGCACATCGGCCTCGGCGTCGGACCATTAATTGGGGGCGGAGGTCGCGGTCCCACGAGCGGCATTCCCGGACCGACATTAGTGACGAGACTGCCTACGCTTGAGCTCAACAAGCCGAACAGAGAAGAGCCCTTGGTCCAGGCCGAAGCACAGGCTGACGGCGGACATTCGATGGAGCGCGCCGGCCGGTTCGAGAATATAGGCGCGCAAGATCGTGATGGAGTTCGTGGCCAGGACCAGCGACCTTGCGGGCGACGATACGACGAAAGCCACGGTGCTGGCGCAACCGCGAGCGATTTTCGGCAACTTTCTAATCGCTCTTACGTAGTTTCCGAGCCTGCCCGGCCGCGCCCGCGGCTGTTATAGAGAATCGCTGCTTGGCGAATTGACCGTCCGTTCCGTCCCGGCCTACGCCGGGCCGCCGCGGAATTCATCCGACAGTTCCAGGCATACGCCAGGAGAAATCCGCTTCCGCATTCGAAAGGAGAGACACCATGTCGTTCTCCGCTCTCTATGTTGCTCCCGTACTGGTGCTCGTGGCCTTCGTTCTGATCGGCGCAAGCGTGCGGATCTTGCGAGAATACGAGCGGGCGGTGGTTTTCACCCTGGGACGGTTTCAGAAGGTCATGGGTCCGGGCCTCGTCATTATGATTCCCTATGTTCAACAAATGGTGCGCGTCGATTTACGTATTCAGGTCATCGAGATTCCGAGCCAGGACGTGATCTCGCGCGATAACGTGTCGATGAAGGTCGACGCGGTGCTCTATTTCAACGTCGTCAACCCGGAACGGGCGATCATCAAGGTTCAGAGCTACCTTCCCGCGACCAACATGCTCGCCCAGACGACTCTGCGCGCGGTCCTCGGCCAGCATGACCTCGACGAGATGCTTTCCGAGCGCAAGAAGCTCAGCGCCGACGTCCAGGCCATCCTCGATACCCAGACCGAGACCTGGGGCATCAAGGTGAGCAACGTCGAGATCCGGACCGTCGAGCTCACCGAGAACATGGTGCGGGCCATCGCCAAGCAGGCGGAGGCGGAACGCGACCGCCGCGCCAAGATCATCCATGCGGAAGCGGAGTTCCAGGCGTCGCAAACGCTCGTCAACGCTGCCAAGATCCTGTCGAGCATTCCGGCGGCGATGCAGCTGCGCTATCTGCAAACGCTGACCGAGATCGGCGCGGAGCAGAATTCCACCGTGATCTTCCCGATGCCGATCGACATCATCAAGCCGTTCCTCGAACTGCTCGAGAAGCCGGGCAAGCCCGCTGGCGCCAACGGCGACGCCCGAATCTCGCACACGAGCGAAGTCCCCGTCGTCGCCTAAGCGTGCGTCCGAGGCGAGGGGCAGGACATGCGGGCGTTCGACCGACGCCGGAATGCCCGCCGCGGGCTGTGCTTCGGAGAGGTTCTAGCTGCGTAAATTCCGTATCTGCTCACCTCGTAAAGGGCGGCCCATATCGAGTTTGGCATATGAGGAAGCATGTAATGTTGACGAAGGCATCCGACATCGATGGCTACGCCATCGCGGCAAGCGACGGAACGCTCGGCACCGTGAAGGACTTTCTGTTCGACGACGCGAGCTGGATGGTTCGCTGGTTGGTCGTCGATACGGGCAACTGGCTCTCCGACCGCAAGGTCCTGTTGCCGCCGTTGGCGCTCGGGCATCCCGATCCGACGAAGCGCGAATTTCCGGTTCGGTTGACCAAGCAGCAGGTCACGGACAGCCCGGCCATAGACACCGAGCGGCCCGTATCGCGGCAGATGGAGCACAACCTTTACGACTATTACGGCTGGAGCCCGTACTGGGGTTCGGGCCTCTACATGGGCGGCTACATGGGCGGCTACATGGGCGGCGCCGCGGCGATGTCGCCCACCCCGGAAGCCAAGCGCCGTGCGGAGCATCTCGCCGACAACCAGCGCGCCCATGACGACCCGCACCTCCGCAGCATCGATGCGGTCAGCGGGTACCATATCCACGCCAGCGACGGCGAGGTCGGTCATGTCGCGGACTTTCTCCTCGAGGATACCGATTGGAGCATCCATTACCTCGTAGTGGATACGAAGAATTGGTGGCCCGGAAAGTCGGTCCTGATTTCGCCTCGGTCGGTACGCGACATCAACTGGAAGGACAGGCTGGTGAACCTCGGCGTCGATCGCGAGAAGGTCAAGAACGCCCCCGCCTACGACGAATTCACGACGGTGGATCGCGCCTATGAGAAGCGTTTCCATGAACATTACGGCGACGCCCCCGGCGAAACGGTTGGCCTCGACCGGCTTGTGCGATCTTAGCGCGCAGGGCCAAGTGACTGCCGAGCCTGATTTCGTGGCCTCGGCGGCGGGTCCTTTCGTGTTGGCCCGGCGCCGCATCCGCAACGCGGCGGTACCCGACACGATTTCGTTCTGAGGGAGAACAGCATGATCTCGACGGACACGGTCATCGCGGTCTTCGAAGACCACCAGGCAGCGGAAGCCGCCGTGAAGAAGTTGAACGCGGCCGGAATCGACATGAAGAATCTGAGCGTTGTCGGCAAGGGATATCATTCGGAAGAAAAGGTCGTTGGCTTTTACAACACGGGGGATCGAATCAAGTTCTGGGGCAAGCGGGGCGCCTTCTGGGGCGGACTATGGGGCCTGTTCTTCGGCGGCTTGTTCATGACAATTCCCGTCGTCGGTCATGTCGTGGTGCTCGGATATTTGGCGACCGCGGCAGTCTCCGCCGTCGAGACTGCCATCGTGGTTGGAGGCCTGAGCGCCCTCGGCGCCGCGCTTTATGGCATCGGTATTCCGAAGGACACGGTTATCCAATACGAGGCGGCCGTGAAAGCCGACAGCTTTCTGGTAATGGCGCACGGTTCGGGCGAGGAAATGTTGCGCGCCAAGGCGATCCTGGGCACGGCCAATCCCTCGCGTCTCGATGTGCATGCTGGCGTGAAATTCGCGGAGCCGGCTATCGCAGCCAAAGTGGCCGCCCACTGAAAGGGCGGCCGAAACGTTCGGAGACGGGCAGAACCTGATGCAAAGGCGTTCGCCATGAAGACTCTTCCGGCCGCGATCGTCGTCGGATCGCTCGCCTTGATCGGCTCACTGTCCTCCGCCACCGCACAGCCGGTCGCGTTGAACGCCTCCATCCAATCGATAGCTGACAGCGATACGCCAGCCGACCGGGGCAACTTCATGCAGCAGACCCGCGACGTGGTCGGACAATGGCAGACGAGGCTGCAGGCGTTCCGCGAGAAGGTCGCAGCAGCGGGGGACGAGGCGGGGAAGGCGGCCGCGAACGATTTGGACAAGGCATGGGCGAGAACCCAGGCCGCGTCGCGTCGGCTGCAGACGGCCGGTGACGAAGGCTGGGAGAGCGCGAAGGCGTCCTACGACAAGACAACTCGCGACCTTGCCAGCGCCTGGCGCAAGCTCGGGCACCGCGAATAGCCGGCGGCTTCCGTGCAAGTGGCCGGTTTCCGGTCGACGCGCCGGCGCCACCGTCGGCATCCGCAATGTTCGGGAATCTGCCGGCTGCCACCTCACGGCGCCTGCTGCCGGGAAGCTACATCGCGTTTGCACGGTGCCAGGATGCCGCGCCGGAAGTGAGTGCAACGTCGCAAGGCGAGCCGGACAGCTTCGCAAACTTGTTCACGCCACACGACACGTACGGCGTCGTTGCAGATTGAGAGAATCTCCATGGCCAAATCCATTGCGGAACAGCCCAAGGCCCCTGAAGTCAAGCCGGAAGGCAAGTCGGAAGCCAAGCCCGCCGCCGCTGTCGCGGCGAAGCCCGATGGCAAAGGGACGACCAAGCCGGGATCGAAGGATGATGGCAAGGAGGACCTGAGATCCCTGGCTCTGGCAGAGGTCGAGAAGAGGTTGGAGTCGTCTCCCGACGGGCTCACTCAGGCCGAGGCGCAGAAGCGGCTGACCCAATACGGACCCAATGAGATCGCGGAAAAGAAGACCAATCTACTTCTGAAGTTTCTTGGCTATTTCTGGGGCCCGATCCCGTGGATGATCGAAGCGGCGGTGGTCCTGTCGGCGGTAGCCCGGCACTGGCCGGATTTCGGCATCATCCTCGTCCTGCTTCTGGCCAACGCCGTCGTCGGATTCTGGGAAGAACACCAGGCTGGCAACGCCATCGCCGCCCTGAAGGCCACGCTTGCGATCAAGGCCCGGGTGAAGCGCGATGGGAAGTGGGTCACACCGGCCGCGCGCGAGCTGGTGCCGGGCGACGTCATCCGCGTCCGCCTGGGCGACATCGTGCCGGCGGATGCGCGTTTGCTGGACGGCGACCCGGTGGAGGTGGATCAGTCGGCGCTGACCGGAGAGTCGCTGCCTGCTTCGCGCAAACCCGGCGATGCGATTTTTTCCGGCTCGATCATTCGCCAAGGCGAAATCGGCGCCTTGGTCTACGCCACCGGCGCCAACACCTATTTCGGCAAAACCGCGGAGCTGGTGCAGGGTGCGAAGACCACCAGCCACTTTCAACGCGCGGTCCTGAAGATCGGCAACTACCTGATCATCCTGGCGGTGGTCCTGGTGGCGGCGATTATTGCCGTGGCGATCATCCGGGGCGATCCGATCCTCACCACTTTGCAGTTCGCCCTGGTCCTGACCGTAGCCGCAATACCCGTGGCGATGCCGACGGTGTTGTCGGTGACGATGGCGGTCGGCGCGCGCCTGCTCGCCAAGAAAAAGGCGATCGTCACAAGGCTGGTGGCGATCGAGGAACTGGCGGGCGTCGACATACTGTGCGCCGACAAGACCGGCACCCTGACCCAGAACAAGCTGACGCTCGGCGAACCGTTCTGCGTGAACGACGTGGCCGCCGACCAGGTGATCCTCGCCGGCGCGCTGGCATCGCGCGCCGACAATGACGACACCATCGACCTGGCCGTTCTCGGCGGGGTGAAAGACGATCAGGCGCTGTCCGGCTACAAGATAGGCCATTTCCAGCCCTTCGATCCGGTGCACAAGCGCACCGAGGCCGCAGTGACCGGCCCGGACGGAAAGCCGTTCAAGGTCACCAAGGGGGCACCGCAGGTGATCTTAGCCTTGTCGGCCAATGCCGCCGAGGTGAAGTCCGCAATGGACGAGGCGGTCAACGAGTTCGCGAGCCGCGGCTTTCGTTCCTTGGGCGTGGCGCGTGCCGACGCCGACGGCGAATGGCAGCTTCTTGGCGTGCTGCCCCTGTTCGACCCGCCGCGCGACGACGCCAAATCGACCATCGAGACCGCCGGACAGATGGGCGTGACGGTCAAGATGGTGACCGGCGATGCGTTGGCGATCGCGCAGGAAACCGCAAAGACGCTTGGCATGGGGACCAATATCCTCGATGCCGGCAGCCTGGGCGACGAGAAGCAGCAAAAGACCGCCGCGGTGGTCGAGGCCATCGAGAAGGCCGACGGCTTTGCCCAGGTGTTCCCCGAGCACAAGTTCCACATCGTCGACGACCTGCAAAAGCGCGGCCACATCGTCGGCATGACGGGCGACGGCGTGAATGATGCCCCCGCGCTGAAAAAGGCCGATTGCGGCATCGCCGTTTCAAGCGCGACGGACGCGGCCCGCGCGGCCGCGGCGATCGCGCTGACCACGCCCGGCCTGTCGGTGATCATCGACGCGATCAAGGAAAGCCGGCAAATCTTCCAGCGGATGAACAGCTACGCGATCTATCGCATCGCCGAGACGCTGCGCGTGCTGCTGTTCATGACCTTGGCGATCCTGGTTTTCAACTTCTATCCCGTCACGGCCGTGATGATCGTGATGCTCGCACTACTCAACGACGGCGCCATTCTGTCGATTGCCTACGACAACGTTCACTACAAGGACCGGCCCGAGGCGTGGAACATGCGCTTGGTACTGGGCATATCCACTGTGCTGGGGATCATTGGCGTCGTGGCTGCGTTCGGCCTGTTCTTCCTCGGCGAGCGCGTCTTCCACCTCGATCGCGCGCACATACAGACGCTGATGTACCTGAAGCTCTCCGTGGCCGGGCATCTGACCATCTTCCTGACGCGCACGCGCGGCCCGTTCTGGTCGATCCGCCCCGCGCGGGTTCTTTGGGTGGCGGTGCTCGGCACGCAGGTGGTGGCGACACTGATCGCGGTTTTCGGGGTGTTCATGACACCCCTCGACTGGAGCTGGGCGCTGTTCGTCTGGGGATATGCCATCGCCTGGTTCCTGGTGAATGACCGGATCAAGCTGCTCGCCTATCGATTTCTTGACCCCATCAAAGTCGAGGCAAAATCCGACGCCAAGTCCGAACCCAAGCCCGAGCCAACGCCAAGCCCGAGCCGAAGGCCGACGCCAAGACTGAAGCCAAGGCCGAGCCAAAGCCCGAAGCCAAGGCAGACCCGACGCCTGAATCCGAAGGCCGAAGCCAAACGCCAAGCCTGACGCCAAGGCCGATCGAGCCCGTCGCCAAAGCCGGGCCCGAGCCGTCGCGAAGGCAGCGGCCGCCGGCCGCGAAAGCCGAAGTCCAGCCCGAAGCCAGTACCGGCGCCAGCGCCACGCTGCTCAATACACCGCTCGGCGAGCTTCTCCTGGCCGGCATGGCCAAGGATCCGGAGGACGCCGGCCGTCTCATCGCCGCGGCCATTGGCCAGGTGGAGTTGAAATCCCCGCCCCCGAAGGCGCCCGAGGGTGACGACCGGCCCGAGCCCGAAGCGAAGGCAGAGCCCCGGCCGGCAGCGACGAAAGACTCGAAATGAAAATCAGCTCGAAGCGCTTCCGCGTACGGGAAGGCGACGGGGTCGACCTGACGAAATGGCCGACGACCGTCGACCCCGTGTACAAGTCGAAGAAGCACTACAAGAAAATGCTGGACGACCAGGTATCACGATTGAGCGCGTTGCAGAGGCTTCACTACGCCTCGAACCGCTACGCCGTCCTCGTCATCTTCCAGGCGATGGACGCGGCGGGAAAGGACGGCGCCATCCGGCATGTGATGTCGGGGGTCAATCCGCAGGGCTGCCAGGTGTTCAGCTTCAAGCACCCCAGTGCCGACCGAGTTGGAACACGATTTCCTGTGGCGAACGACCCGCGATCTGCCGGAGCGCGGTCGGATTGGCATCTTCAACCGGTCCTACTACGAGGAAGTGCTGATCGCTCGGGTGCATCCCGAAATTCTCCGCGGCGAAGGGCTCCCGGACTCGCTGCTCGACGAACCGGAAATCTGGCGCGAGCGGTATCGTTCGATCATGGATTTGGAGCGGCATCTTTATCAGCAACGGGACCCGCATCATCAAGATTTTTTCTGCACCTCTCAAAGGACGAGCAGCGCCGGCGTTTCCTCGATCGCATCGACGATCCGGACAAGAACTGGAAGTTCAGCCTTGCCGACGTCGAGGAGCGAAAGTTTTGGAAACAGTACATGGAGGCCTACGAGAAATGCCTCAGCGCGACCAGCACCCGGATCGCGCCCTGGTATGTCGTTCCCGCCGACGACAAGGAAAGCGCCCGGCTCATCGTTTCCCAAATCATCCTCGATACGTTCGGAGAACTCAAAATGGCTTACCCTGAAGTAACGGAAAATCGCCAACGCGAATTGCAGTCGGTCAGGAAGAAGCTCGAAAAATAATCTCTTCCTGCAGATCGGATAATATAGATTTTTAAATTGTATCAGACGCAGCGTTTCAAGCATTTGGGGAATGTTTTGCTTAATTTGCGTGTTCTAGCGTTCGAGAGGCCACGGCCGCTATCGACCGAGGCGCCCATCCGCGCGGAAATTTTCAGTGTCGAGCGGCTCGAGCAGCACGCGAAGAGCCTGGCGGTGGCGCAGCGCGTCGCGCCCGACCCGAAGCAGGGCCGCCCGATCGCCAAGCGGCTTAGCGACAATGGCCAAGTCCTCACCGCGACCTATCGCGCCATCCTCGGGGCGACCACGGCCCACCGATCGATCACCCCGGCGGCGGAATGGCTTCTTGATAATTTTCATATCGTCCAGGAGCAGCTGCGCGAGATCGACGATGATCTGCCTGCAGGATTCTACCGCGTGCTGCCCAAGCTTGCCGAGGGCCCCTTGCTTGGCTACCCCCGCGTTTACGAAATCGCCTGGGCAATCGTGGCCCATACCGACAGCGCCTTTGACCTTCACAAGCTGACCCGCTTCGTCGAGGCGTATCAGAGCGTGCAGCCGCTGACCATCGGGGAGCTTTGGGCCCTGGCGATCACCCTGCGCATCACCCTGATCGAGAATCTGCGCCGCTTGGCGGAAGGCATCGAAGCGCAGCAGGCGGCGAGCATCGTGGCCGACGCGCTGGCAGACCGCATATTGGGCACGGTAAACAGCGGCCCGGAACCCGCTCCGATGATCCTCAGAGATCTGGATGAGGCTCCGTGGTCTACGGCGTTCGCCGTCGAGCTCGCCAAGCGCCTGCGTGGCAATGACCCCGATGTCACGCCGGCGCTGCGCTGGTTGAACGACAGGCTGAACGCAGAGGGAACCTCAATCGAACGGATCGTTCACGACGAGTTGGAGCGCCAGAGCGCAACGGACGTGACGGTCCGCAATGTGATTGTGAGCATGCGCCTCGTGTCGACGATCACATGGGAGGAGTTCTTCGAGAGCGTCAGTCGGGTGGACGCGGTGCTGCGCGACGGCAGCGATTTCGCGGCAATGGATTTTCCGACTCGCGACCTCTACCGGCGTGCGATCGAGGAGCTCGCGCGAGGGTGCGGCCAGGACGAAGTCGTGATCGCCAAGCACGCGATCGCGGCCGTCGAGCGCGCCAAGGAGAGGGTGGCGAGCTCAAGTCTTCCCAGCGGGCGCGAAACAGACCCCGGATTCTACCTGATCGCCGATGGACGGGTTCCATTCGAGAAGGAGCTCGGATGCCGCGTGCCGATCCGGTCTCGGCTTCTCCGGCTCAGTTCCGACCTCGGCGTGATGAGCTATTTGGGCATGATCGCGATCGTCACCGCGCTCGTCCTCGCCGTCGGCCTGATTGCAGTGGCATATGCCGGGGCCGGCGGTTGGGAGCTTCTTGTCTTGGCCATTGTCGGTCTTGTGCCGGCGTCGGATGTCGCGGTCGGAATCGTCAACCGGGCCGTCACCCAGTTGGTCGGGGGGACGCCGCGGCCGGCACTCGAATTGCGGCAAGGCGTCACAGCGGATCTGCGCACGATCGTCGTCGTGCCCACGATGCTCACGGATGCGCCTTCCATCGAAAAACAGGTTGAGAGGCTCGAGGTTCACCATCTTTCGAATCCGGACGACAATTTGACATTCGCACTCGTTTCCGATTGGCGCGATTCCGCGACCGAGCACGACGGGAACGACGAAAGCCTTCGCGACACGGCCAAAGCAGGCATTGCGCGGCTGAACGCGCTTTATGGGCCGGCAAATGGCGGCGCGCGGTTCTTCCTGTTCCATCGTCGACGGACATGGAACGAGGGAGAGGGTGTGTGGATGGGATGGGAGCGCAAGCGCGGCAAGCTGCACGAGCTCAACCGTATGTTGCGCGGCGCCACCGATACGACGTTCATGCAGGCCGAAGGCGATGCGGGTTCGCTGCCGTCCGGAATCCGATATGTCATCACGCTTGACGCCGATACCCGTCTGCCGATCGGGGCCGCCCGGCGGTTGGTCGGAAAGATGGCCCATGCCCTGAACAAGCCCGACTTTGATCCGCATGCCGGCAGGGTCGTGCGGGGCCACGCGATGCTGCAGCCGCGCGTGACGCCGTCGCTGCCCCTCGGAAGCGAAGGGTCGCTGTTCCAGCGCGTCTTCTCGGGTCCCAATGGCCTCGATCCCTACGCGTTGGCGGTCTCGGACGTCTACCAGGACCTGTTCGAGGAGGGGTCGTATTGCGGGAAGGGGATCTACGAGATTGACAGCTTCGAGGCCGCCCTCGACGGCCAAATTCCGGAGAACGCGGTCCTCAGCCACGATCTTCTAGAGGGAGTTCTTGCGCGCGCGGGACTGGTCTCCGACATCGAGGTGGTCGAGGAGTTTCCATCGCGCTACGGCGTGGCGACGGCGCGCCAGCATCGCTGGGTCCGCGGCGACTGGCAGCTTTTGCCCTGGATTTTCGGCTTTCGTCCCAGGGGTCGAGACGGCGTTCGGCGCATGCCGCTTCCCCTGATAGGGCGCTGGAAAATGATCGACAATCTGCGCCGATCGCTCTCCGCTCCCGCCGCCCTTCTCGCGCTGTTGATCGCATGGCTGCAGCCGGTTCCGGCCGCCGCGGTTTGGACCGCGTTCATTCTTCTGACCATCCTGATGCCGCCGCTTCTGCCGGCGATAGTCGGGATCATTCCCCACCGTGCCGGCGTTTCGCTGCGCAATCATCTGCGTGGCTTGCGTGGCGATTTGGCCCTCGGCCTGGTGCAGGGCGCGTTCCTCGTCACGTTCCTCGCGCACCAGGCCTGGGTCATGGTCGATGCCGTGGTGCGCACGCTGTTCCGCCTGTTCATTCGTCGACGTCATTTGCTCGAGTGGATGACTGCGGCTCAAGCGACCGACGAATCGCGTTTCGATAGCCGCAGCCTCGTCTTGCAGATCGTGGTAAGCTTGGCGAGCGCAGCCATTGTCGCGGCCATCCTCTATTCGTTCGGCCAGCGGAGCTGGGCGATCGCGGCGCCGTTCGTTGCCCTATGGATGTTGTCGCCGCTCGTCGCGCGGTGGTCGAGCTTGCCGCCGCGCGCAGCCGGTCACCTGTCGGTGACACCCGACGACACCGTGGCGCTCCGGCTGGTCGCGCGACGCACATGGAGCTTCTTCGAAGAGTTCGTCACCGCGGAAGACAACATGCTTCCGCCCGACAATTTTCAGGAGGATCCCAAGCCGGTCGTCGCCCACCGCACGTCGCCGACCAATCTGGGGCTGTACCTCCTGTCGGTCATCGCGGCGCGCGATTTCGGTTGGCTGGGAACGCTCGATGCGTTGGATCGCCTCGAAAGCGCGTTCGCGTCGATGGCGAAGTTGGAGCGCTTTCGCGGCCATTTCTATAATTGGTACGACACGACCGATCTGCGGGCACTGGAGCCGAAATACGTCTCGTCGGTGGATAGCGGCAATTTGGCCGCCCATCTCATCACGCTTGGAAATGCTTGTCGCGAGATCGTCGCCAGTCCGATCGGCAATGGAAGCTGGAAATCGGGGCTCGATGACGCGCTGGCATTGGTCCGCGACGCGGCAAGCTGCCGGGCAGGAGAGCGGCCGGATTCAAGCGAGGTTACGACGAAGCTGGATGAAGCCATCGAAGCGTTTGCCGCGACGCTTCGCGATGTGCCTTCGTCGCCTCCTGGCATTGTTCGACGGTTGTCAGAAATGGCGGAAACTTCCGACGCTCTCGAGGTTTGCGCGAAGGCCTGGTCCTCCCAATGCGCCGGCGCGACGGGGTCCGAAGTCGTGGCTTGGACGGGGGCCTTGCGGAAGTCCGTGCTTAGCCACAAACATGATTTCGATCTCCTGACGCCTTGGGCTGGGCTCCTCGCGCAGGAAGCGCTGGCTGGCCCGGAGTGCGACGCTCTCACGGGAACCATCCCCACGCTGGCCGCACTCCCGGAGCATTGCCGGGCGATATCGGGAATGTTCGCGAAGCGCCAGCCCGATGGATCTCAATGCACGTTTGGGCCGTCGATGGACGCTTGCGAGGCGGCGGCGTGCGTCAGCCAATCGGTCGTGGATCGCCTCGCAGAGATGGCCACACGAGCCGAAGCCATGGCCAATACCATGGAATTCGGATTTCTGTTCGACGCCGACCGCCAGCTTCTTTCGATCGGCTACCGTGGGAGCGACGGCAGCCTCGATGCCAATTTCTACGATCTCTTGGCTTCCGAAGCGCGACTTGCCAGCTTCGTCGCCATCGCGAAGGGCGATTTGCCGGCGAAACATTGGTTTCGGCTGGGTCGCACATTGACGCCGATCGACAACGGCTCTGGCCTGATCTCCTGGTCCGGATCGATGTTCGAATATCTGATGCCGTCGCTGGTGATGCGTGCGCCAGCCGGCAGCCTTCTGGAACAGACCAATCGATTGGTCGTATGGCGGCAGGAGAACTATGGCAACGGACTCGGCGTGCCATGGGGAATGTCGGAATCGGAATACAACGTTCGCGACATCGAACAAACCTATCAGTATTCAAGCTTCGGCGTGCCCAATCTGGGCTACAAGCGCGGGCTCGGCGAGAATACGGTCATCGCGCCCTATGCGACCGGGCTCGCGGCAATGATCGATCCCGCCGCGGCGGCGCGCAATTTCCGCCGCCTGGCCGATGCGGGCGCGCGCGGCATCTATCGGCTGGTACGAGGCGCTCGACTACACGCGCAGCCGCCTGCCGGAAGGCGCGAAGGTCGCCATCATTCGCGCCTACATGGCCCATCATCAGGCGATGACCATTGTCAGCCATCGCGAACGCGCTTCTCGACGGCATCATGCGTGCGCGCTTCCACGCGGAACCGATCGTCCGGGCGGCGGAGCTATTGCTTCAGGAGCGCATGCCGCGCGATGTCGCGCTCGCGAGGGCGCCACCCGAGCAGGTCCGGGTGCCAGGGCAGCAGCGCCGGTCACGCGTCCGACGCCGAACGCCATTACGGATCGGCGCATTCTCTCACGCCGCGCACCCATCTTCTGTCGAACGGAAATTATTCGACCATGGTGACCGCCGCCGGATCGGGATACAGCCGGTGGCACGATGTCGCGATCACGCGCTGGCGCGAGGATGTCACGCGTGACAATTGGGGCGCCTACGTTTTCCTACGCGATGTGCGCAGGTGGCCAAACATGGTCGGCCGGCTACCAGCCATGCGCGGTGGAGCCGGACAGCTATGACGTCACATTTTCGGAAGATCGGGCCGAGATTGTCCGGCGCGACACCGCCCTCACGACCAAGCTCGAAGTCATCGTGTCGCCAGAGGACGACGCGGAGGTTCGCCGCATCTCGGTCACCAACCATGGAAACCGAACGCGCGACATCGAGATCACGTCCTATGCCGAGATCGTCCTCGCGCGTCAACCCGACGATGTCGCGCATCCGGCCTTCGCGGCGCTCTTCGTCGAGACCGAGTTCGTGCCCAATCTCGGCGCAATTCTTGCGACGCGGCGGCGTCGTTCGGTCGGCCGATCCGCTGGTCTGGGCGGCACATCTTGCGGTGGTCGAAGGCGAAAGCGTCGGCGACGTTCAATTCGAGACCGATCGCGCGCGCTTTCTCGGGCGTGGCCAGACCGTTCGTGCGCCGGCGGCGCATTGCGGAAGGCTGGCCGCTTTCCAATACCGCCGGGGCCGTGCTCGATCCCATATTCAGCCTGCGCCGGCGGGTGCGAATTGCGCCCGGGGCCACGGCGCGCATCGCGTTCTGGACGCTGGTCGCCGCGTCGCGCGAGGACGTGCTCGATCTGGCCGACAAGCATCGCGATTCGATGGCATTCGAGCGGGCGGGGACGCTGGCCTGGACACAGGCGCAGATGCAGCTTCGCCATCTCGCCATCGACACGGGCGAGGCGCACCTGTTCCAGCGCCTTGCCAATCACGTTCTCTATTCCGATCCCACGTTGCGCCCGCCCACAGATGTTCTTGCCCGCGGCGCGGCGCAAGGCATCGACGCTTTGGGCGGAAGGAATTTCGGGCGATCTGCCTATCGTTCTGGTCCGGATCGAGGATGACAGCCACCTCGAGCTCGTCCGCCAGCTCTTGCGCGCGCATGAGTATTGGCGGCTGAAGCGGCTGGCCGTCGATCTGGTGATCATCAACGAGCAGGCTGCGTCCTACGTCCAGGATTTGCAGTCTTCGCTCGATGCGCTGGTGCGGATGAACCAGTCGGATGCCCAGTAACCTCGGGCGGCGATCTGCGCGGCGCGGTGTTCGTCCTCCGCGCCGATCTCGTCTCCTCGGAATTTCAGGCGGCGCTTCATGCCTGCGCCCGAGCGACGCTCCACGGAAATCGCGGCTCCCTTGCCGATCAGATGAAGTTCGTCCGCGATCTAGAGCCTGCCGTCGTGCACAACGCTCAGCCGGTATGGCCGGTTGCAGAACTCGAAATTTCGTCGGCCCGCCCGGAGATGGAGTTCTTCAACGGGCTCGGCGGCTTCGTGGATGGCGGCCGCGAATATCTGACGATTCTCGAAGGGAACAACCAAACGCCGGCGCCCTGGCTGAACGTCGTCGCCAATTCATCATTCGGCTTCCAGGTCTCGACCGATGGCAGCCGGGACCACTTGGTCGGTGAACAGCCAGCAGAATCAGCTCACGCCATGGTCGAACGATCCGGTTTGCGACGGGCCCGGAGAGGCGATCTATATCCGCGACGACAATACCGGTGAGGTGTGGGGGCCAACCGCCCTGCCGATACGCGAAGAGGATGCCTCGTACCGGGTGTGCCACGGACAGGGCTACAGCCGATTCGAACATGTTTCCCATGGCATTTCGCTTGAGCTTCTTCAGTACGTGCCGGTCGACGATTCGATCAAGATTTCGCGGCTGCGGATCGTCAACCGTTCGGGGCGCGCCCGGAGTCTTTCGATTACCGCCTATGTGGAATGGGTGCTCGGTCCCAGCCGCTCAGCGACCGCGCCCTACGTCCAGACGGAGATCGATGCGGAAACAGGCGCAATCTTCGCCCGGAACCCATGGAGCGATCAGTTCGGCGATCGTGTAGCGTTCATGGATCTGAACGGTCGGCAGGACGCGTGGACCTGCGACCGCACGGAATTTCTCGGTCGCGATGGCGCGATGGATCGGCCCCTGGGCCTGACGACGGGGTCGGTTCTGTCCAATCGCTCAGGCGCAGGCCTCGACCCTTGCGGCGCGTTGCAAGCATCGGTGGTGCTGGAATCGGCGGGAACGACGGAAATCGTCTTTTTCCTCGGCCAGTCTGCGTCGAAGGCCGCGGCCCGGGCGCTGCTGCTGAAATACCGCCAAGCCTCACTCGACGAGGCGTTCGCCGCGGTCATCCGGCAATGGGACGACATCGCTCGGGGTCGTGCAGGTTAAGACCCCGGATCGGGCGCTGGATATTCTCCTCAACCGATGGCTTCCCTATCAGACGCTGGCCTGCCGCGTGTGGGCCCGCGCGGCCTTCTACCAGGCGAGCGGCGCCTACGGCTTCCGCGACCAGCTGCAGGACGTGATGGCGCTGTGCGTGTCGCGGCCTGAGATCGCGCGCGAGCATCTGCTCAGGGCGGCCGGGCGGCAGTTCGTCGAAGGCGACGTCCAGCATTGGTGGTTGCCGGAATCGGGGCGCGGTGTGCGTACCCGCGTATCTGATGACCGCGGCTGGCTCGCCTATGTCGCCGCGCACTACGTCAAGGTCACCGGCGATAGGGCCGTGCTCGACGAGACTCATCCCCTTCCTCGACGGGCCGGTGCTGCAGGACGGCGCGCGCGACGCGTTCTTCGAGCCGACCGCTTCCGGCGAGACGGCGAGCTTGTTCGACCATTGCGCGCTGGCGCTCGACAAGAGCCTTGCCATGGGTGCGCATGGCCTGCCGCTCATGGGGACGGGCGACTGGAATGACGGGATGGATGGGGTCGGCGTCGGCGGCAAAGGCGAGAGCGTGTGGCTTGGCTGGTTCCTGTACGCGACCCTGAATGCGTTTGCGGAGCTGGCCGAGCCGCTGGGCGATACGTTGCGGATCGCTGGTTGGCGGCAGAACGCGGCGTCGCTCAAGGCCTCGCTCGAACGGGAAGCCTGGGATGGCGACTGGTATCGCCGCGCCTATTTCGACGATGGGGCCCCGCTTGGCACGGTTGCCAACAACGAGTGCCGCATCGATTCCATCGCCCAATCCTGGGCGGTCATCTCCGGCGCCGCGGATCCGGCACGGGGCGCGCGCGCCATGGCGGCGCTGGACAAGTATCTGGTCCGTCGGGACGATAACTTGCTACTGCTGTTCACCCCGCCCTTCGACAATCCCGTGCGCGACCCGGGCTATATCAGGGGCTACCCGCCCGGCATTCGCGAGAATGGCGGGCAATACACCCATGGGGCGGTTTGGGCGGCCCTGGCGTTCATCATGCAAGGCGACGGCGACCGCGCCGGAGAGTTGCTTTCGATGCTCAACCCGATCCGACATGCGGACACCCCGACGGGCGTACATCGCTACAAGGTTGAGCCCTACGTGGTCGCGGCGGATATCTATTCCGAACCGCCGCATGTCGGACGTGGGGGATGGACCTGGTACACCGGTTCGGCCGGATGGATGTACCGCGTGGCGCTGGAAGGGCTTTTGGGATTTCACGTCCAGGGCGCCAGCCTGCTGCTCGATCCATGCATTCCACGCGCCTGGCCCGGCTTCGAGATCGCCTTCCGCCATCGCTCGGCACGCTACGAGATCGCGGTGGAAAATCCGCATGGCGTCTGTCGCGGCCTAGTGTCGCTCACGCTCGATGGCAAGATGCTGGCAATGACGGGAACCCTCTTGTTCCCTTGGTGGACGACGGCGCCACCCACCATGTGAATGTCGTTCTAGGATGATCGAGGACGTGACATGCCCGAAGACGTGAGCCCTCTCGCGGGAAAGCCCGCCCCGCGCTCATTGCTTGTCAACGTTCCTCGGCTCATGACCGCGTATTTCGCCTTGGCGCCCGACCCAGCGGTCGTCTCGCAACGCGTTGCCTTCGGGACGTCGGGACACCGCGGCTCGGCCTTCGCGGCAGCGTTCAATGAAGCGCATATCCTGGCGATCGCCCAGGCCGTCTGCCTCTACCGCCGTCAGGCCGGCATCGACGGGCCGCTCTTCCTCGGCATGGATACGCATGCATTGTCCGAAGCCGCCTTCGCGACCGCTGTCGAGGTCCTCGCCGCCAACGGCGTGGAGACGATGATCGACGAGCATGGCGGCTACACGCCGACGCCGGTGATCTCGCACGCGATCCTGTCCTACAATCGCGGCCGGAAGACGGGCCTGGCGGACGGAATCGTGATCAGCCCGTCGCACAACCCGCCCGACGAAGGCGGCTTCAAATACAATTCGCCCAATGGCGGGCCGGCGGACGTCGACGTGACCCGCTGGATCGAGAAGGCGGCGAACGAATTTCTCGCCAAGAAACTCGAAGGTGATCGGGCGCGTCCCTTATGGGCGGGCCCGCAAGGCGGCCTGCATTCATCGCCACGACTATATCGGGCCTTATGTCGCCGACCTCGCTAAGTATCGTCGACCTGGATGCGATCCGCGCCGCGGGCGTGCGCATCGGGATCGATCCGCTGGGCGGTGCCGCAATCCAGTATTGGCAGCCGATCATCGACCGCTACAGGATCGCCGCGACCGTCGTGAACGATGCCGTCGATCCGACCTTTCGCTTCATGGCCGTCGATTGGGACGGAAAGATCCGGATGGACTGTTCGTCGTCTTATGCGATGACGCCATTGATCGCCCTGCAAGACAAGTTCGACATCGCCTTCTCCAACGACACCGACGCGGACCGGCATGGAATTGTCTGCCCGTCGGGCGGGCTGATGAATCCGAATTATTTTCTCGCGGCGGCGATTTCCTATTTGTGCACCAACCGGCCGGAGTGGCGCCGCGACAGCGCCATCGGCAAGACCGTCGTCTCCAGCGGCATGATCGATCGAGTCGCATCGAAGCTCGGACGCAGGCTCATCGAGGTCCCGGTGGGTTTCAAATGGTTCAGCTCCGGCCTGATCGACGGGTCGCTGGCGTTCGGCGGCGAGGAAAGCGCCGGCGCATCGTTTCTTCGACGGGACGGCTCGGTCTGGACGACCGATAAGGACGGGCTGATCATGGGCCTGCTCGCCGCGGAAATGACGGCGCGAACGGGCCAGGATCCGAACCGATACTATCTGGCCGTCAACCCAGGACATGGGAACGTCCTTCTACGCGAGGATCGACGCGCCGGCATCGCGCGAACAGAAGGCCGTTCTCTCAAAGCTGGATCCTGCCGAAATCGACGCGACGGAGCTAGCTGGGGAGCCCATCGAGGCGAAACTGAACCGCGCGCCCGGCAACAACGAAGCGATCGGCGGAATCAAGATGGTCGCCAAAAGCGGATGGTTCGCTGCCCGGCCATCGGGAACCGAGGAGGTCTACAAGATTTACTCGGAAAGCTTTCGCAGCGAGGATCATCTGAGGCACATTCAACGCAATGCTCAGGCGCTCATCACGCGCCATTTCGCCAAGGAAAAAACTCGGTCCTCTTCGATTGAAAACGGCCGAATGTCTATTGATTAAATAAAAATAATTACCATATATGAGCCAGCTGGTCTTTAGTTATTTGGCTCATTTGGAGATAACGAACATGAAATATTATATTTTCAAGATGACGAACGGGCGGGAGACGGCCGTTACCAATGACAGGATGGGACGCGGGTTACCGAGGCGGCAGTCCGGAGATTGGGCTTATTTCAAGGAACTCAGTATCGAATCCTCGAGCGGTCAGCGCGTTGGAGCAGGTTACCGCGATATTGTCGAGAGTGTGAATCGAGACGGGTATTTCGTTTGGCCACAACGGAAGACCGTGCCCAAGGTGGCGGCGACACACCCATAATTTCGGCCGCTGACGGTACGGCAAAGTCTAAACCGACCAGAACGTATCTATTCGATCGGGTGTCGCCCCGCCTCGCTCCCCCCCCCGCCACTGAGACGATCGGGGTCGTTGCCAAGGCCGCCAGTTCGAGCGCGGCGCGATTAGCGCCGGCCCAGATTTTGCAGTGCGTCCACCACCAGCCCACTTCCGAGTGCGAGCAGCAGTATATCGTTCGACACCCCGGCATAGCGGTAACCCGAAGGCGGCGTGCCGAGTTGGACGACAACCGCCTGTGGCACATTGTAGTAGGTCACGCCGGGCGGAAGGGGCCGGCCGATCTCGTAGCGTCTCGCGTGGCCGGGCGGTTGGCAGCCCTTGTTCTTCTTCGCGAGGCCAGGTGGGCAATGGCCGCGGTGCACCTCACTGGCATAGTACTCATTCACTCATTCACCGTAGTGCGCTGATGGTCTCGAACCGCGCTTGGCCGCGACCGCCCTCGCGATCTTGATCGTGGCTGGGTGAGCGCTGCTCGACCCGCTCGTTCTTCTGGTTTCGGTCATCTTGGCCGCGCCCCTGCGCGAGTGCGGGGGCGGCTACGAGCGCGCCGAGCAGGATGACCGCCATGAGCGGGCCGGCCCGACAACATTTGTGCGTCGCATTTCATCTCTCCTGTTGGATTCTAGACGCCGCCCATATGACCGATATGGCCGATGCCGCCGACCAGCCACAGCACCAAGACCACCACAACGGCCAAGCCGAGCACGCCACCGAGTCCGGCGCCACCGTACCGGCCATGGGCGTAATAGCCGCCTCCGCCAAAAACAAGAAGCAGAACGATTAGTATGATTATCAGGCTCATTCAATCTCTCCAATTCTCAAAGAGGAAAGGGTGCGTCTAAGTTCTTAGAAGCTTTTTGACTGCGCACTTGACCTTTCCGACCGTCGATTGAACGGTGCCATCGACCTCGTCCGCTCGGCCGGCGGTCCGTAATTTTGTATCGCCGGTTGCTTTGCCAACTCTTTCCTTAAACGAACCTCGAACCTTCTTTGCTTCTCCGATCACTTGATCCCTATTCATGCTTCCGTTCCTTTTGGAGGCCCGCCCAGCTAGAGAGGGGCATAAGTCCAAGGCCACAATCCAATTATTTTATAGCATAACCCAGATTCATATAAATCCTTAGAGTCGGAATATACTTACACACCGTGCGCAATCTGGCATCGGTATTTTCCGATCCTAGCAATATATTTCTGCGCCTTCTACGCTAATGGCACGTTCGCAAGGCCGAACCCACCGGAGTGAAGGAGCACAGCAGATGAAGATGAACAGGACGATTTTGAGCGCGACAGCCAGCGCGGCGCTGATTGCGCTCGCGGGCGCTGCCTACGCGGCCGGCACTAATGACGAGAATGGCCAGGTGACCTCGCCCCCGGCCGTGACCGCACCGTCCGAAGACGCGCCCGCGAGTGGCGCGCTGAATGCGAAACCCGCGACGCCCCCGGAGTCGATCGTCGGCATGGATGTCGTCAATGCCGACGGCGACAAGATCGGTGACGTCTCGAAGGTCGTCGGCGACCAGGTGATCGTCTCCGTCGGTGGCTTTCTCGGCATCGGTGAGCACGACGTGGCACTACCCTGGAGCAAGTTCACCACGAACGGCACCGGTGACAACGCCAAGCTCGAGGTCGCGGTGACGAAGGATGAGCTCAAGGACATGCCCGCGTACAAGGATGCCGAGTAACACCATCGATGACTCGCGCGCCGGCCCCGATTGCTCATTCAATCGGGGCCGGCGCGGATGATCGCGGAATTGCCGCACTTCCAGCCCCGATTGGTCTGCACGTTTTGGAATCCGTCGGGATTGGTTCGTCCAAGTATGGATAGTTTCCGAGTCTGACGCTTTGCGCGCCCGCGCGCCATATTTCATGACAATGAGATGAAGACTTTTCGCGCTTTTGGTGAGGCCGGCCATTCGATACCGGCAGCATAGTGTGGTGGCTAAAATGATGCCTGCTGCGATGAGCGTAAGATTCGGATCCGAGTTCGAGCCGTTTCTGCTGGCGACGATCGGCGAGGAAAAGAACGGAATGCCGCTGAGCGTCCTTTCGGCGCTCGCGCGTCAGGACATCGACCCGTGGCAGGAGGCTGCTGACCTGGCCCGGATGCCCAAGGAGGCGGCCAAACGGCGACTGGCTACCCTAATGGCAGGATTTGCAACTCGACAGCTTTCGGTGCCGGACCCTGGGGCGACCCCCAGCCGTTTGATTGCGCTTTTGCCCCGCTCGGCCGTTACCGCCATCACGTCGGGCAAGGTCGTGGGTAAGATCGCCGTCCCGACGGGGACCGTACCGCAGTCGCGGGCAATCATAATCATTATCTTGATCAACCTGCTTTTGTTGAGTGGCGTGCAGCTTGCCGTGCGGGCCGTGCCAGGCCATCAACCGTCGGCTCAGGCCGATCGTGCAGTCGCACAGACCGGCACCCCGCACATCCAACAAGACCCCCCGAAGGGGACCGATCGGAGATGATGTAAACCGGGGGTGAGAATGCGGAGCAACCATGGCTGACGAAACAACATCACCGAAACCAGTCGAACTCCACGGATCCCTGGAGGCAAGACGATAACGATCGCGGCGAGCAGCGGGACGACGTCGTTACAACGCCTCGGCCGGAACGACTCACCACGCCGATGCGGAGGCCGCTCTTCCGCACTTGATGCGGAATCGGAGCGGTACTCGAAGGCGCAAGGCGACCGGCAACGGAATGCCTCGCTCTTGGAAGAGAGCTGGAAGGATCACCACAATGACGCCATCAATTTCGACATTGGAGGGCAAGAACCGAAGCGGTGCCGTTCGAACGGATGCCCTACAGGCCTCGTTCAGTCCGGAAGAGCTGCGCAAAACAGACGCCTACTGGCGCGCTGCCAACTATCTGTCCGTCGGGCAGATTTACCTCTACGACAACCCGCTTTTGCGCGAGAAGCTGACGCTGGCGCATGTCAAACCGCTGGTGGTCGGACATTGGGGGACCACGCCAGGCCAGAATTTCATCTACGTTCATCTGAACCGGGTCATCAAGAAGTACGATTTGAACATGTTCTACATCGCCGGTCCCGGCCACGGCGGTCCGGCACTGGTGGGCAATACGTATCTCGAAGGGACCTACAGCGAGATATACCCGGAAATAAGCCAAGACGAAGCCGGGCTGAAGAAGCTGTTCAAGCAATTTTCGTTTCCCGGCGGCATATCGAGCCATGTCGCGCCGACGACGCCCGGTTCCATCCACGAGGGGGGCGAACTGGGCTACTCGCTCAGCCATGCCTTCGGAGCCGTGTTCGACAATCCGGATCTGATCGTCGCCTGCGTCATCGGCGACGGCGAAGCGGAGACTGGCCCGCTCGCAACCGCGTGGCAGTCGAACAAGTTCCTCAATCCGGCGGCCGACGGCGCCGTGCTGCCCATCCTGCACCTCAACGGCTACAAGATCAGCAACCCGACCGTCTTGGCGCGTATCGAGCACGAGGAGTTGGAACAATTCGTGCGGGGCTGCGGCTGGACGCCCTATTTCGTGGAAGGCGATGAGCCGGCCGAGATGCACCGGCTCATGGCAAGCGTCGTCGAAAGTTGCATCGAGGAAATCCGCAACATTCAGGCGAATTCAGGGAACGCGGCCGACGCCGCGCGGCCGCGCTGGCCCATGATCGTCCTCCGGTCACCCAAGGGCTGGACAGGTCCGAAAATCGTCGACGGTTTGCAAATCGAGGGCACGTTCCGGGCGCACCAAGTGCCGCTCATCGTGAGTTCTGATCATCCGGATCATGTGGCGCAGCTCGAAAGCTGGATGAAGAGCTACAAGCCGGAAGAACTGTTTGATGACACTGGCCGCCTAATCCCGGAATTGGCGGCGCTCGCGCCGGAGGGCGACCGGCGGATGGGCGCCAACCCCCACGCCAACGGCGGCCGCCTGCTCCGCGACCTCAGAATGCCCGATTTCCGCGACCACGCGGTGGACGTCCCCTCTCCCGGTGCGGTCACCGGGCAGGACACGCTCGTGCTCGGTAAGTTCCTGCGCGACGTGGCGGTGCTGAACGAGGACCAGCACAATTTTCGTGTCTTTGGTCCCGACGAGACCCTCTCGAAATCTTCTGGGTGCGGTCTTCGATGTCACCAGCCGGCAATGGGAAGCCCGAACGGTAAAGGGCGACGAATTTCTTGCCCCCGCCGGCCGCGTTCTCAACTCGATGCTCAGCGAGCATCAATGCGAGGGATGGCTGGAAGGATATTTGCTGACCGGACGGCACGGGCTGTTCAACAGCTATGAGGCGTTCATTCGCATCGTCAACTCGATGTTCAGCCAGCACGCCAAGTGGCTGAAGGTCACGGCGGAGCTGCCGTGGCGACGAAAGATCGCGTCGCTGAACTACCTGCTTGCATCCCATGTCTGGCAACAGGATCACAACGGCTTCACGCACCAGGATCCCGGCTTTCTCGATCACGTCATCAACAAGAAGGCCGATATCGTTCGCGTGTATTTGCCGCCAGATGCCAACTGCCTTCTGTCGGTCTTCGATCACTGCCTGCGCAGTCGGCATTACGTCAATGTCGTGGTCGCGGGCAAGCATGCCCTCCCGCAATGGCTGACGATGGCGGCCGCCGTGGTGCACTGCACGGAAGGCATCGGCATCTGGCAGTGGGCCAGCAACGACCAGGACGGAGAGCCGGACGTCGTCATGGCCTGCTGCGGGGACACGCCGACGCTGGAGATATTAGCCGCGGTTTCCATCCTCAGGACACATCTACCGGAGCTGAAAATCAGGGTCGTCAACGTGGTCGACCTGATGAAGCTTCAGCCCAGCGCGGAGCACCCGCACGGGTTGAGCGACGAGGACTACGACTCGCTGTTCACCAAGGACAAGCACATTGTCTTCGGCTTTCATGGGTACCCGTGGCTGGTCCACCGGCTGACCTATCGCCGGACCAATCGCAACCTGCACGTTCGGGGCTACAAGGAAGAGGGCACCATTACGACGGCCTTCGACATGCGGGTGCAGAACGATCTGGACCGCTTTCATCTGGTGCAGGACGTCGTGGATCGCCTGCCGTATCTGGGCAGCAAAGGCGCATATCTCAAGCAGCTGATGCAGGACGCGCTGATCCGCCACAAGATCTACATCGACGAGCACGGTGAGGACCTGCCAGAAATTCGAAATTGGAAATGGGGCGATCGCAGTGATGTCGGAATCGGTAATAGAAATGGCCAGGACACTGGTCGCCGGTGACAAGGGCTTGCTGGCGATGGATGAAAGCAGTCCGACGTGCAACAAGCGGTTCGCCGCGCTGGGCATTTCCCAGACCGTCGAGGCCCGGCGCGCCTATCGAGAATTGCTTATCACGACGCCTGGCCTGGGCGAATGCATCAGCGGCGCGATCCTGTACGACGAGACGATCCATCAGGCGAACAGCGCGGGCACGCCCTTCACGAAGCTGCTCGCCGACGCGGGCATCGTTTGCGGGATCAAGGTCGACATCGGGGCCCAGGACCTGGCCGGCCATCCCGGCGAGAAGGTCACCGAAGGCCTCGACGGGCTGCGCGCCCGCCTCCAGTCATATTTCGACCAGGGCGCCCGATTTGCCAAGTGGCGCGCGGTGATATCGCTGGGCGACGGCATTCCCAGCGAGGGGTGCATCGATGCCAACGCACAGGCATTGGCCCGCTATGCCGCCTTGTGCCAGGAGGCCGGCCTCGTCCCCGTCGTCGAGCCAGAAGTGCTGATGGCGGGGACGCATTCGCTGGCGCGCTGCCATGACGTGACGGAGAAGGTTCTGCGCAGCGTTTTCGAGCAGCTCCATCGCCAGCGGGTGATGCTCGAGGGGTTGATCCTGAAGCCCAATATGGTGCTTCCGGGCACGGACTGCGCCAAGCAGGAGACGGTCGACGAGGTGGCCGAAGCCACGGTGACGAGCCTGCTGCGGGTCGTCCCCGCTGCCGTTCCCGGAATCGCGTTTCTTTCCGGAGGGCAATCCGCCGAACTGGCCTCTGCCCGGTTGAACGCGATGAACGCCAAGTTCAAGGCCACGAAGTCGCGGCCGCCGTGGGCGTTAGCGTTTTCATACGCGCGCGCCATTCAGCAACCGGCATTGGAAATCTGGCGCGGCGTGGACGCGAATCGTTCGGCGGCGCAGACGGCCCTCTACCATCGTGCTCGGTGCAACCAGGCAGCGCGCCGCGGCGAATACGATGCGGCGCTGGAGGTGGCGTAGGCTGAAGACCTGATTTTCGGGGACGTGTGGGTTCGCGACAGGGAAGGACCAGGATGATCGCCACGCAAACCTCGGAACTGCGAATCTTCCTTGTCCGGCATGGCGGGACGGCATGGTCGCGTACGGGCCAGCACACGGGGCGAACGGACATCCCGTTAACCACGGAAGGCGAAGACGAGGCGCTGCAACTCCAGCCACGCCTTCGTCGGACGAATTTTTCTCGAGTTCTAACAAGTCCCCGGCAACGCGCGCGGAGAACCTGCGAGCTGGCCGGATTGGGACCAACGGCCGAGATCGAGTCCGATCTGTCCGAATGGGACTATGGCGATTATGAGGGACGGCGGTCCGAGGATATCCGCGCGGCACGACCGGACTGGAACCTCTTTCGCGACGGCTGCCCGCGCGGTGAAGCGCCCGCGCAAATTCTTCAGCGCGCCGACCGGCTGATCGCCCGTCTCCGGGCGCTCGACGGCAATGTGGCGCTTTTTTCGCACGGGCAGTTTGGGGCTGTCCTGGCCGCGCGATGGATCGGACTGCCGGTGCTTGCAGGTCAGCATTTTCCGCTCGCTGCGGCATCGCTCAGCATTCTCGCCTATGACCCTCACCATACCGAAGTGAGCGTGCTCGATCTCTGGAACGGCGTGCCCGCGCGGTGAAGCGCCCGCGCGCTGCCGGAAGGGCAAGAAATGCGTCCGCAATTCCGCCCATTCGCGGATAGCCCGCCCCGGGCGGTTGCTCTGCTTGGCGTTTCGGGAGCCCGAGGTCGGCAACATTCGCGGTTGCGCAACGAGACCATAAGAGTAGAATTGCTTCAGGATAATGCGCGTCACGAGGGGCCTCAATGGCGGCGCGCAAATTGCCGCGACAATCCAAAAATCGGCGGCGGCAGCCCAAGCCGCCGAATAGCAAGCATATGATTTCTCAGGGCGACCCGAAATTCGCGGTGGTCGCGGTTGGCGCCTCGGCCGGCGGCCTAGGCGCCTTTCGGACCTTGCTCTCGGCGCTTCCCGCCGAGGCCGGCATGGCGTTCATCCTGGTCCAGCACCTCGATCCCAATCATGCGAGCATGATGGTCGAGCTGCTGTCGCTCCATTCCCGGATGCCCGTCCGCGAAGCGCGCGAAGGCGATCGGCTGCAGCCCGACCACGTCTATGTCATTCCGCCGGGAAGTTACCTCGCGGTACGCGACGGGGCGGTTCACCTTTCCCGCCCGGGCGCGACGCGAGCCGTGCGGTTGCCGATCGACTTCCTGCTGCAATCGCTTGCCGCTGAGTTCGGCGAGCGTGCCGTCTGCACGATTCTTACGGGAACCGGTACCGACGGCAGTGTCGGGGCTAAGGCGATCAAGGAGACGGGTGGCCTGGTGATCGCGCAAGACCCGCAAGAGGCCGAGTATGACGGCATGCCGCGCAGTGCCATCGAGACCGGCGCCGTCGACCTCGTGCTCCCCCTGGCAAAGATTCCGGAGGCCATCGCGAGGTATGGCGGGCATCCATATGTTCGACACGGCGAAGGCGACACGGCGAAGGCGCTGGGCGACGGCACCGCAAGGATCGTCGAACTGCTGCGCAAACGAACGTCGCACGATTTCACGCTCTACAAGGAGGGCACGCTCGGGCGCCGGATCGAGCGGCGCATGGCCATGGCCGGCATCGAAGACAGCAAGCGTTACATCGAGATGCTCACGAAGGAGCCCGCCGAGCTTCAGTCCCTGGCCAACGATCTGCTCATCAACGTGACCCGCTTTTTCCGCGACGCCAAAGCTTTCGATCTGCTGGCGAAGAAGATCGTTCCAGAGCTCGTGCACGCCCAGCCGGCGGGCCGGCCGATCCGAGTCTGGGTCGCGGGCTGCAGCACCGGTGAGGAGGCTTATTCGATCGCCATGCTCTTCCTCGATGAGATCGAGGCGGCGCGTCGAAACATAAAGCTGCAAATTTTCGCCACGGAAGTCGACGAGGACGCGCTGGCCTTCGCCCGCGAAGGCCTGTACCCCGCGTCGATCGCAGCAGATGTGCCGCCGGAGCGGCTGACCCGCTACTTCACCAAGGAGGGCGAGGGATATCGGGTGTCGCGCGAGCTCCGCTCGGCGGTCGTTTTCTCCGTCCATGATCTGGTGGCCGATGCACCGTTCTCGCGCCTCGACCTCGTCAGCTGCCGCAACCTTCTCATCTATCTCCGCCCCGAGGTTCAGCAGAAAGTCCTCTCGCTGTTCCGCTTTGCCCTGCGCGATGGCGGCGTTCTGGTCCTGGGCCTCTCGGAATCGGTGCGCGGCGCCGCCGACCAGTTCGAGCCGATCTCCGAGAAACAGAAGATCTACCGGCATGTCGGGCACGGCCGTCCCGGCGAGGTGGAGCTTCCCATCGGCCAGGGCGCGGTCGGGCGGACGCTATGGCAAAGGCACGCGCCGCCGGCCGAGGCGCCGCAAAACAGGATCGCCGATCTCGTGCAGCGCCTCCTGATCGAGAGCTTATGCCCCGGCATCGGTCATGGTCAACCGGAAGCGTCAGGGGCTCTATTTCTCCGGGCCCACCGACCTCTATCTCAGGATGCCGGCAGGCGTCGGGACCTTGGACGTGCTGGCCGCAGCGCGCGAGGGGCTGCGCCCGGCGATCAGGGCAGCGCTGGATGCGGCGAGCCAGGGACAGGATGCGACGGTTGGCATCGCCGGGCAGGTGAATCGTGGCGGCCACGCCGTGCCGGTGACCGTCCGCGCCCGCCCCGTGAAGAGCGATGGCGAGGGCTTGATCCTGCTCAGCTTTCTGGACGAGCCGGAGAAACAGAAACGAGCCAAAGCCGTCGTCAGGTCGGCGGACGCCGCGTCCCGTGACGCTCAGCTCGAGCAGGAGCTCGACGCGACGCGCAAGGAACTGGAGGACGGCCATCCGCGAACGAGAGATCGCCGAAGAAGAAATGAGGGCGATCAACGAAGAAGCGATGTCCGTGAACGAGGAGTTCCAGTCGACCAACGAAGAGCTCGAAACGTCGAAGGAGGAGCTGCAATCGCTCAACGAGGAGCTTACGGCGCTCAACGGCCAGCTCCAGGAGACCCTCGACGAGCACAGGGCGGTCGCCAACGACCTCGATAACATCCTGACCAGCGTCGACCTGGCGACGCTATTCCTCGACGAGAAGCTGAACATCCGTTTCTTCACACCCGCCGCCAGATTGCTGTTCAGCGTGATCGCCTCGGACGTCGGCCGTCCGCTTGCCGATCTCGCGCACCATTTCGCGGACGGCGATCTCCTCGCCGATGCCAAGAAGGTGCTTGCCGACCTGGTGCCCATCACGCGCGAGATCGCGGCCGAGAACGGCGCGTACTACAGCTGTCGTATCCTGCCCTATCGAACAAAGGAAAACCGCATCGAAGGGGTGGTCCTCACGTTCGTCGACGTCACCGCGCGTAAGCGGGCCGAAGATGCCGCGAACGTCGCCAAGATCCAGGCCGAGCAGGCCAACATCGGGAAGTCGCGCTTCCTGGCCGCCGCCAGCCACGATCTGCGTCAGCCGCTGCAAACCCTTTCGCTGCTGCAAGGCGTGCTGGCAAAACGGCTGACGGACGAGAACGGCAGCAAGCTGATCGCCAGGCTCGAGGAGACGATCGGCGCCATGTCCGGCATGCTGAACTCTCTGCTCGACATCAATCAGCTAGAAGCGGGGATCGTCCGTCCGGAGATTGTCGAGTTTCGGGTCGACGAATTGCTGGAACGCCTCAAGACCGAGTTCGCCTACCATGCGGCCGCGAAAGGGCTGGGCTGGCGCGTGGTCACAAGCCGCGCGATGGTGCGCAGCGATCCCCGCCTGCTGGAGCAGGTGCTTCGTAACCTGCTTTCCAATGCAATGAAGTACACGGAGCGTGGCGCCGTCCTGCTCGGCTGCCGCCGGCACGAAGACAAGCTGCGCATCGAGGTCTGGGATCGCGGAATAGGCATCTCATCGGACCATATCAAGGCGATCTTCGACGAGTTCCATCAGGTCAATAACGCCGCTCGCGAGCGCAACCGGGGCCTTGGCCTTGGCCTTTCCATCGTGAAGCGCATTTGCGATCTTCTGGGCTACACCGTCGATGTGCGCTCGACGCCAGGCAATGGGTCGGTTTTCGCTATCGAGGTGCCGATCGCAAGAAGGAGGCGAGGGGCTAGCCGGCGAATTGGAGTGGCTAAATCCAAGGCAATTGAGGGTCTGACCGGCAATATCTTGATCGTCGAGGACGATCCCGCGGTGCGCGAAATGCTCGAAATTCTGCTCGCCTCGGAGGGACACCGGACGACGGCATTTGCCAGCACCGCCCAAGCGATCCAGGAGGTGGCGCGTGGCGCAATCGCGCCCGATCTTGTCGTCGCCGACTACAATTTGCCGGGAGACCTGACCGGCATCGAGCTCATCGCGAAGCTGCGCAAGTCGCTGCAGCACGAAATACCGGCCCTCGTCCTGACCGGCGATATCTCGACGGATACCCTGCACGCGATCGATCGTGCCGGCTGCGCACATCTCTACAAGCCAACCGAGGCGGAAGAGTTGACGCAGGAGATTCAGGCCCTGCTCACCCTCACCCCGAAACGGCGGCCGAAGGTCGCCGCGGGCGAGCCGGAGGCGATCCGCCCGGGTGGCGAAGTGCAGCCCACGATTTTCTTGGTGGATGATGACCAAATGGTTCTGGATACCATGCGGGCGCTGTTGCACGAACACGGGCACGCGGTCGAAGCATATGGCAGCTGTTCGGCATTCCTCGATGGCGTCCGGTCGGACCGTACAGGATGCCTCTTGGTCGACGCGATCATGCCGGGCATGAGTGGGATTCAGTTGCTGGAGCGCCTGAAGGCCGAGGGTCGCCACCTTCCCGCGATCATGATCACCGGCCAGGGCGATACGGCGATGGCGGTCGCGGCGATGAAGGCAGGCGCTCTCGATTTCCTCGAAAAACCCGTTCGGCCCAAACAACTTCTCGCGAGTATCGATCATGTACTCGATACGGCGCAGCATTCGGCCGAGATCTCGGCCCGACGACGCGAAGAGGCGCGCGCACAGCTGGCCCGCTTGACGCCGCGGGAGCGCGACGTCATGGGCCTGGTGATTTAGGGAAAGCCCAACAAGATCATCTCCGAAGAGCTCGGCATTAGCCAGCGGACGGTAGAGAGCCATCGAGCAAGTGTGATGAGACGGGCCGGTGTCAAATCGCTCCCTGATCTGGTCCGCCTGTTCATGGCAGCAGAGTGAACGGCCGCGTCCGCCGCAGACCGAGCCACGCACCAGCATCCGGTCTGACTCCGGACCGGCGCCCGCGGATCGTGTCCTCGACGAAGTCGTACGACCAGACGTAGTTGGGCTGCTCGGCACGTAGCCGATCTCGACGTTGCCAGTGTCGCGCGCCCAGAAGCCGGCGTTGAGCGCGGCCGCGGTGGTGCCGACCTTGTAGTCGATCCGGCCGGTGCCCGGGTTGATCGAGGGCGTCGCGGTCGGCGCCGCAATATTGGCGAAGTCGTTGAACCCGAACACGATGTTGCCCGACGAATTTTTGCCGCGGAGGTAGGCCGCGTCGTTCGACTGCAAGGACGTGTTGCCGATCTTGAGCGTGCCGGTGATCCGCCTCGACGGCAAGATTTACGGCGACCTCACCGTGGCCGGGACCAACTGTTTCGGGATCGTCGATTGCTCCGGGACCGTCTCCATCACCGGCGCGGGGTCGTGGTTCTTCAACACCCACGACGGCAAGGTCTACACCTCGGCCGGGGCGATGGCGATCCCGGCCGGCGCCGGCACGCTCGCCACGCTGGCCGGCGCGGAGACGCTGACCAACAAGACCTTGACCAGCCCCGCGATCGCCGCGGGTGCTTTGTCCGGCACCTTGTCCGGGAGCCCGACCTTCAGCGGGAGCCCGGCCTTCACCGACGCCGTCGAGGCGATCGTCACGTCGGAACCGAACTCGCCCGAGAACTGGCACCGCGTCGCATTGTCGATCGTGACCGCGTGGCTCCACGTGCAGTTGAGAAAATTGTTCTGCGTGCTGGTCCCGACCCCCACCGCCGTGTTGTCGCCGGTCAGCACGAACGGCGCCTGGTTGAAGGAACAGCTGACCGCTTGCATCGCGCCAACGGACTTCATCCAGGCCGAGTAGGTGTCGCCCTGGAAGATGCTGTTCTCCAGGTAGAAGTCGGCGAACTTGTGGCCCGCCGTCGCCACGTTGGGCGTGCCGTCGAGATAGAGGGCGACCCTGAAGCTGCCGGAGAAGCCCGGCGAGACGATCACGTTGCGGATGTGATGCCACGAATTGGGCTGGTCGGCGGCGCACCCGATCTCGATCGCCCGCCCGTCGTTCGCGCCCGAGTTGGCGTAGAGGTTAACGTCCTCAATGAAGAAGTTCGCGCCGCTCGCGGTGGGCAAATGGTGGATGAAGGGCTCGTCGCCGGTCGCCCCCGTATAGGCCTTGACCAGCTGCACCTCGTTGGGCGCCTGGCCGGTGATGCGGTGCCCGCCGTGATGGGTCAAGGTCGCCGGCTGGCTCTCGAAGCTGTAGGCCGTCCCGTCCGCCACCTCGGGGAATAGCAGCTGCATGTAGTAATCGGCCGCGCCGGCCTCGGCCCACGCTGCCGCCCACGCCGCGGCGTTGTCGATCCCGTTGCCGCCGCCGAACTCGCGAATGTCGAACGCGCGCCACGTCATAAGGAGCGCCCGCGCCGCGCGCGCGGTCGCGGCCTGGGCCACGTCCGCCATGAAATCCGATGTCGCCACGTCGCCGAGGGCGCCGACCGCCGGGTTGCCGTCCGCGTCCCACGTGAATTGCTTGTTCGCGCGCGTCGCGGCGTCGGTCAACCGGCCGAGCACGGTGCCGGCGCCGTCCGGGTTGTCCGTGTCGGCGAGCCGCACGGCCCGGGTCACGTCGCGCTCGACCTGCTGCACCTGGCGGGTGATCCGGTCCAGCTGTGCGATGATCCCCGAGGTGTCGAACGGCTGGCCGGAGGGCGGGTTCGCCCCCTGCGTCGGCGGGATGTCCGAAACGATCACGACGTTCTTCGTGCCGGCCGGCGGCGCGGTCACGAACACGACCGAGCCGCCGGCGGCGACGCCGACCCCGGTCACGCTGTAATCGGTCGTGAGCGTCTGGAGCGCGCCGTCGACATACACCTTCAGGTCGGAGGCCGCATAGATGATGTTGTCATAGAAGAACGTCGTCGTGGCGCCGTCGCCGTCGTTCACCCACGCGGCCGTGGTTGCCGAGACCGTCATCTCACCTCACCCCCTCGAAAAGTCGGTTTCCGCCGCCGTAGGGCACGACGGCGGCCGGGCTGGCAAAGAAGTGCTGCCCGGTCTTGCGTTCGATCGTCCGCTCGTGCCGGTGAAGGAAGCCCGGGTTGAGGGCCTCCTGGACCTGGTAGAGGAACAGATAGTCGAGGGCGAGGCGCGTGTAGAACAGGTTCACGAACGGCGCGTTGTTGATAAGGAAGCGCACGGTCGAGGCGGCCACGTCGTCGCCGGCGCGAAGCCGGGTCCACAGGCCGGCGAGGTCGTCGATCGTGCCGCCGATCGGGCCGCCGGCGACGTTCGCGACCAGGGATCGGTCGCGGCCATACTCGCCGATGAGGAAATCGCCATAGATGCCGAGCCCGCCGCCATAGACGAAGGCGTCCATCCAGGTCGCGGGATCGTCGGGCGGCCGCGGCGAAAGCCCATGCGCGGCGTCGCGCGCGGCCCGCGCCAGGTAGCCGATCACTGTCGCCTGGAGGGCGAGGAGCGTGACGCCGCCGAGGCGCGAGGCGAGCGACTTGTCGGCGCCGGCGCCGTAGAGCTCGCGCCCCTGCGCCTTGGTGATCGCGGTCACGGACCAGGCCTTGAACTGCGTCGCCGAGCGTATCCACTCGCCGAGGAACGTCCCGGGCCTGGTGCCGAGCCGGAGCATGGCGCGCTCCCGCGCCCCCGGCAGGACGATCGCGTAATCCGACCGATCCGAGAAATAGCTGAGGACCTGGAGCTCCAACTCGCGCCGGAGCGCCGCGACGCGCGCGGCGATCGCCTCGGGCGTCGCCCGCTTGGCGATCGCGCCGCCGGCCCGCAAGTGCCGCTCCAGGCGGTTGTCGGCGATCCGGTCGGTGATGTCCGGCGTGAGATACGTCTCGCCATCGGCCTGGTGCCAGGGGACGGAGCGGAGCAAGTCCCACCGATCGGCGTCGATCCCGAACATGCCGAGCAAGCGCCGGCTTTCGGGCTTCAAGGTGCCGAATGGCACTTCTCGCTGCCGGCCGAGCTCAAGCGCCATCAGCCGCTCGGCGCCGGCGCGCTGCGCGTCGTCCCAATAACGCGACCCGGTCAACTGGAAAAACCAGGACTGCGCCTTTGCGATCGTGCCGGGCGTGGTGTCGTGCGCGTCGAAGCGCTGCGCCAGGTGCCCCCACATGCCTTCATAGCCGGCGCGCATATGGCCGTAGAGCTCGCGCCGCTCGTCCGACCGGAAGGCGTGCGCCAGGCTCTCGATGCCGCTCCAGTGGCGGGCGAGGAGCCCGACGCCGTGATATTTGAGCTCGGCCGACTTGTAGGCCACGTCGGTGAACTGCGAAAAGATCACCCCGCCGAGCTTGCCGAACGTCATGGCCGCGCGGAGCCCGCGGCCGATATTGGCGATCACCCGCCGCTTCGGCGTCTGCGCCGTGCCGTCGAGCTCGGCGAACAGATTTTCCAGGTAGGTCCGCCGGTCGTCGATCGCGCGCACCGTGTCGGGGTCGCCCGCCTTGCGGTACTTCTCCTGGAGGTGGCGAAGGTCCGCGTCGAACTCGGCGCGCGGGTTGGTGCCGAACTCGCGCATGAGCGCCGTCGACTTGGCCGATATGCCGAGTTGCGAAAGGACCGCCTCGGCCAGCGTGCCGCGGCCGAACTCGTTGTGATAGTCGAGCCAGGCGTCGGCGTCCTTGAAGTGGAGCACCCGCTCGTGGCTGAACCGGGCCGCCATGTTGGCCGGGCCGGTGAAGGCCGGCGCCTTGAAGCCCTGCGCGCCGTCGACCGTCATGTGCACGCCGGTAATCAGCGCGTCATAGACCGAGTGAAGGAACTTCTCGCGGTCCTCGATGCCGTCAAAGGTGCGCTCGTCGAGCTTGTCGGCGATCGCGTCGCGCCACTTGTCGAAGCCGGCGCGGCGCATGATGTCGGCGTCATGCGACTGGCGCGCGACGTAGCCGTCATACTCGCCGATCCAGGCGCCGGCGCGGTTGAGGTCGTCGACGGCGAGCTTCTGGAAGCGCTGCACCGTCTCGGCCACCTCGCGCGCGGCGGGTATCCCGGTGATCCCGGGCCTGCCGTCCGGCTTGTTGAGCTCGGCGAGCTCGCGCGCCCACTGGCGTTCTAGCTCGGCCTCGCGGAACACCTTCACCAGGCCGCGCTTCTGGAGCTCGACGCCCATCCCGACGATGTAGTCCCGCTCCAGGGCCCGCGCCTGGGCGTCGACCGATAGCCGGCCGCGGTTCATCGGCGAGTTGACCCCGGCGAGCTTCGCCTCGATACCCATCAGGACGGCCGGCGTCGTCTTGCCGGTCAAGGGGTTCCGCACCGCCGGCGCGCTCTCGTAGAAGGCGCGCCGCGCGACGCGCTTCTTGAGGTTCTCGATCGCGTTGCGCCGCTCGATCCGGGCGGCCATGCGCGCCTCTGCCGTGAGCTTGCTCGCCGCGGCCTTGTAGGCCTCGGCGTCGCTCAGCCGGCGCGCTTCGCCGCGGTGAAGGTCGCGTTGCCGTCGACCACTTCGTACGTCCCATCGCCGGCGGGGCGCACGGTCACGGGCCCGCGCCGGGCGATCTCGCCGGCGGCGGCCTGACGCATGGCGCCCACGGCGGCTGTGGCGCCCTTCGCGTTCTCGGCCGGGCTCTTACTCGATCGCAAGGCCTCGATCGGCACCTCGACCGCGTCGGGGCCGAGGTCGAAATAGGTCCCGTGATCCTGGGCGAGCGGCGGGTGGCGCGCTTCCCATGCCGACCAGGCCTCGGTCGAAAAGCTCGCTCATGCCGCGCCATGGTCGACCTCGTGCGCCGCCCGCTCCTCGGGGCGAGCTCGTCTCCTTGCGCCGCCACTTCTCATAGAGCGCGTGGGTCTCGTCATGCACGTCGGCGATCTCGCGGGGCACAAGCTGGATTTCGGCGCTGACGCCGGTCGACCCCATCGACTTGCAAGTGGAACGCGCGATAGCCGGTCGGGCTTCGGTCGGCGAGCTTGTCGTCATGGGAGAAGGTGCGCGCGCCCTCGTCGAGCCGGTCGAGCACGCCGGCGAGGGCCTCGGGACTGTCGACCACGATCCGCCCGCCGAGCACGTCGCCGATCGCCTTCGGTTCCTTGCCGTTGTCGAGCTTGCTCTGGATGTCGGCGGGGGCCTTGAGGCGGATGCCGTAAACCTCGGCGCCCTTGATGTCCTCCACCGCCCAATCCAGGAGCGCCTTGAGGTCCCGGGCTCGGCCTCCCTTGTCAACTCCTCGATTTTCGCAATATCATTGACGTGATGATACGTCTTGAGGGGCAAGTCGATGAGTGACGACCTTTCCGCCGGGCGGCCGGTTTCCGACGACGGGACCTTGCTGCGGTTGGCAAAAACCCCCTCGGGCGGCGAGCGCACGGAAGTCTGGCGTGACGGCGCCTGGCGGTCCTCCTCCAGCTTCATCTCCGATCTGTTCGATTCCCCTGGGCTTCCCCCGAGGAGCTCGTGCCGCCGGCGTGCCCCGGCGTCCCCTCGCCTACTGAGCTGAGCTCCTCCTCCGGCAGGGCCCGCGCCCGCGCCGCCTTCTGCCGCAACGCCCTCACCGCCTCCATTTCCGCCAGCCTCCAGCCGGTCGAAATCGCCGCGGCGAGCCGCGTCCCGGACGGCGTCGGCGAACTCCCGGGCCGCGGCGGCGTAGTTGGATCGCCCTTCCCGGACGGATCGGGCGAGGCCGGTGAGGCGCTCGGATAGGGGGCCGGTGCGGTTTGCGAGGGTCTGGATCGCCTGGAGCGCTTGGGCATCCGTTTGCGCCTTCTCGACGTTGGTCCTGGCCTTGAGCCGGTTGCCGGCCGCCTCGATCCGCGACCGCTCGCGCGCCAGGGTGGCGAACAGCTTCCGATCGGACTTGAGCGCCTTCATGGTGCGGTCGAGCACCCGCGCGCGGTCGAGGAACAGGTTGGGTGACGCACAACGCGGCCGAGAAGCCGCGTCTCCTCAAGACGGAGCTCTCGGGCATTCTCTGGCCGCGCGAGGCGGTCGAGCTCTTTGCCGCGACGGCCGACGCGATAGGCCGGCCCTCGATCGGGACCGCGGTCGTGCTGAACGAATGGATGGGGCAGCGCGAGGGCGACGTGCTCCGCATGCCGCGCGGCCTGTTCGCCCGGCGCGGCGACGGCACGATCACGGTGCGCCAGTCCAAGACGCGCGCCGTGGTCAACCTCCCGATCGGCATGGTGCCGTCGCTGGTCGCCCGGGTCGAGGGCGAGCTCGCCCGGCTGGAGGCGGCCGAGCGCGACCGGGCGGCGAAGGCGGCCGCCGCCGGCGAGCCGGCGCCCGGATGTTCAAAGCCCCCGTGCGCGCCGAGCTTCTCGACGCTGCCGCCAAAGGACGGGGCGATGCTTATCCGGGTCGTCGAGTACCTGCTCACCGACGTGGTGCACACGCCGGCGCGCACCTTCCGCGCCTGGGTGCCGCGCGGCACCTCGGCCGAGGAGGTGATCGACGCCCTGCTCCTCGGCTACCAGCCGCCGGGCGCGGCCGGCGATGCGCCCTCGGGATGGTGGTGGGACTACTCGACGGCCCCGCCGCGGCTCCGGCCGAAGCTCGGCGGCCCGTGACGGCCCGCTGAGGGCCTTGTCTCGAAAAGGTAGGGGCGGCGGGCCCCGGTGGGGCGCCCCTTTCGCGTCCTGGGCTCACCACGCCGCCTGGCGCCGTGATTCTCGGGCGACGTTGGCGTCGCCCTGTTAGACCGGAACATTCGTTAAACTCTAACGGTCTAACGTGAGTTCTAACAGTTCACCCCTCGTTCACGGTCGGACCCGACCTAACCCCTTGATCTAGCTTGGTGGGCGCACCAGGACTCGAACCTGGGACCCGCTGATTAAGAGAAAGCGTGGGCTGGCCCGCCAAGGAAACGGCGAAGCCCGCCGAGGCACCCCGCCCTTCTAGATTGATGTTGTGCTGCAAGGGTTTACGAGGGGCATGGCGTCCCCGGCGCGGGGTTGGCCCTGCCGACTGCGAGCAGCGTCGGCCGCTCCCCGCCGGGTTTAAACCAGGTTTCGACTTTCCCCGCGGGGCGCCTTGGGCGTATGTTCCTAGGGCCGGGGGCGCGTCGCCCCTCGCGAGAAAGGGAGAACCCCATGCCCCGCCCTGAAGGCGTACCCGCCCGCGCCGAGCTTACCAAGCGATTTGTGGACGCCCTGCCCGCCGCGACGACCGGCCAATACAAGGTGCTGGATACGAAGCTGCCTGGGTTCCACATCGTGGTCGGCCGGCGGACCCGGACCTACACGATCAAGAGCGAGACGCGCCGCCTCGGCGAGGTCACGCACATTACCGAGACCATCGGCCGCGCCGACACCATGACCGCGACCGACGCGCGCAAGCTGGCCCAGGCTCGGCTGGGCGCGCTGCGGACCGGCGCCGAAAAGCACGTCGGCCGCGGCAGCGGGATCACGCTGGGCGAGGCGTGGACCGCCTACGAGGCACACCTTACGCGCCGGGTCGCGGCGGGCGAGCGTTCCGCGCGGACGCTTAAGGGGGCCGAGGACTGCATCGAGCGTCTGCTGGCGGGCTGGCTCGACACGCCGCTCCGCGACCTCGCAGACAATCCGGTGGCCGTCGCGGAGCGACACGCCAAGCTCTCGAAGGACCATGGGCCGTATGCCGCGAACCGCGCGATGGGCGCGCTGCGTGGTGTCTACAATTTCGCGTTGAAGAAGCGGATCGACACGTCGCTTCCGCCATACAATCCGACGAGCGCCATCGATTGGAACAAGGAAGAGCGCCGCAACACGGGCATGGGCGCCGCCGATCTTCCGGACTGGTACGCGCAGCTTTGCGCGCTGCCCAACCCTGTGCGGCGCGCATTCCACATGACGATGTTGCTGTCGGGCTCGCGGCCCGACGCGCTCCGACGTGCGCGGTGGGAGCATGTGGACCGGGAGCGCCGCACGCTGCACATCCCAAGCCCGAAGGGCGGAGTGAAGAAGGCGTTCGACGTGCCGTTGTCGCGCCCGATGCTCGTTTGCCTGCGGTGGGCGCGGCTCGCCGGCCGGAAGGTCCACGAGGTCAACACCAGGACTTGGATCTTTCCCAGTGATGCGCCGGGCGGGCACATTGCCGAGACAAAGGAGAAGCGCGACCGACCGGCTGGCGAAGTTGGGCGGCGACCTTCGCCAGACTTACCGCACCGCGGCGCAGGCAGTCGGGCTAAGCGAGCCTGGACGTTCATCTATTGATAAATCACAGCCTGCCCGGCGTAAGCGGCGGCTATGTCACGCGGGCTGCATTGTTGCCGCACCTGATCGGCGAGCAAGAGCAGGATTAGTGATTACCTGATGCAAGCGATGAAGCCTGCGGCGGAGAAGCACAATGGATAACACCGCTCCCGTTGCGATCTTCCGAGGTCATTACCGCAGCTGCTCGCCGGCCAGTTTCGGTCCATGAATGCGAGCGAAGTGGAAGGTTACGCCGGGCTCGAAGGCTCGGGTTACATATGGTGCACCGACAATTTTACGGTCGCGCTCGACCAGATGGATGCCACGCTGCACTTCCAGGTCGAGGCCGGCGAGGCGTGTTGGATGTTCGGGGTTCGCCTGCCGAGCGAGATGGAGCGGCTTTTCTAACTCGGCGTCTCGCTCATCAGTTTGTGACGGTTCGCCGCCGATACGCCGCGCGGCGGGCTTGCGCAGCCGAATAAGGTGGGCTATATAGAAGCCAACCGCGCTGCGTCGCGGCCAGGCTGCCGGCCGAACCCTTCTGGATAAGAGAGAAGAACAGTGAAGGTGAGGACACCCCAATCGCGGGGGTGCCGCTCGCTGTTCGCTCTCTTTGTGCGTCCAGCTTTGGCACTCCTTCGCAATGATGGAGGCCTTATATGGCGGACGCACCGCTCGATCCCTCGTGGAAGCCGCTGGCCAAATACCTCGCGGACAGTCTCCGCGCTGACCCTCCGCTGCCGAAGCACTGGTTGAGCCCCGCCGAGGCCGGGAAGTATATCGGCATCGCCGAGCGCACCTTGGAGAACTGGCGCGCCCAAGGGTGCGGGCCGAAGTTCTCGAAGGTCGGCCACCGCACAGTTAAGTATCACATCGACGATTGCGATGCGTTCCTGCGCGAGCGCGCGGCATGAGCGCCCCCAAAAACGCGCCGGCCAAAGCTGAGCGCCTTCCGACGGACGAAACGGCGCGGCGGCGGCGCAAGCTGCCGGCGGGGGCTGGCGTCGTCCTGCGCGGCGGCGGAGGCCGTGCCGCTGGGCGACCTACCGTTTCGGTTGGCCCGGCGGGCGGGCGAGCCGTGCGGAGGCGGTCGTGACGGGCGCGGACGACCTGCTCGCCGCGGCGTTTGGGCGCCTTTCGCCGCTGACGGTCGAGGCGATCCTGGCCGCGGCGGAGGCGAACCCGGAGCCGACCCTGGCGGTCGTGCTCGCCGCGGCGGACCGGCAACTCGCCCGGCGGGAGCCGGTTGCTGCGTACTTCGGATTTGTCCATCGCACCGACGTTATGCGTCGGTCGCTGCCCGACTGGATTAATCTCTACGGGCGCTACCCGGCCCGCGGGCTGATCGACCTTAGCGATGGCGAGACATGCGCCGCGCTCGCGCTGTGCCGCGCTGGGCGCTCCGACCGCGACCGGACTGCGCCCCTAGTTACACGCGGGCGCTGGGCGCGTTGGAGGCGGGGATGAACAGTAATGTTGTGTCCCTCCGGCCGGAAGCTGAGGCGGTCGCGCCGGATAACGCTGCGGCCGTGGAATTCTTGCGCGCGTTCCATCCTGCGGCGCGCTGGGCGCTGACAGCCATCGCGCCCGACGGCGGCGGGACCGAGACGCGCACGTTCGGCGCCGGTCGGGCCGATATGGCGCTGGGGTGGATCGCGAAGCACAACGGCCGGCGGAACCTCTACGTCCACGTCGGCGGGGTTGACGCGGACATCGGGAAGAAGGCCGAGAAGTCCGAGATCGCGCGGACGCAATATTTGCACGTGGATGTGGACCCGCGTGCGGGCGAGGACCTGGCCGCGGAGCAGGTGCGCATCGGCGCGCTGCTCTCCGATGGTCTGCCGGCGGGCGTGCCACCGCCGACGTTGGTCGTGTTTAGCGGTGGCGGACACCAGGCTTATTGGCGGCTGCGCGAGCCGGTGGCCCTCGGCGGAGACGCCGCGGCCATTGAGGATTCCGTTAAGTCGCGCAATCGGTGGCTCGCCAAGAAGTTCGACGCCGACCACTGCCACGACGTTTCGCGCATCATGCGCTTGCCGGGAACGGTGAACGTGCCCGACGCGAAGAAGTGCAAGCGGGGGCGCGTCGCGGCGCTCGCAAAGCTGATCTCGCACGACGCCGAGCGCGTCTATGATCTGACGGAGTTTCCCGCCGTGTGCCCGCCCGGACGCACGCTGGGGACCGCCCGGCGGGACGCTGCAGCCTCTACAGGTCCCAGCGTCCCGTCGCGAGCGGCGGTCCGCCTCGCTGACGTTGCCGAGCTAGACAAGTACGGCGTTCCCGACCGGAGGAAAATTGATCCTCGTCCAGGGTCGGCATCCGGATGAGCCCAAGGAGGGCGACGGTAGCCGCTCGGCTTGGCTGTTCGACGCGGTGTGCGGGTTGGTTCGGTGCGAGGTTCCCGACGACGTCATCTTCTCGATCCTGACCGATCCAGATTTCGGCGTTAGCAAGTCCGTCCTTGATAAGGGCCGGCGCGCGCTCGACTACGCCCGGCGACAGATTGAGAGGGCGCACGAGGAGGTTGCGAAGGATATCATCCGACTTCGGGATACCGATAAGAACGGCGTGCCCTATGCGAACCAGCGCAACATCCGCATTGCGCTGCGCCGGCTTGAGGTGCGGCTGTCGCACGACCAGTTCGCCGACCGCCTGCTCATCGACGGGTTGCCGAGCGGTGGGCCTGAGCTGTCGGACGGGGTAGTAGATCGTCTCTGGCTTCTGGTGGACGAACGCTTCGGGTTCCGCCCGGCCTTTGAGTTCTTCCGCAAGGTTGTCGCCGCCGTTGCGCGCGAGGCGCCTTTCCATCCGGTGTGCGACTATCTCGACGGGCTGGCGTGGGACGGAACGCCGCAGCTGAACCGATGGCTCATTTCTTACGGCAGCGCCCCGGACCATCCCTACGTTCTGGCGGTCGGCGCGCTTGTGCTTATCGCCGCCGTGCGGCGCGTGCGGGAGCCCGGCTGCAAGTTTGACGAAATGCCGGTCCTTGAAGGCGAGCAGGGCACTGATAAGTCGTCGGCGCTCGCCGTTCTCGCCGTCCGGGATGAATGGTTCTCCGACGACATACCGCTGAACGCCGACGGAAAGCGCGTGATCGAAGCGCTGGGCGGCCGATGGATCGTTGAGGCGGCCGAGCTTAAGGGTATGCGCCGCGGCGACGTTGAGCACCTGAAATCGCTGCTTTCGCGACGGGTAGACCGAGCGCGAATGTCGTATGAGCGCCTGCCCTCGGTCGCGCCGCGCCAGTGTGTAATCTTCGGAACGACAAACAGCGCCAGCTACCTTCGCGACGGAACTGGGAACCGCCGCTTCTGGCCGGTACGTGTTGAGCGGTTCGACCTCGCCGCGCTCCGTCGCGATCGCGACCAGCTATGGGCGGAGGCCGCCGCGCGCGAGGCGAAGGGCGAGAGTATCCGTCTCGACCCGGCGCTTTACCCTGCTGCCGCGGCTGAGCAGGACCTACGCCGCGTCGAGGACCCGTTCGTCGATGTGCTCGCCGGGGTGCTGGGCGATCTTCGCGGCAAGATACTCGCCGCCGACGTTTTGGGAGATTGTCGGCGTCCCGCCGGGCCAGCGGTCGCAGGACCATAACGCCCGTCTTGGCGAGGCGATGCGCCTGGGCTTTGAGCGGGTGAAGCTCCGCTTCGACGGGCGGGTCCAGTGGTGCTATGCGCGCGGCGAGCGAGCCGAGCGCGAGCGGCGGATCGTCGTGTGGCGGTCGCCTGATGGTGGCGCTCGGGCCGACTACGAGCGGCCGGGGGAACCGTTCTGATGCCGTTCCTCCCGTGCCTCATGCCCGGAACGCAGCCGGGGAACGGCCTAAGCAGTTGGCAGCGCAGGGGAATTTGTCGCCGTTCCCCCCGTTACCGGCCGTTCCTGGGGGTGGCCTACTGCCCCCTACGCCCAGGGGCGCTCGCCGTCCCCCATCCCTCCCCTACTACCCTTTCTTCTTAAGAGGGGGAACGGTAGGAACGGCGGGGGAGGGGCGCGGTTCGCCTCGGGTTTCGCGTTCCCCCTGGGCCGGAACGGCGGGAGGGAGACGCAGGGGGATCGCCCCCCGCTGGGCTTCCGGTTCGCGCCTCGCACGCCCACCCCGCCGTCGCGCTGCTTAAAAAGGAAATTGGCCGGCGCCTCACGGCGGCCAGTCCTGACCTGCTTTCCTCTAATCGGGGTGGCGCAGCATGAAAACGCCTGCCGCACGGCATGTTCCTGCCGCTGACACACGGAAAAACCGGCGGCAAAACCCGCGCACACGTCGGGCGCCGCCCCTCGCAGCGCCCCTCGTAGTCCGCGACGGCGACCACGCGACCGCGACCATCACCGTCACCGAGGCCGGTATCGCTCGGGCGAGGGTGCTGGCACGGCTAGGGCACCCCGTAGCAGCGATCGCAGGCGTCTTGGGGGTTTCCCCCAGCGCACTCCGCGCCGCGCGTAGGCGACAAGCTCCGCTCGACGAGGCGCTGGAGGCCGGGCTGGGCGAGTTGGAACACGAGCTGGTCCACACGCTCCTGGAGGCGGCCCGGAGGGCCAGTACGCCGCGGCGATGTTCCTCCTGAAATGCAGGCACGGCTACCGTGAGACGGGCGCGACGGACCAGCGCCCGGCGGTCGCTGTCCAAATCAACCTGCCGGCGCCGATGGACGAGAAGGCGTACGCCCGCGCCGTGTCGGCGGGGACGAGGGTGGTGGAGGTAACCGATGCCGATAACTAGCCCGACCGACTGGCAGGCGCGCTGCTGGGCGTACCCGAGCGCTACAACCTCGCCCTGCTGGGCGGGCGCGGCTCGGGCAAGACCACCGGCCTCTCGCTCATCGTCCTTCGCCACTGCGTGCAGCACGGCGAGCGGGCGCGGGCGCTGGTCCTGCGGGCGACGTACAAATCCCTCGCGAACCTGTGGGACGAAATGGAGGCGCTATTCAGCGCCGCGTTCCCGGGCGGTATCCAGTCCAACCGCGCCGACTTCGTCATCCGCTGCCCCAACGGCGCCGTCGTCACGCTGGGCAATCTCCAATCCCGCAAGGACGTGGCGAAGTGGCAGGGCCAGGAGGCGAACCTGCTGGCGGTAGACGAGATCACGAACTTCGCGACGCTGCGCTTCATCAACATGCTGCGCGCGAACCTTCGCGGCCCGGCCGACGTACCGACGCGGATGATCGTGTTGGGCAACCCCGGCGGCCCGCTCCACGCGACCATCGCCCGGATGCACGTCCACCGGCGCCTCCCCTGGCAGCCCTACACACTGGACGACGGGAGCGAGTGGGTCCTGTGTCCATCAACTTATCTGGACAACCCGGCCCTCGACCAAGCGCGCTACGCCCGCTCGATCATCGCATCCGCCGGCGGCGACCGCGCGCTGAGCGAGGCATGGTTGCACAACAATTGGAACGACATTGCCGGCGCGTTCTTCGCGGACTGCTCGGGGGATCACCTGATCCTTCCCGACGCCCCCTGGCGCGTACCGAACGGGCCGGTGGGCGACCACGGCTGGGCAAGCGCCGTCGCCCTCGACTGGGGAATGTCGGCGCCGAGCGTCGCGCTCCTGGCCATCCATCCGCGTCGTCCGGGCCTCCGTGGCCCCGGCGGGCGCGTATTCCCCGCGCGATCCTGGATCATCCTTGACGAAGTCCACACCGCGCGGGCCGACGACCTCACGCAGGGCAAGAACTGGCCGCCGCAGATGCTCGCTGAGGAAGTCTTGGCCGCGTGCGAGCGGTGGAATGTCCGCCCAACTGGCGTAGGTGATGACGCTCGCGGGCTGCAAAACGACACGCTGTTGGAGCAGCTTCGCCGCTGGGGTCTCAATCTCAACAAGCCGACGAAGGATGGCATTTCCGGTTGGGTGAAGGTCAAGGCCATGATGGCCGCCGCACGCGCCGGCATCCCGACACGCCCGGCATCTGGATAAGCGGCGGTGCCGCACTTGATCGAGACGCTGCCGCTCCTTCCCCGAGACGACACGCGCCCGGAGGACGTGGACACCGCCGCGGCGGACCACGGCGCGGACGCGCTTCGCTACCTCGTTAACTCGCCCATGTCTTTCACCGGGCAGGGCCGCCACATCGGCGCAACCTGAGGAGACCAACGATGACGACCGCAACCCCAATCCGAGTGGACGTTCCGCTCGACCTGCACCCCGAGGCCTGCTTGGGCCGGGCCGGGCACTGGACGTAAAGGACACAATCGGCGCCCGTGCGCTCGCCGCCGGCCGCGAGGCCATGAAGGCGATGCACGATGTCTACGGCGGGATGAACGACGCCGAGCGCGCCCTGAACGCGGACGCGCCCCCGGCGCGGCGCCGCCAGCGCCCTCGTGCCGACGGCGAAGTTACCAGCGCCTTGCTGGGCGATGTTCGCATGAGCGGCGACGGCGGCGGACTGCGCGCAGCCCACGGGCGCGAGGCCGAGCTGACCCAGGCCGCGCAGGGCGCGTTCGAGCGGGCCGCCCTCACCGTGGACCGGCGCAAGCGGGAGTTGGACGGCTACCGCGACCAGCTCGCCCGCGCTGTCGCCGCGGCGCTGGACGATCCGGGGCGCAAGACGCCCGAGGGGCTGACCCTAGCGGGCGAGATCCGCGGCCATCTCAAATCTCTCAAGCCGTCCGCCCGCACCCGCTTCGTGCAGGACGCGGTGCAGGCCGGCGACCGAACGACCGTCGCTGCCGTGCTCCACGCACCCGGCTTTCTCTCGGGCATGTCCGACGCGGAGATTGCGGAGATGCGCGGCGCCGCCTCGCGCCAGTTCGTGCCGGTGGAGTACGAGCAATTGGGCGCGACCGAGGCCGTAATCTCACACATCCAGCGGGCGAGCGGGCTGCTGCTGGGCCGCTACGCGAAGATAATGGAACTGCGCACCCCGGCGCGGGCCGAGGCGGACGATGCGCTCAAGGCGCTACGGGCATGAACGACCAGCTCATTCGCGCGGCGAGCGCGGTATCCGTCACCGAGGCTCGCCTCTTTGACCTCCGAGTGCAGATCGCCGGCGACCCCGCGGTGCAAGAGAACCTTCGCGTGCTTGCCTGGAATGCGGTCGCGCCGGACCGCTGCGTCGCGCTGGGCGCTACGGTCGAGGTGCCCGAAGGCTGGCCCGCCGGCGTGGACGGCGACGCGCTGATCGAGGCGCACGTGGAGGCGATGCTTGGTGCGCCCAACACGCCCGGCCGCCGGTTCCGCCACTCCGACTTCGTGCGGGACTTCATCGGTGGAAGCGACGACGATGCCGCCTGAACCGCGCGTCGTGCGGATCGACCATGCGCGCTTTAAGCCGGGCAGTGCTGTGGGCGAGCGCTGGCGCCCCGTCCGGCCGGGCATGACGGTCTCCGACCTTCACACCCTGGGCATTGTTGGCGGCGAGGCGGCAACGCTCGTCCGGACCGGGACGGTGGAGTTCGACCCGCCGCTCGTCTTTGTTGGCCACCCCGTACTTGGGCGCATGCCGCCGGCAGCGCCCAAGCCCGCGCGCAAGCGGCGCCGGTGCCTGCGCTGCCGGCACGAGTTCTGGTCCGAGGGCGCCCACAACCGCTTATGCGGCGACTGCCGCCAAATCGCGACCAACGCCAGCCCGCTCGCGGCTTAGGAGCAACCAATGGCCGACGAACCGCCCAAGCCCAACTTCAGCGTTAAGTCAATCACCCTGGTCCCAGTCCTTGCCGCGGTCGTAAAGATGATTCCGCCCGCGCCCGCGCCGCCGGTCACGAAGTCGTGATCGGGTTGCTACGCCATGACCGCACTAAAGCCCGCTAACGCCACACGCTAACCCATTGATCTGAAACGGCCTTTCTCTATCCTTGCAGGTGCGCCGGATGGTCGGCGCCCAACGAAGGAGAGACTGCAATGGCTCAGAAGTTCGACGTGATCCTGACCGCGGTAGGCGAGCGGAAAGTCGGCGTCATCCGTAGCGTGCGCGAGATCACCGGCCTTCGGATTGGGCAGTCGATGGACCTAGTCGCTTCCGCGCCGCAGCCGGTTAGGCTCGGCGTCGGTCGGGGCGAGGCGGCAGCTACTCGGCGGATGTTCGAGGGAGTGGGCGCGACGGTGCGCGTATCCCCGGCCTAGCGGGCGAGCGCCCCGCCGGGCCGGGCCGCACCTTAAAGACAAAAGGCACCTCGCTTCCGAGGTGCCTTCTGCCGTTAGAGCAGCCGCGTTACCAAATCGCCCACCGAAGCAAGCGCCGGAGGCTCAAAAAGCACCCGACAGCCAGACGGTAAGACGCCCCGTGCGGCATGCTGGCTTCGAGAGAGAGACATACGAACATCGTATTCCCTTTCCCAAAATGCGAGAGACCCTTGGGGTAGTCGATACCCTCGCACAGGCCAGCGGTGTGGGATTTCCAGCTGTAGTCCGCTCGGGCGTCCCACGACGCGCTTCGACTATTGCATACACTACATGGGAATTGAGTCGCCCCGCTTCAAGAGGGTTTCGGCGGCATCCATATGCAAGCGACGTTGCGGTCGCGATGGATGGGCTCACCTTTGACAATTCGGTCGGCTAGGAGGTCGTTGTTCTCCAAAATGCGCAGCGGCCCCGGCAGACGGGCATTGATCGAAGCGAACCCCTCCGCATTGGCCGCGGACCACCATTCCACGTCGCCGTCCGTCGCCTCGCCGAAGCGGATCACGACGTCCACGTCGCTGTCAGTTCGATGGTCGCCGCGGACCCGCGAACCGAAGAGGTATATCTTCGATGTGGTCTCCGCTGACCAATCTGCCAGCGCGGCAGCGAGAGCTCGGTACGGCTGGCCTTCTCCGTCCTCCTTCACCGTGACCACGAAGTCCCGCTGTGCCATCGCTTGCTCCCTCCCTTCCGCTGCCCAGGGTTTAACCGGGTTTAATCTTGTGAGGAAAACCGGCGACGCGCTGTAGGGGTCGAAATAAATATTCTAGAACAAGGTTCTAAGTGGTGGGCGCACCAGGACTCGAACCTGGGACCCGCTGATTAAGAGTCAGCTGCTCTACCAACTGAGCTATGCGCCCCCCGGCCCGCAAGCAGGGTAGGCGGCATATAGCAACTCCCGCCGCGCTTGTCACCACCGTGGCGCGCCCGGAAGGAATCGCGGGCCGGGGCGCTTCCGGGCGCGGAAGGGGCCCTCAGTACTCGTCGCCCTGGCCGTGGCGGCCGATGCGCACGTTGCGGTGGATCGAGGCGGAGAGCAGCAGCCCGAATCCGATCATCAGGCTGAGCAGCGCCGTGCCGCCGTAGGAGATCAGCGGCAGCGGCACGCCCACCACCGGGATCAGCCCCATCACCATCGCGATGTTGATGAACACGTAGAAGAAGAAGGTGGTGACGACTCCCATGCCCACCAGCCGGCCGAACTGGTTGCGGACGCGGAGCGACAGCGCGATGCCGAGCGCGATCAGCAGCGCGTAGAGCGCGAGCAGCCCCAGCCCGCCGACCATGCCCAACTCCTCGGCCAGCATGGTGAAGATGAAGTCGGTCTGCTTCTCGGGCAGGAAGTTGAGGTGGCTCTGCGTGCCCAGCAGGAACCCCTTGCCCCACAGCCCGCCCGAGCCGAGCGCGATCTTGGACTGGAGGATGTGGTAGCCGGCGCCGAGCGGGTCGGATTCCGGGTCGAGGAAGGTGAGGATCCGGTCGCGCTGGTAGCCCTTGAGCATGCGCCAGGCGACCGGCACCGCGCCCCCCGCGCAGGCGAGCACCACGCCGAACATCCAGAGCCGCACGCCGGCCAGGAAGAAGATCGCCCCGGCGACCGCGATCAGCATCATGGCCGTGCCGAGGTCGGGCTGCTTGAGCACCAGCGGCGGCCGGCGCGACGACCATCAGCAGCGGCGCGATCAGATGGCCGGGCCGCGCCACGTCCTCGAGCATCGCGCCGTGGAAATAGCGCGCCAGCGCCAGGATCAGCGCGATCTTCATGATCTCGGACGGCTGCAGCTGGAAGAAGCCGAGATTGATCCAGCGCTGCGCCCCCATGCCGACCGAGCCCATCACGTCGACGGCGCCGACCAGCGCCAGCGCGCCGAAATAGATCCAGTAGGCGTAGCGCAGCCACAGCCGTATATCGATGAGCGCGACCGCCGATCATCAGGACGAGCGCGACCGGCGAAGCGCACCATCTGGCGCGACGCCCAGGGCGAGAAATGGCCGTTCGCCGCCGAATACAGCATGGCGAACCCGATCGCGGCCAGCACGCAGACGAGCGCGACCAGCGACCAGTTGACGTGCAGCAGCTTCTGGCCGAGCGACAGCGCGCGCGGGATCGTCGTGGCGTCGCGTCCATCATGTCAGCCGCGCTCCGCCGTCGGCGTCGCCCGCCGCGACCACCGGGCCGCGGTCGTGGCCGGTCGGGTCCTTGAGCTGGGTCGCGAGCAGCAGGTCGCGCGCGATCGGCGCCGCCACCGCCGAGCCGCCGCCGCCATGCTCGACGACGACGGCGCAGGCATAGCGCGGCGCATCGGCCGGCACGAAGGCGATGAACAGCGCGTTGTCGCGCTCCTTCCAGGGCAGGTCCTCGTTCTTGATGACGTGCGTCTCGCGCTCGTGCTTGGAGATGCGCCGCACCTGCGAGGTGCCGGACTTGCCGGCGATCTCGAAGGGCTGGTCCTTGATCCGCGCGCCGCGCGCCGTGCCGTGCCGCCCGTTGGAGACGGCCCACATGCCCTGGCGCACCGTGTCGAGGGCGGCATCGGGCACGCCGACATCGGGCCAGACGGGCACCGGCTTGGGCGCCGAGACCTCGCCCCGCACCACGTCGCGGGTGAGGCGCGGCACGACCGCCTTGCCGCCATTGGCGACGCGCGCCGCCATCACGCAGAGCTGCAGCGGCGAGGCCAGCACGAAGCCCTGGCCGATGCCGGCGACCAGCGTCTCGCCCTGCTGCCAGGCGACGCCCGTCGCCTTCTTCTTCCACGCCCGGGTCGGCATCAGCCCCGCCTTCTCGCCCGGAATGGCGAGGCCCAGCCGGTGGCCGAGCCCGCAGCTTCTCGGCCACGGCGGCGATGGCGTCGATGCCCACCCGGTGCGCCAGGTCGTAGAAATAGCACGTCGCAGGAATTCTCGATGCCGCCCACCATGTCGAGCCAGCCATGGCCGTCGTGCTTCCAGCAATGGAAGCGCGTGTTGCCGAGCGTCGACGAAGCCGCGGCAGAACACGCGGTGGTCGGGGCTGATGCCGGCCATCTGGGCGGCCGCCGCGCGACCACCGGCTTGAAGGTGGAGCCCGGCGCGTATGGCCCGGCGATCGCCTTGTTGGTCAGCGGCGAGCGGTCGTCGCCGGCCAGCGCCTGCCATTCCTCCGGCGTGAGGCCGCGGGCGAAGGCGTTGGGGTCGAACGAGGGCGAGGACGCCATCACCAGCACCTCGCCGGTGTGCACGTCCATCACCACCGCGGCGGCCGATCGCTCGGCGGCGAGCCGTTCCATTGCCAGGCGCTGCAGCTCCATGTCGAAGGTCAGCGCCAGATCCTGGCCGGGCGTGCCTTCGGTGCGGGCGAGCTCGCGCATCACGCGGCCGACGGCGTTGACCTCGAGCTCGCTGTTGCCCGCCTTGCCGCGCAGCGCCAGGTCGTCGACCTTCTCGACGCCGTTCTTGCCGACGCGGAAGCCCGGCAGCGTCAGCAGCGGGATCGTTCGAGCCCTGCTGCTCCTTCTCCGACACGGCCGCGACATAGCCGATGACGTGCGCGCCGACCGGCCCGTCGGGATATTCGCGGGTCTGGCCGACGTCGATGGACAGGCCCGGCAGGTCGGGCGCGTTCACCTCGATCGCGCGCCACCTCGTCCCAGCTCAGGTTCTCGCGCACCGTGACCGGCACGAAGCCGCGGTTGCGCCGCACCTCGCGCAGCACGCGCCGGCGCACCGGCTCGGGGATGTCGGTCACCTTGGCCAGCGCGTCCAGCGTCGCGGCGACGTCGGGCGTCTCCTCGGGCACCAGCAGGACGCGGTAGTCGTCGCGGTTGACGGCCAGCTTCTCGCCATAGCGGTCGAGGATGCGCCCGCGCGGCGGCGGCAGCAGGCGCAGATGGATGCGGTTCTCCTCGGCCAGCAGCTTGTAGCGCGGCGCGTCGAGCACCTGGAGCTGGTACATGCGCGCGGCCAGCACGCCGAACAGCGCGATCTGGCCGCCGGCGATCAGCGCGGCGCGCCGACCGAACGACTTGCCGCGCGCATTGTCACGGTACATGGCGCAGCTCGGGCAGGACGGCGTGATGCAGCCGGGCGAGGAGCCAGCGCGACGAACGGGTAGAGCCCGACCGTGACCAGGCCCGAGAACAGCGCCGGCAGGGGATCGGCGATCCGGACCGCGACCACCGACATCAGCGCCCAGCCCATCAGCGCCGCGCCGAGCCCGACCAGCGAGAACGCCCACCACACCACCAGGAACGACTTGTTCTGGAAGAACCGGCGCTGGGCGACGATGGCACCGTAGGCGGCGAGCAGCACCAGCGCGTTGAGCCCCATCGGCGTGCCCATCAGCGCGTCCTGCACCAGCCCGACGGCGAACGCGACCGCGGCCGGGAACAGGTCGGGCCGGTAGATCGCCCAGTAGAACACGGCCATCAGGGCGAGGTCGGGCGCGACCGCACCGTACCCCGGCAAGTAGAGCGGCGTGGTGCCGAGAATGACGGCGGCGATGGCCAGCGCGAAGGGCAGCAGGTTGCGCGCCGCCGCATCCATGCGCAGAAGGAGGCCGTTCATGGCGCGTGCGGCTCGCCGCGTCGATCCCTCACCCTGTCCCTCTCCCGCGGGGAGAGGGGACGATGCGCCGACCGACCGACGAACATGTCCGGATCCCGATACGGGGTCTGGGAAAAGGTTGTGCGTTCAGGGTTCCCTCTCCCCGCGGGAGAGGGGCAGGGTGACGGGGTGGCGGCCGGGAGGGCGGCGGAAATCATGCTGGTGCCGGACCCGTCTAGCGCCGGATGTCTTCGCCGGCGGCGCCCAGCGGCGCGACGCCGGGATAGTCGACCACGCGCACGAACTCCATCCGGTCGAAATCGACCAGCGGCACGACGCGCGCCACCCCGTCCTTCACCGAGGCGACGGTGCCGATCGGCAGCCCTTCGGGGAACAGCCCGCCCTGGCCCGAGGTGACGATGCGGTCGCCCTTGGCCACCTGGGCCGACGAGGCGAGGAAGGCGAGGCGCGGCTGCGGCCCGTTGTCGCCGGTGAGGATGGCGCGGTCGCGCGAGGATTCGACGACGACCGGGATGCGCGAGTTGATGTCGGTGATCAGCAGCACGCGCGCCGAATGGAGGCCCGCCTCGAAGATCCGCCCGGCAAGGCCGGCGCCGGTGATGACCGCCTGGCCCTTGGTCACCCCTTCGCGCCGTCCGGAATTGACGATCTTGGAGCGCACGAACGCCCCGCCCGGGTCGGCGACCACCCGCGCGGAGACGAAGCGCGCGCGGGCGTCGGGCACGAAGTGCAGCAGATGCTGGAGCTGGGCGTTGTCGGCCGCGAGGCGGCGGCGCCGCCGCCTGCCAGGCCAGCAGCCGCGCGTTCTCCTCGCTTCAGCCGTGCGTTCTCCGCCCTGAGGCGGACCAGCGCGCGCGCGTTGTCGACGACGTCGGTGACGGTGGCCGCCGGCCGCGACAGCGCGTTCATCACCGGCGCGACCAGGTCGACCACGCCGGTGCGGAACCGGTCGACCAGCAGCGATTCGCCGTTGCCCATCATCATCAGGACGAACGCGGTCGCGACCAGCAGCAGATAGGCGAACCGGTGGGCCAGCACCTTGACGGGCGCCGCCAGGCGAGCCACGGAGCCGGTTCGGTTCCTCAACGCCAACGCTACCATCCCCTACAGCGCGCGACCGCCGGGCGCCGCGCCCGGCGCCGCTGGCATCAGTACATCGTGTGCAGCACGTTCTTCAGCGTCTTCATCTCCTCGAGGCAGCGCCCCGTGCCGAGCGCGACGCAGGAGAGCGGCTCGTCGGCGAGCGACACCGGCAGGCCCGTCGCGTGGCGCAGCACGATGTCGAGATTGCCGAGCAGCGCCCCGCCGCCCGTCAGCACGATGCCCTTGTCGACGATGTCGGCGGCAAGCTCGGGCGCGGTGTGCTCGAGCGCGACCTTGACCGCCTCGACGATGGCGCCGACCGGCTCGGCGAGCGATTCGGCGATCTGGCGCTCGGAGATCAGAAGCTCCTTCGGCACGCCGTTCATCAGGTCGCGCCCCTTGATCTCCATCTGGTCGCCCTCGCCGTTGGCGGGCACGCAGGCCGACCCGATCTCCTTCTTGATCCGCTCGGCGGAGCCTTCGCCGACCAGAAGGTTATGGTTGCGGCGGATATAGGCGATGATCGCCTCGTCCATCTTGTCGCCGCCGACGCGGACCGAGCGCGAATAGACGATGCCGCCGAGCGAGAGCACCGCGACCTCGGTCGTGCCGCCGCCGATATCGACCACCATCGAGCCGGTCGGCTCGGTGACCGGAAGGCCGGCGCCGATCGCCGCCGCCATCGGCTCCTCGATCAGGAACACCCGGCGCGCGCCGGCCGAACTCGGCCGATTCCTGAATCGCGCGGCGCTCGACCGCGGTCGAGCCCGACGGCACGCAGACGATGATCTGCGGGCTGGCGAAGGAGCGGCGGTTGTGCACCTTGCGGATGAAATGCTTGATCATTTCCTCCGCGATCTCGAAATCCGCGATCACGCCGTCGCGCAGCGGGCGGATCGCCTCGATGTTGCCGGGCGTGCGGCCGAGCATCATCTTCGCCTCGTCGCCGACCGCGAGCACGTGCTTCTTGCCCTTGTAGGTGGCGATGGCCACCACCGAGGGTTCGTTGAGCACGATGCCGCGGCCCTTGACGTAGACGAGCGTGTTCGCCGTCCCGAGGTCGATCGCCATGTCGGCGGAAAGCATCCCCAAAAGCTTCGAAAACATCTGGTTTCCTAGTCCCTTCCACCCGTTAGGGAATGGCGGCCCTGGGCCGGCGCCACACGCTAACCGTTCGAGTTGATACGCGGGATCCTTTTCAAGCCGAAAGCGCCTCCGGGGCGGTCCGCTCCCGTTTGACCAGGAGCTTGTTCAGTGCGTTGACGTAGGCGCGGGCCGACGCGACCAGCGTGTCGGTATCCGAGCCCTGTCCGTTCACGGTCTTGCCGTTTTCCTCGAGCCGGACCGTCACCTCCGCCTGGGCGTCGGTGCCTTCGGTCACGGCCTGGACCTGGTAGAGCTGCAGCCGCGCCTCGTGCGGGAACAGCTCCTTGATGGCGTGGAAGATGGCGTCCACCGGCCCGTCGCCGGTGCCCTTGTGGGTCCGGCTCTCGCCGTCCACCTCGAGCTCCAGCTCGGCCTGGGGCGGACCCTTGGAGCCGCAGACGACGCCCAGCGCCACGAACCGGATGCGGTCGTGGCCGCGCAGCACCGCCTCGTCGACCAGGGCGACCAGGTCCTCGTCGAAGACGTCCTTCTTCTTGTCGGCCAGGTCCTTGAACCGGCGGAACGCCTCGTTCAAGGCGTTGTCGCCCAGCTCGTAGCCCAGCTCCTTCAGCTTCACGCGGAAGGCGTGCCGGCCGGAATGCTTGCCCATCACCAGCTTCGAGCGGATCAGCCCGACCGACTCGGGCGTCATGATCTCGTAGGTCTGGGCGTTCTTCAGCACGCCGTCCTGGTGGATGCCCGCCTCGTGCGCGAAGGCGTTGGCGCCGACGATCGCCTTGTTCGGCTGCACGACGAAGCCGGTGATCGCCGAGACCAGGCGCGAGACCTTGGTGATGTTCTCGGTCTTGATGTTGGTGGCGAAGGGCAGGAAGTCGGGCCGCGTGCGGATGGCCATCACGACCTCTTCCAGCGCGCAGTTGCCCGCCCGCTCGCCGAGCCCGTTGATGGTGCATTCGATCTGGCGCGCGCCCGCCCTGACCGCGGCCAGCGCGTTGGCGACGGCGAGACCCAGATCGTTGTGGCAATGGGCCGAGAACACCGCCTTGTCCGCGTTCGGCACGCGGTCGAACAGCATGGTGAAGATCGCGCCGAACTCGTCCGGCACGGCATAGCCCACCGTGTCGGGGATGTTGATGGTGGTGGCGCCCGCCCTGATCGCGGCCTCGACCGTGCGGCACAGGAAGTCGGGATCGGTGCGCGAGCCGTCCTCCGGCGACCACTCGACGTCGTCGGTGTAGCGGCGCGCGCGGGTGACCGAATCGACGACCGCGTCCAGCACCTCCTCCGGCTCCATCTGCAGCTTGTACTTCATGTGCAGCGCCGAGGTGGAGATGAAGGTGTGGATGCGCTTGCGCCTGGCGGGCTTCAGCGCCTCCGCCGCGCGCTCGATGTCGTCGCGTGCCGAGCGGGCGAGCCCGCAGACGACCGATTCGGTGACGACCTTGGAGATTTCGTGGACGGCCGCGAAGTCGCCGTTGGAGGCGATGGGGAAGCCGGCCTCCATCACGTCGACGCCCATTTCCTCCAGGGCCTCGGCGATGCGCAGCTTCTCTTCCAAATTCATGGAGGCGCCCGGCGACTGCTCGCCGTCGCGCATGGTGGTGTCGAAAATGACGACCCGGTTCTTGTCGGTCGTGCTCATCACAATTCCTTCGCTCGAGTGGTCAGGTCAGCGTCGTACGAATCCCCTGAGGGCGGGTGGTAACCCGGCTCAGGGGCGCGTAAGTCGCAGCCCGCCGTCGAGCGGCAGCGAGAGCGTCCGGGCCGGCATGCGGGCGCGCGCCGCCGCACGGCCCAGGGCCGTCCGGTCGGTTCCATCATTGCGCGTCCGCGTTTTGGTCACCTGCTCCCCTCGCGGGAAAACCCGCCCCCTCCGATCAGCATGTGCGACGGCCGGTTAGCCCTACCGCCGCATGCAAACTCTCAACAAAAATAGTTAATTCTTTATCTCTAAGCCGAATATAGGTGCGTCTGCAATGATTTTCAGGGCGAAATCCGGCCTTAACGGGCCTTTTCCGGTTTCGTGCGCCGGCGCCGCGCCCGGCCGCAACAGTTTGGGGCTGGTCCCGCCCGCGCCCCCAAGGTATGAACCCCGGCGCCGCGCGAGTCCAGTGGCAAACGCGCGGCAATGCCCGTCAACGCAACGAAAGTGTTCCCATGCGATTCGGCCTGTTCGACCATTTCGAACGCGTTCCCGACCGGCCTTTGGCCGACCAGTTCGACGAGCGGCTGGAGTTCGCCGCCGCCGCCGACGCGGCCGGGCTCTACGCCCTGCACGTCGCCGAGCACCATTCGACCCCCCTCAACATGGTGCCGGAGCCGAGCGTCTACCTGGCGGCCGTGGCGCGGGCGACCCAGCGGCTGCGCATGGGGCCGCTGGTCTACCTGCTGCCGCTGTATTCGCCGGTGCGCCTCGCCGAGGAGATCTGCATGCTCGACCATATGAGCCGCGGCCGGCTCGAGGTCGGGGTCGGGCGCGGCGTCTCGCCCTACGAGATCGGCTATCACAAGATCGACCACACCAAGTCGCGCGCCATGTTCCTCGACGGGTTCGCCTGCCTGGAAACCGCGCTGGCCAACGACCGGTTCGACTATGACGGGCCGTACTACGAGTACAAGGACGTGCCGATGCCGCTGCGCCCCTACCAGGCGCCGCTCCCGTTCTGGTACGCCTCGTCGAGCGCCGACGGCTCCGCCTGGGCCGGCGCCCAGGGGATGCATTTCGTCACCAATGGCCCGACGGCGCGCGCCCGGCAGAACATCGACGCCTACAAGGGCGCGCTGGCCGCGCGCGGCGGCGTCGCCTGCCCGAAGCCCGAGTTCCCGGCACTGGACGGGCTGCCGGCGGGGGCGGCGATCGGCGTGCTGCGCCACATCGTGGTCGCCGACACCGACGCGGCGGCGCAGAAGCTGATGAAGCCCGCCCTCGAGTTCCACGTCGCCCACCTCAACTGGCTGCGCCATCTGCACGGCGGCGCGGCGGCGGTGCACCAGGCGAACGTCCATCGCGGCGAGAGCTTCGAGAGCTGGGTGGAGAACGAGATGGCGGTTTGCGGCTCGCCCGCCACCGTCGCGGCCGAGCTCGCCCGCCAGCGCGACGCGATGGGGGTGAACTACATCATCGCGTACCTGTTCTTCGGCTCGCTGCCGTTCGACACGGCGCTCCACTCGCTCCATCTGTTCCGCAACGAGGTGATGCCGAAGCTCGGGTGAGCGGCGCGTTCCGCCTCAATCATGCCCGGACGTGCTGGTGGATGATGGCGGGCAACGCCATTCACATCGCGCGTTCCCTGCCGCAAGATGCGCCGCCAGCGCAAGCGTAGGGAGAGAAGCGTCATGAAGAACAGCGCGAACGGGTTCCGCACGTCGCATGCGGGCCGGCTGCCCGCGCCGGCGGGCTGGGACGAGAAATCCGGCTCGGCCGAGCAGGCCGCGTTCGAGACCGTCAAGCGCCAGGTCGAGATCGGCATCGACTGCGTCTCGGACGGCGAGTTCTGGAACAAGCGCACCTTCGCCGCCTACGGCATGAACCTCGAGGGCGTGACGGTGCGCGACCTGAAGCCGGGCGAGGTCGGCTCGACGCGCGAGGACACGCGCGAGCATGACGAGTTCCCGGGACTTTATGCCGCCATGTCGCGCGCGGGCACGCTGTTCTGCGTGCCGGGCGAGCGGCCGATGCCGCCGATCACGCGCAAGATGGTCATCACCGCGCCGGTCAAGCCGAAGGGCAAGGCGGCGCTCGACGCCGAGCTGAAGATCTTCCGTGCGGCATGCGACAAGGCGGGCGCGGACGAGGCGTTCGTCTGCGTGCTGGCGCCGGGCTGGCTCGACCACTTCGTCTACAACGAGTTCTACAAGACCGACGAGGAGTTCGTGTACGCCCTCGCCGACGCGCTGAAGGACGAGTACCGTGCCGTCGTCGAGGCGGGCTTCATCCTGCAGCTCGACGATCCGGGCATCGTCACCTCGTGGGACATGCTGCGGCCCGAGCCGAAGCTCGCCGACTACCGCAAGCATGCCGAGCTGCGCGTCGAGGCGCTCAACCACGCGCTCAAGGGGCTGCCGGCCGAGAGCGTGCGCTACCATTTCTGCTGGGGAAGCTGGCACGGCGCGCACACGCACGACCTGCCGCTCAAGGACATCGTCGACGTCGCGCTCAAGGCCCACGCGCAGTGCGTCTCGTTCGAGGCGGGCAACGCGCGCCACGAGCACGAGTGGGAGGTGTGGAAGGACGTGAAGCTTGCGCCCGGCCGGCTGCTGATGCCGGGCGTGGTCAGCCACGCGACCAACATCGTCGAGCACCCGGAGCTGATCGCGGCCCGGCTGCGCAACTTCGCGCGCGTCGCCGGCCGCGAGAACGTGATCGGCGGGTCCGATTGCGGCCTCGGCGGACGGCTGCACGACGAGATCGTGTGGGCGAAGCTCGGCGCGCTGGCCGAAGGGGCCCGCCTCGCCTCAAAGGCGCCGTAAGGCCGAGGCGCCGCTCACGCCTCCGGCACGGTGCGCAGCCCCATGACGATCGCGCCGGCGGCCAGCAGCGCGATGACGACCGCAAAGGCCAGCGCGGCGATCGAGGCGCTGACGAGCTGCGACACGATCCCCACGCCGATCACCGGCACGGCGATGCCGGTATAGGCGGCGGCGAGCAGGCTCGACACCATCTCGCCGTGCCGCCCGCGGGGCGCGATGGCGTTGACGGTCTGCAGGCTGCCGCGATAGGCGAGCCCGCCGGGCACGCCCGTGAGCAGCGCGCCCGCCACCAGCGCGCCGAGCGAGCCCGCGATCTGGGCGTAGGCGAGCAGCGCCACGCAGAACGGCATGACGGCGAGCCCGCCGAGCATCGCCCGCCGGCTGTCCAGCCGGCGCGTCGCCAGCACCGTCGCGACGTCGGCGGCGAACAGGGCGAACACGATCACCCCGCCGACCGCGTGGCTTTTCACGTGCAGCGTCCCCGACAGCAAGAGCGGCGCGATCGCCGAGTAGAACCCGATCATGGCGAAGGTCGAGAAGGCGGTGGCGGCGGGGGCGAAGAAGGCCGCGCGCGATTCGTCGGGCACGCCGAGGCGGGGCGAGAGGTCGAGCTGCGCGAGCGGCACCGTTGCGCGCTCGACCGTCTCCTGCGCCCGCGAGACCAGCCAGGCGACCGGCACCAGCAGCGCCAGGAAGGCGAGGTAGGGCAGCACCAGCGGCTCCGGCGCCCATTCGGACAGGAGGCCCGAGATCAGCGGTCCGCACCCCAGCCCGACGGCGATGGCGGCCACCGTCACCACCGTCGCCTGGCCGCGCTTTTCGGGCGGGTGCAGCTCGGCGAGCCAGGCCGTCGCCGCGCCCGAGACGAGCCCGATGGCCAAGCCGTTGATGGCGCGCGCGATCAGAAGCTCGGCGAGCCCGTCCGCGAACAGGAAGATCACAGCGCTCGCCGCCGCCGCGGCAATACCGGGCAGCACGGCGCGCCGTCGCCCGATCTGGTCGGAGAGCCGGCCGAGCACCACCAGCGCGCCGAACGCGCCGGCGAAATAGGCGGCGAAGACCAGCGTGACGCCGATCTCGGACAGGTCGAACTTCTGCCGGTAGATGACGTAGAGCGGCGTCGGGATGGTGCCGCCGACGAAGGCGGCCGAAATCGAGGCCGCCACGCCCCACACCGCCGCGCCGCCGGTCAGCCTGCGCCGCCACCCGCCTTTCGTCTCCTCCGCCATGCCATGCAAACGCGGCCAGGCCGCGCCGGGTTCGCCCCGCGACCCTGGACTTTTGGCCCCGCGGGGGTCTAGCATCGGCGATCTTCCACCGCTGGGGCGCGGCTTCGGCCGTGAGGCACCATGACCATCGACATGCACCACCACTGGATTTCCGAGGGCCTGTCCGAGGTCCTGCGCAAGCGCACCGAGATGCCGCGCATCTACAAGATGGATGACGGGCGCGAATTCCTGGATTCGCCGATCGCCGGCTTCCCGCTGACCGAGGGGTTCGACTCGCCCGAGAAGCGCATCGCCGAGATGGACAAGGGCGGCATCACCCGCGGCGTGCTGTCGATGATCGGGCTCGGCATCGAGAACATGCCGCTCGACGTCGCGCTGCCGCTGCTGCGCGCCTATAACGACTCGGTGTCCGAGACCTGCCGGAAATATCCCGACCGGTTCTCGGCGCTCGCCGCCATCCCCTACTCCGACATGGCCGCCGCCGCCGCCGAGTTCGAGCGCGCGATGGGCCTGCCCGGCTTCGTCGGCGCCCAGCTTCCCGGCGACGGGTTCCTCACGAAGAAGCGCGCCGAGCGCTGGCGCCCCGTGTTCGAGGTGGCGAACCGCCACCACGCGCACTTCCTGGTGCATTACGGCAAGCAGGCGAACGATCCCGAGGCGCCGCGCCCGGACCTGTCCGACCTGCAGACGCCGCGCCGCGGCACGCTCGACATGCAGTCGCGCCTGTCGTCGGCCATGCTGACCTTCGTGATGACCGACTTCCTGAAGGACTACCCGAACGTGTCGGTCCAGACCCACAATCTCGGCGGCAACATCCCGCTCGAGGTCGAGCGGCTCGACCATCGCCACATGATTTCGAACCCGGGCGAGGAGCTGCCTTCGGCCAAGTTCCGCAACATGAAGATGGTGGTCGACTGCAACTCCTACGGCGCGCGCGGCATCGAGCTGGCGGTCAAGGTCTACGGCGCCGACAAGATCGTGGCCGGCACCGACGGCACGCTGTTCGGCATGGAATGGACCGAGCAGGCGCTCGACGAGGCGAACATCACCGAGCACGAGAAGGAGATGATCCGCCACCTCAACGCCGAGCGGGTGCTGGCGCCCAACCTCAGCAAGGTCACCCGCGCCGCCGCGGAGTAGGCGCGCGCAAGCTGGATCGTCATCCCGGGCGCGGTGCGGCGCGAAGCGGCGCATCGCAGACCCGGGACCCATCTCGCCACGATCCCGGATCGGCCGCGCATCACGTGGTGCTGGGGGCATCCGGGATGACAGTTCTGTTGGGATGACGCCATGGACGACACGCGGAACGCGCGGGCGACGTTGCTGGTCACCGTGCGGGATTCGATCAGCCTGTGCGCGTTGGACCTCGAGACGGCCGAGACGGTCGGCATCGCCAGGACCGGCGAGGAGGGCGTCGCCAAGCCGCACGAGTTCGCGCTCACCCGGGACGGCAAGACCGCCTTCACCTCGATCTACGGCAATCGGGGGTACGGGACCAACGACAAGCCCGGCAAGGAGCTGGGCATCGTCGACCTCGAGACCATGACCACGGTGGGCAAGGTCGATCTCGACCTCTACCGCGCGCCGCACGGCATGGACACCGACCGCGACGGCATGATCTGGGTCACGGCCGAGGTCAATCGCTGCGCGCTGGTGATCGACCCCGAGACGCGCCGCATCGCGCGGTCGGTGTGGATGGAGGCGCCGGTCCATTTCATCGCCCAGTCGCGCGACCGCGCCCGCATGTATTTCTCGCACAAGGAAGTCCCCTTCGTTTCCGTCGTGGACGTGGGCGAGAAGCGCGTGACCGGGCGCATCCCGCTGCCCATTGGCTCGCAGTCGCTGTCGGTCGCGCCCGACGGCAGGCGCATCTATATCGGCGATTTCAATCGCCCGCTGCTGCATGTCGCCGACGCCGCGACCAACCAGGTGGTCGAGACCGTGAAGCTCGCCGCCGTGCCGGGCTGGCCCTACGCCACGCCGGACGGCAAGTACGTGATCGTCACCACCTATGACGAGCCGAACGACCGCGGCTATGTCGAAATCCTTGATGCCCGCGACTTCGCCCGGGCGCGCGTGATCGAGATGGGCGCCGAGCCGTTCCATGCGCTGGCGGCGGGTGACGGGCGCCATTTGTATGTCGCGCTCGGCGACGGGCGGATTCCCAAGATCGATCTCGAGCGCGCCGCCATCGCCGAGGACCGCCTGCGCGCCAATGGCACGGGCGCCGAAAAGCTGATGATCGTCCCCCGCTAGAAGAAGCGCTTCGGCCTCACCCCGAGCGGTCCCCGCGCAGCGCTTGACGGGCGCTTTCCCGCGCCGTATGACGGACCCACGTGGAGATTTGGGCCGGCCGGCTTGCGAACCACGTTAAAACAATCGCTAAAAGGCCGGAGGGAAAAGCCCCCGGCCGTTGCGGTTGGGGGTTTTTCGTTGGGGGGCGGTGCCGGCGCGCCCCGGAGGGACGATCATGACCAGAAGCTATTCCCGGGACCAGGCGGCGAACTGGCGGCCGCAGACGCGGCTGGTGCGCGGCGGGCTGATGCGCTCCGAGTTCGAGGAGATGGACGAGGCCATCTTCATGACCTCGGGCTATGTCTATTCCTCCGCCGCCGAGGCCGAGGACGCGTTCAAGAACCGCATCGAGCGGTTCATGTATTCGCGCTACGCCAACCCGACCGTCGAGATGTTCCAGGAGCGCATGTGCCTGCTGGAGGGCGCCGAGGCGTGCCGCGCCACCGCGTCGGGCATGGCGGCGGTGTTCGCCGCGCTCGCCTGCCAGGTGAAGGCGGGCGACCGGGTGGTCGCCTCGCGCGCCTTGTTCGGCTCGTGCCTGTACGTCATCACCGAGATCCTGCCGCGCTGGGGCGTCGAGGCGGTGCTGGTCGACGGCACCGACAACGACGCATGGAAGAAGGCGCTGTCGAAAAAGACCGCGGCTGTGTTCCTCGAGACGCCGTCCAACCCGACGCTTGAAATCATCGACCTGAAAACGGTGTGCGATCTCGCCCACGCGGCCGGCGCCACGGTCGTCGTCGACAACGTGTTCGCGACGCCCGTGCTGCAGAAGCCGCTGCAGTTCGGCGCCGACGTCGTCGCCTACTCGGCCACCAAGCATATCGACGGGCAGGGCCGCGCGATGGGCGGCGCCGTGCTCGGCACGCGGACATTCATCAACGACGTGCTGCAGCCCTTCTACCGCCACACCGGCCCGTCGATGAGCCCGTTCAACGCCTGGGTCATGCTCAAGGGGCTCGAGACGCTCGAGCTCCGCATGCAGCGCCACTGCGCCAATGCGCGCGTCCTGGCCGAATTCCTCGGCACGCTCGACGGCATCTCCCACGTGCGCTACCCGGGCCTCGCCTCGCACCCGCAGCACAATCTGGCGCGCGCCCAGATGTCGGATTTCGGCTCGGTCGTGACCTTCGCTGTCGAGGGCGGCAAGCAGCGGACATTCCGCTTCATGGACTCGCTCCGCTGCATCGACATCGCCAATAATCTGGGCGACACCAAGTCGATCGTCACCCACCCGGGGACCACCACCCACCAGCGCCTCAAGCCCGAGGAGCGCGAGGCGATCGGCATTCTCGACGGCACCATCCGCCTCTCGGTCGGGCTCGAGGACATCGAGGATTTGAAGGACGACATCCTCCAGGCCCTGAAGGCGGTGTGACCGGGCAGAATACGACAATTGTCACGCCGGACGCCGCAGAGCGGCGATCCGGGGCCCATCCTCCGGCATCTCGGCGCATCGGCCATGGGTCCCGGCGCGCGCCGCTTGCTTCGCGCGCGGCTTGGCCGGGATGACAATCGGGGCGGTCGCGCCGCCCCGTCCACCGCTTTGACCGGTGCCGGGCCCGGGGGTATCCTTTCCCGGGGGACAACGAGGCCGAACATGTACAGCGAGACCACCCGGGAAATCCGGATCACCGTGGAGCCGATCTATCTCGACGACCAGTCCTCCCCGGACCGCAACCACTATGTCTGGGCGTACAAGGTCCAGATCGCCAATGAGGGGACGGAGACGGTCCGGCTCTTGAACCGGCACTGGAAGATCACCGACTCGCGCGGCCACATGCAGGAGGTGATGGGGGCGGGCGTCGTGGGCGAGCAGCCGACGCTCAAGGCCGGGGAATCGTTCGAATACACCTCCGGCACGCCCCTGCCGACGCCGTCCGGCATCATGGTCGGCTCGTACGAGATGGAATCGGCGACGGGCGAGCGCTTCGCCGTGCGCATCCCCGCCTTCTCGCTCGACAGCCCGCACGAGACCCGCCGGATCAACTGACGCCGCAAGCCCCGCGAAATCGCGGGCGGGGCTTGCGGATTCGCCACGGACGGTCCCTTGACAGGTCCGGCCAACCTCATTAAGTCCGGCCCATCCGCCCCGTCCGGGACCCAACGGAGGAACTCATCTCGTGGCAAGCTCGAAGTCGGCCGATCTCGCCGATCGCGCCAAGTCGCGCCCGTCGGAGCGCCCGACCGCGGCGGAAGCGCAGGATGCCGTCCGGACCTTGATCCGCTGGGCCGGAGACGACCCCGCGCGGGAAGGGCTCCTGGAGACGCCGGACCGCGTGGTGCGGGCGTTCGAGGAATGGTTCGCCGGCTATCGCGAGGACCCGACCGAGCTCCTGTCCAAGACGTTCGAGGAGATGAACGGCTATGACGAGCTGGTCATCCTGCGCAACATCCGCTTCGAATCCCATTGCGAGCACCATTTGGCCCCGATCATCGGCCAGGCCCACATCGCCTACCTGCCGTCGCACCGGGTGGTCGGCATCTCCAAGCTGGTACGGCTGGTCGAGGTGTATGCCAAGCGCCTGCAGATACAGGAGAAGATGACCTCGCAGATCGCCCAGACGATCAACGAGGTGATGCAGCCACGCGGCGTGGGGGTGGTGATCGAGGCGTCGCACGAATGCATGACGACGCGCGGCGTGCACAAGAGCGGCCTCACTATGGTCACCAGCGAGATGATCGGCGCGCTGCGCGACGATCCCTCGACCCGGCGCGAGTTCCTGGCCGTGATCGGCAACCCCACCTCGGGCGCCGCCAACCAGGGCTGAGGCGCTTGGCCGCACCGCCCGCGGCCCGCCCGGCGGGCGCGAAGGGCATGGCAGCGGGCCCCTTGGGCCCGGCGGCGCCAGCCGAATTTCATTCACCTGGGCTAGGCGCGCCTATATGATGGCGGGATCGCCCGATGGCGCCACAACCGGACATCGACCTCGCATGATGGATCCACGCCCGCCCCGCTCCGCGGGGCCGGCCGAAGCCCCGTCCCGCCGCCGGCGCTGCGTCGTGGCCTTCGCCCTGGCCACCGCGCTCGGCGCCTGCTCCGCGTCCGCCGGCACGAGCACGGCGGGCGATCCGCCCGCGCCTGCCGTCGCCGCCGACGCGGCCGCCCGGGTCGGTGCCGAGGCCCCGCGCCGCGCCGAGACCGACGTGATCGGCGACACCTCCTCGGGCAACTACCTGGCCGGGCGCCACGCCACCACCATGCGCGACTTCGACGCCGCCGCCGGCTACATGTCCAAGGCGCTGTCGGAAGATCCCCACAATCCCGTGCTGTTGCGCCAGGCCTACCGGCTGCGCATCGCCAAGGGCGACATCGCCGGCTCGCGCGCCCTCGCCGAGCGCATCGTCGCGGCCGACAAGGCGGCGCCGCTCGCCAATCTCGGGCTGGTGGTCGAGGACGCCAAGGCCGGCCGCTTCGCCGCCGCCGAAAAGCGCCTGGCCGGCATCCCGCTGCAGGGGCTGAACAGCTTCTTCGTGCCGCTGCTGCGCGCCTGGACGCTCGCCGGGCTGCAGCGCTACGACCAGGCGGTGGCGGCGCTCGGCCCGATGACGGCCCTGTCGGGCTTCGCCGTGCTGCGCGACCTGCACACCGGGCTGATCCAGGACCTCGCCGGTAAGCCCCAGGCGGCCATCGCCAGCCTGGAACAGGCCGACAAGGAGAACAACCAGTCGGCGCTGCGCGTCGTCCAGGCGCTCGGCTCGCTCTACGAGCGCACCGGCCAGACCGACAAGGCGCGCGCGCTGTACCGCAAATACGCCGCCGAGAACCCGGATTCCGTGGTGCTCGACCCGGCGCTTGCCCGCCTCGCCAAGGGCGGCAAGGCGACGCCCATCGTCGCCACGGCGGCCCAGGGCATGGCCGAGGCGCTGCTCAATATCGGCGGCACGCTGTCGGGCGGCAACACCGGCGAGCTCGCGATGATCTGCGGCCGGCTCGCGCTCTATCTGCGGCCCGATCTCGGGCTCGCGCGCATGCTGGTGGCGGGCGTGCTCGAATCCGACGGGCGCGAGGCCGAGGCCAACGAGCAGTACCGCCAGGTGCCGCACTCCTCGCCGCTGAGCTGGCTCGCCCGGCTGCGCGAGGCGGCGAACCTCGACGACATGGACGAGACCGACAAGGCGGTCGACCGGCTGAAAGCGATGGCGGCCGAGCAGCCGGACCGGGTCGACGCGCTGATCAATCTCGGCGACATGCTGCGCGGGCACAAGCGCTTCGCCGAGGCGGTCGACGCCTATGACCGGGCGGTGAAGCGCATCGGCACGCTGACCCCGCGCTACTGGAGCCTTCTGTATTCGCGCGGCATCTCGCTCGAGCGCGCCGGCCAGTGGGACCGCGCCGAAAAGGATCTGGAGGAGGCGCTGAAGCTCAGCCCCGACCAGCCCTACGTGCTCAACTATCTCGGCTATTCCTGGGTCGACAAGGGCGAGCACATGTCGCGTGCGCGCCGGATGATCGAAAAGGCGGTCGAGCTGCGCCCCACCGACGGCTACATCGTCAACTCGCTCGGCTGGCTGTATTACCGCACCGGGCGCTACGCCGACGCGGTCGACCAGCTCGAGCGCGCGGTCGAGCTGAAGCCCGAGGACCCGGTGATCAACGACCATCTCGGCGACGCCTACTGGCGCGTCGGCCGCACCGTCGAGGCGCGCTATCAGTGGCAGCGCGCGCTCGGGCTCGAGCCCGACACCGACCTCGCCTCCGAGCTGCGCGCCAAGCTCGTCAAGGGCCTCGCCGCCGCCGCGCCGCTCAAGCCGAACGGCACCTGACCGCCTCATGGCCGTGCCGGCCGACGGCGCCGCGCTCTCCCTCGCCGCGCCGGCCAAGATCAACCTCACCCTCGAGATCGTCGGGCGCCGCGCCGACGGCTATCACCTGCTCGACAGCCTGATCGCCTTCGCCTCGGTCGGCGACGTGCTGCACTTCGCCCCCGCCGAGGAGCTCGCGCTCGCCATCGAGGGGCCGTTCGCCGCCGCGCTGGGCGGGGCCGACAATCTGGTGCTGCGCGCGGCCCGGGCGCTGGCCCAGGCGGCGGGGGTGGCGCCGCGCGCGCGCATCGTGCTCGACAAGCGCCTGCCGGTGGCGTCCGGCATCGGCGGCGGCTCGGCTGACGCAGCCTGCGCCCTCAAGGGGCTCGCGGCACTGTGGAGGCTCGCCCCCGATGCTGCCGACCTCGCCGCGCTGGCGGCCGGGCTCGGCGCCGACGTGCCGGTCTGTCTCTACGGCGCGCCCGCGCTGGTCTCCGGCGTGGGCGAAATCGTATGTCCCGCGCCTTCCTTGCCGCCCGTGCCGCTGGTCCTCGTCAACCCGCTGCGCCCGGTCGAGACACGCGCCGTGTTCGCCGCGCGCACCGGGCCGTTCGCCGTTCCGGCCCCGCTCACCCGTATGCCGGGCGATGTGCGCGCGCTCGCGCGGATGCTGGCGGCGCGCGAGAATGGCCTCGCCCCGGCGGCCTGCGCAGTCGAGCCCGCCATCGCCGACGTGCTGGCCGCGCTCGCGGCGCAGCAGGGCTGCCTGCTTGCCCGCCTGTCGGGCAGCGGCGCCACCTGCTTCGCGCTGTTCCCCGACGCGCCGTCCGCCGCCCGGGCCGCGCGCGCCCTCGCCGCCGCGCGGCCGGCCTGGTGGGTGCGCGCCTGCCGCCTGCTCGCGCCGGGCGAGGCGCCCGACATCGCGGGCTGACCGGACCGCGCCTCAGCCGCGCGTCACGTCGCAGGCGAACAGATACCCCACCCCGCGCACGGCGCGGATCAAAGTCGGGTTCTTGGGATCGGGCTCGATCTTGCGCCGGAGCCGCGCGACCTGTGTATCGACCGACCGGTCCATCGCCTCCCACTGCCGGCCCTTGGCCAAATCCATCAGCATGTCGCGGTCGAGCACCCGGTTCGCGTGCTCGGCGAAGGCGACCAGCAGGTTGAACTCGCCGGTGGTCAGGCCGATTTCGGCGCCGTCCGACCCGGTCAGGCGCCGCTTCGCCGGGTCGAGCGCGTAGCCGGCGAAGCTCAGCGTAGCGGCCCCCGGCGCCGGCGCCGCCTCGGTGGGCGCCGCCTCGGGGGGCGCGGCCGAGTGCGGGGCGGCGCGGGTGCGGCGCAGCACGCTCTTGATGCGGGCCAGCACCTCGCGAAGATGGAAAGGCTTGGCGAGATAGTCGTCGGCGCCGACCTCCAGCCCGACCACCCGGTCGACCACGTCACCGCGCCCGGTGACGATGATGATGGCGACGTCGCTGGTCCGGCGCAGCTCGGCGGCGAGCGCGAGCCCGTCCTCGCCCGGCAGCACCAGGTCGAGCAGCACCACGTCGACCGGTCCGCGGGCGAAGGCCGCGCGCATCTCGGCGCCCGAATCCGCGCCGGTGACCGAAAGCCCCTGCTCGACAAGATACTCCGCCAGCATGCGCCGCACCTTGGCGTCGTCGTCCACCACCAGGACGCGTGGCGCTTCCGTCAGGGGCGAGCTGGGCGTGGGCTGGGCCAGGGCGCTCTCTCATGCCGGTGGTCGGGCCTGCAAGGCTTTTTGTCACGAACCGTCACCGTTTGTCACGCTTTGCCGTCATTCCCGCCGCCGTCCGACATCGACCGGTGACGGGCGCATGGTTTGATGCAGATCAACCGAGGCACCCCAGAAGGACACTCCGATGGCCACCAGCTACGCCAGCCTGATCGCGAAGACCCCCGCCGGCGCCGTCGTGCCGCGCGCGATGGGCGAGCCGTCCTTCCACGCTTTGTTCGCCAGGCGTCCGGTCGAGACGGTCGAGCCCGGCAAGATCCTGTTCTTCGAGACCGACCCGGCCGACCACGTGTTCGAGGTGGTGAAGGGCGTGGTGCGCCTCTACAAGCTGATGCCCGACGGGCGGCGCGCCATCACCGGCTTCATCTTCGCGGGCGAGATCCTGGGCGTGTCGATCAAGGACCGCTACCTCTACTCGGCCGAGGCGGTGACCCCGGTCAAGCTGAGCCGCTACCCGCGCGCCCAGCTCCATGCCGCGCTGGCGCGCAGCCCCGGCCTCAGCCGCGAGGTGCTGGCGATGGCGTGCGACGAGCTGCAGGCGGCGCAGGATCAGGTGCTGCTGCTCGCCCGCAAGTCGGCCGGCGAGCGGATCGCTAGCTTCCTTCTTTCCGTGGCGCGCCGCCTGGCGGCCGACGGCGAGCCGGTGCGCGAGATCGAGCTGCCGATGTCGCGCCTCGATATTGCCGACTATCTCGGCCTTACCATCGAGACGGTCAGCCGCGCCCTCGCCAAGCTCAAGGCCTGCGGGCTGATCGCGCTGCCCACGCCGCACAAGGTGGTGCTGCGCCGGACGAACGATCTGATGGTCGCCGCCGGCGAGATCGAGCGCGACGAGGACGAGGACGACGCGCCGCGCATGATCCGCGGTGCGGTCTGGCCGAACTGAGCCCGGCCCCGGCGCCTACCGCCCGCGGCGGCGGGCGGGGCGCTGCGGCTTGAGGACCAGGTCCGAGAGCCAGCGCGCGGTGCGCAGCAGGCGCGCGTCGTCGCCCTTCCTTCCGACCAGCTGCACGCCGACCGGCAGCCCGTTCGGCCCGCTGAGCAGCGGCAGGGTGATCGCCGGCGCACCGATCAGCGTCCAGGCGGTGCAGAAGGCGGGGCTTCCGGTGGTGTCGAGCCCGACCGGCGCCTCGCCCGAAGCGGCCGGGGTCAGGATCGCGTCGAACGTGTCCCAGAAATCCTCCAGCGCGCGCTCGAGCAGCTTCACGCGCGCCCTGGCCCGGATATAGGCGGACGGCCGGCACCTTGTTGCCGCGGTCGATCAGCGCGTTGAGCCCGTCGGACAGCTTGCGCTTGCCGCGCTCCCGCTCGGGCGCCAGCGCGACGGCGACGTCGGGCTCCAGGATCGACGCGTGCAGCGCCAGCGCGTCGTCGAACGGGCCGGGCAGCGGCACCTCGGCCGCGCGGTCGGCCAGGAACTCGACCAGCTCGCGCGAACGCCTCGCGCGTCTCGGGCGCGGCGTCGTCCCACATCGCAGGCTTGACGAAGGCGAGGCGCGGCGGCAAAGGCGGCGCCTCGGCGGCGACGCGCGACAAGGGAGGGGGCGCGCTCGGGCGCGTGTCGGGATCGCGCGGGTCGTAGCCCACCAGGCACTCGGCGAGCCGGGCGGCGTCGTCGACGCCGGTCGCGAACACGCCGACATGGTCGAGCGCCGCCGACAAGGGCAGCACGCCGGCGCGCGAGATCAGCCCGTGGCTCGGCTTGAATCCGACCACGCCGCAATAGGAGGCGGGGCGGACGATCGAGCCGTTGGTCTGGGTGCCGATGGCGAGGGGTGCCATGCCGGCGGCGACCGCGGCGGCCGAGCCCTGGGACGAGCCGCCGGGCGTGCGCGCCGGGTCGTGCGGGTTCTTCGTCTTGCCGGGGTGGTAGAGGGCAAGCTCCGCCGTCACCGTCTTGCCCAGAACGATCGCGCCCGCCTGGCGCAGCCGCGCGACCACGGTCGCGTCTGCGTGCGGCCGGCGGCCGGCATGCAGCACGGTGCCGTCCTCGGTCGGCATGTCGGCCGTGTCGATCACGTCCTTCACTGCGACCGGCACGCCGTGCAGCGGGCCCAGCGGCTCGCCCAGCTCGATGGCGCGGTCGCAGCGCGCCGCCTGCTCGCGCGCATAGGCGGCGTCGAGGAATGCCCACGCCCCGACGTCGCCGTCGACCGCCGTCGATCCGGGCAAGGCAGGCCTCGACCAGCTCGGTCGCGGTCGCCCGTCCGTCGCGCAGGGCCGCGGCGAAGGCGGCGATGGTGAAGGCGCCGTCCGCCATCGCCCCGTCAGTGCGAATAGATGGCGGTCGGCAGCCAGGTCACGAGCTGCGGCCAAGCGTAGATCACCGCCATGGTCATGAACACCATGAACACGAAGGGCAGGGCGCCGGCGAAGATCTGGGTCAGGCGTACCTCGGGCGGCGCCACGCCCTTCAGGTAGTAGGCCGACATCGCCATCGGCGGTGTGTTGAACGAGGTCTGGATGTTCAGCGCGACCAGGATGCCGAACACCAGCGGGTCGACGTCGAAGAACTTGAGCAAGGGCAGGAAGATCGGCACGAAGATGATGATGATCTCGGTCCATTCCAGCGGCCAGCCGAGCAGGAAGATGATCGTCTGGGTCAGCAGCAGGAACCCGACGCGGCCCATGTCGAGGCTCTTGATCAGCTCCTCGATCAGCCCCTGCCCGCCGAGATAGGCGAAGACCGAGGCGAAGGTCCACGACCCGACGAACAGGTAGGTGACCATCGCCGAGGTGCGGGCCGTCAGCAGCACCGCCTCCTTCAGCCGCGCGAAATCGAGCGCGCGATAGCCGGCGGCGAGGACGAGGCTCCCGAACGCGCCGACCGCCGCGGCCTCGGTCGGCGTCGCGAGGCCCAGCAGGATCGCTCCAAGAACGGCGAGGATCAGGAACGCCAGCGGGAAGAACGAGGTGGCGAGCGCCCAGAACACCTGGCAGGAAGGGGATGTCCTCCCGCTCGCCCTCGGGCTTCGGGCAGAGCTTCGGGTCGATCACCGCGCGTCCCACGACATAGATGACATAGAGCGCGGCCAGCAGGAAGCCGGGGAAGAACGCCCCGGCATAGAGCCGGACCACCGACTCGCCCGCCGTCGCGGCATACAGGATCAGCAGGATCGAGGGCGGGATCAGGATGCCCAGCGTGCCGCCCGCGCACACCACGCCGGCCGACAGCCTGGTGTCGTAGCCCGCGCGCAGCATCGCCGGGAAGGCGAGAAGGCCCATCAGCGTGACCACCGCGCCGACGATGCCGGTCGCGGTCGCGAACAGCGCGCAGGTGATCAGCGTGGCGACGGCGAGCGAGCCGGGTACGCGCCGCGCCGCCACCTGGATCGAATAGAACAGCCGGTCGAGGATGTTCGCCCGCTCGACCACGTAGCCCATGAACAGGAACAGCGGCACCGCGGTCAGCGTGTCGTTCGACAGTATGCTGAACGTGTTCTGGACCAGCAGGTCGAAGATGCGGTTCGAGAAGATGTGGTGGATCCGGTCGGGCGTCGCGTAGGCGTAGTAGCCGAAGAACATGCCCATCGCCATCAGGGTGAACGCGATCGGGAAAGCCCAGCAGGATCGTGAAGATGAACAGCCCCATCATCAGCAGGCCGACTTCGGGCTCGCTCATGCGCCGGCCCTTCCGTCGCCGGGCCCGCCGGGATGGCTGTCGGCGTATTCGCGCTCGTGCAGGATGGCGCTCTCCAGCTCCTCCACGTCGTGCAGCCGCGGCGGCCACGCGCCCTCGCGCAGGCAGACGATGCAGCGCATGACCTCGGCAAGGCCCTGCAGCATCAGCGTGGCGCCGGCCATCGGGATCAGGGTCTTCAGCGGAAAGATCGGGATGTCGGCCGGCGAATAGACGCTGACCTCGTGATAGCGCCACGACGCGGCGGCGTAGTGATAGCCCGCGAAGGTCAGCGCCGTGATGCCCGGAAAGAAGAAGAAGATGAACAGCACGAGGTCGATGCCGGCCTGGCTGCGCTGCGGCAGAAGCCGGTAGAGCACGTCGCCGCGCACGTGGCCGTTGCGCCCCAGCGTGTAGGCGCCGGCCATCACGAACAGCGCGCCGTACATGTTGTAGGAAAGGTCGAACGCCCAGACGGTCGGGTCGCGCAGCGCGTAGCGGACGAACACCTCGTAGCTCACCCCGAACGTCAGGATCAGGATGTACCAGCCGAAGGCCTTGCCCAGCGCCGCGTTGAAGCGGTCGATCGCGAGAACGAGCTTGATCATGTAACCGTGAACCGTCCGCAGGCACGCACCGGCCGGGCGGCGAAACCGGGACGGCGCCCGTACGCCGCCCCGGTCCGAACGCTTACGGCCGAACCGCCGCCGGCGCTAGAAGCCGAGCGGCTGCTCCTTGCCGAAATAGTGGTCGTAGGCGAGTTTGGTGTCGTGCGCGTTGAGGAGCTGGTAGTAGGCCACGTCCTTGGCCCAGGCCTTCTGGTTGTCCGAGACCTTCTTGAACCACTCCTGCTTGTCGTACTGCTCGACCACCTTGTCCCACGCCTGCGAGCTGCGCCTTGAGGATCGAGTCGGGCGTCCGCTTCACCGTCACCTTGTCCTTGTGGATCAGCGCCTGCAGGTCCTTCGGGTAGTGCTCGTAGGCGGTCCACAGATTGGACGACGACGCCGCCTCGACCGCGTGGCGGATGATCGCCTGCTGCTCCTTCGCCAGGCCGTCGAACTTGGTCTTGTTGAACTCGATCTCCAGCACTTCCGACGGCTGGTGGTAGCTCGACAGCATGTAGACCTTGGCGACGTCGGCGGCGCCGAACCGGCGGTCCGAGGTCGGGTTGTTGTACTCGAACGCCTCGATCACGCCCTTTTCCATGGCGGGGATGATCTCGCCGCCGGGAAGCTGGCGTGACCTTGAGGCCCATCGCCTGCATCACGTTGGTGGCGAGGCCGACCGTGCGGTATTTCAGCCCCTTCATGTCGTCGGCCGTTTTCGGCGCCTTCTTGAACCAGCCGAGCGGCTGGGTCGGCATCGGCATCAGGAACCAGCCGACGATGTTCAGCCCCAGCACCTTCTGGGTCAGCTCCTCATAGAGCTTCTGCCCCGGCCCGTAGAACCAGGCGAGGAACTGGTGCGCGTCCCAGCCGTAGCACGGCCCGGTGCCGAACAGCGAGGCGGCGCGGTTCTTGCCGTACCAGTAGGCCGGCACCAGATGGCCCGCGTCCAGCACGCCCTTGTTCACCGCGTCCTGCACCTCGAACGCCTTCACCACCGCGCCGGCGTTGAGGTACTGGATCTTCAGCCGGCCGCCGCCCATCTCGTTGACCCGGCTGACGAACTCGTTGGCGTAGTCGTTGAAGATGTCGCCCGCGCCCCACGAGCCCTGCATCTTCAGCACCATCGTCTGGGCGCGCGAGATCTGCGGCATCGCCACGGTCGCCGCCGCGCCCGCCGCGCCCGCGCCGGCGAGGCGCAGGAACTTGCGGCGCGATCCGGCCGTGCCGGGCGGTGCCTTGGGGGTCCGATCCTTGACGTTCTGGGTCATGCCGCTTCCTCCTCTGCCGTGTTGGTATGCTGCGCTGGCGCCGGTTCTGCCGAGCGCTTCTTTGTGACGCGGCATGGTTGCGTACGTCGCAATCCGTGACAAGTCGTTTTTTGCGATTGTTGCGCTCCCGGCGTCGCGGTTGCTTGATGTTGCGCGCCCCCGACACTAGGCTCGCGGCGCGTGCCAGCGCCACACCCAGCGGGAGCCGCCATGCTGTATTCCACCGACCGGATCATGACCACCCATGCGGGCTCGCTCCCCCGGCCCGAGGCGCTGCGCGCCATGGTGGTGGCCCGCGCCCGCGGCGAGGCGGTCGACCAGGCCGCGTTCGAGGCGGCGCTGGCCCGAGGCGACCGCAGAGGTGGTGCGACGCAGGTCGCTTGCGGGGCTCGACAGCGTCAATGACGGCGAGCTGTCCAAGTTCAACTTCACCGACTATATCCGCCTGCGCCTCGACGGGCTCGAGACGCGCCCGGCGCGCGACTATCGCCGGCTCGAGATCACCGCGCGCGACGAGCGCAAGTTCGCCGAATACTTCAAGGTCCGGCCGCGCTCGCGCGCGCCGGGCGAGCCGGTGCGCCATGTCTGCGTCGCGCCGCTGAAATACGTCGGCGCGGCCGACCTGCAGCGCGACCTCGACAATTTCCGGGCGGCGCTCGAGGGCGTCGAGGTGGCCGAGGCGTTCCTGCCGGCCAACACGCCGGGCACGGTCGAGCACTGGCTCGCCAACGAGCACTATCCCGACGAGGAATCGTTCGTCTTCGCCATCGCCGACGCGCTCGAACGCCGAATACAAGCGCCATCGTCGACGCCGGCTTCCAGCTCCAGATCGACGATCCCGACCTGCCGGACGGGTGGAACTGCCTGCCCGACATGGACGTCGCCGCCTACCGGAAATACGCCGAGCTGCGTGTCGCCGCGCTCAACCACGCGCTCGACGGCATCCCGCCCGAGAAGGTGCGCCTGCACGTCTGCTGGGGCAGCTTCCACGGCCCACACCACGACGACATCCCGCTCGCCGACATCGTCGACCTGATCCTGTCGGTGAAGCGCGAAAAGCTTCTCGATCGAGGCGTCGAACCCGTGCCACGAGCACGAATGGAAGGTGTTCGAGACGGTGAAGCTGCCCGAAGGCGCGACGCTTGGTGCCCGGGGTCGTCGGCCACTGCTCCGACTTCATCGAGCACCCGGACCTGATCGCCGAGCGGCTGGTGCGCTACGCCAACCTCGTCGGGCGCGAGAACGTGCTGGCCGGCACCGATTGCGGGCTCGGCCACCGCGTCGGCCACGCCTCGATCTGCTGGGCCAAGTTCGAGGCGATGGCCGAGGGCGCCCGCCGCGCCACCCGCGTCCTGTGGGGACGGGCGTAGCCTCAGGCCCCGTTTCCCTTCGCCCCGAGAGCGTGTGAAAGGGGTCGCGCCGCTGCCAGGTTCGCGAAGGGCGAACGGGGGACGGGATCTGGCCGCTCGCGCTTCGGTACGCGACCTCGCGCGGTCGCACGCAGCGCGAACGGCCAGGGGCGGCCCGCCTACTTCATCCCGACGCGTGCCGCGGCCTCCTTGGCCAGCGACAGGTCGACATGCTCGGCCACCGGGAAGCTCGCCGGCAGCGTCTTGAGCTGGACCAGCGTGTCCACGTTGTGCTGCAGCGTGTCCACGTCGAACGTCATGTCCGCCGAATGATAGCCCGTGTCCTTGTTGGTCATGATCCAGCTGGCGAAATTCTTCGCGGGCTGGCGCGTGACCTTGGACAGCAGCTCCGCCATCTCTTTCGGATGGCCTTCGAGCCAGCGGCGCATCAGGATCTGGTCTTCCAGGAAATCGACCAGCGCGGCGCGATGCGCCTTGATGTAGTCCTGCTTCGCCATCCAGACGACCGTCACCTGGGCGCCCATCGCGTCGCGCAGCGAGAACAGCTCGTGATACTTGCCCGCCTTCTCGGCCATGAAGTTGAACGGGTTCACCAGGAAAGCGAGATCGATGCGCTTGGATTCCAGCGCGGGCAGCATCGCGGGGAAGCGGATCTCGACGATCTGGTAGTCGTTTTCCGACATGCCGTGCTTCAGCATGGCCACCCGGACGCCCGCGTCGACGCCCGAGCCGCGCGCATTGACCGCAAGGCGCTTGCCCTTCAGGTCTTCGATCTTCTTGATGCCCGAATCGTTGCGGACCCAGAAGCCGCTGCTCGCGCGCGGCGGATGGTCTTCCAGCACCTCCGCGATCGCCTTGGCGTCGATTTTCGCGTTGGTGATCGCGTAGGCGAAGCCCTGGTAGCTGAGCGCGCCGATCTCGAGCTCGCCCGAGGCGAGCGCCGTCAGCGCCGGACCGGTGCCGCGCATCCGGATCGTGTCCACGACGTAGCTCTTGCCGTAGTGCTTGTAGACGCTCTTCGGGACCAGCGGAATCAGCGGCGTCAGGTGCGACGGCGTGACCGACCAGTTGACCCGGATCTTCAGCGGCTCGGCGACGGTCGGGGCGGCGGTCGCGGCCAGGAGGGCAGCGGTGGCGAGTGCGGCGAAAGCCGTTTTCAGCATGGTTGTTTGCTCCTTCGATTGCGGCCGGACGCTATCCGCCGCGCCGCGAAGCGTCAACAGCGTGCGGCACGATTGACGGCCTCCCTTCGAGACCATAGCATCGCACGACCCGCGGGCCCTGGCGCCCGTTCCGTATCGGGAGGAAGTCATGGCCACCATCGATCCGACCGCCGAGGCGCCCACCGAGGGGCTGCCGATCTGCAAGCCCGACGTGCTGTCGCACGGCACGCTGGAGATGATCGACCTGCAGAAGTCGAAGCGGTTCTACAAGGAGTTCCTGGGGCTCGAGGTCGTGCAGCACCGGCCCTTCGCGCTGAACATCCGCAAGGGCGGCTACTGGGTGGTCGTCTGCCTGGAGGTGGGCGAGAAGGTGCGCGCGCTCGGCGTCCGCAACCATTGGGGCATCGACGTCGGCTCGCGCGAGGCGGTCGACCGCGCCTACGCGGCCGCGCACAAGTACAAGGATCATTACGGCATCCGGAAGATCATGCGGATGCGCGACGAGGACCGCGCCTACGGCTTCTACCTCGAGGATCTCGACCATAACTGGTGGGAGATCGAGCACGTCGAGGACGACAAGTACAACAAGCGGTTCGAGCACGGCGACTATTTCGGCGATTCCGATTCCCTTTCCGCCCGCCGCGCGACGCGCGAAGAACTGCACGAAGACGAATAGCCGCCAGGGACGCGCAGATGAAGTTCGTGACGCTGGACGACGGGGCGCTCGGCCGCCCCGGCGTCTTTATCGGTGACGACGTGCTCGAGTTCGCGCGCGCGGCGCGCATCCTGCCCTTCGCCGCCTTCGTGCCGCCAACCGTTTCCGCCATCCTCGCCGGCGGCGCGCCGGGCCTCGATGTCGTGCGCCGGGTGATCGGCGAGGTCGAAGGCGCCACACAGGGCGAGCGGGACGCGCTGCGCGAATCCGGCGCGCTGGGGGCGCAGGCGTCGGCGCGGCTGATGGCGCCGCTGCCCCGGCCCGGGCTCGTCCTGTCGCACGGGCGCGCCTACCTCTCCCACCTCAAGGAGATGCAGAAGACGGACACGCCGAAGGTGGAGGAGAACCCGTCCGGCTTCATCAAGAACCAGAACGCCATCGTCGGGCCGGGCGCGCCCATCGTGCTGCCGCCGCAATGTGCCGACATGGTCGATTTCGAGGGCGAGTTCTCGCTGGTCTTCGGCCGGCGCTGCCACAACGTCGCGGCCGACGACGCGATGGCCCACATCGCCGGCTACACCATCATCAACGACGTTTCGGCGCGAAACTGGGTGCACACCTTCCACCAGACGCGCGACCCCGAAGTCAACCGCATGGGCAAGCAGCTTCCCACCTTCTGCCCGCTCGGCCCGGTGGTGGTGACCGCGGACGAGGTGCCCGACCCGCACGATCTGCGCATGACCACCGCGCTCAACGGCGAAATCTACCAGGATGCGCGCACCGACGATCTGATCTGGCGCATCCCCGATCTGATCGCCTATTTCGCGCGCTGGTACCGGTTCGAGCCGGGCGACGTGCTGACCACCGGCTCGCCGCCGGGAGTTGGGTTCGGGCGCGATCCCAAGGTGTTCATGAAGCCGGGCGACACGATCGAGGTCACCGTCGAGCGCGTCGGCACGCTCGTCGAACCCCATCGTTGCCGGGTGAGCCGTCGCGTCCGCGCTCGGAGGATGCGCTCGGTCCCCGTTCGTGCTGAGTGCGCCCCGCAGGGGCGCGTATCGAAGCGCGAACGGGATGGATCGGCCGTTCGTGCCTCGATACATGGCCTCGCTGCGCTCGGCCGCACTCGGCACGAACGGCACATGGGGCTTAATTGCTCGCTTTCATTCCATCGGTAAGGCCGCTCCCATGCCCGAAACACCGACCTTCGTCACCCACCTCGAATGCAGCCTGACCGGCGAGCGCCTGCCCGCCGACACCGTCCAGGGCGTGTCCGCGGCGGGAAAGCCGCTTCTGGTGCGCTACGATCTCGCCGCGCTGGCGAAATCGGTCGACAAGGCGACCGTCGCGGCGCGCCCGCCCGAGTTCTGGCGCTATCGCGAGTTCCTGCCCGTCCGCCGCGCCGAGAACATCGTGCGCCTCGGCGAGGTGATGACGCCGATCCTGCCTTTGCCGCGCATCGCGCGCACGCTGGGTGCCAGCGAGATCCTGGTGAAGGACGAGGGGCGGCTGCCGACCGGCTCGTTCAAGGCGCGCGGCCTCGCCCTCGCCGTCTCGATGGCGAAGGAGCTCGGCATCAAGCGGATGGCGATGCCGACCAACGGCAATGCGGGCTCGGCGATGGCCGCCTATGCCAGCAGCGCGGGCATCGAGACCTTCGTGTTCTGTCCCGAGGACACGCCCGAGGTGAACGTGCGCGAGATCGCGCTGCAGGGCGCGCATACCTTTCTGTGCAACGGGCTGATCGACCAGTGCGGCAAGGTGGTGGGCGACGGCAAGGCGACGATGGGCTGGTTCGACTGCTCGACCCTGAAGGAGCCCTACCGCATCGAGGGCAAGAAGACGATGGGGCTGGAGCTCGCCGAGCAGCTCGGCTGGGACGTGCCCGACGTGATCCTCTACCCGACCGGCGGCGGGACGGGGCTGATCGGCATGTGGAAGGCGTTCGCCGAGCTCGGCGCCATCGGCTGGATCGGGCCCAAGCGGCCGCGCATGGTGGCGGTGCAGGCCGCCGGCTGCGCGCCCATGGTGCGCGCGTGGGAGGCGGGGCTCGAGCATGCCGAACGGTGGGAGAACGCGCACACCGTCGCCGCCGGCATCCGCGTGCCCCAGGCGATCGGCGACTTCCTGATCATGCGCGCGGTCAGGGAAAGCAACGGCTTCGCCACCGCGGTCGACGACGACGCCATCGAGGCCGCCCGCACCGAGGTGGCGCGCGAGGAAGGGCTGCTGCTCTGCCCCGAGGGGGCGGCGACCTTCGCCGCCTACCGCAAGGAGCTGGCGTCGGGCCGCATCAAGCCCACCGAGCGCGCGCTGCTGTTCAACTGCGCGACCGGCCTCAAATACCCGCTGCCCCCGGCGGGCGCCCGGCTCGACATCACCAGGCCCGTCGACTACGCAAGCTTGGCGTAGGTGCCGGGCGGGATTATCATCCGCCCATGGGATACGACACGATCCAGGTGACGCCGCTTTCGCCCCATGTCGGGGCGGAGATTTCGGGCATCGACCTCGCCAGGCCGCTCTCCAACCGCCAGGTCGACGAGCTGCACACGGCGCTGATCCGCCATCTGGTGATCTTCTTCCACGACCAGCCGATCGACTTCGACGCCCATTCGCGCTTCGCCCGCTATTTCGGCGAGCTGCACGTCCATGTCGGCGGCGACGGCACGGCATCCGGCAAGGTGGACGGCCATCCCGCGATCCGGCGCCAGCATTTCGACGCCAACTCCAAGCGCGTCTCGGGCGAGGTGTGGCACACCGACCAGTCCTGCGCCGACCTGCCGCCGATGGGCTCGATCCTGCAGCAGCACATCGTGCCGCCCGATGGCGGCGGCGACACCTTGTTCGCCAGCATGTACGCGGCGTACGAGGATCTGTCGGACCGGATGCAGCGCCACCTGGAAGGGCTCACCGCCACCCATGACGGCGCCAAGCTGTTCGACAAGTCGACCAGCGCCTATCCCACCGCCGTGCACCCGGTGATCGCGAAGCACCCCGACACCGGGCGGAAGCTCATCTACGTCAATCGCGGCTTCACCACGCGCATCAACGAGCTGCCCAAGGCCGAGAGCGACGCGCTGCTGGAGTTCCTGTACCAGCACTGCGCGCGGCCCGAGTTCCACATGCGCTTCCGCTGGCGCGCGCACTCGATCGCGTTCTGGGACAACCGCGCCTCGCAGCACCAGGCGATCTGGGACTACTGGCCCAACGTGCGCTCGGGCTACCGCATCCAGGTCAAGGGCACCCAGCCGCCGCTCGCGGCCTGACACGTTTTGCAGCCGGTGCCGGCCCGCTCCCCCACCCGGCCGCCCATACCAGCATACTGTCGTTGGGTGGCCGGGTGGGGGAGCGGGCTGGAGCCGTCCAAGCGGAAAGCGCGCTAAAGAGTTTTCAGGAATTCCCCGAGCGGCGCGGCCCACAGGCTCGCCTGCTGGTTCGACATGTGGCCCTGGGTCTTGTCCGAGGCGGGGACCAGCACGTACCGCGCGCCCGGAATGCGCGCGATCGCCGGCTCCATCACGCCGAGCTCGGGCGGGTTGAGCGCGTCGTCGGCGAAGTTGATGGCGAGCAGCTTCGCGGTGATCTTCTCCAGCCCGGCCGACGGGTCGTAATCCATCGACGCCTCCACCTGGTAGAGCCGGTCGTTGGCGTCGCCCTGCTTCGCCCGCTCGACGAGGCGGCGGTACTGCGCGTCGGCCGCCTCGCGCGTCGGGCCGATCTCCTGCAGCCGCACCACGCTCTGGGTCAGCAGCGCCGAGTAGGGCGCGGTGTTGACGTAGAGCGACGGCGGCGTCTCGTACTCGCCGCCCTTCCAGGTCGGGTCGTTGCGGATCGCCTCGATCGCGATGCGCCGCTGCATCCAGTTGCGCCCGCTCATCGGGCCCGGCTGGCTCGCCACCGGCACCAGCGCGTCCATGAAGCCGGGGCTCTGCTGCCCCCACATCCAGCACATCATCCCGCCCATCGAGATGCCGAGCACCAGCCGCACATGGTCGAGCCCCACCGCCTCGCGCACCAGCCGCTCGGTCTGCGCCACCATGTCGGCGTAGCGGTAGTTGGGAAAGCGCGCGCGCAAGCCCTCCGACGGCTTGGACGAGCCGCCGAACCCCACCATGTCGGGCGCGATCACGAACCACTCGGCGAGGTCCAGCGGCTGGCCCGGCCCGAACAGCGCGCCGGCGAGCCCGGGCGCCAGCCACGTCTCGGCCGAGCCCGTCGTGTTGTGGATCAGCACCGCCGCGTTGTTGCCGCGCCGCGTCCCGGCCGTCAGATAGCGCAGCCGCAGCCGGTCGAGCACCTGCCCGCTCGCGAAGCGCGCGCCCTCGATCGTGAACTCGTGCGCGGTGAATTCGTGCCCTGCCGCTTCCATCTCGCCCTCCCGCAATCGCCCTTTCCTAATGCAATTTCCGCTCACGCGGAACCGCTCCGGCCCTCTCCCCCTCCCGGCCACCCAACGACAGTATGCTGGTATGGGTGGCCGGGAGGGGGAGAGGGCTGGCCCCGTCCGAACGAAAAACGCGATAGCCGCTCACGCCCCGCTCCCGCAATCGCCGCACCGCGTCGGCGAGCGCCAGCACCTCCACCGGGCAGTCGGCCCAGTCATGCTCCCAGCACACCACCAGGTCGCAGCCCGCCGGGTCGTGCGCGTGGTCGCGGAAGCTGCGCGAGCGGAACTCGAACTCGATGCGCACCGTCTCCCACCGGTCGGCCGCCACGCGCCGTTTGGCGAGGCAGTCCGGGAAGGCGATCCCCACCCCCTCGACCGCGAAGCCCAGCGCCTCGGCCATCATGCCGAAGGCGAGCACCACCCCCTGCTCGTTCACCGGCGCGTGCAGCAGCGCCCGCCAGCCGAGCGGCGCCCCGCAGGCGCGCCCGCCCGCCGAGGGCCAGGCGAGCGGCTTGGGCCGCGCCGTGCCCGCCGCGCCCGCCCCCGCCGCCCGCTGCCGGTCGCGCTCGATGCGCGCCGCCAGCTCGTCGCGATAGGGAAAGTCGGGCGCCTCCTCCGCCGCCCAGGCGGCGAACGCCTCCAGCGCGCCGGCCCAGCCGCCGAAGCGCCGGGCGACCACGTTGCCGCCGAACCCCGCGCGCATCACGAACCCGTTCTTGCCGGTCACCCGCCCGGCCGCGACGAACGCGTCGCGCATGGCGGCGAACAGCACGGCGTCGGGAATGGCCGGCCGCCGCCCGATCTCGGCGATTCCCGCCGCGGCGCACAGCTCCGCCCAGCTCGTCGAACCGGCGATAGATGCTCGCGTCCGAGATGCCCGTCGCCCGCTTGAACGCGTTCACCGACAGCCGTCCCGTCCCCAGCGCCGCCGCCGCCTCGCGCGCGGCCGCGACCAGCGATTCGGCCGAATGCGTCGCCCTCCGTCCGGTCATCCCGGCCTCCGTTGGTGGAAAGAGAAAAAGCGAGAAAACGAAAAAACGAGAAAAGCCGTTCGTCCTGAGGAAGCCCGCCGCGCAGCGTCGGGCTGTCTCGAAGGGCGAACGCCATTTCGGTTGGATTGCGCAGGGGAGGCCCGATGCGGCCAAACCCCCACTCGTCATGGCCGGACCTGTTCCGGCCATCCACGGACCGCGCGCCCCGCGCGCGAAACAAACCAATCCCGTTCGTCCTGAGGAAGCCCGGCGCCAGCGGGCGTATCGAAGGGCGAACGTCATGTCATGCAACGAGTGTAGGGGCGGGTCCAGCGATCCGGGCCCCCACCGTCATGCCCGGACTTGTTCCGGGCATCTCCTTGCGCGCCCCGCGCGCGAAACAAAAACGCCGCGGAACCCGCGGCGCCCGTGGGAGGGACCCGCCTCGGCCCCTCAATCCGACCTTTCCGAACTTAGGATTTTATGCCACAATGCGCCGCAAATGTCAACAAGAACCGCCACCCGAAAAACATTAAGCTAGGTTCTCTGCGACCACAACGCTCTCCTTAATTGCATTTCGAATCACTGGCGCCAATCCGCCGGACTTCAAATCCGCAGCGATTACCACTGACTGCCTGGCCCGCTAGCTGCAAGATAAAGGCTTGACCCAAAGCGACTACGACCAAGAGCTCGTCGGCCGCCCAATATCATCAAGTTGATTAACATCAACAACAATAACATGGTCAAATTGCACGCCCGCCACGTATTCAGGCATGCTCAAGACAATCCGCCCACCAGAATATTGAAGACGATTGAGACTCTCCCGGACTATCAACGACGTAAAGTTTTTTTTCATATCGATTCGACTGAACAATGTGTTCAAATGAATTGTGGCTAAGAGTGATTATTGCCGACTTAGTCCGAGGGTACTTTCTTTGCAGAGTTTGAGCGAACGAAACAGCAAAATCAAAAAGAGCAACACGATCCGGAAACTCATACGCAGATGGCAATTCTCCAGGCGGCAATTTCGATGTAGCGAGGCCGGGGAGCCAGTCCATCTGCCAAATCAGTTTCTGGAAAATGCCGATTTACGAAGGTTAAGAACGCTGCAATCTCAGGGGTGTAGCGGAACACATCCGTAAACTGGAAATCGTGGAAAATTCTTAAAGCTAAACCAATAGCAGAACGTGATCCAATTTCTTCACCGAATGCGGCTTCCAAGAAAACTGTGCGCGGCGACTGTCGAGGGTCTAGCGCCATAAGGATAACTGGCCACTCAGATTCACCACTTTTCGTGAGCGAAGGAAATGCCGCCCGTTCTACCGTATTAAATAGATGAAACTCATCGACAAACACCGCATCAAATCCAAGCCGTGTTCGCCTCGCATCCCATCGAAAGCTATCGAGGTAGCCTAGATAATCTGAAACCAATTGATCAACGCTAATTAGCCCTTCTTTGCGTAACGCAGACCTATAAAGATCATACAGCGCTAAAATCAGCAGTCGGTCATCGCCCGGCTCCAGAACGCATAAGAGATCTCGGGCGACGACGCTCCTTAACGGATGCGTCGCGCTTCGCTTGGTTGTCGCGCACTCCGTCGCCGTCGAGAGTGCATGCAATCTCATTCATTAAATCCCAGCAAAAAGCATCGCGCGCAGGTAAATCGGGATCTGCCTCAACCGCATCGCTTAGATGCTTTGACACCTTTGCTTTTCGAGTCAGCCACGCCCCTCTCTCAAATTCGTTTATAATATCCGACAAATCATAAGTTGAAGTCGTTTACCCTCATGTGCGTCATTAGAGATCGGCTGTAGATCACCCAAATCTTCAGCCAAAGCGCTAATCGCCAAACCAAGCAGTGTGTCTATACGAATCAGTTCATCTTCGCTGTCGCTAAAAATCAAATCATCTTCGTCAAGCGCAATAGCATAGTCTTGTGCCAACTCAGCTGCGCTTGAGTTATGAGTAAGAAATATATAGCGATAAGGAATTCCATTTGCCTTTCGTGACCCTGCCTCCTTTAGGAGCTTCGCTATCATCGCGAGGGTCTTGCCGGTACCGGCCGCCCCCTTCAGTCGGATTGGTCGATCAAGCGAGGCGTCAACGAATTCCCTCTGATCACGGGTAAGGCGCTCATATAGATAGGTTAATGGCCATCCATGTACGACCGTATCAACCTGCTCAAAGCGTGAGTTAAGATCAAGTGTTGTTGGGCCAACAGCGGGTCCGTCGCTCAGTGGCCTCGGAACAAGGTCTAATGCCGATTGCCGTCCCGCCAGACTTTTTTCCAATATCGAAAATTCTGGTGACAATAATTCGTAGTCCTTCTGAGTACGTGTGATGTCAAAAATGTAGGCACACTTGTCAGTATCCGAAACGCGACGCCATAGGACTAAACGTCGTGGGTCACGCTTCGCGAAAGCCTGCGCCTGAAATGTAACAAATCGTCCGCCAGAAAATGGCCGCCAATAATCTGGAAGTTGTCCGTTTCCATCGATCATAGCTAAGCCTGCTTGGACGGCTCGCCGTAGGGCCTCAAGTTTTTCCTGGTCACCCTCAAAGCAATCAAATAATCCGTCTCTCCAAATTTTAATCACAATCGACAAATCGATGGTTTGTTCATCTCGTAAAAATACATAAGAAAGATCAAGATGGTTTATCGTAACTACCGCATCCCCAGGACCACCGAATTGGAAATCTTTATGCCAATCGTCGGACATCTCCATGCCGGCATGGAATCGATGGGCTGCGGCTCTACTGAATATGAGGGCTTGAGGCATGACGATTTTCAAGTCTCGATTTGCGTTTGAAAGCGATCTAGCGCCTCACCGTGCCGTTCGCCGTGAGTATCGGGTAGTCCGATCCGCTGGAATAAAAATGCAAACCGTTGCACCAACGCGTACTTATAAACGGGAGCGAGGCGTCCAAACCTATAGGCAGCCTTTTGCCCGTTTTTAATTTCTGTATAGGAGTCGGTTATCTCACGAAGCTGTACGGCGCCAATTTGATCTAGTAGTGCATAATATCCAGAACGGTCACTCTCTTCAATCATCGCCGTAATGAAGAACAAATCGTCGCGGATTCTTGAAAGCTCGCCACAAGCTTGTTTTACAACAGTCGATCTGTCTTGCCCACGCTGTCTAATTAGTGTTTCAAGGCAGCTTTCGCCGAATGGCTGGCGGCTGTCAGTAAGGGTGGTCCTTGCTCTTGTCAAATTGTCAATTAATTGTTTGTTATCGGATTCATTCAGGTTACCGAATTCGGTGCAAATCTCGCTATCTGAACTCGACTCATCCAGCCCGTAATGTCATGGATTTGAAGAGGGTTCAAAATGCCGTTATGTGATTTGCGGAGGCAATTCATCATCTGCGCCAGGTCTAGAAGCGCCTTGTCATTTGATCGCTCTAGCTTTTCTTTGCTCCAGACGATATCTATATAATCTGCTTGAGTGAGTACCCGAAGGTAGACGAGGTTTTGGTTGGGACGTGCTCTCTGTATATCGCAGTCTGCCGTAATAACGACGCCAAACCTTTCGAGGGGGGTCGCATCAGTCCAATTAAGAAATCCAATCAGGTCTCCCTGCCTAATCGGCGCTCCGCGCCTGAAGTCCGGATCCAGTTCCAATTGCCCGATTCCGCTGAGCAAATACAGATTGCGCGATCTTTTGGAGATCGTAATAAGCTCATCATGCTCGTGAATGGTCAACGACGTTCATCTTAGGGGCGTCTTTCACAGACGCCACCGACACCTCAAGTATACGCAATCCCTCGCCGAAGAAAGATGTTTCGGATTCGTTGGCCATGGCGCCCAAGGCTCCCCTCAGAGCAGAGGCGGACCGCCTAGGTATCCAAAAAGCTCCTGAGCAGCCGGGAGCGCGACGGGTGCTTGAGCTTGCGCAGCGCCTTGGCCTCGATCTGGCGGATACGCTCGCGGGTGACCGAGAATTGCTGGCCCACCTCCTCGAGCGTGTGGTCGGTGTTCATGCCGATGCCGAACCGCATGCGCAGCACGCGCTCCTCGCGCGCGGTGAGGCTGGCGAGCACCCGCGTCGTGGTCTCGCGCAGATTGCCCTGGATCGCGGCGTCGAGCGGCTGGACCGCGTTCTTGTCCTCGATGAAGTCGCCGAGGTGGCTGTCCTCCTCGTCGCCGATGGGCGTTTCGAGGCTGATCGGCTCCTTCGCGATCTTGAGGACCTTGCGCACCTTCTCGAGCGGCATGCCGAGCTTGCCGGCCAGCTCCTCGGGCGTCGGCTCGCGGCCGATCTCGTGCAGGATCTGGCGCGAGGTGCGGACCAGCTTGTTGATCGTCTCGATCATGTGCACCGGGATGCGGATGGTGCGCGCCTGGTCGGCGATCGAGCGCGTGATGGCCTGGCGGATCCACCAGGTGGCGTAGGTCGAGAACTTGTAGCCGCGGCGGTACTCGAACTTGTCGACCGCCTTCATCAGGCCGATATTGCCCTCCTGGATCAGGTCCAGGAACTGCAGCCCGCGGTTGGTGTATTTCTTGGCGATCGAGATGACGAGGCGGAGGTTGGCCTCGACCATCTCCTTCTTGGCGCGGCAGGCCTCGCGCTCGCCGCGCTGGACCGTGCCGACGATGCGGCGGTACTCGGCGATGGGCAGGCCGATCTCGTCGGCGATGCGGGCGATCTCGGCGCGGATCTCCTTGACGTCCTTCTGGTGCTTCTTGCCGAGGTCGGCCCAGCCGCGGCCCTTGAGGCGCGAGACGCGGCGCAGCCAGTTGGCGTCGAGCTCGTGGCCGATATACTGGGCGAGGAAATCCTCGCGCTTGATGCGCGAGCGCTCGGCGATGCGCAGCAGCTTGCCCTCGAGCGCCATGAGCTGGCGGTTGTAGCCGTAGAGCTGGTCGACGAGCTGCTCGATGCGGGCGTTGTTGAGGCGCACGCTCTTGACCAGCGCCACCAGCTCCTCGTGCAGCTTGTCGTGGCGGCGCTCGGAGGCGCGGGAGAACTCGTCGGCGCCCTGCAGCGCGGAGAGCCGGCGCGTCTGGAGGCGGGCGAGCTTGCCGTAGGTCTGCTCGATCTCCTCGAGCTGGTCGAGGACCTGGGGCATCAGCGACTGTTCCATCGCCGAGAGCGAGACGGTGGGCTCGTCCGCGTCGCCCGAATCGCCGCCCTCGCCGTCGCCCTCGCCCTCGGGGGTTTCGAGCTCCGCCTCGTCGTCGAGCTCGTCCGCGTCCGCCGGCGCCGCCCCGGCCCCGCCCGCGCCGTTCTTCGCGCCGGGCGCGCCGCCATAGGTGGCGTCGAGGTCGATGATGTCGCGCAGCAGGGTCTTGCCGTCCATCAGCGCGCGGCGCCAGGCGATGATCGCGCGGAAGGTCAGCGGGCTCTCGCAGATCGCGCCGATCATCTTCTCGCGGCCGGCCTCGATGCGCTTGGCGATCGCGATCTCGCCCTCGCGCGACAGCAGCTCCACCGACCCCATTTCCCGTAAATACATGCGGACGGGGTCGTCGGTGCGGCCGATGTCCTCCTCGTCGAAGGCCTTGGCGGGCTGGCCCTCGGCGGGCTCGTCGTCCTGGTCGGAGCCGGGCTGGGAGTCGTCGCCCGCGCCGTCGTCGGAATCCTCGTGCTCGACGACGTTGATGCCCAGCTCGTTGAGCTGGGTCATGGCGTCCTCGATCTGCTCGGAGCTGACCGTGTCGGAGGCAAGCGCGCCGTTCAGCTCGTCATAGGTGACGTAGCCGCGCTCCTTGCCGCGCCCGATCAGCTTCTTGAGCGTCGCCTCGACCGAATCGATCAGCGGCGTATCCGCGCCTTCGCCGCCGGTTTCGGTGTCCACTACGTTTGCTGCCTTTGTTGCCATGCGCTCCGGTCCACGAAATGCGCCCGCCTGCGCTCAAGGCGCGCCGGGTCGGCAATTGTCACTCGCTAGGATGTTGCGGACAGCCCGCCCCAGGGCGCGAGCCTGTCGTCCTCTTCGACCGTTGCGATCTCGGCATCTGCACGCTGGCTCGCCTCGATCAAGTCCTGCCACCGGGCCCAATTCGCTTCGGTCGGATCCTCGACCCAGGCCGCCTGGGCCTCGTCGAGCTGGGCCCGCCATTCGCCGCGGCGGAGACGGGCCAGAACCTGCAACAAACCCCGCCGCGCCCGCTCAACCGGCGTCCCCGCGCGTGCAAACCCGTCATGGGCCCGCATCTCGGGGCGGTCAAGCGTCGCCAGCGCACCGGATGAGCCGGCCACCCTCAGGTGGCCCCTGAGCGCGTCCGAGTCAAGTCCTTGGGTTTGCGCGGAAATCTTTAGAAGTTCGAGGCGCATCTTGTCAAGCCGCACGTCGGAAAGAGCAATGCGCGCAAGCTCTTCGGCGAATTCCTCGATCAGCGGCGGATGGTTTACGAGGCAGAGCATCAGCCCGCGCCTCCTGGCGCTGGGCGAGGGCTGCGGGATCGATGCGCGGCACCGGCGTGTGCGCAACGGGCGCGTGCAGGACGGGCGCCGCCCCCGCCCGCCCGGGCGCCGCGCCGCGCGGGCCCGCCCCCGGACCGCCCCGTGCCCGGCGCGCGGCCCAGCTCGCCTCGCGCGCGCGGCTCCGGAAGGCGGCGAGATACTGTGCCTGCACCATGCGGTCGGCGATCTGGCGGGCCCGGTCCTCCAGCCGCTTCTCGAGTCCGGCGAGCCGCTCCGGCGTGTCGAGCCGCACCCCCGCCGTCTCGATCTGCCAGACCAGCCGGTCGAGCGGCAGGGCGGCGGCCAGCACCGCCTCGACCGCGTCACGGCCGTCGCGCGCCGCAAGCGAGTCCGGATCGTCGCCCGGCGGCAGCATGGCGAAGCGCAGCGACCGGCCCGGCTGCAAAGCGGGCAGCGCCCGATCCGCCGCGCGCGCCGCCGCCCGGCTGCCGGCCGCGTCGCCGTCGAAGCAGAGGACCGGCTCGGGCGCCAGCTTCCACAGCAGCTCCAGATGCGACTCGGTGAGCGCGGTGCCGAGCGGCGCGACGGCCTCATTGATGCCGGCGCGCGCCAGTGCGATCACGTCCATGTAGCCTTCGACCACCACGATGCGGCCCGACTTGCGCGCCGCCTCGCGCGCGGTGGCGAGGCCGTAGAGCACGCGCCCCTTGTGGAACAGCGGCGTCTCGGGCGAGTTGAGGTATTTCGGCTCGCCCTGGCCCAGCACGCGCCCGCCGAACGCGATCACCCGGCCGCGCGCGTCGGTGATGGGGAAGATCACCCGCCCGCGGAACCGGTCATAGGGCTGCCCGCCGCCCTCCGGGCGAGATCAGCAGCCCCGCCTCGACCAGCGTGGCCTCGTCGATCTTCGCCCCGTCGCTCGTGCGGGTGAGCGCGGCGCGGAGCGCGGTCCGCGTGTCGGGCGCATAGCCCAGCCGGAACCGCGCGATGGTCGCGTCGTCGAGACCGCGCCCGCGCAGATAGTCGAGCGCGCCCCGGCCGCGCACCGAGCGCAGCTCGGACTCGAACCAGGCGGCCGCCGCCTCGCACACCGCCATCAGCCCGGCCTGGCGGGTGGCGCGCGCCCGCTCCTCGGGCGAGGATTGCGGCACGGCCAGCCCGACCTCGCCGGCGAGGCGCTCGATCGCCTCGGGGAAGGCCATGCCCTCGGCCTGCATCATCCAGCCGATCGCGTCGCCATGCGCGCCGCAGCCGAAGCAGTGAAAGAAGCCCTTGTCCTCCACGACCGTGAAGGACGGCGTCTTTTCGTTGTGGAACGGGCACAGCCCGACATGCTCGCGCCCGCGCCGGATCAGGCGGACGCGGCGGCCGACCAGCTCGGCCAGGTTCACGCGGCCGCGCAGCTCGTCCAGGAAGTTCGGGTCGAAGGCCATGGGATGGCTAATATGGGCGCTCCGCCCAATTCTTGCGCTACCTGTCCACGCACCCCTGACCCTGCCGCTCCGCCTGTGGGTTACGGGGGCAGCGGGGATAAGGCGCCGTGCTCCTCATTTGTGGACCTACCCGTACGAAGAAGCTCGTGGATGGCCGGAACAAGCCCGGCCATGACGGCTGGAGGAAAGGGCGCCACCTGAGGCGGCCATGACGGATGGAGGGCGTACGAGAACCAAGCCAGCTCTGGGGGGCATGGGCTTCCCGGAAAGGGGTGTATTGGCTCTCGCCTTTGCCGGTCATCATACAAAAACAATATTCGTCATGGCCGGCCTTGTTCCGGCCATCCACGAGCTTAGACCAGCGTGTCGTACAGGTCCTGCCAAGCGCGGTTGCGCTCGTGGATCAGGCTCACCTTCCAGGCGCGCGGCCAGCGCTTGATGCTGGTCTCGCGCTGGATTGCCCCGGCGATTGTCTCGTGCTGCTCGAAATGGACGAGGCGGGTGAGCCTGTAGCGCCGCGTGAAGCTGGACCCGCGCCCCTCGCGATGTTCCCAGACGCGGTGCACCAGGTCGTTCGTCACGCCGACATAGAGCGTGCCGTTGGGCCGGTTGGTCAGGATGTACACCCAGCCGCCCTGCATGGGGGCGAGGATGAAGCTCGTGGATGGCCGGCAAAAGGCCGGCCATGACGGGTGAGGGGGCTGCCGGGCGCGACGTCCGGGGACGGTTATCCTGGGGGGCCCGGACGGCGGCGCTCCCCCGACGGTCCGACAACGCCAACCCGGCCCCGCCGGCCTTGTGGAAGCGGGCAGGCGGGGTCTGCTATAGAACAAGGCACGGAATCGCGCGCGGCACAGGGAGGGCGCCATGGCCCAGAAGATCGAGACCGACATCGCCATCATCGGCGCGGGCGGGGCGGGCATCGCCGCCGGCATCGAGGCGCGCGACGCGGGCGCGCGCGCGATCGCCTTCGAGAAGGCCGAGGCGCCGGGCGGCGCGGCGATCGTCTCGGGCGGCGGGTGCTGCATCGTCGGCTCGCCGGTGCAGGAGAAGGAGGGCGTCAAGGACACGCCCGACCTCGCCTTCAAGGACTGGATCGAATGGGGCGGGCCGTCGGCCGACGAGGTGTGGGCGCGCTACTACATCGAGCATTCGCTGCACGACCTCTATTTCTGGGCCGAGAAGAACGGCGCGAAATGGGTGGACCTGAAGGTGCAGGAGGGCAACTCGGTGCATCGCTGGACCCGGCCGGACAAGGACGGGCTGGGGCTGATGACCGCGCTGATCGAGTCGTACAAGGCGAAGGGCGGCGAGATCCGCCTCAACACGCAAATCACCGGCATCAAGGTCGCGAACGGGCGCGTCACCGGGCTGGAGGGCGTCGACAACGCCACCGGCGAGCCGATCGAGGTGACCAGCAAGGTGGTGGTGGCGACGACCGGCGGGTTCAACTCCAACATCGACATGGTGAAGGAGATCCGTCCCGAGCTCGGCAACGAGAAGGTGATGGAGGGCTCGGGCCGCGGCTCGACCGGCGACGGCCACAAGATGGTGCGGAAGGTGGGGGCGTACTTGACCCACATGGACGCGATCTGGTTCTACGTCTATTCCACGCCTGACTATCTCGACCCGACGCAGAAGCGCGGGCTCGTCTTCCGCCAGGCGCCCGGTTACATCTGGGTGAACCAGCAGGGCAGGCGCTTCCACAACGAGTCGCTCTCGGGCGGCAACTCGGCGAGCCCGGCCTTGATGGCGCAGACGCCGCGCCACGCCTGGGCGGTGGTCGACACGCCGATGACCGCCAACATGGTGATCGCCGATCCCTATTATCGCCGCGGCGCCGAGGTGGCGCGCGACCGCATCCAGGAGCTGCTGGACAACTCGCCCTACATCAAGAAGGCCGACACGCTGGAGGCGCTGGCGAAGCGGATGGACGTCGACGTCGCCGCCTTCCTCGAGACGGTGAAGCGCTACAACGCGGCGTTCGACGAGGGGCGCGAGTACGAGCCCGAGTTCGGCAAGCCGCTCGGCGCGTCGAAGCGGTTCGACACGCCGCCCTACTACGCGATCCAGATCTTCCCGCTGGCGCGCAAGAATTTCGGCGGGGTGAAGACCGACCTGCATTGCCGCGTGCTCGACAAGCATTTCGAGCCGATCGCCGGCCTCTACGCCGCGGGCGAGCTGTGCGGCATGGCGGGCGGGCACATCAACGGCAAGGCCGGGCTCGAGGGCACGATGCTGGGCCCGTCGATCTTCTCGGGCCGCGTCGCCGGGGGCTGGGCCGCGCACGAGGCGGGGCACGGGGCGGGCTTCGCCGGCAAGGCCAACCGGTAGGGCGGGGACGAGGTAAGCTGGCGCCGAACGCCAACTCCACCGTTCGCCCTGAGGAAGCCGCGAAGCGGCTGTCTCGATGGGCGAACGCGATACGATCCCGCGGCTTTCGTCCTTCGAGACGCCGCCCTCAGGGCGGCTCCTCAGGACGAACGGAAAGAGTGACGAGGCGTCGGCGACCAGGATTCGAACACGACCCGCGACGAGACGGAGCAACAGCGTATGCAGAAGAAGATCGCGCTCGAGGAGCATTGCTACCTCGAAGGCTTCCCCAACCCGGCCCGCGACAACGTGGCGACCGCGGAGCCCGCCTACTGGAACTACGCGGTGCCGCGCCTGCCCGAGTTCGACGAGATGCGGCTCGGCGCGATGGACGCGGCGGGAATCGAGATCTCGGTGCTGTCGCTGTTCGCGCCCGGCACGCACGCCGAGCCCGACGCCGGCAAGGCGACGGATGCGGCGAAGCGGGGCAACGACGATCTGGCCGCGCAAGTCGCGCGCCACCCTGCGCGCTATCGCGGCTTCGCAGCGCTCGCCATGCACGACGCGAAGGGCGCGGCGGACGAGCTCGCGCGCGCGGTCGAGACGCTGGGCTTCAAGGGCGCGCTGATCAACGGCCAGACCCAGGGCGTCTATCTCGACGACGAACGCTATTTGCCGTTCTGGGAGCGGGTGGCCGAGCTCGGCGTGCCGATCTACCTGCACCCCGGTGACGCGATGGAGCTGCCGGCCGTCTATCAGGGCTATCCGGGGCTCGGACGGTCGATCTGGGGCTGGATGGGCGAGACCGGCGGGCACGCGCTGCGCCTCGTCTTCTCGGGCCTGTTCGAACGCTACCCGAGCCTGTCCATCGTGCTTGGCCACATGGGCGAGGCGCTGCCCTTCCTGCTGTGGCGCATCGACAGCCGCTACGGCATCTACAGGCCGAAGGTGCGGCTCGCGCGCAAGCCGTCGGACTATATCCGCGCGAACTTCTATGCGACGACGGCGGGCAATTGCGCGCCCGCGCCGCTCGCCTGCACGCTCGCCACCATGGGCGAGGACCGGGTGATGTTCTCGGTGGACTATCCGCTGGAGGAGGCGGAGCCGGCGGCGGAATTCATCGAGACCGCGCCGGTCAGCGACGCGGTGCGCGCCAAGATCTGCTGGGACAACGCCGCGCGGCTGCTGAAGATCTGAGCGGCGCGCGCGATGTGGACGTGGTGGATCTTGGCGGGCGAGGGCATCGAGGTCACCGCGCCCGGCGGGTCGTGGCGAATGGGCGAGACCTTCTCCGGGCGCTTCTTGGCGATCGCGTCGTCGAGCGGCATGGCGTCCTCCCCGCTGGGTGGGGCCATGATGGCCCGATCGGGCCGGGCGCGCAATTATCCCGCTATTCCGCCGCGGCCTCGGCGTGGGCGGCCTTCAGCGCATAGCCCAGCAGCCCGGAGGTGACGGCGAACAGCGCCACCGCGCTCAGCGCGAGCGACCAGTGGATGCCGACGAAATTGCCGCCGACGCCGATGGTCAGGCCGGAGAAGGCGCGGAGCCCGTTCCCCGCCATGTTGTACACCCCGATGATCCGTCCGCGCGTCGCCTGGGGCGCCGAGAGCTGGACCAGCGTCTGGGTCATGGCGGTGAAGGCGAGGTTGACGAACCCGCCGACGAACAGCAGCGCGATGGCGAGCCAGTAGCTCGTCGCCGCCGCGAACCCCGCCATGGCGAGGCACCAGATCATGACCAGGAAGAACGCCGTGCGCGGCTTGGCGGAGAGCAGCCCGCCCGCCTCGAGCACGATCCCGGCGGTGAGCGCGCCGGCCGCGTTGGCGGCGAGCAGCATCGAATAGTGGATGCCGGCCCCGCCATAGCCCAGATCCTGGGAATATTCCGGCATCTGCGCCTGATGGCCGTTGCCGATCAGGAAGGACGCGCAGCCGGCCAGACCGATCATCGCCATGACGGTGCGGTTGCCCGCCACGTCCTTCATCGCCGAGACGATGTCGGCGAGGCCGCGGATCGGGCGCGGCGTTTCGGTCTCGGTGCGGAACTTGGGCCCGTAGGGCGCGCGCACCAGCCACAGCGTCAGCGGCAAGTAGAACAGGATGTTGAGGAAGATCGCGAGCTCGGGCCCGAGCCCCACCAGCATCGCCCCGCCGATCGCCGGGCCGAGCAGCAGCCCCAGCATGCGCGAGGTCGCCATCAGCCGCACGGCGCTGTTGAGCTCGCGCCGCCCGACGATGTCGTGGATCATGATCTGCGAGGCGGGCGCCCAGAACACGCCGGCGAAGCCGTGGATCACCAGGATGGCCGCGGCCAGCCACTCGGTCAGCGTGCCGGTGATGAAGAAGAACCCCCAGGCCGCCGAGGACAGCATGAACAGCCCCATCCCGAGCTGGATGATGCGGCGCGGGTCGTACCTGTCGGCGAGCGCGCCCGACCAGACCGAGAAGAACAGGAACGGAATCCAGTGCGAGAAGATCGCGAACCCGCCGAGCGCGGGCGAGTGGAACTTGTCGAAGATGATCCAGTAGCTCACCACGTGCTCGATGGAATCGGCCATCATCGCCAGCATGTTGCCGACCAGGAACGGCCGGTAGCCGGGATGGCGCAGCGCGGCGAAGGACTGGGATTCGCCCGCGGCGGGGCGGGATTGCGGACTTCTCAACGCTCACCTTCCTGCGAAGTGTGACGGGGTCGTTCATAGCTTGGAACGTGTCTCATTCGCCATGCGAATGTGGCATGGGCGCCTGCCGTTTCCGGCAGGCATAACGGTTGCGGGCTCATCGCGTCTCCAACGAATTGATGGGCGAGGATGGCGGGGCGGCGGATGCGCCGCACTCCGCCCCTTGCGCGGGAAACAAAGCTTCCCGCATATTCGATACGAATTAGATATATCTATTTCAGCGGCGCGTCAAGCCTTGCACGCCAACGCTCGGCGGCCGTCACGTGGCGGCGGCTCGCCGCCGCATGTCGGACCGGGCGCGCGCGGTCGCGGCCGCGTCGACCGCGAGCGTCCTTTCGTCGAGAACGACGCCGTAGGCCGAAGCGGCCTCGGCGCGCGAGACGTAGCCGCGCCGCACGTCGCGCGCGACCTCCTCGGCCGGCCGATCGAGGGCGGGGCCGTACCCGCCGCCGCCGCCGGTTTCGACCAGCACCAGATCGCCCGGCTGCAGCACCAGATCGTCCGTCTTGTTGGCGAGGATCGGCGCCCCGCCGGCGGCGCGATGCACCTCGACGCGCCCGATCGCGCCCGCCGCGCCGCCGCGCACGCCCCAGGGCGGGCAGCCGGTGCGGTCGACGTTGGTGCGCAACACGCATTCGGCCAGCATCCGGTAGCGCTTGACGAAGCCGAGCCCGCCGCGGAACCGGCCCGGTCCGCCGGAATCGGCGCGCAGCGACAGCTCCTCGTAGCTGTAGGGGTAGATCGTCTCCTGCAGCTCCATCGGGATGATGCGCGTGTCGCCGTGCGCCATCGACCGGAACGGGCCGGCGCCGTCGTGGGTGGCGCAGGCGCCCCAGCCGCCATGGCCGGAATCGTGGCAGTTGAACGGCCGTCCGCTGGGCATGCGCCCGGCGAAGCCGACCGACGAGTAGGTGCCGAAATGGCGCGCCGGTCACCCGCTCGGGCAGCGCCTTTTCCATCGCCTTGATGAAGGTGTCGACGATGGTGGGGAAGGGCGTGCCGTACATGCCCATCGGGGCGGTCGGCTTGGCGCTCACGATCTTGCCCTCGGGCAGGACCAGCTTGAGCGGGCGGAACGTCCCCTCGTTCGCCGGCTCGCCCGCGGCGATCAGGTACATGAACGCGACCCGTGCGGTCGTGACCCCGCCGCCGTGATAGCCGGAATTGATGCAGCCCTCGACCTCGGGCGGCATGTCGGAATAATCGATGGTCATGTCGTCGCCGGCGACCACCACGCGCAGCTTGATCGGGATGCGCATCTCGCGGACGCCGTCATTGTCGAGGAACGCCTCGGCCTCGTACGTGCCGTCCGGGATGGCGCGGATCCGGTCGCGCACCGCGGCCTCGCACTGGTCGAGGATCAGGTCCACCGCGGCGCCGTAGGTGTCGAGCCCGAACTTGTCGGCCAGGCGCCGGGTGAGGTCGCGCCCCAGGAAGCAGCCGGAAAGCTGCGCCTCGATGTCGCCCATCAGCTCCTGCGGAAAGCGCGTGTTGTCCTCGATGATGCGGTAGATTTCCTCGATCGGCTCGCCCTTCGACCAGATCTTGATGGTGCGGTACTGCACCCCCTCCATGAAGATGTCGGTGGACGAGTACGACGCCGAGCCGACGGCCGCCCCGCCGATGTCGATCCAGTGCACGTTGATCGCGAAAAACCCGATCAGCGTGGCCTCGTCCGGCCCCGCATGGATCGGCGTGTACATCACCGTGTTGTTGAGGTGCTGGCCCTGCACCGAGGGCGCGTTGCAGATCACCACGTCGCCCTTGGCGAGCCGTTCCTTGCCGTAGATCTTCAGCCCGTCGCGCACGGCGCTGCCCACCGCGTCGGCGACGAAGATCGGCATGCCGCCGTTGCATTGGGCGATCAGCCGGCCGTCGGCGTCCGTCATGCCGACGGCGTAGTCCTTGTATTCGTAGATGTAGGGGCTGAACGCCGTCCGGGTGATGTTGGCGTCGATCTGGTCGGTGATCGAGACGATGCCGTGGCGGATCACCTCGAGCGTGATCGGGTCGATCGCGGAATCGGCGGTGGCCGGGCGGATCTGGGTGGTCGCCATAAGCTGCTCCCGGACTAGCCGTTGGGCGTGCAGTATACGCGGATCTCGCCGAGCTCGCCGATCTCGAACCGGTCGCCGGGCCAGACCACGGTGGTGGAGCCGTATTCCTCGACGATCGCGGGGCCCGCGGCGGCGAAGCCGGGGGCGAGGGCGAAGCGGTCATAGACCCGCGTCTCGATCGTGCCGCCGGACGCGCCGAAATGGACCGGGCGCGTGCCGCGGTCGCCCCCGCCGCCGGCAAGGGCGCGGGTGAGGCGGGCGAGGTCGGGCCGGTCGAACCGCACCGACGCCGCCAGGTGCAGCGCCTGGATCTCGACCGCGGCCTTGGCGTCGGCATGGCCGTAGCGGCGCATGTAGTCGCGGTCGAAGGCGGCGCGGATCGCCGCCGCGTCGCCGAGGCTTGCGATCGGAACCTTGATGTTGTGGCGCTGGCCGCGATAGCGCATCTCGGCGGCGCGCTCGAACGCGACCTCGCCCGCGCCGATCTCGCGCCTTATGGCGTCGCGCGCGGCGGCCTCCATCTCCTCGAACGCTGCCGACATGGTGGCCATGGTCGGCTCGTCGAGCACGCCGACGAAGGTCTGCGACGAATCGAGCCTTGCGTCGGCCATCAGCATGCCTGACGCGGAGAAATTGCCCGGCTCGGGCGGGATCACGACGACGGGAATGGCGAGCTCGCGTGCCAAGGCCGACGCGTGCAGCGGCCCGCCCCCGCCATAGCTGAACAGCACGAAGTCGCGCGGGTCGCGCCCGTGCTCGACGGTCTGGCGGCGGATCGCACCGGCCATGATGATTGTCGCAATCGCGACGATGCCGTCGGCCATCGCGACCGCGCCGGCCGGTCCTTCGTAGCCGAGCGCCCTTCCGACGCCGGCGAGGATCGCCTCCTCGGCCGCGTCACGGTCGAGCGCGAGTTCGCCGCCGAGGAAGCGCGCGGGATCGAGCCGGCCGAGCACCAGGTTCGCGTCGGTCACGGTCGGCTCCGTCCCGCCGCGGCCATAGCATACCGGGCCCGGCGTCGAGCCGGCGGAGCGGGGGCCGACATGCAGCCGGTCCTGCCCGTCGAGCCAGGCGATCGAGCCGCCGCCCGAGCCGACCTCGATGATGTCGATCACCGCCGCCTTGATCGGGAAGCCCTGCACGTAGCCGCCGGCATAGTAGATATTGTCGACCGAGAAGCGGCCATCCTCGACCAGCGCGCATTTCGCCGTGGTGCCGCCCATGTCGAACGAGATCACGTTGGCGAAGCCCAGCGCCTCGGCATAGGCGGCCGCGCCGATGGCTCCGCCGATCGGGCCGGACTCCACCAGCGCGATCGGCTGGCGCACCGCACGCCCGGCCGACAGGACGCCGCCGTTCGACCCCATGAGGAAGAGCGGCCCCTGGAAGCCGCCGTCGCGCAGCGCGCGGTCGAGCCGGCCGACATAGCTCGAGACCAGCGGGCCGACGAAGGCGTTCGCGGCGACGGTCGAGGTGCGCTCGTACTCGTACCATTCGCGCGACAGCTCGGTCCCGCGCGTGACGTACACGTCGGGCAGGCGCTCGGCGAGCAGCGCCGCCGCGCGCTCCTCATGCGCGGGGTTGGCGTAGGAATTCATGAAGGACAGCGCCACCGCCTCGACATTCTCGGCGGCGAGGATGCCGGCCAGGCGCTCGATCCCGGCCTCGTCGAGCGGCGCGCGCTCCGCCCCGTCCGGCCCGATGCGCCCGGCCACCTCGTAACGCAGCTCGCGCGGGATCAGCGGCTCGTCGCGGCGGTAGTGCAGGTCGAACGGGTCCGGCCGGTTGCCGCGCGCGATCTCCAGCACGTCGCGGAATCCCTCGGTGGCGACCAGCGCCGCCCTGGCGCCCTGGCGCTGGATCAGCGCGTTGATGACCAGCGTGGTCCCGTGATTGACGAACCGCACGCTGGCGGGATCGAGGCGCGCCTTCTTCAGGCAGTCGGCGATGCCGTCGACGAAATTGTCGTAGGTGGTGGGCGACTTGGTGTAGAGGACCTCGTTCGTCTCGCGGTCGAACGCGACGAGGTCGGTGAACGTGCCGCCGATGTCGACGGCAATGACGTAAGCCATGCGGTGCGGGCCTTCCCAGTGACCGGGCGATCAGGCGGGCGCGCTCGACACGCCCCGGGGGGCGAGGTTAGTATCTTTGCGGATTTGACCGTGTTTCCGCCGCGCGGGCAACCGTCCGCCGCGCAGACGCCCCAAAAAACCCAAGTCCGCCAGGGAGGACATCATCGTGACCAGACGCATTCGCACCCGCCCCCTTTGGGCCGCCGCCGCGTTCGCCGCGGCCGTGGGCCTCGCGCCGCTGGCCGCCTCCGCCGCCGACATGTCGCCCGAGCTGCAGAAGGTGATCGACGGCGCGAAGAAGGAAGGCGCGCTGCACCTCTCCTATGCCTCGAACATCATGGGCGGGGCCGATGGCGCGCCGCGTCGCGGCCGAGGGCATCAAGGAGAAGTACGGCGTGTCGCTCGACATCACGTTCTACGCCGGGCCCGTCCTTCGCGCCAGATGGCGAGCAAGCTCTACACCGAGAATGCAGGCCGCAGCAGAAGGCCTCGACCGACGTCTATAACGGCACGGCGGTGCAGGTGTCGCCCTATCTGTCGCGCGGGCTGTGGCGCCAGATCGACTGGACCGAGCTCTATCCCGAGCGCATCACCGCCGGAGATCGCCGAGGCCGACGGGCGCGCGCTGCGCGTCGAAACCTCGCTTTCGGGGGTGCTCTACAACAAGAAGACCGCGCCCGAGTTCGGCAAGATGGTGATGACCGACGACCTGCTGAAGCCGCGAATACAAGGGCAAGGTCTTCACCACGCCCTACCTCGCCGGGTTCGACGTGCTGGTCGCCGACAGCGTGTGGGGGTACGAAAAGACCGCCGCGTTCGTCACGAAGCTGTCGGACCAGGTGGGCGGGCTGATGCCGTGCGCCGGGACCGACCGCATCGCCTCGGGCGAGGTGCCGGCGCTCGCCATCGATTGCAGCGGCAGCGAGCAGAACACCGCCGAAGTACCGAAACGTCCTGGCCCACGTGGTCATCCACGACGCGGCGACGCGGCGCTACAACTATATCTGCCATCCCCGAGAACGCCGAGCACCCGAACGCCGCCACGCTGTTCGGGCTCTACGTCTCCTCGCCCGAAGGGCAGAAGAAGATCATGGCGAGCCCTGTTCGGCGCCGATCTCGACACCTATCCCGAAACCCAGTCGCATGCCGAGGTCGCGTCGCTCGATGAAGCAAGGGGTGAAGTTCATCGACGTGACGATCGACTGGTGGAAGTCGCAGAAGAGCATCCGGGCCGAACCTCAAGAAGCTGACCGCCATCATCCGCAAGCGATAGGCGGCCTTGCGCGGCGCCGGCCAGGATCCCACGCGGAATTGGCCGGCCGCCGCGCCGCACGCCGCACGACACGTATCGGCATGGTGAGCATCGCCGACCGCCCGGCGCGGGGCGCCCCGCGCGCCCGCCGCCGCGAATGGCTGCCGGCGGTGCTGATCGGGCTGGCCACGCTGGCGAGCCTCGCCGTCGTCGCGCTGCTCGCCGTAGTGATGTGGCTCAGCTTCGTCGAGGGCACGCCCGGCGACGCGCACCTCGCCTACACGCTGCGCCACTACAGCGAGATCTTCCTCGACAGCTTCACCTACCGGGTGATCGGAAACACGCTGCAATTCTCGGCGATCACGCTGGCCGTCGCCCTCGCGCTCGGCCTGCCGATGGCCTATCTGCTCGAGCGCACCGACTTCCCGGCGAAGCGCCTGGTGTTCACCATGCTCACCGTGGCGCTGCTGATCCCCGCCTACGCGGTGGCGATGGGCTGGGTGTTCCTGCTCAACCCGCGGATCGGCCTCATCAACACGGCGCTGCGCGGCGCGCTGGGGCTGGCGTCCTCGCCGTTCAACATCTCGACGATCGCCGGGATGGGCATCGTGGAGGGGCTGGCGCTGACCCCGGTCACGTTCGTGATGACGGCCATCGTGTTCCGGTCGATGGATGCCTCGCTCGAGGAGGCGGCGCGCATGTCGGGCGCGAAGACGCGCCAGACGCTGTGGCGGATGACCCTGCCGGTCGCGTGGCCGGGAATCCTCGCCGCCAGCATCTACGTGTTCACCATCGGCTTCGCCGCGTTCGACGTGCCCGCCATCATCGGGCTCACGAACCGCATCTTCACCTTCTCGACCTACGTCTATCTGCAGGTGAGCCCGACCGAGGGCCTGCCGCAATATGGCGGCGTCGCCGCGCTCAGCATGTTCATGCTGATCCTCGCCGTGGTGCTGAGCTGGTGGTACGGCAAGGTGCAGAGCCGCGCGCCGCGCTTCGCCGTGGTCACGGGAAAGAACTACAAGCCCAGCCAGGTGAAGCTGGGGCGGTGGCGCTGGGCGGCGGTCGCGTTCGTCGCGGTCTATTTCCTGTTCGCGCAGCTCTTGCCGGTCCTCACCCTGATCTGGTCGGCGGGGCTGCCCTTCCTGCAGCCGGTCAGCAAGGCGGCCTTCGCGAGCCTCTCGTTCGGCAATTTCCGCTCGCTGCCGCACGCGCTGGTGCTGAACGGGCTGCGCAACACGGTGGAGCTGATGCTGATCGTGCCCACCATCACGGTGACGCTGAGCGTCGCGGTGTCGTGGGTGGTGCTGCGCTCGCGGCTGCGGTTCCGCCAGGTGTACGACTTCTTCGCCTTCCTGCCGCACACCGTGCCGGCGATCGTGTTCAGCGTGGCGGCGTGGCTGATGGCGCTGTTCGTGCTGCGCGGCGCGCTGCCGATCTACGGCACGATCTGGATCCTGGTGCTGGTCTATGTGGTGGCGACGCTGAGCTATGGCTCGCGCATGACCAACAGCGCCCTGATCCAGCTCCACCGCGAGCTCGAGGAATCGGCGACGGTCAGCGGGGCGGGGCTCGCCGGCACGATGCGCTCCGTGGTCGTGCCGCTGCTGCTGCCGGCGATGATGTATGCGTGGATCTGGATCGCGCTGCTCGCCTATCGCGAGCTCACCCTGCCGGTCGTGCTGTCGACCAGCGACAACCAGCCGCTTTCGGTGGTGGTGTGGAGCCTTGTGCTGAGCTCGTCCTACGGCCAGGGCTCCGCCGTCGCCGTCAGCATGCTGGTGCTGCTGATCCCGATCCTCGCGCTCTACTGGACCGTCGCGCGCCGCACCGGCATCGCCCCGCAGGGCTGAGGGCGGCGCGCGCCGCCCGCCCCGGTCAGTGACGCCCGGCCACGTCGATCAGCGTGCCGTCGGGGTCGGCCATGTGGTAGCTGCCGCGCGGGCAGCGCTTGAGCAGCGCGAGGCGCGCCTTGCCCTCCTCGTTGAAGTCGATCGGGCGCGGGGCGATATGCGGGTTCGAGGTCTTCAGCTTCTCGACGCGCGCCGCGAAGGCGTCGAGGTCCGGCACCTCGAAGCCGATATGGTCGAGCGCCGGCTGCTCGATGCCCGAGCCGTTGAAGTCCGAGATCTTCCACGGCAGGATCATCAGGGTCATGCGGCCGTCGGTCAGCTCCGTGCCGCCGCCCGCGGGCGCGTTGCGGGTCTCCAGCTCGAACACGTCCTTGTAGAAGCGCGTCACCCGCTCCGGCTCGCGCACGCGCAGCGCGAAATGCGTCAGCCGGATGTCCTGGTCCCAGGACGCCATGTTGTACACGTCGTTGCGGTTCTCGTGCTCCTTCTGCGACATGTCGAAATAGTTGCCGGCCGGGTCGTGGGTCGAGAAGCTGGCGAACGGCCGGTTGCCGGGACGCTTGACCACCTCGATGTCGGGGAAGTCGCTCTCGATGCGCCCGCGCGCCTTGTCGAAATCGTCGACCTCGATCCCGAAATGGTCGAGCCCGCCGCGCCGCCCGGCCCGGCGCGGGATCAGGGTCATGCCGACATAGCCGTCGCCGACGGAGATGGCGGAGCGCTCGCGCTCGGTGTCGCCCGAGACCTTCAAGTTGAAATAGGCACGATAGAACATGCCCAGCACCGTGTACTGGTCGGTGGTGATGGCGAGATGGTTGAGCTTGGAGAACATGCGACCCTCCCGTTGGATTGCCGGCGCGTCCCGCGGGGGACGGGGCGTAGGCTGCGCGGATGGTAGCGCATCTTCCCGTGCGAATCTCGCCGCATAAGGGGCCCTGCGGCGCTATGATCCGCGCGCCCTCACCCACACGAACGCGGAGGCAGCGATGGCCGAGACCGACGAGCGCACGCGCGATTCCCTGCCCCGGGCCGAGCTCGAGCGCCGCTGGGCCGCGACGCGCGAGGCGATGGCGGAGGCGAAGCTCGATGCGCTGATCGCGCAGGGGGCGAACGCGCTGACCGGCGGCGGCGGCTATTTCCGCTGGCTCACCGGCACCATCCCGCTCGGCACCTATCCGCAGACCATCGTCTTTCCGGCCGACGGGCCGATGACCATCGTCCATCACGGGGCGTTCGACGCCGACGCGGCGCTCGACCCGGCCGGTCCGGAGGCGCCGGGCGTCGGGCGCCGGCTGACCACCCCCAGCTTCCCGGCCGTCGGCTACACGCAGGGCTACGATGCCGAGCTTGCGGCACGCGCGGTGACGGAGGGCGGCCATCGGCGGGTGGGGCTTCTCGGCGATTTCATGATGTATCACGGCTTCGCCCGCCGCCTCGCCGAGCGTCTGTCCGGGGTCGCGCTCACCGACGCGAGCGACATGCTCGACCGCATCAAGGCGGTGAAAAGCCCAGGCGACATCGCGCTGATCCGGCGCGCCGCGGCGATGCAGGACGAGATCCTGGCGCGCACCCGCGACCAGGTGCAGCCCGGCAAGAAGGACTTCGAGGTCCTGTCCTACTCCGACTATGTCGGCCGGCTGCTGGGCAGCCAGACCGGCTATTTCCTCGGCTCGTCTGCGCCCCCCGGCACGCCCGCGCATCTGCGCCTCTCGCCGCAGCAGGGGCGGGAGATGCGCGACGGCGACGTGTTCATCTGGCAGGCCGAGAACTCGGGGCCGGGCGGGTTCTTCGTCCACATGGCGCGCATCTTCGTCCTCGGCAAGGCGCCGCAGGCGCTGGTCGACGCGTTCGGCGCGGCGGTCGAGGCGCAGAACTTCACGATCGGGCTTCTCAAGCCCGGCGCGGCGTGCCGCGAGATTTTCGCCGCCTATAACGCCTACATGCAGGAGCGCGGCTTCGCTGCGGAGCGGCGGCTGCACTGCCACGGCCAGGGCTACGAGAATGTCGAGCGGCCGCTGGTGCGCCACGACGAGCCGATGGCGATCGCGGGCGACATGAACATCGGCTGCCACCCCGGCGTCGCCAATTCCGGCGCGTTCGCCACGGTGTGCGACAACTTCCTGACCCATGCCGACGGCACGGTCGAGCGGCTGCACAAGACGCCGCAGGAGATCATCGAGCTGTAGCTTGCGCGGTGCCTCCCATACCCGATCCCGGTGATCGGGACTCTCTTGAGTTGTCATTGCGAGGAGCGCCGCGACGAAGCAATCCAGGAACCTTTGCGCAGCCCTGGATTGCTTCCCCGCGGGACAAGCCCGCGGGTCGCAATGACGGCATAGGTTCAGATCATCGAGACTTGGTACAACGCGCTGCGGGAGGATCGCAGGGTTGTGCCGTGCGCCCCTCCTCCTGAAAGGGAGAGGGCGATGTGGGGGCGCGCCGACCTGATCGGAAGGAGATCTATCCCCGGGCGACGCGGTTCCGCATCGCTTCGGGCCGGCCGTCGAGGAAGGCGCGCAGATTGTGCGCGACGATCGGCATGACGAGGTCGGGATAGAGGTCGTTCTCGCCCGCCATGTGCGGCGTGACGATCACCTGGTCCATGTGCCAGAACGGGTGGTCGCCCGGCAAGGGCTCGACCGCGAACACGTCGAGCCCGGCCCCGGCGAGGCGGCCTTCCTGCAGCGCGGCCAGCAGCGCATCCTGGTCGACGACGTCGCCGCGGGCGAGGTTGATCAGGATCGCCGTCCGCTTCATCCGGGCGAGCACGGCGGCATCGACGATCCGCCGGGTCTCGTGCGTCAGCGCGGTGAGCAGCACCAGGAAATCCGCGCCCGCCGCAACGTCGCCGAGCGAAGCGCGCGGCACGGTGCGGTCGAAAAAGGGGATGTCGCGCGGCGTCGCGGTGACGCCGAGCACCGTCATGCCCAGCGCCTTGCACCGCTCGGCGAGCGCGCGGCCGATCAGCCCGGTGCCGACGATGGCGACGGTCTTGCCGTTGAGCAGGGGCTGGCGGCGCTTCTGCCAGATGGCGCGGCGCTGGTTGTCGAGGATGGCGCGGAAGTCGCGGGCGAGCACCAGCATCTGGGTGAGCGCCATCTCGGAGACCGGCGCGCCGTGCACGCCATGGGACGAGGTGACGTGGACGTGGCCCGGAAGCGACGGCAGGTTCTTGAGCGCGTCGCTGCCGGAGGACAGGAACTGCAGCCATTCCAGCCGGGACGCCCGCCGGATCACGCCGTCCTCGAAGACGGGGCCGAGCGCCATCATGGCGACGACGTCGGCCACCTCCTCGCCCGCGGCCGACCGGCCCGCGACGGCGCGCACCGTGACCTCCGGGAAAAGCTCGCGGATGCGCGCGGCGTAGGTTTCGGCCTTCGGATCGATGACGAGGAGGGTGGCGACCACGGGGCGCCAGGCCTCAGACCGTCGTCTCCTCGCGCTGCGTCTCCTGGTGCCACTTCAGGAGGCGGCGGCGGACCATCTCCATCGTCTTGATGATGACGAAGCCGAGCGAGCCGATCTCGATGATGCCGGCGAACACGCCCGGCGACTGGGCGTATCGCGCCGCGACCAGCATGGCGTCGCCGAGTCCGCGCCCGCCCATCTGCATCTCGGTCACCAGCACGACGATCATGCACACCGGCATGGCGATCTGCAGCCCGGTCAGGATCTGCGGCATGGCCGCCGGCATGATGATCTCCCACAGGATCTGGCGGTCGGACGCGCCGAGCGAGCGGGCCGACCAGATCAGCTCCTTCTCCACGTTCCGCGTGCCGTTCCAGGTGGTGATGATGATCTGGAAGCAGGCCGAGAACGCGACCATCAGGATCTTCGACGTGTCGAACAGCCCGAACCACAGCATGAAGACCGGCAGCAGCGCGATCTTGGGCATGGGCAGGCCGATCGAGATCAGCGGGTCGAAGAACCACTTGATCGAGGCCTTTCGCGTCATCAGCACGCCGATCATGATGCCGATCGCCGACGCCAGGAAGAACGCCACGAGGGTGCGGTAGACGGTGAGGCCCACATTGATGGCGAGCGCGCCCGACATCGCGTCGTTGGCGATGCGCGCCAGCACGGTCGACAGCGCCGGCAGCAGGAACGGGATCACCAGATGGCGCTGGGCCGCCACCTCCCACGCGACGAGCAGCGTGCCGATGATGACGTAGGGCCCCAGCTTGTCGAACATCCACGAGCTGGTCGACGGGCCTTCGCGGCGCAGCGGGACGGTGGCAGCGCCGCGCGGAACGGCGGAGGAGGCGCGCGACATGGGTCTACTCCTGCCACACGAGGATGCGCCGCATCCCCATCATGTAGAGCCGGTCGGCGGCGAACCCGACGGCGGAGATGGTGATCACCCCGGCGAACATGCCGGCATAGTCGCCGCCCTCGCCGAGGAAGTTGATCAGGTAGCCGATGCCGTTATTGGCGATGATCAGCTCGCCCGCCACCACCAGGATGAAGCACAGCGCGAGCGCCACGCGATAGCCGTTGAGGATCTCGGGGAGCGCGGCGGGCACCACCACCTCCCACAGAACCTCGCGGTCGGTCGCGCCCATGCCGCGCGCCGACCAGACCAGGATGTGGTCGACGCCGCGCGCCGCGTTGAACGCGCTGACCACGATGGGCAGGAGGCAGCCGATGAAGATCAGCGTGATCTTCGACATGTCGCCCAGCCCGATCCACATGATGGTGAGCGGGATCAGCGCCGATTTTGGCATGGGGTAGAAGCACTGGATGAACGGCTTCACCAGGATGCGCACCGGCCGGTACCAGGCCATGAAGATGCCGGCGGCGGTGCCGACCACCAGCGCGACGCCCAGGCCGGCCGCGCCGCGCGCCACCGACAGCATCGTGTGGTACCAGAGGTCGTCGAACGATAGGTTCCAGAGCGCCTCGAGCGTCGAGGACAAGGTGGGCAACGCGTACTCCGAAACCCAGTGCGCCTGGGTCACCGCCTCCCACGCCAGCGCGAGGATGAGGACGGGGGTGTAGCGCCACAGCGTAGTGGCCACCCGGTTCACTTGTTGCGCTCCGCGGCGATGGCCTCCTCGCGCACCAGATTCCAGGTGTAGTCCACCTTCTCGGCGAACTCGCGCGTGCGGGTGATGTCGGGGTTGTGGCCGCCCTCGAAGCGGGTGTCGACGATCTCCTTCAGCCGGCCGGGGCGCGCGGTCATCACCGCCACCCGGTCGGCCAGCATCACCGCCTCGCGCACGTCGTGGGTGACGAACACCACGGTCTTGGGCGAGCGGTTCCAGATGGCGATCAGCTCCTCCTGCATCAGCGAGCGTGTCTGCGCGTCGAGCGCGCCGAACGGCTCGTCCATCAGCAGCACCTCGGGGTCGATCGCCAGCGTGCGGGCGATGGCGACGCGCTGCTTCATGCCGCCGGAAAGCTGCGACGGGTACGAATCCTCGAAGCCCTTGAGGCCGACGAGCTCGATGAAGCGCGCGGCGATCTCCAGCCGCTGGTCCTTGGGCAGGCGCTGCTTCTCCAGCCCGTACAGCACGTTGTCCTGCACCGTCTTCCACGGGAACAGGGCGAAGTGCTGGAACACGATGCCGCGGTCCGGCCCCGGCCCGGTGACCTGGCGCCCGTTGACCGTGATCTGGCCGTACTGCAGCGGCATGAACCCGCCCATCAGGTACAGGAGCGTGGACTTGCCGCAGCCCGACGGGCCGAGAATGGCGATGAACTCGCGCTCGCGCACCTCGATCGACAGGCGGTCGAGCGCCAGCACCGGCCGGCCACGCGGCGGGCGGTACTCGTGCATGACCTCGTCGATGACGATGCCCGCAGGCGCCGCCTCGGCCGGATTGGAATGGGGTTCGAGTTTGGTCGCCACGCCGTCCACCTCCCGCTGGAATAATCGGCGTGCCGTCCCGGCGCGCCGGCCGCGTTCGCTCCGCAGCCCCCGCCACGGCCCCGGGAGGTCGACGCCTCCGCAGCGTACCCGGTCTGCGGCGCGGACCGGACCTGCTTGCCCCCTGTTACGACTTTATTTACGCCGACGCTAGCCGCCACGGGCGGGGAAGTCAACGCCGCCGGCGCTCTCGGCGCCGCCGTATTGCCAGCGACTCGACGCTATCGTGCGGCACGGCCGGTCCAGGACGTGTTGTCGTCGCGAAGGGCTCGCCGTTCGCCCTTCGAGATGGCCCGTCGCGCAATGCGGGGCCACCCCGGGACGAACGGCGAGACGTGCGGCCGGCCCGTCAGTTGGTGGCCAGGCGTTCGTTCGCGGCCTTGGCCATCGACAGATCGACGTACTTCTTGGCGTCGATCGACTTGGGCAGCAGCTTGAGCTTCGCCAGCGTGTCGATGTTGTGCTGCATGGTGGCGACGTCGAACATCAGATCGGGCGAGTGATAGATGCCGCGGTCGGTCATCACCCAGTCGGCGAAACGCTTGGCCGGGATCTTGGTGACCTTCTCGAGAAGCTGCGCCACCTTGTCGGTGTGCTGGGTCATCCAGCGGCGCGCCAGGATCTGGTCCTCGATCAGGTCGGTCAGCACGTCGCGGTGCTTCTTCAGGAAGTCCTCCTTCACCACCCACAGCTCGGTGACGACCGAGCCGCCCATCGCGTCGCGCGTGGCGAACAGCTCGTTGAACTTGCCGGCCTTCTCGGCCTTGAAGTTGAACGGCGTCACCAGGAAGGCCGCGTCCAGCCGGCCCGATTCCAGCGCCGGAAGCTGGGCCGGGAAGCGCAGCTCGACCAGGTTGTAGTCCTTGTCGGCGTCCATCCCGTGCTGGTGCATCATGGCGCGCGCCGCGGCGTCGACGCCCGAGCCGCGCGCGTTGATGCCGATATTCTTGCCCTTCAGGTCCTCGACCTTCGTGATGCCGGCATCCTTGCGCACCCAGAACCCGCTCGACTGGTTCGGCGGATGGTCCTCGAGCACGTCGCAGATGGCGCGCACGTTGATCTTGGCGTTGATCACCGAGAGGGCGAGCCCCTGGTAGCTGATCGCGCCGACATCGAGATTGCCCGAGGCGAGCGCGGTCAATGCGGGGCCGGTGCCGTGCATGCGGATCGGCTCGACCACGTAGCTCTTGCCGTAATGGTGGTAGACGCTCTTGGGCACCAGCGGGATCAGCGGCGTCAGATGCGCCGGCGTCACCGCCCAGTTGATCTTGAGCTTCATCGGCTCGGCCGCCGCCGGACGGGCGGCGAGCGCACCCACCAGCGCGACGGCCGCCACCGTCAGACCCAGACGTCCCGCCACGCGAAGATGCTTATTCATGTCTATTGTCTCCCTGGTCCGTGGACAATGAACGCTAGCCCTCGGCGGGGCGAGGGTCAACTGCGTCGGCGGACGAAGGGATCGACGGCTTTGACGCGCCGGGTAGCGCTTGGCCTACGCCGCGTGCGAGGCGGGCTCGGCGGTGAGCAGGGCGTAGAGGTCGCGGGCCCCCTTGGCGCCGCGCAGCTTGTCGCACACCCCGCCGTCGCGCAACAGGCGCGAGACGCGCGCCAGCGCCTTCAGGTGGTCGGCCCCGGCGGTCTCGGGGGCGAGAAGAAGGAACACCAGATCGACGTTCTGGTCGTCGATCGCGTCGAAGTCGATCGGGGTCTCCAGCCGGGCGAACAGCCCGTGGATGCGATCGAGCCCGGCGAGCTTGCCGTGCGGGATGGCGATGCCGCGCCCGACGCCGGTGGTGCCCAGCCGCTCGCGCTCCAGCAGCACCTCGAAGATGGCGCGGTCGGGAAGCCCGGTGTCGGCGGCGGCCAGCCGCGCGAGCTCCTGCAGCGCCTGCTTCTTGCTGGTCGCAGCAAGAACAGGCACGACGGCCTCAGGTGACAATAACTCGGCGATCTGCATGGCACACACCTCACCCCCCGCACGGGAAACGCTTCGCCGGCCGCGCGCTCTGCGCTGTCGACCGGTCCGGCCCCGCTCGCGGACGGCGCCTGCCGATGGGCGGGGGAAGCTAGTCGCGGGCCGGGGGCAAGTCAAGCGTGCCGACCCGACCGGCGCGGACCCTGTCCACGCCGTTGCGGGCGCGGGCGGGTACGTGAAATCCCTAGTGGTTTCAATACGTTGCGCGGACGGGGTGGGGGCATCCGGTCGCGCGCGCCCCCTTAATTGGGGTCTAGTCGCTCAGTTGCAAGGACTTGTCGCGCCGGCGCTGGACCGACGATGGAATCCGCATGGATTCCCGGTATTTGGCCACCGTGCGCCGGGCGATGTCGACGCCCTTGTCGTGCAGGATCTCGACGATTCGGTCGTCGGACAGCACGTCGTCCGGCGTCTCGGCCTCGATCAGCGCCTTGATGCGGAAGCGGACCGATTCGGCGGAATGCAGGCCGCCCGCCTCGCCGTGGCTGAGGCCCGAGTTGAAGAAGTAGCGCAGCTCGTACACGCCGCGCGGCGTGGCGATGAACTTGTTGTTGGTGACGCGGCTGACGGTGGATTCGTGCACCAGCACGACGGTCGCCACGTCGCGCAGGGTCAGCGGGCGCAGATACTCGACGCCCTGGCGGAAGAACATGTCCTGCTGGTCGACGATCTCGGTCGCGACCTTCAGGATCGTCTGGGCGCGCTGGTGCAGCGCCTTGACCAGCCAGCTCGCCGAGTGGAACCGGTCGACGATGTATTCCTTTTCGGACGGCGAGCGCGCCTGCTTCGACACCACGGAGAAATAGCGCGTGTTGACCAGCACGCGCGGCAGCGTCTCGGCGTTCAGCTCGACGATCCAGCCGCCGCCCTGGCGCGGGCGCATGATCACGTCGGGCGTGACCGGCTGGGTCTCGACCACGTCGAAGGCGGTGGCGGGCTTGGGGTTGAGGGTGCGGATCTCGTTGATCATCGCGGCGAGACGGTCGGGCGTCACGCCGCACAATTTGACGAGCTGGGGCAGGTCGCGCCGGGCGAGCATGTCGAGATGGGCGAGCAGCGTCTGCATCGGCCCGTCGAGCCGGCCGCGGTCGCGCAGCTGCAGCGCCAGGCACTCGGCCAGGTCGCGGGCGAACACGCCGGGCGGGTCGAACTGCTGCACCCGTTCGAGCGTCGCCTCGACGCGCTCGACCGCGCAGTTGAGCAGCGAGGCGATGGCGGCGAGGTCGCCGGGCACGTAGCCCGACTCGTCCATCACCTCCATCAGGTGCAGCGCGATCACCCGGTCGACGGGGTCGTCCAGGTCGACGTTGATCTGGCCGAGCATGTGGTCGCGCAGGCTGACGCCGCCGGCGACGGTGCGTTCGGCGTCGCCATCGGCCCCGGTCCACTGGCTCTGCGTGCTGTCCGCCCCGCCCTCGTAGGAGCCGCCGGAGCCGTCCTTGTCCCATTCGTTCTCGTAATCGGCGTCGAGCCCGGAATCGTCCACGCCGGGCATTGCCTCGGTCGCGGCCAGCTCGACCGCGTCGGGCTGGGCGGGCTCGTCGTCGAAGGTGGAATCGCGCCCGTCCTCGGCGCCGCTGCCGGCGTCGGACGGGCCGTCGGCATCCCCCGGCTGGTCGGACTCCTCGCGCTCGAGCAAAGGGTTCTGCTCGAGCTCGGCCTCGACATAGTCGGTGAGCTCCAGGTTGGACATTTGCAGAAGCTTGATCGCCTGCTGCAACTGCGGCGTCATCACCAGCGTCTGCTGCTGGCGCAGGTCCAACCGTGGCGATAGAGCCATTATTCCGTTGTCCTACAGGGGATTAGCCGAGGCTAGAGGCTGAACCTTTCCCCAAGGTAAACACGCCTGACGTCCTCATGGGCCACGATCTCGGCCGGCGCGCCCTCCATCAGCACCAGCCCGTCATGCAAGATGTACGCGCGGTCGACGATTTCCAACGTCTCGCGCACGTTGTGGTCGGTGATCAGGACGCCGATGCCGCGATCCTTCAGGTGCGAGACGAGCTGGCGGATCTCGTTGACGGCGATCGGGTCGATGCCGGCCAGCGGCTCGTCGAGCAGCATGAAGGCCGGCTGGGCGGCCAGCGCCCGGGCGATCTCGACGCGGCGCCGCTCGCCGCCCGACAGCGCGACCGCCGGGGTGCGGCGCAGATGGGTGATGGAGAACTCGGCCAGCAGCTCCTCGAGCAGCGCCTCGCGCCGCTCGGGCGCGGCGTGCGCCACCTCCAGCACCGCGCGGATGTTGTTCTCGACGCTGAGCCCGCGGAAGATCGAGGCCTCCTGCGGCAGATAGCCGATGCCCATGCGCGCCCGGCGATACATCGGAAGCTCGGTGATGTCGTGCCCGTCGACCGCGATCGAGCCCTGGTCGGGCGCGACCAGCCCGGTGATCAGGTAGAAGCAGGTGGTCTTGCCGGCGCCGTTGGGGCCCAGTAGCCCGACCGCCTCGCCGCGGCGGAGCGACAGGCTCACGTCGCGCAGCACGGGGCGACGCTTGAATCGCTTGCCCAGGTTGCGCGCCACCAGCCCGTCGCTGGTGGCCACCAGGCGCGGCCCGCCCGGCCGGCCGCCGCCGGCAACGGTCCCGTCGGCGCTCACTGCGCGGCTCCCGGCTTCTTCTTCTCGGGCACCAGGATGCCGTGCACCGGCGCGCCCGGCGCGCTCAAAAGACGGCTCTTCCCGGTGTTCATGTTCACGATGGCGCGATCCCCGTTGAGCTGGTTTTGCCCGCGGGTAATCTTAACCGATCCGGTTAACGTCGCGATACCGGTTTGCAGGTTATAGACGCCTTGCGTGGCGCGGGCGATCTCGCCCGGCTGCGACACCACCACATGGCCGAACCCGTCGATGCGGGTGATCTGGTCCTGGCCCTTGGCGTCCTTGGCGAGATGCGCGGTCAGCACGTCGGCGGCGAGCTGGCGGTCGGCCCGCACCGCGCGGGCGTCGCCGCGCGCGACCATCAGGTTCTTGTCGCGCCAGAACTCGAGCGACTGGCTGGCGGTGATGCGGTCGGTCTTGGTCACCAGCACCGGACGGCCGGTCAGCACCAGCACCCCCTTGGCGACGTCATAGACCGCCTTGGTGCCGGTCGCGGTGCCGTTGGGCGAGGTGAGGCGGACGTTGCCCTCGGCGTCGATCCGGGTGATCTGGGTCGCCTTGCCCTCGTTCTTGCCGCCGGCGTAGTAGGCGGTCAGCACGTCGGCATGGACGGCGGAATCGCCCTGGGCGGCGCGGGCATGGCCGCGCGCCACGTAGGCCTGCGCGTTCTGCTGCCACTCGATGCCGTTGTCGGCGGTGATCTCGATCGGCGCCTTGGCATTGGCCGCGCCGGGCAGGGCGACCTGCGCCGCGGCGGGATGCGGCCCCAGCAGCAGGGCGAGCAGCGCAGAGGGCGAGGGCGGGACACCGGCGGCGCGCGCCGCGTCATCCGCGCCGGGCCTCCGGGACTCAGCACGAGCCGGGCCTTGCCGGTGAACAGGATGCGCTTGCCGCCGTCGAGGATGCGGAACCCCGCGGCGTTGAGCGCGCCGGTCGGGCCGTGGCCCCGCACCGGCTGGTCGCCCGCCGCGGTGCCGTTCTTCAGGTCGACCGTGGCGCTGGGGGTGTGCATCTCGAAGCCGGTGTCGTGGAACAGGTCGACCTCGCCGTCGAGATGCAGCACCTCGTTGTCCTTGAGTGTAGGTGCCCTGGCGCGCCGAGGCGGCGACCCACGCCCCGTCCGACAGGGTGATGTCGGCCTTGGGACGGGCGAGGTCGACCACGCCCGGGCGTGTCCTCGGCCTGCACGGCGGAATCGGCGGTCACCGTATAGGGCCGGTTCTTGCGGTCGACCCCGGTGAAGCGCGCGTGCGACAAATGCTGGCCGCCGGCGAAGGGCAGCTTCAGCCTGGCGATCTCGATGCGGAATCCGTCGCGCACGCCCTGGAACTGCGGCCAGGCGACGACCAGCACCACCAGCACCGCGGCCACCGACGGCAGCACGACACGCATCAGCCAGACGAAGCGCGTGTAGCGCTTGCCGGCGTGGCGCATCCGCAGGCGTGCTCGTGGCGCGCGCCGGTTCGGAACGCTCGGCCATGCCCCGCGCCTCAGGCCACGCCCGCGCGCAGGCAGTCATGGATGTGCAGGATGCCGACCGGCCGGCCGCGCTCGACGGCGAACAGGCTGGTGATCTTGTTCTCGTTCATGGTGCGCAGCGCCTGGGCGGCCAGCAGCTCGGGCACGACGGTGCGTGGCCGGGCCGTCATCACCTCGGCCGCGCGGCGCCCGATCAGCCCGTCGTTCATGTGCCGGCGCAGATCGCCGTCGGTGATGATGCCGATCAGCTTGCCCGGCGTCGTCGACGATGCCGACGCAGCCGAAGCTCTTCGCCGTCATGGTGACCAGCACGTCCGACATCGGCGCGTCGCGGCGCGGCGAGCGGCGTCTCCTCGCCCGCATGCATGATGTCGGACACCTTGATGAAGCGCCTTCCGAGCTGGCCGCCCGGGTGCAGCGCCTGGAAATCGTCGGCCTTGAAGCCGTGGCGCTGCAGCAGCGCGACGGCGATGCGCGTCGCCCAGCACCATCATCGCCGTGGTCGACGAGGTGGGCGCGAGGTCGAGCGGGCAGGCCTCGCGCACGCCGGCCAGCACCAGCGCTGACGTCGGCGGCGCGCGCCAGGGCGCTGGTCGCCTTGCCGGTGACCGCGATCAGCTTGATCGCCGTGGCGGCGCGTGTGGGCGACGATATCGGAAAGCTCCGGCGTCTCGCCCGAGTTGGAGAGCGCGATCACGCAGTCGTCGGCCGTGATCATGCCGAGGTCGCCGTGGCTCGCCTCGCCGGGATGGACGTAGAGGGCGGGGGTGCCGGTGGAGGCCAGCGTCGCCGCCACCTTGCGCGCCACGTGGCCCGACTTGCCCATGCCGGTGACGACGACCCGCCCGCGCGTCGCCGACAGCGCATCCAGCGCCGCGACGAAGGCGCCGTCGAGCGCGCCGGCCAGGCGTCTCAGCCCCTCGATCTCGATCTCCACGACACGCAGCGCCTCGGCGATGTCGGGATCGGTCGCCGTATCCTGGGAAAGGGGCTTCATGGCCTCCGCATGGTTCGCTTGGGGCCCCGCTGCGCCGCAGCCCAATTCATGGGCAATATGAGCCGCCACCCCGAATCCGTCAATTGCGCCGGATTTCCAAGGGGCGGCGCCTACCGCTTCGCCTTGCCGCTTTCGAGGGCGGCGGGGACGCCCGCCTTCTTGAGTGCCGCCGCTTGGCGCTTCGCGAGGGCGGCGGTCTCGAAGCCGCGCGTCAGCTCGTGGAACAGGCGGTGCCAGTTGATCTCGGCCTAAAGGTGCATGAACACCGAGCCGAGCCCGATGGCCGCGCGGTCCATCAGCACGAACTCGCGCGGCGGCGTGACGCCGCCCAGCTCGCGCAGCTTGCGGTGCACCTTGCCCGCGACCTCGGCGCCGTACATGCCCTCCTTGTCCTGGATCGGCCGGCGGCGGTTCTCCAGCAGCGGCCCGTAGAGGAACGCCGCCCACATGTTGAGGATCTCGATCACCTCGTGCGACAGGTTCTTGAAGCCCCAGGTCTCGTAGGCGTGCACGGCGAGGTCGTGGTCGCCCTTGTCGAGCGCGTTGTAGAGGTCGATCACCCCCTGCACGAAGGCCGGCGGGAAGACGCGGATGCAGCCGAAATCGAGCAGGTTCACCGCGCCGTCGGGCGGTGACCGAGTAGTTGCCGAGGTGCGGGTCGCCGTGGATCACGCCGTAATTGTAGAAGGGCACGTACCAGGCGCGGAACATGTTGTGGGCGACCTGGTTGCGGAAGGCTTGCGGCGCGTCCTTGATCTCGAGCAGGCGCTTGCCCTCGAGCCAGGTCATGGTGAGCAGGCGCCCGGTCGACAGAGCCGGCACCGGCTCGGGCACGTGGACGCCGCTCTCCTTCGCCAGCATGTCGCGGTACAGCATCATGTGCTTCGCCTCGCGCTCGTAATCGAGCTCCTCGCGCAGCCGGTCGGAGATCTCGGCGTGGATCTGCGACGGGTCGATCGCCTTGTCGTAGCGGCGATAGAGCCGCGAAGACGAGGCGGAGCTGGCGCAGGTCGGCCTCCACGGCCGAGGCCATGTCGGGGTATTGCAGCTTGCAGGCGAGCGCGCGCCCGTCGCGTCCGAGCGCCTTGTGCACCTGGCCGAGCGAGGCGGCGGCCGCGGCCTCGCGCTCGAAGGACTTGAACTTCTTCTCCCAGTCCGGGCCCAGCTCGGCCGCCATGCGCCGGCGCACGAACAGCCAGCCCATCGCCGGCGCGTTGGACTGGAGCTGCGAGAGCTCGGCGGTGTATTCGGCGGGCAGCATGTCGGGCACGGTCGACATGATCTGCGCCACCTTCATCAGCGGCCCCTTGAGCCCGCCGAGCGCGGCGCGCAGATCGCTCGGCGTTGCGCTGGCGGTCGGCGGGGCGGCCGAGATAGCCGCTCGCCCGCCAGCCGCGCCGCGATGCCGCCGACGGCGGTGCCGACCCGGGCATAGCGACCGATGCGGCCGGTCAGGCGGTCGGCGTCCGCGTCGTGGCGCGGCGCGCGAGGGGTGTCGCTCGGCCACTAGGCGAGACCTTCCAGCTCGTCGATCAGCCCCTCGATCACGCCGAGCCCGCGCGACCAGAAGGCGGGATCGGACGCGTCGAGCCCGAACGGCGCCAGCAGCTCCTTGTGGCGCTGCGTGCCGCCGGCGCGCAGCATGTCGAGATATTTCCGCGCGAACCCCTCGTGCGCGTCGGCATAGAGGGCGTAGAGCGAGTTCACCAGGCAGTCGCCGAACGCATAGGCATAGACGTAGAACGGCGAGTGGATGAAGTGCGGGATGTAGGTCCAGTAGGTGCGGTAATCGTCGTCGAACCGGATGGCGGGGCCCAGGCTTTCGCCCTGCACGTCCATCCAGATCGGCGCAGATCTCGTCGGCCGTCAGCTCGCCCTCGCGCCGCTTCTCGTGCACGCGCGGACTCGAAATTGTAGAAGGCGATCTGGCGGATCACCGTGTTGATCATGTCCTCGACCTTGGAGGCGAGCATCACCTTGCGCTGCGCCGGGTTGGTCTCGGCGGCGAGCAGCGCGCGGAAGGTCAGCATCTCGCCGAACACCGAGGCGGTCTCGGCGAGCGTCAGCGGCGTCTGCGACATCAGCTGGCCGCGCGGCGCCGCCAGCACCTGGTGCACGCCGTGGCCGAGCTCGTGGGCGAGCGTCATCACGTCGCGCACGCGCCCCTGGTAGTTGAGCAGCAGATAGGGGTGCGCCGACGGCACGGTCGGGTGGGCGAAGGCGCCCGAAGCCTTGCCCGGCCGCGCCGGCGCGTCGATCCAGGCATTGTCGAAGAAGCGCCGGCCGACCTCGGCCATCTCCGGCGCGAAGCCGGCATAGGCGCCGAGCACGATGTCGCGCGCCCGGTCCCACGGCACGAGGCGGTCCTCGCCCTCGGGCAGCGGCGCGTTGCGGTCCCAGTAGTCGAGCGCGTCCTTGCCGAACCACCTGGCCTTCATGCGGTAATAGCGGTGCGACAGGCGCGGATAGGCGTCGCGGACCGCGGCGACCAGCGCGTCGACCACCTCGTCCTCGACCAGGTTGGCGAGGTTGCGGGCCGATTGCGGGCGCGGGTAGTGGCGCCAGCGATCCTCGATCTCCTTGTCCTTGGCGAGCGTGTTGGTGATGTGGGCGAACAGGCGCAAATTCCTGGCGAATACCTGGCCCAGCGCTTTCGCCGCGGCGCGGCGCTTCTTCGCATCGGGCTCGCACATCAGATGCAGCGTCTCGGCGACCGGTCAGTTCCTTGCCGTCGACCGTGAAGCGCAGCGCCGCCTCGGTCTCGTCGAACAGCCGCACCCATGCGGCGCGGCCGGACACGCTCTTCTCGTGCAGCAGCCGCTCGAGATCCTCGGCCAGCTCGTGCGGGCGGAAGGCGCGCACGTCGCGCAGCCACGGCGCGTAATGGGCGAGCGCCGGATCGGCGAGCCGCGCCTCGAGCGCGTCGTCGTCGATCTTGTTGATCTCGAGGGTCAGGAAGATCAGGTCCGACGAGATGGCGTTCACCCGCTCCTGCACGGTCTGGTAGAAGCGGCCGATCTCCGGGCTCGACACGTCGCCGGAATGGAGCAGCCCGGCATAGCTCGCCAGGCGCGACAAGGTCTCGTCGATCGTCTCATAGCGCGCGATGGCGGCGGCGAGCGCGGCGCCGTCCAGGTCGGCCACCTTGCCGCGATAGGACGCGCGGAACATCGGCGACCTCGCCCGCCATGCGGTCGAGGTCGGCGGCGATCTCGGGGCTTTGCGGGCCTGGATAAAGGTCCGCCAGGTCCCACTCGGGCAGCGTGCCGAGGGTGCGGGGCTTCGCTGCGGACTTGGCCATGGGTGACTCCTCGTTCTCTGCGAGGATATAAGAAACCGTACGCCCGGCGCCAACGCCGTGGTGCTCCGCGTCCACCGACAGGCTCAGGATGAGGCGCGCCCAGCAGACGGAATCCCATGCCTGAGGAAATCTGGCCCAGCCTTCCCGCCCTGTTCTTCGCGCGGGCGGCGCGGGAGGGCGACGCGCCCTTCCTGTGGGCGCAAGCGCGCGGGCGAATTCCACCCGACGAGCTGGCGCGCGGCGGCGGGCGAGGCGGCGTCGCTCGCCACGGCGCTGGCCGCGCTCGGCGTCGAGCCGGGCGACCGGGTCGCGCTGGTCTCCGAGAACCGGCCGGAATGGCCGATCGCCGACCTCGCCATCATGACGGCGGGCGCGATCACCGTTCCCGGCTACACCACCAACGGGCCCGACGACCACCGCTACTTCCTCAGCCATTCGGGCGCGAAGGGGGTGATCGTTTCGACGGCTGCGCTGGCGCGGCGCCTCGCCCCGGCGCTCGCGGCGGCGACCGAGGCGGGCTTCGTCGTGGTGATCGAGGACGAGGCAGGGCTCGCTTTGCCGCAGCACGTGGCGGTGCATCGCTGGGACGGCGCTGGTCGCGGCGCACCGGGCCGCGCCCGATGCGGGAGGCGGGATGGCCGCGCCGCTCCGGCGCACGGACACGGCGTGCCTGATCTACACCTCGGGCACGGGCGGGCTGCCCAAGGGGGTGATGCTGAGCCACGGCGCGGTGCTCGCCAATTGCGAGGGCGCGCGCGACGCGCTCGCCTCCCTCCTAAGCGGGCGCGAGCGGTTCCTGTCGTTCCTGCCGCTGTCGCATTCCTACGAGCACACGGCCGGCCAGTTCTTCCCGATCCTGATCGGCGCGGAGATCTTCTATTCCGACGCCGAGTCGCTGACCGCCGACCTGGTCGCGGTGCGCCCGACCATCATGACCGCCGTGCCGCGCCTCTACGAGGTGATGCACGACCGCATCCGCCGCGGCGTGGCCAAGAAGGGCGGTCTCGCGGCGCGGCTGTTCGCGCAGGCGGTCGACGCTGGGCACGGCGCGCTACCGACGGGCACGCTGGGGCCGGGCGCGCGCTTCGTCGACTTCGCCTGCGAGGCGCTGGTCCGGCGCAAGGTGCGCGCCGGCTTCGGCGGCAGGCTCAAGGCGCTGGTCTCGGGCGGCGCGCCCCTCAACCCCGAGATCGGCGTGTTCTTCACCGCGCTGGGGCTGCGCATCCTGCAGGGCTACGGCCAGACCGAGTCCGCGCCGGTGATCAGCGTCAACCGCCCCGGCGCAAACCGGATGGACACGGTCGGCCCGCCGCTCGACGGGCGTCGAGCTGCGCATCGCCGAGGACGGCGAAATCCTGGTCCGCGGCGAGCTGGTGATGCAGGGCTACTGGAACGACCCGGCGGCGACGGCGGCCGGCGGTGCGCGACGGCTGGCTGCACACCGGCGACGTCGGCGTGATCGAGCCGGACGGCCAGCTTCGCATCACCGACCGCAAGAAGGACATCATCGTGCTGTCGGGCGGCGACAACGTGGCGCCGCAGCGCGTCGAGGGGCTGCTCACCCTCGCGCCCGAGATCGCCCAGGCGATGGTCTATGGCGACAAGCGCCCGCATCTGGTCGCGCTGATCGCGCCCGACCACGCCTTCGCCGCCGAATGGGCGCGCGCGCATGGCGGGCCGCGCGAGCCCGCCGCGGCGATCGAGGAGCCCGCCTTCCGCGAGGTGATCGCGGCGGCGGTCGAGCGGGTCAACCGCCAGCTCTCGCCGATCGAGCGGGTGCGGCGCTTTGCGCTGACGCCCGACGGGTTTACCATCGAGAACGGCATGATGACGCCGACGCTGAAGCCGCGGCGCGCGGCCATCGTCGCGCGCTACGGCCCGGTCTTCGAAGGGCTCTATCGCGGCTGATGAAAGGGGAGACGGAATGGCAGGGAAAGAGATCGCGCTGATCGTCGGCGCCGGGCCGAACCTCTCGGCCTCGATCGCCCGCCTGTTCGCGAAGGAGGGCATGTCCATCGCCCTCGCCGCGCGCAACGTGGGCAAGCTCGCCGACCTGGTGAAGGAGACGGGCGCCAAAACCTACGCCTGCGACGTGACCGGCACGGCGCAGGTGGCGAAGCTGTTCCAGTCCGTCGAGGCCGATCTCGGCGTGCCGGACGTGGTGGTCTACAACTCGTCCGGCCGGGTGCGCGGGCCGATCACCGAGTGCGACCCCGAGGCGGTGGCGGCGGCCGTGCGCGTCACCGCGTTCGGCGGGTTCCTGGTGGCGCGCGAGGCGGCGACGCGCATGCTCAAGCGGGGCTCGGGCACCATCCTGTTCACCGGCGCCTCGGCCAGCGTGAAGGGCTACGCCAACTCGTCGGTGTTCGCGATGGGCAAGTTCGGGCTGCGCGGCCTCGCCCAGGCGCTCGCGCGCGAGCTGCACCCGCAGAACGTCCATGTCGGCCACGTCGTGATCGACGGCGGCATCTCGAAGGACGGGGCGAACCGCCCCGGCGCGCCCGACCGCGGCCCCGACGGATGGCTGCACCCGGACGAGATCGCCAAGGCCTATCTCAACCTGCACCGCCAGCACCGCTCGACCTGGGCGTGGGAGATCGAGCTCCGCCCCTGGGTCGAGAAGTTCTGAGCCGCCCCGCCCGTCATCCCGGGCGCGGCGCAGCACGGAATGATGCGGCGGCCAGCCCCACCCCCTCCCCGACACGCCGGGAACGAGGATGAGGGTGGCCGCCGCAGGACGCCTATTTCAGCAAAGCCGCGTGATATGGGTCCCGCAGTCGCGGACGATATGTGCGAGGCGGTTCAACAGCCGGAGCGCGAAGGTCCCGTGCTCGCGGACGATCGCGAGCAGCTCCTCCGGCGGCAGCACCGCGACCAGCGTTCGCTCGACCGCCCAGACGGACGCCGTGCGCGGCTGGTCGCCAAGCACGGCGAGCTCGCCGAATATCTCTCCTGCCTCGAGGTCGGCGTGCACGACGCTGCCGCCCGATGCCGTTCCGTTGACGACGCGAACGCGCCCGTGAACGACGAAGAACACGTCGCGACGTCCGTCCTTCGGGTCGACGATCGCCTGCCCGGCGTCGTAGTGGACCCACTGGCACGAACTCTCGATCCGGCGCCGAACCTCGTCGAGACCATCGAACAAGGGGAAGCCGGCCAACAACTCGCCCGCAAAGCGTGCAATAAAGTGAGGACTACCACTACCGGGGGTGGACCCGCGAATGTTGGTGGACTGTGGCATTTTCCTCTCGCCTCCTGGGGCGCGGCTTGAATGCCGCTTGCCCCTATAAAGGCAAGTGGATCGTCAACCCTCGAACGAAAGCGACATTTGTCGCAAAGCCCGCACATTCCGGCGCAGTGATCGTCTGGCTATACCCGCACCACCGCCGTCTCGCCCTCGACGGCGAGGTCGGTGCCGTGGCGGGCCGACAGGCGGCGGACGCGCTCGAGGATGCTGGCGGCGACCTCGCCCCGGGCGAGCAGCGGCCGGCCGCGCGCCGCACGCGGGCGCCCGTGGCCGAGGTCGAGCGGGTGGAGGCGGAGCCCGGCGAGGGCGCTCCCCTCGAACGCGACCTCGGCGAGCAGCCCGTGCCAGTATTCCGCCGCGGCGGGGAAGCCGCGCGTCTCGCCCCCGGTGCGGGCATCGAGGAAGTCGGTCGGGGTCGCCAGATGGTCGAGCCCGAAGCGCTGGTAGGACTCGGCGGGAAAGACCGGGACGTTGTCGTTCTGGAACACGAAATTGCCGAGCGAATAGAGGATCGGCCGGCCCTTGTGAATCTCGATGCCCAGCGTCAGATGCGGGCCGTGCATCGCCACCACGTCGGCGCCCGCCTCGATCGCCTCGCGCGCGAATTGCACGGCGAAGCTGGCCGGCTCCTCCAGCCCCACGCTGGTCTCGGCCGTGAGCCGGCCGGCGGGGCCGAACTCGTGGTTGTGGAACGAGAACACCACCCAGTCCGCCTGGCGGCGCGCCTCGGCGATCCAGCGCAAGATGGCGTCTGCGTCGGGGCGGTTGACGCGCGTGTCCACCGCGAACCCGTCGCCGCGCCGGAAGCGCGCGCCGAGGAAGGTGATCTCGTCCGCGCTGTCGGACGGCGCCTCGGACGCGGAGAAGAACATCGCCCGGTGGCGCGTGCGCTCGGCGGCGAAGCCCAGCTTCTCGCTCATTGCGGCCAGCGCGGCGAAGGACGGCGCGTCCACCGTGTAGGTCGCGGCGAAGCCCAGCGGGTTGATGCCCGGCCGGCCGCGCGCGTCGGGTCGCTGGTCGGCGGCGCGGGTCCATGCCGGAAAGAACGAGGTGGCGGCGATCAAGGCCACCCGCCCCGCCGCGGTGTCCAGATAGGCCGGCCGGCGCGCCTCGGCGAGGTTCGTCCCCGCCCCGGCGGCCGGCAGGCGCGCGCGGCGCAGATGGGCGAGCATGGCGGCCAGACCGTCCGGCCCGTAATCGGTGGCGTGGTTGTTGGCGACCGATACCAGCCCGATCCCCATCCAGCGTAGATCCTCGATGAGTGCGGGCGGGGTCGACATGGGCGTGCCCTGGGTCAGGTTGGGCGTGCCCTCGTGCTCGTCGCGCACCGTGGTCTCGAGGTTGGCGAAGCCCGCGTCGGCGCCGCGGATCAGCGTGACCAGCGCGCGGTAGTCGGGCTCGTCGAACGCGTCGAGCCGGCGGGCCGGCATGGCGTCCCCGGCGAGCGCCAGGCGGATATTGCGCTTCTCGGAGCGATAGACCATCTTCCCCCCGCCCTGCGACACTTTGCGTCGCGCCCGGCGCAGCATTTCGCCCAGGCGCGCGTTACATAGCTCGAGTCGTAATCCCGCGCCCGCCCCGGGGGCAAGCGTCGGCGCGGGCCGATCCCCAAGAGCCCGAGGCGGCCGAACCCAGCGTGGCAACTCCCCACCCCCGGAATACCGACCCCGCGGCCTGGCTCGGCTGGCTGGCGGAGTTCCTGGTGCGCAACTCGTGGCGCCACGGGCGGGTGCTGCTCTCTGTCGTGATGCTGGCCACGGTCGGGCTCGGCTGGTTCGCCGCCACCCATCTCGGCGTCGACGCGCGCTCGGAGCGGCTGCTCGACCCCAGCCTGCCCTGGCGGCAGGAGGAGCACGCCCTCGACGCCGCCTTCCCGCAGCGCACCAACCTGCTGCTGGTGGTGGTGCAGGGCGCGACGCCGTCGGTCGCCGGCGCGGCGACGGCCAAGCTGGCGGGGGCGCTGGCCAAGGAGAACAAGCTGTTCCCCTATGTCTACGCGCCCGGCCTCGACCCCTTCCTGCAGCGCGAGGGGTTGCTTTATCTCGATCTCGGGGAAATCAAGGAGATCGCGGCGCGGCTGATCGCGGCCCAGCCGCTGATCGGCACGCTGGCCGGCGACCCCACGCTGCACGGGCTGTTCGCCGCGCTCAATCTGGGCCTCCAGGGCGTCGCCGACGGCGACGTGGACTGGTCGACGCTGGATGCGCCGGTCGCAGCCGTCACCGCCGCGACCGAGGCCGGGCTCGCCGGGCGGACGCGCTTTATCGAGTGGTCCTCGCTGTTCTCGGGCCAGCCCGCCCGGGCGGAGGAGCGGACCCAGCTCATCCTGGTCAAGCCCCAGCTCAACTACGCCACGCTCGAGGTCGGCGGCCAGGCCGAGAAGATGGTGCGCGACATGGCGCGCCGGCTTGGCCTCACGCCGGATGCGGGCGTGACGGTGCGGCTCACCGGCAGCGTGGCGCTCGACGACGAGGAGTTCGCGAGCGTGACCAACGGCATCGGCGAGGCGACGGCCGCCTCGGTCGCGGTCGTGCTTGTGCTTTTGCTGCTGGCGATGGGCCGGCTGCGCACCGTGCTGACCAGCCTGCTGGTGCTTGCCATCGGCCTGGTGTGGACCGGCGCCTTCGCCGCCGCGGCGGTGGGCGACCTCAACCTGGTGTCGGTCGCGTTCGTCGTGCTGTTCGTCGGGATCGCGGTCGATTTCTCGATCCAGTTCTGCGTGCGCGCGCGGGCCGAGCAGGCGCCGGGGCGGCCCGACGCCGAGGCGGCGCAGCGCACCGGCATGGCCGTCGGCGGCGGGCTGCTGCTGGCCGCGGCGACCAGCGCGATCGGCTTCCTCGCCTTCGCGCCGACCGCCTATCGCGGCGTCAGCGAGCTCGGCATCATCGCCGGCGCCAGCATGCTGATCGCGCTGCTGCTGAATCTCACCGTGCTGCCGGCGGCGCTGCGCAGCTTCGGCGCCCTGCCGGCGAGCCGGGCCGGCCGGCCACTCGGCTTCCCGCCGGCGCTGGACCACCTGGTGGTGGGCCACCGGCGGATCGTGCTCGCTCTGGCCGCACTGGTGCTGGTCGCGGCGGCGGCGGCGCTGCCGCAGCTGCGCTTCGACTTCAACCCGCTGAACCTGAAGGACCCCGACGCGCCGTCGGTGCAGACGCTCGACATGCTGACCCGCACGGGGCTGATCTCGCGCAACACGATGGAGGTCGTCGCCGCGCCGGACCAGGCGCGCGCTTTGACCGACAAGCTCGAGGCGCTGCCCGAGGTGGACCACGTCACCTCGCTGGCGAGCTTCGTTCCCGACCACCAGAAGGAGAAGCTCGCCGTCATCGCCGACGCGGCGCAGTTCCTGCTGCCGTCGCTGGGCCTGCCGGCGGCCGGCGAGCCGCCGGGGCCGGCGGCGACGCTCGCCACCATGCGCGAGACGGTCGAGCGGCTCGACGCGCTTGCCGCGAAGCGGCCCGAGGCGCGCGCCCACGCCACCGTGCTCGCCGCCGCACTCAGGAAGGTGATCGCGCTGGGGCCGAAAGGGCTCGACCGCATCCGGCCCGGTCTCACGCGCGGGCTCGACGCCCAGATCGGCGCCATCGCCGCCACGCTCGACGCCAAGCCGGTGACGCTCAATTCGATTCCCGGCTCGATCGCCCGGGGCTGGGTGGCCGATGACGGGCGCTGGCGGCTCGAGATCTACCCCAAGGACCAGTCCGGCAACGCGGCGGTCGTGACGTTCATCCACGCCGTGCGCAGCGTGGCGCCGGATGCGGTGGGCGACGCCTATTTCGTCTACCAGGCGGGGCAGGTGGTGTGGCAGTCCTTCCAGGAGGCGTTCGGCTACGCCTTCGCCGGGGTGTGCATCGTGCTCTATTTGGTGCTGCGCCGGCTGCGCGACGTGGCGCTGGTGGTGGGGCCGCTGCTGTTCTCGGCGGTGCTGACGCTCGGCACGACGGTCGCGATCGGGCTTCCGATCAACTACGCCAACGTGATCGCCCTGCCGCTGCTGCTCGGCATCGGGGCGGCGTTCAACATCTACTTCGTGATGAACTGGCGGGCCGGGCGCACCCACCCGCTGCAATCGCCGACCGCGCGGGCGGTGGTGTTTTCGGCCCTGACCACGCTCGCCGCCGTCTCCTCGCTCGCCATCTCGCCGCATCGCGGCACGTCGTCGATGGGCATCCTGCTGACGCTGTGCCTGGCCTATGCGCTGATCACGGCGCTGTTCGTGCTGCCCGCGATGCTGGCCAAGCCGCCCCACCCGCCCGAGGGCTGAGCGTTCCCGTTCCGTCCATTGCGGGGCCGGAACGGCGGATGTAGGGTGGCAGGCATTAACCCGCGCCTGTCATAATTGCGTAACGCGCCTACGCAACAAGGAGACTTCATTGTCGCCGAGTAATGACACGGGCGTGACCGTGGCCGGAAAAGCACGAGGGGCCTCGCGCCTCGCGGACGACGACGCCCCGCCGCGCACCCGCGCGGCGCCGACGGCGCGCGCCGACGCGCACGCGCCGGGGCGGTTCATCAACCGCGAGCTGTCGTGGCTCGCCTTCAACGAGCGCGTGCTCGAGGAGGCGATGAACGACCGCCACCCGCTTCTGGAGCGGGTGCGCTTCCTGTCGATCTCGGCGGCCAACATCAACGAGTTCTTCATGGTGCGCGTCGCCGGCCTCAAGGGCCAGCGCCGGGTCGGCATCGAGACGCCGAGCCCCGACGGCATGACGCCCAGCCAGCAGATCGACGCGGTGCTGGAGCGGTCGCGCTCGCTGATGGTCGACCAGCAGCGCTGCTGGGCCGAGCTGCACGAGAAGCTGCGCGCCGAGAACATCGTCGTGCTCGACCTCGACGAGCTGACCGACGCCGACCGCACCTGGGCGAACCAGTTCTTCAACGAGCAGATCTTCCCGGTCCTCACCCCCATCGCCATCGACCCGCTGCACCCGTTCCCGTTCATTCCGAATCTCGGCTACTCGATGGCACTCCGGCTGCACCGCAAGTCGGACGGCGGCATGCTGACCGGCCTGGTGCCGCTGCCCCAGCACGTGCCGCGCTTCATCCGCGTGCCGGGCGACGGGCATCCGGTTCGTCCGGCGCGAGCAGATCATCCACCTCCATCTCGGCCAGCTCTTCCCCGGCTTCGACGTCACCGCGATCGGCTATTTCCGCGTGCTGCGCGATTCCGACATCGACATCGAGGAGGAGGCGGAGGACCTGGTCCACATGTTCCTCAACGCCATGCACCGCCGGCGCCGGGGCAGCGTGATCCGCCTCACCATCGATTCCGGCATGCCGGCGGAGCTGCGCAGCTTCGTCGCCCAGAAGCTCGAGGCCCGGCCCGACGACCTGCTCGAGATCGACGGGATGATCGGGCTCGCCGACACGTCGGGCGTGATCGTGCCCGAGCGGCTCGACCTCCAGTTCAAGCCGTTCGACCCGCTGGAATCGCGTGCCGTGCGCGCCGCCTCGGGCAATTGCTTCGCCGCCATCCGCAAGGCGGACGTTCTGGTGCACCACCCGTACGAATCGTTCGACATCGTCGTGCAGTTCCTGCAGCAGGCGGCACGCGACCCGGCCGTGGTGGCGATCAAGCAGACGCTCTACCGCACCTCGGACGCCTCGCCCATCGTCGCCGCGCTGTGCGAGGCGGCCGAGGGGGGCAAGTCGGTCACCGCCCTGGTGGAGATCAAGGCGCGCTTCGACGAGGAGCGCAACCTGCGCTGGGCGCAGGACCTGGAACGCTCCGGCGTGCACGTCATCTACGGCTTCGCCGAGCTCAAGACCCACGCCAAGGTGTCGCTGATCGTCCGGCGCGAGGGGGCGGCGCTGCGCAGCTACGTGCATTTCGGCACCGGCAACTACCATCCGATCACGGCGCGCATCTATACCGACTTGTCGCTGTTCACCTGCCGGCCCGAGTTCGGCCGCGACGCCGCGCATTTGTTCAACTACATGACCGGCTATGCCCGGCCCGAGCATCTGGAGAAGCTCGCCGTCTCGCCCATCGCGCTGCGCGGCGCGCTGATCGGGCGCATCCATGGCGAGGTGGAGCACGCGCGCGCCGGCCGGCCGGCGGCGATCTGGGCCAAGCTCAACGCGCTGGTCGATCCCGAGATCATCGACGAGCTCTACGCTGCCTCGCAGGCGGGGGTGGAGATCGACCTGGTGGTGCGCGGCATCTGCTGCCTGCGGCCGGGCGTCGCCGGGCTGTCCGAGCGCATCCGGGTGAAGTCGATCGTCGGCCGGTTCCTGGAGCACGCGCGCATCGTCTGCTTCGGCGCGGGCGGCGGGCTGCCCTCCGACACGGCCGAGGTGTTCATGTCCTCGGCCGACTGGATGCCGCGCAATTTCGACCGCCGGATCGAGGTGCTGGTGCCGGTCGAGGATGCGGCCGCGCGGTGGCGCGTGCTCGACCAGATCCTGCCGGCCAACCTGCGCGACGTGCGCCAGTCCTGGCTGCTGGGCGGCGACGGCAGCTACGCCCGCGCCACCTCCCCGCCGGACGGGTTCTCCGCCCACGATTTCTTCCTCGAACAGCGCTGACGGGGGCCGACGGCCACCATCCCGCCACACGGGATGATGTTGCGCGCGGCCGATTCGCGTACAACATAGGGCTGGGTGGCAAGGCAAGGGCTCAGCATGGCGACGAGGGGTTCTGACGCGCCGTTTGCCGTGATCGACCTCGGCTCCAACACGGTGCGTCTCGTCGTGTTCGAGCGGCTGGGGCGCGTGCCGGTGCCTGTGGTCAACGAGCGCGTCTTCTGCGAGCTTGGCCGCGGCGTCGGCGCAACGGGCCGGCTCGACGAAAGCCGGGTCGCCCCGCTGATGGACTGCCTCGCCCGGTTCGTGCGCCTTGCCGCCTCGTTCGGCGCCCCGCAGGTGGCGGTGCTCGCCACCTCGGCGGTGCGCGACGCGTCCAACGGGCCCGAGCTGGTGGACCGCATCCGCGCCCGCTTCCCGGCCGAGATCGTGGTGCTGTCGGGCGAGGAGGAGGCGCGGCTCGCCGCCGAGGGCGTCATCTCCGGGATGCCCGAGGCCGACGGGCTGGTCGGCGACCTGGGCGGCGGCTCGCTCGAGGTCACCGAGGTGGCGGGCGGCCGCACCGGCCGGTCCGTATCGCTGCCGCTCGGCCCGCTGCGCCTCAACGAGGCGAGCAAGGGCGACATGGCCCAGGCGGGGCGCGAGATCGCCGAGCGGCTCAAGCGGCTCGACTGGCTCGATGCCGGCCGCGACCGCGACTTCTACGCCGTGGGCGGGTCGTGGCGGGCGCTCGCCCAGGTCAACATGGACCAGACCGCCTATCCCATCCACATGGTCCACGGCTACGCCGTCCCCCGCAAGGAAGCGGCGAGTCTCGCCACTTTGGTGCGTGGGCTCGGTCCGCAATCTCTGGCGCGGATCGGGGGCGTCGCCGAGCGCCGCCTCGCCCTGATGCCGCTCGGCGCCGCCGTGCTGGGCGAGCTGGTCGCCCGCGTCAAGCCGAGCCGGGTGGTGTTCTCCGCCGCCGGGCTGCGCGAGGGGTTCCTGTTCAGCCGGCTCGATGCGCGCGAGCGGGCGCGCGATCCCCTTCTCGCGGCGTCCGAGGCGCTGGCCGCGCGCGAGGCGCGCGATCCGGGGTTGGCCGCGCGGCTCGATGCGTGGATACGCCCGCTGTTCCCGGCGGACAGCCCGGCCGAGGCGCGGCTTCGACGTGCCGCCTGCCTGCTTGCCGACGTCGGCTGGCGCGAGCATCCCGACTACCGCGCGCACGCTGGTGTTCCGCCGCATGCTGCACCACCCGTTCCTGGCGATCGACCATCACGAGCGGGTGACGCTCGCCCTCATCCTGTTCGTCCGGCTCGGCGGCAAGCTGGGCCGCGCGGCCCTGCTCGATCCCGCCTCGTCGCTGCTGGACGAGGTGGACAAGCAGCGCGCGCTGGCGGTCGGCAACGCGCTCCGCCTCGCCTATGCGGTGTCGGGCGGCGCGGCGGACATCCTCGACGATTCGGCGCTGCGCCTCGACGGCAAGCGGGTCGAGCTGGTGCTGTCGGGCAAGGCCCTGCCCGAGGGGCCGCAGGTCGCCAAGTCGTTCAAGCAGCTCCTGCGCGCCACCCGCACCGAGGGCCGCATCGTCACCCCCGACCCGGCGACGGTTTAGCTCCCACGATCTGTCATCCCGGCCAGGTCGCGAGCGCAGGGAGCGGCGCGAGCCGGGATCCGTTTGGCGAAGGCCGAAGCGCGGGAAGTTGGGCCCCGGCTCTCGCCGCTCCGCGGCTTGGCCGGGGCGACAGGCCAGGATTACCGCTTCTGCAGCCCCTGCAGCAGGCCGCGCAGCAGATCCTGCGGGGACGGCTTCTTGGGCTGTTGCGGCGCGGGCGCCGGCTGCTGCTGCTGCGGCTGCTGTTGCGGCGGTTGGGCGGGCTGCGAGGGCGCGGCCTGCTTGAGGCCGGGCACGAATTTCTGCAGCAGCTTCCCCGCGTTCCGCTGCAGCAGGTAGCTCTGCAGCTCGTTGGCCTGGATCGTCTCGGTCGGCGCGTCGAGCGGCCCGTGCACCCTGACGCCGAGCGCCGGCGCGTCCGGGCTGGACGCGACCTTGAGCTTGGCGGTCAGGTCGGTCTGCCAGCGCGGTAGGTCGACCGTTCCGGCGGCGGTGCCGGTGCCGGACGGCGCGGCGAGCTTGAGGTCGTCGGTGCGCATCACCCCGTTCGCCATCTTGAACGTGCCGTCGAGCGAGGTGAACTTCGTGGACCCGCCCTTCAGCGCGCTGGCGAACAGCGTGATCAGGTCGAGCGGCCGGTCGATATTCGAGAGCTGCTTGTCGACCGCGGCGAGGTCGAATCCCTTGATCGTGCCGTCCTTGACGGCGAGCTTGCCGTCGCCCGCGAGCGACGAAACCAGCGCGTACTCGCTGGTCCCCTGGCCGGCGAGCCTTGCGTCCAGATCGAGCGTGCCGCCGGCGAGGTCGAGCCGCGCCGCCTGGAACAGCGCCTTGGCGACGTTGGCCTTGGCCACGGCGATGGCGGCGGTGAGCGCCGGCGTTGCGCGCGCGTCGAGCTTGCCGGTCATGTCGAACGTGCCGTCGAAGCTCTTGCCGGTCAGCTTGGCCAGGGTCAGCACGCGGTCGGCCAGCGTCGCCTCGGCGTGCGGGTTCTCGACGCGCACGTTCTTCCATGACAGCGCCTTGGCGTCGAGCGTGACGTTGGCGTCCATCGCGCCGAGCGCGGCGAGGTCGAGCCGCTCGCGCGACCAGCGCTCGGGCTGCGCCTGAGCGAGCTGGTAGGCGGCCGGCACGACCGGAAGGCCGGCGGGCGCGGGCCTCGGCGCGGCGCGGCGGGCCGGCCGGCAGGAACGGGTCGAGCGCGATCTCGCCGCCCGTGAGCTTGGCGTCGAGCCGCGGCCGCGCGCCCGTGGTGACGAGCGTCGCCGTGCCGGTGATCTCCGCCTTGCCGGCCTTGGCATCGAGCGCGGTGACGTCGAGCTTGTCGATCCCGCCGGCGAGCTTGGCGGTGACGCTGACCGGCCCCAGCTTGGCGTCGGACGGCCGGTAGTCCGTGCCCAGCGCGGCGGCGAGGCCGGCGAGGGAAGGGTGGGCGAGGGCGATGCCGAGCGCGAGGCGCGGCTGCGCCAAGGGCTGGGCCACCGTGCCGTCGATCCGCGCCGTCGCGCCGGCGAGCACCAGCTTGCCGTCGACGGCGACGCGGCCCGCGTCGCCCTTGATCTTCGTCGCGAGGTCGAGCGGCCCCTTGCCGGCGGCGGCGAAATCGATGCCGAGCGCGCGGCCGAGCGCAGCGGCGTCCGGGTGCTTGGCGGTCAGGGTCAGGTCGAAGCCGGGCGCCGTCTCGAGCTTGTCGAGCGTGCCGGCAAGGGCGGCGGTGCCGCCCGCCGCGGCGAGGTGCGTGTCGAGGGTGAGCTTCTCGGCGCTGCCGTCGGCCTTGCCCGACAGCGCGACCTTGCCGAGCCCGCGCGGCACGGCGGCGGCATCGAGCCCGGCGAGCCGCGCCAGCGCCGCCGGGTCCTTCGCCGTGGCGTCGAACGTGCCGCGGAACACCGGGAAGCCGGTGAGATTGGACAGCGCGCCGGCCACCTTGGCGCTCGATCCCGCCACGTCGCCGATCGCGGCATTGCGGATGGTCAGCCGGCCGCCCTGCAACGTCCCGTCGAACGCGATGTTGCGGACCGGCGTGGCGTGCCAGGTCAGCACGCCGATCTTGGCGCGCATGTTGGCGTCGAACGTCTCGAGCACGGCGAGCGCAGAACCGCCGCCAGGGCCCGGCTGCGCGGCGCCCGGGCCGCCCGGCTGGGCGCGGGACGCGGCCGCCGCCGGCGGTTTCGCCGCCGCCGCCTGCGGAGGCAGATAGGCGTCGAGGTTGAGGTGGTCGAGGTTCAGCGTGACGCCGAGCCCGGTGCGCTTGCGCAGCGCGACCACCGCGCCGCCGGTCAGGCGCGAGGCGTCGAGCCGCATCTCGACGTCGAGGATGCGGAGCTCGGCCGGCGAGGCCTTCACCTTGGCGGCGAGCGAGAACTGGCGCAGCCGGTCGGGCGGCACGGCGGCAGCGTCGAGCTTCAGCCAGTCGAGCATGCCGCGCAGATTGTCGGCCTGCACGTCGAGCGCGCCGTCGAACTGCGGCTGCCCGCCCTTGGCATCGACCAGACCGGCGAGCGAGGCCGAGCCGCCGCCCGGCAGGCGCGCGGTCGCCTGGCGCACCGTCACCTGGCCGCCCTTGAGCGAGGCGGCGAGCTTGGCGTTGCGCACCGTGCCGCCGCCGGTCTCGATCGCCTGCACGGTAAGGTCGAGCGTGCCGTCGATCCCGCCGGGCAGGGCGAAGGGCTGCGCCTTGGCCGGCGCCCGCTCGGCCGGCTTGGCGGGCGGGGCAGGCGGCGCGGCGCCCGGCGTGGCCGGCGCGGGCGCGGGCGGGGCCCAGCCATGACGCGACGGCGATGCGGTTGACGGTCAGCGCGGCGTCGAGACGCGGCCGGCCGTCCAGCGCCAGGTTGATCCCGCCATGAGCGTGCGTCTCGCCCAGCGCCAGGTCGAGCTCGTCGAGCGCCACCGCCTTGGCCGAGCCCTTGACCGCGGCGGTCAGCTCGAGCTTGGCGGCGAGGGCGGCGGGAAGCTCGCCCTCCGGCGCCATGGCGGCGATCACCTTGGCGAGGTCGGCGGACGTCGCCTCGATGCGGCCCTGGAAACGCGGCGCGGTGCGCAGCTCGGCGAGCGTGCCGGTCAGCGCGATCTTGCCGTCCGCGTCGGCGAGCCCGGCGCGCAGCGCGACCGGGACCGGCCCGGCGCCACCCGTCGCGCCGAGACTCGCATCGACCGTCAACGGCGTGCCGCGCGCGGTCAGCGTGCCCTTGGCGCGGAACGGCCCGTCGAGCGAGCCGGCGGAAAGCTGCGCGTCGATCTTCTCGATCCGCTCCGTCGTGCCGGTGGCGCGGTCGCGGTAGACGACCGTCCCGTTCTCGATGCGAAGGTCGTCGAGCCGGAACGGGGTGCGCGGCGCCGACGGCGGTTCGGTTTCGGCTTGGGGCGCGGTCGTCGGCGCAGGGCGCTGGGTGGCGGGCGGGGCGGCGCCCAGAGCGGGCGGCGGCGCGAACTGCCAGTTGGCGCGCCCGTCCGGCATGCGCTCCAGCTCGATCACCGGGTCGACCAGCTTGATGCGCGCCACCTCGATCCGCCCGCCGATCAGCGGAGCCAGGCGCACGTCGATCTCGAGCGTCTTGAGCCGCACCATCTGGGGGCTCGCCGCGCCCGGCGCGTTGGCCAGCGCCACGTCCGCCGCGACAAGATGCGGCGCGGGCAGGACCGCGAGGTCGAGATCGCCGCCGATGGTCAGGTCGCGGCCGGTCGCCTCCTTCACCTGGGCGGCGATCTCGCGCTTGTAGCCGTTCCAGTCGATCAGGCTGGGCACGATCAGCGCCGCGGCGGCGATCAGGACGACCAGCCCCACCAGACCGAAGATCACCTTGCGCATGTGCCCTGCCATCCCCTCGCGCCGCCGCGCGCCCGCGCCGGCAGTTGCGCGCCACAGCGTTTTGCGCAACGATTGCGCGCGGGTACATATAATGCCTGTTGCGTCCGCCCGGAACCCGCGGCGGGCGCGGGACGATTCAGCCGATGGCCGAGATCATCAACCTCAACCGGCACCGCAAGGCGCGCAGCGGCGAGGACAAGCGCAAGGAGGCGGCCAAGAACCGCGCCCTCGCGCAGCTCACCCCCGCCGAGCGGCTGATCTTCCGCGGCGACGCCAGGCGCGCCCGCGAGGACCTCGAGAAGAAGCGGCTCGAGGACGGCGCCGACGACCAGACGCCGCCGCCCGCGCAGGAGTAGCGCCTTCGCGCTTCGAGACGCCGGCTTTGCCGGCTCCTCAGCGCGAACGGAGGGTGGAAATTTGCCGTTCGCCCTGAGGAGCGCCCCGAGGGCGCGTCTCAAAGGGCGAATGCCCTGCCCCGAAGCGGCCGTCCCGAACCGCCCCTACGCGAACGGGCTCCAGGCGCGCTGGACGGCCGGGCGGGCGGCGATCACATCGTGCCAGCGCTTGATGTTGGGATAGGCGTCGAGCCCGATCTGGTTCACTCCGTGGATGTGCACGTCGGGATACATCGAGATGTCGGCGACGGTGTAGGCCTCGCCCGCGACATAGGCGCTTTCGCCCAGCCGCCGGTCGAGGATCGACAGCATGTCCTTCAGATTGTCGGTGTAGAACGCCTTGGCCGCCGGCACGTCCTCGGGCGAGCGCACGACCCAGTGGCCGAACTGCTGGGCGAGGGTGGTGAAGGTCGCCGAGCCGTAGAACAGCCACTGGTCGACCGTCACCTGCGCCGCCGGATCGTCGGGATACAGGCCGTTCTTCGCCTTGGCGCCGACATATTTCAGAATCGCGCCCAACTCGCACAGCGTCACCTTCTTCCCGCCCGGCCCCTCGGGGTCGACGATGGCGGGGATCTTGTGGCCCGGGCTGATCTTCATGAAATCGGGGTTGAACTGCTCGCGCTTCGGCAGGGCGACCGGGTGCAGGTTGTAGCCGAGGCCCGACTCCTCGACCGCGTGCCGGCCCTTGTAGCCGTTGTCCGTCATCCAGGTATAGAGATCGAGCATGGGTCCCTCCCGCGTTCCGATCGGTCAACTCTAGAACATCTTCCGCCCGCGCGGAATTGCGCTTTGGCGGTTCGGCCCCCCGTCGGCCAAGGCCTTGAAACTGCATGAATTGAGGCCGTCTGGCACGGAACTTGCAACGCCTGGTTCGAGCCGGCCATGCGAGCCGGGGACAAGACGAACAAGGAGGCTACCGATGCTTATCGCGCTCATCCGCCGCTTCCGGGCACGGCACGCTCCCCAGCCCGCGTCGCTCTGGCACAGGCTGATCGCGACGCACATCGGAAACGCGACACGCTAAACCGCGAAGTGGATCAACATTCGGCGGCGCTCTCCCCCCTCCCCCCTCCCGCGTTGCCGAACAAACGGCGGCCCCAGTCGGGCCGCCGTTTTTTTCGGCTAGGCGCGGACGAAGACGTGCACCTGCTCGGCTGCCGGCCGGCCATACAGCGCGCCGGCGAGGTCGGCGGGCGCGCGCTGGGGGTCGACGGCTTCGAACCAGCGGCCCTTGCAGCGCGCCTCCAGCCTCTCGCCGGCGAAGGGGAACGGGTCCATCGCGTAGGTGCCGCCGCCGCGCGGGGTGACGGTGATGTCGACATCCTCGTCGGGCGAGGCGGGCACGTGGACGAAGGTCTCGGCGTCGCGCTGGCTCGCGTGGCGCAGGTTGAAATAAAGCGCCAGCGTGTCGAAGAACTGCAGCAGCTTGTAGTTCTGCATCAGGCGCTGCGGGTCGACCCAGGGCGCCGTCCGCGGGTCGGCGGCGAGCAGGGCGGTGAGCCGCGCCTGGCGGGCGCGCTCGGCCTCCAGCACCTCGCGCGTCGCATCGGCCTGGGCGGGCGCGACCGGAATCGAGACCGGCCCGCCTTTGTGGGTGGCGAACCTGGAGAAGCCGTAGCGCGCGTTGAACAGCCCCCAGCAATGCATGCTGGCGAGCAGCCCGCAATAGGCGTGGCGCTTCTCGTTGTAGTCGGGCGAGCGGTGGCTGGTGGCGAGGCCGCCCGGGATGGGCGCGGTGCCGAGCCCGCGCGGGAAGCCGGAGGTCTCGTCCAGCACCGGAGCGGCGTCGAAATCGTCCCAGCCGCGGTCGTGGTGCGAGATGACGTACAGCACCTCGTCCCACGGCTCCGGCCGCTGGAAGCGGTCGTTGCCGAAGGCGCGCGCGAACTGGCCGCACAATTCGTTGTGCTCCTCCATGGTGGAGATGAAGCGCGGACCGCCCTGTGGCGCGGGCTGGATCATCATGTGCCGTCTCCCTGGCTGATGTCCGATGCTAGTCCCGCGCGGCCCCGCGTGCCAGCCAATCGACACCCGCCGCGGGGCCATGCTAGCGTCGGAATGCCGGACGATCGCTCCGGCCGACTGTAAGCACGCCGCCGGCCGCGCCGGACGGCACGGGAGGAAAAGCATGCAGAGCAAAGCACTCGCCGCCGCCGCATTGGTCGCGGCGCTCGCCCTCGCGCGGCCCGCCGCGGCGGCCGACATGGAAAAGACCTCGATGGCGCTGCCGGCGCTGACCATCGGGTTCTCGCCCACCTACATCGCGGACGCCAAGGGCTTCTGGACCAAGCGCGGCCTCGAGGTCGCGCTGCATGACATCGTCGGCATCGGCTCGATGAACGCCGTGCTCGCCGGCTCGGTCGACTTCTCCAACTCGTCCGGCCCGACCATCATTCGCGCCAACATCCGCGGCGCGCATGTGGAGGGCGTCGGGTCGACCCTGAACGGCTTGCCATTCGAGATCATCGTGCCGCCGGACCTGATGAAGAAGGCGGGCGTCACCAAGGACTCGCCGGTCGCCGAACGCGCCAAGATCCTGAAGGGCGCGAAGATCTCCGTCACCTCGCCCAACACCATCCCGCACGTCTACCTGCGCTACTTCCTGCGCAAGGGCGGGCTCAACCCCGAGCGCGACGTGACGGTGGTCTCGATCCCGCCCGAGGCCGGCCTCGCGGCGCTCAAGAACCACACCACGCAGGGCTACGTGCAGGGCCCGCCCTGGACCGAGATCGCGACGCACCAGGGCATCGGCGTGCCGCTGTCCAGCGCGATCACCGGCGACCTGCCGGAGCTCAACCCCGTCGCCTACAACATCGTCGTGACGCGCACCGGGCTGTGCGACAAGAAGCCCACCGTGTGCCAGAAGCTCATGGCCGGCTATACCGAGGCAATGAAATTCATGCACTCGAACCCGGACGAGAGCATCGCGATCCTGCAGAAGAAGATGCCCAAGGTGGACCCGGGCGTGCTGCGCAACTCGTTCAAGCTGATCGCCAAGCTCACCCCCGACACCACCAAGATCAACCTGGACGGGCTCGCCCACGCGCAGGAGCTGATGATCGTCGGCGGCATGATCAAGGCGTCGCAGAAGCTCGCCTCTTTCGACGGCATCTACACCAACAAGTACGCCGAGTAGCGGCGCGCTTTACGGCGAAGCCGAGATGCGATTGGCCCGGGCCATTTCTGGCCCGGGCCTTTTGTTTGGTGGCGCGGGGCGTCGTCGGGTCGCTACCCCAACTTGCGGGCGGCGATGATCCCGAGCACCACGAACACGATGCAGATGGCCACGAACACGAAGAACAGGATCTTCGCGATTCCGGCCGCCGCGCTGGCGATGCCGCCGAAGCCGAACAGGGCGGCGACCAGCGCGATGATGGCGAAGAACAGGGCCCATTTCAGCATGTGGCGACCCTTCCGGCAGGCGGTTGCGACACGTGCGATCAACGCGCCCCCGCCCGCTGCGTTCCGAAATCGCGCCCGATTGACGGCGCGCGCGGGGCCCGCCTATCCTTCGCGGCAACGCGGGCCGCGGTTCGGCCCGCCCAGCGGGGGGACCAGAATGAAGCGTGCGACCGCAGCGATGGCGTTCGGGCTGGTGGCGGGGTTGGGATCGGCCGGGAGCGCGTCCGCGGCGGACGACGCGGTCCTTGCGCTGCCCGCGATCAACATGGGCTTCGCGCCCGCCTACATCGCCGAGCATGAGGGCTACTGGTCGAAGCGCGGCCTCGACATGAAGATCGTCGAGATCACCGGCATCGGCTCGATGAACGCGGTGCTCGCGAACAGCGCGGACTTCTCCATCTCGTCGGGCATGACCATCATCCGCGCCAACATCCGCGGCCGGAAGGTGATCGAGATCGCCCACACCTATGACGGGCTGATCGAAGAGATCGTGGTCTCGAAGAAGCTGGCCGATGCGGCCGGCGTCACGGCCAATTCGCCGATCGAGAAGCGCGCCGCCCTGCTCAAGGGGCTCAAGGTCGCGCTCGGGGGGCCGAACACCTTGCCGCATGCCTATCTCCGCATGTTCGCGCGCAAGGGCGGACTCGACCCCGAGCGCGACTTCCAGATCGCGGCGATGCAGCCGCCGGCCGCGCTGGCCGCGCTGCGCTCGGGCGCGATCGGCGCGTTCGCCGGCACGCTGCCCCAGCCGATCCAGGCCGTCGATGGCGGGTTCGGCATGCTGCTGTCTAGCGGGCTGCGCGGCGGCAAGGACGGCAACGGCGACTTCCCCGAGCTTCTGCCGATCGCGCTCAACGGCGTGATGGCGACGCCCGCCGAGTGCGAGAAGAAGCCGACCTATTGCGCCCGCATGGTGGCCGGCATCGCTGACGGGCTGACCTTCCTGCACGCGCACCCGAAGGAGGCGGTCGCGATCCTGCAGAAGCGCATTCCCGGCATGGCGCCCGATGTGTTCCAGAAGTCGTTCGACCTGCTGCTCAAGTGGATTCCGAAGACGCCCCGCATGGACGACGCGAAGTTCGCGCATGCCCAGCAGGTCATGCTCGAGGGCCACATGATCAAGCCCTCCGAGAAGCTCACCTCGTTCGAGAAGATCTACACCAACAAGTTCGTTCCCTAGGCGTTTCGGCGCGTCCCAACCTATCGGGAATCGAATGAAGATCGTGCGCGTCCGTGCCGGCGCAGCGCTGCCGCTGGCCCTCGTGGCCGGCCTGGCATTCGGCCTCGTGCGGCCCGCCCTGGCCGCCGAGATGGACCACGCCACCATCGCCCTGCCGGCCATCACCTTCGCCTTCGCGCCGGTCTATATCGCCCAGGACGAAGGGTTCTGGGCGAAGCGCGGGCTCGAGGTGAAGTCGCCGGTCATCACCGGCATCGGCGCGATGAACGCGGTTCTGTCGGGCAGCGTCGAGTTCTCGATCTCCTCCATGCCGTCGGTGATCCGCGCCAACATCCGCGGCCGCAAGATCACGGCCATCGGCCAGGCCTTCGGGGGCACGGCGGTCGAGTTGGTGATGCGCAAGGACCTCGCCGAGGCGAAGGGCATCACCGTCACGTCGCCGCTGGCGGAGCGCGCCGCCGCGCTCAAAGGCCTCAAGGTCGGCATGCTGGCGCCCAACACCATCGTGCATGCCTATCTGCGCTACTTCGCGCACAAGGGGGGCATCGACCCGGAGCGCGACTTCACCCTGTCGATCATGTCGCAGCAGGCGGCGATCGCGGCGCTGAAATCCAAGGATATCGGCGCGATGGCGCAGGTGCTGCCCTATTCGACCATCGCCATCCACAACGGCTCGGCGGTGATGCTGTCGTCGGGCAATGCGGGCGACTTTCCGGAGTTGCTGCCCTTCGCGCTCAACGGCATCACGGCCCGGCCCGACACGTGCGAAAAGCGCGCCGCGACCTGCGAGAAGATGGTTGCCGGCTACCAGGACGCGATGCGCTTCCTCAAGTCGCATCCCAAGGAGGCGGGCGCGATCCTGAAAAAGCGCATCCCGCACATGGACCCGGGGACGTTCGACGACGCGTTCGAGACGACCCGGCGCTGGACGCCCGAGACGATGAAGATCGACGTGAAGGGCATGCAGCACGCCCAGCAGCTCATGCTGATCGGCGAGATGATCAAGCCCGGCCAGGAGCTGAAATCGTTCGACGCGATCTATACGAACAAGTACGTGAAGTAGGCGCCGCGCGGCGTTGACGGCCCGGCGCGGCCCCCCTATCATCGGCCGATAAAGCCGCGCAATCGCGGCACGTCTGGGTGTCCGGGGGCGACCGGAGACGTTGGGAGGCGGGGCGCCGCGGGCGCGTCGCGAACGAGCGGAGGATTCGATGAACCAGCGGGTCGTCATCGACCGCCTGGTCGTGCTGGTGCTGGTAATCGGCGCTTGGCAGCTTTCGAGCATCGAGTGGGGCACCATCTGGTTCTCCAGCCCGTGGCGGGTCACCACCCGGCTGTGGGACGAGGTGCTGTCGGGCGACCTGTTCTTCCACATGGGCTATACGCTGAAGGCGGCGTTCTACGGCTTCCTGGTGGGCGGCATCCCAGGGGCACTGCTGCCCTTCGTGCTGCGCCGCCACCCGGTGGTGAGCGCCATCCTCGACCCGTATCTTGCGGGCGGGTACGGCGTGCCCAAGCTGGCGCTGGCGCCGCTGTTCATCCTGTGGTTCGGCATCGACCTCGAGCCCAAGGTGGCGCTGGTCGCGGCCATCGTGTCGTTCCTGGTGTTCTTCTCGACCACCGCCGGCGTCAACGCGGTCAACGCGCAGTACGTGTCGATCGCCCGGGTGTTCGGCGCGTCCGAGCGCGACATCGCGCGCCACATCGTGTGGCCGGGCGCCATTCCCTATGCGTTCGCCGGGTTCCGCATCGCCGCGCCCTACGCCATCGGCGCCGCGGTGGTGGGCGAGCTGATCTCGTCCAACCGCGGGCTCGGCTACATGATCAACGCCGGCGCGACCGACTTCGACACCACGATCGTATTCGTCTCGCTCACCACGCTGACGCTTCTGGTCGTCTTCGTGAATCTCCTGGTCGCCCGCGGCGAGCGTTGGCTCCTGCGCTGGCGGCCGCCGCAGCAGGGTCCGACTTCAAGGGTTTTGGGAGCATGAACGCCACCGCTGTACCGATGCTCGAGGTCAAGGGCCTCGCCAAGCGCTTCCCGCCGCGCACGGGCCAGGGCGAGGCGCCCTGGATCCTCGCCGATCTGTCGTTCCACGTGGGCGACCAGGAATTCCTGACCATGGTCGGCCCGTCGGGCGCGGGAAAATCGACGCTGCTGAACATCATCGCCCAGGTCGACGGCGTCGAGCGGGGGCGACATCGTGTTCCGCGGCGAGACCATCGAGACGGGCGTCGGGCTCGGCGCTCAACCCGGGCTGGAACTGCCAGATCGGCTACGTCACCCAGGACGACAATCTGCTGCCCTGGCGCACGCTGATCGACAACGTGACCTTCCCGCTCAAGGTGCAGGGCCGGCTCGACGACGCGGCGATGAAGCGCGTGCACGAGCTGCTGCGCTCGGTCAACCTCACCGGGTTCGAGAAGTACTACCCGCACGAGCTGTCGGGCGGCATGCGCAAGCGCGCCTCGCTGATCCGCACGCTCGCCTACGACCCGCCGATCATCCTGATGGACGAGCCGTTCGGCGCGGTCGATGCCCAGACCCGCACGCAGCTCCAGCAGGATCTGCTGCGCCTGTGGAATTTGGGCCGCAAGACCATCGTCTTCGTCACCCACGACATCGGCGAGGCGATCGCGCTCGGCGACCGCCTTCTGGTGCTGTCCAAGTCGCCCGCCAAGATCATCAGCGAGCACAGGATCAACATTCCGCGCCCGCGCGACCTCGGCAACGTCTACAAGCTCGAGGGGTTCGGCGACATGTTCGAGACCGTGCGAAGGGAAATCCAATGAGCACCGCCGTCATCCGGACGACGCCCGGCCTCTCGCCCAGGCGCGCGCTGATTCCGGCGGGCCGCATCGTGCTCGGCATCGCCTTCCTCGCGGTGTGGCAGTGGGGCTCGACCGTCATGGGGCGCCGAATGGCTGCCCGGCCCGGTCGCGACGCGTGGCCCGCATCTGGGAGCTGACGGTATCGGGCGAGCTCGCCCGCGACACGCTGGTGACGTTCTACGAGGCCGCGGCCGGCATGATCATCGGCGGCGTCGGCGGCGCCGTGGCTGCCGTTCCTGCTGCGCCTGTCGCCGCGGCTGATGACCGCGCTCGACCCGTTCATCTCGGCCGCGTTCGGCGTGCCCAAGCTCGCCCTCGGCCCGCTGTTCATCCTGTGGATCGGCATCGGCATCACCACCAAGATCGTGTTCGTCACCTCGATCGTGTTCTTCCTGCTGTTCTATAACGGGCTCGCCGGCATCATGGCGATCGATCCGCGCCTCGTCTCGATGGCGCGCGTCGCCGGCGCCAACGAATGGGTCATCACCCGCGAGATCGTGTGGAACACGACGAAGCCGTTCCTGTTCTCCGGCCTCAAGATCGCGCTGCCGCGCGCGCTGTCGGGCGCCGTGGTGGGCGAGTTCATCGCCGCCGATTCCGGCCTCGGCTGGTACATCAACAATGCCCGCTCGCTCAACGACACGACGGGCGTGCTCGCCGGGGCGGTGATCGTGACCGCGCTGGTGATCCTGGTGAATGCCGGGCTGCAGAAGGTGCAGGCGCGCTCGCTCGCCTGGCGGCCGGTCTCCAAGGACATGTCGATCTGACGGCCTGTCGCCCCGGCCAGCCGCGGTCGCGACAGCGACGGCGGCGCGAGCCGGGGCCTATCTGCGGCTTCCGAAGCGCTGGACGGGCTCTGCCCGCACCGCTCGCGCTGCGCCGCGCCCGTGCGAGGTTCCGGCATCGGGGTAGAGAAGTGAGGGCGGCCGGCGCTTGACAGGCGCCGGCCGATCCACAATATCCCGGCCCTCACGGGGCAGTAGCTCAGCTGGGAGAGCGCGACGTTCGCAATGTCGAGGTCAGGGGTTCGATCCCCCTCTGCTCCACCAATTCCCTCGGGCGGCGGGTCGCAAGACCGCCGCCCGATGCGTTTGGGCGCGCCCTGACGGGGCTCGCCTGGTCCCTTCCTGCCGGTCCCCTCGCCACAGCGTTCCCACACGCACGGGAAGTGGCGGCCCGCTAGACTGCGCGCGCTCCGCCTCCGCTGCATTCCTTGCAGGTTTGGGGTTGGCTGCGGGTGTCACTTCAGCACGCCACATGGAGGCGGAGCGCCTCGCCCCCGCAGCGCTTCGCACCCCTCGCATTCCCGGTTTTGCCGGCCCGCCCCGGCTGCTATCCTCGAACGCGCGAGGCGGGACGGCGAGCGGAGGATGCGATGAAGTTCGGATTGTTCGGCGGCGCCACGGCCGGGCGCAACACCGCGACCGACGACTTGGATTCGTTCCAGAGCTTCGTGGACTTCGTGGTCGAGGCCGACAATGTTGGCCTCACCGGCCTGTTCGTGGTCGAGCACCATTTCACCGGGTTCGGCCAGGTCTCGGCCACGATGAACCTGCTCACCTACCTCGCCGCCAAGACCAGGAACATCCGCCTCGGCCCCGGCGTGATGGTGCTGCCCTGGCACAACCCGGTGCTGCTGGCCGAGCAGGCGGCGACGCTGGACGTGCTGTCGGGCGGCCGGCTCGACATGGGCGTGGGCAAGGGCTACCGCTACAACGAGTTCCAGCATTTCTGCGTGCCGCTCGACGAGGCGGAGGAGCGTTTCGACGAGACGGTCGGGCTGATGAAGCGCGCCTGGACGTCGGAGGAGCGATTCTCCTACCACTCCGACCGCTGGAATTTCGAGGACATCATCGTCGAGCCCGCGCCGGTGCAGAAGCCGCACCCGCCCTTGTGGCTCGCGGCCGGCCGGCCGGAATCGATCCGCGCCGCGGCGCGCGGCGGCTACAATCTGCTGCTCGACCAGTTCGCGACGTTCGACGTGATCGCCCAGCGCCTTGCCATCTATCGCGACGAGATCGTCAAGATGGGCAAGATTTTCGACCCGATGACGGTCGGCGTCAGCCGCGCGATCCTGATGGTGCGCAACGCCGAGGAGCGGGCGAAGGCGGTGGAGAACCGGTCGAAGTCGCTCGCCCGGATGAACGCGTTCGGCCGCTCGCCCGACGGCAAGTACGTCTCGTCGATGACGTCCGACGCCGACCTGGTGCGCGCGACCGAGGAAGGCGCGCTGATCGGCGAGCCCGACGAGGTGATCGAGCGCATCCGCGGGCTGCAGAACGCGGGGGTCGGCTACATCCTGATGGTCGGGATGGGCACGCGCATCCCCGCCCTGCACGCCTTCGCCAAGGAGGTGCTGCCGGCGGTCGCCTGACGCCGGCGCAGGACCAGCGCGCCCCCTACTCCGCCGTCACGTGGTTGCGGAATTCGAGCGGGGAGTCGATCTGGTGCAGCGGCTCGAGGCCGGAGCCGGTGCCGCGGACGAAAATGTCGCCGAAATCGAAGATGCGGCCCAGGATCGACTGGCTGACGTCGACGCTCTCGACCTTGTCCATGTTCATCTCGATCGAGTAGCGGCGGATCAGCCCGCGCTTGTAGATGATCCGCCGGCTGGTGACGGCGAGCTCGGTCGTCCAGCGCCTGATCCACGCGCCGAGCAGCAGGACGAGGCCCCACAGCGCGATCAGGCCGGCGACGACGGCGATGGCGAGCGGCGGGCAGGTCGGGCGGCGCGTAGCGCCGTCGCCACCCAATACCCCGCCGCCGCGATCGCGAGCAGGGCGATGCCGCGGCAGGTAGATGAGCCAGTGGATGCGGCTCTTGTACCGCAGCTCCTCGCCGGGCTGGAGGACGCGCTCGACGTAGCCCACGCCGCCCGCCCGCTACATCTTCAACAGGCGCTTGGCGTTGCCGTTCAGGATCTTCTCGCGGTCCTCGTGGCCCAGCGGGATGTTCGCCATCCAGTCGGTGCCCGGCTTGTTCATCACGTAGGGCCAGTCGACCGAGAAGATGATCCGGTCGGCGCCCATCTCCATCACGCTGCACAGCAGCGCCGTGTCGGAGAAGTTGCCGCTGGTCGTGATGTAGAAGTGCTCGCAGAACGGTCGCGGAACGCCATCGGCTTGCCGCCCGGACGCTTGAACGAATGGTCGATGCGCCACAGCGAGAAGGGCAGCCCCTCGCCCATGTGGCCCAGGATGATCTTCAGGTCCGGATGCTTGTCGAAGATGCCGGACAGCACCATGCGCACGCCGGCCGTCGCCATCTCGACCGTGTAGCCCCAGCCGGCCGACATGATGCCCGGATAGTCCTTGGCGTAGTCCTTGTAATAGGCCTCGACGACCGCGGGATGCGGGGTGCCGGGATGCAGATAGATCGGCACGTCCAGCTTCTCGGCCATCTCGAAGATGCCCCAGAACCGCTTGTCGTCGGGGAACAGCCCGCCGGTCAGCCCGTGGATCATCGCGCCCTTGAAGCCCAGCTTGGTCACGCAGCGCTCGAGCTCGGCGACCGAGGCCTTGGGGTCGGGCGTCGGCAGGGCGGCGAAGCCCGCGAAGCGCGTCGGGTGCGCCTTCACCGTCTCGGCCAGCATGTTGTTGGTCTGGGTGGCGAGCCGCACCGAGGTCTCGGGGTCGAGCGTCTGCACGGCGGGCGGGGCGTGCGACAGCACCTGGATGTCGATGCCGCCCTCGTCCATCTCCTTGATGCGGACGTTCGCCATGTCGTTCAGCCGCTCGACGATCTGCGGCGGCTGGCGGTTGCCGCCCAGCGCCTGGGCCACGGCCGGATCGAAATAATGCTCCTCGATCGCGATCACCTGCGGCTTGGTCACGGTTGCCATCTCATTCCCTCCCGGTACGGATTATCGTGCGCCGATCCTATCAGCGCCCGCGCGCCCCGTCAGCCGCCGCCTTGACCGGCCGCCGGTGCCGGGTGGTTTGCTGTACCGATCCAACGGCAAGGAGGACGCCATGTACATCCGCAATGCTTGGTACGTCGCGGCCTGGGACCACGAGGTCGGGCGCGAGATGATGCGCCGCATCCTGCTCGAGGAGCCGGTCGTGCTGTTCCGGCGCGACGACGGCACGCCGGTGGCGCTGGAGGACCGCTGCTGCCACCGCCGCGCGCCGCTGTCCGAGGGCAAGCTGATCGGCAATATCGTGCAGTGCCCCTATCACGGGCTGCAGTTCGACGAGACCGGCAGCTGCGTGCGCGTGCCGAGCCAGAAGCAGATCCCGCCCGGCGCGCGGGTCAGCTCCTACCCGGTGGTCGAGCGCAACCACTGGATCTGGATCTGGATGGGCGATCCGGCTATGGCCGACCCGGACAAGATCGAGGATTTCCACTGGATGGACGATCCGGCCTGGCGCTTCGGCGGCGACCGGCTGCTGCTCGAGGGCAACTACCTGCTGCTGGTCGAGAATCTGCTCGACACCACCCATCTGCCCTTCATCCACCCGACGACGCTCGGCACCGACGCCTTCGCCGGCTCGGAGGTCGAGACCAGGCGCGAGAAGGACCGCGTCCACGTCAATCGCTGGCTGCTCGACAGCCCGCCCGCGCCGTTCCACAAGCGCATGGGCGGCTTCCCCGACGGGATGAACGTCGATCGCTGGCAGCTCGCCAGCTTCGCGCCGCCCGCCTTCGTGAAGCTGAACGTCGGGTCCGGCCCGGTCGGCTCCGGCGTGCGCGAGGGCGACTATTCCAAGGGCGTGAACATGTACAATTTGAACGCCATCACGCCCGAGACCGAGCGCACCACGCACTATTTCTGGGCGCAGGCCTACAACTTCAAGCTCGACCAGCGCTGGATCGTCGATCTGGTGCGCCAGCAGGTGAACACGGCGTTCTCCGAGGACCTCGCCATCATCAAGGCGCAGCAGCGGAACATCGATCTCGGCGACTCGCCCGACCATCGATCTCAACCAGGATGCGGGCGGCATCGCCATGCGCCGCATCGTCGAACGGCTGATCGCCGAGGAGCAGGGCACCGCCCGCGCGGCGGCGGAGTAAGGGGAGAATATTTTCCGCTCTCCCCGATGCCAGTTCTCCCGGACCCCGAACCCACTTCGTCATTGCGAGCGAAGCGAAGCAATCCAGGATCGCGTCGTCGCTTCGCTCCTCGCAATGACGAACGGATAAATTGGAGATCGTCTACGCTTCCGCCGCCGCTTTCCGGCGGGCGGGGGCGGCGACCTGCGGCAATGTGAGGCGGAAGACGGTGCCGTCGGCGCCGGACGAGGCCAGCTCCAGCTCGCCGCCATGGCCGCGCATCAGCTCGCGAGCGATGGCGAGGCCAAGCCCGGTGCCGCCCTGCCGGGCGGAGCCGGCGAAAGGCTGGAACAGCCGCTCCTTCGCCCGGGCGGAAAGGCCCGGCCCGTCATCGGCCACCTCGATGGCGACTGTCTCGGGGCCGGCGGCGGCGGTGACGGCGATGCGGCCCGCGCCGGCCTCGACGGCGTTGCGCACCAGGTTGGCCAGGACGCGGTAGAGCTGGCCCCGGTCGGCGGTGACGGTGAAAGCGGGGTCGACCGCATTGTCGAGGGTCCGCCCCCGGGCGGCCGCCGACGCGAGCTCGGCGAACAGCTCGTCGACCAGCGGGGCGAGGGCGAAGGTGGCCGGCGACGGCCGCTCCGGCGCGCCAGCGGCGAAGCGCAGCGTCTCGGTACACAGCCGGATGGCGCGGTCGATGGCGCCGATCAGCGTCGGCGCGACGCGCTTCACGCCGGGATCGCTGCTTTCCGACACCGCGTCGGAGACGAGCTGGGCGGTCGCCAGGATGTTGCGCAGATCGTGGTTGATGCGCGCCATCGCCGCGCCCAGCTCGGCGAGCCGGGCGCGTTCGCGCAGTGCGGCGCGCAGCCCCTCCTGCATGTGGGCGAGCTCGCGCTCGGCGGCGCCGATTTCGTCCGGCCGGTTCGACGGCACGATCGCCCTGGATGGGTTCTCCGGGTCGTCGCGAAACGCGACCATCGCCGCGGTCATCCGCCGCATCGGCCGCACCAGCAGCCAGTTGAGGCTGAGATAGACGAGGCTCGCCGTCACCATCGAGATGAGGATGGAAAGCGCCAGGATGCGCCGGGCATACTCGAGCATCGCTTCGCGCAACGGCTGCTCGTCGATGATGGTCTCGACCATGATGTTCGGGTTGCGCGGCGACACGCCCATCACCTGGATCATGCGCTTGCCGGCGCCGGCCAGCGAGTCGAACGCGTCGGCGATCAGCGTCAGCGGCCCGGCGTCGTGCAGGTCGTACATCCCGTCCACCGGAAACGGCATGTCGCGCGCCAGCACCAGGGCGCGCGACTGCGGCTCGTGCAGCACGATCGCGTAGGAATGCGCGCTGGCCAGCAGCTCGCGCCCGACCGGCTGGCTGACCAGATTGTCCGGCGGCCCGGCCAGGGCCAGGCTCGCCAGATAGGCGAGGGCGATGCGCTCCTCGAGATAGTCGTAGCGGAACCGCGCGATCGACGGCACGAAGATCAGCACCTCGGCCACCATCACGAAGGCCGCGGTCAGCAGCAGCAGGCGCGCCGAAAGCCCGCGCGGAAGCCCGAACAGCCGCTTCAAGACGCCACCCATGGGCGGACTATAGCGCAAATCGGCCGTGCCCGCGGCGGGGCGACGCGCCCGGCGGCCGCATTGACTTGGCCGGACCGCCCCTCTATATACCGGCACCTCGATAATCCCGGCCGCCAACTGGAGTGCCGAAGTGAAACGGACCTATCAGCCGAGCGTGATCGTGCGCAAGCGGCGCCACGGCTTTCGCGCCCGCATGGCCACGGTCGGCGGCCGCAACGTTGTTGCGAACCGCCGCCGGAAGGGGCGCAAGCGCCTGTCCGCCTGAGGATGGCCCCGGCCCTCCGCCGCCTCAAGCGCCGGCGCGAATTCCTTGACGCCGCAGCGTCGCGGCGCAAATGGGTAGCGCCCGGCATGATCGTGCAAATGCGCCCGCACGGAGAGAATGAATTGGCCGCACCTCAAGCCATGTGCGCCGGCCCGCGCGTCGGCTTTACCGTCAGCCGCCGGGTCGGCAACGCCGTGGTCCGCAACCGGGTGCGGCGGCGCCTGCGCGCGGTGGCCGAGCGCGTGCTGCCCCGGGCCCGGCCGGCGGCCGACTACGTGCTGATCGGCCGCCAGGGAACGGCCGCGCGGCCATTCGCCGATCTGGTCGCCGACCTGGAAGCCGCGCTCGCCAAGCTCGGCGCGCTGGAGCGCCGCGCATGAGGGCGCTCGACCGCGCGCTCGCCCTGGTGCTGCGGCTGCCGGTGCTGGCCTGGCGCTACGGGATCGGCCCGGTGATGCCGGCCGCCTGCCGCTACGAGCCGTCCTGCTCGCGCTACGCCCTCGAGGCGCTGGCCGGGCACGGCGCGGTGCGCGGGACCTGGCTGGCCGCCCGTCGCATCGCGCGCTGCCATCCGTGGGGCGGCGAAGGGCTACGATCCGGTGCCGCCGGCGGGGCGGCGCCCATGATGGACCAGAAGAACCTGATCCTCGCCATCGTCGTTTCGGTGGCGATCCTGCTCGGCTATCAGCTCCTGGTCGAGCAGCCCAAGATCGCGCGCGAGCAGGCCGAGAAGGCTGCGCACCAGCAGACGACGACCGAGACCGCCAAGGCCCCCGCGACCGCGCCCGGCGCGTCCGGCGGGAGCGCGCCGCCCGCCGCCCCCTCGGCCCAGGCTCCCAGCCAGGTGCCCGGCCCGGCCGGCCAGGCGACGACCGCGCAGCCGGTGCCCCAGGCGCCGACCCGCGCCGCGGCGCTCGCCCGCTCGCCCCGGCTGCTTATCTCGACGCCCGCCATCGACGGCTCGATCGCGCGCGATTCCGCGCGGATCGACGACGTGCAGCTCCGCCAGTACCACGTGACGACCGACCCGGCGAGCGACGAGATCAAGCTGCTCTCGCCGCCGGGCGCGCCCAACCCCTATTTCGCCGAGTTCGGCTGGGTCGCCCAGGGCGGCACGCCGAAGCTGCCCGGCCCCGACACGGTGTGGCGGGCGAGCGCCGGGACGCTCACCCCGTCGACGCCGGTGACGCTGACCTGGAGCAATGGCGAGGGGCTGTCCTTCGAGCGCGTCATCGCGATCGACGACAACTACATGTTCACCATCACGCAGCGCGTGAAGAACGACGGGCGGCGCGCCGGTGACGCTGCTGCCCTACGGGCTGATCTCGCGCACCGGGACGCCGCCCAAGTCGGGCACCTACCTGCTGCACGTCGGCGGGGTGGGCGTGCTGGAGGGCTCGCTGCAGGAGATCGACTACGACGACATGGCGGACCACCCCATCACCGGAACGTCCAAGGGCGGCTGGCTCGGGCTCACCGACAAGTACTGGCTGGCCGCGCTGATCCCGGCGAAGGACGAGGCGGTGCAGACGCGCTTCACCCACTTCATGCGGGACAAGCTGGACGTCTACCAGGTCGACTATCTCGCGCCGGCGCGCACGATCGCGCCCGGCGGCACCTCCGAGCTGACGGAGCGGTTCTTCGCCGGCGCGAAGGAGGTGCACCTGCTCGACATGTACGAGAAGAAGCTGGGCATCGACAAGTTCTCCTACGCGGTCGACTGGGGCTGGTTCAACTTCCTGACACGGCCGATCTTCTACGTCCTCGACTACTTCAAGGGCATCCTGGGCAATTTCGCGCTGGCGATCCTCGCGCTGACGGTGCTGATCAAGCTCGCCTTCTTCCCGCTCGCCAACAAGTCGTACCGCGCGATGAGCCGGATGAAGACGCTGCAGCCCAAGATGATGGAGCTGCGCGAGCGCTACAAGGACGACAAGGCGCGGCTGAACCAGGAGATGATGGCGCTCTACAAGAAGGAGAACGCCAACCCGATGGCCGGGTGCCTGCCGCTGGTCATCCAGATCCCGGTGTTCTTCGCGCTCTACAAGGTGCTCTACGTCACCATCGAGATGCGCCATGCGCCGTTCTTCGGCTGGGTGCACGACCTGTCGGCGCCCGACCCGACCTCGATCCTCAACCTGTTCGGCCTGTTCCACTGGACCCCGCCGCACGAGCTCGCCTTCCTCGCCATCGGGGCGTGGCCGGTGATCATGGGCATCACCATGTTCCTGCAGCAGCGCCTGAACCCGGCGCCGCCCGACCCGGTGCAGCAGAAGATGTTCATGCTGCTGCCCATCGTGTTCACCTTCATGCTGGCGCACTTCCCGGTCGGGCTGGTGATCTACTGGTCGTGGAACAACACGCTGTCGATCGCCCAGCAATGGGTGATCATGCGCAGGGCCGGGGTGAAGCGCACGCCCGCCGCCGGCCAAGAAGGCGGCCAAGAAGACGTGACCGCCGGGCCGACCGCGCCCGACGACGGCGCGCGCGAGCGCGGCCGGCTGCTCTTCGCCAGGGAATGCGAGTTCGTCGCCGGGGCGGCGAGCCTCGCCGGCCTGCCCGCCGGCGCGCTGCCCGAGATCGCCTTCGCCGGCCGGTCGAACGTCGGCAAGTCGAGCCTGATCAACGCGCTGACCGGGCGCAACACGCTGGCGCGCACCTCGAACACGCCCGGCCGCACGCGTCAGGTCAATTTCTTCCGGCTGGGCGAGGCGATCATGCTGGTCGATCTGCCGGGCTACGGCTACGCCAAGGCGCCCAAGTCCGAGGTGGCGGCATGGACGCGGCTGATCGGCGCCTATCTTCGCGGCCGGCCCGAGCTGCGCCGGCTGATGCTGCTGATCGACGCGCGCCACGGGCTCAAGCCGTCCGACCGCGACCTGATGGCGATGCTGGACGAGGCGGCGGTGTCCTACCAGGGCGTGCTGACCAAGACCGACAAGTGCCGCGCCGACGCGCTCGACGCCATGGTTGCGGCGACGGCGGCCGAGCTCGCCCGTCACGTCGCCGCCCACCCGGTGCTGCACGCGACCAGCGCGCACACCGGCGCCGGGATCGAGGCGCTGCGCGCCGAGATCGCCGCGCTGGCCGAGGCGTGATAGCGTTCCCGCCATGACCGACGAGGTCCGCATCGTGGATGCGCGCGGGCTCCTGTGCCCGCTGCCGGTGCTGCGCGCGCGCAAGGCGTTGCGCGAGGTCGCGCCGGGCGCCTGCATCGAGTTGCGCGCCACCGACCCGGCGGCGTCGAAGGACGTGCGGGCTTTCTGCGCCGAGACCGGCCACGCGCTGGAATTGGCGGGCGAGGCGGACGGGCTGCTGAGTTTCGTGATCCGCCGGGCGGGGTAGCGCCCACGCCCGGTTCCGATAGAATACGCCCACGCGCCGGAAGGGCGCAGCCAGGGGAGCCGGACCATTTCCATCGCGCGGTTCGCGGCGCCAGCCTCAACGGCATGGTCTCCGGGTATCGCGCAACGGCTTGCCCCCTCCCCAGCCCTCCCCCTCAAGGGGGGAGGGGGCGTGCACGGAGGCCCGTGCGCGGGTGTCGGGCAGGGTGCCGCCGGGGGGAAGGCTGCCGCTGCCAGCGTTCCCTCCCCTTGAGGGGGAGGGACAGGGTGGGTCCGCAGCCGGGCCCTTCGAGAGGAACGTGGGAACGGAAAATGGAATTCGGCTACTTCACGCTCAGCGACAATTTCTACCTGAACAACAGGCGCGACCCGAACCGCTTCATCGCCGACATCGTCGACGAGGCGATCCATGCCGACCGGCTGGGGATGAACTCGGCCTGGATCGGCGAGCATCACTTCTCGACGCTGGGCGTGCTGTCCTGCCCCGACATCGTGCTGGCGAACGTCGCGGCGCAGACCAGGCACATCCGCCTCGCGCCCGCCGTCACCGTGCTGCCGCTGCACCACCCGATCCGTGTCGCCGAGCAATGGGCGTCGCTCGACATGCTGTCGGGCGGGCGCGTCGATTTTGCCGCCGGGCGCGGCTATGACCGGCGCGAGTACGGCCCGCTCGGCCATGGCGATCTGTTCGAAGACAACGCTTCGGTGTTCGCCGAGGGGCTCGACGTGCTGAAGGGGCTGTGGGCCGGCCGGGGGCCGATGAGCCACCATGGCAAGTATTACGACTTCGACGACATCCAGATCACCCCTCAGCCGGTGCAGAAGCCGATCCCGATCTACGTCGCCTGCTTCTCGCGCCCGTCGGTCGAGCTGGCCGCCCGGCTCGGCCTCAACATCCTGGTCGCGCCGTTCGCCACGGCGATGGCGTTCGGCGGGCTGAAGGAGGTGAACGACATCTATTCCGAGGCATGCGTGAAGGCGGGCCACAAGCCCGGCCGGCTGATGTGCAGCTATTTCACCCATTTCGCCGACAACGCGCAGACCGAGCGCGCCGCGCGCAAGCGCCAGCTCCGCTATTTCCAGGAATGCGTCGTGCCGGCGCTGCCGGGCGACCCCAAGACGGCGCCGCCGACCTACCGCTACTTCGTCGGCATGGTCGAGAACCTGAACAAGATGAAGCCCGAGAACCTCACCGACAACTCGGTGCTGCTCGGCTCGCCCGACCACATGATGGAGACCATCGCCAAGGCCGAGCGCGCCGGCGTTGCGGAGATCATCCTCTACTTCAACGTGGGGCTGAAGCCGCACAACCAGGTGAAGGACGAGATGGCTCGCTTCATGGAGGAGGTCGCGCCCGCCTTCAAGGGCAAGCACCTCAAGCGCCGCGCGGCGTAGCGCCCCGTACCGGCTCATCGCGCGGCGCCGGTGCAGCGGCAGCGGATGCTGGTGTGCCGCAGACCCGGGCGAAATCAGCGTCCTGAATGCCTAACCGTTCGTCCTGAGGAGCGGCTTGGCGAAGCCAAGGCGCGTCTCGAAGGACGAAGCCATCGAGATCGTGCCACGTCCGCCCTTCGAGACGCCCGCTGCGCGGGCTCCTCAGGGCGAACGGAATTCAGGGGCGGTCGCGTTCAATGGTGACGTCACCCTCCCACTTGTCATGCCGGGCGCGGCGCAGCGCGCAGCGGTGCGGCGCAGACCCGGGACCCATCCCTCCGCACCCGTGAGCCGGCGCAATGGGCCCCGGATCGCCGCCGAGCGGCGTCCAGGGTGACAGCAGTGATTACAGAATGAACTTCGACAGGTCGGTGTCCTTGGCGAGGCCGGCGACGGTGTCGCGCACATAGGCGGCGTCGATGGTGACGGTCTCGCCGCCGCGGTCCGAGGCGGTGAAGCTCACCTCCTCGAGCAGCCGCTCCATCACCGTGTGCAGGCGGCGCGCGCCGATATTCTCGACCGAGCCGTTCACCTCGGCGGCGACGCGCGCGATCTCGGCGATGCCGTCGTCGGTGAAGACAAGCGTCACGCTCTCGGTCGCGAGCAGCGCGATGTACTGCTTGATCAGGCTCGCCTCGGGCTCGGTCAGGATGCGGCGGAAGTCGTCCTCGGTCAGCGCCTTGAGCTCGACCCGGATCGGCAGCCGGCCCTGCAGCTCGGGCAGCAGGTCCGACGGCTTGGCGAGGTGGAACGCGCCCGACGCGATGAACAATATATGGTCGGTCTTGACCTGGCCGTGCTTGGTCGCGACCTGCGTCCCCTCGATCAGCGGCAGCAGGTCGCGCTGCACGCCCTCGCGGCTCACATCGGCGCCCTGGCGCTCGGACCGCGCGGTGATCTTGTCGATTTCGTCGAGAAACACGATGCCGTTCTGCTCGACCGCCTCGATGGCGGCGCGGTTCACCTTCTCCTGGTCGAGCAGCTTGTCCGACTCCTCGGCGACCAGCAGGCCGTGCGATTGTTCCACGGTAATGCGCCGCTTGGTCGTGCGGCCGCCGAATGCCTTGCCGAACATCTCGCCCAGATTGATCACGCCCATCTGCGCGCCGGGCATGCCGGGGATTTCGAAGGTCGGCATGCCGCCGCTGGCGTCCGCCACCTCGACCTCGATCTCCTTGTCGTCGAGCTCGCCCGCCCGCAGCATCTGGCGGAACTTGCGCCGCGTGTCGGGAGAGGCGCCGGGTCCGACCAGCGCGTCGAGCACGCGCTCCTCGGCCTGCTGCTCGGCCTTGGCGGTAACCTCCTTGCGCATGCGCTCGCGCGTCATGCTCATCGAGATCTCGACCAGGTCGCGCACGATCTGCTCGACGTCGCGCCCGACATAGCCGACCTCGGTGAACTTGGTCGCCTCGACCTTGAGAAACGGGGCCTGGGCGAGGCGGGCGAGCCGGCGCGCGATCTCGGTCTTGCCGACGCCGGTCGGGCCGATCATCAGGATGTTCTTGGGCAGCACCTCCTCGCGCAGCCCTTCGTCGAGTTGCAGCCGCCGCCAGCGGTTGCGCAGCGCGATGGCCACGGCGCGCTTGGCGTCGTGCTGGCCGACGATGTAGCGGTCGAGCTCGGAGACGATTTCGCGGGGGGAAAAGCTGGTCACCGGACTACAGGCTCTCGATGGTCAGGAAGCTGTTGGTGTAGATGCAGATATTGGCGGCGATGCCCATCGCCTTGCGCGCGATCGCCTCGGCCTCCATGCCGTCGACGTCGACCAGCGCGCGCGCGGCGGCGAGCGCGTAGGGGCCGCCCGAGCCGATGCCGATCAGCCCGTCCTCGGGCTCCAGCACGTCGCCGGTACCGGTCAGCACCAGCGAGGTCCGCTTGTCGGCGACCGCCATCATCGCTTCCAGCCGGCGGAGGTAGCGGTCGGTGCGCCAGTCCTTGGCGAGCTCGACGCAGGCCCGGGTGATCTGGCCGGGATACTGCTCCAGCTTGGCTTCCAGCCGCTCGAACAGGGTGAAGGCGTCGGCGGTGGCGCCGGCGAAGCCCGCGATCACCTTGCCGTCGCCCAGCGGGCGCACCTTGCGCGCGTTCGACTTCATCACGGTGTTGCCGACGGTGACCTGGCCATCGCCGGCCACGACCACGGTGCCGCCCTTGCGGACGGAAAGGATGGTCGTGCCGTGCCAGTCGGTGAGGGTCTCGGGCGTGGGTCGTCTCCGGATGGAGGGGTCGCGCCGGCGCGCCGGCCGGCGGAGGCGTCCCCCAAATGTGGCCTCCCGGGGGCCGAGGTCAAGGGCGCTTGGCGGCCGCCCCGGGTGGTGGCAAAATGGGGCATGGCAAGCGGATGGCGGATCGCGGCGGCGGCCCTGGCGCTCGCCGCCCTTGGCGCGGCGGCCCCGGCGCCGGCGCGCGCCCAGCAGCCCCAGGCGGTCGGCTGCCTCGCGGCCGGCAACTGCGGCACCAAGGGCACCACGCCGGGCGCGCGGCGCGACTACTGGTACAACTGGATCTGCTCGGGCTGCCACACCGGGGCGACGGAGCCGCTCGCTCCCACCCCGCAGGAATACGCGCTGCTCCAGGTGCCCGTCCGCTTCTGGACCATGCATGCCGAGGCCACGCGTGACGGCGAGACGCGCATGCGCGCCGGCCAGCACGGGCTCAAGCCGCAGGGAAGCATCGCCGCGCCCTTCGTGGCCTTGATGCGCAACCGCCCGGCGCGACAATAGCGCGCGCGACAGCCGATCAGGCGGGGTCGAGCTCGGAATCCCAGTAGAGGAAGTCTCGCCAGCTCTCGTGCAGGAAGTTGGGCGGGAACAGCCGCCCGTGCTCCTGCAGCTCGCGGTTCGACGGCTGGCGCGGCGCGCGCTTCGGCTCCATGTCGCACTCGTCGGGCAGCTTGTCGCCCTTCTCCAGGTTGCAGACGGTGCAGGCGGTGACGACGTTCTCCCACGTCGTGTAGCCGCCGCGCGAGCGCGGGATCACATGGTCGAAGGTCAGCATGATCGAAGGCTGGCCCACGCCGCAATACTGGCAGACGAAGCGGTCGCGCAGGAACACGTTGAACCGCGTGAAGGCCGGCCGGCGCGCCATCGGGATGTAGGATTTCAGCGCGATCACGCTGGGCAGGCGCATCGAGATCGAGGGCGAGCGCACCTCGCGGTCATACTCGGAGATGATGTTCACCCGGTCGAGGAAGACCGCCTTCACCGCTTCCTGCCAGGGCCACAGCGAAAGCGGGAAGTAGCTGAGCGGCCGGAAATCGGCGTTCAGGACCAGGGCTGGGCAGTCTCCGGCGGTACTCACGGGCGCGGCTCCGGCGGTGATCTCTCCTGCGGCACGGGCGAGGGGAAGTTAACCCGCTGCTACGATTTGCACAATGGCCGGGGATCGCGACGGTTCCGTGAAGCTAGTCCAGATCGAAGGCCGCGACGACCGGGGCGTGGTACGAGCCGGGGCCGGGATGGGCACGCGCCGCCGCGCTCGCCTCGTCCTCCAGCCGCTCGTTATGGACCTCGAGCGCCTGGTAGCGGCCGAACAAGGCGGGCGAGACCAGCAGGTGGTCGAGCATCACCGCCCGCCCGCCATGCAGCACGGTGTAGCGCCGCGTCTCCGGCAGGGTGCGCTCCAGCGGCACCAGCGCCCGAGTCGCGAGATGACGGTTTCCGGTGTCGTCGGGGTCGGCGCGCAGGATTCGCAACGGCATTTCGCGCAGTTCTGCGTTCATGTCGCCGCACACCACGATCATCGCCGCCGGCTCGGCGTCGAGCAGCGCGTCGATCGCGAGCCGCGCCTCCAGCGCCTGGCCGGCCCGCTTGAGCGTGGCGAGGAAGAACCCCTCGGCCCAGGCGGCGGTCGTCCGCCAGACGAAGGCCGATTCCTTCGCGCCGGGGACGGCGGCGGCCAGCGGCGCGCGCAGATGCAGGTTGAAGACATGCACCGTCCGGCCGGGCGCCGCCTCGATCGCGGCGTGCAGCACCGGCCGCTCCCACGCGATGTCGGTTGCGCCGCCGGCGTCGAGATAGCGCCAGGGGAGGGGCGCCACACGGTCGTGCCAATACTGGCGGTGCGAGGCCATCGGCAGGCGCGAGAGGATCGCCAGGTTGTGCACGTCGAGCGGCCCGTGCCCGTCGCGCGCCAGCGAGACCGCGCGGTGATAGCCTTCGTAGCGCGTGGTCTCGATCAGCCGGTCGAGCGCGGCGAGGCGGCGCGGGCCGTGCGGGTCGTCCGGATCGTGGCGGGCGTGCACCTCCTGCACGCAGAGAACGTCGGCGGCCAGCCGCTCCAGCATCGGGCGCAGCGCCGCCACGCGGGCGGCGAACGGCGGTTCGTCCGCCCGGTCGTCCAGGCTCTCCAGGTTGAACGTGGCGATCCGCAGCGCGGCCATCATTCGGATATAGCACGATCACAGGCGGCCCGTTGCGCCCGGCGCTGACCGGCCTATCTGGACACCATGGCAGGACAACTCATCGACGGCTACTGGCGGCACGAGGCGAACTTTCCGACCGACGCGAAGGGCGCGTTCGACCGGCCCGAATCCGATTTCCGCAACTGGATCACGCCGGACGGCGCGCCCGGCCCCTCGGGGGAGGGCGGATTCGAGGCCGAGCCGGGCCGCTATCACCTCTATGTCTCCTACGCCTGCCCATGGGCCAGTCGTGCGCTTGTCTTCCGCGCGCTCAAGGGGCTGGAGGAGATGGTGGGGCTCTCCGTGGTCGATCCGCTGATGCTGGAGAATGGCTGGGAGTTCAGCGAGAAACCCGGCTGCATTCCCGACACGGTGAACGGCTTCACCTATCTGCACCAGCTCTACACCAAGGCGGAGCCGGGCGTGAGCTGCCGGGCCGTCGTGCCGGTGCTGTGGGACAAGGCGCGATCGACGATCGTGAGCAACGAATCGTCCGAAATCATCCGTATGTTCAACAGCGCGTTCGACGGTTGCGGCGCGCGGCCGGGCGACTACTACCCGAAGGCGCTGCGCGCGGAGATCGATGCGGTGAACGACCGCGTCTATCGTACCGTGAACAACGGCGTCTATCGCGCCGGCTTCGCCCGCAGCCAGAACGCCTACGAAAAGGCGTTCGGCGAGCTGTTCGACACGCTCGACTGGCTGGATTCGCGGCTCGGGCGCCAGCGCTACCTGGCGGGCGGACGGATCACCGAGGCAGACTGGCGCCTGTTCACCACGCTGGTCCGGTTCGACCTGGTCTACCACACGCACTTCAAGTGCAACCGGCGCCGGCTGGTGGACTATCCCAGTCTTTGGGCCTACACGCGGGAGCTTTACCAGGTGCCGGGCATCGCGGGGACGGTGAATTTCGACCACATCCGGCGGCACTACTATGTCAGCCAGCCGCAGGTGAACCCCTCGCGCATCGTGGCGGTCGGGCCCGACCTCGACTTCGCCGCGCCGCATGGCCGCGAGCGCATCGGGACGCCCCAGGCGGCGCAGTAGCCCCCCGGAACCCCCTCCCCAACCCTTGGCGCCGCCGAACATGCCACTGGCATGTCCGGGCCGGGCGTTGGGGTGAACGCCAGGCAGGCGCCAATCCCTCAAGGGGGGCCCCGCCCGGGGGTGACGGTCAGCTTGCTTTTTTGGCCGCCTGGATGGCCTGCCAGATGCGCTCGGGCGTCGCGGGCGGGTCGATGTGGCGGACGCCGAGATGCGACAGCGCGTCGACCACCGCGTTGATCACGCAGGGCAGGGCGCCCACCGTGCCGCCCTCGCCGGCGCCCTTGACGCCCAGCGGGTTGGTTGGCGTCGGCACGCAGTTCTCCTCGGCGGCGATGTCGCACAGATCGTCGGCGCGCGGCATGGCGTAGTCCATGAACGACCCGGTGACGAGCTGGCCGGCGCCGTCGTAGACCAGCTCCTCCATCAGCGCCTCGCCGACGCCCTGGGCGATGCCGCCGATGATCTGGCCTTCCAGCAGCAGCGGGTTCAGCACCCGCCCCACATCGTCGACCACCGCGTACTTCACCAGCCGCGCCACGCCGGTGTCGGGGTCGATCTCCACCTCGCACACCTGGCAGCCGTTGGGGAAGTTCGACGTGTTGTTGGTGAAGGTCGCGGTCTCGTACAGGCCGGGCTCCATCCCCTTGGGCAGCTTGGGCGGGTCGAACGCCGCGTCGGCCACGTCGTCGAACGTCACCTTGCGGTCGGTGCCGGCGACGGTGAACACGCCGTCCTCGAGCACGATGTCGGCGTCCGCCGCTTCCAGCAGGTGCGCGGCAATCTGGCGCGCCTTGGCCTCGATCTTGCCGGCGGCCAGATGCACGGCCGAGCCCGCCATCGTCGCCGAGCGCGAGCCGCCGGTGCCGACGCCCCACGCCACCTTGTCCGTGTCGCCGTAGAGGTAGCGCACCCGCTCGGGCGCGATTCCCAGCCGGTCGCACAGCACCTGGATGAAGGTCGTCTCGTGCCCCTGGCCGTGCGAAACCGCCCCGCAGACCAGCGTGACGTTGCCCGACGGGTCAAAGCGCAGCTCGGCCGTCTCCATCGCCTCGCCGCCGGCCGCCGCCTCGATGGTGGTCGACACGCCGATGCCGCGCAGCAGCCCGCGCTTCGCCAACTCCTCCTTGCGCGTGGCGAACCCCGTGTAGTCGGCAAGGTGCAGCGCGATGTCCATCGTCTTCGGGAAATCGCCCGAATCGTAGCGGAAGGTCAGCGCGGTCTTGTACGGGAACGAGCCGGCCGGGATCATGTTCTTGCGGCGCAGCTCGACCGGGTCGATGCCCAGCTCGTCGGCCGCGATGTCGACCAGCCGCTCGATCACCAGCGACGCCTCGGGCCGGCCCGCGCCGCGATAGGGCGAGGTGGGCGTGGTGTTGGTCATCATGCCCGACACGGCGACATGCGCCGCCTCGAACGTGTAGACGCCGGCCAGCCCGCCGATATTGCTGGTGGGCGGGCCGGCGCCGCGGAACGAGACGACGGCGCCCAGGTTCGCGTCGGTCCTGACGCGCAGCGCCAGGAACCTGCCGTCGGCGTCGAGCGCCAGCTCGGCGTCGGTCACGTTGTCGCGCGCATGGTCGTCGGCGACGAACCCCTCGGTGCGGTCGGCGATCCAGCGCACCGGCCGGCCCACGCGGCGCGCCGCCCAGACCACCAGGATCATCTCGGGATAGACCGAGCCGCGCAGCCCGAAGCTGCCGCCGATGTCGCCGGTGACCAGCCGCAGATCGGATTCGGGGATGTTCAGGATGCGCTCGGCGATGTTGCGGCGGAACAGGAAGGGCCGCTGCAGCCCGCAATAGAGCGTGTAGCGGCCCTCGCCGGGGTCCCATACGCCGACGGCGCCGCGCGGCTCCATCGGGTTCATCGCGACGCGCGGAATGCGGATGCGCTGGCGGACGACGTGCGCGGCCTTGGCGAAGGCGGCCTCGGTCGCCTTGGCGTCGCCGGCCTGGTGATAGATCGCCTCGTTGTCGGCGCAGTCTTCCCACAGCGACGGCGCGTCGGGCCCGTGCGCGTCGGGCGCGTCGGTCACCGCGGCCAGCGGCTCGTAGTCGATCTCGACGCGCTCGGCGGCGTCCCTGGCGGCGGCCATCGTCTCGGCGACCACCATGGCGACCGGCTGGCCGACATAGCGCACGATGTCCTGGGCCAGCGCCGGGCGCGGCGGGGTGTACATCGGCCGGCCGTCGCGCCGCTTGCGCGGCAGGTCGCAGGGGATGGAGCCGAGCCCGTCGGCGGCGTAGTCGGCCGGCGAGAGGACCGCCAGAACGCCCGGCATCTGGGATGCTGCGCGGCTGTCGACGGTGCGGATGCGGGCATGGGCGTGCGGCGAGCGGACGATGGCGGCATGCGCCTCGCGCGGGAACGCCATGTCGTCGAGATAGCGCCCCTCGCCCCTCAGAAGGCGCGGATCCTCGCGCCTCGTGACGCCTTGTCCGATCGCGTACTCGCCCATCTGCCCCTCCGTTGGCCGCCGCCCCTATACCATCCCGCGCCGGCCACTTGAAGTCCGGCCGGAACGGGGCATATGCATCGCTGTTTTGTTCGGGCCCGTGGGACGCGGCCCGCGGGGAAGAGATCATGCAGAAATCGAACGCCGCGAACCGGCGCCGTGGGGCGCGCCTCCCGGGGGCCGCCTCTGCCGACCGCACGCCGCGGGCCGAGGCCCAGCTGCTGCTCGACACGCTCAACCTCGCCGGCGACGGTATCGAGGCCGAGGCGGCGGCGGCGCGCCTGATCGAGGCCGCCGGGCTCGCCCCGGACGACCGCGTGCTCGACATGGGCAGCGGCGCGGCGGGGCTCTGCCTCGCCCTGGCGCGGCGCGGGTTCAAGGGCGTGGCGGGGACCGAGCGGTCGCGCCATCTGATCCGCATGGCCAGGCGCGCCGCCCACGACGCCAAGCTGGCCGTCCGGTTCCTGGAGCGCGACCCGCGCGAGCTGCTGCCGCGCGACGGGCGCTATGACGCCGCGGCGCTGATGGACAACCGCTTCGCCCTCTACGCCGCCGAGGACGCGGCCGCGCTGCTGGCGGCGGCCAAGCGGGTGCTGCGCCCCGGCGCGCGGCTGGTGCTCGAGGTCGTCGACGGCGCCTGGATGAAAGCGCATTTCGTGCCCAGCGAATGGCGCTGGGTGGACGAGGCGCATCTGGTGTGCCGCGAGCGCTCGCTGGACTCCGAAGGCGACCGGCTGATCTGCCGCGACATCCTGGTCGACCGCGACCGCGGCGTCGCCGCGGACCGGTTCTACGCGCTGATCCTCTACACCGCCGAGCGGCTGCGCGCGCTGCTGGTCGAGGCGGGCTTCGCCGCGGTGCGCGTGACGCCGGGCGAGGCGGCCGACGGTGCCCCGCCGCGCCTGACGGCCGTCGCCGAGATGGGGCGCGCCAAGGCGGCCGAGGCGCCGCTGCGCTCGCCCTTCCCGGAGGTGACGGTGATCCTGGGCGACCCGCGCCTTGCCGACAACACCAAGATCGGCGACCGCTACACGCCCGAGGATTTCGAGGCGGTCGACAAGATGAAGGCGGCGCTCGCCACGCTCGGCGCCTTCCGGTTCGCCTATGTCGACGACCATACCAGCCTGCTTGCCACGCTGACGCGCGACCGGCCGGCCTTCGTGTTCAACATGTGCGACAACGGCTACAAGAACGACGCGACGCGCGAGCTGGAGGTGCCGGCGCTGCTGGACCTGCTCGAGATCCCCTATACCGGCGCGGGGCCCACCTGCCTCGGCATGTGCTACGACAAGTCTCTGGTGCACGCGCTCGCCTCGGCGCACGGCGTGCCGGTGCCGCGCGAGACCTATTTCGACATGACGCAGCAGGCGGGCGAGATCCCGTCGCTGTTCCCGGCGCTGATCAAGCCCAACCGCGCCGACGGCAGCGTCGGCATCACCACCGGCTCGGTGGTCTACGGCGCGGAGGAGGCGATCGCCTACCTCAAGCATCTGCGCGAGACGGTGCCGGGGCGCGACGCGCTGATCCAGGAGTACCTGACCGGGGCGGAGTATTCGGTCGGGCTGATCGGCAATCCCGGGCTCGGCTTCACCGTGCTGCCGCCGCTCGAGGTCGACTACTCGCAGCTCGATCCCGAGCTGCCGCGCATATTGTCGTTCGAATCGAAGTTCGACCCGACCTCGCCCTATTTCAACGAGATCAAGTACAAGCGGGCCGAGATCACCGAGAGCGTGCGGCGGCGCCTCGCCGATTACGGCCGCATCCTGTTCGAGCGGCTGGAATGCCGGGATTATGCCCGGTTCGACTTCCGGGCCAATTCCACCGGCGAGATCAAGATGTTGGAGGTGAACCCCAACCCCGCCTGGTGCTGGGACGGCAAGCTCGCGATGATGGCGGGCTTCGCCGGTTACGGCTATCCTGACCTCCTGCGCCTGATCCTGGAGGCCGCCCAGTCCCGCGTGGTGTCGGAGGGGCTCGGGCGGTCGCCGGCCCAGCCCCAACCCGCCCGAGCGGAGAACTAGATACATGGACGAGCTGGTCCCGCCCGTGCACGCGTCGCCCAAGCCGCCCGCCGCCGATAAGCGGCCCGTCGCCACCGAGCGCCACGGCGTCCGGCTGGTGGACGAGTACGGCTGGCTGCGCGACGCGCGCTGGCAGGACGTGATGCGCGATCCGGCGCTGCTCGCGCCCGACATCCGCGCCCATCTGGAGGCCGAGAACGCCTACACCGCCGCCGTGCTGGCGCCGGTCGGACCGTTGCGCCAGCGCCTGTTCGAGGAGATGAAGGGGCGCATCAAGGAGGACGATTCGACCGTCCCCGACCGCGACGGCCCGTTCCTCTACTACACGCGCTTCGACACCGGGAAGCAGCACGCGGTCTATTGCCGCCGCCGGGTGGAGGAGGGCGCGCCGGAGGAGGTGATGCTCGACGGCAACCGCGAGGCCGAGGGCAAGCCGTTCTACCGGATCGCCGCATGCGAGCACAGCCGCGACCATGCGCGCCTCGCCTACACGGTCGACCTCACCGGCTCCGAGCTTTACACGCTGCATCTGCGCGACCTGGTGACGGGCGACGACCACGACGAGCGCATCGCGAATTTGCAGGGCGACGTGGTGTGGGCGTCGGACGGGTGCACGCTGTTCTACGTCGCGCTGGACGAGAACCACCGGCCCTACCGCGTCTATCGCCATACGGTGGGCGACGACCCGGCGAACGACGTGCTGGTCTACGAGGATCCGGACCCGTCCTTCTACCTGTCGATCGAGCTGACCGAGAGCCGGCGCTATCTGCTGATCCAGGCCTACGGCCATTCCTCGACGTCCGAGGTGCGGTTCGTCGACGCCGACGCGCCACTCGCGCCGCCCGTCCTGGTGGCGCCGCGCGAGACCGGCATCCTGTACGACGTGAGCCATCACGCCGACCGCTTCCTGATCCGCACCAACGCCGACGGGGCGATCGACTTCAAGATCGTCGCCGCGCCGGTCGCCGCGCCGGGCCGGGCGAACTGGCGCGACCTGGTGGCCCACGTGCCGGGGCGGATGATCCGCTCGCTGATGGTATTCCGCGACCACATGGTGCGGCTCGACCGCGTGGAGGGGCTGCCGCGCATGGTGGTGACGCGCTTCGCCGACGGCGCGGCGCACGAGATCGCCTTCGACGAGGAGGCCTATCACCTGGGGCTCGACGTCGGCTACGAGTTCGACACCACCACGCTGCGCTTTACCTACTCGTCGATGACGACGCCCGAGCGCATCTACGACTACGACATGGAGACGCGCGCCCGCACGCTGCGCAAGGAGCAGGAGATCCCCTCCGGCCACGACCCGGCGCACTACGTGACGCGCCGCGTGTTCGCCACCGCCGCCGACGGCAAGCGCGTGCCGGTCTCGGTGCTTTACGCGAAATCGACCCGGCTCGACGGCTCGGCGCCGCTGCTGCTTTACGGCTACGGCTCGTACGGGCTCGCCATGGGCGCGTGGTTCACCGCCAACCGGCTGTCGCTGGTCGATCGCGGCTTCGTCGTTGCGGTCGCGCATATCCGCGGCGGCACCGATCTCGGCTATGGCTGGTATCTCGACGGCAAGCTGCTGAAGAAGAAGAACACCTTCACCGACTTCATCGCCTGCGCCGAGCATCTGATCGCCGCGCGCTATACGGGGAAGGGCGCGATCGTCGCCCAGGGCGGCTCGGCCGGCGGCATGCTGATGGGCGTGGTCGCCAACATGCGGCCCGATCTGTTCGGCGGCATCGTCGCCGAGGTGCCGTTCGTCGACGTGCTGAACACCATGTGCGACGCGACCCTGCCGCTCACCCCGCCGGAATGGTCCGAATGGGGCAACCCGATCGAGAGCGAAGAGGCGTTCCGCTACATCCTGTCCTATTCGCCCTACGACAACGTGGCGGCCCGGGACTACCCGCACATGTCTGGCGACGGCCGGCCTTACCGACCCGCGCGTGACCTATTGGGAGCCGGCCAAGTGGATCGCCCGGCTGCGCGCGGCCAAGACGGGCCCGCGCCACGTCATGCTGCGCACCAACATGGAGGCCGGCCACGGCGGCGCCTCGGGCCGGTTCGACCGGCTCGACGAGGTGGCGCTGGTCTATGCCTTCGCACTGTGGGTCGCCGGGAAGGCCTAGACCGCGCTGCTAGACACACTCCCGCCGGATCCGCTCCGACCAGGTACGGGTGAAGACGCGGTCCTTGCCTTCGTAGGCGTGGAGCTCCGCGTCCAGCAGGAATTCGTCGGCGGTAGCCGTCAGCGTCGTGCGGGTCTCGACCGCCGCGTTCCAGCCGTCGCGCTTGAACTCGGTGCGGTTGCGCAGCTCGGCCCGGGCGGACAGGGGGTCGTCGTCGCGGATGCGCAGCCGCCGCCACATCGCTTGGCCGATATCGAGGTCGATGTCGTCGAGGCGCGTGAGCCCGCCCTGCTCCCAATCGTCGTCGACCAGCCCCGACGCGTGCACCACCTCATGCGTCGAAAGGTCGTGCTCGACCGCGCGGCGCGTCCGCGCGGGGCGCAGCCGCGTCTCGGCGGGGCCGGGCGCGGCTTCGGGCGGGGCGAACGGATGCAACGCTTCGTCTTCGGCACGCGGCGGGCGCACGGCCAGCGCAAGGCGGCTTTCACCGGTGAAGATCGTCAGCGTCACCCGCTCGGGCGAGGGCCAGGCGATCGGCCAATAGGACGTCGACACGGCGAGGCGGATGCGGTGGCCGGCGGCGAAGCGGTGTGCCGCATCGTTGAGCCGGACGCGCACGCGCGTGCGCGCGCCGGGGACCAGCGGTTGCGGATTGGCGTGCCCGTCTCGGTGGCTCAGGTTTGAGAGCCCGTAGGTCACGCGCTCCGACGTGCCGTCGGGGTGCAGGTCGCAGAGCCTGACCGCTACCATCGCCTGCGGACGGTCCGACGCGATCTCCAAGGTGACTTCGGGGGCGCCGAGAATGTCGGTGTCGGCGGCAAGCGGGTCGGAATCGAAAACGAGCGAACGGGCGTCGTCGACGCGCTGGTCGGTCGGCATCTCGCCCTTGGCCCCGAAGCCGCACCACGCGCCGGAGGCGATCCCGACCGATTGCGGCGAGGCGATCGTGGCCGACCCGTCCTCGCCCGCGCCCTCGGCCAGCCGCCCCGGCGCCAACGCATAGCCGCGCGTCTCGATGCGCCGCGACGGCCAGCTCTCCTCCGCCACCCATCGGCCGGGGCGCGTCTCGTAGTCGGGCCGGGGCGTCACGCCGTCCTGCATCCAGGCGCGCAGCATCGGCTCGGCCATGATCCCGTTGTCCACCCCCTTCAGCCAGCGGTCCCACCAGCGCAGCGCCTCCTGCAGGAACCCGATGGCCGGGCCGGGCACGCCGTCCTGCGGGTACTGGTGGCCCCATGGGCCGATCAGCCCCTTGCGCGGGCAGGCGAGCCCGGCGAGCAGGCGCGGGATTGCGTTGGTATAGGCGTCGGCCCAGCCGCCGACGGCATAGACCGCGCAGCTTATGGCGGCGAAATCCTCGCATACCGAGCCGTGCCGCCAATAGGCGTCGCGGTGCGGATGTCGCATCCATTCGGCGGCGACGGGGTGCGCCGCTTCCAGCCGCTCGCGCCACATGGCGCGCCAGGCGTCGCCGACCAGAGCCGGGTCCGGCGGCTGGGCCATCAGGTTGAAGAAGGCCGAGCCCCACGACAGGTTCTCGTTGATCAGGCAGCCGCCCATATAGTGCGCATCGTCGGCGTAGCGGTCGTCGGTCGAGGCGACGGTGATGATCGCTTTCAGCGCCGCGGGGCGGCGCGCCGCCACCTGCAGCCCGTTGAACCCGCCCCACGACTTGCCGAACATGCCGAGCGCGCCATCGCACCAGGGTTGGGCGGCGATCCAGGCGATGGCGGCCTCGGCGTCGTCGAGCTCCTGCGGCAGGTACTCGTCGCGCAGCACGCCCTCGGATTCGCCGGTGCCGCGTATGTCGAGCCGGATCGCCGCATAGCCGTGGCCGGCGAAGTAGCGGTGGATCGGCTCGTCGCGCGAACGCAGAAGGTCGCGCTTGCGATAGGGGATGTATTCCAGGATGGCCGGCACCGGGCGGGCCTCGGCGTCCTCGGGCAGCCAGATGCGCGCCGCAAGGCGCACCCCGTCCGGCATCGGGATCCAGACGTTTTCGATCTCGCGCACGCGGCGCGGGAATTCCGCGAGGATCCTCATTCCGCCGGGGCGGACGCGTCGGCGCGCAGGCTGGGCGTCGACCAGAACGACAGGGCGAGGCGCTCGCGCGCGCGCTTTCCAGCCTCCAGGTCCCAGCCATTGACGATGGCAAGGCGGAACCCGCCCGGCGGCATGGCGTGCGCCTCGGCCGGCATGTCCTCGTGGAACGTCACCTGCACCGAGGAGACGCTGGGGTCGGCTTTGATCTCGGCGATCAGTGCGGGGTCCGGGTGGCGGTAGGGCAGGCCGTGCGCGCCGAACAGGACGACGCTGTAGCCGGTGCGCCGGTCGCCGTCGGCATAGTCCCACGTCCCGTCGCGATAGAGCTTCACCACCGCGTCGAGCCAGCCCTTGCCGTACAGGTCGGGCCACTGGTCGGCGAAGCGCAGGTGGCATTCGATGATGCGCGCGCCGATCGTCTCGAAATTCACGCAGCCGGAATAGCCGCGCAGATTCTTGCGCAGCCAGTCGCCGCAATACGCCTCGATGGCGGGACGCGGCTCGGCCAGCACGGTCCAGTAGTCGAACATGCCGCCGCCGAGCGCGAGCCCGATGGTGTGGCGCCACCATTTCGGCTCGCCGTCCACGACAGCCACGTCGGTCGAGACGTGCTCGCCCTCCAAAAGCCGCATCCACATGAAGCCGGGCAGCACCTCGCGGTCGAGGTCGGCCTGGCTTTCCACTATGCGCGAGCCGATTCCCATGCCGTGCATGTTGTAGATCGGCTTGGAAAAGACCGGGAAGTGCGGCGGGTCGATGCCGTGCGGCGCGCCCTCCATCCCCTGGGATTCGCACACGTCCAGCTTGTTGTAGACCCAGCGGTGCTCCGGGAACAGCTTCCACGCCGTCATGTCGTCGGTGGGGACGACCAACTCGCCGGGACAGTCCACCCCCTCGAAATACTGGTCGCGCCAGGGATCTTTCTCGATGATCGGCATGTCGCCATTGAACCACAAGCCCGCCGCCGCCGGAAGCGCCTGTGACCTCACAGCGCGCCCCAGGAACGCGCCGCACGCGCCTCGCGTTTTGCCCGCGAACGGAAAGGAGGGAGAGATGCAGAACATCAAGGGACGACGGATCGCGATCCTCGCCACCGACGGGTACGAGCGATCGGAGCTGATGGAGCCGCGCGACCGGCTGGGCGCCGCCGGCGCGACAATCGAGGTGATCTCGCCCAAGGACGGCGACGAGATCCGGAGCTGGGACAAGACCGACTGGGGCGACAGCGTTAAAATCGACCGCAAGGTCGGCGACGTGGCCGTCGGCGGGTATGATGCGCTGGTCATTCCCGGTGGGCAGATCAATCCCGACAAGCTGCGCACGGACGAGCGCGCCGTGCGCTTCGTGCGCGACTTCGTCGCCTCGGGCAAACCCGTCGCCGCGATCTGCCACGGGCCGTGGATGCTGGTCGAGGCGGACGTCCTCGACGGGCGGCGCGTCACCTCCTACCACTCGATCCGCACCGACGTGATCAATGCCGGTGCCGAATGGCAGGACGGGGCGGTGGTGGTCGACGGCAACCTGATCACCAGCCGCAATCCGGGCGACCTCGCAGCCTTCTGCGACAAGATCGCGGAGACGCTGTCGGAAGAAGTCGTGGCCGAGAGCGCGTAGCGGAGGCGAAGGTGGCCGTCGAGGCGTTCGACGCCGTGGTGGTCGGCACCGGGCAGGCCGGGCCGGCGCTCGCGAAGAAGCTGGCCGGCGCCGGCCGCCGCGTCTGCGTGATCGAGCGCGGAAGCTTCGGCGGAACCTGCGTCAACACCGGTTGCACGCCGACCAAGACGCTGGTGGCGAGCGCGCGCGTCGCCCACATGGTGAGGCGCGCGCGGGAGTACGGCATCGTCCTCGAGGGCGGGGCGCGGCTCGACATGCGGCGCGTGAAGGCGCGGCGCGACGAGCGCGTCGAATACAGCACGCACCACGTCGAGGATTCGCTGCGTCGGACGGAGAACGTCACGGTGGTCGAGGGGCATGCGCGCTTCGTCGGGCCGCGCCGCCTCGCTGTCGGGGACCGCACGATCGCGGGCGAGCGCGTGTTCCTCGACGTCGGCGCGCGGCCGCGCGTGCCCAAGCTCGACGGACTCGACGACGATTTCCCCTACCTCACCGAAGCCACGCTGCAGGCGCTGGACCAGGTGCCGAAGCACCTCCTCGTGCTCGGCGGCAGCTATCTCGGGCTGGAATTCGCGCAGATCTACCGGCGGTTCGGCGCCGAGGTGACCGTCGTCGAGGCCGGTCCCCAGCTCCTGCCCAAGGAGGACCGCGACGTCGCCGAGGGCGTGCGCGGCGTGCTCGAGGCCGAGGGCATCACGATCGTCACCGGCGCGGCGCCGCGCCGGGTCGAGAACATCGGCAACCGCGTGGTGCTCTCGGGCGCCGAGGCGGGCCCGGCCGAGATCGCCGGGACGCATCTGCTGGTCGCGACGGGCCGCCAGCCCAATACCGACGATCTGGACGCCGCGGCGGGTGGCGTCGAGCTCGACGAGAAGGGCTTCGTCAAGACCGACGAGACGCTGCGCACCTCGGCAGAGGGCGTCTGGGCGCTGGGCGACTGCAACGGGCGCGGGGCGTTCACCCACACGGCCTATGACGACCATGAGATCGTGGCGGCGAACCTGCTCGAAGGGGCCGACCGCAAGGTGAGCGACCGCATCATGTGCTATGCGATGTTCACCGACCCGCCCCTGGCCCGATGCGGCGCCAGCGAGAACGCGCTGCGCGAAGCGGGCACCGCCTATCTCGTCGGGCGCATGGAGATGAGCTCCGTCGCCCGCGCGCGCGAGCGCGACGAGACGCAGGGTTTCATGAAGGTGCTGGTCGACGCGCATTCGCAGCGCATCCTCGGCGCGGCGCTGCTCGGCATCGAGGCGGACGAGACGATCCATCTGCTGATCGACACGATGTATGCCGGCAAGCGCTATACGACGGTGCGCGACGCCATGCACATCCACCCGACGGTCTCCGAGCTGATCCCCACCCTGCTGAAGAGCCTCAAGCCGGCGGAGTGACCGAGCCGGCTTTGCGCCAGCCCGCCCGTTGCGCCATGATGACGGCGGCAAACGGGGAGGCGGCGATGGTCGACGAATTCGCGGGCGTGCGCATGGCGCGCTCGCCGGTCTACGGCACGCGCGGGATGGTGGTCTCGGGGCATTCGCTCGCCTCGCTGGCCGGGCTCGCGGTGCTCGAGCGCGGAGGCTCGATCTGCGACGCGATGATCGCGACCTCGGCAGTGCTGTGCACCGTCATTCCGCAGGCGACGTCGCTCGGCGGCGACGCGTTCATCCTCTATCGCGACGCCAAGGCGGGGAAGACCTACGGGCTCAATGCCTCCGGCCCCGCGCCCCAGGGGGCGACGCCGGAGAAGTTCGCCAACGGCATGGTGGCGCGCGGCCCGCTCGCTGCCTCGGTGCCCGGCCTCGTGCGCGGCTGGGAGGAGATGCACAAGAGGTTCGGCCGGCTCGGCTGGGCCGATCTGTTCGGCCCGGCGATCTACCTGGCCGAGGAGGGACATCCGCTGTCGCGCGTGCTCGCCGCCGCGCTCAACCTGTTCCGCAAGGACGTCGAGGCCGATCCTGGCTGCCGCGCGCTCTATTTCCCCGCGGGCGAGCCGCTGCCCCGGGCGCACGTGCTGCGCCAGCCCGCAGCTCGCCGAAAGCCTGCGCCTGATCGCGCGCAACGGCGCCGCGGCGTTCTACGAGGGCCCCATCGCCGCCTCGATCGGCGCGGCGAGCCGCGCGGCCGGCGGGCTGCTGTCGGCGGCGGATTTCGCCGGCTACGCGCCGGAATGGGTGGACCCGATCGAGACGGACTATCGCGGCCTCGCCGTGCAGGTCATGCCGCCCACCTCGTACGGGCTGCTGATGCTGCTGCAGCTCAACGCGCTCGGCGGCGTGTCGTCGGACGACATCGCCGGCGCCGACGATGCGACGCGGATCGACCTCCTGATCCGTGCCCAGCGCGCCGCCTTCGCCGAGGGGCTCGACCACATCGCCGATCCGCGAATCGCCCCCGCGCCGCTCGACGCGCTGCTCGGCGCGGCGACGACCGCGAAGCTGCAGGCCTCGGTGGCGAACGGCGACGCGCCGAAGCGCGCCGGGGCGCAGGGCGGCACGTCCTGCATCGCCATCGCCGACGGCGAGGGCAACGCGATGTGCGTGGTGCAGAGCGTGTTCCACGTGTTCGGCTCGGCCTTCATCGATCCCGGCACCGGCATCCTGCTCAACAACCGCATGACCGGGTTCACCACCAAGCCCGGCCATCCGAACCAGGTCGCGCCCGGCAAGCGGCCGGCGCACACGCTCAACCCGGTGATGGTGCTGGAGAAGGGCCAGGTGCGCTATCTGCTGTCGACGCCGGGCGGGCCGGCCCAGACCATCTCCAACGTGCAGGTCCTGACCAATCTGCGCGACCGGGGGTTGGAGCTTTCGGCGGCGATCGAGGCGCCGCGCTGGTCGATCACCATGTCGGGCGACCCGGTGCTCGAGGACGGCTATCCGGAGGCGGTCGCCGCCGCTTTGGCCGCGCGCGGCCATCGCCTCGGCCGGGCGACGGGCGCGTCCTATTTCGGCTCGTCCAAATGCATCGAGCGGCTGCCCGACGGCGTGCTGGCGGGCGCGGCCGATGCGCGGCGCGAGGCGTACGCGGCCGGGCACTGAGCCACGCGCGGTGATCATCGTAGGAAACGCCGCGTAAACCATACGATTCGCCGGAACCCGGCTTGACAAGCCGCGTTGCGGCCCGGCATGGTGCCCCCGCGTTAACCAATTGTTGTCACACTGCCCGCTAACAATCGGGGCCGCGCATGACGCGGTAGGCAGTGGGGGGATATGGGAGGCACGGCCCAGCCAGAGCGGCGTCCGCGCCGCATTTTCGGACTGATCGCGCTGATCGCGATCGGAACGGTTGTCGCCACCCAGTCCGCCACCTCCAAAAGCGGGTCCGCCCCGCCGCAGACGGCCAGCTTGCCGCCCGCCTCCGCCGTGCCGGGCGGGCTTGACGCTGCCCTGCCGCCCGAGATCACCGTCGCGCGCCACGTCCAGCGCGGCGACACGCTGCACCGCATCCTTGTCAAGGCAGGCGCGACCGAGCCCGAGGCCGCCGCCGCCGTCGCGGCACTGCGCAAGGTCTACGACCCGCGCACGCTGGCGCCCGGCGACGCGGTGACGCTGGCGTTCGACCGGCTGTCGGGCCACAAGACCGGCCAGCTCCACGGGCTCACACTCGATTCCGGCACCGATTACACGGTCCACGCCGCCCGCTCCGGCGAGGACACGTTCGCCGCCAAGAAAACCGCCAAGGCGCTGGTCACGACGCTGACGCGCGCCCGCGGCACCATCGATTCCTCGCTCTATTCCGCGGCGGACACGGCCGGCCTCGCCGCCGAGACGATCGGCCAGCTCGCCCATTTGTTCTCGTGGGACGTCGACTTCCAGCGCGACATCCAGCCGGGCGACACGTTCGACGTCGCCTACGAGCGCGTGACCGACAAGGCCGGCGCGTTCCTTCGCGCCGGCGACATCGTCTATGCCGAGCTCACGCTCGGCGGGGTGCGCCACGCCGTCTACCGCTTCGCCCCTTCGCACGGCAAGCCCGGCTATTTCGACGAGCAGGGCAAGAGCGTGCAGAAGGCGCTGCTGCGCACGCCGCTCGACGCCATCCGCATCACCTCGCGCTTCGGCCGCCGGCGCGACCCGATGCTCGGCTTTACCCGCAAGCATAAGGGCGTCGATTTCGGCGCCTCGGCGGGCACGCCGGTCTATGCCGCCGGCACCGGCGTGGTCGAGGTGCGTGGGCGCGAGCACGGCTACGGCAACTACATCCGCATCCGCCACGACAAGACGCACGAGACCGCCTACGCCCATCTCAGCCGCTTCGCCAAGGGGCTGCGGCGCGGCACGCACGTCCACCAGGGCGAGGTGATCGGCTTTGTCGGCCAGACCGGCCGGGCGACCGGCCCCCATCTGCATTACGAGGTGCTGGTGAAGGGGACGCAGGTGAACCCGATGGCGGTGAAGTTCGCCGGCGGGCCGGCCCTTTCGGGCCACGAGCTCAAGGCTTTCGCCGCCGCGCGCCGCCAAATCGCCCAGCGCGTCGCCGGGCTCAAGCCGGTCGCGACCCGCGCCGCCAGCCGGTAGGCGCCATTCCCGCGCGGAACCGAGCGGGGACTTCGGCCTCGCCCTACTTCAGATTGTAGCCGAGCAGCGCGGGCAGCCACAGCGCCAGGGTGGGGAACAGGATGATGATCGTGATCCGCACCAGGTCGGCGTAGAGGAACGGCAGGATGCCGCGGAAGATGGTCTTGAGCGCCAGCGTCCGCGCCACGCCGTAGATCACGAACACGTTCATCCCGATGGGCGGGGTGATCATGCCGACCTCGATCACCATCACCAGCACGACGCCCCACCAGATCGGGTTGTAGCCGATCGAGACGATCAGCGGGAACACGAACGGCATGGTGATGACCATCGCCGCCACCGTGTCGAAGATCGAGCCCAGGATCAGGTAGGCGATCATCAGCACGCCGATCACGGCGATGGGCGGCAGGTGCCAGCCGACGATCACGTGGACCAGCTCGTCCGGCATCTTGGTCGCCGTGATGAAGTAGGTGAAGATCGACGCGCCCATGATGATCAGATAGATCATCGCCGAGTTCGACGCCGTCTCGTGCACCACCTGCCAGAACGATTCGCGCGTCAGGCGGCCGCGCGCGACGGTGAACAGGAAGGCGAGCCCCGCGCCGAGCGACGCCGCCTCGGTCACCGTGAACACGCCGCCATAGATGCCGCCGATCACGGCGACCAGCAGCACCACCACGCCCCAGCTCTGGCGCGCCACCTGCCAACGCTCGGGCCAGGTCATGCGCGCGCCGGCCGGCCCCGCCTCCGGATTGATCCGCACCACCACGTTGATCGCCACGCAATGCAGCGCGACGGCGATCAGGCCCGGGATCAGCGCGGCGATGAACAGGGTGATGACGAATTGCTGCGCCAGATAGGCGTAGATCACCATGATGACCGAGGGCGGGATCAGCATGCCCAGCGTGCCGCCCGCGGCGATCGAGCCGGAGGCAAGCGTCGGCGCGTAGCCGCGCTTGAGCATCTCGGGCAGCGCCACGCGCCCCATCGTCGCCGCGGTGGCGAGCGACGAGCCGCATACGGCGCCGAACCCGGCGCAGCCCCCGATGGTGGCGAGCGCCAGCCCGCCGCGGCGGTGGCCGATCAGCGCGTAGGCGAGCCGATAGATGTCGGCCGAAAGCCCGCTCACCCCGGCGAAGCTGCCCATCAGCAGGAACAGCGGGATGACGGCGAGGTCGAGGCTGGACAGCACGCCCACCGGTTCGGTCGCGAACAGCGAGATGGCGGGGCCGAACCCGCCGAGGAAGCCGAATCCCACGAATCCCGCCACCGCCATCGCCACGCCGATCGGGATCTGCAGCAGGATCAGCACGAACATGCCGCCGATCCCGAGCGCGGCGAGCAGGATCGGGTCCATCAATATTCCCCGTCGGCGGGGCTCGCCGTCTCGCCCAGCGGCGGGCTTTCGTCCGGCGCGCCGCCCCGGAGCGCCCGGCCGATCTCGGCGACGAACACGATCACCTGCACCGGAATGCAGACCACCATGAACGCCGTCACCACCGTCCACCACGGCGCCACCGGCCAGGCCAGAATCCAGGTGGTCTCGCCCGCTGCCCTCACCTGGGCGGTGTAGGCGACGAATTCCCACCCCACCGCGAAGAAGAACAGCGAGTTCACCAGCGCCGCCAGCGTCTCGAGCCAGGCGTGGCCGCGGGGGCCCGACAGCTTGCCGAGGAAGGTGATCGAGATATGGTGGCGGTCGGCGATCGCCGCGGGGAAGAACGCGGCGATGGCGATGGCGCCGACCAGCTTCGACACCTCCTCGACGCCGTCGATGGGACTGGCGAACAGCCAGCGCATCAGCACGTCGCAGATCGTGCCCAGCGCCAGCGCGACGAAGGCCACCAGTCCCGCGAACGCGATCCAGCGCGTCGCGCGCGAGGCGAGCGCTTCCAACGCCGCCATCGCCCCGCGCCCGCGCCGTCAGCTTTCGCCGCGGATCGCCTTGAGCTCCTGGCGGAGCGTGTCGAGCAGCTTCTTGCCGTTCGGGTGGTGCGACGCCCATTCGCCGATCACGGGGTCGACCGTCTTGTCCCATTCGGCGAGCGCGGCCTTGTCCGGGAAGACGAAGGTGTGATCCTTCATCGCCTGGGTCTTCTTGAGGAAGTCCTCCTGCACGCGGCCGTTCACCTTGCCGAAGCGGCGCGACAGGGTCTCGCCCGACAGTTTGTCGATCTCGGCCTTGGCGTCGGCGGGCAGCTTCTCCCAGCTTCCCTTGTTCATCAGGACGCCGATCGGCACGGTGCCGAGCTGCGCCATGTAGTGATGCGTCGCCACGTCGACGATGCGGAACGCGTACATCACGTTCCAGTCCGCCGCCGTGCCGTCCAGCACGTGCTTGGAGATGTTCTCGGCCACCGCGGGGATCGGCATGCCGACCGGCACCGCGCCCAGCGCCTTCATCGTCGCGGCGGCGACCGGTCCGCCCGCGCGCAGCTTCTTGCCCTTGAGGTCGGCGATCTTCGTGACCGGGAAATCGGTGTGGATGTTGTAGGGGAAGGTGGTCCAAAGCGCGATCACGTGGAAGCCGTCATAGCCGCGCAACAGCCCCGCCTTGTACAGCCGCCAGATCGCGATCGAGGATTCGTTCGAAATCGCGGATGATGCCGGGCAGCTCCATCACCTCGTTGTCCGGGAACCGGCCGGGCGTGTAGGACGGCACGATGAAGGCCATGTCGGCCACGCCGTCCTGCACGAGCTTTACCTGCACCGCGGGGTTGCGCCCCAGCGCGCCGCCGGGGAAGCCGTCGATATGAACCTTGCCCGCCAGCGCCTTGTTGACGTCCTCGAACCACGGCTTGATGACGTCGGAATAGGTGGAATCGTTGGCGCCCGCGAAATCGGCGAGCTTGAGGGTGACCTGGGCCTGGGCGGTGCCGGCAAGGGCGACCGTGAACGCGGCTATCGCCGCGAGGAGCTTGGGCATCGGAACCTCCCTAGTTTCTTTACAAGAAAGAATGCGCCTTCATGCGGCAAAGGGCAAGGTGCCGATGCGGCCGTTCGCCGCGCGGTCGCGGCCTTCATCCTGAGCGTCTCGGGGCCGGGCTTGTGCCGGGGCGGAAAGCGCGCTGTAATCCCGCAATGGTGCTGTTCGCAAGTTTGGTCGGCGCGATGCTCGCAGTCGGCTATGTCGGGTTCCTCGCCGTCTCGGTGGGAAAGGCCGCGCTGCTGGTCATCACGGCGATCTGCCTCGCCCTGATGTTCGTCGCGCTCTGGCAGGACGTGCGCGACAGCCGCAATTCGCGATAGGGACGGGGAGCACAAACCCCCTGACATTCGTCCTGAGTAGCGCCGAAAGGCGCGTATCGAAGGACGAAGCCGGGAGATCGTGCCGCCGTCGCCCTTCTATACGCGTCACTGTGCGAGGCTACTCAGGGCGAACGGAGAAAGATTCCCGTGACGGCGCTCACGCGTACTCGGCGCGGTTGGACTGCTCGATCTGCACCGGCTGCGCGCCCCACACCGTCTCGGCGTACTGGTGCACCAGCCGGTCGGCGGAGAAGCCGCCCATGCGCGACGCGTTGAGGATGGCGCGGCGCGCCCAGTCGTCCGGGTCGCGCCAGGCGGCGTCCACTTGGTCCTGCGCCGTCATGTAGGCGGCGAAGTCGGCCACCAGCATGTAGCGGTCGCCCTGGACCGTCAGCGCGTCGGCGATGGGCGCGAAATGGTCGGTCGCGTCGGGCGAGAAATAGCCCGACCGGATCATCTGGATCACCTCGGCGAGCTCGGGGTCCGCTTCGACGATCGCCACCGGATCGTAGGCGTTCGAGCGGCGCAGCGCCGCCACCTCGCCATAGTCCATGCCGAACTGGAAGATGTCGTCCTCGCCGACGGCACGGGCGATCTCGACATTCGCCCCGTCGCGCGTGCACAGCGTCATCGCGCCGTTGAGCGCGAGCTTCATGTTGCCGGTGCCCGACGCCTCGGTGCCGGCCAGCGATATCTGCTGCGACAGGTCGGCGGCGGGGATGATGTCCTCGGCGGTCTGCACGTCGTAGTTCGGGATGAAGGCGAGCTTCAGCCGGTCCTGCACGGCGGGGTCGTTGTTGACCACGTCGGCGACGCCGATGATGAGCTCGAGGATGCGCTTCGCCATGGCGTAGCCCGGCGCCGCCTTGCCCGAGAAGATCACCGTGCGCGGCACCACCTCGCCCTGCGTGCCGTGGCGGATGCGGTTGTAGCGCGCGATCACCTGCAGCACGTTGAGGAGCTGGCGCTTGTATTCGTGGATGCGCTTGACGTGCACGTCGAACATGGCGTCGGGGTCGACCCACAGCCCCAGCCGCTTCTCGATCACCGCGGCGAGGCGCGCCTTGTTGCCCCGCTTGACCCGGCGGAACGCGGCGCGGAAGGCAGCGTCGTCGGCCGCCGGAGCGAGGCGCGCGATCGCGCCCAGGTCGCGGCGCCATGCCCCGCCGATGCGCCCGTCGATCAGCTTCGCGAACTCGGGGTTCGCCTCGTCCAGCCAGCGGCGATGGGCGATGCCGTTGGTCAGGTTGGCGATCCGGCCCGGGAAATGCGCGTCGAAGTCGCGGAAGGTGGTGGCGCGCATGATGCCGGTGTGCATGTCCGACACGCCGTTCACCCGGTGGCTGCCGACGAAGGCGAGGTGCGCCATGCGCACCAGCCGGCTGGGGCCGGAATCGTCGATCAGCGACATGCGCTGCACGCGCCCCCCGTCGCCCGGGTGGCGGTGCGTCACCTCGCGCAGGAAGCGCTGGTTGATCTCGTAGATGATCTGCAGATGGCGCGGCAGCAGAGTCGCCATCAGCTCGACCGGCCAGCATTCCAGCGCCTCGGCGAGCAGCGTGTGGTTGGTGAAGGCGATGGTGCGCTGGGTGATGTCCCAGGCCGTGTCCCAGCCCAGCCGGCGCTCGTCGACCAGGATGCGCATCAGCTCGGGCACGGCGAGCGAGGGGTGGGTGTCGTTGAGCTGGATCGCCACCTTCTCGGGCAGGCGCTCGATCTGGCCGTGCTTCTTCTCGAAGCGCGACAGGATGTCGTGGAGCGAGGCCGACACCAGGAAGTATTCCTGCTTCAGCCGCAGCTCGCGCCCCATGTTGGTGGTGTCGGAGGGGTACAGCACCTTCGAGACCGTCTCCGACTCGCTCTTGGCCTGCACCGCCTCGATGTAGTTGCCGCGGTTGAAGTAGTCGAGGTTGAAGTCGGTCGTCGCCTTGGCCGACCACAGCCGGATGGTCGAGACCGTGTCGTTGTCGTAGCCGAACACCGGCACGTCATAGCCCATGGCGATGATGTCGTCGGTGTTGCCCCAGTAGCATTCCAGCTCGCCGCGCCAGTTGTGCACCTGCGCGACCTCGCCGTTGAAATGCACCGGGTACATCACGTTGGGCCGGCCGAACTCCCACGGGTTGCCGTATTTCAGCCAGTTCTCGGGATGCTCGACCTGCGCCCCGTTCTCCACCATCTGGCGGAACATGCCGTACTCGTAGCGGATGCCGTATCCGATGCCGGCAAAGCCCAGCGTCGCCATCGAATCGAGCATGCAGGCGGCGAGGCGGCCGAGCCCGCCATTGCCCAGCGCCGGCTCGACCTCGTAGCCGCGCAGCGTCTCGATGTCGATGCCGAGCTCGGCCAGCGCCTCGGTGCAGGGCTCCAGCAGCCCCATGTTGCGCAGCCCGCTGGCCAGCAGCCGGCCGGGCAGGAACTCGAGCGACAGGTAGTAGACCCATTTCGCGTCCTGGTCGAAATTGCGCCGCCAGGTGCGGATGCGCGCCCCGCTCAGCCGTCCGCGCACGAAATAGGCCAGCGCGAAGAACCAGTCCTGCAGCGACGCGTAGGCCGGATCGCGCCCCATCTCCTCCACCATGCAGCGCACGCAGCTCGCGCTTGATCGCCGGCCACGCTGCGGTCCTCGACGGGAAAGGTCTGTCTCGCCGATGGCGCGCGGAAGATCGTTGGTCATTCCGTATCCTTGCTGAGAGACGCCCGGCCGCCGCCGGGAAGTCCGCCGACATAACAGGCTAGCGCACGACACGTCGCGAATCCGTTAAGCGGTCGTCGCGGCGGTCGCGCGGTTCCCTTCCCGCCATCCCCGGTTAACACGCGCGGCAGGGACTCGCAACGGGCGCGCGCGGTGCGGCGCGAGGCAGTGGTGGAAGATGCGCGCCCGCGCTAGGATCGCGCCGCGGAGGAGACGCCGATGATCAGCCCGATAGCTGGCCCGGCCGATTGGCGCGGGCCCGATCTCGCCCGTTCCGAGCGCTGGGTCCACCGCTTCACCGATGCCGAGGTGGCGGAAATCGACGCGGCACTCGCGCCACGCCAAGCGGCGGGGCCGCACGCCGGCCGACCTCGCGCGCGAGGATTTCCCGCTGCCCACCGTCGCCGCCGAGCTTGCCCGCACGCGGGACGAGCTGGAGAACGGGCCCGGCCTGCGGCTGCTGCGCGGCTTTCCCGCCGCGCGCTATGACAAGCCCGACCTGAAATTCATCTATTGGGGGCTCGGCCTGCATCTCGGCACCGCGGTGACCCAGTCGATGGCGGGCGACGTGCTGGGCGACGTGCGCGACCTCGGCGTCGAGCTCAACTCGGCGCGCGGGCGCGGCTACACCTCGTCGGCGGAGCTGTCGTGCCATTGCAATTCGTGCGATGTGACCGGGCTGTTCTGCCTGCAGGTCGCGAAGGAGGGCGGGCTCAGCCACCTGACCAGCGCGGTCGCGGTGCACAACGAGATGCTGCGCCGCCGGCCGGACCTGGTGGAGGTGCTGTACCAGCCGATGCCCTGGTCCTGGCAGGGGCAGGAGCCGGCGGGCATGAAGCCCTACTACCAGCAGACCGTGTTCTCGATGACCCAAGGCAAGTTCGCCAGCCGCTACGTGCGCGGCCACATCCGCAACGCCCAGGCCATGGACGAGGTGCCGCGCCTGACCGCCGCGCAGACCGAGGCGCTCGACCTGCTCGATTCGATCGCCAACTCCGACGAATTCCGCCTGACCATGATGTTCGAGCCCGGCGACATCCAGTTCGTCAACAACCACACCATGTTCCACTCGCGCACCGAGTTCCACGACTGGCCCGAGCCGGAGCGCAAGCGCCACCTCCTCAGGCTGTGGCTCTCGGTGCCCAACTCGCGCCCGCTGGGCGAGGGGTTCCGCACCTTCTACCGCGATCTGCGCCCCGGCGCGGTGCGCGGCGGCTTCCCCTCGCGCCGCACCGAGAAGGCGTTCGAGACCTTCCTGATCGCGTGAGGGCTCGTGGCGACCGAATGCCCGTACCACCCGTCGACGCCTGACCCCTCACCCTGTCCCTCTCCCGGTGGGAGAGGGACAGGGTGAGGGGCAGCTTTTCCAGGCCCTGCCGTCGCGCGATGATCGGCTGATGGCACGGCTCGACCCGCAGCCCTCGGAGCCGGGGCGGGTGCGGCTGCGCACCCTGACGACGATCCGATGGGTCGGCGTGGCGGGGCAGGCGCTCGCCGTCCTGGTGGTGCATTACGGTCTGGAATACCGCCTGCCGCTGGGCGCCTGCCTGATCGTGATCGGCGCCTCGGCGGCGGTGAACCTGGCGGTCACGGTCGCGATGCTCGAGCGGCCGCGCGCGGTGCGCCTCAGCGAGCCGGCGGCCGCCTGGTTCCTCGCCTACGACATCGTCCAGCTTTCGGTGCTGCTGTTCCTGACTGGCGGGCTGCAGAACCCGTTCGCCGTGCTGCTGCTCGCGCCGGTCTCGGTGTCGGCGACCATCCTGGGCGCGCGCCCGACCCTGGTGCTCTGCGTGCTGTCGGTGGCGGCGATCAGCGCGCTCGCCGTCGTGCACATGCCGCTGCCGTGGCAGGGCGGCGGGCTCGCCTTGCCGCTGGTCTACGTGCTCGGCATCTGGACGTCGCTCGGGTCTCGGCATCGTGTTCTTCGCGACCTACGCCTGGCGCGTCGCGGCCGAGGCGCGGCGCATGCAGGACGCGCTCGCCGCCGCCCAGCTCGCCTTGTCGCGCGAGCGCCAGCTTTCGGCGCTGGGCGCGCTCGCCGCCGCCGCCGCGCACGAGCTGGGCAGCCCGCTGGGCACCATCTCGGTCGTCGCGCGCGAGATCGCCCGCGACGTGCCGGCGCGAGAGCCCCATCGGCGAGGACGTGGCCCTGCTGATCAGCGAGGTCGGCGCGCTGCCGCGACATCCTCGCCCGCCTCGCCGCCAAGCCCGAGGGCGAGGAGCCGTTCACCGCCTGCCGATCTCGGCGGTGGTCGAGCTGGCCGCCGGCGCCCTACGCGAACAAGGGCGCGCACATCCGCTTCGTCGCCGAGCCCGCGAAGCGGACGCGGAGCGAGGCGAGCCACAGGTCGCTGCGCTCGGCGGAGTTCCTCCAGGGGCTCGGCAAACTCGATCCAGAACGCGGTGCAGGTGGCGCGCGAGACGGTCGAGGTCGCCGACGCGCTGGGACGACGATCAGGTCTCGGTGACCGTGTGCGACGACGGGCCGGGCTTCCAGCCCGGCATCATGGAACGGCTGGGCGAGCCCTACGTCTCGGGCTGGCGCGACGGCGGCGCGCATATGGGTCTCGGCATCTTCATCGCCCAGACGCTGCTGCGCCGAACCGGCGGGCGCGTGTCCTTCGCCAACCGGCCGCAAGGGGGAGCGGAGGTTGCAGTTCGCTGGAATCGCTCCATATTGGAGGCAGCCGAGGCGGACCAGCCCGCCTTGTTCCCGCCGGAAGAAGGCCGATCACCATGACCCAAGCGCATGAGGTCCCCCGGGCCGAGCGGACCGAACGCTCGCTCCTGATCGTCGACGACGACGCCCCGTTCCTCGCCCGTCTCGCCCGCGCCATGGAGCGGCGCGGCTACGAGGTGCGGACGGCGCAGTCGGTCGCCGAAGGCATCGCCGCCGCGCGCGCCGCGCCGCCTGCCTACGCCGTGCTCGACCTCCGGCTCGAGGACGGCTCGGGGCTCGACGTGGTGACCGCGCTGCGCGACCGCCCGGCCGGATTCGCGCATCGTGATGCTGACCGGCTACGGCAACATCGCCACCGCGGTGGCCGCGGTGAAGGCCGGCGCCCTCGATTATCTCGCCAAGCCAGCCGACGCCGACCAGGTCGAGGCGGCGCTGCTCGCGCGCGAGCAGTCCCTGCCGCCGCCGCCCGAGAACCCGATGTCCGCCGACCGGGTGCGGTGGGAGCATATCCAGCGCGTGTTCGAGCAGTGCGACCGCAACGTCTCCGAGACGGCCCGCCGCCTGAACATGCACCGGCGCACCCTGCAGCGGATCCTGTCCAAGCATGCGCCGCGCGAGAACGTCCTCGAAGAGCGCTGAGCCCACCTGGCGGCTCGGCGCGGACGCGGCGCCGATCGTCGTCGGCGGCCCGGCCGCCGCGCCGGTCGTCGAACGGCTCGATCTGTTCCTCGACGGCTGGACCGTCCGGCCGGGCGCGGCGGGCGACAAAGCAGACATCGTGGTCACGCACGACGCGGCGGCGGCTTCGCGCTCGGCGGCGGATTCGGCGCCGCGGGCGGGTTTGACGACGCGCTCGACGCGGCGAACGCGCTCGCCGGGGCGCTGGTCATGGTCGCGGTGGCGCGCGACCCGGCGCTGCTCTGCCTCCACGCCGGCGCGGTGCGGCTCGGCGCGGGAATCGTCGCGCTGGCGGGCGATTCCGGCGCCGGCAAGTCGACCGTCGCGCTGATGCTGGCCGAAGCCGGCCATCAGCTTTACGGCGACGATCGCGTCGGGCTGCGGCTCGACGGCGCTCCCGTGGCGCAATCGTTCGGCCTCGCCCCCAAGGCCCGCCAGCCGCTGCCGCCCGGAAGCGGCGCCGCCTATGCGCGCTTCGTCGCCGACCGCACCGCCTTCGCCGGCGCGCAGGCCACGCTACCTGCGGCTGAGGCCGGGCGAGCAGGCGCCGCCGGGCGCGACCGCGCCCCTGGCCGCCGTGGCGGTGCTGGCGCGAGGCGCGGCCGGCGAGGGGATGGAGACGCTGTCGCCGGCCCAGGCGGTGCGGGCGCTGGTGCCGCATTGCTATACGGCCGGCCGGCCCGCCGCCGCCCTGCTGCGCGATCTCGAGGCGCTCGCCCGCCGGGTGCGGGTCGTGCGCCTGCCCTTTGCCGACAGCCGGCGGGCGGCGCGGTGCCTGGCCGACGGCTTCGCGCCCGCGTCCGCCTCGGGGGACGCGCATGGCTGAGGCCCGCTACCGCCGCAACCCCGCGATCGGCGAGACGGTGGTCGACGACGAGACCTTCCTGATCGAGCCGGCGAGCCAGGAGGTGTTCTATCTCGACGCGGTGACCAGCGCGCTGTGGCGGCTGCTGGCCGAGCCGCGCAGCGCGGCGGAGCTGACGTGCCGTTCGCCGCCGCCTTCCCCGAGACCGGGGAAGACCGCATCCGCGCCGACCTCGACCGCGCGACCGCGGAGCTGGTGGCGCGCGGCCTGGCCGTCCGCGCGTAAGGCCGGTTGCGAGACGGGTAAAGGAAATCGCCAGATTCGGTGTATACTTGCAGGAAGTAGGTTCCCCTGCGGCGAGGCCGGCGGGGACATCGGGAGGCAAGGCCGGGAATCGGGGCATGTCGCGACGCTTTATGAGGCTGTTGGCGGGTTTTGCCGCGCTTGCCGTCGCGTTCGGCGCGCCGGGCGGCGGCGCCGCGCGCGCGGCCGGCACGCCCGGCAGCGGGTCGTCCACGGCCGCCCCCGCCCAGGCCGCCCCGGAACAGGCCCCGCCGCCGCCGGCTGTGCTGGACGGAATGCGTACCGGCTCGAAGGCGGGGCTTGCCGCGCTCCGCGGGTATTTCGGTCCGCAGGTGCCGGCGGAGGAGGTGGTGCGCCGCGCCATCGGGCTGATCGCCTCCGTGCATCCCGGCGGGGCCGCCGGCGGCACGCCCGATGCGGCGACGATGCTGCAGGAGATGGACCGCGTGACCACCGCGGCGCGCGCCGCGCTCAACCGCGGGCACGTGCTCAAGCTCGACGTCCCGCCCGGCTTCCGCCCCGCCCGCGCCACCGCCGCGTTCGATTTCGGCGCCCCCGGCAAGCCGCCGGCGCAGGGCTTCGTCCGCGTCGCCCAGGGCAATTCGCGGATCGCCGGGAAGAAGCTGGCCCCCCTCGAGTCGCAAAGCGTGACGGGGGTGCTGGCGGACGGCGTTCAGGGGATCGGCTCGATCGACATCCCGGTGACCGGCCCCGGCCCCTTCCGCATCGTGCTGATGACCCACGAGCAGGGCGATCCCGCCCATACGGCCGCCTCGTTCGGCCACACCATCATGGCCAACGACGCGCCGATCGAGGTGATGGGCTCGCACCCCAAGGACTGGGCGTCCCGCGCCACGCTGACGAGCGATACGGGCGAGACGGGCGGCGGCCGGATGGAGCATGGCGGCGCGATGGTGATCGAGGTCATGCCGGTGCAGGGCAAGATCCATCTCGACCTCGCCCCGATGGGCGGCATGCCGACCTATCTGGCCGGCCTTCTGGTGGAAAGCACCAGCCTGCCGAGCCAGCTCCGCCTCAGCCGCGAGGCGCAGCATCTGGTGATGTCGATCGAACAGCGGCTGGACCTGGAATCGCAGATCCAGGCCGCGGCGGCGGCGGCGCTCGAGGCGGCCGGCGCGATCGCCGCGCTGCAGAACATCGACCCGGCCGCCGGCCCGAACCAGCCCCAGCAGGCGGTGGTGCCGCTCGACCTGCCGCCGCCGGTTTTCCTGAACACGGAACAGGCTAGCCCGAGCTGAGATGGCACGGCCCGGCCGCACGCTGCGTCCGGTCTTGCAGGCGCCGGGCCTCGCCGCCGCCCTGGCGGCGGGCGTCCTCGCAGCGTCGCTGCCCGTGGCGGTGCGGGCGCAGCAGGCCCGGACCGAATCGGTCACCCAGCGCCAGCGGCCGGAATTCCAGCCCATCGGGATCGAGCTCGACGAGATCGCCTACCGCGTCGGGCTGCTCGACGCCGAGACGGTGGAGAACAAGAGCTCGCCGCTGGCGAGCTTCATCGTCCACCCGACGACCGAGGCCGCGGTGACCTATGTCTCGAACGTCTTCCGGGTCGAGAAGAACAAGAGCTCCGACGCGATCTTCGACCTCAAGCCCGGCGCTCTCGGTCGCCTCCGACTGGGCCAACCACGGCGCGCATGCCGCCGTCAGCGGCGATATCGGCCGCCACGTCGTCCACCCGTCCGAGGACTACGTCAATTTCCGGTTCGACGCCGGCGGCAATATCGACGTCACCGACGCCCTCGCCGTGCGGGGCGACGCCGGCTACTTCCGCCAGCAGGTGGCGCGCGGCACGCCCGACAACCAGGGCGGCACCGCCTTTCCGCCGCTGGTCGCCGACACGGTGAACCTGCGCAGCGACGCGCGCTATCTGGCCGACGCGATCCTGCTCCAGGGCAAGTTCAACCGCGACGACATCGCCTATTCGGGCGGCGATCCGGCGACCGCCGCGGACGGCGACCGGGTCGAGACCCAGGTCGCGGTCCGCACCGGCTACGAGTTCAGCCCGGGCACGACCGTCTTCATCGAGCCGAGCTACAACACGCGCGACTATGCGCGGCGGGTCGATTTCTCGGGGCTGCGCCAGGGCTCGAGCGGGTACGAGGTGCGCGCCGGCCTGTCGTGGGACGTGTCGGGGGCGACCTTCGCCGAGTTCGGCGCGGGCTACCTGAACCAGAGCTTCGACGAGCCCAGCTTCGAAGCGATCAGCGGCTATTCGGCGGACGGCAAGCTGATCTGGAACCCGACAGGGCTGGTCACCGTCACCGCCACGCTGAGCCGCAGGATCGACGAGACGACCCAGATCGGCGTGTCGGGCATTCTCGACAACCGACGGCGCGATCGGGCGTCGATTACGAATATCTCTACAACCTGATCATCTCGCTGCGCGCCGGCTATTCGATCCAGGACTTCCGCGGCATCCCGCGCGACGACAGGGTGGTCACACGGCTCGGCCGGGTTCGACTACGCGATCGGCAGCAAGTGGTACGCCCGCCTCGCCTACGGCATGACGCGGCGCAGCTCCAATGTGGGCGGCGTCGGGTTCAGCGACCAGATCCCTGATGTTCGCGCTGGGCGAGCATCTTTAGGCCGGCTCGGGCGGAAACGTGTCGGCCGGGCCGTTCGGCCTTGCGATTCGCGGTCGACCGACAATTATGGGGACTCGGGCAGGACGGCGGTGGGAATAACCCGGCCCGCCAGATGGTAGATGTGGCCAAGTGTTAACCGTGCTTGAGCGAACGAGGAGATCTGTTGTGGGCCGAGCCCGAGCCGTCCCGCGCCGCGCAGGTGTCGTCGTGGCGGTGCTGGCGGCGCTGCTCGCCACGGGCGGCTGCAACATGTTCAGCGAAGCCCCGCCCGGCAGGGCGGAGCGCGCGCCGGCCACCGCCACGGCGGCGGCGGGTGACATCTCCGCCTACCGGCTCGGCCCGGGCGACAAGCTGAAGGTGACCGTATTCGGCCAGCCGCAGGAATCCGGCGAGTTCGATGATCGACGGGTCGGGCAACGTGGCCTACCCGCTGCTCGGCCAGGTGCATGCCAAGGGGCTGAGCGTGCCCGAGCTGCAGGAGAAGATTCGCGCCGCGCTCAACGCCAACTACATCGTCAACCCGCGCGTGACGGTCGAGGTGCTGAACTACCGGCCGTTCTACATCTATGGCGAGGTGAACCGCGCCGGCAGCTACCCCTTCGTCGCCGGGCTGACGGTGCGCCGGGCGGTCGCCATCGCCGGCGGCTATACGAGGCGGGCGCGTTTCGCCCCGGTGACCGTGGTCCGCGAATCGGGCGATGGGGTGCACGAGCTCAGCGTCCAGCTCGACTCGCCCGTCCTGCCAGGCGACACCGTCGAGGTCATGCGGCGCCTGTTCTAGGCTGGCGAGAAACAATCTCCCCATGGGCCTTGATTATGGGTTATTAAGCTAGACTTGTCAGGGTGCCGTCCCTCGGGGGAGCTAGGACGGCGCAGGAGCCGAAACCTTCCATGTCCAGCGTGACCCGCCTGCCGCTCCGCCCTCGGGAGCCGTCCCCCGAACTTGGCCCGCTCGCACCCTCGGCCCAGGGCGACGGGCTCGATCCGCGCCGCCTGCTCGGCGGGCTGCGCCGGCGCAAGGTGCTGATCGGCGGCATCACCTTCCTCGGCACCGCGATCGCCGTGCTGGCGGTGAACCAGATCACCCCGCTCTACGTGGCGCAGTCGGCGGTCGTGCTCGAAGGCAGCCACCGCAACGTGGTGAACATCGAGGCGGTCTCGCAGGGGCTGACGCCCGATTACTATACCAACGAGACCCAGGCGGCGATCATCGGCTCGCGCCACCTCGCCTCGCAGGCGGTCGACAAGCTCGACCTCTATCGCAACAAGCTGTTCAACCCCGAGCGGGCCGAACCGCGCGAGAGCCTGCTCGGCCTTGCCCAGGCGTCGTTCAAGCGCCTGCTGGGCGTCAAGCCGCCGGAGAAGACGCCCTCGCCCTGGGCGGGGATGAGCGAGGCCGAGAAGCGCCGGGCGATGCACGAGCAGATGACCGACGCCTATCTGGGCGGCCTGAACGTGCTGCCCTCGACGCGCTCGCGCGTGATCGCCATCGAATACACGTCGAGCGACCCGGCATTCGCCGCGCGCGCGGCCAACGCCACGGCCGAGCTCTATATCGCCGACCAGCAGGCCGCCAAGGGCGACGCCAATACCCAGGCGACGGCCTGGCTCGACCGCCGGGTGAACGAGCTGAAGGAGAAGGTGGTCGAGTTCCGAGCGCAAGCTCGACCAGTTCCGCGCCAAGTCCGGCATCGTCGAGGCGGGCGGCGCCAACGTGCTGCAGGAGCAGCTCGTCCGGCTCAACGTCGATCTCGTCGCCGCGCGCACCAAGCGCGCCGAGTTCGGAAGCGCGGCTCGAACAGATCCAGTCGCTGCGCGCCCGCGGCGCCGACGGCATCGATTCCGCCGCCGCGATCCTCGATTCGCCCCTGATCCAGCGCCTGCAGGAGCAGGAAGCGACGGTTCTGCAGAAGATCGCCCAGCTCCGCACGACCTTGCGCGACGGCCACCCGACCCTGGCGCTGGCCGAGAACGAGCTCAAGGATCTGCGTCTCAAGATCAAGTCCGAGACGCAGAAGATCGCGATGAGCCTCGAGAACGACGTGCAGATCGCCCGCGCCCGCGTGCGCAACCTCGAGGTCGAATCGCGCCGGATGGAGGACCAGATCGGCAAGCAGAACGCAGCCGAGGTGACGCTCCGCACGCTGGCCAGCGAGGTGAAGGCAAACCAGGCCCTCTACCAGACCATCCTCGCGCGCTACAAGGAGACGGCGGTCTTCGACAAGGAGACTGGAGCGGCCCGACGCGCGCATCATCTCGCGCGCCACCGAGCCCGCCGGTCCGTTCTATCCGCAGAAGCGGCTGATGATCATGGCCGCGCTGCTGGTGTCGCTGGTGGTCGGCGTCGCCCTGGCGCTGATCCTCGAATTCCTCGATTCCGGCTTCCGCAGCGTCACCCAGATCGAGAACGCCACCGGCCTCACCGTGCTCGGCGCGACGCCCCGCCTCGCCCGGCGCGACCGGCGCCGCCCGCCGCACGAGGTCGCGATCGACCGGCCCGGCTCGTCCTATTCCGAGGCGGTGCGCTCGATCCGCACGGCCCTGATGCTGTCCGATCCCGACAACCCCCCGCGCACCGTGCTGGTGACGTCGGCCGTGTCGGGCGAGGGCAAGAGCGCGCTCTCCCTGTCGCTCGCCGCGCTCGCCGCCCGCTCGGGCCAGCGCTGCATCGTGGTCGACGCCGACATGCGCCATCCGACCATCCATTCGATGCTCGGCCAGAAGAACGAAGCCGGGCTCAGCGAGCACCTGGCCGGCCACGCCGAGCTCGAGGACGTGATCGAGATCGAGCCGCGCTCGGGGGTCCACTTCATTTCCGCCGGCGGCCGGGCGGGGCAGCCGGCCGACCTCATCGGCGCGCCGCAGATGCGCCAGCTCCTGCAGACCCTGGCGCGGCTCTACGACCTGGTGATCCTCGATACGCCGCCGCTGCTCGCCGTGTCCGACAGCCTGCTGCTGGCGCGCCATGTCGACCACGCGCTCTACGTCGTGCGCTGGGAGAAGACGCGGCGCGAAACCGCCGTCGCCGGCATCCGCCAGCTCATCGACGCCGGCGCGCCGAACGCGGCGATGGTGCTCGCCCAGGTCGACGTGACCAAGCAGGCGCGCTACGGCTACCGCGATTCGAGCTACTACTATTCGTACGATCACCACAGCAAGTACTACACCGAGTAGGGGCGTGGCCGCCGCGCGTTCCCGCCCCCTTGCGCCCCTCCTCGTCGCCCTCGCGGGGGCGGCGCTGGTGCTCTTCGCCGTCCCGCGCGCGCTCGACCGGCTGCAGCTCCTCCCTTATGACGACGTCGTCGCCCGCCTGTCGCGCCGCCCCGCCCCGGCGCCGCACGAGGTGGCGGCGGCGCTGCAAAACCGGCGCGATGCGCTGCGCGACACGGCTTCGACGAGCGCCGGCACGGCGGCGCTGGCCCTCGATCGTGCCCGCGCGCTGGGCACCGCCACCCCGGCGGGCCGCGCCCTGCTCGACCTCGCCATCGCCCGGTCGCGCGCGTCGCTGGCGGCGGCGCCGATGCAGCCTTTCGTCTGGGCCGGGCTGGCCTATACCCTTCTCGCGCGCGGGGCGGACGGCGCCCTTGGCCCGGCCTGGCAAATGGCGGTGCGCACCGCGCCCGAGGACCCGGCGCTGGTGATGCCGCGCATCGCGCTGGCCGTTTCCGCCGGTGCGCGCCTCGGGCCGCGGGGACGGGCGATGCTCGATGAACAGATCCGCCTCGCCGCCCGCCTGGCGCCCGGCGAGCTCGCCCGCTTCGCCCGCGACCACTTCGCCCTCGGCCCGGTGCGCGCGGCGCTGGCCGTGCGGCCCGCCCTGCGCGCCCGGTTCGACCAGGCCTATCTCGCGCTCAGATAGGCGCCGCTCCGGCGCTGTGCGCGGGGCTGCGGCTGCGTGCGGAAGGACTGGGCGCAGCCGACGCCGGCCAGCGTCAGCCAGGTCACCGTCACCGCCGGAATCTCGACCGCGAAATCGTACAGCCCCTGCACCCCCACCAGGGCCGTGGCGGCCAGCCCCAGGCACGGGTAGAGCCGCGCGCGCCGCCGCCGTCCGGCGCCCATCAGGCATAGCAGCGCCATGCCGGCCCCCACTCCGACCAGGGCCGCCGCGGCAGGGATGCCGAGCTCCGCGGCGAGCTCGAGATAGACGCTGTGGGCGTGGGTGAAGGGCGGCGTGATCCAGCCGAACGTGTCGCCGCGATTCAGCCGGAACAGCGCGGCGAAGCTGCCCAGCCCGCTGCCGGTCCACGGCGCGTCCGCGATGGCGCGGCGCGCCAGCGCATGGATGGCCTCGCGCCCGCCGCCCTGGCCGAGCCCGAGCTCGATCCGCGCCAGCAGGAATCCGCCGCTGGTCGACAGGACCACCAGCCCGGCGGCGAGGGCGCCGACGCCGAGCCCGAGCCCGCGCCGGTCGCCGGCCGGACCCGGCCGCAGGGCCGAGGCGACGGCCATCACCGCCGTCGCCGCCGCCACGGCGACGAGCCCGCCGCGCGAATGGGTGAGCACCAGGGCGGTCGACAAGGCGAGCGCCGCGGCGGCCAGAAGATAGGCGGCGGGCGGCAGATCGTCGAGGAAGCGGACCAGCCCGGTGCGGGTAGCCAGCCGGAAGCCGCCCGGCGGACGCGTCGCCTCGCCTAACAGGGCGAGCCCGGCGAGGAGGGCGAGCCCGACCTCGACCGAGTAGGCGTTGCGGTTCACGAAGGTGCTGGTCAGGTCGTAGGCGTAGGCCCATTTCGGCTCGCCCAGGATCGTCGCCTTGCCGCCGAGCTGGATGGCGAGCCCGTAGATCGCATAGGCGACGCCGATCAGCGTCACCGCCCAGACGAGCTGGCGTGCCCGTCGCGCGTCGCGCCCGAGCTGCAGCGCGAGCCAGAACACCGCGCCATAGGCGGCGAGCCGGATGACCCCCTCGTGCGCCGCCTCCGGGTCGAGCGCGATCGCCCCGGCGACCGGATGGCCCAGCGCCTCGCCCGCCCAGCGCCAGGCCGGGTGCTGCCACGAAGCGGGCGCGAGCGACGAGGCCTGGAACAGGGCCCAGCCGATGACGGCGATGAACGGCACGGCAAGCGGCGCGTGGCGCCGCCAGCCGATCGGCGCCAGCCAGGGCGCGCGCCACGCCGCCGCCGCCCAGGCGATGATGGCGAGCCCGGCGAGCACGGCCAGCGTATCCCACGCCCAGGGCCGGTTCGCGCCATAGGGCAGCGGCGCCAGCGCGAGCAGCGTGACCAGCAAGGCGAAGGCGATCGTGCCCGCCGGCTGCGCGCCCCGCGGCGCGACCGCCTCAGTAGGCATTCTCGTTCACGAACCCGACGAACAAGGTCAGGAACAGGATTTTCAGGTCGAGCCCCAGCGACCAGTGCTCGATGTAGTGGATGTCGTACTCGACGCGCAGCCGCATGTGCTCGGCGGTCGCGGTCTCGCCGCGCAGCCCGTGCACCTGCGCCCAGCCGGTCATGCCCGGCTTCACCCGGTGGCGGCCGAGATAGCCGCCGATCAGCGCCGCATATTGCTGGTTGTGCGGCACGGCGTGGGGGCGCGGGCCGACCAGCGACATCTCGCCTTTGAGCACGTTGTAGAGCTGCGGCAGCTCGTCGAGGCTGGTGCGGCGCAGCAGGGCGCCGACGCGGGTGATGCGCGGGTCCGACCGCCTCGCCTGCGCCACGGCGCCGCCCTCCGCCCCGACCCGCATGGTGCGGAACTTGAGGACGGCGAACTCCTCGTTGTTGAAGCCGTAGCGCGTCTGGCGGAACAGCACGGGCCCGCGGCTGTCCAGCTTGATCGCCGCCGCGATCAGCAGGCAGAGGGGCAGGGTGGCGACGAACAGGAACGCCCCCAGCACGCGGTCCTCGATCGCCTTCACCACGTGGGACCAGCCGCCCAGCGGGCGCTCGAACACGTTCAGCATGGGCAGGCCGGCGAGCGTCGAATAGCCGATCGCCGGCAGGTCGAGCCCGACCATCTCCGGGCACAGCTTCACGTCCGCCGGCACCGAGCGCAGCCGCGACAGAAGCTCCACCAGATGCGGGCCGGCGCGCCACGGCAGCGCGATCACGATCTCGTCCACCCGGTGGCGGCGGGCGAACAACAACAGGTCGTTCACCGTCCCGCGCAGCGGCACGCCCTGGATCTCGTGCGCCACGCGGGTACGCCGGTCGTCGAACAGGCCGAGCACGCGCAGCGACGGGTCGGGGTGCAGGGCCAGGCGCTGCATCAGCCGCTCGCCATACTCGCCCGCCCCGACGATCACCAGGTTGCGGGTGAGCTTGCCCTCGTGCATCCAGGTCCGGACCTGGTCGGCGATGGCGAGGCGCAGCAGGAACAAAGCGGTCAGCGCGAGCGCGATCCAGATCACGAACCACAGGCGCGAGAACAGGTCGGACGACTTGGTGAGGTAGGCGATGGCCACCAGCGTGATCGCGACGCCGAACCAGGCGGTGGCCAGCGCGCCGTACCCGGCCAGCACCCGGCGCAGCGCGGCCAGGCTGTAGATGCGGGCGAAATGGGCGTAGTTCGCCATCAGGATCGCGGCGATGGCGATGGCAACCAGATAGGGGTTGGACGGCGGGCTGGTGGCGCCGTGGCGCAGCCAGAACGCGAACACCCCGGCCAGCACGACGATCGCCACGTCCGACACGCGCAGCGCGCCGATCAGCACCGTCTCGAAATCGCCGGCGAAGGTGGACCGGCCGGGAAGCGCCGCCGGCGGCAGGATCCCGCCTGCCTCCCTGGTGCGGGCACGTCCGCGCTGCGGCGACATGGTCGTCTCGCTCACCTCGGTCCTCTCTCCGGCGCCCCCCGCGGACCGCGCCGCGCCGCGACTATAAGGCTTTACCCGCGATTTCGGAATCGGTCGAGGGGCGGCCGCGTCAGCGCGCGGCCAGCGCGCCGGGGCGGCCGGCGGCGCGGTGCAGCCACCACGTCGTCTCGTTGAGCGAGTAGATCGGGCGGTAATGGTGGATCGCCGTGGCGGGCACCACCTCGGGCACCTGGTTGTCCAGCACCCATGCGACGCCGTCGACATACGCCACCAGGATCGCGTGCGCGACCTGCAGGTTCAAATCCTGCAGCACCACGATCCGCAAGTCGGAATCGGCCATGCCCAGCGCGCGCAGCGACAGGTACTTGGTGATGGCGTAATCCTCGCAATCGCCGTCGATTTTCAGGAACTGCAGCGGCGTCGCCCAGTAGTCGGGCACATGGTAGTTCACCGGGTCGGTGACGTAGGGCGCGTAGTTGGCGAAGCGGTTGACCGCGCGCAGCTGGTCCAGCCGGCTCATCCCGCGGAGGCGGGCGAGGAAGCCCTGCCAGCGCTGCAGGCCGCACGAGTGGCGGTCCGGGGTGGGCGTGCAGCTCGCCTTCTCCGAAGGCTCCTCGCTGAGGTAGCGCTGCAGCATCGACGTCCATTTCGGAAACAGCGCGATGTTGTGGGACTCGATCGCCGTCGCGCCGAAGATCGGCGGATGGGCTTCCGGCGCGGGAGCGCCTGCTGCGGCCGGCCGGACCGCGACGCCCGCCAGCACGCCCAGCACCACAAGCACCGCCGGAAGGACGCGAATAGGCATGGCCGAATCCTAGCCCGCTCGTCCTTAATCGGCAATGAATCGTGCGCCCTGCGGTTGCCCGCCGTTAACCATTCGCCTAACCATGCGTGCATAGAGGTGGGGGCGGCCATGGGGGGCGGCGTGCGAAGCAGCTTACGGATAGCGCTGACGGGGCTCGTCATCGCCGCGGTCGTCGCGGCGGGACTTTGGGTGCTGCGCGACGTCACCCGTGCCGAGCGGGCGCGCGACCTGCGCGGCTGGCAGACCCGACTCGGCATCGTCGCCGACAGCCGCGCCCAGGCCGTCTCCGACTGGGTGGACGCGCAGTACGACGCGCTCGACGGCATCGCCGAGAACCTGTCGGTTCAGCTCTATTTGACCCAGATCCGCGCCGCCCGGGGCGCCGCCACGCCCGAGACGCTGGCGAGCCAGGGCTATCTCCGCAACCTGCTCGAGGCGGTCGCATCCCGCGCCGGCTTCACCGCGCCGGTGCTTGGCCCGCAGGTGAACGCCAATGTTCGGCGGACCGGCCTCGCCGGCCTCGCCCTGCTCGACAGCTCGGGCAAGGTGGTGGCCGCCTCGCCCGGCATGCCGCCGATCGAGGGCCGGCTCGCCGACTGGCTCGCCCGCGCGCCGGCGGGGGCGCGTGCGCTCGACGATATCCATCTCGACGCGGCGGGACGGCCGGCGATGGGCTTCGCCCTGCCGGTCTACGCCGTCCAGGGCGACCGCACGCCGGACCAGCGGGTCGGGCGCATCGTCGGGGTGCGCGAGGTGGCGGATTCGCTCTATCCGGCGCTGCGCCAGCCGGGCCAGCCCTGGGCCAGCGCCGAGGCCGTGCTGGTGCAGCAGCAAGGCGCGGCCGTCGCCTATGTCTCGCCGACGCGCGACGGTGCCGGGCCGCTGGCGCACGTGCTCGCGCGCGACACGCCGGAGCTGGTCGGCGCCTGGGCGCTCGCCCATCCGGGCGGCTTCACGCTGGGGCGCGACTATCGTGACGTGGCGGTGCTGGCGACGGCGCGGCGCATCGCCGGCACGCCCTGGACGCTGGTCTACAAGATCGACCGCGCCGAAGCGCTGGCCGGCACCGAGGCGCGGCTGCGCCGCCTGACCATCGGCTTCCTGCTGGCGATGGCGCTGGTCGCGGTCGCGCTCGCCGCGGTGTGGCGCCACGGCGCCTCGCGCCGGGCCGAGCGTGCGGCGGCCGACCTCGCCGCCCTGGCGGCGCGCTACGACAGCCAGAAGCGGCTGCTGCAGCTCGTCACCGACAGCCAGCCCGACACCATCGCCATCGTCGACGCCGAGAACCGCTACCGGTTCGCCAACCGCGCCGCCGCCGCGCGCGCCGGCATCGACGCTGGCGACATGATCGGCAAGACGGTCGCCGCCGTGCTCGGCCCGGCCGCCGCCGCGCGCATCGAGCGGATGAACCGGGCGGCGCGGGAGGGCGGCGCCGAGCGCAGCGAGGTGGTGCGCACCGGCGCCGATGGCGATGCGCGCGTCGTGCTCGCCCGCCACGTGCCGGTCCCGGCCGGGCCCGGCATGCCGGGCGGCGTGCTGGTGGTCGAGGAGGACGTGACCGAGGCGGTGACCGAGCGCGAGCGGCGCGAGCGCACCCAGCGCCAGCTCGTCACCATGCTGGTCCGCCTGGTCGACCGGCGCGACCCGTTCTCCGCCGACCATTCCGCGCGCGTCGCCGCCGTGGCGCGCACCATCGCGGCCGAGATGGAGCTCGACCCGGTCGCGGCCGACGCCGCCGAGACGGTCGGCAAGCTGATGAACCTGGGCAAGATCCTGGTGCCGAGCGAGGTGCTGACCAAGCCCGGCGCGCTGACCGCCGACGAGATGCGCCTGGTGCGCGACAGTCTGCACGCCGTCGCCGACGTGCTCGATGAGGTCGAGTTCGACGGGCCGGTCGTCGCCGCGTTGCGCCAGCTCCAGGAACGCTGGGACGGGCGCGGGACGCCCGCCGGCCTCGCCGGCGAGGACATCCTGATGGAGGCGCGCGTCGTCGCCGTCGCCAATGCCTTCGTGGCGATGGTGTCGGACCGGTCGTTCCGCGCCGGGATCGGGCTCGACGCGGCGGCCGCACGGCTGATGGAGGAGGCGGGCCGCGCCTTCGACCGGCGGGTGGTGGCGGCGCTGGTGAACCACCTCGACAACCGCGGGGGGAAGGCCGAATGGGCCGCGTTCCATCCGGACCCGTCGGCGGGCGCATAGCATCTGCCCTGGCGAAGCGGGCCGGTTCGGCCCATATTGCGCCCATGTTCGAAAGGCTCCGCCGGCGCGGCGTGGAGGCGCGGCAGGCCGCACAAGCGCCGCACGGCGCCCGCATCTATGCCGTCGGCGACATTCACGGCCGCAGCGACCTGCTCGACCGCATGCACGACATGATCCGCGTCGACGCGCTCGCCCATCCCGCGGCGGATAAGTGCGTGGTCTATCTCGGCGACTATGTCGATCGCGGCGACGATTCGCGCGGCGTGATCGACCGGCTGATCGCCCGCCCGCTCGCCGGCTTCCGCCAGGTGGCGCTGCGCGGCAACCACGAGGCGTTCCTGCTGCGCTTCCTCGCCGACCCCGAGGTGGGGCCGGGCTGGATCGCCAATGGCGGTGACGCGACGCTCTACAGCTACGGGGTCAACTGGCGCGACCCGTTTGCCGACGGCGACTGGGCGGGGGTGAGCGAGGCGCTCGGCGCGGCGCTGCCGCCCGACCATCGCGCCTTCCTCGACGGGCTCGCCCTCAGCGACGTCGAGGGCGACTACCTGTTCGTCCATGCCGGCATCCGGCCCGGCGTCGGCCTGGCGGCGCAGTCGCCCGACGACCTGATGTGGATCCGCGGCGAGTTCCTCGATTCGACCGCCGACCACGGGCACGTGGTGGTGCACGGCCATACCATCACCGACGCGCCCGAGCTGCGCGACAACCGCATCGGCATCGACACGGGCGCCTTCGCCACCGGCCGGCTGACCTGCCTGGTGCTCGACGGCACCGACCAGCGCATTCTCCAGACGTGAGACCCGCGCACGATCCCGGCCTGTGGCCGCTGATCCTGGCGCCGGAGACGGCGCCGCTGCCGGCGGACCGCGCCGCGCTTGCCGCCGCGGCCGGCCGGCTCGTCGAGCTGATCGGGCCCGCCCTCGCGCGGCATTTGCTGGCCCCGGCCGAGGCGCGGCTCGGCACGGCGCTGGTCGATCCGGCGCGCGCCGAGACGGCGCGGCTGCTGAACCGGATGACCGCGGCGGCGCAGGCGCGCTGGGCGCGGACGATCGCCGATGCGGGCATCGAGTTCGTCTGCCTCAAGGGCTTTGCCAGCGCGCGCACGCTCTATCCCGACCCCGATCTGCGCTCGACCGGCGATTTCGATCTCCTGGTGCGCGAGCGCGACCGCGACCGGCTGGTCGCGCTGCTGGCCGCGCGGGGCTTTGCCTTCGACCGCCAGGGGCTCAGGCGCTGGGGCTTCATCTCGGACGCGAGCTACGTGCCGTTCGTCTCGCCCGACGGCGCGTGCAACCTCGACATCCATGTGCGGCCGGACAGCTTCCCGGCGCACCGCTCGCTCACCACCGAGCGCGTCTTCGCCGCCGCGCGCGAGGTGACGGCGCGCGACGGGACCTGGCGCGTTCCCGCGCCGGCGCACGCCTTCGCGCTCTGCATCACCAATGCCGCCAAGGACAAGTTCGGCCCGTTCGCCGCGCTGAAGCTGCTCGATGCCGCGCGCCTCGCGGCGTCCGACCCGCCGCCCGACGGGGCCCAGGTCGCGGCGCTGGCGGCCGAAGGGCACTTTCACAAGCCGGCGCGGGTGTTCGTCGGGCTGCTCGCCGCGCTCGGCGTCCCGGCGGCGCGCCTGCCCGCCGCACTGGCGCCGCCGCCGGGCGGGCTCGCGGCGCGGGCGTTCGCGCGGCTGGTCGCGGACTGGCGCGCCGTACAGCCGGAACGGGCGGGCGCCGCCGCCGTTCTATGGCGCGAGTTCGCGCTGTGCACCGAGCCCGAGGTCGGGCTGCACAATGCGGGGCTCCGGCTGCGGGGGCTGATGCGGCCGGCATCGGGCGTGCCGAAAACGGCGCAGCGGGGCTGAGGAGGGACCGGAATGGTCGCGAAGCGGATACTGGTGACGGGCGGGGCGGGGTTCATCGGGTCGCATCTCTGCCGGCGGCTGCTGGACGAGGGCTGCGACGTGCTGTGCGTCGACAACTATTTCACCGGCACCAAGGACAATATCGCCGCCTTCCTGGACCACCCGCGCTTCGAGGCGATGCGCCACGACGTGACCTTCCCGCTCTATGTCGAGGTGGACGAGATCTACAACCTCGCCTGCCCGGCCTCGCCGATCCATTACCAGTTCGACCCGGTGCAGACGACCAAGACCAGCGTGCACGGCGCGATCAACATGCTGGGGCTCGCCAAGCGGGTGAAGGCGCGCATCCTCCAGGCGTCGACCAGCGAGGTCTATGGCGACCCGCAGGTCCACCCGCAGACCGAATCCTATTGGGGCCACGCCAACCCGATCGGCACGCGCGCCTGCTACGACGAGGGCAAGCGCTGCGCCGAGACGCTGTTCTTCGACTATCGCCGCCAGCACAATCTGTCGATCAAGGTGGCGCGCATCTTCAACACGTACGGGCCACATATGCATCCCGACGACGGGCGCGTCGTGTCGAACTTCATCATGCAGGCGCTGCGCGGCGAGCCGATCACCGTGTATGGCGAGGGCGGGCAGACGCGCTCGTTCTGCTACGTGTCCGACCTGGTCGACGGGCTGATCCGGCTCATGGGCTCGCCCGACGATTTCACCGGCCCGGTCAATCTGGGCAACCCGACGGAGATGACCATCCTCGAGCTCGCCAAGAAGGTGATCGCGATGACCGGCTCACGGTCCGAGATCGTCTACAAGCCGCTGCCCGCCGACGATCCGGTGCGGCGCCGGCCCGACATCGCGCTCGCCGGCAAGGCGCTCGGCTGGGCGCCCAAGGTCACGCTCGATGACGGGCTTGCCCCGACGATCGAATACTTCCGGTCGCAGGTGTGAAGAACCCCCTGTGGCGCTGCGCTTCCGGCGCGCGCGCGAGATGGGGCAGCTTGTAGAGCATGCCGGCGAACAGCCAGAAATAGACGTTGGTCGGGTCGAGATCGAGGTGATAGCCCTTGAAGCTGTCGAGCTCGACCACGACCAGGAGGGCGCGCGAACGCCGCGGCGACCGAGCGCATCCGGCCGCGGCAGGCGAGGACGGCCCGCGCGCGCGTACAACGACGATGGCGGCGAACAGAGATACGATCAGACAGCAGGCCCGGGATGCCCAGCTCGGCTATGGTCTTGGAGTAGTACCCCTCGTAGGCGGCGAAATGGCGCAGCTCGACCGCGTTCATGATGTGGCGGGCGGCGCCCGTTGAGGTGCCGGTCCCCTGGCCCATCGGATAGTCGCGCAGCGTCTGGATCAGGTTGGGCAGAACCAGGTCCGAGCCGTAGCCGGTGAAGAGCTGGTGGGTCGCGCCGAAGATCACGAACGGGTCGAACCCGACCATCCATAGCAGGGTCACGATCATGGCCGGGAACAGGACCAGCGCGGCGAGCCCGCCGCTCACCCGCGCGTCGGCCACATAGATCAACGCGATCAGCAGCGGCAGGAAGACGAAGTTGCCGCGCGCGCCACAGAGCAGCGCACCGGCGACGGCGACGCCCATCATCACCCGGCCGAACAGCCGCCAACCCTGGTGGGGGTCGTACCGTCCCAGCGCGTACGCGAACGCCACCATGGCCAGCCCGAACATGCCGTACTGCGCGACGAACGTAAAGGTCGCCGGGATGCGGTACAAATCGGCGCCGTAGTCGAACCCGCCGAAGCCTTGGGTCGCCGCCTCGGCCGCGGACGCGCCGTAGAACATCTCGATCGCCCGCTCCGGCCCCAGGCTGCTCGCCAGCGCGAACTGGATCAACCCGACCGCGAAGGGCACCACCGCCACCGCGGCGGTCACCCGCAGCACGCCGACCAGGTCGCCCTGCGCGCGAACTAGGGCCGCGCCCACAAACAGCATGGGCAGGTACAGCAGCCAGACCTTGGCGCCGACCAGCGCGACCAGGAAATCGGACAGGTTCGGGTTGAACATCTGCACCATCGCCAGCAGGGCCAGCGCCGCGGCCAGCACCGAGATCGGCACCGGCACCCGCGCCTCGCCCAGTTCGCGCAGATGCACCAGCGCGATCGACAAATAGACCGGGATGACGAACAGGAAGTCCTTGAACAGCAGGGGCGCCGGGTTGGGCGAGAGCCACAGCGTCACGGCGCCCGCGACCGGAAGGTAGGCGAGCAGCATCAGCACGCCCAGCCGCCAGCGGACGAAAGTTGCGAACCACGCACCGAGCAGGACCGGCGCGCCGATGATCATCAGCCAGAGCAAGGGATCATCCCGCCTTCGGCCACGACTCGCGGTGCACGGGCGCCAGGATGGGCGGGGCGGCCTGCACGGTCAACACGGGTCCGAGGAGATCAGCGGCCGCAGGGCCGCGGCCAGTCCGCGCGCGTAGCGGTCGAGATCGTAGCCCTCGGCGCGGCGCCGCGCGCTCTCGCCCATCCGCCGGCGCAGCGCCGTGTCGGCGTGAAGGGCGCGCAGCCGGTCGCGGATCGCCGCCGCGTCGCGGATCGGCACGACGAACCCGTCGGCCCCGTCGATCACCGGCGAGCCGGCATTGGGCGTGACGATCGCGGGCAGTCCCGTCGCCATGGCCTCCAGCACGCTCACCGCCATGCCCTCGTGCAGCGACGGGAAGACGAACGCATCCGCCGCCTGGAAGAGCGCGTGCACCTCGTGGTGCGGCACGTGCGGGACGTGGCGGTAGAGGCCGCGGTAGGCGTCGAGCCAGCGCCCGGTCCCGGTCACCGCGCCGGCCAGCACCAGCTCGGCGTCGGCCAGCCCGGCGGCGCGGAATGCCTCCAGCAGATAGTGCACGCCCTTCGCCGGCCCGATGCGCCCGACATAGAGCACGCGGAACCTTCCGTCCGGCGCGCGCCGGACGGGCGCGAAGCGGGCGAGGTCGACGCCGTACGGGACCAGCGCGATGCGCTCGGGCCCTACACCCAGCGCGGTCAGCGAATCGCGCACATAGGGCGACGGCGCGAGGATGCGGTCGGCCGCGCCGATCTCGTCGCGGCAATAGGCGACGACGCGCGGGCTCGGCACGGTCAGGCTGTCGGCCATCGCAGGAAACAGCGCCCGCTCCTCGGCGGCCAGCTCCCCGCTCTGGCCGACGAATCCGGTCGACTGGTCGAGCACGGCGGGAATGCCCAGCACACGGGCGACGCGGAAGGCGTCCAGCCCGTACCCGTCCCCGGCCAGGACCAGCCGCGGGCGGAGGCGATCCACCAGTCGGCCCGCGCGGCGGCCGAGCCAGCCATGGGCCAGCCGCTCGCGCCGTGCCTCGGGCGCGAAGCGGTCGGCGAGGCGCGCGACAACCTCGGCGGCAAGCGAGGCCGAGACGATCTCGGCCGGCACCGCCGGATGGTGGCGCCGCTTCAGCGTGCGCTCCAGCCTCGCCGCGCCCGGAAGCCGCGCGAGCGCCGCCGCCGCGCCGGACGGATCGTGGTAGTAGCGCGTGACGAAGCGCAGCGTGAGCCCTTCTACCGCCAGCGCCGCCACCATGTCGTAGGCGCGCGCGTTGCCCGGATGGACGACCAGCACGTCGGGCGCAGCGTGGGCCCTGCTCATCGGCGCAGCACAGCGCGCAGCTCGGTCGCCGGGAATGCGCGCAACGGCGAGCCCTCGTACAGCGCCATCGTGCGCGGGCTCCGGTTCACCAGCCATGCGAGCGGCCGGTTGTAGAAGAACAGCCGGCGCCGGGCGAAGCGCAGTTCCAGCGATTCGATGGCGGCGAACGCGAAATCGAAATAGTAGGCGCGCAGCCCCCCCGCCACGAAGAACGCGAACGTGTCGGACGCGAAGAAGTGCCGGTGCGTCGGGTCGCAATACATCTCGCGCGAGGTGAAATGCGGCACCTCGATCACCACCCGCCCGCCGGGCCGCATAATGCGGTGCAGGTCGCGCAGCAGCGGGATGTAGTCCAGATGCTCGAGGATGTTGAGGCAGAGCGCCTCATCCGCCGTCGCGTCGCCGAACGGCAACGGCAGCGCCGCGATGTCGTGCACCATGTCGACGCCGGGCAGCGCGGCGCGGTCGACATTGACGTAGCCCTGGCGGATGTCGGTGCCGCAGCCGAGATTGAGCTTCATCCGTCGTCCCTTCTGCCGCGGGGCCCCGTCCGGCGCCACAGCGCCCCCGCCAGCTCCCATTCGCGCGCGCCGGGCGTCATCAGCCGTGCGAAGCCGATTCCCAGCGCGCGGCGCACTGCGGCGATCAGCAGTGCGCAGGCGACCACGTTCGAGCCGGCCAGTGCCCATGCCCCGCCGACAATGCCGTAGCGCGGCAGCAGCACGGCAAGCCCCGCCGCCAGCGCCACCAGCGCGGCTCCCTCCACCCCGCCGACCGTCAGCGCGCGGTCCGTGCCGCGCAGCCCGGCGCTCAGCGTCGCGCGGAAGGCGTGGAACACCATCGCCACCGCCACGATGCGCGCGGGCGCGACGGCCGGCAGGAAGGCCGCGCCGAACAGCAGCCGCACCAGCCACGGCAATAGCGGCACCAGAACCGCCGCCGCGACGATGGCGAGCGCGACGGTCAGCCGCACGTAGCGGCCCAGCACCTCGGCGCGCGCGGCCGGGTCCGCGGCCGCCACCTTGGGGAAGGCCAGCAGCTCCATCGCGCCCACCAGGATGGCGATCAGCCCGCCCGCCGACAGCGCGACGGCGTACAGCCCCAGCTCGGCCACGGGCAGCACCAGCGCGACCAGCGCCTGATCGAGCCGCCGGCCCACCACGGCGATCACCTCCCCCACATGCACGGTCGCGGCGTAGCGTGCCAGCGCGCGCAGGATTCCTGGCGGAAAGCGCCACTGCACCCAGCCGAGCCGCGCCAGCGTCGCCCCCGCCAGCACCAGCGTCACGGCGTTCGCGCCGAGCGAAGCGGCGGTGAACCCCGCGACGGTCGCGTGGCCCGCCGCCGCGGCCGCGCCAATCAGAGCGACATAGCCGATCGGCTGCAGCGCGCGCAGCGCGTTGAGCGCGCCGAAGCGCAGCCGGCCCTGCAGGATGCTGAGATAGCACAGGGTCAGCAGGCTCATCGGTACGAAGGCGAGATAGAGCCGGGCGAGCGCGCCGATCTCCGGCGCATAGCCGCCATAGGCCCACGGGATGACGGCGAGCCCGACCGCGGCCAGTAGCGGCACCAGCGCCACCGCCGCTGCCGTCGCCGCGGCGAACACCTCGCCCGGCGGGCGCTTCTCGCCGGCGACCAGATAGCCCGCCGCCGCGTTGATCGAGAACCCGCCCAGTGCCGCGATCAGCATCGGCCACAGCATCACCGCGGCCAGCTCGCCGCGACCCTCGGGCAGCAGCAGCCGCGCCGCCAAGATTCCGCTCGCCACGTTGGCCAGCTGCACCGCCGCGGTCGCCGCGAACGACGAGGCGAGGTCCTTCACCGGCGCCCGCCTTTGCCGAGCGCGCGGCCGAGCGCCGCCATGACCTGGTCGACGGTCAGCGCCGCCATGCAAGGCGATGTCTCGCCTCGCGCGCGCGCCGCTGGCGCCAGCAGGCGGCAGGCCTCGGCCTCGCACGGCACGCAGCCCATCGCCGCCGCCAGCCTTTCGCGCCCCGGGCCGGCATAGCCATAGACGGACGCCGTGGTGGGGCCGAACAGCGCGACCAGCTTCACCCCCAGCGCGGCGCCGGCGTGCATCATGCCGGTGTCGCAGCTGACCAGCGCCGCGGCCTCGGCGATCACGGCGAAGCTTTCGCGCAACGTGAACGCGCCGGCCGCGAAGCGCACGCGCGGCCCCGCCTCGGCGAAGGCGCCGGCGAGGTGCGCCTCGCTCGGTCCGCCGATCACGACTATGGCGCGGCCCGTCTCGCCGCCGATCCGCCGGGCAAGCGCGGCGAAGCGCGCCACCGGCCACATCTTGACGTTCGCCGTTCCGCCCAGCGCGATCGCCACCGGGTGCGGGCCGGCGTCCTGGTCTGCGAGCCAGGCGCGGGCCGCGTCGCGCTCGGCGTCGGTGAGGCAGAGGCGCGGCGCCGACGGCTGCAGCGGCCCCACGACGGCGCGCAAAAGATCGTGGAACTGGTCCGATAGTTCGCGCCGCGCGTCGGTCCTATTGACCGCGCTGTGGGTCAGCGGAAAGTCGAAGCCGCGCCCGTCGAAATCGAACCCCACCCGGTTGCGGGCGCGGAACAGCGGCGCGAGCAGCATGTCGCTGAACCCGCCATGGGTGAAAACGCACAAATCGTAAGGCGTGGCCGACCAGCGCCGCAGCGCGCGGATGTGGGCCAGCGTCCGGGCGGGATCGAAGCTTGCCATCGGCCGCACGCCGATCACGAACTCGTCGATGTCGGGGTTGTGGCGAAACACCTCGCGGCAGGCGGCGACGGTCGCCACAGTGATGTGGGCGCGGGGAAACCGGGCGCGCAGGCTGCGGATCAGCCCGCTCACTACGATGCAGTCGCCGATGCCGCCGAAGCGGAACAGCATGATGCGGTCGAACCGGGCGTCGGGATCGGGCCGCTTCTTGCGCACCGCGACCAGCCCGAGCAGCGCCAGCACCGACCCGCTCGCCAGACGGCGCGCCGCGCCGTGGCGGCGTGCGGGCGGCAGGTCGGAAGCGGCGCGCGCGATGCCCTCGCCCATCATGCCGCCGCCTCGATGCGCGCGCGGGCGTCCGGTGCCGGCGCTTCCAGCAGGGCGGCGCCGGCGGCCGCCACCTCGTCCGGCTCGATGTCCCCGATGGTGCGCTCGCCGGCGGCGGCGCGGCGCACGACGGGCGTGCCGCCCGACCAGGCGAGGCCGGGATAGAATACGCGGTGGCGCTCGCCGTGCGGGAACCAGATTCCGGGCGGGCGGTGGGCCGAGAACACCGCGACGCAGCGCGTGTCCACCGCCGCCGCGAAATGCATCGGCCCGGAATCGGGGCCGAGATAGAGCCGGGCGCCAGCCAGCACCAGCCCGCTCACCCGCGGCGCCAGCCTGCCGCACAGATCGCGCACCGGCCCCGGCCAGCGGGCGGCGGCCCGCCTTGCGCGGTCCGAATCGGCGGCGGCGCCGATCAGCGCGAGGCCGAGGCCCGGCTGCGCGATGCGCGCCAGCACGGCGGTCCAGCGCGCGTCGCCCCAGTCCTTCACCGCCTGCTTGGTGCCGATCCCGAACGCGACATAGGACGAGGCGCCTTCCCATCCGGCCAGCGCGGCGCGCGCGGCGGCGCGCTCCTCGGCGGTGAAGCGGAAGGCCCAGCTTCGCGGATCGTCGCGCCGCGCATCGCCCAGCGCGGCGAGCGCCCGGTCGAGGCGCGCGCCCTCGGACTCCCACAGCCCGTCCGCGTCCGGCCCCCGCCGGTGGGCGGCGGCGCCCAGCGGCACTCCGACCAGGCGCCCGGCGCCGGCCAGCTTGAAGTAGAGCACGTCGCGCAGGGTGCGCGCCGCGCCGCGCGGCTCGATCGCGTAGACCAGCACGTCGGGCCGCCACTGCGCGATCTCGCGGCCCAGCCGCCAGAGCGGGCCGGGCTGGCGCAGCCCGACCGGGTAGGCGAGTTCCTCGCCGGCATAGCCGGGCCACAGCACCGAGGCGAGCGGCGCGGCGACGGCGGCAACCGGGACGTTGGTCAGCAGGCGCCGCGCAGCGCCGGGGAAGGCGCGCTCGATCAGGTGGAACAGGGGCAGCGCGATCACCGTGTCGCCCAGGCTCCCCAGCCGGTAGACGAGGATGCGCTTCGTCCGGCTCATCCGGCGTCGCCGGTTTGGGGCCGGCAAACGGCCAGCATCTCGACTCCGATCATCCCGAGGCGCGGCCAAAAGCGATAGGCCTCGATCCGCCCGAGCCCGAACCGGGCGTTCCACGAGTGGAGCTCGGGCTCGAGCCCATGCATGCGGCAGAGCCGCGCCAGCGCTGGCTTGCTGTAAGGATGGCGATGGGTGGGGTCGTCCCAGAAGGTGCGGACGCACTTGGTCCAGTCCGGAGTGACGATGAAGGCACGTCCGTCCGCACGCAGCAGCCGGAGAATCTCTCCTAGCAGGTGGCCGGGATTCGCCAAGTGCTCGATCAAATGGAAGGAAAGGCAGGCTCCCACCGATCCATTGGCCAGCGGAATCGACTGGCGGTCGATGTCGCAGAGCAACGTGCGCATGCCGAACGAGCCCTCGAACATGCGGAAATTGACGTCGGAGGCGTCGACGGCCACGACGTCGTGCCAGCCGGCATCGCGCAGCGGTATGCTGGCATGGCCCTGACCCGCGCCGATATCGACCACGGTCGCGTCGCGGCTGATGCCGTGGCTCTCGAGCAGCCACGGAACCATTCGGCGATGGAACGGTCCGATCGACGCGGCGCGATAGCCGCTCGCCGCCATCTCCTCGAGATATCGCCGCTGCGCCTCGACGGTGCCCGATCCGTCCGTCATCGTCCTGCCCTCAGCCCAGTGACATCGCCGGCCGCGGCGGCCCGATACCGGACGTGTCGCGGCCGGCGAACAAGATGTTGATCCCGCACGGCACGCGGCTGGGGCCTTGCGTTTCCTCCGCCACAATAACGGAAATCGCCGCCTCCTCCCGCGAATCGCGGCTCAGCCGCCGGCCGCGAGCCGGTCATAGATCGCGGCCAGCGCGCGCCCATGCGCGGCGAAGGAAAGCGCGGCCTCCGCGGCCGCGGCGGCGTTGCGGGCGGCCGTCGCATAGGCTGCGGGATCGGCGGCGAGGGCGCGCACCGCCTCGGCCACCGCCTCCGGCGTCGCCGGGCAGACGATGCCGGCCTTCTGCGGCCCGACGATCTCGGCGATGCCGGTCGCGGGCGACACCAGCGCGGGCACGCCGCGCACCAGCGCCTCGGCCGCCGCCATGCCGAAGCACTCGAATGCCGAAGGCATCAGCAACAGGTCGATTTCGCGAAAGAACGCCTCCTTCCCCGCGCCCTCGACGAAGCCCCGCCAGTCGACGCGCCCGGCCACCCCCAGCGAGTTCGGCGAGGCGGCGATAGCCGTCCGCCTCCGGCCCGTCGCCCGCGACCGCGAGGCGGACCTCGCCCGGCAGCAGGGCCAGCGCGCGCAGCACGACGTCCAGGTTCTTCTTGGCGTGGAACCGGCCGATGAAGCCGAGCCGCAGCGGCCCCTGCGCAGCGCGGGCGCGCGGGCCGTTCCGCCCGCTCGTCATAGACCGGATGGAACACCACGGCGCAGCGCGCCCGGACGGGGCCCTCGGGGGTCGATTCGCGCGCCTCCAGCGCCGAGGACATGACGAACGCGTCGAACCCGTGCAGCAGCACGGGCCGCAGGGCGAGCTTGCCCAGCCGGGACAGGCGCCGCGGCGAGGCGTCGATGTCGAACCGCGTCAGCCCCTCGTGCGGGGTGACGATGCGCCGCCGGCCGAGCGGCCTGCCCAGCGTCGCGGCCAGCACGGTGCCCAGCACCCAGGTGCCCTCGGCATGGAGCACGTCGTGGTGGCGGACATGGCATAGCAGCCACCAGGCAAGCCCGAGCGAAATGCCCCAGCGCGGCCCGTAGCGCCCGATCAGCCGGCTCGCGCGGAAGGTCCGGACCGTGACGCCCTCGGCCTCGAGGGCGGCGACGGCTGCGCCGACGCCCGGCCCGTCGCCTTCGGCCAGCGGAAAGATCATCGTGGTCGCAACGCCGGCGCGCGCGGCCGCGATGGCCGAGTTGCGCGCCGAATGGGGCGGCCCGCCGATGCGGGCGTCCATCCCGGCGATGATGCGGAGAACCCGGATCGGGCGGTCGGGGTGGGCGCGGGGCAAGCCGGTTCCGGTCTGGTCGTGGCGGGTGAGGCGATTTTAAGGGAAATCCGGTAAACATGCCCTAAGCGCCGAAGGGGGGCGGGGGCGATGGGCGACGACGGGACGGCGGACGGGCAGGGCGCGCGCCTTTCGGTCGTGGTGCTGACCTTCAATTCCGAGCGCACCATCGGCGCCACGCTGGACGCCGCGGCGCGTGTGTCCGACGACCTGCACGTGGTCGATTCGGGCTCGACCGACGCGACGATCGAGATCGCGCGGTCGCGCGGCGCCAGGATCGTCTCCCACCCGTTCGAGAACTACGCCGCAAGCCGCAACTGGGCGATCGACACCTTGCCGCTGGCGGGCGACTGGGAGCTGCATCTCGATGCCGACGAGCGTCTGACCGATGCGCTGGCCGCGGCGATCCTCGCGGCAATGCGCGACCCGCCCGCCGAGATGGCCGGCTATTTCATCCCGCGCCTCACCCACTTCCACGGAAGGCCGATCCGCCATGGCGGCATGTACCCGATCTGGCACATGCGGCTGTTCCGCCGCGGCGCCGGGCGCTGCGAGCGGCGGCGCTACGACCAGCATTTCCAGGTCGCGGGCCGGACCGGCCGGCTCGACGCGCCGATGATCGACGACGTGCGGATGGGCTATGCCGAGTTCATGGCCCGTCACGCGCGCTGGGCGGCTGCCGAGGCGGAGGAGATCCTGGCGCCCGGAACCGACGGGGTGATCGCCGGCCGTGCGCGCGGCAACCCGGTGGAGCGCAAGCGCTATCTGCGCGGGCTGTATTACCGCATGCCCCTGTTCTGGCGGGCGCTCGGCCTGTTCCTCTATCGGTACGTGGTGCGCGGCGGGTTCCGCGACGGGCGCGAGGGGCTGATCTTTTTCGTGCTCCAGACCTTCGTGTTCCGATTCCTGGTCGACGCCTGCCTCCAGGAGCGGCGGCGGGAGGGGAGCGCCGTTAACCATCGGCAGACCGGTCCGGGCTAGGCTGAGGCATGCGGCTCGTCGTCCACGACTATTCCGGCCATCCGTTCCAGGTGCAGTTGAGCCGTGCGCTGGCCGCGCGCGGCCACGAGGTGCATCACATCCATGCTGCCTTCTTCCAGACCCCGAAGGGCCCTCTGGCGCGCCGGCCCGACGACCCGGCGGGCTTCCATCCGGTCGCGCTCGATATCGGCCGGCCCTTCGCCAAGTATTCGTTCGTCCGCCGCGTGCGCCAGGAGATCGCCTATGGCAGGCTGGTGGCGGCCGAAGTGGCGCGGATCGGACCGCACGCGGTGATCTCGTCCAACATGCCGCTCGACCCGCAGGCGATCCTGGCGCGCGCCTGCCGCGCCCGGGGCGTGCGCTTCGTGTTCTGGCTGCAGGACCTCTATTCTGTGGCGATCGACCGGGTGATGCGCCGGCGCTGGCCGCTGGTCGGGGCCGCCATCGGCGCGCGCTACATCGCGCTGGAGCGGCGCCTGCTGCGCGAGGCCGACGCCATCGTGGCGATCAGCGACGATTTCCGCCCGATGCTGGAACGCTGGGGAGTCGCGCGGGGGCGCATCGCGGTGATCGAGAACTGGGCGCCGCTCCCCGACATGCCCTGTCGCCCGCGGCGCAACGCGTGGAGCGCGGCGTACGGGCTCGACGACAGGCTCGTGTTCCTCTACGCGGGCACGCTCGGCCTCAAGCACGACCCGTCCTTGCTGCTCGCCCTCGCCCGGGCGCTCGCCGACCGGCCCGAGGCGCGGGTCGTGGTCGCGTCCGAGGGGAAGGGGGCCGACTGGCTCGCCGCGCACCGGACCGAGCTTGCGGCGGACAACCTCGTCCTGCTGCCGTTCCAGCCGTTCGACGTGCTGCCCGACATGCTCGCCGCCGCCGACGTGCTCGCCGCGATACTGGAGCCGGAGGCGGGCGCCTTCTCGGTGCCGTCGAAGGTGCTGAGCTATCTCTGCGCCGCCCGGCCGATCCTCGCCGCGATGCCGGCGGAGAACCTGGCGGCGCGCACGATCGCACTTGCCGGCGCCGGAGCGGTGGTGGCGCCGGGTGACGCGGCAGGCTTCGCGGCGGCGGCGCGTTCCCTGGCGGACGATGGCGCGAGGCGTGCGCGGTGCGGTGACGCCGCTCGCGCCTGGGCCGAATCGCATTTCGATATCAATAGGATAGCCGACCGGTTCGAGGCCGTTCTGGCGCATGCGGCGGGGGCGAAAGACATTGACCGTCAGTGCGCGACGGCGTAGCCATCGGCCGGTGGCGGGGGGTGGAGATGTCCATCATCGGCAAGCATGACGGGATCCTGGTCGCCGGCGGCGGCGGGTTCATCGGCGGGCACATGGTCGCCGCCCTGCGCGCCGACGGGCACGACAATGTCCGCGCGGTCGACGTCAAGCCGGTGGCCGATTGGTACCAGTCCTTCTCCGATGTCGACAACGTCGTCGCAGACTTGAAGGACCGCACCGCCTGCGCCGACGCCGCGCGCGGCATGGGCTGGGTGTTCAACTTCGCCGCCGACATGGGCGGGATGGGGTTCATCGAGGTCCACAAGGCCGAGTGCATGCTTTCGGTTCTGATCAACACGCACCTGCTCATGGCGGCGCGCGAGGCGGCGGCGAAGCGCTACTTCTTCGCCTCGTCGGCCTGCGTCTACGCCGCCGACAAGCAGACGCGCCCCGACGTCACCGCGCTGCGCGAGCAGGACGCCTACCCCGCCATGGCCGAGGACGGGTATGGCTGGGAGAAGCTGTTCTCCGAGCGCATGTGCCGCCACTTCACCGAGGATTTCGGGCTCGAGACGCGGGTCGCGCGCTACCACAACGTCTACGGCCCGCACGGCACCTGGGACGGCGGGCGCGAGAAGGCGCCGGCCGCATGCTGCCGCAAGGTGATCGAGTGCCGCGATTCCAACCATCGCGAAATCGAGGTGTGGGGCGACGGCCAGCAGACTCGCAGCTTCATGTATGTCGACGACTGCATCCACGGCACGCGTCGGCTGATGGACTCGGACCTGCGCGCGCCGGTGAATATCGGCTCGGACGAGCTGGTCACGATCGACCGGCTCTACCGGATCGCCGAAGAGATCGCCGGCATCGAGCTCGAGCACCGCTACGACGTGACCAAGCCCAAGGGCGTGCGCGGGCGCAATTCCGACAACACCATGATCCTGCGCGAGCTGGGCTGGGCGCCGTCCATCCCGCTCGCGGACGGCATGCGCAAGACCTTCCACTGGATCGACGGCGAGATGCGCGACCGCTCCCCCCGGCGCGGCGCGCGCGCGTGACGCCGTGACCGGCGGCGCCGCCCTGGCCGCGCTGGTGCCGCGCCTCGCGGGGGCGCGGGTGACGGTGGTGGGCGACGTGATGCTCGACCGCTACGTCTATGGCGAGGTCGACCGCGTTTCGCCCGAGGCACCGATCCCCGTCCTGCGCATCGTCCGCGAATCCGCCATGCTGGGCGGCGCCGGCAACGTGGCGCGCAACCTGGTGGCGCTGGGCGCCGTGCCGCGCCTGGTCGGCGCCGTCGGCGACGACGCGGCCGGACGCGAGATCGAGGCGCTGTGCGCCAAGGACGGGATCGAGTGCCGGCTGGTGCGCGAGCCGGGCCGCGAGACCACGGTGAAGACGCGCTACGTCTCGGGCGGCCAGCAATTGCTGCGCGCCGACCGCGAGACCACGCGGCCCACCGCCGTCGCCGCGGATCTGGTCGCCGCCGCCTCCGACGGGGCCGGGGCGATCGTGCTCTCCGACTACGGCAAGGGGGTGGTGACCGGCGAGGTCGCGGCGGCGCTGCGCGCCACGGCGACGCCCCTGGTCGTCGATCCCAAGGGGCGGGACTGGGACCGCTATGCCGGCGCCACGCTGGTCACGCCCAACAAGCGCGAGCTCGCCGAGGCGGGCCACGCTGCGCTCGCCGACGACGCGGCGCTCGCCGCCGCCGCGCGCGCGCTGATGGAGCGCCACGGGATCGGCGGGCTCCTGGTCACGCGCGGGGCGGAGGGGATGACGCTGGTCGGCCCCGCCGGCGAGACGCATCTGCCCGCCGAGGCGCGCGAGGTGTTCGACGTCTCGGGTGCGGGCGACACGGTGGTCGCCGTGGTTGCGGCCGGCCTCGCCGCCGGGCTCGATGCCGAAGACGCGGCCCGCCTCGCCAACATTGCGGCCGGCATCGTGGTCGGCCGGTCGGGCACCGCGGTCGCCTATGCGGCGGAGCTCGTCGCGGCGCTGCACGACATCGACGTGCTCGACGCCGAGCGCAAGGTGGCGAGCCTCGACCAGGCGCTCGAGACGGTCGCCGACTGGCGCCGGCGCGGGCTGCGCGTCGGCTTCACCAATGGCTGCTTCGACCTGATCCATCCCGGCCACGTCTCGCTGATCGCCCAGGCGCGCGCGTCGTGCGATCGGCTGATCGTCGCGCTCAACGCCGACGCCTCGGTCGCCCGCCTCAAGGGGCCGGGCCGTCCGGTGCAGTCCGAGGCGGCGCGCGCCGCGGTGATCGGCTCGCTCGCCGGGGTCGACCTGGTGCTGATCTTCGCCGAGGACACGCCGCTGGCGCTGATCGAGGCGCTCCGCCCCGACGTGCTGGTCAAGGGCGCCGACTACACCGAGGCGACAGTCGTCGGCGCCGACATCGTCAAGTCCTACGGCGGGCGGGTGGTTCTCGCCGTCCTCGCGCCCGGCCATTCGACCACCTCCACCATCGCCCGCATGGCGCGGTAAGGGTCCGGCGCCTCTCACACCTCCGGATCGGTCAGGCGGAACAGTCGGGCGCTGGCGGCGTGGCCGTAGCGCACCAGGAGGCGGCGCTTGCGCGTCGGGTGGAGGGAGAGAGCGGGCGCCGGCCGGCGCACCGCGGCGCCCCAGGCGTCGGCGACGATCAGCCCGCACTCGGCCGGCAATATGTCGAGCGGGAAGCCCACCGGCACGGCGAAGTAGAACCCCTCGCAGTAGGGCACGTAGTCCTGCCACTTGCGGTCGGCGCGATAATCGGCGCGCGTCGACTTCACCTCGCAGATGACGATCTCGCCCGCCTCGCTCAGCGCCACCACGTCGGCCCGCCGCCCGAGCGGCAGGCGGAACTCGGTCAAGGTGCCGTAGCCCAGCGCGTCGAACATGCGGCGCACGCCGCGCACCACCTCGCGCGTCAGGCGCTCGGCTTCGCCCGGGGCGGGGCCCGGGAAGGGGGAAAAGATACGCGTGGTCATCGAGTCGCGCGCCGGTAACGAGTGGTTGATTTTTTGCCGCCAGTCTGTCGAACTGGCGATTGCACCATGAAACGCGTCCAAAACAAAGCGGGAACGGACAGCCCGGACCTGGCACGCCGCCGGGCGCTGGCGCGGCTCGGGCTCGGCGTCGCCGTGGCCTATGCGGCGCCCACCGTCGTCCATCTCGACCGGTCGGCCAACGCCAAGGTGCAGCCCACGCCGTGCAATAGCGGCAAAGGAAAGGGCAAAGGCAAAGGCGGCGTCAGCTGCCCGCCCGACTGACGCGCAGCGCCGCCACACGGCTCGCACTTTACAACCCCATCGCGCGGCGCCATTTTCCGATCCATCGCGGGTCGGCCCGGCCCGCCGGAGATGCGTCACCATGTCCAGCTTGCGCGCCGGCGCGCCCACGGGTCCCGACCTCGCCCGCCGTAAGGCGCTGGCCCGTCTCGGCCTCGGCGCCGCCGCGGCCTATGTGGCGCCCACCGTCGTCCATCTCGACCGCAGCGCCAACGCGGCCGTCTCGCCGACGCCGTGCAAGCCCGGCGGCAAGGGCAAGGGCGGGACCGGCTGCCCGCCCGACTGAGGCGCGGCCCGGCCGCGGCGGCCCATGAGCGACACCGACGCGTCCGCCCGCCTGTTCGCCCGCGCCGAGGCGCTGGCCGCCGCCGGCCGCGCGCGCGAAGCCGCGGCCGCGTTCCGCGCGCTGCTCGACGCCGCGCCCGGCCATGTCGCCGCGCGACGCGGTCTCGCCGCGGCGCTGCGCGCGGCGGGCGACGACACGGCGGCGAGCGAGGCGGACCGGGCGGCGGCGCGGCTCGAGGCCGAGAACATGGTCGCGGTCGGCAAGGCGGCGGCCGGCTATGGCAAGACCGAGGCGGCCATCGCCAGCTATGAACGGGCGCTGGCGCTGGCGCCCGACATGCCCGAGGCGGTGTGGCACCTGGCCGAGGCGCAGCACGCCCAGGGCCAGCCGGCCCGCGCGCTCGCCAGCTATCGCCGCTATCTCGCGCTCCGCCCGGGCAGCGCCGAGGCGACCCACATGATCGCGGCGCTGGGCGGCGGTGCGCGCCCCGACCGCGCCCCCGACCGCTACGTGGTCAGCCATTTCGACCGCTACGCCGCCGACTACGACCGCTCGCTGCTCGCCGATCTCGGCTATCGCGGGCCGGAGCTGCTCTACGACGCGGTGACGGACGTGCTGGGCGGCGGCGCGCACGGGCTCGACGTCGTCGATCTCGGCTGCGGCACCGGGCTTGCCGGGGTGAAGTTCCGCGCGCTGGCGGCGACGCTGGCGGGCATCGATCTGTCGGGCGAGATGCTCGCCCTTGCCCGGGCGCGCGGCATCTACGATTCGCTGCAACAAAGCGAGATCTGTGCGGCGCTGGCGGGCGGCGAGCGCGCCTACGACCTGGCGCTCGCCGCCGACGTGTTCTGCTATATCGGCGAGCTGGCCCCGGTCTTCGCCGCCGTGGCGCGCGCCTTGCGGCCCGGCGGCCACCTCGCCTTCACCGTCGAGTGGCGCAAGGGGCCGGGCTGGCGGCTCGGCGCCGCCGGGCGCTACGCGCACAACCCCGCCTGGCTGCGCAAGGCGGCGCAGGCGGCCGGCCTTGCCGAACGGGCGCACCGCCATGTCGCCCTGCGTACCGAGTATGGCCGGCCGGTGGCCGGCTATGTCTCGGTCATGGCGCGCATGGTATAGTCGCCCGTCCCAACCGTTCGGAGGCGGCGTGAACGACGTTCCGGCAAAGATCGTGGCGGCGGCCGAGGCGCGCGCGCGCCTCAAGGCGATGATCGCGGCGCGCTGCATGAAGCGCGGCCAGTTCAAGCTCGCCTCGGGCGCGAGCTCGACCTGGTATTTCGACATGAAGCCCGCCTTGATGGACCCGGAGGGCAGCTATCTCGTCGCCAGGCTGATGCTCGACGTGCTGGCCGACATCGAGGTCGATGCGGTCGGCGGGCTCGCCATGGGGGCGGTGCCGATCGCCGCCTCGATCTGCACGCTGAGCCACAGCTACGGGGCGAAGCCGCTGCCGGCGTTCTTCGTCCGCAAGGAGGCGAAGGAGCGCGGCACCGAGCGGCTGCTCGAAGGCAACCTCGCCCCCGGCATGACCGCCGTGGTGCTCGAGGACGTCACCACCACCGGCGGCTCGTCGATGAAGGCGGTCGCCGCGGCGCGGGAATTCGGCGCCAAGGTGGCCACGATCCTGTCGGTGCTCGACCGCCAGGAAGGCGCGGCCGAGAACCTGGCGAAAGAGGGGCTGCGCCTCCGCGCCCTGTTCCAGCGCGACGATTTCGCGTAGGCCGACGTCCCCGGATAATAGCTTGTCACCCGCTTCGCGGCTTGGCCGGGGTGACAGTGGGGAACAGCGATGCGCCGGATGATCCTTTACGTCCTGGGTTGCGTGGCGGTGGTCGCGCTGGCGGTCGCGATCTTCGCCGCCGCGGGCGGGGCCAGCACGGTCGGGATGACGGTGAACGGGCTGATCGCCATGGCGGCGGGGATCGTGCTGTCGGTCGGGCTCGCCGTCGGGCTGATGGCGCTGGTCTTCCACTCCAACCGCTCCGGCCGGGACGAGGCGGCGAGCCGCCACGAATGGCCGGACGGCGACGGCTGAGGGAACCGCGCCCGGCGCGGCCCGTTTCGCTGCCATGGCGAAAGGCTCGGACGCGGGCGGGCACATCGCGGCGCTGAAGGGCGATCCCGACGAGACCGCCCAGCGCTTCGTCGCGCCGCGCGCGGGGCTTCCCGGCCTGGCCCGCGCCGCTGCCGGCTGCACCGCTTGCGACCTCCACGAACGGGCGACGCAGACCGTGTTCGGCGCGGGGCCGTCCGATGCCCGAATCGTGCTGATCGGCGAGCAGCCGGGCAACGCCGAGGATCGCGAAGGCCACCCCTTCGTCGGGCCGGCCGGCCGGCTCCTGGACAAGGCGATGGCCGACGCCGCCATCGACCGCAAGCGCGCCTACATCACCAACGCCGTCAAGCATTTCAAGTGGATCCAGCGGGGCAAGAAGCGCATCCACAGCAAGCCGAACGCCCTCCAGATCGAGGCCTGCGCGCCCTGGCTGCAGGCCGAGCTCGACGTGATCGCGCCCGCCGCGGTCGTCTGTCTGGGGGCGACCGCCGCCAAGGCGGTGCTCGGCGCGTCCTTCCGGGTGACGCGGGAGCGCGGCAAGCCCCAAGATTCCGCCCTTGCCCCCTGCGTGATCGCGACCGTCCACCCGTCCTCGCTGCTGCGCATGCCCGACCGGTCGAAGTTCGATGCCGAATACCGCCGCTTCGTCGCCGACCTTCGGGTCGCGGCGAAGGTCCTGGAGCGAAGGGGTTAGGCATTGGCGCTGCGCGGAACCAAATCGCGGGCCCGCGGTTGTAGTTGTTGCTCTGCGGAGGGGAGGGACTCCCATGGACGGAATTATCTACCTGATCGGCCTGATCGTCGTGATCATGGCCATCCTGTCGTTCTTCGGACTGCACTGAGGGAATCGCCCTGCCGGCGGCCAGCTCCGGGCTCCGCGCCCGGCGTGGCTGGCCATCGCGGCGTGAGGGAAGGGATCGGCCATGGCCACCAAACGGCCTTACGCGGACGCCACCGTCGCCCCAGCCACCGCGGCCACGCGGCCCGGGTTGGGCATTTCGCATCTCGATTGGGGCGCCATCATCGCCGGCGCGGTCCTCGCCGCGGCGATCTCGCTGGTGCTGCTCAGCTTCGGGGCCGCGATCGGGCTCTCGGTCGCCTCCCCCTATCCCGGCGAGGGGGCGTCCAGCACCGGGTTCCTGATCGGCGTTGCCCTATGGATGATCTGGGTGGTGGTGTCGAGCTTCATGGCCGGCGGCTACCTCACCGGGCGGATGCGGCGCACCGTCGGCGATTCCACGCCCCATGAAATCGAGGTGCGCGACGGTGCGCACGGCCTGATGGTGTGGGCGCTCGGCGTGCTGATCGCGGCGGTGCTCGGCGTCTCCGGCGTTGCGGGCATCATCGGCGTCGGCGCGTCGGCGGGCTCGGCCGCCCTCTCCGCCGCCGGCAGCCAGCCCTATGGCGATACCGGCCCGATCGGCATGGCGGTCGACGCGCTGTTCCGGCCCGCCGGTCCGGCCCCGGCCGCCGCCGCGGCCGGGTGCACGCCGGCCCAGGGGGGCGGTACCGCGCCGAGCGCCCCCGCGGGCGGAGCCGCGCCCAGCGCCACGACGCCCGCCCAGGGCGCGGGGCCGGCGGGTGCGCCCGATGTCGCGCAGACGCGCGAGGCCAAGCAGGAGGTCGGGCGCATCCTCACCGCCGATACACTGCGCGGCGACCTGCCCGCCGGCGACCGGAGCTACGTCGCCCGGCTTGTGGCGCAGCGCACGGGCCTTTCCCCGGCCGAGGCCGACCGGCGCGTGACCCAGGTGCTCGCCGAGGCGCGCCACAAGGCCGACCAGGCCCGCCAGGCCGGCGTCATCGGCGGGTTCCTCGCCGCCGCGACCCTGTTGGTCGCCGCCGCCGGCGCCTGGTGGGCGGCCGGCAATGGCGGTCGCCACCGCGACGAGAACACGGTGTTTGCCGGCTTCTTCCGCCGCCGGGTCTGAACCGAGCTTTGGGCGGCGCTTGACTCGGCAATTGGCGCCGCCTAGGTTCCCGCCACCCAAGGCATAAGGCTGTTTGGTGCGCCCGAGGGTGTCCGCCGGTCCGCGCGTTGCGCGCACCGGCGCCGTATGCGTTTGGGGGCATTGGGAAGGTTCGCGATGTTCGAGTCCCTGAGCGGCAAGCTCGGCGAGGTTTTCGACAGGCTGCGCAAGCGCGGCGCGCTGACCGAGGCCGACGTGGGCGAGGCGCTGCGCGAAGTGCGCGTCGCGTTGCTCGAGGCCGACGTCGCGCTCGAGGTGGTGAAGGAGTTCGTCGACCGCGTGCGCGAAAAGGCGGTCGGCGCCGAGGTGCTGCGCTCGGTCACGCCGGGCCAGATGGTCATCAAGATCGTCCATGACGAGCTCGCCGCCATGCTGGGCGAGGATTCGGACGGCGTCGTGCTGCGCTCGGCCCCGCCGGTGCCGATCCTGATGGTCGGGCTGCAGGGCTCGGGCAAGACCACCACGGCCGCCAAGATCGCGCTGCGCCTCAAGGACCGCGACAAGAAGAAGGTCCTGATGGCCTCGCTCGACGTGCAGCGCCCGGCCGCGCAGGAGCAGCTCGCCATCCTCGGCCGCCAGGCGGAGGTGGACACGCTGCCCATCGTCGCCGGCGAGTGGCCGGCGATGATCGCGGCGCGCGCGATGGACCAGGCACGCCGCGGCGGCTACGACGCGGTGATCCTCGATACCGCCGGCCGGCTCCACATCGACGACGCGCTGATGGCCGAGGCCGTGCAGGTGCGCGACATCGCCAAGCCCGCCGAGACGCTGCTGGTCGCCGACGCGATGACCGGCCAGGACGCGGTCAACGTCGCCAAGGCGTTCAACGCCCAGGTCGGGCTGACCGGCATCGTGCTGACCCGCGTCGACGGCGACGCGCGCGGCGGTGCGGCGCTGTCCATGCGCGCGGTCACCGGCTGCCCGATCCGGCTGATCGGCGTCGGCGAGAAACTCGATGCGCTGGAGCCGTTCCATCCCGAGCGCGTCGCGTCGCGCATCCTCGGCATGGGCGACGTCGTCTCGCTGGTCGAGAAGGCGGCCGAGACCATCGAGCAGGAGGAGGCGGAGAAGCTTGCCGCCAAGCTTGCCAAGGGCCAGTTCGATTTCGACGACATGGCGTCGCAGCTTCGCCAGATCCGCCGCATGGGCGGCATGGGCGGCATCATGGGATTGCTGCCGGGCGTCGCCAAGGCCAAGGCCCAGCTCGCCAACGCCAAGATCGACGAGAAGATGCTCGCCCGACAGGAGGCGATCATCGGCTCGATGACCAAGACCGAGCGCCGCAAGCCCGAGATCATCAAGGCCTCGCGCAAAAGGCGCATCGCCGAGGGCTCCGGCACCACGGTGCAGGAGATCAACCGGCTGATGAAGCAGCAGATGGAGATGGCCCGCGTGATGAAGCAGGCGAAGAAGCTGGGCCAGAAGGGACTCGCGCGGCACGGGCTTTCGGCCCTTCTGCCGCAACGGTGACCAACGCAACGTAAGGAAATCGCACCGATCTGACGCCTTCCTCGATTGTCATCCCGGCCGAGCCGCGCATCGCGGCGAGAGCCGGGACCCATGCCGATACGGCACGGGATCTGCACGATGGGCCCCGGCTCGGCTCGCTTCGCGCGCCGTCCGGGGGGACAAGAGGGGGTTTGGACGAACGCTGGAGGAAGAACCAAGCTCATGTCATTGACCATCCGTATGTCCCGCGGGGGCGCCAAGAAGCGGCCCTTCTATCGCATCGTGGTGGCGGATTCGCGGAGCCCCCGCGACGGCCGCTTCATCGAGCGGCTCGGCACCTACAACCCGATGGTGCCGAAGGACCACCCCGAGCGCGTGACGCTGAACACCGAGCGCATCAAGCACTGGCTGGGCGCGGGCGCGCAGCCGTCCGACCGCGTGGCGCGCTTCCTGGGCGCGAACGACCTGGTGCCGGCGCGCGAGGTGCCGACCCAGACCAAGAAGAACCAGCCGCGCAAGCGGGCGCAGGAGCGCCTGGCCGCGGAGGCCGAGGCGCGCGCCAAGGCCGCGGCCGCGGCCGCAGCCGCCCCCGGCCGCCGAGGCACCCGGCCGAGGAGGCACCCGCCGAGGAGGCACCGGCCGCCGAGGCACCGGCCGAGGAGGAGCAGAACGGCTAGGGACGACCACGTTGATGCGGGCGGCGCGCAGGTCTGCGTCGGCGCCGTCGTCGGCGCGCATGGAGTGAAGGGCATCGTGCGGATCAGGAGCTACACGGCGGAGCCTGCGGACGTCGCGTCCTACGGGCCGGTGACCGACGAGGCGGGGCGCAGCTACGCGCTCGCGGTCGTCGGCATGGCGCGCGGGGCCGTCCTCGCGCGCATCGCCGGGATCGACGACCGCGATGCGGCCGAGGCGCTGAAGGGCGTCAGGCTCTACGTGCCGCGCGGTGCCCTGCCGGAAACGGACGCCGAGGAGTACTACCACGCCGACCTGATGGGGATGCGGGCCGAGCTGACGGACGGCACGGTCGTCGGCACGGTGGCCGCCATCGGCAATTACGGCGCGGGCGACGTGATCGAGGTCGCGCGGCCCGGCGCGCGCTCCCTCCTGCTGCCCTTCACGGCCGAGGCGGTGCCAGAGGTGGACCTCGCCGGCCGGCGGATCGTGATCGTGCCCCCCGTCGAGACCGGCGGCGTCGAAGGCGCAGGGGACGAGCGATGACCGCCGCCTGGACCGCGCGGGTGCTGACGCTGTTCCCGGCGATGTTTCCGGGCCCGCTCGCCCATTCGCTGGCCGGTCGGGCTCTCGCCGACGGGGTGTGGGCGCTGGAGACGGTGGACATCCGCGACTATGCGGGCGATAAGCACCGCACCGTCGACGACGAGCCGTTCGGCGGCGGGCCGGGCATGGTGATGCGGCCCGGACGTGGTGGACGCGGCGATCGCGGACGCGGCCTTTCCCGGCGCGCCGCTGATTTACTTCAGCCCGCGCGGCCGGCCGCTCGACCAGGCGCGGGTGCGCGCCCTGGCCGCGGAGCGGGCGGTCACGCTGGTCTGCGGCCGGTTCGAGGGCGTCGACGAGCGGCTTCTCGAGGCGCGCGGGATGGAGGAGATCTCGCTCGGCGACTTCGTGCTGTCGGGTGGCGAGCCCGCGGCGATCGCGCTGATCGATGCCTGCGTGCGGCTGCTGCCGGGGGTGGTGGGCGCGCAGGAATCGCTCGCCGAGGAAAGTTTCGAAGGGGGGCTTCTCGAATACCCCCACTACACGCGGCCGCAGCGTTGGGGCGGCCGCGCGGTGCCCGAGGTTCTGCTTTCGGGCCACCACGAGAGGATTCGGGCGTGGCGCCGGCACGAGGCCGAGCGTCTCACCCGCGAGCGGCGCCCCGATCTGTGGGCGCGCTATGTCGAAACGCATCGGATGGGCGAGGAGTAGGTCCATGAACATCATCGAGGACATCGAGAAGCGGGAGGCCGCGAAGGTCACGGCGGTCCGCGAGGTGCCGGCCTTCGAGCCCGGCGACACGGTGCGCGTCAACATGCGCATCGTCGAGGGCACGCGCGAGCGCGTCCAGGCGTTCGAAGGGGTGTGCATCGCGCGCTCCGGCGGCGGGGTGAACGAGTCGTTCACCGTGCGCAAGATCTCGTATGGCGAGGGGGTGGAGCGCGTATTCCCGCTGCTTTCGCCGCGCATCGCCTCGATCGAGGTGGTCCGCCGCGGCCGGGTGCGCCGGGCGAAGCTCTATTATCTGCGCGGCCTCAGGGGCAAGCGCGCCCGCATCGCCGAGCGCACCACGACGCGCGGGACCGATGCGGCGACGGCCGCCGAGGCCGGCGAGGAGATGTTCGATGCGGCCCCCGCCCCCGAGGCCGAAACCAAGGCCAAGGGCAAGTCCAAGGGCGGGAAGTAGAGTTGCGATTTTGTTCCGTTCGCCCTGAGGAGGCCGCGCAGCGGCCGTCTCGAAGGGCGAAGGGTCAGTACGATCTGGGGTTTCGTCCTTCGAGACGCGCCCTTCGGGCGCTCCTCAGGACGAACGGAGAGCTTTGAAAATCCCCAGCACGAGACGGAAGGAGTGCGTAGCATGGCCGAGCCGAAGACGCTGTTCGACAAGATCTGGGAAAGCCACCTGGTCGATCGCCAGGCGGACGGGACCTGCCTGATCTGGGTCGACCGGCAGATCATCCACGAGATCACCTCGGCGCAGGCGTTCGACGGGCTTCGCATGAACAAGCGCCGCGTGCGCCATCCCGACGCGCAGCTCTGCGTGCCCGACCACAACGTGCCGACCGCGAACCGCGCCGGCGGGATCAAGGACGACGAGGCGCGCATCCAGATCGACGCGCTGAAGAAGAACGCCGCCGAGTTCGGCCTGCCCTATATCGACATCATGGACGACCGCCAGGGCATCGTGCACGTGATCGGGCCCGAGCAGGGCTTCACCCAGCCCGGGCTGGTGATCGTCTGCGGCGATTCGCACACCTCGACCCACGGCGCGTTCGGCGCGCTCGCCTTCGGGATCGGCACCTCCGAGGTGGAGCACGTGCTGGCGACCCAGACGCTGATCCAGGCGCCGGCGAAGAACATGCGCGTCACGGTCGACGGCGCGCTGCCGCCCGGCATCACCGCGAAGGACCTGATCCTCAAGATCATCGGCACCATCGGCACCGCGGGCGGCACCGGCCACGTCATCGAATATACCGGCCAGGCCGTGCGCGACCTCTCGATGGAAGGCCGCATGACCATGTGCAACATGTCGATCGAGGCGGGCGCGCGCGCCGGGCTGGTGGCGCCCGACGAGAAGACCTTCGCCTATGTCGAGGGCCGGCCGATGGCGCCCAAGGGCGCGCAGTGGGAGCAGGCGCTGGCCTATTGGAAGACGCTGCCGTCCGATCCCGGCGCCAGGTACGACACCGAGGTGACGATCCCGGTCGCCGACATCCCGCCCCAGGTGACCTGGGGGACGAGCCCGCAGGACGAGCTGCCGATCACTGCCGCGGTGCCCGATCCCGACGCCGAGCAGGACGAGTATCGCCGGCGCGCGATCACGCGCTCGCTGGAATATATGGGCCTCGAGGCCGGCACCAGGCTCACCGACATCAAGGTGGACAAGGTGTTCATCGGGTCGTGCACCAACTCGCGGATCGAGGATCTGCGCGCCGCCGCCGCCATCGCCAAGGGCCGCAAGGTCGCCGACAGCGTGTACGCCATGGTCGTGCCGGGATCGGGCCTGATCAAGCATCAGGCGGAGGAGGAAGGGCTCGACCAGATCTTCCGCGAGGCGGGGTTCGACTGGCGCGAGCCGGGCTGCTCGATGTGCATCGCGATGAACGGCGACATGCTGAAGCCGGGCGAGCGGTCGGCGTCCACGTCCAACCGCAATTTCGAGGGGCGCCAGGGCCCCGGCGGGCGCACCCATCTGATGAGCCCGGCCATGGCCGCGGCGGCGGCGATCGCCGGTCACCTCGCCGACGTCCGGGACTACATCTAGGAGCGCGCCGATGGAAAAGTTCGACAAGCTCGACGGCGTCGCGGCGCCGCTGCCGATGGTCAATTGCGACACCGACCGGATCATTCCGGCGCGGTTCCTCAAGACCATCAAGCGCACCGGGCTCGGCAAGAACCTGTTCAACGATGTCCGCTTCAACCCGGACGGGTCGGAGAAGCCGGAGTTCGTGCTGAACAAGCCGGCCTATCGCAACGCCAAGATCCTGGTGGCGGGCCCCAATTTCGGCTGCGGATCGTCGCGCGAGCACGCGCCCTGGGCGCTGATCGATTTCGGCATTCGCTGCGTGATCTCGTCGTCCTTCGCCGACATCTTCTACAACAATGCCTTCAAGAACGGCATGCTGCTGATCAAGCTCGACCAGGCGACGGTCGAGGCGCTGATGAAGGATGCCGAGCTCGGCGCCAACGCGCGCCTGACGGTCGATCTCGAGAAGCAGGAGATCACGCGGCCCGACGGCAGCGTGGTCAAGTTCGACATCGACCCTTTCAAGAAGCACTGCCTGCTGAACGGGCTCGACGATATCGGACTCACGCTGCAGAAGGAGGCCAAGATCGCCGCCTTCGAGGCGCAGAACCGCGCCGCCCAGCCCTGGCTCCAGGGCCACGTGCGGGTCTGATCGCCGTCAGCTTGCCTCGTCCGCGGCCGCGGCCGGCTTCCGCGCGCTGGAGAGGTCCTTCCCGGCGAGCTTCGTGAACGACTTCTTGATCGTCTCGAGCTCGTCCTCGGTCAAATCCTCCAGCGTCATCAGCCGGTTGCGCGCGCGCGCGTTGATGCGGATCAGCTCGTCCAGCTTGAGCTGGATGGCCGCCGTGTCGCGGTTCTGCGTGTTCTGGATCAGGAACACCATCAGGAAGGTGATGATGGTGGTGCCCGTGTTGATCACGAGCTGCCACGTGTCCGACCAGCCGGCGAGCGGGCCGAGGCACGCCCAGACCACGATCAGCAGCACCGCCAGCGCGAAAGTGTGGGTGCGGCCCGCCTGATGCGAGGCGGCCACCGCCAGCCGCGAGAAGACGTCACCGTTCTTGCCGTTTGCCATCGAACGCCCCCGGAACGACCACAACTCCGGATAACGCGCGAACGGCGGTTCGGTTGCCGCAGGGCCGGAAAGTGCGGGATTCGGCGCTGACCGAACCCGCTCACGCCGCCTTGGCGCTTGCCCCAGAGCTCCCGCGAGGCGAGCTTCGCGCCCTCGGCCAGGGATTCCAGCTTCGCCCACATGATCGAGGGGTGGACGCGCCGGTGCGACGGGGCCTGGGCGAAGCCGCAATCGGTCGAGCCGATGACGTTCTCGCGCCCGACCACGCCGGCATAGCGGACCAGGCGCTGGGCGACCAGCTCGGGATGCTCGACCACGTTGGTGGCGTGGCTGATGACGCCGGGCACCAGGATCTTGCCCTCGGGCAGCTTCACGTCCTTCCACACCGCCCATTCGTGCTCGTGGCGCGGGTTCGCCCCCTCGATCACGTAGGCCTGCGCCTTCACCTTCAGGATCAAATCGACGATGTCCTTCAGCGGCACGTCGGTCACGTGCGGGCCGGGCCAGCTTCCCCAGCACACGTGATAGCGCACCTTCTCCTCCGGGATGCCTTCGAGGGCGTAGTTCATCGCCTCGATGTGCATCCCCACCCATTTGCGGTAATCCTCGAACGTCTTGGGCGGCACCATCCGGTCGTAGGTGACGGCGGCGCGCGCGTCGTCGAGCTGCACGATCAGCCCGGCGTCGGTGATCGTCTTGTATTCCACGCGCATCGCGTCGGCGATGGCGGCGAGGCACTCCTCGTCGGTCTTGTAGTACTCGTTCCTGCGGTCCGGGATGACCGAGGCCGGCGCCGCGACCGGGAGGAACCCCTCCGCGACATTGGCGGCCTTCAGCGCGGCCTTGAGATTGTCGATGTCGGTCTTCAGCGCGGCCTGGCCGGTATAGGTGATCGGGCCGGTGCACACCGGCTGGAAGCTGCCCATGGCGCGCGACGGGTCGGATGCGTCCATCTCGGCGTAGAACTCGGCGAAGCGCGTGCGGTCGGCGCCCTTGGCGTAGGGATCGGTCGGCACCGGGTGGCGCTCGAAGCCCGACAGGCGCTCCAGCACGTATTGCGACCAGCTTCCCAGCTTGCCGTACTCGCCGTCGGACGGCACGTCGATCCCGGTCTCGGCCTGGCGGCGCACCACGTTCGCCACCTCCTCGGTCAGCACGCGGGCGAGCTGGGCCTTGTCGTAGCTCTCGCCCTTGATGTGCTTGCGCACCAGATCGAGCAGCGCCGGCGGGCGGATCAGGCTGCCGACATGGCTGGTGAGGATGCGGTCGGTCGAGCGCTTCATGTCGGGACTCCTTCGTGGGGGGTGCGCGAACTAACCACAGCCGCCATACCCGGTCAAATGGGCATCTCCCCAACATTTCCGGGTGGCCGGGTGCGGTCCCAGCCGCTACATTCCGCGCCTCTTTCCAACCCACGGATGCAAGTCATGGCCGCCAACAGGAAAGTTCTCATGCTGCCCGGCGACGGGATCGGGCCCGAGGTGATGGGCGAGGTGCGCCGCATCATCGGCTGGATGGACAAGCGCCGCCACGTGGGGTTCGACCTCGCCGAGGATCTGGTCGGCGGCTGCGCCTACGACGCCCACGGCGTCGCCATCGCCGATGCGACCATGGACGAGGCGATGAACGCCGACGCGGTGCTGCTCGGCGCGGTCGGCGGGCCGAAATGGGACAAGGTGCCGTTCGCCGTCCGGCCCGAGGCGGGGCTGCTGCGGCTGCGCAAGGATCTCGAGCTGTTCGCCAATCTGCGCCCGGCCATCGTGTTCCCGGCGCTCGCCGAGGCCTCCACCCTCAAGACCGAGCTGGTGGCCGGGCTCGACATATTGATCGTGCGCGAGCTCACCGGCGGGGTCTATTTCGGCGAGCCGCGCGGCATCGAGACCCTGCCGAACGGCGAGCGGCGCGGCGTGAACACCCAGGTCTACACGACCTCCGAGATCGTGCGCGTGGCGCGCGTCGCGTTCGACCTGGCGCGGCTCCGGGGCAACCGGCTGTGCTCGGTCGAGAAGTCGAACGTCATGGAATCCGGGCTGCTGTGGCGCGAGGAGGTGCAGAAGCTGCACGACGCCGAATATGCCGACGTCCAGCTCTCGCACATGCTGGCCGACAATTGCGGCATGCAGCTCGTGCGCAACCCCAAGCAGTTCGACGTGATCGTCACCGACAATCTGTTCGGCGACATGCTGTCCGACGTCGCCTCGATGCTGACCGGCTCGCTCGGCATGCTGCCCTCGGCCTCGCTCGGCGCGGCCGACGCCTCGGGCCGCCGCCGCGCGCTGTACGAGCCGGTGCACGGCTCGGCGCCCGACATCGCCGGCCAGTCCAAGGCGAACCCCCTGGCCATGATCCAGTCCTTCGCCATGATGCTGCGCTACTCGTTCGAGATGGGCGAGGATGCCGATCTGGTCGAGGCGGCGGTGCGCGACGTGCTCGACGCGGGTCTCCGGACGGGCGACATCATGCAGCCGGGCAAGCGGCTCGTCTCGACGACCCAGATGGGCGAGGCTGTGATCGCGGCTTTGGACAAGAGGGCGGCGTAGCCTTCCGTTCCCCCCGCCCCTTGATTCCCGCCGGGTACGCGCGTACTTGAGGGCGAACCAAGGAGATTTCCATGGGTTACCGGGTCGCGGTGGCGGGTGCCACCGGCAATGTCGGGCGCGAAATCCTGTCCATCCTCGCCGAGCGGAAATTCCCCGCCGACGAGGTGATCGCGCTCGCCTCGGAGCGCTCGATCGGGCGCGAGGTGTCGTTCGGCGACGACAAGGTGCTCAAGGTCAAGAATCTCGCCGATTTCGACTTCACCGGTGTCGATATCTGCCTCTCCTCGCCCGGCGCCAGGGTCTCGGCCGTCCATGCGCCGCGCGCCGCCGCCAAGGGGTGCGTGGTGATCGACAACACCTCTCAGTTCCGCATGGACCCGGACGTGCCGCTGGTCGTGCCCGAGGTGAACCCCGATGCCATCGCGCGCTACGCCAAGCGCAACATCATCGCCAACCCGAACTGCTCGACCATCCAGATGGTGATGGCGCTGAAGCCGCTGCACGACGCGGCCACCGTCAAGCGCGTCGTGGTCGCGACCTACCAGTCGACCTCAGGCGCCGGCAAGGAGGCGATGGACGAGCTGTTCAACCAGACGCGCGCCATCTACGTGAACGATCCGCTCAAGCGCGAGCGCTTCACCAAGCAGATCGCGTTCAACGTCATTCCGCATATCGACGTGTTCATGGAGGACGGCGCGACCAAGGAAGAGTGGAAGATGGCGGTCGAGACTCGCAAGATCCTCGACCGGAATATCAAGGTGCATGCCACCTGCGTCCGCGTGCCCGTCTTCGTCGGCCACGGCGAGGCGGTGAATGTCGAGTTCGCCCGGCCGATCACGCCCGACGAGGCCCGCGACATGCTGCGCGAGGCGCCGGGGGTGGCGGTGGTCGATAAGCGCGCCGACGAGGGCTACGTCACCCCGGTCGAGTGCGCGGGCGACGACCTGGTCTATGTCAGCCGCATCCGCAAGGACGATACGGTGAAGAACGGCCTGTCGCTCTGGGTGGTGTCGGACAATCTGCGCAAGGGCGCCGCGCTCAACGCCGTGCAGATCGCCGAGGAGCTGGTGCGCCACCATCTCAAGGCGAAGGCCGAGGTCTAGTCGGGGCCACTCCAAACCGTCATTGCGAGGAGCGTAGCGACGAAGCAATCCAGGTCTCGCGCCGACGTCTGGATCGCTTCGCTTCGCTCGCGATGACGCGGTAGGGAGGGAGCTGGTAATGCCGCGGGTCAGTTTCACGGGAAACCTCAGGCGCCATCTCGCCTGCCCGCCGGCCATGGTCGAGGGCGCGACGGTGCGCGCCGCGCTCGACGCCGTATTCACCGACAACCCACGGCTCCGCTCCTACGTGCTCGATGACCAGGGGCGGCTCCGTCAGCACGTCAACGTGTTCGTCAACGACCGGCCGGTCGCCGACCGGACGGGGCTCGCCGACGCGGTCGGCGCAGGCGACGAGGTCTTCGTCCTGCAGGCGCTTTCGGGGGGATGAGATGGCGACGCTCTATGTCGCGACCAAGAAGGGGCTGCTGAGCTTCGCCGGCGACGGCACGGCGCTCCGCCTCGCCGGCACGTCCTTCCTCGGCGATCCGGTCAGCGCGGTGCTGCCCGATGCGCGCGACGGCGCCCTCTATGCGGCGCTCAACCTCGGCCATTTCGGCGTGAAGCTGCACCGCTCCGACGATCACGGCAAAAGCTGGACCGAGCTGTCCGCGCCGGCCTTTCCGCCGGCCGGCGCCGACGCCGCCGACGCGCCCAGCGTGTCGATGGTCTGGACGCTGGAGGCGGGTGGCGCAGATCGGGCGGGCACGCTGTGGGCCGGCACCATCCCGGGCGGGCTGTTCCGGTCCGACGATCGCGGCGAAAGCTGGACGCTGAACGAGGCGCTGTGGAACGACAAGTCCCGGCCGCACTGGTTCGGCGGCGGGTACGACAAGCCCGGCATCCATTCGATCTGCGTCGACCCGCGCAACTCCGCCCGCCTGACGCTCGGCATCTCGTCCGCCGGCATCTGGCTCAGCGACGATTCCGGGGCCAGCTGGCGGCTCGGCGGCAAGGGGCTGCGCGCCGCCTACATGCCGCCCGATAAGGCGTTCGAGCCGCTGACCCAGGACCCGCACCGCCTGGCCCAGTGCCGCACGGCGCCGGACACGATCTGGTGTCAGCACCATAACGGCATCTTCCTCAGTCGCGACCGCGGCGCGACCTTCACCGAGATCGAGGCCGAGGCGCCGTCGCGCTTCGGGTTCGGCACGGTGGCGCATCCCGACGATCCGGATGACCGCCTGGTTCGTGCCGGCGGTGAAGGACGAATGCCGCGTGCCGGTCGACAACAGGCTGGTGGTGACGCGCACGGCCGACGGCGGGGCGAGCTTCGCCGTGCTCGACCGCGGCCTGCCGCCGCCGCCCGCCTTCGACCTGGTCTACCGCCACGGGCTCGACATCGACGCGGCCGGCGCCGGGCTCGCCATGGGCTCGACGACCGGCGGGCTGTGGGCCAGCGCGGATGGCGGGGCGGGCTGGACGGCGCTCGCCACCCGCCTGCCGCCGATCAACCAGGTGCGCTGGGCGCCGGCTGGCTGGGCGTAGGAGGCCGCGCCGGCGCATCCGCCGGCGGGGCCTCGGCGTCGGGCGCCCCGGCGATCGCGTCGCCCCATTCGGCGACCAGCTCGTCCTGCTGCTTCCTCAGGCGGGCGATGCGGCGCTGGCCGTTGAAGGCGCGAAGCTCGGCCACCAGAGACGGAAAGCCGAGGAACATCAGCCAGCCCGCCCCGACCGCGGCGTAGATCGCGAACCAGCTATAGACGTCGGATACCAGCGCCATTGCGGCGCGCAGCGTGTGGCCCGCCTCCCACAGCCTGCCGACGAACGGGATCAGCGCCGCCGTCGCCATCCCCGACACGGTGCGCGCGAGATAGCGCCCCGGCAAATCGTCGATCACCAGCGTCACCACCATCGGCACGAGGCCGACCGCGACCACGATGGCCGTGGGCAGGACGGCGATCGCCGCGAACACGAACAGGACCATCAAGCCCAGGCTGCGCAAGGGCGAGCGGCCGGCTGCCTTGCGGACCGGAATTTCCCCGCCCGCCATTACACCATCGCCGTCACGATCGCGGAGGCCAGGGCGCACAGCCAGGCGGCGGTCGAGGCCACGCGCCAGCCGGCGTGCTGCGCCGTGCCGATGCCGCGGCCGGACTCGATGCGCAGGATCTCGTGATGGGCCGCGCGGTACTGCGCCATGGCGCGGCGCTGGCCGGCGACGTCGCGCTCGACCAGCGTGCGGTCGGTCAGCGCGTTGAGGATGGCGGTCAAATCGCCCGTGCCCACCACGGCCTCGAGGCGCTGGCTGGCCAGCGCGCGCAGCGCACGCGAACCGAACCGCGCCGCCGCCCCTTCCAGCTCCTGGCCCAGCCATGCGGCCAGATGGGGCAGGCTGGGCGGCCCGTACTCCTGCTGCAGCCACGCCAGGATGCGCAGCATCGCCAGCTTGGCCTCGGACGAATCGCCCTTGACGTGCTCCAGAGCCGCCAGGTCGCGGTCGAAATTGCGTTTCACCCGGCTCGCCACGAAGGCGGCGAGGTGGCGGTCGAACAGGGTCGGCAGCCCGCCCTTGTCGCGCACCGCGCGGTCCATCGCGGGCAGCAGCTCTGCCGCAGTCTCGACATAGGCGCCGGCGACCGCCTGGGACTGGCACGGCATGTGCGGGTTGAGCTCGTACAGGCAGCGTTCGCGGCCATAGCCCGGCCCGGTATGGCGCATAAGCTGCTGGATCTGGCGGAACGGGCGGATCTTCACCGCCGTCTCGGCGCTCTCCGCGCCGTGCGGGCCGACCAGCCGCTCGATCGGCAGGCCCTTGGCCAGCAGCTCGCAGATGCGCTGGCCGGCGTCGCGGTCGTTGCTGCGGACCGCCTCGGCCAGCAGCGGGCCCAGCCCGTCCGGCGCGGCGACCACGCCCTTGTAGCGCATCGGCCCGGTCGGATCGAGGACGGCGCAGATATGCGTCACCAGCCGGGCGCCGGCAGCCTCGTGCGGTCCTGCGGCGCTGCGCGCGTCGGCGATGGCCCGGCCGAGCGCGACGGCGAGGTCGGCGTCGCCCAGCCCGCGCTTCGCCCATTTCATGAAGGATTCGTCCAGCACCGCCTGGGTGGCGCCGCGCCAGTCGCGCCCGAAGGCGTGCGCCACGTCGCGGAAGCCCCAGCATTCGCGCCCGCCCACCGGGTAGGGCCGGTCCATCCGCGTGTCGGCCTGGTCGGGCACCGACTTGTTGGCGCCGCCGCTCAGCCATTGCTGCAGCTCGGCGAGGCCCCAGCGCGCCCGGACGTCGTCGGCGAGCAGGCCGCGCAGCACCTCGCGCAGGCCGAACGGCACCCGCTCGCCGCCGAGCAAAGCGGCGAACGAGCCGCGCGCCAGCTTCTGCGCGACGATCTGGTCGGCGTCCAGCCCGTCGAACGGCACGCGCCCCAGCGCCAGCGTCATCACCGTCGCGCCGAGCGCGTACAGGTCGTTGGCCAGCGTCCCGGGCCCGCGCCCCAGCGGCGGGGTCATCGCCGCCTCGATCAACTCGTAGGCCGCGGGCTGGCCCGATGCGACCGGCGCGGTGACGCATTCGCCGAGCAGGATGTGCTGGCCCTTGCCGCCGCCATAGAGGTTGCCCGGGCGCAGCGCGCGATAGGCGATGCCGCGCCGCGAAAGCTGGGCGAGGACGAGGGCCGCGGGCGCGAGCACCTTCTCGGTCATCTCGGCGACGGCGAGCGGCGCGAACCGCGTCTCGCCGGGCGCGACCAGCGGGCCGTGCTCGGGACGCTCGAACAGCACGGCGAAGCAGGCGCGTTCCAGCGGCGCCCAGTCGACCGCGCCCCATTCGACCGGCCGCATCATGTTGATGTCGCGGGTCTGGCGCAGCGGCGCCAGCAGCTCGCGCCGCGGCAGGGTGCTAGGCTGGCAGATCCGGGCGAACAGCCGGTTGTTCGGCGCGTGCAGGTCGACCGCCTGGTAGGCGCGCGTGCCGGGGGCGTCGAATTCGGGCAGGGGGGCGTCGAACGGAATCCGGTAGCGCTCGGCCAGCATCGCGCCGGCCGCCGGCGGGGCGGCCGCCTGCGCCGCCTTGTCGTCGCGTTCGCCCACGCGCTCGGGCACGGCCGGTCTCCGCTCGTTTCGGGCGCAGACCCTAGCCGGCGACGGCAAACGGACCGTTAACGTTCGCCCGCAACCCCACGGATTCCGCGGGTTGCCGGGCCGTGGCACAGGAAATAGGGGGAGCCTGGGCGCGGACCGGCGGCGCGGCCGCCGGCCCCGGAAACTGCGCGGTAACCCCCTGATTCTTCCGGATTCCCAAGGTTGACAGGGGTCGCGGGGCGCAACATACTCTGCGGCTTTTCCGGCCCGGCGGGCATTACTGCCGGCGGGCCCAGGATCGGAAAAGCGCCGTGAACACGGCTGTCATGAACACCTATGCACGCATCGACCTCGCCTTCGAGCGGGGCGAGGGCGCTTATCTCTTCGCCTCCGACGGGACGCGCTATCTCGATTTCGGCAGTGGCGTGGCCGTCACCGCGCTCGGCCATTCCCATCCGCACCTGGTCGCCAGGCTGGGCGAGCAGGTGGGCAAGCTGTGGCACTGCTCCAACCTCTACCGCATTCCCGAGCAGGAGCGCCTGGCCGAGCGGCTGGTCGCCCATTCGTTCGCCGACGCGGCGTTCTTCTGCAACTCCGGCGCCGAAGCGGTCGAGGCCGGCATCAAGCTGGTGCGCAAGTACCACGACGACAACGGCCATCCCGAGCGCTACCGCATCATCACGTTCGAGGGCAATTTCCACGGCCGCACGCTGGCCACCATCTCGGCCGGCAACAATGCCGGCCACCGCAAGGGGTTCGAGCCGATCGTCGACGGGTTCGACGCGGTCCCGTTCGGCAATCTGAACGAGGTGCGCAACGCCGTGGGCGCGGAAACCGCCGGAATCCTGGTGGAGCCGGTGCAGGGCGAGGGCGGCATCCGCCCCGCCGACCCGCGCTTCCTCGAAGGGCTGCGCGCGGTGTGCGACGAGTTCGGCCTGTTGCTGTTCATGGACGAGGTGCAGACCGGGTTCGGCCGCACCGGCAAGCTGTTCGGCTACCAGTGGTCCGACGCCGCGCCCGACGTGATGGCGCTGGCCAAGGCGCTGGGCGGCGGGTTCCCGACCGGGGCGCTGCTCGCCCGCGACGAGGTGGCCAATTCGTTCGTGCCCGGCGCGCACGGCTCCACCTTCGGCGGCAACCCCCTCGCCATGGCGGCGGCGAACGCCGTGCTCGACGTGATGCTGGCCGACGGCTTCCTCGCCGGCGCGGCGGCGAAGGGCGACAAGCTGCTGGCGCGCTGCCGGCAGATCGCCGGCGCGAATCCCAAAGTGCTGGCCGAAGCGCGCGGGCGCGGGTTGATGATCGGGCTCAAATGCGCCGTGCCCAACGGGGCGCTGAACGACGCGCTGCGCCGCCACAACGTGCTGGCCGTGCTGGCCGGCGACAACGTGGTGCGGTTCCTGCCGCCTTTGATCATCGAGGACGCGCATATCGACGAGGCGTGCGCCGCGCTCGAGGCGGCGTGCCAGGAGCTGGCGTCGTGAGCGCGAACGGCATCGTCCGCCATTTCCTCGACCTCGACCGGGTCGACGCGCGGACGCTGCGCAGCATCATCGAGCTCGGGGTGGCCTACAAGTCGGGCGAGCTGACCGGGCCCGAGGCGCGCCCGCTCGCCGGCAAGACGCTGGCGATGATGTTCGAGCGCCCATCGACGCGGACCCGCGTGTCGTTCGAGGTGGCGATGAAGCAGCTCGGCGGCGAGGTGGTGGTGCTGTCGCCAACCGAGATGCAGCTCGGGCGCGGCGAGACCGTCGCCGACACGGCGCGCGTGCTGTCGCGCTACGTCGATGCGGTGATGGCGCGCATCCTCGACCGTTCGAAGCTGATGGAACTTGCCGCGAACGCCACCGTGCCGATCATCAACGGCCTGACATCGCAGACCCATCCCTGCCAGCTCATGGCCGACGTGATGACGTTCGAGGAGCATCGCGGCCCGATCGAGGGGCGCGTCGTCGCCTGGTCGGGCGACGGCAACAACATGGCGACCACCTGGATCCAGGCCGCCGCCCGCTTCTCGTTCGAGATCCGGGTGGCGAGCCCCGAGGGGTTGCGCCCGCCGGCCGAGGTGGTGGCCTGGGCGCGCGACGAGGGCGCGCGCGTCGTGCTGACCGAGCATCCGGAGGAGGCCGTCGAGGGCGCCGACTGCGTCGTCACCGACACCTGGGTGTCGATGGGGCGCGAGGCGGATTCGCGGCACAATCTGCTGGCGCCGTTCCGGGTGGACGACCGGCTGATGGCGCGCGCCCGGCCCGACGCGATCTTCATGCACTGCCTGCCCGCCCATCGCGAGGACGAGGTGACGGGCTCGGTGCTCGACGGTCCGCAATCGGTCGTGTGGGACGAGGCCGAGAACCGGCTGCACGCGCAGAAGGGCATCCTGACCTGGTGCATGTGCTGAATGGTGGCCGGTAGCACCGCGCCCGTCCCCGACGATCTGATCCAGCCGTTCCAGATCGAGAATTTCGGCCTGCGCGGCCGGCTGGTACGGCTCGGCCCGCTGGTCGATTCCATCCTGGGCAAGCACGACTATCCCCAGCCGGTGGCCGAGATGCTGGGCGAGCTGCTGGCGCTCGCCGCCGTGCTTGCCGGCGCGCTCAAGTTCGACGGCGTGTTCTCGGTCCAGACGCAGGGCAACGGGCCGGTGCGTTTCATGGTGGCCGACGTGACGACCGACGGCGCCATGCGCGGCTATGCCCAGTACGACAAGGCGAAGATCGCCTCGCTCGCCGGCGACGCGCACGAGGCTGGCGAGCGCGTGCCGCGCCTTCTGGGCACGGGCTATCTCGCCTTCACGGTCGACCAGGGACCGGATACCGAGCGCTACCAGGGCATCGTCGACCTGGCGGGCGGGACGCTCGCCGACGTGGCGCACAACTATTTCCGCCAGTCCGAGCAGATGGACGCGGCGGTGAAGCTCGCCGTCGGCCGGGTCGGCGAGGAGGGCGGCGACGCCTGGCGCGCCGCCGGCATGATGGTGCAGCGCCTGCCCGACGCCCAGCGCCAGCGGGTCTCGGGCGAGGCGGGCGACGAGGATGCCGACGATGCGTGGCGCCGCGCCGTGGTGATGATGGGCGCGTCCACCACGGGCGAGCTTCTCGATCCCGCGCTGCACCCGCACCGGCTGCTCTACCGCCTGTTCCACGAGGACGGGGTACGCGTGTTCGGCCCCGTCGGGCTCACCGCCGGCTGCCGCTGCTCGCGCGAGCGGGTGGAGCGCACGCTGCGCTCGTTCCCCAAGGAGGAGATCGCCGAGATGAAGACCGACGAAGGGCTGGTCGTCGTCACCTGCGAGTTCTGCGCCACCGACTACGTGTTCGACGATGCGGCCCTCGATGCGCTGTACGAGGAGTGAGCGGATGGCGCCGGTGCGCTGGATGCGCGCCCTGGCGCTGGTGCTGGGCTGCGCGGTCGGGCTTGCGGGGTGCGAGATGGCGCCGCCGCCCCCGCCGCAATTCCCCGAGATCACCTTCACCCACTTGCCGCCGATCAAGCTGGACGTGGCGCGGATCGACGTGGTGCGAAGCTACGTCTCGCCCGGCGTGAAGCCGAACGTCGAGCAGCTCTTCCCGGTGCTGCCGGCGACGGTGGCCGCGCGCTGGGCGCACGACCGGCTGCGCCCGGCGGGTGCAAACGGCGTGGCGCGCGTCGTCATCCGCCAGGCGAGCGTGGTCGAGGTGCCGCTGAAGCGCACCACGGGCCTCGCCGGCGTGTTCACCACCGACCAGGCGTGGCGCTATGACGGTGTGCTGGAGGTGGCGGTCGAGGTGCTGGGCCGGTCGGACGGACGACGCGGCTCCGTCGCGGCGCGTGCGATGCGCGCGCGCACCGCGCCCGAGGACATTTCCCTGAACGGCCGCGAGCGGCTGTGGTTCGATCTTACCGCGGACCTGGCCGACGACGTGAACGCGTCGCTCGACCGCCAGATCCACACCCATTTCGGCCCGTTCCTGGTGCCGTAGGCGCACCAGGGATCGGTCAGTGCGAGCGAGCGAAGCAACCCAGGGATCGCTGGATTGCTTCGTCGCTACGCCGAATCGTGCCGCTCAGCTGCCCGGCTGGTAGAGCAGCGACTTCAGCTTCTTGTAGTCGACGGCATAGTGCAGCTTGTCGTTCTCCGCCCATTTGGCTTCGTAGACGGTCTTGAGGTAGGCGGCGCGGACCGCGCCCTTCAGCTCGACGTCCTTGAGCCCCGCCTCCTTCAGCTTGGCGTCGTCCTGCTCGCCCTTCTTGGTCAGGATGGCCGATCCCTTGGTCTCGTAGTTGCGGGCGTATTTCTCGAGCAGATCCTGCTGCTCCTTCGACAGCCCCTTCCACTTGTCGAGATTGACGACGGTGAGCAGGCTCGCCCCGTAGAAGGACGGCGTGACGCGGTACTTGATGAAGCGCTGCCAGCCATACTTGGCGATCGAGCCCCACGGCCAGGCGAGCCCGTCGACCACGCCGCGCTCCAGCCCGGCATAGACATCGGACGGCGCCATCACGATGGTCGTCGCGCCCATCGCCTGCAGCATCGGGCGATAGAGCCCCGTCGTGCGCATCTTCATGCCGTGCAGGTCGAGGCCGGTCTCCTTGCTCTCCTTCGGCATCTTCAGGAAGTAGGTGTAGAAGATCTGCGCCTTGAAGTCCGTCCAGGCCAGGATGTGGGCGTTCAGCCCCTTGCCCCACGCCTCCTGCAGCATCTCCCACGCGCCGTTCTTGCGGATCTCGTCCAGCGGCACGTTCTGCGCGCCGGGAATGTGGGCCGCGGCGAACACGCCGCCGTAATAGGCGGCGGGGCACGAGATGATGTCGATCAGGCCGCGCTTCAGCGCCGGGCCCTGCTTCTGGAACGGCGTCACCTCCGGCCCGCCGATATAGCGGATATGCACGTCGCCCTTTTCCGCGTTCAGCGGGTCGAGGAACGTCTGCGCCATCGCCTGGGTGTAGTCGTGGTTGCGGGCAAGGCAGGTGGTCATCTTCAGCGTGGTGGTGTCGGCATGCGCCGAGGCGCCGAACGCGAGCGCGACGGCGCCGGCGAATATCGCTGTGGCGAACCTTCTCGACATGTTCAGTATCTCCCAGTTGCGGTTGCCTTATCGCCCGGCGCGGGCGGTCGTTCTTCTTCGGGAACGCGGACGGCGACTGGACAGTGACCGGAACTCATCCCGCACCGACTTGGAAGTGTAGCAGGTTTCGGGCGGCGTGCACGACGCGATCCACCGCGGGAGGGGCGCGTCAGGCTTGCGGGTCGTCGAGGTAGCGCACGTCCCAATCGGGCTCGTTCTTGAAGGCCTCGGGGATGTCGTGCATCCAGATATTTGCGCCGAACGTCTCGTCCCAGTCGCGCGGCAGCCAGGAATCGTCCAGGTAGTCGGCGTCGGCGATATATTCGGCGTGTCCGCCGGCCGGGCAGGGGATGTAGTAGTAGATCGCCGAGGAGACGCGGTGGCGGCCCAGCCCGGCCACGCCGCCCGTCGTGCGCCTCGTGGCCCAGCCGCGCCGCTCCAGGTAGTTCGCCCCGACCATCACCTCGTCGATGTCGTCGCAGGCGAAGGCCGCGTGGTTGAACCCGACCTTGCGCGCACGCGCCGGCAGGAAGTCGCGGTTCAGGAAGAAGATGTTGTGGTGCTCGTGCGAGCCGTCGGCGCGGGCGTAGCAGCCCAGCGTGCGCTGCGAATCCGACAGGCGGAACTGCAGCCTCTCGCGGAAGAATTTCAGCGAGGCCCACGGGTCGGCCACCTGGAACACGACATGGGCGATGAATTTGGGCCGGGCACGCTTGCGCCAGGTGCGGTGGTGGTTCACCCGGTTGGCGCGCCCGGGGGTGTTCACCGGGTCGGAGACGCTGACGATCTCGCGCCGGTGGAACACGCGCAGACCCTGGGGCATGCCGTCGTCGGCCACGAAATGGGCCGTGCCGTCATTGTCGCGCCGCACCTCGCGGTCGGTCTTGAGCCCGGCGACAAGGCGCTCCAGCGCCGCCTCGGTGTCGACGCCCCAGATCGTCTCCTTGATGCCGGGCCCCTCGTACCAGGGTGCGGGCAGGGCAGGATCGCCGTTCTTGCGCAGCTCGACCTTCGAGCCGTCGGCGAGCTCGAATATGGCGAGATCGCGCGCCTCGCGGTCGACGCGCAGCCCGTAATCGACGAAGAACCGCGTCGAGGCCTCCATGTCGTCGACGCCGTAGACCGCGGTCTCCACACCCAGGATGGCCATGCGCTTCCTCCTGCCGCCGTACGATCGTCAGCATACGTAGCGTCGGCCCGGCCCGTCAAACGCGGATGGCCGGCCTCCTTCCATGCGCTGACATTCTCCCCGCAAACGGGGATCGCCTTCACCCGCGCGGCGGAGTGATTCTCTACCTGTCACCCCGGACGGCGCGCAGCGTCGATCTGGGGCCCATGTTTCGACTTCCGATACGCGGGACGATGGGTCCCGGCTCTGCGCCGCGTTGCGGCTTGGCCGGGATGACAATCTGGGGTGAGCTTCCGTCAGGCTCCCGTTACGGGCAGCTTCACGCCGTTGCCCCACAGCCGGATGCCGCCGATCAGCCCCATCTCGTTGGGGATGACCTTCACGTCCTGCGGCAGCTCGATGGTGAGCTTCTTGGCGTTGCCACCGCCGATATACAGCGTGTCGAAGTTCAGCAGCGTGCGGAATGCCTCGATCGTCTCGGCGACGCGATGGTTCCACTTCTTCTTGCCGACCTCCTTGAGCGCGGCATTGCCGAGCCACTGGTTCAGCGTGTGCTTCTTGCGCGTCGGGAAGTGGGCGAACTCCATGTGCGGCAGAAGCTGGCCGTTATAGAACAGCGCCGTGCCGAACCCGGTGCCCAGCGTCATCACGAACTCGAACCCCTCGCCCGAGATCGCGCCGAACCCCTGCACGTCGGCGTCGTTCAGCAGTCGCACCGGCTTGCCCAGCTTGTCGGACAGCGTCTTGGCCAGCGGGAAGCCGTGCCAGATGTTGTTGCCGAAATGCGGCGCGGTGATCACCACGCCTTCGCGCACCACGCCGGGAAACCCGATCGAGACGCGGTGATAGTCCGGCAGCGGCGCCACCAGCTTCACCAGCGCGTCGACGATCGCCGCGGGCTCGCCCGGCGCCGGGGTCGGCACGCGCACCCGCTCGCCGATCATCTGGCCCTTGGCGTCGAGCAGCGCGGCCTTCAGGCCGGTTCCCCCCACGTCGATGGCGAGGGTGCGCACCCCCCGCCCGCGCGTCGCGCCCTTCGCCGCCTTGGCGCCCGCATGCTTCACCACAGCCTGATTTGCGCCCGGCTTTGCCGTGGAGCGCGTCCCTGTCCGTGCCATCGGAACCCCCTGTGCTTGCCCGCTTCCGAACGCCCGTTATACCCGGACCTCTATCGTAAGCCGAACGGGCCGGGGCGCGCATGCCTAATTCTGGGCGCGCGGGACGCTACCGCACGGCGGGCGCAAGCCTTACGATGGGCGAAAATCGGGGGAACGCTCATGCTGATCCAGGCCGACCGCCTGCGCGGCTTCGTCGCCGATATCGTCGCCGCCGGCGGCAGCCGGCCCGAGGAGGCGGCCGAGGTGGCCCGCCATTTGGTCGAGGCCAACCTGAAGGGCCATGACAGCCACGGCGTCGGCATGATGCCCAGCTACGTGCGGGCGCTCGGGCTCGGCCACCTCAAGCCGAACGTCGCGCTCGGCACGGTGAAGGCGATGGGCCCGATCGGCGTGTTCGACGGCGGCCAGGGCTACGGCCAGATGATGGCGCGCGCCGCCACCGCCTGGGCGATCGACCGGGCGAAGGAAAGCGGCATCGGGCTGTTCGCGCTGCGCAATACCCATCACGTCGGGCGGGTCGGCACCTATGGCGAGCAGGCGGCCGAGGCGGGGCTGGTCGCGATCTTCTTCGTCAACGTGCTGATCGTGCCGGGGCGGGTCGCGCCCTGGGGCGGCATCGCCGGGCGGCTCGGCACCGACCCGATCTGCATCACCTTTCCCGGCCAGGACGGCAAGCCGCCCTTCGTGCTCGACTTCGCGACAAGCCGCGTCGCAGCCGGCAAGGTGCGCGTCGCGCTCAACGAGGGGAAGAAGGTGCCGGAAGGCTGGATCATCGACGCGGCGGGCCGCGATTCGACCGAGCCGGGCACGTTCTTCGGGCGCTCGCCGGCCGACGGGGGCGGTGCGCTGCTGCCGTTCGGCGAGCACAAGGGGTCCGGCCTCGCCGTCGCGTGCGAGCTGCTGGCCGGCGTGCTGGCCGGGGCGGGGGCGATGCACGAGAACGCGCCCAGCCGCGGCGTGCAGAACGGCATGTTCGCCATCCTGATCGACCCGGCGCAACTTCGCCGAGCCGGACTGGCTGGCGGCGGAGACGGGCCGGCTGATCGGCTGGGTGAAGTCCGCCCCGCCGCGTCCGGGCGTCGACGCGGTGCTGGTGGCCGGCGAGCCCGAGCGGATCTCGATGGCGCGCCGGCTCACGGAGGGGATCCGGATCGACGACACGACCTGGGGCGAGATGGTCGCGGCGGCCAAGACCGCCGGCGTGCCTTCCGACCGGATTCCGACGTAGCCGGGGCGATCGGCCAGCCCGGAAGTTCGCGTACGACCCAGGATAGAAACGAACTTCGGATTTCGGGCACTAGGGGCGGAACGGGCTCACGCCAGCTGCTCCCGCAGCCGGGCGACGGCCTCCATCTGGCGCTCGTGGTCGCCGGCGAGGCGCAGCACAACGTGGCTCGCCCCCGCCGCGGCGTATTTGCCGAGCCACTCCGCCGCGCCCGCCTCCGGCCCGGCATAGAAGGTGTGGATCCGGTGGAGCGACGCGGCCGGCTGGCCGTAATAGCGCTCGAGGAAGGAGTCCACCCGCGCCTGGGCGCGCGCCGCGTCGTCGTCGAGATAGAGCGTGACGTAGGTCGCGCCGGCAAGGGCGGCGGGATCGCGCCCGGCGTCGGCGGCGAGCGCCTGCACCTCCTGCCAGCCGGCGGCCCAGCGCTCCGGGTCCGGCCCGTTCGGAAACCAGGCGTCGAAATGCCTGGCGGCGCGCTCGCGCGCCCCGCGCGCCGTGCCGCCGCCCCAGATGGGCGGGCCGCCCGGCCGGTGCGGGGTGGGGGCCAGCGAGCCCTTTGCGACGGTCCAGCGCCCGTCCCAGTCGACCGGCTGGCCGGTCCACAGCGCGCGGCACAGCCGCAGCCCCTCCAGCAGCCGGCCGACGCGCTTGTCGAATGGCACGCCCGAGGCGGCGAACTCGGCGCGGATGGCGGGCTGGTCGGTGGCGATGCCGACGCCCAGGATCAGCCGCCCCTCGCTCACCTGGTCGACCGTCGCGGCCTGGTGGGCGAGCTGGACCGGGTTGCGCATCGCCGGCAGCAGCACCGCCGTGCCCAGCTGGACGCGGCGGGTGCGCGCGGCGGCGGCGGCGAGCAGCGTCAGCGGCTCGTGGCGCGGCCGGGCGAGCAGCGAATCGCCCACCCAGACCGAATCGAACCCCAGCGCCTCGGCCCGCTCGGCGAGGGCGAGCAGCGGCAGGGCGGCCGGCCGGCCCTCCATGATGCTCTCGCGCGTGGGCAGCAAATATCCGATGCTGAGGCTCATGGCGTCTCCGTCGGCGGGGTCTGGGCGGCGCCCATCATGTGCGGCAAGGCGGGAGGGACGCAATGGATGTCGGGTTCATCGGGCTGGGCAAGATGGGCGGGGCGATCGCGCGGCGGCTGGCAGGGACGCGCCCGCTCTCGGTCTACGACCTGCGGCAGGAGGCGATGGCCGGGCTGGCCGACCACGGGGCGCAGCCGGTCGCCAGCGCGGCGGAGCTCGCGCGGCGCTGCGATACGGTGCTGCTCTGCCTGCCCACGTCGAACGACGTGCGCCGCGTGCTGTTCGACGAAGGCGTCGCCGACGCGCTGCGCCCGGGCGGCATCGTCGTCGACATGACCACCGGCGATCCCGCCGCGACGCGCGAGATGGCGGCGCGCCTGGCGGCGGCGGGGCGCGAGATGGTCGACGCGCCGGTTTCGGGCGGGCCAATGGGGGCGGAGGCGGGGACGCTCGCCATCATGGTCGGCGCGCCCGACGCGGCCTTCGCGCGGCTCCGCCCGATGCTGGCGGAGGTGAGCCCCAACGTGATGCATGCGGGCGGGGTGGGCGCGGGCCACACGATGAAGCTGGTGAACAATTTGGTCTCGGCGGGCAACCGTCTGGTCGTGTTCGAGGCGGTGGCGCTCGGCGTCAAGAACGGGCTCGACCCCGCCACATGCGTCGCCATCCTGCAGAAATCGTCGGGGCGCAGCTTCACGACCGAGGTGATCTTTCCGCGCTTCATCCTGACCGGCACGCTGGATCAGAACTTCACCATCGGGCTGATGCACAAGGACGTGTCGCTGGCCACCGCGCTCGCCGCCGGCTCCGGCGCACCGCTCGCCATGGGCGAGATCACCCGCCGCGTGCTGGACGAGGCCGTCGCGGCCGGCGAGGCCGACGCCGACCTCTGCACCCTGATCCGGCGCTACGAGGCGGCCGCCGGGGTCAAGATCGCGGGCGGAGAGTGACGCCGGCGCCCCGCCGCTTGCCGGGCGGGCGCGGCAGCCCTACCATCGCGGCGAACGGCCTGGGGAGGGCGCCATGGCGACGGTCAAGACGCGTTACGGGCTCCGCAACCGGCGCGACGATTCCGCGCGGCGGCTGATCCTGCCCGAGCAGGGCTTCCTGCGCCAGATGTACGACCGCGCCCAGGGGGCGGCGAAGGAGCCGTGGAAGGGCCTGACCGCCACCGGCACGCCGCAGCCCAACCTGTTCCCGCTGGCGAAGACCGGGCTGTCGCTGCAGCCGGTGGTCGACGCCGCCAACGCCTTCCTCGACGGTCTCGCGCCTGCCCAGAAGACGGCCGCGACGTTCGGGCTCGACGACGAGAACTGGCGGCTGTGGTCGAACATCCACGTCTACCTGTTCCGCCACGGCGCCAGCCTGGCCGAGATGAGCGACGAGCAGCGCGCCCGCGCCCTGGCCCTCGTCCGCGAATCGATGAGCGCGTCGGGCTTCCGCCTCGCCCGCGACGTGATGAAGCTGAACGAGCACGTGCGCGAGCTGACCGGCCGGACCGAGGCCTATGGCGAGTGGTACTACTGGCTGAGCGTGTTCGGCACGCCTTCGGCCACCGAGCCGTGGGGCTGGCAGATCGACGGCCATCACCTGATCATCAACTGCTTCGTGCTGGGCGACCAGATCGTGCTGACGCCCAACTTCATGGGGTCGGAGCCGGTCGTCGCCGAAAGCGGCAAGTATGCCGGTACGGCGGTATTCCAGGCGGAGGAGGCGCACGGCTTCGCCCTGATGGACGCGCTGAGCGCCGAGCAGCAGAAGGCGGCGACGATCGGCATGGACTTGCCGTTCGACGTCTATGCCACCGCCTTCCGCGACAACATGGTGATGAAGTACGAGGGGCTGCGCCACGACGAGCTGGACAAGACCCAGCAGGCGCTGCTCGCGGACCTGATCCGCACCTATGTCGGGCGCGTCCGGCCCGGCCATGCCGAGATTCGCTTCGACGAGGTGATGGACCGGATCGCCGACACCTGGTTCGCCTGGATCGGGCCGTGCGACAGCGAGAGCGCGTTCTACTACCGCGTGCACAGCCCCGTCGTGCTGATCGAGTTCGACCACCAGGCCGGCATCGTCTACGAGAATGACCATCACACGCGCGACCACATCCACACGCTGGTGCGCACGCCGAACGGCAACGATTACGGCAAGGACCTGCTGCGCCAGCACTATCTGCAGCACGACCATTCGCACCCGACGACGCCGCACCGGATGGGCAAGGTCTGATCCCGGTGAGCAACTTCCTGCGCGAGTTCCGCGATTTCGCCGCACGCGGCAACGTGTTCGACCTGGCGGTCGGCATCGTCATCGGCGCGGCGTTCGGAAAGATCACCGCGTCCTTCGTGAAGGACATCATCATGCCGCCGATCGGCTATCTGATCGGCGGGATCGACTTCTCCGAGATCTACGTGAACCTGACGGGGACGCATTACCCGAATCTCGCCGAGGCCACCAAGGCCGGCGCGCCGACCATCAATGTCGGCGTGTTCGTGAACACGGTGATCGACTTCCTCATCATCGCGTTCGCCGTGTTCCTGCTGGTCCGCGCCGTCAACCGGATGAAGACGAAGCCGCCGCCGCCCGCCGCCGCGCCCACCTCGCGCGACTGCCCGTACTGCCTGTCCACCATCCCCATCAGGGCGACGCGCTGCCCCCACTGCACGTCCGAGCTGCCGGCGGTCGAGATGGCCGAGACGTAGCAGCAAATCGTGCTATTTGTGGCCCGGAAGTCTATCGGAAACGGGAGGGCGGAAACGTGCGATTCGTGAGCTTCGAGGCGAACGGCGAGGCGTCGTTCGGGCTGGTCGAGGGCGACGGCGTGGTCGATCTCGGCCCGCGCCTGAAGGACGTGCGCGGGACGATCGACCTGCTGACGCCGGAGGCGCAGAAGAAGGCCGCCGCCGCCGCCAAGGGCGCGGCCGCCGACTACCGGCTCGACGAGATCGCCTATCTGCGCGCCGTGCCGTTCCCCGAGAAGATCATCTGCATCGGGGTGAATTACGGCAACCGCGCCCAGGAATACGACCAGGTCGCCAAGACCACCTATCCCAGCGTGTTCCTGCGCGTGCCGGAATCGATGACCGGCCACAACCGGCCGATGATCCGCCCGCAGGAATCCGAGCAGCTCGATTACGAAGGCGAGATCGGCCTGATCATCGGCCAGGGCGGGCGGCGCATCCCGCGCGACAAGGCGCTTTCGCACATCGCGGCGCTCACCTGCGTCAACGAGGGCGCGGTGCGCGACTGGATGCGCCACGGCCAGTTCAACGTCACGCAGGGCAAGAACTTCGACGCCACCGGCGCGTACGGCCCGTGGATCGTCACCGCCGACGAATTCCCGGGCGGCTATGGCGACATGCACATCACCACCAAGGTGAACGGCGAGGTGCGCCAGAACGACACGACGGCGAACATCATCTTCGATTTCGCCTACATCATCTCGTATCTCTCGACCTTCATGACCCTCAAGACGGGCGACGTGATCGCGTCGGGCACGCCGACCGGCTCGGGCGCGCGGCTCAAGCCGCCGGTCTGGCTCAAGGCCGGCGACGAGGTGACGGTCGAGGTGTCGGGCGTCGGGCTGTTGCGCAACCCGATCGAGGCCGATTAGGGCCGCACGCGTCCTGGGGTCATTGCGAGCGAAGCGAAGCAATCCAGAAGGACGCTGGATTGCTTCGTCGCTGCGCTCCTCGCAATGACGGTTGGGGCTACTCCCGCCCCAGATCGATCACGTTGCCGGACGAATCCTTGCCCTGGGCGCGGTACTGGCCGACGGCCTTGTAGAGCGGCACGTCGGTCACGAGGTAGAGCACCGCGTCGCCCTTGCCGGTGTTGACGTGCCGGCGCCAGGCGTAGGGCGGGATCAGGAAGAAATCGTTCCGGCCCCATTCCAGCCGCTTGCCGTCGACCTCGGTATAGCCCTCGCCCTCGAGGCAGCAATACAGGCCGGAGGCGGCGTGGCGGAATGGACGCGTCGCCTCGTCCGGCCGCAGGAGCTGGGCGCGGTAGCTGAAGGTCGGCCACACGGGACGGGCGTTCACCGGGTCGACGAACTCGATGTTGATGCCCTCGTAGGGGTCGCCGTCATAGGCCTTCATCTCGTTCAGCCGGGCCCGCGTGTCGACGCCCTTGAAGTGGAACATGGGCGTCACCTGGTCGCCGTAGCCGCGCCCGAACGGGGCAAACAGCGGCTTGATCCCGCCGCCGCCGTAGAACGTGCCCGAGAAGCCCTGGTCGGGCCTGGCGTTCGGCGCGTTCTCGTAGTCGTTGCGCACCTCGACGCAGCCGAGGAAGTCCATCAGCGGCCAATCGAGGATATCGGCCCAGTAGACCGGCGCCTTGTCGTCGTTGCCGTGCTGGTGCCAGGTGCCGTTGGGGGTGAGGATCAGGTCGCCGCGATCGGCCGGGATGCGCTCCCCCTCGACCACGGTATAGCCGCCCGACTCGGAGAGGATCGTGCGGCTCGCGTTCGGCGAGTGCAAATGCGGCGTCGCGTCGTCGCCCGGCTTGTAGATCGAGATGGCGACGCGGATGGTATTCGAAACCTTTACCCCCTGCGTGCCGAAGGCGGGGTTGGTCAGCAGCACCGACTGGCGCTCGGTCAGCTCAAGCGGGCACAGATCGGCCAGCGTGAACAGATAGGGCTCGATGTCGGACCACTTCCACAGATGGGCGACCGGCTGGGCATGGTCGGGGCGCAGCCCGTGCGGCTTGACGCCCGGCGCGCCCGCCTCGCCCAGATGCCACGGCTTCTGGGTCGGCGTGTTCCATTTGGTGCGGATCCAGAGATCCTTGTTGCGCGCCTCGCCGTTGAGCCCTTCGAGTTCGTCGATGATTTCCTCGAGCTGCGCGGCGCGGTCGGCTGTGCGCTCGACGTCTTTGGTAGCCATGGCGATCTCCTTCCGGCGGTCTCTCGGCGCGGCCCTTGCCGCTGCCGGGACCTTAGCAAATATCTAGGTACGCGAACGAGCCTTTCCCACCTCAGGCCCCGCCGGGCGGCATGCGCCCGGCGGCCAGCATGGGGCCCAGCCTGCGGCCGCCGAAGATGTGGACGTGCAGATGCGGCACCTCCTGGTGGCTGTTCGGCCCGTGATTGGCGAGCAGACGGTAGCCGTCGTCGTCGAGCCCCAGCATCGCCGCGGTCTTGCCGACGGCGCGCACGAATCCGGCCATCTCCGCGTCCGTCGCATGCAGCGCGAAATCGACCCACGAGACGTAGCGCCCCTTGGGGATCACCAGCACGTGGACCGGCGCCTGCGGGTTGATGTCGTGGAAGGCGAGCGCGTGCTCGTCCTCGTAGACGGTCTTGTTGGGGATCTCCCCCCGCAGGATCTTGGCGAACACGTTGTTGTCGTCATAGGCCATGGCTCAGCCCTTCTTTCGCGCGCGCTTCTCCTCGACGCCCGAGGTGCCCTCGCGGCGCCCGAGCTCCTCCCACACCTGGGCGGGGGCGATGCCGGCCGCCGTCCAGGCGACCAGAAGATGGTAGAGCACGTCGGCGCTTTCGCGCACCAGCGCGTCGGCATCGCCCGACTGCGCGGCCAAAGCCGCTTCCACCCCTTCCTCGCCGAGCTTCTTGGCGATCAGCATAGGCCCGCCGGCAAGGAGCTGGGCGGTGTAGGAGGTGGCGGGGTCGGCGCCGCGCCGCGCGCGGAGCGTGGCGGCGAGCCGTTCGAGCACCTGGGGGCTGGCGGCGGGCTTTCTCATGCCGGAACAGTATCACGAACGGCGATGCCGGCCCGCGCCATATGGCTCTTCGCCGCGGCGATGGAGAACGTGCCGAAATGGAAGATCGAGGCGGCCAGCACCGCCGAGGCATGACCCTCGACGCACCCCCTCGACCAGGTGGTCGAGCGTGCCGACGCCGCCCGAGGCGATCACCGGCACGCGCACCGCGTCGGCCACCGCGCGGGTCAGCGCCACGTCGAACCCCTTCTTGGTGCCGTCGCGGTCCATCGAGGTGAGCAGGATCTCGCCCGCGCCCAGCTGCTCCATGTGCCGCGCCCACAGCACCGCGTCGTGACCGGTGGGGTTGCGCCCGCCATGGGTGAATATCTCCCAGCGCCCGGACCGGGTGGACTTCGCGTCGACGGCGACCACGATGCACTGCGTGCCGAACTTGTCGGCCGCCTCGCGCACGAGCTGGGGCCGCACGACGGCGGCCGTGTTGATCGACACCTTGTCGGCGCCGGCCAGCAGCAGCTTCCGGATATCCTCGACCGAGCGCACCCCGCCGCCCACCGTCAGCGGCATGAAGCATTGCTCGGCGGTGCGCGCCACCACGTCGAACAGCGTGTCGCGCCGTTCGTGCGAGGCGGTGATGTCGAGGAAGCAGAGCTCGTCCGCCCCCTCGGCATCGTAGAACCGCGCCTGCTCCACCGGGTCGCCCGCGTCGACCAGGTCGACGAAGTTGACGCCCTTCACGGTGCGCCCGTCCTTCACGTCCAGGCACGGGATGATGCGGACCTTCAGCATCGCTACTCCGCCGCCACGCGCAGCGCCTCGGCCGGCGAGATCCGCCCGTCATAGAGCGCCCGGCCGCAGATCACCCCGGCGATGCCCGCGGGCTCGTGCTTCTTCAGCTCGATCAGGTCGGAGATCGACGACACGCCGCCCGACGCGATCACCGGCGTCGTCAGCGCGAAGGCGAGGTCGACCGTGGCCTCGACGTTGACGCCCACCATCGCCCCGTCGCGCCCGATATCGGTGTAGATGATCGCCGCGACGCCGGCGTCCTCGAACTTGAGGGCCAGGTCGAGGGCGCGCACCTCCGACGTGCGGGTCCAGCCGTCGACCGCCACCCGTCCGCCGCGCGCGTCGATGCCCACCGCGACGCGCCCGGGAAAGCGGCCGCACGCCTCTTTCACCAGCTCGGGCCGCTCCAGCGCGACCGTGCCCAGGATCACCCGCGCCACGCCCGCCTCGAGCCAGCGCTCCATCGTCGCGATGTCGCGGATGCCGCCGCCGAGCTGCGCCGGCACCTTCACCGCCGCCAGGATGGCGGCCACGGCGTCCGCGTTCACCGGATGGCCCTCGATGGCGCCGTTCAGGTCGACCAAATGCAGCCAGGGAAACCCCGCCTCGGCGAACTCGCGCGCCTGCGCGGCCGGGTCGGTGTTGAACACGGTGGCGCGGCCCATCTCGCCGCGCAGCAGGCGCACGCACACCCCGTCCTTGAGGTCGATGGCGGGAAACACGATCACGAACGCGGGTCCTTTTGGTTCTTCTGGTCCTTCCGGCGCGGCGCACCGCGCATCGGGTGCAGCCGCTTGGAGTAGTAGTAGCCGGCCACCATCCGGCGGTCGACCATCGCGTAGTTCGGATTGACGCCCCATCGCTCGTACTTGAGCGATTCATACAGCTCGATGGCGGCCGTCTGGGTCTCGCGCACGTCGAGGAACAGGAAGCGGAAGCCCGCGGCGCGCGCCGCCTCCTCCGCCTCCACCGCCAGCGTGCGGGCGAGGCCGTGGCCGCGCGCCCAGGGCGCGACGAAATGGGTGGTCAGCGTCGCCGCAAAGGCCTGTGCCTCGTTGTTGCGCGGCGGCCGCACGAGCTGCACCGAGCCGGCGATCACCCCGTCGATGCGCGCCGCCAGCACGACGCGCTCGGGCACCAGAAGCGTGCCGCGCCAGTAGCGCTCCAGCACGTCGCGCGGGGGCGGGCGCAGCCAGCCGAACCCGCCGCCCGCCAGGATCGCCGTCTCGGTGGCGTCGCACAGATCGCCGAGATCGGTGCCCGCGAACTTTTCCAGCCTTTCGACGGAGGTGTCGGGCATCCTACGGGCGCCAGGCGAGGAAGTTGCGGATCAGCACGAGCCCGGCCTGCTGGCTCTTCTCCGGGTGGAACTGGGTGCCGACGATGTTGTCGCGCGCGACGATTGCGGTGACCGGCCCGCCATATTCGACCGTGGCGCGCACGTCATCGTCGCGGGCGCACGCCATCGCGTAGGAATGGACGAAATAGGCGTGGGTGCCGGGCGCGATCCCGTCGAGCAGCGGATGGCCGGCGCCGTGCGGGCGCAGCTCGTTCCAGCCCATGTGCGGGATGCGGAGCGCCGGATCGGCGGGGGCGAGCGGCACGACCTCGGCCTCGATCCAGCCCAGACCCTCGTGCGTGCCGTGCTCCAGCGAGCGCCGGGCCATGAGCTGCATGCCGACGCAGATGCCGAGGAACGGCTTTGCCCGCTCGATCACCTCGCGCTCCAGCGCCTCGCGCATGCCGGGAAGCGCGGCGAGCCCGGCCATGCAGTCGGCGAACGCGCCGACGCCGGGCAGCACGATGTGGCTCGCCGCCGCCAGCGCCGCCGCCTCGGCCGTCACCGCCACGGTGTCGCCCTGGCCCAGCTCGCGGGCGCAGCGCTCGAATGCCTTGCCCGCCGAGCGCAAATTGCCCGAGCCGTAATCGATGATGACCACGTCCGCCATCGCCTTACGCCGTCCGGGGCGGGTTGAGGTCGAACCAGCGGCGCAAAGCGGCATCGCGCCCGGATGCGGCGACCAGCCCCGCGCCCCGCCAGCCGCGCCGTTCGAGCGACCGGCGGCGGAGGTCGTTGGCCACCATCCCGACCGCCGTGGCGACGCCCAGCCCCACGGAAGCCGCGCCCCAGGGCGCGAGGCGCGCCGCCGCGCACGCCACGTCCGCGCCCACCTCGACCACCAGGAAGACGAGCGTCGCGAGCCACATGCGGTGCGCGAGCGCCCAGATCGGCCCGAGGAAGAAGGCGGGCCACGAGAACCCTTCCTTCACCAGCACGGCCTCGCGGTCGGGCGCCGACGATCCGGGGCGGACATGGACGGAATAGACGCGCATCTGGTTCGGCCGGCCGGCGCGGTGGTCATCCCGCGCTCAGCGTGCCCTTGGTCGAGGGCACGATGCCCGCGGCGCGCGGGTCGATCTCGACCGCCGACCGGAGCGCGCGGGCCAGCCCCTTGTAGCAGGACTCGATGATGTGATGGCTGTTCTCGCCGTAAAGGTTCTCGACGTGCAGCGTCACGCCGGCCGCCTGGGCGAAGGCCTGGAACCATTCCTTGAACAGCTCGGTGTCCATCTCGCCGACCTTCTGGCGGGGAAACGCCACCTTCCAGATCAGATAGGGCCGGTTCGACACGTCGATGGCGACGCGGGTCAGCGTCTCGTCCATCGGGATCAGTGCGTCGGCATAGCGCCTTATGCCTCGCCGGTCGCCCAGCGCCTTGGCGACGGCCTGGCCGATGACGATGCCGGTATCCTCGGTGGTGTGGTGGAAATCGATATGCAAATCGCCCTTGGCCCGGACGTCGAGGTCCAGCAGCCCGTGCCGGGCGAGCTGGGCCAGCATGTGGTCCAGGAATCCGATCCCTGTCGCGACGTCGGACCGGCCGGTGCCGTCCAGATCGACGCGAACCTCGATGTCGGTTTCGGTGGTCTTGCGCGCGACCGTGGCTTCGCGCATGGGCCCTCCAGCTCTCGCCGGGCGCGGCGAAGGGCGTTTTTACCAGCCCGCCCCACCGCGCGCCAGTGCCGAAGAACCCCTCTCCCTGTCGCTCCCCCTCAAGGGGGCAGCGTTCCGGGATTCTGCTGTCTTTCCCTTTGCCCTGGGCCGCCAAACAGGCTACCAACGGCCACCGGACGGGCGGGCGCACGGCGCGCTTCGCGGTCCCCAGTTCCGGGCCACCCGAAACCATGACCGAGTTCGAACAACGCGCCCTTCTGCCGACGGGGCTCCGCGACGTCCTGCCGCCCAACGCCGCCTTCGAGGCCGAGGTGGTCGAGCGGCTGGTCGCATGCTTCGCGTCGCGCGGCTATGCGCGGGTCAAGGCGCCGCTGATCGAGTTCGAGGAGGGGCTGCTGTCGGGCGCGGGCGCCGCCATGGCGGCCGACACGTTCCGGCTGATGGACCCGGTGGACCAGCGCATGATGGGGCTTCGCGCCGACATCACGCCGCAGATCGCCCGCATCGCCGCCACGCGCCTCGGCAAGGTGCCGCAGGCCGCTGCGCCTTTCCTACTGCCGGCGACGTGCTGCGGGTGAAGGGGACGCAGCTTCGCCCCGAGCGCCAGTTCGGCCAGGTCGGCGTCGAGCTGATCGGCGCGGAGAGCGCCGAGTCCGACGCCGAGGCCATCCTGATGGCGGTCGAGGCGCTGGAGACGGTGGGCGTCGAGCGCATGTCGGTCGACCTCACCATCCCGCTCCTGGTGCCGCTGGTGTGCGACTCGCTGTCGCTGTCCGCGGCCGCCCAGGCCGAGCTGACCGCCGCGCTCGACCGCAAGGACGCCGCGGCTGTGGCCGCGCTCGGCGGCGAACGGGGCCCGCTTCTCAGCGAGCTGCTGGCGACCGCCGGAAAGGCCGACCGCGCGCTTGCCCGGCTCGGCAGGATGGACCTGCCGCCCGCGGCCGCGGCCGAGCGCACGCGGCTCGGCGACGTGATGGCGCTTGTCCGCGCCGAGGCGCCCGACCTCACCCTCACCGTCGATCCGGTGGAGAATCGCGGCTTCGCCTACCATACCGGCGTCAGCTTCACGATCTTCGCGCCCGGCGTGCGCGGCGAGCTGGGCAGCGGCGGGCGCTACGTCGCGATCGACGGCACGCTCGGTGAGGCCGGGCCGCACGGCGAGCCGGCGACCGGCTTCACGCTTTACGTCGATACCATCCTGCGCGTCCTGCCCGACGCCGCGCCGCCGCCCTCGGTGTTCGTGCCGCTCGGCACCGATCCCGGCGTGGCGAAGAAGCTGCGCGCGGAGGGATGGACGACGGTGGCGGGGCTCGCCCCCTGCGACGATGCCGCCGCCGAGGCCGTGCGGCTCGAGTGCACGCATGTCTACATTGCCGGCAAGGTCGTGCCGGCCGAAGGGAAAGCATAGGGATCCGATGGGCAACGTGGCGGTCGTCGGCGCCCAGTGGGGCGACGAGGGCAAGGGCAAGATCGTCGACTGGCTGTCCGAGCGGGCCGACGTGGTGGTGCGATTCCAGGGCGGGCACAATGCCGGCCACACGCTGGTCATCGGCAACAACACGTTCAAGCTGTCGCTGCTGCCGTCGGGGGTCGTCCGCCCGGGCAAGCTCTCGATCATCGGCAACGGCGTGGTCGTCGACCCGTGGGCGCTGCTGAAAGAGATCGACGAGATCGCCAAGCAGGGCGTCGCCGTCGGTCCGGACCGGCTGCGCATCGCCGAGAACGCCTGCCTGATCCTGCCGCTGCACGGGCGCATCGACCGCGCGCGCGAGGAGGTGGCGGGCACGCGCATCGGTACCACGGGTCGCGGCATCGGCCCGGCCTACGAGGACAAGGCGGCGCGCCGCGCCATCCGCGTGTGCGACCTGGCCGACCCCAAGGGGCTGGCCGAGCGGGTGGACGCGATGCTGGTCCACCACAACGCCCTGCTGCGCGGGCTCGGCGCGGAGGAGGCGAAGGCCGCCGAGATCGTCGAGGCGCTGCTCGCCATCGCGCCGCGCATCCTGCCCTATGTCGACATCGTATGGCGCCGGCTCGACGAGGCGCGGCGCGGCGGCAAGCGCATCCTGTTCGAGGGCGCGCAGGGCCACATGCTCGACGTCGATCACGGCACCTACCCCTATGTCACCTCGTCCAACACCCATGCCGGCCAGGCGGCGGTGGGCTCGGGCGTCGCGCCGCGCGCGGTGGGGTTCGTGCTCGGCATCACCAAGGCCTATACCACGCGCGTCGGCTCGGGCCCGTTCCCGACCGAGCAGGACAACGAGATCGGCAATCTGCTGGGCGAGCGCGGCCACGAGTTCGGCACCGTCACCGGCCGCAAGCGGCGCTGCGGCTGGTTCGATGCCGTGCTGGTGCGCCAGGCGGTCAAGGTCGGCGGCATCGACGGCATCGCGCTCACCAAACTCGACGTGCTCGACGGTATGCCCACGCTCGACGTCTGCACCGGCTACCGCTACCAGGGCCGCACCTACGACTACTTCCCCGCCGCGCGCGAGATCGAGGCCGCGGTCGAGCCGGTCTACGAGACGCTGGAAGGCTGGTCGGAAATCGACCCGCGGCGCGCGCAGCTGGGCCGACCTGCCGGCCACCGCCGTCAAGTATATCCGCCGCATCGAGGAGCTGATCGAGGCGCCGGTCGCGCATGCTGTCGACCAGCCCTGAGCGCGACGACACCATCCTGGTCCGCGACCCGTTCGGGTATTGAGGCGGCGTCGACCCGCAACGGCGGGCATCGTCCCCCCTCACCCTGGCCTTCTTCCCAGGGAGAGGGAACGTCGCGACGATCTTTCCGCCGTCTCGCGATGGTCCTCCAAAACTCCCCTCTCCCGGCGGGAGAGGGACAGGGTGAGGGGTCGGCCTCACCGCGCCTTCTTCACGTCCATCGCCTCGATGTTGCGCCGCGCGATCTCGGCGGCGGCGCCCTTCGGGTTGCGGCGCAGCACCGTCATCCAGGCGGCGCGGGCCTTCGCCGTCTCGCCCTTGGCGCGGTAGAGGTTGCCGCGCTCCAACAGCGCGTCGGGGTCGCCGGGCGCGAGGGCGAGCGCGCGCTCCAGATCGTCGGTGGCGAGATCGGTCTGACCCAGCCGGCGCCACGCGGCGGCGCGCAGCACCAGCGCGTCGGCCCGCCCCGGCGCGAGCTTGAGGGCGCGGTCGAGGTCGTCCATCGCCTCCCAGGTGAGGCCGAGCCCGGCATTGACCACGGCGCGGTCGACCAGCAGGTCCGACGAGTCCGGGTCGAGCTTCAGCCCGTCGGTCAGCGCGTCCCAGGCGCGCCGGTCGCGACCGGCGGCGAGCCAGGCGCGGCCGGCCTGGTCGTAGAGGCGCGAGCGCATGCCGGCGAGCGCCTTGACCTCGCCATTGGCCAGCTCCTCCAGCAGCTCGGCCCCCTCGGCGGCGTCGCCGCGTCCGACAAGTCCGGTGGCCAGGCAGTGCTCGGCCGGCGCTCCGCCGCCCTGCTTGCGCCAGGCGAGCGCCCGCTCGACGCCCTTCTGCGGGTCGGCGCGCGCCGTCGCCATGCAGGCGGTGTAGGTTTCGTCTGCCGCCGCCTTGGCGGGCGGGGCAGGGGCCGGCGCCGCCCACGCACCGCCGCCCGCCCCTACTGCAACCGCGACCAGCGCCGCGGCGGAATACCATCGTATCATGCACCTCTCCGCGCCTCGCACCCGCGCGCGGGCCGGCGCGATTCCGCGCGAGCGAAAGATGCTTTAAAGTCGTGGCTCGCGCGTGTGCATGCAAGGGGCGGCGCATGGATGATCCACCCGCTGCCGGCCGACTGTTCTGCTTCGGCCTCGGCTATGTCGCGCTGACGCTGGCCACGCGGCTGCTGCCGCGGGGCTGGAGCGTGGCGGGCACCTCGCGCGATCCCGACAAGCGCGCCAAGCTTGACCGGCTGGGCGTTTCGGTCAGTGCGTTCGATGGCGCGCGGCCGATGGCGGACGCGGCCGAGGCGCTGTCCGGCGCGACCCACGTGCTGTCGTCGGTGCCGCCGGATTCGCGCGGCGACCCGGTGCTGCGCTTCCACGCCGACGACATCGCGGCGCTGGCGCCCGCCTGGATCGGCTATCTCTCCGCGACCTCGGTCTATGGCGACGCGGGCGGCGGCTGGGTGGACGAGCGCATGATCGCGCGCCCCACCGGCGAGCGCGGCCGGCGCCGCGCCGACGCCGAGATGGAATGGTTCGACCTTCATCGCGGCGACGGGCTTGCCGTGCACGTCTTCCGGCTCGCCGGCATCTACGGGCCGGGGCGCAGCGCGCTCGACCGGCTGCGCGACGGCACGGCGCGGCGCATCGTCAAGCCGGGCCACGTCTTCTCGCGCATCCATGTCGAGGATGTGGCCGCGACCCTGGCCGCCTCGATGGCGCAGCCCCACCCGGGCGCCGTCTACAACGTATGCGACGACGAGCCGGCGCCGGGCAGCGAGGTGCTGGAATATGCCTGCCGCGTGGCCGGCGTGGCGCCGCCGCCGGCCGAGCCATACGACGAGGCGATCCTGTCGCCGACCGCGCGCAGCTTCTTCGCCGACGGCCGGCGCGTGTCCAACGCGCGCATCAAGCGCGAGCTGGGCGTCGCGCTGGCCTATCCCGACTACCGTGCCGGACTCGACGCGCTGCTTGCGCGAAGCGGCACGGATTCTTAACCTGGGCTGTGGAAAACCCGATCCGCAGTCGCCGGATCAAGGGGGGAGCGATGCGCACGACGGAGTTGATCGTCGTGGCACTATGGCCGACCGCGGCCTTCGCGGCCGACGGCACCGCCGTCGCCGGCGGCGCGGCGGTGGCTGCGATGCTCGCCGCCTTCGCGGCCGTCGCCCTGGCCGTGCGCGCCCGCCGCCGCTTCGCCGACGCCTGCACCCGCTCCGACGCGCTCGCCCAGCGGGCGGCGTGCGCCGACGCGCTGCTCGCCGCGCGGCCCGACCAGTATCTCTGCCGCGATCTCGCCGGCGCGACCGACAGGGCCTCGCCCGGCCTCGCCGCCCTGGTCGGTGCGTCGGGCGAGGCGGTCGGGCTCGATGCCGTCGCCGCCGCGCTCGCCGAGGAGGATGCCGACGCGCTGGCGCGGGCGGTCGACACGCTTGCCGCCGACGGCACCGCCTTCGAGACGGCCGTCGCGGCGCGCAACGGCCGCACGCTGCGCGTTTCGGGCCGGCGCGTCGCGGGCGGTGCGGCGCCCGGCCTGGTCGTGCTGTGGTTCGCGGACCAGACGGTGGTGGCCGACACGCGCGCCCGCCTTGCCGCCGAGCGCGACGGGCTGCGCGCGCTGCTCGACCTGGTGCCGGTGCCGCTATGGCGGCGCGATGCCGGCCTGCGGCCCAGCTTCGTCAACCGGGCCTACGCCGCCGCGGTCGCCGCCGAGACCGGCAACGGCGCGCCTGCCGAGATCGCCGCACCCGACGGCCGCGCGCTGGCCCGCAAGGTGCGCGACGGCGGCGTGGCGGCGAGCGAGACCCACCACGTGGTGATCGGCGGCGAGCGCCGGCTGGTCGAGATCGGCGAGGCGCCGGACGGCGCCGGCGGCACGGCCGGCTACATGCTCGACCGCACCGCCGTCGAGACCGCCGAGATCGAGCTCGCCCGCCACATCGAGGGCCACGAGGAGGTGCTGCACAATCTGGGCACCGCGCTCGCCATCTACGGCCCGGACAAGTGCCTTAAATTCTTCAACAACGCGTTCCTGCGCACCTGGGACCTGGACGAGGCGTGGCTGCGTGCCGGCCCCGAGATCGGCGACGTGCTGGAGGCGATGCGCGAGCGGCGCAAGCTGCCCGAGGTGGCCGACTTCCCCGCCTTCAAGCAGGACATCCAGCGCCTGTTCACGTCGCTGATCGAACCGCTGGAGGAGCTGGTCCACCTGCCCGACGAGACGACCTTCCGCATGGTGGTGACGCCGCACCCGTTCGGCGGGCTGCTGTTCACCTGGGAGGACGTGACCGACGCGCTGGCGCTCGAGCGGCTCTACAACACGCTGATCGAGGTGCAGCGCGAGACGCTCGACAATCTGTACGAGGGCATCGCGGTGATCGGCGGCGACGGCCGGCTGAAGCTCTCCAACCCCGCGTTCGGGCGCATGTGGCGCATCCCGGCCGACGCTTTGCGCGCCGGCCTGCGCATCGCCGACCTGGTCGACCGCATGCGCCCGTTCCTCGCCGATGGCGGCGACTGGGCGGCGCAGAAGGAGGAGACGATCGAGCTGCTGACCGACCGCGCGGCGCGCTCGGGCCGGCTCGAGCGGTCGGACGGATCGGTGCTGGAATACGCCTCGGTGCCGCTGCCCGACGGGGCGGTGCTGCTCTCCTATCTCGACGTCTCGGATTCGACGCGGGTCGAGCGCGCGCTGCGCGAGCGCAACGAGGCGCTGGAAACGGCGGACCGGCTCAAATCCGAGTTCATCGCCAACGTCTCCTACGAGCTGCGCACGCCGCTCAACACGATCATCGGCTTCGCCGAAATCCTGACCGACCAGTATTTCGGCGCGCTCAACCCGCGCCAGGTCGAGTACAGCCGCGGCATCCTGGAATCGTCGCAGCGGCTGCTGTCGCTGATCAACGACATCCTCGACCTCGCCTCGATCGAGGCGGGCCACATGACGCTCGAGCTCGAGACCATCGACCTCTACCGCATGCTCACCAGCGTGCTGGCGCTGACGCGCGAGCGGGCGCGCAAGAAGAACCTGACCATCGGGTTCGACTGCCCGTCCGACATCGGCGCCATCGTCGGCGACGAGCGCCGGCTCAAGCAGGCCTTGTTCAACATCCTGTCGAACTCCGTGAAGTTCACGCCCGAGAACGGCATCATCCGCCTTGTCGCGCGGCGCACGGGCGACGCGGTCGAGCTCGTCTTCCACGACACCGGAATCGGCATCCCGCGCGCCGACCACGGGCGCGTGTTCGGCAAGTTCGAGCGCGGCACCCATCCCGAGGCGCGCCACGGCGCCGGGCTGGGGCTGTCGCTGGTGAAGAGCTTCGTCGAGCTGCACGGCGGCACGGTCGTGCTGGAAAGCGAGGAGGGCATCGGCACCCGCCTCACCTGCCGCCTGCCGGCGCGCGAGGCCGCGTCGCCGGGCGCGGCCGCCGCGGGGGAGTAGGGGCGATCGACATGTCGGAAGCAACGTGGACCGAACTGTATCGCTGGGAAGGCGTTCATTGCACCTTCTCGGTTGCGCGGCCGGCGCCCGGAATCGTCGTCCTCACCATTTCCGGGCACGATGTCGGCGAGTTCGGCGACCGCCCTCGCCGCGCGCTGGAGGAGGTGCTGTTGCAGGACGACGCGATCGAACTATTCGTCGATGCCCGCGGCACCGAGGGCGTGTCGATCGACGTCAGCGGCGAATGGGCGCAATGGCTGGATGCGCAGCGCGCGCGCTGCACCCGGGTGACGATGCTGACGGGATCCCGCTTCATCGAAATCACCGCCGCGTTCGTGCGCCGCTTCGCCGCGCTGGGCGACATCATGCGTGTCTACGCGGACGCGGCGGCCTTCGACCAGGCGCTGGCCGACGCCGTCGCCACGGTGGAAGCGTAGCGAGGGCCGGCGTCCCGCGCCGCGCCTAACGCACGTAGATGTGCACCTCGTCGGTCTCGGCGGCGGAGCTGGTCATCGCCGACAGGCGGACGCGGTCCATCGGCAGGCCCATCTCCGACATCGAGCGCAGCACCTTCTCCGCGTCGCGCTTCGACTGGTTCTGCCCGCGCGTGACTTGGGCGGGCGAACCCGACTGCGGCGCGACCGCCACAAGGTCGAAGGTCGCGTTCGGCCGGCGGTTGAGCGCGCCCGACAAGGCGGTGTACAGCGCCTGCTCGTACTCGACGTTCGGCCGGTCGAAGCGGATCACCACCAGCGGCCGGCGCCTGCGCCTCGCCGGGCAGCGCGGCGGGCGCGGCCGAGGCGACCGGCGCCGACGACTGGAAGGCGCGGTTGGCGAGCGACGAGCCGTACAGCTCGCCGTTCTTGATGGCGAGCGACAGCGCGGTCAGGTTCGAGCGCTCGGTGGCCAGATAGGCGCTCTGGCGCGAGATGTCGGAGGACAGCTCGTTCAGCAGCCGGTCGATGGTCACCACCGTGCGGTTGACCTCGTCCTCCAGGATGGTGAGCTGGCGATGGTCCTCGTCGACCGCGCCCGACAGCCCATAGGCGGCGCGCACCAATTCCAGCAGGTACGAAGCGAGGGTCGAGGTGCCGGATACGCGGTTGGCGAGCGAGTTCATCTGCGCCACGTCCGAGGCCACCTGGTCCAGAAGCCCCTGGGCGGCGTTCCACTGGCTGACCAGGATCGGGTTCCCCGGCGTGGTGCCGACCTGCAGCCTCGCCTGGATGACGCCGACGGTGGCATGGTAGCGCTCGGAATGCTGCACGGTCTGGCCGCGGATCGCCTGCAGCGACTGGTTCTCCTCGCGGATCTGCGCCTGCAGCCGCTGCAATTCCCCGCGGAACTGGACGACCTTCTGGCCGACGAACGTGCCGGTCGGCTGGCCGGGCGTGACCGAGGGCGGGTTGAACTGGCCGGTGCCCAGCGCCGGCGGCGCCGCGGCGGCCGGGCTCAGCGTCGGCTGGCCGTTGCTCTCGGCGGCCGAGGCGGGGATCGACTGCGCCCCGCTCGCCATGGCGGGCGGGGCCGCGCCCTCGGGCTCGTCGCCGGACAGGGAGGGATACAGCACGTCGGACACGAACGAGCAGCCGGCGAGGATCAGCCCCGCACAGAGCGCCGCCGCAAGGGATTTCGCTCGGGCCATCGGAGAGTTCACCCCCATTCCCCACTCTTGTTTGGCCAACCCGCGACGCCGGCCCAAATTATTGGAAATTATCGCGTTTCTACCCACTCATCGGCCGCCGGGCATCATACAGTCTGGTCGGGGCACGAACAAGGCGATTAGGAACTTTACTGAGTCGCGGTCCGTCGCGTGCCCGCCCGCGGCGCGCTTGCCACGCCCCGGCAATTCGACTAACTTCCGCCGCCTTCCCGCCGGTCGCGCGACCGCGCCGGCCGGTCCTGCGCCCGTAGCTCAACTGGATAGAGCACCAGACTACGGATCTGGGGGTTGGGGGTTCGAATCCTCCCGGGCGCGCCATTCCCCTAATCGTGCCATCCGAGCGAGCCTGTCCAGGCCCTGGGGAAACCGCCTCGGGGTTTCCGTTCGCTGTCGGCCCGGCCTCGAAAACCGCCGCGGGTTGATCGTTGTGGCCGGCGACGGTACAAACGCCCGCTGGCACACCGCCGCCGCCTCCTGCAGGGAAGGGCCATGTCGGAACGGGACGAGCAGGCGGCCCTGTTCGCCAACGAGGGGTTCTACCGCGCCTTCTGCGACCGCGACGTGGCGGCGATGCGCGCGCTGTGGGCGGAGCACGCGCCCGTCGCCTGCTGCCATCCCGGCTGGGGCGCGCTGGTGGGGCGCGACGCCGTGCTGGAAAGCTGGGCTGCCATCATGGAGAATCCCGCCTCGCCGGCCATCGTCTGCCACGACGCCCGCGCCCTGATGCTGGGCGAGGGGTGCGCGGCCGTCATCTGCTTCGAGGAGATGGAGAACGGCTTCACCCTCGCCACCAACCTGTTCGTGCGCGAGGGCGGGGCGTGGCGCATGGTCCACCATCATGCCGGCCCGACGGCGGAGCGCCCGCGCCGCCGGCGCACGGCACCGCCCGGCGCGATGCACTGACACGATGGCGAGGGGACACGCCATAGGCCGCCGCCTCGCCAGCTGGCTGGCGGTGGGGCTGGCGGCGCTGGCGCTGGCCGCGCCCGCCGTCGCCCAGGCGCCGGCCCAGGCGCCTGCAAAAACCGCCGCGCCGCGCGCCGCTGCGCCCAAGGCTGCCCCTGCGCCCGCCGCCGCGCCGGCCGCCTCCAACCTGCCGCCCGGCACCACCAAGGCCCAGCTTCGCGAGCTGGTCGACACGCTGAAAGACGACGCGAAGCGCGGCAAGCTGGTCTCCGAGCTCGAGCTGATGCTCGCGGCCCAGAACGAGGCGGAGGCCCCCGCCGCCAAGCCCGGCCTCGGGGCGCGCGTGATGGCATCCGTCTCCGAGCGGATCGACAATATCAGCCGGCATCTGGTCGGCGCCGCCTCGGTGGTGCTCGACGCGCCGCGCTTCGCCCGTCGCTTCCAGACGCAGGTCAGCTCGCCCGAGATGCGGGCGCGCTGGCTGGCGGTCGCGTGGAAGGGGCTGCTCGCCCTGCTGGTGGGCGCGATCGCCTGGTGGCTTGCCCGGTTCGCGCTGCGCCGCGCGCGCCGGCGCATGGAGACGCGCTCGGCCACGCAGCTCTGGGTCCGCGCGATCTATCTTCTGACCTGGACGGTGCTGGAGATCGCGCCGATCGCGGCGTTCGCCGCCGCCGGCTACGCCGTGCTGCCGCTGGTCGATCCGGGTCCGGTGACGCGCCTGGTGGCGCTCGCCCTGATCAACGCCATCGCGCTCGCCCGCGCGGTGGTGGCCGTCGCCCAGGCGGTATTCATGCCGTCGATCCCGGCGCTGCGCCTGTTCCCCATGAGCGACGAGGACGCGAGCTACGCCTTCGTCTGGGTGCGCCGCCTCGCCAACGTCGCGATCTATGGCTGGATGCTGGCGGAGGCGGCGCTGCTGCTGGGGCTCGATCCCGCCGCCTACGACGCGCTGATCAAGCTCGTGGGGCTGGTGGTCGCGCTTTTGCTGATCGTGCTGATCCTGCAGACCCGCCATTCCGTGGCGCGCTGGCTGGTCGGCCGGCCGGAGGCGGACGGCCCGCCGCGCCGCTGGGGCGGGGTGCGCGCGCGCCTCGCCGACGTGTGGCACGTCATCGCCATTGTCTATGTCGGCGGCATGTACGCGGTGTGGGCGCTCGGGATCCCGAACGGATTCGCCTTCGTCGGGCGCGCTTCGCTGCTGACCGTGGTCATCCTGATCGCCGCCCGGCTCGCGGCCCAGGCGGTGCGCCGCGGCTCCAACCGCATGTTCGCCATCTCCGAAGAGCTGCGCCACCGCTATCCCGGGCTCGAGGCGCGCGCCAACCGCTACCTCGCGGTGCTGCAGTCGATCGCGGTCGGGATCGTCTACGTTGCCGCCGCCTTCGCGATCCTGGCGAGCTGGGGCATCGACTCGGTCGCGTGGATCGATTCCGACACCGGCCGGCAGGTGACGGCCCGCGCCATCCTGATCGCCGCCGTGATCGCCGGCGCGGTGGTGGCGTGGGAAGCCTCGTCGGCGCTGATCGAGCGCGCGCTGAGCCACCGCGCCGGCGGCGTGCGCGTCACCCAGCGCGCCCGCACGCTGCTGCCGCTCGCCCGGACGGCGACGGGGGTGGTGCTGACCGGCCTCGCCGGGCTGATCGTGCTCGCCGAGCTCGGCGTGAATATCGGGCCGCTGCTGGCCGGGGCGGGGGTGATCGGGCTCGCCGTCGGGTTCGGCTCGCAGACGCTGGTGAAGGATCTCGTGACCGGCATCTTCATCCTGTCCGAGGACCAGATCGCGGTGGGCGACGTGGTGACGGCGGGCGGCCATTCCGGCCTGGTCGAGGCGCTGACCATCCGCACGCTGCGCATGCGCTCGCTCGACGGCAACGTGCACATCATCCCCTACAGCGAGGTGTCGGCCGTCGAGAACTTCACGAAGGACTATTCGCGCTACGTGTTCGAGGTGGGCGTCGCCTATCGCGAGGACGTGGACGAGGTCGCCGAGGTGCTGAGGGGCATCGGCAAGGAGATGCAGGACGACCCGACCTTCGGGCCCAAGATCATCGGCGCGCTGGAGGTGCTGGGGCTCGATTCGTTCGGCGACAACGCCATCGTCATCAAGGCGCGCATCACCACCCTGCCGATCGAGCAATGGACGGTCGGGCGCGAGTTCAACCGGCGCATGAAGAAGAAGTTCGACGAGCTGGGCATCGAGATCCCGTTCCCGCACCGCACGATCTATTTCGGCATCGACAAGAAGGGCGGCGCGCCGCCGGCGCGGGTGCTGCTGAACGAGGCCGCGCCGCCGCCGGCCGAGATCGAGGATTCGGGCGCGGCCGAGGCCGAGGCCGAGGAGGTGGGCAGCGGCGCGGCGACGCGCGCCCGCCCCGCCACCGGCGACGCGGGCTGAACGCGCGTCACGCGATGATGTCGGGGACGAGGCGGCTTTCCAGCCGCGCGATCTGGTCCTTGAGCGCCAGCTTGCGCTTTTTCAGCCGCTGCATCTGGAGCTGGTCGAACGGCGCGGTCGCGGTGACGCGGGCGATCACGTCGTCCAGGTCGCGGTGCTCGCTGACCAGGTTGGCGAGCTTCTGGCGCGCCGCCGCCTGATCGTCCGTGCCCGAATCCGCCATCATTCCGCTCCCGGACGCAGCATAGCAGAATTCGCCGACGCCGGCGCATCCGTCGAGTTGAATGCAACCCCCGAATCTGGGAATAGTCGTCCCAGGGGGTGGGGCGGAAGGGCACCGGCCATGGCGGCGACCAGGCGGATCGGGATACTCACCAGCGGCGGCGACTGCGCCGGGCTGAACGCGGTGATGCGCGCGGTGGTGTTCCGCGCGTGCGGCACCTATGGCTGGCAGGTGGTGGGCATCCGCGAGGGCACGCTGGGGCTGATGCGCCGGCCGGTCGACGTCGAGGATCTGACGCCCGCGCGCTTCACCGGCAACGTGCTGCGCCAGGGCGGCACCATCCTGGGCACCACCAACCGCGGCGACCCGTTCGCCTTCCCGCTGCCCGACGGCACCAAGACCGACCGCACCGCCGAGGTCATCGAAGGGTATCGCTCGCTCCATCTCGACGCGGTGATCGTGATCGGCGGCGACGGAAGCTTCGACATCATGCGGCGCCTGTCGGTGCTCGGCGGGATCCCGATGATCGGCATCCCCAAGACCATCGACAACGACGTGGGGCTGACCGAGAACGCGGTCGGCTACTCGACCGCCGTCGACGTGGCGACCGAGGCGCTCGATCGGCTGCAGCCGACGGCGGCCAGCCACTCGCGCGTCATGGTGCTCGAGGTGATGGGGCGCGACGCCGGCCACATCGCGCTCAACGCCGGCATTGCGGGCGGCGCGGACGTGATCCTGATCCCGGAGATCCCGTGGTCGATGGCGGGGGTCGAGGCGAAGATCGAGGCGATCAAGGCCGCCGGGCGCAACTTCGCGCTGGTCGTCGTCTCCGAGGCGGTGCTGACCGAGACCGGCGAGAAGGTCATCCAGCACGACCTCTCGGGGGCGGTGCGGCTGGGCGGCGTCGGGCACTATCTCGGCCGGCGCATCGCCGAGGATTGCGGCGCCGAGACGCGCGTCACCGTGCTCGGCCATATCCAGCGCGGCGGTTCGCCCTCGTCGCGCGACCGGCTGTTCGCCTCGGCGTTCGGCGTGCACGCCGTCGACCTGATCGCCCAGGGCAAGTTCGACCGCATGGTCGCCTGGCGCAACCGCGAATGCGTCGACGTGCCGCTGGCCGACGCGGTGGCGAGCTATCATGTGGTCGATCCGCAGGGTACGCTGGTCCGCACCGCGCGCGGCCTCGGCATCTATGTCGGCGACGTTCCGGAGTAGAGCGACGCGGAATCGCGGCCCGGAACCGAAGACCCTGTCATTCCAACGAGAAGAAGGAGCCGTCATGGCGACAACCGAGTTTCCCGCCCACCCGTTCTGGGACTTCGCGCTGCCGATCCACGAGGCCAAGGGCGTGGGCGAGGCGTGCATCGGCCTGCAGGACCGGCACGGGGTCGACGTGAACTGCCTGTTGTTCTGCTGCTGGGTGGCGAAGTCGGGCCGCGGACGGCTGGGCGCCGAGGGCGCCCGGAAAATGATCGAGGTCACGCGCCCCTGGAACCAGGACGTGGTGCAGGCGCTGCGCGCGGTGCGCCGGCTGATGCGCCCCGGCGTGCCGCCGGTGGACAAGGGCATCTCCGACAGCCTGCGCCGCCGTCTGCTGGAGGTCGAGATCGACTGCGAGCGGGCCGAGATCGTGACGCTGGGCCAGGCCATCGACCTGCCGGAGAGCGAAGGCGCGGCGGAGGACGCCAAGGCAGGCGACGCGGTCGCCAACCTCGCCGCCTATTTCCAGGCGATGGGGGTGACGGCGAATTCTGAGGACGCGACCGCCTGCGCCACCATTCTGGGCGCGGTCTTCCCCGACGTTCCGGCCGAGAAGCTCGCCCAGCTGGCGGGCGGGATCGAGGCGTAAGCCATCGGCGTCCTCCTAATCCCTTGGGGGGTAAGCCAAATGGACAGTCGGGGGCGTTGATCGCTGGAATTCGTTAACATTTTCCGGCAGGCGGTCTCTCGTAGCCTGCGCGCCTCCGCGTACCGCACCTCGCCGGCTCCGCCCGCCGTGGCCTTGGCAAGGCCAGCCGAGAGGCGTAAATTTTACAGGTCCGATGGTAATCCGAAGGAGGCATCCAGATGGCCCTCGACGATCACATCGAGTCGCTCAAGGCGAAGCATGCCGAGCTCGACACGTTGATCGCACAGGAAACTGCCCGACCTCAGCCGGACGACGCCGTGATCGGCGGACTCAAGAAGCAGAAGCTCCGAATCAAGGACGAGCTGAGCCGCCTCGCCCCGGCCTGACCGGACCCGCCGGCGCCCCCGCCGGCACCCGCGGCTTTACAGGGCGCAGCGCCCTGCGCCACAGTCTCCGTGCGCGCCCGGAACAGACGCGGGCGGGGAGGATTCATGACCAGCCGATACGAGGCGGCCTATCACCGCTCGCTTGCCGATCCCCAGGGGTTCTGGGCCGAGGCGGCGGAGGACGTGCACTGGTTCCGCCGCTGGGACACGGTGCTCGACGATGCGAATTCGCCCTTCACGCGCTGGTTCGCCGGCGGGCTGGTCAATACCTGCCATGACGCGGTCGACCGCCACGTCGCCGAAGGGCGCGGCCTGCAGCCGGCGCTGATCTACAATTCCCCGGTCACCGGCACGAAGCGGACCTACAGCTTCGCCGCGCTCAGGGACGAGGTGGCGCGCACCGCCGGCATGCTGGCCGGGCTGGGCGTCGCCAAGGGCGACCGGGTGGTGGTCTACATGCCGATGGTGCCCGAGGCGGTGATCGGCATGCTCGCCTGCGCACGCATCGGCGCGATCCATTCGGTGGTGTTCGGCGGCTTCGCCGCGCACGAGCTCGCCGTGCGCATCGACGACGCGAAGCCCACCGTGATCCTCGCCGGGTCGTGCGGCATCGAGCCCGGCCGCATCGTGGCCTACAAGCCGCTGCTCGACCGGGCGATCGAGATGGCGACGCACAAGCCGGCGCGCTGCGTCGTGCTGCAGCGCGACGAGGGGCCGTGCGATCTGGTCCCGGGCCGCGACCTCGACTGGCGCGAGGCGGTGGCCGCGGCAAGCCCAGTCGATTGCGTGCCGGTCGCCGCGACCGATCCGCTCTACATCCTCTACACCTCGGGCACGACGGGGGTGCCCAAGGGGGTGGTGCGCGACAATGGCGGCCACATCGTCGCGCTCAAATGGTCGATGAAGAACGTCTACGGCATGCAGCCGGGCGACGTGTACTGGGCCGCATCGGACATCGGCTGGGTGGTCGGTCACTCCTATATCGTCTACGCGCCCTTGTTCAACGGCAACACGACCATCCTGTACGAGGGCAAGCCGGTCGGCACGCCGGACGCCGGCGCGTTCTGGCGGGTGATCGCCGAGCACAAGGTGCGCGCGCTGTTCACCGCGCCGACCGCGTTCCGCGCCATTCGCCGCGACGATCCCGCCGGCGAACACATCGCGCGTCATGACCTCTCGAATTTCGAGACGCTGTTCCTCGCCGGCGAGCACGCCGACCCCGAGACGATCAAGTGGGCCGAGGAGAAGCTGCAGCGCCCGGTGATCGACCATTGGTGGCAGACGGAGACCGGCTGGGCGATATGCGCCAACTGCGTCGGGCTGGGGCGGCTCCCGGTCAAGTACGGCTCGCCGACCAAGCCGGTGCCCGGCTACGACGTGCGCGTGCTGGACGAGGCGGGCAAGGAGGTGCCGCGCGGCGCCACCGGCGCGCTTGCGCTCAAGCTGCCGCTGCCGCCGGGGTGCCTGCCCACCTTGTGGAACGCCGACGAGCGGTTCGTGCAATCCTACATGTCCGAGCTTCCCGGCTACTACAAGACCGCCGATGCCGGCCATATCGACGCGGACGGCTACGTGTTCGTCATGGGCCGCACCGACGACGTGATCAACGTGGCCGGTCACCGTCTTTCGACCGGCGCGATGGAGGAGGTGCTGGCCACCCACCCCGACGTCGCCGAGTGCGCGGTGATCGGCGTCGCCGACCCGATCAAGGGTCAGGTGCCGCTCGGATTCCTGGTGCTCAAGGCGGGCATCGACCGGCCGCACGACGCGATCGTGAAGGAGGTGGTCGGCCGCGTGCGCGAGGAGATCGGCCCCGTCGCCTCGTTCCGCGCGTCCACCGTGGTGCAGCGACTGCCCAAGACGCGCTCGGGCAAGATATTGCGCGGCACCATGCAGAAGATCGCCGACGGAGAGGACTGGCGCATGCCCGCGACGATCGACGATCCCGCCATCCTCGACGAGATCGCCGTCGCCCTTACGACGCTCGGCTACGCGAAGAAGCGGGCCGGCTAGGCGCGGCGCGCGAGGCCCGGCGATGCCCGTCCCTGTGCGGGATCCCGCCTTCGACCGCGCGCTGGAGCGCGAGGTCCTGGCGAGCGAGATACTCCGGGCGCGCGTCATGGCGATCGCGCTGGGGGTGCTCGCTGTCCTCGTCACGCTCGCCTTCCATCTCGGCCTCGACGACTTTCAGCGCTTCGCGACCGCGCCGCTGTCCCCCTGGCTGCCACTCTTCGTCATCGGGCCGTTCTTCCTGTACGAATGCGGCTTCCTCGCAGGCATGTCGGTTTTCGCCGCGCGCGGGCGCCTGCCGCCGCGCCTTGCGCCCTACGGCAACGCCATCGTCGAGACGAGCCTGCCGTCCGTGATCCTTCTGGTCGCGAGCCATTATGCCGAGCCCTCGATCGTCTTCGGCGGCTGGCCGTCCTTCCTCTATTTCATCTTCATCCTGGCGGCGACCCTGCGGCTCGGCTTCGCCCTGCCGATGCTCACCGGCGTCGTTGCCGCCGCGGAATATCTGGCGATCGCCGCGTGGCTGCTGCCCCTCTCCTTGTCGGCGGATGCGGCGGTGCAGTCGCCCCTCTACCACGGCGGCCGTGCGTTGGTCATGCTGGCGGCGGGGGCGATCGCGGGCCTCGTCTCGATCAGGCTGCGCGCCAAACTGGTCCGCGTGCTCGAGGAGTCCGCCGAGCGCGACCGCGTGGTCAACCTGTTCGGCCAGCACGTCTCGCCCGCCGTGGTCGACCGGCTGCTCGACACCAGCGTCGGCACCGAAGGCGAGGCCCGCCAAGTCTGCGTCATGTTCCTCGATTTCCGCGACTTCACCGCGTTCGCGCGACGGCACACGCCGAACGAGGTGGTCGCCTTCCTGAACGCCGCCTTCGCCTTCATGATCGAGGCGGTCGACCGCCGCCAGGGCATCATCAACAAGTTCCTGGGCGACGGCTTCATGGCGACGTTCGGCGCGCCGCTCTCGGACCCCAGCGCGGCGAGCCACGCCGTCGCCGCCGCGCGCGACATTCTGGCGGAGCTCGACCGCCGCGCCGCAGCGGGGGCGGCGCCGCTCGCCGTCGGCATCGGGATTCACCTGGGCGTCGCGGTGACCGGCAGCATCGGCTCGCCGCGCCGCAAGGAGTTCACGGTGGTGGGCGACATCGTCAACCTCGCCGCGCGCATCGAGCAGGCGAACAAGGAGTTCGGCTCGCGCCTGCTGGTGTCCGACGCTGTCGCGCGGGCGCTCGACCCGCCGCCGGCGGACGCCGCGCGCCTGTCGGCCGAAATGAAGGGCTACGGCGAGCCGATCACGGTGTGGCGGCTGGCCTGACGCGACGCCCTGGAACGCGGAAGGGCGGCGTTTCCGCCGCCCTTCCGTTGCCGCGCGCCTGAGGGAGGGTCAGGCAGTAACGTCACATCCTGTCACGGGGTGGCACGCGAGCGACCCTCAGAAGCGCCGGTTTTGTCGAAACAAGTTGAGCCACCCTGTGCCTTGACGTGACTCACTATGACGCTTAAATCGCTACCCGTACGGCCATTGGGTAGCGGCGGGTAGCGGGCCTGCCGCCGGCACGAGCGGGGTGCCATGCGGTTCACGAAGCCAGCCATCGAGGCGCTGAAGAAGCGCGCCGAGCGATACGAGGTTTGGGAGGACGGCAGGTCCGGCCTCGGCCTCCGCATCTCGCCGTCAGGTCGCAAGACCTGGGTGCTGATGTACCGCTTCGAGGGACGCGCCCGCCGCATGACCCTCGGCATCTACCCGGCCGTGAGCCTCGCCTCCGCCCACACGCGGGCAGGAAGGGCCCACGAGGCGCTGGAGCATGGCAAGGACCCCGGCGCCGAGAACGTCGCCCAGCGGCGCGCTGAGCGCGCGGCAGAGACGGTCGGCCAGCTCATCGACGAGTACGTGGAGCGCCACGCGGTGAACAAGAGGACCGGCGCCGAGGACAAGCGGGTGCTCGACCGCGACGTGCGGCCTGCCTGGGGGCACCGCAAGGCCAAGAGCATTCACCGGCGCGACGTGATCGTGCTGCTCGACAAGATCGAGGACCGCGGTGCGCCCATCCAGCGGAACCGCACCGCGTCGCTGCTGTCGAAGCTTTTCCGGTTCGGCATCGAGCGGGGTATCGTCGAAACCTCGCCCTGCATTGCGATTCGGGCGCTCCCTGAGGCGTCGCGGGAGCGGGTTCTATCGCCGGCCGAGGTCAAGGCGCTATGGAACGCGCTCGACGACGCCAGAATGGCCCCGGTGTGCCGGCTCGCGTTGCGCTTCCTGCTCGTCACCGGCCAGCGCCGCGGCGAGGTCGCGGGCGCTCGGCGGGATGAGATCAAGAGCGATCTGTGGGAGATCCCGGGTAGCCGCACGAAGAATGGCCGGCCCCACGCCGTGCCGCTCTCGCCGCTCGCCAGGGCGATCCTCGTCGACATCGATGCGCTGCGCGAGAAGGAGGCCGCTCGACACGGGCGCGGCGAACCTTCGCCCTGGCTGTTCCCGTCGCCGCTGGAGGGAACCGCGAAACCGAAGGGCGGCGCGCACGATCACATCAGCGCCGACGCGATCTCGCGCGCGCTGTTGAGCAACGTAGCGGCCCTTGGTCTCGAAGAGCCGGCGCCGAAACCCCATGACTTTCGCCGCGCAGCGGCCAGCACCATGACCGCGCTCGGGATCAGCCAGTTCGTCGCCGGTCGCGTGCTGAACCACACCGAGCCCGGCGTCACGGCCAAGGTGTACGACCGGAACGACTACTTGGCCGAGAAGCGCCGGGCGCTCGACGCCTGGGGCAAGTGGATCGAAGACGTGGCGGCCGGGCGGCGGCTCGTGACCAATGTCACGGCGTTGCGGCCGGCGAGCTGAGGCACGATATCGAGATTGCCGGGGATAGGCTGATCACCGACACGCGCGGCACCGCACCGCGCTTCCCCGGCAACCACCCTGCGGCGCTCTGCGAAGGGCGAAATGAACCCGTTCGATCAAGCTTGGTGGAACGCTCACCAGACCCTCGCATGGGTATTCACACGCAATAGGCGGCTCATCGCGCTCTTGACGGACGAGGAGCCGCCGGTGAGCACACGCTTCGCTATCAATGAGTCCGGCATCTATGGGCCGACGGAGACGGTCGGCCTAAAGGCCAGCGAGAGCGACTTTTTCGCGATGACGAACCGCCCTGGCGCTGAATACGACAGCCAGGCGGAAGCCACCTACGCACTACGCTCAGCACTGCAGGCGGGGCGACTTTCATGTTGGGGACAGCGCGATGACCGCCCAGATCTTGAGCAGATTTCCGCGGTGGCTTGGTCCGAGCTCGACTTCGCGTTGGATCCTAGCGACGGGGAATTTCTGGCGGCACCTGTAGTTGGCGACCCAACTCGCTCCGTCGCTGGAGCCCGTCAATGGCGGGGACTGCGCTTTAAGCGAGACCAGGTGCTCGCAAGTTTCGCGGACATTCAGGGCTCCGCTTCGATCGTTGCAAGACCACACCGCTCGTCGGCTGCAGGAGCGGGGAGCGATGGGGCCCCACGAAAGGGCCACGGCAGTGGTCGAAGGCGCGGCGGTCCGCCTCCCGCGAAGTACCACAATGACCTTGTCCAAATTCTCGCGCACGCGGACCGGAATGGCGATGACATTTTGGCGTCGTCGGCGATTCGGCAGCAGGAATGGATGATCGAGCAGCTTACACGGAGAAGACACAAGCGGGACGGTTTGCCGGGTAGCCGAAGCGGTCGGGCAAAGGCGTGGAAGAAAGCGCTAGAGGAAGCTCAAGAGCTTAACGACCGAAGCGACGCGACAGCGGCGTCTCCAACTCGTCACCAACCCTGACTCCTATTGCGTGGAGCAGCCAAGGCCAACCTCCTGATTTTCAAAAGACTCCCCTGTCACCAACTCGCGGTGACGCCGGTGGCAGTTTGGAGTAGCTGGAGTCACCGGCTACGTCTCCAGATGCGACGCAAGATGTCGTTGTGCGTCTGGAGGATTGATGACTACGCCGCTCACGAAAGCTGCCGCCCTCAAAAAAGCCTACCTCGAAGGGTGGCGCGGGTTCGCGCTCGCCGAGCGCGTCGCCGAATTGACGAGGCTGGGTATCGACCCTGCCGACCTCCAGATCGACCGGTTCAATGACGCCGCCAAGTCTGATGGCTACAGCCGTCGACATCTCTATCGGCTGATCGAGGCAGGGCTCTATCCGCCTCCCGTCCAGTGCGGGCCGCGGAAGATCGGGTTCCACCGGATCGACCGCTTGGGGCGGCTTGCCACCTTAGAGCCGGTGACCTACGGGCCCGAGCCCGAGCCCGCCGCCGCATAGCCCAGGAACGTTGAGAGCCGCACCGGGGCGAACTGGGCGGCTCTCGAATTTTTCACCCGCCCGCAAAGGAAAGTGAAGATGTTGAAGCTTATATCGCGATCCTCCCGCCCCCTCAACCTAATCATCTCGGCGCTGCCGCTTCACCGTGGCCGGCGCCGCGTGCATGTTTCGTGGCGGAACGGGGCGTAGTGCCATGGCCCGGATCAGGACAATGAACCTGAGTTTTGGTGTCATGAGGAGCTTAGCGTGCTCCCGGAGGCGACGCACCTCGGCGGCGGCGCTCCTCAACTATGCCGACGACGAGGGCTTCTTCAACGCCAATCCCGAACTCGTCGCGGCAGATTGCTGCCCACTCCGTGAACCTACGGTGAGTGTTCCTGCAAGCCTTACGGCGCTCGCCGCCATCGAGTACATCCGGCTCGGCACCGGCTCCGACGGCAAGCGTTACGGCCAGATCGTCACCTTCCTTACCCACCAGCGCATCAATCGCGCGACCACAAGCAAGATCAAAGGGATGTCGATCGCGTGGGACGATTTAGTGAGCCCTCACGCACAAGTGGATGAAGTGTTGTCCCTGGAAGGGAACAGGAAAGGGAACAGGGAAGAGGAACAGGGAAGGGAACCTTCGTCGGCTGGCGCCGACGTCGCGGCGCCCCGTCGCTCGCAAGGACCTATGCGGCCGAGTTCGAGATCCTGCGGCGCCAGGCAGCACAGCACGACGCCGAAGGGCAGCAAGAAGAACGCCGCCGCGGAGTGGAAGCGGCACGTCGAGAAGCCGGGCGTCAATGCCGCCTTCGTGGTCGAGAAGGCGGTCGCCGACGCCGAGTGTCGGCGCACCGACTACACCAGCCACGTCGAGAACTGGATCAAGGGGCGCCGCTGAAGGACTACTTCGAGCCCGCCATGAAGACGGGCGATCTGGTCGACGCCGCGCTCGCCGAACATTTCCGTCGCGAGGAGGAGGCCGATGGCCATCTGCGCATCGAAGGCTGACGTTAACGAGATCGTCGTGGGCGGCCTCAACAGGTCTTACCGGCCGTTGAAGTCGAAGGACACCGATCCGCAGGGGTACGGCGAACTCGTGGTCTGCCTGGTCGACGACGTGCACGCCTTGCGGCTCGAGCGGCATGATCTGCTCGCCGGCATGGCGCGCTTCCGAGCCGGCTGGCAGAACCAGCGCTGGCCGAGCTTCGGGGAGCTTCGGCCGTTCTTGATGCCGGCGAAGAAGGGCCCCGCCTTTGCGGAGGCGAGGGACCACAAGCCATCGGCGGCCGAGGCGGCGGAGGCACACGCGATCGCGGTACTCGCCACGACGCCCGGGCAGCGTGTGCTCGCGGCCGGCGCCGGCGTCGAGGCTTGGGCTGGGCAAGGCAAATGTGGGCGTCTTCCCCAGCGAGTTCCACGCCGACAGACGGATTGATGGCGAGGAGAAGTTTCGGGCTCTGTACGCGACCCTCGACCACGACCCAGTGCAAGCCGCCGCCCGGCGCATCGACCTCGCCCGCCGGCTCGCCCAGCAGCACCTGCGGCGGGACGCAGCGTGATGAGCCCGGATGAGGTTCCGGTTGGTGCCAGCGAGGCGCGCGACGAAATGGAAAGCGACATGAATTTTTTTTTTTTTTTTTTTTTTTTTTTTTTTTTTTTTTTTTTTTTTTTTTTTTTTTTTTTTTTTTTTTTTTTTTTTTTTTTTTTTTTTTTTTTTTTTTTTTTTTTTTTTTTTTTTTTTTTTTTTTTTTTTTTTTTTTTTTTTTTTTTTTTTTTTTTTTTTTTTTTTTTTTTTTTTTTTTTTTTTTTTTTTTTTTTTTTTTTTTTTTTTTTTTTTTTTTTTTTTTTTTTTTTTTTTTTTTTTTTTTTTTTTTTTTTTTTTTTTTTTTTTTTTTTTTTTTTTTTTTTTTTTTTTTTTTTTTTTTTTTTTTTTTTTTTTTTTTTTTTTTTTTTTTTTTTTTTTTTTTTTTTTTTTTTTTTTTTTTTTTTTTTTTTTTTTTTTTTTTTTTTTTTTTTTTTTTTTTTTTTTTTTTTTTTTTTTTTTTTTTTTTTTTTTTTTTTTTTTTTTTTTTTTTTTTTTTTTTTTTTTTTTTTTTTTTTTTTTTTTTTTTTTTTTTTTTTTTTTTTTTTTTTTTTTTTTTTTTTTTTTTTTTTTTTTTTTTTTTTTTTTTTTTTTTTTTTTTTTTTTTTTTTTTTTTTTTTTTTTTTTTTTTTTTTTTTTTTTTTTTTTTTTTTTTTTTTTTTTTTTTTTTTTTTTTTTTTTTTTTTTTTTTTTTTTTTTTTTTTTTTTTTTTTTTTTTTTTTTTTTTTTTTTTTTTTTTTTTTTTTTTTTTTTTTTTTTTTTTTTTTTTTTTTTTTTTTTTTTTTTTTTTTTTTTTTTTTTTTTTTTTTTTTTTTTTTTTTTTTTTTTTTTTTTTTTTTTTTTTTTTTTTTTTTTTTTTTTTTTTTTTTTTTTTTTTTTTTTTTTTTTTTTTTTTTTTTTTTTTTTTTTTTTTTTTTTTTTTTTTTTTTTTTTTTTTTTTTTTTTTTTTTTTTTTTTTTTTTTTTTTTTTTTTTTTTTTTTTTTTTTTTTTTTTTTTTTTTTTTTTTTTTTTTTTTTTTTTTTTTTTTTTTTTTTTTTTTTTTTTTTTTTTTTTTTTTTTTTTTTTTTTTTTTTTTTTTTTTTTTTTTTTTTTTTTTTTTTTTTTTTTTTTTTTTTTTTTTTTTTTTTTTTTTTTTTTTTTTTTTTTTTTTTTTTTTTTTTTTTTTTTTTTTTTTTTTTTTTTTTTTTTTTTTTTTTTTTTTTTTTTTTTTTTTTTTTTTTTTTTTTTTTTTTTTTTTTTTTTTTTTTTTTTTTTTTTTTTTTTTTTTTTTTTTTTTTTTTTTTTTTTTTTTTTTTTTTTTTTTTTTTTTTTTTTTTTTTTTTTTTTTTTTTTTTTTTTTTTTTTTTTTTTTTTTTTTTTTTTTTTTTTTTTTTTTTTTTTTTTTTTTTTTTTTTTTTTTTTTTTTTTTTTTTTTTTTTTTTTTTTTTTTTTTTTTTTTTTTTTTTTTTTTTTTTTTTTTTTTTTTTTTTTTTTTTTTTTTTTTTTTTTTTTTTTTTTTTTTTTTTTTTTTTTTTTTTTTTTTTTTTTTTTTTTTTTTTTTTTTTTTTTTTTTTTTTTTTTTTTTTTTTTTTTTTTTTTTTTTTTTTTTTTTTTTTTTTTTTTTTTTTTTTTTTTTTTTTTTTTTTTTTTTTTTTTTTTTTTTTTTTTTTTTTTTTTTTTTTTTTTTTTTTTTTTTTTTTTTTTTTTTTTTTTTTTTTTTTTTTTTTTTTTTTTTTTTTTTTCCGACCGGGCTCGGCAAGACCTCGGTCATGGCGATCTGGTACCTCGCCCGTCGGGCGGGGGGAACGGTGCCCCGGCGCCTCGTCTACGTGGTCGACCGGCGAGCGGTGGTCGACCAGGCGACCGACGAGGCGAAGAAGATCAGGAAGAATGCGGCGGATCCCGCGCTGCGGGTCAGCACGTTGCGCGGCCAGTTCGCCGACAACCGCGCATGGCTTCAAGATCCCGCGGCGCTACGCCATCGTCGTTGGCACCGTCGACATGATCGGCTCGCGGCTCCTCTTCTCCGGTTATGGCGTGTCGACGCGCACGCGCGCCTACCATGCCGGGCTGCTCGGCGCCGACACTCTCCTTGTGCTCGACGAAGCCCATCTCGTCCCGCCTTTCGAGCGGCTACTGACGGCGATTGGGCGCGACGACGCGCTCGCACCGCGGGGCGAGGCGCGCCAGAGGGTCGTGCCTCGCTTCCATCTCCTCGGCCTCTCCGCGACCGGGCGCGAGCACGAGAGGGGGACGGCCGTCTGTCCGGCTCGAAGCCGCCGACCGGGCCGATCCCATCGTGGCGCGGCGCCACGGCGCGTCGAAGCGGCTGGTTCTCCGCCCAGGCGATGACAAGCGCTTGGCGAACCGGCTCGCCGAAACCGCGTGGGAGTTGGGGGGCGGGGATGGCGGCCCGCCAGCCCGCGTACTGGTTTATGTCAACAGCCGGGATGTGGCGGACGACGCGGCCGAACGGATTCGGCGAGACAGCGAAAAAGGCGAAGCGCGACATCCTGCCCCCGGAGCTGCTCGTCGGCGCGCGCCGCGTCCACGAACGGGAGCGGGCCGCGAACGTCCTGAGGGAGTTGGGGTTCACCTCGGGCGGCGCCAGGCCCACGAAGCCCGCCTTCGTCGTCGCGACCTCGGCCGGCGAGGTCGGCATCGAATGGACGCCGATCACATGGTCTGCGACCTGGTGCCGTTCGAGCGCATGGTCCAGCGGCTCGGGCGCGTCAACCGGCTGGGCAACGGCGACGCGCGCATAGACGTGATGGACGCGGTCTCGGAGCTGCCTGCCTCACGAACAGGAGGCGGCGCAGCGCTGCCGCGAGCTTCTCGATCGCGCTGCCGCGCCACGCCGATGGCAGCTTAGACGCGAGCCCGGCGGCGCTCGGCAGCATTGCGATCCGCGCACAGCGAGGCCGTCAAGTCGGCGACCACTCCGGCGCCACTCTATCCCGCCCTAACCCGGCCGCTGGTCGAGGCGTGGTCGATGACCTCGCTCGCCGAACATGCCGGCCGGCCTGAGGTCGGGCCCTGGCTGCGCGGCTGGGATGACGAAAAGCCGCAGGCGACGCTGGTCTGGCGCACTTGGCTGCCGGTGCGCGGGGCGCCGCCCGCGAGCGACCAGGAGATCGCCGAATTCTTTGATGCAGCGCCGCTGCACCTGACCGAGAGGCTGGAGACGGAAGGCTTCCGCATCCGTGACTGGCTGATCGCTCGCGCCCGGAAATTGATGGAAACGGCGGACGCGCGTGCGACGGCCCTGGTTCCGGACGACGTGCCGCCGCCGCTGGCCGGGCGAACGGTCGTTGCGTTCGTTCTGGGTGCGCCGGGTGCGGCGCGGCCGCTCACGCTGGCCCAACTCGCAATGTTCGGCGAGACCAGTGGCCGCAAGGATGCGCTCCTGAGAGAAATCTCCGGTCAGACGTTAGTGCTAGATGCGCGACTAGGCGGTGTGAATTCAGGCGGACTCTTCCAGAAGGATTCGACCGAGCCGGCGCGGACGCCTGATAACGACGAGCAGTGGGAGAAGCAAATCGGCCATCGGATCCGCAGCGTTGCTCCGGACGCGCCCGAGGCGGAAGCCGACTGGCGCAAGCCATATGTTTTCGACATTCGCCGCGACGGAGAGGGGAATCCGCTACGCCAGCTTCGGGTGGAGAAGTACCGGGACAGCGGCCGATACGGAAGATGACCGTGCCCTGTCGCCGCGCCGGGACCAGACGCTCGACGAGCACCAAGACTGGGCGGGGGCGAAGGCGCGAGGCTCTGCTCGAGCGCTGAGCCTTCCCGACGGCGTGGCCGAGCGCCGTCGTGCTCGCGGCGCGACTTCACGACGAAGGGAAAAGGGCAGAGCGCTGGCAGCGCGCCTTCAGCGCGCCGCGCGACGGCAACATCTACGCCAAGACGAAGGGGCCACTCCGGCGCAACTTCCTCGACTGCTATCGCCACGAGTTCGGCTCGCTGCCATACGTCGAAAAGAGCAAAGAATTCCATGATCTGACGGATGAGTTGAAGGACCTGGTTCTCCACCTTGTCGCCGCCCATCACGGGCGGGCGCGGCCGACCATCGAGACGGCGGGCAGCGACGATGCCCCGCCCTCGGCGCTCGCCGGGCGGGCGCGCGAGGTGGCGCTGCGCTTCGCGCGCCTGCAGAAGGACTGGGGGCCGTGGGGCCTCGCCTGGCTCGAGGCGTTGGTGCGCGCGGCGGACCAGCAGGCCTCCCGCGAGAACGACAAGCGAGGGAGGCGTGATGGCGGAGCGTCCATCCCGGTCGACCTGTTCAACCCCGGCCAGGTCTTCGCCTGCCTCGGCTTCCTCGAGGCGGCGGAGATTTTGCTGGGCGACGCCGAAGGCGGATTCGACTGGTCGGACGAGGCGAACGTGCGCTTCCGCCTCCGCGCCGCGGGCGAAGAGGATCCCGTCTCCGCGGTGCTTGAATTTCTGGCGGCGGCAGAAGTGCGGTCGTTGGGCTCCACTCGGATCGCTGATGCGCTCGAAGAGCGCGAAAGATGTGCCAGACGACGACACTGTGAGGACACCTTGAGGCAGACGGTGAACTGGCGTTCGAGTTGTCGCCACCCTTTCCTCGACCAGGCAGCAGACCGGATGGCACTTCCGAGTGCGCTCGTGGGTGAGGGCCGGCAGTCGTTCGATTCGACTATTGGGGCGACGAGTCCAGCCGCGACAACGTCAAATTCTAGGCGGGTAACGTCGGCTGACCGGATAGCACGAGCCATGTTGCGGGGAGTGCGCCGAAGCCCGCAAGAATAAGACAGAAGTGAAGCAGTCGATCTCGTGACTCGGGATACCAACTTTGGAGCGCAGATAGGAGCACCGTAAATTCGGGCCGTTCGCTCTGCTACGCCAATGGGCGGCAGCTTCAGTTTCGACTCGCGCGGGGCATGGACTTCCGCTCGATGCCGGCTATTCGCCAAACGACCACAGAACATCAAGGTCGGCTCTCACCCGTCGTCGAGTTGATGGCCGCTTGGGGCTTGAGCACGCCCGACCCGCTGACTACCGACGGCCGCCAAGTGCGGTACCTGACGTGGGGCGGAGACCCTGCCAGCCGATATTGGCCTGCGCGCCGCACTGGGCGGCATGCCGATTTCCGTTTTCCGTCAGCATGTTTCGGGTTGACGCTTGGACTGGTCGGGCAAGAAAATAAGGTCGTGACGTTTGCACGAGTAGGGAGACTCAGACATGAACGAGACTCGACCTCGACGATGACGCCATCAATAGCTGGGCGGACGATTCTCCGGGCCCGTCGCGCTGCACCTCAAGCAGAAGCTGGTCCCGGTGGAGGGCGAGGGCGCGGTGATCTTCCCGCCGACCTATGCCGATATCGGCTACAATATCGACGAGCTTTCGGACGGCACGAAGGTCGCGACCATCGACAGCGTCGGCGCCCAGGCCAACCGAATCGAGCCGATCTTCAAGAGCCCGCCCTACGACGCGCTCGTCCCGCAGATCGACATCGCCTACGGCAACGAAAAGCGCATCTCGATCCTCGAGGCCGGCCACCGCCTTGGCGACGCCATCGTGCGCTGTGTCGGGAAAGAGGACGGGTTCGACCTGCGCGAGGCGGCGCAATCGGCCTTTAAGACGCTTCCTCGAGCGCAACGACGCATCCGAGATCGCGAAGCTCGCGCCGACATCGCTGGTCTTCGGCGCCTGGGATTCGCGCGACACCCAGGCGAAGCTTCCGCGCATCGTGCAGTCGGTCGTCCGTGCGTGGAACGTCGACGTGCTGCATCGCTCGGCGCAGTACAACCCGCCGCTTCGACTACGCGGCGCTCGAAGGTGTTCGAGCGATCAGGAAAAGGAGAAGGCAGGAGGAGCAACCCGAGGGAGAGCCCGCTCGCCCAGCGCGGCTTCGTTCACGTCCCGGCGGGACGACGTACTGGGCGGCATCGTGGCGCACGGGCCGATCGAGCGAGACGTGACCGTCAATCTGGTCGCGCTGCGCCGCCTCGGGGGCGATCGGGCGCGCTCCGTCGCTACGTGCTCGGCCTCTCATTGGTTGCGGCGACCGCGCCGCTCGATCCGTTCCTGCGCCAGGGCTGCCTCCTGGTGCCGGACGCAGCCACCGCGCCGGACTGGACGCTGGTCGGACGAAAGGGCGAGCGCGACGCCGGTCGCGCTGTCCGGATCCGCGGCACTCGACTACGCAAGGGCGGCCGCGGGCGCGTTCGGCGTCGGCACCGACGCGCCGCGTGAGCATCGACAAGGCCCGCGCCAAGGAGGACGCGAAGAAGGCCGACAAGAAATCCAAGGCCGAAGCCGCGGGCTAGACGATCGATGGCCCGCGCGCTCCTCATCGCCGTCCGCTTTCACGACGGGCGCTATCATGGCACCGGCGACTGGCCGCCCGCGCCGGCGCGGCTGTTCCAGGCGCTGGTGGCTGGCGCCGCGCGCGGCGCGTCCCTCGCCGCGGCGGACCGCGAGGCGCTCGGCTGGTTGGAAGCGTTGCACGCGCCCGTCATTGCTGCGCCGAAGTCACGGCCAGTGCGGGGTTACACGACCTACGTGCCGAACAACGACCTCGACGCCGTCGGCGGCGATCCGGCCCGCGTTGCCGACATACGCGCGGCCAAGGCGATCCGCCCGCGTTTGTTCGATGCGGCGACGCCGCTCCTCTATCTCTGGCGGTTCGACGGACCGGACGACCATGCCCGCCGATTCGCGGGCCTCGCCGAGCGGCTCTACCAGCTCGGCCGCGGGGTCGACGCCGCCTGGGCGACCGGCGAGGTGCTGGACGAAGATGCGGCCGAAGCTCGCCTCGCCGCGCATGGCGGCGTCGTGCACCGGCCCAACGAGTCGGCGCCGGCACGCCGCTCGCCTGTCCGGGCCCGGGCTCGCTCGCCAGCCTCGAGAGCCCGGTTTGCCGCGATGCGGCCGCCGCTTCTCGGACGAAGGCGAGGGTCGCAAGCGCCGCACCTGTTCGCCCAGCCGCCCAAGCCGCGCTTCCGCCAGGTCGCCTATGACAGTCCGCCGGCGCGTCTCCTCTATGACCTGCGCGACATGGCGGACGGCAGCCTTCCAGCCTTGGCCCCTCGCCGGCGCCACTTCGCTGGTCGAGCGCGTGCGCGACCTGGCCGCGCAAAGGCTTTCCAAGGGCATTGCGGACAAGGCCGCGCCCTCTGAATCGCACCATCATCGGGCCGGACGCGACCGAAGCCGACAAGGACCTGCGCATTCGCATCCTGCCACTCCCGTCGATCGGCAGTGGCTACGCCGACCGCGCGATCCGCCGGATCCTGGTCGAGATCCCGCCCGACTGCCCGCTGTCGATGGACGATGTGGGCTGGGCCTTCTCCGGTCTCTCCGTGTCCGAAGACGTCGATCCGGCAACGGGCGAACTCGAGCGGGACGTGGACGCTCGTCCCCGCAGACGACCGGTCCATGCTGCGCCATTATGGCGTCGCGAATGGCGCGTCCCCGTCGCGCCTGTGGCGGACGGTGACGCCGGCCGCGCTCCCCGCAGCGCGCGGCGCGCCGGCGCATCGACCCGCGCCGCACGCGGGACGAGGCCAAGACCGGCGCCGAGCGGAGCGCCGAGGAATCACGCGCCGCCGCCGCCGTGCGCCAGGCGCTGCGCCACGCGCGCATCGAGGCGCCGGTCGAATGGCTGCGGGTGCAGCGCGAGCCGTTCGCCGCGCGCGGCGCGCGGGCCGAATCCTTCGCGTCCGGCACGCGTTTCACCAAGGAACGTCTTTGGCACGTCGAAATCGCCTTCGCCCGTCCGGTGCCCGGCCCAGTGGTGATCGGCGACGGGCGCTATCTGGGGCTGGGGCTGATGGCGCCGGCGCCTGTCGCCGTCGCCGTCGCCGCGGAGGGTCGCCGCATTTACGATCGAGACGGGCCGGCCGCTCGCCGCGCGCGATGCGCCGGACCTGCTGAGGGCCGTGCGCCGGGCCTTGATGGCGCTCGACCGCGAGCTCATCGCGACGGACGCGTCTCCACCCTTTTCTCCGGCCATCGTCCGGACGGCGCGCCGGCGGGCGACGGCTCGCACGGCCACGTATTCCTCGCCGCGGCCGTCGATGCTGCGCGGCGCCAGCCTCGGCCGGCTCTATGTGATCCGGCCCGATGCCGCCGACCGTACCGCGACCTTGTCGCGCGGGCCAGTCGGCCCGGTTCGTGCGGGTCGTGGACGCGCTGGGCGAGGTGCGCGCGGGCCGCCTCGGCGTCATGCGCCTTGCAGCCGGTCGCGGCCGGCGCCGGGCGGGGCATCTGCGCCGCCGGGCGGTGCTGGATTTCCGAGACGCCCTATCGCCCGACGCGCCATGCGCGCCGCGCGCGCGACGCTGCGGCCGAGATCGCCGCCGACGTCGTCCGCGAATGCGCGCGCCGCGGCCTTCCGCACCCCTCGGTCGGTGCTGGTCGATCGGGAATCCGGACCCGACGGCGGCAACGTCGCCGCGCGCCTCCGCCTGGGCTTCGCGGTCGCGGTGCCCGGGCCGATCCTCATCGGCCGCGACAGCCACATGGGCGGCGGCCTGTTCCTGCCGGAGCCGCGGAATGGAGTCGGAACCCGCTGAGGGCCAGCTTTCCTTCGACCTGCCGGCGCCGCCGGTCGACGGCGACGCGCCGCTCGTCCCGGCGCGCATGGTGAACGAGTTCGTCTATTGCCCGCGCCTCGCCTATCTGATGTGGACCCAGTCGGAATGGGCCGACAGCGCCGACACCGTCGACGGCACGCCGCGTCCACGCGCGCGTCGACACGGCCGGGCCGACCCCTGCCGTCGCCCGGAAACGCGTCGCGGACGAACGAGCCCTCGCTCATCACCCGCGCGCTGACCCTGTCGTCCGCAAACGCTCGGCGTCATCGCCAAGATCGACGTCGCCGAGGCGGAGGGCGGCGAGCGTCATCCCCGTCGACTACAAGCGCGGCAAGCGCCCGCACATCGCCCCAGGGCGCCTACGAGCCGGAGCGCATCCAGGTCTGCCTGCAGGCGCTGCTGCTCGAGGAACACGGATATCGCGTCCCCGAGGGCGCCATCTGGTACGCCGAGAGCCGTGAGCGCGTGCGCATCGTGCTCGACGAAGCGCTGCGGTCGGCGGCCCGCAGCGCGGTGTCACGAACTGCGCCTGCTGGTCGCCCAGGGCCGCATCCCGCCGCCGCTCCAGGACAGCCCGAAATGCCCGCGCTGCGCGCTGGTCTCGATCTGCCTGCCGGACGAGGTGGCGGCGCTGTCCGGCTCCGCCCTCGCGCCGCGGCCCATCGCCATTCCGGCCGACGAGGCGCTGCCGCTGGTCGTGCAGTCGCAGCGCGCCCGCATCGCCAAGGAGGGCGAAACGCTCAAGATCACCGACGAGGAGGCAGGGCGAGACCACAGGTGCGGCTGATCGACATCTCCGAGGTGGCGCTGTTCGGCAACGTGCAAATCACCACGCCGGCGCTGACCGCGCTGATCGACCGCGACATTCCGGTTGACCTTCCACAGCCATGGCGGCTGGTTCCGCGGCATGGCCCACGGGCTCGCCCACCGCAATGTGGAGCTGCGCACGGCCCAGTACCGGGCGAGCTTCGACGACGCGTTCCGCCTGCGCTTCGCGCGCGAGCTGGTGGCGGCGAAGATCGCCAACCAGCGCACCATCCTGCGCCGCAACTGGCGCGGCGACGAGGCCCTGCGCCAGGTGGCGCTCGACCGGCTCGCGGCGGCGCGCAAGGCGACCGGCGGGGCCGGCGCGACTGACGAGTTGCTCGGCTTCGAGGGCGACGCCGCCGCCACCTATTTCCGCGCCTTCGCCGGCCTGCTCGCCCCGCCCGCCGCCGAACCGCATGCGGCCGAGGGCGGGCTTGCCCCGTTCCGCTTCGAGGCGCGCAACCGGCGTCCGCCGCCCGATCCGGTGAACGCGATGCTGTCGCTCGCCTACGCCATGCTAGCCCGCCACCTGACCGTGGCGCTCGCCACGATCGGGCTCGATCCCTATCGCGGCTTCTTCCACGCGCCGCGCTACGGTCGGCCGGCGCTCGCGCTCGACATGATGGAGCCGTTCCGGCCAATCATCGCCGATTCCGTGGTTCTTTCGGTGGTCAACACGGGCGAGGTCGGGGCCGCGCGATTTCGTGGTCGGCGCGACGGGCACGGCCCTCGCCCAGCCCGGCCGCCGCCGCTTCGTCGCGGCATTCGAGCGCCGCATGTCGCAGGAGACGACCCATCCGCATCTTCGGCTATCGCCTGTCGATGCGCCGGCTGCTTCTCGTCCAGGCGCGGCTGCTGGGCCGCGCTACCTGCTGGGCGAGCTCGACGCCTATCCCCATTATTTGCCGCGGTGAGGCGCCGATGGCGGCGGACGATCGCATCTACATGGTGACCTACGACATCATCGGACGCGAAGCGGTGGCGCCGCGTGTTCAAGACCATGAACGGCTACGGCGAGTGGCTGCAGCTTTCGGTGTTCCAGTGCCGGCTGACGCCGCGCCGCCGCGCCGAGCTCGAGACGCGGCTGCGCGCACGCTCATCAAGCCAGAGGAGGACCATGTGCTGCTGGTCGACGTCGGCCCGGCGGACCGGGTTAAGCTGTCGGTGGCGAGCCTCGGCAAGACCTACATCCCTGTAGAGCGTCGCGCCACGGTGATATGATGGACCCGTTCCGGCCGGCCGGCCGCCGCGGCGAATCGAGCGGCTCGGTGGTGCGCTATCGGCGGGACCCGCTCGATTCTCGGTAACTGACGGAAGCTGAAGGTTCTTTGACATCGTGAAGAGTCTAATGCGGCTCATTCCGCCTCTTCGTCACTTGGTCGACGCGCTCCACCGCTCGCAAGACGCGCGAAATCAGCTACGCTTCAAGGGGTTCGCAAGCGGCTCTCTCCGCGGCTTCGTCGCCGCGGCCTCATTGAAGCGCGGTCAGCCGGACGCCAAGCCCGGCCCTGCGCTAACTCTCCGCGGCTTCGTCGCCGCGGCCTCATTGAAGCAGCCCGACGCGAGCGCCTGCGACAGAGTTCACGTCCTGCTCTCCGCGGCTTCGTCGCCGCGGCCTCATTGAAGCGTTGACGATGCGCGGCCGATCGACTGCGCTGATGCCGCTCTCCGCGGCTTCGTCGCCGCGGCCTCATTGAAGCACGTAATCGAACGCGCGTTGTTCGTTCATCGGCGACGGCTCTCCGCGGCTTCGTCGCCGCGGCCTCATTGAAGCCGCATGACGCTCCGTTGGGCAGGCCGTGTCGGTCACCTCTCCGCGGCTTCGTCGCCGCGGCCTCATTGAAGCTTCGACGCCGGGTCGACCAGCAGCTCCCTGACCAGGCTCTCCGCGGCTTCGTCGCCGCGGCCTCATTGAAGCCCCGGATCGTGGGACACCGATGCGCGGATCGTGCTCCTCTCCGCGGCTTCGTCGCCGCGGCCTCATTGAAGCCGCTGACAGGCTCGTTTGCCGGCTCGCCCGCTGGCGCAGGCTCTCCGCGGCTTCGTCGCCGCGGCCTCATTGAAGCATCGGCAGCATCTCATCGACCAGCAGCGGATGGCGTAGATCTCTCCGCGGCTTCGTCGCCGCGGCCTCATTGAAGCGCGGTCTCTGCGGTCGACGCCCTTCCGACCTGCCAGCCTCTCCGCGGCTTCGTCGCCGCGGCCTCATTGAAGCTCTGGCGCCGTCCGATGCCACCTGGCCTCGACCTCGCTCTCCGCGGCTTCGTCGCCGCGGCCTCATTGAAGCATCGGCGATCGGCCGGATCCGTCCGCGCCAGTCGGCGGCTCTCCGCGGCTTCGTCGCCGCGGCCTCATTGAAGCATTCAGCAGCGTCTGCCAGCATGGATCGCCAGAACTGGCAGCTCTCCGCGGCTTCGTCGCCGCGGCCTCATTGAAGCATGTTCGATTGACTGTCGACCGTGTAGGTATCACTGGTCTCTCTCCGCGGCTTCGTCGCCGCGGCCTCATTGAAGCGCGATCTGCATCTCGAGGCCCAGGGTCCGTCGGTATCGACCTCTCCGCGGCTTCGTCGCCGCGGCCTCATTGAAGCGTGCGCCATGGCGACCCAGTTCGAGCGGGCCGCCTTTCGCTCTCTCCGCGGCTTCGTCGCCGCGGCCTCATTGAAGCCCCGAGGTGGACGCCGCGAACGCGCTTGAACTGCGGCCTCTCCGCGGCTTCGTCGCCGCGGCCTCATTGAAGCACGTCCTGATCCGCAGACCGCGCTGACTCGTATCGCGAGCTCTCCGCGGCTTCGTCGCCGCGGCCTCATTGAAGCCCGTGTTCGACCGGCCGTCGGTGTCGGGCCCGCAGGCGGCTCTCCGCGGCTTCGTCGCCGCGGCCTCATTGAAGCGATCCAGCAATCAAGCAGGACGATGAGTATCGCTCGGCCTCTCCGCGGCTTCGTCGCCGCGGCCTCATTGAAGCGCCGCGCAGATTCATCGCGGCCGACGACGGCGGCGACGGCTCTCCGCGGCTTCGTCGCCGCGGCCTCATTGAAGCAGCACAATCGACGAGCTGGTGCGGACGCTGCCGGCGGTTCTCTCCGCGGCTTCGTCGCCGCGGCCTCATTGAAGCTGCGCATCAGCCACGCCCGCGCACGCTCGTAGGCTCGCTCTCCGCGGCTTCGTCGCCGCGGCCTCATTGAAGCGATCGCCGGTCAGGCCGCCGCGACCACGCTCCCGGTGCTCTCCGCGGCTTCGTCGCCGCGGCCTCATTGAAGCCCGGTCACGGCCGCGCATGACGTGTCGACGCGGATCGCCTCTCCGCGGCTTCGTCGCCGCGGCCTCATTGAAGCAGCGTTACGCATCGGCACGCATACCGCGCGTGGCGGGCTCTCTCCGCGGCTTCGTCGCCGCGGCCTCATTGAAGCAACCGCTTGAGCGCGCGCGGCGGCATCGGTCTCGCGCCCTCTCCGCGGCTTCGTCGCCGCGGCCTCATTGAAGCAGCGCCAGCGCCCGTTCGATGATCTTGCGGTAGCTGGTCTCTCCGCGGCTTCGTCGCCGCGGCCTCATTGAAGCCGCCATGGTCCGGCGCGCAAATGGGCGGACGTGCCGTGCTCTCCGCGGCTTCGTCGCCGCGGCCTCATTGAAGCACGGATTCCCGAGCGGACCCGTGCGGGCATGTCGGACTCTCCGCGGCTTCGTCGCCGCGGCCTCATTGAAGCGATTACGACATCATGGCGTTCAATTTCAGCCCTGCGGCCTCTCCGCGGCTTCATCGCCGCGGCCTCATTGAAGCCTGACCCACCTCCGGGCGCTGTACGAGCCGGGCGATGGGGCTTTCCGCGGCTTCGTCGCCGCGGCCTCATTGAAGCTGGTCAAACAGCGCGGCGGTGTTGGGGAAGTTGAGGCTCTCCGCGGCTTCATCGCCGCGGCCTCACCCGCCGCACCGTCGGGCGCCGAGGCGACCATCGAGACAGGCAGGGCGGGCAGCACGGCACCATCGGATCGCCAGCGAGGCCCCACCGGAAATCGCCATTGTCGTCCTCCCTGGATCGCCGCACTGCCGGCGGCGCTGGCATTGAGCGTAGCACTGGGTGACCGCTCGTCACGACCCATATTGAGGCGCGCGCCCCCGCGGCGCGGCCGTCGATTTCGCTACCCAAAACGCTACCCCAAACGAGAACTGCGGGCCTCAGCATGGCTGAGACCCGCAGAAATCCTGCCGTTAGAGGCCGGCAGAGCCTTGCCGCGCGCCTGAGGGAGGGTCAGGCGGCTGCGACGTGCTTGTCGTCGTTCGCGTGCTTCGCGTGCGTCACGCGGTCCGGGTTGCCGCCGAACACGGCGGGGTAGTCGGCGCGTGCGCGGACCTCGGTCGAGTCGTTCATCGACTGCAGGGCCCGGGCGCCTTCGAACCAGCGGTCCAGCGTCCGGAACGCCTCGGCGATCGCGTGGCTGGCCTGGCCGATCCACCGGCCCATCGCCTCGCCGCGGGCAACCTCGGCGGCGCGCCGCAGGCGCTCCACGTCCGCGTAGTCGACCGCCGGCCTATAATACTTGTTCGACATGTCGGTTCTCCTTCCATCCGAAGCGGGGCGGTGACGCGCTCCGTTCCTCGTTGACACCTATATAGAGGTCGCGAGGGTCGCGAAAAAGCCGAATTGTTGCACCGCATCATTGCATATTTGCAAGGCTCAGCGCCTGCCGCTGGTCGGCGCGGCAGCCCCAGCCTGCCCAAAAATTCATCAAATGCCGCAGGTTCTGGCGGGTTGTCGGCGCCTGGGAGGGGAAGGCGGGAAAGCAATGGATGCACTGCGAACGATGAGCAATTAAAGGCAATTCGTTGCAAAAATGTGAAGGTGCCCTCATTCTCGGTGAAGCGATCTTCCAACGCACCATTGCGTGTGGTGCATGTCATCACCGGCGTTGGTCCCGCAGGCCGCACGATTCCGCAAACGGCCGGCGTGCCGGGGTGAAGTTCGGCCAATTCCCTTCCGCCGGCGCTTGCTCTAGGCTGGCGCGCGTGGAGGGCGAGATGGCGCGCAGCACGGCGGTCCTGGCGGCGGAAACGGCTGAAACGGCGGAAACCGGCGGTCGCGCGGTCCATGCCGGCCGGCTCGCGGCGCTGCGGGCGGAGCTGGCGCGGCGCGGCCTGGCGGGCTTCGTCGTGCCGCTCGCCGACGAGCATCAGGGCGAGTTCATTCCGCCACGCGCCCGCCGCCTCGCCTGGCTCACCGGCTTCACCGGCTCGGCCGGCACTGCCGTCGTGCTGGCGAAGAAGGCGGCCCTGTTCGTCGACGGGCGCTACACGCTGCAGGCGGCCGAGGAGGTCGACCGGTCGCGCTACGCCATCCACCACGTCACAAACTCACCGCCCGACCGGTGGATCGCCGCGCAGCTCGGCGGCGGGGCGCGGCTGGGGTACGACCCGTGGCTGCACACGCCGGACGGGGTGGCGCGCCTCGCCGCCGCCTGCGCGCGGGCGGGCGCGACCGCGGTCCCGGTCGACACGAACCCGCTCGACGCGGTCTGGCCGGACCAGCCGGCCCCGCCGCTCGCCCCCGCTGTGCCGCACCCGCTACGCTATGCCGGGCGCGCGGCGACGGTCAAAAGGCGCGAGATCGGCAAGTCGCTGCGCCAGGCCGGCCACGACGCGGCGTTCCTGTCGGCGCCCGATTCGATCTGCTGGCTGCTGAACATGCGGGGCGCCGACGTGGCGCACACGCCCGTCGCGCTGTGCTTCGCGCTGGTGCATTCGGGCGGGCGGGTCGAGTTGTTTATCGACCCGCGGAAGCCGGCAAAGGGGCTCGCCCGCCATTTCGGGGCAGGGGTGGCGCTGCGCCCGCCCGACGCGCTGGGCGACGCGCTCGACGCGCTCGGCAAGGCAGCGCGCCGGGTGCGGATCGATCCCGCCACCGCTCCCGCCTGGGTCGCGGACCGGCTGGAGAAGGCGGGCGCGGCCGTGCTGCGTGCGCCTGACCCGTGCACCCTGCCCAAGGCGATCAAGACCCGCGCCGAGATCGACGGCGCGCGCGCGGCGCACCTGCGCGACGGGGCGGCGCTCTGCCGCTTCCTCGCCTGGCTCGGCGGCGAGGTGCGCAAGAGCGGACTGACGGAGATCGCGGCCTCGGACGCGCTCGAGCAGTTCCGCGAGCAGGGCGAGCTCTATCGCGGGCTCTCGTTCGGCACCATCTCGGGCGCCGGGCCGAACGGCGCGATCGTGCACTACCATGCCACGCCGCGCTCGAACCGCATCCTGGCGCCGGGCGATGTGTACCTGGTCAATTCCGGCGCGCAATATCTCGACGGCACAACCGACGTGACCCGCACGGTCTTCCTCGCCGGTGCGGGCGCGCGGGCGAAGCCTGCGGCCGAGGCGCGCGACCGCTTCACCCGCGTGCTCAAGGGCCACATCGCCATCGCCACCCAGCGCTTCCCGGCCGGCACGACGGGCAGCCAGCTCGATCCCCTCGCGCGCGCGGCGCTGTGGCAGGCGGGGCTCGACTACGACCATGGCACCGGCCACGGGGTGGGCAGCTATCTCGGGGTTCACGAGGGGCCGCAGCGCATTTCGCGCGTCGCCTCGAACGTGCCGCTCGCGCCCGGCATGATCGTGTCGAACGAGCCCGGCTACTACAAGACCGGCGCCTACGGCATCCGCATCGAAAACCTGGTGCTGGTGCGGGCGGCCGCCGCCGCCAAGGGCGCGGAGCGCGACCTGTTGGAGCTCGAGACGCTGACGCTCGCGCCGATCGATCGCGCGCTGGTCGAGCCTGCCCTGCTGACCGACGCCGAGCGCGCCTGGCTCGACGCCTACCACGCGCGCGTGCGCAAATCGGTCTCGCCGCTGGTCGACAAGCCCACGCGCGCCTGGCTCCGCGACGCGACCGCCCCGCTGTAGAAGCGGGAAACTTCCCCCGTTCGCCCTTCGAGACGCCCGCTGCGCGGGCTCCTCAGGACGAGCGGACAGGGCGCCAGGAGATGCCTTCCTACCTGCTCGCCGTCTGGCACCAGGGAAGCTTGCGCCGGCCGCCATAGCGGTGGGCGAGGCCGGCGGTCAGCAGCGCGTCGGAGAGGTCGCGGCCGTTCGCGGCGGCGACGCGGGCGACGACCCGCCCGCCATATTTGTCGCGCCGGATGGCGGTCAGGTGGACGCTCCCGCCCACCGCGTCCGCCACCAGCTCGCGCGCGGCGCGGGCCAGCGTGCGCTCGCGGCCGCACTTCCCGTGCATCTCGGGCGCGTCGATGCCGGCGAGGCGGACCTTTATGGTCAGCTCCTGCCCCAGCCAGATCTTGGCCGCCACCTCGATCGTGTCGCCGTCGATCACCCGCAGCACCCGCGCCGGCACCGGCCCGGCGACCATCTCGGCCGCGCGGCCCGGCGTGCCGGCCGGCAGGGCGGCCAGAACGGCGGCCACCAGCGCGGCGCGGCCGAGGAGTGTCCGGCGCGCCTCTCGCGGGCTTCCCATCACGGAAGTCCTGCGCCCGTCCGCCCCTCCGCTCGGCGATTGGTGGCTCATCTCCTGTCCGTTCCTGCCGGCCGGCCCGGCACCACCGGGCAGGTCTCCCTACCACATACGGGCGCGCCGGCCGGCATGCCTACGTATGAAATCCAGAATTTAGGATCATATACCAATTACAGGTATAAAGGCAAAGACCTTCGAGCCCGTTGACTTGGCCAGGGTGCGGCGGGACGATCCGGCATGCCCATCGTCAATCGCATCGCCGAGTTCCACGCCGAGATGACGGCCTGGCGCCGGCACATCCACGAACATCCCGAAACCGCCTTCGAGGAACGCGCGACCGGCGATTTCGTGGCCGAGAAGCTCGCCGGGTTCGGCCTCGCCGTCGATCGCGGTCTCGGCCGGACCGGGATCGTCGGCACGCTGGCCGGCGCCAAGGGACCGGGGCCGGCCATCGCGCTGCGTGCCGACATGGACGCGCTGGACATGGACGAGGCCAACGTATTTGCGCATCGCTCGCGCCATGACGGGCGCATGCATGCCTGCGGCCATGACGGCCACACCGCCATGCTGCTGGGCGCGGCAAAGTACCTGGCCGAGACGCGCAATTTCGCCGGCACGGTGCATTTCATCTTCCAGCCCGCCGAGGAGAACGAGGGCGGCGGGCGCGCGATGATCGAGGACGGGCTGTTCCGCCGCTTCCCGGTCGCCGCGGTCTACGGCATGCACAACATCCCCGGCATCCCGGCGGGCGAGATGGCGATGCGGCCGGGCCCGATGATGGCGGCCTATGACATCTTCGAGATCGTCCTGCGCGGCCGCGGCTGCCACGCCGCCATGCCCCATCTCGGCACCGACGCGGTGGTGGCCTCGGGCGCGCTGGTGACGGCGCTGCAGACCGTGGTCGCGCGCACGCTCGACCCGATGGCCTCGGGCGTGGTCAGCGTCACCCAGATCCATGGCGGCACCACCTGGAACGTGATCCCCGAGGAGGTGGTGGTGCGCGGCACGGCGCGCTGGTTCCGCGACAAGATCGGCCACCGGATCGAGGCTTCGATCCGCCGCATCGCCGAGGGCGTCGCGGCGGCGCACGGCGTGGCGGCGGATGTGCGCTACGAGCGGCGCTACCCGCCGACGGTGAACGAGCCGGGCGAGACCGCGCAATGCGAAAAGGTGGCGCGCGCGCTGGTCGGGGACGAAAAGGTGTCGACCGACAAGTCGCCGATGATGGGGGCTGAGGATTTCGCCTTCATGCTGCGCGAGAAGCCGGGCTGCTATGTCTGGATCGGCAACGGCCCGGCTGACGGCGACCGCCAGCTCCACAACCCGCACTACGACTTCAACGACGACATCCTGCCGGTCGGGGCGAGCTACTGGGCCCGCCTCGCCGAGACCAAGCTCGCCCCCGGCGGGGCGTAGCGGTTCGGCCTTCGCGGGCGCAAGACCCGTCGCGCGGCGTTGCGGCGAGTCGGAGTGCGCCCTACATTGCCGCCATGCGGCCCATCGTCGGCATCACACTCGATTCGGAACGTCCCGGCGGCTATTCGAAAATGCCGTGGTACGCGCTGCGCGAGAACTACGCCGACGCGGTGGCGCGCGCGGGCGGTCTGCCCTTGATGCTGCCGCATCTGCCGGACGAGGCGACGGATTATGCCGGGCGCATCGACGCGCTGATCGTGACCGGCGGGAATTTCGACGTCGACCCGGCCCTGTTCGGCGCGACCTCGCGCCATGCGCGCGTCACCACCAAGGAGCGGCGCACCGATTTCGAGATCGCCGTGCTGCGTGCGGCCCTGGCGCGCGATCTGCCGGTGCTCGGCATCTGCGGCGGCCAGCAGGTGCTCAACGTCGTGCTCGGCGGCACGCTGATCCAGCACATCCCGGACGAGATCGCCGGCGCCCTCGCGCACGAGCAGCCGAACCCGCGCACCGAGCCGGGCCACGCGGTGCGGGTGGTCGCGGGCACGCTGCTCCATCGCGTCACCGGGCGCGACGAGATGCAGGTGAACTCCGCCCACCACCAGGCGGTGAAGGACGTGGCCGCAGGCGTGGTGGTCGACGCCGTCGCGCCCGATGGGGTGATCGAGGGAATCGAGTCGCCGTCGCACCGCTTCTGTCTCGGCGTGCAATGGCACCCGGAATACGCCATCGACCCGGGCGACGCGGCCATCTTCCGCGCCTTCGTCGACGCCGCGCGGCGATGACCGAGCGCATCGCCCGACGGCTCGCGCGTGCCGGAGTATGCTCGCGGCGCGAGGGCGAGCGGCTGATCGCTGCCGGCCGCGTGACGCTCGACGGCAAGCCGGTGACGACGCCCGCGACGCTGGTCGGCGAAGATGCGCGCATCGCTGTCGACGGGCACGCTGGTGGCGGCGCCAGCCGCGCCGCGGCTCTGGCGCTACCACAAGCCGCGCGGGCTGATCGCCACCCACCGCGACCCGCAGGGCCGCCCCACCCTGTTCGACGCGCTGCCCGCGGGCCTGCCGCGCGTCGTCTCGGTCGGACGGCTCGACATCGAATCCGAGGGGCTCTTGCTGCTCACCAACGACGGCGCGCTCGCCCGCCACCTGGAGCTGCCGGCGAACGGCTGGACGCGGCGCTACCGCGTGCGGGTGTTCGGCCGGCCGGACCCGGCCGCGCTCGCCAAGCTGGGCAAGGGCGTCGAGATCGACGGGGTCCGCTACGGTCCGGTCGAGGCGACCATCGACCGTGCCGAGGGCTCGAACGCCTGGATCACCATTGGGTTGCGCGAGGGCAAGAACCGCGAGGTGCGCAAATTGATGGCCCATCTCGGCCTGACGGTCAGCCGCCTGATCCGCGTCGCGTTCGGCCCGTTCCAGCTCGGCAAGCTCGCCGCCGGCGCGGTCGCCGAGGTGCCCCGGGCGGTGCTGGCCGAACAGGTCGGCGGCGCCTGGGCGGAGGGCGCCAAGGGGCATGCCCATGCGCGTCGTCGCCGGTAGGCATCGCGGCCGGCGGCTCGCCGCGCCGGAGGGCCGCGCCCTGCGCCCGACCGCGGACCGGGTGCGCGAATCCATCTTCAACATCCTGGCGCATGGCGGGTTCGGCGCCGGCGGCAGCTCGGTGCTTTCCGGCGCGCGCGTGCTCGACGCCTTCGCCGGCACCGGGGCGATGGGGATCGAGGCGCTGTCGCGCGGCGCCGCGCACGCAACCTTCCTGGAGACCGATCCGGCGGCGCTGGCGAGCCTGCGGGCCAACCTCGCCGCGGTGCGCGAGCAGGCGAACGCGACGGTGCTGGCCTCCGACGTGCGCCACCCGCCGCGCGCCGCCGCGCCGGTCGCGGTCGCGTTCCTCGATCCGCCGTACGGGGCGGGGCAGGGGCCGGCGGCGCTCGATGCGCTGGCCGACGCCGGCTGGTTCGAGCCGGGCGCCATCGTGACGGTCGAGGTCGGTGCACGCGAGCCTTTCGCCGCGCCCGCCGGGTTCGCGGTGCTCGACGAGCGGCGCTACGGCGCCGCCCGCATCGTGGTGCTGCGCGCCGGCGCTACTCTGCCGCCCGGGCGGGCCTGAACGGCGCCAGCAGCGCCATCGCCGCCTCCCAGGCCGCCTCGGCGACGGTGCGGTCGTAGCTGCGCCCGTGCGCCATCATGAAGCCGTGCCCGCCGCCGGGATGCACGGCGAACGAGCTGCCAGGGTTGGCGGCCACCGCCTGGCGCATCGCGGCAAGCTCCTCGGGCGGCGCCAGATCGTCCTTGTCGCCATACTGGAAGGTGACGGGACAGCGCAGCCGGTCGCCCGGCTGGATCGCCTTCGAGACCATCGTGCCGTGGAACGAGGCGCCGGCGTCGAGCATTCCGTCGCACGCCGCGCGCCACACGATGGGCCCGCCGAAGCAGTAACCCCAGGCGGCCACCTTGCCGTTGCAGGCGGGATTCGCCTTCAGCGCGGCGATGGCGGCGCCGACGTCCTGGACCACCTTCGCCCGGTCGGTGCGGCCCGAGCGCGCGCGGGCGCGCCCGTAGCCCGCCTCGTCGTGCGCGATCACGCCCTTTTCCTCGTCGCGCCAGAAGAAGTCGGGCGCGATGCCGACGCAGCCCGCCTCGGCGAGCCGGTCGGCCCAGCCCCTGGTGTCCTCGCACACCCCGAAGATGTGGGTGACCAGGACCACGCCGGGCCCCTTGCCCTGCGCCGGTGCCGCCAGATAGGCGTCGAACTCGCCGTCGGCCGCCTTGACCTTCACCGTCCGGCCCGCCATGGCGCCTCTCCCTACATCTTGCGGAAACAGGCGAGCGCGTGCTCGCGCGAGATGCGCGCCGCCTCGGGGTGGTAGCCATCCTTGTTGGGCATCGAGAAATTGTGCCCCGCCCCGTCATAGACCGCGATCTCGGCGTTGGACTTGCCGGCGAAGGCCTGCTTGATGGCGTTCACCTCCTCCATCGGAACGACCGGGTCGGTGGCGCCGAAATGATAGCTGACCGGCACCGTCACCTTGTTCACCTCGTCGAGATGCTCGCCGATCATCGTGCCGTGGAAGGCGGCGGCGGCGTTGGCGCCGAGCCGGGCGGTGGCGAGGTGGGCGTAGCGCCCGCCGAAGCAGAAGCCCAGCACCGCGACCTTGCCGTTGCACTGCGGCCGCGCCTTGAGGTCCTTCATCAGGTCCTCGATGTCCTTCATGCCCTGCACCGGGTCGAACTTCTCGTAGCGCTCGAACGCCACCTTTATGTCGGCGGTCGGGCCCGGGATCTGGCGCCAGAAGATGTCGGGCGTCGACACGACGAACCCGTCCTTGGCCCAGCCGTCGGCCAGCGCGCGCATCTCCTGGTCGACGCCGAAGATCGCGGTGATCAGAAGGATTCCGGGCACCTTCTGGTTGCCGTCCGGCCCGGTGAGATAGCCGTCGAACGTCTCGTTCGCGCGCGTCGTGTATTTGATGTCCTGGCCTGCCATGGCGCCCTCCCTAGGCGACGGTGATTCCGCTGCGTTTGGCCAACTATGGCCGCCGCCCTGGAGCGCGTCAACCGAGCCGGCCGGGGCCGGAAAACTGTCGGAAAATTTTACAGTATGAGGGGGCGCGACCGGCCCCCCTTCGCGCAACCCGTTGAGAATCCATGATTCCGGAATCCTGGCATGAATCTTGCATTGCTTAGAGCGAAGCGTACGGGACCGTTTCCTTTCCCCTCTCCCCCTCTCCCCCAAGGAACGGGCGGTCCCAAAAGCGAAAACGGCGGCGCAAAGCCGCCGTTTTCATTTCCGGGTTGGCGGGGGTAAGGTGCGCCCAGCGTCCCCGTAGCTCAGCAGGATAGAGCATCGGATTCCTAATCCGAGGGTCGTGGGTTCGAATCCCGCCGGGGACGCCAGGTTCCAGCCGGCGGCGCCGCCTGCTAGGTCCGTTCCACCGCGGTCGCGGCGGCGTCGATGGCGGCGGCGACGGCCGAGGCCTGGTCCTCGGACAAGGGCCCGCGCTGCATGCGCAGGCGCAGCGCCACCTTCAGGTTCTCCATCGCGCGCACGATCTGCGGCGCGGGGCCGAGCGCGGCGCCCGCCTCGTCCATGCGGGCGAGCGCGGTGTCGACCGCCGCGCGGTGCGCGACGAGATGCGCCTGGCCCGCCTCGGTGATCTCGAACTGCTTCTTGCCGTCGTCGGAGGGCAGCGCGCGCAGATGCCCCTGCTCCTCCAGGAGCGTCAGGGTCGGGTAGACCACGCCGGGGCTCGGCGCGTAGGCGCCGCCCAGCCGCTCCTCGATCTCCTTGATGATGTCGTAGCCGTGGCGCGGGCGCGCCGCGATCAGATGCAGCATGACGAGCCGCAACTCGCCGTGGTCGAAGACGCGGCGGCGCCACCAGCCGCGATGGCGGCCGCGCTCGCCGCGCCGCTCGTGCCGGCCGGTGCGGCGCTCGTCGTGCCCAATGCGGCGCTCGCGATGTTCGTGACGCATGGTGTTCTCCTTAACGATACGGATTAGATATATCTTTGCGGCCTCGCGATTCAAGACCCGTCGCGTTGGCGCAGCCGCGCGCGTGGCCTACACTCGTCACCATTGTTTCAGTGGGAGGAGTACATGCCCCGCATCCATCGCGCCTTCTCCGAGAATGTGCCCGAGCCGCCGCCGCAGCGCTGGTCGAACTGCCTGGTGGTCGGAGAGCAGGTCTTCATCGCCGGCCAGGTCGCGCGCCGGCCCGACGGCACCATCGCCGGGCGCGACGACATGTACGAGCAGGCGCGAATATGCTTCGACCGCATCGGACACCTGATGGAGGCGGCGGGCGGCAAGATGGGCGACGTGGTGAAGCTCAACATCTACGTCACCGACATGAGCCGGAACGCCGAGGTGTGGCGCGCCCGGGCGGAGCGCTTCAAGGGCGACTTCCCGACCTCGACCCTGGTGCAGGTCGCGGCGCTCGGCACGCCCGAGGTCATGGTCGAGATCGAGGCGATCGGCTTCGTCGGCGCCGGCGGGTAAGTGGGATCGTGAATATCTGACACCCCCCGTCATTGCGGGGAGCGCAGCGACGAAGCAATCCAGGCTTATGGATCGCCATGCTCGCTGCGCGGGCTCGCGATGACGCCAGGTGAGGGATCAGGCCCTAGCGATTCACCAGCGCCACGCCGACCACGGCGACGCCCATGCCGGCGAGCGCGTCCGGGCCCAGCGTCTCGCCATACAGCGCCCAGCCCAGCAGCGCGGTCAGCGGCGGCACCAGATAGAACAGGCTGGTCACCCGCGCCGCCGCGCCGCGCCGGATCAGCACGACCAGCAGGTTGAACGTGCCCACCGACAGCACCAGCACCAGCCACGACATCGCCAGCGCGAACTGCCCTGACCAGACGATGTGGCGCGATTCGAACAGCGCCGCGCCCACGGTCATCGCCAGCGCCGAGGCGGCGAACTGGATCGCGGTGCCGGTGCGCAAGTCGGCGCCGCCGCAGAATCGTTTCTGGTAGAGCGTGCCGGCCGTGATGCCGATCAGGCACACGAAGGCGAGGGCGAAGCCCTCCGGGCTGCCGGCGCCGGCGCCCAGCCGCTCGCGCACCACAAGGCCAATGCCCGCGAAGCCGAGGACCAGCCCCGCCCATTGCCGGGCGCTCACCCGCTCGCCCAGCAGCGGGCCGACGACCGACGCGGTCAGGATCGGCTGCAGCCCCGCGATCAGCGCCACC
>CAWGXN010000004.1:0-813025 GCA_963826605.1 uncultured Alphaproteobacteria bacterium
ACGGTAGGCGGACAGGGCAGGCACGGCCGGCGGCCAGGGCAGGCTCCGCCGGTGGCCAGCAGTCAGCCGCCGGATCATGGAGGCACCGATCGGTGGCGGGCGCTACGATCCACCGGTTCCGGATCGAGGTGCTCGTTGTCCGTCGCGCCCATACCTCCAAGGTCGGTCATGCGGCTCCTGACGCGCGACCCCGTCGTGCCGCGGTCGTCGGTATCGCCGTCGTGTACGGGTTGCTCGCGCTCCTGGTGCCGCATCCCTACCCGTCGTTCGATGAGGCCAAGTACCTCGCAATCGGCCAGAACGCGCTGGCCGGACGCGGACCCCAGACGGCGTTCGGCGCGAACTTCCTGCCGCACAGCCCGTTCTGGCCCATGCTCTTCGCGGCGCCCAAGGCGGCGCTCAACCTGGATCCGTGGGGGTGGGGCTACCTCCTGAACGCCGTCGCGGGGACGGCGGTCCTGCTGCTCGCCGCCCGCTTCTCCTCGCGGTTCGGCCGGCCGGCCATGCTGCTGACCGTCGCGGTGCTGGTCGGCTGGCTCGACATGTTCGGCCTCACGCGGACGGCACGGCTGGATGTGCCGGAAGCCGCTCTCAGCCTCGCATACCTCGCCGCCGCAACGTCGGCCATCGAGACGGGCCTCGTGCGCCGCGGGATCCTTGCCGGCGTCCTCTTCGCCTGGGCGTTCCTGACCAAGGAGGCCAGCCTCGTCCTCCTCGCGGCGCCGTTCCTCACCGGCATCGCGCTCCGGCGCCCGAGCGCGCACCTGGCGCGCGTCGCGGGGCTGGTGCTGCTGGTGACGGTCCCGCTCGTCTCCTGGTGGTTCGCCTGGTACGCGGACATCGCCGGCAAGGTCTTCGCGCTGGGGCTGGGCAAGAGCCTGCTACTGCCCGTGGCCGCCGCCATCCTCGTGGTCGCGCTGCTCATGCTCGTCCTGTCGCTCGATCGGCCACCCGGCGCGCGTCTTCGCGTCGCGCTCGACGGATGGCTGGCGGACAGGCGGGTCGCGTTTGCGGTCGCCGCCGTCCTCAGCGCAGCGTGGATCATCGCGTTCCTGTTCGCGTTCTCCAGGTCCGAGGTACAGGCCGGCCGGCCGCTGCTCGATGTCCCGAACCTCCTGCGCTGGGCGCGCACGTGGGCCTCGGACCTCGTGCCGATCGCCGTTGCCGCGCTGGGTGCCGTCGCGGGACTGGTGATGCTGGTCCGCGGCGACGACCGGCCGGTCGAGCTGCTGGTGACGGTGTCCGCCGCAACGCCATGGATCCTGCTCGTTGCGGTGCTCGGTGAGCCGCCGCGCAACGACATCGCGGTGCTGGCCGTGCTGGTGGCCGCCGGGGCCGGGGGCTGGCTGGCGATCGCGGATGCGCTGCGAGGAAGGGGTCGAGCCCTGATGGCCACCGGTGCGCTGCTGGGCGCCGCCCTCATGCTGATCGTCGATCTGCAGCTGGCCCGGGCAGGCGTGGCGGCCTCGATCAGCGCATGGCCTGCGCGGGATCGGCGGCTCGATCGCGGTGGGCGCGGCCCTGGGGGCGGCGGGCACGAGCGCCCCGGTCCGGACGTGGATCCGGACCCGCGTCGCGTCCGTCCGGCCGACGGCCCCAGCAACGCTCGACCTTCGCGCGGTGGCAATTGCGCTGGTCGCCGCCCTGTCGGTCGGCATGCTGGGCGGCGCGTCGGCGTGGATCGCGGTCGCGACGCCGAACACTGCCCGCTCATACCTCGCCACATCGGTCGCACGGTGGCTGGCGACGAACCTTCCCGCGGGGTCAACGGTGATGTTCGGGGCGGTGCAGGCAAACGAGACGGCGATCGTTCTGGGCGGGACATTCCGGCTCCGGAGCCTGCAGGCGACCATCGGCGTGACGTCCCCGGCGGCACCGCTCGGCGTCACCGTCGGTGGAAGCCCGGTCGGCGACCTGGTGGTGATGGACCGGCACCCGCGCGAGGACGGCTACTTCGTGTTTACGGCGTCAAGGATCGAGCGCTCACTGCACGTGGCGCAACCGGTGGCAATCGTCTACGTCACCGGGCTGGACACCGCGACGCCCTCGATGGTGAACTGGCTGGCGACCGCCCCGGGCATCACCCTGGCAACGACAATCGACTCACCGCCGGGGGTGACGCCCCTCATCGCACGGATCTACCGCGTGGACATGACCTCGCTGGCGGTGCCTGCGGACCGGACGTTCGCCTCATCGGCGGCCGTCGACGCGTTGCTCGACGCCCTCGGTGGCAACGCCCGCAGCGGGGCGATCGCCACGGCGCTGCTCAGGCGGATCGTCATGACGGATCCGGGCAGCGCCGCCGATGCGGCGATGGCCAGGCTGCGATCGCTGGCCGGGGGCTGAGCCGGGCCTGACTGCCGGCGAGTCGGCCGGGGGGCTGTGTGCGGCGGCGGCGGCGCGCGTGTGACCAGAGATGGTGAGCCCGGTGGGGATCGAACCCACGACACGAGGATTAAAAGTCCCCTGCTCTACCGCTGAGCTACGGGCCCCGGGATTCACGCTCAGTTACACGAGATAACTGGCGCGGAGCTTGACCACAGCCGTTTTTGAGCCTATAACTGTGACCGATGGTTCGAAGATCGGTCGAGGTGAGTTATGAGCTCTAGCGCCCGTGGTCGGGCTCAGCCCGATTTTATAGCCCAGCCCGACGTCCTGGACAACCTGGCCTCCTTCACCCGCCATCTGCGGGCCGAGAACAAGGCGCCGTCGACGATCGCGACCTACTCCAAGGCGGTCGAGCAGTTCGAGGGTTCCTGGCCGAGCCGGGGCGTCGGCGGCCGCGGCGGGTGGCCGACGTCCGGCGCGAGGACGTCGAGGCGTTCCTCGTCGACCGCTCCGATGCGGGCATGCGGCCGGCGACCCTGGCGCAGCGGTTCCGATCGCTCCAGCAGTTCTTCAAGTGGCTGGCCGCCGAGGGCGAGGTCGACGGCAGCCCGATGGCGACGATGCGGCCGCCCCACGTGCCCGAGACTCCCGCGCCGGTCCTGCGCGAGGCCGAGCTCCGGAAGCTCCTCGACGCGTGCGCCGGGACCGACTTCGAGGACCGCCGCGACAGCGCGATCATCCGGCTGTTCCTCGACACCGGGATGCGCCGCGGCGAGCTGGCCGGGCTGCGGATCGAGGACGTCGATCTCGACCAGGAGGCGGCGGTCGTGATGGGCAAGGGCCGTCGACCGCGGGCCTGCCCGTTCGGTCACAAGACCGGCCAGGCGCTCGACCGCTATCTGCGCTTGCGCGCGCGAAGGACCCGACGCCGGCGAGCCGTGGTTGTGGCTCGGCAAGCGGGGCCGGCTGACCGAGACCGGCGTCGAGCAGGCCGTCAAGCGCCGCGGCCGCGCCGCCGGGCTGCCCGACGTCCATCCTCACCAGTTCCGCCACACCTACGCCCACCAGTGGCTCGCGGCCGGCGGCACCGAGGGCGACCTGATGCGCCTCGCCGGCTGGAAGAGCCGCCAGATGCTCGCCCGCTACGGCGCGTCGGCCGCCGACGAGCGGGCCCGTGAGGCCTACAAGCGGCTCAGCCCGGGCGACCGGCTGTAGCTAGGCGCAACACGGGTAAGAGAACGGGCGTTCGGAATGTGCCCAGCTCAGGCTATGATCCCGGCATGATCAAGTCGGTCGCGGGCAACGAGGACCTCGATCTCGGTCGCGTCGGTCGGTGCATCTACTGTGGCGCGACCGAAGGCCTCCAGGACGAGCACCCGATCCCATTCGGGCTGGCAGGTCGCCACGTCCTCCATGACGCGAGCTGCGCGTCATGCGCTGCCAAGACTTCGCGCTGGGAGGGGCTCGTTCTTCGAGGATCGCTTCTGCCGTTTCGCACCATCCTTGGCCTGCCGACTCGACGACCGAGCGGTCGACCCACGTCGTTTCCCGCCCGCGTCAAGCGAGACGGTGCCTGGGCAGACGAGGACCTATCCCTCGGCGCGATTCACCGCTGTTGCCCCGTTTCCGAAGCTCCCGCCGCCAGGGGCGATCGCGGGCCGGCCGTTGAGCTCGACGTTCCGAGTCACTGGCTGGCTGGGGATCACCGTCATCAGCAACGACGGCTCGGAATCACACCCGGCAAGGCGTGCCGGCGTGGAGGCCATCGAAACGGTCATTCCGACGTACCCAGCGCCATTCATGCGCATGCTGGCCAAGATCGGGTGGGGCTACACAGTCGCCAAATACGGGCTCGACGCCGTGGAATTCGACCGTCTTGGGCGTCGTCCTGGGGACGGACCACAACGTCGCCCACTGGGTGGGTTGTCCCGAGCCGGGCTGGACTCTCTTCGACGGACCGCCAACGGCCGAGTTCCATATCTGCGTCGCCGAGGTCCAGGACGGCTGGCTGCTCTCCGGCATCAGGTTGTTCGGCCCTCAGGGCGGACCCGAGTACCACGTCGTCGTCGGCCGCCTGGCGAGCTGACCGTCTCCCGAATCGTGGCCGAGTCCAGCGCGCCGACCAGCCCACAGGATCCGGATCTAAGCGTCGTGCGCGCGACCGCCGCGCACCTTCTCGATGCCACGTTCGCGAGCCTGACTGATGGCAACGTCCTGCCGCGCCCGGGATTTGCGCCATGGATCCGGATGGCCCGCGACTACTACGGCGACATGCTCCGCGGAGGGGCCGATTTCGACCGGGCGCTAAAGGCGGCATGGCCAAGCCGCTTCGACGTGGGCGTCGGTGACCGCAACCTCGAGTTCGCCTCGACCTACGAACGTGCTCTGATCGAAGACGCAGTCCAGGCGGCTACTCGCGCGCACGAGCCCTACACGGCTTCGAGCCCATCGGTGGCCGCAGCGGTCGATCGAATGGTCGCGAGGCTACAGTCGAAATGCCGCCTGAGAGTCGCCAACGTCATCGCCGACCTGACCACCGTCGACGACAAGCCGGTGGTCGTAGGGAACATCAGGATCGTCTCGACGCCCGACGGTGCCGAGCGCGACCTTGAACGTGAGATCCCGGGGGCCGGATTCCTGCTGGAGCGCGAGGATGCCATCGCGCTCGGAGGCGGCGGAACTGCGCTCATGATCGGTGACGACGACGGCTGACGGTGACTTCGAAGAGGCCACCGGACGCGCTCGACAGCGATTGCGTCGGCTGCTGGCGTGCATCCGGCTCGGGTCCGCAACGACGGCCAGGCCGATGGCCGACGTCTCCGGTGAGCCTGGGCTCTGCCACTTGATCGGGCCCATCGCGTACCCGCTCCGCCACGGCGGCCGCCTTACGTTCGTGCACCGCTCGGTCGCCGTTGGTCCCGGCGACGCGGCTTGGATCTCCGCGCTGTCGGCATCGATCGAGGAGTCGACCCGGTCGCCCCTCCCCAGCCCGCTGGTCGCGCTCGGCCGACTCAATCGGGTCCTCGACGAGCCCGGCCGGATCCTGGCCGATCAGGCGATCGATCTCGCGACCGGACTCGAGGCTGCGCTCGCAGGAACTCGCGCGGAGTCCGAGATCGGCCTCCGCCTTCGAAACCGGGCCGCGGCGTTCCTCTCATCTCCGGCGGATCCGCCCGACTCGATCTACCGCGACGTGAAGGTCCTCTACGAGCTCAGGTCGGCATTCGTTCACGGATCGTCTCTGTCGGAAGATGGCGTCTGGAAGCTGCTCGGCAAGGTCTCGACCGCCACCGGGACCGACTGGCGCGGCGAGCAATACGAACTCGTCCTCGATCGCTGGCGTGACCTACTTCGGCGCGCGATCCTCTTCCGGCTGGCGCTCGGGTCATCGCCGGATCCGCTGTGGCCGCTCGCAAAGGAGACGACCGACGTCGACGCCGCGATCGTCGATGCCGCCGAGGTCGGCCGATGGCGAGACCGGGCCTTGCACTACTGGTCTGAACGGGATTGCCCACCGCCCTCGACCGCGCCCCCGCGCTCCAAGGTCTTCTATCCGTCGGCAGGGCCGATTCCATCGCCGCTGAACCGACCGTGTGACGTGCGAGGCGGCCCACCGGATGGTGTCATTCATCGACCAGCACCGTACGCATCGGTACGGTGCTGGCAACGGACGACACCAATCGCAACGAGTCCATCGCCTCCTGAGGAAGAGATCTACCCTGCGCCCCTCCGCGGCCTGAGCCTCCGAGCGCCTTCGACGAAGAAGATCATGTCGATCACCTTGGCCCGACTGTAGATACGACCGGTGTCCAGACCGGTCTCAACATCCAACGTCGGCACCCGATGGCTCTCACTGATGCATGCCGGGATCGGGCTCCGCCCCGTCTCCGTGCCTTCACCGAACCTCCCGACGTACGCCAGCAGTTCGTCGGCCAGGGCAGACGCGGACAGGCGCACCGTCTCAGGATCAGCGACGCCCTCGACGTAGCGGCCGGCCATGACGCAGCCGAGCGCGTCAGGCGCCGCGAAGAGTTCACGCAGGAACCCGAGCGCGGCCTCACCGACCAGAAGCGGACCGTTCGTCGGCGAGGATCGTCTTCATGCCTCGGCTACCAGTTCGGCGATCGGGAGCTGCAGGAGGCGATAGACGTCGAACGCGTCCTTGTCTTCGAGGCGGTTGCCGCGCGGCTCGTCCCGCCGCTCAGCCAGCTTGTACAGCTTGGCGATGAGCAGCGCCGCGGGCGACGCCACCCGCATCCGGACCGAGCGATGGTCCGCGGGATCGAGCGCGGCGACGAGCTCGGAACTCGTTGTCACAGCCGCGCCTTCCAGGCCAAGTACCTTGCGGGCGGCGCGGGTGCCGTGGCCCGTCAGGCGTGCGCCACGTCGACCGCCCTGGGCGGAGCGAGGCCCTCGGGGACCAGCAGGTCGACCTGCCCGGTCTCGTCGAGCCAGATCCCGGGCTGATCACCATGGTGGAAGCCGGCCTGCTGCATCGCCTTCTCGATTTGAGGCTCCTCAGCCAGCGGAGGCACCAGCACGATGTCGGCGTCCTTCGTGAACAGGGCGACCCCGAACGTGACCTCATCGGTGTGCAGGTAGATCGCCTGGGCACCCACGAGGACGATCCGGTCCTGGTGGCCGCTCAGGGCGTCGAGCGCATCGAGTAGCGCCCGGCGGGCATCAACGAGGACGGGATCCGGGGCGTCGCCAGGCATCCTGGTTTCCCTCCATCCACACGATGAGTGCCTCGGCCTCCGCCGGACCGCGGCCGGGGCTGGTCAAGAGATCCGCCGCGACCTGCGGCAGGGCCGCGAACGTGATGCCGTCCTGATCCCAGGTCCGCTCGAACACAACGTCGGCCAGTGGCTCAATGAGCACCACATTGCCGCCGGTCGGAGCCTCGCGCAAACCAAGGCGAGTCGCGGCCTTGTCGATGTTCGGTACGTAGACGGCGGCGAGGGCGGCGGGCGCGACCTCGGCGCGACGAGCGGCGGCGAGGCTGCCGGTCACGGCGTACGGCGCGTCGAACTCGCGAAGGCGGGCCTCCAACGCCCGTGGGCCTCGCGGCTCGAGAAAGAACCGCGCTCTGTTGGCCTCCAGGAGGGAGTAGTCCTCCGTCCACCTCCGGAGGAGGCCTTTCCAGTCGACCTTCTCGATCGGCCCGCGTCCGCTGCGCTCGATGACTGCTTCGCTCACCAAGAGTGCGACGACTCTCGATGCGCTCCCGAGGGGGAGCCCAGCGGTGTCGGCCAGCTGTCGGAGCGGATATGGCGGCCTGAACTCCAGCAGAGCGCGGACGACTCGGGCGGACGCCGGTCCCCGCAGCGATCGCAGGGGCCGGTCATCAGCCCACGGGTTCGATTTCGCTCCGCAGAGCTCGATGAAGATCGGGGGTACGCGCGTCGCGATGCGCAGGTTGCCCGTGGCGTCCGCGTATGAGAACCCGACGCTCTCAAGCATCGTGCGAGTCCTCGCGGTGAGGAAGCGACTCATGACGAGCACGCCATCGACGCCCGGTATGGACGCCACCCGTCCCTTCGGGACCGGCGGACGCAGCCAGAGGGATCCCACCTCGCTGGACAGAGCGTAGGTGTCCCGCGGGTAGAGGCTCGCGCGGGCCTCGACGGCCAGGCGCGCGCGGACCTTGTTGGGCGCCTCGATCACGAGGTATGCATCTGGCCGCCATGAGCCCGGCGTCTGGGCCTGCGGCTCGCGTTCGATCGCAATCGACCAGCCGTCTGGCAGCCTGTCGACGAGCATCAACTCGAGCGATCCAAGGAGCTCGCGCTCGCTCGAAGGCGCGGGGACGTCCTTCAGTGTTCCAGTCATATGTGCTGTTCCACTCCTTGCGGAACATGGCCAGTTCGTGGAACACCATACCACATCGTTCGGGTCGGCAAATGATGACGAGCGAGCCCATCCGGTTACTTCCCTTGGCCTCGTTCACGGCGCTTGGTGCGGCGGCGGGAGGCCAGGAACGCGAGCCGGGTGAAGTAGGCCTTGCGGGCAGCGGCTGCTCGGCGCTGCCGCTCCGGCTCGGGGAGACGGCGATCGGGGTCGACCTCGTCGAGGAAGCGCTTGAGGAAGGCCGCGCGGGCAGGCGCCGTGATCTGGCGCGCGTCGTATCGCGCGTGGACGACGTATGCGCCCATGCGGCCGCGGAGGCTCCGCTCGGCCGGCGTCAGCGAGTCGCGCCTCACCGAAGCGCCTCGTCGGCTTCCTCGGCGCCGCCGCTTCCGAGCAATCGGACCCATGCGGGTGAGCCCACGGGCGTGAGGCACCTGCGGGTGGTCGGATCGGCGACGATCGCCTCGAGCGGAACCGGTCCCCCGCTCCAGCCGATCGGCTGCGTCGGCGCCCGGAGTCCCAGCGTCCGGAGGTCATCGAGGACGAGGCCCCACGAGCAATGGTCAAGCCCGGGCCGCGCGTCCCACCGGCCGATCCGTCGGAGCCAGCCGAGTCGCTCCTCGGTCGGAACGACCCAGAGTACGTGCCAGCCGGTCGCGGCTCGCCAGGGCCCGCTCGTAGGCCGCGAGCCGTCCTCGGATCGTCGGCGAGTGCTCCGTCGCCTCGTCGATCTCGAGGCAGAGGACCGCCGAGCCGCCATCGAGCTGAAGGACGACGACACTGTCGGGACGCACGTCCGCGAGGCAGGACATTGTCGACCATCGGCTCGGTGAGCCAGAGCTGGACTGCCCGGACGCCGATCGGACGAGCGCGCAGACGGCGTCGACGATGTCCAGCGAATGGCGGACGCTGACCGACTCCGCCGGTTCGCGTGTCGTGGTAGCCGAGGCGCTTGCTGCCACGCCGGGTGATCCGGTAGACGACCGGGATGCCGCCGCGATCGGGCGCGAGCGGAGCACGCTCGAGGAGGCCGAGTTGCCAGAGCCGTCGGAGCCGGCGTAGCGCCGTTCGCCGGCTCGGGAAGATGAGGGAGGCGACCTGATCCCCTGTAGCCACGCCAGCGCGATACAACAGTCGCAGGCAGGCGCGATCTCGGACCGACAGTAGCCCGACGTCCACGCTGGCCAGGAGCGTTCGTTCAGCGCTCTCGCGGAAGACGACAGTCATGGAAGCAGTCCCGTCGATTGGTCGGCCGGGACGCGCACAGGGCACCGGCACGGGCCTGACGCGGGTCGACCCACTCGCGCGCCACCCCGCGCGACGGTCCGCCGACAATCCCGCGTCATCGCCTGACCGTCCCGCGCGCGTCGGGCGTGCTCGGCGACTCGGCGCCACCCGCCCGCAGGAACACCTCGGCGCGAACCTCGTCGATCGGGCTTGCATCGCGAGCATCGCTGGCAGCCACGATCTCAGCGGCCAGGGCCGGGTCAGCCGGATCGGGCGGCAGGAGCATCCCGCCGTACGCCGTCGGCTGGCCGCCGCGCCCGGGCATCCGCATGACGACCTCGTACGCACGGAGCGAGGTCAGTTCCTCGGCCGTCACTGGCGCGAACAGCCGGGCCAGGGTGCGGACATCTTCGGATCCCGGCGCGAGGAGCGCGATCGTGGCTGCGTTGGTCAGGACCGACCGGCTGAGACGCTCCCCCAGCCCGCCGAGCGACTGCGACGCGAGGCCGAGGGCAAGGCCGAACTTCCGGCCTTCGACCAGCGTGTTCTCGACCGCGCGAGTTGAGAACCGATGGGCCTCGTCGATGAGCAGCAGGTGCTGGCGACGGGCCGAGGGCGTGAGCTCCTGCCGCCCGACCGCGTCGACGTAGTAGCGGCTCGCCAGCATCGCGCCGAACAACGTCGCGTTGTCGCCGCCGACGCCGGACAGGTCAACGAGCAGCACATCGCCGCGATCCATGACTTCGCGGGGCCGGATCGTCGACACGCCCTGGCCGACGACCATTCGGATCGAGTCGTACGTCACGAACGCGCCGAGCTTGTTGAGAACCGCCTTGATCGACGGGTCGCGATCGCGCTCGCCACCCGACGGCCACTGCGTCTCCCAGAACCCGCGGATCATCGGGTCCCGGAGGTGCTTGACGAACCGGGCACGGAAGGCGTCTTCGGTCAGGACGCGGATCAGTTCCAGGATCGTCTGCGGCTGCTCGTCGGCGAGGAGCGTCAGCAGCGCGTTGCGCAGGTAGTGCTGCATCTTCGGGCCGCAGAAGCGCGGCCAGAGGTCCTCGAGCATGTACACGAACTCCGACGCGACGAGCTGGTCGTCGCTGGGCGATTGGCGCTCGAGGAAGTTGAAGCCGCGAGGATGGGCGCGGTCCGCGAGGCGCAGCACGTGGACGCGGCCCGTCGCCGCGCGGGGGACCCGGCCGAGGACATCGTTCACGAGGTCCCCGTGCGGGTCGATGACCGTCGTCCCGATGTCGGCTTCGATCGCCGCCAGCGCGAGGTTGAGCAGCAACGTGCTCTTGCCCGACCCCGTCGCGCCTAGGGCCACAACGTGCCGCGCCAGGATCCGATCCGGGATCGCAAGCGGTCGGCCGTGAGCCTCGCCGACGACGAGCCCGAGCTCGCCCGAGCCGCTGGCTGGCGGAGGTGCGGCGAGCGCCCGATCACGGGGGAAGCCGGCGCGATCGAATGACGCATCAGGCAGATACCACAGCTGTGCGAGCTCCCAGTCCGCCAGTCGGGCTGCCCGCGGCGCACGGGCCGGACCACGTCGGATGTCCCAGCGGAGCTCCTGTTGACCATCGCCCAGTGGGTGGGTGAAGTCGACCAGGCGCCACAGGAGCGCCTCCGACTGATCGGCTGGGATGCCGGCGACCTCGAGGATGAGACCGACGTCGAAACCGACGACGCCTCGGCCCTTTCGGGTCCGGGCGTCGCGCTCCTCCGGCAGAAGGACCGGCGCGGACGACTTCTCGCGGTAGTCGCTGTCGCGGAGTAGTAGGCCATCGATGATCGCGTTGCCGACGAGCTGGCCCATCGACGGGCTCGCGCTCGCGGACAGGGGCGCCGTGAGCCTGCGCCAGTCATCAGGCGGGACGGGTCGCGCGACAACCCGGAGACGGACCTCGGCGCCGTGTGGTGCGGACACGAGGCCGGCCGCCAGTCGATGGAGGGCTCGAGCCTCCGGCTTGTCTACCTCCCGGAGCGGCCGGCTCGCCGATGAAGCCAGTCGAGCGACGCCCGAAGCCGCCGGCATGCGCGTGACCGGACCGGCGACGTCGACAACCGTCCCGGGGTACAGCGAGCGGAGCGCGTTCTCGACCAGGGTCGCCACCTGCCGGTTGGTGCCGACCTCCCAGCGGAGCCCGCCGTCGACATGGACGACCCGGAGCTCGATCGAGGGCCAGCCGGCGCGCCAGCCATCGAAGCCGCGGCGCTGTCGAGGATGGATGGCCCGGATGAGCTCGACCGCCAGATCGGGGTCGGGCGCTAGGCCGGCAGGCGCAGAGATGACCAGCCTGACGGCCTCCGCGCTGGACGCCTCGTCGTAGGCGCGCTGCCTCGACGCCCGGACGAGGGGTGGCCCAATCTTGGCGGCGCCGTAGGCGCCAAGGACGGCCAATACCGGCTGGATCAGCCCGGTCAGATCGGGCAGCGGAAGCGGGACGAGCGGCTCTGTCATCGGTACTCCTCCTGGACCGCAACCGACAGGAGGGCGGGTGACACTGCCCGGCCCGTTCGGCCGTCACGGACCCATCAAGGGAGCAGACCTCGTTAGGGTGGAATCCATCGATACGACGTTAGCCCGGCGTCGGGGCAGATGGAAGCGCAACCGTGTACGTCTGCGTGTACGTCTGCGGGCGGTCGGCAGGAGCTCTCGTCAGTTGAGTGGGAATCACCACTTCCGGACTGACGTGGCAGCGGGCTGCGGCGCGGACCGTCCGCCTGGCCCAGCCGCGAGGGGCGCAGCGAAACCGGCCCACCCTGGCGCAACCTCGTGAGGCGAGCGATGGAGCGGCCTAATTGAAAGTGCTGTCCCCGACTACTTGCCCCGCGTCGATCGTTGCTCTCCGCCGTTCGGCGATGTAGGCGGCCAGCTCAACTGCGCGAGGAATTGGGTCTGGACGGATCTCGTGCTCCCAGACCACCAGGACCTCCCACCCCATTCTCGTGAGGACCTCGAGTACGCGTGCGTCGCGTTCCACGTTCGAAGTCAACTTCTCCTTCCAGAAGCCGGCGTTGGCTCGAGGCTGGGGCGGCTGGCACGTGGGACATTGGTGCCAGAAGCAACCGTTCACGAATACAGCCAGACGCAGCCGCGAAAAGACAACGTCAGGCCGGCCCGGAAGGCTCTCGTGAAGCCGGTAGCCGCGCACGCCCTGATGCCAGAGCGCGCGCCGAAAGGCGATCTCTCGTCGTGAGACCCGCTGATTGGCGCGCATGGTGTTCCGCGCGCCAATCGAACTCGCAGCCGGCGACTTTGTCACCTTCGACGCTTGCCCGCCATTCTTTCTTCGAAGATCGGACCAGCGTAGTCGTAGATCACATCGCCGAGCCACTTGAATTGCGGCACGACGACGGAGTTGCCGAATTGGCGGTAGGCGCGCGCGTCGGACATGGTCTCCGGGAGGATGAACGGTTTGCCGAGGTGCTCAGGCGTGAAGCCCATGAGCATCGCGCACTCCGCTGGCGTGAGGCGCCGCGGCCGCTCCGAGTCGCCGACGCGCAGGAGGATCTCTGCTCCATCCTTGTAGTAGCGAGCGCTCAGCGTCCGGGTGACCCCGTCGATCTCCGCGATCCCGTAGCCGAAGCCGTTGCCCTTGATCAGGTGCCTCGCCCGGTGCTTCTTTAGCGCGCGCCAGACCCCATCAGTGAGCCTGTACCTTTCGAGTTCGACGGGATCCTGCTCCAGGAGTTCCGCACGAAGCCGAGGCCCGTCGACCGCAGAGGGCGGGTCCGGAATTTCGAACCGACGCGGGAAGTGGCGCCGGTTGAGCCCCACGATGATGGTCCGCCGGCGGTTCTGGGGCACCCACGCCGCCGCGTTGATCACCCGATGGCTCACGCGGTAGCCCGACCTCAGCAGGCGGCGCCGGATGACCTTGAACGTGCGGCCCTGGTCGTGCGAGAGAAGATGACGCACGTTTTCCAGGAGCAGAACGGGAGGAGCGTCCGTCGGCGGGGGGCTTGACGACAGAAACGCGTCCTCTTCGGCGTCGTCGTTCACGAAGGGTGCCTCGGCCTCGTGGCGCAGCTCGTCCGCTCCGATGTCCACGGGGCCGCCGACCAGCTTGATGATCTCGAAGAACAGGTTCCCCGACGTCGGGTCGTCAAACCCGTGTGCGCGCCCGAGGCTCTGCTTCTTGCTGACGCCGGCGATGCTGAACGGTTGGCAGGGGAAGCCCGCGCTGAGGATCTCGTACGGCCGCTGCTTCAGTTGATCCCTCGTCAGCGTGGTGACGTCGTCCCAGTCCAGCTCGCCCCAATTCTCTGCGTAGGTCTTGCGGGCGAAGCGGTCGATCTCCACCGAGAACGTGCACTCTCCACCCGCGCGTTGTAGGCCGCCCCGGATGCCGCCGATCCCCGCGAACAGGTCGACGAAGCGGAACCGGGGATCCGGGTCACGCGCACCGTCGCCTTCGAAATCGGTCAGGTCGACTCGGCGCGGCCGCCCGGATCGAGAGAGCCGTCATGAGGCGGCCTCGACAACGGCTTTGAAGCCGAGGCGCTTCGCCTCCTTGAGGATCTTCTCGCCCTGCACGGCCTGCTTCCGTGACGGCTTGCGTCCCGCCGCCGCCAGGCCGCCGAGGCTGAATGCGATGCTCCGCTGCCAGCCTTGCAGGTTCTCGGTCTCCTTCGCCCACTTCGAGATCTGGAACCATGTGCTCGGAGGCACCTGCGCCATCTCGTCGATGAGCGCCTGTTCCCCGGGCGACGTGTAGTCGGCAAGCGCCTCCGTGGCGCGACGCCTGCGCCCATCGGCCGCGCCGGACGAGAGGAGGACAGCAGCCGGCAGGGACATTGCCTCTGGGATGTCGAGCCCCTTCACCCTCTCCCAGCACTCGGGCCGCTTCGACCACTCCGTGACGTTGCCGCCCCGTGGCGGGCTGATGATCACCTCACGGACGGCAATCGCGATCGCCCGAATAGCGTCCTCCAGTTCCGGCCGCAGTCGTTGCTCGCGCCAGATGAGGTCGAGGTCGACGAGCTGGGCGGTCGTGTGGCTGAGGCACGCGACGGAGTACGCCACGATGTTGGCGCGGTAGCCGCCGAAGTGCTGGCCCGTGACCAGGCGCTCTGTCTGGCGGAACAGGATGGCCTTCGCAATGAGCCGCTCGAAGTACTCCTGCGTTACGGCGACCGCTCCGCGTTCTCCCAGGCGGAGGGCGAAGTCCCTGAAGTTCTTCTCGGCACCGAGGCTGACGATGTGCGGGAGCGACGACCACGAGTTCTCGAACTTCGCCAAGTCCGTCTTCGTGAACTTCTGGGACGTCGGGTTGGTCGCCTTGAGGGCCTTCTGGCGCGCCGTGGTGACCTCGCGGGCCAGGGCGTCCTGGTACTGCCCACGCGCCCGCTCGTAGAACCAGTGCGTCTGCCGCTGGGTGCCGTCGACGGCTGGCGCCCAGACGGTCCGGGACAGCCGCTCGAGCTCAACGTGGTAGGGATCGTTCGCGGCGAAGTCGGCCTCGTTGACGCGGTTCTGGCTGTTGGCGAACTTCGTGATCTTGGGCACGAACGCGTCGAGCTTCTCCGGGGCGACAACCGTGATCTTGGCTGCGACTGCGAGGTGAGCGAGGTCGGCCGCGTCCCTCCGCCTCGCCGCGTGGATCGAGGCCGTCGTCTGGCCGCCGTTCACGATCTGCACGTCGTCCAGCGCGCCAACGCCGCGGGCGCCGCTGGTTGAGTCAAGACGGAGCCGCGACGCCGTGATCGAGATCCCGTTGTTGTAGGCGAGGAAGTGCTCGGGCTCCTCCAAGATCGTCTTCCGGATCCCTTGGTTCACCTTGCCGCGTGCTTGGAGGAAAGACCGGACGTTGCGCTCCAGCAGGCGTGGGCCGTACTCCTCGTAGATGTCAGCGAGCACAGACCCGGGTATTACAGCGAGGTACGCCGTGAAGTCCCCGTTGGCCGATCCGGCTGAGACGCACGGGAGCGGCTCGCCGAACCGCGCTGTGAAGTCGATCGAGATGGGCTCCCTCGCGAGGCCCGAGGTTGCGGCGCGGAAAGTCCGCCGAAGGTCCCAGACGTGGAAGGAGACGATGACGTCCCCCTCCTGCTCGGCCTTGACCTCCTCAACAGTCGTGAGGCCGTCGGTGAGGAAGAACAGCCGCAGTGACCGGACGCTCGGGCCGAACGCGTGGATCGACTGGACCATATCGAAGGCCGGGGACGCCTCCTCCATGGTCTTGTGGAGACCGGCCCGCGACTTCCTGTAGAGCTCCCGAAGTCGGCCGAACGCCGTCGAAACCTCGCTTCTTGGCACGGTCGCGGGGGGCGTGGAGCCGGTGTACCGGGTAACCATCAGGTTCAGGGTGCCGAGCTCCTCGTCGACGCTGTAGCCGCTCGCCTCGAGGCCCCGCGCCTGGTAGAAGCACACGTCGGCGTCGTCGATCTCGCCCACGTCCGCGAGGATCCCGACCATCCACCTGGTGAACTCGTCATGGAGCAGAGCCCCCTCATCCGAGGCGTCGGCGGAGGCCAGGATGCCCTGCTGGACCTCGACGGAATAGGCGGCGAGGTCCTCGTCGAGGCTCATGCTGCCGCCCCTCTCCCTATGCGGGCCAACAGCGCGGGGAAGCCGATCTCGTGCTGCTTGCAGCTGTCGACTGCGACGCCATAGGAGACTTCGCCGACCCCCATGGGCAGGTCGTGCTCGGTTAGCCGCGGGAAATCCGTGCCGACCTCGCACGCCAGCGCCCATCGCACGTTGTACGAGGTGTGCCGGTAGCGCGACGCCTGCGGGTCGGCCCAGCCCGCCGACAGCAGCCGATCCTGCAGCAAGTCGAGGGCGGCGGGCTCGGACTGGACGGATGCCCGGGCTTCGACCACGGCGTCGACCAGAGTCGGCGTGCCCCCTGTCCTCGGCTCGAGCGCGACGATGACGAGCCCCAGGAATTCGAGGCCGTCGGACTGGAGCTGGCGCTCACTGGCGATCCTCACAGCGGCAGGTGCCGCCTGCCGGGTCGTCTTGACCTCCACAGCCCACGCGCCGGTCTGGAAGTCCTGGAGGCCGCCGAGGGGGCCGCGCCACGTCCCCACGGCCGCGAGCCTCCCGGCCGTCGGGACCAGATGACCAGTCAGGAACCAGAGTTCGCCGAAGAGACCGGCCTGCTCGTCCGGCGAGAGTCCCTCCGGCGCGGTCTTCTCAAGGAATCGCTGCCAGTGCGCCAATCGCGCGGCGACCGCCTCGACCACGCTCCCCAGGGCTGCCGCCTCAGCCGCCAACAAGACGTCCTCGGCGAGTGCGGCGAAGATGTCGTTGTACTCCGCGGAGCTGGCCGCGAGCGACACCGTTGATCCGGAGACCGAGAGGGGGAACGGCGACTTGCTGACCTCGACCCCGCGCAGCCGCAGCTCGCGGAGGGGCGCGGCGTCGACGTCTTGGGGGAAGTCCATCGCCAGCAGTCGGCAGCCGGACGGCTCCGCCACCGCGAGATAGAGGGCGACCGGCGCCTGGGAGTCGAGCTTGATCCGAAGGTGGCCGGCGCCCGTGGGCGCTGCCTTCTCGAGCTCGCGCCACTTGGCTTCGAGGGTCACGCCTCGTCCTCCCACCCGAACTCGTTCGCGAGGTGCACCTGGTTCACTACGTACTCGATCTCCCGCTCGACGCCGCGGCTCGGGAAGCTGACAGCTAAGCCGACGACCGGTCCGACCGACGTGTGTGCGTCGTAGATGCTCAGAGGGTAGAGGAGCAGCAGGCCGCGCTCGTGCGTCCGCTGCTGCCTCACGGCCCAGCCGACGGGCACGCTCGGCTGCCTGGTGGCGACTCCGGCCTCCCGCCAGCGATCGACTGTCACTGCGAGGGCTCTGGCGCGTTCCTCGTCCGTGAGGTCAAGAGTCTCGTCGGCGGGGTTGACGATCCGCTTGATCGTGAGCGTGCCATTGGGGGCTAAGAGCTTGCGCATGACCAGTCCGACGCCGAGCCCTCCGATGCTGGCGCCCTTCGTCTCTTCGTCATCAACCGAAACCAGCGCCACCGTCCAGTCCGTCAGGTCTCCCGACACGGCGCTCGCCCGGATGAACTTGGCGATCGCCTTGGAGTCCGACTTGAGGACGTCGGGGTCGGTGCGGAAGTCTTCAAGGAAGTGCTCGACGGTCTCGGGGCTCACCTTGCGCCAGAGGCGGGTGGGCCGGGCCTTGCCGGCCGCCCTCGCGGACGGGGTCCAGTTCCGGCCGAGTTCGGCGACCAGCCGGTCAGTAGCGGCGAGGTTCCGCTCGATGTCGTCCTTGCGGAAGGTGATCGTCTCGGTCGTGCTGTCGCCGAAGGTGAGCCGCACCGTCTTGCTGTGCCGCAGTTTGCTCGGCGAGGTCACCATCAGTCCGTCGGGGCTCTTCCGGACCCTGCAGCCCGAAGGTCTCAGGCGTCTGGTGGGTGGCGACCATCTCGTCGAAGAGCTCCATCAGCTCCTCGTTCGCGAGGGTGATGTGCGCGTACCACCGAATGAGCTCGGGCGTCGAGTACAGCCGGCAGAAGTCCGAGTAGCCAGGCCGGTAGCCGAACCAGCGGCCCATCTGCATAAGCGTGTCGTACATGCGGGAGCCCGGAGGAAGTAGGTGACCGTGAGGCCCTCGAGCGTCAGGCCGCGGCTGAGCTTGTCGCCGCCGACGGCGATCACGGTGAGGCCATTCTCGGCGTTCTCGACGTAGTCGAGGACGTCTTTCGCAGTGCCGTTGACCTCCTTGACCCTGACGGCGGTGACGACGTCGACCACGTGCGCCCGGACGTCCTCCCAGCCCAGTGGCGAGGCAGCCCATGCCCTCGCTCGTCGGCTCGAAGTCCGTGTGCCACAGCCGCTCGAGTTCGTCCCAGGCCGACGGGCCGTCGCCGTCGCCGAACCGCAGTCGGCGGCGCAGGCGGTCCACCTCGTCCCCGATCGCCTCGACGAGCTGCCTCTGCACAGCGGTGAACCGGGTGACGTGGACCAGCATGGAGTTGTGCGCGGCCAGCTGCCCTCGCGCTGCACGCGCCGCCGAAGCGAGCACAAAGGCGCGGATCGCCTCCGCCAGCGACTCAGGGAAGGGACCGACGACGTGATCCTTCTTGTGCTTGGTCGGCAGCCAGTCCTCCGCGTCCTCCACTTGGCGCAGCAGGGGCAGCGGGTCGCGAGCCGGCTCCTCGCCGAGCGCGCGCTCGAGGCCGAAGACGCTCGTGGGGCCCATGTAGTTCGACGGGGGCCGGAGGTTGATGATGAAGCTGCGCGGGAAGAGTCCCTCGCCGATGGACGGCGAGTCGGCGTTGAACTGGCTGAGGATGTTCGCGAACGGGGTCGCGGTGTACCCGACGTAGGCCTTCTTCTCGAATGCGGCGAGCAGCGCACGGATCTGGCCGTTGATCGTGGAGGGTCGGATCTCCTCGTCCGGCGTCCCGTTCTCGTCGCGCGGGACGTCCTCGCGCACCTTCGACGTGTCTATCGAGGCGTTGTCTGCCTCGTCGTCGATTATTAGCAGGGGGACGTCGCGGACGACCTTGCGGCCCGTCACCGGATCTTCGACTTGGCGAAGGGTGGTCGCCCACTTCGTGACATTCGCCAGGATGGCCTTGTTCTTCTTGACGACCAGGAGCACGGGGTCGGCCCCGCCGACCATCACGTTCTGGGTACGCGCGACCTGGAGGCTGAAGTCTCCGTTGTCCGCACTGCTGGTAAGCGGGTGGACGTTGAGCAGTCCGTACCCTGTCAGCTCGCCGACTCCCATCCGGATGGTCTGGCTGTCCTTGCGCAGTCTGCGCTGCGTGTCGAAGCCCAGGAACCCCTCGTCGAGGCGAACCTGGGTCTGGCTCCGGAGGCTGTTGTGCAGGCCGGCAAGCACGATAACAAGCTTGTACCCGGCGTCAGCGGCCTTTGCGATGAGCCCGATGTACGTCGACGTCTTGCCCGACTGGACCCGGCCGACGACGAGTCCGCGCCTGTCCCACGCGCCGGATCGCTCCGGGTCCTCCAGGCGCCCAAGGATCTCGTCGGTCACGTCGTCGAGCCGGCGGACAACCGAACGCGGCCAGTTCAGCCGGCCTTCGAGGAAGGCCTCGTACCGCTCCCAGAATTTCCAGTCGAGATCGGGCTTCCTCCCGCCGAGCCACTCCTTGTGGCCTCGGGGGTCATCGAGGATCTGGCCAGTTGGCACCCATACCATGCAAAGGGTTTCGATCTCGCGGACGAGCTCCTCCAGGGTCGTGGCGTCGTCTGGATGGAACTTTCTCCACGCCTCGAGCGCCGTCCCCGCATACGACTCGATCTGCTCGGTCGTGGGGGTGTCGTCGAGCATCTGGAGCACGGAGCCGATGAGCCTGCGATTTACTGAGCCTCCCCCTCGGACAGCACCGACGCGACGACCTCTGGGTAGCGGTCGCACAGTTCCATGGTCCCCAAGATGGCGGAACCACGCCGGTCGACACGCCGCGCTCGATCGCCTCGAACACGCCGATCAGATAGGCGCCGTTGAGCAGCAGCCCGGCGACCGCGATGTGCCCGCCCTCGGTGAGGCTGCGCGGCCAGGGCGCGCGCGTCCACAGCGCGATGACCAGCAGGATGGTGGCGGAGATGGCGAGCCGGACGGCGAGGAAGCTGAACGGCGGCGCGAAGGGCAGGCCGAGCCGCGCGAAGATGAAGCCGGTCGACCACAGCACGACGAACAGCGCGGGTAGCGCGATGGCGGTGGCCGGTCGGGGCGGGGCGGGCAGCATGGCGGGCAGCGCAGTTTAGTCGCGTTGCGCCCGGATGTCGCGCGTCGCGGCCCCGCCGCGGCGCCTTCCCGCTCGACGGGGGCGGGCGGGGGGATTACCAATCCGCCATGCGCCGCCTCGGTCTGATCGCCGCCGCCGTCGCGGCCGTTCTGGCCGCCGGCTACACCGTCTTCTGGTTCCGCGCCGCCGATGCGCTGCAGGCAGGCGTCGCCGGCTGGCAGCAGGCGCGCCGCGCCGAGGGGTGGGATCTCGCACTCGGCGCCGTCGAGACGACGGGTTTTCCCTTCCGCCTCGCGGCGGTGGCCGACGGCTTCACGATCGGACGGGGCGGGCCGGTCCCCTGGCGCTGGAGCGGACCGCGCCTCGTCGTCTCCGCGCCGCCCTGGGGCGGTGACGACGTTAGCCTGGATGCACCCGGCGCGCACAGGGCCCGCGCGGACCTCCCGGCGGGGCCGGTCGCGCTCGCGCTCGACGCCGCGACGGCGCACGGCACGGCGCGGCTTGGCCCGGACGGGCGGGTCGCGGCGCTGCATGTCGTGCTGGCCGGCGTCACCGGGCACAGCGCCGATGGCGCCCCGTTCCATGTCGATACGGTGGTGCTCTCGCTCTCCGGGGCGCCCGGCCCCGCGGCCTCGCCAGCAGCGGGCGCGGCGGCGGGCGGGCTGCGCGCCCCCGAGGCGGGGCGGCTTCACCTCACCGCCGACGGGCTGGACCTGCCCGACGGCGCCGCCGGGCCGCTGGGGCGCCGCATCGACCATGGCGAGGCGGACGTCACCCTCGATGGCGCGCTGCCGGCCGGGCCGTCGCGCGCGGCGCTGGCCGCGTGGCGTGATGCGGGCGGCACGGTCGAGCTGCACCGGATCAAGCTCGACTGGGGCACGTTCCGGGCCGAGGCGAACGGCACGCTGGCGCTCGATGCCGAGCTGCAGCCGATCGGCGCCTTCACCACCCGGATGTGGGGCGTCGAAACCGCGCTCGACGCGCTGGTCGTGGCGGGGACGATCGACGCACGCGCCGGCGCGATGGCCAAGATCGTGCTGCGGATGATGGCGAAGCCGGCGGCGGCGCCTGGCCAGCCGTCCGAAATCGAGGTGCCGCTCGCCCTGCAGGACCGCAAGCTCTATCTCGGCCCGGCCGCGGTCGCCCGGCTGCCGCGCATCGACTGGCCGGACGGCGGCGACGAACGTTGACATCGGCCCGCCGCCGCCTTTCGATGGGGCGGGGGCGATACGAAAGGGACACGCCGATGCGGGTGCTGGTGATCGACGACAACGTGAGCCTCGGCACCATGCTGGTCGAAGCGCTGACCAACGCGGGCTACGAGACGCGCCACGCCGCCGACGGGCAGGCCGCCGTGCGGGCCTGCGAGGCGCATGGCGCCGACGTTGTGGTGGTGGACATGTTCATGCCCGGCATGGACGGGCTCGAGCTGATCGCGCGGCTGCGGCGCCGGCCGGGCCACCGGAACATGCGCATCATCGGCATCTCCGGCGGTGGCCGGTCGGGCGATCTCGACCTCCTGCGCATGGCGCAGCGTCTCGGCGCGCATGCGACGATGGCCAAGCCGTTCAAGCCCTCCGAGCTGATCGCCAAGATCAAGGAGCTGACGGCGCCGAGCTGATCGCGCGGCCGCGGCCCCGCCAAACTTGTGAACGAAACCGCGAACCCGCCGCCGCACGTCGCGGCGGCACAGGAAGGAGAATGTATATGCGTCAACGAATCGTGCTCGCCGCCGCACTGGCCGCGCTGGTCGGTGCCCTGCCGGCGGCGGGTCATGCCGCGGACAAGGTAACGCTGCGCTTCGCGTCGACCACCGTGCCGACGTCGAAGGTGAACGTGTGGGGCGTCGCGCCCTGGATCAAGGACGTCGAGAAGGCGTCGGACGGCACGCTCGAGATCAAGCTGTTTACCGGCAACTCGATCGCCACGGTGGCGAACGTCTACGACCGCACGATCGCCGGCGTGGCCGACATGTCGTTCGGGATTTTCGGGCCGTACTACGACATATTCCCGCAGGTCTTCGTCGCCGGCCTGCCGTTCGAGGCGTCGAACTGCACCGAGGCGTCGGTGGCACTGGCGCGGCTGTTCGACAAAGGTCTGATCAGCGGCGAGTTCTCGAAGGTCAAGGTGCTGTCGCTGTTCAATTTCGGCGCGCCGGCTATCAACAGCAACAAGCCGATCAAGACCGTCGAGGACATGAACGGGCTGAAGATCGCCGTGTCCGGCCGCATCGTCGGCGACGTGGTGACCGCCGTCGGCGGCACGCCGATCACCATGGGCCCGCCCGACTTCTACCAGGCGATGAGCCGCGGCACGGTGCAGGGCATCGCGGTCGGCTGGCCCGCGATCATGAGCTTCAAGCTCGACGAGGTGACGAACCACCACCTGGAAACCGACGCCGGACTGTTCCCCGCCTTCATTTTCATGAACAAGGGCGCCTATGCGCGCCTGCCCGCGAAGGCGAAGAAGGCGGTGGACGAATATTCGGGCGCCGTGTTCTTCAAGCGCATGGGCGAGGTGACGGACCGCCAGAACGCCGAGGGGCGCGAGCTCACGCTGAAGAAGAAGGGCCAGACGGTGAGCCAGCTTGCGCCGGAAGAAGCCGCGCGGTGGAAGAAGCTCGCCGCGCCGATCGTCGGCCAGTGGGCGGACTCGACGCCGAACGGCCACGCGGTGCTCGCCGCGTTCCGCCAGGCCATCGCCGACATCCGCGCCGGGAAGTAGCGCGTCCGCGAGGGATGTTCCGCGCCCTATGCCGTTCGTGCTGAGTGCGGCCGAGCGGCGCGAGGCCGTGTATCGAAGTGCGAACGGCAGGTTTCGCACCCCGTCCGCTCTTCGATACGGCCCCTTCGGGGCCACCCAGGACGAACGGGGAATGAGGGCGCGGCTACTCCGCGAGCGAGGGGCGCAAGGGATGTTCCGCGCACTATGCCGTTCGTGCTGAGTGCGGCCGAGCGGCGCGAGGCCGTGTATCGAAGTGCGAACGGCAGGTTTCGCACCCCGTCCGCCCTTCGATACGGCCCCTTCGTGGCCACCCGGGACGAACGGGGAATGAGGGCGCGGCTACTCCGCGAGCTCTGCCAGCGCCTCGGTGCGGGCGCGGTGGTGCGGCACGAGGCTCTGCCACGTCTCGCCCGCGGCGAGCTCGGTATCGGCGACGCCGGTGATGCCGGTCATCGAGGGCAGCGGCGGCGGCGCCTTGCCGGCGGCGAGCTCGCGCGCGGCGGTCAGCAGCACGCGGCGCGTGTGGATCACCGCGGCGTCGGCCGGCACAAGATGCTCCTTCGTGCGGTCGAAGATCGGCCCCATCGACAGCGCGACCGCCGCGTCTTCCTGCTCCAGCCCGGCGAACCCGCCCCAGCGCTCGGCCATCGTCGAGCGGTCCTGTCCGAACCGGTTCGCCCACGTGCCGCGCCACTTGAAGTCGGATTCGGAATAGAGCCGCGAATCGCCAATGCCCGACAGCGCGCGGTGATGCGTCCGCGCGTACGGCTCCTTCGAGTGGACGATGATGTAGGTGGAGGTGTTCTCGTCGTCGAGCGGCACCTCGAACAAGGTCGCGACGCGCGCCTGCGCCGGGATGATGCGCGCCGACGGCAGGATGAACGGCACGATGCGCACGCTCTGCCCGCCCGCAGGCGTCCTGCGGAAGGCGGCGTAGTGGAAGCCGAAATCGGTGGTCTCGATCGCGAGACTCGGCGCGTTGTCGTCGACGGCGAGCGCGCCCGGGTTCAGCGCGTCGGCGTTCGGCCTGAAGCCGCCCTGGTGCCAGCCGGGCCGCGCCTGGTCGGAATGCAGGATGCCGACATGCGACGAATCCATGCCGCCCTCGAGAAGCTGCAGATAGTTGCAGCGTATGTCGATGCGCTCGATGTTGCGGTGGCTCGCGGGCGCGCCGAGGAAGGCGAAGTCGGGCAATGGCGGCTGGGCGTCGGCCGGGCCGAAATAGCCCCAGATCAGCCCGCCCGCCTCCTGCACCGGGTAGGTCGCGGCGCGGAACTTGGCCATGAAGGCGGGGTTCGGGTAGTTCGGGCAGTCCACCAGCCTCCCCTCCACGTCGTACTTCCAGCCGTGATAGAGGCAGCGTATGCCGCACGCCTCGACGCGGCCGAGCGCGAGCGAGGCGCCGCGGTGCGGGCACAGCTCGTCGAGCAGGCCGAGCCTTCCCTCGGTATCGCGGAACAGCACGTAGTCCTCGCCGCCGAAGCGCGCGCGCACCGGGTCGCTGTCGCACCGGTCCACCTGGCTCGCCAGCGCGATGGGAGTCCAGTAGCGGCGGAACAGGCGCCCCATCGGCGTCTCCGGTCCCACCCGGCATAAAAGCTCGTTGTCCTCTTTACGCATGTGCGTGTTTCCCGTGTCCCGTTCGCGGCCCGTCCGCGCGAGACAATCTATCCGGCGCGCCGCCGCGCTTCAACGCGCGGGCGCGGCGGCGACCGGACGGATTGCCGGAAGACGTCTTCGCGGCGGGATTTGATCAATGCGGAGGAGTTGGGGTCGCTCCGCAATGCGCGCGCGTACGCGATCGGCGCGTCGCGGCGAACGGACGGGTCAGGCGAGGTCGGAAGGGCGCTCGACGATCACGCGGCCGCGCCCGCGCCGCACCAGATAGCCGCCGCGCGGAATGCGCAGCTTGTTCGACCGGACGAGCGGCGCGAGGCTTTCGGCGATCAGCGTCGCGTTCTTGTCGGCGGCGACACCGTCGCTCGTTCCCGACGCCGTATACCACTCCGAAAACGCCTTCTCGGCGATTTCCTCGCCGAGCGACTTCCGCAAAGCGTTCAATTTGCGCAGCTCGCCCTTGCTGAGTTCCTTCTCGTTAAACTTCGGGGCTGGTTTGCGAGGCATTTTCGGAGACTCCTGAAATTATGGTTGCGCGACGGATACATATAGTGCCGCTTCTTCGCGCACAAGTACTTGTATCGATTCTATCGGACCAACGTCCGGTTATGCGACTTATGCGCGATCTTCCCGACAAAAGTTCGCTATGCGAACATAAGAATGCCGTATTCGCGCCCGGCGAAACCGGCCGGTAAAGCGCCGTCCGGGCCGCGCGCTCAATGTGCGGCCGGGCGGGGTCGCAAATGGCGGCGCGGCGCCGTTCGCGGCGCGAATACGTAGTTCTACCTATTGCGCCGGCAAGGCGTTGTGGGATTGTCGCGGGTGCGCTCCGGCGAGGCGCTGCATTGTCAGCGGCGGGGCGCGCGGATAATCTCGCGCGCGCGCCGGGGTGGGTGCGGACAGGGAGGGTGGTCATGGCCGAAGGCGCCGCGAGGGGCGGGCTGAACACGCACAGGATCGGCTGGATCGGCGCCGGCCGCATGGGCTACGCGATGGTCCACCGGCTGATCGAGGCCGGCTGCGACGTGGCGGTGTGGAACCGCACGCGTGCCAAGGCGGAGCCGCTCGCCGCCGAGGGCGCGACGGTCGTCGACAAGCCGTCCGAGCTCGCCGACCGCGACATCGTGTTCACCGTGCTGGCCGGCTCGAAGGACTTCGTCGCCGTCACCACCGGGCCGGACGGCGTCCTGTCCGCCGCAGGGCGCGCGCCCCGCATCCTGGTCGATTCGACCACGGTGTCGGTCGAGGCCTCGGCCGAGGTGCGCGCCGCCGCCGCGCGCCGCGGCACCGCCATGCTCGCCGCGCCGGTCAGCGGCAACGCCAAGGTGGTGAAGGCGGGCAAGCTCACCTTCGCCGTCTCCGGTCCCGAGGATGCGTTCGAGACCGTGCGGCCCTATTTCGATGCGCTGGGTACCGGCGCATCGCGGGTCGGCGAGGGCGATGTCGCGCGCATCGTCAAGATCTGCCACAACGTGCTGCTGGGCGTGGTGATCCAGTCGATGGCCGAGATCACGGTGCTCGCCGAGAAGTCGGGCGTGCCGCGCCACGCCTTCCTCGAATTCCTCAACCGCTCCGTCATGGGCTCGATGTTCACGCGCTACAAGTCGCCGGCGCTGGTCAAGCTCGACTATGCCGTCACCTTCTCGCCCGAGCTGCTGCGCAAGGACCTCGATCTCGGCCTTGCCCAGGCACGCGCGCTGGACGTGCCGATGCCGCTCGCCGCCATGGCGCGCGAGATCGTGCAGTCGCTGATCGGCAATGGATATGCGGACCAGGATTTCGCGGCGCTGCTTTCGCTCGAGGCCAAGGCGGCCGGGCTGGAGCTCGCGCCGGAAGACGTCGAGGTGGGCGACGGCCTGACCTCGTGACCACCGGGCTGGGCGGCCGCCGGCCGCCGAGCCCGTCGCGCGACGAGACGAACGCTTCTTCGACCGAGTCATCGCCCGCGCGGCCTGAGCGGGCGGCAGCAAAATGGGGGCTTCGTGAACGACCACCCGCACCGCAACGGGCGGGGCGCGCAGCAAGAGGGCGGGCGGCGCAGCGCCCGCGCGACCGTCCTCGCCGCGGCCCTTGCCGTCTCCGTCCTTGCCGCATCCGGCAGCGCGCGTGCCTCGGTGCCGCCGGTCGAGGAGCTGCGCGACCTGTCGCTCGAACAGCTCGCCAATGTCGACGTGACCGGCGTGTTCAAGCGGCCCGAGCCGCTGAGCCGCACGCCGGCTTCGGTCTACGTCATCACGCGCGAGGAAATCCGCCGCTCCGGCGCGCGGACCGTTCCCGAGGCGCTGCGGCTTGCGCCGAACCTCGAGGTCGCGCGCCTCAACGGCAACACGTACGCGATCCAATCGCGCGGCTTCAACCTGTTCGAGCTGTCGAACAAGATGCTGGTCGCGATCGACGGGCGCACCCTCTACACGCCGCTCCATGCCGGCGTGTTCTGGGACCAGCAGCAGGTGCCCGTCGAGAACATCGACCGGATCGAGGTGATCAGCGGACCGGCCGGCACGGTGTGGGGCGCCAACGCCGTGAACGGCGTGATCAACATCGTCACGCGCGATGCGCACGACACGCAGGGCGCCTATGGGCGGCTCGATTTCGGCACGGCGGAGCGCGGCGCCACCGGCCAGTTCGGCGGCAAGTTCGGCGACGATGGCGCGTACCGCTTCTATGGAATGGGCTCCAACGTCGATTCGGTGAAGTCGCGCACGGGCGTCGACCGTCACGACAACTGGCACGGCCGCCAGGGCGGGTTCCGCGCCGACTGGGGAAGCGGGAACACCGCCTACAACCTCAGCGGCGACATGTTCAACAACACCGAGAACGCGGCGCAGGTCGCGATCTCCGGCGCCAACTTCACCGGACACTGGACCCGCGAGATCGACGTCGAATTCTTCGGTCTCGCTGCAGGCCTTCTACGATCAGGTGAACCGGCGCCAGCCCGGGCTGGTCGACGACTTGAACACGCTCGACATCGAAGGACGGCACAATTTCCGCCTCGGTGCGAACCAGATCGTCTATGGCGGCGGGTACCGCTTCTATCACAGCCGCTACGACGTGAACCTGTCCCCGGCGCCGCCTTTGTTCTTCCTGCTTTCGCCGGCTATCGAGAACGTCCACCTGGTCAATTTTTTCGCGGAGGACAGCATCGCGCTGCGGCCCAGCCTGACGCTGACCATCGGCAGCAAGTTCGAGTATTCGACGTTCAGCGGCATCGAGGTGATGCCGAGCGTCCGCCTCGCCTGGCAGGTGGCGCCGGATCACCTGCTGTGGGGCGCCGTGTCGCGGGCGGTGCGCACGCCCAGCATCCTGGACCGGGACATCCAATCCAACGTTCCGCTCGTGGAACGCTCCGGCGGCAGTTTCGGCTCGGAAAGCGTCATCGCCTACGAGCTCGGCTACCGCGGAACGCTCAGCGAACGGGCACATCTTTCGGCCACGGTCTATGACGACGTCTACAGCGATCTGCGAGTCATCGAAAGCGACCCCAGTAGCGGCCAGTTCGTGTTCGGCAATGCCCAGCACGGCAACGTCATCGGAATGGAAAGCTGGGGCGACTATCAGATCACGCCGCGTTGGCGGCTGATGGCGGGTCTCAACCTCCTCCGGAAGAACCTGACCCTCACCGACAACGCGACCACACTGGCCCTGGTCCAGCACCAGGGGACCGACCCCCAATACCAGATGTTCCTGCGCTCCTATTTCAACATCACGCCGGATCTCGAGTTCGACGTGACCGTCCGGCGCGTCGATTCGCTCGACTTCAAGTCCGCGGTCGTGCCCACCTATACCGGGCTCGACATCCATGTCGGCTGGCATGCGACCGATCGGGTGGAGCTCGCCCTGGTGGGCCAGAATCTCGTTGCGCCCGACCATGTCGAGAGCGGCTATATCGGCAATGCCAGCAACGGGACGGTGCCCCGGTCCGTCTATGCCAGCGTGAGCGTGAAGTTCTGATGCCCCTCCGGCCGCACATGGCCCGCGCCTGCCGGCTCATGGCCGTGGCGGCGCTGGGGGTCGTGGCGGCACTTGCCGCGTCGCCGGCGCACGCCGAGGAGTCCGATCTGGCGCGCGCCGTGAAGGCGACCTTCGTCTACAAGTTCGCGGCATTCGTCGACTGGCCGCCGGACGTGGTGGGGCCGGAAGGCGCGCCGTTCCGCATCTGCGTCTCCGGCGACGATGCGTTCGGGCGGCTGATTGCGCGCGCGGCGGCGGGCCAGCGCGTGCACGGCCGGCCCATCGCGGTTGCGCTGGTCCAGATGGACGCGGCCCGCCTGGGCTGCCGGATCCTGTTCGCCGGCCCCTACGGCCCGGTCGCCGTGTCGGCCGTCCTCGCCGCCGAGCGCGGCCGTCCCGTGCTGACCGTGACGGACGAGGCCACCAGCGGCGACGCGAAGGGGATCGTCCATTTCGTCATCCGCGGCGGGCGCGTCCGGTTCGAGATCGACCGCGGCCTCGCCGAGGCGGGCGGCCTGTCCATCAGTCCCAAGGTTCTTGAGCTCGCGGTCGAGGTGCGGCAATGAACACCGTGTTGTGCGCGAGGCGGGCGACATGACGCGACTGTGGCGATTTACCCCGTTGGGCGCGCTGACGGCGGCCGTCCTGCTGCTGATCGCGGCGGTGTCATCGGCATCTACGCCGACCGCGACTACCAGAAGCAGAAGGCGGACGAGGCGCGGGTCCAGGCCGAAATACTGGCCTCGGCCGTGACCGCCGCGCTCGCCTTCAACGACCCGAACGCGGCGGCGAACTATGTCGACGCGCTGGCGGCAAATCCTGCGGTCGCGGCGGCCGCGGTGTACGACGCGCGCGGGCCGGATGTTCGCCAACTTCCTGCGGCCGGGAGCCCGGCCATTGCCGGCGACGGCGCCCTCGTCCGCGCCCGCGACCAGCTTCAGCGACCAGCGCGTGAACGTGTCCGTGCCGGTCACCCAGTCGGGCAACCGGCTGGGCACCGTATATTTCCGTGCCGGCACGCAGTCGTTCGCCCAGCGCCTGACGCAAGTGGCCGGGCTGATGTTCCTCGGCATCATGGCCCTGCTGGTGCTCGCCGTGCTGGCGCTTGCGCAGTCGGCGCTGAACCGGGCGAACGCCGAGCTCGCGCGCCGTGCCTCCGACCTCGAGGACGCCAACGACCGGCTGCGTCACCAGATCGCCGAGCGCGAGAAGGCGGAGGAGGCGCTGCGCCAGTCGCAGAAGATGGAAAGCATCGGTCAGCTCACCGGCGGGGTGGCGCACGACTTCAACAATCTGCTGGCCATCATCCTGGGCAACCTCGAACGCGCCGAACGCCGCCTCGCCGCCGGCGCCGAGCCCGCCCAGCTGCGCGGCATCATCGCCAACGCCAAGGCCGGTGCCGACCGCGCCGCACTGCTGACGCGCAGCCTGCTCGCCTTTTCGCGCCGCCAGCCCCTGCGCCCGCAGCCGGTGGAGGTGAACCGGCTGGTCTCGGGCATGTCCGAGCTTCTGCGCCGCACGCTGGGCGAGCAGGTCAGGGTCGAGACCGTGGTGGCCGGCGGGCTATGGCGCACCTCGGTCGACCCCAACCAGCTCGAGAGCTCCCTCCTCAACCTCGCGGTCAACGCGCGCGATGCCATGCCCGATGGCGGCAAGCTGACCATCGAAACCGCCAACGCCTATCTCGACGCGTCCTATACCGCGGGGCAGCAGGATCTCGCGCCCGGCCAGTACGTCGTGATCTGCATCACGGACACCGGCACCGGCATGAGCAAGGAGGTGATGGAAAAGGCGTTCGAGCCGTTCTTCACGACCAAGGACATCGGCCAGGGCACCGGGCTCGGCCTGTCGCAGGTCTACGGGCTGGTCAAGCAGTCGGGCGGGCACGTCAAGATCTACAGCGAGCCGGGCGAGGGCACGACGATCAAGATCTACCTGCCGCGCCTGATCGCGGCCGAGGAACCGTCGCCCGCCGCCGCGCAGGAGCCGCCCGAGCCCGACGCGCAGCCGCCGCGCGCGGGCGCGGTGCTGACGGTCGAGGACGATGACGGGGTGCGCGAGCATTCGGCCGGCATCCTCTCCGAGCTCGGCTACCGCGTGTTCCAGGCGTCGAACGGGCCCGACGCGCTGGCGGTGCTCAAGGCGCATCCCGAGATCGCCCTGCTGTTCACCGACGTGGGCCTGCCCGGCGGCATGAACGGCCGCCAGCTCGCCGACGAGGCGACGCGCCGCCATCCCGGGCTCGCCGTGCTCTACACCACCGGCTACGCCCGCAACGCCATCGTCCATGACGGCCGGCTCGATCCCGGCGTGCGGCTGGTGACCAAGCCCTTCACCTTCTCCCAGCTCGCCGCGGCGGTGGCCGAGGCTCTGCGGCCCAGCGCGCCGGGCGTGCTGGTGGTCGAGGACGAGATGCTGGTGCGCACCGCGACCGCCGACCTGCTGAGCGATTTCGGCTGCGTCGCGATCGAGGCGACGACCTCGGCCGAGGCCCAGTCGATCCTGCGCATCAAGGGCGGCGAGGTGGCGGCGGCGCTGGTCGATCTCGGCCTGCCCGATTCCAAGGGCGACACGGTCGTGGCCGAAATGCGGGCGGGCTGGCCCGACCTGCCCATCATCGTCGCGACCGGCGCGGGCACGGACGCGCTGCGCCCCGATCTCGCCGCCGATCCGAAGGTGAGCTTCCTCGCCAAGCCGTACGGGCCGGAGCAGCTCGAGGCGGCGCTGCGCAAGGCGGGTGTGGTGCTGGCGCCGCCGTCTTCCGCGACCGAGCCCGCCTGAGCGCCGATCGCGCGGGCGCTCAGTCGTGCGTGTGGTGGTGCGCCGCCTTCTGGTAGTGCAGGCGCAACAGGTCGATGCCGTAATCGTTGCCGTTCGGCGTCCGCACGATGGTGTGGACGTGGAACTTGGCCGGCTCGGCGTTGGTCAGGAACACCCCGCCATGATGGTCGAACTCGATCATCACCACCGGGCTCTGGACGCGGTAGTAGAACGCGCTGTCCTCGGCGAACCCGCCGATCCAGCAGAAATGCGTGTCGGCGAGGTGGCGCTCGATATCGGCCATGCGCGCGCCGGCCGGCCCTTCGGGCAGGGGCGACACGTAGTTCTGCACCAGGTCCAGCAAGGCTTTCCGCTGCGCCGCGTTCAGCGTGTCGGCGGTCAGCCCCTCGTACGGGATGATGCGGTTGTCGTGGTGCGCTCCGCCGAGATGCAGGTTGTCGGCGAAGTGGCGCCGCCCCGGCGGCAGGTCGCCGCCTACCATGTCGTGGGCGACGATGGCGCGTGCGCGCTGCGCCCCGTCGAGCGAGCGCATCAAGGCGAGCCCCGCCCGCTCCTCGTCCTGGAACAGCACCGTGCCGGCGAACGGTCCGGTATCGGCGTAGGACGGCTCGGCGCCCCAGAAGGCCGGCGACAGCACCATCTGGGTGCCCAGGATGAAGCAGTTGAGGCAGAGATGGTGGCCGAACAGCTGCCAGCCCCACGGCTCGCTCGCCGACGGCGCGCCGAACAGGCAGAAATTGTAGCTCCACTCGCCCAGCACTTCGGGCCCGCCCACCAGGTCGCCGAGGAAGCGGTTGAGCCGCATCACGTCGCGCGAGCGGTTGTAGCCCTCCTCGCTCATGCTGGCGCGGACGACCGCCATCACCGCCTCGCGCAGCTCGGCCGAGACCTCCTCGAGGCGCAGCCCGTAATCCTCGACGTAGAGCTCGGTGTTCTGCCAGTTGCGCCACATGCTGGAATCGACGGGGAAGCTCATGCGTGCCCGTGTCTCGGCGGGAAGGCGGGCGAGCAGCGCGGCCACCGCCTCCATCGCGGCGGCGGTCGGCGCGCCTTCGGGGCGCAGGGCGAACAGCTCGCGGAGCGGCGACGCCGTCGGTGGTGATGCCGCGGAACGGCGCCTCCAGCGCCTTCTTCCAGCCGCCGAACAGCTCCTTCGCGCGCGGGCTCGCGGTGCGCGTCTCGGCGTGGGCGCGCGCGGTCGGCCCGGCGATCTTGGATTCGCCGGGCTTCGGCAGGAACGGGCGATAGTCGGGCATGGTCATGGCGGCGCTCCTACCCGTCGACCAGGCCCATCAGCGACCAGGCCTTGTCCTCGGCCAGCCCGGCAAGCTCCTTGCCGCATTCGCGCAGGATCACCGGGCCCACCAGGAAGTGCTGCGTGCCGGCATGCATGTCGCGGAAGCAGCGCTGGATCACGCTGGTGCGCAGCGCAGTCCCGCCCGCCGTGCGATAGGCGTAGGCGCACACCTCGGCCGCGACGTTTGTGACGTGGTTGAGGGCGAGGCGGATCAGCGTGACCTGGCGCTTCGACATGTGCCCGCCGCCGGCGAGCGCGGCGTCGACGTCGCGCCACGCCTCGAACACCAGCGCGCGGGCGGCACGGAACTTGGCCTCGTTGGCGCCGTACTGCTCGTGGAACGATTCCGAATCGGCGAGGTCGGGCAGGTGGCCGCGCAGGCCCGGCCGCGAACGCACGAATGCCGCGAGCTCGTCCAGCGCGCGGCGCGTGTTGCCCAGCGCGAAGCCGGTATGGCCCATCTGGGTCATGCCCAGTATGCCCACATGGTACAGGCTGCCGCCCTGCACCGGCCGCTGGGTCTCGGGCTCGTGGGTGAACGCCGCGGGGACGTAGACGTCATTGAATTCGTAGTCGACGCTGCCGGTGGCGCGCAGCCCCAGCACGTCCCAGTTGCCCTTGAACTCGGCCTTGTCGCTCGGGACGATGAAGGTCAGCGCGATGGGTGCGCCGTCCGGGCCCAGCTTCGGCTTGCCGTTCTCGGTCACGAACGCGCCGGTATGGATGTAGCGCGAATGCAGCGTGCCCGAGCCGTAGCGCCAGTGGCCGGTCAGGCGGTAGCCCTCGCCGTCGATCTCGGCGCGGCCGTTCGGCGCGCCCTGGCCGGCGACGATGGGGAGGTCGCCCGCGCCGAACACCTCGCCGGCCGCCTCGGGCTTCAGGAACGCCGCCGCCGTTCCCGCGCAGCACTGGTCGGCCATCGCCACCCAGCCGGCCGAGCCGTCGGCGTAGCACAGCGCCTCGATGATCTCGATCGCCTCGACCGGCCCCACCTCGGCGCCGCCGAAGCATTTCGGCAGCATGAAGGACAGCAGCCCGTTGTCGCGCATCGCCGCCAGCGTGCGCTCGGACAGGCGCCCCGCCGCCTCGTTGCCGTCGGCCTCCTCCCGCAGGATCGGCGCGATCTCGCGTGCCTTGGCGACAAGGCCGGAGCGCGCGCTCGCGGCGTCGGAAGCAATGCTGGCCACGTGATCCTCCCTCGTCTCGTCGGGCCGATCATAGCCGATGACGCGCCGCGCGGAACAGGGAACCGGGTCGGGCCGTCCGTCAGCTTGAGGCGGGGTAGCGGCCGATGAGCTGGGACTGGCGGAAGGCCGGGCGCAGCGAGGCGACCAGCCCGGGCGGTGCGAAGCCGCGCCGGCGGTTGCGGTCGCCGATGGCGAACAGCAGCACCTGCTGGCGGTACAGCCGGCGATAGACCTCGCCGACCGACAGATCGGGGTCCCACGCGTCGATCGCCTCGCCGCCGACGCCGTTGATCTCGATGATGGTGAAGCCCTCGCCGGCGGCCAGCGCGGCCGGGGAACTCGAAGCGCAGGTCGAACCGGCCGTAATGGAACTCGGGGATCGCCCGGCTGATCTCGTCGAACCGCGCGGCCAGCGCCGGGGTGATCCAGCGGCGCGCGTCCGAGTAGATCCCGCCCGCGCGCTGGTTGCCGACGAAGGCGAGCGGCACCACCTCGCCCGCCGCCGGCACGCGGGCAAGCGTCGCCGGGTCGAGCCCCACATGGGTGCGGTCCTGGCCGAGATGCAGCCGGGCGCGCCAGCGCGCGCGCGGGTCGCGGGCGATCAGCGCGGCCACGCTGGACTCCCCGTCGCCCTCGATCCGGGGGAAGCGGCGGAAGGCGAGGGATTCGATGCGCCCCGACGCCGATCCCGGCAGCCGGGCATAGAGCACCGCGGCCTCGCCCTCATAGGGCGCGAGGCGCTGCAGGATGATGGTCTCGCCCGCCGGGAATGCCGCGATATAGGCCAGAAGCTCCGCCGCGTCGGCGATGCGGCGCACGCCGTAGCCGTGCCAGCCGACGTCGGGCTTGGCGACCAGCGGGAAGGCGATGCCGGACGCCTCGACGAGCTCCAGCGCGAGGGCGAGGTCGGCGCGCGCGCTGTCGGCCTCCCGCGACCGGGTGAGCACGGTCCAGTCGGCGATCCAGTGCCGCTGTCCGGGCGCGATCTGGCGGAAATAGCCGCTCTTCGATTCGCCCCACATCCCGCCGGTCGGGATCGTCGGGTTGGCGCAGGCGGGCAGGGTCAGGCTGTGGTGCCGCGCGGCCAGCGCGCACCAGGTGAGCGCCAGCGGCGCGTAGAACATCAAGGGCGGGATGCGCTCGGCGGGGGCGACCCGGCCGGGCCCGGCCGGCCGCGCCTGGGCGTCGAGGGCGTCGGCGCTGGTGTCCGCCACGTCCGCCTCGTCCGCCTCGTCCGGCGCACGCGGGAACAGGCGCTTGCGCACCAGCCCGGCCCCGATGAACCCGCCGAACAGCACCGGCCAGGTCGAGGGCCCGATCGCCACGTCGAGCCGGCCGCCCAGCTTGATCGCGATCAGCAGCACCAGCGGCAGGTAGATGGCCGAGATCGTCAGGCTCGCCGCGCTGAAGCGGCGCAGCGACACGCGCATCCAGCCGCACGCCACGAAGGCGATGAACACCATGCCCGGCACCACCCGGCACAGCGCCACCAGGAAGAACAGGTTGGACGGCGGCCGGGCCGCCGCCTTGCGCACCGCCCCGTCGGCGGCGAAGCGGCTCAGCCAGGGGGCGTGGCGCGCCGCGGCGCCCAGCCCGTACAGCGCGAAGTCGCTCGACACCATGCCGAGATAGATCGCCAGCGCGACCAGCCCGACCGGCAGCGCGTGTTTCACCACCGCGGCCGCGCCGAGCACAATGGCCAGATCCTCGTGCGCATAAGGCAGCACGAGCAGCGAGACCAGCATGGCGATCTTGGACGACCCCAACCAGGTCATGCGGAGAACCCTCACACCCGAACGGCAATGGCGTCGCGAATTGGCCTTCTGCGAGGCCGTCGGCCCGGATCATGATCCGGCCGGGCGGACGAGACAAGCGGGCGTGCGGAATCAGCGCAGGCGCCGGCGGGGTCAGGCGAGGGGGCGCGGTCAGTCGAGGCGGCGCAGCGCGGCGCGCAGCCCCTCCGGGTCGGCAAGTCCGGCCTCGATGGCGGCATGGGTCCGCCGCCACACCGGCAGGGCCTCGGCCAGCACCGCCCGCCCGGCATCGGTCAGGCTCGGCAGGCGGCCGCGCCGGTCGGCTTCGTCCACCGCCACCTTCACCAGCCCGCGCCGCTCCAAAGGCTTCAGCAGGGCGGTCAGCGTCGTCCGGTCCATCGCCAGCAGCGCGGACAGCGCGCCGATGCGCGGCGGCTCGGCGCGGTTCAGCGCCATCAGCAGCGAGAACTGGCCGTTGGTCAGCCCCAGCGGGCGAAACGCCTCGTCGAACCGCCGCGCGATCGCCCGCGCCGCCCGCTGCAGGTGAAGGCACAGGCAGGCGTCGTGCACTTCGCGGGTGGTTGCGGCGGAGACCGGGGGCGTGCGGCTTGACATGGGCCTATTATGTTGATATCAACTTATCCTGTCAATGCGGCCGGGAGCGGCCGCCAGTTCCGGGAGAATCCGATGCAGATCGACCCGTATCTCTTTTTCGACGGCAAGTGCGAGGAGGCGGTGACGTTCTATCGCCAGGCCCTGGGCGCCGAGGTGGAGACGATCATGCGCTTCAAGGACCATCCGGAATCGATGGAAGGCGGCATGATCCCCGAGGACGCGGGCGACAAGGTGATGCACGCCGCGCTGCGCATCGACGGCCAGCTCGTCATGGCGTCGGACGGGCGCTGCCTCGGCGCGCCCAGCTTCCAGGGCTTCGCCTTGTCGCTGTTCGTCCCCGACGCGGCCGAGGCGGAGCGGCTGTTCGGCGTGCTCGGCGAGGGCGGCCAGGTGCAGATGCCGCTGACCGAGACGTTCTTCGCGTCACGCTTCGGGATGGTCGCCGACCGGTTCGGCGTGAGCTGGATGATCTCCGTCGCCCATTAGCCGGTTGCGATGCAGGGAATCGCGCTGCCCCGGCAGCGCGTCCCTCCCCGGCACCGCGTCCCTCGCCCCTGAAAGGGGAGAGGTCAGGAGGGGGGTCGGACCCCCACCCGCCGCCCGCTGCGCGGACGGCGACTTCCCCCTTCCAGGGGGAGGTGAAAAACCCTGCATCTGGCCGAAACGTGCTTCAGCGCGCGCTCGCCGGCGCCCGCTCCCGGGCCGATGCGGCCCGGGAGGCGCGTTCGGTGCCGGTTCTACAGCCAGTGCCGGCGCGACGTGTCGTAGGCCGTGGGGACGGGCTGGGTCGGGCGGTGCCCGCCGACCTCCGGGTCCTCCTCGAATTCCGGAAGCTGGTCGAGCTCGGCGTCGATGAAATAGCCGCCGATCTGCGGGTCGTAGTGCAGCGCATCCCACCGCACGCGGTGGTGGTGGCCGCCCAACCCGAAGACTCCACCGACCGTCAGATCGACATAGGCGACCAGGCCGCTCGACTTGTCGATGATCACGTTCGAGATGCTGCCGAGCCTCTGGCGGTGCGATCCGTAGACCGCCGCGCCTTCGACCTTGCGTGCGGGAATGAGATGGTGGCGCTCGCTCTCGATCATGTCCGTCCTCCTTCGATGACGGGCGGTGCGGCGGGCCGTCGGCCGGCCGGCACCGCGTCCGCTCCACAATATGGGGCGGGCAAATGTCGCCGTCGCCGGGGAGAGGAGACGGGTCGCGCAACGATCACGCCCGGTGACGCAGCGGGAATCGTCCATGAATTCAAAGGATTAGCGGGGGGCGTCGCTCGGCACGCACGGTCGCGCCGGGGGACTTTCGATCGTGCGCCGTCGGGCGCGGCTCAGGCCACCACCCGGCGCGGCTCGGCCGTCTCGTCCGCCGGCGGGGCGGCGTCGGCGCCGGTGAGGGCGGCGTAGATGCTCGGCATAGCGCTGGGCGGAGCGGTCCCAGCTCACGTCGCGCCGCATGGCGTTGAGCTGCATGCGCCGCCAGCCGACCGGCTCGCGGTGCAGGCGGCTGGCCTGGACCAGGGCGGCCGCGAAATCCTCCACCGTCGGCTCGTGGAACAGGAACCCCGCCGGCGCGCAGCGGTCGGCCGGGTCCTCAGGCGTGCCGGCGACGCTGTCGGCCAGCCCGCCGATGCGGCGCACGATGGGCAGCGTGCCGAACCGCATGGCGTACATCGGCGTCAGCCCGCACGGCTCGAAGCGCGACGGCGCGGCCAGCGCGTCGGCGCCGGCCAGGATGCGCCGCGCCAGATCCTCGCGATAGCCGATATGGACCGAGACCTGGCGGCGATGGGTGCGGCCGAGCTCGGCCAGCTCCGCCTCGAGCCCGCGGTCGCCCTCGCCGCAGACGATGAGCTGGCCGCCCTCGGCGATCAGCAGCGGCGCGATCTGGGGCAGCGCGTCGGCCATCTTCTGATGGGTCAGGCGCGACAGGAACGCGACAACCATGCGGTCGGGATCGACCTCCAGCCCGCATTCGCGCTGCAGCGCCGCCTTGCAGGCGCGCTTGCCCGACAGGTCGGACGCGCTGTAGGGGAAGGGCACGTCCGCCGGGTTGCCCGGGCGTCCAGCCGTCGTAATCGATGCCGTTGAGGATGCCGGTCAGCTCGCCCGCGCGGGCGCGCAGGAGCCCGTCGAGCCCGCAGCCAAATTCGGGCGTCAGGATCTCGCGGGCGTAGCGCGGGCTCACCGTCGTCAGGCGGTCGGCATAGGCGAGGCCCTCGCCCAGGAACGAGCTGTACCCGGCCGCCGGTACCAGCCCCAGCGGGCCGCGCAGCTCGGGCGCGATCGGGCCCTGGAAGGCCAGGTTGTGGATCGTGTGCACGGTCGCCGGGCGCGGGCCGTCCTGCTGGGCGAGCAGGGCGGGCGCCAGGCCGGCATGCCAGTCATTGGCGTGCACCACGTCGGCCGGCCAGGCCTGGGTGGCCAGCCGCGCGATCGCGTGGCAGAACAGCCCGAACCGGCGCCAGTTGTCGGGCCAGTCCTGGCCCTGCGGGTCGCCGTAGGGCGTGCCCGGCCGGCGGAACAGCTCGGGCGCGTCGACCAGCCAGACCGCGAGCCCCGAGCCGGGCAGGCGGGCGGGAACGAGATCGACCGCGCCGAGGCCAGGCGCCTCGCCGAGGGGGAAGGCTTGGCCCTTGTCCTCGGCGCGGTCGAAGGCGGACTCGTAACCCGGCATGACCAGCCGCACGTCGATCCCGAGGCGGGCAAGAGCTTCGGGCAATGCGGCGCTCACGTCGGCGAGACCGCCGGTCTTGGCGAGGGGATATGCTTCCGAGGTGGCGAAGAGCACCCGCGTCGACCGTTCTTTCCCGTCGTGGCGCGCGGCATGCTGCGTCATCTCATCACCTCTCCCTCGACATGCGCTCTCGCGGCGTCGCCGCGCGCTTTGCGCGTCGGCTCGGCCGAGACCTGATCTGGGTACCTAGACGAACAGCACGGCGAGCACGGCGGCCCAGACCACCGCGGTCGCCACCGTCAGCCAGCTCAGCGGCGGGCCGCGCCAGCGGCGCTGTTTCGAGGTGATAGCGGGAGTTTGCTGCAACGAGGTTGCAACCGGCGCCATATTTGCGTCTCCGAGGCTTCATTGGGCGCCGCGGGGCGCGACGCCGAGCGTGTCCCCATCGAAGCAAATCCGAGGCGCAGCCGAAATTCGGGTGAATGCGTAGGTGACTCTACGTAACCCTTTGGGAGGAGGCCGCGGCGGCGGGCACGATGGCCCGCACCCGGGGCAGAGAATCGGGGTAGCGCTGCGCAATAAAGGCGATGATCTCCTCGCGCACCTTGCAGCGCAGGTCCCACAGGCTTCCCGAGTTCGACGCGCTCATCAAAAGGCGGATTTCGATGGTGTTCTCGCGCGCGTCGGTGACCTGGACGACGCACACCTTTCCGTCCCACAGGTCGGAGCCCTGCACGATCCGCTCGTGCTCCCGCCTTACGTCTTCGATTGGGATGGTGTAGTCGGTATAGACGAACACGGTGCCCAGAAGATCGGCCGACGTCCTGGTCCAGTTCTGGAAGGGCTTCTCGATGAAGTAGCTGAGCGGCACGATCAGCCGGCGCAGGTCCCAGATGCGGATCACCACGAAGGTGGTGCCGATCTCCTCGACCCGGCCCCATTCGCCCTCGACGATCACCACGTCGTCCAGCCGGATCGGCTCGGTGAGCGCGATCTGGAAGCCGGCGATCATGTTCGACAGGGCCGGCCGCGCGGCCATGCCGATCACGATCCCGGCCACCCCCGCCGAGGCGAACAGGCTGACGCCCAGATGGCGGATCGACGGGAAGGTCATCAGTATCAGCCCGGCGGTGCACACCACGATGATGGTCGCCGCGATGCGCCGGAGGAGCTGGCTCTGCGTGCGGATCTGGCGGGCGCGCAGATTGTCGCCCTCGGTGATCCGGTAGTGCAGCGTGACCAGATCCTCGAGGACGGCGAGAAGGATCAGAGCGCCCCAGCCGGCGACGGCGATGAAGCCCATCTCCGAGACCCGGTCGAGCGAATCGCGCACCGGCCCGGCGAAGGGAAGCGCCGGCAGCGCGCCGAACAGCGCGATCAGCGGCAGCATGATGCGCGACGGGCCCTTCACCCGGTCGATCAGGATGTGGCGCGCCACGGCGGCGCGTTTGGGCGTCAGCCGCTCGACGATCCGGAACACGACCCAGTGGACGGCGAGCGCCAGCAGGACCGCCACGACCAGGATCAGCGCCGGCCAGATCCACGGGTTGTCGGTGGCATAGAGCATGGTTCTTCCCGTCCCGGGTACAACAACCGAACCGGCCGTCCATTCCGCTAGGGTTCCGGTTCGCTGCGGTTCCCGTCGGCCGTCTCGCCATGCGTCGCGCGGTCCGAGCCCTCGCGCTCCTCCTCCTCGGTGACGCGCATGTGTCCCGTCCAGCCGAGAACGGCGCAGGCGGCGCTGGCGACGGCGAGCGCAAATGCTGCGATGACGCCGGCCGCGACAAGCTGTGTCCAGAACTGGCCGGCGCCGCCGTACCACAGGCCGGGCCCCGGCGCCGGTGAGGCGCCGAACCGGCCGACGATGGCCGGGTCGGCGAACAACCCGACCGCGAGCAGCCCGAGAGCGCCGCCCACCACGTTCATCGTCAGGTACTCCGTCGGATCGTCGATGCCGAGCGCCGCCCAGCCCCGCAGCGCGCCGAGCGTGGCGAGGCCGGCCAGGGCGCCGATCAGCGCCGCGGCCCATGGCGCGATCACCGCCGAGGACGAGGTCACCGCCACGTTGGCGGTGAGCAGCCCGACGATCGTCGCGCGCAGCTCGGCCTTGCCGGTGATCAGCCGGGCGCCGGCCATCGTCACCACGGCTCCGAACCCGCCGGCGAGTGCGGTGTTGGCGACCACCAGCCCGATCGATTGCGACGCCTTCATCGCGAAGCCGGCGTTGAAGGCGAAAAATCCCAGCCACAGGATGAACGCGCCGAGGAACACCATCGGCATCGAGCTCACCGACGGGGCCCTCTCGTGCACCTTCAGGCGGAATACGCCGCGGCGCGGCCCGAGATGCACGGCGACCGCGAGCGCGCAGCATCCGCCGCACAGGTGCACAATGCCCGATCCCGTGTCGTAGACCGGCCGCGACAGCCTGGCGAGCCAGCCGCCGCCGATCACCCAGTGGCCGATCACCGGGAAGACAAAGCCCGAGATCACCACCGTCAGGATCACGACCGCCTCGAGGCGGATGCGCTCGGCGCCGGTGCCGGCGATCAGGGTCGCAGGGGTGTCGGCGAACGACATGGCGAAGGCGAAGGCGACGATCACGGCCACGGGCTTGTCGGAAAGCGCGGCAAACGCGCCCCGTCCGTCGCCCAGGAAGGAGGGCGCGAACCCGGCAGCGCCGACCAGCGGACCGCCATCGCCGAACATCAGCCCGAACCCGAGCGCCCAGTAGACGATCAGGGTGATCGCCAGGACGATCAGGTTGTGGGCCAGCGTGTCGACCGTGTTCTTGCGATGGCACATCCCGGCCTCGTAGAAGCCGAAGCCGCCATGCATGAAATACACCAGCATCGCGCAGGCGATTGTCCAGGCGGCGTCCAGGTTCTGCGACAGGGGGCTCGGCGCATTCATGGCGCCAAGGAAACGATTCTCGACGCCGGTCGTCCCGTCCGGCGCAGGATGGGATCAGCCGTAAGCGGGCGGCCTGGCCTCCCCCTGCAAGGGGGAGGGACGCATGCATGCGCGTCAGGCGGCGGTGCCCAGCCGCTTCTCGGCGCGGGCCAGCGAGCAGGGGCGGGCGCCCTTCCACGGGTCGTCGCGCCGCGCGAGGCGCTGGAACAGGGTCTTGATGGTGTACTTGTCCGGTCTGAGCCTGGATGAGCGCACCTCGGACCAGGCGAGCGGCGTCGCAACCGGCGCGCCGGGGCGTGCGCGCACCGAGAACGGCGCGACCGCCGTCTGCGCGTAGTCGTTGCGCAGAATGTCAATGAACACCCGGTTGCCGCGCTTGTTCTTGCGCATCTCGACGGTCAGCACGTCGGGGTGCTGCGCCGCCAGCGTGCGGGCGACGGCGCGGCTGAACGCCTTCACCTCGTCGAAATCGGCGGCGCGGTCGAGCGGCACGAAGACGTGCAGCCCGCGCGAGCCGGTCGCCATCGGCAGCGAGGCGAGGCCCAGCCCGTCGAGCAGCGCCTGGGTCCACAAGGCGGCGCGCCGCACCTTCTCGAAATCGTCGTCCGAGGGATCGAGGTCGATGATCATCCGGTCGGGGTGGCGCGGCTTGTCGCAGCGCGCGAGGCCGAGATGGGCGACGATGCAGGCCTGGCTGGCGAGATAGGCGAGCGTCGCGGCGTCGTTCACCACCACGTGGCGGTTGTGGCCATCCGACTTTTCGAGGGCGCAGCGCTCCACCCAGTCGGGGAAGTGCGCCGGCGCGTCCTTCTGGAAAAAGTTCTTGCCGGCGATGCCGTCGGGGAAGCGCTGCATCGAGATCGGGTGGCCTTTCCACAGCTTCACGGCGTGCGGGGCCACCTTGGCGTAGTACTCGACCAGCTCGCCCTTGGTGATGCCCGCGTCCGGGAACAGCACCTTGTCGTCATGGGTGACGCGGACGTCGTGCCGCCCGACGCGGATGGTGCGTTCAGTCATGGCGCAATCCCGCTTTGGACCGGTGTCGGTCGTGTGGATCGGCCTGGCACGGACGCAAGCGTCATGCGCCTTCTCCCGTTTCGCGCACCACCTGGCGCGGGCCCTTGTCGGGGCGGAGGCCAAGGAAGCGCGGATGGCGCAGCCTTCCGTCGCGGGTCCATTCGGTGAAGCCGAACTGGCCCACCAGCCGGGGCGCCACCCATGTCACGTCGCGCTCGCGCGGCGGATCGGCGAAGGGCGGCCTCGCCTGCGCCATCCGGTCCATCTGGCGCCGCATGTCGGCCAGAAGCCGATGGTCGAACCCTGTGCCCACCTTGCCGGCATAGCGCAGCGCGCCGTCGTCGTAGTATCCGACCAGCAGGGCGCCGAACCCGGTGCGGCTGCCTTTGGGGGCGGTGAACCCGCCGATCACCAGCTCCTGGCCGCGCTCGCACTTGAATTTCAGCCAGTCGGGGCTGCGCGCATGGCGATAGGGTGCGCTCGCCCGCTTGGCGATCACCCCCTCCCATCCCTTGCGGCAGGCGTCGCGGTACATCTTCTCGCCGTCGCGGTTGCGATGGGTGGAGTAGCGCAGCGGGTCGCGCCAGGCGAAGGCGCGCTTCAGCGCCGCCTTGCGCGCGCGCAGCGGCAGGCGCTCCAGGCTGTAGCCGGCCAGATGGATCGCGTCGAACACATAGTAGTGGACGGCGATCCGGCTCCGCAGCGCCTCGGCGCGCTTCTTGATCTGCATGCGGCCCTGCAGCCGGGCGAAGCTGGTGGCGGCGCCGTCGAACGCGACGATCTCGCCGTCGACCACGTAGTCGCACGCGGCGGCGGCCGACAGCGCGTCGACCAGCTCGGGATAGGTGTCGCCGATGGCGGCGCGGTTGCGCGTATAGAGCTTCACCTTGCCGCCCTTGGCGACGGCGATGGCGCGCTCGCCGTCATATTTGCGCTCGTAGAGCCATCCGGGATCGGAGAACCGCTTGCCGGTCAGGGTGGCGAGCATCGGCTGCGACCAGTCGGGCTGGGGCGTGCGCACCAGGCACTCCCGCGCGTCTTCCGTCAGGCTGGCGAACGGGTCGGTCATGCCGCGGGCCACTCCACCGTCCCGTTCGCCCTGAGCCGTCTCCACGCAATCGCGAAGCGACCCCCCTCCCCAGCCCTTGGCGCCGCCGGACATGCCACTGGCATGTCCGGGCCCGGCGTCCAGTGAACGCCGGGCAGGCGCCAAGCCCTCAAGGGGGGAGGGGGCGAAACCGACGGCCGGTGCGCGATTGTCAAGCGCGGTGCCGGTGGCCGCAAAGAACAGTGGAACCGGGGTTCCCTCCCCCCTTGAGGGGGAGGGACAGGGAGAGGGGTAGGGGTCTCGCCAAGGTTGGGAAGGGCGTTCGCGATCCGGCTGGTCATCGCGCGTGCGGGCTTTCGGCGCGCTCGATCTGGCGCAGCGTGCGGCCTGTCTTGGCCGACTTCGTCTGGCGCTTCACCGGGTCCTTGCGTTCGCTCGCGTATTCGTCGCGCATCTTGACCAGCAGCCAGCGCGCGTCCTTGCCGTCGCCGGTGCGGGTCAGGGCGAACTTGCCCTTCAGCTTCTCGCCGTCCAGCCGGAACAGCAGATGCCCGTCGCGCAGCGCAAGGTGCGCCGGGCGGATCTTGCCCTTCTTCTCGGTCACGTTCTCGAACGTGCCGCGGTCCCAGACCAGCACCGCGCCGGCGCCGTACTCGCCTTCGGGGATCGTGCCCTCGAACTCGGCGTACTCCATCGGGTGGTCCTCGGTCGGCACGGCCAGGCGCTTGATTTTGGGGTCGAGCGACGGGCCTTTCGGTACCGCCCAGCTTTTCAGCGCGCCGCCGATCTCGAGCCGGAAATCGTAGTGCAGCCGGCTCGCGTCGTGCTTCTGAATCACGAAGATCGGTGCGCGCGCCGCGCCGCGGCGGCGGCGTGCGCCCTTCGGCTCGGGGGTGCGCGTGAAATCGCGCTTCTGCTCGTAGGTCGATTTGCGTGTGGCCATCACATCGCCTCCTTCACGCCGGCGCGGATCAGCCACCAGTTGACCGGATAGGCGGTGGCGAAGCCGCACCACATCGCGATCTGCATCATGAACCAGAACTCGGGCCGGTCCGGCTCCAGCGCGGCGCCGATCAGCGTGCCGAACAGATAGAAGTGCGCGACCGCCATGAAGCCGTACATGCCGACCTGCCACGAGGTCAGCGACAGCGTGTCGGCCTTCACCGCCTGGACGATCCCCTCGCCGGGCGACAGGCCGCGCATCGGGACGATGGTGAAGTACTGAAACACGATGCCGAACGCGAAGGCGAAGGCGTAATCGACGATCCAGACGGCGTAGATCTTGTCCGGAAAGATCGATTTCCAGCCCAGCCAAATGGCGACGACGGGCGCGAGGAAGGCCAGCCACTCGGCGCAGATGTCGCCCAGCGTGCAGCCCGCGCCGCAATGGCTCGCCCCCTTGCCGACCTTGATCGGGAAGGGCGTCTCGTGCGTCGAGGGCGGGTCCTCGCCGCGCGCCTCGGCCCGCTCCTTCTTCGCTTTCGTGGCCAGCCGGCCGTATTTGTAATAGCTCCAGACCGCGAACGGCCCAGCATAGAGCCCGCTCACCGGCCAGACGAAGTTCATGATGGCCATCTGCTGCGGATGGCGCGTCTCGTCCCACGCGATCCAGATCGCGGAGGCGAATCCCGCCGCCAGCGCGGCCACGGACAGCACATGGAGCCAGCCGGGAATCATCGGGCCGCTGAGCGCCGCCGATCCGGCGCCGTCAACCTGTAAGCATTTCGTCTCATCGCCCCTAATGAACGGAGCGGTCGGGCGTGCGTTCCGGGAAGTATTGCGGCGCCTCGCGCCGGTCGAACATGCCGTAGTCGCGGATGACGTGGACCAGGCGATGGGCGAAGCCGGTGGCACCGGCGGGGGCAACCGGCCGCCAGAACCCCGCCGCCCCGGCGTCGCGCCATTCGGCGAGGACGAGCTTGCGGCCCGGCACGGTGAGGCTCGCGAACCCCTCATGGGCGACCAGGCCGGGCCCGGCCGGTGGGGCGAGGGGGGCCGCCGCCGCGCTTGTGGCGACGGTCAGCGTCACGGCGCCGGCCGCGCCCACCTCGGTCGCATCGAGCCGGGTGCGGGCCGCCCCCTCGGCCGCAATCTCGCCGACCCGCAGGTGATAGTCCTCGAAGATCTCGAACCGGCCCTTTTCCTGCACGCCGTGATGCTCGCCCTGGGTGCGCCAGCGGATCACCGCCTTCTCGTCGCGCCACAGCGACAGCGACAGCAGCCGGCCCTTGGCGCGCAGGCTTTCGAAGCGCTCGTTCTCGACGAATCCGTCGATCGCCTCGAGGCGCGGGCGCAGGTATTTGGCCAGGGACAGATAGTCATCCCACCGCTCGGGCTTCGGCTGCACCTCAAAGATCACGGCGAACATGGCCCCGCCTCGCTTGCGTCCCGTCGTCCGGCCCGTGCGCGCGGATGAAGCTGACCGACCCGTCGCGCTCCAGGTAGGCCGCGTCGATCCCGCCGAGCTCCGCCTGTCCGGCGCGCAGCCGCAGCGCCTCGCGCAGATCGTCTTCCGAGATCCCGGCGCGGCGCATCACATCGTGCTGCATCTGCCCGTTCGCGACCAGCCGCTTTTCGCGCCCCTTCACCAGCCGCGAGAGGGCGGGCGAGCGGCCGGTCGCCCATACCAGGACGGCGTGCAGTCCCATGAGGATCGCGACCGTCGCGAGCGCCGGCGCAAAGCGCGCGTTGCCGGTCAGCGCCCGGCTCAGCGTCGACCCGAGCAGGATCGCCACCGTGGTGTCGATCGCGGCGAATCGGCCGAAGACGCGCGCGTAGAGCAGCCGCAGCAGGATGACCGCGAAGAAAAAGACCGCCACGCCGCGGGCGGCCATCTGCCACCAGGTGATGTCCTGGGCCGAGGCGGTGAAGATCGCGGCAAGGGCGTGCATGGCGCCGCCGTCAGTGGTCGAGCGGCGGCGGTGCGGTGCGGTGGCCCCAGCGCCAGTCGCGGATCTCGGGCATGTCCTCGCCATGCGCGCGGATATAGGCCTTGTGGTCGAGCAGCTTGTCGCGGACGAACTGCTTGGCGTGCGCGGCGCGCGGGCCCAGCCGCGGCACGCGGTCGATCACGTCGCCGACCAGGTGGAAGCGGTCGAGGTCGTTCAGCACCACCATGTCGAACGGCGTGGTGGTGGTGCCCTCCTCCTTGTAGCCGCGCACGTGCAAATTGTGGTGGTTGGTGCGCCGGTAGGTCAGGCGGTGGATCAGCCAGGGATAGCCGTGGAAGGCGAAGATGATCGGCTTGTCGCGGGTGAACAGCGCGTCGAAGTCCCAGTCGGTCAGCCCGTGCGGGTGCTCGGTGCGCGGCTGCAGGGTCATCAGGTCGACCACGTTGACCACCCGCACCTTCAGGTCGCGGAACCGGTCGCGCAGGATCTCGACCGCCGCCAGCGTCTCGATGGTCGGCACGTCGCCGGCGCAGGCCATCACCACGTCGGGCTCGCCGTCCTGGTCGTTGCAGGCCCATTCCCAGATGCCGAGCCCGGCGGTGCAGTGCCTCACCGCCTGGTCCATGTCGAGCCATTGCGGCTGGGGCTGCTTGCCGGCGACGATGACGTTGACGTAGTTGCGGCTGCGCAGGCAGTGGTCGGCGACCGACAGCAGCGTGTTCGCGTCCGGCGGCAGGTAGACGCGGACCACCTCGGCCTTCTTGTTGACCACGTGGTCGATGAAGCCCGGGTCCTGGTGGCTGAACCCGTTATGGTCCTGGCGCCAGACGTGGCTGGTCAGCAGGTAGTTGAGCGAGGCGATGGGCCGGCGCCAGGGGATCTGGCGCGACACCTTCAGCCACTTGGCGTGCTGGTTGAACATCGAATCGACGATGTGGATGAAGGCCTCGTAGCACGAGAACAGGCCGTGCCGGCCGGTCAGCAGATAGCCCTCCAGCCAGCCCTGGCAGAGATGCTCGCTGAGCACCTCCATCACCCGCCCGTCGGGCGCCAGGTGGTCGTCGCCCGGGCGGATCTCGGCGGTCGACACGCGGTCGGTCACCTCGAACACGTCGGCCAGGCGGTTGGATGCCGTCTCGTCGGGGCCGAACAGGCGGAAGTTGCGCGCCTCGGCGTTCCGCTCCATCACGTCGCGCAGGAAGCCGCCCAGCGCGCGCGTGGCCTCGGCGATCGTCGCGCCCGGCTCCGGCACGTCGACGGCGTGGGCGCGGAAGTCGGGCAGGCGCAGCTCGCGCAGCTTGAGCCCGCCATTGGCGTGCGGGTTGGCGCCCATGCGCCGGTCGCCGTCGGGGGCGAGGGCGGCGAGTTCCGGCGACCAGCCGTCCGTCGGCGTCGAACAGCTCCTCGGGGCGGTAGCTCTTCATCCAGTCCTCGAGCATGGCGAGCCGCTCGGGATGCTCGGCGAGCCCGCCCAGCGGCACCTGGTGGGCGCGGAACGTGCCCTCGATCGGCACGCCGTCGACCTCCTTCGGGCCGGTCCAGCCCTTCGGCGTCTCCAGCACGATCATCGGCCAGGCCGGGCGCTGGCGGAACCCCTCGGCGCGCGCGGTCCTCTGGATGGCGTGGATCTCGGCGAGGCAGGTGTCGAGCGCGCCGGCCATCTCCTGGTGCACCTGGTCCGGATCGTCGCCGGCGACGAATTGCGGCTCGTAGCCGTAGCCGCGCAGCAAGAGGTCGAGCTCGTCGCGCCCGATGCGCGCCAGCACGGTCGGGTTGGCGATCTTGTAGCCGTTGAGGTGCAGGATCGGCAGCACCGCGCCGTCGCGCGCCGGGTTGAGGAACTTGTTGGAATGCCAGCTCGTCGCCAGCGCGCCGGTCTCGGCCTCGCCGTCGCCGATCACGCAGGCGACGATCAGGTCGGGATTGTCGAACGCCGCGCCATAGGCGTGCGCCAGCGAGTAGCCGAGTTCGCCGCCCTCGTTGATCGAACCGGGCGTCTCGGCCGCGGTGTGGCTCGGGATGCCGCCCGGAAAGGAGAACTGCTGGAACAGGCGGCGCATGCCCTCGGCGTCGAGACGTGACCTCGGGGTAGAGCTCGCTATAGGTGCCTTCGAGCCAGGTGTTGGCGACCAGCCCCGGCCCGCCATGGCCCGGCCCGGTGACGTAGATCATGTCGAGATCGTGCTCGCGGATCAGCCGGTTGAGATGGACGTAGATGAAGTTGAGGCCGGGCGTCGTGCCCCAATGGCCGAGCAGCCGCGGCTTGATGTGCTCGAGCGTCAGCTTCTCGCGCAGCAGCGGGTTGTCCATCAGGTAGATCTGGCCGACCGACAGGTAGTTCGCGGCCCGCCAGTAGGCGTCCATGCGGCGCAGCGCCTCGTCTGTCAGCGGATTGTCCATAGGTTCCATTACACGTGCCCCTCGAATGTCGGATCGGCTAAAGGGCGGGCGAGGTCCTCCGTCGCCCGCGCGATGACGATCTCCTCGTCGGTCGGAATGACGCGCACCGTCACGCGGGACTGCGCGGCGGAGATGACGGGCGCGTTGCCGGCATTGGCCGCGGCGTCGATGGCGATGCCGAGGAAGCCCAGCCCGTCGCAGATCGCCTGGCGCACGCTGGGCGCCCGCTCGCCGATGCCCGCGGTGAAGACCACCGTGTCGAGCCCGCCAAGCGCCGCCGCCATCGCCGCGAGCTGCTTGCGGGCGGTGTAGCAGAACAGCGCCACGGCCTCGGCGGCGCGGGCATCCTCCGGCGCGGCGCGCATCAGCGCCGCCATGTCGCCGGTCGTGCCGGACATGCCCGCCAGCCCGGCCCTGCGGTTCACCAGCGCGTCCAGATCGTCGGGCGAGAAGCCCTTTTCGCGCGCCAGGTGGATCAGGACGCCCGGGTCCAGGTCGCCCGAGCGCGTGGCCATCATCAGCCCGCCGGCCGGGGTGAACCCCATCGTGGTGTCGACCGGGCGCCCGTCGCGCACGGCGGCCAGGCTGGCGCCCGCGCCGAGATGGGCGATGACCACCCGGCCGCGCGCCGCCGCCGCGCCGCCGGCGGCCTCCAGCGCGCCGAGCACATACTGGTAGGAAAGGCCGTGAAACCCGAACCGCACCACGCCTTCGTCGTAGAGCGCGCGGGTCAGCGGCAGCATGCGCGCCACGGCGGGCAGGTCATGGTGGAAGGCGGTGTCGAAGCAGGCCACCTGGATCGTGTCGGGAAACGCCCGGCCGGTGGCGCGGATCGCCGCCAGCTCGGCCGGCAGATGGTCGGGGTCGAGCGAGGCGAGCCCTTCCAGCGCGCGCTCCATCTCCGGGGTGATTTGCGCGGGCGCTCCGAACGATAACCCGCCATGGACCAGCCGGTGGCCAACCGCGTCGATCGCGCCCGCCGCGCCGCTTTCCGCCAGCCAGTCGAGAAAGGCGCCGATGGCCGCCGCGTGATCGGGCAGGCCGGCGTCGCGCGCCACCAGCTCGGCCCCGGCGGCGTCGGTGACCCGAAAGCGCCCGCCGCCGGTCCCGATCCCGGTCAGCCGGGCGGCGAGCCGGCGCGTCTCCGCCGTCCCGTCCATCTCGTAAAGGGCGGACTTGACGCTGGATGAGCCGGCATTGACGGTGAGGATGCGCAGCAGCCGCCGGGAAATGGCGCCTCTCCTGTCGGTTGCGTTCGTTGCCCTACAGATAGGGTCCGCGGGACGCGGTTGCACGGGCCCCGGCACGCGTGGCGCGCGAGGCCGGTCCGGAACGCCGGGCGGGTGTCGGGCGTTCCGAACCACATGCCGGACCTCCACGACATATTTGCCTGGATTCGGCAGTTTCTCGACAGCTACGGCTACGTTTCGGTCGGCACGCTGGTCTTCCTGGAATCGTTCGGCATGCCGCTGCCGGGCGAGACGCTGCTGATTTCGGCCTCGGTCGTGGCCGCCAAGGGCAAGCTCGACATCGTGGCCCTGACCGGCATCGCCTTCGTCGCGGCCACCGTCGGCGACAATGTGGGCTACTGGATCGGGCGGCGCTTCGGACGGCGCTTCGTCGCGCGCTACGGCCGCCATATCGGCCTGACGGAGACGCGCATCGACAAGGTCGAGGCGGTCGTCTGCAAGTATGGCCCGCCCTTCGTCGCCATCGCCCGCTTCATCGAGGTGGCGCGCCAGCTCAATGGCATCGCCGCCGGCACGTCCGGCATGCGGTGGTGGCGCTTCGCTCTCTTCAATGCACTGGGCGCAGCGATCTGGGTGGGCGTGTGGTCCGGCCTTGCCTACACGCTGGGCGACCACATGAAATCGATCGAGTCCTGGGCGACGAATATCGGGCTCGCGGCCGTCGGCATCGCGGTGATCGGCGGGGCGGGGGCGTTCTACTGGTTCCGCCGCCGCGCCGGCGCGGACCGCGCCACCTCCGACGGCGCCACCTCCGGCGGCGCCACCGAATGACCCCCCGCGTGGACGCTGTGCCAAATGTTAATACCGGCCGCCGTCCACTGCGGATAAGTTCCCGCGCATGAACGGACGATCCGCGGCGGCTGAGGTCGACATCGTGTTTTGGGACGTGGGCGGCGTGCTGCTCACCAACGGGTGGGACCGGCATGCCCGCAGCGCCGCGGCGGAACGCTTCGGGCTCGACCTCGACGAGTTCGCCTACCTGCACGAATCCACCATGCCGGACTTCGAGCTCGGCCGGCTCGACCTCGACGAGTATCTGCGCCGCACCGTGTTCCACCGCGACCGGCCGTTCGCGCTGGCCGAGATGCGGGACTTCGTCCTCGCCCAGTCGAAGCCGCACCCGGAGGCGCTGGCCGTGCTGCGCGCGCTGGCGGAGAAGGGGGATTGCCGCAACGCGATGCTCAACAACGAGTCGCGCTCGCTCAACCTCTACCGCATACGGACCTTCGGGCTGGACACGCTGTTCGACCTCTATTTCAGCTCGTGCTTCCTCGGCGTGCGCAAGCCGAGCCTCGACATCTACGAACGCGTGCTCGACATCGTGCAGCTCGATCCCGCCCGTTGCCTGTTCATCGACGACCGTGCCGCCAATCTGGAATACCCCGCCACGCGGGGCTGGCGCACGATCCGCTATACCGACGCGGCGGCGCTGCGCGGCGAACTGGCGAAGCACGGGATCGCCGTCGCGCCATGACGGTCGCGCCGCACCCGTTCGCACGTCTTTCCCCCTGAACGGGAGGAGGACAGGAGGGGTGCGGCAACATGCCCGCCCCGAGGTCTGGCCCGGATCGGGCCCGAAACACGTGCCAATCCCGGGGCGGCGGCAGGCCGCTTAACCCAGGTGAAGGCGGGCGCGCGGCGCAAGGCTGAGCGTCGAGTGGTTCGCGTATACGAGTTGCGGCCCGCGGGGCCGCTGGAGGCCTGCATGAATCCCCTGATCGAGCTCGCCCGCCACGGGCAGAGCTTCTGGATCGACAATCTGACGCGCGACATGATCGCCTCGGGCGAGCTCGCCCGCTGGATGAGCGAGTGCGGCCTGCGCGGCATCACCTCCAACCCGAAGATATTCCACGACGCCATCACCGCCGGCGACGCCTACGAGGGCGACATCGCCGCCGCGGTGGCCGAGGGGCTCGACAGCGCCGCCATCTACGAGCGGCTGGTCACCACCGACGTCCGAAACGCCTGCGACGTGCTGCGCCCGCTCTATGACGAGACGAAGGGCGCCGACGGGTTCGTCAGTCTCGAGGTATCGCCCCATCTCTCCCATGACGGGCCGGGCTCGATCGCCGAGGCGCATCGGCTGTGGGACGCGGTGGCGCGGCCCAACCTGATGGTCAAGATCCCGGGCACGCTCGAGGGGCTCGATGCGGTCGAGCAGCTCCTCTATGACGGGATCAACGTCAACATCACGCTGCTGTTCGCCGTCGAGCGCTACCAGGCCGTCGCGCAGCGCTACATCCAGGCGCTGGAGCGCCGGGTGACCGATCGCAAGCCGGTCGACGGCATCGCCTCGGTGGCGAGCTTCTTCCTGAGCCGCATCGACGTGCTGGTCGACCAGCTTCTCGCGCACCGGCTGGGGCCGCGCCACGGCTCCGGCGCGCCCGAGCCGCGCATGCTGATGGGGCGCACCGCCATCGCCAATGCGCGCCTCGCCTATCGCCAGTTCCAGGAGATGTTCCGCGGCGACCGCTGGGACCGGCTGGAGCGCGCCGGCGCCCAGGTGCAGCGCCTGCTGTGGGCCTCGACCTCGACCAAGAACCCGTCTTACCGCGACGTGATGTATATCGAGCCGCTGATCGGCCAGCATACGGTCAACACCATGCCGATGGAGACGGCGAGCGCCTTCGCCGATCACGGCCAGGTGGCGGCGGACACGATCACGCAGGGACGCGAGGAATCGGTCGGCATCCCGCTCGGGCTGCGCCGGCTCGGCATCGAGCTCGACCAGGTGACGGCCCAGCTCGAGAACGAGGGCGTGCAGAAATTCATCGAGCCGTTCGACGACCTGATGGGCTCGATCGACGCCCGCCGCCGGCGCCTCGAAAGCCGGCGCGACGTGGGGCCGGTCGCCGAGGTGGCGCGCAAGCTGCGCCGCAAGGTGATCGAGATGACCAGCGCGGCCGGCTCGGGCCATCCGACCTCGTGCATGTCGGCGGCCGACCTGGTGGCGGCTTTGTTCTTCCACGAGATGCGCTGGGACCCGGCCGACCCGGAGGCGCGCAACGTCGACCAGTTCGTGCTGTCCAAGGGCCATGCCGCGCCGCTGCTGTGGGCGGTGCTGTCGGAGGCCGGCGCGATCGACGAGGACCCGATGACCCTGCGGCGGATCGATTCCACCCTCGAGGGCCATCCGACGCCGAACAACCCCTGGGTGCGCGTCGCCACCGGCTCGCTCGGCCAGGGGCTCGCCGCCGCCAACGGCATCGCGCTCGCCAACCGGCTCGACGGGATCGGCGCGCGCGTGTTCTGCCTGCTCGGCGACGGCGAATGCGCCGAGGGCTCGGTGTGGGAGGCGGCGCAGTTCGCCGCGCTCAACAAGCTGAAGAACCTGGTCGCCATCGTCGACGTGAACGCGCTGGGCCAGAGCCAGCCGACCCCCTATCGCCACCACACCGAGATCTATGCCGGGCGCTTCGCGGCGTTCGGCTGGAAGACGTTGACGGTGGACGGCCACGACGTGGCGGCGATCTTCGACGCGCTCGCGACCGCGGCGAGGAACGACGCGCCGACGGCCATCGTCGCCCGCACCGAGAAGGGGCGCGGCGTGTCGTTCCTCGAGGGGCGCGACGGCTGGCACGGCAAGGCGCTGGACGAGAAGGAGGCGCGGATGGCGCTCGAGGAGCTGGGCGGCGCCGGCGCCAGGACGCCCGCGATCGAGCCGCGCCGCGTCGGCAACTACGCCCGCCCGCAGCGCCCGGCCGCGGCCGACATCGTGCCCGACTACAAGATCGGCGACGCGGTGGCGACGCGCGACGGCTATGGCGCGGCGCTCGACAAGATGGGGCCGGCCATGCCCGACCTGGTCGTGCTCGACGGCGACGTGAAGAACTCGACGCGGACGGCGGCCTTCGCCGCGCGCTGCGCCGAGCGCTTCTTCGAATGCTACATCGCCGAGCAGAACATGGTCGGCACGGCGCTCGGCCTCGCCGCCTCGGGCAAGATCCCCTACGCCGCGACCTTCGCCTGCTTCCTGTCGCGCGCCGCCGATTTCGTGCGCATGGCGGGCCACAGCCGGGTGCCCCATCTGGTGCTGTGCGGCAGCCACGCCGGCGTGTCGATCGGCGAGGACGGGCCGTCGCAGATGGGTCTCGAGGACATGGCGATCTTCCGTGCCGTGCTGGGCTCGACGGTGCTCTACCCGTGCGACGCGGTCTCGGCCGAGCGGCTCACCGCCTGCGCGGCGCTGGCCGACGGCATCGTCTATATCCGCACGACGCGGCCCGAGACGCCGGTGATCTACCCCAACGAGGAGCGGTTCGAGGTGGGCGGCTCCAAGACCCTGCGACGCTCGGACAAGGACCGGTTCACCGTGGTCGCGGCCGGCATCACCGTGCACGAGGCGCTGGCCGCCCATGACGCGCTGCACGCCGACGGGCTCGACGTCCGGGTGATCGACGCCTATTCGGTGAAGCCGCTCGACGTGGCGACGCTGGAACAGGCCGGGCGCGAGACAGGCGGGCTGCTGGTGGTCGAGGACCATTTCGCCGAGGGCGGGCTGGGCGAGGCCGTGGCGGCGGCCGTCGACGGCGGCGTGCCGGTCCATCGCCTCGCCGTCACCGCGCCGCCGCGCTCGGGGCCGGGGCCGGAGCTGATGGACCGGCTCGGCATCTCGCGCACGGCGATCGCCCGGAAGCTGCGCGAACTCGCCGGCACGATGGGGGTACAGAAGGGCTGAACGCCCCGGTTTCGCTGGAAACCGGGCCGCAAACGGCCTATAAACCGTGCCCTTCGTTCAAAACCGACCGAATGGGCGCGACATGGCGGCCAATAAGTGGCGGCCGGACTCCTGGCGCGAGAAGCCGGTCCGGCAGATACCCGATTTCCCCGATACGGCGGCACTGGCCGCCGCGGAGAAGACCCTGCGCGGCTTCCCGCCCTTGGTCTTCGCGGGCGAGGCGCGGGCTTTGACCGCCCACCTCGCCGATGTGGCGGCGGGCCGCGCTTTCCTGCTGCAGGGCGGCGACTGCGCGGAAAGCTTCGCCGAGTTCCACCCCGACAACATCCGCGACATGTTCCGCGTCATGCTGCAGATGGCGGTGGTGCTGACCTTCGGCGCCGCCTGCCCGGTGGTGAAGGTGGGCCGCATGGCCGGCCAGTTCGCCAAGCCTCGCTCGGCCGACACCGAGACGATCGACGGGGTGACGCTCGACAGCTATCGCGGCGACATGGTGAACGGGATGGAGTTCACCGCCGCGGCGCGCAGGCCCGATCCCCAGCGCATGATCCAGGGCTTCAACCAGTCGGCGGCCACGCTCAACCTGCTGCGCGCCTTTGCCCAAGGCGGGTACGCCGATTTGCACCAGGTGCATCGCTGGACCCTGTCGTTCCTGGAATCCAGCCCGCAGGCCGACCGCTATCGCGACCTGGCCGACCGGCTCGACGAGACGCTGGCCTTCATGGCGGCGTGCGGGCTGACGTCGGAAACCACGCCGCAGATCCGCGAGACCGATTTCTACACCTCGCACGAGGCGCTGCTGCTCGGCTACGAACAGGCGATGACCCGCGTCGATTCCACCACCGGCGACTGGTACGACACCTCGGCGCACATGCTGTGGGTCGGCGACCGGACGCGCCAGCCGGACGGCGGCCATATCGAGTTCCTGCGCGGCATCAAGAACCCGGTGGGCATGAAGGCGGGCCCGACCATGCCCCTCGATGACTTCCTGCGCCTGATGGACGTGCTGAACCCGGAGAACCAGCCGGGCCGGCTCACGGTCATCTGCCGCATGGGCCACGAGAAGGTGGCGGAAAAGCTGCCGCCGCTGATCCGCGCGGTCCAGCGCGAGGGGCGCCAGGTGGTGTGGTCGTGCGACCCGATGCACGGCAACACGATCAAGTCGACCAGCGGCTACAAGACCCGGCCGTTCGACCGCATCCTCGCCGAGGTCGAGGCGTTCTTCGCCGTCCACCGCGGCGAGGGAACCCATGCCGGCGGCATCCATCTGGAGCTTACCGGCCAGAACGTGACCGAGTGCACCGGCGGCGCCCAGGCGATCACCGACACCGCGCTGTCGGACCGCTACCACACCCATTGCGACCCGCGGCTCAACGCCAGCCAGGCGCTGGAGCTCGCCTTCCTGCTCGCCGGATACCTCAAGCGCGAGCGTCAGGCGCAGTCCGGGGCCGCCAAGGTCGCGGCGGCGGCGGGCTGAAGTATCAAAGGAGATTGTCACCCCGGACGGCGCGCGCAGCGGGCCGATCCGGGGCCCCTCTCGCCGGGTCCGAGCCGGCTTCGAGATGGGTCCCGGCTCTCGCCGCCTCGGGCGGCTCGGCCGGGAAGACAGTTCTTATGGCGATTCATCGATGACCGATTCCCTCACCATCGCGCTGGCGCAGCTCAACCCCACCCTGGGGGACATGGAGGGCAATGCCGACAAGCTGCGCGCGGCGCGCGCCGATGCGGCGCGCCAGGGCGCCGACCTGGTGGTCGCGACCGAGCTGGTCGTCACTGGCTATCCGCCGGAGGACCTGATCCTGCGGCCGTCCTTCCTCGACGCCGCCGACGAGGCGGTGCGGGACCTCGCCGCCGAGACCGCCGATGGCGGGCCTGCCTGCCTGATCGGCGCGCCGTGGCGCCAGGACGGCAAGACCTACAACGCGGCGCTTTTGCTGGATGGCGGCGAAATCGCCGCCGTGCGGTTGAAATACGATCTGCCCAACTACGGCCCGTTCGACGAGAAGCGCGTCTTCGCGGCCGGCCCGATGCCCGGCCCGATGAACTTCCGCGGCGTGCGCCTCGGCGCGATGGTGTGCGAGGACATGTGGACGCCCGACGTGTCGGAGTGCCTGGAGGAATCGGGCGCCGAGATGCTGGTGGTCATCAACGGCTCGCCGTTCGACGTGACCAAGCTCGACGTCCGGCTGAACCTGGCGGTCGGGCGGGTGAGCGAGACGCACCTGCCGCTGATCTACGTGAACCAGGTGGGCGGCCAGGACGAGCTGGTATTCGACGGCTCGTCCTTCGTTCTCGGCGCCGAATGCGGGCTGTGCGTTCGCGCGCCATCCTGGGCCGAGGCGCTGACGCTGACGCGCTGGAGGCGCGACGGCGAAGGCTGGACGTGCGAGACGCGCACGCCGCAAAACGCCCCGGCCGAGGGGCTGGGCGCGATCTACGCCGCGATGGTCGTGGGGTTGCGCGACTATGTCGACAAGAACGGCTTTCCCGGCGTCATCATCGGGCTTTCGGGGGGGATCGATTCGGCGATCACCGCCGCCGCCGCCGCCGACGCGCTGGGGCCGGCGCGCGTGCGCTGCGTGATGATGCCCTCGCCCTACACCTCGCGCGAAAGCCTCGAGGACGCGGCCGAGGTGGCGCGGCTCCTCGGCGTGCGGCTCGACACCATCTCCATCGGCCCGGCGATGGAGGCGTTCGGCGCGATGCTCGCGCCCTCGTTCGCCGGGCTCGCCCCCGACATCACCGAGGAGAACGTGCAGGCGCGCGCCCGGGCGATCCTGCTGATGGCGCTGTCCAACAAGTTCGGCTGGATGGTGCTGTCGACCGGCAACAAGTCGGAGATGTCGGCCGGCTACGCGACGCTCTATGGCGACATGTGCGGCGGCTATTCGGTGCTGAAGGACGTCTACAAGACGACCGTGTTCGACCTGGCGCGGTGGCGCAACACGGGCCGGCCGGACGGGTTCAAGGGCCCGGCGGGACCGGTCATGCCGGACCGCGTGATCGCCAAGCCGCCCTCGGCCGAGCTGCGCCCCGACCAGAAGGACGAGGACTCGCTGCCGCCCTACGCCGTGCTCGACGCGATCCTGGCGCGGCTCACCGAGCGCGACATGGGCATCGCCGAGATCGCCGCCGAGGGCTATGACGAGGCGCTGGTCGCGCGCGTCTGGCGCATGCTGGAGAACGCCGAGTACAAGCGCCGCCAGGCGCCGCCGGGCGTGAAGATCACGACCCGTTCGTTCGGGCGCGACCGGCGCTATCCCATCACCAACGCGTTCAAGGGCCCGCGGTGAGCGGCGCGGCGCCGACGCGGGTGCGCTTCGCGCCGTCGCCCACCGGCCTGCTGCATGTCGGCAACGCGCGGGTCGCGCTGGTCAACTGGCTGGCCGCGCGCAAGGCGGGCGGGGCCTTCGTCCTGCGCATCGACGATACCGACGGCGCGCGCTCGCGCCCGGAGTACGAGACCGCGATCGTCGAGGACCTTCGCTGGCTCGGGCTCGACGGGGACGAAACGCATCGCCAGTCCGACCGGGTCGCGCTCTATGAAACCGCGTTCGAAAGGCTGCGCGCGGCCGGGCGCATCTATCCCTGCTACGAGACCGAGGACGAGCTGGCGGCGAAGCGCGCCGCGCTGGCACGGCGCGGCCTGCCGCCGATCTATGACCGGGCCGCGCTGCATCTGGGCGACGCCGAGCGGGCGCGGCTGGAGGGCGAGGGGCGGGAGCCGCACTGGCGCTTGCGCCTGGTCGCGGGCGCGACCGAATGGGACGATTTGGTGCGCGGGCCGGTGTCGCTGGATTCGCGCCATCTCTCCGACCCCGTGGTGCGCCGCGCCGATGGCATGTTCCTCTATCTGTTCGCCTCGGCGGTGGACGACGCCGAGCTCGGCATCACCTGCGTCGCGCGGGGCGAGGACCATGTCGCCAACACCGTGCCGCAGCTCCAGATCGTCGAGGCGTTGGGCGGCGACGCGGGCGCAATTTCCTTCGCGCACCTGCCCCTGCTCGCCGGGGCGGACGGCAAGCCGCTCTCCAAGCGTGACGGGCCCGACGGGCTCGCCTCGCTCGCCGCGCTGCGCGATGCGGGGATCGAGCCGATGGCGCTCTGCGCCTATCTCGCTCGCCTCGGCACCGCGCACGCCGTCGAGGATGCGCCCGGCCTGGACGCCCTCGTCGCCGAGTTCGATTTCGCCGCGTTCGGCCGCGCCCCGCCGCGCTACGACGCGCGCGAGCTGGCGGCCCTTTCGGCCAGGCATCTGCGCGCTTTGCCCTTCGCCGAAGTGGCGGGGCGGCTCGCGGCGCTCGGCGTCGATGCCGACGAAGCCTTCTGGGAGGCGGTGCGGCCGAACCTGTCGCGCCTCGCCGATGCGCGCGACTGGTGGCAGGTGGCGCGTGGCACGGTCCGCCCGGTGATCGAGGACAAGGGGCTGACCGACGCGGCGGCGCGGCTCCTGCCGCCGGCGCCGTGGGACGAGGATGCCTGGCCCGCCTGGACCAAGGCGGTGGCGGCGGAGACCGGCAAGAAGGGGCGCGCGCTCTACCACCCGCTGCGGCTCGCTCTGACGGGCCGCGACAATGGACCGGAAATGAAGTCTTTGTTACCTCTCATCGGGCGCGAGCGCGCCGCGGCGCGCCTCGCCGGCCGCGAGGGATAGGAAGTGCCGCTCCGCCTGACCAACACCATGACGCGCGCGAAGGAGGATTTCGTCCCCGCCGATCTGCACAACGTGCGCATGTATGTATGCGGACCCACGGTCTACGACCTCGCCCATGTGGGCAATGCGCGCCCGGTGGTGGTGTTCGACGTGCTCTACCGGCTGCTGCGCCGCCTTTACGGCGCGGAGCATGTAACCTATGCCCGCAACATCACCGACATCGACGACAAGATCATCGAGGCCGCGCGCGCGAACGGCGAAACCATCGAGGCGCTGACGGCGCGCACCGAGCGGGCGTTCCACGAGGACATGGCGGCGCTCGGCGCGCTGCCGCCCGACATCGAGCCGCGCGCGACCGCGACTATCCCCGCGATGATCGCGCTGATCGAGACGCTGGTCGCGTCCGGCCACGCCTACCCGGCCGAGGGGCACGTGCTGTTCGAGGTCGCGACCATGCCGACCTATGGCCGGCTTTCGCGCCATTCGCGGGACGAGCTGATCGCCGGCGCCCGCGTCGAGGTCGCGCCCTACAAGCGCGACGGCGCGGATTTCGTGCTGTGGAAGCCGTCGAGCCCCGACCAGCCGGGCTGGGAAAGCCCGTGGGGACGCGGCCGGCCGGGCTGGCATCTCGAATGTTCGGCGATGGTGGAAAAGCATCTCGGCCCGCTGCCGATCGACATACACGGCGGCGGCCAGGATTTGATCTTCCCGCACCACGAGAACGAGATCGCCCAGTCGGTCTGCGCGCACGAGGCGGCGCACACGCCCTTCGTGCGCACCTGGCTGCATAACGGCCATCTGATGGTCGAGGGCGAGAAGATGTCGAAATCGCTCGGCAACTTCTACACGGTGCGCCAGCTTCTCGAGGAAGGCTGGCCCGGCGAGGCGATCCGGCTTGTGCTGCTCAAGACGCATTACCGCGCGCCGCTCAACTTCTCCCGCGACGCGCTGCGCGAGGCCAAGGCCGAGCTGGACGGGCTGTATCGGGCGCGCCGCGACGGGCATGGCGGCGACGCGGTGACCGCCGCGCTGGAAGACGACTTGAACACCTCTCTCGCGATCTCCGAGTTGCACGCCGCGCCGAGCCAGGCGGCGGGGGAGCCGCTCGGCCTTCTGCAGCAGGACCCGGAGGCTTGGTTCAAGGGCGGCGAGGACGGCGCGGCCGAGATCGAAAGCCTGATCGCGCGCCGGGCCGAGGCCCGCAAATCGCGCGACTTCGCCGCCGCCGACCGGATTCGTGCCGAGCTCGACGCCCGCGGGGTTCTCCTGGAGGACCGTCCCGACGGCACGACCGATTGGAAACGCAAGTGATGCGGGCTAAAACCTTGCCCATGTGCTGGCCGAGGCGCCTTTACCCCTCTCCCTGTCCCTCCCCCTCAAGGGGGGAGGGGACGTTGGTCCGAAGATCCTTCGCATCGACATGCGACGGAGTTGACAGCCAAGCACGGGCGCTCGTGCGCGCCCCCTCCCCCCTTGAGGGGGAGGGTTGGGGAGGGGGGTCCGGTCTGGACGCCCGCACATGACCGACCGGGTTTACCTTTACGATTCGACCCTGCGCGACGGGGCGCAGACCCAGGGCGTGGATTTCTCGTCGGCCGACAAGGTGGCGATCGCCCAGGCGCTCGACCGGCTCGGCATCGACTATGTCGAGGGCGGCTGGCCGGGCGCGAACCCGACCGACGACGCGTTCTTCGCCAAGCCGCCGACGCTCGCCCGCGCCAAGCTTGCCGCGTTCGGAATGACGCGGCGCACCGGCCGATCGGCCGGGAACGACCCCGGCCTCGCGGCGCTGCTGGACACCGGCGCGCCCTGCGTGTGCCTGGTCGGCAAGACCTGGGATTTCCATGTCGACGTGGCGCTCGGCATCGGGCGCGACGAGAACGTGGCGATGATCCGCGAGTCCATCGCCCATGTCGTGGCGCGCGGGCGCGAGGCGATGTTCGACGCCGAGCATTTCTTCGACGGCTATCAGGGCGAATCCTGCCTACGCGCTCGAATGCGTCACCGCGGCGTATGAGGCCGGCGCGCGCTGGGTGGTGCTGTGCGACACCAACGGCGGCACGCTGCCCGACGAGGTCGAGCGCATCGTGGGCGAGGTGGCGAAATCCGTGCCGGGTGACCATCTCGGCATCCATTGCCACGACGACACCGAGAACGCGGTCGCCAACTCGCTCGCCGCCGTGCGCGCCGGGGCGCGCCAGGTGCAGGGCACGCTCAACGGGCTGGGCGAGCGCTGCGGCAACGCCAACCTGGTCTCGATCATCCCGTCGCTGATCCTCAAGATGGGCTACGACACGGGGCTCGATCGCGCCGACCTCGCCCACCTCACCGCCACGTCGCGCATGCTGGACGAGCGGCTGAACCGCCCGCACGCGCGCAACGCCGCCTATGTCGGCGAGTTCGGCCTTCGCGCACAAGGGCGGGCTGCACGTCTCGGCCATCGAGAAGGACCCGGCCACCTACGAGCACATCCCGCCCGAGGTGGTGGGCAACGCGCGGCATATCGTGGTGTCCGACCAGGCCGGCCGGTCGAACATCCTGGCGCGCTTCCGCGAGATCGGGCTGGAGATCGAGGCGGCCGACCCCAAGGTGCCGCAGCTGCTCGACCTGGTGAAGACGCGCGAGAACGAGGGCTACACCTATGACGGCGCCGAGGCGAGCTTCGAGCTGCTCGCGCGACGCACGTTCGGCGAGGTGCCGGAATATTTCCGCCTGGCGAGCTTCCGCGTGATGGACGAACGGCGCTGGAACGCGCGCGGCGAGCTGATCACGCTGTCGGAGGCCACCATCAAGGTCGACGTCGGCAACGAGCGCATCATGACCGTCGCCGAGGGGAACGGCCCGGTCAACGCGCTCGACGGCGCGATCCGCAAGGCGCTGGCGCCGGTCTATCCCAGCCTCGCCGCGCTCCGGCTGGTCGACTACAAGGTGCGCATCCTCACGCCCGAGGCGGGCTCCGGCGCGGTGACGCGAGTGATGATCGAAAGCGCCGACGGCAATGGCGCGCGCTGGCGCACCGTCGGCGTCTCGGCCAACGTGATCGACGCGTCCTACAACGCGCTCAACGACAGCCTGGTCTACAAGCTGTTCCGCGACCAAGTCAGCCCGATCTGATCGCACGCTCATGGCCGGGACCAACCGCACGCGCAAGGGCGAGCAGGTCGCCGATCCGCTGGCGCCGGTCGTGGTGCTGGTCGACCCGCAGCTCGGCGAGAATATCGGCGCCTGCGCACGGGCGATGATGAACTTCAACCTTGCCGATCTGCGCCTCGTCCGCCCGCGCGGCGACTGGCCGAACCACAAGGCGATCAACACGGCCTCGGGCGCCGAATCCATCCTGCATGCGGCGAAGGTGTATTCCACCACCGCCGAGGCGACCGCCGACCTCAGCCGCCTCTACGCCACCACGGCGCGCTCGCGCGACATGGTGAAGCCGTGCCTGACGCCGCGCGAGCTGGCGGGCGAGCTGCGCGCGGCGGCTGCGGGCGACCGGCGCGCGGGGCTGCTGTTCGGGCGCGAGCGGTCGGGCCTCGACAACGAGGACGTCGCGATGGCCGACGCCATCGTCACCGTGCCGGCCAACCCGGCGCACGCCTCGCTCAACCTCGCCCAGGCGGTGCTGCTGATCGGCTACGAATGGTTCCAGGTCACGGCGGACGCCGACGCGGTGCGGCGCACCCGCAAGGGCGCGAAGCCGGCGACGCGGGCGGAGCTCGCCGGGCTGTTCGACCATCTCGAGCGCGAGCTCGACCAGGCCGGGTTCCTGCGCCCGGCGGAGAAGCGCCCGCGCATGGTGCGCAACATCCGCAACATCTTCTCGCGCGCCTCCCTCACCGACCAGGAGGTGCGCACGCTGCGCGGCATCATCGTCAGCCTGACGGTGTTCGCGAAGGGCGGCAAGGGCGACTGACGCTGCGCGGGGCGTGCGGTCGCGCCGCCGGGCCGGCGCTTTCGGGAGGCGTGTCCCCTCACCCTGTCCCTCTCCCCATGGGAGAGGGAACGTCGCGTCGCCCGTCCTGCGACAGCGGCAGCAGCGGGACCTCGACAGGCGAGAACGCTATAGCCCCAGCGTCCCCTCCCCCTTGGGAGAGGGACAGGGTGAGGGGGCAGATGTCGGACGCATCGCAAGCAGCAGGGACGAACGGAAAGAGGGCGACGGCGCCTTCTAGACCGGCCGGGTGCCGGCGTGGGACGAGAGGATGGTGACGCGGTAGCCCGCCGGATCGGAGAGCTCGAACCGGTCGTGGATGCGCCCGCGGGCCATGCGGCCCGGCCGAAAGCCCTGCGCGGCGCAGTGGTCGCGCATCGCGTCCACGTCGTCGACGATGAAGTCGAACGGCGCCTCGGCGCCCGCAGCGATCGGCTCGTCCGCACGGGTGAGGACGATATGCGTCCCGCCGCGCAGCTCCATCACCGCGAAATCGGCCTGGCGCACGATCGGCCGCACGCCCAGCGCCTCCAGCCAGTCGGCCTCGGCGGGAACGTCCGGCACCGCATGCACGACATGGCCGATGGCGACGGCGGGACGCGGATCTGCGGTTTTCGGCGCGGTCTGGGCGGCTGTGCGGGTGGCGGGCATGGCTCCCTCCCGGAGGTGTCGCGCCTAAGAGTTAATACCTTCCGGCGCGGCGGGGAAGCGGGGAAGGGGACAGCCTTACCTGACACGAGGCCTCGATATCGAGCCACACGTCATCGCGAGCCCGCGCAGCAAGCGTGGCGATCAGGGAAGCCTGGATTGCTTCGTCGCTGCCCTCCTCGCAATGACAAATCCTTTGGAACGGGCGGCCCAGGGGAAGATGCTCGGCGACCTGTACCGGGCGGGGCGGCGGTGGTTTAATCCCGCCGGAGGAAACGCCCAGGATGAATCAGACGACGCCTCCGCCCGCCGGGCAAGCCGGCTGGCTCGAGCTGTTCCGCGGCCGGCTCGGGCTCTACACCGTGCTGCTCAATTTCGGAATCCTGTTCTTCGGGATGGATTCGTTCGTGGTGAACACGCTGATGCCGCAGATCGTCGCGGATATCGGCGGGGTGGCCTATTACGCCTGGGCGATGATGCTTTACGTCGTCGGCGCCATCGTCGGCTCGGCGGCCTATGGGCCGCTGCGCGGCCGGGTGGGCGGGCGCAAGGCGCTGGCGCTGGATGGCGCGATCTTCTGCATCGGCGCGCTCGGCTGCTCGGTCGCGCCCAACATGCCGGCGCTCCTGGTCGCGCGGCTGTTCCAGGGGCTCGGCGGCGGCGGCATCGTCGCCGGGGCGATGGCGTTCATCGCCGCGCTCTACGCGCCCCGGCTGCGCACCCGCGCCATCGCCTTCACCAGCGTCACCTGGATCGGATCGGCCCTGCTGGGGCCGGTGATCGGCGGGGTGTTCGGCGAGATCGGCTGGTGGCGCGGCGCGTACTGGCTCTACGTGCCGTTCGGCATCGCGTTCCTGGCGGGGGTGTGGTGGCGCATCCCCGAGAGCGCCGACCCGCCGCGCGCCGGCGCCCAGCCGCTGCGCTTCCCGATCTGGCGGCTGGTCCTGCTCGGGCTCGGGGTGATGTGCGTCGGCAGCGCCGGGCATGCCGGCTCCGACGCGGGGCGCGTGGCGCTGGTCGCGGCGGCGGGGGCGATCGTCTGGGCCGCCTTCCGGCGCGACGCCGGGGCCGACAACCGGCTGTTTCCGTCGCGCCCGCTGTCGCTCAACGGCCAGGTCGGGCTCGGCTACTGGGGACTGATCCTGATCACCGCGCCCTATGTCGCCGTGTCGATCTATCTGCCGCTGGTGCTCAGCGTGCTGCACCACATCCCGCCGCTCTATGTCGGGTTCGTCAACGCGATGATGTCGATCGGCTGGTCGCTGGCGGCGGCGCTGGTGGCCGGCATCCATGGCGGGCGCGAGCGCTGGCTGATGACCTCGGGCCCGCTGTTCCTGCTGGCCGGCTCGCTGGGCCTCGCGGCGGTGACGTCGCTCGGCGGGCACCTCGCCGTGGTTGCCGCGCTCGCCGTGCTGTGCGGGCTCGGGATCGGCATGTTCTACGTGCACATGACGGCGAAGATCATGTCCGCGGCCCTGCCGGGCGAGGAATCGATCACCGCCTCGTCGCTCTCCACCATCCGGTCGCTCGGCCAGGCGTTCGGCTCGGCGCTGGGCGGCACGGTGGCGAACGTCGCGGGGCTGGCGAGCGTGGCGACGGCGGCGACCGTGGCGCCCGCCGTGACGGCGGTCTATCTGGTGAACACCATCCCGCTCGCCCTCGGGGCGATGGTGGTTTGGCGGTTCTTCCGCGTCCAGTCGGCCCGGCCGGCCCTGCAGCCCGCGGGGGAGTGAGGGCGGGGCCGGAAGCTGCTTCCGTCATCGCGAGCGCAGCGACGCGATCCACGGCGATTCCTGGATTGCTTCGGCGCTCTGCGCCTCGCAATGACGCACAAGGAAAGGAAGTGCGGCTGGGCTACCGCAGCATCCCGGCGCGGCGCAGCGAGGCGATCATCGAGGTCTCGAGCAGCATGGCGCGGGTCGCCTCGGGGTCGGATTCCATCTTGCGCCAGCGGTCGAACTGCGCCTCGCGGGCGTCCGGGTCGGTTTCCTTCAGCGCCTTCACGTTGCGCTCGGTCTGGCGGTGGATGTCGTCGATCGCCTCCGGCCGGCGCTTCGCCTCGTAGCCGTCGAGCGTGCGGCTCGTCGGCGCCTCCATGCCAGACGGCGGCAAGCCGGCCGGTCAAATCGAGCGCGTCGTGCAGCCCGCCATTCATCCCCATCCCGCCCTTGGGGTTGTTGAGGTGGGCGGCGTCGCCGGCGAGGAACACGCGCCCCTGGCGGTAGGTGTCGGCGACGCGCTGGTGCACGGTGTAGACCGCCTTGACCGGGATCTCGGGGAAGGCCACGCCCGGCATCAGCGCGGTGAGGCGCTTCTCGATCTCCGCGTCCGACTTCGCCTCCTCGTCCGACATTTCGTCATAGACCGGCGTCGACATGCGCCACAAATCGGGGATGCGCAGTATGTGGCCGTAATAGACCGGGTCGGTGACGTAGTTGACGTTGGCGATCTCGGGGAAGATGGACCGGAAATCGGTCGTCGTGCCGATCACCAGGATGCGCTCGGGATAGGTGAGGCCCGGGAACTCGATCCCCAGCGCCTTGCGCACGGTCGACCGCCCGCCATCGGCGCCGATGACCCAGTCGGCGGCAAGGGTGCGCGTCCCGTCCGGCCCGGCGAGGGTGAGCGTCACCTTGTCCTCGTCCTGGTCGAGCGCCGTGACCGCGTGGCCGTAGAGCAGCTCGACCCCCGGCAGGCGCGACAGCTCGCCGTGCAGCCATTGGGCGAGCTTGTACTGCTCGCACTGCAGCCGGTAGGGGTGGCGCGTGTCCTTCGCCAGCACGCCGTGGTCGAACTCGGCGATCTTGCCGGCCTGCCAGTCGCGGTACTGCACGATGGGGCAGGGGATGCCCATCGCGACCAGCGCCGTCGGAGATGCCGCAACTCCTCGAGCACGTCCAGCGTCGCCGCGTGGAAGGTCGAGGCGCGATAATCGACCAGCACCTCGCGCTCGCGCTCGATCACGGTGACGGGCACGCCCTTCTGCGCCAGCAGATACGCGGCGGTGAGCCCCACGGGCCCGCCGCCGACGATGGCGATGCGGTCAGATTTCTTGTCCATGTCGCTTCGTGTCACACCAAATTCTTGTTTGACGCCGTTCGTCCTGAGTACCTCGCGCAGCAGGGTGCATCGAAGGGCGAACGCGCCGGAACCTCGGCATGTTCGTACTTCGATACGCGCCCGCGCCAGGCGCGGTCGCTACCCAGCCCGAACGGACAAGCTTTCAAGGTGCAGCACCCGGCGCGGTCCTCAGCCCTTTCCGTTCCAGCCGGGGCAGCACCTCGTCGCGGAAATAGGGGAAGTCGTCGAGATAATTGGCGAACCCCATGGCGAGGGCGGAGATGTCGAGCCCGGCGAGGCGGGCCATCTTCTCTGCCACCATGTCGGGATCGCCGATGACGGGCCAGGCGCCGTTGCCGCCGCCCGCGCGCACGCGGAAGGCGCGGCGCGCCGAATTCGGGCACGTTCTCGCGGTCGAGCCCGCGCTCGACCACCATGGTCTCGACCGCGTCCTTGTCCGCCATCTCGACCGCGTACCAGTGGTGGTAGTCCTCGGCCTCCTTCGCGGTCGGGCGGCAGACGACGTAGACGTTGGTGAACACGCCGATCTCGCGCTTGTGCGCCGCCGCCGCGCGCTTGAGGTCGGCGACGTCGACCGCCACCTCGTCCTCGTCGACCCGGATGGCGGTGAACAGCATGTCGGCGTTGCGCGCCGCGAAATCCTTGCCGTCGCCCGAGCGTCCGGCCGAGACCAGCATCGGCCGCTCGCGACCCCAGGGCTTCGGCTCCATCACCGTCTTCTTCAGCTGGAAGAAGCGGCCGGGATAGTCGAACGGCGCGTCCTCCGTCCAGCAGCGCGTGATGATGTCGACCCATTCCTGGCCCAGCACGTAGCGGTCGTCATGCGTGCCGAGATCGACGCCCAGCATGTCGAACTCGTCCTGGTACCAGCCGCAGACGATGTTGAGGCCGAACCGGCCGCGTCCGATATGGTCGGCGGTCACCATCTGCTTGGCGGCGACGACCGGGTTGATCGCGGTGACGTGGACGGTGCCGAAGGCCATGATCTGCTGCGTGGCGGCCAGCAGGCCCGAAGCCCAGGTCAGGGTCTCGAAGCTCGCCCCGTTATGGTTGGTCGTCCCGCCATAGCCCTTCCAGCGGCCGAGCGGCAGCAGGAAGTCGAGCCCGGCCGCGTCGGCCATCCGGGCCAGCGCCAGGTTGTTCTCCCAGCTCGCCTGCCCAGCGGTTGGGGAAGATCGAGGTGGCGAGCCCGCCGGAGCAGTTGGCGCCGAACAGGCCGAGGGACAGGCGGTTGCGGGCAAGGCGTCTCATGGCGCGGCGACTTTCCCATATCGGCGCGCCGGAGGCGAGAGGGCTTGCGCCGCGGACTTGCCCTGGCGGGAGGGGCGGCCTAGGATGCGCCCCAACGACAGACCGGTGCCAGCGGTCGAGAGGGACGCGACACAACTCGGGAGGAAATCCGATGAAGCGGATTTTGCTGGGCGCCGCCGGGGCGGCGCTCGCCATGGGCATGGCCGCCGCCGGCGCTGCGGCGAGCGACTTCAACATCAAGCTGAGCTACTGGGTGCCGCCGACGCACCTGCTGACCCCCGGCTACAAGGAATGGGGCGAGTCGGTCGAGAAGGCCTCGAAGGGCACGATCACGTTCAAGCTCTACCCCTCGAGCCAGCTCGGCTCGGGCAAGGACGAGTACGACATGGTCAAGCGGGGCATCGCCGATTTCGGCCTGATCAACCCCGGCTACACGCCCGGCCGCTTCCCGGTCATCGGCGTCTCCGACCTGCCCTTCATGGTGTCCGACGCGCTGGGCGCGGCCAAGGCGCTGACCGGCTGGTACAAGCCCTACGGCGAGAAGGAGATGAAGGACGAGTATGTGTGCCACGTCTTCACGCACCATCTCGCCACGCTGCACACCTCGAAGAAGCAGGTGCGCGTGCCGTCCGACGTGAAGGGGCTGAACATCCGCACCGCCAACGAGACCATGGCGCGGTTCATCACCGGGCTCGGCGGCAACTCGGTGCAGGTGCCGATCATGGAGGCCAAGGACACGCTGGCCAAGGGCATCACCGACGGCATCACCGTGACGGACGACGGCATCAGCCCGCATTCGACATTCAATTTCGGCGAGGTGACGAAGTACTCGCTCGATATTCCGCTCTACGTCTCGACCTTCACCGACAACATCAACAAGCGCATGTACGACCGCATGTCGGCCGACCAGAAGAAGGTGATCGACGACCACTGCACGCCGGAATGGTCGGCCAAGGTGTATGGCTACTGGTACCGCGACGAGCTGAAGGACCTGAAGGAGGCGCGGAACCTGAAGGGCCATGTCTGGACCGAGGTCGGCCCCAAGGAGGTTGCCGAGTGGCGCGCCGCCGCGAAGCCGGTCTACGATCACTGGGCGCAAGCGGTGAAGAAGGCCGGCTGGGATCCCGACAAGGTGCTGGCGGGCGCCAAGGCCGCGCTCAAGAAAGAGAACGCGCTGTACGAATAGCGTTGCGGGAGGGAACCCGCCGGGCGGGGGCGCCCGGCGGGTGCCGCTCGCCCGGTAAGGCTCTCGGGACGTGAACAGGATCGTCACCGCCATCGAGCGGATCGCCGCCTACTTCATCGGCGTGCTGGCCGTCATCACCTTCAGCGAGGCGGCGCTGCGCTACGGCTTGCGAAGCCACATTCCCGACGGGTTCATCGTCGGCCAGACCATGCAGGGCGTCGCCATCTGCTGGGGCATCGCGACGGCGGCCTATGCCGACCGCCACATCTCGGTCGACATCGTCTACGCCTTCGGGTCCGACCGGTTCCGCCGCCTCTGCGACGTGGTCGGGTTCAGCCTCAGCCTGATCTTCCTCACCGTGTTCGGCTACGCCATCACCTACAAGGTATTCGACATCATGGCAGCGGGCGAGAAGTCGGAGGAGCTCGCCTTGCCGCTGTGGGTCGGCTACTCCTTCGCCTCGCTCGGCATCCTCGCCGCCGTCGTCACCAGCGCGATCCGCTGGTGGCAGGTGGTGGTGCGCGCCCGCGGCCCGGGGTCGGACCATGGATGAAGTGACCCTCGTCGCCATCGTCGGCTGCGTCGCCGTCCTCGTCCTGATGTTCATGCGCGTGCCGATCGCGGTGGTGCTCGGCAGCGTCGCGGTGGTCGGGTTCGGCTACCTGGTCGATCCCCGGGCGGCAATCGGCATCCTGGTCGATTCGCCCATCCGCACGGTCACCAACTTCAATTTCAGCGTCATCCCCATGTTCATCCTGATGGGCACGCTGGTCTCGGCCTCGGGGATGAGCCGCGAGCTGTTCCGTGCCGCCAACGCCTGGATCGGCCACCTGCCGGGCGGCATGGCGATGGCGACGGTGCTGGCCTGCGGCGGGTTCGCCGCGATCAACGGCTCGTCGGTCGCCTCGGCGGCGGCGATGACCACCGTCGCGCTGCCCGAGATGCGCCGGATCGGCTACGAGCCGGGCTTCTCGGCCGGCGTGATCGCGGCGGGCGGCACGCTCGGCATCCTGATCCCGCCGTCGGTGATGTTCATCCTGTACGGCATCCTCACCGAGAACGACGTCGCGACCCTGTTCATCGCCGGCGTCCTGCCGGGGCTGCTGACCGTCGCGCTCTACTGCACGGTGATCCAGCTCGTCTACCGGCTGCGCCCCGAGGTGATGCCCCGCGCCGCGCGCGCCGACGCCAAGGAAAGGTGGGACAGCCTGCGCGACGTGTGGGCGACGCTGCTGCTGTTCTTCCTGGTGATCGGCAGCATCTATGGCGGGATCGTGACGGTGACCGAGGCGGCCGGGCTCGGCGTCGTCGGCGCGCTGGTGATCGGCGTCGCCCGCGGGCGCCTGCCGTGGAAGGTGATCGTCGATTGCCTGATCGAATTGCTCCGCACGTCCTCGACGATATTCTTCATTCTGATCTCGGCCTTCCTGTTCCAGTATTTCCTGGCGGTCACCCAGGCCTCGCAGAACCTGGGCGCGTTCCTGTCCTCCCTGCCGGTCAGCCCGGTCGGGCTGATCGTGCTGATCATGCTGTTCTACATTCTGGCCGGGATGTTCGTGGACGGGCTGGCGGTGATCCTGCTCACCATCCCGATCTTCTACCCGGTGGTGGTGCACCTCGGGTTCGACCCGATCTGGTTCGGCGTGCTGATCGTGATGACGGTCGAGATCGGGCTGATCTCGCCGCCCGTGGGCATGATCTGCTTCATCATGAACAACATGGTGAAGGACATCGGGCTGGTGAACATCTTCAAGGGCGTGATGCCGTTCATCTGCGCCGACATCGTGCGGCTGTCGGTGATCACCTTCATCCCGCCAATCGCGCTGATCCTGCCCCGCAGCATGGGCTGGACCGGATAGAGGCGCCGCGATCCGAGCAGCTACAGCGACGACGCCCAGGCGCGGCTCGTATGCGCACTCGCCAGCACGATGGCGTCGGCAGGCGGCAGGTCGTCGCGGCGCAGGCCGAACGGGCGGCCGTCCGGCGCTTGTGCCGGGCGCGAAGGAAGTGGCACTCTTCGATGTCGTCGCACGCACGCGAACCCGGCACAAGCTGCGCCCGGACCGCGCCGAGGCGACCGTCGGGCGCGCATCGGGAGGGGCCAAGATGGACAAGACGCTACCGCGCTACAATTCGGGCATCCAGCGGGCGAAGGGGCTGATGGAGATCGGGGCGGCTCTCTACGATACCTCGTTGAAGACCATGCGCACGCGCAGCGGCACGGCCGCGCCGCAGATCGATTCGCGCCTCGGCACCCGGCTCGATCTGCGCATCGAAGGACGCTCGGGCACGCCGGACGGCGGGCTCGACATCTCGTTCGGCGTCAACGGCTTCCGCAAGAACCTGATGCAGGTGGCGAACAAGGAAGTCTCGCTGATGTGGATCAACCCGGCGGCGCCGCTGGCCATGGCCCATCGCGGCTGCGCGCCCTTCCCGGGACCGCAGCCTTTGCGCGCCATCGCGGTCTTTCCGTCATGGGATGCGGCGGTCATCGCCGTCCACGAATTGACCGGCATCACCTCGCTCGAGCAGATCCGCGAGCGGCGCGTGCCGCTTCGCGTTTCGACCGGCTCGACCATCGCGCCGCCGTTCGACGAGGACGGCACGATGTTCGCCGTAGTGCGCATGCTCGCCGCCGCCGGCGTCACGCTCGACGACATCCGCTCGTGGGGCGGCACGATCACGCCGACCTATCGGCCGAGCCATCCCGACCGCGCGGCGGCCATCCGCAGCGGCGAGGTCGACGCCGTGTTCGACGAAGGGATCATGAGCTGGGGCCAGATCGCGATCGAGAACGGCTTCCGGTTCCTGCCGTTCGAGGGCGCGTTCGCCGAGCGGGTGAAGGCCGACGGGTACGGCATCGTCTCGGTGACGCCCAAGCGCATTCCCGCGCTGCGCGCGCCCGTGCCGTCGGTCGATTTCTGCGGCTGGCCGATGGTGGTCCACGCCGACATGGCGGACGACGTCGCCTATGCGCTGTGCGAAGCGATCGAGCTGCGCAAGGACGTGATCCCGACCGACAACTACCGGCCGCTCGACCTGGCGCAGCTCTGCTCCGGCGACGAGGAGACGCCCATGGTCGCGCCGCTGCACCCGGGCGCCGAGCGCTTCTACCGCGAGCGCGGTTTTCTGAAATAGCGCCGGCGCTAGGTCGCTTTTCGATGGACGCGGTTCCAGCCCGCTCCCCCTCCCGGCCACCCATACCAGCGTACTGTCGTGGGGTGGTCGGGAGGGGGAGCGGGCCGGCGCGATTCCGCGCGAGCGGAATAGGATCTAGCGCGCCTGCACGCCGAAGCGCTTGGTCATCACACGGACCACCGATGCGGCCGCGACGCTCAGCACCACGATCAGCGTGCCCGAGACCGCGGCGGGACCGAGCTGGCCGGTGCGCAGATATTCAAGCTGCAAGAGCGAGAGCGGCTCGGTGTTGCCGGTAGACAGCAGGACCAGGGTGCTCACCTGGCGCACCGTGTGGCTGAGCACCATGACGCCGACCACGATCACCGCGGGCATGGTGAGCGGTACCATCACGTCCTGAAACCCGCGGCGCCACGAGGCGCCGACGATGCGCGCCGCCTCCTCGAGGTCGGTGCCGACCTGCAGCATGGTCGCCTTCAGCACCTGGATGCCGAGCGTCATCGAGCACAAGAGGCTCACCACGATCAGGATGCCCATCGAGCCGTAGAACGGCGAGAAGATCGGGATCTCGAGCACCATCCACAGCATGCCGAACCCCAGCAGGACGCCGGGCAGGGTGAAGGGCAGCCAGGACAGGACGTCGAGCGGTCCGGCGAGCCAGTGGCGCACCCGGACCGTGCAGTAGGCGATCAGCGCGTAGCACGCCACGGCGGCCAGTGCCGTGCCGAAGCCCAGCACGATCGTGTTGCCGATCACCTGCATGAATTTCGGGTCGTCGAACGCGGCGGCCCAGTGCGCGAACGTCCAGACGTGGGGAATGGCGAAGAAGCCGAACAGGGTCATCAGGCTGCCGGCGAGCTGCAGCAGGAGCGGCAGCAGGCTCATCAGCGCGACGGCGACCAGCAGCAGGAAGAAGGTCGGCCAGCGCCACTTTCCGAGCGAGAGGACGCGGGGGCGGTACTGGCCGGTCATCAGCACGAAGCTGCGCCGGGTCGACATCCAGCGCTGCAGCACCAGGAGGGGCAGCATCACGACGACGATCATCGACGCCAGGATCGAGGCCGCCGCGAAGTTCGGCGGCGAGCCGCTGACAAGCAGATAGAGCTTGGTGCTGTATACCGAGAACTGCGCCGGCAGGCCGAGGAACAGCTCGATCTCGAACGCCTCGAGCGAGCGGATCAACGACATCAACAGGGCGACCGTCAGGGGCGGCGCAAGGACCGGGATGACGATCCGCCACAGCGTCCGGAAGCTGCCGGCGCCGCAGATGCGCGACGCCTCCTCGATCGCGCCGTCCAGATTGCGGAAGGCCGGCGTCATCAGCATGACCTTGACCGCGATGGCGTAGGTCGAAAGATGCGCGAAAACGATTCCGCCGAACGAGTACATGTCGAACGGCGGCTCGCGGAACAGCCCGATCCCCACCAGGAACTTGTTGGCGAGCCCGTAGCTGGGGTCGAACATCAGCAGCCACCCGGTCGTGGTGCCGAGGGCGGGCAGGAAGAACAGGATCCAGAATCCGAACTCGAGCCACTCGCTGCCCGGGATGTCGGTCCGCGCGAGCAGCCAGGAGATGACGACCGCGATCGGCACCGAGATCGCCGTCGTCGCCACCACCACCTTCAAGGTGTTGACCAGCGACTGAACAAGGCCGGGCTCGGCCAGGGCCTCGCGCCACATGGCGACGACGCCGACATCCGACGGCGCTATGAAGCTGTGCAGCACGACGGCGCCGACCGGATAGAGCGCGAAAAATCCGACGCTGATCGTGAGGCCGTACATGACCAGGGCGGTCGGGTCGATCCGGCGGGCGACCGCGCCCTGGCTCATCGGCGGCACGTCACGCCCCGGCCTCGGCGACCGGCCAGGCGGTCGTCGCGGACGCCGCGAACTCGAGCATGACGGGCTGTCCTTCGGCGAGGCCGCTTTGGCGCGGCACCTCGATGAGCACCGTGGCGTCGCCCACCGCGATGCGCGCCTCGCAACGGTCGCCGGTGAACAGCAATGTCTCGAGCCGGCCGGCGACCCGGTTGGCCTCGCCGGGTGCGGGCTCGCCGGCGCCGCGCACCGTGACGTCGCCCTCGCGGACGGAGATCGAGGCCGGCTCCCGCACGCCGAAACGTACGCCGTCGGCCGCGCGCGCCCGCACCGGGCCCGAAGCATCGCCCTCGACCGTCACCAGAACCGTACCGTCGTTCTCGATCGCGCCGACGACGCCCGGCAACGTGGCGCTGCGGCCCAGGAAGTCGTAGACGAACCGGTTGGCGGGGTGCTCGTACACTACGGTCGGCGTGTCGAACTGCTGGATGCGGCCGTCGCGCATGATGGCGATGCGGTTGGCGAGGCTGAGAGCCTCGGCCTGGTCGTGGGTGACGAACACGCCGGTCATGTGGAAGCGGCCCTGAAGGGCCTTCAGCTCGACCCGCATCTGAGCGCGCAGCTGCGCGTCGAGGTTGCTGAACGGCTCGTCGAACATGACGAGTTCCGGCTGGTAGACCAGCGCGCGGGCGATCGAGGTGCGCTGCTGCTGGCCGCCGCTCAGCAGATGGACGGGGGAATCGATGAAGCCGGCCAGCCCCATGATCTCGAGCAGCGCCGCCACCCGCTCGCGGCGCTGGGCGGCGGGCACGCGGCGCAGCTTCAACGGGTAGGCGACGTTCTGCAGCACCGTCATGTGCGGCCACAGCGCGTAGGACTGGAACACCATCCCGAAGTTCCGCTTGTCCGGCGGAACGAACTGGCGGCGCGTTACCGAGGCGAGCAGCCGGCCGGCGAAGGAGATGTCGCCCGCCGTCGGCCGCTCGAACCCGGCGATCATGCGCAGCGTGGTCGTCTTGCCGCAGCCGGAGGGCCCGAGGAGCGCGACGATCTCGCCCTCGCGCACGTCGAGGCTGAGGTCGCGAACGGCCCAGACGTCGCCGAACGATTTCGCCAGCCCCTCGATCACGAGCTGCGGCGCCCCCGGCGACGTCGCCCCGGCGCGCTCCGCCAACCCGCTCATGTCCTCACCAACCGAACCCTCGACGCGCACCGCCGCGGCGGCCGGATCATTGCGGCCGCAGCTTCCTTGAGATCATCATCACCTTGTTGCGCTCCGGGCCGAACTTCTCCATCTGCGGCGCCAGGTAGGTCACGCCCGGCTCCGGGCGCGGCGTCGTGCCCGGCGGCGAGGCCACGTCGACGCGGCGGCTGTTGTTCCTGGTGGCATTGGCCAGCCCTTCCTGCACCGGCTTGGACAGCAGCCAGTTCACGAACACCTTTGCGGCATTCGGGTCCGGCGGCCGGCTGAAGATCGCGGCGATGCCATAGACCGTCGATTCCGACGCGGTCTGGGGGTTGCTGGGCATGCGCCGCAGATCGAACTCAAGGCCCGCCTTCTTGTACGGCGCGAGATTCTCGGCGAGGTCGGGGCCGAGCGAGAACGCCGCCGTGCCCCGCACCATGCGCTCGGTCATCGCGTTCGAGCTGTGCAGGATGGTCGGGTTCTGGTCGACCAGGGCCGTCTTCAGCGCCTTCTCGCCCAGCGTTTTCCAGATCATGTAGGCGTAGTTGATCCCGGCCCCGCCATAGCGCGGATCCCACCAGATGATCTTGTCCTTGTAGGCGGGGTCGAGCAGGATCTTCAGACCCTCCTTCTCGACCTTCTCGGGCGGCACCAGCTTGGCGTTGTAGTAGGGGGTGCTGAGGCTGGTCCAGAACGACAACATCTTCGTCTTCGCGTTGTCGTAGAACGCGTTGTCCCAGCCGCCCCAGGTCGCCGGGTCCTTGACGTCGGGCAGGATCAGCGCCGGGACCAGCGGGGCGAGCACGTCCTCGCGCGCGAACTTGTAGATGATCGGGCCCGGCCCGGCGAAATAGACGTCCCACAGGTACTTCCCGGCCTTGCGCTCGGCCGCGACGCGGGACTCCCACTCCGGCTTCACCGCGGGGGTGTATTCCAGCTCGATCTTCGGAAAGTCCTTCGCCCACTGCGCCAGCAGGTACTTGCGCGAGCCCGGATGCTGCGGGCAGCCGCAGATGACCTTGCCCTCCTTGTTGGCGGCCGCCACCGCAGCCTTCCATTCGGCCTGCCAGTCGGCGGCCCGGGCGGGCGCCGCCGGGAGAGCCATAGCGATCGCGGGCAAGAGGGCGGCGCCCACAAGCGCCGTGCGCCGCAGGGCGGCGGGTGCCTTTGCGAGCTTCATGTCTTTCCTCCCTTGCGCCGCCCGCGCTTCTTGTCATTCGGGTCGGCGCATTGTCTTACGCGATCGAAGACTATCGCGCTTCACAGGGCCCGGGTAGCGTCTTCCCCCAGCCGTTTCACATTGTGCAACATCGCGCGCCCTTTGCGTCGGCGGCGGACGCTACGCCGTCACCCCCGCGAGCGCTGCCTGCGGGTTGTCGTGCTCGATGGCCGCGATCTCGGCGGCGCTGAACACGCCGGATTCGCGAAGCTGCCGCGCGACCGTGCCGGCCGTGCCGTAGGGGTAGTCGGTGCCGAACACGATCTGCGAGATCGGCACCACCTGGCGCAGCGCGAGCATTGGCGGCGCGGTCGCCGCCGCGGCGGTGTCGTAATAAAAGCGGTTCAGCTGCTCGATCGCGCCGGGCGGCGCGTGCGGGTGTCGCGCCTGCGACTGGAAGCGCTGATAGACGAAGGGCATGGCGCCGCCGCCATGGGTGAAGATCATGCGCATGTCCGGGTTGCGGCCGGCCTCGCCGCCGAACACCATCTGGGCGATGGCCCGCGTCGTGTCGGCGCCGTACTCGATCAGCATGGGATGCACGGCAGGCGTCAGGTTGCGGCAGCAATCGGCCACCGTGGGATGGACATAGGCGAGGGCGCGCCGGCGGTTGAGCTCGCGCATCACCGGCGCGAAGGCGGGATCGCCCAGCCACTTGTCCTGGTAGCTGGTGAGGAAGCCGATACCGTCGACCTTCAGCTCGTCGAGCGCATAGGCGATCTCGGCCAGGGTGGCGTCGATGTCGGGCATCGGCACCGCGGCGAAGATGCCGAACCGCGTCGGGTGATCCGCCCGCAGCCGCGCGGCGTAGTCGTTGAAGGCGCGCGCCAGCGCCCGGGCTTCGGCCGCGTCGCCGAACCACACGCCCGGCGTGGTGACCGACACCATGGACCGCTCGACGCCGTCGCGCTCCATGTCCTCGACGGCCTTGGCCACGCTCCAGTCGTTCCAGACCGGATGCAGCACCTTGCGCCGGTTCAGCGCCTCGATCCATTCCGGCGGCGCGACGTGATAATGGACGTCGATGCGGTTCCCGTTCGCCGCGCCGGCGGGCTTGCCCCCGGCAGTGTCGCTCGCCATTGCGGTCTCTCCCCCAGCGTGCCGGGACGCCCCCGGGCCATACGAACGAAGCGGCCTCAGCATGCCGAAACGGCGCCGCGCGGTCGAGGGAGATCGGGGGCACGCGGGCGGGTGGGCCTCCACGATTGCATAATGCCGGCCCTCGCCGGCGCCCCTATCCCGGTGCGCCTCTTCGCCCAATAATCAAAGACAGCCCCTGCCCGAGGAGGCATCGATGAACTGGCTTCCGACCGAAGCGCCGCGCGCCGCGCCCGATCCCGCCGATCCCGCGCTCCAAACCGTCATCGTCGCGCTGCCGGAGGACCGGTGATGGCCGAGGCGCCGGTGGCTTCCGGCGCGGCGGTGCGGCTGCGCCGGCCGCCCGACCCCGCCCGCGACCATGTGCGCGGCGGCGGCGCGCGCGGCGCCATGACGCTGGTGATGTATGGCGACTATCTCTGTCCCTACTGCCGCGATCTGCGCCTCGTGCTCGCCCGGCTGCGCGAGGCGCTCGGCGACCGTCTGACCTATGTCTTCCGCCACTTCCCGAACGAGCGCGTCCATCCGGGGGCGGAACTCGCCGCCCGCGCCGCCGAAGCGGCCGGCGCCCAGGGCCGGTTCTGGGACATGCACGACGCGATCTATGCCGCCGCGCTGCCCATCGGCGAGGCCGAGCTGCTGCGTCTCGCCGAGACGCTGGGGCTCGATTTGGCGCGGTTCGAGGCCGAGCTCCCAAGCCAGGAGGCGGGCCGGCGCATCGACGCCGACCGTGCCGACGGCCTCCGCAACGGCGTGACCGGCACGCCCACGTTCTTCGTCAACGGGCTGCGCTATGACGGCGCCTGGGACTTCTACTCGATCCTCGAGGCGCTGGAGCTGCCGGCGGCCATCCGGCTGCAGCATTCGGCCCGCGCCTTCGCGAGCCTGCCGGCTGCAGGCGGGCTGGTGCTGCTGCTGGCGGCCGGCGCGGCGCTTCTTGCCGCCAACACGCCGCTCGCACCCTGGTATCGCCTCTTCGTCGATTCGATTTTCGCCATCGGCCCGGCCGGCCACCAGCTTGCGCTCTCCGTCGCGGGCTGGTTCTCCGAGGGGCTCCTCGCGATCTTCTTCCTTCTCGTCGGGCTCGAGATTCGCCGCGAAATGACCGTGGGGTCGCTCTCCGACGTGCGCGCCGCCGCGTTGCCGGTCCTGGCGGCGCTTGGCGGGGTGCTGGCGCCCGCGCTGCTCTATCTCACCCTCAACGGCGCCTCGACGGCCGCCGGCTGGTCGGTGCCTACCGCTACGGACATCGCCTTCACGCTCGGAATCCTCGCGCTCCTGGGCAGCCGCATACCCACCGAGCTGCGCGTCTTCGTCGCGGCGCTGGCGGTGGTGGACGACATCCTGTCGGTCGTGACGCTCGCCATCTTCTATCCGCGCGCGTTCGACGCGGCCTGGCTCGCGGGGGGCGCGGCGCTCGTCCTCGCCCTGTTCGCCCTCAACCGCGCGCGCGTGCGCGCGGGCTGGCCGTACGCCCTGGTCACGGTCGCCCTCTGGGTGGCGCTGCACGAGGCAGGGGTTCATGCCGCCCTGGCGGGAATCTTCCTCGCCGCCTTCGTGCCCACGCGTCCGGCGCCGGCCGCCTCGCCGCTGCTTGCCCAGGCGGCGAGCGCGCTCGCCGCACTCGAAGCCGCCGAGGCCGAGATCGAGGCATCGGCGACCGAAAGACGGCAGATCGAGCAGGAACCGATCTGGGACTGGGCGAGCCGGAACCTCACCGCCGCGGCCGAGCGCCTGTCGTCGCCGGCCGAGCGGCTCGAACGGGCGGTCGCGCCGTGGACGGCCTATGCCATCCTGCCGCTGTTCGCCTTCTCGGCGACCGGGATCGGGCTAAGCGTCGATGTGTCGACGCCGGACGCGGAGTCGATCCTCGCGGGCGTGATCCTGGGCCTCGTCGTCGGCAAGCCGATCGGCATAACCCTCGCCTCCTGGCTCGCCATCAAGGCACGCATCGCGATCGCGCCCGGCAATGTGTCGCGGCGCCTGTTCGTCGGCGCCGCGTGCCTGTGCGGCGTAGGCGATACGGTGGCGCTGCTGATGGCCGACCAAGCCTTTCCGCAAGGGTCCGACGCCGCAATCGCGAAGATCGCCGTGCTGATCGGCTCGACCGTCGCCGCGCTCCTCGGCACGGCGGTTCTTGTCGCGAGCCGCGCGCCCGACCCCGCCGCCGACTTGCCCTGATCGGGCAGACCCCGGCGCGACGACGGCCAGGCGCAACCGCCCGGTCGCGCGGGCAGGTCCTTCGTCATTGCGCTATAAGAAGGGGGAGCGTCGATGGGCCGCCGGCGAACGGAGTAGGCGACAAGGGGATAGGGGCATGCCGTTTGACGCAGATCGGAGCCTCATGGAGGTTGCGGAAAGCTGGCTCACCGAGTTCGAGCAGGCGATCGAGCGGTCGGATCCTTCATCGTTCGAACGGCTGTTCTGCGACGACAGCCACTGGCGTGATTTGCTTGCGCTGAGCTGGGACGTGACGACCGTCAGCGGCGCCGACAATATCGTCGATGCCGTGACGCATTATGCCCGGAGTGCCCGGCCTTCGGGCTTCGCAACGGACCGCTTCCGGACGCCACCGCGGCTGGTCACCCGATCCGGCACGGAGTCCGTCGAGGCCATATTCGCCTTCCATTCCGCGTACGGTCCGGCGGAGGGGGTCGTGCGCCTGATCCGCGAGGGCAACGGCCGCGATGCGGTGAAGGCCTGGACCCTGTTGACCGCGCTCCGCGACATCGACGGGTTCGAGGAGGCCATCGGCAAATCACGTCGCCGGGGGAAGGCCTATTCGCGCGATTTCAGCGGACCGAACTGGCTCGACGACCGCCAGGCGGCCATCGCCTACACGGACCGCGATCCGGCGGTGCTCGTCGTCGGCGGCGGGCAAGCCGGGCTGTCAATCGCCGCGCGCCTGACGCAACTCGATGTCGACACGCTGATCGTCGACCGCGAGGACCGCATCGGCGACAACTGGCGCAATCGCTATCACGCGCTGAGCCTGCACAACCAGGTCCATGTCAACCACCTGCCCTATCTGCCCTATCCGCCCAACTGGCCGACCTACATCCCCAAGGACAAGATCGCCGGCTGGTTCGAATCCTACGCCGAGATCATGGAGCTCAATTTCTGGACGGCTACGGAGTTTTCCGGCGGAGTCTGGGATGCGCAGGCCGAACGATGGTCGGTCACGCTTCGCCGGTCGGACGGGACGACGCGGGAGATGCGCCCGCGCCACGTCGTCATGGCGACCGGTGTCAGCGGCGTTCCCAGCCTGCCCGACATGCCGGGCCTCGATGATTTTGCCGGCACAGTGCTGCATTCCAGCGAGTACGGCCAGGGCGCGGCGTGGAGCGGCCGCCGCGCGCTGGTCATCGGCACCGGAACCAGCGGGCACGACATCGCGCAGGATCTCCATTCGCACGGCGCAGCGGTCACGCTCGTCCAGCGCAGCCCGACCCTGATCGTCAGCGTCGAGCCCAGCGCGCAGCTCCCTTACGCGCTGTACGACGAAGGGCCGCCGCTCGAGGATTGCGATCTCGTCACCAGCTCCATCCCGTATGGCCCGCTCAAGACGGCGCACCAGATGATCACCGAGCGGACGAAGGTGCTCGACCGCGAGCTACTCGACGGGCTCCGTCGCCGCGGCTTCCGGATCGATTTCGGTCCCGACGATACGGGCTGGCAGTTCAAGTATCTCGAGCGCGGCGGCGGGTACTATTTCAACGTGGGCTGTTCGGACCTGATCGTCGACGGCAAGATCGGGCTGGTCCAGTACGCCGATATCGACCGCTTCGCCGCCGACGGTGCGCGCCTGCGCGATGGAACGACGCTGCCGGCCGACCTGGTCGTGCTCGCCACCGGCTACAAGGGGCAGGACTATCTCGTCCGGCAGCTGTTCGGCGACGACGTCGCAAACCGTGTCGGCCGCATCTGGGGGTTCGACCCGGAACGGCAGGAGCTGCGCAACATGTGGACCCGCACCGGCCAGCCCGGCCTTTGGTTCATCGCCGGTAGTTTCGCGCAGTGCCGGATCTATTCAAAATATCTCGCGCTGCAGATCAAGGCCTGCGAGGAAGGCATCATCCCGCTCGTCCGGCCGGCCGCACGGCCCTGACGTCAGGTGCCGATCGCGCCGGCTCGGTGAACGCGCATTCCACCGTGTAGATCATCGAATCCCGCCCGGCCGTGCCGCGTTCTAAAGTCCTTCGACGATGCAGACCAGCCGATCCGCCGCGTCTTTCTGGAACTCCCACGCCTCCTGGTATTCCTTGGAGTGGTAGCAGGCGACGGCCTGCTCGACCGTGTCGAACTGCACCAGCACGTTTCGCGGATATTCGTCGCCTTCGAGCGTGACGCACCGTCCGCCCCGGGCGAGAAACCGGCCGCCATGCTTTTCGATCGCCGGGCCGGCGCGCTTCGCATACTCGGCGTAGCCCGCCTCGTCGGTGATCTGCACCTTGCTCATCCAGTACGCGGTCATTCTTTCCCTCCTTGATGTAGGTCGGGCGTGGACGTCACACTATCGCAGTTTCCCAGGGGCTGGAACGAGGCTTCCGAAGGTCGCCGGGAGCTGGATCGGACACGAAGGGGAGAGGCGCATGAGCCATCGCATGGCGGGCAAGGCTGCGATCGTCACCGGGGGCGGTGGTGGCATCGGCGGCGCGACGGGCGAACTGTTCTGCGCCGAAGGGGGCAGGGTCCTGCTGGTGGATCGCGACCCGGACGCGTTGCGCGAGACGGCGCGCCGGATCGCCGAGCGCGTCGCGGGCGCCGAGATCGACGTCATGCAGGCGGACGTGAGCGAGTTCGACCTGGCCGCCGCCGCGGTCGAACATGCCGTCGCCCGGTTCGGCGCCCTCGACGTTCTGGTCAACAACGCGGCGATCCGCAATATCGCGCGGGTCGACGCGACCGAGCGACAGGCCTGGAACGACCTGCTCGGCGTCAACCTGCTCGGCGCCGTCAATTTCTGCAAGGCGGCCGCGCCGGCGCTGCGGGCCAGCGGCAAGGCGGCGGTCGTCAACGTATCGTCGGTCTACGGCGTGATGGGGCGGGCGGACTGGTCGATCTACGATGCGACCAAGGCGGCGCTGCTGGCCCTCACGCGCAGCTTCGCCATCGAGGAGGCGGCGAACGGCATCCGCGTGAACGCGATCTGCGTCGGCGGCACGCTGACGCCCTTCACCATCGGGCGCGCCAAGAGCCGAGGGCTGACCGAAGCGGACCTCAGAAGCCAGCCGCGCCACGAAAACCTGCTTAAGCGCTGGGGAGAGCCCGTGGAGTCGGCCTATCCGATCCTGTGGCTCGCCTCCGACGAAGCCTCTTTCGTCACCGGCGCCACGCTGATGGTCGACGGCGGGCGTTCGGTCCTCTGACCGGCGCCGGCGGCCTACGAGCCGGTTTCGGCGTCTTCGCCGCGCCCGCCGGTGACCTGGACCGCGACGCGGTCGACGATCTCGAAAAACCGCGGGTCGCGCTTGGTCGGGCCGGTGCGGGGCCGGGGCAGCGGCACGTCGACCACGTCGAGCAGCACGCTGGCCGGTCCGGCGGACAAGATCGCCACCTGATCGGACAGAAAGACCGCCTCGCCGATGTCGTGCGTGATGAAGATCGCCGTCTTGTGCGTCTCCTCCCAGATGCGCAGCAGCTCGTACTGCATCCCCTCGCGGGTCTGCGCGTCGAGCGCGGAGAAGGGCTCGTCGAGAAGCAGTATCTCGGGATCGACGGCAAGGGCGCGCGCCAGGTTGACGCGCTGCTTCATGCCGCCCGAAAGCTCGTGCGGGAAGCGGTGCTTGAAGGGGGTGAGCCCGACCAGCGCGATCATCGCCTCGGCGCGGGCCAGCGCGTCGGCCCGGCCGACATGGCGCAGCTGGAGGCCATAGAGCACGTTGCCCAGCACGTCGCGCCAGGGCAGCAGGGCGGGCGACTGGAACACCACGGCGCGGTCGTCGCCCGGCCCCTCGACGGCGTTTCCGCCGATGAGCAGCCGGCCGTGCGACCAGGGGATGAGCCCCGCGATCGCCTTCAGGAGCGAGGACTTGCCGCAGCCGCTGGGCCCGACGACGCAGGTGAACGAGCCGCGCGGCACGGCGAGCGTCACGTCGCGGATCGCCTGGTACGTCTCGCCGGTGCGCGCGATGTAGTATTCGAGGGCGAGATGCTCGGCGACCAGCAGCGGCGCTGCGCCGCTGGCCTGGCGCGCGACGGCGGCGGTCATCGCGTCTTCCAGCGCGCCAGCTTCGCCTCGAGATGGCGCAGGGCCTCGGTCATCAGGACGCCGGCCACGCCCACGATGATCACGCCCACGAACACCATGTCGACCTCGAAGTTCGACGCCGCCTGCTGGATCGCGAATCCGATCCCCGAGGTCGAGGCGATGAACTCGCCGACGACGACACCGATGAATGCGACGCCCATCCCGATCCGCACGCCGGTCACCATGAACGGAACGGAGGAAGGCACGACGACCGTGCGCAGAAGCTGCCAGTCGTTGGCGCTGAACGAGCGCGAGAGCTCGATGAGGTCGCGATCGACCGACCGCACGCCCAGCGCCGTATTGATAATGATCGGAAACACCGCCATCAGGAAGATGATCGCGACCTTCGAGCCGATGCCGATGCCGAACCAGATGATCAGCAGCGGCGCGATCGCGATGCGCGGCGAGGCGTAGAGAAAATTGATGAGGGGGTCGAGAAAATGCTCGAGCCGGCGGAACCACGCGATGGCGAAGCCGAGTGAGATGCCGACGGCGATCGCGAGGCTGAAGCCCGACAGGAATTCAAGGCCGCTGGTCCGGCCGTCGATCAGGAATTGCCGCGAGCCGATGTAGTCGATCCCCGTCATGACGACGTGGCTCGGCGAACTCACGACCAAGCGGTTCGCCCAGCCGAGATCGACCGCCGCCTGCCACAGGCCCAGCACGCAACAAACGCCGAGAACCTTGAGGAACAGCGGCTCGTATCGCGCCACGAACGACGCGCGCCGCTGCGCCTTCGCCGGCCGGCCGGCGCCGGTGAGTGTCAGCCGCACGGCATCGCCCGCGCTGCGGCCGCCCTCGGCCCGGCCGCGCGCGCGCCCGGGAAAAAGCGAGATTCGAGGAATGACAGGACGACCACAACCCTCCCTTCGTCGGCGTCTCCGCGACCGGGTCGCGGCGAGAGTTCCCACCGACCGCCGATCTTAGTCTCATCGTCTTCGCGGTTGCAACGCGGGTCGGCCGACGGCGGCGATTGACAGGCCGCGGGTGCGATGACACGATTTTCCTCGAAAATGAGATCAGGCGGAAAAGGAATTGCTCCGATGGACGACACTGCGTCGGCTGGCGTGACCGCACGATCCACGCGCTCGGACAAATATCCGGAGATCGCGAAGGACGTTCCGAAGGGGCTCGAGCTCGGGCTGCGCAACTATTGGTATCCGGTCCTCGAATCCGCGAAGGTTTCGGCGGACAAGCCGACCGCGTTCACCATGCTGGGCGAGGCGCTGGTCGCGTGGCGCGACCGCGCCGGCCGGCCCTGCATCGTGCGCGACAAGTGCCCGCACCGCGCGGCGAAACTGTCGCAAGGCCGCATTCTCGGCGGCGATTTGCAGTGCCGCTGGCACGGGCTCCGGTTCGATGGCGCGGGTCGCTGCACGCTGATTCCATGGGAGCCGGAGGACAGCAAGCTGCTGGCCGAGGCCGGCGTCGCCGCTTGTCCGGCCGAGGAGGTCGGCGGCCAGATCTGGGCCTATATCGGCGACGCGAAGGAATTTCCCGTCCCGCCGCTCGCCGAGTGCCTTCCCGAGGAGCTGACGCGCCCGGACGAGTTCGCCGTCTTTCGCCACCCGGACGAGTTGTGGAGCTGCAACTGGCTGCAAGCGTTCGACGGCGTCGATCTGTTCCATGCGGTCATGCTGCACACCGACTCGCAAGCGGTCGAGCGCGAGGACTACAAGGGCGCGGGTCGTCCGCGGCAGGCCGGCGTCGCGCTGGAAAGCCGCCGCATGAGCATCATCGAAACGCCGCAGGGCCTGCGCGGCGTGGTCGACGACCCCAGCGGGCAGCGCATCCATCACGGCCATTTCTACAGCGGCTGGAACGGCGAGTGCGTGACGCTGCCGGCGCTCAACACTGTCCCGATCCGCCCGGCGCCGGGCGTGCCGCCCTATCTCGGCCGCCATTACCAGGTGGCCGTCGACGCCACGCACACCCTGTCTGTGCGCTTCGTCGCGATGCGGGCGCACACCGACGAGCAGCGCGCGAAATGCGCGGAGCTCTTCGAGCAGGTGGTGGCGCCGCGCCAGCGCCACGTCAACGGGGAAGACCGCGAGATCGTCGAGCAGCTCGGCAGCCTGGCCGAGTTGCGGGCGGAGGAATATCTGTTCTATCCGGACCGCGACGTCGTACGCGTGCGCCACATGTTCGCCGAAGCGTTCCTGGGTCAGCTCGAAGGCCGCCGCCCGCTGCCGTCGAAGACCGATCTGGCGGTGCCAGATCTGATCACCGGCTGAGTGGGGTTCGCGCCTCGCTGCACCGAGCCGCGCCTTGCGATCGCCCGACGCGATCGCGACAACGACCAACAATGGGGGGAAATATGGCGTTCGCACCCGTACGGCTCGGTACCCGTTTCGCAGCTCTGGCCATGGCGCTCGGGCTTCTCTCCCTCCCAGCGTCGGCCCAGACCGAGATTCGCGTCGGCATGCCGGGCAACAGCCTCGGGTTTGGCGCCTGGTTCCTCGCCGACGAAGGGGGCACGCTCGCCGACAACGGGCTGCACGCGACCTTCGTGTTCCTGGCGGCGACCGCGATTCCGGCGGCGCTTACCACCGGTGGTATCGAGGCGACGCCCCTTACCGAGACGGTGATGGCCGCGGCGATGCGCGGCTACGCGGTGCGCGACGTGGCGCTGACCACGCAGCGTTCGGTCAACCAGATCCTGGCGCGCGGCGACATCACCACGATGGAGGGCCTCAAGGGCAAGACGGTCGTCACCTCGCCGCCGCGCGCGCTGCCGGCCCAGCTCGTTCGCTATTTCCTGAAGCAGGCGGGGCTGGTGCCCGGCAAGGACGTCAAGCTGCTTTCCATCGGCTCGCAGGCGTCGCGCCAGACGCTGCTGCTGTCCGGGAACGCCGACGCCATCCTGGAAAGCACGACGCTGGCGCTGCAGCTCAAGGATCGCCTGCCGGGCGTCCACGTGTTGAAGCGCGAAACCGACATGCCGACGCAACTCGCGGACGGCATGGGCACGTCGGTCGACCTTATCGAGAAGAAGCCCGATCTGGTGCGCAAGATGGTGCGCGCGCTGGCACAGGCGGACGCCAAGGCGCGTGCCAATCCGGACTGGGCGGCCAAGATTTTGGCGCGGCGACTGAAGATGCCCAACCACGGCAAGGAGCTGGCGGAGGCCTTGATCGCCGCGATGCCCGACGGCGTCACGCCGGACCCCCAGCTTTACGCCGACGATGCGGCCTTCATCTCGTCGAACGCGAAGAAGCCGGTCACGACTGCCCAGGTGAAGGCCACCTGGGACACGCGCTTCGCGGTCGAAATCGACCGCGAGATGGCGAAGGCGAAATAGGGGATCGGCGGAGGGGGCCGGCCCGATCGAGGGGCTTGGCCGAAAGCCGCGCGCTCACCCTGAAGGCGGGAGCGAACCTCCATGCCGACGCGCTTCCCGACCGGAAGATGGTGGGCGCTGCAGGGGAAAGTTTGAACCGCCTGTTCCACGTCCTTGGCGAGTGGAGCACCGCACTCGACCGCGGCCTTGCGGCCGGCCTATCCTCCTAGAGTTTGATTCGGACGGATTAAATCGAATCAGGATTTCCTGAATTGGCCACAGCGACTTCGAGATCGTCGCGGCGAATTTGCTCGACGGCGAATAGCGCCGCCTCGACGACCGCATTGTCACGTATGGCCTGTTCAGCGACCCGCCGCTCGGCCGCGCCGCCATGACGGAGACGGAAGTGCGCCTTCGCGGAATCCAGGCGCTCGTCGCCACCATGCCGATGAATGAGCGTGGGCGCTTAAATAAGCGTTCGACGACCTCAGGCCGCTTTTATGGACGGCGACCGCGGGTGGGCACGTCGAGTCCGCGCCGAAGCGCGGCACCGTGCGGGAGGACTCGGTCAAATCTGCCGTTCTGGCCCGTTCAGGCGCGCCTTTTCCGGGCGAGACGGTGTTGCGGACCGCTTCAACCCGCGAGGCGACGTTCGACGATGCGGGCGAACATGCTGGCGCCGACGGGCAGCACCGCGTCGTCGAGCACGAAGCCGGGATTGTGCAGCGGCTTGCCCGTGCCATGGCCGACGGTGAACTGCACTCCGGGAACGACGTGCAGCATGTCGGCGAAGTCCTCGCTTGCCATGCGGATGTTGTGTTTGAGGCTGACTTTGTCCGGGCCCACCACCTCGCGCGCGATGTCGGCCACCACCTCGCATAGCTTCGCGTCGTTCTCCAGCACGCTGAACACCTCGCGGATGTCGACCTCGATCTCGACGCCGTAGGCGGCGGCGGTGCCGGCGCAGAGCTCGCGCATGCGCCGCCGGATCATGTCGCGCGTCTCGGCGGAGAACATGCGTACGGTGCCGCCGATCACCGCCTCGTTGGGGATCACGTTGTAAGCCGTCCCTGCCTGGAGCTTCGTCACCGACAGGACGGCCGAAGTGGTCGGGTCGGCATTGCGGCTGATGACCGACTGCAGCGCCTGTACGAGCGCGGTCGCGACGACGATCGGGTCGCGCGACATGTGGGGCGCGGCGCCATGGCTGCCCCGTCCGGTGATGCGCAGGTCGAATAGGTCTGCGCCGGCCATAGACGCGCCGGGCGAGATCGAGATCTCGCCCATCGCGTTGTAGGGCGAGTTGTGCATGCCATAGATCTCGTCGCAGGGGAAGCGGTCGAACAACTTGTCCGCAAGCATGGCGCGAGCCCCGCCCAGCCCTTCCTCCGCCGGCTGGAAGATGAACACCGCCGTCCCCGCAAACTGGCGCGTCTCGGCGAGGTAGCGCGCGGCGCCCAGCAGCATCGTGGTGTGGCTGTCATGGCCGCAGGCATGCATCCGTCCGGGCACGGTCGAGCGGTAGGGGACGTCGGCCTTTTCGTCGATCGGCAGCGCGTCCATGTCGGCGCGCAGCCCGATGCGCCGTCCCGCTCCCTTGGCGCCCTTCAGCACGCCCACGATGCCCGTCTTGCCGATGTTGCGGTGGACCTCGATCCCCCACGAGGCGAGCTTGTCCGCGACGATCCCCGAGGTGCGCACCTCCTCGAACCCGATTTCGGGATGAGCGTGGATGTCGCGCCTGATCTCGGTCAGTTCGCCGGCATAGGCGTTGATGCGGTCGATCAAGGCCATCTTCGGGTCTCCCGATGGGGGTGGCGGCTCAGGACGAGCGGGCGGCGCGGGGCGCGAGGGCGGGCGTCTCCGTTGCGACGGGCGCGGCGGCGGAGAAGATCTCCTCGCTGAAGTGGCAGGCGGCGAAATGTCCCGGTGCCAGCTCGCGCAGCGGCGGCCGGTCGGTCAGACACAGCGGCTGGCGATAGGGGCAGCGCGTGTGGAAGCGGCAGCCGGGCGCGGGATCGGTCGCGCTCGGCACGTCGCCGGAGAGCTTGCGCTTGTCGCGCGGCGCCGTCGGGTCCGGTATCGGCACGGCCTCGAGCAGAGCCTCAGTATAGGGGTGGCGCGGCGCGGCGAACAGGCTGCGCGCCGGCGCCATCTCGACGATCTGGCCGAGATACATCACCGCGATGCGGTTCGAGACGTGGCGAACGACGGCGAGGTCGTGGGCTACGAAGAAGTAGGCCAGGTCGAGCCTCTTCTGCAGATCGGCCAGCAGATTGATGACCTGCGCCTGCACCGAGACGTCGAGCGCGCTGACCGGCTCGTCGCACACCACGAGCGCCGGCTCGAGCGCAATGGCGCGGGCGATGCCGAGCCGCTGTCGCTGGCCGCCGGAGAACTCGTGCGGCAACTTCTTCATCTGATCGGGCCGGAGCCCCACCGCTCGGAACAGTTCGGCCACCCGTTCGGAGAGCTGGCGCCCCCGCGCAATGCCGAAATTGCGCAGCGGCTCGCCCACCGCCACGCCTGCGGTCAGGCGCGGGTTGAGCGACGAGAACGGGTCCTGGAATACGATCTGCATGTCCTGGCGGACCTGGCGCATCGCCCGCCCCCGGAGGTGGGTGATGTCACGCCCGCCGAGGGTGACGGTGCCTCCGGTCGGCTCGATCAGCCGGACGAGACAGCGCGCCAGCGTCGACTTACCGCAGCCCGACTCGCCGACAAGCCCCAGCGTCTCGCCGCGCGCGATGGTGAACGACACGTCGTCGACCGCGTGGGCGACGGCCGTCGGCCGCCCCAGAATGTCGCGCCGCACTGGGAAGTGCTTGACCAGCCGGTCGACCTCGAGCAGCGGCCGCGTTCTCGCCGGCCTCAGGCGTCACGCCCCACCTCCTCCGCTCGCCAGCAGGCGACCCAGTGGTGCGGCCGCAACTCGCGCCGGTCCGGATAGTGCCGCCAGCACCTGTCTTCGGCGAGCGGGCAGCGCGGCGCGAACGCGCAGCCTGCCGGCATTTCGGCGGGCGAGGGCACGGTGCCGGGTATCTCGGCGAGGCGCCCCGCTTCCGCCTCGCCCGCCGTGGCGTACGCCGGGCCGAGCCGCGGCATCGACTGCATCAGCCCGCGCGTGTAGGGATGGAGGGGCGCGGCGAACAGCTCTTCGACATCGGCCTCCTCGACGTTGCGCCCGGCATACATCACGACCACCCGCCGGCAGGTCTCGGCGACGACGCCGAAATCGTGCGTGATCAGGATCACCGCGGTGCCCAGCCGCTCCTGCAGCTCGTTGAGCAGGTCGAGGATCTGCGCCTGGACGGTCACGTCGAGTGCCGTCGTCGGCTCGTCGGCGATCAGCACCTGGGGCGAGCAGGACAGCGCCATCGCGATCATCACGCGCTGGCGCATGCCGCCGGAAAGGTGGTGCGGGTACTCCTTGAGCCGGCGCCCGGGCTCCGAAATCTGCACCAGGCGCAGCATTTCGGCCGCACGCTCGCGCGCCTCGGCGGCCGAAACCGACTGGTGCAGCCGGATCGTCTCGGTCAATTGCCGGCCGATGGTAAGGACCGGGTTGAGCGAGCTCATCGGCTCCTGGAAGATCATGCCGATGCGGTCGCCCCGGATCTTGCGCATCTCGCGCTCGCTGGCGGCGAGGAGGTCGCGCCCTTCGAGTACAATCCGGCCGGCGACGATGCCCGGCTTGCCGGCGACGAGCCGCAGGATGCTGAGGGCGGTGACGCTCTTGCCGCAGCCTGACTCGCCGACGACGCCCAGCGTCTCGCCCCGGTGCAGCGCGAACGACAAGTCGTCGACGGCCTTGACCAGGTGGTCCCGCCCGTGGAACTGGGTCTTCAGCCCCTCGATGGCGAGGATCGGCTCAGCCTCGGCGAGGGCTGCCGACGGTTGGAGGTCGGGCGGGCAAACCGCGTGGGACAAGGCCGGTCCATTCAACCACGTGCGAAAAACGCAAATTGACCCGGCGCCGGGATCGCCGGGCCACGCCGAGTATGGGACAAGCCCAACCGCGCGGCCAACATCTTATTTGCCAGCTCCCGTATCGGTCCTGCGCGCTTCGCCCCTCGAATACTGTGGTGAGACTCATTGCCGGAATACGGCAGCAAGCGGTTCAATTGATTTGACAGTGCGCGACCCCGTGCCTAACGTTTTTCCAAAATCATGACAGTGATGGTCGCGCGCCCGGCCTCCGGTGCGTGGAGGAGGGACGGACGTGGCAGATTTCGTGATATCGACGCTCGAGCTTCATGGCGCCAAGGTCCGTGTGAGCCGGGCGGGGAAGGGCGCGCCACTGGTGCTTCTGCACGGGGCAGACGGGGCCGATCGCCTTCAGCCGGTGATGGACGCGCTCGCCGGGCGCTTCGACGTGATCGTGCCCGAGCATCCGGGCTTCGGCGGCTCCGACATGCCTGACTGGCTCGACACCGTGGCCGACCTCGCAGTCTTCTACACCGACTTCCTCGCCACGCTCGACCTCGCCGGCGTCCATCTCGTCGGGTTCTCCCTCGGCGGCTGGATCGCCGCGGAGCTTGCCATCCGCAACACCCAGCGCCTCGCCTCGCTCACGCTGGTCGATGCGCCCGGCATCCGCGTCGCCGACGCGGAGCAGGTCGACCCGTTCGTGACCAACGAGGAGCAGTCGATCCGCGACCTGTTCCACGACCAGGCGCTGGCCGAGCAGATGATCGCGCGCTCGCTGACGCCCGAGACCGAAGACACGCGCCTCAGGAACCAGCTCGCGACGGCGAAGCTTTCCTGGGAGCCGCGCTTCTACGACCCGCACATGGAAAAGTGGCTCGGGCGCGTCGACGTGCCGACGCTGATCGTCTGGGGCGCCAATGACCGGCTGTTTCCGAAACCGTTCGCCCACGCCTGGCAAAGCCGCATTCCGGGCGCGCGCCTTGCCCTGATCGAGGCCTGCGGCCACCTGCCGCAGGTCGAGAAGACGGACGCGTTCGTGTCCGTTCTCCAGGATTTCATCTCCGAGGAAAGGGTCGTCGCGTGAAGGTTTTCAATTTTCATCTGATGCCGTACGCGGCTGCCGATTTGGATGCGATCGAACGCAATGGCTCGGCCTGGGTCACCTTCTCCAACAAGTATTACGATCCGAAGAAGGGGGCCGAGCTCTACAACCAGTATCTCGACCAGATGGAGACGGCCGACGAGCTTGGCTTCGACGGCGTCGTTGTCAACGAGCACCACCAAACCGCCTATGGCATGATGCCGACCCCGGGCGTGCTGGCGGGCGCGCTCGCGCGCCGGATCAAGAACGGCAAGATCGCGGTGCTTGGCCGCGCGCTGCCGCTCCTGTCCAACCCGCTGGTCGTCGCCGAGGAGTTTGCGATCCTCGACAATATCAGCCGTGGCCGCTTCATCGCCGGCTTCGTGCGCGGCATCGGCGCCGAGTACCACTCGATGGGAATCAACCCGGCCGACTCGCAGGGCCGCTTCGCCGAGGCGCACGACCTGATCATCCGCGCCTGGACCGAGCCGGGCCCGTTCCACTTCCGCGGCAAGTACTATGATTTCAAGTACGTCAACACTTGGCCCCGCCCGTACCAGGAGCCGCACCCGCCGATCTTTATCCCGTCGTCGGGGTCGCTCAGCACCATCCAGTGGGTCGCGCGGCATCGCTATACCTATGCCCAGACGCTGGCGCCGATCGCCGCCGTGGCCAAGGTGTTCCAGATGTTCCGCGACGAGGCCGAGAAGGCGGGCTACCAGGCCTCGCCGGACCAGCTCGCCTGGTCGAACGCCATCTATGTCGCCGATACGGACGAAAAGGCGCTGCGCGAGGCACGACCCCACCTCGAGAGCTACGCCAACCGGTTCCTCAAGACCAACCCGGTGATGATGGCGCCGCCGGGCTATTCCAGCATCGAATCGGTCAAGCGCGTGCGCCAAATCCGCGGCACGCGGCCAGCGCACCAGTCGGCCGAGGAGATGATCGAGCGCGGCATTGTCATTGTCGGCAGCCCGAACACGGTGCGCGAGAAGCTGGCCGCCTACCAGGACCTCGCCGGCTTCAACATCTCTCTGACCAAGACCCAGTTCGGGACCATGCCGCACGAGATGGTGCAGGTGAACCAGGCGGCGATCGCCGAGGAGATCCTGCCCCATTTCCGCGACCGGACGCCCACGCTCGGCGCCCGCGTCGCGGCCGAGTAAGGAAGCAAGAGGGCGGCACCGCGTCGCCCGACAACGAAACAGTGGAGGTACGGACATGACGGCGAAATGGTTCCGCCCGTTCCTGGGAGCGGCGGCGGTATTCGGACTCCTGGCGACGGTGCCGGCGCACGCGGCCGAAAAGGTCATCCGGGCCGTTCCACTTCTCGACGTGAAGCTGCTCGACCCGTACGTCAACACTAACTACGGCACGCGCAACCACGCGCACATGATCTACGAGGAGCTGTTCGCGTGGGATTCCCATCTCCAGCCGCACCCGCAGATGGTGGGCGACTGGTCGATGTCGAAGGACGCCCGGGTCTACCATTTCACCCTCCGCCCGGACCTCAAATGGTCGGACGGCAAGCCTGTCACCACGGCCGACGTGCTCGCGTCGCTCGATCGCTGGTTCGCCCGCGACGCCTTCGGCGTGACCGTCAAGAAGGACCTCGTCTCGATCAAGGCGGACGACGACAAGACCTTCACGATGACATTCAGCGATCCGTTCCCGCTCCTGCCCTTCGGGCTGGGGCGGCCCAGCGGCATCGCGCCCTTCATGCTTCCCGAGCGTATCGCCAAGCTGCCCGTCGGATCGCCCAAGTTCGAGCCGATCGGCTCGGGCCCGTTCATTTTCAAGAAGGACGAATGGCAGCCGGGCGTGCGCAACGTCTACGTCAAGAACCCGAGCTACGTGCCGCGCAAGGAGAAGTCGGACTGGTTTTCGGGCGGCAAGGACGTCCATGTCGACAAGGTTATCTGGCAGACCATGCCGGACGCCAACACGGCGGTGAACGCGCTGTTGAATGGCGAGATCGACATGATCGAGAGCGTGCCCTATGACGTGATCCCGCAGGTGCGCAACCAGCCGAAGGTGGTCGCCCAGCGCATCCCCTACGGCGGCGAGCAGTATCTGCGCGCCAACTGGCTGCTGCCGCCCTTCAACAACGTGAAGGCGCGCCGTGCGCTACTGTACATGGTCGACCCGAATTTGTACGGCCCGGCGGTTACCGGCGACAAGGAGCTGTACGAGGCCTGTCCCGCCCTCTTCATGTGCGGAACGCCGTATGAAACCGCGGCCGGCCACGTGAAGCCCAGCCTCGACAAGGCGCGCCAGCTGATGAAGGAGTTGGGTTACAAGGGCGAAAAGGTCGTCCTGATGGAGCCGACCAACGTCACCCAGTTCGACACTTCGGCCCTGCTCACGGCGCAGCTGCTGCGCAAGATCGGGGTCAATGTCGAGCTGCAGCCGATGGACTACAACATGATGCTCGGCCGGCGCGCCAAGAAGGCGCCGATCGACAAGGGCGGCTGGAACCTGTTCAACTCCGCCAACCAGGCGCTCGACATGGCCTCGCCGGTGACCAACATCTACCTCGCTTCCAACTGCGGTGACGCAGCGCCGGGATGGCCTTGCGACAAGAAGATCGAGGAACTGCGCAGCGCGTTCGCCCGCGCCACCAGCGAGGAGGAGCGCAAGAACATCGCGGTCGAGCTGCAGAAGCGGGCCTATGAGGTCGTGCCCTACGTGCCGGTGATCCAGGAGTACGCGGTCATGGCCTACAGCGACAAGCTTACCGGCGTGCAGCCCTCGATCATCACGCTCTACTGGGGCGTGGAAAAGAAGGGCGAGTAAGCGCCTCGATGCTGCTCTACGTCGCCCGGCGCATCGTCGGCGTCATTCCGGTGGCGCTGACGGTGGTGGTGGCAGTCTTTCTGATCCTCCGCCTCAGCCCGGGCGACCCGGCGGCGCTGATCGCCGGCGAGTTTGCGACCACCGAGCAGATCGAGCACGTGCGCGTCGCGCTCGGGCTCGATCAACCGCTCTACAAGCAGTTCCTGCTTTGGATCGACCAGCTCGCGCACGGGGATCTGGGTCACTCGGTATTCTCCAACGTCCCGGTGACCCACCTCATCGTGCAGCGCATCGAGCCCACCCTGTCGCTCACCGTGACGACGATCCTGTTTTCCTGCCTGCTCGCGATTCCGCTGGGCGTTCTGGCGGCGGCCTTCGCGGGACGGCCGATCGACCGCGTGGTGATGATCTTCTCGGTGTTCTCCTTCTCGTTCCCGGTATTCTGGATCGGCTATGTCCTGGTGATGCTGTTCTCGATTCAGTTCCGGCTGCTTCCGGTGCAGGGCTTCCACAGCATCTCGGAAGGGATCGGCCCGTTCGCGCGCCACATTGCGCTCCCCACGATCACGCTCGGGCTCGCCTACATGGCACTGCTTACGCGCATGACGCGCGGCTCCATGCTCGAAGTGCTCGGACAGGACTATCTGCGCACGGCGCGCGCCAAGGGGCTGTCGCGTCCCGCCGTTCTGTTCGTGCACGCGCTCAAGAATGCGGCGGTGCCAATCGTGACCACCATTGGGATCGGTGTCGCCTTCCTCATCGGCGGAACGGTCGTGACCGAGAACGTTTTCGGCATTTCCGGGCTCGGCAGCCTTACCGCCGAGGCGATCCTGACCCGTGATTATCCCGTCATCCAGGGGCTGATCCTGTTCTTCTCGACCATCTACGTGGTCCTCAACCTGCTGATCGACCTGTCCTACACGGTGCTCGATCCGCGCATCCGCTACTGAGGACCAGATGTCGACCCGCGCCATCCCGCCCCAGCGCCGCCTCCCCGTCGCTCTACCCCTCGGGCGTTTCTTGCGCGGGCGCGGCATGCTCGCGGCAGGGGGAACGATCCTGGTCGTCGTCGCGCTGATTTCGATCTTCGCGCCGCAGATCGCGGTGCAGGACCCGCTGATGATCGACGTGCTGCACCGGGCGAAGCCGCCGAGCCTTGCCCATCCGTTTGGCACCGACGCCCTTGGGCGTGACGTGTTCAGCCGCACCGTCTATGGCGGGCGAGTGTCGCTCACCGTGGGGCTCGGCGTCGCAGTCGTCACCACGATCTTCGGGCTGATGATCGGCATCTTCAGCGGCTTCTACCGCGCCGCCGACGCCGTGATCATGCGCATCATGGACGGGCTGATGTCGATTCCGGCGATCCTGCTCGCCATCGCGCTGGTTTCGATCAACAGGCCGTCGCCGTCGACGCTGATCATGGCCATCGCCATTCCCGAAATACCGCGTATGGTCCGGCTGGTCCGCTCGGTCGTCCTCACCATCCGTGAGCAAATTTATATCGAGGCGGCGATCGCGTCGGGCACGCGCCCGCTGCGGATGTTCGTGCGACACGTGCTACCCAATGCGATGGCGCCCGTGATCGTGCAGGCAACCTTCGTCTGCGCGCTTGCCATCATTCTCGAGGCGACGCTGAGCTTCCTCGGCATCGGCACCCCGCCCGAGGTGCCGAGCTGGGGCAATATCATCGCGGGCGGCCGCACCTTCATCCGCTCCGCGCCCTGGATCCTCCTCTATCCCGGCCTTCTGCTCGGCGTCGCCGTGCTGTCGGTGAACCTTCTGGGCGACGGGCTCCGGGATCTTCTCGACCCGCGGATGAACCGCGAGCCGCGCTGAACCGCCGGGACCGCTGGAATTGGCTACGCCCACTGGGCGGGGTTCCACCGAGAAAGGCGCGAGTCGGCAGTTGAAATTGCGTCTACCGAAGGGCTCGGTTCGCTGTCCCTCGCTCTTGCTCGTCCGAATTCTCCCGGGCGGACACTCCCGCTGCCAAACTCACGTGAGAGTGTCCCGGCTGAATGCGCGCGCGGAACGGCCGGACCCACATCAAGAAAGTTCGGTAAACCTCAAATCTTGGCTCGCATTGAACCTGCACCCGAAGCGGCCAAATAACTCTCAGAATGAGAAGGCCCACAACCATCGGCCCTTGGTCACTCGAACACATCCTGAACAGGCGCTTGGACCGCGGTGCAGATACGGGCCACCAAAGCCGGTCTGTTCGCGTGGCGTGCCGACGCGGGATGCCGGAAACATCCACCGACCGGTCGGGAGAACCGGAGGATTTCTGGGGCTTCGGTGGTGGGCGCTGCAGGGATTGAACCTGCGACCCCACCCGTGTGAAGGGTGTGCTCTCCCGCTGAGCTAAGCGCCCGTCCCCGAGGGACCGGCCCATATACGGCGCCCCCGCGCAGGGTGTCAAGAAAGGGGCCGGCGGCGGCCCAATGGGAAAGGCGCTGGCGGGACCGGGCCGGCTGTGGCAATTTCACTTGGTTTTAGGGGTTTGCCGGAAGGATAGGCGTCTTGGGACGATCTTCCGCCCGGTGCCAGAGGCCGCGATCCGTATGAGCGTTGAAGGCAAGGCAGCCGTCATCCTGGCCGCGGGCCAGGGCACCCGCATGCGCTCGGCGCGCGCCAAGGTGCTGCACGAGGTCGCGGGGCGGCCGATGATCGGCCACATCCTGGCGACGCTCGACGCGCTCGCCTTCGACCGCAAGATCGTGGTGATCGGCAAGGGCATGGACGCGGTCGCCGCCGCCGTCGCCCCCGCCGCGACCTGCGTGCAGGACCCGCCCGCCGGCACGGGCGACGCGGTGCGTGCGGCGCGGGCGGCGCTGGCCGGCTTCGCGGGCGACGTGGTGGTGCTGTTCGGCGACACCCCGCTGCTGACGCCGGCCACCGTCGAGCGCATGGTCGCGGCAAGGCGCGGGCCGGGCGATCCCGCAATCGCCGTGCTCGGGTTCCGCCCCGCCGACCCGGCCGCCTACGGGCGGCTGGTGATCGGGCCGGACGGCGCGCTGGAGCGCATCGTCGAGGCGAAGGACGCGACCGAGGCGGAGCGCGCCATTCGGCCTCTGCAACGCCGGCATCATGGCGATCGACGGCGCCCGCCTGTTCGACCTGCTCGACCGCGATCGGCAACGACAACGCGAAGAGCGAGTACTACCTGACCGATGTCGTGGGCTTGGCGCGGCAGTCCGGCTGGCGCTGCGTCACGGTCGAGGCCGCCGATGCCGACGAGGTGATGGGGGTGAATTCCCGCGCCGACCTGGCCGCGGCCGAGCGGGTGATGCAGGCGCGCCTGCGTGCCGCCGCGCTGGAGGCGGGGGTCACGATGGTCGACCCCGCCACGGTCTATCTCTCGACCGACACGCGCTTCGGGCGCGACGTGACGATCGGCCCGCACGTGATCTTCGGCAAGGGGGTGACGGTCGCCGACAATGTCGAGATCCGCGCCTTCTGCCACATCGACGGCGCCGCCATTGGGCCGGGCTGCCTGGTCGGGCCGTTCGCGCGGCTGCGCCCCGGCGCGCGACTGGAGCGCGACGTGCATGTCGGCAACTTCGTCGAGATGAAGGAGGCGGTGCTCGAGGCCGGCGCCAAGGCCAACCATCTGACCTATATCGGCGACGCGCGCGTCGGCGCCGGCGCCAATATCGGGGCGGGCACCATCACCTGCAACTATGACGGGTTCTTCAAGTCGCGCACCGAGATCGGCGCGGGCGCATTTATCGGCTCCAACACCGCGCTGGTCGCGCCGGTCAAGGTGGGCGACGGCGCCATCGTCGGGCGCGGGCTCGGTGATCACGCGCGACGTGGCGCCCGACTCGCTGGCCGTCGAGCGCGCCGAGCAGGTCGAGCGGCCGGGCTGGGCGGTGCGCTTCCGCGCGCGCAAGAAGGCGGAGAAGGACGCCAAGGCCGGCACGGCGAAAAGGACCGGCTGAGCGCATGTGCGGCATCATCGGGATCGTCGGCAACAAGCCGGTCGCGCCGCTTCTGATCGAGGGGCTGAAGCGGCTGGAATATCGCGGCTACAACTCGGCCGGCATCGCCACGCTGGTCAACGGCGCGATCGAGCGGCGCCGCGCCGAGGGCAAGCTGATCAACCTCGAGAAGCGTGCTGGAAGCGCGCCCCGCCGCCGGCAACACCGGCATCGGCCACACGCGCTGGGCGACCCACGGCATGCCGAACGAGACGGAACGCCCATCCGCACGCGTCGGACCGCGTGGCCGTGGTCCATAACGGCATCATCGAGAATTTCCGCGCGCTCCGCGCCGAGCTGGAGGCCAAGGGCCACACGTTCGAGACCGACACCGACACCGAGGCGGTGGTGCACCTGCTCACCGAGTATCCTGCGCACGGGCGCGTCGCCCGCCGAGGCGACGGCCCGGACGCTGGCCCGGCTGGAAGGCGCCTTCGCGCTCGGCATCATCTTCACCGGGCGCGACGAGCTGATGATCGGCGGCCCGGCGCGGCTCGCCGCTGGCCATCGGCTATGGCGACGGCGAGATGTTCATCGGCTCGGACGCGCTGGCGCTGGCGCCGCTCACCCAGTCGATCTGCTATCTGGAGGAGGGCGACTGGGCCGAGATCTCGGCGACCGGGGCGCCGTGATCCACGACGCCTCGGGCGCGGTGGTCGAGCGGCCGAGTGCGCGCCACGGCCAGCTCCGGCGCGCTGATCGGCAAGGGCAACTTACCGCCACTTCATGCTGAAGGAGATCTACGAGCAGCCGGCGGTGATCGGCGACACGCTGAACGCGCTGCTCAATCCGATGACGCGGACGGTGCAGCTTCCCGACCTGCCGATCGACCTGGCCGCGCGTCACCCGCGTCACCATCGTCGCCTGCGGCACGTCGTACTATGCCGGCCTGGTGGCCAAGTACTGGATCGAGCGCATCGCCCGCCTGCCGGTCGAGATCGACATCGCCTCGGAGTTCCGCTACCGCGCGATCGACATGGCGCCGGGCGGGCTCGCCTTGTTCATCTCGCAGTCGGGCGAGACGGCCGACACGCTGGCCGCCATGCGCTACGCCAAGGCGCAGAAGCAGGCGACGGTCGCGGTGGTCAACGTCGCCGAAAGCCACCATGGCGCGCGAGGCCGACGCGGTGCTGATGACCTATGCCGGGCCCGAGATCGGCGTCGCCTCGACCAAGGCGTTCACCACCCAGCTCACCGTGCTCGCCTGCCTGGCCCTGGCGCTCGGCCGCGCGCGCGGCGCGATCGTCCGACGACGCGCGAGTCGGAGCTGTCGCCGGCGCTGATCGAGGTGCCGGCGCGCGCCGCCGAGGTGCTGAAGCACGACGAGGCGCTGCGCGACGCTCGCCGAGGAGGTGTCGCTCGCGCACGACGTGCTCTATCTCGGGCGCGGCACCGGCTATCCGATCGCGCTCGAGGGCGCGCTGAAGCTCAAGGAGATCTCGCTACATCCACGCCGAGGGCTTCGCCGCCGGCGAGATGAAGCACGGGCCGATCGCGCTGATCGACGAGACCGTGCCGGTGATCGTCATCGCGCCGTCGGACGAGCTGTTCGACAAGACCGCCTCGAACATGCAGGAGGTGGTGGCGCGCGGCGGGCGGGTGATCTTCCTGTCCGACGCGCAAGGGATCGAGAAGCCTCGGCACCATGGCGGCGGCGACCGATCGAGCTGCCGGCCGTCGACCCGTTCGTGGCGCCGATCCTCTACGCCATCCCGGTGCAGCTTCTCGCCTATCACACGGCGGTGCTCAAGGGCACCGACGTCGACCAGCCGCGCAACCTCGCCAAGTCGGTGACGGTGGAGTAGGCTCGTTCCGTCCTGAGCCGGAGAAGGCCATGGCGGGGAACGCTTTTCTCACCAACCAGTGGTATGCGGTCGCCATGCGCCGCATTCTGGCCCGCAAGCTGTGCCGCCGAGGCCGGCCCCGCGATAATGGCGTAGAACGGGTCAGCTGGCCGCGACCACGATCGCCTGGATCTTTCCCTCGATCGGCCCGGCGCCGAACCGTGCGGTGAGCGCTGCGGCGGCGACATCCGTCATCTCGTCCAGCCGGCCGGGGGCGCGGCTCTCGATCTCGTTGCGCAGCGGTGTTCCCTGGCAAAATCCTACCGCCGGGTCACGCGGCGAGGCGGCGCGGCTTGTCCGCGCGACCGTTTCGCATCGGACGTCCACGTATCCCGCGGTGGCAAGATCGTGCTCGATGATCGACGTATCCCAGTGGCCGTGCGGCGTCCGCGCGAGGAAGCGTGGCGGATCGTCGGGAAACTGCGCGGCGACGGCCTCGGTCAGGACGTGGGTGAAATGGTTTTCCTCGACGCGGTCCCAGACGTTGAACAGGAAGGTGCCGCCTGGCCGGAGCACCCGGCGCGCCTCGCGATAGGCGACGGGCTTGTCGGGGAAGAACATGGCGCCGAACTGGCACAGGACGAGGTCGAATGACGCGTCGGGGAAGGGCAGGATCATCGCATCGGCCTGCCGCCAGGTGACGTTCTCCAGCGCCTCGACCGTCGCGGCGTAATCGAGCATCGGCGGGTTGAGGTCGGTCGCGACGATCTCGACCGTGACGGGAAGGGTTCGGCGCAGGGCGCGGGTGACGATGCCGGTGCCCGCGGCCGTCTCCAGCACCCGTCCCGGTCGCAATTCGCCTGCGCGCGCCGCCAGATCGTCCGCATAGGGCTCGAAGATAAGCGGTCCGAGATAGTGGTCGTAGAGCGCCGGAATTGAGCCCGCGAACAATTTGTCCGAGGCCTTCATAGCCCATATATTTACCACGAAATCCAATCCGGGAGACAGCCATGCCCCTCGACGCGCTCGGCGTTCCGCTGAAGGACGCGAAGCTGTTCCGCGAGCAGTGCTATATCGACGGCCAATGGGTCGGCGCCGGCTCGAACGAGACGATCGACGTCACCAACCCGGCGACCGGCAACGTGATCGGCACCGTGCCCAAGATGGGGGTGGCCGAGACCCGCCGGGCGATCGAGGCGGCGAACGCCGCGCTGCCGGCCTGGCGCGCCATGACGGCGAAGGAGCGGGCGAAGATCCTGCGCACCCTCGCCGATTCGATGATGGCGAACGCCGACGACCTCGCCGTATTGATGACCGCCGAACAGGGCAAGCCGCTCGCCGAATCCAAGGGTGAGATCGCCTACGCGGCGTCGTTCATCGAATGGTTCGCGGAGGAGGGGAAGCGCGTCTACGGCGACACGATCCCATCCTTCGCGCGCGACAAGCGCGTGCTGGTGACCAAGGACCCGATCGGGGTGTGCGCGGCGATCACGCCGTGGAACTTCCCGTCGGCCATGATCACCCGCAAGATGGGCCCGGCGCTCGCCGCCGGCTGCACGATGGTGTGCAAGCCCGCGACCGCGACACCGTTCTCGGCGCTCGCGCTGTGCGAGCTCGCCGAGCGGGCGGGCGTGCCCAAGGGCGTGTTCTCCGTAATCACCGGCCCGTCCGGTGCGGTCGGCGGCGAACTCACCTCGAACCCGATCGTGCGCAAGCTCACCTTCACCGGCTCGACCGAGGTCGGCAAGATCCTGATGGCCCAGTGCGCGGCGACCGTGAAGAAGGTCTCGCTCGAGCTCGGCGGCAACGCGCCGTTCATCGTGTTCGACGATGCCGACCTCGACGCCGCGGTGAAGGGCGCCATCGCGTCGAAGTTCCGCAACACCGGCCAGACCTGCGTCTGCGCCAACCGCCTGCTGGTGCAGGAGGGCGTGTACGACGCGTTCTCCGAGAAGCTGGCCGAGGCGGTGAAGAAGCTTCGCGTCGGCGACGGGTTGAAGGGCGAGACCGAGCAGGGCCCGCTGATCGACAAGGGCGGGCTCGACAAGGTCGAGGAGCACGTGGCCGACGCGCTTTCCAAGGGCGCCAAGGTGGTGGTCGGCGGCAAGCGCCACGGGCTCGGCGGCACGTTCTACGAGCCGACCGTGCTCGCCAACGTCACGACCGACATGATGGTGACGCGCGAGGAGACGTTCGGCCCGGTCGCGCCGCTCTACCGCTTCAAGACCGAGGACGAGGCCCTCAAGATGGCGAACGACACCGAGTTCGGCCTCGCCTCGTATTTCTACAGCCGCGACATCGGCCGCATCTGGCGGGTGATGGAGGGGCTGGAGTACGGCATCATCGGCATCAACGAGGGCATCATCTCGTCCGAGGTGGTGCCGTTCGGCGGCGTCAAGGAATCCGGCATCGGCCGCGAGGGCTCCAAGTACGGCATCGAGGAGTTCCTCGAGGTCAAGTACGCTCTCGTCGGCGGGCTGGGGTTCTAGCGCCGCGGGGCGGGCGAATGCGGGGGCGGGGCAACCCGCCCCTTCGTGCGGGACGGCAAGGGGTATGACATGGCGCAGTTCGACTACGACTTCTTCGTCATCGGCGCGGGATCGGGCGGGGTGCGCGCCGCGCGCATGGCGGCGAGCTACGGCGCCAAGGTGGCGGTCGCCGAGGAGCGCTATTTCGGCGGCACCTGCGTCAATGTCGGCTGCATCCCGAAGAAGCTGCTCGTCTACGCCGCGCACTTCGCCGACGATTTCGAGGACGCGGCCGGCTATGGCTGGACCGTCTCGCCCGACGCGTTCGACTGGAACAAGCTGATCGCCAACAAGGACAAGGAGATCACGCGCCTCAACGGCGTCTACAAGCGCCTGCTCGACGGCAGCAAGGTCGATATCTTCGAGGCGCGTGCGGCGGTGACCGGGCCGAACGAGGTCGAGGTCGCCGGCAAGCGCGTCACGGCGAAGCACATCCTGGTCGCGGTCGGCGGCTGGCCGGTGGTGCCCGAGATTCCGGGCGCCGATCTCGCCATCACCTCGAACGAGGCGTTCTACCTCGAGGAGTTCCCGAAGCGCGTGCTGATCGTCGGCGGCGGCTACATCGCCGTCGAGTTCGCCGGCATCTTCCAGGGGCTCGGCAGCCACGTGACCCAGCTCTATCGCGGGCCGCTGTTCCTGCGCGGCTTCGACATCGACGTGCGCAAGACGCTGGCCGAGGAGATGCGCAAGAAAGGCACCGACCTGCGGTTCGACGCCGACGTCGAGCGGCTCGACAAGGGCACGAACGGCATCGTCGCCACCTTGAAGGACGGCACGAAGATCGAAGCCGACCAGGTGCTGTTCGCCACCGGCCGCGCGCCCAACACCACATCACTCGGCCTCGACGAGCTCGGCATCAAGCGTGCCTGGAACGGCGCGATCGAGGTGAACGAGTACTTCCAGACCGCGGTCCCCTCGATCTACGCCATCGGCGACGTCATCCACCGCTGGGAGCTGACGCCCGTCGCCATCGCCGAGGCGATGGTGCTGACCGGGAACCTGTTCAACGGCCAGAACCGGATCATGGATTACGAGGACATCCCGACCGCGGTGTTCAGCCTGCCGCCCTGCGGCGTGGTCGGCATGACCGAGGACCAGGCGCGCGAGCGCTGCGGCGAGGTGGCGATTTATCGTTCCACCTTCACGCCGCTGAAGAACCAGCTCTCCGGCCGCCAGGAAAAGACCATGATGAAGCTGGTCGTCGAGAAATCGACCGACCGGGTGGTCGGCTGCCACATGGTCGGGCCCGACGCCGGCGAGATCCTGCAGGGCCTCGCCGTCGCGATCAAGTGCGGGGCGACCAAGGCGCAGTTCGACGCGACGGTCGGCATCCACCCGACCGCCGCCGAGGAGTTCGTCACCATGCGCACCCCGGTGCCCGAGCCCGCGCCGGAACCCGCCAAGGCGGCGGAATAGGAGGAGACCATGGCCAAGCTTCGCCACGTCGCGCTCTACGCCGACGACACCATCGCGGCCGCGCATTTCTACCGCGACGCGTTCGAGATGAAGATCGTGCGCGAGACCGCGAACGCCTGCTCGCTGACCGACGGGGTGATGAACGTCACCATCATCCGCAGCCGCGAGGGCTTCCCGCCCGGGCTGCACCATATCGGCATGTGGGTCGACGACATCGACGCGGCGCAGGCGCAGGTCGAGAAGGCCGGCGCGAGCTTCCATCTCGGCCCGCCGCCCGAGGGGCAGGGGAATTTCGAGATCAAGTACAAGACGCCGGACGGGGCGACGATCTTCGACATCACTCATACCGGCTGGCCCGGCGCGGAGAAGGAGGTCGAGGCCAAGGCCCCCGCGCCGGCGGCGGAATAGCCGCACCGCATTCTCCATTCGGCCTGAGGGGCCCCGAAGGGGCTGTATCGAAGGGCGAACGGGTTCGGTCAGCCCTGCGCCAGTGCGCCGGCGATGCGGTCGGCGAGCTCGCCCAGCGCCTGGCTCATCGCCCGGGCCTGGTCGTCGGGGCCGCCCCCGCCGCCGGGCACCGTGATGTGCACCTTGCGGTGGATTGCCGGCGGTGCGCCGGGTCCGGGCAGCAGCGACCATTCGGCGTCCAGCGTCGTCTGGCCGCCCGGCTCGGGCATGAAGGTCATCACGTTCACGGTCAAATAGCGCACGCCGCTGCCGGGCTTGGCTGCGGTGGGCGCGACGACCGTGCCGGATGGCAGGCGGTCGTCCAGGTCCTGCGCCAGCGCCGAGCGCGCCGTGTCGCCGAGGGGTGAGCCCCAACGGTTGGTACCCTGCACGTCGAGCCGGTTCTCCCCCGTCTTGCGCACCATCTCGCGCCGGTCGAGCGTCTGCGGCAGGCGGAACTCGGTCAGCGTGATCGGGGCGACATGGGCGGCGCGCGGCGCGGCCTGGCCGGTCACCGGGGACAGGGTGAAGAACTGCGTCTTCGGGCTCTCTCCCCCGATGCTGCAGCCGGCGAGAAGCGCGGCGGCGAGCGTAAGGGCGGCCAGGCGGCGTGCGGTCATCGATTATCCTCCGGGTCGGCCCTTGATGATGGCTTCGGGGTGACGGTCGAGATAGTTGGCGAGCTCGCGCACCGCGCGGGCGGCGCGGGTCAGCTCCTCGATCGCGCCGGGCAGCGACTGGCCCGGCACGGCGGCGCTGCGGGCCAGCATGCGGTCGGCCGCGGCGACGGCCGACTGGGCCTCGTTCGCCGCCTGCTTCAGGCTGTTGACCAGCGGCGCGATCTTGCCGCGCGCCGCCGAGGTTTCCTTGTCGATATTGGCGAGGGTGGAATCGAGATGGTCGATCGAATCCTCGATTTTGGGCGAGGTGACGAGCTGGCGCACCTTGTCGGCCGTGGCGCGCAGATCCGCGCCAATCTGGGCGAGCGGCAGATTCTCGATCTCGCTCATCACCTGGCTCGCCTGCTTCCCGATCGCGCCGATGCCCGCTTCCCCCTCGGCGGGGATCTGCGGGTACGCGCCGCCCTCGACCAGCGTCGCGGGTGCGGCGCCTGAGTCCAGTGCAAGGGTGATCTCCGCGCCGCCCACCACCGGCGGGCTGTGGCCGATCTGGGCGCGCATCCCCTGTGCGACGAGCTGGCCCATCACCTGGTCCATCGCCGGCCGCCACTTTCCGTCGGCGGGTGCGGCGATCCCCTTGAGGTCGAGCCGCGCCGGGTCGATTTCGAGGACCACCGGCGTTTCCAGCGCGTGGCGGCTTAAGTCGTAGGAAAGCGATACCTCGACCACGCGCCCGACGGTGAAGCCGCGCAGCGTCACCGGCGCGCCGAATTTGAGGTCGCCGACCGCGCCGTCGAACCGGGCGAGGTAGCGCACGCCGCCGCGGATCGGCGCGGCCTCGGCGGCGCCCTTGTCGGGGAACAGGATGTAGCGCGCCCCGGCCTTGGCCTGCGGGCCGGCGGGCGCGGCTTCCGGCGTGGCGAAGGCGATGGCCCCCGATGTGACCGCCTGCAGCGAGGCGAAATGCGCCTCGATCCCGCCGCCGTCCATCGTCACCCGAATCGCGCCCTCGCTCCAGAACTGCGAGTCGGTGCGCACCAGCTTGTCATAGGGCGCCTTGACGAACACGGTCACCTCGAACCCCTCGCCGCTCCTGGCCAGCGCGGTGCCTTCCACCGTGCCGACGCGCAGGCCGCGATAGTGCACCGGCGCGTCGCGCCCGAGCGTGCCGAGCTTCTGGGCGTAGAGCACGAAGCGCCGGCCGTGCGTTCCGGTCATCACCGTCGGCGGATTTTCCAACCCGACGAACTCGTGCGCGATCTTGCCAGGGCCCGGATCCATCGCGACGTAGGGCCCGGCGAAGATCGCCCGCAGCGTCGACGGGCGGGTGAGGGACGGGTTCGCGCCCACGATCCAGAACCGCGTGCCGGAGCGCAGCAGGTCCGACACGTTGCCGTCCAGCGCCAGGGTGGCGACGACATGCTTGCCGTTGTCGGTCAGCTCCAGCCCCGAGACGTGGCCGATCTTGAGGCCGCGATAGCGCACATCGCTGTCGGCGTTCATGCCGCCGACATTGGTGAACCGCACCTCGACGCTGGTGCCGCCGCCGAAGAACGAGCGAACGCCGAGCCAGGCGAGGAGCGCGGCTGCCGCGATCGGCACCGCCCAGATCCATCCCGGCCAGCGGCTGCGTCGCGTGCGCGGCGAGGTGCGTTCGCGGTCGTCGTGCGTCTCGCCCTCCGGGCGCGTCTCGTCGTCGGGCCTCTCGTCGGTCATTTGGCGCCTTCCGCCGCGTCCCACATCAGCCGCGGATCGAACCAGTGCGAGGCGATCATCGACAGCGTCACCACGCCAAAGAAGCACGGCCCGCCAATTCCGGCATGGACCGAGACGAGCTGGCCGAACTGGATCAGCGGGGCGAACACGGCGATTGTGAACGGGTCCATGTTGGACCAGCGGCCGAGGTCGTCGATTATCCGGTGGAGCTTGGTGCGCGTCAGAAGGAAGCGCCGGGACCGGGTGCGGATCGCGATCAGGAACCAGGCCAGGACCAGCAGCTTGGTCAGCGGGAACAGGACGCTGGTGGTGAAGATCAGGCAGGCCAGCGGCAGCAGGTTCGCCTCCACCAGCCGCTCGACGCCCCAGAATATGGTGTGCGGGTAGTGCTGGCCGAGCCCGGTCATCACGCTCATCGGGTACAGGTTAGCCGGCAGGTAGAGCATCAGGGCGGCCGCCGTCAGCGCCGTGGCGCGGATCAGCGAATCGGGCTTGCGCGCATGCACCCGGGCACGGCAGCGCGGGCAGCTTCCGCCGTCCGCCTCGGCTGGAAGCAGGATGTCGCACGTCGTGCAGGATACGACCGCCCCGTCTTTCGGCGCCGCCTGCTCCCCGCCTATCGCGCGCCAGGCAGTGCGCCGGTCGAGGCTCGCCCGCGTCAGCATCGAGAGGATGGCCGCCACCATGAAGCAGTACGCCCCGACATGGATGTGCAGCGGCACGTAGGGGGCGATCCTGTTGTAGCCGACGATGCTGGCCAGCAGGAACACGTCGGCCATCGCCCATAGGTCGAGGGCGAGCGCCCAGCGGAACGTGTAGGGCAGCCAGGCCGGGCGTCCGCCGAAGCGCAGCGTGGCGAGGCTGAGCGTCAGCAGGCCGAACCGGACCAGCGGAATGACAATGGCGACCGTGAGGACGCCGAAGCCCAGCAGCACCTGCTTCTGCTCGAACAGGACACCCACGCCCGACCCGACATAGCTCGCCGCCGCCAGCCCGTACTTCTCGTAGCTGAGGAAGGGCAAGCTGTAGCCCGGGATCAAGAGCAGCAGGGTCGCGCTCGACATGGCGAGCGCCGCGGTGATGCTTCGCCCGGCGGTCCGCTCCAGGATGCCCTCGCAGCGCGGGCAGCGCGCGATCATGCCGGGCTCGAGCGGGCGAAGCTCCTGGATCGTTCCGCAATCCGGGCAGCCGATGATCATGGCATTGCCCCGCGCCGAAACGCCCGCGCCCACGCCCTCGGTATACTACGTATGGATTCTCGCCGCGGGGCGGGCGTAACCTCCGGCCGGCAGTTGTAGTGGGGGGCAAGATGAAGAACGCCGGAGTGGCGATACGAAGCTGCGCGGCGGCCGCATTGGCGGTTGCCGTCGCCTGGGGCGGCGCGGCCCGCGCCAGGCCCGAGCATATCCAGCTCGACCTGTCCGCGCTGAACGATCCCGAGATCTCCACACGGCTCGACGTGCTGGAGCAGGACCTCGACCGGGAACAGACCGGCGCCCAGCTCTGGCAGTATGGCTGGTCCGCCTTCAACGCCAGCAGCATGGTCTACGATGCGGTCGAGGCCGCCAACGACAACGACCGCAAGGACCGCAACACCCATATCGTGCGCGCTGTCGAGGGGCTCTACGGCACAGCCGTGGTGCTGCTGCGCCCGCTGCCGGCGCTGGATGGCGCCGATCCGGTGCGCGCCATGCCGGGCGAGACGCACGAGCAGCGCGTGGCCCGGCTCGCCGCCGCCGAGGACCGGGTGCGCGGGGGTGCCCACCGGGCGGAGACGCCCTATCGGGTTCTGCCGCACGTCGCGTTGTTCGGCATCAATCTGCTGGCCGGCCTCGCGGTGTGGCAGTTCGCCGACCTGCCGCACGCCTACCGCACGGTCCTGCCCGGCATCCTGATCGGCGAGGCGCAGCTCTGGACGCTGCCGCAGGCGCCGGCGAACGACCTCGCCGACTATCGCGGCCGGTTCGGCGGCGGCGCGCAGCGCGCGAACTGGTGGCTTTCTCCGCGCGAGGGCGGCATCGAGGTGACAGTCCGCTTCTGACCGCATGGCATGCGTCATGGCCGCGGCAGGCGCATGCGGTCGCCCAGCATGTCCTCGACATAGATCGCCTGGACCAGCACCACCGCGGCGGTGGTCAGCGGCCCGGACAGGATCACCCCGATCGGGCCGAACAGCACGGCGAGCACGGCGATCGCCAGGATCGAGACGATCGGCGGGATCCAGATCGTCCGCTTCTGCAGCCACGGCACCAGCACGTTGCCTTCGAGCTGCTGGATCGCGGTGCATAGCAAAAGCACGTAGAGCGCGGTGTCGAGCCCGACCGTGAAGCCCATCAGCATCGCGACGCCCGTCGAGATCACCGGCCCCAGCATGGGGATGAAATCGAGCAGCGCCGCGATCAGGCCGAGCGCCAGCGCCGACGGCACCGACAGGAGCGACACCCCCACGCCCGTCAGCACCCCCACCACGACCATCGCGACCAGCTGGCCGCTGGTCCAACGCCACAAATCGTAGGACAGCAGCTCGAGTATCTCGCCCATGCGCTCGCGGTAAGAAGGCGGCGTCAGCCGCACGATCCCGCGCCGGTAGACGCCGGGCTCGACGGCGCCGAACACCGCGACCGCTACCACCAGCACGACTCCGGCCAGCAGCCCGATCAGCGACGTGAGGACGCCGGTGATGCGGGAGAACAGCGACCCGAAAGAGATGCTCGACGAGTTCTCCGCTGGGCAGCAGGTCGAGGATGGCACGCCCCAGCGACGAGCCCTGCATCGCCTCGCGCAGCGACTGCAGCGCCTGCGGCAGGGTGGTGAACAGCTCGCCGATCTGGGCGACGAGCTGGGGACCGATCAGCCAGGCCGTCCCTGTCAGCAGCACGACCAGCGCGAAAACCACCAGCGCGAGCGCCTGTCGCGTGCTCAGGCGCGTGTGCTCGCTCACCTGCCGCGCGCTCCGGCGCAGCAGCACGGCAAGATAGGCCCCGAAGAAGCCGGCCAGCAGAATGTCGAACGCGACCCAGATGGCGAGCGCGAGGCCGATGGCGACGGCGACGATCGCCACGCGGCGAACGAAGAACACAGTCCCGTCCGGGGTGGGTGAGGCCGGGCTCATTTCTGCGCTTGCTGTCCACGCTGCGTACCGAGAACGGCGTTGAGCTCGGCTCCGAAAATGAAGATCGCTGCGCTCAAGTAAAAAAACACCAGAGTTATCGCCACTCCACCCAGACTGCCATAGGTCAACGAGAAGTCCGCGACGTGACCGAAGTAGAAAACGAACGCGGCGGCAAATCCGTTCCACAGCAGCGCGGTCGTCACGCTGCCGGGCACGGTGGCGCGCCACCGCTGGCGCACGTTGGGAAGCTGGCGGTACAGCACCGCGGAGGTCAGCGAGATCACGGTGAAGCCCAGCGCATAGCGCAGCACCACGAACGGCACCTCGACCGCCTTGCCGACTCCTGCCGCCTGGTGCAGCACCTGCCAGATGGCTGGGCCGGTCAACACGATGATGGCGATGGTCAGCAGGACCAGCGCCGCCGTCACCACGTAGAACGCGCTCTGCGCGCGGCGCAGCCAGAAGGGGCGCGGCTCGCTCACCTCGTAGGCGCGGTTCATCGACGACCGCAGCGCCTCGACGCCCGACGATGCGACCCACACCGTGCCCAGCCCGCTGAGGGTCAGAAGCCCGCCCTGGTGCTGCTTCATCACCTCCTTCACCGCCGGCGCCAGGATCTTGGCGACGTTCGGCGAGACGAAGGCGAAGGCGAAATCGATCATCCGGTTGGCGAGATCGATGGAGCCGAGAAATCCCGCCATGCTCGCCACGAACGCGAGGAACGGGAACACGGCGAGGAATCCGGTATAGGCCACGTGGCCGGCATAGATGGTGATGCCGTGCCCTTCGGCGCGCACGGCGAGCCGCCATACGAAGCGGCCGAGCCGCTTCGCCGCCCCCCAAACCCGGGGCGCCTCGCCCACCGTCCCTGGCCGCGGCTTCGCCTGGCGCGCGTCCCCGTCCGGCTCACGAGCGCCGGTTGAGCAGCAGGGCGCCCAGCACGACGCCCGCGCCGAATGCCCCGGCCATGCTCACCAGCGGGCGCTCCTCGATGCGGTGCACGGTCTCCTCGGCCGCACGCCGCGCGCCGTCCGTCGCCGATCCCACCGCGTCGCGGATGCGCCGGCCGGCGCCGTCGCGCCCGTCGATCCCCATGTCGCGCAGGGTCCGCGTCACTTCCGCGATATCGTTGCGCAGATGGTCGATGTCGCGCTTCAGCGTGTCGTAGTTCGGCTGAGCCATGTCGCTCTCTCCTTTCGCAATCCTGTCGGCATGGAGAGAAGCTTGGCGGGCGCCGCGGGCGGCGCATTAACCCATGTTCGAGGGCGGGCTCACTCGCTGGGGGTCTCCGTGGGCGTGGGAAGGACCCGCCGGGCCAGCGCGCCGATGGTGTAGCCCTGCACGACCACCGAGAAGATCACGACGCAATAGGTCGCGAATATGATCAGCTCGCGCTCCGGCCCGCGCGGCACCGACAGCGCCATCGCAATGGCCAGCCCGCCGCGCAGCCCGCCCCACACCAGGATGGGGAACGAGCCGCGCGCGAAGCGGCGCACCGTCCTCAATATGCCGAGCGGCACCGCGACGCCGGCGACGCGGGCGAGCAGGGTGATCGCGATCGCCGCCGCGCCGTAGGCGAGGTTGCCGTTGCCCGGCTTGAGGATGACGATCTCGAGTCCGATCATCAGGAACAGGACGGAGTTGAGCGTCTCGTCGAGCACCGACCAGAACATCGCCACCTGGTCCTGGGTGCGCGCGCTCATCGCGTAGCGCCGCCCGTGATTGCCGATCAAAAGCCCCGCCACCGCCATCGACAGCGGTCCCGACACGCCGAGATGGTGGGCGAGGGCGTAGCCGCCCATCACCAGGGCGATGGTGATCAGCACTTCCAGGTTGGGCTCGTCGATCGACTTTAGGGCGAGGAATGCGATCCAGCCGATGACGCCGCCATAGACGAGGCCGCCCGCCGCCTCGCGGACGAGCAGCCCCGCCGCGTGGCCGTAATCCATCCCGCCGCCGCGCAGCGCCACCTCCAGCAGCACGGTGAACAGCACCACCCCCATCCCGTCGTTGAACAGGCTTTCGCCGGCGATCTGGGTCTCGATGTCCTTGGGCGTGTGCAGCGTCTTGAGGATGGCGAGCACGGCCAGCGGGTCGGTCGGGCTGATCAGCGCGCCGAACACCAGGCACCAGGCGAAGGGCACCTCGTGGCCGATCAGGTTCGACACCTCCTTGAAGCCGATCCCGACGATCGCCGTCGAGATGAACACGCCCAGCGTCGCGAGCAGAGCGACCGAGTATTTGCGCTCGAGCAGCGCCTCGAGGTCCAGGTTGACGGCACCGGCGAACAGCAGGAACGACAGCATGCCGTTGATCAGGACGGTCTCGAAATGGAAGCTCGACAGCATCTGCGCGCACCGGCTCGCCCAGCAGCGGCTGGGGCACGAACGCGTCGGCGCCGACCAGCGCTACCGAGGTCAACGCCCCCATGATGGTCAGGCCGATGACGTGCGGCAGGTGGATGTAGCGATAGTTGAGATAGCCGAACAACGTGGCCAGCACGACCAGTGCGGCGGAGGCGTCGAAGACGGACACTTGGCGGGTCTGCCGACGGCCGCTAGGCGTGGCGCGCGGCGAGGGCGAGGTTGATCATCGCCCAGCCGAAGAAGATCAGTTCCACCCCCACCAGCACGCCGATCGCCCACAGCGCGCTGGTCGGCCACTGGAACCAGATCAGCCCGCCCACGACGATGGAGAGCAGGCTGGAGAACAGCATCCAGCCCCAGTACCGCGTGCCGCGATGCTGGATGGCGAACGCCGCGCGCATCGCCCCGATGACGATGAAGAACGCGCTGAGAAGAAGGGTGAGGGACAGCACGCCCGACAGCGGGAAGATCAGCAGCACCAGCCCCAGCGCGAGCGAGAGCAGCCCGCTCGCCACGTGCAGCGCCTGGCCGCGCCATCCGCGCGTGGCGAAGGCCTGGATCGTCTGCACGCCGCCGCCCACGGCGAACAGCGCGCCGAGCAGCAAGGTGAGCGCCACCGACGCGGCGAACGGCGCGAGGAAGGCCAATATGCCGAGCACGACCCACAGGATGCCGAGCGCCATCAGCCAGCCCCAGCGCGGGTGAAGCTCGTCCGCGATCCAGTGCGTGACCGCGGCGGGATCGGCGAGATCGCCCGGCCCGCGATCGGGCGGTAGGTCGGCCATGAAAGCCCCCAACGGTTCCGGCGCGAGGCGCCCACGCAAGGCGGCGCGCGCGGCGCAGCCTAGCATCTCCCAACTTCGCCCCGTTAACCTATGTGAAGGGCCGCGCGTCCGCTTTCCTGCACCATCCCGGCCTCGCAGCGCGCCGGCTTCCGCGCCGGCCCACCCTCGCAACAGACGCGAACGGTCGATGCAAGCGCATGACGCACCGCTGTGGGGCCTCGCCGTCTACATTGCCGCCGTGCTGGCGGTGGTGGGGGCGATGATCGGCCTCTCCTGGGTTCTGGGCGAGCGCCATCGCGGCGCCGCCACGGACCAGCCCTTCGAGTCCGGCGTCCTGCCCGTCGGCGATGCGCGCGGCCGCTTCCCGGTGAAGTTCTACCTGGTCGCCGTGATGTTCGTGATCTTCGACATCGAGGCGGCGTTCATCTTCGCCTGGGCCATCGCGTTCCGCCGCGCCGGCTGGACCGGCTACGTCGAGCTCGTCGTGTTCGTCGCCATACTGGGCGTGGCGCTCGCCTATCTGTGGCGGGTCGGCGCGCTCGACTGGGCGCCGCCCCGCTCGCGCGCCCGCCGCCTTCGCGCCGGGGGCGGATCGTGAGCCGCTGGCAGGTCCGCCCCGCCGGCGCCGCCGCCGCCCGCAAGTCGGTCGACGAGGCGGTGCGCCGATCCGCCTTCGTCGGCAAGCTCGAGGAGCTGGTGGCGTGGGGCCGCAAATACTCGATCTGGCCGTTCAATTTCGGCCTGTCCTGCTGCTATGTCGAGATGGCGACCTCGTTCACCAGCAAGTACGACATCGCCCGCTTCGGCTCCGAAGTGCTGCGCGCCACGCCGCGCGAGGCGGACGTGATCGTGATATCGGGCACGGTGTTCGCCAAGATGGCGCCGGTGATCCGCCGGCTCTACGACCAGATGATGGCGCCGCGCTGGGTCATCTCGATGGGCTCGTGCGCGAACTCGGGCGGCATGTACGACGTGTACAGCGTGGTGCAGGGCGTCGATTCGTTCCTTCCGGTCGACGTGTACGTGCCGGGATGCCCGCCGCGGCCCGAGGCACTGCTGCAGGGGCTCATCCTCCTGCAGGACGCGGTCGGCGCCGACCGCCGCCCGCTGAGCTGGGTGGTGGGTGACCATCCGGTGCGGAAGGCGCCGCGTCCCAATTTCCGCGACGAGAAGGCCGAGGCGCGGCGGCGGATGACCGACCTGCCCTCGCCGGACGTCCTGTGATGGCCGAGGCAGCGACGCGCGACCGGACCGTGGGGGCAGGGCTCGCCGATCTCCTCGCGCGGCGCCTGCCCGGCGTGGGGCTGCGCGCCGAGACGGGCGCGGACGGGACGCCGACCCTGTGGGTGCCGCGCGAGACGCTGCGCACCGTGCTGCGCCTGCTCCGGGACGACTGCGGCTACCGCATGCTGTTCGACCTCACCGCGCTGGACGAGCGCGCCCGCCGCCACCGCGACGGCGCCACGCCCGGCGCCTTCACCGGCGTCTATCACCTGCTGTCGCTCGCGCGCGCCGACGAGGTGCGCGTCAAGGTGGCGCTGCGCGCCGACGACGCGGTCCTGCCCTCGGTGGTCGATCTCTGGCCCGCCGCCAACTGGTACGAGCGCGAGGCGTGGGACATGTTCGGCATCGCCTTCGACGGCCATCCGAACCTGCGCCGCATCCTGTGCCCGCCGACCTGGACCGGCCACGCGCTGCGCAAGGACCATTACGCGCGCGCGACAGAGGCCGGCCCCTACGTGCTGGACGACGCCCGCCAGGCGCGCGAGGAGGAGGCGCTGCGCTTCGTGCCCGAGGATTGGGGGCTGGCGCGGCGCGGTCCGGACGATTCCGAGTTCCTGTTCCTCAATCTCGGCCCCAACCATCCCAGCGTGCACGGCGTGTTCCGCGTCGTTCTCCAGCTCGACGGCGAGGAGATCCACGATTGCGTGCCCGACATCGGCTTCCACCACCGCGCGGCCGAGAAGATGGGCGAGCGCCAGACCTGGCACTCCTTCATCCCCTACACCGACCGCATCGACTATCTCGGCGGGGTGATGAACAACCTGCCCTACGTGCTGGCCGTCGAGAAGCTGGCCGGCATCGAGGTGCCCGAGCGGGTCGAGGTGATCCGCGTCATGCTGTGCGAGCTGTTCCGCATCGCGAGCCACCTGGTGTTCTACGGCACCATGGCGCAGGACCTGGGCCAGCTCTCGCCGGTCTTCTACATGTTCACCGACCGCGAGCGCGTGTTCGACATCATCGAGGCGATCTGCGGCTTCCGCATGCATCCGGGCTGGTTCCGCATCGGCGGCCTCGCCGAGGACCTGCCGGCGGGGTGGGAGGCGCTGGTCCGGGACTTTCTCGACTACCTGCCGGCGCGGCTCGACGAGTACGACCGGATGGTCATGCGCAACGCCACCTTCAAGGGGCGCACCCAGGGCATCGGCGCCTACGACACCGACGAGGCGATCGCGTGGGGCGTGACGGGCGCCGGGCTGCGGGCCACCGGGCTGGAATGGGATCTGCGCAAGCGCCGGCCCTATTCCGGCTACGACCGGTTCGAATTCGACGTCCCCGTCGGAACGAACGGCGACTGCTACGACCGCACCGCCGTGCGCGTCGAGGAGATCCGCCAGTCGCTCCGCATCGTGCGCCAGTGCGTCGACAACATGCCCGCGGGCGAGCACAAGGCGCGCCATCCGCTGACGACGCCGCCCTTGAAGCCCGACCACACGATGCACGACATCGAGACGCTGATCACCCACTTCCTCAATGTGAGCTGGGGACCGGTGATCCCGCCGGGCGAGGCGTCGGTCACAATCGAGGCGACCAAGGGGCTCAACGGCTACTACCTGGTCAGCGACGGCGGCACCATGTCGTACCGCACGCGCATCCGCACCCCCTCCTTCCCGCATCTGCAGATGATCCCGCATATCAGCCGCGGCCACATGGTGGCCGACCTGATCGCGATCCTCGGCAGCATCGATTTCGTGATGGCCGATGTCGACCGCTGATGCGCCGCATCTGGCCGAGGACGAACGCGCGGCGATCGACGCGGTCCTTGCCGAGCACGCGGGCGACGCGCGCGCGGCCGGCGTGGGCGCGCTGAAGGCGGTGCAGGAGCGGCGCGGCTGGGTGTCGGATGCGGCGCTGGCCGCCGTCGCCCGCCATCTCGGGCTCGACCCGGCCGAGCTCGACGCCGTGGCGACCTTCTACAACCTGATCTTCCGCTCCCCGGTCGGGCGCCACGTCATCCTGGTCTGCGATTCGGTGAGCTGCTGGATCATGGGCGCCGAGCGGGTGCGGGAGGCGCTGTGCGACCGGCTCGGCGTCGCGATGGGCGAGACGACGCCCGACGGCCGCTTCACCCTGCTGCCCACCGTCTGCCTGGGCGATTGCGACCACGCGCCGGTCGCGATGGTCGGGCGCGACCTGCACCACGACATCGACCCGGCCCGCGTCGCCGACAGGCTGGAGCCCTATCGCTGATGGAACGGCCGCTCACCGCAAATATCGGTCCGGCCAGGGGCCGCTCGACCTCGACGGCTACCGGCGCGCCGGCGGCTATCGGGCGGTGCAGAAGGCGCTCCGCGAGATGACGCCCGACCAGGTGGTCGAGGAGGTGACGAAGTCCAATCTGCGCGGGCGCGGCGGCGCCGGATTTCCCACCGGCAAGAAATGGGCGTTCATGCCGCCGCGCCAGGACGGCGATGCGCGCTACATCATCTGCAACGCCGACGAGATGGAGCCGGGAACGTTCAAGGACCGGCTGCTGCTGGAGGGCGACCCGCACCAGCTTGTCGAGGCGATGATCGTCGCCGGCTACGCCGTGGGCGCGGGCGAGGGCTACATCTTCCTGCGCGCCGCCTACCACGTGGCCGCCGAGCGGCTGCGCCGGGCGATGGACGAGGCGCGCGCGGCGCGGGCTTCTGGGCGAGGACATCCTCGGCTCGGGCTTCTCGTTCGAGCTCAAGCTTCATTCCAGCGCCGGGCGCTACATCTGCGGCGAGGAGACGGCGCTGCTCAACGCGCTGGAGGGCAACCGGCCGATCCCCCGCAACAAGCCGCCCCATCCCCAGGCCGCCGGGCTGTGGGGGCGGCCGAGCGTGGTCAACAATGTCGAGACGCTGGTCAACGTGCCGCACATCGTCAATCGCGGCGCCGACTGGTTCCGCGGCCTCGCCCGCAGCGACGACGGCGGCACCAAGATCTACGGCGTCTAGGGTCCGGTGAACCGCCCCGGCGCGTGGGAGCTGCCGATGGGCACCACCGCGCGCGAGATCATCGAGGAGCACGCCGGCGGCATGCGCGCCGGGCGCCGGCTGGCCGCGTTCCTGCCGGGCGGCGCCTCGACCGGATTTCTCGTGGACGAGCATCTCGACATGCCGATCGACTTCGGTTCGCCGGAGAAGGCGGGCAGCCGGCTCGGCACCGGCACGCATCATCGTGCTCGACGACGCGACCTGCCCGGTCGGGCTGCTGCGCAACCTCGAGACGTTCTTCGCGCGCGAATCCTGCGGCTGGTGCACGCCTTGCCGCGACGGGCTGCCCTGGACCGAGCGCGTGCTTGCCGCCATCGAGGCGGGCGAGGGCGAGGCGGGCGACATCGCCCTCCTCGAGCGCCACGTCGCGTTCCTCGGCATGGGCAAGACCTACTGCGCCCACGCGCCCGGCGCGATGATGCCGCTTGGAGACCGGCCTGAAGTATTTCCGCGAAGCGTTCGACCGCCATCTCGCCGAGCGGCGGTGCCCATGGCGCTAGAGACCGGCGACGATCACGATCGACGGGCAGCGCCTACACGCGTGCCGGCAAGGGCGAGAACCTGCTGGCCGCCTGTCTCGGCGCTCGGCTTCGACCTGCCCTATTTCTGCTGGCACCCGGCGCTGGGCTCGGTCGGCGCGTGCCGGCAATGCGCGGTGAAGCAGTTCAAGGACGCGGACGACGACAAGGGCCGGCTGGTCATGGCCTGCATGACGCCGGCCGACGACGGCGCGATCCTGTCGATCGCCGACCGCGAGGCGCACGATTTCCGCGCTTCGGTGGTCGAATGGCTGATGGTCAACCACCCGCACGACTGCCCGGTCTGCGAGGAGGGCGGCGAATGCCACCTGCAGGACATGACCCACCTGACCGGCCACACCTATCGCCGCTACCGCTTCCGGAAGCGCACGCATCGCAACCAGGATCTCGGTCCCTTCCTGAACCACGAGATGAACCGCTGCATCGCGTGCTATCGCTGCGTGCGGTTCTATCGCGACCATGCGGGCGGGCGCGACCTGCACGCGCTCGGCGCCCACGATCACGTCTATTTCGGCCGCCACGCAGACGGGCGTGCTGGAAAGCCCCTTCGCCGGCAATCTGGCCGAGGTCTGCCCGACCGGCGTGTTCACCGACAAGCCGTTCTCGCGGCACTACGTGCGCAAGTGGGACCTGGCCGGCGCGCCGTCGGTCTGCCCGCATTGCAGCCTGGGCTGCAACATCTGGCCGAACGCGCGCGAAGGGCGGCTGCGCCGCGTGCTCAACCGCTACAACCACGCGGTCAACGGCTACTTCATCTGCGACCGCGGCCGCTATGGCCCGGACTTCGTCAACGCGCCGGACCGCATCCGTGCCCCGGCGGGCGCCGAGGATGCCGGCGCTGCGCTGCGCCGCGCGGCGACGCTGCTGCGCGGCCGGCGGGCGGTCGGCATCGGCTCGCCCCGCGCCTCGCTCGAGGCGAACTTCGCGCTGCGCACCTTGGTGGGGGCGGAGAATTTCCATGCGCCGTGGGACGCGCGCACGCACGCGCTGATGGGCGCGCTGCGCGACATGGTCACCGCGCCGCCCGCGCCGATCCGCACGCTCGCCGAGGCCGAGCAGGCCGACGCCGTTCTGGTGCTGGGCGAGGACGTGACGAACACGGCGCCGCGCCTCGCCCTCGCTTTGCGCCAGGCCGCGCGCAGCGCCGCTTTCGCCCGGGCGGACGGGATGGGCATCGCGACATGGAACGACACGGCGGTGCGCGACGCCGCCGCCGGCGCGCGAAGCCCGGTGGCGATCGCCGCGCCTCACGCCACGCCCCTCGACGACATCGCGACGGAGACGCTGCGTGCCGCCCCGGACGATCTCGCCCGGTTCGGCTTCGCGGTGGCGCACGCGCTCGATCCCGCGGCGCAAGCGGTGGCCGGGCTCGCCGACGCCGCCGGCGAGATGGCCGGGCGCGTGGCGGCGGCGCTTTCCGGCGCGAAGCGGCCCCTGGTCGTCGCCGGGCTCGGCTGCGCCAGCCTGCCGGTTCTCCAGGCGGCGGCTTCCGTCGCGGCGGCGCTGGTGGGGCAGGGGCGCGACGCCGGGCTGTTCCTCGCCGCGCGCGCGCCCAACGATCTCGGCCTCGCTTTGCTCGCGCCGCGTCCGCTCGAACAGGCAAGCGGCGAGGTCGCCGTGATCCTCGAGTCCGATCCGCCCGCGCTCCCTTGCGACAGCGTCATCGCGCTCGACCACTTGCCGACCGGCGCCACCGCCCGCGCCGCGCTGGTCGCTGCCGGCCGCGCCGTTCAGCGAGACCGACGGCACCACGGTCAGCGCCGAAGGGCGGGCGCAGCGCGCCGTCCGGCTCATGCCGCCCGAAGGCGCGGTGTGCGAATCCTGGCGCTGGCTCGTCCGGCTCGGGGCGGCGCTATGGCGCCGCGATATGGCGTGGGCAAGGTTCGACGACGTCACTGCCGCCTGCGCCGCCGCGTTTCCCGCTCTCGCGCGCATTGTCGACGCCGCGCCCTCCGCCGCCTTCCGCATTGCCGGCGAGCGCATCCCGCGCGAGCCGCACCGGGCGAGCGGACGGACCGCCGCTGCACGCCGACCGTACGGTGCACGACCCGGCGCCGCCCGAGGATGCCGATTCGCCGCTTTCCTTCACCATGGAGGGGTGGCATGGCGAGCCGCCGGCCGCGCTCGCCGCCTTCGCCTGGGCGCCGCGCTGGAACTCGGTCCAGGCGCTCAACAAGTTCCAGGACGAAATCGGCGGGCCGTGGCGTGACGGCGATCCCGGCGTGCGGCTGTTCGACGGCGCCGCCCGCGCGCCGCGCCCGCGCGCGACCGAGCCGTGGCGCCGCCCGCCTTCGCGCCCGAGGAGGGAACGCTGCTCGTCCTGCCGCGCTGGGACGCGTTCGCAAGCGACCCCGCCGCGGTCCGCGCGGCGTCGGTGGCCGCGCGCGCGCCCGGCCCCCGCCATCGCGCTCCATCCCGGCGACGCCGACGCCGCCGGCCTCGCCGACGGCGCACGCGCCTCGCTGCGCTTCGACGGCGCCGCGCTTGCCGCGCCGGTGCGTACGGGACGCGAGCTGCCGCGCGGCGTCGCCACGTTCCGCGTCCTGGAGGCGTGCCCGGCCTCGCTGCCCGGCCGCGCGCCGTCTGGTGCGCGATGCGGGGGACGCGCCATGAGCCGCGCGCTCTACACCCTGCTGATGGTGGTGGTGATGCTGGGCGGCCTCCTGGCCGTCGCCGCCATGATGACCTGGGTCGAGCGGCGCGCCCTCGCGCTGTGGCAGGACCGGTACGGGCCGAACCGCGCCGGCCCGTTCGGCCTCCTTCAGCCGCTCGCCGACGTGATCAAGCTGTTCACGAAGGAGGACTGGACGCCGCCCTTCGCCGACCGGGCTGTGTTCGTGCTGGCCCCGGCCATCGCCTTCGCGGCCCTGGCGATCGCCTTCGCCATCGTGCCGGTCTCGCCCGCCATCGGCGTCGCCGACCTGTCGATCGGGCTGCTGTTCTTCCTGGCGATGAGCTCGATCGCGGTCTACTCGGTCATCCTCGGCGGCTGGGCGTCGAACAGCAAGTATTCGCTGCTGGGAGGCCTCCGTGCGGCGGCCCAGATGGTGAGCTACGAGGTGTTCATGGGGCTGTCGCTGATGGGCGTGGTCGTGCTCGCCGGCTCGTTCGACCTCAGGGCCATCGTCCACGCGCAGGAGGGGATGTGGTTCGTCGGCCCGCAATTCCTCGGCTTCGTGGTGTTCGCCATCGCCGGCGTGGCCGAGGCGCACCGCCTGCCCTTCGACCTGCCCGAGGCGGAGAACGAGCTCACCGCCGGCTACCACACCGAGTATTCGGCGATGAAGTTCGGCCTTTTCTTCGTCGGCGAATACGTGGCGATGGTGGTGATCGCGGCGATGACCACCACGCTGTTCCTCGGCGGCTGGCTCGGGGCCGTTCCTGCCGCCGGTGGTGTGGTTCGCGCTCAAGACCGGCGCGCTGCTTCTCGCCTTCGTCGCGCTGCGCGCCGCCCTGCCGCGGCCGCGCTACGACCAGCTCATGGGGTTCGGCTGGAAAATCGCTGCTGCCGCTCGCGCTGGTGAACCTGGTCGTGACCGGCGGCGTCGCGCTGTGGGCGGGCGCATGATCAGCCAGCTGCGCACGCTCGGCGCGGTGCTGAGCCACACCGTCCGGCGCCGCGTGACCGAGCTCTATCCCGAGGAGCCGCCGCACCTTGCCCCGCGCTATCGCGGGCGCATCGTGCTCACCCGCGATCCCGACGGCGGCGAACGCTGCGTCGCCTGCAACCTGTGCGCCGTCGCCTGCCCGGTCGACTGCATCGCCCTGCAGAAGACCGAGGACGCGACCGGGCGGTGGTATCCCGAATATTTTCCGCATCAACTTCTCGCGTTGCATCTTCTGCGGCATGTGCGAGGAGGCGTGCCCCACCTACGCCATTCAGCTCGTCCCCGATTTCGAGATGTCCGAGTACGAGCGCCCCAACCTGGTCTACGAGAAGGAGCATCTGCTGATCGACGGGCCCGGCAAGCGGCCCGGCTACGATTTCTGGCGCGTGGCCGGCAAGGCCATCGGCGGCAAGGGAAAGGGCGAGGCAGAGCACGAATCGCCGCCCGTCGACGTGAAGGGCCTGCTGCCGTGAGCGGCCTGTTCTATGTCTCGGGAATCGTGGCGGTCGCGGCGACGGCGCTGGCGCTCACGCGGCGCGACGCGGTGCACGGGCTCCTCTATTTGATCGTGTCGCTGCTCGCCGTCGCGCTGGTGTTCTACGCGCTGGGCGCGGCCTTCGCCGCCGCGCTCGAGGTGATCGTCTATGCCGGCGCCATCGTCGTGCTGTTCCTGTTCGCCGTGATGCTGCTCGACCTCGGCCGCCACGCGCCGGCGGCGCGGCGCGCGGCCGAGCCGGCCGCCTGGATCGGGCCGGCGGCGCTGGCCGTCGTGCTGCTGGGCGAGCTCGCCTTCGTGACGCTGGCGGAGCCGGGACTCGCGCGCTTCGCGCGTGCCGTCGGGCCGGAAGAGGTCGGCGCCGCCTTGTTCGGGCCGTGGCTGATCGCGGTGGAGCTCGCCTCGATGGTGCTGCTCGCGGCGCTCGCCGGCGCGTTCCGCCTGGGCGCGCACGCCCCGGACGAAGGCGACGCGCCGTGACCCACGTGCCCCTCGACCACGCGCTGGTGCTGGCGGCGGCTTTGTTCGCCGTCGGGCTCGGCGGCGTGCTGGCAAGGCGCAACCTGGTCTTCGTGCTGATGGCGATCGAGGTGATGCTGAATGCCGCGGGGCTCGTCTTCGTCGCCGCCGGGGCGTCGTGGGGCCAGCCGGACGGGCAGGCGATGTTCGTCCTGGTGCTGGCGGTCGCCGCGTCCGAGGTGGCGGTCGGGCTCGCCCTCCTGATCCTGATCCGCCGCCGGTTCGGCGTGGTCGACGGCGACGCCGTCCGGCTGATGCGGGGCTGAGATGGCGAGCCTCCTGTGGCCCATCCCCGGCCTGCCGCTGGCGGGCTTCGTCGTCCTGGCGCTGTTCGGCCGTGCGATGCGCCGGCGCGACGTGGCGCTGGTCGGCGTCGGATCGGTCGCCGTTGCGGCCGGGCTCGCCATCGGGGTCGCGGCCGAGTATCTCAAGGCGCCCATCGGGGCGGTTGCGGTCGCGCCGATGTGGCGCTGGATCGAGATCGGCGGCTTCTCCGTCGCGCCCGGCCTGCGGCTCGACGCGCTGTCGCTGGTGATGATCCTGGTCGTGACGGTCGTCGGGCTGCTGATTCTACGTCTATTCGGCCGGGTTCATGGTCGCCGACCCCGGCTATGCCCGCTTCTTCTGCTACATGAACCTGTTCGTCGCGGCGATGCTGGTGCTGGTCCTCGCCGACGATCTTCTGCTGCTCTATCTCGGGTGGGAGGGCGTCGGGCTCTGCTCGTACCTGCTGATCGGGTTCTGGTACGACGATCCGGCGAACGGGCGCGCCGCTCGCAAAGCGTTCATCGTGACGCGGGCGGGCGACGCGGCGCTGCTGATCGGGCTGGTCTATCTCGCGACCCATCTCGGCACGCTCGACGTGGCAGCGCTGGCGGCGCGCGCGGGAACGGAATGGGCCGCGGGCGGGGCGCCGGCGACCATCGCCGCGGCTTTGCTGCTGGCCGGCGCGGTGGGCAAATCGGCACAGCTCCCCCTGCAGGTCTGGCTGCCCGACGCCATGGCCGGCCCGACGCCGGTCAGCGCCCTGATCCACGCCGCGACGATGGTGACGGCGGGCGTCTATTTGATCGCGCGGACCCATGCCCTGTTCGACCTCGCCCCGGCGGTGGAGGGGGCGGTGGCGGCGGTGGGCGCGGCGACCCTGCTGCTCGCCGGCTTCGCCGCGCTCGCCCAGAACGACATCAAGCGCATCCTCGCCTATTCGACCATGAGCCAGATCGGCTACATGTTCCTGGCGCTGGGGGTGGGGGCGTGGGGTGCCGCGATCTTCCACCTGATGACCCACGCCTTCTTCAAGGCCCTGCTGTTCCTCGCCGCGGGCGGACTCCTGCACGCGCTCGCCGACGAGCACGACATACGCCGCATGGGCGGGCTCGCGCTCAGGCTGCCGGTCGTGTTCTGGAGCTTCCTGGTGGGCGCGGCGGCGCTCGCGGCGCTGCCCTTCGTCACCGCTGGCTTCTATTCAAAGGACCTGATTCTCGCCCAGGCGCTGGGCGCGCCGCGCGGCGGGCCGGTGCTGTGGGCGGCGGGGGCGCTCGGCGCCGTCCTCACCGCGCTCTACATCTTCCGCGCCTTGTTCCGCGTGTTCTTCGGGCCGCTCGGCACCGCGCCGACCGGACGGATCGGCATGCTGATGGCGGCGCCGCTTGCGACCTTGGCCGTGATGTCGGTGATCGGCGGCATCGTGCCGGTGCCCAGCTTCCTCGCCGCGACGCTCGGCCCGCTGCCGGCGGCGGAAACGCCGTTCGCCTGGCCGGCTCTATTCGTCGGGGCGCTGTCGGTGGCAAGCGTGGCCGCCGCCTGGCTGCTGTTCCGGCCCGGCGCCACGCTGCCCGGGCGGCTGGCGGCGACGCGGGCGGGCGCCGCGACGGTCGCGTTCTGGCAGGGCGGGCTCGGCTTCGACTGGCTCTACGAGCGCGCCTTCCTTCGCCCGGTCCTGCTGTTCGCCCGGGCCAATCGCGCCGACGTGATCGACCGGCTGTTCGAAGGGATCGGCAGCATCGGCCGCGTCTCCCATCGCGCCCTCGCCGCGACCCAGACCGGGCGAATGCGCGACTACGTCTCGGGTCTCGCCGCCGGCACCGCGCTCGCCATTGCCATCGCGGTGTTCCTGGCATGATCCTGGCCTGGCTGATCCTGGTGCCGGCAATCGGCGGGGTGGCGGCATGGGCCGCCGCCGGGCGCGGCGCATGGGCGTCGCGGGCGATGGCGATCGCCTTCCTCGTCGCCGAGCTCGCGCTGCTGGCGGCGACCTTCGCCGCCGCGCCCGTCGCCGGGCGCGCCCTGGCTGATGCGGCTCGACGCGGCGTGGATCCCGCGCTTCGGCATCGGGTTCGACCTCGCCCTCGACGGGCTCGGCCAGGTGATGGTCGCGCTGACCTGCGTCCTCGGCATCGCCGCAATCGCCGCCACCGCCCTTGAGCGGCACGCGCGCATCGGGCTCCTGCACCTCGCCCTGATGTGGACGCTGGCCGGCGCGATCGGCGTGTTCCTCGCCGTCGATCTGTTCCTGTTCTTCCTGTTCTGGGAAGCGATGCTGGTGCCGATGTATTTCGTGATCGCGGTGTGGGGTCACGAGGACCGGTGGCGCGCCGCGATCAAGTTCGTGCTGTTCACCCAGGGCGGCGGGCTGGTGCTGCTGGCCGCGATCCTCGGGCTCGCGTTCGCCAATGGCGCGCAGACGGGCACGCTCACCTTCTCCTATGACGCGCTGCGCCACGCGCACATCCCGGCGTCGCTCGCGCCGTGGTTGTTCCTGGGGTTCGGCGTCGCGTTCGGGGTGAAGCTGCCGCTGGTGCCGATCCATAGCTGGCTGCCCGACGCCCATACCGAGGCGCCGACGGCGGGCAGCGTGGTGCTGGCGGGGGTGCTGCTCAAGACCGGCGCGTACGGGCTGATCCGCTTCGCCGTGCCGCTCTTCCCCGCGGTCGCGCACCGCTACGCCTACCTGGTGATGGTGTTCGCCGTGCTGTCGATCCTCTACGGCGCGGTGCAGGCCTTCGCCCAGACCGACGCCAAGCGGCTGGTCGCGTACTCGTCGGTCGCGCATATGGGGTTCGTGGCGCTCGGCATCTTCGCCTGGACCAGCGTCGCCCTTCAGGGCGCGGTGATCCAGATGGTGGCGCACGGCCTGTCGACCGGCGCGCTGTTCATCCTGGTCGGCGCGCTCGGCGCGCGGCTCGGCACGCGCGACATGCGCCAGATGGGCGGGCTGTGGCCGCGCCTGCCGCGCCTCGCGGCGCTCGGGCTGTTCTTCGCCGTCGCCTCGCTCGGCCTGCCCGGCCTCGCCAACTTCCTGGGCGAATTCCTGGTGCTGCTCGGCACCTATCCCGCCCACCCGTTCGCGGCCGGCGCCGCGGCGGTGGGGCTGGTGCTGTCGGTGGTGTACGCGACCGCCTTCGTCGCGCGCATCTTCCACGGCCCTGCGCCCGGCGCGCCCGTGGCCCCCGATCTGGGGCTGCGTCCGGTGGCGGCGATGGGCGCGCTGGTGGCGGCGAGCCTGTGGCTCGGCCTCGTGCCGCAGCCGGTGTTCGACACGCTGGCGCCCGCGGTGCGCGCGCTCGGCGCGGCGGCGGGGGCGGGATGAGCGGCGCGACCCTCCAGGCCCTCGCGCCGATCCTCGCGCTCGGCGCCACCGCCGTCGCGCTGATGCTGTCGATCGCCATCGGGCGCGGCCATGGGCGCCATGCGGCGCTCGCGGCGCTGGGGCTGGCGGCAGCCTTCGGATGTCTGTTCGTGGCGGGCGAGGTCGCGCCGCGCCCGGCCACGTCCTTGCTGGAGATCGATTCCTACGCGCTGGTGTTCGGGGGCATCGCCATCGCCGCGGCTTTGGTCACGGTGGGGCTGTCCTACGGCTATCTCCGCGGGACGGCCGCGCCGGAGGAGTACTACCTGCTGATCGTCACGGCGACGCTGGGCGCCGCCGTGCTGGCGGCGAGCCGGCATTTCGCCGCGCTGTTCCTGGGGATCGAGCTGGTCAGCGTGTCGCTGTTCGCGCTGATCGCCTATCCGCGCGACAACAAGGCGATCGAGGCCGGGATCAAGTATCTGGTGCTGTCCGGGCACGGCGACGGCCGCTTTGCTGTTCGGGATGGGGCTCCTCTACGCCCGCGCCGGCACGCTCGAGTTCGCGCTGCTGGCGACCCTGGCGCGCGCCGCCACCGGGCCGGTCGCCGCCGGCGGGGCGGTGCTGATCGCGGCCGGCATCGGCTTCAAGCTGTCGCTGGTGCCGTTCCACATGTGGACGCCCGACGTGTATGAGGGCGCGCCGCCGCCGGTGGCGGGGTTCGTCGCCACCGTCGTCCAAGGGCGCGGTGTTCGCGCTGTTCCTGCGTTATGTCGAGATGTCGGGCGCGTTCGGCTATGGCGGCGTGTGGACGGCGCTCGCCGTCGTGGCGATGGCGACGATCCTGGTGGGCAATTTGCTCGCGCTTCTGCAGGAGGATCTGGCGCGGCTGCTCGCCTATTCGTCCGTCGCGCACATGGGCTACGTCCTGGTGGCGGTGCTGGCGGCGGGCGCGTTCGCCGTCGAGACAATGGCGTTCTACCTCGCCTCCTACGTGGCGCGCGACCTTGGCCGCGTTCGGCGTCCTCGCCCGCCTCGCCCGGCGCGGCGAGGCCTATCCGGGCCTCGCCTTCCGCAGCCCCGTGTCCGCCGCGGTGCTGGGCCTCGCGCTTCTCTCGCTGGCGGGGCTTCCGGTGTCGATCGGGTTCTTCGGCAAGTTCTACGTGATCGCCGCCGGCATCGCGCGCGACCAGTGGCTGTTGGTGGCGGTGCTGATCGCCGGCAGCGTGATCGGCTTGTTCTACTACCTGCGCGTGCTGGCGGCGCTGGTGCGACGCGGGCCCGAAAGCGCCGGCGCCCCGCGCCCCGCCGCGCCCGATCCGCTGGCCGTCGGCGTGCTGGTCGCGCTCGCCGGGGCGATCCTCGTCTTCGGCGTCTATCCCGCGCCGCTGGTCGACGTGGCGCACGCCACCCTGCTCTGACTTAACTTTGTTAAAGGCCCCGGGCCGGCGCGCGCCCCACGATGGTGCGTTGTACAGATGGTGAAGCGTGATGGCGGAGAATAACCACGAGGGCGCCGAGACCGCCGCCGACGTCATGCGGCCGGCCGACGAAACGGTGCATGTCGACCATGACCTCGACGAGGCGGTGGTACGGATGAAGGAGGCGGGCACGCCCTTCCTGCCCGTGGTCGACGGCGACGAGATCGTCGGCTCGCTGTCGGCAAGCGGCATGCGCGCGCGTGCCGAGCGGCCGGACCGGCGTCGGCGCGCCGCCGTGCGCGACGTGATGAGCGCGACCGTCACGTTCTGCTACACCGACGATCCGCTGCCCAAGGTGCGCGCCGTGATGGATGCCGCCGGGCTCGACCACATCTTCGCGCTCGACCGCGACGGCAGCCTCAGGGGCCTCGTGGTGCTCGACGACGTGCTGGCCGAGGGCGGCGCTTCGCGCGAGGCGGACAGCGCGCGGCGGCGCGATCCGGACCAGCCGCGCGGGGCGCGCCAGGAAAAGACCGGCGGGCGCGCCAAGTGGGGCGAGCCCGGCGGGCGGCCCACGACCTACGCCGCGCGCCCGACGCTCAAGCGCAAGCGCGGCTCCAAGCAGGAAGACTGACCGCCCGAACAACGAGGAGGAACACGCCATGACCGACAATGTCTATCCCGTCACCGAGCTGGTCGGCACCTCGCCCAACTCGGTCGAGGACGCCATCCAGAGCGCCGTCCGCACCGCGGGCAAGACGCTGCGCAACCTCGACTGGTTCGAGGTGAAGGAGGTCCGCGGCCATATCGAGAACGGCAGCATCATCCACTACCAGGTCACGGTGAAGATCGGCTTCCGCTACGACGGCGAGTAGCCCGGCCGGGACCTTTATCCACGCCTTTCCGGTTCCGTCATCGCGAACGCGACGGAGAGATCCACCGGCACGTGGACCGCTCCGTCGCTGCTTGCCTCGCGATGACGCCCGATCGTCCTACCGCAGGGCGGGGCGGCGCTCCTCGTGCGCCTGGTCGAGATAGTCGTTCTCGAACAGGGCCTCGTCGGCCAGGCGGTCGACGTTGCGGATCACCACCTTGCGATCGCGCGTCTCGACCAGCCCACGCTCGCGCAGCTTGCGCAGCGTGCGGTTGACGTGAACGATGGACAGGCCCAGCGCGTCGGCCAGAATTTCCTGGGTGAGCGGCAGGGCATAGGATGCCTCGCCGGCCATCCCGACGAGCTGCAGCCGGTTCAGCAGCTCGAGCAGAAGATGCGCCAGCCGCTCGTAGGCCGAGCGGCGGCCGAGGCTCACCAGATGCTCGGCGAGCATCGCCTGCTCGCGCGCGCTGGCCCACTGGATCGCGAGCGCGATCTCGGGACGCGTGCGGCAGATCTCGGCGATCATGCGCGCGGGGAACGACGAGACGACCACGTCGGTCAGCGCGGCGCGCGAATGCTCGGCGGTTTCGAACAGGCTGGCGCGGACGCCCAGGAAGTCGCCCGGCAGTCCGAAATTGAGGATCTGGCGCCGGCCGTCCGGCAGCATCTTGTAGCTGAATGTCCAACCCTGCTGCAGCACGAAGATGCGGTCGCAGCTTTCCCCTTCGACGATCAGGTCGGCGCCGGCGGCAAAGCGCTGCACGTTGCGCTGCAACCCGTCGAGATAGGCGAGGCTTTCTTGGTGGAGGTCGAGAAAGGCGCCGAGCTTGCTGGCGATAGGGCTGGCGCCGGCGTGGCCGTCGGCAGGCCGGCCGACGTGGCCGTTCATCCCGTGGCCATGGACGGGGGCCCTCGCGTGGGCCTGCATGCGCTGCTGCATCCTCGTCTCCCCTCGTTCACTACACCCGGCGGGCGAAAGTGCCGGCGCCGGTCCGCGATTCGCCTGCGGCCTTTAACCCATGTGAATGATGGGGAAAGGCGCGCGGTCCAGTGTGGCTCGTACCTGCCGTCGCCGCGCCGCCGGCAGCCGCCCCTGGCGAGAGGCCGACATGTATGACGCGACGACACGCGCCCAGGCGATTGCAGTACTGTCCATGTGTTCGAGCCTGCTCCTCGTCCTGGCCGAGCGCGGCGTTCTCGAACCATCCGAGGTGAAGGACGCCCTCGAGGACGCGGCGCAGGTCCACCGCAATGCGGCTTCCGACGGGTCGTCGCCCGACGAGCACCGTGAGGCGGTGATGATCATTGAACGCCTCATGCGGGATTTCGATCCCGATGTCGGACCGTTCGCCGCGCGGCGCTAGCGGCTATTCGTATCAAAAGGAGACGGTGCCGAGGACGGCGCGCTGGCGGCGCATTCAGCTCGATCGCGCGTGCGCGTAGCGCCTCAGGCGGCCGCCCAATAGACGACCAGAAGCACGATCACCAGCCCGATCAGCCCGCCCGCAAAGATGGCGCGCCGGGTCGAACTGTTCAGCACGATGCGCCCGCCGCGCACCTCCTCGTCGGTCAGGCCGCGGCGTCGCCGCTGCTGTGGGGTTCTTGCCATGATGGCACAACGCTGGCCGCGGCGGCCGGTTCGCCGGTGCGCGTTCAGGCGCTCGCCAGCCGCCAGACCACCCCCCACGGCGGCAATTCGCCGCGCCCCAGCGCGGCGGCGGCGTCCGGCGTCTCGTAGAGCGTGCGCCCCGGCCCGGATGGCTCGAACCCCGCTACCGGCGCCGCGCCGGGGTTGGCACACAGCACCAGCGCCCCGCCGTCTTCCAACGGCCAACGCACGACGATCCCGGCGGCGCCGACGCGCTCGTGTTGGGCGGCGCCGGGGACGAGGGCGGGCAGGTGCGGCACGATCTTGGCCGCGCGGCGCGCCAGCAGGTCGCGGTAGAGCGCGAGGCGCTGGGCGTGCGGGGCGGCGTTGCGCGCCGCCCAGTCGAGCACCGCCGACCGGAACGTGGTCTCGGCGTTCGGGTCGGGGATGCGGGCGCGCGCGGCAGGGTCGCGGAAGGCGGGGAACCGCTCGAACTCGCGCCTGCGTCCCTCGCGCACCGCGTCGGCGAGCTCGTCGTGGAAATCGCAGAAGAACGGGAACGGCTCCGGCGCGGCCCATTCCTCGCCCATGAAGATCATCGGCGGCGACGGCGCCAGCAGGTAGATCGCCGCCAGCGCCGCGACCGCCGCCGGGTCGGCCAGCGCGCCGATCCGCTCGCCGAAGGCGCGGTTGCCGACCTGGTCGTGGTTCTGCAGGAAGTTGACGAAGGCCGCCGGCGGCAGGTGCGCGCTCGGCTCGCCGCGCGCCTGCCCGCCGCGATGGGGCGACGGCTCGCCCTGGTAGGCGAACCCCTCCGCCAGGCAGCGGGCGAGGTGCGCCGCTGGATCTTCGGCATAGTCCTCGTAATAGCCGGCGCGCTCGCCGGTCGCCAGCACGTGCATCGCGTGGTGGATGTCGTCGTTCCACTGCGCGTCGTAGCGCGCGCAGCCGTCCGTCCGCCCCGCGCGCGAGGTAGCGCGCCGCGTTGTCGTCGTTCTCCAGCACCAGGTGCACGTGCCGGCCCGCGAGGCGCGCGCGCACCGTGTCGGCCAGCTCCTCCAGTATGTCGGGGCGCGAATCGTCCAGGATCGCGTGGACCGCGTCGAAGCGCAGCCCGTCGAAGCGGTACTCCTCCAGCCAGTAGAGCGCATTGGCGACGAAGAAGTCGCGCACCTCGCGCCGGGCGAAGTCGATTGCCGCGCCCCAGGGCGTGTGGATGGCGCTCGGTGAAGAACTGCGGCGCGTAGACGTGCAGGTAGTTCCCGTCCGGCCCGAAATGGTTGTAGACGACGTCGAGGAAGACCGCGAGGCCCGCGCCCGTGCGCGTCGTCGATCAGCCGCTTGAGGTCGTCGGGCGTGCCGTAGGCGGAATCGGGCGCGAAGGGCAGCACCCCGTCATAGCCCCAGTTGCGCCCGCCGGGAAAATCGGCGAGCGGCATCAGCTCGATCGCGGTCACGCCCAGCGCGACAAGATGGTCGAGCCGGCCGCCGACGCCCGCGAACGTGCCCTCGGGCGAGAACGTGCCGACATGCAGCTCGTAGAGCACCGTCTCGTGCCAGGGCCGGCCGCGCCAGCCGGCGTGACGCCAGGCGTAGGCGCCGGGATCGACCACCTCGCTCGGCCCGTGCGCGTCGTCGGGCTGGAAGCGCGAGGCGGGGTCGGGCACGGCGAGCCCGCCATCGATGCAATAGCGGTAGCGTGTGCCGGCGCGCGCGTCGTCCGTCGTCAGCTCGAACCAGCCGCCGCCGGCGCGCGCCATCGGCAAGGTCGCTCCGCCCTCGATGCACAGCTCGACCGTCTTCGCCGCCGGGGCCCACAGCCGGAACCGCACGCCGCCTTCCTCGATTTCGGCCCCGAAGGGAAGGCTCACGGTGCTCCCCCGCCGTCCAGGCGCAGCACCAGGAGCTGGGCCGAGCGCGCGATCAGCTGCGCCTCGCCACCTGGCGCGATGCGCGCCGCCTTGCCGCCGGGGCCGTCCGCGTCCTCGGCGGTGTCGATCACCGTCTCCCACGCGCCCGAGTTGGGCGCGTCGGGCAGGCGGAACGTCACGTCCTCGTGGTGTGCGTTGAGGACCAGCAGGAACGTGTCGTCCGGCTCCTGCTCGCCGGTCTCGGTAAGGTGCAGCAGCCCGGCCTCGCCGCTCAGCAGCACGCCGAGCGTCCTCATGTTGCCGTTCCAGTCGTCGCCCGCCATCTCGGCGCCGTCGGCGCGCAGCCAGACGATGTCCTTCACCTCGGTGCCGGGGATGATGCGGCCCTGGAAGAAGTGATTGCGGTGGAACACGATGTGCTGGCGGCGCAGCGCGATCAGCCGTCGCGTGAGGGCAAGCAGCGCGTCGCCTTCCGGATCGTCCTGCCACTCGATCCAGCCGATCTCGTTGTCCTGGCAGTAGGCGTTGTTGTTGCCGCCCTGTGTGCGGCCGCGTTCGTCGCCCGCCACGATCATCGGCACGCCCTGCGACAGAAGCAGCGTGGTCAGGAAGTTGCGCATCTGGCGCCGGCGCAGGGCGCGGATCTCGGGATCGTCGGTCGGCCCTTCGACGCCGCAGTTCCAGCTGTTGTTGTTGTCCGAGCCGTCGCGGTTGTCCTCGCCGTTCGCCTCGTTGTGCTTGTCGTTGTAGCTGACCAGGTCGCGCAGGGTGAACCCGTCATGGGCGGTGACGAAGTTGACCGACGACCAGCCGCGCCGCCCCAGCCGGTCGAAAATGTCGGCCGAGCCCGAGAAGCGCGAGGCGAGCTCCGGCCGCTGGCCGTCGTCGCCCTTCCAGAACTTGCGCACCGTGTCGCGATAGCGGTCGTTCCATTCCGCCCAGCCGGGCGGGAAGCTGCCGAGCTGATAGCCGCCCGGGCCCGTATCCCACGGCTCGGCGATCAGCTTGACCGACGACAGCAGCGGGTCCTGCCCGACCGCGTCGAGGAAGGGGGAATGCTCGCTGAAGCCGCGGTCGACGCGCGCCAAGGTGGTGGCCAGGTCGAAGCGGAAGCCGTCCACCCCCATCTCCGACACCCAGTAGCGCAGCGAGTCGGTAACCATGCGCAGCACGTGTTGGTGGCGCAGCTCGAGCGCGTTTCCGGTGCCGGTGAAGTCGTTGTAATAGCGCTCGTCGCCGGCGACCAGATAGTAGTAGCGCTTGTTGTCGATGCCGCGGAACGACAAAGTCGGGCCCAGGTGGCTGCCCTCGGCGGTGTGGTTGTAGACCACGTCGAGGATCACCTCGATGCCGGCATTGTGCATCTGCTGGACGAACGCCTTGAAGTCGCCGAGCCCACCCTTGCCGAGATAGTCGAGGTGCGGCGCGAAGAACCCGATCGAGTTGTAGCCCCAGTAGTTGCGCAGCCCGCGCTCGACCAGATGCCGGTCATGCACGAAGGCGTGCACCGGCAGAAGCTCGACAGCGGTCACGCCCAGTGCGCGCAGATACTCGACGACCGGCGCCGAGGCCAGCCCGGCGAACGTGCCGCGCAGCGCCTCGGGCACCTCCGGGTGGCGCATGGTGAAGCCGCGCACGTGCATCTCGTAGATGATGGTCTGGTGCCACGGGCGACGGTCGGGTCGCCGCCCCCAGGTATAGGCGGGGTCGACCACCTGGCATTTGGGGATGAAGCGCGCGCTGTCGCGCCGGTTGAACGACAGGTCGGCATCGCGATGGCCGGGCACGTAGCCGAACAGTGCGTCGTCCCACACCAGCCCGCCGACCAGCGCCTTGGCGTAGGGGTCGATCAGCAGCTTGTGATGGTTGAATCGGTGGCCGGCCTTGGGGTCGTACGGGCCATAGACGCGATAGCCGTAAAGCTGGCCCGGCCGCACGTCGGGCAGATAGCCGTGCCACACCTCGTGAGTGAACTCGGGCAAGGTGACGCGCGCCGTCTCGCGCCGCCCGTCATCGTCGAACAGGCAGAGCTCGACCTTTTCGGCGTGGGCGGAGAACAGGGCGAAGTTGGTGCCCGACCCGTCCCAGGTCGCGCCCAGCGGCACCGGGCGGCCGGGCCAGACTCGGACGGCCGGCCGGCCCGTGTCAGGGGCGCCCCGCCGGGCGCGTGGCGCGGCCGCGCCTGCGGTTGCGGCGGGCGGGTCTTCGTCATCCGGTGCCATGGGTTCCCGCTAGTCTAGCGATATGCCCGGCGCGCGACAATGCGCCCCGCCGGCCCCGATCCAACGCCGCGACGGCGCCCGCGTCTGCATCGCCACCGGAAGATCACGCGGACGGTGCCTCCCCGGCCTGCGCGACGACCGCGACCGGAAACCGCGCGAGAAGGGCGGTGAGCGTGACGGTGCCGTCGGCGGCGCAGGCGACCGGCGCGCCGGTCAGCACGTCGGTATAGGCGCCGCCCGCTTCGCCCAGCGCGAGCGTCGTTTCGCCCCAGCGTTCCGCCGGCACCAGCGGCAGGGGCGCGTCGGCCAGCAGGCGCGCGGCCAGCACCGGCACGACCACCGCCAGATCGCCCTGCTCGTGGCGCCGCCGGAAGGCCAGCACGCGGCCGGCCTCGGGCCCCGCCGCCTCGATGGGCCGGTAGTCGCCATCGGCGAACAGGGACGGCCGCGCGGCGCGCAGCGCATTGAGCCGTGCGATCAGCGCCTGCTTCACCCGCCCGTCGCGCCATTCGTCCAGCAGCGCGGCGATCGGCGCCTCCCGGCTCGCCGCCAGCGCGCCGGCCAGCCGGTCGAACGGCACCGGGCGGCGGTTGTCGGGGTCGACCAGGGTGAAATCCCAGCCTTCCGTACCCTGGTAGAGGTCGGGCACGCCCGGCGTGGTCAGGCGCAGCGTCGTCTGGACCAGCCCGTTCAGCGCGCCGGCAACGGTAACGCTGGCGATGAAGCCGGCGATCTCGGCAAGGAAGCCATGGCTCAGATGCGGATCCAGGATCTTCTCCACGAAGCCGTGCATGGCGGCCTCGTAGTCGGGGTCGGGCAGGGCCCAGCTCGTCTCGCGCTTGGCCTCGCGCACCGCCTTGATCATGTAGGCGCGGATGCGCTCTGCGAGGCGCGCCAGCCCGTCAGCGTCATGGGCTTCGAGGCCGAGCGGCCAGGCGCCGACCAGCGTCTGGTAGAGGAGATACTCGTCGGCGCGTGACGGCGCGGGGCGCCCGGCGATCTCGGCGCGCTTGGGCCGGTTGAGCCGCGCCCAGCGCCCCACCGCCCGCGCCCAGTCGGCGGGGCGCTCGCTGATGACGGCGATGCGCGCGCGCGCGTCCTCGCCGCGCTTGTGGTCGTGCGTCGCGGTGGCCAGCATCGCGTGGCGATGGCGGCGCAGCCGGTCCTGGCAGGCGCGGTGGAAGGCCGCGGGGGAGAGGCCGAACCGCGCCGGCGACGAACCCACGTCGTTGAGCGACAGCAGCGGGAAATAGCGGTAGAAGGCCGTGTCCTCCTCCGACTTCGCCGCCATCGGGCCGGTGAATTGCTGAAACTTGCGGGCGACGGCATAGAGCTCGCGCCGCCGCCAGCCGGCGCCGCGCAGCGAACCCGGGTCGGCCGCCAGCACGTCGTGGACGAAATCGAAGATCGACCGGTCCAGCAGGCCCGGCGCGCGGCGCGCCCGCGCCACCGCCCAGTCGAGGTCCCGCCGGTCCTCGTCATCGGCGCCGTGCGGCCCGACATAGGTGCGGTAGACGGGAAAGTGGGATGCGACCTCGATCAGCGCGAGGCGCAGCGCGTTCAGCGTGAAGTCGCGCGTGGCCAGATTGCCCTTGGCGAGGCGGCGCATCATGCCGGCCAGCACGCCCAGCTCGCTCGACAGGTTGTTGCGGGCGATCTGGCCGCGCGCCTCGACGGCGACCGCATCCCAGTCGCGCCGGTCGCCGGTGAAGCGCGCGAACAGCGTACGCAGCCGCGCCTCGCCCGCCGGGTCGGCGAACAGCCCGCCGACCTGGGCCATGAAGTCGTACCCCGTCGTGCCGCTGACCGGCCAGTCCTCGCGCAGCCGTTCGTGCGGCGCCAGGATCTTCTCGACCACCACGTAGAATGGCGTGTCGAGGCGCGGCGCGCCGGGCGCGACCGGCCGGTTCGCCACCAGCGGCGCGATGCGGTTCTGCAGCCGGCGGCAATATTCCCCGGGGTCAAGGAGCCCGTCGACATGGTCGAGCCTGAGCCCGTCGAGCTGGCCCCCGGCGATCAGGGCGAGGATCAGCCGGTGGCTTTCCTCGAACAGCTCCGGGTCCTCCATGCGCAGCCCGGCCAACCCGTTGATGTCGAAGAAGCGGCGGTAATTCACCTCGTCCGTTGCCACCCGCCAATAGGCGAGCCGCGCAGCCTGGCGCTCCAGAAGGCGGTGCAGCGCGCCGAAGCTCGCCGGCACCCCCGCCGTGCCGTTGCGCCGGGCGACCGCCGCCTCGATCGCGGCGCGGGCGGTCGGGCTTTCGCGCACCAGCGCGGCGAGCTCGGCCTTGTTCGCCCCCGCCGCGGCGCGCATGTCGGCGATGCGGGCGCGTGCCCGGCCAAGCGGGTCGAGCATGGAAAAGCGTGCCGCGAGGGCGTCGAGCGCCGGCCGGTCCTCCGGGCTTCGCGCCGCCGCCTCGTCGAGCAGGCGGGCGTAGTCGCGCGGTGCGATGGGCACGCGGTGGTCGAAATACCACACGCTGAACGTGCCGGTTTCTGGGTCGAAGCGCAGCGCGAGCTGGCCGCCGTGCAGCGCCTCGTCGTAGGGCGTGCCCAGGAACGGCACCAGAAGCCGGCCGCGCAGCGCGGGCTCCGGCGGGTCCCAGTCGATGTCGAAATAGCGGGCGTAGGGGCTCGCCCGGCCCCATTCCAGCACGTCGAGCCACCAGGCGTTGTCGGCGCCGCCGACGCCCATGTGGTTCGGCACGAAATCGAGGATCAGCCCCAGCCCGTGCGCGTGCAGCGCGTCCACGAACCGGTCGAAGGCGGCCCGCCCGCCGAGTTCCGGGTTGATCGAATTGTGGTCGACGATGTCGTAGCCGTGCGTCGAGCCCGGCCGGGCGGTGAGCAGCGGCGAGGCGTAGACATGGCTCGCGCCCAGCGCGGCGAAATACGGCACGTGGCGGACCGCGTCGTCGAGGGTGAAGCCCGCATGAAACTGAAGGCGCAAGGTCGCGCGCGGGACCGCCGGTGCCACGGGAGTATCAGCCATGGGCGCGGTTATAGCAGACGATGCAGGGGCGATGGGCGTGGCGCGGCCCACGGTGCTCCGCTAACATCGCGCCGGCAACGGGGAGAATGCGCATGAAGATCGCGACCTACAGGCAGGGCGGCCGGACGAGCTATGGTGTGGTCGCGCAGGACGGCATCGTCGATCTCGGCCGGCGCATCGGGGACCGCTATCCCGGCCTCCTCAAGCTGCTCGAGGCCGGGGCGCTCGACGAGGCGCGGAAGGCGGCGGAGGGCCAGAAGGCCGACTTCCCCGAAAGCGCCATCGAGTACCTGCCGGTGATCCCCGACCGCATCAACATTTTCTGCACCGGGCTCAACTATTCTGGCCATATCCTGGAAACCGGCCGCGAGGCGCCGAAGTTCCCGCGCCTGTTCATGAAGCTCGACGAATCCCTGGTCGGCCACAACGTGCCGATGATCCGGCCCCAGGCCTCCAGCGACTACGATTTCGAGGGCGAGCTGATGGTGGTGATGGGCAAGGAGGCGCGCCACGTGTCCGAGTCCGACGCGCTCGCCCACGTCGCCGGCTACACCCTTTTCAACGACGGCTCGCTGCGCGATTTCCAGAGCCGGACCACCGACCAGGGCAAGAACTTCTACCATTCGAGCTCGGTCGGCCCCTACATGATGACGCTGGACGAGGTGCCGCCCGACCGTGAGATGCAGCTCGTCTCGCGGCTGAACGGCAAGGTCGAGCAGGAGACCTGCATCGCCGACATGATCTTCCCCGTGCCCAAGCTGGTGGCGTATTTCTCGATGATCACCCGGCTGCGCCCGGGCGACATGATCGCCACCGGCACGTGCGGGCGCGTCGCCTACAGCGACAAGCAGTGGATGAAGGCGGGCGACACGATCGAGATCGAGATCACCGGCCTCGGCAAGCTGGTGAACCCCATCGTCGACGAGGCCTAGCTGCGTGGTGCAATTTCGCGCCGTCCGTCTTCGATACCGGCGAAAACGGGCGGCTATCCTAGTTCGGTCCCATTTAGCAGGGGTGTTTCCGCTCCCCTTACACGATCGTATACCGCCCTCGATGCTGCCGTAACGTCGGCGCCTCATTTCGTGGGCGAGGGGCCGCGTGACGCGGCCCCGTGATCGAAGCGGGAGACAGGCAGTGATTCCAGGTTCGAAAGCGATTGCCGTTGCGACGGCCTTGGCGATCTCATACGGCGCAATCGGCGGCGCCCTCGCCGCCGAGGGAGCCGGCCAGCATTATGCCGGCGAGAAATACGCGCAGGAGGCCACGATCACCCTGAGCCGGGCCCGCGCCGTCGCCCTGAAGGCGGTGACGGGCACGATCACCGACCAGGAGCTGGAGAAGGAGCGCGGCGGTAGCGGGCTCCGTTACTCGTTCGACATCCGCCGCGACGGCGTGACGCACGAGGTTGGTGTCGATGCGAAGAGCGGAAAGCTTCTGGAGAACAGCGTCGAAGGCCCAAATCCCGACTGACGCCCGACAGCGCATCGCCGGGCCGACCGGGCGGCTATCGATACCGATCGGGCCGGATGGCGTTGCCGCCACCCGGCCCGGATCGGCCGTGTTTGGAGCTTCCGCCGCGCACGTTCAGTGAACGAGCGAAGCGGCCTGGTAGGCGGCCGTCGCAGCGCGGGGCGTCGTCCCCGAGCCCGGCTTGGCCGCCGAGTTGTGCAGCATTTGTGCGGCGACCCCGGTATTCGCCACGATGCGCCGGGGCGCGTCGCGGTCCGGGTCGCCTATCGCGGCATCCTTGTCGATGCCGCTCTTCATGTATTGGGCCCTTCTGGCCTGAAGAATCGCCGCAGGATCGGGCGGCTTGGTGCCCGATGCGCGCGTAGCGGGCGGCGGGTTGGTGGTCGCGGCGGGCGCCGCCGCTCCCCCGCTCGGATTTGCGGGCCGCTTTGCGGTGGCGGTAGGAGGTTTCGCGACGACCGCGGGGGGCGCCGCTGACACGCCGGTGACTGCCATGGTTGCCTCCATCTCTGGAGTGATTCCCTGCCAACCTTGTACGTGGCGGGGAGCGAGCACGTCCTGTGCTCCGAGGCACCTTGGCACGCCATCCCTGTCTGAATGTTAATTCACTGTGTACATGTGTGGAGTTATTTGTAGAAACTTATCGCTCATCAGATAAAAGCGAGGATAACTGAATTTATTTCGAGTATTGATGAACGCGTTCTGGCGGAAGCGCCGTGCCGCGGGGGCGATCGCGGCTTACAGAACCGTAAGGTTCGAGCAAATCGCCGGCAAGGCGCAAACACCATGTGGGCCGTGGCAGAACGTGCCGCCGCCGCGTCGTGCGTCGGTGCCGACACGCGGGACTGCGCAGCCCGCGCGTCAGGATCATCGGGACTCCAATTGGGAGAGGTTTAACGTGAGCAGTGCATCGAGTTTGACCAAGGTACCGGCCGTCACGCTCGGTTTCTGGATCATCAAGATCGCCGCGACGACCTTGGGCGAGACCGGCGGCGACACCGTCACCATGACGATGAATCTCGGCTATCTCGCCGGCACGGCCATATTTCTGTCGGTCCTCGCCGGCCTGGTGATCGCGCAGATCCGGGCGAAGGAGTTCCATCCGTGGCTCTACTGGGCGACGATCGTTGCGTCGACCACCGCAGGCACGACCCTCGCGGACTTCTCCGACCGCTCGCTCGGCATCGGCTATACCGGGGGCGCGTCGCTTCTTCTGGTGAGCCTCCTGGCGACTCTCGCCCTCTGGCATTGGGCGGAGGGCTCCGTGTCGGTGCAGACGGTCCGGACGCCACGGGTCGAGACGTTCTATTGGGCGACGATCACCATCTCCCAGACTCTCGGCACAGCGCTCGGCGACTGGATGGCGGATACCTCCGGCCTCGGCTATCTGGGCGGCGCGGTCGTATTCGGAGCGGCGCTCGCGGTCATTGCGGCGCTCTATTTCTGGACGAGCGTTTCGCGCGTTCTGCTGTTCTGGGCCGCCTTCATCCTGACCCGGCCGCTGGGCGCGACAGTTGGCGATTTCCTCGACAAGCCGCTCGACCATGGCGGGCTCGCCCTCAGCCGCCCGCTCGCTTCCGCGGTGATCGGGGTGTTCATCCTGGGCTGCCTCATGCTCATCCCCCAGCGCGCCGGCCGCCATCCCGGCGAGGCAGCCTGAGGATTCGCTTACCAATTTGTAAGGTTACGCAAAGGGCGTCGCAATATGGCGTCCCCAACTATCGCCGGTAACGCGCTCGTCGAGCGCTCAATCACCGGAGGTCGCGCTATGTTTCACTCGAAGATCGCTCAGGCGGCGCTCGCTGCCACTCTCGGACTCGGATTGGCTGCTGGTGCGCAGGCCGGGGAGCGTCATCGCGACCGGGACGAGAACGCAGCGGCTCTTGCGGCCAAGACCTCCGCTGCCCAGGCGATCGCTGCGGCCGAACAACAGACGGGCGGGCGGGCACTCAAGGTCAATTTCGAGAATGAGAAGGGCAAGCCCGCATACGAGGTGCGGATCCTTTCCAAGGGCGCGCTTTCGGAGGTCTATGTCGATCCGGACACCGGCAAGGTGACCGGGACGAAGGACAAATCGGCCCGACGGGGTCGGGATGACCGCGCGGAGTTCTCCGAAATGGCATCCGCGTCCAGCTCGCTGTCGGCCGCCATCCATGCCGCCGAGGCGAAGACCGGCGCGCGCGCACTTGAGGCGCGCATTCGCGATATCGACGGCATCGTGTTCTATCGCGTCGAGGTCGCGAAGGGCGACAAGGGGAGCAAGGTGACGGTGGATTCCGCGGGCAAGGTGGTGAAAATTTCTGCCGCGGAAGAGGACGAGGATCGCGTGGGCCATCATCGCGAGCACGAGCGCGGCGAGCACCACGAGCATCACGAGCACGGCGACCGCGACGAGGACTGAGGTCACACACGGTCTCGGCACCGTCGTCACCAGCTCGATTTTCCTCGCCTGCATCGCCGCCATCGTGATCTACATGACGCTGCCCGGCGAAGGGCTGGAACGTGGAACCGCACGGGCGGACCCGCGACCGTGAAGATACTGCTGATCGAGGACGATGCCGAAGACCGCCGCCTATGTCTCGGGCGGGCTGAAGCAGCACGGCCACACGGTCGACCATGCGCCCGACGGTCAGGCCGGTCTGATGCTCGCGGTGGGCGAATCCTATGACGTGCTGGTCGTCGACCGGATGCTGCCGGGGCTCGACGGGCTCGCGCTCGTCAAGACCGTGCGCGGCGCCGGCGTCAAGACGCCGGTGCTGTTCCTGACCGCGCTGGGCGGCATCGACGACCGGGTGAGGGGCTCGAGGCCGGCGGCGACGACTACCTCGTCAAGCCGTTCGCCTTCGCCGAAATGCTGGCACGACGTGCAACGCGCTGGCGCGCCGCCCGCCGATGACTGCGGTCGAAACGACACTGCGCGTCGCGCGATCTCGAAATGGACCTTCTCAAACGCGCGGTGACGCGTGCGGGCAAGCGCATCGAGCTGCAGCCGCAGGAGTTCAAGCTGCTCGAATATCTCATGCGCCACGCCGATCGGATCGTCACCCGGACCATGCTGCTCGAGAACGTCTGGGACTTTCATTTCGACCCGCAGACCAGCGTGGTGGAAACCCATATCAGCCGCCTCCGCAGCAAGGTCGATCGTGGGTTCGACGCCGAACTGATCCGCACCGTGCGCGGCGCGGGCTACACGATCCGTGCACCCGATTAGGGTCTTCCGCACGACGGGCTTCCGGCTGGCGCTGCTCTACGCCGGCCTGTTCGCGCTGTCCGTCGCCATCCTGTTCGGCGTGATCTACTGGGATACCGGAAGCGCGCTCCGCGAACAGGTCGTTTCCTCCGTCAAGGACGAGGTCGCCGCGCTGACCGAGGGAGGTCGCGCGCCCGACCGCATCGCCCGTCTGATCGACCAGCGCCTGGCATCCGGCACCGCGCACGCCTCACTACTACCTGCTTCTCGACGCGCAGGGTCGCAAGGTCGCCGGCAATCTGCCTGCCTTTGCGCCGCGCGCCGGAATGTTCGAGCGCCCCTTGCCGGAGAGGCGCGGGGACGCGGGCGCGAGGCGGCGATCATCGCCTTCTGGCCGTCGGCGAGCGCCTGGCGGGCGGTGCCTTTCTCGCGGTGGGGGACGACCTGCACCGGATCATCGAGGTCAGAGAGGCCATCGTGCAGGCATTCGGCTGGGCGTTCGGCGCCACCATCGCATTGGGCGCGATGGGCGGCACGCTGATAAGCCTCGGCTTCCTGCGCCGCATCGAGGCGATGAACCGGACGACACGTGCGATCATCGATGGCAACTTGTCGGATCGGGTACCTACGCGAGGAACCGGCGACGAGCTCGACGGGCTTGCCATCAACCTCAATCGGATGCTCGACAGCGTTCAAGCGCTGATGGAGAGCCTTGGGCAGGTCTCGAACGACATCGCTCATGACCTGCGGACGCCGCTCACACGTCTCCGCCAGCGGCTGGAAGACATTCAAGGCCGTGCCCGCAGCATCGAGGAGTACCGTATAGCTGTCGACGAGGCGATCGGCGACACGGACTCGATCCTGGGGACGTTCGCCGCTCTGTTGCGGATCGCACAGATCGAAGCCGGGACACGGCGCGCCGCATTTTCCTCGGTCGACCTGTCGGACTTGTTCGAGTCGATCGCCGAAGCATATGCGGCGGTCGCCGAGGATAGCGGGCGGACCCTCACCCGCCATATCGAGCCGGGAATCGAAGTCCTTGGCGACCGCGAGCTCTTGACCCAGATGCTCGCCAACCTGGTCGAGAACGCGATCCGCCACACCCCGGAGGGCACGCGCATCGAGCTCGGCCTGCGTCGCGACGCCGGCAGGCCGGTCGGCACCATCGCCGATTCCGGACCCGGCATCCCCCCGAGGCGCGAGACAAGGTGTTCCAGCGCTTCTACCGCCTCGACGCCAGCCGTTCGACCGCCGGCAGCGGGCTCGGTCTTTCCCTGGTCGCAGCGGTGTCCGAGATCCACGGTATCGCGATCGACCTTTCCGACAACGCGCCGGGCCTCAAGGTCACGCTCGCGTTCGCTGCGGAATCCGCCCGGCCACACGGCTGAGGGAGATGCGATCGCGAAGTGGCGCCTGCCGGCGCCCTTATCGACTTCTTCACTCCGCAGTACTCGCTCGACGGAACGCAGCCGTCGTATGCGCGCACCGCCGTGTCGAACTACTCCCGCACGCCATGGTGATCGTTCGTACCACCACTCTGCGGGACTAGGCACTCCTCACCGTTTTGGCTTTCGGCGTGTTTGCGGTCAGCAATCAGGCCGACGATGCCGCGCGCGATGATGTATGCTGGCGACGGCTATATCGCGTTCACCGAACCCACCCTCGATCAGCATCCGGGCGAGGCCCGCCGGGTCGAAGTGGCGGTGCGTGTCGGTGCCGGCGAAGGGCCAGCGCCGCAGGGTCGTCTCGTCGGTAACATAGATCACGCAGCCGCCCGCCCGGGCGCAGCACGCGGCGGAGCTCAGCCAGGATTGGCGCGGGCTCCTGCCAGAAATAGGCTACATTCACGGCCAGCGCCTTGTCGAAGCTCGCCCGCGGCGAAGGGCAGCGAATCGAAGCTGGCGCTGGCAGAGCCGCACGCGGCCGCTCCGCAGAGTCGCGCTTAATTGCGCGACGGCGGCCTGCGTCCAGCATCGTCGGCCGAGCGGTCGATGCCGGTGACCGTTGCCGTCGGGGGCGCAGCGCCGCCACAAGCCGCAGGGCGTGGCCCGGTCCGCAGCCGAGCTCGATCACCCGGTCGGACGGGGCGGATCTCGAGTGCCGCGACCGCCAGGGCGTTCGGGCCGCGCGTTGCCCCAGTCGCATGACTCGGCCCGGCGGCGCGACCGGCCGGGCCCGCTGGGGCGCCGAGCTGGCGCCCGATTTCTGTCCAGAGTCGTCACGTTGGCGGTGGTACGGCGGCTCAATCGGTCGGCGGCGAGCTTCTCGTGGATCTTGGCGAGCAAGCGCCCGCGCCTCGGCGCGCCGCCCTGCGTCCCAAATGGGCCGGTCGGGGTGCGCGGGTGCGGCAAGGGCGCGCTTCAGGGCGGTGGCCGCCTTCGCGTAGTCCTCCTGCTCGTAACAGGAAGTCGCCATAGAAGAAGTTGAAATCGAGCCCGCTGGGGCTGATCTGCAGCGCCTGTTCCAGGTAGCCGCGGGCCTTGTCGTCGTCGCCGAAACCCAGCGGGAATCCCGGCACCTTGTAATAGAGCGCGCCGAGGCTGGTCGGCACCGCGCCGTCGAGCGCCCGATAGTCGATGCGCCCCGCGGTCTCCAAGAAAGACCGCGCGCGCTTGGCGATAGCCCAGCGCGTCGAACCCACCCGCGTAGCGCGCCTCCGAGCTCGCGAACGACGGCTTGCCAGATCAGCGGCTCGGCCCGTCCGGGGAAGACGCCGATGCAAGCGCTTCGGCCTGATGCGCCAGCGCGTCCAGGCGTTTCGCCTGCTGGTCCTCGTCGGTCATGCGAAAGGTGATCTCGGCCCATTCGTGGGCAATCGCGTGCAGCGCCGCATCCATCGGTCGCAGGACTCGTCGCGCTCGGCGGGCGCGGCGGTTGCGACGACGGCCAGGCAGGCGAGTGCGCCCAGCGTCCGGCTCAAGTTCGGCAGCATCGGAATATCTCCGCTTGTCAGGCATTTGCTGTCGCCCACGGCGACAGGAGATGTGAACGGCATCGGCCGCGTCGGCCGCTGCCGCCTGCGATGCCGCTCTTGCGCGAATTGCGCGGCGATTGCCCGGTCGATCAGCGCCGGGAACAGGCGCTCGGCCAGGACGAAGGCGCGCTCGGCCGGGCCCGGATAGGCGACCGACTTGCCGCGCGCAACGGCGTCCCAAAGGGTGCGCGCGATGGTGTCGGGGCTGTCGAGCCGCATGCTCGAGCGGCGCGACGTAGCGGGCGATGGCGCGGGTTGCCGCGGTGCGCGCACCGCGCGGTGCGATATAGGTGACGCGGACGCCGGCCCCTTGCAGCTCGCGGCGCAGGGCGTCCGAACGCGCCGCGCAATGCGAACTTGGAGGCGGAGTAGGCGGCGAAGACCGGATAGGCGACATCGCCCAGAATCGATCCGACATTCACGACACGGCCCGGACGCGGCAGCGAGCAGCGTCAGCATCTCGCGCGTCATCGCGAGCGGCGCGACGATATTCGTCGCGGCGAGCCGGTCAGAGCGACTGATCGTCCGTCTCGGCAAGCGGGCCAGCGGCAACCAGGCCCGCATTGTTCACCAGCACGTCGAGCCGGCCCCAACTCGCGGCGACGGCGTCACGGATCCGGCGGCGGGCCTCGGGCACGGTCACGTCGCCGGTCAGGACCAAGATGTTCCGTGCCGTCGAAGGCAGGCGCGTGCCGCCTCCAGCGGTTCCGGCCTGCGGCCGACCAGCGCAACCCGCATGCCGCGTCGCGCGGCCTCGACAGCGGCGGCGCGGCCGATGCCTGAGCCCGCGCCGGTGATACAGCGCGTCTTACCGGAAAGCTTCATGCTTCATCTCCACCAAGCTGGCGTCGAGGTCGCGGAAGATGTTGCCGTACAGCCAGTACATCATCCGCGCGCAGTGGATGATCGCGGCGCCGGCCCATGGCGCCTCGATCCGGTTCACCACCTCACGGAAGAATGCCGTGTGCTCCACGTCGAATGCGCCGTGCGAGGTGAGGTAGCGGAACCCGTCGCCTGCTGCGCCGGCCGAAGTTGCGGCTGATCGCCTTGGCCGCCCGCGTGGCGAGCAGCATCGACATGCCTTCCAGCACGTGGACCATGCCCATCAGCGCGTAAGGGCTGATCCATTCGATCGCGTAGTAGGCGTAGCCGACCATGGCGGCGCAGGGCAGACGCGGCGGGGCGAAGGCGGCGCCCGTCGCGTCGCCGGTGATCGCGGCGATGTCCTCGAGGATCCAATCCTCGTGGCCCTGCTCGACGCCGATATAGGTGTAGAGCGCCGCGCGATAGTCCGCATCATCGGTCCTCGCGGCGGCCAGCGAGAGGAGCGGGCAGGTGTGGCGCACGTGATGGTAGGCCTGGTTCAGGAAATCGACGTAGAGCGCAGGCGGCACGTTGCCGTCGAGCCCGCGCTTGATCAGCGGGATCGAAAGGAACTCGGCGCGCGCCTGGGCCGTCTCGGCGATCAGCCGGTCGTGCATGTTCATGCCCTCTCATCCGATCACTCGTTGCGATGCTTGGCGCCGGCTGCGGAGCGCGCCGCAGGGCAGCGGCGCAGGCATCGAGCAGCGCCTGGCGGCGCAGCCCGCCGAACCGCGCGAGCGTTGCCGCGGGGACGACGACGAACTGGCGCGGCACGGCATAGGCGGGCACGTCGCGGCAGCAGCGAATCGACCAGTGCGGCGATCTCCTCGATGGCGGCATGGGCGAACCAGTCCTCGCCTCGGGCGGTCGGAACCAGCGCGGCCACCAGATGCGGGCCATCAAGATGCGTGACCGCGCGGCGGCAACGCGCGGGTCGGCGGTCAGCAGCGCCTCGATCCATTCCGGGCTGACGTTCCGGCCGAGCGGGCGTAATAATCAGGTTGTCGAGCCGGCCGCGGACGATCAGGTTGCCGTCCGCATCGAATTCGCCCAGGTCGCCGGTGCGCCATGCGCCGTCCACCGGCCCGCCATGCAGGTATCGGTCCATGACCGAAGGGCCACGAACCACGATCTCGCCATCATTGATGGCGACGTCGAGCCCGGGCAGCGGCCGGCCGGCCGTTCCGGGCTTGCGCCGTCCGGGCCGGTTGAACGCTACCACCGAGCCGCATTCCGAGAGCCCATAGCCTTCATGCACCGGGAATGCCATGCGCCCATGCGGCGTCGGCGAGGGCGGGCGCGACAGCGGCGCCGCCGACCGCGACGAAGCGCAGGCTCGACGGTGCCAGCGCGCTGGCTCTCCTCCAGTGCGTCCACCCAGCGCGCCAGAAGCTGCGGAACCAGAACCAGGCAGCTCGGTCGGCGCGCGGCGATGGCGGCGGCCAGCGCCGTGCCGTCGGCCGTGTCGAACGCGGCCGTAAGGGCAGGCTCGAGGCGAACGGGTGCTCCCGCGAGCATCGGGATCAGGAGCGCGGAGACCGTCTCGAGGAGAATGGCGAGCGGGAGGATGGAAAGGTAGGAATCGGTGGCGCTCGCCTCGATCGCGCCGGCGAGTGCGCGGGCGGTCCACATCATCTGGCGGGAGCCGAGCACCATGCCCTTGGGCGTGCCGGTGCTGCCCGAAGTGTAGATCACCTGGCACGCATCCGTCCTTTCGGGCAGGACGAAGTCGGTCTCGGCCTCGCCAATTACAGTGAAGGGCAGAGCGAGGCCGCGCGCTACAGGAACTGCCTCGGGCGTGACGAGAAGGTGCGTCACGTTCGCGTCGCGCAGGACATGGCCGATCTGCGGGGTGCGGAAGAAGGGCGGCAGCGGCACCGCCGTCTTTGCGGCGTGCCAGATGGCGAGCTGGCCCAGTATCCATTCGACGTTCTGTCCGCCAAGCAGCCCGACCACCCGGAGGCGGCCGGAAGGCGGTCGACTTCGCGGGAAAGCGCGGCGACACGGCGGGCCAGCGTCCGGTCGTCCAGCCGCGTACGGCCGTCGTCGAACATGGCTCGGTCGCCGACGGTCCCGGCACGGCGCGCGAGGGTCTCGAACAGCTCACGCACGAGCCGGGCCCTCCTCGAGCCACGTGCCCTTCACCGCGCAGACCTGTGGCGCATGTCGATAGTAGCTGCCCCACTTCTCCGGCTCGGCCACGCATCGCCGAATCGGCCTCGGCCAGCACGAACATCGGAATGCCGAGATCGTTCAGCAGCCTGCGCAGCCGCGCGGTGGCGGTGAAAAGGGACCACATGAAGCCGGCCTCCCGCGCGAATTGGGCGATCTCGCGAACGAACCGGATGGAGGCTTCGGCGTTGCGGCTGGCCAGGGTGGTGACCTCGATGACCGTTGCACGCGCCACAGGCCGGCCGCAGCGCCGCTGAAGCGCCCGCTCGACCGGAAGGTTCAGGTAGGTCTCGGAGAAGAACCCGTCGGCGGCGGTGCGGACCCCCGCGGCGCAGAGGGGGCGGCCGTCGGCGCCGATCCACGCGAGAAGAACCGGCGGCAGGACGATGTCGCGCGCGCCGAAGACACGGTCGTAGACGGTGCGGATGCAGGCTTCGCTCGCCGCCCGCAGCGGGTGAATTTCCGGCACCAGGAGTAGGCGCGGCGCGGACGAGGGAGGGGTGGCCGCGCCCGACGCAAGCGCGCCCGCGCGGGAACCACCTTTCGCGAAGGACGATGCGTTCGGCAGCAGATCGACCGGCATGGAACAACCCCCTCAACCCGTGACGCGCACAAGCTAGCGGGGCGGCGCGTCGAGTTGTGTGGAGACAGTCGCGTCCGATATGTCTTTGATTCGCCTAGCGGCGCAGAGCGCCTGGCAGGTCGATCTCGACGACCAGCCCATGCGGCGTGGCGTTGCGGGCGCGGATCGTGCCGCCGTGCAGCTGAACGACGCGCTGGCAGATGGCGAGCCCGACGCCGGTGCCGCCGGTCTCGCGGGTCGCGCGCCTCGTCGACGCGGTAGAACGGCTCGAAAGATGGGCGAGCGCCGCCGTCCGGCACGCCGGGTCCGCGGTCGGCGACGGTCAGCGACGACGCGGCCCGCCGTCTCCGCGACCAGCGACATCGATCTGCGTTTTGTCCGCGGTATAGAAGATGGCGTTGCGCACGATGTTCTCGATCGCGCGGCGCAGCAGCTCGGCATTGCCCATGACCGATGACCGGCCGTTCCGGGCCGCTTGCGCACCAGGTCGGCGGCGCGGTCCGGCGCCTCGAACGCCGCGTCCGCGACCACCTCGTCCACCAGCTCCCGCAGGTCGAGCGGCGTCGAAGGCGCGGCGGCGCGGCGCCGCCATCGAGCCGCGCCAGGGTCAGGAGTTCGCTCGCCAGCGCGGAGATGTTCTCGATCTCCTTCTCGATCCGCTCGTACTGACGCTCAAGCCCCTCCGCCTTCGGACGCGCCGCGCCAGGCCGAGCGCCATCGACAGGCGGGCGAGCGGCGACTTGATCTCGTGCGAGATGTCGCCGATCAGCCGCTGCTGCGCGCGCATCGCGGCCTCGAGTTCCTGGGTGCGGGCGGCGATCTTGCGCCTCCAGAGATCTGATTCAGCGCGGACAGGTCGGCCAGGAGCCTGCTCGCGTTCGCGCGTCGTCCGCTCCAGGTTCTCGGTCATGCGGTTGAACGAGCGCGCCAGCGTGCCGAGCTCGTCTGACGGCGGCACCGGCGCACGCGCCTCCAGCCGGTCGGTGTCGGCGATGTCGCCGATCACCTGCGTCAGCTCGGCGATCGGGGCGGTCAGCCGGCGCGACAGCCAGCGGCCGAGCAGCACGATCGGCACGCCGAGCAACACGCCGAGCAGCGGCCAGCTCGAGCGCGACCGAGCGCAGCGGGCGGGTCGCCGCATCGGCGGGTTCGAGCGTGACGACCTGCCAGTCGCCGATCGAGCCCGCCGCGCGCGACCGACCGGCCGAGCACGTACGCGCCGCCCGACGCCGACCTCGCCCGTGCGCCAGCCGGTCGAGGCCGATGCGCGCGACGCATCCGGACGGATTGGCGGCGAGCGACGCGCGGCGCTCGCGCCCGGTCGCGAGCAGCACCGTGCCGCTATCGAGCGCCGAACAGCAGGCCGTTCGATCGCGCGCCAGGGCCAGGTCATCACCAGCGTGCCGATGCGGAAGCCCTTCTCGAACCGCCCGAAGACGGGAATCTCGAAAGCCACGATCTTGGCGCCGCGTCGTCGGGTCGCGCGTCCGCGTCGATGCAGGACGAGGCCGTTGCCGACGCGCTCGCCATTCGGCGCGGCATGCGGTCGGGCAGGGCCGCCGAGCGCGCGCTCGCGCGACGATGCGATCAGCTTGCCGTGGCGTCGAACGCGTAGATGTCGCCGGACAGGTGGTAGAGCCGCTTCAGTTCCTCCAGCGTGTCGAGGACGCGCTTGTCGATATCGCCCGACACGAGGTCGTTCATCACGTCGAGCCGCGCCCAGGCGGTCAGGTCCGTGGCGAGCGCGTCGACGGTGTTGGCGAGTTGGCGGTATTTCAGATCGGCAAGCTGGTTGAGCGTGGCCGCGTTCGATTTCGAGGATCGAGGCCCGCACGCCGGAATAGATGACCAGCGCCGTCGCCAGGTAGGTCGCCAGGTAGATGCCCAGCAGCGCCGCCAGGATGCGGCGCGGGATCGACCGCGTAAAGAAGCCGGCGATGCGTCTGGCGAACGCGCGACGCGGCTAACGGACATGGGCCAGCACCTTCACGCCCTGCGGGCGGGTCGTGTCGCTCGACATAGCCGATGGCGCCCGGCACGTTGCGCACGAAGGCGAGCATCGCGGCCTCCGACTCCTGCACCACCGGCGGCGCCTTGCCCTTGAAGTGCATCTCGCTCCAATAGGCGGCGAGGCTCGCATTGTCCTCGCCCAGCACGTCGGCGGTGAAGATCGCGCGCACCGCGCTCGTCGCTTCGCGGTTGACCGGCACGATATGGGTGCCGTCCGGCCAGGTCGTGATGCGCAAGAAGGTAGATCGCGGCGATGGCCTCGGGGCCCAGCGGCGCGGCAGCGTCGACCGAGCGGTTGGCGATGACGAGAAGGCCCTGCGCGAGCGCGCGCGACCGGCGCGAACAAGGCCACCGCGAACGCCACGGCCAGGAGCAGCTCCCGCATCGCGCCGGCTCAGAACAGGACCGACCAGGACGCGAACAAGCCCGAGGGGTTGACCGGCGCTCCCCCGAAGTTCTCCAGATACTCCAGCCGCATGACCGACGCCGGCAGGAACCGGTAGGCGACGCCGGCCAGAAAGTCCTGCGCGGCCGATGGCGCCGTGCGGTCGGCGAACGCCTCGTACCAGCCATAGACCGACCATTGGTCGTCGAGCGCGTAGGAGGCGGCGGCGTAGGCGCCATATTCGAGGTCGCGGAGCGCTGGTCCGCCCGGATTCCGGAAATGTCGGAAATCGTGCCTTCCCCCTGCAAGGTCAGCCGGCCGATCGTATAGTGAAAGTCGATGCCATAGAGCGACTGGTCGACGCCCGAGATCGTCGCGCGAGCGCTGGAACGAGAGCCCGACCTTGTCGAGAAGCCCGACCGGCACGCTGACATGCGCGCCCTCGACCGTCTCGTAGCGGTGGATCGACCTGGCGCCCGGCCGCTCGGATATCTCGCCGCCCGGCTGCCAGTAGAGCTGCACCTCCGGGAAGCGCGCGAACGGGTCGCTGTAGATCAGCGACACTCCGGTCGCGTGCTCGCTGAAATTCCGGAACGTGACGGCGGGCCGCACGGTGGACAGCACCAGCGGCGCGGCGTGGATCACGTTCCATTCGCCGACCGGCGTCAGCATCTTGCCGAGGCGGAGCGTCAGGCTGTCGGTGAGCGCGGCGTCGTCGTAGATGCGCTCGACCACGAGGTCGCCGTCGCGCCGCTGCGCGCCCTGCGAATCCCAGCGCGCGATGTCGAACCCGGTGAACTCGGCCTCGACGAACGGGTTGAGCCAGCGGCCGATATGGCCGGTGACGAACAGGCTGAGATCGTCGAGCTGCAGGGATTTCGGCCCGCTGCGCGGATCGTTCAGGACGAGGTTGGAATAGCCGGCGAGGTTGAACGGCCCGATGTCGTAGCCGTGGCCCGAGACGGTAGCTGTCGGCGGCGCCGCGCCGGCGCCGGCGAGCGGCACGACGGCAAGCCCGGGCCCCCACCAAGCCAGGCGAACGGCCGGCGGCGCAATGCTACGGTCCGGCCGGCCGGGCGGGCAGGGCGAAGATGTAGCCGGCGTTGCGCACGGTCTTGATGCGCTGGTCGAAGTCCTGCGCGGGCCCCAGCTTGCGCCGCACCTTGCTGACCAGCGTGTCGACGTTGCGGTCGGCGCCGCCGACGTTGGCCTGGCGGCCGAACGCGGCGGCGGACAGCTCGTCGCGCGACACCACGCGGCCGGCGTTGCGCAGAAGATGCTCCAGCAGGTTGAACTCCGCCGAGGTCAAGGGAAGCTTCTCGCCGTTCGACCAGGCGTTGCGCGCGGCGGGGTTGAGACGTATCTCGCCGACGGTCACCTCGTCCTGCGGTCCGCGGCGCCGACCGGATCGGTGCGCCTGAGGACGGCGCGGATGCGCGCCACCAGCTCGCGCGGGTTGACGGGCTTCGGCACGTAGTCGTCGGCGCCGATCTCGAGCCCGACGATGCGGTCGACATCGTCCCCCCGCGCGGTGAGCATGATCACCGGCACTTGCGAGCGTTGGCGGAGGCGCTTCAGCACCTCGAAGCCGGAAAGGCCGGGCAGCATGACGTCGAGCACGACGAGGTCGGCTCACGAGCGGGTCGCGCTTCAGGCAGGCCGCGCCGTCATGCACGGCCTCGATGGCGAAGCCCTCGAGCTGCAGAAATTCGCCGATCATGTCGGTGAGATTCTTGTCGTCGTCGACCAGCAACACGCGTTGCATGGATTCCCCCCTCGACCACGCGCCGGCCGGATTCCGGACCATATTCCGCGCCGGCGCGAATATATCTCTGCCCCCGCGCCGCAAGCGTGAAACGATGTCGCAGCAAAGACTATCCCGCGGCGCGGCTTTCGGCTTTCACGCGTACCTTGCTAGGGCAGGATAAATGCGGCCCGGCGGTCATCGTGTGGAGTTTGTTGGAGAACGGGTTCGGCACCGCCCCGAACGATAACGTCGCCTCGATTTATCAGGTTCAGAATTGCGCCGACCACGAGTGCCACGAGGAATGACCTGCGTTGTCTCTCGCCGTTCTGGTCATGCTGCGGGTGGCTGCCGAACATGACCTGGATCCTGGGCCAGCGCGGCCTGATCCACTACGAGGCCACCTGGACCAACCCTGGCGATGTCGAGAATGCGCTGAAAGGCGCCCTCTCTGACCTTGAGCGCCGGGCGAAGGACCAGCTGCTGCCCTACCACAGCGAGCGGCTGAAGTGGCGCAAGCGCGACGAGGCCAGGCTCCGCGCCCGCTTGGAGCTCAACGGACCGCAGGCCGTGACCGACTTCTATGGGACGCTCTCCTGTCCGGCATTCGGCAGAGAACGGAAAGGGGCAGCGACAGCGCGAACGCGGCGCCGAGGAGCAGCCACGCGTCGTTGAACGACATCACCAGGGCCGCGCGCTCGACCAAGGGCGCAACGTATGCCTTCGTCACCTGGTCGATCGGCCCGATGGGCACGCCGTGGAACTGGTCCAGGGGCAAGCCGACGATACGCGCGGCCTCACGGCTTCCGGCCTGGAGCTGCACGAGCAGTGCGTCTGCGTGGACGCTCGGGCGCATTTCGATCACCGTATCTATCAGGGCGATTCCAACGGCGCCACCGAGGTTGCGCATGAGGTTGAACAGCGCGCTCGCATTGGCCAAACTCTCGCCTGCTAATCCTTCGAGTGCAACCGAGGTTGTGGGTAGCAGGCACAACATCACACCGGCGCCGCGCAGAACCTGCGGCCAAAACAGCCCATGGAAGTCCGTCTCGGACGTCATGAACCCGTTCGAGAGGAGGCCCGCCGCGAACAGCGCATAGCCGACGGCCGTCACGAGCCGCGGATCGAAGCGCTTCTCGGCCAGGGCGGCAGCGGGCGAGACGACGAGCTGCACGGCTCCGGCCACGATCATGATCTCGCCGATCCCGAGCGCCGTGTGATGCCTCACGAACCCCAGAAACAACGGCAGCAGATAAACCGAGCCATAAAGGCCGGCACCGAGCACGAAGCTCAACGCGCATCCTGCGGCGAAAGAGAGATTGCGAAAGCTGCGCAGCTCGACCAATGGCGTTGCAGATCTGAAACAGCGCCAGGCCGCGGCGACTGCGCTGGCGGCGCAGGCGGCCGCCAGAACGGCGATCTGGACACCGTGCCATCCCTGCTTCGGCCCCTGCTCGAGGGTGAGTTCGAGCGTGGCGAGGAACATCGCGGCGAAGACGACGCCGACCGCGTCGAGCTGGCGCAAAAGACCGATCGCGGGCCGTCCCACACCTACGAAAAGGGCAACCGTCACCGCAGCCGTGATGCCGGGCGCCAGGTTCACCAGGAACAGCCAGTGCCATGACCAGGTGTCGGTGATGTAGCCGCCGATAGCGGGCCCGAGGGTGGGCGCGAGCATTGCGAATATGCCGGCGATCGTCGTTGGGAGGATGCGCCTGTCGGCCGGGAACAGCGCGAACACGGCGGTAAAGACGGCAGGGATGATCATGCCGCCGAAAAATCCCTGCACGATGCGGAACGCGATCAGCACTGCAATTCCGTCGCTCAAGGCACAGCCAGCACTGCCGAGCAGGAAGCCGGCGGACCGCGAACACGAACAATCCGCCGAGTGTGAGCGGCCGCGTGAGGCGAGCGGTGAGGGGAATTCCAACGACCTCGGCGATCAAATACGCCGTCTGCACCCAGCTCAACTGGTCGGTCGGAATTCCCAGCGCCGCCTGAATCGTCGGAAGGGAGCTCGCCACGACCTGGATGTCGAGGATCGCCATGAACATGCCGATGCACATGGCGACGAAGCCGATCCACCGGTGGAGGCGCGGAAGCGGTGAGGCGGCGAGTCCGTCGGACGCCGAGCGATTGATGGATTTACTCCACGTGGTGGCAGCTCGGCCTGCGCCTGCGCGCGGCGTCGGCGATCATGGTTTGGCGACATGCCACACCCCGTCTTCCCCGTCACCGGAGACCGCGCCGGGGCCGCTATCGAACATATAGCCGTAGAGCGGCTTGCCCTTGTAGGCCCATTGGTGCGTGCCGCCCGGCCGCGTGATGATCGTGAAGCCGTCGCTGGGTGTGGCGCCCATCTCAGCTTCGGCTGGCGGCCAAACGATGGCGCAGGTCCCGGTGCATTTCGACGTGCCCGGCGAGTCGGGATCGTAGGTGTAGAGCGTGTTGCCGCTGCCGTCGACCAGGACGGGCCCGAGCTTCGTCGCGCGCGTCTTGCCGAGCTCGCTCGCGTTCATCGAGGCGCCGGCGCAGGCGGTCAGCGAAACGGCAGCGACCCCGACGATGAGCAGCTTCAAGGTTCCAACAATCGCTTTTCGGCGCAGATGCACGGCGTCTCTCCCCTGTTCCATCCCACGCCGTACATACACATGTGCCCCGGGAAGCTTCCCGAGGCACCCGACGCGATCTACCCGGCGAGTTCAACTAGGTGGCGCCGCGCCGTTGCCCGTGACGAACCGCCGGTAGAGCACGCCGCTCGCCCAGCCCAGAACGGACCAGAAGATCGCGCCGCTGACGATCGAGGCGGCAACGAAACGCGCGGCGAGCGTCGCCGGGACCGTTCCGGACGTTTCGGGCGCGGGCGCACCAATCAGGTGCGGAATGGCGATCAAGACCACCCCGAGGATGCCTGCGAAGCGGAAATTGGCGAGAAACAGGCACCAAAGCCCGGCTGCCGCAGCCAGCGCGGAGAGCAGCCACCATCCCTGCCGGGCGGCCAGCGGCGCCTCGGCCGCGCCAGGCAGGGCCGGCGGAAGGCCGAGCGATGGCGCCAGCACGAAGATCGCAAAGCCCGCAAGACCCCACATGATGCCGGTCCGGCCGTCGACCGGGCGAGCCGAGACGGCGTAGCAGCCGGCCAAAACCATCGCGAAGGCGACGCCGGTGACTACATCGGTCAGGAACGAGAGCGCGATTCGGCTGAGCGAGGCGCCGTGCGCGGCATGGGCGCCGCCTTCCTCCAACATCTCGGCAAGGCCAATCAAGGGCCAGGTCGTGATGGAATGGACAAGCGCGCTTGCCAGCCCTGCGACCGCCCCGGCCGCAAGGGCCGTCACCAGGAGCCGGGGGAGAAGGGTGGTCAGTGGCAGGGGAAGGCGAAGCTGTGGCGGCCGTCATGGGCCACATCGTGCACTGCGGGAATCTGCGCGAAGCCGACCCCATAGAGCAGAAACACGCCGAGCAAAATCGCCAATACTCCGGCAGAGCGCATCGGCGCCGCCGAAAGCACGGGCCCGCGTACCGCCGCGACCTCTGTTTCCCGCATCATTGCGTCCTCCCTCGCGTCGCGTCCGAGATTATGACTTTGCTCGCCTCGGAGCAATGCCGGTCGACACCCGTACCTTCTCCTGTTTCATGCGTCCCGGCGCTTGCCCTCAGAGCTTTCAGGCGAGGCCGACGGGGGTCCACAGGCCCAGATGTTCAACGAGGATGGCGGTGCCGATGGCGACCAGCACCAGGCCGCCGACGGCCTCCGCGGCGCGACCGCGCCGGGCGCCGATGGCGCGACCGGCGATGACGCCGACGAATGTCATCGAAAAGGTCGCCGCGCCGATGCCGAGCGCCATCGTGACGATGTCCGTATGAATAAGCGCGGTGGTAAGGCCGATGACGAAGGCGTCGATGCTGGTCCCCAAAGCCGTCGCCACCAGGGCAGGCAGGGAGTAGCGATCCGGCCGCGCGAGATGCGCCGGCCGCGTGGTGCCCTCCCAGATCATCTTCGCCCCGAGCGCGCCAAGGAGGCCGAACGCGATCCAATGATCGATCTCGGCGACCACCGTACTGGCCGCTCGGCCGCACAGCCATCCGGCAACCGGCGTCAGCATTTCGACCGTGCCGAACACGCTTGCCATGCGCAGCGCCTCGACGATCTTCGGCCGGTTGAGGGCGGCGCCCTGCGCGACGGACGCGGCGAAGGCATCGGCGGACATGCTGAGCGCGATCGCGAACGTACGGAGCATCGGAGGATCCGTGGGGGGTGGTGGACCACACCCGGTGGCGGCTTCACCCCGGAAAGCCACGCCGGATGCTGGTCTCGCCAAACGGTCTTGCGCCGATCACGCCATGTGCCGTCCGGCACAAGTATGTTGACGTGATCCCGCCCCTCGGGACGGCGGCTACTCCCCAACGGCGCGTTACCTAAGTGCCACGTCCGCCAGAGTCAAATTTTTGTGCGGGTTCAAAAGCTTAACCGGAGCTAACTTCCACCGGTCAGCACATCGATCACCGGACAGTCGGGAACGCGCCCGCCGCGGCACCGCAGAACTTGACGTTTCAGCGTTGTCTGAATCCGAAAACGTGCGAAATGACGCAAGGGCTGCTTACGGCGTTAGTGGCCGATACCGTTCCCGAGGAGGCGCGCGCCGGACCTGCGAGGGTCCAAAGCCCAGCGCTGTCTTTGCGGCCGGAGGTCATCTTGCGCGAGCGACGGGGCGGCAACGAATTTCTCTGGATAAGGCAGGGGCGGTCCGCCCCCGTCGTTGCCCGCGCATTGCGCGCGCTCTATTTCGTGGGCGCGTGCCATATGACAGCCATGCGCGGCTCCCACGGGAGAGGCGAGAATGATCTCCATCCGCTATGCAGACGATCGCGGCAATACGAAGCTCGGCTGGCTCGATAGCCGCCATACGTTTTCGTTCGGCGAATATCACGATCCCCGGCAGATGGGGTTCGGGCCGCTCAGGGTGATCAACGAGGACCGCGTGAAGCCCGGCAAGGGCTTCGACACGCACGGCCACCGCGACATGGAGATCGTCTCCTACGTCTTGGAGGGCGCGCTGGAACACAAGGACAGCCTCGGAACCGGGTCGATCATCCGTCCCGGCGATGTCCAGCGCATGTCGGCCGGCACGGGCGTGCGGCACAGCGAGTTCAACCCGTCGCCCACCGAACCGGTCCATTTCCTGCAGATCTGGCTGCTGCCCAGTCAGATGGGCCTCGCGCCCGGCTACGAGCAGAAATCGTTCCCGGACACGGAAAGGCGCGGTCGCCTCCGCCTCGTCGCCTCGCCGGATGGGTCGGACGGGTCTGTCCTGATCCACCAGGACGCACGGATATATGCCTGCCTTCTGGAAAGGGACGGTCAGATCACCCACAGCCTGGCCCCAAACCGCCGGGCCTGGCTGCAGGTCGCGCGCGGCGGGATCGAAGTGAACGGCGAGGATCTGCGCGCGGGCGACGGCGCGGCGATCGAAGGCGAAGCTCAGCTCACGATCAGGGCGGTGACCGACGGTGCAGAATTGCTGACGTTCGACCTGCCCTGACGGCACGCACCGCGGATCGCGGCCTATCGGGAGGGAAACGGGTTGCTTCGCGCCCAAGCCAAGCCTTGCGATCCTGGCATCGCGCTTGCAACGCGGCCCGGCGACTGCCTCGCACGCGCCAAGCCCTGGGGGCTGGCCGCCACCATCGCCGCGTCGGCGATGGCCTTCATAGATGGGGCCGTCGTGGACGTCGTGCTTCCCGTCATCGGCACGCAATTCGGTGCAGCGGCCCCGGGTGGTGCCGGCCTAGCGTCCGCACGCCGCCGCGCTAGCCGAGCGGCCTTCCGCCGCCAGCACGCCCGCCGCCGTCGTCACGGCGGATATCAGCGATAGAAGCAGAACGGCGATCTGGGTCTCGGTCACGCGGCCAACCGCCCATCGTTCGGCGCGAGGATATACGCGGGCCGCGCAAAGAAAATATTTGAATCCGCTGGTAAGACCGCCGTTGAGAGTGCGCGTGTCGCCCTGCATTTGATGCGGATCAATAGGCACATCGCTTCGGGGCGATAACCACTACCTGCGGCGCGCTTGTTATGCTCGCCACTGCACTCTCGCGAATGCGGGAGCGATGGGCCTTGGCAGGCAGCAATCTTTCAACCGGAGGACGTCCAAATGGCGGTATCGGAACGGCGCAACGTCCTTCCGCCGTTCCCGCCGGCAACAGGCGTCCTCGCTACGCTGTCCTGAAACAAGCCGGGCAAGCCCGCCTTGGGTTTGCCCGCGAATTGGGAAACGATGTTCGGCCACAATTTCACCCTGTTCGAAATCCTGGGCTTTCGCGTCCGCGCGAACGTGAGCTGGCTGTTCCTCGCGATCCTGGTGGTCTGGTCGCTCGCGGCGGGCTATTTCCCGGCCGCCTATCCCGAGCTTCCCGCGACGACCTATTGGTGGCTCGGCATCGTTGCGACGATCGGCCTGTTCTTCTCCCTGCTGTTTCACGAGTTCTCGCACTCCGTGGTGGCGCGCGCCCGTGGGCTGGAGATCAAGGGCATCACGCTGTTCCTCTTTGGTGGCGTCTCCGAGATGGCGATGGAGCCCGCCCGCCCGAACGACGAGTTCTGGATCGCGATCGCCGGCCCCGCCGCCAGCGTGATGCTGGCGGGGCTGTTCTACCTCCTCGCTTCGGGACTCCAGGCGCTTTCCGTTCCCGAGTATGTCTCCGGCGTGGCGGCGCATCTCGCCTTCCTCAACCTCGTGCTCGCCGGGTTCAACATGGTGCCGGGTTTTCCGCTCGACGGGGGCCGGGTGCTGCGGGCGATCCTGTGGCACTTCAAGGGTGATTTGCGCTGGGCCACGCGCTGGGCGACACGCCTCGGCCAGAGTTTCGGGTTCCTGCTGGCCGCCTTCGGGGTCGTCGACATCCTCGGCGGCAATTTTATCGGCGGGCTCTGGCTGTTTCTGATCGGGCTGTTCATGAACGGGGCTGCCGCAGCTTCCTATCAACGGCTGATCGCGCAGCAGGCACTCAAGACAGATACCGTGCGCGACATCATGACTCCCGACCCGGTGACCGTCCCACCCGACATCTCCGTGTCACGGTTCATCGAGGACTACCTCTACCGCTTCAGCTACGACTTGTTCCCGGTCACCGTCGGCGACCGTCTGGTCGGCTGCGTCAGCCTGAAGGACGTACAGAATTTTCCACGTGAAGAATGGGACCTGGCGACGGTCAGCCGCATCGCGGAGAGCTGCACGGCGGACAACACCATCCGTCCGGACGCGGATGCCGCCCAGGCGCTCGAACGAATGCAGAGGACCGGAAACAGTCGGTTGCTCGTCGTGGGTGACGACCGGCTGGTCGGCGTGCTGACGTTGAAGGACCTGCTGCACCGGCTTGCCGTTCGCGGCGCGCTCGACCGTTTCGAGGGGTAGGATTGGCCCGTTTCCGTTACCGGCTAGATTACCGGCCCATGAAACCTGGGATACCCGATGACGGATAAAAGCGGAGAGCAGGCGAGCCGATCCATCCGCTTCGGCCTTGGAGCCGGCCCGGCCGCGTTCCTGCTGATGCTCCTTGCAGGTCCACCTGAAACCATGCCGGAGACGGCGTGGCACGTGGCGGCCCTGGCGATCTGGATGGCGATCTGGTGGTCGACCGAGGCGGTGCCCGTCGCCGCGACCGCGCTTCTGCCGCTCCTCGTCCTTCCCGCCATGGGGCTCGCGCCACTGACAAAGGCGGCTGCGCCGTACGCCAATCCGCTGATCTTTCTGTTCCTCGGCGGGTTTCTGATCGCGTTGGCCGTGCAACGCTGGGACTTGCACCGGCGCTTCGCGCTCACGATCGTCCTGCGCGTCGGAACACGGCCCGGGGCCCTTGCCGCCGGTTTCATGACCGCCACGGGCCTGATCTCGATGTGGGTGTCCAACACCGCGACCGCGATGCTGATGCTGCCGATCGCGCTCTCGGTGCTCGATGAGTTGGGCGATGACGAGGGCCGTCTTGCACCGGCGCTTCTCCTTTCGGTGGCCTACGGGGCAAGCATCGGCGGTCTCGCTACGCTGATCGGGACGCCACCGAACGCGTTGCTCGCCGCCTTCGCCCAGGAAACGTACGGCCTCCGTATCGGGTTCGCCCAATGGATGGTCGTCGGAGTGCCGATCTCGATCGTGCTGGGCTTGCTCGCCTGGGTCGTCCTGACGCGTGTCGCGTTCCGGCTGCCGCGCGGCGCGCCGGTCTCGGCGGGTCGGGAGGCGCTGCGCGCGCACCTGGCCGAACTCGGCCCTGTCGGCAAGGCAGAGCGGCGGGTTGCGGGCGTGTTCTTGCTTGCCGTCGTTCTATGGCTGCTGCGGCCTCTCCTGAGCGGTCTGCAGGGGCTCGGCTGGCTCGACGATACCAGCGTCGCGATCTTCGCCGGGCTCCTCCTGTTCCTGATCCCGGCCGGTCAGGACGGCGCGCGCGCCCTCCTCTCCTGGAGCGACACGACCCGCCTCCCCTGGGGCACGCTTTTGTTGTTCGGCGGCGGATTGAGCCTTGCCGCCGCGATCAGCGACAGCGGTCTCGCGGGCTGGATCGGGATGACGTTGCTACGCGCTGCTGACTGGCCCACGCTGCTGCTCGTTGGCTTGGTGACGGCGATCGTGGTGTTCCTGACCGAACTGACCAGCAATACGGCAACGGCCGCGGTCTTTTTGCCGATCATGGGGGTGCTGGCGGTCGAGGCGCGGCTCGATCCGCTCCTCCTCATGGCCCCTGTCGCCTTGTCTTCCAGCGCTGCGTTCATGTTGCCGGTAGCCACCCCACCCAACGCGATCGTTCATGGCAGCGGGCGTGTCTCCACCCCGCAGATGGCCCGGGCCGGCTTTCTGCTCAACTTGGCGACCGTTGTCACGGTCACCCTGCTTGCGCCCGCCCTGCTCGGCGTCATCTTCGGCAAGAATTGAGCGCGCCAGCGATCGTAGCGCTGGGGCAAGGCGGTAAAGCTGGCGCGTCGCGATATCTGGAAAATCGCTTATCCACAAGATTATCGCGTTGTAGCTGACGCCGTCTGCGATGGATGCGCTACGATGGTGTCCCGCTATTGCCACCAGCGGAGCGACACGGGAGGGGTGGAACACCCTTCGCACCGGCGCGCGGTTAGGCGCGCAACGACGGTGGTACGCATTACTTAGGAGGGCGATCGATGGGCACGGGACCCATGGGCGATGCCTTCATCACCCGTCTCAACATCGCGCGTTACAAGGAACTCCTCGCGACCGAAGCGGACAGCGAAAAGCGGCGGGTCATCGGCGGGCTGCTGGCCGAGGCCGAGTCAAGACTGACGGAGCTTGGCGGCTCCGCGGACGGACCGGAAAAACCCTAGCTCGCGCCTAGGCAGTTTCGCTCGACCGAACCCACTGGAGGGCGCCGACCCCCAGGCCGTCACGTTGATTTGCAGCAACGGCGAAGGCCGGCGATCCCATAGTCGGCAGCGAGGGATACTCGCCCTCGCGGAAAAATGCATGGACGTCGCCAACCTCGAACGCTTGTCCGACTGCGCGTGGCGGATTGCGCCGACCGGCAGGATGCGCGCATCGGTCGTGATCTACGCGAGCGAGGCGCTGGTCGGCGCGATGGACGAGAAGGTGCGCGAGCAGGCAACGAACGTCGCCTGCCTGCCGGGCATCGTCGGCGCCGTCTACGTCATGCCCGACGCCCACTGGGGCTACGGCTTTCCCATCGGCGGCGTCGCGGCGTTCGACGCGGATCAGGGCGGGGTGGTCTCGGCGGGCGGCGTCGGGTTCGACGTGTCGTGCGGCGTGCGAACCATGACCACCGGCCTTCCGATCGGCGAGATCGACGCACTCCAGGACGTTCTGGCCTCCGACCTGGCGCGCAGCATTCCGGCCGGCGTCGGCAGCGAGGGGAATATCCGCCTGGACGCGGCCGAGATGGACGAGATGCTGGCGGGTGGGGCCGTATGGGCCGTCGCGCGCGGCTGGGGTTGGGTGGAGGATTTGGCGCGCATCGAGGAGCAGGGCCGCATGGCGGGCGCCGTGCCCGGCTTCGTCTCGGAGCGCGCCAAGCGCCGCCAGCAGGACGAGATGGGCACGCTCGGCTCGGGCAACCATTATCTCGAGGTGCAGGAGGTCGGGGAGATTTTCGACGCGGAGGCCGCGCGGACCTATGGATTGGCGACCGGCGAGGCGGTCGTCACGATCCATTGCGGCTCGCGCGGGCTCGGCCACCAGATCGGCACCGAGTTCCTGCGCGACATGGCGCTCGTCGCGCCGCTGCACGGTATCGATCTGCCGGACCGCGAGCTCGCCTGCGCGCCGATCCGCTCCAACATTGGCGAGCGCTATCTCGGTGCCATGCGGGCGGCGATCAACTGCGCGCTCGCCAACCGCCAGATCCTGACCCACCTGGTGCGTGAGGTATTCGCCCGCCGCCTGCCGCGGGCAACGCTCGATCTCCTGTTCGACGTGTCGCACAATACCTGCAAGCTGGAGGCGCACGAGATAGATGGCCGGCGCCGCGACGTCTATGTCCACCGCAAGGGCGCAACGCGCGCTTTCGGGCCGGGCCATCCGGACATCCCCGAAGCGTTGCGCGCCGTAGGCCAGCCGGTGCTGATCGGCGGCTCGATGGGCACGGAATCGTGGGTGCTGGTAGGAATGGCGAGCGGCGAAGCAGCTGTCGCTGTCGTCGGCCTGCCACGGGGCAGGTCGGGCCATGAGCCGCCACCAGGCATTGCGGCACTGGACCGGCCGCGCGCTGGTCGACGAGCTGCGCGGGCGCGGTATCCTCGTGCGCAGCCCGTCGATGCGCGGTGTCGCCGAGGAGGCGCCGGGCGCCTACAAGGACGTGGCCGCGGTGGTCGCGGCCACGGAGAACGCCGGCCTGGCGCGCCGCGTTGCGCGGCTCAAGCCGCGCATCGTCATCAAGGGGTGAGCCTGAGACCGCCGTAACGCGTCTTCGAGAATTCGGACGTCCCTTTCACATCGTTCGGGCAGCGTGGGCCTCGCCGGCCGTCTCACGCCCGTCGACGCGGTCCGAGCCCTGCGCCGGTCTCGGCTCAGCCGCCCCCTGCGCACGCAGTCGTAGCGTCCAGCCGCCGGGGCCCGATAAGTGTTAGTCGCGCTCGCCCGTGTCCAGCTCGGTGGACAGGATTTCGTAGATCCGGGCGGCGACGCCGCCGAGCGGACGTTCGTCCTTTCCCAGCGTTTCGCCCTCGTCGGCCGACCAGGCGGCGGCTTCCTCGAGCTCCTCGAGCGTCGGCGACAGGTTCACGATCTCGACGACTTTCGCATCGTCGATCGTGCCGCACAGCCGCAGAACGTCCTCGGCGGTCGCAGCCTGGCCGGAATCGCTCGGCCCCTGCTCTTTCACGGAACGGTTTGCCATTGGCGCTTCTCCCTTATCGACGATGCAGTCGCCCACTCGGCTTCGGGGCCGGGATGGAGGTATGCTGCACGGGAATCTCCATGGCCGGTGTCCTTTCGATGGATGCGATCGCGTTTCGGTGGCTCGCGAAAAGAATAGCGCTCATCGGGCGTCCGACCTTTGATGCGGATCAAGTGCGGCGCACTCGATGACGCCATGCGGTCCAGAAGGACCGCGATGTTGGAATCGTGAAGGGGCATGGTAGGCGCGGCCGGCCGCGTCGCTACATCCCCATCTCGTGCTCGGCCGCACCTTCCTTCCTGGTTTCGGGGATCTCGGTCATCGTCGCTTCGGTGAGCAGCAGGACGCTTGCTACCGACACGGCGTTCTCCAGCGCGATGCGCACGACCTTGGTTGGATCGATGATCCCCTCCTCCACCAGGTCGACATAGGTCTTACGCGCCGCGTCGAACCCGAAATTGCCGGTGCCGTCCATCATGCGGGCCACCACCACGCCGCCATCGACCGCCGAGTTCTCGGCGATCTGGCGCGCCGGTGCCTCGAGCGCGCGCCTGAGCACCTGGATGCCCGTGCGCTCGTCGCCCTCCGACGCCGCCTCTTCCTTCGCGACCGCCGGAATGCAGCGCAGGAGTGCGAGACCGCCGCCCGGTACGATCCCCTCGTCCACCGCGGCCTTGGTGGCGCTGATCGCGTCGTCGAGCGCCTCCTTCTTCGCCTTCATCTCGGCCTCGGACGGCGCGCCGACGCGGATGACCGCGACGCCTTCGGAGAGCTTCGCCACGCGCTCGCGCAGCTTCTCCTTGTCGTAGTCGCTGGTCGAGTTGTCGATCTCGCGATGAAGCTGCTGGACGCGGTCCTTGATCAGCGCCTTGTCGCCCGCCCCGCCGATGATGGTCGTGTCGTCCTTGTCCACCACCACGCGCTTGGCGGTGCCGAGCTGGTCGAGTGTCGCGGCGTCGAGCTTCAGCCCCATTTCCTCGGCGATGACCTGGCCGCCGGTCAGGACGGCGATGTCCTGCAGCATGGCCTTGCGACGGTCGCCGAAGCCCGGCGCCTTCACGGCGCAGCTTTTGAGCGTGCCGCGCAGGTTGTTGACGATCAGGGTCGCCAGCGCCTCGCCCTCGACGTCCTCGGCAATGACGAGCACCGGCCGTCCCGACTTGGCGATCTGTTCGAGGAGCGGCATCATGTCCTTGAGTGCGCCGATCTTGCGATCACACAGCAGGACCTGTGCGTCCTCGAGCACCGCCTCCATCTTGTCGGGGTTGGTGATGAAGTAGGGCGAGATATATCCGCGATCGAACTGCATGCCCTCGACCACCTCGAGGGCGGTTTCGGTCGTCTTGGATTCCTCGACCGTGATGACGCCTTCGCTGCCGACCTTCTCCATGGCTTCGGCGACGAGCTCGCCCACCGCGGCGTCGTTGTGCGCCGAGATGGTGCCGACCTGCGCCTTCTCCTTGCGCGTCTCGACCGGGCGCGACATCCCGTGAAGCGCTGCCACCGCGGCCTTCACGCCGCGTTCGAGGCCACGCTTGAGGTCGATCGCGCTGGTTCCCGCCACAACGTTGCGCACCCCGTCGGCGAAAATTGCGTGGGCGAGGATGGTCGACGTGCTGGTGCCGTCGCCCACGACCTCCGAGGTCTTCTCGGCTGCCTGGCGCAGCATGCGCGCGCCCAGATTTTCCTCCGGATCCTTGAGGTCGAACTCCTTCGCGATGGTCACCCCGTCGTTGCACACGATCGGCGCGCCCCATTTTCTGTCGATCAGCACCGACTTGGACTTGGGCCCGAGCGTGACGCGGATGGCGTCGACGAGCTGCGTGGCACCCCGAAGAATCTTCTCGCGTGCGGCGGAGCGGAACAGGACTTGCTTATGTGGCATGGCGGAGCCCTCGTCTAGGCCCGCACCTGGCGGACCGATCCTCCGGCTGCCTTTACCTTATTGGTGGCGGTCGCTTGTTGACCCAGGTCAAGCGCGCGCGGCGCCCTGCCAGCGCAAAGTTCGATGCCTGTGTTCGAAGCGGTGCGGCGCCGGCGACCATGAGGTTAGAGGGACGCCGTGCCGCGTGTGGCGAACGTGAACGTCGCGCAGCCGAGTGCACACGCGGTGCCGATGCCCATCAGCCCGATCATCGGCAGCGGCGTCCCATCGGCCACCACGCCGTAAAGCTCGGCCGACGCGGCGCTCAGCACCATCTGGAAGAACACGCCTATGCCCGCGGCCGTCCCCGCGAGCTGCGGAACCACGCGCATCGCGCCGGCCTGCGCGTTGGGCAGCGCGAGCCCCTGGGAGAAGCTGATCATCCCGCCCGGCACGAAGAGCAGCAACGGCGACAGATACCCCGCGAGGATCAGTGTCGATTGCCCGGCGACCACCGCCGTCGCCATCGCCGAGCCCGTCAGCATCATGGTCTCGATCGGCACGCGCCCGCCGAGGCGGCTCGAGATCAGATTGCCGCTGCAATAGCCCAGCGGGAAGAACAGGAAGTAGAGCCCATACTGCGTTGCCGTCTGGCCCAGCAGGTCCTTCATCAGGAAGGGCGAGGCGGCGGCGATGGCGAAGAACTGGAACGACATGAAGCCGGATTGCAGCACGTACGACATGAACCGCGCGCTGCGGCAGAGCGCCATGTAGTCGCCCAGCACGCTACCGCGCCGCTCGCGGCGATCGGCTCCCGTGCGGGTCTCGTAGAGCACCGCCCAGGCGGCGATCGTGATGCCGATTCCCGAGGCGAGCGCGAACCAGAAGCTCGACCGCCAGCCGAAATGGTCCATCAATATGCCGCCGAGCGGCGGCGCGATCATCGGCCCCACCGTGTAGGCCATGGTGAGATAGGCGATGGCCTTGATCAGCGCCTCCGGCCCGTAGGCGTCGCGCGCGATGGCGCGGGTGAGGGTCAGGCCGCACGCCGCGCCCGCCGCCTGCGTCAGGCGGCCGAGGATCAGCACGGCAACCGACCCGGCCACCGCCGAGATCGCGCTGCCCAGAACGAACAGGACGAGGCCCGAAAGCAGCACCCGGCGGCGACCCAGCCGGTCCGACAGCGTGCCGTAGACCAGGGTCGCCACCGCCATGGTCACCAGCGTCACGCTGAACGTCGCCTCGACCAGCGCGTCCGAGATGGCGAAGGCGGTCTTGACCGCTGGCATCACCGGCAGGAACAGGTGAACGGCAAGCGGGCTGACCAGCGTCACCGCGCCGAGCGCGATGGCGAAGCCGGCGCCGGGGGCGGGCTGTTCGGGCATAGCGACCTTTCCGGAAGGCGCGCCCGTCCGGCGCGCAGAACGAGTCTGGCCGATGAGGCTAGTGGATCAGTCGGGGCAGGCGCGACGCAAGAATCTCTTCCGCCTCGCGGGCGATCCGCGCGACGATCTCACCCGCCGGCGGCAGGTCGTGGATGAGGCCCGCATCCTGCCCCATCGAGAGCGGCGCTTCGTCTACGTCACCCGCGGCGCGGGCCGCGGCGATGGATTCCATGGCCGAGGCCTGGTGCTGGCGCAGCGCCCATTCGCGACCGGCCCATCTGTCGATGAACCGGTTGCGCTTCGAGCGCGACATCGCGCCGGGCCAGACCGTCGCCGCGGCGACATCGGGAATCTCGGACAACGCCGTGTCGTGCCCGTCGGCATCGACGATCGCCTGCTTGAAGTTGGGATGGAGCGGTGATTCCCGGCTCGCCAGGAAGCGCGTGCCGAGCAGCACCCCGTCGGCGCCCAGCGACAGTGCGGCAGCGAGCCCGCGCCCGTCGGCGATGCCGCCGGCCGCCAGCACCGGCACCGGCGCGACGGCGTCGACCACCATCGGGATGAGCGGCAGCGAGGCCATCCAGCTCACATGCCCGCCGCCCTCGGTGCCCTGGGCGACGATCACGTCGGCGCCTGCGTCGGCTGCGCGCTTCGCTTCGGGCACGCCGCCCGCCATGAACGTCACCTTGGCGCCGGCATCGTGCGCGCGGCCGATGTAGCGCGCGATGTCCTGCTCCGGCCGCGGCCAGGCGAAGGCGACGACGGCGGGCCGCAGCTCCAAAGCTGCTTCAAACGAGTCCTCGCGCGCCTCGAAGATCAGGAAGTTGAGGGCGAAGGGCTTGTCCGTCTTAGCCCGGATCGCGGCCGTGCCTTTGCGAATCTGGTCGGGATCCAGCCGGTGGCAGCCCATCGCGCCCAGCCCGCCCGCGTTCGAGACGGCTGACACGAGGTCGGGCGCATAGATCGAGCCCATGCCGCCGAGGGCGATCGGGTGGTCGATGCCCAGGAGGTCGCAGACGCGGGTGCGGATCATGGTCCCCCTCAGTCGATCTTGGCGGTCTGGTCGGAGTAGTTCACGGTGAACGTGATGGAGCCTTCGTTCAGGCTCCAGCGGTAGAGCTTGTAGGTGCGGAGGCCCGCCTTGTGGAAGACGTCCGTATCGAGGATCGCGCGCGCCTCCGCGAACGACGACGCGCGGATGACGAACATGCCGCGCGTCGGCTTGTCCTTGTCCTCGTCCTGCAGCGGTCCCGCGCCGAACAGCACGTGCCGCTTCTCCATGTCGATCTGGCCGAGAATGTGCTCGTGCAGCTTCTCGGGCAGGCCCGGCCCGCTGAGCGGACTGGTCACGGCGATGTACAGCTCCTTGTGGAGGAGCCCCGCGAGGATCGTATCGAGCGGCTTGGCATCGTCAGCCATTGCGTTCACTCCGCCGCGGTCGCGATGACAGAGGAGTCATAGGGCCGCACGATCGGGTTGCCCTCGTCGAAGATGCCGCGGCCGATCACCCATTTCTGCGTCGCCTCGTACATCTCCCTCGTGTAGGGCTCGAACACCAGCCGCTCGCCGGGGCCGAAGCGGCGCACGTCCATCTCCGCGTGGAAGCGCGCCGGCATCTCCCTCTTGTAGTAATGCGTGTACTTGTAGGTATGGAGGTCGATGTCGACCTGCGCACGGCGCAAGGCGTGGAAGTACTTGCGCACGTCGGCCATCTCGGCCCGCTCGTTCACCATCATCGCCATCATGAAGCTTGTGTCGACGATCTTCCGGAAGCCGAGCGACTCCAGGAAGTAGTAGGGGCCCGAGAACACGCTGACCGCCGGCACCTCGCGGTCGTAAAGCCGCTCCAGCCTGCGGAACAGAAGACCGTCGGCGAAGGACAGCTTGATCTCGTCGGGCGCGAGAAACTCGTCCAGCGCCTCGATGGTCGAATAGTGGCTGCCGGACTGGTAGCCCACCGAAATCGGCACGCCCGCAAGGTCCTCCGGCCGGCGGATATCGGATTCGGGCGCGACGAAGATGCCGCAGGGCGAGACCGAATACACCTCGGCGTAGAGCTTCCCGTGGCCGGCCGCGGCGGCCATGTTGACCGTCCAGTGGCACGCGCCCGAGACATCGCAGGTCCGGCCCTTCTCGAAGGTCTGGTAGGCGCCGACCTTGTCGCCGAGATCGTGATGCTTGGCGTCGACCGAGGTGAGCTGGTCCTGGAATTCATAGTCGAGCCCGGCCTCCGTGAAGTAGCCCTTCTCCTCCGCGACCCATTCGTGGAGCCGCATGTGCGGCGCGATGACGAATTTCGGCATGGTGCTCTCCATTCGGAAGGTTGTATCGTATGGCAAGACGTATTGCGCGATTCGATATGGAGACGGGCATGGCTGTCAACCCGAAAACGACCGGGGCGAACGTCGTGTCGGTCGCCGATCCGGAGCCTGCGGCCGCCAGCCGGTCGGGGGTGCAGTCGGTCGCCGTCGCGGCGCGGATTTTGCGCGCGCTCGCCGCCGAAGGCGGTGCGCTGCCGCTCCGCCGCCTCGCCCTTGCGACCGGGCTGCCGCGGGCAAAGGTCCATCGCTACCTTGTCAGTCTGCGCGCTGAAGGCATGGTCGTGCAGGACCCCGAAACCGGCATCTATCAGATCGGCCCGACGGCGGTGATGATCGGGCTCAGCGGGCTTCGTCGCCTCAGCCCGCTGCGCGAGGTGCATGACGCACTGCCGCATCTGCGCGACCGCATCAACGAGACGGTGACGGCCGCCGTTTGGGGCGATATGGGCCCGACCATCACGGCGATCGAGGAGAGCGGGCAGCCGATCAGCATGAACGTGCGGGTGGGCTCGATCCTGCCGGTACTGACGACGGCGATCGGGCGCGTCTTCCTCGCCCACCTGCCGCCCTCGACCACCGGCCCCTTCGTCACCGCCGAGCGTCGGAAGCGGCGCGGCAATGCCCTGCCGTTGCCCGGCGAGCGCGAGTTGACGCAACTGCTGGACGCTGTCCGTGCGACCCGTGTCTCCCCGGCACAACCGGCGGCGGTGCCGGGCATCGACGCCGTCGCCGCCCCGGTCTTCGACTATCGCGGCAAGATCGTGGCGGTTCTCTGCGTGGTCGCGCGGTCGGACTCGCTGCGCGCCCATTGGGAAGCGATGACCGGCGCGCTCATCGAGACGGTGGAAGGCCTGTCGCGCCAACTCGGCTGCGGGACAGAGCGTGCCGATCGCTGAGGCGAGCGGTACCTGCGAAACCGTTCAGCCAGTTTGCCCCGGAGGGGTGGGGCCGTCGGCCGCACGCTCGAGTGCGGCGATATCGATACGCTTCATCTGCATCATCGCCTCGAATGCGCGCTTGGCGCGGGCGCGATCGGGGTCGCCGAGCAACCTGATGAGCTGGCGGGGCACGATCTGCCATGAAACACCGAAGCGGTCCTTCACCCAGCCGCATTGCTCGGCTTCGGGCACCGCCGAAAGTGCGTCGGCAAGGCGGTCGGCCTCTGCCTGGCTCTCCACGGGTATTTGAAGCGAGATCGCCTCGTTGAACTGAAATGCAGGGCCACCGTTCAAGCCGGTGAACGGCTGACCCATCAGGGTGAACTCGACCAGCAGCACGTCGCCCGCCTTGCCGGCCGGATAGTCGCCGGGCGCCCGGCGGATGGCGTCCACACGGCTGTCGGGGAAGACCGAGGTGTAGAAACTGGCGGCCTCTTCGGCTTTGCCGTCGAACCAGAGGCAGGGGGTAATCGTGGCCATGATTCTCTCCTGAAACGGGCGCACGAGCGCGAGCCATCGCCGGCGCCCTACGACAGCTTTACCTCAACCGCCACGTCGCCGCGTCGTCGCAATACGTTGATGGAAACGGCATGATCGTGACGGCGCAATAGGACGTCCACGCTCGCAGGTCCGAGCGTCAGATTCCGGATCACCAGCTCATCCAGGAACTGCGGCAGTAAGGGCTGCCGGAATCGGATCGCGCGCGCCTTCGCGTCGAACTCCAACCCCAGCGCAGCCTGAAGCAGGGCAAGCGGTGCGACGCAGGCCCAGGCCTGCGGTGCGCAGGCGACCGGGTAGAGCGTCGGGCCCTTGCCCGGCCGGCGCCGGAACCCGCAATAGAGCTCTGGCAGCCTGCGCATCTCCGCGTAGCTCGCGCTGTCGAATATGCCGCGGAGAATCTGCAGCACCTGGTTGCGGCGCCCGTAGCGCGACAGACCCAGCGCAATAAGCGCGTTGTCATGTGGCCACACGGAACCGTTGTGGTAGGACATGGGGTTGTAGCGGGCCTCGGCGACGGCGAGGGTCCGCACGCCCCAGCCCGAGAAAAAGTCCCGATGGAGAAGCTGGTCGGCAACGCGTTCGGCGCGGCTTTCCGCAGGAACCCCGCAGAAGAGCAAGTGTCCGGCGTTCGAGCTGCGCACGCGGCACGGCCGCTTGTCACCATCGAGTGCGAGCGCGTAGAAGCCGATCTCGTCCAGCCAATACGCGTTCTCGATCTTGCGACGAAGCGTGGCGGCGTCGAGCTCGAGCTCGGTCGCTCGCGCGAGTTCGCCCATCTCGCGTGCGAGCCGTGCCGCGTGGAGCTTGGCCGCATACACGTAACCCTGCACCTCGCATAGCGCGATCGGAAGGCGCGCGCTGCTTCCATCCGCATGGAAGATGGAGTCGTGCAAGTCCTTCCAGCCTTGATTGAGCAGGCCGGCCTCGACCTTGCGCTCGTATTCGACGAACCCGTCGGCGTCCGCGTCGCCGTACAGATCTATCCAGTCCAATGCCGCAAGTATGTTGGGCCAGATCTCGCGGATGGTGTCCAGGTCGCCAGTTCTCTCGTGGTAGAGCCCGGCCAGCAGGAGAAACAGCGGGGTCGAATCCACGCTGCCGTAATACCTGCGGAATGGCACTTCGCCGATCCGGGCCATTTCGCCGAACCGCATCTCGTGGATGATCTTGCCCGGCTCGGCGTCGGCACGGGGATCGGTCTCGTGCGCTTGATGCGCCGCCAGAAACCGCAACACGCCGCGCGCCAGCTCGGGATCGATCCAAAGCGTCTGGATCGCCGTGATGATTCCGTCGCGCCCGAAGACCGTGCAGTACCACGGCACGCCGGCATAGGGATACGGGCCGGCTTCGGTATCGGTCACCAGCATGTACAGGTCGGAAAGCGCGCGCGTGACGACCTCGTTAAAAATCTCGTTCGAGGAATGGATCTTCGCGGCGCGGCTTTTCCGGGAACGCAGGTCACGCCGTGCCTCGCGGAGGGCGGACAGGAAGGTTTGCGCGGATGGAATCACGCGCTCCGCGTCGCGCGTGCAGCGGCACGTAAGCGAGACATGCCGCTGTTCACCCGGCGGCAGCAGGAGGTCAAAGCTCGTGCGTTCCGGTGCGAGGGTCGCAGGTTCCGGATCGAACTGGAGCGTCGTGCGGTAGATGAGACCGTCGAGACCGGTGTAGCGGAACTCGACCACGCTCCGGCCGCGCAGCGAAGTCGTGACTGTGCCGCGACGCGGGCGCTTGTGGCCTCGCACCTCGAACAGATCGGCGAAATCGCAGCCGTGCACGTAGTCGAGGCGGAGCCGCCGGGGACGGGAATCGTAGTTCTGCACCCGAAGTCGCTCGAAGCACTGCCCGTGCCGGATGAACTTCAGCCGCAGGATGTGGATTGTGTCTCTCGCGAGGCTCACCCCCTCCACATCCTCCATGTCGGGGTTCGTGAGGTCGACGCTCAGCAGCGCGTTATCGTCCAGCACGTTCGAGCTGAGAAGAAGTGGTCGGCGGCCTTCGATCAGCAGCTGCAGCGTTGACAGGTGCCTCGTGTCGTCATGGAAAAGCCCGCCCGTGGACCCGACGCCAGGGGAGATATCGCCGTAAGGGTCGAACAAGCCGAACGTGTGGCCGTCCTTCAGCGTGCACGACTGGCGCTCCGTGGACGCCGTCGCGGTGACGGGAAACACGTCGCTCGCTTGCGGTCCGGTTGCGGCGCCAACCAGTCGATCGTCCGACACGCTGCAGGTCCTCTATGTGGCCCCTTCCGGTTCAACGCTGCCCCTGGCTGGCCCGCGGGCCTCCTCGTGGACGAGTTTGGCATGCGCGACTTGGGCTAGCACCGTCGGGAGGGGCTGCTCGGTCCCGTTCCCGCGGGCGCCGATCGATGGTACGCCCGCCGAAAGCGCGATCAAGGATTCGTAGATTTTCAGGTAGTCCGTCGCCATGCGGCGCGCACTGAACCGCTCTTCGAACCGTGCCCGGATCCGAGCCGGCGACAGCGTCTCGGCCTGTGCAATCGCCCCAACCGCCGCGTCGATGCTGTCCACGATGAAGCCCGTCTCGCCCTCGTCTACGATCTCCGGCACCGACCCGCACGGCCAGGCGATGACCGGTGTGCCACATGCCATCGCTTCGATCATCACGAGCCCGAACGGCTCCACCCAGTCGATCGGAAACAGGAGCGCCTTCGCCCCGCCGAGGAAGGCGCTCTTTTCGGCTTCGCCGATCTCGCCCACGAATTCGACCAGAGGGTCGTCGAGGAGCGGGCGGATCACGGCGTCGAAGTAGCATTGATCGACCTTGTCCACTTTCGCCGCGATCTTGATCGGCAGACCTGCACGGCGCGCGATCTCGATGGCGCGGTCAGCGCGCTTCTCCGGCGAGATGCGGCCGAGGAAAGCGAGATAGCTCCGGCGTCTCGTCGCGTCGCACAGGAAGCGTTCGGCCGGTAGGCCGTGATAGACGGTGCCTGCCCAGAACACCGGCGGCATTGGTTGGCGCTGGCTGTTCGATATCGACACCAGAGGCATCTCGGGGAAGCGGTTGTAGAGCGGCCACAAGTCCGGCAAGTCGAGTCGCCCATGGAGCGTGGTGAGCGTTCGCAACGGCGTGTCCCGAAAGAGCGGGAAATGCAGGTAGTCGAGGTGAAAGTGCAGGATGTCGAACGAGCTCTCGGTCGCCCTTACGGCGTCGAGCAGCATCACGTGGTAAGGGATGGAGTCGTGCACGGTGGCGTCGAGCCTGAGCGCTCGGGGGATGACCGCCTCGAGACGAGCCATGGTCACCGAGTCCCCGCTCGCGAAGAGGGTCACGTCGTGCCCAAGCCGCGTCAGTTCTTCCGTCAGATATGAAACCACCCGTTCAGTGCCGCCATACAAGGGGGGCGGCACGCTCTCCGCCAGAGGCGCTACCTGCGCGATCCGCACGATACTGTTCTCCTGACACTGCGCGTGCAGGGCACCGCGTCACGCGCCAACCCGATACCGAAGCTGAAGTGCGGGCCCCCAGTTCAAGCGGAACGGTCTGGCCGCGCGGCCGTTCCTGCGCCACCGATCGCACACAGTGCGGACAGCCGCAGCGGCCCTCGGGGGCGCGGCGCGGATGGGCCTGGCCGAGCCAGAGACCTACTGCGGAGGGAAGTACTGGTAGAGCCAGGTTTCGGTCAGGGTCTTGTCGCCGAGCCGCAGAAAGAGCCGCAGGTCGACCGGTTCCTTGCCTTCGATACTGACGTCGAACAAGGCGCGCCACCGCTGGGTGCCTACCACCTTGATCACATATCCGTTGCTCTCGACCCCGCGGGACAGCGAGACGACCGGTGCCACGTCGAAGCGCGCCGCCATGCGGGCGAGCGGCCCACCGGCGAAATCCACCACGAACTTGCGCTTGCGGTCGTCTTCGGGCGAGGGTGCGCCCGGCACGCCGCCCTGACCCACGCGCGTTGCGACGACGTGGCCGATGTCGTCTACCGGGAACGGGTTGTCGTCGCGCCAGTACAGGCGGTAGCCAAGCGATCGCGAGCTTCCGGCCTTCGCCGGCTCGGCCGAATGCCAATAGGCGACGATGTTGTCGTGAATCTCGTCGGTCGTCGGGATCTCCACGAGCTGGACCGCGCCGGCGCCCCAGTCCCCTTTGGGCTCAACCCAGATGCTCGGGCGACGGTTGTAAAACGCGCCGTCGTCTTGATAGTGGTCGAAGTTGCGGTCTCGCTGCATCAGGCCGAAGCCCTTGGGATTGGTGTCCGCAAGGGCATTGGTCTGTACCCGGGGAGGGTTGATCAGCGGACGCCAGATGCGCTCCCCAACTCCGCTCCAGATCGCGAGCCCGTCACTGTCGTGGATTTCGGGGCGCCAGTCGGTCGCGCGCCTCCGGTCGTTCTCGCCGTACCAGTACATGCTGGTGAGCGGCGCGATGCCGAGCCGGGCGACGTCGGCGCGGAAATGAAGCTCCGCCGTGACATCCATTACCGCTCCGGTTTCGCGCATGGCGTCGAACCGATAGGCGCCGGTGAGGCTCAGACCGTCGAGCAGGGCATAGATCGTGATCGATTTGCGGTCGCGGTGCGGCTCCTCGAGCCAGAATGCGACGAAGCGCGGAAATTCCTCCTTGGTCGAGAGTGCCGTATCGACGGCGATCCCGCGGGCCGAGGCGCCGTACTGGTTCTCCTGGCCCGAACTCCGGAAATAGCTGGCGCCCTGAAAGGCGAGCCAGTCGGTCGCGGCGTCCGGTCCGTTCATCACCCGGAAGCCGGAATAGCCGGCATCGATGGGCAATTTCTGGCCGAGGCCGGTGTTGCCGAAATCGAAATCGCGAGGCGTGTACAGCACCTCGCGCGCTGTGCCGCCTTCGACACCGAATATGCGCACCGGCAGCGAGTTATAGCGGTCGAGCGGGAACATGCGCACCGGGAAAGGCCCCGTCCCATGCGGCCACAGCTCCCGCTCGGGGCGGAATTTGATCTTCTGCACCGCATCGAAATCGATGGAGTCGACGAGGTTCGGCGCTGGCCGTCCGGGGCCGACATACGGCTTCGCAGCCCTTGCCTTCGCCACCGCGCGCAGCCCTTCGAAGCTGAAGGGTTGCGGGGGGCCGAAACGCTCACCGGCGCCGGCGACGGCAGCGAGAGCGAGCGATGGTCGCGCAAGTGCAAGCGCGAGCGGCGCGCCTGCGGCAAGGAATTGTCGGCGACCGATCGCACGCATGGCTGACCCCGCACTTAGCTCAGCGTCCGGATATGGGTCGGGCGCGGCGCGTTCCAAGATGGTATAAGCCGCGCGGGCAATTGTCGCACAGGTGGAAGCGGAACGCGAAGTGGCTGACGCACGTTTGCCGGCCGGATGTCCCGCGCGCCGTCCAGTCATCGATTGGCCACGCGGAAGCCGCCCGGAATTGGGTTAGGAGAACCCCACAACATGGAAGACGCAATACCCGAGAGCTACAGCGACGCGCCGGCAATGCCGCCGCGTCTTTCCACGCCGATGCCGCGGCAGGAGATCGCCTACTGGACTCCGCAGCGCATCGCCGGGGCCGTTCTCGGCGCCCTGATTGCTTGCTGGCGGGCGGCCGGCGCTGCGCGTGTGAGCGCCGATGAACCGACGTGATCGCACGTTTCTGCGGTGGATTTTCCTTGGGCTCGTGGCGGCGACAATGGCTGCCGCGACAGCGCGGCTGTGGGCGGTCCTGCGCATCGACGGCCTCACGCCTCTCGAGGATTTAATTCTTGCACTTTTCGCGGTGCTGTTCGCCTGGATCGCATCGTCGTTCTGGATATCCTGCCTGGGCGCTTGGCGGCTTCGACAAGGCTCCGGGGCGCTGCCAAGCGCTCGGCATGTCGGGGACTCCGCTGCGCGGGGCAGAACGGCGATCGTCATGCCGGTCTACAACGAGGATGCGGAGTCCGTGTTCGCCGGGCTGGCCGCGATGTGGGAGTCCCTGAGGGAAGCCGGCGGAGGCGACCGGTTCGACCTGTTCGTGCTCAGTGATTCGACCGACGCGGCATGCCGTGCCGCGGAGGAAGCCGCGTGGCGCCGCCTGCGTGCCGAGGCCGCGGACCCGCTGCGTGTGTTCTATCGCCACCGGGCTCCGAACCGAGGCCGGAAGAGCGGCAACATCGCCGAATTCTGCGAAGGCTGGGGGGCGCTGTATGACTACATGGTGGTGCTCGACGCCGACTCGCTGATGACGGGCACGACGCTTGTCCGGCTGGCGGCACTGATGGACGCCCATCCGCGCGCGGGTCTGATTCAGGTGCCGGCGGCTCTGGTTGGCGGCCGGTCGCTGTTCGCCCGCTTCCAGCAGTTCGCCTCCAGCGTCTACGGGCCGGTACACGCTGCCGGGCTTGCGGCGCTGCAGGGGCCGGACGGGAATTACTGGGGCCACAATGCGATCATCCGCGTCGCCCCGTTCATGCGCCATTGCGGCCTGCCGATTTTGCCCGGCCGGCCGCCGCTCGGCGGCGAAATCCTGAGCCACGATTTCGTCGAGGCGGCTCTGTTGCGCCGGGCCGGATGGGAGGTCTGGCTCGCGCCGGAGCTCGGCGGCAGCTTCGAGGCCACGCCACCCACGCTGCTCGACCACCTGAAGCGCGACCGGCGCTGGTGTCAGGGCAACCTGCAGCACCTCAAGCTGATTTTCGCGCAAGGGCTGCGCCTGCCGAGCCGCATGCACCTCGCGCTCGGCGTCATGAGCTACGCGTCCGCGCCGCTCTGGCTTGCCCTTCTGGTCGCATCGGCCGCCGAGGCTCTGAGCGTGACTGGCGGCCCGCCGGTCACATATGTCGGCCGCTATCCCGTGCTCGCCTGGCCGATCTCGCACACGCTCGCGCTCCTCACTCTTGCCTCGGTGACGGCGGCGCTCCTGTTCGGCCCGAAGATCCTCGCCGCCCTGATCCTGGCCTGCGACCGCGACGCTCGGCGCGCCCATGGCGGTTGCGCATGGCTCGCGCTCGGTGTCGTGGTGGAGAGCGTGTTCTCCACACTGCTCGCCCCGATCATGATGCTGTCCCATAGCTGGTTCGTCGTCAGCGTGCTCACCGGCAGCGGCACCGGATGGGGCAGCCAGCAGCGCGGCGGCCACGGCGTCACTCTCAACGCGGCGGTGCGCACCTTCGCGCCGCACACGCTGGCCGCCCTCGCGGCCGGGCTCGGCACGTGGTTCTGGCTGCCGGCGGCCCTGTGGTGGGATGCGCCGCTGCTGACGGGCCTCGCCCTCGCCATCGGGATTTGCCGGGTCACCAGCGTGCCCGCCTGGAGCGCGGCAGGGCGCCGCAGCGGTCTGCTGGTGATCCCGAGCGAATCGCGCGGGCTACCGGTTCTCGACCGGGCGATGGCGCTCGCCGCGGCGCGTGGCGGCTCGCCTTCATCCCTCGAACAGGCTGGATGAAGGGCGACCGGACCGCGAAGGGGGACGCGATGGAGCGTCCTGCAGTTCCGGCTACATCATCAGATCGGGCAGGAACAGGACCAGTCCCGGAAACAGCAGCAGGATCGCCAGGCAGAAGAAGTCGCCCCACAGGAACGGCAGCGCTGCTCTACTTCGTCCGGTTCTATCCCAGCGTGGCCTAGTCGCCGGCACCTGATTACCTGAGGCCGAGGGCGCGCGCTGTTCCGCAAGAGCCCCTGCGGCCCATTTTTCTCAAATCCACGTCTCGGTGTTGCCCTCTGTTTGCGCGAATGTCGTGCTGCCGTTCCGGCGCCGGGCCATGGATTGCCCCGTTTCGCACTGCAGCGAAACCAGTATAGTCGGGCAAACGGCGATCAGGAGGGCGCGATGCGATTTGGAACTCTGTTGTCGGGGCTTGTCATTGCGGCGTTCGCCGCGACCGGCGCGTGGGCGGCCGATCCGGTGAAGCTGCGTATCCAGTATGCCGGCTCGGTGCCGGGCCAGTGGGGCCCGCTGCTGTTGGCCAAGACCGACCTCTACAAGCATTACGGCAAGTCCTACACCATCGAGAACGTCTCGATCCGCGGCTCGGGGCCGGCGCTGACCGCCATTGCCGCCGGCGAGCTCGAGATCGCCGCGCTGAGCTACGAGAGCTTTGCCAACGGCATCCTGCGAGCCCACCTGCCGCTGGTGGTGATCGCCGACGTTCTGGCCACCGGCATCAAGGGCTGGGGCGACGATCCGTTCATGGTCCGCAAGGGCAGCGGCATCAAGAAGGTGGAGGATCTGCGCGGCCATGCCGTGGCCGTGATCAGCCGCGGCTCGATGCCCGACACGGCGCTGCGCCGCATGTTCTCGAAGCACGGCTTGGAAGCGGGCAAGGACTACCAGATCGTCGAAGTCGGCGTGCCGGCCCAGCTTCCCACGCTGGCTTCGAAGAAGGTCGACCTCGCCTTCTTCACCGAGCCCTTCACCTCCATCGCCGAGAAGCAGGGCAAATTCGAGACGCTGTTCACCGTGACCGACGCGATGGGCCCGACCCAGTCGGTGAACTGGGTGGCGTCGAAAGACTTCATCGCCAAGCATCGCGCCGCAATGGTCGATTTCATGGAGGACCACATCCGGTTCCGTCACTGGATCTTCGACCCGAAGAACCGTCAGGCGGCGCTGGAGCTTGTCGCCAAGGTGACCAAGCGCCCGGTCGCCGCCTATGCCGGCTGGGCATTCACCCATCGCGAGCATTGGCGCTCGCGCAACGCGCGGCCTAACCTCGACCTCCTGCAGGAGAACGTCGACGATGCGGTCAAGATGGGGCTGGTCGCGAAGTCGATAGACGTCCAGGAACATTCCGACATGTCGCTGATCGACGATGCCCTGAAGCGGATCGGCGACAGCGCCGAACGGGAATAGCGGCGTTCGCCGCGTGGCGGCGGCGGTAGGAGGAACGATGGCACTCAAGGTCGGGTTCGTCGGGCTCGGCGTCCAGGGCAAGTACCTTGCGATCAACGAGGTGCAGGCGGGCTTCGACCTGATGGCCTACGACGTGCGCCCCGAACCGCTGGGCGAGGTCGCCGCGGCGGGCGCGAAGATCGCGCGCTCGAATGCGGAGATCGGCCGTTACGCCGAGGTGGTGCAGGTCTGCGTGCTCGACGACGCCCAGGTCGAAGCGGTCGTAAGCGGGCCGGACGGCGTGCTCGACGCCGCCGCGCCGGGAACGACGATCGTGGTCCACAGTACCATCCGTCCGGCGACGATCGCCCGGCTGGCCGAAACTTGCGCCACGCGCCAGGTGGATCTCGTCGACGTGCCGGTCAGCGGCAGCGATAGCGGCGCCAAGAACAAGACAATGTCGTTCATGTTCGGGGGCAGCGACGCGACGCTCGCGAAATGCCGTCCCCTGTTCGAGGCGTCGGGCAGCAAGATCCAGCACACCGGCGGGCTCGGCACGGGCATCCGCGCCAAGCTCGCGCACCAGTTGGTGATCAGCGTCAACATTCTCGCCGCCTACGAGGGGATCGGGCTCGGCCTCGCCGCCGGGCTCGCCCCGGAGGTGCTGACGAAAGTCATCACTGATGGAGCCGCGCAAAGTCGCATGGCCGAGCGCTGGACCTCCCAGGCCCTCAAATCGAGCTCGCGCCGGGTGTTCTTCAAGGACCTCCAGCTCTGCCTGGAATATGGCCATGAATTGGGTCTGTCGTTGCCGGGCGCCGCGCTGACGCAGCAGCTTCTTGACAAGTTGATCCCTTGAGGGCGGCATGATCGCCGCAACGGACGGAATAGCACGATGACGGCACACGAGCGTACGATGCGGGGTTACATCGACAGCGTGAACGGCGAGATCAGCCGTGAGATCTTCGCCAGCCAGGATATTTACGACCAGGAGATCGAGCGTGTCTTCGGGCGCTCCTGGCTGTATGTCGGCCACGAAAGCCAGGTGCCGAATCCGGGCGACTTCGTCCTCTCCCGCATGGGCGAGGAGTTGGTGATCCTGACGCGCGACCGCACCGGCAAGCTGCACGTCTTCCTCAATACCTGCCGCCATCGGGGGATGCGGGTCTGCCGCTACGACGAGGGCAACACGACCAACTTCGTCTGCCCGTATCACGCCTGGAGCTACGCGACTGACGGGCGCCTTGTCGGGGTGCAGGACTACGACAACCTCTACAAGCCGCCGTTCGACCGTGGCAAATGGGGCCTGGTCGAGGTCGCCCGGATGACCAACTTCCTGGGCACGATCTGGGCCACCTGGGATCCGGACGCGCCGCCCTTCGAGGACTACCTGGGTCCCGCTCGCGACTCCCTCGATTCCGGCCTTCGCGCCTGGGACGGCGGCAATGGCGGCACCGAGCTGCTCGGCAGCGTGCAGAAATGGATGGTCCCGACGAACTGGAAGTTCGTGTCGGAGAACTTCGCCGGTGACTTCCTGCACAACGTGAGCCACCGCTCGGTCGACATGGTCGGCATCGCTCCGGGCGCCGGCAGCGGGCGTCGCGAGGAAACAGGCTACTGGGGGAATGGCGCGTGCGCCGGCGGGCACGGGTTCGTCTATCGCGTCGTGCCGCCCAACAAGGACTGGGTCCAGTTCGCGGGTTCGCCCGAGACCTCGGCCTATTTCAGCGCGTGCTGGCGAAAGCGCATCGACCGCCAGGGCGCGAAGGCCGGCGTCATCTCGCTGGTCGGCACCATCTTCCCGAACATGTCGTTCCACGGCTATCAGCCGCGCACCATCCTGGTCGCGCACCCGCGCGGCTTGCAGCGTACCGAGATGTGGCGAGTCTATTTCGTGGACAAAGGCACGCCGGAGCCGGTGAAGGACTTCCTCCGACGCTATTACATCCGCTATTCCGGCCCAGGCGGCATGACCGAGCAGGACGACATGGAGAACTGGAACTACGCCTCGGCGGCCAGCCAAGGGCCGATATCGCGGCGCTACGCCTACCACTACAAGGCGGGACTTGGCACGGGAGGGCCGCACGAGCTGATCCCCGGCCATGTGGCGACCGCGCCGCGTGGGACGGAGCAAAATCCACGCAACTTCTACGACCAGTGGGCACGCTGCATGGACGCGCGCGACTGGGGCGAGCTCCGCGCCGCAACCGACGCGGCGCGGTAGGCCGCAGGCGCCGGGACCACGATGGACAAGCACTCGCCCGATCTCGCGTACACGCTGTTGATGCGCGAGATCGACGATTTCCTGTATCGGGAGGCGGACCTTCTCGACGAGCGCCAGTACGAGGCCTGGCTCGACCTGTTCACCGACGACATTCGCTACTGGATGCCCATTCGCAAGAACGTCGCATTCGACGATCTGGACCGCGAGACGACCGCGCTCGGAGACGTCGCCTGGTTCGACGACGACAAGGAGACGCTACAAAAGCGCGTCCGCCAGCTTATGACCGGCATCCACTGGGCCGAGGAGCCGGTCTCCCGCGTGTCGCACATGGTTTCGAACATTCGGCTTGCGACGCCGGTCACCTCCATCGCCGACGGCGAGAGCGCAGTGGTGAAGTGCAAGTTCTTCGTGTACCGCAACCGGCTCGAGACCGAGACGGATTTCCTCGTCGGCCGACGCGAGGATACGCTGCGCCGGGTCGATGGCGCCCTGCGGATCTCGTTCCGCAAGATCCTGATAGAGCAGGGCATCCTCCTCGCGAAGAACCTGTCCGTTTTCCTCTGACGACGGTCGCGCCGGTGGCGCGCCCGCGAACTCGAGTAGGCCGTTACCACCGAAGCGCTATACCTCCGAAGGGACCGCAGCCCGCGGCACACGATCGGCTATCCTGGCTTCGAACGCTCGCGCAAAAGTCAAAGCGCCAGGTTCGACTATGATTTTCGACCGTTGGGGGGTGATTCCATGGCAGTCGCAAATCAGGGCAAGGTTCCGGCGGCCAGAACCGGTTACGGTTTGCGGGCGCCGAAGCGGCAGGCGGTCAGAAGTACGGCGTTTTGGGGTGTCTTCGGACTGATCGCAGCCCTGTATTTGGTCGGCCTTTTCGCGAGGTAGCTTTTCAGCACCTCGCTCTCCCGATCGACTTGCGATCGGATCGACCGGAGATCGACTCGCGATGCGGCGCGCACTTTCTATGTCAATGGAGGGCGCATGTCACATTCGAGTCCGGTGCGCAGGGATATTCCCGCTACCGATACGCGGATTGTTGCCGACAAGCCGCACCGCGTCCGAGAGCACATCTCGATCAACCGGAGCCAGTTGCTGACGCTCATGCTGCTCGTGGTGTTGCCCTGGCTGCTTATCGCCGGTGCTGCGACCATCTTTCAATAAAGACGACCGCGGCGGCGGTTCCGATCGTCGGGGGCCTGCGCGGCACCGGGGCAGGCGAGCTTCCCGCCGGTGCCGTGCACCGAAGGGCACCCACGAGGGGCGTCACAGGCGTCGCTCGAGCCGTTCCATATATTCGATGCGCTTCTTCACCAGCGCCGCGGCGTCGACCTGGCTTCCGTGAAATTCGCCGCGGTCTACAGGGCGGCCGTCCGGTCCTGCCATGATGGTGAAATGCCATCGACGGAAGCCTTCTCCCACCAGGCGGTACCACATGCCCATGTAGGGTCTATCGTCCATGGTGTCCGTCCCGCGCCCCGGGGAAGGCCAGGCTCATGCTGGGCAGCGAGACGGTCAGGACCGCCTTCGCATGCAGCGCCACTCCCGACCTGTTGCATGCACCCACCCGTTCATGCCCTTCGCTGAGGTCCGCGAGGAACTCCGCCGAATGTTGATCGGCCCTGTTATGCACGCCATCATGGATGCGGAGTTCCTTCGCATCACTGGAAATTTGGTGGTAGGGCGGCGCGCTTGCGAAGGGCTGCCCCAGATGTGCCCTGTTTGCCGATGGCGTCCGCTTGTGGCTCGGCGCGACCTTCGCGCCTGACGCTATCGAACCTGGCCGCCGCGGCTGAGGACCCTCTCGTCCCGCGCGGTTGCGACAGGCCCGCCGCGCCTCGCTGCTGGGTCGGCCGGTCGGCATCCCCCGTTCGAGGCATCCCAGCAAGCCGTTTCGGGCATGACCCGCGAAGACCCCTACGCGGCGGCCAGACCGCCCATACAACGAAAGCGGTAGACCGAAAATCAATTTAGAGGCGCTGGAGTGCCATCGGTATAACGTCGCGTGAAATGGTATTAAAGATCATAATATTTATGGTTATCGTCGAAAAAGCGCGCTTTAAAATTAGAAAGTGTCGGATTTTTTTACACTCCATAAGGACGCCTAACGGCGGCAGGAAAAATAGCAATAAGCCATAGAATACAATATGTTATGCTCGGCGAGGGGCGGTTCCGGACGGATGATCCGTGGCCTGGTCGTGTCGGGCGGATTTACACTTGAGTTGGATTACAACGTCAGAAAAATATCAGAACATTGAAATTACAAATCAATTTTTCCTGGCACGAGGATTGCATGGCAAAAGCCGAAGAGATTTTGCCATGGAGGTTGGTATGCGACAATATCAGTATCGGGATGGCGCGATGCCGGCATCGCGTCCCACGGCTTCGGCCGTCGCCGCGGCGCCCATTGTCAAAGGGCGGGGAACCCGCAGGGTTCGCAATTTCGCGGCTGCGGCCGCCTGCGCTCTCGCTTTCCTTTCGGCTGGCAGCGCGTTCGCGGTAACAATCACCTTCGACCCGCTTGACGCGCGGTGGGAGAATGCGGTTCCCGAAGGTCCGAATTCGAACGTGATGTACAGTCCCTCCGCAACCCCAACCACGGGCCCGACGGATTTCAGCAACGACACTGTCACGGTGTCGTGGGGCCAAACCACCGGGACGCAGAGCAGCTACCAATACAATTCCCGGGATGTGCCCTTCTCGGAGAGCGAGAACTCGCCGTTCATGCTCGGCGCGTTCACGCACAACAATTTCGTCATCACGACGGGCACCTCGATCACCGGCGTGGACCTGCGTCTCCGTGGGACGATCGCGGCCAACGGCGACACGTTTACCGACAGGGAGTTCGTGTTCCACTTCATGCACAACGAGACCCCGAACGGCAATCCCGCGAATGGCGGGGCGTGCGCGAACGGTGGGACGAACGGGCAGGGCGCCAACGTAAACGGGTGCGCCGACATCGTGACGTTCGGCGCGGCACCCGGCAACGACGTGTTGACGCTGGCGGACGGCACCCAGATCACGCTGCAGCTCCTCGGTTTCCTGCTGCCGGGTCAGACGCCGGGCACGGACACCCCCTTGAGCGAGTTCGACACGGTCGAGAATGCCGTGAACACTGCAAACCTCTGGGCGCAGTTTACGGTTGTTACGCCGGCGGTGCCAGAGCCGACCACCCTCGCGCTGTTCGGTTTCGGCCTCTTGGGGTTGGGTGCGTTTAGGCGCAGACGGTCACGCTGATCCCCCCACGTCGTGCGCCTTGGGGGGGCGGTGGCCAGCGCCGCGGCCGCCGCCCCTTCCCATTTTCGACTCCCCCCATTCCGTTGCCGGCCTGTCGAACGTTATGAGCCCGGGCTCGCATGGCCATGACGATTGCGCCAGGTTCGGAAATCGACGGACCTGTCCCGGTCCCGTCGAAGCTCGTTCAGGGCAAATACCCTGAAATTATATTTGTCGATTTTTGAGTAACACCTTTGCATGGTCCAGAATAATCAATGCCAGTGCTAACATCGGCGTGCCGATAAACCGGGAGTAACCGCCATGATAACTCGATTTCTTTCACTCGTCGGCTGGGCCGTTGCCGCCGTCGCTGCCAGCGCGACGCTGGCAGGGGCCGCCCCTCTCCCTCTCGCGGACGGCCAGCTCGATCGCGTGACGGCCGGGGCTGTCGACAACTACGCCTTCGTTCCCGCCTACGCGACGGGCGTCCGCCTGTCGGGCGGCGTGTTCCTGTTCCACCTTTCCGGAACCGACGTCACCAACACCAGCACCGTGATGCTCAACATCGATCCGGTGCCGTGCACAAGCTGCTATTTGAACATCATGCGAGAGTCGTTCACGGTGCAAGCCCAGTTCGGCCCGCCCACGATGTGACGCCGTCACCCGCGCGCGGATCCGCTCTCGCCCGCCGCGGGTGGCCTTCGCCGCTTCCGGTTCATCGATGTAAAGGAATTGCCGCCGGCGGGTCGGGGTTAGGTCCGACCCGCCGGCGGCGCAAGGGCGGTCACGAAGACGGGATGGTGTAGTTCAGATCGAGCAGGCGCTGGTAGTAGGCCTGGAGCAGGCCGGTAAACCCGCCGGTATATTCGAGCAGCGGCGTGCCGGTGGTTTCCGTGACGCAACTGTCGCACGTGATGGGCGGCAGCGAGATATTCGGCACGGATCCGATGACCAACGGGTTGGGCGCGCCGACGCCGGCCGCGGTGACGCGATCGAGCTGCGCGTCGGCGAGCTGCTCGGCGGCCATGGCGCTGCCGGTCGCGGCGATCGGAGACAACAGTAATGCGAGAACCAAGACTTTCGGCGACATTGGAGGGCTCCTGGAACGATGAGCCGGGCCCGGCTTTCGCTGGGCCCGGCTCTCGGCTATTGTCGAATAGTGCGTGAGCGCGAAAGGCGTTTACGACCCTCCGCCGCCACCGTTCGTGGGCAGCGGACCGAACTGCGACACGATGTTGATGTGTGTCAGGCCGGTGCCGAACCAGGTGTCGACCACGTTCAGGTAGCAGGTCGAGCAGGTGATGCGCCCGCTGTTGACCGCAACGCCGGTCGCGCTGGTGTTGGTGACGTCGATCTCAAAGAACGCAGAAGCCGGCGGTGACGCCGTCCATCTGGCTGTCGGAGAGGGCGATGGGGGTGCCGTGCAGGTTGGCAGGCGCCGGGCTGCCGGCGAAGGCGACGCCGGTCAGCAGCGGGAGGGCCGCGAGGCCGAAGAGCAGCTTCTTCATGTCAGTGTCCTCCAAGGACGTTGAAGTGTTGCGGCGGTCGGTCGTCGATGTCCCGACGGCCTACGGCAGCGTGGCGGCGGAGTTGGCGCTGACGGCCACCGCCGCCTGGAACAGCGCCGACGCCGCGGCAGCCGCCGCGTAGGACTGGCCGATCGCGATCCCGGGGGTGAAGGTGGTCGTGGTCGTGCCGTCCGGGTTGGTGGTGGTCAGGCGCAGCGTCGTCACCGAGTTGGTCGCGGTGACCGTCTGGGTGAAGGCGTCGAAATCGCCGAGGGCGAGGGCCGCGGCATTGGCGGTGGAGGCGGCGCCGGCGGTGATGCCGTCCATCTGGCTGTTGGACAGCGTCATCGGCTCGGCCGCGTTGGCGGCGCCTGCGAGCGCGATCAGCGCGACGCCCGCGAGCAGGGAGCAGAGCTTCGTCATGGTTCGAGATCCTTCAGGGTTTGAAGTTGCAGGTGTCCGCACGGAGCGATCAGAGCCCGAGGCCGCTGATCGGCGCGGTGGGCAGCGCGTTGGTCGCCGTCGAGGCCGACTGCGAGGCCGCGAGCGACTTGATCAGGGTCAGCGTCGTCTCGCCGAACGTGGCGGAGACGGGCACGACCGCGCCGCTCGCCAGCGTCGCCGTGACCACCGAGACCTGGGAGACGGTCGCGGACAGGGTGGCGACGATCTTGCCGAGCGCCTGCGAGTCGGCGTCGGCCAGCGCGGTGAACCCGGCGGTGACCTGGTCCATCTGCTGGTTGGTCAGCGGCTCGGCCGCCGACGCGGCGCCGCTGGCGAACGGCAGGGCCGCGAGCGCGGCGATAAGCATCCACTTCTGCATAACGTCCTCCTGTTGCATCGACCCGCGGACTATCCCCGGGCCTGTTGAGCGGAACACACGAACGCACGCCGGCCGCCGTGCCCGGTGCCGGCGTTCCGGCGGTTACAAGCCGGGAACGAACACGCCGTAGACGGAGGTGAAGCCGCCCTGGATGGTGAGGCCGAGGGCGCTCGACGAGCCGCCGGTGGCGATGGTGATCCTGAAGTTGCCGTCCGCGACGCCGCCGGTGGCGACGCTGGAGCTGGTCTGGGGCGGCGGCGCGGAGCTGTCGGCGCCGTTGGTGCCGAAGGTGACGGCGGTCCCGGTGGCGAGCGCGCCTTCGGACTGGAAGCCGTCCTGGACGCCGAGATTGGTGCCGGCGATGGTGTTGCTGAGCGCGCTCGCCGAGGTCCGGTACTGGGCGACCGCATCGGCGTAGACGTCGGAGAAGACGAACACGCCGCCGGCGGTGACGCGGTCCATCTGGCGGTCGTCGAGCGGCTGAAGCCCGCCGGCCAGGGCGCCGGTCGCGAGGGCGGTGGCGAGGTAGGCGGCTGCTGCGCCCGAGCAGAAGATCTTGAAACCGGTCATCACCCCTGCGTCCTCCGTTCCTGGTGCGGCGTCCGCCGGTTCGCGTCCGGAGACGGAAACCGCAAGCGGCGCTAACGCCTGTTAAGCACGAGGAAAGCATCCGCACTAACGCGACGCAAATGCGCATAAGGCGGATGAATGCACCCTACAGAATGGGTAGAAACATTCCAGGCAGCCGCAGCACTCTATGACCCGTTGTGGGCTGATAAATCAGCCAACATGAACGGGAGTCACTCGTTCGAATGCGACGCTATGGGTTATTGACGCAATAATTATTCCACGTTTCTTCGCGTCATGTTAGTGAACAGACACCCCTCCGGAACACAGAGACATACCCCCTCTGCGCCGTTGCGCGGTTCGATGAGAAAACATTTCCTCGTCAAATACGAAAGCTTCCAGGAGGACGACGAAATGAAACATATTCTCATCGGCATCGCGCTTTTGCCATTTGCGGGCGGCATCGCAACAGCGGCCGAGCTGCTCGACGAGGCTCAGCTCGATCGCGTAGTCGCCGGCGACATTCCCAGCTTTTATTGCCCGACCTGCATCACCGCGAGCTCGAACTCGGTGAGCGTTGACGGGGTCACGATGAATGTGACCGCGACGGTCCCCCCGCCGACCGGCGGGACAGGTGGGGCCGGCGGCTCGGGCGACACCGGCGGGACGGGTGGCACGGGCGGTAACGGCGGCGATACGGGCGGCGGCGGTGACACCGGCGGTTCGGGCGACACAGGAGGTACCGGCGGTACCGGCGGGTCGGGTGACACAGGTGGTACCGGAGGGACCGGCGGCACCACCGGCGAGAGAACGACCGTCCTCGGCGGCGGCGGCCCTGCCTCCAATGGCGGGGCCAACGTCGGTCCGGTGATGGTAAATCCGCCGGCGAGCTTCGTGGCGAACATCGTCCGCGGCGCCGGCTTCAATCCAGTTTCGCCGTAACCGTCGGCAATTCGTTCGTTCGGATCGCTTACGCTCCGGTCGGCCCGTGGCCCCGACCGGGACCTATTCCCGGTCGGGGTTCGGCGGCCTTTTGACGATGCGCCATTGTGACGGAAAGGCTCCCCCGTCATCGACACGCCCTTTGCGCGCATGTCGGCGTAACGCGACCGCGATGCTCGGGATGATTTGGCGCAGGGCGTCCGGATCGTTCCAGTTCTCGCCCCGCTGCAGCAAAATGGCCTCGGCGATTTGCCGCGTCGTGAGAGGCTTGTCGGCGGCGTCGAGCAACTCGAGTGCCAGCTGGGCATTTCCGCCGCGTTCGCGGCGCGCCCGCGGCCGGACCGCCATGGCAGGCGTGTTGCGGGCCCGGTCGGAAGCGCGGTCGTCGTCAAGTATTTCAACCACGTCCTGCAACGCCGCCAACAGCTTCATCAGCCGGGTGTGCTCGGCGCTGTGAGTCGCAATACGTTTCGACAGTTCGTCGCAAACGTCTTGCAAAATGGACTTGAACCGATCGTCGTTCATGGGGCGCCGATTGGCCAATGCGGGCAAGGTGCAACGCGTTCCCGGGCTGCATCAGCGTCGCTCCTGACACCATTGCAGTTCGCGACAAGAAGCAAAGGGCGTTCGAGATTCTGAGGCAAGTTCCCAAAGGAAGTATTGTCAATTCTATATCGTTAAGCGCGAACGACCTTAGGAGGACGCTGTTATTCCCGGAATCGCTCCGACCGATATGCGCGAATGGCCCTCGTTGTAAACAACTCTATTGAACAACACCCGGTGTTAACGGCGGATAACGTCAGGCGTCCCAACCGATTCCGTCTGGTCCGTTCTACCCATTCTGTAGGGTGCATTCATCCGCCTTATGCGCATTTGCGTCGCGTTAGTGCGGATGCTTTCCTCGTGCTTAACAGGCGTTAGCGCCGCTTGCGGTTTCCGTCTCCGGACGCGAACCGGCGGACGCCGCACCAGGAACGGAGGACGCAGGGGTGATGACCGATTTCAAGATCTTCTGCTCGGGCGCCGCAGCCGCCTACCTCGCCACCGCCCTCGCGACCGGCGCCCTCGCCGGCGGGCTGCAGCCGCTCGACGACCGCCAGATGGACCGCGTCACCGCCGGCGGCGTGTTCGTCTTCTCCGACGTCTACGCCGATGCGGTCGCCCAGTACCGGACCTCGGCGAGCGCGCTCAGCAACACCATCGCCGGCACCAATCTCGGCGTCCAGGACGGCTTCCAGTCCGAAGGCGCGCTCGCCACCGGGACCGCCGTCACCTTCGGCACCAACGGCGCCGACAGCTCCGCGCCGCCGCCCCAGACCAGCTCCAGCGTCGCCACCGGCGGCGTCGCGGACGGCAACTTCAGGATCACCATCGCCACCGGCGGCTCGTCGAGCGCCCTCGGCCTCACCATCCAGGGCGGCTTCACCTCCGTCTACGGCGTGTTCGTTCCCGGCTTGTAACCGCCGGAACGCCGGCACCGGGCACGGCGGCCGGCGTGCGTTCGTGTGTTCCGCTCAACAGGCCCGGGGATAGTCCGCGGGTCGATGCAACAGGAGGACGTTATGCAGAAGTGGATGCTTATCGCCGCGCTCGCGGCCCTGCCGTTCGCCAGCGGCGCCGCGTCGGCGGCCGAGCCGCTGACCAACCAGCAGATGGACCAGGTCACCGCCGGGTTCACCGCGCTGGCCGACGCCAACTCGCAGGCGCTCGGCAAGATCGTCGCCACCCTGTCCGCGACCGTCTCCCAGGTCTCGGTGGTCACGGCGACGCTGGCGAGCGGCGCGGTCGTGCCCGTCTCCGCCACGTTCGGCGAGACGACGCTGACCCTGATCAAGTCGCTCGCGGCCTCGCAGTCGGCCTCGACGGCGACCAACGCGCTGCCCACCGCGCCGATCAGCGGCCTCGGGCTCTGATCGCTCCGTGCGGACACCTGCAACTTCAAACCCTGAAGGATCTCGAACCATGACGAAGCTCTGCTCCCTGCTCGCGGGCGTCGCGCTGATCGCGCTCGCAGGCGCCGCCAACGCGGCCGAGCCGATGACGCTGTCCAACAGCCAGATGGACGGCATCACCGCCGGCGCCGCCTCCACCGCCAATGCCGCGGCCCTCGCCCTCGGCGATTTCGACGCCTTCACCCAGACGGTCACCGCGACCAACTCGGTGACGACGCTGCGCCTGACCACCACCAACCCGGACGGCACGACCACGACCACCTTCACCCCCGGGATCGCGATCGGCCAGTCCTACGCGGCGGCTGCCGCGGCGTCGGCGCTGTTCCAGGCGGCGGTGGCCGTCAGCGCCAACTCCGCCGCCACGCTGCCGTAGGCCGTCGGGACATCGACGACCGACCGCCGCAACACTTCAACGTCCTTGGAGGACACTGACATGAAGAAGCTGCTCTTCGGCCTCGCGGCCCTCCCGCTGCTGACCGGCGTCGCCTTCGCCGGCAGCCCGGCGCCTGCCAACCTGCACGGCACCCCCATCGCCCTCTCCGACAGCCAGATGGACGGCGTCACCGCCGGCTTCAGGTTCCTCGAGGTCGACGCCACCAACACCAGCCTCACCGGCGTTGCCGTCAATAGCGGGCGTCTTTGTCTGCTCGACCTGCTACCTGAACGTGGTCGACACCTGGTTCGGCACCGGGCTGACACACATCAACATCGTCTCGCAGTTCGGTCCGCCGCGCCGCGCCGGCCGCCGGGTCGTAGGGGCAAGTCGCGTTCGCGCGATATCTTCCACAAGCCGAAAGCCGGGCCCGGCGCAAGCCGGGCCCGGCTCATGTCGAACGACGGCACCGCACCCGGAAAGGACCGTTCACAATGAAGCCCAGGGGGATTTGGGGCGCCGGTCGCGCCGGACTTGCCGGACTGTTCATCGTCCTGGCGGGGTGTGCGCGCATCGAACCGCCGCCGGCCGTCGCCTCTCATTCTGGCGCGGCGATCGCTCTTTCCAACGCCGAACTTGATGGGATTACCGCGGGCATCGGAGCGAACGCGGCGGGCGCCGGCGAAGCGGAGGGATTGTCTTCGTGGTCAACCGTCAACGTTTACACGGCGGTCGGACTCGGCAATCCCCGCAATGCGGCCGTCGTCGGCCAGGTTACGTCGCGCGCCTCGTCGACACGGCCGGAGATCCCGGCTACGGCGATTTCGGTGCTCCACCTTTCCATCGATATGAGATAGCGCGCAAGGCGCCGAACCGGTCGCAGTGCGGGTGCGGCCCGTCACGGGCGCCAGTCCCTCCAGTCTGCGGCTTTCTAGCGCGATTCGCGGCGTTCGACGGTCAAACCATTGACTTGCAGGCTGAATCGCGATTATTAAGCCGAGCATGCCGCGAGGGGAAGCGCCCGTGCCGAAGGCGGAGTGTGTCGTCCTGCGGCAGGGCGTTGACGTGACCAAGGGGGGCACGTTGGGTATCCGGCGCCAAGCGCGACCGCGGAAGCGTTTCCAGGACCGCATTGCGCCGTGTCAGGGGGGCGCATTCCGCCCGTGGCGGCCATCGGCGCCCGCGCGCCCGCCCGCTCCGGCGCACGCCGTTTTCCGGCACGCTTGCGCCTGTCTCGCCATTGCGTCCTCGATGCTGGCCGCTTCCGGTTTCGTTCCGGCACATGCCGAATCGCGCGGTCCGGTAAAATCCCTGCTCGAGATGCGGACGGACGGCGTGATCCTCCAGCAATCGGATTTGAGTTGCGGCGCCGCGGCGCTGGCGACCCTGTTGAACTTCCAGTTCGACGACCGCGTCTCCGAGCGGCAGATCACCGAGGGGCTGATCCGACGGAAGGAATATATCGAGCATCCCGAAATCGTGCGGGTCCGCGAAGGGTTCTCGCTGCTCGACATGAAGCGTTACGTGACGACGCGCGGCTATGTCGGGATCGGGTATGGCAAGCTCACCTTCGACGACCTGCTGCGCCTTGCGCCGATCATCGTCGCCGTCCGGCCCCTGGGCTACAACCACTTCGTCGTATTCAAGGGAATCGCCGGCGATCGTGTCCTGCTGGCCGACCCCGCGTTCGGCAACGAAACCATGCCGCGCATGGCGTTCGAGGACATGTGGATCGACTTCCCGCAAATCGGGCATGTGGGGTTTATCGTGACGCGTAACGGGAAGCCCGCGCCGCCCGGACAGCTGCTGCCGCACGCCGGAATGTTCGTTTCGCCGCCGGGCGACTTCGTGCGCCAGGTGCTCGGATACTGAGGGTGGCGGACATCTCGCAGCGCCTGGGCCTGTCCGCCGCGGCTCTTGTCGTGGTGGCCGGTGCCGTCGGCCCGGCCCCGGCCCGTGCCGCCGACGTGCGCGCGCCTGCGGCCGAGTACGACGTAAACCGCGAAATGATCGAGGCGCTGCAGAAGAAGATCGACGAGCGCGACCAGCTGATCCTCCAGATCCTGGGCCGCGTGCAGGATCTCGAGCGACGGGAAGCCGAGGCCGCCGCGGCAGGAGGCGGGCGGGCCGTTCCTGCAGCCATGAATTCGCCGCGCCCGTCGTCGGCGGGCCACGTTCCGCCACGGCCGCGGATGGCTCAGCAGACCCAGGCGCCGCAGCCGCAGCCGCAGGCCGCTCCGGCACCGCGCGCCGAACCGGGCCAGTTCGAGGTCAGCGAAGAGGATGCCCAGCGCGCGCTGGAACGTGCCCTCGTCCAGACCGGCGCGTCGCTGCTGCAACCGGGCCAGCTGGAGTTCGTGCCCAGCGTGACCTACCAGTTCGACCAGGTCTCGCGGCCCAGCCAGATCGCCCTCACCCAGACCGGGACCGTCCTGGTGACGGAGGACGTGGTCCGCAGCGACCAGGTCGAGGCCGGCACCCTGTGGCGGATCGGGTTGCCGTTCGGCTTCCAGGCGGAGGTCGGGCTGCCCTATGAGTACAAGCGACGCTCGACGACGTCCCGGGTGTTGGGAGCCGGCCTGTCCGACCGGGCTAGCGACGAGGTGGGATTCGGCGACCCGACGCTGACCCTCACCAAGCAGCTGCTGCAGGAACATGAGGACCTGCCCGGCCTGTTCCTGAGCGGCACGTGGGATTCGAACTATGGGCAAAGGCGGAATGGCACCGCGCTCGGCAGCGGCTTTGATGAGTTCCGGGTGAGTTTGACCGCGGTGAAGCGGCAGGACCCGCTCGTGTTCACCGCCGGCATGACCTATCAGACTGCGCTGGAAAGCCGCAACATCCAGCTGGGAGACCAGTATACGCCGGCGGTGGGCATGTTGTTCGCGGTCAGCCCGAAAACCTCGCTCCGGTTTGCGCAGCAGGTTGCCTTCACCAGAGGGGCCCAGCTGGACGGAGTCACGGTGCCAGGGTCGGACCAGCTGTCGGGCGTGTTCACGTTCGGAGTATTGTCCATACTCGCCAGGGGGTTGACGCTGGATCTCAGCGCCAACATCGGTGAAACGCCGGATGCGCCGGAATTCAGCTTCCGGCTGGCCTTCCCTATTCGCCTCAACTGATCGCGAGTTGAAGCGTTCGGCCCGCGCGGCGGGTCTTATATGCCGCGTTTATGTATCGCGGCCATTCTACCTCGGGCTTCAAACATTCCGGCCGTCGGCGAATTACGCACGAAAACGTGATGGGTTTCCCGTCGCGAACGGAGCGCGTGGCGTCATCGATCGGCGCTGGGGGAAAGCCCGTAACTCCCTGTTGAGGCGAAGAATTCCGCCCGACCACAACCCGGGATGCGCACTTCTACCTAGGTATATATAGCGCGTTGAAGTCTCCTCCCCAATTGCCATACTGCCATGCTGGGCATTCGACCTTTGTGCGACGTTCATAGGCCGAATGGGCACGGTTGAGAACCAAAGCGGCACTTCAGAAGCTGCAAGTTTTGAGGCGTCCGTATCTTTTTATTTCCAAAAAATTAGTCGCTTTCTTCGAAATAGGTAGAGTTTTGGACTCATTGGGTACTTTATCGCATTAAATATTCGTCTATAATTAACCATAACAAGGGACGGGGCACTAGGATGAGGACCGCGGCCAGCCCGTGGAGGGCAGGCGAAAGGCGAGCACGTTAGCTGGGCGTCTTTCGCCAGAGAAACAACTGGTAACGGAACTGTTCGATGTGCCCTCACCCGAAGCAAGGCCTGTCGGGTTATCTCCGAGAGGTGCGCCGGAGGGAGAGGACTGATGACAAGAGCCGCAGTGGTTGGCAGAAGCGCGCTTTATCGTACCGCGCTTGTTAGCCTTCTGAACAAGATGGGGTTCGAAGAGGTTGTAGAGGGTGAAAGTGTCGAAGAGCTGAGACGGCCGGGAACGGAACAGGAGGGTCCGGACATCGTCATTGTCTACCTCTCCACCCAACCCGATGGACAAGCTGTCCGCGGCGAGGCGAAAACGGGTTCGCAGTATGACTACGTCGTCAACCTGATCGACGACGCGAAAGCCTGGAACGCGTTGGTGAAGGTCGTGTTCCTGGCGAAGGATCTCGAACTCGAGCTCCTGGTTTCCTGCTTTTCGGCGGGAGCGAGCGGCCTTCTTCTGGAAAATATCTCGCACATCGCATTCGAGGAAAGCCTCCGGCTCGTCGGAACGGGCGAGAAGGTGTTTCCCTCGAAGCTCGCGTCGCTGATACCGGACCTGATCAGCAAGCTCGGGGCGCCCCGGGAAACTATGGCGGACTTGAGCGACTACCGGCTATCGGACCGCGAGATCGAAATCCTTCAGTGCCTCACCAACGGCCAGTCGAACAAGGTGATCGCCCGAAACCTCAGTATCGCCGAGTCGACGGTCAAGGTGCACGTGAAGCGGATCCTGCAGAAGATCAACGCGACGAACCGCACGCAAGCCGCCCTTTGGGGCGTCGCTCGCGGTGTGGCGGCCTCGCCGAGCTGCGACTGACCGTCCGGCTTGGCCTGTCCCGTCTTGCCGGGCGCGTCCCGGCGGGGCGGGACGGGCGTCAAGGCGACAGGCTGATCCCGAACGCGGCGCAGGAGCACGTCGCCAGCGTCGGGGTTGCCGACCTTACGCTCATCCTCGTCAGGTAGTCGAACGTCGACGGCGAATTCAAGCTCGCCGCGCACTGCGCATTGTCCTGTCCATGTGCGGTCGCCGACCCGAACGCGAACAGCAGGTCGGCGGGTGCGGTTCCAACAAGGCGCGCGCGCATCATTTCGCCGGAGGATGTATCCGGCCCTGGCTCCACCGAAATCTGCAAGATCGTCGCGCGGGCCGTTCGCACGGAGCCTATCGTGGAGGTCACAACACTGGGACCCGTCGCGGTCGCCATCAGGTCGAGCGACGCGGTAATTCCGCGTGCCGTTAGCGCGTCCAGGTTCGCGTCGCTGAGAACAACCGGCCCGAAAACTGTGTCGCGCTCGACCGGCATACCCGCCAACGCCGCCTGCTCGAAAGCGAGGGTTGCGGTGGTGACGCCCGCGGCAAAAATCAAACGGCGTACGACCTGGGCATATGTCGGATCAGCCATCAGAAGAATGAGCCCCCTCGTTGACGACTTAAGGAGTCAAGAGTCCTGCTAACGGATAAGAGACACTCGACTCTGTGACAGTCAACCAAAGAGTCACCGTTTGAACGGTGTCTGACTCAAAAGTGATCGGTGCGAGAAAATGTACCGAGATCAGTACCCATTTCGAGGCGAAATCGGGCTCGTCCCGTACTACTAATTAGGTAAGCATTTCGGAAAAAACGGACATTGACGGGCCGCTGGTACATTTTGTGACAGGTGGCATTGACGAGTTGGGCCGCGAAGAAAGACATTCACGGCGCGCTCCGAAGCGGCTTCAGGCACGGCTCGCCCGCGGTCGCGCAACGAAGAGCTCAGACGTTGACGGTAAGGGGGTAACAGGTTTGGGCAGCCTGTTAATGGAAGATGGCAAATCTGTCGTGGATGTCCGAATGAAATTCGTGAGTCAGTTGAGGCGAGCGTCCGACGCGCGGGCAAGCGCTTCGGCGAAGCCTATGCCGCAGCTAGAGACGATCGACGGCAATGCGGAACAGCAGCTTGACGTGCGTTGCTACCTGCCGGCCTCTTGGCGGGGGCCGCGGGGTTGCGTCCTGCCGACCGGTCGCGAGGCTGCGCCAGACGACGCGCGTCCTGCCGTGCCGGCGGAGCCGGAGACGTCCGGTCTGCTGGCGAGCCGGCCGACGCTGGTCGTGCTGGGGAGCGTGGCAGGTTGGGCTTGCGGTCCCGCGGGATATGAATCGGCCACGCTCTGTCAGGCGTTCGCCGAGTGCGAGTCCGTCATGGTTCTCGCGGCGGCGTGCAGCGAACTCCTGTTCCACGGGATTGCCACTTGTGCCTCGGTCCAGAAAAAAACGGTCCTGATCGAGACAGTGCCGGGTTCGGTTGCCGCATGGTTGAGCGTGATCCGGCGGTACGCGCCGCGCAGCGCGGAGGTCACGGTCGAGCCGGGCGACGCGGCGTTCGGAGAGGGTGCGGGGGAGCTGGCGAGAGCCTGAGCACGCGGCCGTGGCGAGACCGGCGAGCCGTGCCATCGCCGGACACTGTCCAGCACTGCAGTGGACCTCGGCCCGGCGCCTTCGCGTTACTGCGTGTTAATGCAGCGACAGATAGAAGGCGAGGCCGGTGAACGCAACGCCCAGAACGAACAGCAACACGCGCGTGCCGACGCCGCTTTCCGGGCCGATGTTTCGTGCTTCCTTAAGCTGAGTCATGGTGTGTCCCTCCCGCGCCCAATTTTATGCGCGTCGTTAACAAGGGACGGGGTAATTAGGTATCGTTATCCATAATTTCCGAGCGGTTCCGGTGCCAGACAGGCGCGTGTCAGGCCCACCGTCGCGCCCCTGGCCGCGCACGCGTCGTGTCGGGCGCAGAATGACGATGGCGCACCGCCAGTGCCGCCTCCAGGCGTGTAACCGACGCCTCCGACAGCGCCGCGAGCGCGAAGGGGAGCAACACACGACCTTGCCATTCGATATGATGCCTGACCACCTGCGTGAGGCGGAGGACGCCCAGGACGAATTCGAGCGGTCGCTCGGGAAGACGGCTCTCCGACACGGCTTCGATTCCGTCGATGACCCGCGGCAACATGGCGACGATGGTCGCGTGTTGCGCGACGAGCTCGTCGTAAAGGCGTTGCGCCGACCCGTCGTCGGAGGCCAGCGTCAGCAGAGCACCCGCGAGCTCGGCGTCTTCCCAACTGAGCAACGGCGCGAGCTCGTCCGCCGCAAAGGACGAGAGCGACAGCGCCATGAACTCGCGGCCAATCTGAAACAGGTCGTCGGCAAGGATCTCGAGAACGCTGCAGAACAGTCGCGTCCGGTCGTGAATGCGCCGGACCTTGTCGAAACCGGTGCGCCGAGTGACCGGCGGTGGCGGAAACGGGAAAGCTTTCATGCGGCCCCCTTAGCGTGTCGGCATGGGAGTGGCAGCAATGGAACGTGGCGGTCGGCCCAGTGCGCTCCGGTTTCGAAATCCACTCCGGCCGCGACGGCGACCCCGTCGGGATCGATCACGATCAGCTTCCGCCAGCGGTAGCGCAGAATCCCACAGCGCGAAAACTCCGCGAGCGTTCGGGAGACATAGCTGGTCGAAAGCCCGGTCGATTCGGCGATCTGGTCCTGCGTGATGGACGGCGCGCCGGCGCCGACATCGGCGCCCACGAGGTCGCCGGAGCAGCCGGCCATCACTTCGTACAAGGCGGCTTCGCGGGTGCCGGGAAGAAGGGCTGCCGCTCCGGCTGCAAGCGCCCGGAACGGGCTCGTCGGACGCCTAAGATCTTGCTCCGACCGATCGGCTAGTGGCCAAGCTTGTGGACCATTCGGCACAATGCTGTCTCACCCCAAAGTGCGTCCCCTCAAGGGAACTTGTTCCGCACTTTTCTGCGAATAGCGGTTCGTTCCTAGTCGTAATCGGCCCTGAGTAGCATCTACGTAAGCCTTTCGTTCGCGCTACACGCCTTTTCGCAGCTGTTCCATAAGATGCACGAGATCGGCCAGGCTGCGGATCCGTGTCTTCGCTCGAATTTGCGCGCGATGGTTCTCGATCGTCCGCCCGCTGAGGCCCAGGCGCGATGCGATCTCCTTGTTCGAATGGCCGGCCGCGAGCAACGTCGCGATTTCGCGTTCGCGCGGTGTCAGCCGTTCCAGCCGTTCCCTGGCCTCTCTCGCCGCCTGCGCTTCGGCCCTGGTCACCAGGCGCTGCGCCACGCCGCGCTCGACGGCTTCCAGCACGTGGCCATCGTCCAGCTCGGGCTCAGCGCCGCCGGCCCGCTCCGGACTGCTCGTCACCTCGATCACATCGATCGCGCCGGCCCGCACCCCGGCGACGACCTGGTCGATCGACTCGGGCGTCGTCACCATGATCACGGGGATTTCGCCCGTGGGGTGGCTTCGCAGCCGGGAAATGAGCTCCGTGATCGGCGGGCCGGGCAACTGATCGCCCAGCACCACGCAACTCGGCGGCGCAGAGGGGAGGCGGGCCAGCAGCTCGTCCCCCGACCGGAAGCTCTCGGTCCGCCGTCCGGTGTCCTCCAGCATCCGAACGATCCGGGCGGCGACCTCGTCCTGTCGCATGGCGACGGCGACGATGAAGGGCTGATCGATCGGGGCGGGCTCCGCCTCTCGGGCTTCCGCGGCGGCCGCCCGCGTGTTCGGCGCGGCCAGGCCGTTCTCCCTGTATCCCTGCGCCACATGCGCGATGATTTCGTGGGCTTTGGCCGGCTTGACCAGCGCCATCCCGCCGTTCAGCGACACTTGTTGCGCATATTCCGTGGTCTCGTTGTCGGTCAGGACGATACCCCGGATCCGGTCGTGGCCGGCATTGCGCAAGGACCATAGCAGCCCGTTACCGGAGAACGTGTCGCCGGGCGTCTCGTCGACCACCACGCATGCGGCCTCGAAGCCGCTCGCCGCGGATTTCGCCAGCGCCTCGTTCGCGTCCGCGACCGCCTCCACCTTGTATCCCTCCAGTCTCAGGATCGTCGCCAGCATGTTGCGCGCCTCCTGGTCGGAACAGACGATGAGCACTTCGGGAAGGGCTTCCACCGGGGCAACGATGTCTGTCGGTTCCGCACCCTCCTCGGACCGGGCGGCGACAAGGGGCAGCTCGAGCGAGAAGACCGACCCCTTGCCCGGCAACGACTGGACGTCGAGCTTGCATTCCAGCAGGTCGGCAAGGCCTTTCGCGACGTACAGACCCAGCCCCACCCCGGCGCCGCTCGGCACGTGCGGCCGTGCGACGCGCTGGTATTGCCCGAAGATGCGGCCCATCTCGTCGGCAGGAATGCCCGGTCCCGTGTCCCACACCTCGACACGGAGCCGATCGCCGTTGCGCCGGCACCCGACCAGCACGCGGCCGGCATGGGTGAAGCGCAGCGCATTGGACACGAAGTTCTGCAGGATCCGGTCGACGATCTGCCGGTCGCTGTGCACGATCGCACTCGAGGGCATCACGCGAAAATCGAGCAGCCGGGCTTGCGCGATGGGAGCGAATTCGGTCCGCATGCGCATTATGTTGGTGCGGATCGGGTAATCGATCAGCTCCGGAACGATGCTGCCGGCCTCCAGCCGGTTGACGTCGAGCAGAAGGTCGAGGGCGTCGGTCATCATCGACACGATCTGGCCGAGGCGCGAAACGCTTTCCTGCGCTTCGGGCCGCACCACGGTGCGCCCGAGAATTCCGACCAGAATCCCGATCGCGTGCAAAGGGTGGCCCAGGTTGCGGGCGGTCGCCTCGAGGAACTCGGATTTCAGCGCGTTGGCCCGCTCCGCCTGGAGCTTCGCCTCCTCCAGGGCATGGGCGGTGCGCTGCTGTTCCGAAATGTCTCGAATGGATGCGACCGCCCGGGCACCATCGCCGCCCGCCAGGAAGGACAGTCCGACCTGCAGGGGCACCTCGGTGCGGTCCTTGCGCAGCCCGACGATTTCGAGCGACTGACTGGCGCCCATGATCTTGTTGCTGGGCGCGTCGAAGAAGCCCGCCCGATGGCCGCGATGGCGCTCGCGCAGGCGCTCCGGGATCAAGGTTTCGATGGGCTGCCCCACGAGCTCGTCGGGCCGATACCCGAGAACCGCTTCCACCAGAGCATTGCAGTCGCGGATCGTCCCCTCCCGATCCACCACGACGACGGCATCTGCCGTCGCGCCGAGGACCTGCTGGTAGAAGCGCGCGGAGGCGCGCCGTCTTTCGGTCACGTCCTCGAGCGACAACAGGATCAGCGGCGCGCGTGCAAGCGCCGGTTTGATCTCCCACGCGCTCGCCAGGAAGATGCGCGGGCCCTCACCCGGGACCTCCAGCTCTACTTCCGCATCCACCAGTTCGGGGCGCTCGGGCACGACCCTTCCCAGCACGTCGAGAAGCGGAAGGACGTCCAGACTGGCCGTCGCCGATATTCCGCACGTGGTGGCCTTCCACCTTCTCCGTCGGCACACCGAACATGCGGCAGAACGAGCGCGCCGCGGTGACCACCCTGAGGTCCGCATCGAGCACCAGGAGGGGATGACGCACCGCGTCGACAATGTCCTCGGCGTAGTGCTGGGATGCGAGCGCCTCCTGTTCGGCGCGCTTGAGGGCCGACACCTCGACATACGCGATGACGACACCTTCGATGCGGTCGTCGTTGGTGCGGTACGGAAGGATTCGGCGGCTGTACCAGTCCCCCGATCTCGTTTCCACTTCGAGCGCGGCCGGGACCAGCGCTTCGAGAACCCCGGCCGCGTCGTCAAGGAGCGTGGGGTCGTCGAGCTGCGGCACGAAATCGGAGAGAAGGCGGCCAATATCGGCGTCGACGATGGGGAATATGCGCCGCACGGCCGGCGTGAAGTAGCGAATCCTCATCTCCCGGTCGAGGAACAGTGTCGCGATATCCGCGCTGGCGAGCAGGTTCGCAAGATCGTCCGCCGATTTTCGCTGCGCATCGACCTGCTTCTCGAGCTGAACGTTGACGGCGATCAGCTCCTCGTTGACCGACTGGAGCTCCTCCTTGGAGGTTTCCAGCTCCTCGTTGGCGGACTGGAACTCCTCGTTGATGGACATCGCCTCTTCGTTCGCGGCCTTTAGCTCCTCGTTCGACGTTTCGAGGTCGCTGATCATCGAGCGAAGCTCGGACCGCGTCGCCTCGAGCTCGCGTTCCAGCTCGGCGAGCCGGTCGGATTCCGCCGGGGTCAGCGCTTCGCCGGTGACGCCGGTGGCGGAAGGCGTCACTTCCTGGAAGGTGACGAGAAAAATCCGGTCCTCGTCGTCCGGCACGGGGATCACGGTGATATTCACCATGGCCGAGTTGCCGTCGCGTTCGAAGATCGCCCCTTCGACGAAACCGTACCCGTCGCCCGCCAACGCCTCGTCCAGCACGTCGCGCAGCCTGCCCCTCAGCCCTTCCCGCGCCATCGAAATGATGTCGTGGCTCGCCTCTCCCCTTGGGACGCGGAGATAGCGGTCGACAGGCCCGAAATGGTAGAGGGCGCTATAGCGCCGATCGACGATGACCGATGGCGGCGCATATTTTTCCAGGATGAGGCGCTGCCCCGTCGCGGCGAGGCCGGTCGTCCGACGGTGTCCGTGAGCGCGGGGCCATTGTGTGTGCGCCGAAGGCGTCGCTCCCGCCCGAAGCGGCGGCTGCGCGTCCATGGGTGACAACTGCCCCACTCGTCGGAAGACGCGATGCGATGCGGATACACGCTCGAACCTCACCAGCTCGTTGCGAACGTTCTCCGACGAGCCGAGGAACAAGACGCCCCCTGGCCTTAGTCCGAAATGCAGCAGGCGCAGCATCGCGTCCTGGACGTCGGGCTTGAGGTAGATGAGCAGGTTTCGGCAGGAGATGAGGTCGAGGTTGGAGAACGGCGCATCGGCCAGGACGTTCTGCGCGGAGACGATGACGCATTCCCGCAGGAAGGTCCGCACCGTGTAGCCGCGATCCGAATGGGTGAAAAAGCGCTCCAGCCGCTCGGCCGAAACATTGTCAGCGATGGAATCGGGGTACGTGCCCCGACGCACCGTCTCCAGCGCGTCGGGGTTGACGTCGGTGGCGAAGACCTGCAGCCGTATCGGGCGCTCCGCCGCCGCAAGCGCTTCGATCAGCAGGATGGCGACTGAATAGGCCTCCTCGCCGGTGGAGCATGCCGGCACCCAGGCGCGAATCGGCGTGTCGTCGGCATGCCGCTTGAGGATGTCCGGAACGATCTCGCGTTCGAGATAAGCGAAGTGGTCGCGGTCGCGAAAGAACTCGGTGACGTTGACCAGATCGTCCTTGAAGAGCGCGTCCACCTCGCGGGGGTCCTTGCGCAACAGGTCGAGATAGTCCGACAGCTCTTCGCGCTTGTTCAGCGCCATGCGGTGCGCGATGCGGCGCATCAGCATGGCGGGCTTATAGGGTGAAAAGTCGTGCGCTTTCGCCTCCTTGAGAAGCGCGATGATCGGGGCAAGCAGCCCCTCTGCACTCGCCGGCAGCGTCTCCTCGGCGGCGGACGGCAGCCGACGAGATCCATAATCCGCCAGTGCGGCCGGGATGGCGCGGACCGGCAGGACGAGGTCGACGACCCCGGTCGCGATCGCGCTGCGCGGCATGGAGTCGTGCTCGGCCTCCGCCAGGTCCTGGGCGATGGTGAGCCCGCCTTCTCCCCGCACGGCCCGGACACCCTGGCTTCCGTCTGCGCCGGTTCCGGAGAGGATGACCGCCGCGGCGCGCTCGCGGCAGGCAACAGCCAGGGACCGCAGGAAATGATCGACCGGCAAGCGTATCCGGGCCGGACCCTGCGGTCGCACCGCAAGATGCCCGTTCGCGATGGTGAGGTCGCTGCCCGGCGGGCAGACATATATGTGCCCGGCCTCGATCGGCATTCCGTCTTGCGCAAACCGGACCGGGAGGGGCGTCTGCGCCGCCAGAAGCTCGGGCAGGGCACTGTCCGCCCGCGGGTCGAGATGCAGTATCACCACGAGCGCGACGTCGATATCCGGGGGAAGCGCCGCGCACAGCCCCTTTAGCGCTGCAACCCCTCCGGCCGATGCTCCGACGCCGACCACATGAATACCCGCATCGGCGATGCGTGCGTCGTTCGAACCGGCCCCACCGCCAACATACCCCGGCATTCGGCCAACTTCGTCGACCATTGTTTCCCCGCTGGCCAACCCTGATTTAAGTATTCCACCCTAGGTGAATCGCGCGAGGCCCGAATGACAAACGTCAAATTAGGACGTCGATCCGCATTTTTCCACACGGTTTGGCATCTCGAAAGGAGTAAGTAGAATCCCTACGGGTAGCTTTTGCCAATCCGACGCCAAAGCGGATCGAATTGCGCAGGCGCTTCCCTGACTGCGCGCGTGGTTCTAAAAGGGGACGGACCGAAGGATCACGAATTCGTGCGTGGGGAGTCGGCTGACGCCGTCGCCACGCCCGGGGCCGCCGGGGACGGCCGAATTGCGTCGTTTGCGGCGCCGGATGACTCCCGCGCCGAAGAGCCCGAAACCGAGAACCCCGATGGTTGACGGTTCCGGAACAGGGTCCACGGCAAGCAGCTGGATATGGAAAGGCCCGTTATCGGGTGCGTTAATGCCCATAAAGTACAGGTCGATCAGCTGGCCTCCCGACGGGGTGAAGACCGTAAAGCGATAGGAGGTGGCGAACAGGACGGCATCAATGGCCAGTATGCTGTCCTGGCCGGTCACCTTAAGGTAGTCGTTCAGGTCGATCGAGGAGGTCGGGTCCGACACGTACAGTTCGACCATGGCGTCGGCCCCGACGATCAAATTGCCCGAGACGTCGATCTCGTCGCCCTCGAACAATCGCAGCACCCCGCTGTCGATGATGAGATCGCCGTTGATCGTGATCGCCGGATCGAAGATTCCGCCCTGGACGTGGACGTTGCCGTTGATCGTGCCACCGTCGGCATAAAGGGCGCCGTCCGGTCCCACAAAGATGTCAGGGGCTGTCACGACGTCTCCAGGGCCGAGGTCGAGCCTGTCTCGCCGGCCCGCGTCCCCGGTCGCCGGACCGGCTGTGCCGATATACAGGGGCGGGCCGCCGTCCTGGCCCGCGACGCCACTCGGCGCGGCGCCGCCATTGCCGGGGGCGCCCGGCGCGTGCGGTTCACCGGCACCGCCAAAGACGGAATACGGCGAGCCGACCGCCGCCGGCCGGCTGGCGACGGGGATCGGCGAGGCGGCCGGGCCTCCCCGACCTGGTTGCCCCCCTTCGCCTCCGCCCGTCGCGCCGCTGTCGGCAGCGACAGGTGCGGCCAGGCGGGGTCCGCTAAGGACGGGGCCTGGCGGGCCGGGTTCGTCGCGACCCGCGACATCGCCGCGGGGCGGTCCATCGGCCTCCGTCACGCCGGGGGGCGGCTGTCCCGAGCCTTCGCTTTGCGACGCCGCCTGGCCGTCGGGATCGCCGCCAAACCCACTACCAGAACCCGCGGTGGCGGCCGCACCTGCCGCCGCGGCTCGCGCGGCGGTACCCGGGACCGGCGCGCCCATAGGCAACGGCGGGTGGCCCGAAAAACCGCTCGGTCCCCCAACCATTGACCCCACGACATTCGTGGAACCGGATAAATGTTCGGCCATGAACGGAAGAAACAGAGTATCGAATTTTCCTTCGGAAGTTACATCGTGCGCCTCATTCTCGGATAGAACGGCATCCGAAAGTGCGCCGGTCGATTCGAAGCCGGAGCCGAAAAATCCTCCGCGAGCTAGAACAACAGCGCTTACAATGTCTGCACCATCCGCAACATGTTCCGTAGCGCTTTGTTTGGGGTCGGCCGCACCGACAGGCCCGTCAGCCTGCGCCGCTGGACGTACCGCAGGCGGCCGGATCGCTTGCGCTTCACGGCTTGCCGTGCGGCGGATCTGCGCCTGATCGAGCGCGACCCCTCCGAGGATCGATGCGAGCACGAGGCTGCCGACCAGCACTCCGGATCTTGTTTTCATCGGTGTAGCCCTCGCCAATGGAGTTGTCGCGAGACCTTTTTCAGCGAATCTGACTACGCAGGCTGACCGATTCGAATGCCCTTTACTCTGCAAGAGCGCCTTGTGCTTCGGGTTAAAGAGCCTCTCTTGTGTGTGTTATTGTGTTATATGTTAAAGGATTGTGTTCCGGACTCAACGTCAATAAGTTGGTACGACATAGATGTTAAGTTATCCGACGTAATGGTTACGTCTGCGCTTGCTGCTTTGGTGGTACTGGGCGTGGGAAAATGGGCGGCGCGCCGCGCAGATCGGCGGCATCGCTCAGATCGGAAGGACGAGAAGTATCTCGATCCGCCGGGATTCCAGGATCACCCGCCGCTCCGCGGGTTTCGGCTCGGCCGCCTCCACCACGATGCGGTCCAGATACTCGCGGCCGAGGCCGGGTGGGCGATGCCGGTTTCCCGGGTGGCGGGGCCGGAGGGCAGGGTGCATAGTCGACCGATGGACAGGATCGTGCTCCGCACGACCGATGCGCTGATCGTCGTGGACGTGCAGAACGATTTTGGCCCTGGCGGTGCCCTGGCCGTGCCCCAGGGAGACGAGGTCGTGCCGGCCATCAACCGCCTGATGGACGAATTCGATCATGTCGTCCTGACGCAGGACTGGCATCCGCGCGATCACCGGTCCTTCGCGTCGGCACATCCTGGACACGCGCCGTTCGAGACGGTCGATATGCCCTACGGCCCGCAGATCTTGTGGCCCGACCATTGCGTGCAGGGCAGTCCCGGCGCCGAATTCCACCCGTCTCTCCGCAGCGACCGGGCGGAGCTGGTGGTGCGGAAGGGATTCCGCCGCGATATCGATTCCTACTCCGCCTTTTTCGAGAATGACCACGTGACGCCCACGGGGCTTGCCGGCTATCTGCGCGAGCGCGGCTTCGAGCGCCTGTTCCTGGCCGGGCTCGCCACCGATTTCTGCGTCCGCTACTCGGCGCTGGATGCGAGGCGCTGCGGCTTCGAGGCCGTCGTGCCGCTTGCGGCGTGCCGCGCGCTCGACGTGGATGGCTCGGCCGCCGAGGCCCGTCGCGAAATGGAGGCCGCCGGCGTGCGCCTCGTCGATGGCGCGCTGGAGTAGCGGTTCGATGGCGGCTCACCGACCCGATATCGGCGACAGCCTGCTGCTCACCGACCTTTATCAACTCAATATGATGCAGGCCTATCTCGATCGCGGCATGACCGAGCCGGCCGTGTTCGAGTTCTTCGTCCGAAGGCTGCCGCCGGGCCGCAATTTCCTCGTTGCGGCCGGGCTGGAGCAGGCCGTCGAGTATCTCGAGCGGGCGCAGCTCGATCCGGACGAGCGCCGATGGCTGGAGGCGAGCGGCCGGTTCCGGAACGACTTGATCGAGCGCCTTGCGAGCTGGCGCTTTTCCGGCGACGTCGATGCCATGCCCGAAGGGACGGTGTTCTTCCCCGACGAGCCGATCCTGCGCGTGGTGGCGCCCCTGCCCGACGCGCAGCTCGTCGAGACCCGGCTCATCAACCTGCTTCATTTCCAGACCGTCATCGCTTCCAAGGCGGCGCGCTTCGTCCTCGCCGCGGGCGGAAGCACGCTGGTCGATTTCGGGCTGCGCCGGGCGCATGGCGCGGAGGCGGGGCTTCTCGCCGCCCGCGCGGCCTACCTTGCCGGTTTCGACGCGACGGCGACGACCCTCGCTGCGCCGCGCTTCGGGATTCCCATCGCGGGAACCATGGCGCACTCCTTCGTCCAGGCGCATGACAGCGAAGAAGAGGCCTTCGAGCGCTTCGCGATGGCGCGGCCCGAGGGGCTCACGCTCCTGATCGACACGTACGACACCGAGGAAGGGGCGCGAAACGTGGTTCGGCTCGCGCCGCGCCTCGCGGCATGGGGCATCGAAATCGGCGCGGTCCGGCTGGATAGCGGAGACCTCGCGGCCCTGTCGCGCCGCGTCCGCGAGATCCTCGACGCCGGCGGCCTTCGAAAGGTGCGCGTGTTCGCAAGCGGCGGTCTCGACGAGGCTCTGGTGCAGCGCCTGGTGGCGGGCGGTGCGCCGATCGACGGGTTCGGCATTGGAACCAGCCTGACCACCTCGTCCGACGCCCCTGCGCTCGATTGCGCGTACAAGCTCCAGGAATACGCCGCCATCCCCCGGCGCAAGCGCTCGACGGGCAAGGAGACGTGGCCGGGCCGCAAGCAGGTCTGGCGGACAACCGGCGGCGACGGGCGCATGATCGGCGACGTGCTCGATGTTGCCGGCGCGAACGGCGCGGGGACGGCGCTGCTGGAGCCGGTGATGCGGGCGGGGCGCCGCGTGGGTGAGGTCCCGACGCTCGACTCCTGCCGGGAGCGCTGTCGAGCCTCGCTTGCTACCCTCCCCGATCGGCTGCGCGCCCTCGACCCGTCGGCCCCCTACGAGGTGCGCGTCGGGGCCGAACTGCGCGCCCTGGCCGCGGCGTGCGACCGGCGCGCGACGTGAGGATGGCGTCGATCATGCATTCCGCGTGCCAGGTTCCGCGCCGATCGCGTGCGACCTTTTGCCTTCGGCCTCGTGCGCCTGGCGCAGGATGTCGATGACCTCGTCGTCGGCGAGCTGCGTGAAGTCGAGGTAGAACTGGCCGATCGCAAAGAAGGAGTCCGGCGCCTCCAGGCAGACCAGCTCGTCGCAATCGGGACGCAGCGCCTCGACGGCGTCGGGCGGGGCGACCGGCGTGGCGAGGATGAGCCGCTGGGGCCCGTTGCGCCGCACCGCGTGCAGGGCCGCGCGGATCGTCGCTCCCGTGGCGATCCCGTCATCGACGACGATCGCGCTGCGCCCGGCGATTTTGGGCCGGGGGCGGTCGCCCAGATATGCCTTGCGCCGCCGCTCGATTTCCGCGAGCTGGCGTTCGGTCTCGTCGCGCAGGAAATCCGTCGGCAGGTCGAGCGCCGCCACAAGCTCCTCGTTCAAGACCGTCTCGGCATGTTCGCCGTCGACGACGGCCCCGAGGGCCAGCTCGGGCTGGAAGGGGGCGCCGATCTTGCGCACGAGCACGAGATCGAGCGGCGCGCCGAGCGCCGTCGCGATCTCGAACGCGACCGGCACGCCGCCGCGCGGCACGGCGAGAACGAGGGGATCGGCGTCCTTCAGGTGCAGGAGCCTCTGGGCAAGCTGCCGCCCCGCATCCGCCCGGTCGGTGAACGGGAGAACCATCGGCCTCAGCCGCCGAACTGGTCCGCGAACCAGGCGCGGCTCAGCGCGACCACCTGATCGAGCGTGCCGGGCTCCTCGAACAGGTGCGTTGCGCCGGGGATCACGCGAAGCGACTTCTTGCACCTGAGCCGCGCCAGGGCGGCGCGGTTGAGGGCCAGCACCTCCTCGTCGCGTCCGCCCACGATCAGGAGCGTCGGGGCGGCAACGCTTTCGAGAGCGTCCCCGGCCAGGTCGGGACGGCCGCCACGCGATACCACGGCCGAAACGTCGTGACGGTCGGCGGCGGCGGCCAAGGCTGCGGCGGCGCCGGTGCTCGCTCCGAACAGGCCGAGCAGCAGCTTGTGCGTTGCCCGCTCGTCGCGAAGCCAATCCATCGCCGCGCCCAGCCGCCCGGCCAAAAGCGGGATATCGAACACGTTCGCGCGGTCCGCGGCTTCGTTCGGCAGGAGCAGGTCGAACAGCAAGGTTGCGATTTTCGCCTCGCCAAGGGCTTCCGCGACCTTGTTGTTGCGCGGGCTCATCCGGCTCGACCCGCTGCCATGGGCGAACACCACCATGCCGCGCGCGCCGCCAGGAATGCGCAACGAACCTTCAAGACCGAGCGGTGGAATTGTCACCGTACGGCATCGCAACCGCAGAGAATGGCTGGGGGTCACGGGTGCCTCCTTTGGTCGGCCTGCACAGCGTGAGAAACCAGAGGATAGTCCGACGAACGCGCGGCGCCTTGATGCAGGTCAAGCTGCGCGCGCTTTGATCTGTCTCAAGGCAAACGTCTTGCCGGTCGGGCATGCTGGCCGTGCGAACGGGGAGATGGCCATGACAGATCCCGGCATCAAAATTTTCGCCCTGGAAGCGAGCCGGTCGTTCGGCGAGAAGGTCGCGCGAGCGCTCGCCGTTCCGCTCGCCGCGCACGAGGAGCGGTCGTTCGAGGACGGCGAGCACAAGGCGCGCCCGCTGGAGAATGTCCGCGGCAGCGACGTCTACGTGATCCAGTCGCTCTATGGCGAGCCGGGCGACAGCGTGAACGACAAGATGTGCCGGCTCCTGTTCTTCCTCGGCGCGCTGCGCGACGCGTCGGCCGGTCGGGTGACCGCGGTGGTGCCCTATCTCGGCTACGCGCGGAAGGACCGCAAGACCAAGTTCCGCGACCCGGTCACGACGCGCTATGTGGCGGCGTTGTTCGAGGCCGTCGGAACGGACAGGATCGTCACCATCGACGTGCACAACCTTGCGGCGTTCCAGAACGCGTTCCGTTGCCGGACCGATCATCTCGAGGCGCGCATGCTGTTCGTCGACCGGTTTGTCACGCTCTTGCGTGGCGAGGAGCCGATGGTGCTGTCGCCGGACGAAGGCGGCATCAAGCGGGCCGACGCCTTCCGGCGCGCGCTGGGCCAGGCGCTCGGCCGCGAGATTGGCCTGGGCTTTGTCGAGAAGCGGCGCAGCGGCGGCGTCGTCTCCGGCGCCGGGTTCTACGCCGACGTCAAGGGACGGGCGGTCGTCATACTGGACGATCTGATCTCGACCGGCACGACCTTGCTGCGCGCGGCGGAGGCGGCGCGCCAGCACGCAGCGACCAGGGTGTTCGCGGCGGCGACCCACGGCGTGTTCGTCGGGGCGGCGAACCGCGTGCTGGCGGACCCGGTCTTCGACAAGGTTCTGGTCACCGATACGATCCCGCCGTTCCGGCTCGACCCGGCGGTCGCCGCAGAGAAGCTGCTGGTGGTCGACACGTCCGCGCTGTTCGCCAGCGCGATCCGGCGCATCCACGAGGGCGGCTCGATCACCGAACTGCTTGGGCCTGAGGACTAGCCGCAGCCGGGCTGGGTCAGCGCACCGGCGTATCCTTCGGCAAGGCGCAGGTAGTCGCGCGCGCGCCCCTTCCACTTGGCTGCGCTGTCGGTCAAGGGCTCGTCCAAATGCCAGATCGCGATCTTCGCCCGGAGAGTCGCCTGGCGGCATTTGTAGAACTCGACCAGGGGGCGCGGCGGCACGTCTCCGGTGGCGGCCCGCCAGGCGCCGAAGAGCCAGCCGTCGATCTGTGCGGCTCCCAGCCGGTCGCATTCCATGGCGAGGTAGGCCAGCTCGTCCACAGGGTCGAGTATGCGGAGGCCGCGGTTGAACTCGATGCAGTCCATCACGATGGGCCCGGCATTGAGATAGATGTGCTCAGGCCGCAAATCGCCATGTCCATCGACGATCCGGCCTGCGCGAGCCCGCTCTGCGAGCAGCGCGCCGCGGCTGTCGACGAACGCACGTTGCGCCGCATGGACCGTGCCGATCGCGGAGGCGGGCAGGTCGAATTCCGGACGGGAAAGCTCGCGACGGTCGGCCTCGATTTCGCCGGCGATGCGGCGGAGATAGGCGCCGGGCGCGAGGGGGACGCGCCGTGCGTTGCGAAAGAACGGCGCGAGGCGGTCGATCAGCCGCGTGATGTCGTTCTTCCGAATGCGGCCGGACTCGATCGCGAACTCGAGTGTGTGGTGCGCGTCGAGACGCCGCGACTTCACCAGCCAGTCGACCACCGAGCCGTGCCCGTCCAATCTCAGCCGTCCGGCCCCGTCCGTACGGAGCGCGACGACGCCCAGATAGGTGTCGGGCGCGAGCCGACGGTTGAGCCGGACCTCGCGCCGGCAGTTGAGCCGCCGCGCCGCCAGGGTCGAGAAGTCGAGAAACGCGGTGCGAACGGGCTTTTTCAACTTGTAGGCGTGCCGGTCGGTGAGGAACACCCACGACATGTGGGTTTCCTTGACTTCGACCGTGTTCGGCCGCTCGGGGTAGGATGACGGGTCGGAGAGGAATGCGACCTTCACCGCCGGACCGGGAGTTCTCATCTCCGCCTCAGCCCTTGACGACGATGCCGGGATGCTGCGCGCCAACTCCACCCGCGCATCCTAATGCATCCATCCCCGGTTGCGACGGCATACACGCGGGTTGTGTGGATAAGCGATGTGACATCGGGCGTGACGCGCACGCCATTGACTTAGATCAACTGTGCCGCGTGCCCGCCATTTAAGCTTTGTCCGACCCAGGTAGGGAGCATGGACATGCCGCAGCAGCAGAGCAAGCCGGCCGACGATAGCTACAGGTTCCGCTTCTTCCGCATCCTCGTGAACAACGTCGGCCGCTCCTTCCCCTCGACGATCGACACAATTCAGATTCGCAGGGCGCGAACCGAGCAGCGCGCTCGGCTTGCGGCCCTGCGCCGGTTCGAGCGAAAGCACAAGGTGCGGGTGTGGAATCATCTTGCCCATGGCTGTGAGCCGGACGACCGGCCCGCCGCTCGCTGACGCCGCCTTCGGTTCGCTGCCGATGGCGGCACGATGGCGCTCAGGTGGCGGACGCTGGCAGCCTTTCCCGAAGGTAGCGCTCCGCGCCGTCGAGGCTCGCGAGCTGCGGGTAGTCGGCTTCGGGGATGTCGACGCCGAAACGCTCGTGCAGCGCGATCACGAAGTTGAGGAAATCCATCGAGTTGAGGTCGAACTGCTCGCGCAAATCGTCTGCGGCGTCGATCGTCGCCGGGTCGATCTCGGGGGCGATCGAGGTGAGCGCGTCGAGAATGGTCGGTTTCAGCTCTGCGGTCATAGCGATTGCGGCTCCTGCAGCAGGCGGTCGAGGGCGGCAAGGAACAGTCCGCCCCGATGTCCGTCCGACGCGCGATGGTCGGCGGAAAGCGTCGCCTCCAAGATCGGGCGCGGGACGACCGCGTCGCCCGCCACCCATGGCCGGCGGGTGATGCGCCCGAACCCGACCAAGGCAAGCTGCGGCGGGAAGATGATGCCGTAGACGCGTTCGACGCCCTGCTCGCCCAGGCTGGTGACGGTGACGGTGGGGTCGGAAAGCTCCGAGCTGCGCAGCCCGCCTCGCCGCGCCCGACCCACCAGGTCGCGCAGGCTCGCCATGATCTCGTCGAGTTTAAGCTTGTCGACGTCGTGGATGGCCGGTGCAATCAGCCCGCCGCCGCGCAACGATATCGCCCAGCCCACATGCACCGCTTCCGACGGGCGAGCCGCGCCATCGGTCCAGAACCCGTTGAGTTCGGGCACTTCGCGCAGCGCGTGCGCCACGGCCTTGATCAGCAATACGCCATAAAGGAGACGTTGCGGCACCGGGCGTTGCTTGTTCGCCTCCTCCAGCCAGGCGAGGGACGCGCCCATGTCGATCGAGGTGCTGAGATAATAGTGCGGAATCTCGCGCTTCGAGCGCCCCATCGCCGCGGCGATGGCCTGGCGCATGGCGGACATGGCGGGCGCCGCAGGCGCTGGCGCAGCGGGCGCGGCCGTCGGCTTCGCGGCGTTATCGACGTCGGTCAGCGTGATCGCGCCGCCCGGCCCGGTGCCCGCGATCTTACGGGCGTCGATCCCGAGCTCGGCGGCGCGTGCGGCTGCAACGGGCGAGATGCGCAGCCTCGCGCCGGCGGGCCCGGGCGCCGGACGTGGCGGAGCCGGCGGCGGCGGCGCGGCGGCCGCGGCACTTGGGCGTTCCGAGGGAGGGGAGGGCGGAGGGGCCGGCGCCGGCGCGGCGGCCGGCGTCTCGCCCGGTGCAAGGACCGTGGCGAGCGGCGTGCCGACCGGGACCTTGATGCCGGGCTCGACCAGCAGGCGGTCGAGCGTGCCGTCCTCGAAGATCTCGATTTCGATCGCGCCCTTCTGAGTCTCGACAACCGCGACGATGTCGCCCCGCTTCACCGCATCGCCCGGCTTCTTCAGCCACTCGACCAGCGTGCCGGCCTCCATGTCGGCGCCGAGCGAGGGCATGCGGAACTCGCTCATGCGCGCCCGGCGACGGCGAGGGCGGCCTGGACGATGGCGGGCGGCTGCGGTACCGCCGCGTCCTCGAGATGCTTGGGATAGGGTATCGGGATTTCTCTGGCGCAGACGCGTGCGACCGGCGCGTCGAGGTCGTAGAAGCCCTGCTCGGCGATCTGGGCGCTGATCTCGCCGGCGAGGCTGCCGGTGCGCCAGCCCTCGTCCACCACCACCGCGCGATGCGTCTTGGCGACCGAGGCGAGGATCGTCGGCATGTCGAGCGGGCGCAGCGAGCGCAGGTCGATCACCTCGGCCTCCAGCCCGGCGGCGCGCAACGTCTCGGCCGCCTCCAGCGTCTTGAACAGGCTGCCGCCGTAGGTCACCAGAGTGACGTCGGCGCCCTCGCGGCGCACGGCGGCCTTGTCGATGTTCACCGGCCCCGCGTCGCGCGCAAGCCGGCCTTCGCGGTTGTAGAGCATCACGTGCTCGAAGATCAGCACGGGATTCGGGTCCTCGAGCGCCGTCCACAGCATGCCGCGCGCGTCCTCGAGCGTCGCGGGGGCGAGCACCTTGAGGCCCGGCACGTGGGCGTACCAGCCCTCGAGCGAATGCGAATGCTGCGCGGCGAGCTGGCGGCCGGCGCCGGTCGCCATGCGGATCACCAGCGGCACGGCGAACTGGCCGCCCGACATGTGCGGGATGGTGGCCGCGTTGTTGACGATCTGGTCGATGCAGAGAAGGCTGAAATTGACCGTCATCACCTCGACGATCGGACGCATGCCGCCCAGCGCCGCGCCGATTCCAGCGCCGACGAAGGCGGACTCCGAAAGCGGCGTGTCGCGGATGCGCTCCTCGCCGAACTCGGCCAAGAGGCCCTTCGACACGGCATAGCAGCCGCCATAGGCGCCCACGTCCTCGCCCATCAGGAAGACGCGCGGGTCGCGTACGAGCGCGTCGCGGATCGCCTGCTTCATCGCCTCGCGATAGGTAGTGACGATGGTGTCGGCGTCGGTTGCGGCGGTCGCGGCTTCGGTCATGACGGCACCCGGTCCATCAGCACGAATTTCTCCATCTCGGGCAACGGCTCCCAGGTGCCGGCCTCGGCGAAGGCGACGGCCGCGTCGATCTCCTGCGTCACTTCGTCCTCGATGCGGGCGAGATCGGCGTCGTGCAGCGTGCCGGTCTCCTTCATCCAGCCGGCGAGACGGGGAATGGGATCGCGCGTCATCCATTCCTCGATCTCGGCCTTCTCGCGGTAGAGCTGCGCGTCGAACATTGAATGCGCCCGAAAGCGATAAGTCCGGCATTCGAGGAATTGCGGCCCGTGACCGGCGCGCACCGCCTCGACGGCCTCGCGCGCCGCAGCCTCGACCGCGACCACGTCCATGCCGTCGACGGCACGCGCCGTCACGTTGTAGGCACTCGCCTTGCGTGCGATGTCGGTCTGCGATTCCGAGCGGGCGAGCGCCGTGCCCATGGCGTACAGGTTGTTCTCGCAGACGAACAGAACGGGCAGCTTCCACAAGGCCGCCAGGTTCATCGATTCGTGGAACTCGCCTTCGGCGACCGCGCCCTCGCCGAACACGCAGGCGGTCACGCGATTGCGGCCCTGCATCTTGTCGGCGAGCGCGAAGCCGACCGCGAGCGGCAGCCCGCCGGCGACGATGGCGTTGCCGCCGTAGAACCGCGTGGCGGCGTCGAAGATGTGCATCGACCCGCCGCGACCGCGGCAGCAGCCCTCGAGCTTGCCGTACATCTCGGCCATCAGCGCGGTTGCGGGAATGCCGCGGGCAAGGGCGTGGCCGTGCTCGCGATAGGTAGCAACCACTGCGTCGTCAGGCGCCAGCGCCTGCATCGCGCCAACCGCGATGGCCTCCTCGCCGACATAGAGGTGCAGGAAGCCGCGGATCTTCTCCTGCGTGTAGAGCTCGGCGCACTTCTCCTCGAACCGCCTGATGCGGATCATGCTCTTCAGGTCGTCGAGCAGATGCGCGCGTGTCAAATGCGGCTTCGCGTGGTGTTCGGTCATCGCTCGTCGCTTTCCAGCGTGGAGATGTCACCCTCGGGCAGCCCCAGCTCGCGCGCTTTCAGAAGCCGGCGCATGATCTTGCCCGACCGCGTCTTGGGCAGGTTCTGGCGGAAGGCGATCTCCTTCGGCGCCACCACCGCGCCGAGGCGCTTGCGCGCATGGGCGAGCAGTGCGCGGCGCAGCGCCTCGTCGGGCGCAAACCCGTCCTTCAGCGCGACGAACGCCTTGACGATCTGGCCAGCCACCGGGTCGGGCTTGCCGATCACCGCCGCCTCGGCGATCGCCTCGTGCTCCATCAGGCAGGATTCGACCTCGAACGGGCCGATCAGGTGGCCGGACGTCTTGATCACATCGTCGGCGCGCCCCACGAACCAGAAATATCCGTCGGCGTCGCGCTTCGCGAGGTCGCCCGTCAAATACCAGCCGCCGACGAAGCACTTGGCGTAGCGTTCGTCTTCGTGCAGATAGGCGCGCATCATCGACGGCCAGCCGGGTTTGAGCGCGAGTTCGCCCTCCGTGTCGGACGCGGTGATCTCGGTGACCGTGCCGTCGGGATTGCGCGCGACGATGGCGGCGTCGATGCCGGGCAGGGGCTTGCCCATCGAGCCCGGCTTGATGTCCATGGCGGCATAGTTGGCGATCATGATGCCGCCGGTTTCGGTCTGCCACCAATTGTCGTGGAACGGCCGGCCGAACGCCTTGTGCGACCACAGGACCGCCTCGGGATTCAGCGGCTCGCCCACGCTGGAGAGGAAGCGCAGCGACGTGAGGTCGTACTTGCGCACAGCTTCCTCGCCGATCTTCATCATCATGCGGATGGCGGTCGGCGCCGAGTACCAGACCGTGACGCGCTGGTCCTGCAGCGTGCGGTACCAGCGTTCGGCGTCGAACTCCGCCTCGTCGATGATCGAGGTGATGCCGTTGGTCAGCGGCGACAGGATGCCGTAGGACGTTCCGGTCACCCAGCCGGGATCGGCCGTGCACCAGAACACGTCGTCGGGGTGGAAATCGAGCGCGAGCCGTCCGGTGGCATGGTGCGCGACAACGGCGCCGTGCACATGCACCGCGCCCTTGGGCTTGCCGGTGGTGCCGCTGGTGAAGTGCAGGAGGGCCATGTCCTCGGGATCGGTCGGGCCGATCTCGTAGTCGTCGCTCGCCGCCGCCATCAGCCGGGCGAGGTTGTGCGTGCCGGGGATGTCGGGATCGTCCGCACCGCCGGCGATCAGCACGTGCTCGAGGCTCGGCAGCTGGCCGCGGATAGGCGCCACCTTGCGCTCGTAAAGATGGGCGGTGGTGACCAGCACCTTGCCCTCGCCGATGCCGATTTGCGCGGCGATCGGCTCCGGCCCGAAGGCGGAGAAGAGGGGCGAGAAAACGGCGCGGTGCTTCAGCGTGCCGAGCCCGGCGATGTAGAGTTCGGGAATGCGGCCGGCCAGGACGAACACGCGGTCGCCCTTCGCGACGCCGAGCCCGGCCAGCACGTTCGCGAAGCGCGCCGTCAGGATCTTCAACTCGGCATAGGTGAAATCGACGACCTGGCCGTCCTTGCCCAGCCAGCGCCAGGCCCGCTTGTGGGCGAGCGGCCCGGCCGCATGGCGGTCCACCGCCTCGTGCGCCATGTTGAGGCCACGCCCGCCCGGCAGCCCGTCGAGCGCGGCACGCTCCGCTGCCCACGAGAATTCGCGCCGCGCGACATCGTAGTCGGTGAGGTTGGGCATAAGGCCGCCGGCCGACTTGTGGATGATGTCGAGCGTCGCCGTCTCCGCCATCTTCGCCTCCCGTCGCTTGCGGCCTCCTATAGCAGGGGCGCCCGGCGCGGCCGTTGATCGAGGTCAAACCGGCGGAGGCGCCGCGATCGATCCGGATTCCGAAAGGCCGCGGGCGTGGCCTGACAGGAGATCGGAAACGAAAGGGGGCGGACCCGCTGGACCCGCCCCCGCATGGCCGTCGAACCCGGCCCGGACTACTCCCCGTGGCCTTCCAGGATGGCCTGGCGAACGATCTCGGCCTTGGCGGCCAGGAGGTCGATCTGCGCATCGGTCATCTGCGGAACGCCGAGGATGGTGTCGACCGCGATCACCGTGTCACGCGTCACGGGAATCGTCTTGTCCGAGGCGGAGCCGAGGAAAATGGCCGCCAGGTCGATGGTCGTCTTCGGGGTCACGCTGGGAAGCTGGGTCCGGCCGTCGGTCAGGATGTCCTCGTACAGCCCCAGGTTCTGAAGCGGCGAATCGACGAGCGTGAGGGTCGCATAGTTCGCCTTCACGTAGTCGGCGAAGGACTGCGCGTCCTTCGAGTAAAGCTCGGCAAGCTTGGCGGCGTCGAAATTGGCCACCGCCTCCGCAAGCGCGCGGGCGATCACCTGGTCGGGCGAGCGGACGACGCTCAGCCGGCCGAGCTCGACCTCGGAGGAGACGCCCTCCTGCGCCCACACCGGCTTGCCGCCGTGCGCGCCGGTCGAGCCGGTGCCGCCGCCCATGTATTTGGGCCCCTTCGCATCGCTGTCGGCGGACGGGCCGCCTTGGCCGCTGCCATGGTCGGACGTGCCGGCGCCCGAGCCCATGCCGCCGCGATGGCCGGCGCCGCCGCCCTGGCTGCCCTGGCCGCGATGGCCCTGTCCGCCTGTGCCTTCCTGGGCGTAGGCGACGCCGACATGGCTGCCGCCCACGTGGCTCACGATCTGCGGCCCGACCATCAGGGCCAGCGCCGAAACGCCGGCGAGAATCGCGCTCCTTGGGTTGATCTTGATCGTCATGTCTTGTCGCTCCTTTGCTTAACGGCCGGTTTTCGACCGCGGCCGTGGGGTGAAACGAAACGCGATACGAAACGCCTCCGCGAACTACCTGCGGAAGATCTTGCTGCCGGCATTCCAGTTGCCGGGCCCGTCGCAAACGAAGCTCTCGCCGCTTGCGCCGCCGCCGGTGATGCCGCTGCCGTTGATCGTGATTCCTGTGCTCACGCTGTCGGTCGGGCCTTCCTGCTGGCCACCTTCATGCCCGGTGTTGTGCCCCTGGCGCTGGGTGCCATACCGACCGAGCCCGCTGCCGCCGAAGGGGCAGTCGACCCCAGGAGGGCCGCCACGCTGGCCGCGCTGCATTTTGCCGCCACCTTCGCCGCCGCTGCAGCCGCCGCCACTGCAGCCGCCGCCGCTCTCGTGGCCGCCGCCGCTCTCGTGGCCGCCGCCGCTCTCGTGGCCGCCACCGCTCTCATGGCCGCCCGCTGCCGCCACCGCCGCCATGCCCCTCTTCCTGGGCGAGGGCGGTGCCGGGACCGGACGATCCCGCGTGGAACGGGGAGTACGACGGCATGGCCACCAAAAGTGCAAAGGCGGACAGGCTGCCGACGACAACACGATTCATTGCGATTGCTCCGGATGGGCAGTTTTTGAAAGCCGTGGGCGCTATTCGCGCTCGGCGCGTCGATCGGCGGTCGCGCTCCGCACGATATCGGCGACCAGCGACGTGGTCGCCGTCACGCACAGGATGGCGTTGGTGCGCGTCACCATGTCCCCGGTGACCGACCGGGTCGCCACCAGCGCGAGGTATGTCCCCGCGAGCGTCGGGTCGGGCCTCACCTTTTCGAGCTCTTCCTGATAGTCGGCGATCAAGTAGAGACCGGTGCTCTCGCGGCCCGGCTTGAAGTCGGGCGCCAGGTAGATCTGGGCCGCCTTCAGGAACTCGAGATTGATGCCCGACATGCGCTCGCGCGGACCCAGCCCGTTGATCGGATGCGTGCCGCAGCGACCCGGCAAGGCGACGGCGTTCTGGTCGTTCTCGCCGTTGAGCAGGGTCATCACCGCGCTGCTCGTCGGCGGGGCCGGCGGTTCGTCTGGCGGGGGGTTCGCCGGGAAGGCTCCGCCGAACCGGTTCTGGTTGACAGGGCCGGGGCCCGTGCTCGTCGCGGCGCCGCTGGAGGCCGCGCCGTTGCTACCGTTATTCCCCGCCGTTGCGCCACCTGAGCCCGCGCCGTGGGGCGTCGCGACGCCGCCCGACGTGCCGCCGGAACCAAGGCCGCGCCCGCCGCCCATCAGTCCCTGTGCCGATGCCGGCGCAACCAGCCCGCTGCCGACCGGGCCGAGTAGGCTCGCGGGTGACGTCATCGCGGTGGTGATCGCAAGCGTCCCCGCGAACGCGGTAAAGACATACCAGCGCATGATAGTCATTCTCATCCTTGTTCGGGCGTAGAGCGCCCTGCCAGATGGTTAAGTCTTCGCGCTCAACAATTGATTCTTCGAGATCTACGACGTTACGTCGTCGACACAGCCACTCTTTTCTTGATGCACAGGTATGGGTCTTTGTGCGTGCGCCAAACATATGACGCCGCCCCGATGAGCCCCTTGATCTAGATCATCCGTGGAGAGGTTTTTGCTGCCGGCGTCCGCCGGCTGGTCGGCGCGCCGTGACCGCGCTTCGCGTCAGAAGTTGATGCCGGCTCTCAGAAAGACTTGATGCCGGGCGAAATCGAACGCGGAGATGTTGGAGATGCGCCGCTGGAAGCGGTAGTCGGCCGCGGCGTACATGTTGTCGGTGAAATTGTAGCGAATGGTGAGCCCGGTGTCGTAGTCGTTGTCGGCCCGGGTCACGCCCTGGAAGGCGCTGTGGGCGAAGGTGCCCCGCACCGTGAAGATCAGCGCCTTGGTGATGTCGTAATCGAGCGTCGCGCCTGTCCCCGTATAGACGTAGCTCGATGCGCCTATGATCGTCGTCTCCTGGATCGAGCGGTCGACCCAGGCCGAAAACAAGAGGTTGTCGAGAACCGCCCAGTGCGCGTTGCCCCCGAAACCCGGCACCGAGACGTCGGATAGCGCCGGGTCGGAGTAGTTCTGACGCATGTATCCGCCATAGACTTCGCCTGCAAGGACGCCCGAAATCGTCACATTCGCGCCGGCGAACAGGCGATACCCGTTCGAGTCACGATGGAACCCGAAATTGTCGAGCGGCAGCCGGTAGTCGCGATTGTCGAAGCTTCCATCAAAATAGGGCTCGAAAACCGGGTTCAATCGGTAGCTGACCCGAGCGCCGGCGGTGACGTGGTCGCGGTCGCGGTCGCCGTTGGGAAACAAGCCGCCCGGTGTCGGCGTGTCGTCGAAGGTGAGGCGCTGCCACGTGCCGCCGGCCCGCAGGGTCGTCGCGTCGATCTTGTGCAACACGCCGCCGTAGCCACGCACCTCGCGATAGACCGTCGGTTCCAGGCCGCCAATTACCTCGTCGGGCGATTCCCGGTCCTCGTGCCATTGGCCGAACAGCGCGCCGCCGAAGAGATTCGAGGTGTCGGACAGGTCATATTGCCCTTCGCCGGAAAACCAGTAATCCGTCGAGTTCTCCCTCGTGTGCTCCGCGTAGCGGGTGACGTCCGTGTGGGCCTGGAAATTGAGGCTGTGGCGCGACCAGTTCGATCCGACATAGATGGCCGGCGAGATCACGGTGATGAAATCGTTCCGCTCGTTCGTTTTGGTCGCGAAGATGTTGTTGTCGTAGAACTCGGAAACCTGAAGGTCGGGATAGAGCGTGAAGGTGCCGAGCTCGACGCCGCGCGTCGGTGTCACTTGCGCGGCTTCACGGCGCGCCTGGCGGGTCAGCGCCTCGATGTCGCCGACCAGCGGCTCGCGGATCATCGGGTCGCGGGCCGCCACCTGGCGCACCTGTTCGGCCACGGCGCGGCTGATCTCGGCGCGCCGGTCCGCCGGCGCGGCCGCGATGATCTTGGCCGCGACCTCGCGATAGACCGGCACATTGGCGCCGCGGAAGTTCCGGATCGGCAACGTTGCCGTGCGGGTCAACGCCGCCGCGAACTCAGGTGTCGCGGCGAGACCCGGATTGCGCGCCAGAATCTGGTCCAGGCCTTGCAGCAACGCCCGCGGGCCGGAGCTGGCGGATTGCTGCAGAGCTTGCGTCACCTCGGGCGAAAGGGCCGCCGGCTCAGCATCCTGGGCGTATGCTGCGACGCTGACAGCGCCTAGTGCCGCAGCCAATATGCAGGCTGCTGCGACCTTGACTGCCCGATTTTCAGGATCGCGCATCTTCCCAGCCCCCTCCGACGCTTCACACCGATTAGTCCGAAAGAGGTACAAAATTCAACCCCCAATCGAAAAATTGCGCGTCAGAGGCCGCGGGACGCGAAACGGGCGCCGCGTCAGGGGCAACACGATGGTGTGGCGATTGTCCGATGCGTTGATGCAGGTCAACCACACGCCGGCCGCTTCGCGGCATGGTGGCGCCGTCGCGTCGACCCCCCTGGACGGCGCGGGTCCAGCCAGCCGGAAACCCATGCCGGAACCGCATTTTGCCTATGTCGTCCGCGGCCTGACGAAGATCTACGGGGAGGGGCCGCTTGCCGTGACGGCGCTGAGCGGCATCGATCTCGACATCGCCGAGGGCGAGATGCTGGTCTTGCTGGGTCCGTCCGGAAGCGGCAAATCGACCCTGCTGAACATCATCGGCGGGCTTGACGTCCCCACCTCGGGAACGATCCACGTGAACGGGACGGAGCTCACCGCGCTCGACGACGCGGCACTCACCGCGTACCGGCGCGAGCGGGTCGGGTTCGTGTTCCAGTTCTACAACCTGATCCCCAGCCTGACTGCGCGCGAGAATGTGGGCCTCATCACCGACATCGCGCGCGATCCGCTGGCGCCCGACGAGGCGCTGGCGCTGGTCGGGCTGGCCGACCGCGCGGGGCATTTTCCGGCCCAGCTGTCGGGCGGCGAGCAGCAGCGCGTCGCGGTCGCGCGGGCGATCGCCAAGCGGCCGGCGGTGCTGCTCTGCGACGAGCCGACCGGCGCGCTCGACAGCGCCACGGGCGTGGTGGTGCTGGAGACGATCGAGCGGGTGAATGCCGAGCTCGGCACCACCACCGTGCTCATCACCCATAACGTCGCGATCGCCGCGATGGCCGAACGCGTCGTCTCCCTGGCGAACGGCCGGATCGCCGAAATCCGTACCAACACCGATCGCCGGCCGGCGGCTGACGTCCGGTGGTAGCGATGCGGGCGCTCGACCGGAAGCTGCTGCGCGATCTGTGGCACATTCGCGGCCAAGCCGTCGCGATCGCCGCCGTGATGGCAAGCGGCGTCGCGATCTACGTCATGGCGACCGGGACGCTCGGCTCCCTCGTCGCGACGCGCGATGCGTTCTACGAGCGCTATCGCTTCGCCGACGTCTTCGCGCGGCTCGAGCGCGCGCCGGAACTTCTCGCGAGCCGGCTCGCCGCCGTCGACGGCGTGAAGCGCGTCGAGACGCGGATCGTCAAGGACGTGACGCTGGACGTGCCGGGGCTCGACGAGCCGGCGTCGGCGCGGCTGATCTCGCTGCCGGAGCGCGGCGCGCCCGTGCTGGACGTGCCGGCGATCGCGCGCGGCCGCATGCCCGAGCCCGATCGCGTGGACGAGGCGCTGGTCAATGTGGCGTTCGCCGAGGCGAACGGGCTTTCGCCCGGCGACCGGGTGACGGCGCTGATCAACGGCCGCAAGCGGAGCGTCAGGATTGTCGGCACGGCCCGGTCGCCCGAATATGTGGTCGCCGTGGCGCCGGGCGCCTTGATGCCCGACGACCGGCGCTTCGCCGTCATGTGGATGGCGCACGATGCGCTGGCGGCCGCGTTCGACCTCGACAACGCCTTCAACGACGTGACGGTGTCGCTGCTGCGGGGCGCACGTGAGGCCGAGGTGATCGCCGCGCTGGATGCGGCGCTCGCCCGCTACGGCGGAACGGGCGCCTATGGCCGCGAGGACCAGTTTTCGGACTCCTACCTGCGCGGCGAGATGGACCAGCTCCGGACGATGGCGACGGTGGTGCCGCCGATCTTTCTCGCGGTGGCGGTGTTCCTGGTCAACGTGGTGATCTCGCGATTGATCGGGCTCGAACGGACGCAGATCGGCGTGCTCAAGGCGTTCGGCTATCGCGATCGCGAGGTCGCCTGGCACTATCTCAAATTCGTCCTGGTGATCGCGGTGCTCGGGATCGCGGCGGGGTTCGCCGCCGGGGCGTGGCTGGGCGCGCTCAGCGCCCGCATGTATTCGGTCTATTTCAGCTTTCCGTTCCTTCAATACCGGCCCGGGATCGCGAGCTTCGCCATCGCGGGCCTGGTCGTGGCGGCGGCGGCCGGGCTCGGGGCGCTGGGGGCGGTGCGCCGCGCGCAGCTTCTGCCGCCCGCGACCGCCATCGGCGCGCCGCCGCCCGAATCCTACGCCGCCCTGCCGTTCGAGCGGACGGGCCTTTTCCGGCATCTGCGCCGGACCTCGCTGATGATGCTGCGCCACGTCGTCAACTGGCCGACCCGGTCGGCGCTGACGGTGCTGGGGCTCGCGTTCAGTGTCGCGCTCCTCGTCGCCTCGCTCTATTTCTACGACGCGATCGAGGCGGTCATCGCGGAGCATTTCGACGGGTCGGGCCGCCAGGATGCAACGGTCACGCTGGTCGAGGCGCGCACGGAGAAAGCGATTGCGGACCTTCGGCACCTGCCGGGCGTCGTGGCGATAGAGCCGTTCCGGACCGTCGCGGCCCGTCTTCGTCTGGGTCCGCGGAGCGAGCGGGTCGCGATCACCGGCCTCGATCCCGGCGGCACGATGCGCCAGGTTCCCGGCTTTGCCGGTGGAACGCTCGTCATGCCTGAGGACGGTATCGTCCTGTCCCGCCGCGTCGCAGATCAACTGGGCGCGCGGCGGGGAGACAGGCTCCGGGTCGAGCTCTTGGAAGGCAGGCGCCATGTCCGCCAGGTCGCCGTGGCCGCCGTGTCGGGCGATTTTTTCGGCGGCCCGGTCTATATGAGCCGCGCCGCGCTCAACCGGCTGATGGGCGAGGGCTCGCTCGTTTCGGGCATGTACCTCCAGCTCGACCCGTTGAAGGCGCGCGCGTTCTACCGGCGGCTCAAGGATGTTCCCGCGGTGGCGGGGGTCAGCTCCCGCGCGGCGGCCCTCGGCACGCTGCGCGAGACCCTGTCCGAGACGATGGACGTGATGATCTTCTTCTATGTCACGTTCGCCGGGATAATCGCCGTCGGCGTCGCCTATAACAGCGCACGCGTCGCTCTGTCCGAGCGCGGGCGCGAGCTCGCATCGATGCGCGTGCTTGGATTTACGCGCGGCGAGGTGGCGGGCGTCCTGCTGGGCGACCTCGCCCTGCTCACCTCCGTCGCGCTTCCGGTGGGGTGCGGGCTCGGCTATGCGCTCGCCCTGATGTTCTCGCGGCTGTTCGAAACCGACCTGTTTCGAATCCCGCTGGTGATCGCGCCGACGACCTACGGCGCGGCGGTCGCCGTCGTGCTCGCGATCGTGGCCGGCGCAGGCTGGGCCATTCGCCGGCGCATCGACAGGCTCGATCTGATCGCCGTGCTCAAGACGCGGGAATAGGGTGCGATGGCGGCGCGATCGCGAGGCTATCTCGGATGGGGCGCAGGCTGCGCGATATTGGTGGCCGGGCTGGCCTACGCGTTCTGGCCGCGCCCGATTGCCGTCGATTTCGCGACGGTAACGCGCGGGCCGATGCAGGTGACCGTCGGCGACGAAGGCCGGACACGGGTGAAGGACGCGTTCGTCGTGTCTGCGCCGTTGGCCGGGCGGTTGCAGCGCATCGCGCTGAAGGCGGGCGACGCCGTCGTGGCGGCCAAGACGGTCGTCGCCTCGATCCGGCCGACCGATCCCACCTTTCTCGACGTGCGGTCGCGCCGGCAGGCGGAAGCCGCGGTCGACGCCGCCGAGGATGCGCGCGACCTTGCCGCGGCCGAGCTGCGGCGTGCCGAGGCGGAGGCGTCGTTCGCCGCCGAGGATTTCGAGCGGGCGAAGAAGCTGACGCTCGGCTCGTCGATCTCCCGGCGCGACCTCGACCGCTACCGGCTCGACTTCGAGACCAGGCGCGCAGCCCTGGCCGCGGCGCAGGCGACGCTGAACGTGCGCAGCCACGAGCTCGAGACGGCGCGCGCCGCGCTGATCGGGCCGGAATCCCAGTCGAACGAGGGCGCGCCGGGCGAACGCTGCTGCGTTTCCGTGTCCGCGCCGATCTCGGGTCGCGTTCTCCGCATTGTCCAGGAAAGCGAGACGGTCGTGGCCCCGGGTACGCCGCTGGTCGAGATCGGCGACCCGCACGACCTGGAGGTGGTCGTCGAGCTGCTATCGACCGATGCCGTGAAGGTGCGGGAGGGCGCGCGCGCCATCATCACCGGCTGGGGCGGCCAGGAGGAGCTCGCCGGGGTCGTGCGGCGGGTCGAGCCGTACGGGTTTACCAAGATCTCGGCGCTGGGTGTCGAGGAGCAGCGGGTGAACGTGATCGTCGACTTCACCGGGCCGCCGGCGCGCCGCATCGCGCTGGGCCACGGGTTCCGGGTGGATGTCGCGATCGTGGTCTGGCAGGCGGAGAACGTGACGCGCGTGCCGGTGGGCGCCCTGTTCCGCGACAAGGCGGATTGGGCCGTATTCGCGGTGAGGGACGGGCGCGCCCGGCTGACGAAGCTGACCGTCGGCCACATGAACGGGTCGGTCGCGGAAGCCGTGTCGGGTCTCGCGCCCGATGCACGGGTCGTCCTGCACCCGTCCGACCGCATCGCCGACGGCACACGCGTCGAGGCGCGAGTTGTGGAATAGCACGCGGTATTGGATACGAAGTTCGCTTCGGCACCTGCCACGACGAACATGGCGAACTTCGAATCCACCACGCGGGATGGTCGATACAAGTTCCTGAACGCGAACCACGGCGCCTCCTTCAAGCGTTCCCGTTTGATCCGCATCAAATGCCGTCGGCGGCTTGGGCCGATAATCCGCCCGTCGCCCCATGCGCAGGAAAGTCCCGGCTCGCCCCGAACCGGAACTTCGGAGCTTAGGCGGCGAACCAATTCAGCAAGGGATATTCGAGATGGCTGTATCGAACGGGCGCAATCCGCTCCTGCCCTGGATCATCGGGCTCGTCATCATCGTGATCGTCGATGTCTACACCGGCTACCTGTTCTTCCAGACGGGTTGCCAGGCGCCCGGCATCGCGCAATTCCTGGTGCTGTTCATCATTCCCGCGGTGTATCTGGTCCTGATGTACATGACGTTGAAAAGCCAGCCGTGATCCGCGTCGCGCAGGACCAGAGCGAATGGTCGAGCCCATGCCGGGCCAGCCGGTCCGCTATGCCAACGAGGACGGAGTCTCGCTGATCGAGATCCGTCTCGACAGCCTCAGCCAACTTTTCAACTCGCTGGACCCGGCGCCGTTTCGCGACAAGGACCTGGGCCACGACGCCGAAGAGTATATCGTCGGCGCCGTTGACGACTTCCCCCTGGCCGCGCCGCTCAAGATCGTGGTGTACCTGCCGACGGCGAGACAGGAACCGGACACGGCGGCTGTCTTAAAGGACGCCGTTCACCGGTATTTCAGCTACGCATTTGCGATGGAGCGGCGCAGGCTCAGGTTCGCGCTCCGCGAGGGCCGTATCAGCCTTCTGATCGGGCTCGCCTTCTTGATCCTTTGTTTCAGCCTTCGCGGAGTGGCCCAGTCGTTCGACCCGGGGACGTTCCGCGATATCGTGGTCGAGGGACTCATGATCTCGGGATGGGTCGCGATGTGGCGCCCCATCCAGATTTTTCTGTATGGCTGGTGGCCGAGCGCACACCGCTGCCGCCTCTACCGGAAGCTGATTTCGATTCCGGTGGAGCTGCGCAGCGCGACATCGGCTCAAATGCCGCTGGCGGCCGCCTCGTGACGGCCACCGTGCTTGTGCGCCGGTTCACGTTTGACTCTTCCCGCCCCGGTGGTGACAGTACCGGAGGCACATCGGCCTGACGCGACCGCGCCGAAGGCAGGGTGGCATTCGGAGGATGGGCATGGGGCAGATTGGCGGCTATTCGATCTTTCGCGACACAATGGCCGACATGACCTATCCCGAGGTCGCGGACGCGGCGGCGAACGGGGCGGTGGCGCTCTGGGGGCTCGGGGTCATCGAACAGCACGGGCCGCACCTTCCGCTCGCGACGGATGTCTATTTGCCCGCCGCCATCCTGGGTGCCGTGAAGCTGCGGCTTGGCGAGCGAGGCGTGCCCAGCGTCGTGGTGCCGCCCTTCTACTGGGGCGTGAACCATGTCACCGGCAGCTTCCCCGCCACGTTCTGCGTGCGGCCCGAGGTGATGGCCGAGCTCCTGGTCGACGTGTTCGCGAGCCTGAAGAAGGATGGATTCCGCGCCGCCTTCTGCCTGTCCGGCCACGGCGACGTCCTGCACAACCGCACCATCCTGGACGCGGTCCGGCGGGGCCGCCAGGACGGCACGGAGGCCTGCATGCTGGCGGATGCGGCGCTGGCACGCCGCATGGGCGCCACGCCCGACGACCCGGCGGTCGCCGTCTTTGCGGGCGAGGGCGCCCCGCCCGCGGAGTTTCTCGACATTCACGCCGGCGAGGACGAGACGTCCCGGATGCGGGCCTCCTTTCCCGATCTCGTGCGATGGGACACGGCGCGCGCCCTTCCCCCGACGAATCTGCGCCTCGCCGATCTGGAGGAATGGCGCAAGGGCGGCGCGCATGCGCTGCGCACGACGCCCGACGGGTATTTCGGCAACCCCGCCGTTGCCGACGTCGAGCAGGGGCGACAGGCGCTGGATCGCATGGCCGCCGCCATCGCCGATGCGGTCATCGCGAAGCGGCCGCAGGTCCCCACGCAATTGGCCGGAAATTTCCGAACGAAAGGACCGCCGCGTGCCGGACCATGCTGACGTTCAACGCGCCCGCGCCGAAGCGGGCAGCGATGGCCTGACCGGCGCCCAGAGCCTCTTGGCGACGCTGCTGAACTGCGGCGTCGGGGCCTGCTTCGCCAATCCGGGGACGTCGGAGCTGCACTTGGTCGCGGCGCTTCAGAACGAGGCGCGGATCCGGTCGGTACTGTGCCTGTTCGAAGGCGTCGCGACCGGTGCGGCGGACGGCTATGGCCGCATGGCCGGAACGCCCGCGGCGACGCTTCTCCATCTCGGCCCCGGCCTGGGCAATGGCTGGGCCAATCTCCACAACGCCAAGCGGGCCAGGACCCCGCTCGTGAACGTCGTGGGCGATCACGCGACCTGGCACAAGCAGTATGACGCCGAGCTGAGCTCCGATCTCGAAGGCCTGTCGGCCTCGATCTCCGACTGGACCTGCATCTCCAAAGGGGCGGCGGAGGTCGGGCGGGACGCGGCGCGGGCCCATCGGGCCGCGACGGCCCGGAACGGCCAGATCGCGACCCTGATCCTCCCGGCCGACGCGAGCTGGGAACGCGGCGGCGTCGCGGCGGCGCCCCTCCCGCCGGAGCCCCCTCGGCCGGTCGACGGCCGGGACATCGACAAGGCGGCGGCCATCCTCACCTCCGGGCGGCGCGTCGCCATCCTGACCACCGGCCCGGCGCTGTACGGCGCGGGGCGCGAGGCCTGCACGCGGATCTCTGCCACAACCGGTGCCACGATGTTCTGCAAGGGCCTGAACGCCCGCATGGAACGCGGCGCCGGGCGAATCGCGTTCGGGCGCCTGTCGGGATGGGGACAGGTGACGCTGGAGGTCCTGTCGGAATTCGACGACCTGATCCTCGTCGGGGCGGGCATCCCCGTCCTGTCCTTCGCCCACCCGGAATATGAAAGCGTGCTGGTGCCGGCGAGCGTCAGCGTCCTGAAGCTTGCGGCGCCCGAGGACGATGTGGCGGGGGCGCTCGCGGCACTCGCCGACGCGGTCGGCGCCCCGGCGCAGGCGGATATCGCGCCCCTGCTGGAGAGGCGCGTGGCGCACGAGCTGGCGGCCGGCCCGCTGACCGCGGAGGCGGTGGGGCGGGCGATCAGCCGGTTCCTGCCCGAGGGCGCGATCCTGTCCGACGAATCCGGCACCGGCGGCGCGGGGCACTACCCCTTTTCGGCCAATGCCGTTCCCCATGACTGCCTGTTCCTGGCCGGCGGCTCGATCGGCCAGGGGCTGCCGGTCGCGCTGGGCGCCGCGGTGGCCTGCCCCGACCGCAAGATCCTCTGCCTCGAAGCGGACGGCTCGGGCATGTACACGCTCCAGGCACTGTGGAGCATGGCGCGGGAGAAGTGCGACGTGACGGCGGTCATCTTCTCCAACCGGCGATACGGCATCCTGATGCGCTCGCTGGGTCAGTACGGGATTTCCGGCTTGCCGAACCGCGTGCCGGACCTGTTCGACCTGTCGAACCCGGATCTCGACTGGGCGCAGCTCGCCCGGGGGATGGGCGTCGAGGGCCATGCCTGCGATACGGCCGACGCGTTCAACCGCATCTTCGAAGACTGCATGCGGCGCAAGGGGCCCCACCTCATCGAAGCCGTCATCTAGATAAAGGAACGGCTTCGGCGGCGCTGCAGGCGTATCGGTGTCGCCGCGGCCGGCGCCCTTGCGGCCGGCGCCGGGCTCCCTCATCATTCCTCTTGCGACAGAGGAGCGTCGGAGGGCGCGATGATCCCCAACCCCGCGACGGGCCCGCAGGCTTGGCGAGGTTTTGAAATGGCCGGGCGCCGCGACTGGATCGTCGCGCTCGGGCCCGAGGCGCTGGCCGAGCTGGAGGCGGCGGCCGAGTTGGTGCGCCGGCGCGGCCTCGCCCTCGATGGCGCCACGCGCGAGGATTTCCATTTGCCGCTTGTGGGCGCCCTGCTCGCCGATATCGGGCGCGAGCTCGCCACCGGGCGCGGCTTCGTGCTGCTCCGCGGGCTGCCTACCGACCGCTACAGCGAGGACGAGATCGGCACGCTGTTCTGGGGCATGGGCACGCATCTCGGCGTGTGCGTGTCGCAGAGCATGGCGGGCGACCGGCTGGGCCACGTGCGCGACCTCGGCCGCGCCGACCGCTACTACACCATCGGCGGCGCGCTGGAATTCCACATGGACCCGGTCGACGTGGTCGGGCTCCTCTGCCTGCGCGCCGCGAAGTCGGGCGGCGAAAGCCGCATCGTCAGCGCCATCGCGGTGCGCGACGCGGTGGCCGCCGAACGGCCCGACCTGTGGCCGATTCTCGCGCGCGGCTGGCACTACTCGCGCCGGGCGCAAGATCCCGGCGGGGGCCAGCTCTACACGCCGCATCGCGTCCCCGTGTTCGCCGAGGGGGCCATGGGACCCGAGTGCTATTTCCTGCCCCAGCCGGTGCGGAAGGCGGCGGCCGACGGCGCCGAATTCACCGACCGCGACCGCGAGGCGATGGAGGCGGTCGCCGCCGTCGCCAACCGGCCCGAGCTCCATCTCGACATGACGTTCCGCGAGGGCGACATCCAGTTCCTCAACAACCGGACAGTCCTGCACGCCCGGACCGACTACGAGGACGATCCCGATCCCGCTTTGCACCGCCATTTGCTGCGGCTGTGGCTGATGATGCCGGACTGGCCGGAGCGGCCGATGACCATGCGGCAATACAGCGAATCCGACCGCGCCGGCGGCGGGATTCCGCGGCGCGCCGCTTCCGGCTGAGCGAGGGGGACTTGGCCGACACGCTGTTCACCAACGTCACCGTGCTGGACGGGACCGGCGCCGCCCCCTTCGCGGGCGAGGTGCTGGTCTCGGGCAACCGCATCCGCGCCATCGCGCGCGACGGCGCCCGCCTGCCACGCGAGGGTGCCGCGCTGGTCGACGGTGGCGGCGCCACGCTGATGCCGGGCCTGATCGAGGCGCATCTGCATCTGAGCTTCCTCGACATCACCGACCTTGCCGAGATGGGCGAGGTGCCGGTCGAGGAGCACGTGCTGGGCACGATGAAGAACGCGCGCCTGGTGCTCGACCACGGCTTCACCGCCGGGTGCAGCGCCGCGGCGGCGAAGCCTCGCCTCGACGTGGTGATCCGCAACGCGATCGAGGCGGGCGACATTCCCGGCCCGCGCCTGCTCGCCGCTTCGCCCGAGTTCACCGTCACCGGCGGGCTCGGCGACGTGAACCTTCTGCACATGAAGCGCGACAGCGTGACCATCGTGTGCGACGGGCCCGACGAGTTTCGCAAGGCCGCCCGGCTGATGGCGCGCGAGGGGGTCGACATATTGAAGATCGACCCGTCGGGCGAGCGATTCATGCCTTATGCGCGCTCCGGCCACACGGTGATGAACGAGGCCGAGATCGCGGCGGTGTGCGAGGTGGCGCTGGCGCGCGGCAAGCGCGTGGCGAGCCATGCGCGGAGCGCGGAATCGGTGAAGCTCTCGCTCAAGCACGGCTGCGACATCATCTATCACGCGACGCTCGCCGACGACGAGGCGCTCGATGCGCTCGAGGCGGCGAAGGACCGCATTTTCGTCGCGCCGGCGCTGGGCGTCACCTACGGCGCGCTCTACGAGGGGGCGGCGGCGACGCTGGATGCGCGCACGGCGGCCGAGCTGGGCGGTCGGCGCGAGTTCGAGACCGGCGTCGAGAACATGAAGAAGCTGCGCGCGCGCGGCGTGCGCGTGCTGCCGGGCGGCGATTACGGCTTCTCGTGGAACCGGATGGGCCGCAATGCGCGCGACCTGGAGCTGTTCGTGAAGCTGCTCGGCTGCACGCCGATGGAGGCGATCGTCGCCGCGACGAAGATGGGCGGCGAGCTGATGGGCCTGCCAGGCGAGCTCGGCATCGTTCGGGAGGGGAGCCTCGCCGACCTGCTGCTGGTTGACGGCGACCCTCTCGCCGACGTCGCGATCCTGCAGGATGCCGACCGGCTGACCGCCATCATGAAGGACGGAAGCTTCCACAAGCCGCCCGCGGCGCGGCCCGCCCGCGCCCGCGCCGCGGCCGAGTGACGGCACCGGCCGGCGTCACGCCCTCGCATTCGAACGGCATTCGCCTCAGAGTCGCGGCAGTTCGCGTCAGTACTGCCTGCCGATTGCGTAGTTTATGGCCTCGTCCGCGCCGAGTCCGGCCCGCAGGCGTTGCCTGCTGGTCGAGGACGCCACCGCAAGCTACTTCCCCGAGTGAGCGGAGGGACCGCCGGTCCACCTCTGTGGCCATGTTCTCAAGTCTGCGGGCTTGCGGCCACTTTTCGGGAGCGACGAACATCGAGCACAACGGGCATCACGTTCGGCCTGTTGGCCACGTCGGCTGCGTCAGCGCGCGGCCAAACGCTCGCGCTGGGCCGCCGTGCGGTCGGCGAGAACCTCGCCTTTCTCGTCGAGCATCACCCCGTAGACCGTCTCCGCCGCCTCGCCCGAAATGTAGCCGTTGCGCACATCCGCCGCGACCAGCGCGGGGTCGCGCCGCAGCGGGTCGCCATAGCCGCCGCCGCCCGAGGTCTGTACCCGCACCCGGTCGCCCGGCATGATCGGCTTGTTCGCCTTGCGCACCTCCTCGGCCGGCGCGTCCGGGTGCTCGACCGTGATGCAGGGACGCGCCCCGTCGCGCCCGCCCAATATGCCCCAGGGCGGGCAGCCGGTGCGCTCGTTGAGCACGTGCACGTTGCAGGGCACCAGCGGTTCCATCACCTTCTCGAGCCCCGTGCCGCCGCGCCACTGGCCGGCGCCCGCCGAGTCCGGGCGCACGCCCCAGCTCAGCACGCGGAGCGGGTAGAGCGCCTCCTGCACCTCGATCGGGATGTCCAGCGTGTCGCCGTGGCTCATGGTCTTGTAGTGCGCCGGACCGTCATGGCCCTTGGAGGCGCCCCACCCGCCGTCCGCCGCGCTCAGATTGTAGAACGGCTCGCCGGTCCTGGGATCGCGGCCCGCCAGCGAGTGAATGCAGAAATTGCCGTGATGGCCGGCGGCGACGTGGCCGGGCGCCGCCTCGACCAGCGCCTTGACCACCGTGTCGATCACGGTCGGCAGCGGCGCGCTGTACAGCCCCATCGGCGCGGTCGGCGCCGCGCTCAGGAACTTGCCGTCGGGAATCGTCGATCTTGAGGGGGCGGAAGCTGCCATCGTTCGCTGGATCGTCGGGCGCAGCGATGTACTTGAAGGCGATGCGCGCGGCCGTCACCGCGCCCCCCTCGCGGCCCGAATTGATCGGCCCCTTCACCTGGTCGGCGACGCCCGAGAAATCGACCGTCATCTCGTCGCCGGAGACGGTGACGACCACGTCGACCGGCATCTTCTTGTCGAGCTCGACGCCGTCATTGTCGAGGAACGAGCTCGCCCGGTAGATTCCGTCGGGGATCGCCGCGATGGAAGCGCGCGCCGCCGCCTCGGACCGGCGCCACATCAGCTCGACCGAGGCGCGCACGGCTTCGAGCCCGTACTTCTCGATTTGCGCCGCGATCAGGTCGCGCCCCATCAGGCAGCCGGCGAGCTGCGATTCGATGTCGCCCAGCAGCATGCGCGGGAAGCGCGTGTTGTATTCGATGATCCGATAGATGTCCTTCCGGGCTTCGCCGCGCGACCACAGCTTCACCGAGCGGAACTGGATGCCCTCCTGGAAGATCTCGGTCGGGCCGACCGGCGCGCACGACCCCACGACCATGCCGCCGACGTCGATCCAGTGCACCAGCACGCACATGAAGGCGACGCATTCGCTGCCGGCGAACACGGGCGTGTACATCACCACGTTGTTCAAATGCTGGCCCAGCGTGCCCGCATGGTTGGAGAAGATGACGTCGCCGGGCTCGATCCCGTCGCGGCCGTGGATCGCGATGCCGTCGTTCACCGCCGTGCCCAGCGCGTTGGCGACGAACAGCGGAATGCCGCCGGACGATTGCGAGATCAGCCGTCCTTCCGGATCGACGATGCCGACCGCGTAGTCCTTGTATTCGTAGACCAGCGGGCTGTAGGCCGTGCGGGTGATGTTCACGTCGATCTGGTTGGGGATCGACATCAGCCCATAGCGGATGATCTCGGCCGTGATCGGGTTGACGGTGCCGGCGCGCGTCTCGACGGTCGCGGTATCGGGTGCCATGGAAGCCTCACGCGCAATGGATGCGGATTTCGCCCAGCCGGCCGATCTCGAACCGGTCGTCGGGTCCGACCACGGTGGTTGAGCCGTATTCCTCGATGATCGCCGGGCCGTGGCCTTTATGGCCGACGGGCAGGCCGGCACGCCGGAGGACCGGTGTCTCGACCCTTCCGCGTGTGCCGAAATGCACCGACCGGTGCTTGGCGGACCCTGCATCGGCGCCGCTTCCGGCGGGGCTCAGCCCTTCCAGGTCCGGGCGCTGGATGCGGGCCGCGCCGGTGAGAACCAGCCCGACGAACTCGATCGGCGAATTCGATCTCGACATGCCCGTATTTGCGCTCGTAGGTCGATTCGAAGGCGCGGCGGATCGCGGCCAGGTCGCGCGCTCCGCCCAGCGGCGTGCGCAGCGTGTGGCGCTGGCCGCGGAAGCGCATGTCGGCCTGGCGCTCGAAGGCGATCTGCGGGCTGTCGAGCTCGCGTTCGAGCTGGGCACGCATCGTCGCTTCCATCTCCTCGAATACCGCGCGCGGCTTCGGTGATCCCCTCCTCCGCGACGTCGCGCAGGAAGGTCCGCGTCTCGTCGACGCGCGCATCGGCCAGGATCATGCCGAGCGCCGAGAAGATGCCCGGCTCGGGCGGCACGATCACCAGCGGGATGGCGAGCTCGCGGGCGATCTGCGCCGCGTGCAGCGGCCCGCCTCCGCCGAACGCGAACAGGGCGAACTCGCGCGGGTCGAGGCCGCGCTCGATGGTAACCTGCCGGATCGCGCCGGCCATGGTCATGGTGCCGAGCGCAAGGATGCCCTCCGCCGTCTCGTCGAGGCCGGCCGCGCCCGCAAAGCCCAGCGGGCCGGCCACGCGGCCCTCGATCGCCGCGCGCGCCCCGTCGGTGTCGAGGCCCATCTCGCCGCCGAGGAACGATTCGGCGCCGATGCGTCCCAGCACCAGGTTCGCATCCGTGATGGTCGGTTCCGTCCCGCCGCGCGCGTAGCACACCGGCCCGGGCGCGGAGCCGGCGCTCTTCGCGGCCCGACATGCAGGCCGCCCTGCGGGTCGATCCAGGCGATCGAGCCACCGCCGGCGCCGACCTCGACGATGTCGAGCACGGCGCCGCGCACGGGGAAGCCGCGCTCAAGGCCGCCGACATAGTAGGGCGACTTGATCTCGAACCGCCCGTTCTCGACCACCGCGCACTTGGCCGTAGTGCCGCCCATGTCGAACGCGATCGCCTTGGCGATGCCCAGCGCGTCGGCATAAACCCCGGTGCCAATGACCCCGCCGACCGGGCCGGATTCGACCAGCATTACCGGCTGCGTCTCGGCGCGCTCGACCGAGAATACGCCGCCGTTCGACGCCATCAGGTAGAAGTTGCGCGTGAGCCCGTCGCGGCGCAGCCTTCCGTCGAGGCGCTTCACGTAATCCTTGAGGCGCGGCCCCACATACGCATTGGCGACCGCCGTCGCCGTCCTTTCGAACTCGTACCATTCGCGGGTGAGCTCGGTTCCGGCCGTGACGTAGGCGTCGGGCAGGGCGGCGCGAAGCAGCTCTGCCGCCGCGTCCTCGTGGCGCGTGTCGCGGTAGGAGTTGAGGAACGAGATCGCGACCGATTCGACGCGGAGCGCGCGGAGCCGGTCGGCGAGGGCGCGCGCCTCCTCCGCGTCGAGCGGGCGGAGCACTTCGCCCTCGGCGCCCAGCCGCTCGGCGAGCTCGAAGCGCATGTCGCGCTCGACCAGCGGCGGGTTGCGCTTGTAGCGGAAGTCGAACGGGATCGGCCGGTTGCCGCGGCCGATCTCGAGTATGTCGCGAAATCCTTCGGTGGTGACCAGCGCCGTCCGCGCGCCGGTGCGCTCGATGAAGGTGTTGATGACCAGCGTCGTGCCGAACTTCACCACCTCGGCCGCGGTCGAGATCGATCCCCGCCTTGCGCAGGCAGTCCATCACCCCGTCGACCAGGTCGCCATGGGTGGTGAGGCTTTTGGTATAGACGATGCGCCCCTTTTCGCGATCGAAGGCGGCAAGGTCGGTGAAGGTGCCGCCGGTGTCCGCGGCCAGGGTGTAGGTCATGCGTGTTCGTACCGTTGTTCTGCTCCGCCGAATATAGTGGGGGTTTGGACAGGACGCCAAGGCGGGCGCATATAGGGCGGCAAGGGCGGTGGCCGGAGAGGGCGAAGCGAATGTCGTTCAGGGTTGAAGAGGCATCGATCGCGGAGATCCACGCCGCCTACCGGCAAGGAGCGGCGAGCGCGCGCGCGGTGACGCAGGCTTTCCTCGACAGGATCGAGGCCTATGACCGGCGTGGTCCGGCGCTGTGGTCGATCATCGCGACCAATCCGGACGCGCTCGCCGACGCGGCTTCCCTCGACAGGCGGTTCGCGCAGACCGGCGCGTTCGTCGGGCCGCTGTACGGCATACCTGTCCTGGTAAAGGACAATTACGACGTGGCGGGTCTGCAGACCACCGGTGGCTCGGCGGCGCTGATCGGCTGGGTGCCGGAGCGCGACGCGACGGTGATCCGCAAGCTGAAGGCGGCAGGCGCCATTATCCTCGCGAAGACGTCGATGTCGGAGTGGGCGCGCGGCGGCTTCGACAACATCAATTCGGTGCTGCCGAGCTTCGCCCGCAACCCGTACAATACGGCGCACGCGACGGGCGGCTCGTCGGGCGGCACCGGCGCCGGCCTCGCCGCCAGCTTCGGCGTCGTCGGGCTCGGCTCGGACACCTGGGGGTCGATCCGCAACCCCAGCAGCAACAACGCCCTCGTCGGATTGCGGCCGAGCTGGGCGCTGGTCTCGCGCGCCGGCATGATCGGGCTTTACGACGCGCGCGACACGGCGGGCCCCATGGCCCGGACAATGGCCGACCTCGTGGCGCTGCTCGACGTGATCGCCGGCGTCGACCCGGCCGACCCGGCGACCGCCAACGCCGAAGGCCACATACCGGCAAGCTACGCCCCGCACCTCGATGCGCAGGGCGCGCGCGGCAAGCGCATCGGAGTGCTGCGCCAGGCCTTTCCGCCCGCGGACGCCGATCCGTACGTCACGGCGCTGCTCGACCGCGCCGTTGCCGACCTCCGCGCTGCCGGCGCCGTTGTCGTCGATCCGTTCGTCGTTCCGTCCTTCGACCAATTCCCCCCGCGCGCCCACCCGCAAAGCGAGGTGCGTGCGGCGCTCGAAAAATACCTGGCGGGGACGGGCCCCGGCTTTCCCAAGACCCTGGCCGAGCTCGTCGCGACGGAAAAGTTCCACCCCCTGCACGAGACGGGCCTGCGCGCCGCCGCCTCCGCCCCGTCGCCCGCCGACGATCCGGCCGTCCGCACGCTGGAGGCCGAGGAGGCGCGCATGCGCGAGGCCTACGATGGGGCGATGCGGGCGGACAAGCTCGACGCGTTCGTGCTGCCGGTCGCGAGCCACCCGCCCAAGCTCAACGGCGACCGCAACGTCCGGCCGGCGGGCGCGACCACCTGGATCGCGTCGGGGCTGCACTGGCCGGCCGCGGTGGTGCCGATGGGCTACACCTACGAGGATCTCCCCTCCGGGCTGCAGATCGTCGGCCGGCCCTGGTCCGAGCCCACGCTGATCGAGATCGCCTACGCGTACGAGCAGGCGACGCACCACCGCCGGCCGCCCGCGACCGTCCCGCCGCTGTGAAGCCGGGAGCCGCGCTCAGAAGTAGGGCGCCGTCCACTCCAGCTCCTTGGGCGAGACGGCCTTTTCCACACATCGGGCCGCAGCGTAGCCGGCGATCTCGCCGGTCTGGGTGCACCACGGGAAATTCCGCATCACCATGAAGATCGTGTCGTAGGTGAAGGACAGCGAGGCGCCGGTAAGGATCAGGTTCCGCACCTTCTTCGGCAGGAAGCAGCGGAACGGCACCTCGAACTCGTGCTTGCGGTACTGGTCCCAGAAGAAGGTCTTGGTCATCGGCCGGGTCACCGCGTCGCGGTAGCGCCGGCCGGCCAGCACATCGTCGAGGCGGAACACGTGCTCGCCCACGGGGTGGCGGCCGTCGCGCACGCCGACGAACCGTCCGACATCGGCGAGCAGCGCGTTCTCGAAGCCCGGCACGTATTTCCTGAGAAACCGCGCCTCCGCGTCGATGAACGCGCGCAGCTCGCGCTTGGCGCGCGCGTCGTCCTCGGCGCTTTCGTCCATGTGCAGGGCCCACTCGTAGGGCACGTTCTGCCACAGGATGAACGTGCCGTCGGCCAGCATCGGGCTCAAGTCGAGGGTCGGATGGCCGATATAGAAGTCGCCATACACGCCCTTGCCCTTCATCCGTGGCCGGTACAGCCCGGGCGGAATGTCGCCCGCGGCGTCGGCCTCGGCGATCGCCTTGGCGAGCGTCGGGTCCTTCGCGGCGACCTGGTGCTCGACCAGGCGCGGGAAGTCTATGCCGTGCATGATCCACAGCAGCCCGCCGGGAACCGGCCGCTCGATGCCGTCCCACGCGGCGGTGGGCGGTTGCGGCCCGCCGCCGGACACGAACGGCACGCCGGCCGCGGCCGCAAGCTGGGCCGTTCCCGATCCTTCGATGAAGACTTTGCCCCGGATGGCCTGCCGGCCGGACGCGTTCTCGACCACGATCGCGCGGATCGTGCCGTCTCCCGCGCCGGGCTCGACCACGGCATCGACGAAATTCGTGCCGTAGAGGGCGACGACGCCGGCCTCGTGCAGCATCGCCGCCATGACGCTGCCTGCGCCTTCGGGGTTGAAGCTCTGCCGGGCGAAGCGCGCGTCCGGGCTCAGATAGCGCTCGTAATGCGACAGCGGGTTGCCGGCCCAGCCGGGATGCGTGGTCTCGGTCGCCGTGTAGATGTAGCCCGCCGCCGCGAACCGCTCCATCAGCTCGGTGTGGATGCCGCCGACCCCCGCGCCAGCCGCCCCTTGCAGTCCCGAGGTGTGAACGCCGCCCGGCATGTCGAACCGCTCGACCAGCACGACGCGCATGCCCATCCGCGCCGCCTGCAGGGCGGCCGCGAAGCCGCCCGGCCCGGCGCCGACCACCACCACGTCGGCATCGTGCGCGACCGGGATGCGGCGCGCGTCAGGCGCAATCGTTTCCATTCCACACCGACCTTTGCCTTCGCCGCCGCGCGAACGTCCGCCGGCGCCGGCGGCCAAGGTAAGAGCGGGCGCATGCACCCGCAAGCGCTGGGAACCCCGTATGCGGACGCGGGATCAGGCGCGTGGCGCGGTGCGAGCGGGCGTGCCCGCATAGGCCGAGATTTCCGCCGCCGCCTCGCGCAGCGCCGGCAGGAACTGCGCCAACGCCTCGTGCTGGCTCACGGCGGAGGTGGCGAAGGTGATGCAGACCGCGCCCACGGCGCCGTCCTCGCCCATCACCGGCCGCGCGATCGAGCTGGTGTTCGTCCTGATCCCGCCGCGGCGGTAGGCATAGCCGCGGCGCGCGGTGCCGCGCAGCAGCCGCTCGGTCTTGCGCGCGTCGCGGGCCAGCTCGTCCAGCGGGTCCGCCGAATCGCGCAGGAGATCGAGCACGATCCGGCGCGAGGGCGGGCTGCAGAACGCGAGGAAGGCGATGCCCATGGCGGTGGTCAGCACCGGAAGCCGCCGCCCCACCGCGCCGGTGTCGAAGACGAACGGGCTGCGGTAGCGCGTCGTCTCGCGGATGACCATCCTGTCCTTGTCGATGGTCGACAGGGACGTGGGCCACAGGAACCGGCGTTGCAGCCGCTCGATGACCGGCGCGCCCGCCTCGACGATCCATTCCTCGTCGCGGTAGCCGGAGCTCAACTGGCGGATCTCGGAGGTGAGCCGGTAGTGGTTGTCGTCGGGCACCCGCCGGACATAGCCATGGGCGCACAGCGTCTCGACCGCGCGGTAGACCGCCGTGCGCGAGATGCCGGTCACCTGATGGAGCTCGAGGACCGTGCACGAGCCCATCTCGTTGAACGATCGGAGGATCGTGAGAAGACGGTCGCTGGCCGTCACGGGCACCTTCCGGCTCTCTGCCCCGGCCGGGGCGCCGGGGGCCCCCATTCTGTCCGATTTCCGGACAATTTCAACGGCACGGGCGCACGCCGCGCGCAATGCGTTAAGCTGGCCCGATTGACCCAGCGGACGCCAGGGACCATGGACAGGCTGAGCGGCAAGACGGCGATCGTGTTCGGCGGCGGCCCCAATATCGGCGGCACCGTCGCCCATTTTCTGGCGCGCGAAGGGGCGCGCGTCGCGATCAGCGACGTGAATCCCGAGGCGGCGGAGAAGACCGCTGCGTTCATCCGCGATCGCGGGCACGAGGCCGTCGGGCTGGCCGGCAACGCGGTGAACGAGGACGACGTGGCCCGGATCGTGGCCGAGACGGTGGACCGCTACGGCCAGGTCGACATCGCCTTCAACATGGCGGGCAAGGTGCACTGGTCGCCGGTCGTCGACATGGACCTCGCCAAATGGACCGAATGCGTCCTCAGCTTCCCGACCGCCGGCATGCTCACCACCAAGCACGCGGCGCGGGCGATGATCGCGGGCGGCCGCCGCGGCTCCATCATCCATCTGCTGTCCACCGCGGCGCATTTCGGCGAGGCTTCGGGCGCGGCCTACACCGCGGCCAAGGCGGCTTTGCTCAACTTCGCGCGCTCGGCGGCGATGGACCTCGCCCATGACGGCATCCGCGTGAATACCATCACGCCCTGCGCGATGGAGCATCAGCTCTGGACCAACATGAAGGACGAGATTTTCGATCCGGCCTGGAAGCGGCCGGACACGCGCTCGTTCTACTCGCGCGACGACTACCTCAAGATGATCCCGCTCGAGCGGTTCCCGCGCGCGTCGGACCTGGGCTGGGCGGCGGTGTTCCTCGCCTCGGACGAATCGAGCTTCCTCACCGGCGTCGATATCCCGGTCGATGGCGGGTTGCGCTTCAAGTACCCGGCATGGCGGCCGGGCGACCATACCGGCGCGAATATCGAGGACTACGCCAATTCCATCGAGCTCACCCGCTACGGCGAGGGCCAGGGCAAGCTGCGCGTACCGATCGACTTAGGCGCCACCACTCCACCGGAGGATCGCACCATGGAACAGGACAACCGCCCCCAGGATCGGACCGAGCGGCTGCTGTCGTTGAGCCGCACCGGCCCGGACTCCGACATGGGACGGGTGCTTCGCCGCTTCTGGCAGCCGGTGGCGCGCAGCGACAAGCTGCCGGCGGGGCGCGCCAAGGCGGTGCGCATCCTGGGCGAGGATTTGACGCTCTATCGCGGCGAAAGCGGCCGGCCGTATCTGGTGGACGGGCGCTGCGCGCACCGGCGCACGCGGCTGCATAGCGGCTGGGTGCAGGGCGAGGAGGTGCGCTGCATGTATCACGGCTGGAAATATGACGGCACCGGCCAGTGCACCGAGATGCCCGCCGAGAAGGACACCGCGCCGCAGACGGTGAAGATCGCCGGCTATCCGGCGCGCGACTATGGCGGGCTGATCTTCGCCTACATGGGCGAGGGCGAGGCACCCGCCTTCGACATGGTGCGCAAGCCGGCGCTGGAGCAGCCGGGCTGGCTGCGCTTCCCGCGCGAGCAGATGTGGCCGTGCAACTTCTTCCAGATGGTGGAGAATTCGCTGGACGCCGTGCATGTCAGCTTCGTCCACCAGAAGGGCCATGTCGGCACGTTCGGCGACGCGGTGACCACCCTGATCCCCGAGCTGGAGTATTTCGAGACCGATTCCGGCATCCGCCAGGTGGCGACGCGCGGGCCCAACAACGTGCGGGTCAGCGACTGGACCTTCCCCAACAACAATCACATCATCGTGCCCGGCCCGACGAGCGACGCCCCCTGGATCGACGTGGCGGTGTGGATGGTCCCGAACGACGACGAGCACACCACCCGGTTCACCGTCTATTCCAGCCCGTCGACCTCGCCCGCGGCCGACCGCGCGCTGACCGACCGGCTGAACAGCTACGCCGACTACAACCCGACGGACCACCACGACGAGCTGTTCGACGAGGACCGCTACCCGACCGAATCGGTCTCGCAGCTGACCGCGGCGCAGGACTACGTCGCCCAGGTGGGGCAGGGGGCCATCGCCGACCGTCTGAACGAGCGGCTGGGCCGGTCGGACGCCGGCATCGCGCTGCTGCGCCGCATCTTCTGGCGCGAGATGGACGCGGTGCGCGCCGGGCACGGCATCAAGGAATGGCGCGCCCTGGACGAGCCGGTCGATCTTCCGATGCAGGCGCCCGGCGCCGCCGCCGAGTGATCCCAAGGCACCGACAGGTCGACCGTTCGTCCTTCGATACAGCCCCTTCGGGGCCACTCAGGACGAACGGGAGTCCGAGTACGCGTCTCGTCCGAAGCCCAAGGCCCCATGGTTGACGCGGCAGCGCGTCAGCCGAACATCGTCGAGGGCAGCCACAGCACCAGCGCCGGGATCAGCACGAGCAGGGCGAGCTTCACCACGTCGGCGGCGACGAACGCGCTCACCCCCTTGAATATCTCGGAGAGCGAGACGTCCTCGACCATGCTGGTCAGCAGGAAGATGTTGACGCCGAAGGGCGGGGTGATCATCCCGGTCTCGACCACGCACACCATCACCACGCCCCACCAGATCAGGTCGTAGCCCAGCGTCTGGATCAGGGGCGCGACGATCGGCACGGTGATCACCATGATCGCCACCGAATCCATCACGCAGCCCAGCAGCAGATAGACCACGAGCATCAGCCCGATCACCGCGATCGGCGGTGCGTTCAGGTCGGCCAGGTAGGCGGTCGCGTTGTCCGGCAAGCCGCTCGCCGCGACGAAGAACGAGAACGTCACCGCGCCGAAGATCAGCCCGTAGATCAGCCCGGTCGTCGCCGTCGTCTCGCCCATCAGCTGCCAGAACGCCCCGGGCTTCAGCCGGCCGCGCAGCAGCGCCACCATGAACGCGCCGAACGTGCCGACGGAGGCGGCCTCGACCGAGGTGAAGATGCCGGCATACATGCCGCCGATCACGGTGGCGAACAGCCCCATCGCCGCGCCCGACTGGCGCACCGCGCCGGTCAACTCGGCCGCCTGCCAGCGCTGTGCCGGCGGCACCGAGCGCGGCGCGACCCGCACATAGACCGCGATCGCCACCAGGTAGAGCGCGGCGGCGAGCAGGCCCGGCACGATCGCGGCGACGAACAGCTGGCCGATCAATTCCTCGGTCAGCAGCGCGTAGAGGATCAGCATGCCAGACGGCGGGATCAGCGCGCCAAGAGTGCCGCCCGCCGCGATGCAGCCGGTGGCCAGCGGCATGGCGTAGCCGTGCTCACGCATGCCCGGCAGGGCGACGCGCCCGAACGTCGCCACCGTGGCCAGCGACGAGCCGGTGACCGCGCCGAACCCGGCGCAGCCCCCGATCGTGGCCATGGCGAGCCCGCCGCGGAACGCGCCGAGCACCGCCTGCGCCAGGCGATAGACGTCGTCCGACATGCCGGCGACGGCGGCGAAGCTGCCCATCAGGAGGAACAGCGGAAGGGTCGCGACCTGGCTGTTGTAGAGGAATCCCGCCGCCTCGGTGGCGAAGGCGCTGGAGGCGGGGCCGGTGCCGAGGAACAGCGCGATGCCGAGAAAGCCCATCAGCCCCATCACCGCGGCGAGCGGGACGAGAAGGGCGAGCGACAGCCACATCAGGAGGAAGGCGGCGATCACCGTCAGCGTCGCATTGTCCTGCGCCCAGTCGGCGAGGGCGGGAAAGGCGAAGATCGCGATCGCGACCAGCGCGGCCAGCGCGCACAGGACCACGACGGCGACGGCGGTGACGACGGCCGACGGCCGGCTCCTCGGGTCCACCGCGGCGGTGGCGGCCGGCACGCGGCGGATCGTGTTGATGGTGACGACGAGCTGGATGAACGCGCCGAACGCCAACAGCGCGGCGGCGGAATACATGAACGGTCCCTCGGGGACGCTGAGGATGGTGGTCGTCCGTCCCTGGTGGGCGAGGTCCGACGCGTAGATGCCGATCCGCCAGGCGAGGAAGGCGTAGAACACGAGCAGCAGGAACGCGCCCAGCGCGCCGAGCCCGGCGGCGAGCCAGGGCGCCAGGCGCGGCTTCATGATGTTGACGGTCAGGTTCACCCCGCGGGCGAGGCCCGACGGGATCGTCGCCGACACCGCGACCGCGACCGACAGCGACACCAGCTCGTTCAGCGCCAGCACGCCGCTGCTGAACAGCCAGCGCAGCAGCACGTCGACCACGGTGACGACCGCGACCGCCAGGATCCCCAGCACGCCGATGAAGGCGATGCGGCGCGAGACGAGTTCGAGCCCGTCCTCGAGCCGATCCAGCGCGCGGCCGGGCCCGGCGCCGCCGGCCAGCGCGCCCGCGGTGCCGTCGGTCATGGACGTCCGGCGTCCGGAGGGGCCGGGCGCGTCGCCATGGCTAGCTCTCGTCGAGCTTGCAGGACTTGGCCTCGGCCTCGCCGTTCAGCTTCTCGTAGGTCGACAGCACCTTCTCGCCGGTCGGGTACTGATCCGCCCAATGCTGCACGATGGGGCGCACCTTGGCGCGCCACGCCTTCTTCTGCTCGGCGCTGAGCGCAACGACGGTGTGCTTCGGGTCTGCCTTGGTCTTCTTCTCGATCGGCAGGAAGGCATCGACCCCGGCCACGCCCCACTGGTGGCTGAGCTCCAGGCCAGAATTGTCGTGGATCACCTTCTGCACCTCGGCGGGCAGCGCGGCCATCTTCTTGCGCGACATGAACAGGATGTGCACCGTCGAGCCGAGGGCCGCCCCATCGACGTGGAATTTCGTCACCTCGTTGGCGCGGAAGATCTGATAGCCCGTCCACGACATCAGCGTGCCATCGACCGTGCCGCGCAGCAACGCCTCGTACTGCTCGGGCGCCGAGATCGAGATCGGCGTGCCGCCCAGCGCCGCGACCGCCTGGGCCTGCGTCTTGGAGGTGATGCGGATCTTGAGCCCCTGGAGGTCGTCGAGCGACTTCACCGGCTTGGTGAAATGGAGCTGCGTCGAGCCCAGCGCCCGCAGCGCGATCGGCACCACCTCGTCGAACTCGGAATCGAGCAGCCCGGTCTTGTACAGCCGCCACATCGCCATCGCGCCGCAGCGCTCGTCGTCGGTGACGAAGGGAAGGCCGCCGACTGAGGTCAGCTTGAACTTGCCGGCCATGTAGCCGGTGATGCCGAACCCGATCTGCACCACGTCGTTGACGACGCGGCTGTAGACGTTGCGGTAGCTGGCGAAGGTCGTGCCGAAATGCGGCACGATCTTCAGCACGCCCTTGCCCTTCTCGTTCACCTGCTTCGTCCAGGGGAGGAAGAACAGGACGTTTGCCGACGAGCGGGCGGCGCTGATGGTGGCCAGGTTGAGCTTGACCTCGCGGGCCGCCGCGTCCTGCGCCGCCGCCCCGACCAGGGCGCCCGCAAGACCGGCCGCAACGACGAATCGGGCCGTCAAACGCATCGCTACCTCCCTGTGTGCTTGTTTGCGAATCGTTGGTGGCAAGCTGTAGCCGAGCCGTCGCCGCCTGTCCACGATGCGGGGGCGATCTGTCCGGAATCCGGACGCGCGCGTCAGCGCTTCGTGCCGTAGCCCGGGCGGCGGTCGACCAGGCGACGCGCCTTGCCCTCGCCGGTGCCCATGTTGGCGAGCTTGTCGAGCGAGCCCGGCTCGGCGAGCACCACGCCGACCGTGAGGCCGAGATCGCTTTTCAGCCGCTCCGCAAGATGGCGCTCCAGCCCGTCGAGCGCGCCCGCGTCGCTGCGCAGCTCGACATGGACGATCAGCTCGTCGCGCGGCGCACCCGCGCCCTCGACGCGTTCGGCGACGCACACCCACTCGCCGGTCGTGCGCGGGTCCGATTTCACGGCGGCGAGGCAGGCCATCGGATAGACGTTCACGCCGCGAATCTTCACCATGTCGTCGGAGCGGCCGAGGAAATGGTCCATGCGGCGGAAGTTCGACCCCAGCGCACTGGTCTTCGCCGGCAGGATGCGCGTCAGGTCCCGCAGGTTGTAGCGGATGAATGGCGCGACGCCGCGGTAGAAGCAGGTCACCACCATGTTGCCGACCTCGCCCGGCGGCAGCACCTCGCCGGTCTCGGTGTCGAGTATCTCGAAGTAGCAGAGATCCTCCATGAAATAGAGGCCGTCCTTGTCGGGCCCCTCCATCGCGCCGAGGCCGATCTCGTTGATGCCGTAATTGTCGTAGACGGGGCAGCCCCAAAGCTCCTCCAGCTCGCGGCGCAGCGTGCCCTCGACGTCGGGGCCGAGGAAGGTGGTGAGGAACTTTGTGTTCAGCTCGCGCACGTCGCGGTCGAGCTCGTCCTTCGCCGCCTGGGCGAGGCGGATCAGATATTCCGGAAAGCTCACCCAGATCGCGCTGGCGAAGTCGAACGCCATCTCCACCTGGCGGCGCGACGGCGTCACGACTCCCGAGCCGGTGGTAAGCGGCAGGATGCCGAGATAGTCCTGGCAGGCCTTGGCGTAGGCCCATCCGAGCATGGCGGTGGCGCAGGTGACGGGGATCTGCATCACGTCGCCCGGCCGCGCGCCCTGGCCATAGAGGGCGCGGGCGCTGCCGCTCGCCAGGATCTCCCACTCGCGCGGCGGGTGCAGCGTCGCGCGCGGCTTGCCGGTGGTCCCGCCGCTGGTGGCGATCTTCAGCGGCGTGGTGGCGATGTCGGCATGGCCGATGCCGGGGATCAGCCCGAACGGCGGATGGTCGCGCTGGTCGTCCTTGATGTCGTCGGAGGTGAACGGCGGAAGCTTGGCGATATCGTCGATGCCGCGTATGTCGCCCGGCTCCAGCCCCGCCGCCCGCCAGCGCGCCGCGTAGTATTCGTTGTTCCATCCGTGCGCGACCGTCGCGAGGAAGCGGCGGTTCTGCAGCTCGCGCACGCGCTCGGTCGGCCACTTGAAGATCGTGTCGAAGAACACATCGGGGGGCGGGTATTCCGCCTCAAGCGCGTCCCAGTCGATCGCGCGGTGATAGAGCGGCAGGCGGGAAACGGGGGCGTTGTCCGGCATGGGGCGGCTTCTTCGGTTGCTATTGTTCGGTCACGATTCTTGGTGCGCGCCGAGGGTGCCTCGGATCGGTGCGCGGTGCAACGGTCGCCGTCCGGCGCCTTGCTTCGCCGCGGCGCCCAACCCTATACTTTGCCCCCGAAGCGCCCAGATGCGGGCGTGCGACAGAATGAAATAGGGAGGACACGATGGGTTTCCGCCGGATCGGCCAGGACCTTCTCTTGCCGGCGCTCGTTTTGGCCGGGCTCGCCGTTTCGGCGCTGCCGGCCGCTTCCGAGACGCTCGAGCTCAAGCACGGCACGTTCCTGCCGCCGCGCCATCCGAGCGTCGCCGCGATGCGGGAGGCGGCCGACGATCTGGCCGCAATGACGGACGGGCGCGTCAAGGTGAAGGTGTTCGATTCCGGCACGCTCGCCAAATCGACCGAGCAGCTCGACGCCGTGCAGCGCGGCGTCATGGACATGGGGCTCTACATCTTCACCTATTCCAGCTTCAAGCAGCGGCCCTTCTTCATGATCGGCTCGATCCCGTTTTTGTATCGCGACGGGTCGGGCTACATGCATGCCTGGACCGCCGAGCCGACCCTGATGCAGATGGCGAACGAGTTCGCGCCCAAGTACGGCTATGACGACGTGCAGCTGATGGACGTGGGCTACTCGGGCTTCGCGCGGCTTGCGCTGCGCAACAAGGAGGCGAAGGTTCCGGCCGACCTGAAGGGGCTGAAGATCCGCGGCACCGGCACCTACATCGACATCATCAAGTCCTATGGCGGGGTGGGCGTCACCATCGACACGCCGCAGGTCTATGGCGCGATGGAGCGCGGGCTGATCGACGGCGCGATCGGGCTCAACACCAACTGGATCAACTTCAAGTGGATGGAGCCGGCGACCTACCTGATCGACTACAACCTCGCGCCCGTGGGCGAGACGCTGGCGGTCAACAAGGGCGCCCTGAACAAGATGACCGACCATGACAAGCGCATGTTCGCCATCTTCTCCAAGCTGCAGGCCCAGGCCTTCACCAACCAGTATCTGGAGGAGGATTTGAGCGGCAACCACACGATCGGGCCCAACATGAAGATCTACGAGCCGACCGAGGCGGAGAAGAAGCTGTGGGACGCGCCGCGCGGCGCCATCGTGGAGCAGTGGATCAAGACCGTGGGTGAAGACGTCGGCAAGAAGGCGATCGCCGTCGTGGAGAAGTACAACAAGTAGCGCACCCCCCGTGCCCATGCCGAGCGCGGATCGCCGCGGCCGTTTCCTGGTGCGCCTGGCGGACGGCGTCGACCGCCTGTCGGTCGCGCTCGGCCGGACGGTAGGCTTTGCCGCCATCGTCGGCAGCGTCGGGCTGATGTTCTACGAGGTCTGCTCGCGCTATCTGTTCAACCATCCCACCCAGTTCACCATCGAGTACGGGCTGGTGCTGCAGATCGTCGTCGTCGCGGCGGCGGCCGCCTACGTGCTGCGCCAGGGCGGGCATGTCGAGATCGAGCTGATCACCGAGCGGCTTTCGCCGCGCGCGCGGGACTGGTTCGGCGTGTTCCAGTCGGTGTGCGGCATCGCCGTCTGCACCATTCTGGGCATCCAGATCTGGCGCAGCGCGGCGTGGTCTTTGCACATCCACAAGCTGACGCTCGACATGGAGCAGCCGGTCGCGCCGTTCCAGTTCGCCCTGTTCGCGGGGTTTGTCCTGCTCGGGCTCCAGTTCGCGGCGCGCGGGCTGCGCTTCTGGTGGGCCGCGCGCGGCTTCGCGCCCGAGCCGGCGCACGCCCATCACGACGAGACAGGGCCGTAGCCATGCCGACGGATCTCGGGATCGTGTGCGGGATACTCATCCTCGTCGTCACGCTGATGTCGGGGATGCCCGTGTTCGTGGCGATCGGCCTTTCGGGCGCGCTCGGCTCGATGCTGTTCGAATCGCCGCAAGGCATCTTCAAGCTCGGCGACATATTGTTCGACAGCATCTGGAACGTGGTGCTGCTGGCGACCCCGGGATTCATCCTGATGGGCGCGCTGTTCTTCCAGCACGGGTTCGGGCGCGACCTGTTCAATTCCGCCTATGCCTGGCTCGGGCGGTTCCGCGGCGGGCTGCTGATGTCGGCGGTGTGGCTGGGTGCGATGTTCGGCTTCATCTGCGGCTCGAACATGGCGGGCGTCGCCACCATCGGGCGCATCGCGATTCCCGAGGTCGACCGGCACGGCTACGACCGCTCGCTCAGCCTGGGCGCGTTCGCCATCGCCGGCACGCTGTCGGTGCTGATCCCGCCCAGCCTGCTGATGATCCTCTACGCCGTGCTGGCCGAGGTGTCGCTCGGCGACCTGTTCTTCGCCGGGGTGATCCCGGGCATCCTGCTGGCGGCGCTCCTGTGCGGCTACATCTACCTGCGGGCCGCCCTCAACCCGGCCCTGTGCCCGCCGGGCGAAAAGGTGAGCTGGGGCGTCAAGTTCCGCTCGCTCGGCGGGCTCGCGCCGGTGGCGATCACCTTCGTCGTGGTGTTCGGCGGCATCTATCTGGGCGTCTGGTCGGTGGTCGAGGCGTCGGCCGCCGGTACGGTGATGGCGTTGATCTTCACGGTGCTGTACGGCCGGTTCCGCTGGCGCCACTTCCTCGACGCCGTCAACTCGACGCTGCGCGTCATCGTGATGGTCTACATGATCGTGATCTCGGCGACGCTGCTCAACTACTTCGTGTTCGTGAGCAAGCTCGACGAGCGGCTCGTGGGCTTCGTCACCGGGCTCGACATGCCCGGCTGGGCGGTGATCGTGGCGATCCTCGCCATCATGACGGTGATGGGATGCATCTTCGACGTGCTCGCCCTGATCCTGGTCTCGATTCCGGTCTTCCTGCCGGTCGCGGTGAAGGTGGGGTACGATCCGCTGTGGTTCGGCATCATCCTGGTCATCGCGTGCGAGCTGGCGCTGGTGACGCCGCCCGTGGGCATCAACCTGTTCATCATCAAGGACCTGTCGCCGCCCGGAACGCGCGCGTCAGAGGTCGCACGCGGCACCATCCCCTATGTGGGCGTGGTCTGGATCCTGTTCGCGCTGCTGGTGATCTTCCCGGGGATCGCGCTGTGGCTGCCCCACGCCGTCAAGTAGCGGCGGCGGCGCGCCCATAGCCGGGCCGCCGGTCGAGCAGCCGGCGCGCCTTGCCCTCGCCGCCGACATTGCAGAGCGCGGCGAGGCTGCCCTCGTCGGCCAGCACCACCGGCACGGTGACGCCAAGGTCCTCGCGCAGCCGCTTCTCGATCTGCGCCTTGAGGCCATCGCGGCTGGGCGCGTCGCGGCGCACCTCGAGATGCACGGTCATCGTATCGCGCCGCACCCCGTCCGCCTCGTCGCGCTCGACGATGCAGATCCAGCTGTCGTTGGTGCGCGGGTCGGACCGGATCGCCGAGACGCAGGCCATCGGATAGACGTTGGTGCCGCGGATCTTCACCATCGTGTCGGCGCGGCCGAGAAAATGGTCGATGCGGCGGAATGCGCTGCCGCAGGCGCACACCCCTTCGTGCTTGATGCGGCCCAGGTCGCGCAGATTGTAGCGGATGATGGGCGGCAGGCGCCGCGTGAAGGAGGTGACGACGATCATGCCCGCCTCGCCGGGCGCAACGGGCTGGCCCGTCTCCACGTCCACGATCTCGAAGAACGAGAAATCGTCCATCCAGTGCAGCCCGTCCTGGTGCGGGCATTCGAACCCGCCGAGCCCGAATTCGTGCACGCCGTAGCGGTCATAGACCGGGCAGCCGTAAAGCTCCTCCAGCTCGCGGCGCAGCGTGCCGTCGAGGTCGGGGCCCAGGAAGGAGGTGATGAACTTGGTGTTCAGCTCGCGCACGTCGCGCCCGAGCTCGTCGCGGCAGACGCGCGCCAGATGGGCCAGATACTCCGGAAAGCTGTACCAGAGGTTGGTGCCGTACTCGAAGGCGATCTCGAGCTGGCGCCGCGACGGCGTGACCGCACCGGTGCCGGTCGTGAGCGGAAGGATGCCCATATATTCGCGGCAAGCGTCATAGGCGGCCCAACCGACCGTGGCGAGCGAGCAGGTGAGCGGGATCTGCATCACGTCGCCCGGCCGCGCGCCCTCGATATAGAGGCTCCGCGCGGCGCCCAGCGCCATGCACTGCCATTCGGCGGGACCGTTCAGCAGGGTGCGCGGCTTGCCGGTGGTGCCGCCGCTGGTCTGCAGCTTGATCGGGGTGCGCGCGAATGCGTCGCGCCCGATGCCGTGGAAATTCCCGTAGGGCGGGTGCGCGGCCTGGTCGGCCTGCACGTCGTCGGATGTGTACATCGGCAGCTTGGCGATGTCGTCGAGCCCGCGCACGTCGCCCGGTTCGAGCCCCGCCGCTCGCCAGCGCGCGGCGTAGAATGGATTCTCCCAGCCGACCTGCACGATGTCGCGGAAGCGCTCCTCCTGCAGCGCGCGCACCCGCTCGGCCGGCCATTTGAAGACGGTGTCGGCGAAGACGTCGGGCAGCGGATAGGCGCGGTAGAACGCGTCCCAGTCGAGCGCGTTGCGGTGGATCGGCAGCGTGGTCTCGATCGTCACGCGGTCTTCTCCCGCGCCTTCGCGGCGGCCTCCGCGGCGCGGACCTTGTCCTCCAGCTTGAGGATTCGCATCGCGTTCTTGACGAATATCTTTTCGGCGACGGCGGGCTTCAGCCCTTCCATCTCGAGCTCGTCGAGGCACTGGGCGGGCGTCCATCCCGGATAGTCGGACCCGAACATGATCTTGTCCTGCAGCCGCCGGTTCATCTCGTGCTTCAGCGGCTCGGGGATGTATTTCGGCCGCCACCCCGAACAGTCGAGGAACACGTTCTTCTTGTGCAGCAGAACGGCGATCGCCTCCTCGGTCCACGGCCAGGCGGGATGCGCCATGACGATCGTGAGGCGGGGAAATTCGGCGGCGACATTGTCGATGCACGGGATCGGGCGCGCATAGTCGAGCTTCAGCCCGGCGCCGCCGTCGATCCCCGCGCCGATCGCCGTGGTGCCGGTATGCAGCAGGACCGGCGCGTCGAGCGACTGGCATAGATCCCAGAACGGCGCGAGCTTCGGATCGTTCGGGTAGAATGCCTGCAGGATCGGCATCCATTTCGCGCCGGTCATGCCGAGCTCGCGAACCGCGCGCTCCAGCTCGGCGAGCGCGATCTTGCCCTTCCACGGATCGACCACCGCCCAGCCGGGCAGGAACACGTCCGGGTGGCGCGCCGTCACCCCGGCGATGTAGTCGTTGGTGACCACGCCCTGGCCGGTCGCCGATTGCGCGTCCATCGCGATCAGCATGGCGAGCACGTCGTCGCGGCGGAAATCGTCCGCCATCTCGTCCTCGGACTTGGTCGGAAGCTTGCGGCCGAGCATCGCTTCGAGCGCGGCCGTGTAGATGCCGGTCGAGGCGCGGTTCTCGGCCGTCGCGGAGTGGCAGTGCATGTCGATCGCGCGCATCGTGACTCCTAGTTCATCGTCAGCCCGCCGGACACGCTGATCGCCTGCCCGGTGATGTAGCCGCCGGCTTCCGAGGCGAGGAACGCCATCGTGCCGGCGATTTCGCGTCCCGTCCCCGGCCGCTTCAGCGGCACGCGGCGGATCATCTCCTCGACGATCTTGGACCCGGTGGTGCCCCGGTTGCGCAGCCCCTCCAGCGTCGGTCCCTCGGTCGGGCCGGGGCAGACCACGTTCACCGTGACGCCGTTGCGCCCCACCTCGCGCGCCAGCGCCTTGGCGAAGGCGATCATGCCGCCATGCGCGGCCGAGGCGACGGCGGCGCCGGACTGGCCGACCTTGCCGCCGTCGGAGCCGACCTGGATGATCCGCCCCGCGCCCTGCGCCACCATGTGCGGCACGACCGCGTGCGCCAGGTTGACGAACCCCATCAGCTGCACGGCGATCAGATCCTGCCACACGTCCGGCGGCTGCTCGGCAAACAGCACGAACCCCTCGCCGGACCGCCAGCCGACGCAGCTCGCCAGCACGTCGATCCGCCCATACGCGGCGCGCACGTCGGCGACCCAGCCCTCGACGTCCTTCAGGTCGGACACGTCGAGCCGGTCGAGCCGGGCGCGCCGCCCGAGCGACTTTCGCTTCCTCGAAGGCCGCCTTCGCCTCGCCCTCGCGCGAATGATAGGTCAGCGCCACATCCGCGCCGCACGCGGCGAACACGCGCGCCACGTCGCGTCCGATGCCGCCCGCCGCGCCCGGCACCAGCGCGACCTTTCCGCTCAGGTCGATCATGCGTTCCCGATCCTCTGCCTGAAGTTGGATCCATCTATAGCCGCACGTGTCCGGCGGGAAAATGGCGGACGTGCGACATTGGTCACTTTTGTGGTGACGCCAAATCTTTTAACCTTCAAGCGGTTCCATTCGAGCCAAAGGCCCGACAGGGGTTGGGGCCGTGGCCGAAGGGTTCGGGGTGGGCGACAGGCCGCGGGACGCTTTCTGGTCCCTGTTTGTACGGCGTTTACGATTCGAGCGGCATTCTCCCCCCGGGCACTGCGAACGACCAAGGGGGCACGAGGCTGGGCGATTTCCAGATCGTCGTCGACTATTCGGGTGATCCAGCCTACGCGCCGGTCTTCGCGGCCGCCGCGCACACCTGGGAAACGATCATCACCGGCGACGTGCCGGACGTGTTCGGCACGCGCTACGGCAATATCGACGATCTGGCGATCTCGGCGTCGGTCACGCCCATCGACGGGCGCGGCGCCATCCTCGGCCAGGCGGGGCCGAACGCATTCCGCGGGGGCTCGCTCCTTCCCTTTCACGGGATCATGGAGTTCAATTCCGCCGACCTCGCCGACATCGCCCGGAAGGGCATCCTGCAGGACGTCATCGAGCACGAGATGGGCCACGTGCTCGGGATCGGCACGCTGTGGAGCGCGCTCGGGCTCGTCAGCGGGTATGACTATGTCGGCGTCAATGGGGTGCGCGAGTATGGCGAGCTGATCGGCCACACGGTCAGCGCCGTCCCCGTCGAATCGGACGGCGGGCCGGGAACGGCCGGGGCGCATTGGGACGAGGCGACCTTCAACAACGAGCTGATGACGGGCTACGCCGAGAACAGCCCGCCGATGCCGATCAGCACCATCACGATCGGCTCGCTGGAGGATATCGGCTACGTCGTCAATTATGGCGCGGCCGAGCCGTATGTCGTTCCCGGCTTCGAGAATGTGGCGCCGCCGGCGTCCAGCCCTGCCTTCGTGCCTCCCGATCCGGGCGCGGCCGGCACGAGCCCGGCCTTCGCCGGCGTGGCGGTCATCCAGTACGCGGACTTGCCGATCGCCATCGACCGGACCCCCGCGCCCGTGCAGCTGGACGGGACGGTGTTGCAGGCGAGCGAGGACACCGTCTATTTCGTCGAGACCGCCACCGGGCACGACTATCTCGTCGAGCTGCGCGGCCAGTTCCTCAACAACGATCCGGGGGCCGCGAACCAGGTCAGCGGCGCGGTCGAACAGATCCTGTTCTTCGCGGACGGTGCGCTCGTCCAGTCGTTCGACTACAGCCGCGCACCGCTCGATGCGCAGGGCGAGCTGAGCGACTGGCACATGTTCGACCTGGCGGACGCCAACTATTTCGAGTCGCGCGCGACGCTGGCGCAGAACGACACGATCAGCGGCGGCGGCGGGAACGACATGCTGATCGGCGCGGCCGGCGAGGACTGGCTCTATGGCGGGTCGGGCGACGACACCGTCATGGGCGGTGCCGGCGACGACGGCCGGCTGGTCGGCGACGGGGGCGACGACGAGATCCATGGCGGAGCTGGCGACGACAATCTGTTCGGCGGGATGTGGTTCTACGGCGACACCAGACTTGGCGACGACAGCCTCTATGGCGACGCCGGCAACGATCATCTCTACGGCGCGGGCGGCAATGATCTGCTCTCCGGTGGCGACGGCAACGATACGTTCGACGGCGGCGCGGGCAACGATACGCTCGACGGCGGCGCGGGCGTCGACACGGTCGTCTATAACGCCGAGACGACGGACGTGACGGTCAACCTCTATGGATCGCAGGCGACCGGCGTCGAGATCGGCACCGACCAGCTCAGCGGCATCGAGAACGTCATCACCGGGGCGGGGGCCGACCAGCTGTTCGGCGACGGCGCCGCCAACTCGCTGTGCGGGATCGGCGGGTCGGACCAGATTTTCGGCGGCAACGGCAACGACGTGCTCGATGGCGGGGCCGGGGACGACTGGCGCCTCGTGGGCGAGAACGGCAACGACCTGATCCATGGCGGCGCCGGCGACGACAATCTGTTTGGCGGGGTGTGGTTCTACGGCGACACCAGCCTGGGCGACGACAGCCTCTATGGCGATGCCGGCAACGACCATCTCTACGGCGCCGGCGGCAACGATCTGCTGGACGGCGGCGACGGCAACGACACGCTCGACGGCGGCACGGGCAACGACACGCTCGAAGGCGGCGCAGGAATCGACACCGTCGTCTACAACTCCGCCACGGCGGACGTGACGGTCAACCTCTATGGCTCGCAGGCGACGGGCGCCGACATCGGCACCGACCAGCTCCACGGCATCGAGAACGTCATCGCCGGGGCCGGGGCGGACCAGCTGTTCGGCGACGGCGCGGCCAATACGCTGTCCGGAATGGGCGGGGTCGACCATATTTTCGGCGGCGCCGGCAACGATGCGATCGATGGCGGGGCGGGTGACGATTACCGGCTGGTGGGCGAGAACGGCGACGACGTGATCCACGGCGGGGCCGGCAACGACAATCTGTTCGGCGGGGTGTGGTTCTACGGCGACACCAGCCTGGGGGACGACCGGCTGTACGGCGACGCCGGCGACGACCACCTCTACGGCGCCGGCGGCAGCGACACGCTCGACGGCGGCACCGGCAACGACGTGCTGCAGGGCGACAACGGAAGCGACACGTTCATCGCCTCGGTCGGCGGCGGCCAGGACCGGATCACCGACTTCACCCCGGGCGCGGGCGGCGACGTGCTCGACGTCAGCGCCTTCGCGGGCATCGGCGGCCTCGCCGGGCTCCTCGCGATCGCGAGCTACAACGCGGGTGGCGGCTACACGACGCTGAGCTTCGGCGGCGGCGACGGCCTCACCCTCGACAATGTCGACGCGGCCCAGCTCACCACCGACAACGTCATCGTCTGAGTTTCATGGCTGCCGGTTCGCCCGAGGCGTCCGGTCAGGCGCCCGCGCGTGCCGCCGCCGGAGCGGGCGGCGGCATCTCGCTGACCACGACCTCGGCCAGCCGGTCGAGCAGCCGCGCGACCTCGGCATGCTGGTCCGGTTGCCAGCGCGAAACGATGTCGGCCAGCGCCTCCCGCCGCGCCCGGATGAGGCGCGCGCGCATGTCTTCGCCACGGCGGGTGAGGGCGACCGCCCCGTCCGGCCGGATTTCGGCGAGGCCGTCGGCGGCGAGGCGGCCCAGGGGCGCGCGCAGCGTCGCCTCCTTCATGCCGAGCTCCGCCGCCAGCGCCGCCGGGCGGTGCGCGCCGCGCTCGCCCAGCCGCGCCAGCGTCCACAGCTCCGCCTCGTCGGCCGCGATGCCGGCGCGCGCGGCCAGCCCGGCATAGACGCGCCAGCGGTTTTCGCGCGCGGCCAGCGCAGTGACAATGCGCTCGAGCTCGTCGAGCGAGGTGGCGTCGTGCGGCATGGCGAAGCTTTCGCCGAGCCCGCCCGCAACGGCGCCGCGCCGCAGCGGCTGCTCGCGCAGCAGCCAGCTCAGGGCGAAGGCGAGGGCCGCAAACGCCGCCGCCATCAGGAACACCGGATGCAGTGCCGCCGTGAAGGCCGCCAGGTATTCGGCGCGCACCGGACCGGGAAGCCCCAGCAGGGCCTCCGGGCCCGCCGTCGGCGGCAGCGTCGCGCCGAGCCCCGGCACGGCGGCGAGCCGCGCCTGCAGCAGGTTGGCAAAGACCGCGCCGAACAGGGACACGCCGACCGACCCGCCGATCGAGCGGAACAGGCTCGCGATCGAGGTCGCGACGCCGAGATATTCGTACGCCACCGTGTTCTGCACCGCGAGGACGAGCACCTGCATCACCATGCCGAGCCCGAGGCCGAGCAGGGCGGCGTAGAGCGAGGCGGTGGCGAGCGAGGTCGCGACATCCAGCCGCGACAGCAGGGCCAGCGCCACCGCCATGATCGCGGTGCCGGCGATGGGAAAGAACTTGTAGCGCCCGTAGCGCGTGATCAGCCGCCCGCTGGCGATCGACGACACCAGCATGCCGCCCATCATCGGCGCGAGCTGCAGCCCGGATCCGGTCGGGCTCGCCCCCTTCACGACCTGGAGATAGAGCGGCAGGTAGGTGACCGAGCCGAACATGGCGAGGCCGACCACCAGGCTCACCGCGTTGGCCACGCCGAACACCCGGTCGCGGAACAAGGGGAGGGGCAGGATCGGCTCCGCCACCCGGGACTCGACGAACAGCAGCGCGGCGGTCAAGGCGAGGGCGGCGGCGAGGAGGCCCAGGCTGGCCGGCGACCGCCACGGGAAGACCGTGCCGCCGAGGCTGGTGAACAGGATGAGCGCCGACAGCGCGCCCGCCAGCAGCGTCGCGCCCGCATAGTCGATGCGCCGGGCGCGCCGCGTGCCTCCCGCGCGGAACACGGCGCCGATGACGACGAGGGCGGCGAGGCCGGTCGGCAGGTTGATGTAGAAGATCCAGCGCCACGACAGGGTGTCGACCAGGAACCCGCCGAGCAGCGGCCCCAGCACCGCCGACACGCCGAACGCCGCGCCGAAGATGCCCTGGTACCGGCCGCGCTCGCGCGGCGGCACCAGGTCGCCGACGATGGCGAGGGTGGTTACCATCAGCCCGCCGCCGCCGAGCCCCTGCAGGGCGCGATAGGCGATCAGCTCCGGCATCGTGTGGGCCACGCCACATAACGCCGAGCCGCCAAGGAACACCACGATCGCGCCCTGGAGGACGATCTTCCGGCCGTACAGGTCGCCGAGCTTGCCGTAGATCGGCCCCACGACCGTGGTCGCCAGCAGGTACGCGGTCACCACCCAGGACAGGTGCGCGAGCCCGCCCAGCTCGCCCACGATGGTCGGCAGCGCCGTCGACACGATGGTCTGATCGAGCGAGGCGAGGAAGATCACCAGTACCAGCGCCGCGAAGACCGTTCCGAACTCGCTGCGTCGGCCTCGCCGGCTGGGCCATGGGTCGGATGTCCGGTGCCAATGGGTTTGACGGGCTGCTGCGCGGGCTCCGCATCGTCAACGGGCCGCCTTTTTCCGGGTTCCCGCTTGCCGGCAGGGTGTTCTTCCCAGCCAGAGACTGTATCGTATGCGTCGAGGCATTTCGCGGTTCAACCGGCTGAGGGCGCAAATGACAGAGGCGGACGGCATGTACGACGTCGTCATCGTGGGCTACGGGCCGACCGGCATGCTGGCCGCCGTCCTGCTCGGCCTGGCGGGGCGGCGCGTCTGTGTGATCGAGCGCCATACGACGCTCTACAACCTGCCGCGCGTGGGCATCGTGCATGACGACGTGCTGCGCATGTTCCAGGAGATCGGCATCGTCGAGCGCGTCCGCCCCGCCACCACTTTCCTGCCGATCTACGAGCTCGCCAATGGCGAGCGCGTGCTGCTCGCGAGCCGGGTCGCGCAGAACGCGACGCATGGCTGGCCGGAATACATCTCGGTCTACCAGCCGGCCTTCGAGGCCGAGCTCGACCGCGCGGCCAAGGCACTGCCGACGGTGGAGGTGTGCCAGGGCGAGACCGTCGTCGCGCTCGAGCAGGACGCCGACAAGGTGGCGGTCACGGCCGAGGGCGAGGGCGGAAGGCGGACGGTCGCAGGCCGCTACCTCGTCGGCGCGGACGGCGGCAACAGCTTCGTGCGGAGCGCCCTCGGCATCGCGTACGACGATCTCGGTTTCAAGCAGGACTGGCTGGTGGTCGACGCGCGCGCAATCCGGCCCAAGCCGGACCTGCCGGCCTACCGCCAGTTCTGCGAGGTGGCGCAACCCTGCATGACATTGCAGATGGGACCCCGCCACCGGCGCTGGTCGTTCATGATCTTGCCCGGCGAATCGCCCGAGGAGGCGGTGAAGCCCGAAAACGTCTGGAAGCGGCTCGACCGGCCGGCCGGCGCGGCGCCGGGCGAGTTCGAGCTGATCCGCGTCGTCTCCTACAATTTCCGCTCGCTGATCGCGCGCGAGTGGCGCCGGGGCCGCGCTTTCCTGGCGGGTGACGCGGCGCACCAGATGCCGCCCTATCTCGCCCAGGGGCTCTGCTCCGGCTTCCGCGACGCCCACAACCTCGCCTGGAAGCTCGACCTCGCGCTCGGCGGCAAGGCCGGCCCGGCGCTGCTCGACAGCTACAGCGAGGAGCGCGAGCCCAACGCGCGCGCGACGGTGGTCGAAAGCATGCGGGTCGGCCAGAACGTCATCGAGCGCGACCCCGAGAAGGCGCGGCAGCGCGATGAGAATCTCGTCGCGCTGCAAGCCGAGCTCGACCGCGGGGGAAAGCCGCTGATCGCTTTCCGCGTGCCGGGGTTCGATTCCGGCTGCATCGCGGCGGGCCGGCCAGGCGCGGGCGAGGCCTTTGTCCAGGGCCGGGTACGGGATGGTGCGCGGGAGGGCCTGTTCGACGATGTGGTCGGTGTCGGATTCGTGATGGTGGGACGCGGGGTCGATCCCGCGCCATCCCTTTCCCCCGCCGACCGCGCGTTCTGGGACTCGCTCGGCGGGAGGAGCGTATGTCTCGGCGCGGGCGGGCTCGCGGACCTCGACGGGGCGCTCGGCGGCCAGCTCGACGCGCTCGGCTGCGACCTGCTGATCAAAAGGCCCGACAACACGATCTTCGGCGCCTCCCGCCTTGCCGAGTGTGCCTCCCTGCTGGCTGAACTTCGGGCCCGCCTCGGCGCAACATAGCGGCAATGACGGGCGCGCCGGGCGCATGGACGGAGCCGGCGCGATTCCGCGCAAGCGGAAGATGCGCTACGCTGTACCAAGGAGGTCACCATGGCGGACATCGTTTTCGCGGCCGGCGTGCCGCACGCGCCGGCCCTGGTCGGGCTGTTCGAGAAGGCGCCGGACGAGGACCGGGAGGTCGTCGCGCGCAGCTTCCGCGAGGTGCGCCGCCGACTGGTCGCGGCGAAGCCCGACGTCCTGATCGTCTTCGCGAACGACCATCTCACCAACAGCCGCATTCGCGCCTATCCCGATTTCCTGATCGGCGGCGCGGCGGAGCATCGCGGACCGCATGAGTGGTTCCAGCCATGGATCGGCTGCCGCGACTATGTGGTGCGCGGCGCGCCGGACATGGCGAAGGCGCTGTTCCGCGGAATGACGCGGCGCGACGTGCGCATGGAGCTGAGCGAGGCCCCGCTCAGGTTCGACGACAACATCTCCGTTCCCGTCGTGATGACGGATTTCGACACGCTCGACATCCCGCTCGTCCCGGTGCTGCAGAACTGCACGGTGCCGCCCTATCCCGACGGCGCGCGCTGCTACGCGGTCGGGCGCCAGCTCGCCGATCTCATCCGCGCGGACTTGCCGGATGGCATGCGCGTGGCGCTGGTGGGCTCGGGCGGGCTCAGCCACGAGCCGGGCGGGGCGAAGTATTTCAAGATCGACCACGATTTCGACCGCCAGTTCATCGAACTGTGCTGTGCGGGCGACCATCGCCGGCTTCTCGCCGAGGTCACGGTGGACCGGATGGAAGAGGCCGGGCGCGGCGGCACGCCCGAGCTCCTCGCCTGGTTCGTCGTCATGGCGGCGATCGGGGAGCGGCCGGGCGAGACGTTCGGCTATTCGGGATGGACGAGCTTCCGCTGCGGCTTCGGCGCCGTGATCTGGGACCTCGCGGCCGAAAAGGTGCCGGCATGATCAAGGGCTGGGAAGGGTTCGATCCGACGCTGGCGAGCCACGATCTCGTCCAGGACCTCAAATGGGACCGCAATCTGCGCCTGATGTTCCAGCAGAACGAGGCCGCGGTGCTCGACCGCTACGATTTGCGGCCGGCCGAGCGCAAGGCGATCGAGGAGCGCGACTTCCGCACGCTGTACGACCTCGGCATGCACCCCTATCTCGGCGGCCAGCTCTCCCGCTTCATCTGGGGCAACGATGCCGGGAAGGGGGCGATCGAAGCCTCCAACAAGCTCGTCGCCTCGCTGCAGGGCCACGACCGGGATATTCCGGACGTGCCGTAGCCACCGGTCGCGGCGGTGGGGACGTTCCTACAGCACCTTCTGGGCCTGCAGGCGCGACGGCGACGCTGATGCGCGGCGAAGCGCGGCCCGTTTCGCTCGGGATCGTCAATGGCCGGCGCTTCGCCCTGATGGCGGGGAGGTGCGGGTCGCGCTTTGCGACGCCGTGCCGCTGGTGCGCGCCGTGTGGCGCGCGGGCGAACGGGTGGCCTGAGGGGACGGGCGATGGAACGGTGGCGCGAGGCGTTCGACCTGCTGGACCGCGAGGGCGGCCGGCAATATGGCGGCGAGGCGGTGAGCCAGCTCGAGCATGCCCTGCAATGCGCGGCGCTGGCTGCCGCGGCGGGTGCGGCGCCGGCGTTGATCGCCGCCGCGCTGCTGCACGATCTCGGCCACCTCGTGCCGCGCCCCGCCGGCGCCGCGCGCCCGGCCGCCGACGACCTGCACGAAGCGGTCGGGGCCGACCGGCTCGCCCGCTGGTTCGGCCCGGAGGTGGTCGAGCCCGTCCGGCTGCACGTTCCCGCGAAGCGCTATCTCTGCGCGGTCGAGCCGGCCTACCACGACTCGCTCTCGCCCGAATCGCAGCGCAGCCTGCTGCTGCAGGGCGGCACGTTCTCGCCGGCGGAGGCGCAGGCGTTCATCGCCCGTCCCCACGCAGCCGACGCGGTGCGGCTGCGCCGCTGGGACGACCTCGCCAAGCTGCCCGGCCGCGTTGTGCCGGGGCTCGATGCCTATCGCGAGGCGCTTTCCCGCCTCGCCTCGCCGCGCGATGGCGCCGCCCGGGCCTGGGCGAGGCGCGTGCCGAGATAGGTGCGGAACGACGCGAGCAGGCGCGGCACGTTCGGGTTGCGCGCGTCCCACAGCTTCAGCGTCGCGGGCTGGCGGCGCGCCTGGAAGTGACGGAAGTCGGAGCAGTAGCGCTGCTCCAGGTCCTGGCGGAACCGCACCATGAGGTGCGACAGCTTGTTGACCCGCAGGTCCTGAAGGGTCTGCTCCTGATAGAGCTGCGCCTCGCATTCGCGGTCGAGCTCGCGCATCGATTCGAACGTGCCGCGCAGGCGCTGCATGCCGTGCCCGGCCAGCTCGTGTGCCAGCACGGCGGCAAGCTCGCGCGTCGGCCATTTCACGCCGTGCCTTCCGACCACCACCAGGAAGTCGCGCCCGCCGGCGCCGTCGGGATCGTAGAAATGCGGATAGTACGCCGCGACCTCGAACGTCGTCTTCTGCTCCTTGGGGAAGCCCGGGTCGTAGATGACCTCCACGCGCCCATTGGCCTTCAGCCTCTCGACGGCCCGCGCCGACAGGGGCGAGCCCGCCATCAGCGCGTCCACCGCGTTCCGCAGGGTGACCAAAGCGGCCTTCTCGCCGACCAGCGGTACGTCGAAATGAACCCCCTTCGGCGGATGCGCCGCATAAATCTCGATGCCGTGCACGGTCACGTGCGCCAGCGACTGCGCCTCGACGCGCGCGATCGCCCCGGTGGCCAGCAGCGCGACAGCCGCCCCCACCGCGAAGCCCTTGAGTACCACCACTCGATTCCCTAACAGCGCCGGCTCTCCGCTGGCCGTACAACCACAACGCCTGCGGCCCGCGCCGGTTTCGCGGGAGGGATTTCGCGTGCGGGCCCGGCCCCGGAGGGGCTTAGCCGGACGGCATCGTGCGAACTTGTCGTGATTCCGCGGCGCGGCAGGTGGTTCAGCGGTGGCGCTGGCGAAACGGGTCGGCCGGGTAGGTGCCCGAGCAGCCGCACCTCGTCGCAGAAATAACACAGCTCTTCCAGCGCCAGCGCCAAGGGCGGGTCGTGCGGATGGCCGTCCACGTCGGCATAGAACTGGGTCGCGCGCCAGTCGCCGTTCAGCATGTAGCTTTCCAGCTTGGTCATGTTGACGCCGTTGGTGGCGAATCCGCCCAGCGCCTTGTAGAGCGCCGCCGGAATGTTGCGCACCCGGAACACGAAGGTGGTGACCAGCGGCACCGATCCGCGCCGGGGCGTCACCGCCTTCTTCGCCAGGATCACGAAGCGCGTCGTGTTGTGCTCGGCGTCCTCGAGGTTGGCGGCAAGCGATTTGAGCCCATAGATCTCGCCGGCAAGCTGCGAGGCGATCGCCGCCGCGGTGATGTCGCCGCGCTCGGCGATCTCGGCCGCCGCGCCCGCCGTGTCGGCATGGACCATGGCCGTCAGCCCCAGCTTCCGGATCATCTTGCGGCACTGGCCGAGCGCGTGGACGTGACTGTGCACGGTGCGCACCGTCTTGAGGCTGGCCCCGCGGGGCGCCAGCAGGTGGTGGTTCACCCGCTGGAAATGCTCGCCGACGATGTACAGGCCCGAGTCCGGCATCAGCCGGTGGATGTCGGCCACGCGCCCGGCGACCGAATTCTCGATCGGGATCATGGCGAGCCGCGCGCGGCCGCGCCGCACCGCCTCGAACGCGTCCTCGAAGGCGTTGCACGGCAGGGTCCGGTGGCGCGGGTAGCGCTGGCGGCAGGCCAGGTCGGAATAGGCGCCGGGCTGGCCCTGGAAGGCGATCGTGCGGGTCGGGGAGGGTGCTTTCGCCATCGGTTCAGGTCTTGCGGCCGGCGAGGCGCGCCCGGTCGCGCGCAAGGTCGGAAGGCGTGTTGATCTCGTACAGCACCCGGTCGATCAGCGCCGCGTCGATGCGCATGCCGGCTTCGAGCGCGCGGAGCTGCTCCAGCCGCTCGCGCACCTCCAGCACGCCCGGCGGCAGGGCGACGAACCGCGCCAGCGCCGCCCGGCGGAAGGCGTAGAGCCCGAAATGATGGAAATACGGCCCGTCGCCCGACGGCACGCGCGCGCGGCTGAAATACAGGCACCTTCCGATGCGCCCGCCGGGCGCGAGCGCCAGCACCGCCTTCACCGAGCCGGGATCGTCGTAGGCGGCGGGGTCCATCACCGTGGCGACGGTCGCGATGTCGACGGCAGGATCGGCCGCCAGCGGCTCCAGCACGGCCTTGAGCTCGGCGGCGTCGGGGTCGGGCAGGTCGCCCTGCAAGTTCACCACCACGTCGTAGCGCCCGCCGGGATCGAGGCTTGCGACCGCGGCCGCCACCCGGTCCGAGCCCGACGGCAAGGCGGGATCGGTTTCCACCGCCTCGCCGCCCGCGTCGCGCACCACCTGGGCGATCTCCCTATCGCCCGCGGCGACGACGACGCGGCCCACCCCGGCGGCCACCGCCCGGCGCCACACGTGCAAGATCAGCGGCTCGCCATCGATCAGCGCCAGAGGCTTGTCCGGCAGGCGCGTCGCGGCAAGGCGCGCCGGAATGGCGATGATCGGGTTCATCTCCGTGCCTCCCGAGCGGGGGACGGTCCTGCAATTGCCTGGCTCATAAGGGGTTTCCGCCGTGCGCCGTGTTTTGCGACAATATATCGCTTGCGCGGGGCGGGAAACCCGGTATCTCTTTCGGCCGCATCGCGGGCGCACGGGAGCGGCTACGCACTATGTCCACGCTCGAAATCAATAAAATCGCCGGGTCGATCCTCCTGGTCCTGATGGTCATCCAGGTCGTCGGCATCCTCGGCGATACGCTGGTGCGCCCGCGCGAATCCGCCTCGTCGGTCGAGATCAAGGCGAGCCCGGCGCAGATCGCCGCCGAGAAGCCCAAGCCGGTCGAGCCCGTCCTGCCGCTTCTCGCCAAGGCCGACGTGCAGAAGGGCGAGCAGATCGCCAAGAAGTGCCAGGCCTGCCACGACTTCAAGAAGGGCGGGCCCAACAAGATCGGGCCGAACCTCTATGGCGTGGTCGGCCGCCCGGTCGCCTCGCACGCCGGCTTCGACTATTCCAGCGCGCTCAAGGCCTTCGCCGAGAAGCACGGCAAGTGGACCTACGAGCTGATGAACCACTTCATCCACGACCCGCGCCAGGACGTGCCGGGCACCAAGATGACCTTCGCGGGTCTCGACAAGGTGGGCGACCGGGCCGACGTGATCGCCTATCTGCGCTCGCTCGAGGACAACCCGCCGCCGCTGCCGACGCCCGAGGAGATCAAGGCCGTCGAGCCCAAGACCGCGCCGCCGACGCCGCAGGCGGGCGAGCCCAGCCCCGCCCCCGCGAAGGGGCCGGAGGGCAACGCCGCCGAGGCCAAGGGCGGGGCGGCGCCTTCCAAGGCATCCGGCGGGGCCGCGGCACCGGCGAACGCGCCGGCCGCCACCAAGCCCGCCGCGCCCGACGCCGGCCGCGAACGGCGGCAATGAAGGCGGCAGTGAAGGTGGCAAGGAGAAGGCGCCGAGCGCACCCACCGCGAAGCCGACCGGCGGCGCTCCACCCGAAGGCCAGGGCACCAAATAGCGGCGCAGCGACCCGTCCTTCCTAGTTGTCCGTTCCGTACGCCCTGAGTGCGCCCGCAGCGGCGTGTATCCAAGGGCGAACGTGATCGCAGTCCTGCCGCTCGCGCGTCGACAAGCAGCCTCGCGCCGTGCGGCCCGTCCTACCGCCCTTCGACGGCGACGACGTCGCAATCGGCGCTCTGCTGGCGGATGCGCTTGAGAGCACCGTACTCATCCAAATCGTACCAGTCGCGCAGATGCTTCATGTCGGGGAACTGCAGCACGGTGACCCGCTCGGGCTCGGAATCGTCGCGCTTCCGGCCGGCGTGCCAGTCGCCTTCCAGCACCTCGAACCCGTCGGCGCGCGCCACCACCTTGCCGTCATACTTGGCGATCGTGTCGTTCACGCCCATGCGGTACTCCTTCAGCCGGTCGGGATCGGTGATGTCGCGCCGGTGGACGATCAGGTAGGCAGCCATGGGGCCCTCCCTCGCGGTTGAGCGATGCTGCACGGCAAACACCCGCCGGCGGGGGCGGGTTCCGTGGTCAGCCCGGGTCGACCGGCGCCCAAAGCACGTCCTCGATGCGTTCCGCCCCGGTCGCCAGCATCACCAGCCGGTCGAATCCCAGCGCCACGCCCGCGGCCGGGGGCATGCGGGCGAGGGCGTCGAGCAGTTCCTCGTCGATCGGCGGACCCTCCCCGCCATAGAGCGACTTGCGTCGCGCCCGGTCGGCGGCGAAGCGCCGGCGCTGTTCCACCGGGTCGGTCAGCTCGCCGAACCCGTTGGCGAGCTCGACGCCGCAGGCATAGAGCTCGAACCGCTCGGCGACGCGCGGATCGCTCGGCTTGAGGCGGGCGAGCGCGGCCAGCGGCGCGGGATATTCGGTGAGCAGGGTGGGGGCGGGATGGCCCAGAAGCGGCTCGATCCGGTCGAGGAAGATCTTGAAGAACACATCTTCCCAGTCCTCCGTCGTGCCGGGATCGACGCCAATGCGCCACGCCTCGCTCGCCAGCCGGTCGGCGTCGCCGGCGCTCGCCAGCAGATCGATGCCGGCATGGCGGGCGAACGCCTCGGCGACGGTCAGCCGCTCGGCGTGAGCGCGCGTGTCGCAGGCGACGTCGCCCCGGCGCAGCACCGGCGTGGCGGCGGCGAGCAGCGCGACGCAGTCGGCCATGATCGCGTCATAGGGCTCGTTCGCGCGGTACCATTCCAGCATCGCGAACTCCGGATGGTGCAGCGGGCTGCGCTCGCCATTGCGGAACACCCGGGCAAGCTGGTAGGGGCGGGTGATGCCCGCGGCCAGCAGCTTCTTCATCGCGTATTCGGGCGAGGTGTGCAGGTACATCGCCCGGTCGCGCCCGCCCAGCGGGTCGGCGAGGGTGGTGGCGAACGGGCGGAGGTGCGGCTCGATCCCCGGCGAAATCTGCAGTGCCGGCGTCTCCACCTCGGTGAAGCCGCGCTCGCGGAAGAAGGCGCGCGTCGCCTCGAGGATGGCCCCCCGCACGCGCAGATTCGCCGCGCGCCGCGCCATCTCGCCCCTGTCCCACCACCGTTCGGCCCCCGCCATCGTGCGATAATGCCCCATGGAAGCCGAGGAGTCCCCCATGTCCGACGATTCCGACACTGCTCTCGCCCGGGTCGCGGCGCGCTACGCCGTCGCGATCACGCCCCACCTCGACCGGCTGATGCGGGCAGAGGGCAAGGACGGGCCGGTGGCGCGCCAGTTCCGCCCGGACGTCCGCGAGCTGGACGACGCGCCGGAGGAGCGTCCCGATCCCATCGGCGACGCGGCCCATTCGCCGGTGCCGGGGATCGTGCACCGCCACCGCGACCGGGTGCTGCTGGCGCCGCTGCTCGCCTGCCCGGCCTATTGCCGCTTCTGCTTCCGGCGCGAGACGGTGGGGAAAGTGGGCGCGAATCTTGCTCTTTCTGCGGCAGAACTTGACGCCGCGCTCGGCTACATCGCGGCGCATGACGAGATCTGGGAGGTGATTCTGACCGGCGGCGACCCGTTTGCCCTGTCCGCGCGCCGGCTGGGGGCGATTGTGCGCCGCCTCGATGCCATCGCCCATGTCGAGGTGATCCGTGTGCACACGCGCGTGCCGGTGGTCGACCCGGCCCGCGTCACGCCGGCCCTGGTGGCCGCGCTGGCGGCGTCGAAGCCCGTCTATGTCGCGATTCACTGCAACCATGCGGACGAGCTGACTGGCGAGGCGCGCGCGGCCTGCGCCCGGCTCGCCGATGCGGGCCACCCGCTGCTCGCCCAGACGGTGCTGCTCAAGGGCGTCAACGACGACCCGGCGACGCTGGAGGCGCTGATGCGCGCCCTGGTGCGCAACCGGATCAGGCCCTACTACCTGCACCAGCCGGACCTTGCCCCCGGCACCGGCCATTTCCGCACCACCATCGCCCAGGGCCAGGCGCTGGCCGCGGCGCTGCGCGCCCGCGCGTCCGGCCTGTGCCAGCCGACCTACGTGCTCGACATCCCCGGCGGCCACGGCAAGGTGCCCATCGGGCCGTGCTATCTCGGCGACGGCCAGGTCGTGGACACGGCCGGCCGAACCCACCGTTATCCATAGCTTTCCGGGCGTTGCGGCGCCCGGGGCAAGCTGATAGGTTCCGCCCCTTCCCGCTCCGAAAAGATCGCACCATGAAGGTTCAGGCCAACACCGTCCGCCCCGGCCACGTGCTGGAATACAACGACCGCCAGTACTCCGTGCTGGGCATCGAGATCCTGCAGCCCGGCAAAGGCGGCGCGTTCATCCAGGTCGAGATGCGCGACCTCAAGTCGGGCAACAAGACCAACGTGCGCTGGCGCACCCAGGAGACGGTCGAGCGCCTGCATGTCGACGAGAAGGAGGCCACCTACCTGTTCGGCGACGACGCCAACGTCACCCTGATGGATGCCGAGACGTTCGAGCAGTTCGCCGTGCCGCGCGGGATGCTGGGCACGGCGGCGCCGTTCCTGCAGGACGGGATGGTGCTGACCGTCCAGACGGTCGAGGGCGCGCCCGTCGCCGTCACCCTGCCGCAGCAGGTGACCATGATGGTCGCCGAGGCCGACCCGGTGGTGAAGGGCCAGACCGCATCATCGTCGTACAAGCCCGCGATCCTCGAGAACGGCGTGCGCGTCATGGTGCCCCCGCATATCGAGGCGGGCACGCGCGTCGTCGTCGCCACCGCCGACGCCACCTACGTCGAGCGGGCGAAGGATTGAGCGCGGCGTTCCCCTGCCCGACGGATGGCCATGACCGCGCGCCGGTCGGCCAACATCAACGTGATGATCGATGCGGCGCGCAAGGCCGCGCGCGGGCTGGTGCGCGATTTCGGCGAGGTCGAGAAGCTCCAGGTCTCGCTCAAGGGCCCGGCGGACTATGTGAGCGAGGCCGACCGGCGCGCCGAGCGCACGCTGCGCGAGCTTCTGGGCAAGGCGAGGCCCGAATGGGGCTTCCTGATGGAGGAGGCGGGCGAGACCAAGGGCACCGACCCCGCCATGCGCTGGGTGGTCGATCCGCTGGACGCCACCACCAACTTCCTGCACGGCATCCCGCATTTCTGCATCTCGATCGCCGCCGAGCGCGAGCGCGAGCCGGTCGCCGGCGTGATCTACGACCCGCTGCGCGACGAGATCTTCTGGGCCGAGAAGGGCGTCGGCGCCTTCCTCGACGACCGCCGCTTGCGGGTGTCGGCCAGGCGCCGGCTCGGCGACGCGGTGCTGGCCACCGGCATCCCGTTCGGCGGCGCGCCCGGGCAAGGACGAGTTCGTCGCCGGGCTGCGCAAGGTGATGGACGAGACGGCCGGCGTGCGCCGGTTCGGCGCGGCCGCGCTCGACCTCGCCTACGTCGCGGCGGGAAGGTTCGACGGGTTCTGGGAAACCGGCCTCTCGCCCTGGGACGTGGCGGCGGGCGTCGTGCTGGTGCGCGAGGCGGGCGGCTTCGTCACCGACCTGGGCGGCGGGCCGAACACGGTCTATGGCGACTCGATCCTGGCCGCCAACCCCGGCCTGCACGAGCCGCTGCGCCGGCTCCTGCGCGATGCGATGGGGCTGCCCCGCCGCGCCGCGGGGCGCGGCTGACGCGCCGCGGAATGCCATTTTCGTGCCACGCTTCGCCGCCAGTGTGCCGGCCGAATTCGGTTGTTCGCCTATCCGGTTGCGCCTATGGTTGGGCGCGTTGCCCCGCCGCGCCCCCTCGCGACGCGGCGTGCCGGGGGAGCAGGAGAGGGGCATTAGAAGAGATGGCTGACCCCATCCGGAAACCGTGCGCCGCGCTGGCGGCGGCCGTGCTTGCGGTCGCGTTGCTGGCGGTCGCGCGTCCCGGCGAAGGTCGGGCCCAGGTCGTGATCGGCGGCACCGGCGAGCCCAGCGTCAGCGTGGACATGAGCGTGCTCGATTCTCTCGGGCCCGAGCCGACCGTGCCCGATCTGCTGATGCCGAACCGGACCCATCCGGTGCCGCGCCCGGCCGCGCCCGGCGCCCGTCTGCGCCTCGCCCTGCCGGACAGCACGACCGCGACCGGCCGCGTCCATCTGCATCCGCCGCCGGGCATGCGACCGCTGGCCCGCCGCGCGCCGGCGCGGCATCGCGCCGCGCCCCCCAAGGCGGCGGCTCGCCCCGCCCCGAAGATGGCGCCGCAAGGGCGCGGCGCGCGCCCGGAGCCGATCGCGCCGCCGCCGGCGCCGAGGATGGCCCCCCCGCCCGCCATGACCGCGCCCGAGCCGCCGCCGATGACGGCGCCGAGCAAGCCCGCGCCGCCGGCCCGATCCGCGGCGAAGCCGGAGAGCCCGCCGGCCCCGCCGCCGATGGCGACGCCCGAACCGCCCGCCGCGCCGGAGCCGCCGCCGCCGCCGGCCGAATCCTCGGCTCCGCCGGCCGAATCCTCGGCCCCGCCGACACCGCCGGCCGCGCCGTCCCCGGCGCCGCCTGCACCCCCCTCGCCGTCGGCCCAGACCGCCTCGCTCGGCCCATCCGGCCCGGCCAGCGCGTCGGGCCAGGTCACGCTGCCATTTCCCGCCGACTCCGCCTCGCTCGGCGGCGACGCCAAGTCGGCGCTCGACGCCATCGCCGCCCGCGCCGACAAGGATGCCAGCTTGCGCCTGCAGCTTCTCGCCTATGCCAGCGGCAGCGGCGACACGGCCAGCCGGGCGCGGCGCCTGTCGCTGTCGCGCGCTTTGGCGGTGCGCTCCTACCTGATCGACAAGGGCGTGCGGTCGACCCGCATCGACGTCCGTGCGCTGGGCAACCGCGCGCCCGGCGGCGGATCGGCGGACCGCGTCGACGTCGTGGTGTCGCGGCGATGACCGCAGGCCCGCTGCCGATCGCGCCATGACCCGTCCGCGGCGCTACCTCACCCGCATGCTGATCTTCCTCGCCGCCGTGGCGGTGGCGGTGGGCGTGCTGGCCGGGCAGATCTACGACATCCTGCTCGCCAACCCGGCGCTGAACGGGCTGATCCTCGGCGTGCTGGCGCTCGGCATCGGCTACATATTCCGCGAGGTGATCACGCTGAACGCCGAGGTCTCGTGGATCGAGACCTACCGCACCGGCCGGCCCGGCCTGTCGGTGCAGGAGGCGCCGCGCCTGCTCGCGCCGATGGCCGCCATGCTGGGCGAGCGCACCGGCCGGCTGAGCCTGTCGACCAGCTCGACCCGGTCGCTGCTCGACGGGATCGCCTCGCGCCTCGACGAATCGCGCGACATCTCACGCTACCTGATCGCGCTGCTCGTGTTCCTGGGGCTGCTCGGCACGTTCTGGGGCCTGATCCAGACGGTGCATTCCATCGCCGGGGTGATCGGCGGGCTGTCGATCGGCACGGGCGACCTCGCCGGGATGTTCGACGCGCTGAAGTCGGGGCTCGAGGCGCCGCTGCGCGGCATGGGCACGGCGTTTTCGTCGTCGCTGTTCGGCCTGTCGGGCTCGCTGATCCTCGGCTTCCTCGACCTCCAGGCCGGCCAGGCGCAGGGCCGGTTCTTCAACGACCTCGAGGACTGGCTGGCCGGCCAGACGCGCCTGTCCTCGGGGGCGCTGTCGGGCGAGGGCGAGCAGTCGGTGCCGGCCTACGTCCAGGCGCTGCTGGAGCAGACGGCCGACGGGCTGGAAAGCCTGCAGCGGACCCTCAACCGCGGAGAGGAAAGCCGGATCAACTCCAACAACTCGATCGTCCAGCTGACCGACAAGCTCTCGACCCTTACCGACCAGATGCGCACCGAGCAGTCGCTGATGATGCGCCTCGCCGAGAGCCAGATGGAGCTCAAGCCCATCCTGTCGCGCCTCGCCGACGGGATGGTGGCGGCCAATCGCGGCGTGATGAGCGACGACGACGGGGTGCGCACCCACATCCGCAATATCGACGTCTACATGGCGCGCCTGCTGGAGGAGATGTCGTCCGGGCGCAGCGAGCTGGTCGAGGAGCTGCGGAGCGAGATTCGCGTGCTGTCGCGCACGCTTGCCGCCATTGCCGAGCGGCCGCCGGCGCGCGCGCCCTTCTCGCGGGAATAGGCGATGGCCCGCTCGCTGAGGCGCCGCCCGCGCGAAGCGAACTACTGGCCGGGTTTCGTCGACGTGCTGTCGACGCTGCTGATCATCGTGCTGTTCCTGCTGCTGGTGTTCACGCTGGCGCAGCTTTTCCTCAACCAGGTGCTGTCGGGCCGCAACGAGGCGCTGGCGCGGCTCAACCAGCAGGTCTCCGAGCTCGCCGACCTGCTGCAGATGGAGAAGGCGTCGAACGCCGATCTGCGGCACAATCTGGGCCAGCTTTCGGCCGAGCTCGCCGCCTCGACGGCGGCCCGCGACGCGCTGTCGGGTCAGCTTGCCGAGGCCAGGCGCCAGCTCTCCGTCGCCTCCGACACGCTGGACGAGGCCAAGGACGAGACGGCGGCGGAACGCGAGGCCCTTGCCGAGATGCGCAGCCGCTTCGGCTCGGCGCAGCAGGCGCTGGCCGAGCTGCAGAACCGTTATGGCCAGTCGCAGCGGGCGCTTACGGACGAGCAGCGCGTCTCGGCGGAGGCGAAGCGCCAGGTCGATCTCCTGAACCAGCAGATCGCCGCGCTGCGCTCCCAGCTCGCCCGGATCTCCAAGGCGCTCGAGCTGTCGGAAAAGAGCGAGGCGCAGCAGAAGGTGCAGATCTCCGACCTCGGCAAGCGGCTGAACCGCGCGCTCGCCGGCAAGGTCGAGGAGCTCGCCAAGTACCGCTCCGAATTCTTCGGGCGGCTGCGCGAGGTGCTGGGCAACCGGCCCGACATCCATATCGTCGGCGACCGGTTCGTGTTCCAGTCCGAGGTGCTGTTCCCCACCGCCTCGGCCGACATGGTGCCCGAGGGCCAGGTGCAGATCGACCATCTGGCCGAGACGCTGAAGGAGATCGCCAAGGAGATCCCGGCCAGCATCCCGTGGGTGCTGCGCGTCGACGGGTTCACCGACAAGCGGCCGATCCACACGGCGCAGTTCCCGTCGAACTGGGAGCTGTCGACCGCGCGCGCCATCTCGGTGGTGCGTCGGCTGATCGACGACGGCATCCCGCCCGAGCGCCTCGCCGCCAACGGCTTCGCGCAGTACCACCCGCTGGTCCAGGGCGAGAGCGAAGACGTCTACGCCAAGAACCGGCGCATCGAGCTCAAGCTCACCGAGCGGTAGAGCGGGTCAGTCGGAACCGGTCGACATATCCTCCCCTGCAAAAGGCAGGGCATCGACCGCGGGAGCGGGCAACGGGTGGGGGTTCACCACCCTCCTGGCCTCTCCCCCTTTCAGGGGGGAGGGACGCGCTCCAAGGGCCAAGCTCCTCGCTATGACGCGGAAGGTTACTGCGGCGGCAGGATGCCGGGGGGCGGGATGGCCGCGCCCGGCGGGGGCGGGTTCGCCGGCGGGCCCGCCTGGACCGCCTGCCAGGGCACCCGGCACGCCGACACATAGGGGTAGTATCCGGCCGGCCGGCGGCAATAATAATAGTAGGTGCCCGGCCCCGGAATGCTCGCGACCGGCGGCGCATAGGGATCGGGATAGGGATATACCGGCCGCGGATAGAAGTACCACAGCCCGGCGACGACCCACCACCAACCCTCGCGCCCGTTGTGGCGGCCATGGGTCCAGTGCCCGCCGCGCCAGTGGTCGAAATCGCGGTCGCGGAAATGGTGGATGTCGCGGTCGTGGCGCCAGACCTCGACGCGATGGTCGCGCCGGTCGTCGCGCCGGTCGTCGTGCGCTCGCCGCGCTCGCCGCGATGCTCCTGCGCCAGCGCGGGGGCGGCGAGGGCGGGCGCGACCAGCGCCACCATCACCGCCGCCGAAATCATGCGTCTCAAGCTCATCCTACATCTCCCGACGCCACAACGTCGTGCGTTGCGCGCACGTTCCCCCTGCCACACGCCAGGGTGGCGCGATTCCGTCGGGACGCATGGTGACGATCGCGTGAGCCTTGCGGCCTTCCGGGCCATGGGCGCGGAACGGCGCCGCCTGCCCGGCCGTTCTCCTGGCGCCGCGTTGTGTTCGGAAGGAGCCGCCATGGTCGACAAGCCCGCTTATCGCACGCTGCTCGGGACGTTCGCCTCGCCCGAGGCGCGCAAGCGACGCCCTGGACGAGCTGATCGCGACCGGCTGGGATCGGCCCGAGCTCAGCTTGCGTGCCGAGCCGGGCCTGTCGCTCGGCGTCAATATCGAGGCGCCGCACGGCGAGGGCGAGGCGCGCCGCATCCTCGAGCGCCACGGCGCGCGCGACATCCACGCCGACGGGCAGGTCGACGGAGAAGACGCGACAGGACGAGCGGGTCGACGAGGCGTCGGAGGAATCCTTCCCGGCGAGCGACCCGCCCTCCTTCACGCCGCGAGCATGCGGGCCGCCCGAAGCCGGACAAGAAGGATTAGCGCCAGCCGTCACGCCGCGGCGCGGGCGGCCACCGCATCCGCGTAGAGCGCCTCGTAGCTTTTCGCCGGTTCGGCCCAGCTCACGTCGCGGGCCATGGCGCGGCGCTGGGCCGCGCGCCAGGCGGCGCGGCGCGGGAAGTGGCCGGCGGCGCGCCGCAGCGCCTGATCGAGGTCGGCCACGAAGGCGTGATCGAACAGGAAGCCGGTGCCGCCGCGCTCGCCGACGTCCGTGACCGTATCGGCGAGACCGCCCGCGCGGCGCACCAGCGGCAGCGCACCGTAGCGCAGGGCGGAAAGCTGGGTAAGGCCGCACGGCTCCCATCGCGACGGGACCAGGATGACATCGGCGCCGGCCTGGATGCGATGCGCCAGCCCCTCGTCGAACCCGATGCGCACCGCGACGCGCTCCGGGCTGGCTGCGCCGCGGCGTCGGCCAGCGCGGATTCGAGCTCGCCGTCGCCCGACCCGAGCACGGCGAGCTGCGCGCCGGTCTGGGCGAGCGCGGGCAGGGCGCCGCGCACGAGGTCGATGCCCTTCTGCCAGGTCAGCCGGCTGACGATGCCGAACAAGGGCGCGCCGGGCACGGGCGCGAGCCCCAGCTCGTCGCGCAGCTCGGCCTTGTCGCGCGCCTTGCCGCGCAGCTGGCCCGGCCCATAGGGCGCCGGCAGAGCGGGTCGTCGGCCGGGTCCCAGATCGCGGTGTCGATGCCGTTGACGATGCCGGTGAGCACGTTCGCCCGCGCGCGCAGCAGCCCGTCGAGCCCCATCCCCTGGTCGGCGGACTGGATCTCGCGCGCGTAGGTCGGGCTCACCGTGGTCAGCCGGTCGGCGTAGTAGAGCCCCGCCTTGAGGAAGCCGATGCCGCCGTAATATTCGACGCCGTCGATGCCATACATGCCATCGGGCAGGCCCAGCGCGCCATAGAGGTGCGGCGAGAACTGTCCCTGGTAGGCGAGGTTGTGGATGGTCATCACCGTCGCCGGCCGGGGGGCGCCGGCGATCTGCAGATAGGCCGGCGCGAGCCCCGCCTGCCAGTCGTGGCAATGCACCACGTCGGGCCGCCAGCCGGCCGCGCCGTCGCGCCCAAGCCTTGCGGCGGCGAAGCCCAGCGCCGCGAAGCGCAGATGGTTGTCCGGCCAGTCGCCGCCGCCCGGCGGCCCATACGGCCCGCCCGGCCGGTCATACAGCGTCGGCGCGTCGATCACGTAGAGCGGCACGCTCGCCCGGGCCGGCCCCGAGCCGGATCGTCGCCTGGTGCCCGCCGGGAAGCATCAGGCCGGTCGCGACCGGCGCGAAATGGGCGGCGGCGGCCAGCACGCCGGGATAGCCGGGCAGGATCACCCGCGCATCGATCCCCGCCGGCGCGCAGCGCCGGGGGCAGCGCCGCCGCCACGTCGCCCAGCCCGCCGGTCTTGGCGAGCGGCGCGAGCTCGGACGTCACGAACAGGACGCGCATGGTCAGGACAGGCGGTTGAGCATGTCCTGGGTGACCAGGGTGATGCCCAGCTCGTCGGTGCGGTAGAAGCGGCGCGCGTCGTCGGCCGGGTTCTCGCCCACGACCAGCCCGTCGGGAATCTGGCAGCCGCGGTCGACGATCACCCGGTTGAGCCGCACATGCCGGCCGATATTGCAGTCGGGCAGCACGACCGCGTGGTCGAGATAGGAGAACGAGTTCACCCGGACGCGGGCCGACAGCAGCGACTGGCGGATCGCCGCGCCCGAGACGATGCAGCCATTGGCGACCAGGCTGTTCACCGCCATGCCGCGCCGCCCGTCGGTGTCGTGCACGAACTTGGCGGGCGGCATCTGCTCCTGGTAGGTGAAGATCGGCCACTCGGAATCGTACAGGTTGAGCGCGGGGTTGACGCGCGTCATGTCGATGTTCGCTTCCCAGTAGGCGTCGATCGAGCCGACGTCGCGCCAGTAGGGCTCGGCGCCGGGATGCGAGTAGATGCAGCTCCGCTTGAAATGGTGGGCGAACACCGCCGCGGCGCGGCACCAGATAGGGGATCAGGTCCTTGCCGAAATCGTGCGGTGGAGCTCTCGTCGGCGGCGTCGCGCGCCAGCTCCTCGAACAGCAGCTTGGCGTCGAAGATGTAGATGCCCATGCTGGCGAGCGAGCGGTCCGGCGCGTCGGTCATGCCCGGCGGATCGGCCGGCTTTTCCAGGAAGTCGACGATGCGGCCCTCGCTGTCGGTCGCGACGCAGCCGAAGGCGCGTCGCCTGGGCGCGCGGCACCTCGACGCAGCCGACCGTCGCCTCGGCGCGCATGGCGATGTGGTCGGACAGCATCGCCGCATAGTCCATCTTGTAGATGTGGTCGCCGGCCAGGATCAGCACGTATTCCGGGTTGTGCGCGGTCAGGATGTCGAGGTTCTGGCGCACCGCGTCGGTCGTGCCCTTGTACCAGGACTCGTCGTCCAGCCGCTGCTGGGCCGGGATCAAATCGATGAACTCGTTGAACTCGCCGCGCAGGAACGACCAGCCGCGCTGCAGATGGCCGAGCAGCGAGTGCGCCTTGTACTGCGTCAGCACCGAGATGCGGCGGAAGCCCGAGTTGATGCAGTTCGACAGGGTGAAGTCGATGATGCGGTACTTGCCGCCGAAATAGACCGCGGGCTTGGCGCGGAAATCGGTGAGGGCGCGCAGCCGCGTGCCGCGCCCGCCGGCCAGCACCAGCGCGATGGCGCGGCGCGGCGCCTGGCTGATCTCGCGCGGCTCGATCGGGCGGGCGCGCGCGTCGGTCGCCGATGCGGAGCGTGGCCAGGGCGGCGAGGTCGGAGTCGGTGCTGTCGAAGGTCATGGCGGGTCGCGCCTCCTCGCGGCGCCGCTAGCTGCGGTCCCGCACCAGCGCCGGGTGCGGCGCGGCGCGGCGCCCGGTGCGGCGGCGGCCGGGGCCGCCGTCCGGCGCCGGTCGAAACGCGGCGGGGCGCGGTCGAACTCTTCGAGCGCGCGGCTTGCCGGCTCCATCAGCAGCGCGACGAGCCCGGTCCAGCCGGTCTGGTGCGAGGCGCCGACGCCGCGCCCGGTATCGCCGTGGAAATACTCGTAGAACGGCACGTTGTCGCGGAACGCCGGCTCCTCCTGCTCGATGCGCGAGTCGCCCAGCACCGGACGGCGTGCCGTCCGCGCCGCGCAGGAAGATGCGGGCGAGGCGGCTCGCCAGATGGTCGGCCACCTGGTCGAGCGTCGCGTAGCCGCCGGAGCGCACCGGGCATTCCACCTTGAAGTCGTCGCCGTAATATTTGTGGAACTCGCGCAGCGAATCGATGATCAGGTAGTTGATCGGCATCCAGATCGGGCCGCGCCAGTTGGAGTTGCCGCCGAACAGGCGCGAATCGGATTCCGCCGGCAGGTACTTCACCTGGTAGCGGTGCCCGTCATGCTCGAACAGGTAGGGGTGGTGCTCGTGGAACTTCGAGATCGAGCGGATGCCGTAATCGGACAGGAACTCGGTCTCGTCCAGCATGCGGCGCAGCAGGCACTTCATGCGGTGGCCGCGCAGCAGCGACAGCAGGTGGCCCTCCTCGCCGCCCGTGTCCATCCAGCGCGACACCAGGTTGGCCAGGTCGGGCCGGTAGCCCAGGAACCAGCGCAGCCGCGCGGTGAACTTGGGCAAAGCTGCGAGCAGCGAGGCGTCGAGCACCTCGACCGCGCAAAGCGGCAGCAGCCCGACGATCGAGCGCACGCGCATCGGCACGCGCTGGCCGCCCGGCAGGTTCAGCACGTCGTAGTAGAACTCGTCGCGCTCGTCCCACAGCCCGATCTGCTCGCCGCCGATATTGGTCATCGCGCCGGCGATGTAGAGGAAATGCTCGAAGAACTTGGTGGCCACGTCCTCGTACACGTGATCGACCGTGGCAAGCTCGAGCGCGATGCGCATCAGATTGAGCGAATACATCGCCATCCAGGCCGTGCCGTCGGACTGGGTGATCGTGCCGCCGGTCGGCAGCGGCGCCGAGCGGTCGAAGATGCCGATATTGTCGAGCCCCAGGAAGCCGCCCTGGAACACGTTGCGGCCGTCGGCGTCCTTGCGGTTCACCCACCAGGTGAAGTTCAGCATCAGCTTGTGGAACATGCGCTTGAGGAAGACCATGTCGGCCTTGCCGCGCAGGCGCTTGTCGGTCTGGTAGACGCGCCACACCGCCCAGGCATGCACCGGCGGGTTGACGTCCGAGAACTCCCACTCATAAGCGGGAAGCTGGCCGTTCGGGTGCATGTACCATTCGCGCGTCAGCAACAGGAGCTGCGACTTCGCGAAATCGGGGTCCGCCTCGGCCATCACCACGCAATGGAAGGCCAGGTCCCACGCCGCGTACCACGGGTATTCCCACTTGTCCGGCATCGAGATGATGTCGGAGTTGTTGAGGTGGAACCAGTCGGCGTTGCGCGCGTGCTTGCGCGCTGGGCGGCGGGGGCAGGGGATCGCCGCTGCAGCCATTCCGGCACGTCGATATGGTAGAACTGCTTCGACCAGAACATGCCGGCCAGCGCCTGGCGATGGACCAGGCGCGCGTCGGCATCGGCGATGCCGCTTGTCCAGGAAGGCGTAGAACTCGTCGGCGTCGGCGCGGCGCTGCGCCAGGATCGCGTCGAAGTCGGCGAAGCCGCGTTCGGCCGCTTCCGGATCGAGCGCGAGGCGCAGCCGGAAGCTGCGCGACGCGCCCGCCGCCAGGGTCATCTCGTAATGCGCCGCCAGCTTGGTGCCGTGCCGCGCCGGGTTCACCGCGGTCCGCTCGCCGTGGACGATGTAGCGGTTGACGCCGTCCTTGAAAAAGCCGGAGGCCGGCGCACCGTAGAGCAGCGGCAGGTTGGTATCGTTGTCGCAGAACAGCAGCTCCGGCCCGCCGTCGCAGACCAGCCGCATCGGCGGCAGGACCGGATGCTCGACCGTCACCGAGCCGTCATCGCGCCCGATCAGCCGCGGCCGGGGCGAATCCGGCCGCCATGACCAGATGTTGCGCGCCCAGAGCTGGGGCAGCACGTGCAGCGCCGCCGGCTCCGGCCCGCGATTGTGCGCCGTCACCTTCATCAGGATGTCGTCGGTGTCGGCCTTGGCGTACTCGACCTCGACGTCGAAATAGCGGTTCTCGTCGAACACGCCGGTCTCGATCAGCTCGAACTCGGGGTCGTCCAGCCCGCGCCGCCGGTTCTCCTCGATCAGCCGGTCGTAGGGGAACGCCGCCTGCGGGTACTTGTAGAGCATCCGCATGTAGGAATGGGTCGGCGTGCCGTCGAGATAGTAGTAGAGCTCCTTCACGTCCTCGCCGTGATTGCCCTCGGCGTTGTTCAGGCCGAACAGCCGCTCCTTGAGGTAGGGGTCGCGCCCGTTCCACAGGGCGAGGCCGAGGCAGAGATAGAGCCGCTCGTCGCCGAACCCGGCGAGCCCGTCCTCGCCCCAGCGATAGGCGCGGCTGCGCGCCTGGTCATAGGGGAAATACTCCCAGGCGTGGCCCAGCTCGCTGTAATCCTCGCGCACGGTGCCCCACTGGCGCTCGCTCAGATAGGGCCCCCAACGGCGCCAGCCACCCTGGTCGGAAACGGAGTCGGTGAGGCGGCGTCCCTCGCCGGTGTCGAACAGAGACGGGCGCTTCTTGCGCACGCGCCGCTTGCGCGGGGTCACCTGGTCCAATTCACGCTCCAGCCTCTATCGGCGACGCGCGCTCCGGGCAGCGCCGGGACATCGGCATGGGCTCCCTTGCGGGGCCGCCGGCCGGACCTGTCGAGATCGCGCCTGCCTCTCGTTGTCTTTGGATCGCCGCCCACCCGCGCGATTCGCGCCTACAGTGACATTACTGGTGCATCCCAGCAACCATTCTCCACAGGCCCGCGCGGGAACCGGGCGGCAGTGTCGCCGGCGGGAGTTAAGGGAGAGTGACGGGACGCAGACGCAGAACGGGCCGGCCCTGTTCGGTCCGGCCCGTGGCGTGCGCCGGGCGCAGGCGGCGGCCGGTCAGCGCGGCGGGTGGACGAAGCGCAGATAGGGCACGGGGGCGCGGAACCCGTCCGGGAACTTCTTCTTCGCGTCCTCGTCCGAGACCGAGGTGACGACGACCACGTCCTCGCCCGGGCGCCAGTTGACCGGCGTCGCCACCGGCTCCCTCGCGGTGAGCTGGCAGGAATCGAGAAGCCGCAGGATCTCGTCGAAATTGCGGCCCGTCGACATCGGGTAGGTCAGGGTGGCCTTGATCTTCTTGTCCGGCCCGACCACGAAGACGGTGCGCGCCGTCGCGTTTTCGGCGGCGGTGCGCTTGCCGCCGGCATCGGCCTCGGCCGGCAGCATGTCGTAGGCCTTCGCCACCGCCAGGTCGGAATCGCCGATCAGCGGGTAGTTCAGCGCGGCGCCGCCGACCTTCTGGATATCGGCCGACCACTTGGCGTGATCCGACACCCCGTCGACGCTGAGCCCGATGACCTTGCAGTTGCGCTTGTCGAACTCGGGCTTGAGCTTGGCGACATAGCCCAGCTCGGTGGTGCAGATCGGGGTGAAGTCCTTCGGGTGCGAGAACAGGATCGCCCACCCGTTGCCGATCCACTGGTGGAAGTCGATCTTCCCCTCCGTCGTGTCGGCGGTGAAGTTGGGCGCCGTATCGTTCAGCCTGAGCGTCATGGTCTCCTCCTGCCCCTTCGGGGGCGCTTGCGACGGGTGCGGTGCGCGATGCGGTCCCCGCCCGCCTCCGGGCGCGGCCGCCGAAACTGACTGGTTGGGGCGCCAGGATTCGAACCTGGGGTCGCGGGACCAAAACCCGCTGCCTTACCGCTTGGCTACGCCCCAATCGCGGCGGAGCATACGGCCCGGTCCCCCCACCGGCAAGGCGGCGCGCCAAAAGGGTTACCGATGCCTACCCAATCGGTATATATACGTATCTACGCGGCACTACGGAGGACATATGGCCGCCCCCGCCAGTATGCCCTGGAGCGTGAAAGGCGTCAGCCTGGAGACGCGCCTCGCGGCCAAGGAGGCCGCCCATGCCGCCGGCCTGACCGTCGGCGAGTGGTTGTGCGGCGTGATCCGTTCGACGGCCGCCGACGAGCAGGCGTCGCGCGCGGTGCGCGAGGGCGGCAGCCTGATCGAGCGCGCCGTGGCGCGGATCGAGGCCGATCTCGCCTCCGCTTCGGTCACGCCCGTTCCCCCGGCCGCCAAGGGCTAGCGTCGGCATGGCGGTGCCCGGACCGTGGAGCGTGAAGGGGGTCGATCCCGAGACGCGCGAGGCCGCCAAGGTGGCGGCGCGCCGCGCCGGCCTGCCGCTCGGCGCGTGGCTCAGCCAGGTTATCCGCACTGCCGCGGTGACGCAGTTCAAGGGCGCGAACGAGCCCGTCCCGGGGATTTCCGGCGGCGATCTGTGGCGCCCCGCGCCCGGTGACGGCGCGGCCGGGCCGGCGGCCAGTGGCGGCGCGTCGGTGCCGGCGCCCACCATGCAGGCGCTGCTCGACGGGCTGCAGCGCCTCGCCCAGCGGGTCGAGCGCGCGGAAAAGTCGACCAGCGAGGCGATCGCGCCGCTCGCCGAGCGGCTCGACGACCTTTCGGCCTCGGTCGAGGAGGTGAGGGAGCGCAGCCCCGCCGTGGCGACCGCGCCGGTCGAGCGGGCCGTCAGCCGCATCTCCGAGCGGCTCGACCGGCTCGAATCGGACAGCAAGCCGGCCCGCAGCGGCCGCCGCCGCCTGTTCGGGCTGCTGCGCTAGTGTGGTGGATTCGAAGTTCGCTATATTCCTTGTGGCAGGTGCCGAAGCGAACTTCGAATCCAATACCACACTAGAATCAAAGATTTGCTAGTGTCCTTATCGAATCCGAAGTTCGTACGGCGTTGACCCAGAATGAAACGAACTTCGGATTCGGGACACTAGAGGGGCGCGATGGCCGGGGCGGGGCAGTGGGGCGTGAAAGGGGTCGACGAGGAGTCGCGCGAGGTCGCGCGCCGCGCCGCCCAGGAGGCCGGCCTCACCCTCGGCGCCTGGATCGAACGCGCCGTGCGCAACGCCACTTCCATGCCGGACCTCCTGACGCCCGTATATTCGGCCGAAACGGCGCCGCTCGCCGCCGACCCGCCGCTGCCGCCCGAAACCGCGCCCGCATTGCTGGCTGACGCCGCGTTCGAGCTGGTGCCGCCGGCGGACGAACCGCCGCGTCTCGGCCCGGCCGATGACGCCGATGCCGTGGGCGGCCGGCTGCCGCCCCTGCCGCGGCCCGGGCGCGGGCGCCGGATTCTCGCCGCGTCTGCGGCCGGCGCGGTCGTCATGCTGCTGGTGGCCGGCGCGGGGCTCTGGTTCTACCGTGAATTCATCCCGCCGGCCCCGCCATCCGCCGTCGTGCGGCTGGCGCCGCCGGCCGAAGCCGCGCCCGCCCCGACGCCCGCAGCCGTGCAGGTCGCGGCGGCCGGCACAACCGCGCCGGCGGCGGCGAATGCCGCGGCACAACCGGCCGACGATCTGCGGCGCGCGGCGGAATCCGGTGATTTGCGGGCGCAGTATGACCTCGGGGTACGACTTGCCGCCGGCCGCGGCATGACACGGGACGACGCGGCGGCGGTGCACTGGTTCGAGCGGGCGGCGGTGCGCGGCCTGGCCCAGGCGCAGTACAATCTCGGGGTGATGTACGAGCAGGGCAGGGGCGTCGCGGCCGACCCGAAGCTCGCCTTCTTCTGGTACGAGAGCGCGGCCGAGCAGGGCTATGCCAAGGCCGAGCACAACCTCGCCACGGCCTATGCCGAGGGGAAGGGCACGCCGCGCCATCTCGACGCCGCCCTGCGCTGGTTCCAGCGCGCCGCGTCCCAGGGGCTGGCGCCGTCGCAATATTCGCTCGCCACCATGTATGAGCGCGGCATGGGCGTGGCGCCCGATCGGGACCGCGCGCGCGAGCTGTACCGCGCGGCGGCGGCGCAGGGCCACTCCGGGGCGGCCCAGCACCTGGCCGAGCTCGAGGGCAAGGCGGCGAAACATGCGGCCCCTGCCGCTGCCCAACCCGCCGCCGCGGCGGCCGAACCGCCGGACGCAGGCCGGCCAGCCGAAGGGCCGCCGTCGCGAGCGACCGTCACGGGCATCCAGCGCCTGTTGCGGCAGCTTCGCTTCGATCCCGGCCCGCCGGACGGGGCGGTGGGGCCGCGCACCCGCCAGGCCATCGTCACCTACCAGCGCTTCGCCGGCCGGCCCGAGACCGGCGTGCCGAGCAAGGCGCTGCTCGCCGAGCTGCGCGCCGTCGCCGCCGAGATGGCGGGGAAGTAGGCTCAGCCCGTGCGGCGCTTGACGGGGGCGGCGTCGGCCTCGGCCACGGCGTCCATCACGGCGGCGAAGGTTTTCGGGACGCCTCCGGGACGCGCGGTGAGGCCGAGGGCCGTGATCCATTCCATCAGCTCGGCCGAGGCGAGCGTCGTGGTCGGCTTCACCCCCAGCTCCTCCAGCGTCTCGGCGACCTCGTGCATCTCGGCGGCCTGGCGCTTGGCGTGCAGCACCTTGCGCGGCGCGTAGTAGTCGGCGAGCTTGCGCCAGTCCTGCTCGGGGAAGGTGCCCTGGATGGAATCGAGCACGCGGTCCGCGACGCCCGCCTTATGCGCGGCCAGCAGGCATTCGAACAGCACCGAGGTGAAGCCCTTCAGGAACACGCTGCGGATCATCTTGATTGCCGACGCGTCGCCGATGCGCTCGCCGATCGCTTCCTGGCGCATGCCGTAGGGGGCGAGCATCGCGGCCAGCGAAGCCGCCTTCGGCCCGGCCAGCAGCATCGGCACCTTGTGGCCGTGCGGCGGGACCAGGTCCATCACCGCCGCCTCGACGAAATCGGCGCCGTGCGCCTCGACGGCCTCGGCCGCCTGGCGCTTCATGCCCGGCGACGACGAGTTGATGTCCATGTAGATCTGGCCGGGCGCGAGATGCGGCGCGGCGGCCTTCGCGGCCGCCACCGTCTCCGAGCACACCACGGCCGAGATCACCACGTCCGCGCCGGCGACCGCCTCGGCCGGCGTGCGTGCGGCCGCGAGGCCCTGGGCCCGGGCCTTCTCCTCGATTCGTCCGGCGGTCTTGGGATCGTCGATCAATATGTCGTAGCAGGCAGAGACTGTCGCGCCCGCGCCCTTGAGTCCCTGGGCGAGCAGCCCGCCGGCCTCGCCGAACCCGATGAAGGCGATGGTGGTCATTCTCCGTCTCCGAAGCCGTAGAGCCGCGCCGGGTTGTCGACCAGGATGCGGCGGCGCATCGCCTCGTCCGGCGCGGCGCGCGCCAGCAGGTTCATCAGGTCGCCGTCATTGGGCATGACGCCCTCGATGTTGGGGTGCGGCCAGTCGGTGCCCCACAGCACGCGGTCGGGCGCGGCCTCGATCAGCGCCCGCGCGAACGGCACCGCGTCGTCGTAGGGCGGGCCCTTTGTGCTGATCCGCTCCGGCCCGCAGATCTTCACCCAGATGTCTTCGTTGCGCACCAGGTCGAGCAGCACGCGGAAGGTGGGGTGGGCGAGCCCGTCGCCGGTCTTGGCGCGGCCCATATGGTCGATGACGACCGGCATGCCGAACGACAGGATGGTCTCGGCGCTCGCCGCCAGGTCCTCGCGCTCCAGATAGAGGACCAGGTGCCAGCCGAGCGGGCGCACGCGCTCGGCGATGCGCTCGACGCGCGAGAAGTCGGGCGGGCCGGCCAGATGGCGCGCGAAGGAGAAGCGGATGCCGCGGATGCCGCCCGCGTCGAGCGCCTCGAAATCCGTCGTCGGTGAACGATGTCGTCGACGATGGCGACGCCGCGATAGCGCCCGTTCGACCGCGCGATGGCGTCGAGCGTGGCGGCGTTGTCGGTGCCGTGGCAGGTCGCCTGCACGATTACCGCGCGCTCGAGACCCAGCACCTGCTGCAGCTTCTGCAGCGCCTCGAACGGCGCGTCGGGCGGGGTGTAGCTGCGCCCCTCGGCGAACGGGAACTTCGCCGCCGGCCCGAAGACGTGGCAGTGGGAATCGCACGCGTGAGCGGGCGCGGTGAAGCTCGGCGTCTTCGTGTCGGGGTCCGGCCCCTGGCAGGTCTTCATTCCCTGTTCTCCCACCGTTCGTCGTGAGGAGTGTCCGTCAGGGCGCGTCTCGAAGGGCAACGGTGTGCCGCGGAGGACAAGGAGGGACAGGTCATTCCGCCGCCGCGCGCAGCTTGCGCCCCGCCCACACCTTGGACGGCACCAGGATGTTGCCCTCGAACAGGCGCCGCGCGGTGCGCAGCAGCGCCGCACGCTCCACCTTCGGCGAGTCTGCGGTGCCCGCGAGCTCGAGCGCGACGGAGAACTCGCCGGTCGGATGCTCGACCGACAGCGTCTTCTTCGCGCCGCCGGGCGCGCGCGCGATGGCCGAAGCCACCGAGCCGGGCAACACGCAGGCGGTGCCGATGGTTACGGCCGCCAGCACGCCGATGGTCGAATGGCATACGTGCGGGATGAAGCAGCGCGTCATCACCGCGCCGCCGTGCTGCGGGGGTGCGACAAGGCACATCTTCGGCACGACGGCCTTGGTGACGTCGCCGAGATTCATCAACGGCCCGGCCTTGAGGCGGATCGATTCGAGCCTGGCCTTGAGCTCCGTGTCGGCATCGAGGTCGGCCTTGGTCTCGTACCCCGTGCGGCCGAGATCGGACGCGGCCATCACCACGACCGGCATGCCGTTATCGATCAGGGTGCAGGCGACGCCGTCGATCGTGTCGCGCACGTTGCCGGTGGGCAGCAGCGCGCCGCAGGCCGAGCCCTCGGTGTCGAGGAACGAGATCGGGATGGGCGCGGCGGTGCCGGGCACGCCGTCGATGCGCGCGTCCCCTTCGTACTCGACCTGGCCGCCCGGCGTCTGGACCGTCGCCTCGGCGCCCATGCCGGAATTGACCATGAAGATGCGCACGCGCGTCTCCTCGCCGGTGGGCTTCACCAGCCCCTGGTCGATGGCGAACGGGCCGACGCCGGCCAGCATGTTGCCGCAGTTGGGCGTGACGTCGACCTTGGCCTCGTCCACCACCACCTGGGCGAACAGGTAGTCGACATCCATGTCGGGGCGGCTCGACCGGCTGACGATGGCGACCTTCGAGGTGAGGGGATCGGCCCCGCCCACCCCGTCGATCTGGCGCGCGTCGGGCGAGCCCATGGCGGCCAGCAGCACCGCGTCGCGCGTTTCGGGGTCGTCCGGCAGGTCGGTCGCCAGGAAATACAGGCCCTTGGACGTACCGCCGCGCATCATCACGCTGGGAATTCGCGTCTGCATCTTCACCTCGCAAGCGGGTGCGGTGGTGGAATTTCGACCCTGATACTAAAACGGTTTGCGGCGGATCGAAAATCCCAACCACGGCCTGTCATCCCGGCCGAGCCGCGCCTGGCGGCGAGACTGCGTGGTAGGCCCCGGCTCGGCGCTTCGCACCGTCCGGGATGACAAACCGGAGGCTTTCATGCTGGGCGCGCTAATCGCCCCATACCTCCTGCGCGATTTCGACGACCAGGGCCAGCTTGGCGCGCTCCACCTCCTCGGTGACGCGGTTGCCGGCGTGCGAGGACGCGAAGCCGCATTGCGGCGACAGGCACAAATCCTCGAGGGGCACGAAGCGGGCCGCCTCGTCGATGCGGCGCTTGATGTCGTCCTTGGCCTCCAGCGCGGCGAGCTTGGTCGAGACGAGCCCGAGCACCACCTTCTTGCCGCGCGGCATGAAGCGCAGCGGCTCGAATCCCCCGGCGCGCGCGGTGTCGTATTCGAGGAAGTAGCCGTCGACGTCGAGCGTGTTGAAGGTCTGCTCGGCGACCGCCTCGTACCCGCCCTGCGCCATCCACATGCTCTGGAAGTTGCCGCGGCAGGTGTGGATCGTGACGGCGAGCTCGGGCGGGCGGTCCGCGATCAGCCGGTTGATCGTCTCGGCATAGAAGCGCGGCAGCTCGTCCGGGTTCTCTCCGTCGCGCTTCACCTGGTCGCGGATGCCCGCGTCGCACAGGCAGGCGAACGACACGTCGTCGAACTGCAGATAGGTGAGCCCGGCGGCGGCCAGATCGGCGATCTCGGCGCGGTAGATCGCCACGATGTCGTCCCAGAATCCGTCCATGTCGGGATAGGCGGCCCGGTCGACCACCTTGCGCCCGCCGCGCATGTGCAGGTAGGTCGGCGCCGGGATGCACAGCTTCGCGGTCCGTGCGGTGCGGGCCCGCACGAAGGCGAAATCGTCGAGGGCGATCGGCTTGGCGCGCCGCAGCTTGTCGCGCACCACCAGCATCGAGGAGGTCTCGGTCGTCTCGCCGGCGTCGTTCTGGAACGACACGGCGTAGCTCGAATGGGTGGCCGCGATGCCCTCGATGCCCAGCAGGAAGTCGGTGTGCCACATGGCGCGGCGGAGCTCGCCATCCGTCACCGACTGCAGCCCGACCGATTCCTGCATGCGGATGGCGTCCTCGATCGCCGCGTCCTCGGCGGCATGCAGCGCCTCGCGCGTGATCTCGCCGCGCGCGGCCTTGGCGCGCGCTTCTGCGACCGAGGCGGGGCGCAGGAGACTGCCGACATGATCCGCCCGGAAGGGCGGCCGAGGGGCGACGACCATTATTTTCCTTCTTGTACTACTGTGGATTCGTCTCTTGGTATTTTCCAGTGTCGGGCCGTAAATGCAGCCGTGTCAATCGAATCGGCGGCGCGCCGCGTTTCCGCATGCATGCGGCGCCGCTTCGCGCTAGGCTCGCGCGCCAAAACGGAGGGGAAAGATGAGCGACCTCGATCAAGCCATTCGCGAGCTGGTGATCGCCAACCGCGTTCTCGCCTACGAGGACGTGGTCGACGCCTACGGTCACGTCTCGATCCGCCACCCGGACAACCCGAAGCGCTACCTCCTGTCGCGCTCGCGGAGCCCCGAGCTGGTCAATCCCGAAGACATCATGGAGTTCGAGCTGGACGGCACGCCGGTGCGCGGCGACACGCGCGTGCCCTATGTCGAGCGCCATATCCACGGCGCGATCTATGCCCGCCGGCCCGAGGTGATGGCGTGCGTGCACAGCCACGCCGAGGCGACCCTGCCCTATGGCATCTCCACCACGCCGCTGCGCCCGGTGATCCATTCCGGCGGGTTCATCGGCAAGCACGTTCCGGTGTGGGACATCAACGACAAGTTCGGCGACACCAACCTGCTGGTCACCACATACGCGCAGGGCAAGGACCTGGCCGAGCGGCTGGATGACGGACGGATCTGCCTGATGCGCGGCCACGGCTTCGCCGCCGCCGGCAACACGCTGGCCGACGTGCTGCGCATCTCGATCTACGCTCCCAAGAACGCGCGCGTGCTGACCACCGCCATGCTGCTCGGTGGCGGGGTGAAGGCGCTGACACCGGGCGAGATCGAGAAGCGCGTGGCGATCAACCCGGCCGGGCCGGAGACGCAGCGCGCCTGGGAATACTGGGCGATCCGTTCGGGCTGCGCCGAGTTCCTGGAGCCGACGCGCACCACCCGCCGACGCGCCGCCGCGGCCAGCAAGCCGGCCGCCCGCACCAAGGCCGCGCCCAAGAAGGCTGCCGCCAAGGCCAAGCCGGCCGCGAAGGCGAAGCCCCGGGCCGCGTCCTCGCGCGCCAAGGCCAAGGCTCCGGCGCGGGGCGGGCGGTCCGGTCGCCGCTAACCTCAGCCTGTCATCCCGGGCGCGGCGCAGCGTGAAGCGGTGCGCCGCAGCCCCGGGACCCATCTGCGGGCATTACGGAAGCTGGGAAATGGGCCCCGCATCGGCTCGCTGCGCGCGCCGTCCGGGGTGACAAGCCTTGGTGGTCAGCCGGCCACCAGGTCCGGCAGCTTCTGGCCGGCGGCGAAGGCCGCGATGTTGGCGATGGCGCGCTCGCCCATCGCGACGCGACCCTCGCCGGTCGCCGAGCCGAGATGCGGGGCGAGCACCACGTTCTCCCGCCCGACGAGATCGGGATGGACGCGCGGCTCGGCGGCGTAGACGTCGAGGCCGGCCGCGGCGATGCGTCCCGACGCCAGCGCCGCGGCAAGCGCCGCCTCGTCGACGATGCCGCCGCGCGCGGTGTTCACCAGCACCGCGCCCGGCTTGAGGCGGGCGAGGCGGGCGGCGTCGAACAGCTTGTCGGTCTCCGGCGTCTTCGGGCAGTGGATCGACAGGATGTCGACCTCGCCCAGCATCGCGTCGAGATCGTCCCAGTAGCGCGCCGCGAGGTCGATCTCGGTCATCATCGGCACGCGCTTGCGGTTGTGGTAGTGGATCGCCATCCCGAAGCCGCGCGCGCGGCGCGCCAAAGCGAGGCCGATGCGCCCCATCCCGACGATGCCGAGCGCCTGGCCGGTGACGCGCCGCCCGATCATGAAGGTCGGCGTCCAGCCGGTCCAGCCGCCGGCGCGCACCAGCCGCTCCCCCTCGCCCAGCCGGCGCGCGGCGGCGAGGATCAGCGCCATCGCCAAATCGGCCGTGTCGTCGGTCAGCACGTCGGGCGTGTTGGTCACCGGGATGCCGCGCGCGGCGGCGGCGGCGCGGTCGATATGGTCGGTGCCCGCGCCGAAATTGGCGATCAGGCGCACCGTCTCGGGCAGGCGGGCGATCAGCGCCGCGTCGATCCGGTCGGTCACGGTCGGCAGCAGCACGTCGGCGCCCTGGCAGGCGCGGACGATGCCGTCGGCGTCGAGCGGCGTGTCGTCGACATTGAGCCGCGCCGCGTAGTCGCGGGCGAGATGCGCCTCCACGTCAGCGGGCAGGCGGCGGGTGACGGCGACGGTGAGCTTGGACATGGGCCATCATCGCGGCGACGTGACGCGCCGTCCACCCCCGACTGGAGGATTCGCGCCCGACCCCTATAATCGGGCGCGGCAAAACCGCGCCGATGCCGGGTGGGGATGGTTCGTTTCGTTATAGCGGCGATGGTCCTGGGCGCCGTGATCGCGGCGCTGCCGGCGGCGGCGGCCGATCGCGACCTGCCGCGCTTCGCCAGCGTGCGCGGCGAGAAGGCGCACATGCGCACCGGCCCGGGCCTGCGCTACCCGGTCGAATGGGTCTATGTGCGCAAGTTCTTTCCGCTCGAGATCACCGACGAGTACGAGGCGTGGCGCAAGGTACGCGACTGGAAGGGCACGGAGGGCTGGATGATCTCCACCGTGCTGTCGTCGCGCCGGACGGTGATCGTGACCGGCCGCGAGACCCGCCCGATGCACCGCGAGCCTCGCGAGGCGTCCGCCGTGATCGCCAAGCTCGACCCCGGCGTGATCGCCCGGCTGCTCTCCTGCGATCCCGCCTGGTGCCGGGTGGAGGTGGCAGGCTTCCGCGGCTGGCTGAGGCGCGGCGCGTTCTGGGGCGTCCGCCCCGGCGAGAAGGTGGAGTAGGGGGCGGCTGAGCGCCGGCCCCCGCCTGCCCGGTCAGTCCAGGTCGGTGGCGAGGGCGGCGCGGACGCGCTCGGGCACGACGGCCATATGGCCGTACTTGGGATGGGTGATGCCAAGCACCATCCGCGTGCCGGCGGTCTTGAACTTGTCCGCCTGGGCGTCGGTCAGCGGGAAGTGGAGGAACTGGACCGACGACGCCTTGCCCTCGGCGGTGGTGCGGTCGACGTCGGTCTCGGGGACGCCCTTGATGGTCTCGCCGTCGATGTCCAGCGTCACCGTCTCCTCGACGCCGCCGAGCCCGGAGAGGAAGCGCTGGCGCTGCACGGCATCGGCGATCTCGAACATCAAGGTGGCGACCAGCTCGCGCCCCTTCGGGATCAGCGGGTTGTAGGCCGAAAGCTCGTCGGCGATCTGGGCCTCGCCGCCCGCGCTCGATGTAGAGCATCTCCTGGATCTGGTGCCACATCGTGTCGTAGTTCTCGAAATAGAACGTGGCGTAGGGGCCGACCTCGACCCGCCGGTCGCGCTTCATCTCGGCCAGCGCCTTGTGGCGCGCCTTGCGCGACTTGGCGTACTCCTCGACCGGCATGATGTCGTCGCGGGTGATCTCGTGTCTGGGGGACATGGTCTCGCTCCTCACTGCGCGAGCCCGTAGGCGCGGGCGATAAGCTGGATGGGGTGCGGCGCCTCGGCCGGCACCTTCCCTTCCCCCTTCTGCTGCCGCTCGATGCCTTGCAGGATGTGCATCCCGGCGAGCGGGCATTCGGAGGCGACGTGGGCCTTGCCGCCCTCGGCGGCCTGGCGCGCCACCGGCCGGCCCACCTTGAGGGCCGTCTCGAAATTGCCCTTGATGATGCCCCACGACCCGCCATGGCCCGAGCAGCGCTCGATCACCTGCACCTCGGTGTCGGGCGCGAGGCGCAGCATCTCGGCCGCCTTGGCGCCGATGTTCTGGGCGCGGGCGTGGCAGGCGAGGTGGATGGCGACGCCGCCCTCGATGGGGCCCGAGCCCGGGGGCGAGCCCCTCGTTCTTGGCGATGTCGACCACGTATTCGGAGATGTCGTGCGTCGCCTCGGCGAGCCGCTTCACGTCGGCGTCGTCGGGCACGATCAGCGGCCATTCGAACTTCAGCATCAGCGCGCAGGACGGCACCAGGGCGATCACGTCGTAGCCCTTCTCGATCCAGGGCTTCAGCTCGGCGGCGACCTTCTTCGCGTTCGCCGCCACGCGCGCAAGGTCGCCCTGCTCCAGCTTCGGCATGCCGCAGCAGCCGGGATAGGCAACCTCGGTCTCGACGCCGTTCTTGGCGAGCACCGCGCGCGTCGCCTCGCCGATCTCCGGATTGTTGTAGTTGCCGAAGCAGGTGGCGTAGAGCACCGCCTTGCGCCCGTGCGCCGGCGCGGCGGCGTTGACCTCGGGCTTGGCCTTGGCGCGCGCCGTCAGCGTCTTGCCGTGGAACTTGGGCAGGGCGGCGTTGCGGTCGATGCCCGCCACGCGCTCCATCACCCCGCGCGTCAGCCCGTTATGCGTGTCGCTCGCCCAGTTGGCGAGGCCGGAGACGGGCGCCGCCATGCGGCCGTTGCGCGTCGGTCTCGGCCAGCCGCTTGCCGATGAATCCCACCTCGCCCTGGGCGAACTGCATCGCCCGGTAGCGCAGCATCAGATGGGGGAAGTCGAGGTTGAACTCGTGCGGCGGCACGTAGGGGCACTTGGTCATGAAGCACATGTCGCACAGCGTGCAGGCGTCCACGACCTTCTTGAACGCCGGCGGTGGGTACCGCGTCGAGCTCGCCCGTCTCGGTCTCGTCGATCAGGTCGAACAGGCGCGGGAAGGAGTCGCACAGGTTGAAGCAGCGCCGGCAGCCGTGGCAGATGTCGAAGACGCGCCGCATCTCCTTCTCGATCTTGCAGCGGGATCGACGAAGTCGGGATCGGTCCAGGCGATGGGATGGCGCACGGGGGCGCCCAGGCTGCCCTCGACCATGGCGGAATCCTTCGCATGCCGGCCGTCGGTCGGGCAGGGCAGCGGCGGTGGTTGGCCGCTCCCGCCGCCGATGTCAGCGGATGTCTCGGCGTCAGCCGAGGTCGGTGAGCGCCTTGGTGAAGCGGCCGGCGTGCGACTTCTCGGCCTTGGCCAGGGTCTCGAACCAGTCGGCGATCTCGTCGAACCCTTCCTCGCGGGCCGTGCGCGCCATGCCCGGGTACATGTCGGTGTACTCGTGCGTCTCGCCGGCGATCGCGGCCTTCAGGTTCTTGTCGGTCGCGCCGATCGGCTCGCCGGTCGCCGGGATCGCCGACCTCCTCGAGAAACTCGAGATGGCCGTGCGCATGGCCGGTCTCGCCCTCGGCGGTGGAGCGGAACACGGCGGCGACGTCGTTGAAGCCCTCCACGTCCGCCTTCTGGGCGAAGTAGAGATAGCGGCGGTTGGCCTGGGACTCGCCGGCGAAGGCCTCCTTCAGATTGGCTTCGGTCTTGGTGCCCTTTAGCGACGGCATGATTGTCTCCCCTTCGGTCAGGTCTGGAAACGCGTTGGGACGCGCGCGATCGGCGCCCGCACCCCGCTTATATGGCCCGGGGCGCGGACGTGTCAATACAGCTTAGAATTATTCCAGGAAAATTCTTACGAGAACGGGAGGACAAGGAATTACATCGTCGGGCCTCGCGCACCCGCACGATGACGTCGACGCGGCTGACCTGGGCGCCGCCCGGCGGCTCCGGCAGCGAGGCGACGACCACCAGACTCGCCCGGGATGTCCTGCAGGCGGCCGGAATCCTCGAAGAAGAAGTGATGGTGGTCGGCGGTGTTGGTGTCGAAATAGCTGCGTCCGGAATCGACCACCACCTGGCGCAACAGCCCCGCCGACGGTGAACTGGTGCAGCGTGTTGTAGATGGTGGCGAGCGACACGCGCACATTGCCGCCCACCGCCTCGCCGTGCAGCTCCTCGGCGGTGACGTGGCGGTCGCCGCCCTCGAACAGCAGCTTGGCGAGCGCGATGCGCTGACGCGTCGGCCGCAGCCCCGCGTGGCGCAGCCGGTCGATCACGCCGCTGTAAGGTCGGATTGTGGACATGGCCCTGATATGGGTCGTATTCATGTCGATGTAAACCATTGTAACGTTATCGAACAGCCTCGCATGGAACAAGCGCCTTCGGGGGCGGAAGGTTCCCTCGACCTGCGCCCGCCCGCCGAATTTTTGCGAATTTTCCGCCCGATGGGGAGCAGACGCCGTTCCGCGAAGTGACCGGGGCGATCAATCGCCGGTCCGCAGCCGCTCGACAAGCTGCCCGACCGTGGGGATGAAGCCGTTGGCGTAGAACGGGTCGTCGCGGAAGCGGTAGGCGTTGTGGCCGGCGAACATCAGCTGATGGTCGACGTCGTCGGAATGGCTGATCGCCTGCAGGGTCTTCTGGATGCAGTAGGAGCGGGGATCGGCCTTGCGGCCGGTCGTGCCCAATTCGTCCTGCGCCCAGTTGGAGAACAGGCACTGCGAGAGGCAGCCCATGCAGTTGATCTGGTCGGTGCGGATCTCGTTCGCCTTGTCGGGGGTGACGAAGATCAGCGTCGAATCGGGCGTGCGCAGCGCCTCGGTGAAGCCGGCTGCCACCCACTGCTCGGCGCGCGCCTTGTCGACGTCCGTGACGTGCACCAGCCGCTTGCGCGGGCCGACCGGGAACGGCGTCGAAAGCTCGCCCACCGGCTCGACCGAATAGGCGATCTGGCGCTCCGACCGCTCGCGCAGCTCGTCGAGGAACGAGTTGACCACGGCCGACGAGTAGAAGCCGGTCGGGCTCAGCCGGTTGAGCCACACGTCGCCTTCGCCGAGCTCGAGCAGCTTCCGCTTCCACGCGTCGGAGATCGGGCTCTCCTGGGTCAGCAAGGGGCGCGTGCCGAACTGGAAGGCGACCGGCCCCACGTCGGGGTCCTCCAGCCAATCGGCCCATTCGCGCAAATACCACACCCCGCCCGCCATGAAGATCGGCGTCTCGTCCAGCCCGAACTCGCGCATCATCTTGCGCAGCTCGACGACGCGCGGATGCGCCGGCTGGGGGTTCGCGGGATCCTCGATGTTCGAGATGCCGTTATGGCCGCCGGCCAGCCACGGGTCCTCGTAGACGACCCCGCCCAGCCAGCCGGAGAATTTATGGTAGGCGCGCTTCCACAAGCGCGCGGAAGGCGCGCGCCGACGACACGATCGGGTAGTAGTAGACGCCATAGCGCGCAGACAGCTCGGCGATGCGGTAGGGCATGCCGGCGCCGCAGGTGACGCCGTGGATCAGGCCGCGCGCCCCGGCCAGCACGCCGTTCAGCACGCGTTCGGCGCCCGCCATCTCCCACAGCACGTTCATGTGGATGCGCCCGCGCCCGCCCGACATCTCGTGCGCGACGCGCGCCTGGCTGATGCCGCCCTGGATGGCGTAGGCCAGCAGCTCCTCGTGCCGGTCGCGACGGGTGCGGCCGGTATAGACGACGGGGATCAGCCGCCCCTGCTCGTCATAGGCATCGGCGTTGACGCCGGAGAACGTCCCGACGCCCCCGGCGGCGGCCCATGCGCCCGAGCTTTCGCCGTTCGATATGGCGATCCCTTTGCCGCCCTCGACGAGAGGCAGAACCTCGCGTCCTGAGATCACCAGGGGTTTCAGCGCCTGCATTCGGGCGGACCTCCGGTGTGTTCCGTTCCCGGCGCGCGGCGGCGCGCCGTCCCGACGCGGAATATATGGGCAGACTGCGTCCGAGGCCAGGGGTGCGGGCATTTCCGCACCCCCGACTGTCACCCCGGCCGGTGCGCCGAGCCGGGGCTCATATCCAGGCCGAGGCGGTCGAACATGGGTCCCGGCTATCGCCGCTGAACGGCTCGGCCGGGATGACAGCCATGCCCCTATGCTTCACGCCTCGGTGGGTTCGGGGCGCTTCTCCTCGCGCTCGCGCGGGCGGTTCCCCAAATCCTCGCCGGTCTCCTGGTCCACCGCGCGTATCGACAGCTTCACCTTGCCGCGGTCGTCGATGGCCAGCACCTTGACCTTCACCTGGTCGCCCTCGTTGACGACGTCGGTGACCTTGCCGACGCGGGTGGGGGCCAGCTCGGAGATATGCACCAGCCCGTCGCGTGCGCCGAGGAAGTTCACGAACGCGCCGAAATCGACCACCTTCACGACCTTGCCGGTGTAGATCACCCCGACCTCGGGCTCGGCGACGATGCCGCGGATCCAGTCGATCGCGGCCTGGCCCTGGGTCGCATCGACCGCGGCCACCTTGATCGTCCCGTCGTCCTCGATGTCGATCTTGGCGCCGGTGGTCTCGGTGATCTCGCGGATCACCTTGCCGCCGGTGCCGATCACCTCGCGGATCTTGTCCTTCGGGATCTTGATGATGGTGATGCGCGGGGCGTGGCTCGAGACCTCGCCGCGCGAGGCTTCCAGCGCGCGGCTCATCTCGCCCAGGATGTGGCCGCGCCCGTCCTTCGCCTGGCCCAGCGCGACCCGCATGATCTCCTCGGTGATGCCGCGGATCTTGATGTCCATCTGCAGCGCGGTGACGCCCTCGGACGTGCCCGCCACCTTGAAGTCCATGTCGCCGAGATGGTCCTCGTCGCCCAGGATGTCGGACAGGACCGCGAAGCCGTCCGGCTCCTTGATCAGCCCCATGGCGATGCCGGCGACCGGCCGGCGAAGCGGCACGCCCGCATCCATCATGGCGAGCGAGGTGCCGCACACCGTCGCCATCGAGGACGAGCCGTTCGAACTCGGTGATCTCGGAGACGATGCGGATGGTGTAGGGGAACTCCTCCTTCTTCGGCATGAGCTGGCGCAGGGCGCGCCAGGCGAGCTTGCCGTGGCCGATCTCGCGCCGGCCGGGCGAGCGCAGGAACGACGCCTCGCCCACCGAATAGGGCGGGAAGTTGTAGTGCAGCATGAAGTGCTCGCGATATTCGCCCTCGAGCGCGTCGATGATCTGCTCGTCCTGGCCGGTGCCGAGCGTGGCGACCGCCAGCGCCTGGGTCTCGCCGCGGGTGAACAGCGCCGAGCCGTGCGCGCGCGGCAGGATGCCGACCTCGGCCACGATCGGGCGCACGGTCTTGGTGTCGCGCCCGTCGATGCGCTGGCCGGTCTTCAGGATGGCGCCGCGCACGATGTCCTTCTCGACGCTCTTGAGCAGCTTGCGGCCGAGCTCGACGTCGAGCGCCCTCCTCGGCCAGCCGGTCGAGCGCGGCCGACTTGGCCTGGCGCCACCTTCTCGACGCGCGCCTGCTTGACGGTCTCGGCATAGGCGTCGCGCAGCAGGGGCTCGGCCACCTCGGCGAGGCGCGCCTTGACCTGGTCGTACCCCTCGGCGGTGGCCCGGCAGGGCCCACGGCTCCTTGGCGCACTGCTCGGCAAGGTCGATGATCGCGTCGATCACCGGCTGGAAGCCCCTGTGGCCGAACATCACCGCGCCCAGCATGACCTCCTCGGAAAGCTCGTGCGGCCTCGGATTCGACCATCAGCACGCGCGTCCGCCGTGCCGGCGACCACCATGTCGAGCGCCGAGTTCGGCAGCTCGTCGATCTGCGGGTTCAGCACGTACTCGCCGTCGATATAGCCGACCCGCGCGCCGCCGATCGGGCCCAGGAACGGGATGCCCGAGATGGTCAGCGCGGCCGATGCGCCGACCATGGCGACGATGTCGGGGTCGTTCTCCAGGTCGTGCGACAGGACCGTGCAGATCACCTGGGTCTCGTTGCGGAAGCCCTCGGCGAACAGCGGCCGGATCGGCCGGTCGATCAGGCGCGAGGTCAGCGTCTCCTTCTCCGACGGACGGCCTTCGCGCTTGAAGAAGCCGCCCGGGATCTTGCCGGCGGCAAAAGTCTTTTCCTGGTAGTTGACGGTCAGGGGGAAGAAATCGATCCCCGACCTTGGGCGCCTTCTGCGCCACCGCGGTGCACAGCACCGTGGTCTCGCCGTAGGTGGCGAGCACCGCGCCGTCGGCCTGGCGGGCGATCTTGCCGGTCTCCAGCACGAGCTTGCGCCCGGCCCACTCGATTTCCTTGCGATGTACCTGGAACATGGTTCCGTCCTTCCCGTACGCGACGCCGCCCTATGCGGCGCCGCCCCGGCCGGCGGATCGCCCGCCCGGCCGGCCTGTGGCCGATTCAGCCCCTTCGGTCAAATCAGCCCTGCGGCGCCACGGACCATCCGCAACGCCGAACGGGCCGGCGACGACCGAAGTCGCCAGCCCCGTTGTGGCGCGCACCTTGTGCGCGCATCCTGTTCGCCGGACTGCGTCGCGTGCGCGACTATCGCCGCAGCCCCAGACGGCCGATCAGCGACTCGTAGCGCGTCGTTGTCGACGCGCTTGACGTAGTCGAGCAGGCGGCGGCGCTGGCCGACCATGATCAGCAGGCCGCGGCGCGAATGGTGGTCCTTCTTGTGGTCCTTCAAGTGCTCGGTCAGGTTCTTGATGCGCTCCGACAGGATCGCGACCTGGACCTCGGGCGAGCCGGTGTCGCCCGGGTTGACCGCGTATTCCTTGATGAGCTCCTGCTTCCGATCTGCGGTGATCGACATCGTGCACTCCAGTCAAAGATTAAGGACGCGCACCGGGCGGACCTCGCCGCCTTCGATGCGGGCAAGCGCAACCGGCTTGCCGTCGTGGGTGGCGAGAACCGTCTCGCCGTCCCGCGCCCGCGGACGGCCAGGCAACGCGCCGGCCCTGCCGCAGGTCGCCGGCCTGGGTCTCGGTCATGGCCAGCGCCGGGATGTCGTCCAGCGCGGTCTCGACCGGAAACATGGCCGGCTGGGGCGCAGTTAGCATGTTCGCCCCCAATTCTTCCAGCGAAATCGCCTGATTCTCGGAAAACGGTCCCGACGCGCAGCCGCCGGAGCGCCGAGACATGGCCCCGAGCGTGCCGAGCGCGACGGCCAGGTCGCGCGCCAGCGCGCGCACATAGGTGCCCTTGCCGCAGGCGACCTCGAACGTCGGCCTGGTCGGCGTCTCGACGGCCAGCAGTTCCAGCCGGTCGATCCGCACCGGGCGCGGCGGCGATCCGCACCTCCTCGCTCGGCGCGGGCGCGCTCGTAGGCGCGCTCGCCGTCGATCTTGATGGCCGAATAGGCGGGCGGAACCTGCTCGATCTCGCCGGTGAAGGCGGGCAGGGCGGCGCGGATCGCCGCCTCGGTCGGGCGCGCCGGGCTTTCCGCCGTCACGCGGCCCTCGGCGTCGTCGGTGTCGCGCGCCTCGCCCCAGCGCACGGTGAAGCGGTAGGTCTTGGCGCCGTCCATGACGTAGGCGACGGTCTTGGTCGCCTCGCCCAGAGCGATCGGCAGCACGCCGGTCGCCAGCGGATCGAGCGTGCCGCCATGGCCGACCTTGGCCGCGCCGGTGATGCCGCCGCACCCGGCCGACCACCTGGGCCGAGGTCAGGCCCCGCGGCTTGTCGATCACCAGCCAGCCGTGGATCGGCTTGCCCGCGCCTACGCGCATCGTCGATCGTCGTCCTGGCGCTCGTCCAGGTCGCGCGCGACTCGGGCGAGCGCAGCAGCCGCTCGATCCGGTCGGCCGCGTCGAACGTGGTGTCGAGCGCGAAGCGCAGCTCGGGCGCGAAGCGCAGATTGCACCTCGCGGCAACGCGCCGGCGCAGGAAGGGCGCGGCGCGGCCGAGCGCCGCGAGCGCCGCGTCCTCGTCCTCGCCGCCGAGCGGCATCACGAAGACCGTCGCGCTCTTCAGGTCGGGGCTGACGCGCACCTCGGTCACCGTGACCGACGCGCCCCGCCAGCTCCGGGTCGCGCACCTCGCCGCGCTCCAGCATCTCGGCCAGCGCATGGCGGATGACCTCGCCCACGCGGAGCTGCCGCTGGGTGCGGGCCGCGATCGGGTTTGGCGTGGCTGCGGTTGCGGGGCATTTCAAAACCTGTCACCCCGGACGGCGCGCCGCGCCGGGGGCCATGCTTGATCGGAGATGGGCCCCGGGTCAGCGGCGCACGCCTCGTCTGCGCCGCGCCCGGGATGACGATCTCGCTCGGGGCGACCGCTACAGCGTGCGGGCGACCTCGTCCACCTCGTAGCACTCGATCACGTCGCCGACCTTGATGTCCTGGTAGTTCTCGAAGGCCATGCCGCACTCGAAGCCCTCGCGCACCTCGCGGACCTCGTCCTTGAAGCGCTTGAGGGTCGACAGCGTGCCCTCGTGGATCACCACGTCGTCGCGCAGCAGGCGCACCTTGGCGCCGCGGCGCACGACGCCGTCGGTGACCCGGCAGCCGGCCACCTTGCCGACCTTGGTGATGCGGAACACCTCCTGGATCCGGGCGTTGCCGAGCAGGTTCTCGCGGATGGTCGGCGCGAGCATGCCGGACAGCGCCTTCTTCATGTCGTCGGTCACGTCGTAGATGATCGAGTAGTAGCGGATCTCGACCCCGTCGCGCCGGGCGCGGTCGCGCGCCTGCGGGTTGGCGCGCACGTTGAACCCGATGACCAGCGCTTCGGACGCCTTGGCCAGCGTGATGTCGGATTCGTTGATGCCGCCGACCGCCGAGTGCAGCACGCGCACCTTCACCTCGTCGGTGCCAGCTGCTCGAGGCTCGCCGACGATCGCCTCGGCCGAGCCCTGCACGTCGGCCTTGATGACGACCGGCAGCTCCTTCGCCTCGCCCGCGGCGATGCGCGAGAACATCTGCTCCAGCGTGCCGCGCTGCGAGGCGGCCGAGGCCGCGTTGCGGTCGCGCCGCTGGCGGTAGTCGGTGATCTCGCGCGCGCGCGATTCGTTCTCGACGACGGCGAACTCGTCGCCCGCGTGCGGCATGGCGTTGAGCCCCAGCACCTCGACCGGCGTCGCGGGCCGGCGCCTCGCTCGCATCTGGCTGCCGTCGTCGCCCAGCAGGCGCGCACGCGGCCCCATTCCGAGCCCGGCGACCAGGACGTCGCCCTGGTGCAGCGTGCCGCGCTGGACCAGCACCGTCGCGACCGCGCCGCGGCCCTGCTCGAGCTTGGCCTCGATCACCACGCCTTCGGCCGGCCGGTCGGGGTTGGCGGTCGAGCTCCAGCACCTCGGCCTGCAGCAGCGATCGCCTCCTCCAGCTTGTCGAGCCCGGTGCCCTTGATCGCCGACACCTCGACGTCGAGCATGTCGCCGCCCATCTCCTCGACCACCAGCTCGTGCTGCAGCAGCTCCTGGCGCACGCGGTTGGGGTTGGCGTCCGGCTTGTCGATCTTGTTGATGGCGACGATGATCGGCACGCCCGCCGCCTTGGCGTGGTCGATCGCCTCGACCGTCTGCGGCATGATGCCGTCGTCGGCCGCCACCACCAGCACCACGATGTCGGTCACGTTGGCGCCGCGCGCGCGCATGGCGGTGAACGCCTCGTGGCCCGGCGTGTCGATGAAGGTGATCCTGGCGCCGGTCGTCAGCGTCACCTGATAGGCGCCGATATGCTGGGTGATGCCGCCGGCCTCGCCGCCCGACGACGTCGGTCTTGCGCAGCGCGTCGAGCAGCGACGTCTTGCCGTGGTCGACATGGCCCATGACGGTGACGACCGGCGGCCGCGGCTGCAGCGCGTCGGCCTCGTCCTCACCGCCTTTCAGGCCGATCTCGACGTCGGCCTCGGACACGCGCCGCGACCGGTGGCCGAATTCGGCGACGACCAGCTCGGCGGTGTCGGCGTCGATCGTCTGGGTGATGGTCGCCATCACGCCCATCTTCATCAGCGCCTTGACCACCTCGACGCCGCGCTCGGCCATGCGGTTGGCCAGGTCCTGCACCGTGATCGTCTCGGGAATGACCACCTCGCGCAGCACCTTCGACGATTCCTGCAGGCGCTGCTGCTGCAGCCGGCGCTCGCGCTCGCGCGCGCGGCGCACCGAGGCGAGCGAGCGCATGCGCTCGCCCTCGTCGCCTTCCAGCGCCTGGCTGATGGTGAGCTTGCCGGTGCGCCGGCGTGGCTCGCCGCGGCGGGCCGGCGGACGGCGGACCTCCTGGCGGGCGCCCGGACGGCGCCGGCGGGCCTCTCCTCTTCCTCGCCCTCGGCCGCTCCCTCGACCCTCTTTCTCGCGCGCGGCGGGCGCCTTCGGCGCCTCCGCGTCGGGCGCCTTGCCCTCGACGGGGGCGGGCGCCTCGGGCTCGGCCTGGGCAGCCTCCGCCGTGCCCGACGCGGCCTCGGCCTGGCGGGCTCGCGGCGGGCCGCGCCTCGATCTGGACGCTTCCTCGGCGGCGCGGCGGGCCTGCGCATCGCGCTCGGCCTCCGCGGCGCGCGCGGCCTCTTCCTCCGCCTCGCGCTCGGCCAGGCGGCGCATCTCCTCGGCGACCTGGCGCTCGATCTCGTCCGACCGCTTGGCGCCCTGCAGGGCACGGGCGCGCGCGGCGCGCTCCTCCTCGGTCAGGGTGCGCAGCGGCGCGGGCACCTCGGGACCGGTGGCGGCCTCGACGGTCGGCGCCTCGGGCGCCTCGTCGGGCTCGGCCGGGCCGCGCCGGCCCTTGACCTCGGTCATCACGCCGCCTTCGCCCTGCTGGAAGGTGCGCTTGCGGCGGACCTCGACCGATACGGCCTTGGAGCGGCCGTGCGAGAAGCTCTGGCGCACCTGGCCGGCGTCCACCGTCTTCTTCAGCTCGAGCCGGCTCGGCCGGTTGAGCCCGAGCGGCTTGCGGCCGCCTTCCTTCTTGGCTTCGTTCTCGTTCGCTTCCGTCATGTCACTTCCGTACCGTTTCGACTTCACCTGGCCGGAACCCGGCGAGACGGCGCGTCTCGCCAAGAACGTCTCGGCCATCGGTCCGCGCGCCAGCGCCGCGTGGACCACCGTCTCGCGCCCGAACGCCCGGGCCAGCTCCGCCACCGTGAACAGCGCCACCTCGGGCACGTCCCGCCGCGACCGAGCGCAGCTTGTCGCGCCCGCCGGGCGCCGCGTCGCGCGCCTGGATCACGACGCCGGCCCGATCCTTCGCGACCAGCGACCGCACCTTCTCGAAGCCGCAGACCGCCAGCCCGGCGCGGCGGGCCATGCCGATCAGGTCGAGACAGCGCCGGGCAAGCAACCCCTCCACCCGCTCGGCAAGGTCGGGCGCCACCTGGACGCGTGCGCGCGCCGCCTTCTGGAACGCGCCGCGCGCACCGCCGTCGCCACTATATCGCGCCGCGCCGTCAACCACAAACCGCGTCCGGGCAGGCGGCCGTCGACATCGGGAACGACTTCGCCCTCCGGCGAGACGACGAACCGCACCATCGCGCGCGCGTCGCCCGATTCGCGGCTGACGAGGCAGCGCCGCTCCGGCGCCGCACGGCGGGCGCGACGCGGGGCGCGGGGCGGCGTCCGGGCTCGTCTCGGCGGCGAGCATGGGCGTGGCTCGCGATCGGCTACGCCCCCGATGCCGGCCGGTCGCCGCCTCGTCCTCGTCCTCGTCGCCGGTGCCGCCGCGCTCGTCGGCGAACCAGTGGGCGCGGCACGCCATGATGATCGCGTTGGCGTCGTCCTCGCTGATACGTGGCTGCGCAGCAGCCCGTCCGCGGGGTCGGACAGCTCGAAACCGGCATATTCGGCCAGGTCGTCGCGCGTCTTCACCCCGGCCTCGCCGAGCGTGACCAGCATGGCGGGGGTCAGGCCCGGCACGGTCGCCAGATCGTCGGCGACGCCCAGCTCCTTCCGGCGTGTCGGTCATCTTCTTCTCCTGCTCGGTCAGATAGGCCTGCGCGCGGGCGCGCAGCTCGTTGGCGATTTCCTCGTCGAATCCCTCGACCGACAGCAGATCCTCCATCGGCACGAAGGCGACGTCCTCGACCGAGGTGAAGCCCTCGGTCACCAGCAGATGGGCGAGCACGTCGTCGACGTCGAGCGCGTCGATGAAGAGCTGCGAGCGGTTGCGGAACTCCTGCTGGCGGCGCTCCGACTCCTCGTCCTCGGTCAGGATGTCGATGTCCCAGCCGGTGAGCTGCGAGGCGAGGCGCACGTTCTGGCCGCGCCGGCCGATGGCGAGCGAGAGCTGGTCCTCGGGCACCACGACCTCGATCGCGCGGCGCTCCTCGTCGAGCACGACCTTGGTCACCTCGGCGGGCGCCAGCGCGTTGACCACGAAGGTCGGCGGGATCGGGCGACCACTGGATGATGTCGATCTTCTCGCCCTGCAGCTCGCCCACCACCGCCTGCACGCGCGAGCCGCGCATGCCGACGCAGGCGCCGACCGGATCGATCGACGAATCGTGCGACGGTGACGGCGATCTTGGCGCGGCTGCCGGGATCGCGCGCGACCGACTTGATCTCGATGATCTTGTCGTAGATCTCGGGCACTTCCTGCGCGAACAGCTTGGCCATGAACTGCGGATGCGCGCGCGACAGGAAGATCTGCGGGCCGCGCGTCTCGCGCCGGACGTCGTAGACATAGGCGCGCACGCGGTCGCCCAGCTTGAACGGCTCGCGCGGGATCTGGTCGTCCTTGCGCAGGATCGCCTCGGCGCGGCCCAGATCGACGGTCACGCCCATGTAGTCGGTGCGCTTGACCAGCCCGTTGACGATCTCGCCGACGCGGTCCTTGTACTCGTCGAACTGGCGCTGGCGCTCGGCGTCGCGCACCTTCTGCACGATCACCTGCTTGGCGGTCTGCGCGGCGATGCGGCCGAAATCGACGGGCGGCAGCGGCTCGACGATGAAGGCGCCGGCCTCGAGCGCCGGGTCGCGCTTCTTCGCTTCGGCGACCGTGATCTGGGTCGACTCGTTCTCGACCTCCTCGACCACCTCGGTATAGCGGGCGAGGCGGATATCGCCGGTCTTGCGGTCGATGAGGGCGCGCACGTCGTGCTCGTGGCCGTAGCGCGAGCGGGCGGCCTTCTGGATCGCCTGCTCCATGGCGTCGATCACCTCCTCGCGGTCGATGCCCTTCTCGCGGGCAACCGCGTCGGCCACCTGGATGATCTCGATGCGGTCGAACCCGCCCGTCGTCATCGATTCGAGATTCGTGCTCATGGTTCCGTCCTGTTCTTCTCCGCGGCCGCGGCCGCCAGGAGCTCGTCGGTGATCACAAGCCGCGCCTTCTGCACTTCGGCGAGCGGCACTCGGTACTCTGTCCCTTCGGTCAGGATGCGCACCGCGCCGTCGGCGGTGCCTTGCAGCCGGCCGTGGAAGCGGCGTCGTCCGTCCACTGGCCGCGCGGACTCAAGCTTCGCCTCGAATCCGGCGAACCGGTCGAAATCGGCGGGCTTCACCAGCGGCCGGTCGATGCCCGGCGACGACACCTCCAGCGTGTAGGCCGAGGTGATCGGGTCCTCCACGTCGAGGATCGGCGAAATCGCCCGGCTGATCGCGGCGCAGTCCTCGACCGTCATGGCCTGCCCGTCGTGTCGCTCGGCCATCACCTGCAGGCGCGGGGTGCCCTTGCCGCCGGACAGCTGCACGCGGACCAGGGCATAGCCCATATCCTCGAGCGTCGGCGCGATCAGCTCCTCGATCCGCTGGATGGCGGTCATGATCCTCCGTGCCGGAGCGTGGCGCCGGGCCGCGCCCGGACGCCGGGTAATAAAAAAAGCGGGCCGGTGGCCCACTTTCTTTAGCCGCCCCTTGAGGCGACCTTTATCTTGTTGCCCGAAATATAATGTTTCCGGCCGCCAGGGCAAGGGATTTCAGGGGCGGCTCGCCCCGGACGCGCGGCGGCGGAGCGCAGCGAACCCCGCGAGACCGGCCGCGAGCAGCGCAGCCGTCGCCGGCTCCGGCGCCGCGGTGACCGTCGCGTCGACGTCGGGGAAGCTGTCGAAGCCGGTCGTTCCCGGATTGCTTGCAAAGACCAGGTGGATGCCCCCACACAGGTTGTTGGAGGCGGCTTTACGGCCGCAATGTGACGCAGCGGTTACGGCCTCAGCGATGCCGGAACACCATGTAGGCAGGCCGGCGGCCGGCGGCCAGGGCCTTGTCCTCGTAGCGGGTGGCGGGCCAGCCGGCCGGGCGGGCGAACGACTCGCCGACCAGCGCGAAGCTGCCCTCGGCGCCGGCATGCTCGTGGATCCACGCGCGGTAGGATTCGTCGTCGGTCGCGATACGCAGCTCGGCGCCCGGCACCAGCGCCCGCGCCAGCGCCGCGAACCCCGCCCGGGACAAAAAGCGCCTCTTGTTGTGGCGCGCCTTGGGCCACGGGTCGGGAAACAGCACGAAGGCGCGGCCGAGCGACGCGGCGGGCAGGGCGGCGAGCAGCAGCCGCGCATCGTCGCGGAACACGCGGATATTGGCGAGGCTCTCGGCGGCGACGCGGGCGGCGAGCTTGGCCACCCCGTCGGCGAAGGGCTCGCAGCCGATGAAGCCGATCTCCGGGTGCGCCGCGGCCTGCGCGGCCAAGTGCTCGCCCGCGCCGAAGCCGACCTCCAGCCAGACCGCGGCCGGCGGCGGATCGAACAGCGTGGCGGGGTCGAGCGCGCCCTCCGCCGGGATCGTCACCTCGATCCGCGGCAGGAGCTCGGCGAGGAGGGCGGCGCGGCCGGCCCGGAGGGGCCGGCCCTTGCGCCGTCCGTAGAGCAGGCGCTGCGGTGCCGGCGCGTCCGGCCCGCTCAGCGCATCGCCGATTTGAGCTGCGGCGCGAGGTCGGTCCGCTCCCACGAGAACCCGCCGTCGGACTCGGGCTTGCGCCCGAAATGGCCGTACGCGGCGGTGCGCCGGTAGATCGGCCGGTTGAGCTTGAGCGCCCGGCGGATCGCGGTCGGGCGCATCGGGAAGATCTCGGGCAGGAGCTTGACCAGCTTGTGCTCGTCCACCTTGCCGGTGTCGTGCAGATCGACGCGCAGCGACATCGGGTCGGCCACGCCGATGGCATAGGCGACCTGGATGGTGCAGCGCTCGGCGAGGCCCGCCGCCACCACGTTCTTGGCCAGATAGCGCGCGGCGTAGGCGGCCGAGCGGTCGACCTTGGTCGGGTCCTTGCCCGAGAAGGCGCCGCCGCCGTGCGGCGCATAGCCGCCATAGGTGTCGACGATGATCTTGCGGCCGGTCAGCCCGCAATCGCCGTCCGGCCCGCCGATCACGAAATTGCCGGTCGGGTTGACCAGGAAGTCGGCCGACTTCTTGGGCATCCAGCCCTCGGGCAGCGCCTCGCCCACCGTGTCGGCGATCATCTCGCGCACCATGCCGGGCGTGTATTTCCGGCCGTTGCGCGTGGCGGCGTTGTGCTGGGTGGAGACCACGACCTTGGTGCAGCCGACCGGCTTGTTGCCGACATAGCGCACGGTGACCTGGCTCTTGGCGTCGGGCTGCAGGTCGAAAAGCTGGCCCGAGCGGCGCTTGTCCGCCAGCACCTTCAGGATCTTGTGGGAGAAGAAGATCGGCGCCGGCATGAAGGTGTTCTTCTCGTACACCTCGCTCTCGGTGCAGGCGAAGCCGAACATCATGCCCTGGTCGCCGGCGCCCTCCTGGTCCTCGTCCTGCTTGCGCTTGCGCGCGTCAACGCCCATCGCGATGTCGGGCGACTGGCCGTGCAGCAGCACCTCGACGTCGGCGCCGGTGAACGAGAATCCGTCCTGCTCGTAGCCGATGTCGCGCACCACGCCGCGCGCGATCTCGGCGATCATCTCGCGGTTGATCACGGCGGAATCGCCGAACTTGTGGAACAAAGGCGCCTGGCCGCGGCACTCGCCCGCGATGACGATCTTGTTGGTGGTGGTCAGCGTCTCGCAGCCGAGCCGGGTGTTCACCTTGCTGTCGTCGGCGATCCCGAGCTTCACGTCGTTGGCGAGGAACGCGTCGAGGATCGCGTCGGAAATCTGGTCGCAGACCTTGTCCGGGTGGCCTTCCGACACGGATTCGCTGGTAAACAAGTGCTCGCCGTCCTGCACGGTCAGTCCTCCTTTTCGGATGGTGGCAGCGGCGATATCCGGATTGCCCCGTCTGGGGCCGCGCCGGACGCCGAGTTGCGGCTCGAACCGAGCACGGATCACACGCTGCATGAAAGCTGGCGCGGGTGTTCTTGCCGCGATTGGGGCGCGACGTCAAGTCCCGGCCCGGAATCTCTCCCCGCCAACGCGCTTTGGGAGAGGGTGGAAAAGGCCCTAGACGTTGTCGCCGCGGGACGGGCCTGACAACGCCTTGATCAGGTCGAACACGCGCCGGCGCAGCCTTTCGTCGGGGATCCGGTAATAGGCGCGAACCAATTCCAGCGTCTCGCGCCGGCTCATCGGGTCGTGCTCGAACGCGGCCGGCTCCTCGGCGAGGCCTGGCGCGCCGTTCGCCGTCGCCGGGCGGCCCGGGTGCGATTTCCTCGAAGAAATAGGATACCGGCACCTCGAGCACGCGGGCGAGCTGGTGCAGCCGGCTCGCTCCGATGCGGTTCGCGCCGCGCTCGTATTTCTGGACCTGCTGAAAGGTCAGCCCGATCGCGTCGGCCAGCTTCTCCTGGCTGAGGCCCATAAGGGTCCGCCGCTGCCGCAGCCGGCCGCCGACATGAACGTCGACCGGGTTGGGGCGGCCCCGCCCGCGCGGCGCCTGCTCGGGGTCGGGTCCGTCACTCGTCTCCATCTGTCTCGCTTCCACCCCCGAAACTCGCTACCGGCAACGGTTCAGGTTCGGTATCAATTGCCGTCAATAGGCGGGATACGCCCCGGTATTCGATCTCGTATACGACTGTATGACATGATAGTCACAGTTGTGACGACCTTCAACGTCGGCGCGTACTCACAACAAAGCAAATCATGATGACCACGAGGATAAGTCCGTTGCCGTACTGCGCGAACGGGGTCGCCGGCAACGCTTGCGGCAAATTCGCCATCAGCACGCCCTCGCGCCCCAGCCCGAGTCGCGTGCGGACACGGCCATAGGCGTCGAAAACGGCCGAAATACCGGTGTTTGCGACCCGTACCAGCGGCAGCCCTTCCTCGACCGCACGCAGGCGCGCCGCCGCCAGATGCTGGTAGGGCCCCGAGCTTATGCCGAACCATCCGTCGTTGGTGATGTTGAGAATCCACCCCGGTCGATGAGACTCGTTCACCACGCGGTGCGGAAAGATCACCTCGTAACAGATCAACGGATCGACCGGCGGCGCGCCCGGTAGCGTCAGCGTTCGCGGCCCCGGACCGGCGGAGAAATCGGTTGGGCCAATCGCCAGCTTTTCGAACGGCAGCAGCCAGCGGAACGGCATGTACTCGCCGAACGGGACGAGGTGGAACTTATCATAAGTCGCGGCGATCCGTCCCGACGCCTCGATCACCGAAAGGCTGTTCCAGGCCTGAAACTCGGCGCCGCTTCCGGCCACGCGCGGCGCGCCGGTGATCAGGGCGCCGCCCGGCGGGGCCAGCGTCGCCAGCATGCGGACCAACGCGGGATTCTGGGCCAGCGACCACGGCACGGCCAATTCCGGCCAGACGATGTGGGTCGCGCCCTGCGCCCGGCCGGCGCGGCTCAGCGCGGCGAGGCGGGCAAGATGCGCCTCGGCGAGCTTCGGGTCCCATTTCAGGCTTTGCGGGATGTTCGGCTGCACCAGGGCGAGGCGCACGCCCGGCACCTTGGCATGATCGGCGAAAGCAAGGCGCGCGGCGCCGCCCGCCCAGGCGAGAAGCGGCAGGCCAAGGGCGATCGCCACCTTGCGCCAGCGTCCGGGTAAGGGATCGGCGAGGACGGCCGGCATGGCGGCGGCCAGCACCGTCACCAGCGACAGGGCGTAGACGCCGGCGACGGCGGCAAGCTGCAGTGCGGCCGCGTCGAATGCCCAGCCGGTGCCGATCAGGTTCCAGGGAAAACCGGTGAAGATCCAGCCGCGCACCCATTCGACGAAGGTCCAGACGGCGGCGAAGACGAGGATGCGTCCCGCCCCGCGCGCGCGAGACAGGCGCAGGAGCAGCGTGACCAGCCCGGTGAAAACGCCGCCCACCGCGCCGACGGCCCCCAGCGCGAACGGCACCAGCCAGCCATAGCGCTCGGGCGCGACCAGCAACGCGTCGGCGAACCAGTAGAGCCCGGCGATGAAGAATCCAGCGCCCCACCACCAGCCGGCGGTGAAGGCCCGCCACGGACCGCCCGCCCCGTCGGTGAGCCAGACAAGGCCCGGAAACGCCACCAGCAGAAGCGGCAGGGCGAAGACCGGCGGCATCGCTGCGGCGGCGGCGACGCCGAGCCCGATTGCCACAAGCGCGCGACGCCATCCGCGGAGCCCCGCGACGCCGGCCGCAAGGCGCGCGATGCGGGGACGGGCGCGGGCTGTGGCGAGCTGCGCGGAAGGAAAGTCCGAGTGGCCGCTCAAGGCGAAGCGCCACTTTTGTCATCCCGGCCGAGCCGCGGATGCGGCGAGAGCCGGGACCCACGCAGGAACCGCCGTGGCGCGGCCGTATAGGCCCCGGATCGGCGCTCCGCGCCGTCCGGGGTGACAATCCTCGGGGGAATCACCCTTCCGCCGCCTTGGCGGGCAGGTTGGACACGCGCAGCTTGCGCACGCGCCGCGGGTCGGCCTCGACCACGGCGAACTCGATGCCGGTGGCGTGGCGGATGACCTCGCCCCGCGCCGGCACGCGGCCGGCGACGTAGAAGGCGAGCCCGCCCAGCGTCTCGACGTCCTCGCGCTCGTCCTCGGTGAGGAACCGGCCGACGCGCTTCTCGAAATCGTCGACCCGCACGCGCGCGTCGACCAGGTAGCTGCCGTCCGGCTGTTCGACCATTTCGGGCTCGTCGTCCTCGTCGTGCTCGTCCTCGATCTCGCCGACGATCTCCTCGACCAGGTCCTCGATGGTGATCAGCCCGTCGGTGCCGCCATGCTCGTCGACGACCAGGGCCATGTGGATGCGGCTCACCTGCATCTGCAGCAGCAGCTCCAGCACGGGCATGGAGGGCGCGACGAACAGCAGGCGGCGCACGATGGTGGACAGTTTCGCGGCGTGCGGGTTCTCCCAGTACGCCATCACGTCCTTGATGTGGACGAGTCCGACCACGTGGTCGAGCGTCTCGCGATAGACCGGCAGTCGCGTGTGCGCCGTGCGGTTCATCTGGCGGATCACCTCGGCCACCGGCGTCGCGATCTCGATCGCGTCGATGTCGGCGCGCGGCACCATCACGTCGGCGGCGGTGCGGTTGCGCAGCTCGAGCACGTTGTGCAGCAGCACGAGCTCGTCCTGGCGGATTTCCTCGTCGCCGTTCGGATGCTCGATCAGATCCTCGATCGCCTCGCGCAAATCCTCGGCGCTCTGCGACCGCAACAGCCGCCGCAGGCGGTGAAGCAGCCGGGTGAGCGATCCGGATTCGGCCGCGGGCCGGTCGGCCCGCGGCGGGCTAGTGTCGCTGGCGTCGGGCATGGGGTCCGATTCCGGGCCTGTTATGCGGCTTAGGCGGCATGGTCCGCCTGGCGATAGGGGTCGGCGATGCCGAGCCGGGCGAGCGCGGCGACCTCGAGCGCCTCCATCCGGCGCGCCTCGTCGTCGGCCTCGTGGTCGTGGCCCAGCAGATGCAGCACGCCGTGCACGACGAGATGGGCGAGATGGTCGGCGACGGCGATGCGCCCCGCCTCGGCCTCGCGCGCGACGGTCTCGAAGGCCAGCACCACGTCGCCCAGCGTCACCGCGCCGTCCGGCCCCGCCGCGTCGTCGCACGGGAAGGACAGCACGTTCGTCGGGCCGGGCTTGTGGCGGAACGTCGCGTTGAGGCGGGCGATCGTCGCGTCGTCGGCGAGCGCGACGCTGATCTCGGCGCGGTTCGCCTTGTCGGAGTCGCTCGCCACGGCGAGTGCGGCACGCGCCGCCCGGCGGACCAGCGCGGCGGCGCCGGGGACGGCGTTGCGCCACGCGGCGCCGTCGACCGCCACGGCGATGTGCGCCTTGCTCACGGCCGGGATGCGGCGCGCGCGCGCTGGGTCGCGCGGCGGCGCTCGTCCTCCTCGTAGGCGCGCACGATGCGCGTCACCAGCGCGTGGCGCACCACGTCCTGGTCGGTGAACGCGATGCTGGCCAGCCCTTCCATCCCGTCGAGGGTTTCGATTGCATGGGCGAGGCCCGACGTCTCGCCCTTCGGCAGGTCGACCTGGCTGAGGTCGCCGGTCACCGCCATGCGCGAGTTCTCGCCGAGGCGCGTCAGGAACATCTTCATCTGCACCCGGGTGGTGTTCTGCCCCTCGTCCAGGATCACGAAGGCGTTCGACAGGGTCCGGCCGCGCATGAAGGCAAGCGGCGCGATCTCGATCTCGCCGGAATCGAGCCGCTTGCTCACCTGGTCGGCCGGCAGCATGTCGTGAAGCGCGTCATAGAGCGGGCGCAGATACGGGTCCACCTTGTCGCGCAGGTCGCCGGGCAGGAAGCCCAGCCGCTCGCCCGCCTCGACCGCGGGGCGCGACAGGATGATGCGGTCGATCCGCCCGGCGATCATCATGTTCACCGCCATCGCCACGGCGAGGTAGGTCTTGCCCGTGCCGGCCGGGCCGAGCCCGAACACCAGCTCGGACTGCGCCAGCGCGCGGATATATTCCGCCTGGCGGGCCGAGCGCGGCGTGATGTGGCGGCGCGGCGTGACCAGCACCGCGCCATCCGCGCCGTCGTCGGTCGCGGTGCGCGCCTCGCCGGCCATGCGGATGGCGGCGTCGACCTCGCCCATCTCGACCTCCAGCCCGCGGCGCAGCCGGGAATACAGCGCGGCGAGCGCGTGGCGGGCCAGCGCGGCGGCGTCCGGCGGCCCCGATATGGCGATGCGGTTGCCGCGCGTGTGCAGCGACACGCCGAGCCGCTGCTCGATGCGCGCCAGGTTGCGGTCGTACTCGCCGAACAGGCGCGGCAGCAGGCTGTTGTCGTCGAACTCGATGAGGACGGGACGGTCCGCGGCGTCTTTCGCGCGGGTACTCAAGAGGCGATCCGTCCGGTGAGCGAGTTGGCACGCGCGGCAACGATCTCGACCGGAACGATGCGCCCGGCCCCGTCGGCGTTGTCGGGCGCCGGCACATGCACCGCCTGCATCCAGGGCGTCCGGCCGGCGAGCTGGCCCGGCCGGCGTCCGGCGCGGTCGAGCAGCACCGGGACGACGCGCCCCTCGGTCGCGGCGTTGAAGGCGCGCTGCTGCGCCGCCAGCAGCTCCTGCAGCCGGGCGAGCCGGTCGGACTTCGCCGCATCCGCCACCTGGTCGGGCGCGTCCGCCGCCGGCGTGCCGGGGCGCGGCGAGTACTTGAAGGAATAGGCCTGGGCGTAGCCGACGGCGCGGACGAGGGCGAGCGTCGCGTCGAAATCCGCCTCGGTCTCGCCCGGATGGCCGACGATGAAGTCGGACGAGAGGGCGAGGTCGGGCCGCGCGTCGCGCAGCTTCTCGATCACCTTCAGGTAGTCGGCCGCGCGGTGGCGGCGGTTCATGGCGGCCAGAACGCGGTCCGATCCCGACTGCACCGGCAAATGAAGATAGGGCATCAATGTTTCGATATCGCGATGGGCGGCGATCAGCTCGTCGTCCATGTCGCGCGGGTGAGACGTGGTGTAGCGGATGCGGTCCAGCCCTTCGATCCCGGCGAGCTCGCGGATCAGCCGGCCGAGGCCCCAAATACCGCCACTGGCGCGCCCGCCGTTCGGCGCCGCGCCGTGATAGGCGTTGACGTTCTGGCCCAGGAGCGTGATCTCGCGCGCGCCGGTCGCGACCAGCCGGCGCGCCTCGGTGAGCACGTCGGACGCGGGACGCGAATACTCGGCGCCGCGCGTGTAGGGGACGACGCAGAACGCGCAGAACTTGTCGCATCCTTCCTGCACGGTGAGGAACGCCGAAACCTCGCCCGCCGCGGCGGGGGGCGGCAGGAAGTCGAACTTGGGCTCGGCCGGGAAGTCGGTGTCGATTGCGGCGGCGCCCGCCTCGGCGCGCGCGACCAGATCGGCGAGGCGGTGATAGGCCTGCGGGCCGACCACCACGTCGACCTGCGGCGCGCGGGCCGTGATCTCCGCGCCCTCGGCCTGCGCGACGCAGCCGGCGACGCCGATCAGCATCCGCCCGCCCGTGCCCGCCCGCGCCTCCTTCAAGAGGCGCAGGCGGCCCAGCTCCGAATAGATCTTCTCGGCCGCCTTGTCGCGGATGTGGCAGGTGTTGAGGATCACCAGGTCGGCATCCTCGGGCCCCTCCGCCGCGCCATAGCCGGACTGCGCCAGGACGTCCGCCATGCGGGCGGCGTCGTAGACGTTCATCTGGCAGCCGTAGCTTCTGATATAGGCCTTCTTGGTCGCGACCGGGTTCAAACGCGATTCTCCGCGGCGCTAAGGCCGCCGTCGCAACGTAGCATCGGGGCGGGGCCAGTCAAGGGACGCTCACGCCGCCACCGCCACGCGCGGGCGCGGGGCCGCGCCGGCGCCGGCATTGGCGGCGGCAAGCCCGCCCGCCACCATGTCGTGGCAATGCGCGGCCAGTGCCTTGCGGGTGCCGAACTGGGCGAAGGTCACCGGCGGGTGGAACTCCAGCTCGACGGTCAGCTTGCCGAGCCCCAGCATCGACCAGATGTGCGGCATCAGCTCCATCTCGCCGAACCAGGTGTAGAGCGGGCGCAGCCCGCGCCCCAGCGGGATGCCGTCGAGCCGGGTATAGGCGACCGACACCGGCTGCACGGTCAGCGGCGCGCCGGCCACCTCGCGCTCGGCCGCGGCGAACAGGGCGGTGCGGAAGGTGCGCACCCGCGAGCCGTCGGTCGATGTGCCCTCGGGGAACAGGATCAGGTTGTCGGCCGCGTCCAGCCGCTTGCCGATCTCGTCGCGGTGGCCCTGCACCTGCGACGGGCGGCGCTCGATGAAAACGGTGCGCTGCAGCCGTGCCAGCGTGCCGAACAGCGGCCAGTTCCGCACCTCCGCCTTGGAGACGAACGACGCCTCGAGCACCGACGACAGCACGGCGATGTCGAGATAGGAGCTGTGGTTGCAGACGAACAGGGTGGGCGCGACGGGCGAAATCTCGCCCTTCACCGCCACCCGGATGCCCAGGATGCGGCAGCACGTGCGGTGGTAGAACATCGGAATCCGCTTCGCCCAGCGGAGGTTGATCACAAGCGCCACCATCTGGGCCGGCATGAGAATCCCGGTGAAGGCGAGATACGCCACCGCCCGGATCAGCGCGCGCAGCGGCGAGCCCACGGCTAGGCGGTCGCCTCGCGCGCGGCGCGCTCGTAATGGCGGATATATTTTTCGGTCACCAGCTCGGTCTTCACCACGATGCACACGTCGGTTGTGTTGAACTGGTGGTCGATCACCGCCCCGTCGCCGACGAACCCGCCGAGCCGGAGATAGCCCTTGATCAGCGGCGGCAGCTTGGCCAGCGCGGCCTTGCGGTCCACCGCGTCCGGCGGCAGTGACGCCATCGAGACATAGCGCTCGGCCAGCGCCCGCGGGCGCAGCGCCGGCGGCGCCAAATGGAAATGGTGCAGGTAGGCGAGCGGCAGGGCGAGCGCGTCCGGGTCGGTCCCCGGCAGGCTCGCGCAGCCGAACATGATCTCGATGTCGTAATGGTAGACATAGGCCGCGATGAACCGCCACAGGAGCTGCATGGTCAGCCCGTTGCGGTAGGCGGCGTCGACGCAGGACCGCCCGAGCTCGAGGATTTCCCCGCGATAGGCGATGAGCGGCGAAATGTCGTACTCGGCCGAGGAGTAAAACCGGCCGAACGCGTCGGCCGGGGCGCGGCGCAGCACCCGGTAGGTGCCGACGACCCCGCGCCCGCCATCCGACTCGCGCCTTCGGTCGATCACCAGCAGATGGTCGCAGACCGCGTCGAACTCGTCGGCGTCGCGCCGGCTGCGCGCCGCCTCGGGCGACGGCTTGGCCGCCATCTCCTCGTAGAACACGCGGTAGCGCAGCGCCTGGGCCGCGTCGATGTCTTCCGGCCCCTCGGCCAGCCGAACGGCGAGCGGGCCCGCCTCGACCAGGGTGGTCGGGCCCTGGTCGTTCTCCGCCGCGCGGGCGGGGGCGCCGTCAGCGCCGTCCATCCGGTCCCCGCGAAGGCACGGTGTTGCTCCGGGCGCACGTCGGGCGCGGCGTCATTTGCGCGGCTTGTCCGTTTGCCGGTCGTCGAGCGGGATGCCGAACAGCTCCAGCCGGTCGCCGACCATCTCGAATCCCAGATCGTGGCAAATCTTGCGCTTCAGCTTTTCGAGCTCGGCGTTCTCGAACTCGATCACCTCGCCTGTCTTGAGGTTGATCAGGTGGTGGTGATGGTGCTTCTCGTCCACCTCCTCGTAGCGGGCACGGCCGTCGCCGAACTCGCGCCGCTCGATGATGTTCGCCTCCTCGAACAGCCGGACGGTCCGGTAGACCGTGGCGATCGAGATGCGCGGGTCGACCAGGTTGGCCCGGCGGTGCACCTCCTCGACATGCGGGTGGTCGGACGATTCGGACAGCACGCGGGCGATCACGCGCCGCTGCTCCGTCATCTTCATCCCCTTGTCGAGGCAGAGCTGTTCGATGCGCGACGGCACCGCCATAGTCCCTCTCACCGCAGGGAATTGTAGGTCGGACGGCGGCACTAGTCAAAACCGGACAGGTCCCGGCCGGCGCAACGGCGCGGCGGCGGACGCGGGGCCGCCTGCCGCCCGGCGCGACTCAGGCCGCGGGCCGCCGCCCCAGCCCGATCTTCTTGGCCAGCGCCGAGCGCTGGCGGGCATAGTTGGGCGCGACCATAGGGTAGTCGGCCGGCAGGCCCCAGCGCTCGCGATACTGCTCAGGGGTCATGTTGTATGCGGTCTTGAGGTGGCGCTTGAGCATCTTGAGCTTTTTGCCGTCCTCGAGACACACGATATATTCGGGGGTGACGGAGCGGCGGACCGAAATGGCCGGGTTCGGCCGATCCTCGGACTGGCCGGTGGACACTTCGCTCAGCGCGGTATGGACCGTGCGGATGAGTTCGGGAAGATCGTTCTGGGAGACGCTATTGTTCCTGACATGCGCTGCGACGATTTCAGTGGTCAGATTTAGTAGTTCTTTCGTGTTGGATGCGTCCGCCATGCAAAGTCCTTCCTTTCGCAACGCATAGGATACGTGGGCCGGGAACTTAGTTTATATTGTGCGCAAGGGCAAGCGCGAATTTCACACATATGGGAAGTGATAACCCTGTGAGCGTGACCGACTACTACTTGGATATCACCGCCGAGGTGTGCCCGATGACCTTCGTCCGCACGCGCTTGTTGATCGAGCGGATGGGGCCCGGCGAGACCGCCGAGGTGCGCCTGACCGGCGCCGAGCCGCTGGAGAACGTGCCCGCCTCGGTGACCGAGCTGGGCCATCGCGTGGTCGCGCTGGCGCCCGAGGACGCCGGGGCCAAGGGGCCGGGCGACGTCTGGCGCCTCACGATCGAGAAGGCCGGCTAGGGCGCGGCGCGCCTCCCGGCGGGGGAGCCGGCCGCGTCAGGCGCGCCAGTAGACGAAGCCCATCGCGTTGCCGGTTCCGGCGACCGAGCGGTAGCACGGCACGTAGTCGACCACCGTCGGCGCATAGCCGAGATCGGCCATCGCGCCCGCGACCGGCACCCAGTTCTTGCACTCCGACGTGCCGGCCTGGAAGATCGGCTCGCCCAGCGCCGCGACGCTTTCGATCGAGCGGTTGCGCAGCGCGTCCATCACCGCCGCGTCGACCTCCTCGTCGACGACGAAGTGCGACAGCCCGCCCGAGGCGATCAGCGCCACGCGCAGTCCCGCGTCCCACGAGCGGATCGCGCGCACCAGCGACCTGCCGAAATCGTAGCAGCGCCCGACGGTCGGCTGGTTCGGCGGGTAGAACGTGTTCAGCAGCACCGGCACCGAGGGCACGGGCTTGTCGTTCATGATCTGGCGGTAGACGAAGCCGAAGGCGTGCGGGATGGCGCGCTTGCCGCCCGCCGGCAGGCGGTCGACCGTGGCCACGTCGAACGAATCGGTCATTGCCTGGTCGACCAGATGGCGGGCGAGCCGGGGCAGCCCCTCGTAGGTCGCGCCCTCGGGCGGGATGTTACCGGGGACCGAGATGGGGATGCCGGGCGGCATGGCGTCCAGCTCCTCCTTCGTCGGAAACATGTTGGGGATCTCACCGCCCATATAGACGCTCATCGCCGGCACCGTGCCCGCGGTGAACATCTCCATCTGGTCATTGCCCACGATCACGGCGACGTCGGGCTTCGCGTCGGCGAACACGGCGGCCAGGGTGGCGATCGCCTTGCGGCAGGCCGCGTGGCGGGCATTCCACTTGTCCTGGGTGATCTCGTCCTCGAGCCCCTCGTCGGCGCGCAGCGCGACCAGCTCGTCGAAGCCGTACGGCTTGCCCTTGAACCAGTGCTCGCGCTTGCGGTCGGCGGCGACGCGCTGGCCCCACTGGTCGGGCGGCGTCGACAGCATCGGGCCGTGCGAGGTGCCGATGCCGAGCACGATGTCTGCCATGGGCGGCGCTCCCTTGACGAAGAAAGGCGATGGTAGGCCCAGTGGCCGACCGGCCGCAAGCAATGCTAAACAATGGCGGGCCCCGGCGGGCGGCCAGGCGAGTGGAGGGCGAGATGAACGGACTGATCGACGTGGTGCGCGACCTGGTGATCGCCAACCGGATCCTCGCGCGCGAGGAGGTGGTGGACGCGTTCGGCCATATCAGCGTGCGCCACCCCGACGACCCGAACCGCTATTTCCTGTCGCGCGCGCGCTGCCCCGAGCTCGTCACGTTCGATGACATCATGGAGTTCACCCTGAAGGGCGAGCCGCTGGACCGGCGCGGCCGCGAGATCTTCGCCGAGCGCGCGATCCACGGCGCGATGTACGAGGCCCGCCCCGACGTGGTGAGCGTGGTCCACAACCATTCGTTCGACGTGATCCCGTTCACCGTGACGGGCACGCCGATCCGCCCGCTGCTGCACACCGCCTCGCGCCTCGGGCCCGAGATCCCGCTGTGGGACATCGCGGACAAGTTCGGCGACGCCACCAACCTCCTGGTCACAACGATGGAGCAGGGCCACGACCTCGCTTTGGCGCTCGGCGACCGCGTCGCCGCCCTGATGCGCGGCCATGGCTGCGTCGTGGTCGGCCCGTCGATCCGGGCCGCGGTGATCTCGGCGGTCTACCTGCAGATCAACGCCCGGCTCCAGGCCGACGCGATGCGCATGGGCAATGTGCGCTATCTGTCGCCGGGCGAGATCGCGTCGTTCACCGGGCGCCAGGTCGGCGATTTCCATGGCGGCCGTGCCTGGGAATGGCTCGTCGCCCGCGCCGGCTGCACGGATCTGTAGAGGCGCTGGCGGGGCGCGCGAAAACCCGGCAGACTGTCGCCATAACAGAGGCGCCAACGTAGAGGCGCGAGCGGGGCAGGGGGCGGCATGAAGACCCACGCGTTCATCGTCGAGCGGACCGGCGGTCCGAAGGCGCTCCAGTGGCGCGAGATCGAGCTGCCCGCGCTCGAGCGCACCGACGTGCTGATCCGCAACACCGCCGTCGGGGTGAATTTCGCCGACATCTACCTGCGCCGCGGCCAGAACCCGGCGAAGCTGCCCACCGGGCTGGGCATCGAGGGCGTCGGCGTGATCGAGGCGGTCGGGCGCGGCGTGAAGGGCTTCAAGACGGGTGACCGGGTGGGCTATGCCGGCGGCGCCAAGCCCGGCTCCTACGCCGAGATGTGCACCCATTCCGCCGCCCAGCTCGTCAAGCTGCCCGGCTGGCTGGACGACAAGACGGCCGCCGCCGCGCTGACCAAGGGCATGACGGTGCAGTATCTGTTCAACCGCACCCACAAGCTGAAGAAAGGCGAGACCGTCCTGTTCACCGCCGCCGCAGGCGGGGTCGGGCTGATCGCCTGCCAGTGGGCGAAGGCGGTGGGCGCGCGCATGATCGGCACCGTCTCGTCCGACGAGAAGGCCGCGCTCGCCCGGCGCAACGGCTGCCGCGACCTCGTCGTGACGTCGCGCCAGTCGACCTATGACGAGGTGATGCGGCTGACCAACGGCCAGGGCGTCGACGTGGTCTACGAACTCGGTCGGCAAGGACAGCTGGGAAGATTCGCTCAAGCAGCGTGAAGAAGCTCGGGCTGGTGGCGCTGTTCGGCACCGCCTCCGGCCCGCCGCGCCCCTACGACGTGGTGGCCGACGGGCTTAAGAACTCCGCCTATGTCCACCGGGCGACCACGGTCAACTACATGACCTCGGACGAGCTGCGCCAGAAATCGGCGCGGCATCTGTTCCGCATGCTGAAATCGGGGGCGGTGAAGATCCGCATCGGCGCGACCTACCCGTTGCGCGACGCGCCCCGCGCCCAGGACGACATGGAGAACCGGCGCACCACCGGCTCGCTGGTGCTGGTGCCGTGACGAGGGACGGGAGGACGACATGAGGTTCGTCGGCATCGATCAGGTGGTCTACGGGGTGAAGGACATGGCGCTGGGCAAGCGCTACTTCGCCGACTGGGGCCTGAAGAAGACCAGGGACACCAAGGACCGCGTGGTCTTCGCCACCGAGGAGGGCTCGGGCGTGGTGCTGCGCCCGCGCGACGCGAAGGACCTGCCCAGGGCGGTCGAGCCCGGCTCGTCGGTGCGCGAGGTGATCTGGGGGGTGAAGGGAGCCCGCGACGTCAAGGCGATCGAGAAGGAGCTCGCCAAGGATCGCGACGTCGCCTACGACGCCGACGGCACGCTGCACGCGACCGACCATGACGGGTACGGCATCGGCTTCCGGGTGTGGCCGCACGAGAAGCTGCAGCCCGCCAAGGTCCATCGCGCCCGCGTCAACGCGCCCGACGCGCGCGAGCGCATCGGCAAGCACGGCCGCCTCTATGGCCGCGCGCGGCCGGTGCGGCTCGGCCACGTCGTGTGGGAGACGCCCGACTACAAGGCGTCGGAGAAGTGGTACCGCGACCGGTTGGGATTCTACATCTCCGACTGGCAGACGGGCATGGCGGTCTACATGCGCTACGCCGAGCAGTCGGACCACCACAATTTGTTCTTCCTGACCACGCCGGCCACCAAGCGCGCCAGGTTCCACCACCTCGCCTTCGAGGTGCGCGACATCCACGAGGTGCTGGGCGGCGGCATCGCCTTCAAGTCGCATGGCTGGAAAACCGAGGTCGGGCCGGGCCGGCACACCGTCTCGTCCGCCTATTTCTGGTACTTCAAGAACCCCTGCGGCGGCATGACCGAGTATTTCTGCGACATGGACATCCCGGACAAGGCGTGGCGGCCGAAGCAGATCCCGCCGGGGCCGGGCACGTTCGCCGAGTGGAAGCTCGACGACGGGATCGAATGGATGGGCGGCGTCGCGCACGACATCCGCTGAGCCCTAACACGGGTTAGGGTTTCGGCAACGATAGTCGGGCATTTTTCGGGCATCAGGGGTCTGCCGCAGTTGCCTCGTCGCAAGATTCCGGCGATAGTGGCCGAAACCTGTACGTTGTAACGAGCGGGGGGACCACCATGCTCACGACGGATGCAACCGGCGGGGCGCGGAGCCCGGCCGGACGGCGCGTCGCACCGCGCTGGCTCGGAATGGCTCTGTGCTGCGGCATCGCGGCGGTTGTGGCGACGGAGGCGGCGGCTGCGCCGGCCTGCCTCCGCCCGGACGAGCGCGCCGCCATCGAGGTCCGCGTCGTCCAGACCGGACTGATGGTCGCGGCGCTGTCCTGCAACTTCCAGCCGACCTACAACCAGTTCATGCTGCGGTTCCATAAGACGCTGAACCGGCACACGGCGACGATGCACCGCTTCTTCGACCGCACCTACGGGGCGGGCGGCACCAGCCGGGCGACGCGCTACTTCACCAGCGTCGCCAACCGTACCGCCCTGACGAGCGTCGCCGATATCGACAAGTTCTGCAACGAATTCGGCGGCCGCGCTGCAGACGGCGCTGGGCGTCTCCCCGGACAAGCTCGACGGGTTCGCCCGCCAGCAGCCGGCGGCCATCCGCGCCGCGCACGATTTCGCGCCCTGCACCCTGGCCGACAACTGACGCTCAGCACGTCTTGACGCCGGCTCCTGCGGCCGGCGAAGCAAACGAAAAGGGCGGGCCCGAAGGCCCGCCCTTGTTGTTTCGCCGCGGTGGCGTTCGGCTACATGCCGGGCTTGCCGCCGCCGAACACGATCTCGACGCGGCGGTTCTGCGGCTCGCGCACGCCGTCGGCGGTCGGCACCAGCGGGTCGCTCTCGCCCTTGGCGAAGGTGGCGATCTGGCTTGCCGGGATGCCGTCGCGCACCAGCTCGGCGCGGGTGGCGTCGGCGCGCCGCTGCGACAGGCGCATGTTGTAGCCGGCAGGTCCCGACCGGTCGGCGTGGCCGGTCAGCTCGATCCGCACCACGTCGCCCGTGTGGGCGGCCTGGGCGGCGCTGGCCAGCACGTTGCGCGCGTCGGCCGTCAGGGTCGACTGGTTCCAGCCGAAGAACACCAGGAACTTGCGCGGGGCGGGCGCCGGGGCGGGCTCGGGCGCCGGCGCGGCCTGGGGCGGCGGGGCCGGCATCGGCGCCGGTGCGGGCGCGGCGGCCATCTGGTGCTCGGGCGGGCCGCCGAACGTGTAGCGCAGTCCGATCAGGATGGCGTGGCTCGAATAATCGCCCGACACGCCCGCGCCCGACGCGGTCGTGAAGTCGGTGTCGGGCATGGAGAAGTAGCGATAGCTCAGGCTCGCGCTCAGGTTCCGGTCGATGCGGTGCTCGACCCCGGCGATCAGCTGGTAGGCGAACCCGCCGCTGGTGTCGTTGATCCCGCTGCCGGCGAACGGCACCAGGTCGTCGTAATGCATCCAGCCATAGCCGGCGCCCGCACCCACATACGGGGTGACGAAGCCGCCAATCGGAAAGGCGTACTCGATGTTGGCCAGGATCGAGTTGACGCTGGCCGTGCCGTTGGCCGACACGCCGGCCACGGACTTGGCCGAATCCTGGCGGTACGAATAGTCGAGCTCGAGGCGGAGCCCGCTGGGGAAGCTGTGGCCGATGGCGAGGTCGGCGACGCCGCCGGTGTCGTAGTCCGTCGTGCGGTCGAGGCCCAGCGCGGAGTTGTCGGTGTCGCCGGCAAAATTGATGCCCCCGGCGCCTGAGACGTACCAGCCGGTATTGACCTCCATATCCATCCCGTCCGAGGACCCCATACCGTCCGCGGCGCGCGCCAGCGGCGCGGCCAGAACGAAGGCCGCCCCGGCGGCCATCAGCGCGACGTAACCCGATTTGATTGAAACCACGATACTCTCCCCCTTGCTGAGCGCGTATCCGTTCGCGCGCTTTGCGTAAAATGGAGCCGATCGGACGGCGGTGCAATAGACCTTCCTGCTTAACGTGCGGTGGCACATAGGGTTCCGCCGTCGAATCGGCCGGTTTCCGGGCTTGACAGCGCCGCGCGGGAGCCTTACCTGGAAACCGTACCAAGTTGGTGCGGTATGAGCCGGGAGAGGGCGATGATCCGCCTGTCGCGCCTAGCCGATTACGGGGTCGTGCTGACGACCCACCTCGCCCGCCAGCCCGAAAAATGGCTGACGGCCTCTGAGCTTGCGGGCGCCACCATGCTGCCCTTGCCGACCGTGGCCAAGGTGCTGAAGCTCCTGGCCCAGGACGGGGTGGTGGGCTCGCACCGCGGCATCAAGGGCGGCTACGCGCTGGCCCGTCCGCCGGGCGAGACGACGGTGGCCGACATCGTGGCGGCGCTCGACGGTCCGATCGCGCTGACCGAATGCGTCGGCGCCGAGGGTTGCGGAATCGAGTCGCTTTGCCCGACGCGGGTCAACTGGCAGACCATCAATCGCGCGGTGACCGCGGCGCTGGCCAGCGTGACGCTGGCCGACATGGCCGCCCCGCCCGCCTTGCCGCCCCGCCCGGCACCCGTCGCCGCCGTTCTCGGCTCCGCGGCCCCGTGACGAAGTTTGAAGTGGCAATTTTCCGGTGACACCCGACATGGCAACCCAGGTAGAGACCGACACGCTGAAGGAAGCGACCGAAGGCCGCTACAAGTACGGCTTCGTGACCGACCTCGAATCCGATCTCGCGCCCAAAGGGCTCGACGAGACGACGGTCCGCTTCATCTCGGCCAAGAAGGGCGAGCCCGAGTGGATGCTCGACTGGCGCCTCGAGGCGTTCCGCCAGTGGAAGGAGATGACGGAGCCAAGCTGGGCGCGTGTCCACCATCCGCCGATCGACTACCAGGACGCCTATTACTACGCCGCGCCGAAGAAGAAGGAGGACGGGCCGAAGAGCCTCGACGAGGTCGACCCGGAGCTGCTCAAGACCTACGAGAAGCTGGGCATCCCGCTGAACGAGCGCGCGGCGCTGGCCGGGGTGGCGGTCGATGCGGTGTTCGACTCGGTCTCGGTCGCCACCACCTTCAAGGAGACGCTGGAGAAGGCGGGCGTCATCTTCTGCTCGATCTCCGAGGCGATCCGCAACCACCCCGAGCTCGTGAAAAAGTACATGGGCTCGGTGGTGCCGCAGGGCGACAATTTCTTCGCCGCGCTGAACTCCGCCGTGTTTTCGGACGGTACGTTCGTGCACGTGCCCAAGGGCGTGCGCTGCCCGATGGAGCTCAGCACCTATTTCCGCATCAATGCGGCCAAGACCGGCCAGTTCGAGCGCACGCTGATCATCGCCGAGGAAGGCAGCTATGTGAGCTACCTCGAAGGCTGCACGGCGCCGATGCGCGACGAGAACCAGCTCCACGCCGCGGTGGTCGAGCTGATCGCCCACGACGATGCCGAGATCAAGTACTCGACCGTGCAGAACTGGTATCCCGGCGACGAGAACGGGCGCGGCGGCATCTACAATTTCGTCACCAAGCGCGGCGCCTGCCGCGGCCGCAACTCCAAGATCTCCTGGACCCAGGTCGAGACCGGCTCGGCCATCACCTGGAAGTACCCGTCCTGCATCCTGGAGGGCGACAACTCGGTGGGCGAGTTCTACTCGGTCGCCGTCACCAACAACTTCCAGCAGGCCGATACCGGCACCAAGATGATCCATATCGGGCAAGAACACCTCGTCGACCATCGTCTCCAAGGGCATCTCGACCGGCCACGGCCAGAACACCTATCGCGGCCAGGTGAAGGTGATGGCCGGCGCCGCGGGCGCGCGCAACTACACCCAGTGCGACTCGCTGCTGATCGGCTCCACATGCGGCGCGCACACCGTGCCCTATATCGAGGTGAGCAACCCGACGGCGCGCGTCGAGCACGAGGCGACGACGTCCAAGATCGGCGAGGACCAGCTCTTCTACTGCCGCTCGCGCGGCCTGTCGGCCGAGGACGCCGTGTCGCTGATCGTCAACGGGTTCTGCAAGGAGGTCTTGAAGGAGCTGCCGATGGAGTTCGCCGTCGAGGCGCAGAAGCTTCTCGGCGTGTCGCTCGAAGGCAGCGTGGGATAGTCATGTCGGATAACAGTATGCTTTCGGTAAAAGACCTGCACGTCACGGTTGACGGCAAGGAGATCCTGCACGGGCTCGACCTCGAGGTCGGGGCGGGCGAGGTGCACGCGATCATGGGCCCGAACGGGTCGGGCAAGTCGACCCTTGCGTACGCCCTGGCCGGCCGCGACGGCTACGCGGTGACGTCGGGCGCGGCGACACTGAAGGGCAAGGACCTGCTCGCCCTCGCGCCCGAGGCGCGGGCCGGCGAAGGCGTCTTTCTCGCCTTCCAGTATCCGGTCGAGATTCCCGGCGTCGCCAACATGACCTTCCTGCGCACCGCGCTGAACGCCCAGCGCACCTATCGCGGCGAGAAGCCGCTCGACGGCGTCGAGTTCCTGCGGCTTGCGCGCGAGCGCGCCAAGGCGCTCGGCATGGACGAGAAGCTGATGCAGCGCGCGGTGAATGTCGGCTTCTCCGGCGGCGAGAAGAAGCGGAACGAGGTGTTCCAGCTTGCCGTGCTGGAGCCGTCCCTCGCCATCCTCGACGAGACCGACTCGGGCCTCGACATCGATGCGCTGCGCATCGTCGCCGACGGGGTGAACCGGCTGCGTGCGCCCGACCGTTCCATCGTGGTGGTGACGCACTACCAGCGCCTGCTCGAATACATCGTGCCCGACAGGGTGCACGTGCTGGCGCACGGGCGCATCGCCAAGTCGGGCGGCAAGGAGCTTGCGCTGGAGCTGGAAGAGACCGGCTACGCCGCCTACGAGGCCGACGCGGCATGAACGTGACCAAGGTCACAGATCGCGAGGCGCCGTACCTGGCGCAGATCGCGGCGGCGACGGAGCTGCCGGGGGCGGAGCTCGCCTGGCTCAAGGCGCTGCGCGCCGACGCGCAGGCTTCGTTCGCCGCCGAGGGCTTCCCGACGCTCAGGACAGAGGCGTGGAAATACACCAACCTCGACCGGCTGGTGCGCGCGAATTTCGCGCCCGCGCCGGAGCCCGGCAAAATCGACCAGTCGGCCATCGCGCCGGTCCTTCTGGAGGGCGCAAGTCGGCTGGTTTTCGTCGATGGTAAATTCGATTCGTCGCTCTCCGATCTCGGCGCGCTGCCGAACGGGGTGTGCCTCGTCTCGCTGGCGCGCCTGCTCGACATCGACCCGGAGTTGGTCGAGCCGCATCTCGGCCGCGTCGCCGCGCTCGATGGTGCGCCGCTCGCCGCCCTCGCCCTCGCGCTGGCCGCCGACGGAGCGGTGCTGGTCGTGCCGAAAGGCGTCGCGCTCGACGTACCGGTCCAGGTGATCCATGTCGCGACCGGGGCGCGGGAGAACGCGGCGAGCCATCTGCGCCATCTGGTCGTGCTCGAGGACGGCGCTTCGGCAACGCTGGTCGAAACCAGCATCGGGTTCGGCGCGGCGAGCTGGACCAACGCGGTGACCGAGATCGCACTCGCGCGCAACGCGCGGCTCGACCATGTCGCCTTCACCGATCAGGCGGGCACCGCCTACGGCACGGCGCGCGCCGCGCTCCGCCTCGATCGCGACGCCAGCTATCGCGGCCTCACGACCATCGCGGGCGGCGGGGTGGTGCGGAACGAGGTGGTGGCCGCCCTCGTCGGCGAGGGGGCGGAGGCCGTGATCGACGGGCTGATGCTCGGACGCGACCGGCGCCACATGGATTGCTGGACCGAGACCGTCCATGCCGCGCCGCACACCAACAGCCACCAGCTCTTCAAGAGCGTGCTGGATGACCGTTCGCGCTCCGCGTTCCAGGGCCGCGTGGTCGTCAACGAGGGCGCGCAGAAGATCGACGCGCACCAGCTCAACCGCAACCTGCTGCTGTCGCCGGGCGCGCGGGCGGATTCGAAGCCCGAGCTCGAGATCCTGGCCGACGACGTGAAGTGCAGCCACGGCTCGACCGTGGGCGATCTCGACCGCGACGCGCTGTTCTATCTGCGCGCGCGCGGCATCCCCGAGGGCGAGGCGCGGGCGCTGCTGGTCGAGGCGTTCGTGGGCGAACTGGTCGAGCGGGTCGTGTCCACGCCGGTGCGCGAATGGCTGGCGGCCCGGCTCGAGCTCTGGCTCGCCAGCGAACGCGAGAGGAAGGCGGCATGACAAGCGCGGCGGAAAAGAAGATGGCAGCGACGGCGGCGCCCTACGACGTGGAGAAGGTGCGGGCCGATTTCCCGATCCTCGCCACCCAGGCGCACGGCAAGAAGCTCGTCTATCTCGACAACGGGGCGAGCGCGCAGAAGCCGCAGGCGGTGCTCGACGCGCTGATGCGCTCCTACAGCCGGGAATACGCCAACGTCCATCGCGGCGTGCACTATCTCAGCCAGATCGCCACCGACCGGATGGAGGCGGCGCGCGAGAAGGTGCGCGCGCTCCTGAACGCCGGCTCGACCGACGAGGTCATCTTCGTGCGCGGCGCGACCGAGGGGATCAACCTGGTGGCGTCGAGCTGGGGCCGCAATTTCCTCAAGCCCGGCGACGAGGTGATCCTGACGGTGATGGAGCACCATTCCAACATCGTGCCGTGGCAGTTCGTGCGCGAGTCCAACGGCATCGTGCTCAAGGTCGCGCCGATCGGCGACGACGGCGCGCTGCTGATGGACGAGTTCGAGAAGCTGTTCACCGACCGCACGAAGCTCGTCGCCATCACCCATGTCTCGAACGCGCTCGGCACCGTCGTGCCGGTGGCCGACGTCATCCGCATCGCGCATGCCAACGGCGCCAAGGTGCTGGTCGATGGCTGCCAGGCGGTGCCGCACATGGCGGTCGACGTGCAGGCGCTCGACGCGGACTTTTACGTCTTCTCCGGCCACAAGCTGTACGGGCCGAGCGGCATCGGCGTGCTCTACGGCAAGGAGGCTCTGCTCGACGCCATGCCGCCCTACCAGGGCGGCGGCGAGATGATCAGCTCGGTCACGTTCGAGAAGACCACCTATGCCGACCTGCCCTTCAAGTTCGAGGCCGGCACGCCGCACATCGCGGGCGCGGTCGGGCTCGGCGCGGCGGTCGACTACGTCACCGGCCTCGGGCTCGACCGGATCGGCGCGCACGAGGGCGACGTGCTGGCCTATGCGACCGAGCGGCTCTCCGCGCTCAACGACGTGCGCATCATCGGCACCGCGCCCGAGAAGGCGGGGATCATCTCCTTCACCCTCGGCGACATCCACCCGCACGACGCGGGCACCATCCTGGATCGCGAGGGGGTGGCGGTGCGCACCGGCCACCACTGCGCCCAGCCGGTGATGGACCGGTTCGACCAGCCGGCCACCATCCGCGCCTCGTTCGGGCTCTACAACACGCGCGCGGAGGCCGACGCGCTGGTCGCCGCGCTCGGCCGCGTGCGGGAGATTTTCGGATGAACGAGGAGCTGCGCGAGCTCTATCAGGACGTGATCCTGGACCATTCGAAGCATCCGCGGAATTTCGGCCCGGACGAGCACGCGAACCATCACGCCAAGGGCAACAACCCGCTCTGCGGCGACCGGGTGGAGGTGCATGTGCACACCAGTGACGGGCGCATCGAGGACGTCCACTTCGAGGGCAAGGGCTGCGCCATCTCGCTCGCCTCGGCGTCGCTGATGACCGAGCTGGTCAAGGGCCACACCGAGGCGGAGGCGAAGGCGCTGTTCGAGAAGTTCCACGAGATGGTGACCACGCGCGGGCCCGTCGATCTCGACGCCGCGCCGGGGCTCGACCGGCTCGCGGCGCTGTCCGGCGTGCGCGATTTCCCGATGCGCGTCAAATGCGCGACGCTGCCCTGGCACACGCTCAACGCCGCGCTGGAAGGCGAGGCCGAGGAGGTTCGTACCGAATGAGCGATCAGACCACCGAACCCAACGTCGCCACTGCGCCCACGACCGAACCGGCGAACCCGCCGGTCGAGGGCCAGGCCGCCACCGACCCGGTCATGGCCTGCGTGATCGAGGCGCTGAAGGGCGTCTTCGATCCTGAGATACCGGTAAACATTTACGAACTCGGCCTTATCTATGGTCTGGAGAAGACGCCCGAAGGGATCGTGCACGTGACCATGACGCTCACCACGCCGAACTGCCCGGTGGCCGGCTCGCTGCCCGGCGAGGTCGAGGCCGTGGTGCGCGACGTGGAGGGCGTGCACGACTGCGACGTGGAGCTGGTGTGGGATCCGCCCTGGACCCCCGAAAGGCTCTCGGAAGCGGCCAAGCTCGAGCTCGGACTGATTTGAGGACCTGACCATGCGTGAACGACTGCCGATCATGACACTCTCCGATACCGCCGCCGAACGGGTGAAGGCGCTGATGGCGAGCCGCGGCGACGGCGCCAATTTGCGCATCGGCGTGCGCAAGGGCGGCTGCTCGGGAATGTCCTACACGATGGAGTTCTCCGACAAGCAGAGCCCGATGGACGAGATCGTCGAGGCCAAAGGCATCAAGGTGGTGATCGACGCCCAGGCGATGATGTTCCTCCTGGGCACCGAGATGGACTACGTCGAATCCACCCTCCAGTCCGGGTTCGTGTTCAAGAACCCGAACGAGAAGGGCCGCTGCGGCTGCGGCGAAAGCTTCCACGTCTAGCGCGCCTCCCTCTCTGCCCCTGAAGGGCGGAGGGGGATTGCGGCGTTTACCGCGGCTTAACCACACCGTCTTAACGTCTCGGAAAGCTCCGGCACCGCCGGGGCGCGACCGAGCGCGCATATGGACGAGCGAGACCAGGCGGCCGAAGCCGACGCCCGCGAATCGGGCGCGCTGCTGTTCATTGCCCTGATCGTCCTGCTGATCGGGTTCTTCGTGGTGCTCAACCACGCGTCGAGGATCGAGGGCGCGCGGTCGCGCGCCGTGATGGGCAGCGTCGTCGACACCTTCGCGCCCTCCGACCGAGGCGCGGACACGTCCCACGCCTTCACCGCCGACCTGGGCGAGGTGCTGCAGAACGGCACGCTGGCGCATCGGCTGGGCACTCTGGTCGCCACCGCCTTCCCGCTCGCCAAGGTGACCGAGGTCAAGCCGGGCGAGGCCTACCGCGTCGACTTGCCGGTCACGTCGATGTGGATCGGCGACGCCGCCGCGCCGTCCGCGTCGGGCCAGGGCTTCATCGCCAAGGTGGCGGCGCTGCTCGCCGCGCCGCCGCCGCGCACCGCCTACCGCCTCGCGGCCTGGCTCGACCCCGCCACGCAGGGCGGGCGCGACACGGCGATCCGCCGCGTCTCGGACTTCGCCGGCGCGCTGGTCGCCGCCGGGGCGCCGCGCGCAGCGGTGGGTTCCGGCCTCGCCCCCGGCCGGCCGATCATGCTGCGCCTCGACTTCGCGGTGCGCCCGGCGGGGGAGGCGACGCCGTGACCGACCAGCCCGACCCCGCCCTCGCGCCGCGCATCTCGCGCGCCTGGCTGCTCACCTTTTCCGACCTGGTCGCGCTGGTGCTGACCTTCTTCGTCATGCTGTACGCGATGCACCGCGTCGATACGGCGCGCTATCGCAACGTGGTCGATTCGCTGTCGCGCAGCCTGAACCCGCAGGTCCCGGCCTATGCGCCGCACCCCGACGCCAAGCATTCCTCCCAGGGGCTCACGCCGCAGCGCGCGGCGGGGCTCGCCTATATCGCCACGCTGCTCGCCGAGAAGGCGCGCGAGGACGCCGCGCTGGCCCTGGCGCGCGTCACGCTGCACGACGACCGGCTGGTGATCGCGCTGCCCGCCGACCTGCTGTTCGCCTCCGGCAGCGCCACCCTGGCCGATACGGGCGACGCCACGCTCTACGCGCTGGGCGGCGTGCTCGGCACCATCGGCAACGCCATCTCGGTCGTCGGCCATACCGACCCCGAACCGGTGGGGCACGGGCTCTATGGCTCGAACCGCGCCTTGTCGCTCGCCCGCGCCCTCGCCGTCGCCGACGCGCTGCACGCGCTCGGCTATGGGCGGCCCATCCCGGCCCAGGGGCTGGGCGCCAGCCGCTTCGCCGAGCTCGCGACGATCGAGCCGCGCGAGAAGCGCTTCGCGCTCGCCCGCCGCGTCGACATCGTGGTCGGCCCGTACCGGAGCGTACCGTGAGGCGCGCCGCCCTCCTCGCGCTGGTCGCGCTCGTCGCGCTGCTGGCCCGGGCCGGCGCGGTGTCCGCGGCCGAAGCGGTAAAGATCCGCGCCGCGCCGCATCCCGGCTTCGGGCGCATCGTGTTCGACTGGCCCCGCCCGGCCGAACACCAGGCGACGCTTGCCGGCCGCGTGCTCACCATCCGCTTCGCCCGGCCCTTCGCCGCGCCGCTCGGACGCATCGCGGCAGCGCTGCCCGACTATGTCGCCGGCGCGACCCTCGCCCCGGACGGGCGGACGGTGCGGGTGGCCCTTAAGGGCGACTACCGCCTGCACAGCTTCGACGATAATTCGGCCACGGTTTTCGATCTGCGCGCCGCGCCGCGCCCTTCTGGAGAAGCGGCGCCTGGAGAAGCGGCGCCCGGAGAGCGGCGCCCGGCGTGCTCGCCGTCCGCACCGGAGCCCATGACGGATTCGGCCGGCTGGTGTTCGACTGGCGGGCGCCGGTCGGCGTCCGCGTCGACGAAACGGGCGGCACGGCCACGATCCGCTTCGACCGCGCCGCGCGCGTCGATCTCGCCCGGCTGCGCGCCGCCCTGCCGGCGCCGATCACGGGTGTCGCCCCGGTGCCGGGCAAGTCCCTGGCCCTTGCCCTCGCCGTGCCGGAGGGCGCGCGGCTCCGCCATTTCACCAGCGGCACAAGCGTGGTGCTGGACGTGCTCGCGCGCCGGCGAAACCTCAGCCCGCCGAAGCGCCGCGCCCGCCGGCAAGGCGGCTCCGCCGCCGGCCGCAAGGCGGCTCCCCCGCCGGCCGCCAAGGCGGCTCCGCCGCTCGCCGCCAAGGCGGCTCCGCCGCCGCCGCCAAGCCCGCACCGGCCCCGACTCCCCTCGCGGCGCCCACGCGCCTGTTTCCCGTGAAACAGACCAGCGCGGCGGCCGACCGCCACACGATCGCGCGCGCGGCCGGCGGGTCGCGCGGGGCCGGGCTGGTCAGCGTCGACGTGGTGCGCGGCCACGATATGGCCACCTTCCGCTTCAACTGGCGCCGCCCGGTCGCCGCCGCCGTATTCCGCCGCCGCACCCAGGTGTGGGTCGTGTTCGACGCGCCGGGGCGCATCGACGTGGCGGCGCTGTCGGTGCTGGGCAAGCCGTTGGTGCGAGACGCCGCGCAGGTGCCTGTGGTCGGCGGCACGTCGGTGCGCATGACGATCGAGACGAACTACAACCTCCGCGCGCGGAAGGAGGGCACGGTTTGGGTCGTCGAGGCGGTGACCGGCCCGGCCGGCGCGGCCAAGGCGATTCCGGTCCTGGCGCAGGGCAGCGTCGTCGCGGGCGACGCGCGAATTGTGCTGCCGGTGGCCGAGTCGGGCGAGGTGCTGCACCTTGCCGACCCGGACGTCGGCGACAAGCTGGTGGTCGTGCCGCTCGCCGTCTCCGGGCGCGGCGTCGCAGCCCTGCACCGCTTCGTCGACGTGGCGGTGCTGCAGAGCGCGCAGGGCATCGCGATCCACACGCTGGCCGACGGCGTCGCGGTGACGGCGCGGCCCGAGGGCGTGACCGTCGCGCGCGCGGGCGGGCTGCGCCTGTCCAGCATGGCCGACCGGCTGCGCGCCGAGCAAATGCCGCCGCCGCCGGTCGAGCGGCTGTTCGACCTGGTCGCGTGGGGCCGGGGTCCGGGCGCGACGCCGGCTGCGAGCCGCGAGATCCTGACCCGCCGCGCGGCCGAGGCGCCGCCCGGCAGGCGCACCGCGGCGCGCCTCCGCCTCGCGCGCTACTTCGTGGCGCGCGGCCTCGGGCCGGAGGCGCTGGGCGTGCTCGCCCAGATCGCGCGCGAGGCGCCGGCCCGGGCACAGCGTCCCGATGTCCAGGCGCTCAGCGGCGTGGCGCACGTGCTGGCCGACGAGTATGGGCCGGCGAGCACAGACCTCGGCATCCCGGTCCTCGCCAACAATGTCGAGGCCGCGCCCTGGCGGGGCGCCATCGCCGCGATGAGCGGCGACTGGCGGACCGCGAGCCGCGAGTTCAGCGAGCTCGAAACGGTGCTCGGCACCTATCCGCCCTGGCTCGCCACGCGGTTCGGCCTGCTCGCGGCCGAGGCCTCGCTCGCGACCGGCGACACGGGCACCGCCCAGTCGCGCCTCGAGAGGCTGGCCGACCGGGGCCTTACCGGCGGCGCCAAGGACATGCTCGACGTGCTGCAGGGCTACTATCTGAAGGACACGGGCGATCCGGCCGGCGCGCTCCAGCTGTGGCGCACGGTGGCCGCGCATGGCGACCGGCGCGCCTCGGCCCGGGCGCGCTTCGCGCTGGTCAACGCGCTGCTCGCCGGCAAGGAGATCACGGTCGACCAGGCGATCGACCGGCTCGAGCGGCTACGTTTCGCCTGGCGCGGCGACGTCTACGAGTTCGACCTGCTGCGCCGCCTCGCCGCGCTCTATGCAAAGCGGGACGACAGCCGCGACGCGCTCGAGACGCTGAAGGAGGCGGCGACCTATTTCCACGGGATCGACGGGGTGCAGGCGGTGGCCAAGGACATGGCCGGCATGTTCCGCCATCTGTTCGTCGATGGCGGCGCCGACAAGCTGCCGCCGGTGACGGCGCTCGCGCTCTACGACGAGTTCCGCGAGCTGACCCCGCCGGGGCCCGAGGGCGACGCGATGGTGCGCAAGCTCGCCGAGAGGCTGGTCACGGTCGACCTGCTGGGCGACGCGGCGCGGCTCTATGACCAGCAGGTCCGGTTCCGCCTCAAGGGGGTGGAGAAGGCCCGCGTCGGGGCGCGGCTCGCCGAGGTGCGGCTGCTCGACCGCAAGCCCACCGATGCGATTGCCGCGCTCGACCAAAGCGCAGTGCCCGACCTTCCGCCCGAGCTGACGGCCGCGCGCCGCGTCGACCGCGCCCGGGCGCTCGCCGCGCTGGGGAGGCGCGCCGACGCGCTCGGCGTCCTTGCCGGCGACGCCAGCCTGGCGGCCGAGCGGCTGCGCGCGCAGATGGCGTGGCAGGCGAAGGACTGGCCCGCCGCCGCCACCGCGTTCGGCTCGTTGCTGGCCCGCACCGACGATCCGCCGGCGCCCGAGGCGCGTGCGCTTCTGGTGCTGCGGCGCGCGGTCGCGCTGGCGCTGGCCGACGACACGGCGGCGCTCGCGCAGCTTCGCCAGTCCGACGGGGCGGCGATGGGAAAGACCCCGTATGCCGCGTCCTTCGCCGCCGTGGTCGGGCCGGCCTCGCCCAATTCGCTCAAGGCGGCGATCGCGCTTGCCGGGGACATCGGCTCGGTGGAGAAGATGCTCGGCCAGGCCCGCGCCGACGCCGCGCCCGCCAAGGCGGCCGCGATCAACTGACCGGCGTCAGGCGTAGGGCGGCTTGGTGTGTCCGGCGGGCGACAGGGTGAAGATCTCGCAGCCCTCGGCGGTCACGCCGATCGAATGCTCGAACTGGGCCGACAGCGACCGGTCCTTGGTCACCGCGGTCCAGCCGTCGGCCAGGATCTTGGTCTCGGGCCGGCCGAGATTGATCATCGGCTCGATGGTGATGAACATGCCCTCGCGCAGGGGCGTGCCCTCGCCGGGCCGGCCGTAATGCAGCACGCTGGGCGGGGCATGGAACACGCGGCCGAGCCCGTGGCCGCAGAAATCGCGCACCACCGAGCAGCGCTCGCCCTCGGCAAAGCTCTGGATGGCGTGGCCCACGTCGCCCAGCGTCGCGCCGGGGCGGACCACCGCGATGCCGCGCATCATCGATTCGTAGGTGACGTCCATCAGGCGCTTCGCCTTCACCGGCACCTCGCCCACGCCGAACATGCGGCTGGTGTCGCCGTGCCAGCCGTCGAGGATCACCGTGATGTCGAGATTGACGATGTCGCCCTCGCGCAGCGACTTCGGGCCGGGAATGCCGTGGCACACCACGTGGTTGATCGAGGTGCAGATCGACTTGGGGAAGCCGCGATAGTTGAGCGGCGCGGGCACGGCGCCATGGTCGATGATGAATTCGCGGCAGAGATCGTCCAGCCGCTCGGTGGTGACGCCCGGCACCACGTAGGGGGTGATGACGTCCAGCACCTCGGCGGCCAGGCAGCCGGCGCGGCGCATGCCTTCGAACTCGTCGGCGCCATGCAGAACGATTCGCGGATCGTCCGCCTCGCGGACCGCCGTGGGGAACCTGCCGTTCATCCGATCGCCACTCGTATTGGGGGAAGAAGGAGTGCGCCCCAAAGGTAAGCCTCCCGGCGCCCCGTTTCAACGTTCGCGGCCTCGGCGCCCGCTCTGGCCCGGCGTGCGCGGCCGGTCTATGATGCGCCCGGCCCAGCGGGAAAGACCCATGCCCGAGACGCGCACCGTGACCGCCTGCATGCTGATCATCGGCAACGAGATTCTCTCGGGCCGCACGCAGGACGAGAACCTGAACTACGTCGCCCGCGGCCTCAACGAGGCGGGGGTCCGGCTGATCGAGGCACGGGTCATCCCCGACATCCCGGAGACGATCGTCGCCACGGTCAACGAATGCCGCGGGAAGTTCGACTACGTGTTCACCTCCGGGGGCATCGGGCCGACGCACGACGACATCACCTCGGAATGCGTCGCCGCCGCGTTCGGCGTCAGGCTGCACCGCCACCCGAAGGCCGTGGCGATCCTGGAATCCTACCTGCCGCCGGGCGGGCTGAACGAGGCGCGGCTGCGCATGGCGACGGTGCCCGAAGGGGCCGAGCTGATCCTCAACCCGGTCTCGGCCGCGCCCGGCTTCCGCTACGAGAACGTCTACGTCATGGCCGGCGTGCCGGCGGTGATGAAGGCGATGTTCGACTCGGTACGGGGCACGCTCCAGGGGGGCGCCCGGATGGGCTCGCGCTCGGTGCGGGTCGAGCTCGCCGAAGGCGCCATCGCCGAGACGCTGTCGCGCCTGCAGGACGCCAATCCCGACGTCGAGATCGGCAGCTATCCGGCCATGCGGCGCGGCTCGTTCGGGGTGAGCGTCGTGCTGCGCGGGACCGACCCGAACCGGCTCGACGCGGTGCTCGCCGAGCTGGTCGCCGCGCTCACCGCGCTGGGCGGCGCGCCGGTCGACGAATCCGGCCAGCTCGCCGGCGAGGGCGCGAAAGGATAGCGCGCCTTCCTCTCCCGCCGAGCGGGCTCCCGCCGTCTGATTATCGACCTCAGGCCGCCGCCGCAGCGCGGGCGCGGCGCGAGGCGCGCCAGATATTGAACCAATTGGCGCCGATCACCAGCGCGGCGCCGGCCCACACCCAGACGTCCACCGTCTCGCGATAGGCGAGGAAGCCGACCAGAGCCACGGTCGGCAGGCGCAGGAAGTCGATGGGCGAAACCACGCTCACGTCGGCCAGCGCAAGCGCGCGGGCGAAGCTGTAATGGGCCGCCAGCGCGCAGGTGCCGACCAGCGCGATCCACGGGGCGTCGTGCCAGGCGGGCATCGTCCAGTCGAAGGCGGTGCCGACCAGCCCCAGGCCGAGCTGGATCAGGTTCATGTAGAGCACCACGGCGAAGGCGGAATCGCCGCCCGAGGTGATCGACTTGGTCATGGTGATCGAGGCGCCGTAGCACGCCGCGCCCGCCAGCATGATCAGCGAGGCGGGATGGATCGCCGCCGCGCCCGGCCGCAGGATCACCAGCACCCCCACGAATCCGATGGCGATGGTCGCCCAGCGGCGCGAATCGATGGCCTCGCCGATGAACAGCCCCGCGAACACGATGGCCCACAGCGACATGGTGAACTCGATCGCCGTCACCTCGGCGATCGGCAGCACGCCGAGCGCGAAGAACCACGCGACCTGCCCCACGAAATGGATCGTGTTGCGCCCGCCATGCCGGGCGAGCTGGTGCGTGCGGAAGGGGCGGAACCCGTCGCGCGCGGCGAGCGGCAGCAGCACGCAGAGCCCGACCAGCGAGCGCATCACCACCGTCTCGAACGGCGACATCGACGGGGCGAGCTCGCGCCCGGCGACGGCCATGGCGACGAAGCTCAGCATCGTCACGATCATCCAGGCCGCGCCGCGGATCGCCGGCGGTATCGCGCTCATCGCCACGCCCTCATCCGTTCCCCGTATCCCGGCGCAGGGTGAAGCGCACCACCTCCGCCGGGCAGTTGAACCGCACCGGCAGGCCCGAGGGACCGGTGCCGCGCGAGGTGTAGCCCATCATCGCCCCGATGCGCCACCCGCCGGCGAGGCGCCGGCGCGAGATTCCGCGCGGCAGGTAGACCGGCCAGCCGCCGGGCAGGCAGACCTGGCCGCCATGGGTGTGGCCGCAGAGATAGAGGTCGATCCCCGCCTTGGCAGCCAGCGCGGCGTAGCGCGGCGAATGGACCAGCGCGATGACGAACCCCTCCGGCGCGCGGCGCAGCGCGGCGCGTCCGGCCGGCTGCACCCGGAAATGACGGTCCTGCACCCCCAGCACGTGCAGCGCCTCGCCCTGGCGGCGGATCGCGGTGGCGCGATGCGACAGCACCTCGATTCCCAGCGGCGGCAGGGTGCGGGCGAGGCGGCGGTGGTCGTGGTTGCCGAGGACGGCGAGGATGCCGTCCGGCGCCGTGACCGCCGCCGCCAGGCGCCGCATGGTGGGCAGCACCGCGTCCGGATCGGCGCCGTCGCGCGGGCGATAGTCGCCGGTCATCACGCATAGATCGCACGGCGTGGTGGCGGCGATCTCGATCGCCCGCTCGGTGCCCGCCGGCAGCAGGCCGACATGCAAATCGCTGAGATGCAGCAGCCGATAGCCGTCGAACGCGGCCGGCAGGCCCGGAAAGGCGAGCTCGATCTCGATCAGGCGCACGTCGCGGGCGTTGCGCACGCCGCGCCCGTACAGCCCGGTGCCGTGCAGCCCGAGCCTCATCGCCCCTTTCAGCAGCTTGTTCATGTGCTGCTGGCGGGCGCGCTCCGCCCGGCGAAAATCGAGGATCGCGCGCACTCTCGTTACCGGTAGAGCGCGATGCGGTCGATGCGCCGGTCGATCTCCATCACCATCCGGACATAGCGGTCGTCGCGGATGTCGCCGAACCGGCGGCGGAACGCATCGCCACTCATGCTTTCCGGCAGGTCGCCGACATGCGGGAAGAAGGCCGCCTCGCCGATAGGGCCGGCCAGCGCGTCCTGGATGCGCCGCGCCGACGCGTCCGAGGCGGTGGCGGCGCGGGCGAGGCGCGTGCCGGTGCGGTCGGCGGCGAGGTCGGTGAAGCTGAACCCGCTGGAATGGGTGATGTCGTCGGCCTCCTTGGCGACGCCGATCACGTCGGCCATGCGCCGGTCGCCCGCGAGGGCGAGGGCGGCGGAGACGATGAAATGCTGCACCCAGTCCGACCGCCCCTCCAGCCGCACATGGGCGTCTCGCGGCGGGTCGGCATGCACCGCGTCCACCGCCTTGTGCCCGACCAGCCGGGCGAACCGGCTGTCGCCGAAGCGGATGGCGAGGGCGAGCAGGGCGGCGCGGTTCTCGTCGGCAGGATCGTGGGTGACCGAGCGCGTCTTGGCGAGCTTGAACACCGTGCCGACGAAATCGGCGAGCGACACGCTGCCACGCCCGGCGAGCACACGCGCCCGCGCGCCGATGGCGTCGTAATACAGCGCGACCTTTTCGGCGTTGCCGATGGCGGCGGCGTCGATCGCCGCCTCGCGCAGCCGGTCGACCACCTGGCCCGGCGGGCGGTAGAGCACGGTGACCTTGTCGCCCGAGAACGAGACCGACCGGACGCTGTCGACCATTTGGCGGCCGCTTCCCGTGCCGGCCAGCAAATCGAGCGCGAGCCCGACGGCCGGCTTGACCAGCGCGCCCGGCACCTCGATCCGCCCGACGGCGAGGCGCGAGACCTCGAAGCCCTCGGACGAGGGCGGCAGGGCGACCCGCAGATTGACGTAGCGCCCGAGCGGGCCGAGCCTGGCGGGCAGCGTGACGGTCGCCGCCACCACCAGCCCGTACGGGCGCAGCACGGCCCGGGCGCGCACGCGGTCGGACGCCGCCATGGTGGCGTCGAGCACCGCGTCGAGCTCCTCGGCGGTCATGGTGATCGGGGTGTCCTTGCCGGCGGGCATGTCGCTCAGCCGGTAGCGATCGGCGAGCAGGCGGCCGCGCGCGACGTCCTCGAGGCTCAGCCTGGCCTCCGTGGCGACGGCCGGCCGGTCGTCGATGCCGTAGACCAGCGCGAATCCCGCACCCACGATCAGCGCCAGCGGCAAATAGAGAAACAGCAGCCGGAACAGAAGACCCATCGTTCGCTCCGCGGCGCGACCGGGCGCCGCGACACCATCAGGCATGCGATTTCTTTAGAAACCCCTTCGCCCCCGGCGTCACGTGCCCGAGGGGGTGTCCTTGTAGGTCTTGGCGATCCGCGTCATCAGCTTGAGCAGAGCGAGCGCCTTCGGCTTGTCGTTGAACACCGTCTCGCCGACCGAGGCGAGGCGCGCGTAGAACTTCTTCTGCTCGTCGGGCGCGAATTCGGTCAGCGTGCCGCCATTGTCGGTCCAGGCCTTGTAGGCGTCGGCGACCAGCTTGATGGTGAACGGCATCGCGTCCTTGTCGGCCTTCAGCATCTCCTCCCACAGCGCGGTCTGCACGTCCTGCGGCAGCGAGTCGAACCATGTCTTGGACACGAACTTGAGCACGCAGATCAGGGATTCGCGCGCTTTGAAGACGTATTTCACCGTGTTGTAGTACTTGAACGGCACGAAGACGGTGATGCCCGACTTGTTGCCGTCGATCGTGTGGCGCTGGATGGCGGGCAGCACCTCGCCGAGCGGCATGGGCACGCCGGTCGCGCCGAGCCGCGACAGCGCCTCGCGCTCGACGGGACTGCCGAACACGCGCAGCTTCAGCCCCTTGAAGTCGTCCATCGTGCGGATCGGCGTCGCGCGTCGCGTAGTCGGAGAACGCGTCGCAGTTCTGTCCGACGATCTTGATGCCCTTGTCCTCGGCGATCGGCCAGAACGCCTTGCGGAACTCGGGATCGTTGAGGGTGTGCGTGCCCTGCCACAGCCCGGTCAGGATGGCCGGCGCCGAGAAGATGCCGAACCGCTCGTCGATGCCGGACAGGAACTCGGCCGGCACCTCGTCGGCCTCGATGGTGCCGAGCTGGACGCCCTCGACCGTGCGCGGGATCGAGCCGAGCTGGCTCGCCGGGTAGGTCTCGATCTTCATCTTGCCCGGCATGCGCTTCTCCATGCCCACCTTGACCAGCCGGCCCCATTCCTCGAGCTGGCCCCGGATGGTGGGGGTGGAGATCTTCATGGTGAATTGCTGGGCGGCCGCCGGCGCGGGGGCGACACTGCCGGACGCGGCGGCGAGGAACGCAACGAACGCGGCGACGGCGGCACGGCGCGGCGATGCGTAACGCAGCATGACGTTCTCCCTGCGGTGGGGTGAAGACCCCGTCCTGTCGTTATCGGCCATTTCGTTGCGCAAAACGCTAATCGCTCCCCCGTCGCCTGTCAAACGGGGGAGCGATCGCAGACACGGTGCCGCGGCTGGGTCCGTCAGTTGCCGGACGGCGTGTTCTTGTACTTGACCGCCACCTTCTTGAGCAGCGCAAGAAGCTCCACCGCCTTGGGCTCGCCGGCGAACACTTTCTCGCCGATGTCGCTGATGCGGTCGATGAAGCGCTTCTGCTCGGCGTCGTCGAATTCGGTGAGGTTGCCGCCGTGCTCGGTCCATTCCTTGTAGCGCTGGTTCACGGTGTCCACGGCCCAGGGCATGACGTCCTTGTTGGCCTTCTGCGCCTCGTCCCACAGCATCGTCTGCAGGTCCTTGGGCAGGGACTCGTACCAGGTCTTGGAGACGAACTTGATCACGCAGATCATCGATTCGTGGCCGCGGAACACGTTCTTGATCGTGTCGTAGTACTTGAACGGCACGAAGACGGTGATGCCGGCCTTGTTGCCGTCGATGGCGTGGCGCTGGATGGCGGGCAGCACCTCGCTGAGCGGCATGGGCACGCCGGTCGCGCCGAGCCGGGCCAGCTCTTCGCGCTCGGCGGGGCTGCCGAAGATGCGGATCTTCAGCCCTTTGAAGTCGGTCATCTTGTGGATCGGGTTGCGCGTCGAGAAGTCGCCCGGCGAATCGCAATCGTGCCCGACGATCTTGATGCCCTTGTCGAGCCCGACCTGCCAGAACTCCTTGGTGAATTCGGGATCGTTCAGCGCGTGGTAGCCCTGCCACATGCCGGTGAGCACGCCGGGCGCGGAGAAGATGCCGAAGCGCGGATCGACGCCGGACAGGAACTCGGGCGGGACTTCGACGGCCTCGATGGTGCCGAGCTGCGCGCCCTCGATGGTGCGCGGGATGGCGCCGAGCTGGCTTGCCGGGTAGACCTGCACCTTCAGCTTGTCGGTGCGCGCGGCGACGCCCTTCTGCAGGATCTCGCCCCACTTCTCCAGCGAGCCGTGGATGGTCGGGGTCGAGATCTTCATGGTGTATTGCGCCCGCGCCGGCGTGCCGCCCGCGAGCGTCATCGCCGCAGCGACGGCGGCAAGCCCGGCGAAGCGGGCCAGAGTGCGCTTTTTCATTTATGCCTCCCTCTTCGGCCGGTGCCGGCGCGAATGGCGCCGAACGGTATCCGCTCGGTCCCGGCCTGTCAATTTGGCCCCGGGCCTGTATCATGGCCCGCCGACAGCGAAAGGACGGTCGCATGGACGTGAAAGCCGCCGTGGCCTACGAGGCCGGCAAGCCCCTGCAGATCGAGACGGTGAGCCTCGAAGGCCCCAGGGCGGGCGAGGTGCTGGTCGAGATCGGCGCGACCGGCATCTGCCACACCGACGCCTTCACCCTGTCGGGCGAGGACCCGGAGGGGCTGTTCCCGGCCATACTGGGCCACGAGGGCGCGGGCGTGGTGGTCGAGGTCGGGCCCGAGGTGCGCTCGGTCGCGAAGGGCGACCACGTGATCCCGCTCTACATACCCGAATGCCGCCAGTGCAAATCCTGCACGTCCGGCAAGACGAACCTCTGCACCGCGATCCGCGAGACCCAGGGCAAGGGCCTCATGCCGGACGGGACCAGCCGGTTCTCGCTGGGGGGCAAGAAGCTGCACCACTACATGGGCACCTCGACCTTCGCGAACTACACGGTGCTGCCAGAGATCGCGGTGGCGAAGATCCGCAAGGACGCGCCGTTCGACAAGGTCTGCTATATCGGCTGCGGCGTGACCACCGGCATCGGCGCGGTGATCAACACCGCGAAGGTGACGCCCGGCGCCAACGTGGTGGTGTTCGGGCTGGGCGGGATCGGGCTCAACGTCATCCAGGGCGCGCGCATGGCGGGCGCCGACAAGATCGTCGGCGTCGACCTCAACCCCGCCAAGCGGGCGCTGGCCGAGCGCTTCGGCATGACGCATTTCGTCAACCCGAAGGACCATGGCGACAAGCTGGTCGCGGCGCTGGTGGAGCTGACCGGCGGCGGGGCGGATTACAGCTTCGAATGCATCGGCAACACCACGACGATGCGCCAGGCGCTGGAATGCTGCCATCGCGGCTGGGGCGTCTCCACCATCATCGGCGTCGCCGGCGCCGGGCAGGAGATCTCCACCCGCCCGTTCCAGCTCGTCACCGGCCGGGTGTGGAAGGGCACCGCGTTCGGCGGCGCCAAGGGACGGACCGACGTGCCCAGGATCGTGGACTGGTACATGGACGGCAAGATCGAGATCGACCCGCTGATCACCCACACCATGCCGCTCGCCGACATCAACAAGGCGTTCGATCTGATGCATGCGGGCGAGTCGATCCGCAGCGTGGTGACGTTCTGATGCGGCGCGCGGCGCTCGCGTTCATCTTCCTTCTCGCGGCGGCTTCGCCCGCGCTCGCCCAGAACGGCGTGCCCGCCTCCCGCGTCATCGCCGTGTGGGGCGAGGGCGAGGCGCACGCGAAGCCCGATATGGCGCAACTCTCCGCCGGGGTGGTGAGCGAAGGCGACAGCGCCGGCGCGGCGCTTTCGGCCAACTCGGCGGCGATGGCGAAGGTGATTGCCGCGGTGAAGGGGCTCGGCATCACGGCCCGCGACATCCAGACCCAAAGCGTCAGCGTCAACCCGGTCTATGGTCGCGCCCAGCCCGGGGGCTCGCAGCATATCGACGGCTACCGCGCCTCGAACACGGTCCAGGTGCGGCTCCACGACCTCGACAAGGTCGGCCGCCTGCTCGACGCCGTCACCGAGGCGGGCGCCAACGTGGCGCATGGCCTCACGCTCGAAGTCGCCGAGACGGACACGCTCGCCGACCGGGCGCGCGAGACGGCGATGTCCGACGCGCACCGCAAGGCGGACGCCCTCGCCAAGGCGGCGGGGGTGACGCTCGGCCAGGTGGTGTCGATCTCCGAGGAAGGGGCGGGCGGGCGGCCGGTCCCGATGGTCCGCACCATGGCCATGGAGGCGAAATCCGCGCCAATCGAGCCGGGCGAGAGCACGGTCACGGCGCGGCTGCGCGTCGTCTACGCGATCGAGTAGGGCCGGGGCCGCGCCGCTCGAGGGGCTAGATCAGCCCGGCGCGGGTGAGGACGCCGTCGAGGCGCTTCTCCAGCTCCGCCGTCGCCGGCACCATCGGCAGGCGGTGCTCGTTGCGCGCCAGGATGCCGAGCCGCTTCATCATGTATTTCATCGGGATCGGGTTGGTGTCGTAGAACACCGCCTGGTTGATCTCGAACAGCTCGTAATGGAGCTTGCGCGCCGCTTCCATCTTGCCGGCGAGGACGAGGTCGGCGAGCTCGGCGACGCGCTTGGGCGCCAGGTTGCCGACCGCGTTCATCAGCCCGCAGGCGCCGACCGCCATCATCGGGAACGACAAATCCTCCAGCCCGACGAAGATGCGGAACTCGGGCCCGAACGCGTCGAGGCACTTGGAGACGAAGCCCAGATCGTCGACCGCGTGCTTCATGCCGACGAAGTTCGGCGCGCCCTTCTTGATCTCCGCCAGCGTGTCCAGCGTGACGCTGACCGCCGCCCGGCCGGGGATGTGGTAGATCATCCAGGGCAGCTTGGTGCGCTTGGCGATGTCCAGGTAGTACGCCACCAGCCCGCGCTGCGGCGGGCGGATGTAGTAGGGCGTGACGATCAGCATCGCGTCGACGCCCGGCCGGTTGGCGTGCTCGACCAGCGCCACGGTCTCGGCGTGCGACTGCGAGCCGGTGGCGGCGACGATGGGAAGCTTGCCGGCCGCCGCCTCGATGGCGACCTCCAGGCAGCGTTGGCGCTCCGCGACGGTGAGCGTGGACGGCTCCGAGGTGGTGCCGCACACCACGATGCCGTGCGAGCCGTTCTTCGCCTGGTGCTCCACCAGCCCGGCATAGGCGTCGTAATCGACCTGGCCGTCCTTGAACGGCGTGATCAGCGGCGGGTACGACCCCTTCAGCGCGGTGCCGGCGAGTTCCATGGCGCAACCTTTCCTGGCTAGGTCCGCGACCGTATTTTCGCCGGCGCGCCCCGTCAAGGTGCGCGGTTCTTATCATTCCACAGGCTCGGGACGAGGAATCCGCCCGGGCCTCATCCTGAGCTTGTCGAAGGATGAGGTTGCGCTATGGTCGCAGAAAAGGGAGAGACGCCGTGCCCGACAAATTGCTGCCGACGACCGTGGTGGGAAGCTATCCCCAGCCCGACTGGCTGGTGGACCGCGAGCTGCTGGTCAAGCGCCCGCCCGCGCGCGTGCGCGCCACGGATATCTGGCGCGTCGCCGCCGAATTCCTCGACGAGGCGCAGGACGACGCCACGCTCGCGGCGATCCGCGACATGGAGCGGGCGGGGGTCGACATCATCACCGATGGCGAGATAAGGCGCGAAAGCTACTCCAACCGGCTCGCCACCGCGTTCGACGGGATCGACAACGACAATCCCGGCCAGACGGCCGGCCGGTCGGGCCGGATGATGGTGGTGCCGCGCATCGTGGGGCCGATCCGCCGCAAGGGTCCGGTCGAGCTGCGCGACATGCGGTTCCTGCGCGCCAACACCGACCGGAAGACCAAGATCACCCTGCCCGGCCCGTTCACCATGGTCCACCAGGCGCAGGACGACTACTACAAGGACGAGGCGGCGGCGGCGATGGACTATGCCGCGGCGGTGAACGAGGAGATCAAGGATCTGTTCGCCGCCGGCGCCGACGTGGTGCAGCTCGACGAGCCGTATCTGGAGGCGCAGCCCGACAAGGCGCGGGCCTACGCGCTGCCCGCCATCAACCGCGCGCTCGCGGGGGTGGCCGGCACGACGGCGCTGCACCTCTGCTTCGGCTACGCCTATGTGACGCCCGCGAAACCGTCGCATGAATATCACTTCCTGGCCGAGCTCGAGGGCTGCGCCGCCGATCAGATTTCGGTCGAGACCGCCCAGCCGAAGCTCGACCTTTCGACGCTGGCGGCCCTGCCGCACAAGACGATCATCCTCGGCGTGATCGACATGGGCGATCCCGCCATCGAGACCGCGGAGACGGTGGCGGGCCGCATCCGCGCGGCGCTGGCCCACGTCCCGCCCGAGCGGATGGTGATCGCGCCCGATTGCGGGATGAAATACCTGCCGCGCGCGACCGCGTTCGGCAAGCTCAAGGCCATGGTCGCCGGCGCCGACATCGTGCGGAAGGAGCTAAGCTAGTCGCGTCCGCTTGCTGATGACCCCTCTCCCCAACCCTCCCCCTCAAGGGGGGAGGGGGCGAACACGACCGCCTGTGCTAACCTGTCACGCGTGGTGCGGGTCCGGCGAGCCGTGCCGTCGGCACGAGCGTTCCCTCCCCCCTTGAGGGGGAGGGACAAAGAGAGGGGCAAATTGCCCTGCATTCGGCGAATGTTTCGCCCGGCGCCGGAAGGTACTAATATCCCGCCATGGTCGTGACCGCACCCGTCGATGTCATTCCGCGCCCGCCGGAGGACGCGCTGCCGTGGGAGAAGCTCGCGGTCGCGCTGGTCGACATACTGGGCGGGGTGCAGCAGGTCGTGACCGTCGACGATCTGCGCCGCGCCGAGGCGGCGCTGGGCGCCGAGTACCGTACCCTGTCGCAGTTCGAGCGGCTGGCCAAGGCGGCGGCGGACGTGCTGGTCGCGAAGGGGCTGGTCGAGCCGGGCGAGCTGAACGTGCGCATGGCGCGGCTCGCCCTTACGCTCGCCGGCGACAAGGACCGCGCCCATCCCAAGGCGCGCTTCTCCAACGCCGCGGTCAGCGACATCGGCGGGCTGCCGGGCGGGCCGATCGACCGGCACGAGCATGAGACGGCGGACTGGGAGAAGCTGGTTACCGCGCTCGGCTCCATCCTCTCCGCCAAGCGCCTGCGCACGGTACACGAATCGCGCCGCGCCCAGGAGGATCTGGGCGACGACTACAACCGGCTCGCCTATTTCGAGCGGTGGGCCCAGGCGACGGCGAACCTGCTTTACGAGAAGGGTGTGCTGACGCCGGGCGAGCTGACGGCGCGCATGGATGCGATCCGCCGGAAGGTGCGCCCATGACCGCTGCACCGGACCTTTCGCGCGCGCGGCCGCACGATCTCGGCGGCCGGCCTGCCGGCCCCGTCGACCGGCACGAGCACGAGGCCGAGCCCTGGCAGAACCTCGTCACCGCGATCATGTATATTCTGCGCGACACCTGCCACCTGGCGAAAACCGACGAGATGCGCCGCGCGGTCGAGGATATGCCGGCCGACGACTACCGCCGGCTCGGCTATTTCGACAAGTGGGCCGTCGGGGTTTCAACCCTGGTGACGGAGAAGGGGTTGATGACTCGCGCCGAGATCGACGCCCGCGTCGCCGATATCCGCACGCGCATGGAGGCGAAATGACTGGACTGACGCGACGGCCGAACGACGTGGGCGGGCTTCCCGCCGGTCCGCTGGGCCCGCGCGGCCACGAGCCGGAGCCGTGGGAGTTGCTCATCACCGCTTTGGTCTCGACCGTCGGGCCGTCGCGGGCGAAGATCAACACGATCGACGAGTTCCGCCGGACGCGCGAGGATCTGGAGCCCGCCTTCTACAACTCGCTGACCTATTTCGAGCTGTGGGCGCAGGGCTTCATCAATCTGATGGAAGAGAAGGGTGTGCTGACCCGCGCCGAGGTCGAGGCGCGCGCCGCCGAGATCAAGGACAGGCTGAAGAGGACCGCATGAGCGAGGCCGTAAACACGAAGTTCGCCCCCGGCGACAAGGTGCGCATCGCCACCGCCAACCCGCCCGGCCATCGCCGCGTGCCGGTCTATGCGCGCGGGCGCGAGGGCGTGATCGAGCGCATCTGCGGCGCCTTCCCCAACCCGGAGGAGCTGGCCTACGGGTTCGACGGGCTGCCCGAGCGCCCGCTCTACCGCGTGCGCATCCGCCAGACCGACATCTGGCCCGAATACAAGGGCTCGGCCAACGATGTGCTGGAGCTCGAGATCTACGAGCATTGGCTCGAGAAGGCGTGAGGAGACCGACGATGCCGCATGACGGGCACGACCACGACCATGGCCACGACCACGCGCATGGCCACAACCATCCGCACGATCCCATCGAGGTGGCGGAGGGCGCCGGCGAGTACGAGATCATGGTCCACGCGATCAAGGAGCTCTTGATCGAGAAGGGCGTGATCACCGGCGATGACATCCGCAAGACGCTGGAGTTCATGGACACGCGCACCCCGGCGCTGGGCGCCAAGGTGGTGGCGCGCGCCTGGACCGACCCCGAGTTCAAGAAGCGCCTGCTGGCCGACGGCACGGCGGCGGTCGGCGAGATGGGCATCCCGATGGGCGATGCCGAGCTGATCGTGGTCGAGAACAGCAAGGACGTGCACAACGTGGTCGTGTGCACGCTGTGCTCGTGCTATCCGCGCACCGTGCTCGGCCTGCCGCCCGACTGGTACAAGAGCCGCAGCTATCGCTCGCGCGTGGTCGCCGAGCCGCGCGCCGTGCTCAGGGAGTTCGGGACGGAGGTCCCGGACAGCGTGACGGTGCGCACGCACGATTCCAACGCCGACATGCGCTACCTGGTGCTGCCCGAGCGGCCGGCGGGGACCGAGGGCTGGTCGGCCGACAAGCTCGCCGCCATCGTCACGCGCGACTGCATGGTCGGCGTCGCGCTGCCCAAGGCGGGGTAGGGCTTCGGATTCGACTGTCATCCCGGCCAAGCCGCGAAGCGGCGCGAGCCGGGACCCATGCTGCAAAGGCCTTGAACCGGAATGATGGGCCCCGGCTCGGCGCTGCGCGCCGTCCGGGGTGACCATCGAGGTGGTCGGCCGCAGCCCCCTTTGCATGACAGGTTTGTGACAGCCGCCGGGACAGGGACGCCGCGCCGGTTTATGGTGGCGCCATCAACGCTGCGTCGCCCCTGTCCCGGATTCCATGTTCCACGCCGTCCCCTTCGTCGATGCCTGGACGTTTGCCGGGCTCACGGCCCTTGCCTTCGTGACCGCCGTGATGGGCACGGCGGCCGGCCTCGGCGGGGGTGTGCTGCTTCTGGGCGTGATGGCGACCGTGTTTCCGCCGGCGGCGCTGATCCCGCTGCACGGGGTGATCCAGCTCGGCTCGAACGTCAGCCGGGTGACGCTGATGCACCGCTACGTGCTGTGGAGCGCGATCGGCGCCGCCGCGATCGGCGCGCTGCTCGGCGCGGTGGTGGGCGGCGAGCTGGTGGTGTCGCTGCCGACGGCCTTGCTCGAGGCGGTGCTGGGCGGGTTCCTGCTCTATGTGTGCTGGGCGCCGCGCGTCACGGCGGGCGCGCCGACGCGCCGGCGCTTCTTCGTGCTGGGTGCGGTGGGCACGGTGATCTCCATGTTCGTCGGCGCGACCGGAAGCCTGCTCTCGCCCTTCGTCGCCGGGGTCAGCGACGACCGCCGCGCGTTCGTCGCCACACTGGCGGCCATGATGATCATGGTGCACGGGCTCAAGGTGGTGACGTTCGGCGTGCTGGGCTTCGCCTTCGCCGCCTACGTGCCGCTGCTCGCCGCCATGATCGCGGCCGGCTATTTCGGCAACTGGGCGGGCAAGCACGTGCTCGACCGCATGCCGGAGCGGCTGTTCCGCCGCATCTTCCAGCTCGCCCTCACCGCGCTCGCGCTGCGGCTCCTGTTCGCCGCGGCGAGCAAGGCCGGGTATCTCTAACTTCGCTTCGAGGTGGCGAGCCAGATTCCGGCGAAGATCAGCGCGATGCCCGCGCCATGGTACCAGCGGAACACCTCGCCCAGCAGGGTGGTCGCCATCACCGCCACGAAGACGGGCGTGAGGTAGATGAAATAGCCGGCCGTCGAGGCGCCCACCTTGGCAACGGCGGCGACCCAGAAGATCTGCGCGGCGAGCGAGGCGAACAGCGCGGTGTAGCCGATCACCAGAAGTGACGTGGCGCGTGAGCGGCATGGGCCGGCCCGACGCGGTCTCCCAGCCATAGAGCGGCGCCAGCATCGCCGTGCCGACGAGGCCGGTGACGAAGATCGTCATGGTCGCGTCGATCTCCTTCGGCAGGCGGCGCAGCAGGATCGAGTAGAGCGCATAGAGCAGCACCGCGGCGAGCATCACGAGGTCGCCGGAGTTGAACGCCATCCGCGCGAGCGCCGCCGGGTCGCCCTGCAGCACGATCAGCGCCATGCCGGCGAAGCCGATCGCGACGCCGGCGGTCTGGCGCCTCGTCGTGCGGGCCTGTGTCGCGAGCCAGGCGACCAGCACGATGCAGATCGGCAGCGATCCCTGCAGCAGCCCCGCATTCACCGCCGAGGTATGCTCCAGCGCGATGTAGACGAGGCCGGAGAAGCCGACGACGTTGAGGCTGGCCAGCACCACGATCAGCCGCCACTCCCGCCTCAGCACGTCGCGCGCGGCCCAGCTCCGCCGCGCGACGAACGGCGCGGCCAGGAGCACCGTCACCGCCCAGCGCCAGAAGGCGAGGCCGAGCGGCGGGATCTCGTCCACCGCCGCGCGGTAGATGATCGTGTGGCCCGCCCAGAACAGCGCCGTCAGCGTCAGCAGCAGGTAGGGCGAGGCGAGCGGGCCGAACCGGCGTCGTTCCATGTCACCCCGCTTCCGGAGCTGCGGCCTCGGGTGCGCGGCGCCGCACCGTGGCGAGCGCGATGCCGGTCAGCACCATCGCGCCGCCGGCGAGGTGAAACCACAGCAGCCTCTCGCCCAGGAGCCCGATCGCGAGCGCCGAGGTGAAGATCGGGTAGAGGTTGCCGATATAGCCGACCGTCTGCGGCTTGAGCCGCATCGACCCGCCGTTGAACAGCGTGAAGCCCAGCGCGCCGCCGACGATGCCGCCATAGGCGACGAAGGCCAGCGTCATCGGTACCCACGGCATCGGCCGGCCCTGCGCCAGCGTCTCGTTCAAGTAGAAGGGCAGGGTGCAGGCCACTCCCGCCGCGACCGCCACCGTCTGGAACGCGACGAACCCGACCCCGCGCGGAATGTAGCGCAGGAGCATGAGCTGTGCCGCCCACGAGGTGGTGCCGGCCAGAATCCACAGATCGCCGCGGTTGAAGGCGAGCTCGCCGAGCCGGCCCGGATCGCCGTGCAGCACCACCAGCATCGCACCGGGGATCGAAATCGCCGCCCCCATCGCCTGGCGCGGCGTCATCGCCTGGCGGAAGATCGCCCAGGCCAGCAGGATCACCAGCACCGGCAGGGTCGACTGGATCAGCGCCGCCTGGATCGCCGTCGTCGATTGCAGCCCGATATAGAAGAACGTGTTGAAGGCGAAGATGCCGAGCGCGCCGTACGCGAAGAACAGCGGCCATTTGGCGCGCAGCACGGCCGCGTTGCGCCTTATGTCGGGGATGCCGAACGGCAGCAGCACGATCAGGGCGAGCAGCCAGCGCCAGAAATTGAGCCCGATCGGCGGGATCGCGTAGTCCGGCGCGGCGCGTCCCAGGATCGCGTTGCCCGAGAAGGCCAGGATCGCGCCCGCAACCATGAGAATGGCCCAAACCGGCCGGTTCATCGGTGTCGTCCCGCAGTATGGGATTAGGCCGCGCGGCCCGCGCGCGTGGCCGCACCTTAGTGTCCGCCCCCGCCGCAGCGCAACCCTGGGTCGCGCAAGCCAGCCATCGAAACGTTGCCCCGCGGGCCGCACACTGTACACTTCGGGCAAACGGAGGCCCACATGACCCGATACGCCATCAGCCAGCCCGTCACCCAGCTCGAGGCGCCGCGGCTCCTCACCGGCAAGGGGCGCTATACCGACGACATCACCCTGCCGCGCCAGGCCTACGGCGTGTTCCTGCGCTCGCCGCACGCGCACGCCGAGATCGCGGGGATCGACACGCGCGCCGCGGCGCAGATGGAGGGGGTGCTGGCGGTGCTTACCGGCCAGGACTGGGCGGCCGACGGGCTCGGCTACGTTCAGGGCGCCAACCCCGCCAAGAGCCGCGACGGAGGGCCGATGTACCGCCCGCCGCGCCCCGGCATCACGGCGGATCGGGTGCGCCATGTCGGCCAGATCGTGGCGATGGTGGTCGCCGAGACGATCGACCGGGCGAAGGACGCCGCGGAGGCGATCGAGGTCGACTACCGCCCGCTGCCCGCCACCGTCGCGACCGCGACGGCGAACCAGCCGGGCACGGCGGCGATCTGGCCGGACTCGCCCAGCAACGAGGTCGTGTTCTTCCAGCACGGCAACGCCCCGGCGGTGGAGGAGGCGCTGAAAACGGCGCCGCACGTCATCCGCGAGACCTTTCCGATCAGCCGGGTCGCGGCCTCGACCATGGAGCCGCGGGCGGTGGTCGCCGAATACGATGCCGGGCGCGATCATTGCACCATCTGGGCGTGCCAGCAGCGGCCGTGGATCTGGCGCACCAACCTGGCCGAGTACGTGTTCAAGGTGCCGGAGCACAAGTTCTCGCTGATCGCGGGCGACGTCGGCGGCTCGTTCGGCATGAAGGGCGGGCTTTATGTCGAAGTGCCGCTGGTGGCGTGGGCCGCCAAGCGCGTGGGCCGGCCGGTCAAGTGGACCTGCGAGCGGTCCGAGGCGCTGCTCGCCGACGACCAGGGGCGCGACATGCATATCGAGGCCGAGATCGCGGTCGGCGACGACGGCAGGTTCCAGGCGATCCGGTTCACCTCGAACAACAATGTCGGCGCGTACCTGAGCATGATCGGGTTTCTTTCGACCAACGGCATCACCATGACGCCGACCGGCACCTACGCGACGCCGGTGGTGCACGGCCGTGCGGCGGGCGTGATGACCAACACCGTGCCGGTGTCGAACTACCGCGCCCCGAGTGCGCCCGGCACCTACGTGCTCGAGCGCATCGTCGACATGGCGGCGCGCGAGCTGGGGATGGACCCGGCGGAGATCCGGCGGAAGAACCTGATCCCCGCCGACGCGATGCCCTACAAGCTGCCGACCATGGGCGCCTACGATTCGGGCGAGTTCGAGAAGGTGATGGACAAGGCGCTGGCCCAGGCCGACTACGGCGGCGCGGCCGGGCGCAAGGACCAGGCGCGCGCGCGGGGGAAGCTGCGCGGCGTCGGCATCTCGTCCACCGTCGATCCGTCGGCCGGCCCGTCGCCCGAGGCCGCCGAGCTGCGCTTCGATCCGGGCGGCGACGTGACCGTCGTGGTCGGCTCGACCGCGGGCGGGCAAAGCCACGAGACGATCTACACCCAGATCGTGTCCGACCGGCTGGGGCTCGACGCCGAGAAGGTCCGCGTCATCGAGGGCGACACCGACAAGCTCTCCTGGGGCACCGGCACCGGCGCGGCGCGCACCGCCACCATCGGCGGCACGGCGGTCTACAAGGCGGTCGACAAGATCATCGAGAAGGGACGGAAGATCGCGGCGCACATGCTGGAAGCCGCCGACGCCGACATCGAGTTCGCCGACGGCGCCTATTCGGTCGCCGGCACCGACCGCAAGCTGCCGTTCGCCGACGTCGCGAAGACGGCGTTCATGCCCAACCGCCTGCCGCCCGACATCGAGATCGGGCTGTACGAGACCGCCACCTGGTCGCCGCAGGTAGGCAACATTCCGAACTCCTGCCATGTGTGCGAGGTCGAGATCGACCCCGACACCGGCACGACCGAGATCGTGCGCTACACGGCCGTCCACGACGTGGGGACGAGCTCAACCCGCTGCTGGTCGCGGGCCAGGTGCATGGCGGCATCGCCCAGGCGGCCGGCCAGGCGCTGATGGAGGACGTGGCCTACGACCCCGAGTCGCGGCCAAATCCTCAGCGGCTCGTTCATGGACTACGCCATGCCGCGCGCGGACGATTTTTGCGCCTTCGAGCTCGGCAGCCACCCGGTGCCGACCAAGACCAACCCGCTCGGCGTCAAGGGCGCGGGCGAATGCGGCACGGTCGGCGCGCTCGCCGCGGTGATGAACGCGATCAACGACGCGCTGGCGCCGCTGGGGGTGCGCAATCTTCTGATGCCCGCGACGCCCGAGCGCGTCTGGCGCGCCATCCGCGCAGGCGCCCGAGCCACATTGACGGTCATCCCGGGCGCGGTGCGCCGCAGGCCCGGGGGCCGACCATGTGACATGTGGCTGTCCTGAACCCATGCCGTCATTGCGACCCGCGGGCTTGTCCCGCGGGGAAGCAATCCAGGGCTGTGCCAAGGTTTCTGGATTGCTTCGTCGCTGCGCTTCTCGCAATGACAGCTTCAAGAGAGTCCCGATCATCGAGATCGGGTATTAGCAGCGAGCACGGCATGTTGCACCACCCGGGTTGGCAGACGCGGGAGCGGCGCCGGAAATGACAGAGCTCCTTATCGCTCCGTGATCCTCAGGATCCTGTCGTCGCCCTTGCGCGGCTCGCCGCGCCCGTCGCGGTTGGAGGTGAGCACGTAGAGCGCCCCGTCCGGCCCGGCCACCGCGGCGCGCAGCCGGCCATAGCGCGCCTTGGTCCCGTCGGTGAACAGCCGCCCGATCTCCATGACGCGCCACCCGTCGTCGCCGTGCGACAGCGCGACGCGCACCAGCGCCTCGCTGCCCAGCGTCGTCACGTAGAGCCTGTCGTGCCAGAACGCGATGCCCGAGGGCGGGGTCGTGCGCGCGTTCCAGGCGATCAGCGGATCGGCGAGCCCGTCCCGCCCCGGCGCGCCGACGACGACCGGCCAGCCGTAATTGGCGCCCTTGACGATCACGTTGATCTCATCATGGGCATGCAGCCCGTCCTCGCCAGACGGGCCATGCTCGGATTCGAACAGGGCGCCGCTCTGCTTGTCCCAGGCGAGCCCTTCGACATTGCGGTGGCCCAGCGAATAGACCAGCGGCGCGTCGGGGAAGGGATTGCCCGGCGCCGGCTGCCCGTCCGGCGTGATACGCAGGATCTTGCCGCCCAGGCTCGATTTGTCCTGCGCGATCTCGCGCTGGGTGGAATCGCCGGTGCCGATATACAGCATCCCGTCCGGCCCGAAGGCGATGCGCCCGCCGTCGTGGAAGCGCGCCGGCCGGGATGTCGTCGACCAGCACGCGGTCGAACGTGGCATGGTCGTCCGCCAGACGCAGCCGCACCACCCGGTCGACGCGTCCGTCGCCCTTGTCGACAGTCATCATGGCGTAGAGGTAGGGCCGGTCCGGAAAGTGCGGGTCGAGGGCGAGCCCCAGAAGCCCGCCTTCGCCGCCCTGGGCGACCTGGAAGGTCGCCACCGGCTCGGGCCGCAGCTCGCCCTGGTCGATCAGCCGGATGCGGCCCGGCCGCTCGCTGACCAGCGCCCGCCCGTCGGGCAGGAAGACCAGCGACCACGGGATGTCGAGCCCGGTCACCCAGTCGGCGACGGCGAGGTCCTTCGGGTCCGGGACGAACCGGTCCTGCACCGATTGCGGCTGGGGGCCGCGCACGATCTCGTCGGCGGTGGCGGGCCCGGCCGGCCCGCAGCCCACCAGCGCGGCGGCGAGCGCCCCCGCCGCCAGGGCGATACGGATCTTCATCTGCGGCATGTGGGGGCAAGGCCGGCCGGGCGCAATCGGGCGCGGCACGGAAACGTCCTCAACGCTTATTTAATGGGTTTCCCCGACATTTTCAGGTCATTCACCGCTTTCGGGTTCCCATGTCGACAGCGCGGCCACGATCTGCCAAGCCCCTTGCGGCCGAGAACGAGGCGCTGCGCCGCGAGCTGGAGGAGCTGAAAAGCCGCCTCGGGCCGGCCGAGCGCCCCGCGCCCCATCTCGTGGGCGATTCCTGGCATGCCGAGTTCGCCGAGCTTCTGCCGGACGCGGCCTTCGTGCTGTGCGACGGCACGATCCGCGCCGTCAACTCCGCGGCCGTGCGCCAGTTCGGGGCCGGCTCCGCTGACGAGCTGATCGGCCGCAGCAATCTCGACTTCGTCCATCCCAGCCAGCGCGACAGCGCCAGGAACCACATGGATGTCACGCTCGGGGGCACCGGGCGCAACGTCTATCTGCAGCGCCGCCGTCTGCGCGTCGACGGCAGCGAGTATCCCGGCGAGGTCGTGGCCTTGTCGTGCCGCTGGCAGGGCCGGGCCGCCATGCTGGTGCTGGTGCGCGACCTGACCGAGCGGGTCGAGGCCGAGCGCCGGCTGCAGACCGCGCGCAACCAGCTCGCCGAGGCGGTGGACAGCGTCTCGGACGGGCTGGCGCTGTTCGACGCCGACGAGCGCTTCGTCTTCGCGAACGCCGCCTATCTGCGCGGCGATCCGGTGCGGCGAAGCCTGGAACCGGGCATGACTTTCGGGGCCTTCATCGGCAGGGCGCTCGCCTCGCTCCCCGACGGCCCGAAGGGCCCGGAACTCGCCGCCGAGGCGCAAAGGCGCCTCGGCTGGTTCCGCAGCGGCGATGCCTCCAATGAGGTGTTCGACGCCCTCGGCCGCTGGCATCTGGTGAGCCACACGCGCACGCCGTCCGGCGCCACGGTCATCATGTCGACCGACATCACCGGCCGTAAGAAGATAGAGCAGGAGGTGCGCGACCGGGCCGAGCAGCTTCGCATGGTGCTGCACTACGCGCCGTTCGGCATCTATGTCCGCAAGGGACGCAAGATCACGCTGGCGAACCGCGCGCTGGCGCGCATGCTGGGCGCGGCCTCGCCCGACGCGCTGATCGGCTGCGACACGGTCGACCTGGTCCATCCCGACGATCGTCCGCAGGTGATCAAGCGGATGGACGAGGGCTCGACGGTGGGCGACGCGGCCGAGCCCTTCCTGCAGCGCTACAGGACGCTCGACGGCAGCTATCTCTGGACCGAGGCGACCCCCACCCCGATCGAGTGGGAGGGCGAGCGCGGCGCGCTGGTCTTCATGCGCGATGCCACCCAGCGTGTCGAGATGCGCCGCGCCTACGACCAGCAGCAGGCCTTGCTGCACGAGGCGCTGGAAAGCATCCGCGAGGGTATCTGGATCTTCGACGCCGACCACCGGCTGGTGATCGCCAACGCGCACGTGGGCGAAATGCTGGACCTGCCCCGATCGCTGCTGCAGCCCGGCACCAGCTTCACCGACATCATGCGCTTCTGCATCGCGCGCGGCGACGACGGCGAGGGCGACCCGGAGGCGCAGCTCGCCGAGCGGCTCGAGACCTCGCAGACGCGCGAGCCGCGCGCGTTCGAGCGGGCCTTGCCGGACGGGCGGGTATTCGAGGTGCGCTACGCGCCCATGCCGGGCGGCGGGCTGGCCGCGACCCGCATCGACGTCACCGAGCGCCGCGAGTTCGAGCGCGCGCGCGAGGAGCTGACCGTCAAGCTGATCGCGCAGGCGAAGGATCTGCGCCGCTCCAACGAGGAGCTCGAGCAGTTCGCCTATGTCGCCTCGCACGACCTGCAGGAGCCGCTGCGCTCGATCTCGGGCTACTGCCAGCTCCTCCAGCGCCGCTACCGCGGCAAGCTCGACCAGAACGCCGACGAGTTCATCCAGTTCGCGGTCGAGGGCGCGCAGCGCATGCAGCTCCTCATCAACGACCTGCTGCGCTACTCGCGCGTCGGCACGCGCGGCAAGCCGTTCGCGGCGGTCGACTGCAACAAGGTCGTCGCCGACGCGCTGGCGAACCTGCATCAGGCCGCGTCCGACGCGGGCGCCGAGATCGTGTGCGCGGACCTGCCGACGGTCGAGGGCGATGCGGTGCAGCTCGGGCAGCTCTTCCAGAACCTGATCGGCAACGCCGTCAAGTTCCGCGGCGACGACGCGCCCCGCATCGCCGTCAGCATGGAGGTGGAGGAGGGCGAGACGGTGTTCACCGTCGCCGACAACGGCATCGGCATCGACCCGCGCCACCAGCAGCGCATCTTCCAGATCTTCCAGCGCCTGCACGAGCGCGGCAAGTACCCCGGCACGGGCATCGGGCTCGCCGTGTGCCAGAAGATCGTCACCCGCCATGGCGGTCGCATCTGGGTCGAATTCGGCCCCCGGCGCGGGCGCCCGGTTCCGCTTCACCCTCGCGCGCAAGGCGTACAGCCTCATGGAGGAGATCGCGATATGACCAAGCCGGTCGTCGACGTCATGCTGGTCGAGGACAACCCGGCCGATGCGCGCCTGACCGAGGAGGCGATGCGCGAATCGGGCGTGCCGATCCAGCTGCACCACGTGTGGGACGGCGAGCAGGCGCTGGCCTTCCTGCGCCGCGAGGGCGCGCATGCCGGCGCGCCGCGCCCGGACATCATCCTCCTGGATCTCAACATGCCGCGCATGGACGGCCGCGGCGTGCTGCGCGAGATCAAGCGGGACCCGGCGCTGATGACCATCCCCGTCGTGGTGCTCACCACCTCGGAGGCCGAGGAGGACATCCTGAACAGCTACGCCCTGCACGCGAACTGCTACGTGCAGAAGCCGGTCGACCTCGAGAAGTTCATGAACATCCTGGGGCTGATCGAGAATTTCTGGCTCGGGGCGGTGCGCCTTCCGCCCTCGCCCGTCGGCGCGTAGCCCGCACCGCCCGACCGAGGGAGGGACGACGTGGTCGATCAGCAGGCCTACCGCGTACTCCTGATCGAGGACAATCCGGCCGATGCGCGCCTGACGCGCGAGATCCTGGCCGAGGCCGGGCGCTACGCGTTCGACGTCGCCGAGGCGGCGTCGCTCGAGGACGCGCTCGCGCTCGCCGCCGCGCAGCGGTTCGACGTCGCGCTGATGGATCTGTCGCTGCCGGACTCCCAGGGGCTCGACGGGGTGGCGCGGCTGCGTACGGCAAGCGACGCGCTGCCGATCGTCGTGCTTACCGGGCTCGACGACGAGGAGGCGGCGATCGAGGCGCTGCAGCGCGGCGTGCAGGACTACATGGTCAAGGGAATCGAGGCCGCGACCTACATGGTGCGCGCCATCCGCTACGCCATCGAGCGCAAGCGCATCGAGGTCCTTCTGGTGCAGGCCATGCAGCAGGCCGAGATCGCCAACCGCGCCAAGTCCGAGTTCCTGTCGACCATGAGCCACGAGCTGCGCACGCCGCTCAACGCCATCATCGGCTTCGCCGAGCTGATGAAGCTCGAGGCGATGGGGCCCATCGGCCACGACTCGTATCGCGAATACGCCTCGGACATCTGCCTGTCGGGCAGCCACTTGCTGACGCTGATCAACGACATCCTCGACCTCGGGCGCATCGAGGCCGGCAAGGCCGAGGTGCACGACGAGGCGCTGCACCTCGCCGAGCTGTTCGAGGCGACGGCGCGGATCGTGCGCGAGCGCGCCATGACCGCCGGGCTGAACCTCGTCATCGCCAACGCCGCCCGCCTGCCGGCGTTGCGCGCCGACCGTCGCAAGATGCTGCAGATCCTGGTGAACCTCCTGTCCAACGCGATCAAGTTCACGCCGGAGGGGGGGCGCATCGAGGTGGCCGCCGCGCTCGATCCGTCGGGCGACCTGCTGATCCGCGTCGCCGACACCGGCATCGGCATCGCCGCGAAGGACATCGAGAAGGCGCTGACGCCGTTCGGCCAGATCGATTCCTCGCTGTCGCGCAAGCATGCGGGCACCGGTCTCGGCCTGCCGCTGACCAAGAACCTGGTCGAGCTGCATGGCGGCCGGCTCGATCTGGAGAGCACGCCGGGCGAGGGCACCGCCGTCACGGTCCGCCTGCCGGCGGAGCGCGTCACGGGCGCGAGCGGCCGGCCAGTGCGTCAGCCCGCCGCCCTCGGCGCCTGAGCGCCCACGGCGACCTACGCGCGGTCGGCGCCGAAATACAGCATCACCGCGTGCTTCGCCTCGGCGAAGAACAGCCAGCGCTCGATGACGCACGCCGGGCGCGGCCAGCAGCACCGCCGCCCAGCTCTCGGCGATGGCCGCCCAGCGCGGCCCCGCGAACATGGCGACCGTCAGCACGAACGGCAGGAGATAGAGCAGCGCGACGGAAATGGCGCGCAGCTTCTGCGCGTGCTTGCGCGCGATCCGGTAGCCCATCTCGCGCTGCACGTAGCTTTCGCGCGTCGAGGGTGGCTCGAGGAGGCGCACCGTGCCGAGCGCGGCGAGGCCCGTGGCGGTCTCGGGCGTGGCCGGGCCCGGCGTTTCCGTCGATGTGGCGCCAGTACGCCGCCTTGAGCGCCAGCGCGCCGGCCAGCGCCGCCGCCGCCACGGCGGGGAAGACCGGCGACAGGACGCCGAACGCGCTTGCCAGCGCGTCGCGCCAGCAGCGCCCCGGTCGCGAGCGCCAGCGCGAAATAGTTCGGCACGACCCACCGGTTGCACCAGGCCGCGATGGGCGGCGAGGCTGGCATAGATCATGCCCGTCGCGTGCAGGGTGAGGGCGGCGCCGACGATGCTGGTCGCCGCGGCCACGGCCCACCAGCCCGAAACCGCGCCGAACACGACCCAGCCGATGGCGAACGCGCCGGCGGGCAGGTAGGTCGCAACCGACCACACGCCCTCGCGCGACAGCCACGAGCTGCGCCACTGGGTGAGGGCGCGCCACGCCCGCTCGGGATGGCCGAGATGGAAGGTCGAGGCGAGGAGGCCCGCCGTGATGCCGCCGAGCGCGAGGCCCAGCCCGACGACGCCGATCCAGCGGTCCGGCGGGATCAGCCCGGCAAGCGCATAGGCCGCCAGCAGCGCCAGCAGCCCGTACCCCGCCCCCGCCGCGGTGGTGAAGAAGATGACCGAATAAGCCGGGCTCATCGGCGGACGCCGCCAGCCTGGGTGCGACCCCCCTCCCGGCCTCCCCCCTTTCAGGGAGGAGGAGATCGTTGTGGCGCGTCCCTCCCCCTGAAAGGGGGAGGACAGGTGGGGATCGGCGCTCATCGTGACAGCAGCGCGTCGACCCAGCGCAGCAGCCGCCCGGCCGGCGCGCTGTCGTCGTCCTCGCGCGGGGCGGGCGGCGGTGCGGTCGTCGCGTCGCGGCGCGGGCGCGGCGGCAAATAGCGGTTGACCGGCGCGTAGCCGAGCTCGGGCATCAGCGCGACGCCGCCGCGCTCGGCGACCAGGCGCGAGACGTCGGAGCCGGGATCGCCGAGATCGCCGAAATGGCGCGCGCTCGCCGGGCAGGTCGAGACGCAGGCCGGCACGCGCTCGGCCTCGGGCAGGTTGGTGTTGTAGATGCGGTCGATGCACAGCGTGCACTTCTTCATCACGCCGGCGTCGTCGTCGTATTCGCGCGCGCCGTAGGGGCACGCCCACGAGCACAGCTTGCAGCCGATGCACTTGTCCTCGTCGACCAGCACGATGCCGTCCTCGGCGCGCTTGTAGCTGGCGCCGGTCGGGCAGACGGTCGACGCAGGCCGGCTGTCTCGCAATGCAGGCACGAGCGCGGGAAATGCACGGTGCGCCCGGTCGCGCCCTCGCCCGCCTCGAAGGTGTGGACGCGGTTGAACCAGACGCCCAGCGGGTCGGCGCCGTACGGGTCGAGGTCGGTGAGCGGCGCGGCGACGCCGCCCGAGTTCCATTGCTTGCAGTTGACCGCGCAGGCATGGCAGCCGACGCAGGTGTCGAGGTCGATGACGAGGCCCGAGCTTGCGGCCCGACGGGTTCGGGAATGCTGGTCATGCGCGCCGCCTTCTGCGCCGAAGCGGAAGCGCGCGCCGACGCGCAGGATCGCGGGCGGCGGTTCGCATGCCGGGCGGCCGGTTCAGCGCGGGACGCGCGGCGCCGGGCGACGCCGCTTCCTCGGCGCGTCGATCTTCGTCAGCCGGACGCGCAGGTCGTACCACGCCGCCTGGCCGGTGACCGGGTCGGAATTGGCGTAGCGGTGCCCGTCCGGCGCCTCGGGCAGCAGCTCGTCGATCACGTGGTTGAGCAGGAACCCTTCCTTCGCCTCGGGCGCGTCGGGGCCAGGTTCCACGCGCCGCGCCGCTTGCCGATGGCGTTCCAGGTCCACACCGTGTCGCCGTTCACGCCGTCCATCGTCTTGATGCGCGCGGCGATCGCGCCCGGTGCGGCTTTCGATCCGCACCCAGTCGCCGTCCTCGAGCCCGAGCGACGCGGCCGCGCGCTGCGCGGCACGTACAGCGCGGTTGGCGCCGTGGATCTGGCGCAGCCACGCGTTCTGCCCGCCCCAGCTAATGGTACATCGCCGCCGGGCGCTGGGTGACGGCGTGCAGCGGGAAGCGCGTCCGCGCCCTCGTCCTCGAACGGCGGGTACCAGAACGGCAGCGGGTCGAAATAGCGCGCGATGCGGTCGCGATGCGCCTCCGGCGGCTGGATGTCGCCGTGGCCCTCGCGCGGCGAGGCGGAAACGCTGCAGCGGCTCGGACCAGATCTGCATCACGATCGGATCGGGCTTGCGGAATCCAGCCCATGCGCGCGGCGTGGTCGAGATAGTCGCGGTTCATGTGCTTGTAGAACCGCGCGCTCTCGGGCAGTTCCTCCGACCAGAAGCAGCCATTGGCGACGTAGCGCGCGAGCTGGTCCGGGTTGGGCTTGCCGGTGCCGTGCGCTCGTTCCGTTTTCGCCGCGCCAGCCGGCCAGCATGCCGATGCCGGGCGCGCGCTCGTGGTTCGCCATGTAGTCGGCGAAGCCGCCGGGATAGCGCGGCCGTGCCGTCGTCCTTCACCAGGCCCGGGCAGGCCGAGGCGCGACGCCGAGCTCGATCAGCACGTCCTGGAACGGCGCGCACGTCGCGGTCGGGCGCGACCACCGGCTGGCGGATCGAATCGGCCGGCCCGTCGGCCGAGCAGATCGGCCGGTCGAGCATCGAGATGCAGTCCCAGCGCTCCAGATAGGTCGTGTCGGGCAGCACCAGGTCGGCGTAGGCGACCATCTCGGAGAAGTAGGCGTCGGAATAGATGATGCGCGGGATGCGGTATTCGCCGGTCGTGTCGTCGTGCGCGGTCAGCATGCGGTGGACGCGCGTCGACGTTCATCGACGAGTTCCAGCTCATGTTCGCCATGTACAGGAACAGCGTGTCGATCGGGTACGGGTCGTGCGCATGCGCGTTGCGCGATCAGCATGTGCATCAGCCCGTGGGCGGCGATCGGCGCCTCCCACGAATAGGCCTTGTCGATGCGCCGCGCCGTGCCGTCCGGCTCGACCAGCAGATCCTCCGGTCCCAGCGGGAAGCCGAGCGGCGGGCCGGCCATGATCTTGCCGGGCGCGACCTGGTGGGCGTGGCCGGCGGGCTTGACCGGCGGCGGCACCGGCTTGGGGAAGGGCGGCTTGTGGCGGGTGGCGCCGGGCGCGTCGATGGCGCCCAGCACCATCTGCAGCAGGTGCAGCGCGCGGCAGGTGTGGAACCCGTTGGAATGGGCCGAGATGCCGCGCATGGCGTGCAGGCTGACCGGCCGGCCGACCATGCGGTCATGGCGTCCGCCCGGCCCAGTCGGTCCAGGCGACGTCGAGCACGAGGTCGGAATCGAACGCGGCCGCGGCGAGCTCGGCGGCGATGCGCCGGATCGTGTCGGCCGGTATGCCGCAGCGCGCCGCCACCGATTCGGGCGCGTAGGCCTCGTCGAGATAGCGCCCGGCCATGCAGCTCGAACACGGGGCGGCGCGCGGCGCCCGTCCTCCAGCGTCACCTCGCCCACCAGGCGCGGCGTGACGCCGGCGAGCAGCGCGCTCGCCGCCTGGTCCGTCGCGGCGTCCCAGCACAGAGGCTCGCCGTCGGCGCCGCGCGCGAACAGCCCGTCCTCGGCCCCGCCGGGATCGTCGACCACCAGCCAGGGCGCGTTGGTCGCGCGCACCAGGAATTCCAGGTCGATCCGGTTCGCCCGCAGCAGCTCGTGCACCAGGGCCAGCGCGAACAGCCCGTCGGTGCCCGGCGTGATGCCCAGCCACTCGTCGGCGATGGCGGAGTAGCCGGTGCGCACCGGGTTGACCGACACGATCTTGGCCCCGCGCGCCTTGAGCGTGGCGAGCCCGGCCTTGATCGGGTTGGAATCATGGTCCTCGGCGATGCCGAACATCATGAAGTAGCGCGCCCGCTCCCAGTCGGGCTCGCCGAACTCCCAGAACGACGAGCCAACCGTGTATAGCCCGGCGGCTGCCATGTTCACCGAGCAGAACCCGCCATGCGCGGCATGGTTGGGCGTGCCGAACTGGCTCGCCCACCAGCCGGTCAGGGCTTGGCTCTGGTCGCGCCCGGTGAAGAAGGCGAGGCGGCGCGGGTCGGTCTCGCGGATGCGCCCCAGCCATTCGGCCGCCGTCGCCAGCGCCTCGTCCCACTCGATCTCGACGAACTCGCCCGCGCCGCGCGGGCCCACGCGCTTCAGCGGCTTGGACAGGCGGGCGGGCGACAAATGGTTCATCAACCCGGCCGAGCCCTTGGCGCATAGCACGCCCCGGTTCACCGGATGGTCGCGATTGCCCTCGATATAGCGGATCGCGCCGCCCTTCAGGTGCACCTTGATGCCGCAGCGGCACGCGCACATGTAGCAGGTCGAGGTCTTGACCTCGTCGGCAATGACGGGCGCGGTGTCGAGACGGTGGCTGGGCATGAGGTGACCTTTGGGGTGCGGGCAGTATTTCGGAAAGCCGGAGGGGTCGTCAAACGTTCGTTCGCCGGAAGGGATTCCCGCGTCGCGCGATGGTAGGATGAGACCATGAATCCGCACGTCCATCCGTTCTTCGACCGCGACACGTTCTGCGTCACCTACGTGGTGCGCGATCCTGCGAGCACGTCCTGCGCCGTGATCGACCCGGTGCTCGACTTCGATCCGGCGTCGGGCCACACCGGCACGCACGCCGCCGACCAGGCGATCGGCTACGTGCGCCAGGAAGGGCTGGCGGTCGAATGGATCCTCGAGACGCATGTGCACGCGGACCATCTGACGGGCGCGCCCTACGTGCAGCAGGCGCTGGGCGGGCGCATCGCGATCGGCGCGCACGTCGCCGACGTGCAGCGCCATTTCGCGGACGTGTTCGGCGTCGAGGCGGGGTTCCGCCAGGACGGCTCGCAGTTCGACCGGCTGTTCGCCGACGGCGACGCCTTCGCCATCGGCGGGCTCGAGGCGCGCGCGATGCACACGCCGGGCCATACGCCGGCCTGCCTGACCTACGTGATCGGCGACGCGGCCTTCGTGGGCGACACGCTGTTCATGCCCGATTCGGGCACGGCGCGCTGCGACTTCCCGGGCGGCAGCGCGCGCGTGCTGTACCACTCGATCCGCCGCGTGCTGGAGCTTCCGCCCGCGACGCGAATCTTCGTCTGCCACGATTACGGCAATGGCGGAAAGCGCGACTATGCGTGGGAGACCACGGTCGCCGAGGAGCGTGCGGCCAACATCCATGTCAAGGACGGCACGACCGAGGACGCCTACGTCGCCATGCGCGAGGCGCGCGACGCCACCCTGGCGCTGCCCCGCCTGATCCTGCCCTCGATCCAGGTCAACATGCGCGCGGGCCACCTGCCGCCCGCCGAGCCGGACGGCACGGTCTATCTCAAGATCCCGGTGAACCGGCCGCTGTGATCGCATGACCCTCCTGTTCACCCACGCAAGCGGCATCGCCCACGATCCCGGCCCCGGCCATCCGGAGCGGCCGGAGCGCCTGCGCGCGGTGCTGGCGGCCCTCGCGGACGAGGATTTCCGCGCGCTGGAGCGGCGCGAGGCGCCGAAGGCCGAGATTTCCGACATCGCGGCGCTGCATGACCGGCGCTATGTCGAGCGGCTGCTCGCCGCCGTGCCCAAGGAAGGCCGCGTGCGGATCGACCCCGATACGGCGATGAGCCCCGAATTCGGGCGAGGCGGCGCTGCGCGCGGCCGGCGCGGTGATCGCCGCCGTCGACGCGGTGATGGGCGGCGCGGCGCGGACGGCGTTCTGCGCGGTGCGCCCTCCGGGCCACCATGCCGAACCGGCGCGCGGCATGGGGTTCTGCCTGTTCAACAACGTGGCGATCGGGGCGCTGCATGCCCGCCAGGCGCACGGCGTCAAGCGCCTCGCCATCGTCGATTTCGACGTGCATCACGGCAACGGCACCCAGGCCGCCTTCGAGGCCGAGCCCGAGGTGCTGTTCGCCTCCACCCACCAATACCCGTTCTATCCCGGCACCGGCGCGGCCGACGAGCGCGGCGCCGGCAACGTGTTCAACGCGCCGCTGGAGGCGGGCACCGGCTCGGTCGGCTTCCGCCGGGCGATGGAGCGGGTGATCCTGCCAGCCGTCGCGGATTTCCGGCCCGAGCTGATCCTGGTCTCGGCCGGGTTCGACGCTCATGCGCGCGACCCGCTCGCCATGCTCGAGCTCGGCGACGAGGATTATAGCTGGGTCACCGACCGCATCCGCGAGATCGCGGCCGAAAGCGCCGACGGGCGCATCGTCTCGACGCTCGAAGGCGGCTACGACCTGCAGGCGCTGGCCGCCGGCGCCGCCCGCCACGTGCGCAGCCTGATGGCCGAATAGCCAGCGGAAGCGCCGGCCGATTCGGGCGAATTTCCTGCGAATTCCGCGCAATTCCAGAGGTTCCGGCCGCCTTGCCCCGGTGCGGCGCGGCTACTACACTCCGCCGACGGAGAAACGATGCCTGACGCCAAGACCGACGACATCGGCGCCATGTCCTTCGAGGACGCGCTGGGCGAGCTGGAAAAGATCGTCCGCAAGCTCGAGGACGGCAAGGCGAAGCTCGACGACGCGATCGCCGCCTACGAGCGCGGCGCCAAGCTCAAGCGTCACTGCGAGCAGAAGCTGAAGGAGGCGAAGATGAAGATCGACAGGATCGACATCGGCCCGGGTGGCGAGGTCCGGGCGGAGCCTGCCGACATTGAATGACGCCATGGCCGCGGCCTCGGTCGCGGACGCGATGGCCGAAACCTCCCAGGCGGTGGATCGGGTGCTGGATGCGGTGCTGCCGCGCCCGTCCGGCCCCGAGGCGCGCGTCCACGAGGCGATGCGCTACGCCACGCTGGCGGGCGGCAAGCGGCTGCGCCCGTTCCTGGTGGCGGCGGGGGCGCGGCTGTTCGACGCACCCGTTGCGCGCGCCCATCGCGTCGGCGCCGCGGTCGAGCTGATCCACAGCTATTCCCTGATCCACGACGATTTGCCGGCGATGGACGACGACGATCTGCGCCGCGGCCAGCCGTCGTGCCACAAGAAGTTCGACGAGGCGACGGCGATCCTGGCCGGCGACGCGCTGCAGGCGCTGGCCTTCGAGGTTCTGGCCGGGCGCGACACCCATCCCGACGCGGAGGTGCGCTGCGAGCTTTCCCGCCGCCTGGCGGTCGCGGCCGGCGCCGCCGGCATGGTCGGCGGGCAGATGATCGACCTCGCCGCCGAGGGCACCAGCCCCGGAATCGAGGTCGTCGCGCGGATGCACGCGCTCAAGACGGGGGCGATCATCACCTTCGCCTGCGAGGCCGGCGGCGTGCTGGGCGGCGCGACGCCCGGGGCGCAGCAGGCCCTGCTCGATTATTCGCGCGATCTGGGGCTCGCCTTCCAGATCGCCGACGACCTGCTTGACGCCGAAGGGAATTCGACCGATATCGGGAAAACGGCGGGAAAGGACGCCGCCGCAGGGAAGGCCACGTTCGTGTCGGTTTTGGGGCTGGAACGGGCGCGCGCGCGTGCGCGCGACCACGCGCGATTCGCGGCCGACCGCCTGGCGGCGTTCGATGGGCGGGCGGATGCACTGCGGGCCGTGGCCCGGTTCGTGGTGGATCGGCGGTCCTGAGAGGAGAGAGGGAGAGGGTCGTGTCGGCACAGGCGAAAACCCCGCTTCTCGATAGGGTGAGCAGCCCGGGCGACATCAAGAAGCTGACCGCCCGCGAGCTGCGCCAGCTCGCCGACGAGCTGCGCGAGGAGACCATCGACGCCGTGTCGATGACCGGCGGCCATCTCGGCGCCGGGCTGGGCGTGGTCGAGCTGACCGTGGTGCTGCACCACCTGTTCGACACGCCGAGCGACATCCTGATCTGGGATGTCGGCCACCAGTGCTATCCGCACAAGATCCTGACCGGCCGGCGCGACCGCATCCGCACGCTGCGCCAGGGCGGCGGGCTGTCCGGCTTCACCAAGCGCACGGAAAGCCCCTACGATCCGTTCGGCGCGGCGCACGCCTCGACCTCGGTGTCGGCAGCGCTGGGCTTCGCGGTGTCGCGCGATCTGCAGGGACACAGCAACCGGGTGATCGCGGTCATCGGCGACGGCGCGATGTCCGGCGGCATGGCCTACGAGGCGATGAACAACGCGGGCTCGATGGACACCCAGCTCATCGTCATCCTGAACGACAATGACATGTCGATCGCGCCGCCCGTGGGCGCGATGAGCGCGTATCTCTCGCGGCTGATCTCGTCCAAGTCGTACCGCAGCCTGCGCGACATCGGCCGGCACATGGCCGACCGCTTCCCGCGCACCATCAAGAACGCGGCGATGCGCGCCGAGGAGTATGCGCGCGGCCTCCTCACCGGCGGCACGCTGTTCGAAGAGCTCGGCTTCTATTACGTGGGCCCGATCGACGGGCACAATATCGACCACCTGCTGCCCGTGCTGCGCAACGTGCGCGACGACGACGAGAAGGGGCCGATCCTGATCCACGTCGTCACCCAGAAGGGCAAGGGCTACAAGCCGGCCGAGGAATCGGCGGACAAATACCACGGCGTCTCGCGCTTCGACGTGGTCACCGGCACCCAGGCGAAGGGCAAGCCCAACGCCCCGCCCAGCTACACCAAGGTGTTCGCGGGCGCGCTGGTCGACGAGGCCAGGCGCGACGACAAGATCGTTGCCATCACCGCTGCCATGCCGTCCGGCACCGGCGTCGATCTTTTCCAGAAGGAGTTCCCGCACCGCTGCTTCGACGTGGGGCTCGCCGAGCAACACGCGGTCACGTTCGCCGCCGGCCTCGCCGCCGACGGGATGAAGCCGTTCGCCGCGATCTATTCCACCTTCCTGCAGCGCGCCTTCGACCAGATCGTCCACGACGTGGCGATCCAGCGCCTGCCCGTGCGCTTCGCGATGGACCGGGCGGGCCTCGTGGGCGCCGACGGCCAGACCCATGCGGGCTCGTTCGACATCGGCTATCTCGGCATGCTGCCGGGCTTCGTGCTGATGGCAGCCGCGGACGAGGCCGAGCTCGTCCACATGGTGGCGACCGCGGTCGCCATCGACGACCGCCCGTCCGCCTTCCGCTATCCGCGCGGCGAAGGGGCGGGGGTCGAGCTTCCCGACCACGGCACCCCGCTCGAGATCGGCAAGGGTCGCATCCTGCGCGAAGGCACCAAGGTGGCCATCCTCTCCTACGGCACGCGGCTGCAGGAATGCCTCGCCGCCGCCGACGAGCTGGGCGCGCGCGGCCTGCCCACCACGGTCGCCGACGCGCGCTTCGCCAAGCCGCTCGACACCGACCTCGTCCGCCGCCTCGTCAAGGAGCACGAGGTGCTGATCACGGTGGAGGAGGGCGCGGTCGGCGGCTTTGCCGCCCACGTGCTGCACTATCTCGCCACCCACGGCATGCTGGACGACGGGCTGAAGATCCGCCCGATGGTCCTGCCCGACGAATTCCTCGACCAGGATTCGCCCGAGAAGCAGTACGAGAAGGCGGGCCTCAAGGCGCCCGACATCGTGGCCACGGCGCTCGGCGCGCTCGGCGTCGCCGCCCAGACGGCGCGGGCTTAGGCTCGGACCGCGGCAGACCTGCCCTTCGTCATCGCGCACCCGGCGAAGCGATCCGAGCCGATGATCGAGAGTTTGCCACCGTCACGGAGCCCCCGATGAAGCGCTCGACCGACCGCATCCTGACCACCCATGCCGGCAGCCTGCCCCGGCCCGATGCGCTGCGCGAGGCGTGGTCGGACCCCAACGCGGACCAGGCGAAGCTCGACGCGCTGCTGCGCTCGTCGGTGGCCGAGGTGGTGGACGCGCAGCGCGCCGCCGGGATCGACGTCCCCAATGACGGCGAGTTCGGCAAGCCGATGCGCGCCGCCGCCGACCTGGCCGCCTGGGGCACCTACATCTTCGGCCGGCTTGCCGGGTTTGGTCCCACGCCGGAAGGCGCGGCGGCGCCCGACACGGTGCCCGCCGGCGCGCCGATGCGCATTGTCGGACGGCGCTGGGAGCAGCGCGACTTCGCCGCGTTCTATGCCGAGGCCGCCGCCGTGCCGAGCACGGCCTCGCGCCCCGCCTGCATCGGGCCCATCGCCTATACCGGCGAGGCCGCGCTGAAGCGCGACCTCGCCAACCTCAAGGCGGCGACCGAGGCGGCCGGCATCGAGGAGGCGTTCGTCACGTCCATCGCGGTCGGCAGCCTGGAAATGTTCTGCCGCGGCCAGAACGTGCATTACCCGACCGACGAGGCCTTCCTCGAAGGGATCGCGGCGGCGATGGCGGTGGAATACCGCGCCATCGTCGAGGCCGGATTCGTGCTGCAGCTCGACGATCCGGGCCTGCCCGACACCTGGGACATGCTCGACCCGCACCCGACGCTGGACGCGTACCGGCGCTACGCGATGCTGCGTATCGAGGCGCTGAACCGGGCGCTCGCCGGCATCCCTGAGGACCGGGTGCGCTACCACATCTGCTGGGGAAGCTGGCACGGCCCGCACACCGCCGACCTGCCGCTCAAGGACATTGTCGACGTGATGCTGCGCGTGAAGGCGCAGGCCTTCTCGGTCGAAGCGGGCAATGTGCGCCACGAGCACGAGGTCAAGGTCTGGGGCGAGGCGAAGCTGCCAAGCGACCGGCTGCTGATTCCCGGCGTCGTCAGCCACGCCACCAACGTGGTCGAGCACCCCGAGCTGGTGGCCGACCGCATCCTGGCCTACGCGAAGATGGTCGGGCGCGAGAATGTCATCGCCGGCACGGATTGCGGGCTCGGGGGCCGCGTGCACCCGCAGATCGCCTGGGCCAAGCTCGCCGCCCTGGCCGAAGGCGCGCGCCTCGCCAGCAAGGCGCTGTGGGTTTAGCGCCCGGATCGTCCTATTTGTCGTCATTGCGAGGAGCGCAGCGACGAGGCAATCCAGCACCGCCGCCATGTTCTGGATTGCTTCGCTGCGCTCGCAATGACGGACAGGGCTGATGACCGCCAAACCGGCACGCGCGGGCAAGACCCGGCTCGACCAGGCGCTGGTGGCGCGCGGCCTGGCCGAAAGCCGGGCGCGGGCCCAGGCGCTGATCATGGCCGGGCTGGTCTATTCGGGCGAGGCGCGGCTCGACAAGCCGGGAAGCCTCGTCGCCGACGACGCGGGGCTGGAGGTTCGCGGGCGCGACCATCCCTGGGTGTCGCGCGGCGGCGTGAAGCTCGCCCATGCACTCGACGCCTTCGACATAGATCCCGAAGGGCGGACCTGCCTCGATGTCGGCGCCTCCACCGGCGGGTTCACCGATGTGCTGCTCGCGCGTGGCGCGCGCAAGGTCTACGCGGTCGACGTGGGGCGCGGCCAGCTCGCCTGGAAGCTCAGGACCGACCCGCGCGTCGTTTGCCTGGAAAGCACCAATGCCCGCTATCTGACCGCCGCCGAGGTGCCGGAGGCGCCGGAGCTGGTGGTCTGCGACGCGAGCTTCATCGGGCTCGAAACCGTTCTGCCGGCGGCGCTCGACCTCGCGGCGCCCAGTGCCGTGCTGGTCGCATTGATCAAGCCGCAATTCGAGGCCGGGCGGGGGCAGGTCGGCAAGGGGGGCGTGGTTCGCGACCCGGCGGTGCACGCGGCGGTCGTCGAGCGCGTCCGCGCCTGGCTGGCAGCCCGGCCGGGCTGGACCGTCGTCGGCACCGACGAAAGCCCCATCACGGGGCCGGACGGGAATCGCGAGTTCCTGATCTGCGCGCGGAAAAGTTGATCCTGCGGCCGCCCGCCGCCCCCTTGCCGGCCGGCCCGCGCGTCCCCAGCGGTCGACCGCGGCGAGATGTGAGCCTAACGTGCCGCGCATGACGGGCGCGGCGACGGATCGCGAAGAATTTCTGACGATCGAGATCGACCGGCTCGGCGCCGCCGGCGACGGCGTCGCCATGACAGGGGCGGGGCCGGTCTACGTGCCGTTCGCCCTGCCGGGTGAGCGGGTGACGGTGCGGCTCGGGCCGCGCGCCGGCGAGGGGCGGCGCGCCTCCCTCGTCGCGCGCGAGACCAATTCGCCCGACCGCGCCGATCCGCCCTGCCGCCATTTCGGCACGTGCGGCGGCTGCGCGGTGCAGCATCTGGCCGCCGCGCCTTACCTCGCCTGGAAGCGGGACATCGTGGCGGAGGCGCTGCGCCGGCATGGCGTGACCGCGGAGGTGGCGGAGATCGTGGCGATCGGGCCGGGAACGCGGCGCACGGCGCGGCTCGGCGCGCGGCGCACCAGGGCCGGCGCCATCCTCGGCTTCACCGAGGCGGCCAGCGAGTCGCTGGTCGACGTTCACGCCTGCGACGTGCTTGTGCCCGAGATCGTCGCCGCGCTGCCGGCGCTGCGCGACGTCGTGGGGGCTGCCCTGCCGTCGGGCGGATCCGCCGACATTCCGTTGACGCTGACGGACTCCGGTCTCGACGTGGTGCTGCGCACGGCATCGCCGCCCGACGGGGGCGCGCGCCAGCGCCTCGCCGCCCTGGCGCACGCGGCAGGTTTCGCCCGGCTCTCCTGGCAGCAGGCGGGGAAGGCGCGGCGCCAAGCCGCCGGACCGCCCGAGCCGGTGGCCGCGCTGCGCCCGGTCCGGCTGACCCTGTCCGGCGTGGCGGTCGAGCTGCCGCAAGCCGCCTTCGTCCAGCCGACCGAAGCGGGCGAGGCGATGCTGGTGCGGGAGGCGACGGCGGCGCTGGCCGGCGCCCGTCGTGTCGCCGACCTCTATGCCGGGTGCGGCCCGTTCGCCTTCGCGCTGGCCGCATCCGGCGCGCGCGTCCACGCCGTCGAATCGGATGGCGCGATGGCCGGCGCGCTCGACGCGGCTGCGCGCCGCGCCGGTCTCGCGGGGACGATCGAGGTGGAGACGCGCGACCTGGTGCGCCGGCCGCTCATGCCCGGCGAGCTCGACCGGCTCGACGGGCTGGTGCTCGACCCGCCGCGCCCGGGCGCGGCGCGCCAGGCGGAACAGATCGCGGCGGCGGCAAAGCTTCCCGCCGTGGTCTACATCTCGTGCAACCCGCAGAGCTTCGCGCGCGACGCGCGCACGCTGGTCGATGGCGGCTTCCGGCTGGAGCGCGTGACGCCGCTCGACCAGTTCCTCTGGTCGCCCCATGTCGAACTGGTGGCGGTGTTCCGGCGCTAGCCCATCTGCGCGCGGTGGCGCAGCAGGTGGTCGGCGAGCACGCAGGCCATCATCGCCTCGCCGATCGGCACGGCGCGGATGCCGACGCAGGGGTCGTGGCGGCCCTTGGTGGCGATCTCGGCGTTCCTGCCCTGGGCGGTCACGGTGCGGCGCGGGGTCAGGATCGAGCTGGTCGGCTTGACGGCGAAGCGGGCGACGATGTCCTGGCCGGTCGAGATGCCGCCGAGTACGCCGCCCGCATTGTTCGACAGGAACCGCACCTTGCCCGACCGCATGCGCATCTCGTCGGCGTTCTCCTCGCCGGTCAGCCGCGCGGCTTCCATGCCCGCGCCGATCTCGACGCCCTTCACCGCGTTGATGCCCATCAGCGCGCCGGCCAGGTCGGCGTCCAGCTTGCCATAGATCGGCGCGCCCCACCCGGCGGGCACGCCCTCGGCGACGATCTCGATCACCGCGCCGACCGACGAGCCGTCCTTGCGCACCCGGTCGAGATACGCCTCCCAGGCCTTCGCCGTCTCGGGATCGGGGCACCAGAACGGGTTCTTCGCCACCTGCCGCCAGTCCCAGCGCGCGCGGTCGATCTCCATTTCGCCAATCTGGATCAGCGCGCCGCGGATGCGCACGCCGTCGCCCAGCACCTTGCGCGCGATGGCGCCGGCGGCAACCCGGCAGGCCGTCTCGCGCGCCGACGAGCGGCCGCCGCCGCGATAGTCGCGGATGCCGTACTTGGCGTCGTAGGCATAATCGGCGTGGCCGGGCCGGTAGAGGTCCTTGATCGCGGCGTAGTCCTTGGACCGGGCGTCCTCGTTCTTGATGAGCAGGCTGATCGGCGTGCCGGTGGTCAGCCCGTCGAGCGTGCCGGACAGGATCTCCACCCGGTCGGGCTCGCGCCGCTGGGTCACGAAGCGCGACGTGCCCGGCCGGCGCTTGTCGAGGAAGACCTGGATGTCCGGCTCGGACAGCGGCAGGCGCGGCGGCACGCCGTCGACGACGCAGCCGATGGCGGGCCCGTGGCTTTCGCCCCAGGTGGTCACACGAAAAAGGTGGCCGAAGCTGTTGTGCGACATGGCGGAGGCTGCTCAAATACCACGTCCCACGGCGCAAAGGAATTCGGCCATGAAGCTTCTGTGGTTCCACCTCATGCCCTACACGGAGCTGCCCGAGGATTTCAAGGAGAAGCACCGGTCGGTGTGGGTGGATATCGATTCGGGCCTGTTCCGGCCCGAGCGCGGCCACCACATGTACAACGACTTCATGGACGAGCTGGAATACGCCGCGGACTGCGGGTTCGACGCGATCTGCGTGAACGAGCACCATTCCAACGGCTACGGGCTGATGCCCTCGCCCAATTTGATCGCGGCGGCGCTCGCCCGGCGCACCTCCGACACCGCGATCTGCGTGATGGGCAACTCGCTCGCTTTGTACAATCCGCCGACCCGCGTGGCCGAAGAGTTCGCGATGATCGACTGCATCTCGGGCGGGCGGCTGATCGCCGGCTTCCCGGTCGGCACGCCGATGGACACGTGCTACGCCTATGGCCAGAACCCGTCGATGCTGCGCGACCGCTATCACGAGGCGCACGACATCGTGATGAAGGCGTGGGCCACGCGCGAGCCCTTCACCTTCAACGGCCGCTTCAACCAGCTGCGCTACGTCAACACCTGGCCGCGCCCGATCCAGCAGCCGCACCCGCCGATCTGGATTCCCGGCGGCGGGTCGGTCGAGACGTGGCAGTGGTGCGCCAAGATGGACTACGTGTTCTCGTATCTCAGCTATTTCGGCTACAAGCAGGGCAAGCGGATCATGGACGGATTCTGGGACGAGATGGACCGTCTCGGCAAGGACCGGAACCCCTACCGCGCCGGCTTCCTGCAGTTCGTCGGCGTCGCCGAATCGCGCCAGCAGGCGATGGACCTGTATTCCGAGGCCGCCGAGTACTTCTTCAACAAGTGCCTGCACCTCTCGCCCCTGTATTCGTCGCCGCCCGGCTACGTGTCGGAGGCGACGCAGCGCGCCGGCCTCACCGGCCAGGTCGCACGCTCGGCCTATCGCGTCGACCGCAACGTCGCCTCGACGATGGCCGAGATGGTCGAGAACGGCTACGTCGTGATCGGCACGCCCGAGGAGGTGGCGGAACAGCTGCGCACCGCGGTGACCGAGCTGAACGTGGGCCACCTGATGATGCTGCTTCAGTTCGGCAACATGTCGAAGGAGACGACGCGCTTCAACACGCGCCTGTTTGCCGAGAAGGTGATGCCCCTCCTGCGCGACCAGTTCTCGGAGTGGGAGGACCGCTGGTGGCCCAACCCGCTGCCCAAGGCGGAGCGGGCGCCGGTCACCCTTCCCGCCGGCCTCGCAGCCGAGTAGCGCAATGTCCGATCCGAGTGTTGCGACCGTCGATCTCGACGGGTTTCCGGTTCGCGTTTGGCGCAAGGGGGAGGGGCCGGCGATCGGGTTCTTCGCCGGGCTCGGCGGGCTGCCCCGCTGGGTGCCGTTCCTCGACCGGCTGGCCGAGGCGGGCCGGACGGTCATCGTGCCGTCCCTGCCGGGCTTTCCGGGCGGCGACCGGGCCCATTCGACGCTCGATTCGCATCTCGACTGGGTTGTCGCGGTGCGGAACCTGATGCTCGAGGCCGGGCTCGACGGTGCCGACCTGGTCGGCAGCTCGGTCGGCGGCGCGCTGGCCGCCGAGATGGCGGCGGTCTTCCCCGCCTCGGTGCGCCGGCTGGTGCTGATCGCGCCGTTCGGCCTGTTCCGCACAGATGACGCGCCAATCGACGCGTTCGCGCAAAGGCAGGACGACGTGCCCGGACTGATGTGCGCCGATCCCGAGCTGTTCCGAGCGCTGCGCGCGCCGCCCGAGGGGCAGAACTCGGTCGAGTGGCAGGTGGAGCAGAACCGCGCCAACGAGGCGGCGGCCCGTCTGCTCTGGCCGCTCGGCGACACGCGCCTCGCGCGCCGGCTGAAGCTGATCACCGCGCCCACGCTGCTGCTGTGGGGCGAGGGCGACCGGGTGATGCCGCGGAGCTACGCGCGCTATTTCGCCGAGGGGATCAGCGGCCAGACCGAAATCCGGACCATCGCCGGGGCCGGCCATCTGGCGTGGCTCGACAAGCCGGACGAGACGGCGAAGGCGGTGCTGGATTGGACAGGAGCGGCCTGACGACCGAAACACATATGGTTGTCAGTATGGTTGTCAGGCGGGGCGCCGCGCTTCGCGCCGTCCGGGGCGACAATCTCGTTTGACGCTACGCCTTGACCTTCTGGGCCTCGGCCTGGACGACGGCGATGTCGGGCGCGTCCTCGCGCTTCATCCCGACGACGTGGTAGCCGCAATCGACGTGGTGGATCTCGCCGGTCACGCCTGAGGCGAGGTCGGACAGCAGGTAGGTCGCGGCGCCGCCCACGTCGTCGATGGTGACGTTGCGCTTCAGCGGCGCGTTCAGCTCGTTCCACTTGAGGATATAGCGGAAATCGCCGATGCCGGAGGCGGCGAGCGTCTTGATCGGTCCGGCCGAGATCGCATTCACCCGTATGCCGTCGCCGCCGAGATCGACGGCCAGGTACTTCACGCTCGCCTCCAGCGCGGCCTTGGCCACGCCCATCACGTTGTAGTGCGGCATGTGGCGCTCGGCGCCTGCATAGGTGAGGGTGATCAGGCTCGATCCCGCCTTCATCAGCGGCACGGCGCGCTGGCACACCGCCGTGAACGACCAGCACGACACCTTCATCGTCTGGACGAAGTTCCCCTCCGACGTGTCGAGATACTTGCCCTTCAGCTCGTCCCTGTCGGAATAGGCGATGGCGTGCACCAGGAAGTCGAGCCCGCCCCACACCTCGCCCAGCGCGCCGAACGTGGCGTCGAGGCTCTCGCCGTCAAGCACGTCGCAGGGATAGACCTTGTCGGAGCCGACCGAGGCGGCGAGCGGCATCACGCGCCTGCCCAGCGCCTCGCCCTGGTAGGTGAAGGCGAGCTCGGCGCCGTGCGTGGCCAGGGTGCGAGCGATACCCCAGGCGAGCGAGCGATCATTGGCGACGCCCATGATCAGCCCCTTCTTACCGGCCATCAAAGACGCGGTTTCGGCCATGTGATCCTCGAAGCGTATCCGGAAGGGCCCAGCCGCAGGGCAGGTGGGTCAGGCCTGCGGCATCCTACACGAAACGCCCGGTCGGTCAAATCCGGCGCCGTGTGATCGTTGCTCCGGGCCGGAACCGCGTACTCGGCGGGCGAGTTTTTCTGGCATGCGTAACCCTGCGTAACCGGAGGTAAGTATGGCCGTCCAATCCATGAAGGATCTGTTCCTGCACGGGCTGCAGGACATCTATTTCGCCGAACAGCAGATCGTGAAGGCGCTGCCGAAGATGGCGAAGGCAGTGGATTCCGAGGAGCTGCGCGACGCGTTCGAAACCCATCTGAAGGAGACCAAGGGCCAGGTCGACCGGCTCGAGAAGGTGTTCAAGTCGATCGGCGAAAAGGCGGAAGGAGAGGAATGCCCCGCCATCGAAGGGCTGATCGAGGAGGGCGAGGATCTCATCAAGGAGACCAAGGACAAGACCGTGCTGTCGGCCGGGCTGCTCGCCGGAGCGCAGGCGGTCGAGCACTATGAGATCGCCCGCTACGGCACGCTGGTCGCTTGGGCGCGGATGCTCGGAAACGACGAGGCGGCCGACCTTCTCGAGGAGACGCTCGCCGAAGAGAAGAACGCCGACCGAATCCTCAACGAGATCGCGCTCCGCGAGGTCAACGAGGACGCATCGGCGTAGGCACCCAATCCATCGCCCCGGGCGCAGCGCGACGCGATGCGCTGCGGACCCGGGGCCCTTGCCCACGACACGTTGTTTCGACCATGGCTCCCGGCCGCGCCGCTTCCCGGCGCGGCCGGGCATTACGCGGGCGGAACCGCCAGAACGACGCGCTGGTCGCCGCGCCCCTTGCCGTCGGCGGTCCTGAGACCGGCGCCTTTGATGCGGATCGTATCGCCTGTCTGCGCCCCTTTGCGCACGCGGATCCGCGCCTCGCCGGCGAGCGTCGGCACGGTGACCAGTCCGCCCTTGGCCGCGCGGGCGGCGTCGATGGTGGCGGTGACCACGATGTCGGCCCCGTCGCGCGCGAAGACTTCGTGCGGGGCCACCTTGACCTTGAGATTCAGGGCGCCCGGCTCGCCGCCGCCATAGCCGGGAAAGCCCCAGCCCGGAAAGTTGAGGATCGCCCCGTCCTCGGTCGCCGGCGGGATCTCGATGTCGAGGGCGACGCTGGTCGGCAGCTTCAGCGTCTTGCGCGCGCCGCGCGCCGCCTCGAGGAAGTCCACCGTGATCTCGTGGAACAGGTTCTCGCCGGGCAGCCACATCGAGGTGCCGCCGCGCCCGCGCCGGTTGCCCGCGATGTCCCCGACCAGGTCGGCTTCCCGGTCGCCCGACCCGAAGCGCTCGTCGAACTCCGGCTCGTGCTCGGGCATCTCGCCGAAGGCGAAGCCGGCGCCCCAGGTGCCGCGGGCCCGTGCCTCGGCATAGCGCTTGCGCAAGCTGGCGTTCGACAGCGTTTCGTAGGCGGATGCGATCTCGCGGAACTTCTCGGCGAGGGCGGCATCCTCCGGGTTCACGTCGGGGTGGAATTCCTTGGCAAGCTTGCGGTAGGCCGCCTTGATCTCCTTCTGGGTGGCGTCGCGCTCGACGCCCAGGATCTCGAACGGGTCATTCATGGCCGGCCGCGGCTCGTTTGGGATCGGGCAACTATAGCGGGGGCGGGAAGGCCGTCAATCGCCGGTGCTACCGCTTCCCTGCCGTGTCTTGCAGCGCCTCGCGGAGCTGGGCCCGGGCGGGCTCGGGCAGGGTCGCGATTGCCCCCGCGATGCGGCGCAACGAGGCGCGCAGGGCGTAGACCTGATCGATCAGCGGCAGCACGACCGCCATCGCCTCCTCGTCGATCTCGAGATCGCGGCGCAGGTCGCAGATCATCTCGACGCGCGCGACGTCGGTCTCGGAGAACACCCAGCCGCCGGCCGCGCCCTCCGGCAGCACCCATTCGCGCGAGATCCAGCTTTCGAGCTCGATGCGCTCGATGCGGCAGCGGCGCAGCACATCGTCGAATCCGCTCATCTCAGCCCATCCCCGCCTTGCGGCGCACGTCGTAGGGGTGGTCCTTCGCCCAGCGCTCGACGAAGGATGTCAGCTCCTCGTCGGGCGAGTCGGGCAGCGCGACCTTGAGTCGCACGAACTGGTCGCCCCGCGTGCGGGTGCGTGAATCCAGCACGCCGCGCCCGCGCAGCCGCAGTGTGGTGCCGGTGTTCGAGCCCGCCGGCACGGTCAGCGAGACCGGCCCGCCCACCGTGGGCACCTCGATCTTCGCGCCCTGGACCGCCTCGTACAGCGTTACCGGCACCTCGACATGGATGTCGTTGTCTTTGCGGGTGAAGAAGGCGTGCGGCTCGATATGGATCTCGATGAAGGCATCGCCCGGCCGGCCCGTCGCCGATGCCCGGCTCACCTTGGCCCTTGAGGCGCAGCGTCTGGCGGTCGCGCGTGCCCTCCGGGATGGCGACGTCGATCGTGCGCCCGTCGGGCAGGGTGATGCGCCGGCGCCCGCCGTTCGCCGCCTCGAGGAACGCTACGCGCAGCGTGTATGACACGTCCGCGCCCGGCATGCGTATGTTGGCACGCTGGCGGCGGCCGCGCGCGCCGCCCTGCGCCGCCTGGCCGAACAGGTCGGAGAAGATGTCCTCGGCCGAGAATCCCTGCGCGCCGCCCTCGCCGAACACGTCGTAGTATTTCGCGCCTTCGCCGGCGTCGGCATAGCTGCGGTAATATTGCCGCGGCGGGCGCTCCTGGCCGGAGGCGTCGATCTCGCCCGCGTCGAACCGGCGGCGCTTCTCCGCGTCGGAAAGCAGGTCGTAGGCCGATTGCAGCTCCTGGAATTTCTCCAGCGCCGCCTTGTCGCCCGGGTGCAGGTCCGGGTGCAGCTTCTTGGCGAGCTCGCGATAGGCCTTCTTGATGGCGGGCGCGTCGGCGTCCTTGGCGACGCCCAGCACTTCGTATGGATCACGCACGGCCCGGCCCCGCGACACGACGACAGCGAAGGGCGCCGCCCGGCGCGCTTCGCCGCCCGTGGGACGCGCCGGCCGCTGTCAGCGCACGATCTTCCACGATCCGTCCGGCTCGCGGCACGCCGTGCCGTAGGCCTGCTGCCGCTGGCCCCCGACGTCCACCGTCGTCTGGTACTCGCGGCAATAGGCGCCGGTCTGGTCGCGCCCGTCCCGCACCGGGGTGATGGTGCCGGAATGGCCCGATTTCGGGGTTGTTCCAGGTGATGCGCTCGCCCACCGGCGCGGCATAGGCCTGCTGCTGCGCCTGCATGGCGTATTGCTGGTCGGCCCGGTCGAGCGACTTGCCGGCCTCGCTGCCGACGAACAGGCCGAGCAGCGCACCCGCCGCCGTGGCGGCGAGCGCTCCCGAGCCGTGGCCGATCTGCGAGCCGGCGAGCCCGCCCACCGCGCCGCCGATCAGCGCGCCGCCGGTCTGCTTCGCCCCGTACGGGTTGTTCTGGCATCCGATGAGCGCGATGGCGACCAGGCCGGGGATGATGAATTTCAGGAATCGCATGTGATTTTGTCCCCTCTCGATAAGTAGAGTCCGTGCCGCCAACACGTCGGTAACACCACGAATCCGTCGCCGGCGCAACCCGTTCCGCTCTCAGATAGTCACTGCTATACAAGCGTTGCAAGCCTTTCGCCTGCGTCATAGGTCACAGCTTCGCAGGGCGGCCGGCCGGCCGGGGAGATATGGTTAACGCCGAGGACAACGATCCGTTCGCCCTGTTCGCGGCGTGGTTCGCCGAGGCCAAGGCGCGCGAGGCGGGCGACGCGACGGCCATGGCGCTCGCCACCGCCGACGCCGCCGGCGCGCCCAGCGTCCGGATGGTGCTGCTGAAGGACGCGGACGCGCGCGGCTTCACCTTCTACACCAACACCGAAAGCCGCAAGGCGGGCGAGCTTGCCGCCAATCCGCGCGCGGCGCTGGCCTTCCACTGGCCGGCGCTCAAGCGGCAGGTGCGCGTCGAGGGCAAGGTCGAGCCGGTGAGCGCGGCAGAGGCCGACGCCTATTTCGCCAGCCGCGCGCGCGGCAGCCAGCTGGGCGCCTGGGCGTCGGAGCAGTCACGCCCGATGACGCACCGGTTCGACCTGGAAAAGCGCGTGGCGCAGTTCACCGCCAGATTCGGCCTCGGTGCGGTGCCCCGCCCGCCCTTCTGGACCGGCTATCGCGTCGTGCCTGACGCCATCGAGTTCTGGCGCGAGATGCCATTCCGCCTGCATGACCGGGTGCGCTACCGGCGGACCCCCACCGGCTGGTCGCAGGAGCGGCTGTATCCGTGAGCCTGCGCGCCCATCTATAGGGCATGGCAGAGCCCAGCCAGGACGAGGTCGTCGACTTCCTCTCTCAGCCCGCCGCCTACGGCGCCGACGCGCCGGTCGAGCATGTCGAGACGCACATCTCGCACGTCTTCCTGGCGGGCGGGCGCGCCTACAAGCTGCGCAAGGCGATCCGGTTTCCCTATCTCGACTACTCGACCCTGGAGAACCGCCGCCGCTTCACCGAGGCGGAGGTCACGATCAACCGGCGCACCGCGCCCGACCTCTATCTCGGCGCGGCGGCGGTGGTGCGCCGGCCGGACGGCGCGCTGGCGCTCGGCGGGCCGGGTGCCGTGCCGGCGGGCGAGGCGGTCGACTGGGTGACGGTCATGCGCCGGTTCGGCGGGGACGACCTGTTCGACCGGCTGGCGGAAAAGGGTGAGCTTACGGTGCCTCTCGCCCGCGACCTTGCCGACGCGATCGCTGCGTTTCACGAGGCGGCCGAGCCCGACCGGCGCTTCGGCGGGGCAGACGCGATCGAAGCGACCATCGAGGCCAATGCGCGCGACATCGCCGCCGCGCCGGACATTCTCGACCCGGCGACGGCGAGGACGCTGGAATCGGGTTGCCGCGCCGCGCTGGAGGGGGTGCGAACTCTGCTCGATTTGCGGCGCGAGGCGGGGCTGGTGCGCCACTGCCACGGCGACCTGCATCTCCGCAACATCTGCCTGGTGGACGGAAGGCCGGCGCTGTTCGACGCCATCGAGTTCAGCGACGCGCTGGCGCGCATCGACGTGCTCTACGACCTCGCCTTCCTGCTGATGGATTTGGAGCATCGCGGACGCCGCGACCTGGCCAATCTGGTGCTCAACCGCTACCTCGCACGCCGCGCCGACTATGGCGGCCTTGCCGCCCTGCCGCTGTTCCTCGCGCTGCGCGCCGCGATCCGCGCCCATGTCGGCGCCGCCGCCGCGAAGCAGCGCAACGATTCCGGCGCCGCCGCCGGGGCCGCCTCCTATCTCGACCTCGCGCTCCGCTTCCTCGCGCCCGCCGCCCCGCGGCTGATCGCGGTGGGCGGGCTCTCGGGCAGCGGCAAGTCCACCGTCGCCGCCGCCCTGGCCCCCGCCCTCGGCGCCGCGCCGGGCGCCGTGGTGCTGCGCTCGGACGTGATCCGCAAGCGAATCATGGGGGTGGCGCCGGAAACCCGCCTGGGCCCCGAAGGCTATCGCGAAGATGTCACGCGCCGCGTCTACCAGACGATCCGCGACGAGGCGAAAACGGCGCTCGCCGCCGGCTATGCGGCCATCGCCGACGCGGTGCACGCGCGGCCGGACGAGCGCGACGGGGTGGAAGGTGTCGCGCGCGACGCCGGTGTGCCGTTCGACGGGTTGTGGCTCGAAGCGCCGCCCGAGACCCTTGCCAGCCGGATCGGCCGACGCGAGAATGACGCCTCGGACGCGACCGCGGACGTGCTGCGTGGCCAGGCCGGCCACGCGCTCGGCACGATAAGCTGGCGGCGCGTCGACGTGTCGGGAGACGTCGCGGACACCGTCGCCCGCGTCCGGGGTCTGATCCTCGGCAGCGCGGACGGCTAAGTCTGGCATCGAGCGCGCCTCCGCCGCGGTGGGGGCGGAAAGGCAGGGAGCATGAGAACGATCCTCGTTCCGGTGAGCGCGGCGGAGGTCAGCCTGCCCGCGCTCGAGACCGGCTTGAAGCTCGCCGAGCGCGTCGGCGCCCACATCGAGGTGCTGCACGTCCGCGCCGACCCGAAAAGCCTGGTGCCCTACGCGGGCGAGGGCATGAACGGCGCGATGATCGAGGAGATCATGGACGTCACCGAGCGCGAAGGCAGCGATCGCGCCGGCCGGGTGCGCGCCATGTACCAGAAGTTCGTCGCGGACAAGGCGCTCAAGAGCCAGAACGCGCCGAGCGCCGACCGGGCCGTCTCCATCTCCTGGCGCGAGGAGCTGGGCCGCGAGGACGAGGTGGTGGCGCTGCGCGGCCGGCTGGCCGATGCCACCGTGGTCGGAAGGCCGATGCGCGACGCGCCCCTGCCCTCGCCGATCACGCTGGAGGCGGCGCTCCTGGAGACCGGCCGGCCGATCGTGATCGCGCCGCCGGGCGGGGCCGGGACGGTGGCCTCTCACTGCGTCATCGCCTGGGAGGGCACGATGGAGGGCGTCCGCGCCGTGGAAGGCGCGCTCGAGATCCTGGCCAAGGCCGAGCGGGTGACGGTGATGGCCGGGCGCGGCTCGGCGGAGCCGGCCCTGCCGCCGGAGGATTTCCGCGACTACCTGGCCTGGCACGGGGTGCAATCCGAGGTGCACCGCTTCGATCCGGGCAACAGAGAGATCGGCGCGGCGTTGCTGGGCGAGGCGATGCTGCTGCGCGCCGACCTGCTCATCAAGGGCGCTTATTCGCAAAGCCGGCTGCGCCAGATGATCCTGGGCGGGCGCACGCGCCATATCATCGCCAATACCCAGATTCCCGTCCTGCTCGCGCATTGAGGAGAGGTTCGTGGCCCTGAAGCAGATCCGACTGGAGCTCGCCCGCACCGCCGAACATCCCGAAGGCAGTAACGAGGACGGCTACGAGTTCTTGGCGCCGCTGGGCGCCGACGGCCATATCGACACGGCGGCCTGGCGCGACGTGCGCGAGGCCTGCTCGGTGCGCCGCTTCTGGCACGACGAGGACGACCAGCACGGCATCCTGATCCGCACCGCGGGCAACCACTGGGCGTTCTCCTACGCGCCGGGCGAGGAAGACGACGAGCCGATCACCCGCTTCGCCTCGCACGCCTTCAAGGAGGGCGAGTACGTCACCGTCACCGAGCATGACGGGGTGGCGCGGCCGTTCCGCGTGGTCTGGGTGCGCGACCCGCCCGCGCTGAAGGGCGCATGAGCGACGCGCGCAGGACGCTGGTGCTGACCGGGGCGAGCCGGGGCATCGGGCACGCGACGGTGAAGCGGTTCAGCGAGGCGGGCTGGCGCGTGATCACCTGCTCGCGCGAGGACGTGCCGGAGGAGTGCAAGCGCGACCCCAACTGGTCGCACCACATCCCCACCGACCTGGGCGACGCGCAGAGCGTCGACGCGTTCGTCGAGCGGACCAACGCGCTGATCGGCGAGGGGCCGCTGCACGCGCTGGTGAACAACGCCGGCCTTTCGCCCAAGACGCCCTATGCCGAGCGGCTCGGCTGCCTGAACGGCGACATGGCGGCATGGCGCGGCGTGTTCGACCTCAACCTGTTCGCGCCGCTCGCCCTCGCGCGCGGCTTCGCCGCCGCGCTGCATCGCGGCAAGGGCGCCATCGTCAACATCACCTCGATCGCCGGGCACGAGATCCACCCCTTCGCGGGCTCGGCCTATGCGATCTCGAAGGCGGCCCTTTCGGCGCTGACGCGCGAGCTTGCGGTCGAGTTCGCCGAGCTCGGCGTGCGCGTCAACGCGGTCGCGCCGGGCGAGATCCAGACCGAGATGATCGGGCCGGACTATGACGCGCTGATCCCGCGCATCCCGCTGAACCGGATGGGCACGCCCGACGAGGTGGCGGCGACGGTGTTCCAGCTGTGCGGGCCCGATTTCGCCTACGTCACCGGCACCGAGATCTTCGTCACCGGCGGCCAGCACCTGGTGTGAGTCGCGGCGCTTGTGGATGAACTTGTCCACCGGTTTCTAATCACGGGGATAAGCGACCCCTCTCCCCCTCCCCCCTTGCGGGGGAGGGCGGGGGAGGGGGTCCGGTCAAGGCCCGTTCTGTGGATCACCTGGGGACAGAACAAGTCTTTGATGCACAACGCCTTTTCTGCGATCATGGCGGGGCTGGAGGAACCATGAGCGAGCCCGCCTTCCTGCCCGACGCGGCCTACCGCCCGCTGAGGGACGAGCATCCGACCGGCCTGCTGCCGTCGCACGCGCTGCGCGCCCTGGTGCGCGCCGGCGAGATCGCCGCGCCTGCGGGCGTGGGCGAGGACCAGGTCCAGCCGGCCAGTCTCGACCTCCGCCTTGGCCGGGTCGCGTGGCGGGTGAGGGCGAGCTTCCTGCCGGGACCCGACGCCGCCGTCGCCGACCGGATCGACCGGTTCCGCATGCACGAGATCGACCTGACGCGCGGCGCGGTGCTGGAGCGCGGCTGCGTTTATATCGTGCCGCTGGAGGAGCGGCTGAAGCTGCCCTCGCGCATATCGGGCGTCGCCAACCCGAAAAGTTCGATCGGGCGGCTCGACGTGTTCACCCGGCTGATCTGCGACCGGGCGGCCGAGTTCGAGCGGATCGAGGCGGGCTACGAGGGGCCGCTCTATGTCGAGATCTCGCCGCGCGCCTTCTCGGTGGTGGTGCGCGCCGGCTCGCGGCTGAACCAGCTCCGCCTCCGGCGCGGCTCGCCCATCGTCGGCGAGACGGCGCTGCGCCGCCTGCAGGACGAGGTCGGGCTGGTCGACCGGACGATCGGGCGCGACGAGCGCCTCGCCGACGGCATCCCGATCGCAGTCGACCTGGCGGCGCGGGCGGATGGCGCCGCGGTCGGCTACAAGGCGCGCAAGCATACCGGGCTGATCGACGTCGACCGCGTCGGCGCGTACGACCCGGCCGAGTTCTGGGAGAAGGTGGTGCCCGGCTCGGACGGCGGGATCGTGCTCAACCCCGACGATTTCTACATCCTGGCGTCCAAGGAGTCGGTGACGGTCCCGCCCGGCTACGCCGCCGAGATGCGCGCCTACGACACGTTCGTGGGCGAGTTCCGCGTGCACTATGCCGGGTTCTTCGATCCCGGCTTCGGCCATGCCGACCAGGGCGGCGCCGGCACGCGCGCGGTGCTGGAGGTGCGCTCGCACGAGGTGCCGTTCCTGCTGGACGACGGCCAGATCGTCGGGCGGCTGGTCTATGAGCGGCTGACCGGCCTGCCCGACAAGCTCTATGGCGGCGCCATCGGCTCGTCCTACCAGCGCCAGGGACTGCAGCTCGCCAAGCAGTTCCGGGCGGGATAGGACCTCGCCGCCATCGCGCGCCCGCGAACCGGGCACGGCAACGATGGCTTACAGCGTGTCCCCGAGCGCGCGGAACCAGTCGAGCCGGGCGCGGACCTCGGCGGCATCGAGCGCGAGCCAGGAGGCGAGCTGGCCCGGCTCGTCCGCGTGGCGCGCGCGGAGATCCTCGATGCGGGCGAGCTCGGTCTCGAGCGCTTCGATCGATCAGCTCGATCTGTACGCGCTGCGCGCGGAACGTCGAGCAGATGCAAAAAGCGCATCTTGAGCGCGAGCACGAGGCGCGCCACCCCGTCGAACGGGCTGCGAACGCCGGACTCCAGCAGCGCGCGCAGCTCGGCGCGGCCGGCCCCAGTGAGCGCAAGGCGCGTGTCGGGCCCGGGCTTGCCCGCACCGCCGCCCTCGGCCGCGATCAGCCCTTCGAGCCGGTAGAGCTCCAAGGACGAGCCGGTGAATTCGAGCGAGGGCCCGACGAGGCGCGAGATGAAATGGCGCAGCGCGGTCGCGAGGTCTGCATAGCTCAGCGGATCGAGCGCCAGCGTGCCGAGCACGGCGAGCCGCATCGCCTCCTTGGGCAGCAGGGTCCGGTCACGATACATGGCCGCCAACATACCATTTGCGACGCCGCGATGCGCTGCACGCGATAGAGCGCCGCCCCCTCACCCTGTCCCTCTCCCCGTGAGAGAGGGGACGTTCCGTCGATCTTCCCTCTCTACGCGGCACAAATGCGCACTCGACCGATGCGGAGGCTGTCGCCCCAGGGTCCCCTCTCCTTTGGGAGAGGGAACAGGGTGAGGGGTGTCGCTGCCGGAAAGGAGCGTGGGGATTTTGATCGACGGGAAACTTGTCTAAACTCCCGCCATCCCAACACGGAGGAAACCGATGGACGACGCCGCCAAGAAGACCGCGCTCCGCATGATCCCCTACGGCATCTACGTGCTGACCGCCGAGGCCGACGGCGAGACAGCGGCCGCCACGGTGAACTTCGTCACCCAGACCTCGTTCGCGCCGCCCTTGGTCGCGGTCGGGGTCAAGACCGATTCCGGCGCCTACGAAATCGTCAAGAAGGCGAAGTCGTTCGTCCTCAACATGCTGGGCAAGGGCCAGCAGGGCCCCGCCTTCACGTTCTTCAAGCCCGCGACGCGCGAGGGCGACACGGTGTCGGGCGAGAAGGTGCGCAAGGGGCCGGCCACCGGCCAGCCGATCCTGGTCTCGGCGCCCGCCTCGGTGGAATGCCGGGTGGTGCAGATCGTCGAGCAGGGCGACCACCACATCGTGATCGCAGAGGTGGTCGAGGCCAATGTCGCGAAACAGCCCGACGGCCGGCCCGACGACGCCATCCTGTGGATGAAGGACCTCGGCGAGAAGGTGTTCTACGGCGGGTAGCGCCCGAGAATCCTTGGCAAATCGAAGGCCGCCCGCCAGGATGGACAGGCGGGGGCCGGATGATCCATGATGGGTCCAGAACCCGGCCGCGTGGCGTGGCCGGGCGGCCCGTCCGAGCGAGGAAACGGCCCATGGAACTCCCGACAAGCTCCGACTACCTCCGCATGAGCGTGGAGGAGTTCGACACCACCAAGCTTCTCCGCCACGCGGCGCAGCAGCGCGACCAGCGCGGTTTCGACAAGACGCTGATCATCGACGTCGATGCCCATCACTACGAGTCGGAGTCGATGGCCGAGATCGTGGAGTACATCCGCGACCCGGTGCTCAAGCAGCTCACCATGTCGGCCGGCCAGACGCGCGCCGGCGCGGGCGCGCGCAACCCGGGCTTCCAGGACATGGGCGGGCGCGTCACGCGCTACCCGCTGCGCAAGCTGGAGCAGACCCCGAAGGACGGGCTGCACCGCGACGTGCATCTGTCGCATCGCTGGATGGACGCGATCGGCATCGACTATATCTGCATGTTCCCGACGCCGATGCTGACGCTCGGCATGTCGCCCCAGCCGGGCGCCGAGAACGCGATGGCCTTCGCCTACAATAGCTGGCTGTGCGAGCGGGTGCTGAAGGGCTCGTCGCGCATCAAGTCGATGCTGTACCTGCCGTTCAACGACCATGCCGCCGCCTACGAGATGGTGAAGGAGTTCGGCGGCAAGGAGGGCGTGATCGGCTTCATGATCACCTCGGTCCGCAACCGTCCCATCTGGGACAACGACTACATGAAGGTCTACAAGGCGATCGAGGACCTCGGCTTGCCGCTGGCGTTCCATTCGGGCTTCAACTGGGACGACCCGATGATGCGCAACGCCAACCGGTTCATCACGGTGCACGCGCTCGGCTTCACCTGGCACAACGTGTATTACTGCACGAACTGGGTGATCAATGCGATGCCCGAGCGGTTCCCGAACCTGAAGGTGATCTGGATTGAGGGCGGGCTCGCCTGGGCGACCTGGCTCTCGCAGCGCCTCGACAACGAGTACCGCATGCGCTCGTCGGAATGCCCCGGCCTCACCAAGATGCCGTCCGAGTACTTCAAGGAGATGTACTATACGGCGCAGCCGATGGAGAAGCCGGACGACATGCGCCTCCTCGAGGACACGTTCCGCACGGTCAAGGCCGACACGCAGCTCCTCTACGCGTCCGACTATCCCCATTGGGACATGGACCTGCCCTCGACCATCTACGATCTGCCGTTCCTCGACGAGACGGCGAAGAGGAACATCCTGGGCGAGAACGCGCGCAAGCTGTTCAACATGGATGTCAGCGACCGCTTCCCGAACTACCAGGCCGCTGCCGAGTAACCGGCGGTCCGAGCAATCGGGCGAAAGGGCGGGTCATTGACCCGCCCTTTCCATTCCATGACCTCATCCTTCGACGCGCTCAGGATGAGGTCTGGCAAAATCAAATCCTCGTCCTGAGCCTGTCGAAGGACGGGGAACGCACGGAGGACATATGGGACGGCTCGACGGCAAGGTGGCGATCGTCACCGGCGGCGCGCAGGGGATCGGCGCGGCCTATGCGCGGGGGCTGGCGGCGGAAGGGGCCAAGGTCGCCATCGCGGACCTCGATTCGGGCGCCACGGTGGTCGACGATATCCGCAAGGCCGGCGGCGAGGCGCTCGACGTGCCGACAGACGTCGCCGACGAGGCGGCGTGCCAGGCGATGGTGGCGAAGACGATCGAGGGGCTCGGCGGGCTCCACATCCTGGTCAACAACGCCGCCGCCTTCACCAACCTGGAGCGCCAGAGCTTCACCGACATTCCGGTCGAGCTGTGGGACCGGGTGATGGCGATCAACACGCGCGGCGTGTTCCTGTGCGCCAAGGCGGCCGCCCCGCACATGAAGGCGCAGAAATACGGCAAGATCATCAACATCGCGACCGGGCGCTTCTTCCAGGGCGTGCCGATGTTCCTGCATTACGACGCCTCGAAGGGCGCGGTGATCGCCATGACCAAGGGCATGGCGCGCGAGCTCGGCGCCTACGACATCTGCGTCAACTGCCTCGCCCCGGGCTCGACCATGAGCGAGAACGTGAAGAAGAAGGGCGGCTGGGTGGCGTCGGGGCGCGGCCAGTCGGACGTGGTCGCCGGCCGTGCGCTGAGGCGACTGGAGGAGCCGGAGGACCTGGTCGGCGCCTGCCTGTTCCTCGCCTCGCCCGACTCCGACTTCGTCACCGGCCAGACCCTGCTGGTCGATGGCGGGGTGGGCATGCATTGAGGAAAGGCCCGGATCGCTGGACACGGGAAGCGGGGCGTACTTAGATGCGTCCGGTAAGGACATGCGGGGAGGCGTTCCCACCGTGAACGATGCCGTCAGCAACAGCCCATTGGCCCCCGCCCTCGCGCCGCGGTCGGACCGGTTCGACACGTTCCACGAGGTGATCAAGGCCGCGCGCAACAACATCACGCGCAATGCCTGGGACTACATGATCGGCGGGGCGGAGAGCGAGACCACGCTGCGCCGCAACCGCATGGCGCTGGATTCGCTGGCGCTGCGCCCGCGCGTGCTGCGCGACGTGTCGGGCATGGACCGGTCGACCACCTTGCTCGGCCAGAAGCTGCGCCTGCCGGTGCTGCTCGCGCCGATCGGCTCGCTCCAGTCGCTGCACGACACCGGCGCCATGGCGCCCGCCAAGGCCGCCGAGAAGTTCGGCACGATCTCGATCCTGTCGTCCGTCACCACCCCCAACATGGACGAGATCGCCAAGGAGACGTCGCACCCCAAGATCTTCCAGCTCTACGTGCGCGGCGACCGCGCCTGGGTCGACGATCACGTGGCGCGCGCCATCGACCTCGGGTATGTCGCGTTCTGCTTCACCGTCGACACCGCGGTCTATGGACGGCGCGAGCGCGACATCATCAAGCGCCACCGCCCGACCGCGCGTACCCAGCTCGACCCGATGGGGCCCCTTTACCAGGCGGCCCTCAACTGGGACGACATGCGCCGCTTCAAGGACCGCTACGACATTCCGCTGATGATCAAGGGCATCGCCACCGCCGAGGACGCAGCGACGGCCGTCGAGGTGGGCTGCGACGTGGTCTACGTCTCCAACCATGGCGGCCGCCAGCTCGACCACGGGCGCGGCACGCTCGAGGTGCTGCCCGAGGTGGTCGACGCCGTCGGCGGCCGGGCCAAGATCGTGGTCGACGGCGCGATCAACCGCGGCACCGACGTGGTGAAGGCGATGGCGCTGGGCGCCGATGCGGTCGCCATCGGCCGGCTCTGCGGCTATGGCGCCGCGGCGGACGGCGCCGAGGGGGTGCACCGCGTGCTGGAGATCCTGGAGACCGAGGTCACGGTCGTGCTGGCCAATCTCGGCGTCTCCAGCTTCGCCGAGCTCGACGACACGTTCGTGCACAAGGCGCAGCCGACCAACCCGCCCCACGTGTTCAGCGCATTCAACCATCTCGACATCGACCTCGGCGACTATTGAAGCCGGTCGCGTAACGAAAGGACCCTCTCCATGGCCAAGGAAATCTTCGTCGCCAAGTCGGACGAGCTGAAGGACGGCGCGCGCAAGCTGCTGATCGACGGCAGGACCGAGATCGGCGTCTTCCGCATCAAGGGCAAGCTCTACGCCTACTCCAACACGTGCCCCCACCAGGGCGGTCCGGCCTGCGAGGGCATTCTGATCGGCAAGGTGGAGGAGGTGTACGGCGAGAACTCCATTTCGCTCGGCCTGCGCTTCAACGAGGACGAGATCCACATCGTCTGCCCCTGGCACGGCTGGGAGTTCAAGCTCGAGGACGGCCAGCACGCCGGGGGCGGCGGCTGCGAGCAGTGGAAGCTGCGCAAGTACGACGTGGTCGAGCGTGGAGGCGAGATTTATGTCACCGCCTGAGCCGGCGACGTCCGGCCCGGCAGACCAGATCGCCGACGAGGCCGTCGAATCGGCGGCGCTCGAGGCGGCGGCGCGCGCGCTGGTGGCCGCGCGCGACCGCGGCGAGGAGGTCTCCGCCGAGGCGATCCAGCAGATCCTCGCGCCGCTCGCCAAGATCTACGCGGTGCGCTTTCAGGCCGGCGACCGGTTCTGGCCCTTCGCCAACGGGCGCGGCATGCCGGCGACGGCGGTGATGATCCTGTGCAACGCCATGCTGCGCAACATCAACTCGGAGACGTTCGAGCTCGCCATCTGGCAGGCCTTCTCCGGCGACGTCGCGCCGCCGCAATCGGAAGATCTGTAGCCCCACCGTTCGTGCTTCGAGACGCCCGCTTCGCGGGCTCCTCAGCACGAACGGTGGGGATGCCCTATCGATTGTCCGTTCGTTCTGGGGAGCGCCCGACGGGCGCTCTCGAAGGGCGAACGGGTCTGGCCTCGCCAAATTTTCGCTACGCCGGCACCGGCACGCGGTGCAGCTTCATCGCCATCGCGACCGCCGAGTAGTAGCCGAGCAGCGCCAGAACCTCGGCCAGCCCGTCGCGCCCCAGCTCCTTTTCTGCCCGCGCGAACACCTCGTCCGAGCCGCCGCCCGGCGCCATCGCGATCTGGGCGAGGTCGTAGACCGCCTTCTCGCGCGCGTCGGGCAGGTCTGGCGTCTTGCCCGCCTTGATCGCATCCATCGCCGCCTGCGGATAGCCCAGCTCGAGGCAACGCTTGACGTGCGCGGCCTGCACGTAGGCGCCCTGCCAGTGGGTGGCGATGATGACGATGGCCAGCTCCACCTCGCGCTCGGTGAGCGCCCCCTTCTTGTTGAGGAAGGTGCCGATCGTCTCCATCGCCGCGGCGAGCTGGGGCGAATGGATCCAGATCTTGTAGGGGGTGAGCAACCGGCCGCGCCCGGCGACCAGATCGTCGAAAACCTTCTTCTGCTCGGCGGTCAGCTTGTCCTCGGGAATCTCGAGGATGCGGACGGGTTGCGGTTCGGCCATGACGCTCTCCCTCAGATGAGGGAGGGACGTTAAGCGGGCCGCTGGGGCCGGTCAATCGGCCCGGCGCCGCCGGCCGCTACTGCGCGAGGCGAGCGATCAGCGCGTCGACCCCCTGGCGCTGCACCACGGCCCGGCACTCGTCGCCGAGCATGCCCATCAGGCTGACCCCGGCGATCATCACGTCGACGATGCGCGGCTTGTCCGCGGTGCGATCGGCCATCATGAAATCCAGCGGGATCGAGGAACCCGGCGCCAGGGCAAGCGTCGCCGGGACGACCGTCGGGCTGCCGTTCGCGCCGTCGGACGCCCGGCCGACCTCGATCGGGTGCGCGGTGCCGTCGAACAGGAACAGCGACAGGCGCTTGGCCACGTGCTGGCGCAGCGTGTCGATCAGCCTTTCATGGGTCGCCGGCTCCATCCGGCTCCAATAGCCGCCCAGCGCGTTGCGCGCAGCCTGGCCGAAATCGATGTAGTGCGCGAGGGCGTGGTTGAGGGCCGCCATGCGGTCGCCCTGGCCCGAATCGCGCTTCTGCAGCGCCGCGATGCGCTGCGTGAAGGATCGCACCATCTCGGCGTCGCGTGTCACGGGAGCCGGTGCGTCGGCGAGCGCCGGGAGCGTCATGGCGAGCATCCCGGCGGCTGCTATCATCGATGCGAGGGCACGAATGGCAGGGCTCCCTGAAAATTTTCGGCTACAATTCACGCCTGTCACAAGGGAAATGACTTCAGTCACACCCCGTTCCCTTGCCCCATTTTCGACATCTCGTCGACTCGACTCGCCCACAGGATCACAGGCTCTGTTCGGGGTGTGGCCGCCCGGCCACACGCTGTGACCGGCCGCCCACACGCAAAGAGAAAGAGGGCGCCGGTTTCCCGGCGCCCCCCGTTTCGCGACGCGGCAGAGGCCGTTAGGCGGCCTTGCTGTCGATCACGCCCTTCACCTTGCCGCCGCCGATCGAGGCCGGCTCCGAGGTCTCGATCTCGATCTTGCGGGGCTTCATGGCCTCGGGCAGCTCGCGCGCCAGGTCGACATGCAGCAGCCCGTCCGCCAGATGGGCGTCGCGCACCCGCACGTAGTCGGCGAGCTGGAAGCGGCGCTCGAAGTTGCGCCCGGCGATGCCGCGATGCAGGTAGCTCTTGGGTTCGTCGCTGCCGTCCTTGCGGCCCGCGATCACAAGCGCGTTCTCCTGCGTCTCGACGCTCAACTCGTGGCGGCCGAACCCGGCCACCGCCATGGTGATGCGGTAGGCGTTCTCGCCGGTCTTCTCCAGGTTGTAGGGCGGGTAGGAGACCGCCGAGTTGTCGGCGTGCATCGCCGTCTCGAGCGCCTGGTTCAGGCGGTCGAACCCGACCATGGTGCGGAACAGGGGAGAGAAATCGAACGTGTTCATGTCACATCCTCCATCAGAAGCGATATGCACTGGTGGCCCGCCAGGAGGCCGGGCCGGAAGCCGGACCCGCGAGGGCGTCCGGCGAACATCGAGATAATCTCGCCCGCCAGGTTTTCAAGAGGGGTCCGGCGCCGGCTTTTCCCGTTGACGGGACTGGGCACACGGCCGCAGTCTCAAAGGGCTCGCGCCACACAGAAGGGCGCGGCGGACCTGCCAGACAGGGCGGACACCGTGGGCGCGACACTCGAGGTCATCGGACTTTCGAAGACGTACGACCGGGACGGCGGCCGGCCAGTCCTGGCGCTCGACGATGTCAGCCTGTCGGTCGCCGAGGGCGAGTTCGTCTCGATCGTCGGGCCGTCGGGCTGCGGCAAGACCACGTTGCTCAACATCGTCGGCGGGCTGGTCAACGGCTATGACGGAAGCGTCCTGGTCGAGGGCCATCCGGTCAACGGCGCCCACCACGACATCGGGATGGTGTTCCAGGAAGAATCGATCTTCCCCTGGCGCACCACGCTGGAGAACGTCGCCTTTCCGCTCGAGGTAGCGCATATGGGCCGCGCCGACCGCGAGGAGCGGGCGCGCCACTTCATCCGGCTGGTCGGGCTGGAAGGGTTCGAGCATCACTATCCTTCGTCGCTGTCCGGCGGCATGCGCCAGCGCACGGCGGTGGCGCGGGCGCTCGCCTATGAGCCGCGCATCATGCTGCTGGACGAGCCGTTCGGCGCTCTGGACGAGCAGACCCGCATGCTGCTGGGCGACAAGCTCCTGGAAATCCGCGCCGCGCTCAACCAGACCATGCTGCTGATCACCCATTCGATCACCGAGGCGGTGCAGCTTTCCGACCGGGTGCTGGTGATGACCTACCGGCCCGGCCGGGTGAAGCGCTCGATCGAGGTCGACCTGCCGCGCCCGCGCACCTCCGAGGCGCTGGCCGCGCCGGAGTTCGGCCGCTACGTGGGCGCGATCTGGAAGGATTTGCGCGAGGAGGCCTCGCGCGGCATGGCGGATTCCGAAGAGCGCCTCGCCCGGCGCTGACCGGCGCGCGGGCGCGGCGTGACGAAACCACAACGACGATAACGACGATAGGGAGCGAAACCATGAAGACCATGTTCCGCGCGACTGCGCTGCTCGGCCTCGCCGCCGGGCTCGCGCTCGCCGCCCAGGCCGCGCCGGCCAGCGCGGCCGACAAGGTGCGTCTCGTGATCAGCCAGAAGATGCCGTACGAGCTGTTCGCGCCGGAGGAGGCGCAGTCGCAGGGCTACTTCAAGGCCGAAAACCTGGACGTCTCGATCATCTACGCCACGGGCGGGGCCGAGACGCTGCAATCCATCATCACCGGCAGCCAGGACATCGCCACCGGCAACGGCACGCTGGGCGTGATCGCCGCCTTCGCCAAGGGCGCGCCGGTCACGGCGATCGCCAGCTCGGGTCGCGGCACCAGCGAGGTGTACTGGTACGTGCCGGCGAAAAGCCCGATCAAGTCGCTGAAGGATCTGGGCGGCAAGGAGCTGGTCTATTCGCGGCCCGGCTCGACAACCCACCTGATCGCCCAGGTTCTGGCGCGCGTCTCGGGCGTCAATCCCAAGCTCGTCTCGGTCGGCGGCATGTCGGCCGCGCGCACCATGGTGATGTCCGGCCAGGTCGCGACCGCCTGGGCCGCGTTCCCCGCCAATTACGACCTGGTGCGCAAGGGCGAGACGCGCATCGTCGTCAAGGGCGACCAGGCGACCGACCTGCAGCACGACTCGATCCGCGTGGTCGTGGCCAACGCCAACTGGCTGAAATCGCACCGCGACGTGGCGATCCGGTTCATGCGCGCGATGGCGAAGGGGTACGACTCGCTCTATACCGACGCGGGCATCGCGCGCTACGCCAAGCACTGGGGCGTCGACATCCAGGACGCCAAGCGCGCCCCCGAGTTCACGCCGAAGGAGCACACCACCTATGCGCCGATCGGCAATCTCGACGGGCTGGTCGAGACCGCGGTGAAGCTCAAGATGATCAAGGCTCCCCTGACCGCCGAGCAGAAGAAGAAGCTGGTCGACATCGTCTGGACCCGCGACGGCAAGAACGGGATGTAGGGGAGGGCGCAATGCCGTCATTGCGAGCCGCGACGCAGCGAGGCAACCCAGCCTGTCCTGGATCGCTTCGCTGCGCTCGCGATGACGGCCGGCGCGGGTCATGACCGCAGTCGCGCGCCTCGCCCGCTCGTCCACAATCGTCGGGTTCCTCGGCGTGGTGGCGCTGCTCGCCATGCTGGACGTGGCGATCCGGCTCGGCTGGGTGAACCGCCAGGTCGTCGCGCTGCCGTCGGACGCCGTGCTGTCGATCCCGGCACTGCAGGCCGACGAGCATATCGTCGGCGCGTTCTTCCTTACGCTGGGCATGACGGCGGCGGCTACCCTGATCGCGCTCGCGGTGGGCATCCCGTTCGGCTACCTGCTCTATCGCCGGCGCGTGCTGGGCGAGGCCTACGAGGGCTGGCTCGCCGCCGCCTTCTCGGCGCCGCTGGTGCTGCTCTACCCGCTGTTCCTGGTGATATTGGGGCGCAGCTACTTCACCCTCATCGTCATGGGCTTCATCCCCGGCGCGATCCCGATCATCATCCAGACGCGCCAGGGGCTGATGGGGGTGCCGCAAACGATGCTCGACGTCGGGCGCAGCTTCAACGCCGACCGGCGCCAGATGGTGCGCAAGATCCTGATCCCGGCGGCGGCGCCCAGCATGTTCAACGGCATCCGGATCGGCGTGATGTACACGCTGGTCGCGATCGTCGCGATCGAGTATTTGACCGATTTCGGCGGGCTCGGCCGCGTCGTCTCCGACACCTATTTCCGCTACGAGATTCCCGAGACCTATGCGGCGATCCTTTTCGTGATCGTGGTCAGCATGCTGTTCTACGCCGCCTTCAACAGGATCGAGAGATGGCTCAGGCCCGTGTGATCTCGCGGCCGGCGCCGGAGGCGCGCCGGTTCCGCGTCGGCGGCGACGTGTTCTGGGTGCGGCTCGCCACCGTCGTCTGCGCCCTCGCCGTGTGGGAGGGGCTCGCCCGCTCCGGCCTGTTCTACCGCGACGTGATCCCGTCGCTTCTCGCCATCGCGGCGGCGCTGGTCGCGACGCTCGCCGATCCCACCTTCTACCACCATCTCGGCATCACCTTCATCGAGGTGGTGGTGGGGTTCGCCGGCGGCGCGCTGATCGGCATCGCCACGGGGCTCGCCCTCGGCACGCGGCCGTTCCTGCGCCGCTGCTGCGAGCCCTACCTCAACGCCATCGGCGCGACGCCCAAGATCGTGTTCCTGCCGATCATCTTCCTGATGTTCGGCGTCGGCATCGAATCCAAGATGGCGAAGGGCGCGCTGTCGGCCTTCTTCCCCGTCGTGTTCGCCACCGTTCTGGGGGTGATGATGATCTCGCCGGTGCTGGTGCGCGTCGGCAAGAGCTTCAGCCTGAACGGCTGGCAGATGATCGCCAAGATCTACCTGCCGGCGATGGTGGGGCCGGTGGTGGTCGGGCTGCGGCTCGGGCTCGGCGTCGCAATCATCGGAATCCTGGTGGCGGAGATCAAGTTCTCGGCCGGCGGGCTCGGCTACCTCCTGATCAACGACTACGACCAGTTCCACATCGCGCCGATGTACGCCGTGATGATCATCCTGTTCGCGCTGGCGGCGGCCGCCAACTGGGGGATGACGCGGCTGCAGGCGCGGTTTTCCTACGGCAAGTCGGTTTCGGCGGCGGGCGATCTCGGCGGCCGGACCTAGCGCAACCGCACGATGGGGAGACGACCATGGCGCTTACGATCTACGGCGCGGTGACCTCGCGCACCGCGCGCACCCTCTGGATGGCGAAGGAGCACAACATCCCGTACGAGCACGTGCCGGTCAGCCAGCGCGACGGCTCGACCCGCAAGCCCGAGCACCTGAAGCTCAACCCCAACGGCCACGTGCCGGTCATCAAGGACGGCGATTTCGTGATGTGGGAATCGCTCGCCATCAACATCTATCTGGCGAACAAATATCCCGGCCCGCTGACGCCCAAGACGCTGGAGGAGCAGGCCCGCACCGTGCAGTGGTCGATGTGGGCGCTGACCGAGATGGAGCCCAACTCGACGCCGATCCTGCAGCACACGATCCTGCTGCCCGAGGACAAGCGCGACCCGGCGGTCGCGGCGCGCGCACGCGAAGGCGTCAAGGCGCCGCTCGCCGTGCTGGAGGCGGAGCTTGGCTCGAAGGACTACCTGCTGGGCGACCGGTTCACCGTGGTCGATCTCAACGTCTCGCACCTCGTCTCGACGCTGATCCGGGTGAAGTACGACCTCTCGGCCTGGCCCAAGGTCGCGGCCTGGCTCGAACGCTGCAGCGCCCGCCCGGCCGCGGCCGCGGTGCGCGAGATGGCCGCGGCGGCGTAGCCGTTACCCCCGCGCCGCGTAGCGCACCGCCTCCTCGGCGGCGCGGATCAGCGCGCGGGCCTTGTTGCGGCATTCCTGGTACTCGGTCTCGGGGTCGGAATCGGCGACGATGCCGGCGCCCGCCTGGGCGTACATCACCCCGTCCTTGACCAGGGCGGTGCGCAGCACGATGCAGGTGTCCATCGAGCCGTTGGCCGAGAAATAGCCGACCGTGCCGGCATAGATGCCGCGCTTCACCGTCTCGAGCTCGTCGATGATCTCCATCGCGCGGATCTTGGGCGCGCCGGACACCGTGCCGGCGGGGAAGCCCGCGATCAGCGCGTCCATCGCGTCGTGGCCGGGCGCGATCTCGCCCTCGACGTTCGACACGATGTGCATGACGTGGCTGTAGCGCTCGATCATCATGCGCTCGGTGACGCGGACCGAGCCGATCCGGGCGACCCGGCCGACATCGTTGCGCCCGAGGTCCAAGAGCATCAGGTGCTCGGCGAGCTCCTTCTCGTCGGCGAGAAGGTCCGCCTCCAGCCGCTGGTCCTCGACCGCGTCGGCGCCGCGCGGGCGCGTGCCGGCGAGCGGGCGGATGGTCACCTTGCCGTCGCGCAGCCGCACCAGGATCTCGGGGCTCGAGCCCACCACGGCGAACCCGTCGAAATCGAGGAAGAACAGGAAGGGCGACGGGTTGGTGCGGCGCAGCGCGCGGTAGAGCGCGAAGGGCGGCAGGGTGAAGGGCACCGAGAAGCGCAGGCTCGGCACCACCTGGAACACGTCGCCCGCGGCGATGTAGTCCTTGGCGCGGCGGACGACGTCGTGGAACTCGGCGGCGCTCATCGATCCGGTGACGGGCGCCGCGCCTCCCTCCGTGGCGACGGTGCCCCGGGCATGCGGCAGCGGCCGGTCGAGATCGGCCATCACGGCGGCGATGCGGGCCTCGGCAGCGGCGTAGGCGGCGCGCGCGTCGATGCCGGGGAGGGGGCGCACCGGCGTCACCACGGTCAGCGAGTCGTACACCGAATCGAAGATCGCCATGATGGTCGGGCGCAGCAGCAGCCCGTCGGGCAGGCCGAGCGGGTCCGGGTTCGGCGCCGGAAGCCGCTCCATCAGCCGCACCATGTCGTAGCCGAGATACCCGACCAGCCCCGCGGCCATCGGCGGCAGGTGCGCCGGCAGCTCGATGTGGGCGTCGTCGATCACCGCGCGCAGCGAGGCGAGCGTGCCGGCGTTCTCCGGCTCGAACGCGTCCGCATCCGCGCCGGGGCGGCGGTTGACCTCGGCCCGGTCGCCGAAGGCGCGCCAGACGAGGTCGGGGTCCAGCCCGATGATCGAATAGCGTCCGCGCGCCGCGCCGCCCTCGACCGATTCCAGCAGGAACGGGTTGCGCCGCCCGCGCGAGAGCTTGAGCATCGCGGAGACCGGCGTCTCCAGGTCGGCCACCAGGCTCGCCCAGGCCACTTGCGGCCGGCCCGCATCGTAGGCGGCGGCGAAGCTCGCGAAGTCCGGCGCGACCGTCATGGGAGCGTCCGTCCGCTACTGGATCGAATCGACCGCGTCGCGGTGGATCGTCACCTCGTACTCGCTGCGCAGCGCCTGGTCGAACGCGTCCAGCATGTCGCGCTGCAGCCCCTGGGTGAGCTCCTTCTGCACCGGGGCCGCGTCGGCGGCGGCGCCGGCGGCCGCGGCGGGCTTGACCTCGGTCAGGCGCGCGAGGGCGAAACCGCCCTCATAAGGCGCCATCACCGCCTCACCGACACTCGCCTTGAACAAAGGCGGGACGAGCTGGGGCGGCACCGGTCCGGACGTGTCGCCGGTGAAGCGGGTGAAGGGCTCGCTGGTCGTGACGGCGAGGCCCATCTCCTTGGCGATCTTGTCCAGCGTCTCGCCGCCCTTGGCGCGCTCCAGCAGCTTCTCGGCGCGTGCGCGGCCCTCGTCCGCGCGCTTGTCGGCAAGCCACGCCTTGGCCACCTCGTCGCGCACCGCATCGAGCGGGCGCACGGTCGGCGGGATCACCTTGTCGACGCGCACCACGAAATAGCCGCCGCCCTGCGTCTCCAGAAGGCGGCTGGTCTCGCCCTCCTTGGTCTTGAAGGCGGTGTCGAGGAACTTGGGGTCCTTTGGCGCGCCGCTTGCCGCGCCGCCGCCCGCCAGCTTGCCCTCAGCGTCGACCGGCCCGATCTTCTCCGCGCGGGCGCCGACCTTCGCGGCCGCCTCGTCGAGCGTCGCGCCGCCGGCGAGCGCGTCCTCCAGCCTGTTGGCCGCCTTGACCAGGTCGTTGACCGCCAGGTCGCGCGCCAGTTCGTGCACGATCTGGTCGCGCACGTCGGCGAGCGGCGGGACGTGGCCCGGCTGGACCTTGCCGACCGCCAGGATGTGCCAGCCCAGCGCGGTGTGGACCGGCTCGCTGGCGGTACCTGGCTTCAGCTTGAACACGACGTCGGCGAGCGCTGGCGTCAGGTCCTGGCGGGTGATCATGCCGAGCTCGGTGTCCTTCGGCGACTGGTGGGCCAGCTCCTGCGCCACCGCGTCGAACGTGCGGCCCTGGGTCAGCTCCTCGTGCGCCTTCTTGGCGGCCGCCTCGTCGGGCAGCAGCATATGCTTCACGTCGCGCCGCTCGGGCACCGACAGCGACGGCAGCCGCTCCTGGTAGGCGGCCTTCACCTCCTCCTCGGCGGGCTTCACCTCCTTCGCCACCCGGTCGGGATCGAGGTACAGCACCGTCAGCTCGCGCATTTCGGGCGCGGTGAACATCGCCTTGTGCGCGTCGTGGAAGGCGGCGAGGTCGCCCTGGCTGGGCGCGCCGATCGGGGGCAGGGTGCCGTTCGGGACGCGCAGCACCTTGGCGACGCGCTTCTCGCCGCGATAGCGGTAGATGGCGTGGTGCAGCGGGTCGGGCGCGGCAGCGCCCGCGACCACGGCGGCGGTGAGCTGGTTCGACGTCAAAGCGTGGCGCAGCGAGGCGATGTAGGTCGCCTCGGACATGCCGTTATTGGCCAGCGCCCGGTGGAACATGTCGGGGTCGAACGTGCCGGCCGGGCCGTGGAAGGAGGGATCGTTGTAGATCTGGTTCCGCACCAGCAAATCGCCGGCGACCAGCCCCATGTCGCTTGCCTTTTCCGCCACCAGCCGGCGGTCGATCATGCCGTCGAGCGTGCGGTCCAGAAGCCCCATCTGGCGCGCCTTTTCGCTGTCGAAATCGGCGCCCATCACGCGCTGAAGCTGCTCGATGGCGCGGCGATATTGCTGCGCCAGCTCGTCGCGCGAGATCGCGCCGTCGCCCACCTCGGCCACCGCGTCGCCCGAGCCGCCGACGTCGGAACACGTCGCCGATGCCCCACGCCGCGAAGCTGAGGATCAGGAACAGCGACAGGATGCGGACCACCCAGGTGGCCGCCTTGGCGCGCATCAACTCGAGCATGACGCGAGAGTTTTCCTCTAACCGATTGAGCGGAAGGGCGAATGGTTAGGCAGCGATTTAAGGCATGATAGGGGCGCCGTCGGGCCCCCGCAACGACCGATTTCGCGCGGCGCCCGCAGCTAGGGCTTGCTCACCGCGGCGTGGACGCGCAGCAGCGGCGCCACCTCCTCCGGCCGCCACTTGCGGCCGATGCCGCATTCGGTGGCGATGGCGAAGTCGGGGGCGAATTTCTGCGCCGCGGCGATGCGCGCCTTGGTGCCCGCCGCGCCGTCCTCGGAATGGACGAGCCCCAGCACAAGCTCGGTCTCCTTGTGCAGCTTCAGCCCTTCCAGCGGGCGGAAATAGGCGTCGTCCGAGCGGTCTTGCGGCACCGGCATGGAAATCCACTGGATCGGCCGCCGGATGCCCTTGCAGATCAGGTTGGCGAGCTCGACCGCCTTGCCGAGATCGGTGGGCTGGATGAAGTGCGCCCCGTCCAGATCGCCGTAGCACAGATGGAAGCCGAGCTCGACGTCGCGCGGGATGGGCTTCGAAATGCGCGCCAGCCGCTCCACCGTGCCCTTGCCGGGATCGGCCCAGCCGCCCGGATAGAACCGTCCGTCGAACATCACCATCTCGATGCACACGTCCCATTGGATGGCGAGGTCCTTGTGCGGGATCTCGGCGCACATCTCCTTGATTTCGCGCAGCATGGCGCGCTCGTAGGCCGGCTCGACGGCGGCATGGGCCGAGGGCTGGATGAACGGCATGACCACGCCGGCGGGCGTCGGCAGGCAGACCTGGAAGCGCACGCCCTTCGGGATCTTCCCGCTTTGCGGGCGCGCTTGAAATCCTCATAGGAGGTGCGCGCCTCGCGGGCATAGCCGAGCTCGGGGAACTTCACGTCCTTGGCCGTCATGCCGGGGCGCAGCTCCAGCGCGCTGGGATTGCCGCGGCGATGCTGCTCGCCCTGCTGCCGCGTCGGCGCAAGCCCCATGCCGGGCCCGGCCGCCGGGGGCGTCTGCAGCGCCAGGTTGGCGCGCAGCACCGGCATCTGATAGCTGATCCACAGCCGCCGCCCGCCCGGCTCGCCGTCGGGAATGCGGGTCAGCCGCTTGCCCAGGATCTTGCCGCAGGTGGCGAACACCTCATCCACCGTGTCCAGATTGATGCTGCCATTGAGATGCACGTGGTGCGGTAGCGGCGCGGCCTTGGCCATGTCCCCCTCCCGTGGTGACGCGAAGCTGGCCCCGAGTGTGGCAGAGAGGGGTGGACCTACTCAAGAAACGCGTGGACCGGCGCGCGGCGGGTGATCTAGCCTTCGCCCCAATGACCGCCGTCAAAAAGGCGGCGCCAAGATGGCGACGACCCCGGGCGCGGCCGAGCTGGTCGCCGCGTTCAAGGCCGAGTATGCGAAGGCCGCGTCGGAGGCGAAGTAGATTCTGCCGTGGACCGGCGCGCGGCGGCTGAACTATCATCGGCCCAACGGCCGGAGCTCGCAGACGCGGCCGGGCAGGGAGTGACGATGGGAGCCAGCCGAGGCGATGCGGCGCGCCGCCCGTGCGGGCGGGGTGCGCGCCCAGACACCGATAATGGAGGTTTCGAGATGACGGCGAACCGCTTCGGCCGGCGCTTGGCGCTGGCGCTTGGGCTGGGCGCCCTGACCGCGGCGCTCGCCGCGCCGCCCGTCGGCGCCGAGACGATCACGCTGAAATACGCCACCACCGCGCCGCCCGGCAGCCACATCGCGCGCTTTTTCGAGCGCCACGTCGCCGCCTTCAACAAGGTCGCGCCCGAGGTGGTCCAATACAAGATCTACCACCTCACGCTCGGCAACATGAAGACGATCTACGACAACACCAAGAACGGCGTCGCCGACATCGGCTGGATCTCGCCGACCATGATTCCAGGCCAGTTCAAGAAGACCGAGTTCACCCGCCTGCCCGGCATGTGCGACATCGCCGAGTATTGCTCGGTCGCCATCTGGCACGCCTACAAGAACGGGCTCTACGGCAATGAATTCGACGACGTGCCGCCGATCGCGGTGCATTCCTACCCGCCGTCGATGATCAACCTGCAGGCGCCGGTGAAGTCGATCGACAACCTCGAGGGCCGCAAGATCGCCGCGCTGGGCAAGGAGGCGGCCGACTTCATCGAGGGGCTGCACGGCACGCCGCTGTCGATCGGGCTGTTCTCGTTCTACCAGAGCCTGCAGACCCACGTGGTCTCGGGGGCGCTGGTCACCTACACGGCGTTCGACCCGTTCAAGCTGCCCGAGGTGGTGAACTGGCATTACGAGATCAACTCCGGCGGCTCGAACGCCTACATGGGCATCGCCAAGCGCAAGTGGAACTCGTTGCCCGCCGCGGCCCAGAAGGTGATCGAGGCCGAGGAGGGCGAGAAATTCTCGCGCGCCCTCGGCAAGTTCTGGGACGGGGTCGCGGTCGACACGCGCGCGCGCGTCGCCAAGATGCCGGGCCACCACATCGTGCAGGCGACCGCCGCACAGAAGGCCAACATCCAGAAGGTGGTCGACCGCATCGTCGCCAACTGGGTGAAGGACGTGCCCGGCGCCGAGAAGCTGATCGACTTCGTTAAGGCCGACTACGAATCGCAGGCCAAGGCGGCCGGGCGCTAGGCGCCTGCCGCAGCGACGCAAAGGGAGGATCACCATGACGTTCGCGAAGACTTTTCGGCGGGCCGCGCTCGGCGCCGCCGCCGGCCTCGCCCTCGCCGCATCGGCCGCGCCCGGCGCGCGCGCCGAGGCGCCGACCCTGAAGTTCGGCACCACGGCGCCCCCGGGCAGCCATATCGCCCGCTGGTTCGACGGCTGGGTCGCCGAGGTGAACAAGGCCGACCCCGCCGCCGTGCAGGTGAAGGTCTATCACAACACCCTCGGCAACACGCGGACCATGTACAATTCGGTGAAGAACCGCGTCGCCGATTTCGGCTGGTTCAACCCGTCCTACTATGCCGGCCAATTCCACAAGATCCACGTGACGGAGCTTCCGGGCATCGGGGTGAAGGCCGAGTACGGCTCGGTCGCGATCTGGCACATGAACGAGCAGGGGATGTTCGGCGACGAGTTCGCGTCCGTCCACCCGATCGCGTTCCACATCTACCCGCCGACCCAGCTTCACACCAACTTCCCGGTCAAGACCATCGATGACATCAAGGGGCACAAGTTCGGCATCATCAGCCGCGCCGACGGCGAGGTGCTGAAGCTGCTCGGCGCGACGCCGATCTCGGTCGGGCTGTTCGCCTACTACCAGAGCATGCAGAACCACGTGGTCGAGGGCATCGCGTCGCAGTGGACCGCGTTCGCGCCGTTCAAGCTGATGGAGGTGACGAAGTACCACATCGCCTTGCCGCTCGGCGGGTCGGCCGCCACCATCGCTTTCAACAACGAAAGCTGGAACGCGCTCAGCGACGCGGCGAAGAAGGCGATCATGTCCAAGGGCGGGGACTACATGTCGCGCGGGCTGGGCAAGTTCTGGGACGGCGTCTCGCACCAGGCCGAGGTGTCGACCCTGAAGATGAAGGGCCATCACCTGGTCAAGTTCCCCAAGGCGGAGATCGCGCGCATCTACAAGACGATCGAGCCGGCCTACGCCGAGTGGATGCAGAACACGCCCAATTCCCACAAGCTCGCCGCCGCCTACCGCGCCGAATACGCCAAGGCCGCCGGCAAGGACATGGACTGAGTGGATGGCGGCGTGAACGGCTGCACGCCGCGCGAGCCGCTCCTGTCCTCCCCCTTTCAGGGGGAGGGACGCTCGGCAGTGTCCTCCTCCTCCCTGAAAGGGGGGAGGCTGGGCGGGGGGTCGACGCCGCGATGGGGCCGGAGTGGTGGTGCCTAGGATGACGGGCGTGACGGAAGCGAGGCTCGCCCGGGCGGATCGGGCGGCGGTCAATTTTTCGCGCTACGTCGCGACACTCAGCGTCATCTGCATGCTGGTGCTGTCGATCCTGACCGCGGTCGACGTGGGGCTGCGCGCCTGGGCGCGCTCGCCCATCGCCGGATTCAACGAGATCGTCGAGCAGCTTCTCGCCATCGCCATCGCCGGCTGCTTCCCGGGCTCGATCGCCCAGCGCCGCCATCTTACGCTCGACATGGTGTCGCGCCTGATCGGCCCGCGCCGCGCCGCCTGGCTCCGCGCCTTCGGCATGCTGGCGCTGTTCGCCGGCTTCTTCCTGCTGGCCTGGCGCATCGGCATCCAGTCGGTGGCCATCGCCGAGCGCGGCGAGACCACCACCATCATGGAGATGCCGCGCGGCCCGGTGATGTACACCATCACGGCGCTGCTGATCCTGTCGGTGGTGATCCAGGGCATCGTGTTCCTGACCAGCCTGATGGGCGCCGCCGACGCGCCGCCCGCCAAGGGGGCGCCGGCCCGGCCGGCCTGGCGCAGCATCGTCGGCTTCTTCGTCTGGGTGGCGGTCGTGTGCGGCGTGTTCACCCTGCTGTTCGACCAGTTCGCGGCGCCGCTGCGCGACCAGCTCGGCCTGCTGTTCGCCGTCGGGTTCGTGTTCATGTGGACCCTGGGCGCCGCGCTGGTGCCGCTGGGCGTGGCGATGATGCTGGCCGGCGTCGCCGGGCTCGCCGTCATCCTCGAGCCGCAGCAGGCGCTCCTGGCCTACGGCTCGATGCTGTCGGACTTCCTGGTGCGCATCGACCTCGCGGTGCTGCCGCTGTTCGTGCTGATGGGCAGCCTTGCCGCGGCCGCCGGCCTTTCGGACGATCTCTACCGCTTCGCCCAGTCGATCCTGGGCCGCCAGCGCGGCGGGCTGGCGCTGGCCACCATCGCCGGCTGCGCGGGCTTCGGCGCGGTCACCGGCTCGTCCATCGCGACCGTGGCGACCATCGGCCGGGTGGCGCTGCCCGAGATGCGCAAGCGCGGCTATTCGATCGAGCTCGCCGCCGGATCGGTGGCCGCGGGCGGCACGCTCGGCATCCTGGTCCCGCCGTCGGGCGCGATGATCCTGTACGCCTTCCTGACCGAGGTCTCGATCGGCAAGCTGTTCATCGCCGCCCTGCTGCCGGCCTTGCTCGCCATCACGCTCTACATGATCACCATCGCCATCACCGTCCGGCTCGACCCCAAGGCCGCGCCCGGCTCGCAGGCCTGGGACTGGGGCGAGATCCTCGACGCTGCCAAGGGCAGCTTCGCCGTGGTGATCCTGTTCGGCGCGGTGCTGGGCGGCATCTATGGCGGGATTTTCACCGGGACCGAGGCGGCGGCGGTGGGCGCGGGCGGCGCGTTCGTCATCGCCGTCGCGCGCGGGCGCATCAACCGCCAGACCTTCCTTCAGGTGATGGCCGAGACCACCTCGACCACGGGCATGCTCTACATCCTGATCTTCGGCGGCATAACCTTCTCGTCCTTCATATCGCTGACCGAGACCACCGAGGCCGTGGTCGCCTTCATCCAGTCGATGCACGTCGCCCCGGTCGCTGTGATCGCGCTCCTGCTCTGCGTCTACATTTTCCTCGGCTCGGTGATGGAAGCCTACGCCATCATGCTGATCACCGTGCCGATCACCGCCCCGCTGATGCAGGCGCTCGGCTACGACCTCACCTGGTGGGGCATCATGCAGGTGGTGGTGATCGAGACCGGGCTGATGACCCCGCCGGTGGGGATGAACGTGTTCGCGATCAAGTCGATCGCCGAGGACGTGCCGCTGACGCGCGTGTTCCGGGGCGTGATCCCGTTCGTCGGCGCCGACGTGATCCGGATGGCCATCCTCACCCTGTTCCCCGCGATCGTCACGTGGCTGCCCTCCACCATGCGCTGAGGGCGCGGCGATCGGCGCCCGAGCGCCTAAGTGAATATCCGAATAGCGCCCGGCGACGATGTCGGCCACGATCAACAGCACTGCCTCGGCGTCGAGGGGGCGACCGAACACCTTGCTTCTGACCAGGCTCATCGGACCGAGCGGGCGCGGGTGGCTGATCGCAACCTGGAGGCTATCCATCCGTTCGAGAACACGCCATGCCGCACCCGACCGACCGGCCGGCTCCGCCCGGCCCCCGACCATTCGTCAGCGCATGCCCCCGCGCGGCGCGGCGCGGCGGCCTGCCCAAATACGGCCCTATTCACGACGCGTATTCCTTCCTAAATATGTACTGGGGAAGAGGTTCCGTGAACGTCTCGTGGCTGGGGAACGCGATGCGCCATCGTGGCTGGGGCAGAAGATGGGCATGGCTGGCGTTGCTGCCGGCTCTGGCGGGCTGCGCCGAACTGCAGAATGCCCTGACGCCGCCCGGGGAAGAGACGGCCGCGCAGGCCCCGGTGGCGACGCCCGCGCCCACCGAGGAGCCGGGCAGCCGCACGGCCGCGCTCTCGCCCACGCCGCACCCGCCGACGCGCCCGGCGACGCCGCGCCCGCAGCTCGATCCCGAGACGCTCAAGGGCCTCGACCAGCAGCAGGCGCTCGACCTGTTCGGCCGGCCGCACGAGATTTCCGAGGCCGCGCCCGCCACCGTCTGGCATTACGGCGGCAAGAAGTGCCAGCTCGACCTGTTCTTCTACATGGACCTTGGAACCCATACCTTTCACGTGCTGACCTACGAGTTCCGGCCGGAGGAACGGTCGGCCGCAGTGCAGCGCGCCTGTCTTAATCGGCTGCGGGAGGCCAGTCGTGGCCACTGACGCGAACGAAGCTGAGAATGTGCGGGGACGGATCGTCGTCGTCGACGACGATTCGCTGTTCCGCGAGTCACTCGAGCGCAATCTGGGCGACGCGGGCTATCGGGTGGTCGGCTTCGAGAACGGCGAGAAGGCGCTCTCCGAGCTTGACGGCGCTGCGCCGCCCGAGCTGGTGGTGCTCGACTGGCGCATGCCCGGCATCAGCGGGATCGAGGTGCTGCGCCGCCTGCGCGTCAGCGCGCCCGACCTGCCGGTGATCTTCCTGACCGCGCTGTCGGACCAGATCTACGAGGAGGCGGCGCTGATCGGCGGTGCGGTGGACTTCGTCGAGAAGACGCGTTCCTTCGCCATCCTGCTGCGGCGCATCGAGCTTGCCATCGGCACGGCGCGCGAGGTCGTTCCCGCCAACGGCAGCCATGCCCCCGCGGCGATCGAGCGCATCGGGCCGCTGGAGCTTGCCCACGACACGGCGCGGGCGAGCTGGAACGGCGCCCAGGTCGATCTCACCCTTGGGGAGTATAATATCGTCCGCTACCTCGCCGAGCGCGCCGGCCAGGACGTGCGCTACCGCGAGCTCTATGATCTGGTGCGCGGCAAGGGTTTCATCGCCGGCGCTGGCGCCGACGGCTATCGCGCCAACGTGCGCACGTTCATCAAGCGTATCCGCCAGAAGTTCCGCGATATGGATCCCGCGTTTGACCGCATCGAGAACTATCCCGGCTTCGGATACCGCTGGCGACAGGATGACGCAGACCGGACGACGTGACCGTCGCCGACTGCTACTGACGCTGCGGCGTTCCTTCGCGATGAAGATGGCGCTTCTCGTCGTCGTCTTCGTCGCGGTGCCGGTGATCGTCTATAACGAGCTGCGCGACGCGGACCAGCAGCAGCAGCAGCTCCTGGTGAAAAGCGTGCGCGACCGCGGCCGCCTGGTTGCCGAAAGCCTGCGCCCGCTGCTCGAGCGCTACCAGGCGAACGCCGTCACCAAGCTGTCGCAGGCGATCGAGCCGCTGGCGACGCCTGACCTCAACGTCAAGGTGCTGTTCCGCCCGGAAGAGGCGAGCGGCAAGGGCACGTTCTACTACGTCGCCGCCGCGCCCCCGGTGCCGACCGCCTATCTGGAGAGCGAGCGGGTCGACCTGATGGCGTCGGGCATTTTCGGGCTGGTGCGCGATTCCTGCGCGTCCTTCGCCTCGCCCGCCCTGCGCTACACCAACCCGTCGGGCAAGGAGGAGGTGCTGACCTCGGTCAACCCGATCCTGACCAAGGCGGGATGCTGGGTGGTCATCACCTCGTCGACAGCCGACGACATACTGGGCTCGTCGCTGGGCCAGCCCTACTGGAAGACGCCCGAGGTGCGCGTCGCCGCGGCGATCTACCTGCTGATGGCCCTGTTCGTGATGTCGCTGTTCGCCGACGGGGTGCGCTCGCTCCGCCACTTCGCCCAGGTGGCGCGGCGCATCCGCACGCGCGGCAAGATCGAGGGCTCGTTCGCCGACAAGGCGGTGGTGCCCGAGCTCGCGCCGGTGGCGCGCGAGTTCGACGGGCTGGTCGCCGCGCTCGACGGCTCGGCCCGGATGATCCGCTACGCGGCCGAGGACAACGCCCACGCCTTCAAGACCCCGATCGCGGTGATCGCCCAGTCGATCGAATCTCTGCGCCGCTCGGTGCGGCCCGACGATCCGCGCGGCCAGCGCTCGCTCGCGCTCGTCGAGCAGGCGCTGGAACGGCTCGACGGGCTGGTGGGCGCGGCCCGCCACATGGACGAGGCGGCGGCCGAGCTGATCGACCCGCCGCGCGATCCCGTGGACCTGACCGGGCTGGTCGGCCGGCTGGCCGAGGATTATGCCGAACTCGGTGGCGCAGTCGAGCGCCGGCTGCCGGGTGGTGGTGGGGCCGCTCGACAAGGCGACGGTGCTCGGCAGCGAGGACCTGCTCGAGACCGTCCTCGAGAACCTGCTCGACAACGCGGTCAGCTTCTCGCCGCGCGGGGGGCGCATCCGCGTCGGGCTTTCGACCGATCGCAAGTCCGCCACCGTCTCGGTCGAGGATGACGGGCCGGGCGTCGATCCCGGCCACCTGGAGCGGATCTTCGACCGCTACTTCTCCTATCGCCAGGACGGCGGAGGCCAAGCCCGACGGCGACGGCATCGCCAACGGCAGCGGCCATTTCGGCATCGGGCTATGGGTGGTGCGGCGCAATGCCGAGGCGCTGGGCGGCGGCGTCACGGCCGTGAACCGCGATCCCCACGGGCTTACCGTCCGCGTCCGCCTGCCGCTCGCCTGAGCGATGGGCCTGTTTCTTTCCCCCGACGCCGCCGGGCGGCTTCCCGTTTCGCTGATCACCGGCTTCCTCGGCTCGGGCAAGACGACGCTGGTCAACGCGCTGCTGCGCCATCCGGAGATGGCGGGCACCGCCGTCGTCATCAACGAGTTCGGCGCGATCCCGCTCGACCAGCATTTCGTCGAGAAGAGCGACGGCGAGGTGGTCGTGATGGCCAATGGCTGTTTGTGCTGCACGCTGCAGGGCGACCTCGAAGGGGTCGTGGGCACGCTATTCGCGCGGTCGGCGGAGGGCACGGTGCCGGAGTTCCGCCGGCTGGTGGTGGAGACGACGGGCCTCGCCGACCCGGCGCCGATCATGCAGCTCCTGATGGCCAGCCCGCTGCTCGGCCGCTCGGTGCGGCTCGACACGGTGGTGGCCACCATCGACGCCCAGCACGGCGCCGCCACCCTCGACGCCGAGGAGGTCGCGGTCAAGCAGGCGGCGCTCGCCGACCGGCTGGTGGTGACCAAGACCGACCTCGCCCCGCCCGCCGACATCGACCGGCTCCGCGCCCGCCTCGCCGCGCTCAATCCCGGCGCCGGAATTGTCGCGGCCGTGCAGGGCGAGATTGCGCCGGCGCGGCTGTTCGGCGCCGGACTCGCCGATGCCGGCGTGCGCGACCCGCGCGCCTGGCTCGGCCCGGTCGCCGCGCCCACACACGACGCACAGGCCCACCACGCGCACGGCAGCGACATCGACGCGTTCTGCCTCACCGCCGCGCCGGCGCTCGACTGGCGCGCCCTGCAGGGCTTCCTGACGCGGCTGCGCGTGGGGGCGGCCGAGCGGCTTTTGCGCGTGAAGGGGCTGGTCGGCGTCGCCGGCGAGGACGGGCCGGTGGCGATCCACGGCGTGCATCACGTCTTCCATCCGCCGGTGCGCCTGGCGATCTGGCCCGACGCCGACAGAACGACCCGCATCGTCGTCATCGGCCGCGGCCTCGACCGCGCCCGCATCGAGGCGGACTGGCAGGATTTCCTGGCCGGCGCGTCCTGACCGGCGGCGCCTGCTACCGCCGGTGGCGGCGCTCGGCCTCGCGCATCTCCTCGAGCGAGCGGTGCGGGATCAGCAGCGTCATCGCGCACATCACCAGCGTCACCCCTACCGCACCGACGAACAGCAGGTGCAGCCCATGCTCCAGCGCGGCGCGCAGCGCCTGCTGGTCGGACGCGGCCATCTGGTGCGCCGCCGCCGCCTCCAGCAGACGGTGGATGCGCTCGATCGCCGAGCGGTGCACGCCCGGCTCGGCCGCGCCGAAACCGCGCACGCCCGCGTTCAGCACCGCGCCGAACGCCGCCGCGCCCACCGTGTTGCCCAGCGTGCGGGCGAAGATGTTCGACGCGGTGGCGCTGCCGCGCTGCTCCCACGGCACGCTTCCCTGGATCAGTACGATGCACGAGATGGTGACGAGCCCCATCCCGAACCCGACGATGAACGAGCCGACGCCGGCCCAGACCGGGCTCGACTCCGCCCCCAGGAAGGTGAAGAACAGCGCGCCGCACACCATCAGCGCCGCGCCCAGCCGCGCCGTGCCGTGGATGCCGAGCGCGCGGAAGAACGGGCGCGAGATCGACGAGGCGAGCGGCCAGCCGATCGACATGGTGCTCAGCGTGAAGCCGGCCACGATGGGCGAGCGGCCCATCACCCCCTGCACGAAGATCGGCAGGAACGAAGTGATGGCGATCAGCATCATGCCCGCGATCAGCGTGACGGCGTTGGTCGAGGCGAGCGCCCGGCGCGACCATAAAGCGAGCGAGACCATCGGCTCCGGCGTGCGGCTTTCCTGCCACAGGAAGCCCGCCGTCGCCGCGAAAAAGACCAGCGCGGCGGCGCCGATCTCGACCGGGCCCCAGGCGGCGTTGGCGCTGCCCTCGGTCAGCGCGACCAGCAGCGCCACGATCGCCAGGGCGAACAGCACGGCGCCGCGATAGTCGATGGGGCGCGCCCGATGCGCGACGTGCTCGTGCAGCCAGACCATCAGCCCGGCGACGCAGGCGAGGCCGAGCGGGATGTTGATCCAGAAGATCCACGCCCAGTGGAAATGCTCGACGATCAGCCCGCCGGCGAGCGGCCCTGTCACCGCCGAGATGCCCCACACGCTGGACAGGTACCCCTGGACCGAGCCGCGCTCCTCGGCGGTGTACATGTCGCCCACGATGGTGGTGGTGACCGGCTGGATCGCCCCGGCGCCGATCCCCTGCAGCAGCCGGAACGCGATCAGCGACGGCATCGACCAGGCGAAGCCGCACAAGGTCGAGCCGACGAGGAAGATCAATATCCCCACGGTCAGCACGACGCGCCGCCCGTACAGGTCGGCCAGCTTGCCGTAGATCATCGTGGTCGCGGCCTGCGCCATCAGGAAGGCCGAGAACACCCAGCTATAGAGCGAGAAGGCGCCGAGTTGGCCGACGATCTGCGGCATGGCGGTCGCGACGATGGTCGATTCGATCGCCACCATGAACATCGCCGCCATCAGGCAGGCGATGACGAACGGCCGGCGGGTGGTCTTGGCAGGGGCGGGGGACATGGACGCTCCGGGACGGGACGGCGGCGGACTATAGCGGCGGCGGTCGCCGCCCGCCATGCGTCGTTGCCGGCGCACTGGGCGGGCGTCGTTGCCGGCGCGCCGGGCGGGCGTCAGCGGTGGGCGTAGGTGCCGATCAGGTAGCCGGTGCCGATGACGTGGCCGGCCATGACGCGCTCGAGCGCCGCCCGGTCGGGCTCGTGCAGGTCGGGCAGCACGGTGTCGAGCGCGAACAGCCGGAAGAAGTAGCGGTGCCGGCCGGACGGCGGGCAGGGCGCGCCATAGCCGGTCTTGTTCCAGCCGTTGATCCCCTGGCGCGTGCCGGCGGGCAGGGCGGCGGGCGCCACGCCTTCGGCGAGCCCGGTGGACGCCGGCGGGATGTCGTACAGCACCCAGTGCACCCAGAGATGGCGTTTGGGCGCATCCGGGTCGGGCGCGTCAGGGTCGGTGACGAACAGCGCCAGGCTCTTCGTTCCGTCCGGCACGCCGGACCAGTCGAGCCGCGGCGAGATGCCTGCCCCGTCGCAGGTGAATTGCGACGGCATCTCGTGCATCTGCGCGAAGGCGGGTGAGGATATCGCGATCGGCGGCGGCGCCGCGCGGGCGGGCGGTGCCATGGCAAGCGCCGCGGACATCATCATCCCCGCAAAGAGATATCCGTTCGCCCTGAGGAGGCCCGAAGGGCCGTCTCGAAGGGCTCGGCGACACGACACCTCAGCCTCGTCCTTCGAGACGCGCCCCGCCGGGGCGGTCCTCAGGACGAACGGCGCCGGGATGCGGAACCGTCTCATAGCGACTTCAGAAAAGTCTCGACGTCGGCAGGGGTGCCGATGGCGAGGCCGGTGATCTCCGGGTCGATGCGCCGGGCGAGGCCGGACAGCACCTTGCCGGCGCCCAGCTCGACCAGCGTGTCGACGTCATGCTCCTTCATCGCCAGAACGGATTCGCGCCAGCGCACCAGCCCCGTCACCTGTTCGACCAGCAGGCGGCGGATCGCGGTGGGGTCGGTCACCGGCGCGGCGGTCACGTTGGCGACCACCGGCAGGGCAGGGGGCGCGATCGCGGTCTTTTCCAGCGCCTCCGCCATCGTCTCGGCGGCGGGCGCCATCAGGGCCGAATGGAACGGCGCCGAGACGGGCAGCTTGATGGCGCGCTTGCCGCGCTCCTTGGCCAGCGCGATGGCGCGCTCGACGGCGGCCGCATGGCCCGACAGCACGACCTGGCCGGGCGCGTTGTCGTTGGCGACCTGGCACACCTCGTCCTCGGCGGACGCGGCGGCGATCTCGCGCGCCGCATCCATCTCGACGCCCAGCAGCGCGGCCATCGCGCCCTCGCCGACCGGCACGGCGCGCTGCATGGCCTGGCCGCGCAGCTTGAGGAGGCGCGCCGTGTCCGCCACCGTGAGCGCGCCGGCGGCGCAGAGCGCCGAGTACTCGCCGAGCGAATGGCCGGCGACGAGGACGGCGCAGCTCGCGAGCGCGACGCCGCCGTCCCGCTCGATCACCCGCACCACGGCCAGGCTCGCCGCCATCAGCGCGGGCTGGGCGTTCTCGGTCAGCATCAGGTCGGATTCCGGCCCCTCGGCCATCAGCTTCGACAGGCGCTGATTCAGCGCGTCGTCGACCTCTTCCAGCAGGTGGCGGGCGACGGGAAACGCAGCCGCCAGCTCGGTCGCCATCCCGACCGCCTGCGATCCCTGTCCCGGAAATACGAATGCGCGCGCCATCCACCCATCCTCCTTGGCCGCGCCAGTGATAGCAGCGGCGCGGCAGGGCCTGTCAAGCGCTGCCGATGAGAATCCCGGTGCCGAACACCAGCAGCCCGCCCACGATCACCTGGAATGCGGCGGATAGCAGGGGCGTGTCCATGTAGTGGTTGCGCACCCAGGCGATCGCCGCCAGCTCGACCACGACGACGATCCCGGCGATCGCGGTCGCCGTCCAGAAATCGGGGATCACGTAGGGGATGGCGTGGCCCAGCCCACCCAGCGCGGTCATCAGCCCGCAGACCACGCCGCGCAGCAGCGGGCTGCCCCGCCCGGTCAGCGAGCCGTTGTCGCTCAGCGCCTCGGCGAAGCCCATCGAGATGCCGGCGCCGATTGCCGCGGCGAGCCCGACCAGCAGCGTCTCCCACGAATCGCGCGTCGCGAAGGCGGCGGCGAACAGGGGCGCCAGCGTCGAGACCGACCCGTCCATCAGCCCGGCGAGGCCCGGCTGCACGATCTGCAGCACGAACAGCCGGCGCTCGGATTCGTGCTCGCGCTCGCGCGCGGCGCCGGAGACGTATTTGTCCTCGAGCCGCTCCGCCTGCATCTCGTGCCGGCTCTCCTCGGCGGCGAGGTCGCCGAGAAGCTGGCGGACGGACGCATCCTCGGACCGCCGGGCGGCGCGGCTGTAGAAGCGCTTGGTCTCCGCCTCCATCAGCTCGGCCTGCTCGCGCACCTTGTCGAGCCCGAGCGGGCGGGTGAGCCACACCGGCTTGCGCTCGACGAAGCCGCGCACGTCCTGGCGCCGGATCAGGGGGATGTGCTCGCCGAACCGCCGCTGATAGAGGTCGAGCAGCCGGTGGCGGTGGCCGTTCTCCTCCTCCGCCATCGCCGCGAACATCTTCGCCGAGTTCGGGAAAGTTGTCGCGCAGCCCCAGCGCGAACTCGTTGTAGATGCGCGAATCCTCCTCCTCAAGCGAGATCGCAAGCGCGAGCAGCTCCTGCTCGGTCAGATCGGAGAAGTTCTTGGTGTCGGCCATGGCCCGGTCCCCTGCCGCAAGGTGCCATGCGCCGGGTGCGCCGACAACGGGGATGCGGGTCGCTCATCCTCGGCAGCTCAGGATGAGGATTTGTCTTTCGGCCTCACCCTGAGCTTGTCGAAGGGGAGGCCGCCGCGGCGCTGGCGGGCGGCCGGTCAGCCGCCCGATTTCTCGACCGGCAGGCCCGGGTCGTTGCCCCACTCCGACCACGAGCCGTCATAGCCCTTGGCGTTCGCGTAGCCGAGCCAGCGCAGCAGCAGCCAGGTGTGCGACGACCGGTTGTGGGTCTGGCAGTGGGCGATGACCTCCTTGTCCGGCGTGACGCCGAGATCGGCCAGCATCTTCTTCATCTCGGTCGCGGGCATCAGCTTCATCGCCCGGCCGCGGTCGACCGCGCGCTGCCAGTCCATGTTGACCGCCCCGGGAATATGGCCGCCGCGCGCGGCGCGCACGTCGTCGCCGTGATACTCGGCCGAGCTGCGGGCATCGAGCACGACGACGCCGGGGTCGTCGAGATGGGCACGGATATAGTCCTTGTCGGCGCGTGCCGAGCCGTGGCCGCGGACGGTGAAGCGGCCGGGCTGGCGCGGCGCGTCGGGCCCGCTTTCGACCGGGCACTTGTCGTTGACCCAGCCGTGCAGCCCGCCATCGAGCAGCGAATAGGCGCGGTGGCCCACCTCGTCGAGCGTCCAAAGGATGCGCGAGGCGCGCGTGCCGCCGTCGGCGTCGTAGGCGACGACATGGGTGTCGTCGGACACGCCGGCCTCGGCGAAAGCGGCGACGATGTCGGCGTCGGACGCGATGGCGCCCATCGCCGGCGGGCGCGGGACGACGATGCGGCTCATGTCGAACCCGACGGCGCCGGGCACGTGCTGGGCCGCGTGGATGCGCGGCTCGCTGGCGTCCAGCACCACGATCCCGGGCGTGCCCAGAACCGCCACGAGATCCTTCGGCTCCACAACCAGGGGCAGACGCTCGGTCATCCCCGTTCTCCTCGTCCGCTATTGTTTGCCCATACCTACCGCGTCCAAGGCGGCGACGGAAGGGTTCGCCCTTTAACCATGATCGCCGGGCTGGTACGCTCGTCGAAACGGCAATGGGAGACGCAGGTGAAGCATCGTTCCCCGCGCGAGGTTCCGACCTTCCGCGCGCCGGGCCGCGAGCGGCTTGCCGAGCTGGCGCGGTTCCTCGACACCGTCCCGCCCGACCGGCTGACCTTCTCGTGGTGGTACGGCGACGGCAAGGGATGCGCCGTGGCGCTGGCCGCGGCCACCGATCCGTGGTTCCAGGCGCAGGGCCTGGCGCTGGCCGCCGGCGACCGGCTGCGCGAATGCCACCCGACCTACGAGGACGCGACCGAGTGGCGCGCCCTGGCGCGGTTCTTCGAGCTCAACCTCGACGAGCTGCGCCGCCTGTTCGACCGGTCGGGCTATGACGGCAACGTCCGCCCGCACCCGGCCGAGGTGGCCGCCAAGATCCGGGCCCACCTGGCCGACACGGCGGAGCCGGAGGCGCTTGCCGCCCCGGCCATGCCCCGGGCGCTCGCGCCGGCCGGCTGACGGCGGGCGCGGCGGCGCGGGGGAGGGGCGCGGCCCGCGCGGCCGCGTCGCGAAGGCGCAACTGTAACTGTACGGCGCAACATGCTGTCGAACATGATCGGCTTCCTGTCGCGGGACCTGGCCATCGACCTGGGCACGGCCAATACGCTGGTCTATGCGCGCGGCCGCGGGGTGGTGCTGAACGAGCCGTCGGTGGTCGCGACCGCCACGGTGCGCGGGGGCAAGACCCAGGTGCTCGCCGTCGGCGACGAGGCGAAGCTGATGCTGGGGCGCACGCCGTCCTCGATCGAGGCGATCCGGCCCTTGCGGGACGGGGTGATCGCCGACTTCCAGATCGCCGAGGAGATGATCAAGCATTTCATCCGCAAGGCGCACCGGCGGCGCAGCTTCGTAAGCCCGCAGATCATCGTCTCGGTGCCGTCGGGCTCGACCGCGGTCGAGCGTCGCGCCATCCGCGATTCCGCCGAGTCGGCCGGCGCGCGCCGGGTGTTCCTGATCGACGAACCGATGGCGGCGGCGATCGGCGCCGGCCTGCCGGTGACCGAGCCGACCGGCTCGATGGTGGTCGATATCGGCGGCGGCACGACCGAGGCGGCGGTCATCTCGCTCGGCGGAATCGTCTATACCCGCTCGGTGCGCACGGGCGGCGACAAGATGGACGAGGCGATCATCGCCTATATCCGGCGCAACCATAACCTGCTGGTGGGCGAGGGCTCGGCCGAGCGCATCAAGCACCAGATCGGATCGGCCTGCATCCCGCCGCGCGGCGACGGCGAGGAAATCCGCATCAAGGGGCGCGACCTGGTGAACGGGGTGCCCAAGGAGGTCACGATCTCCGAGCGCCAGATCGCCGAGGCGCTGGCCGAGCCGGTCGGGCGTGATCGTCGAGACGGTGCGCATGGCGCTGGAGCACACCGCGCCCGAGGTGGCGGCCGACATCGTCGATCGCGGCATCGTGATGACCGGCGGCGGCGCGCTCTTGCGCAACCTCGACATCGTGCTGCGCGAGGCGACGGGCCTTCCCGTCACCGTGGCCGAGGACCCGCTGACCTGCACCGTCGTGGGCGGCGGCCGCGCGCTGGAGGAGACCAAGGCGCTCCGCATCGTGCTGCAGGATTAGGGTCGCTCTCTCCGTTCGTCATTGCGAGCGGAGCGAAGCAATCCAGCGTCGTGAGCGGGTCCCGGATTGCTTCGTCGCTGCGCTTCTCGCAATGACGGTTCGGGGCGCCTCAATCGTCGCCGACGATCATCAGCCGCGAGTGGGTGGCCTTCTGGCGCACCGGCACGGCCTTCTGGTACTCGGGCGAGTTGTAGCAGTCGAGCGCCGCCTGGTAGGACGGGAACTGGACGACGATGGTGTTGCCACGCTCGTCCGGCCCCTCGGCGGCATGACGCCTGGTGCCGCGCAGGATCAGCTTGCCGCCGTATTTCTGCATCGCCGCGGGCACCAGCGCGCCGTATTCCTTGTAGGTCTCGGGATCGTTCACCTCGACGAAGGCGATCCAGTATCCGGCCATTCTTTCCCTCCCGGCTTCGGCCCTGAGGCCGCGTTGTGCCCTACTGGGCCTTGACCTTCACGTAGGCGCCCGGCGCGTCCTCGATCGGCGCAAGCTTTCCCGCGCCCGGCACGCGCGCCGCGACCTTGGGGCCGGCGAACCTCGCCACCCATTTCGACCAGTCGGGCCACCACGAGCCGGCGCTCTGCGTCGCACCGATCAGCCAGTCCTCCGGGTCCCGGGGCGCCTTGTCGTTCGTCCAGTGCATGTACTTGTTCGCCGCCGGCGGGTTGATGACGCCGGCGATGTGGCCCGATCCGGCCAGCACGAAGCGCGTCCTGCCCGCATAGGTGTTGACCGCGGCGTAAGTCGATTTCCACGGCGCGATATGGTCCTCGCGCGTCGCCAGCACGTAGGACGGCGTCTTGATCGTCGTCAGGTCGACCGGCGTGCCGTCCAGCGTGATGCCGCCCGGCGCGATCAGCTTGTTCTCCAGATACATCCTGCGCAGGTAGAAGGCGTGCATCGCCGCCGGCATGCGCGTCGAATCCGAATTCCAGTAGAGCAGGTCGAACGGGAACGGATCCTTGCCCAGCAGGTAGTTGTTCACCACGAACGACCAGATCAGGTCGTTGGCGCGCAGCATGTTGAAGGTGGTCGCCATGTCGGCGCCTTCAAGATAGCCGGTCTCGGCCATCTTGGCCTCCAGCGCCGCGAGCTGCGCCTCGTCGATGAACACCGCCAGCTCGCCCGCCTCGGCGAAGTCGATCATCGCGGCGAAATAGGTGGCGCTCTTGATCCGGTCGTCGCCGCGCGCCGCCATCACCGCCAGGGTCGCGGCCAGCAGCGTGCCGCCCAGGCAATAGCCGATGGCGTCCACCTCGCGCTCGCCGGTCGCCCGTTCGACCGCGTCCAGCGCGGCAAAGACGCCGTCGCGCATGTAGTCGTCGAACGACTTCGCGGCGAGCGTGGCGTCCGGGTTCACCCACGAGATGCAGAACACCGTATGCCCTTCGCCCACCGCCCAGCGGATGAACGAATTGTCGGGGCGCAGATCGAGGATGTAGAACTTGTTGATCCAGGGCGGCACGATCAGCAATGGGCGCTTGAACACCTGTTCGGTCGTCGGCGCGTACTGGACCAGCTCGATCAGCTCGTTGCGGAACACCACCTTGCCGGGCGTGACCGCGATGTTCTCGCCCAGCTTGAACGCGTCGAGGTCGGTCATGCGGATGTGCAGCCGGCCCTTGCCGCGCTCCAGGTCCGCCAGCAGGTTGCGCAGCCCGTCGACCAGGTTCCGGCCGCCCGTCTCGAGCGTGGCGCGCAGCACCTCGGGGTTGGTCATCACGAAGTTGGTGGGCGCCATCGCGTCGGCGAACTGGCGCGTGTAGAACTCGACCTTGCGGGCCGTCGCCTCGTCCAGCCCCTCGGTGTCGCGCACCACGCCGGTCATCCAGCGGGCGGTCAGCAGGTAGGACTGCTTGACGAAGTCGAAGAGCTGGCTTTCCTGCCAGGCGGGATCGCGGAAGCGGCGGTCGCCGGGCTCCGGCTCGGCAACGGGTTCGGCCTCGATGCCCGCCAGGCGCCGCGTCGTCGCCGCCCACAGGTCCACATAACCCTGCCACAGGTCCATCTGGGCGCGGGCGAGCTTCGCCGGGTCGGCCATCATCCGGGCGGTCAGCTCGGCGAACGCTCTGCCGAGGTCGAGCGGGTCGAGCGGCGCGGGGCGTGCGCCGTCCGCCTGGCGCGCCAGAAAGTCGCGCACCAGGCGCTGGCTGGTCTCGGCGATGTCGGCGAAGCTCTTGGCCAGCGCGGCGGCCTCGTCCGGCTGGGCCTCGGCGGCCCGGTGATCGGCCATGGCGGGTGTCCCTGAGTGTGTGGATCGGTTCGTGGCGCTGGAAATCGTTGAAGGAATTGCGGTATTAGTCGACCGCCTGCCGGTTGCCCCGCGCCGAACCTAGTTCGTCCGGGTGCGCTGCACAATAGGGCGGGCTCGGGCGAGGGTCGCCATGCGAAGTTTGGTAAGGTTCAGGGGTCCGGCGGCCCGGTTCGCCGCGGTGGCGGCGCTTGCGCTTGCGCTCGCCGGCTGCTCCGGCACGGACGATATGTTCGGCACGCCCTCCCCGGGGCGCGACTCGACCGGCGCCCATCCGGCGAGCCAGGGCGCCAAGGGTGCCGACGACGGCAGAGGCCGAAGACGGCAGCAGGCGCCAAGGGGGGCCAGGCCCAGGAACAGGCGCAGGAACAGGCGCAGGAGGCGGAGTCCGGCGGGTTCTTCGACCGCATGTTCGGCTCGATGTTCGGCTCCCCGTCGCCGCCGCGCGACACCACCGGCGCGCACCCAATGGCCGAGAGCAAGACCATCCCCGGCGAGGACAAGCCCTTCCCCAACGTCGGCAGCGTGCCGGCCCGTCCGGCCGTCTCGCCCGAGGAGGAGCGGCAGAAGATGGTGCGAGGGGCTGGTCGCCGACCGCGCCGACGCCCGCTACACCGACGAGACGCTGCGCCGCGAGGAGCCGCGGCCGCGCCCGAGCCTCCGCCCATGACCAAGCCGCAGTCCCGAGCCGGAGGCGTCCGCGCCCGGCCGCCGGCGCCGCCCGCGCCCGCCGCCGGAGCGCCAGGCCGCGCCCGCCGCCGCGCCGCCTCCCCCCGCGCCGGTGCAGAGCGAGGCCCTGCCCGACCGGGTGCCGGCCGCGCCGCCCCCGCCGCCGCCCGGCTTCGCGCAGGAGCCGGTCGTCCAGCCGTCGCCCCCGCCGCCGCCCGCCGATATTCCGCCCGTGGCGACGATGGAGCCGATCCCCAACCCGCCGCTGAACGGACGCGGCGCCCGCGCGCGAGAACCCGGCGGCGGGCATACCCGGCGCCAGCTTCGGGCCGCCGCCGGCCGACATCGACATCGCGCGGGGCCAGGTCGCCTCGGCCGGGCCGGCGACGATGGACGGCGCCGGCTCGGCGTTCCGCGTCGCGACGGTTCGGTTCGGCGCCGGCTCGGCCGCGCTCGACGGCGGCGACGCGCAGCGCGCTGCGCCGCGTCGCCGACCTCTACAAGCGCCAGGGCGGGCAGGTGACGGTGGTCGGCCACGCCAGCTCGCTCACCCGCGACATGAGCGCCGGTGCGCCATCAGATCGTCAATTTCTCGCTGTCTCTCGAGCGCGCCCAGGCGGTGGCGCGGGCGCTCGAGCGGCTGGGCGTGCCGACAGGACGCGATCGAGGTTGCGGCGCTGTCGGATTCGCAGCCGGTGTATTATGAATCGATGCCGGCCGGCGAGGCGGCCAACCGCCGCGCCGAAGTCTTCCTGCGCCGCTAGGTCTCAAACTGTCGTGGGACGTGTAGGGTAGTGCCGTGCGTCCCTCCCGCTCATAGGGGGAGGGAGAAGAATCGCTTCAACCAGGTGACGTGATGGACCAGGAATTTCATCGCATCAAGCGGCTGCCGCCTTACGTGTTCGCCGAAGTCAACGACATGAAGGCGAAGGCGCGCGCCGCCGGCCAGGACGTCATCGATTTCGGCATGGGCAATCCCGATCTGCGCGACGCCGCAGCACATCGTCGAGAAGCTGGTCGAGGCGGTGCAGAACCCGCGCACCCACCGCTATTCGACCTCGCGCGGCATTCCCGGGCCTGCGCCGCGCCATCTGCGCCTACTACGCGCGCCGCTTCGACGTCCATCTCGATCCCGAGCGCGAGGCGATCGTCACCCTCGGCTCGAAGGAAGGGCTCGCCAACCTCGCCATGGCGATCACCTCGCCGGGCGACATCATCCTGGTGCCGAACCCGTCCTACCCGATCCACCCCTACGGCTTCATCATCGCCGGCGCCGCGCTGCGCCACGTGCCGATGGGCCGACCTCGACCGCTTCATGACCGACCTCGACCGCGCGGTGCGCCATTCGGTGCCGCCGCCGACCGCGCTGGTGCTCAACTTCCCGTCCAACCCGACGGCCAAGGTGGTCGACCTCGACTTCTACGCCGACGTGGTCGAGTTTTGCCGCAAGCACGGCATCTAGGTGCTGTCCGACCTCGCCTACGCCGAGATCTATTTCGACGGCAAGCCGCCGCCCTCGATCCTGCAGGTGCCGGGCGCGCGCGACATCGCGGTCGAGTTCACCTCGATGAGCAAGACCTACTCCATGCCCGGCTGGCGCATCGGCTTCGCGGCCGGCAACGCGCGGCTGATCGGCGCGCTGGCGCGCATCAAGTCCTATCTCGACTACGGCGCGTTCACGCCGATCCAGGTGGCCGCGGCGGTCGCGCTCAACGGGCCGCAGGATTGCGTCGAGGAGGTCCGCGCGGTCTATCGCCGCCGCCGCGACGTGCTGGTCGAAAGCGTTCGCCCATGCCGGCTGGGACATCCCGCCGCCGCCCGCCACCATGTTCGCCTGGGCGCCGATCCCGCCGGCCTTCGCCCATGTCGGCTCGCTCGAATTCTCCAAGATGCTGCTGCGCCGAGGCCAAGGTCGCGGTCTCGCCCGGCATCGGGTTCGGCGAGTACGGCGACGGCCACGTGCGCATCGCGCTGGTCGAGAACCGCCAGCGCATCCGCCAGGCGGCGCGCAACATGCAGGCGTTCTTCCAGGCCGGCGGGCCCGGCGCTCGAGGAGCACGAGCGCCGTCGAGCCGTGGCGTCTTGAAGCCGCCGTTCGACATCGCCGTCGCCGGGCTGGGCACGGTCGGCGGCGGGCTGGCTGCGCCTGATCGAGCGCAGGCCGAGCTGCTGGCGCGCGCGCGCCGACCGGCCGATCCGCGTCGTCGCCGTCTCGGCGCGCGACCGGGCGCGCGACCGCGGCGTCGATCTTTCCGCGCGTCGCCTGGTTCGACGATCCGGTGCGGATGGCGGCCGAGGCGCCGTGCGACGCGGTGGTCGAGCTGATCGGCGGCGAGATCGGGCGTCGGCGCTCGAAGTGTGCGAGGCCGCGCTCGCCGCGCGGCCGCCACGTCGTCACCGCCAACAAGGCGATGATCGCCCATCACGGCACGCGGCTCGCCCGCGCCGCCGAGGCGAAGGGCGTCGCGCTCGCCTTCGAGGCGGCGGTCGCCGGCGGCATCCCGGTCATCAAGGCGCGTGCGCGAGGGGCTGGCCGGCAACCGCGTCGACGCGCGTCTACGGCATCCTCAACGGCACCTGCAACTACATCCTGACCCAGATGGCGCGAATCGAAGCGCGAGTTCGCCGACGTGCTGGCCGAGGCGCAGTCGCTCGGCTATGCCGAGGCCGACCCGTCCTTCGACGTCGACGGCATCGACACGGCGCACAAGCTCGCCATCCTCGCCTCGCTCGCCTTCGGCACCGAGATCGCTTTCGACAAGGTGCATGTCGAGGGCATCCGCCACGTCACCGCGCTCGACATCGCCTTCGCCGACGAGCTGGGCTACCGCATCAAGCTGCTGGGCATCGCGCGCCCGACCGAGCACGGCATCGAGCAGCGCGTCCATCCCTGCATGGTCGACCGCGCCGCGCCGATCGCCCAGGTCGCGGGCGTGTTCAACGCCGTCGTCGCCGAGGGCGACTTCGTCGGCGCCACGATGTTCGAGGGGCGCGGCGCCGGCGCCGGCCCGACCGCCTCGGCGGTCGTGGCCGACCTCGTGGACATCGCCCGCGGCGTGCGCGTGCCGGCCTTCTCGGTGCCGGCCGCGGCGCTGCAGCCGATCACGGCGGCGCCCATGGAACGGCACCGCGGCGCCTACTACATCCGTCTGATGGTGCGCGACCAGCCGGGCGTGATCGCCGACGTGGCGGCCGCGCTGCGCGACGAGGAGGTGTCGATCGAGGCGTTCGTCCAGCGCGGCCGCGCCATCCGAGCGAGGCCGGTGCCGGTGGTGATGATCACCCACGAGACGCGAGGAGGCGGCCATGAACCGCGCGCTTGCAAAAATCGCCGCGCTCGACACGGTGGTCGAGCCGCCGCGGATGATCCGCATCGAGCCGCTTGTCGCGAATAGCGCGGCTCGAGCGGAGGGACAGACATGGCCGGCAGCAGAACGTCGAACGCATGGACCGCAACCTGGCGCTGGAGGCCGTGCGCGTCACCGAGGCGGCGGCGCTGGCCGCGTCGCGGCTGATGGGGCGCGGCGACGAGAAGCGCGGCCGACCAGGCCGCGGTCGACGCCATGCGCCAGGCGCTGAACGGCCTCGCGATCGAGGGCACGGTGGTGATCGGCGAGGGCGAGCGCGACGAGGCGCCGATGCTCTATATCGGCGAGAAGGTCGGCGACGGGCAACGGGCCCAAGATCGACATCGCGCTCGATCCGCTGGAAGGCACCACGATCACCGCCAAGGGGCTGACCAACGCGCTGGCCGTCGTCGCGATGGCGGAGGAGGGCGGCTTCCTCAACGCGCCCGACGTCTACATGGACAAGATCGCGGTCGGCGGCGGACTGCCCGACGGCGTGGTCGACCTCGACGACACGCCGGCCGAGAACCTCGCCGCGCTCGCCAAGGCGACCAAGCCGCGACGTCTCCGACCTCGTCGTCTGCATCCTCGACCGGCCGCGCCACGAGGAGCTGATCGCGCAAGGTGCGCGAGGCCGGCGCGCGCATCATGCTGATCTCCGACGGCGACGTCTCGGGCGTCATCGCCACCTCGCAGCCCGAATCGCGGCATCGACATCTACTCGGCCAGGGCGGCGCGCCCGAGGGCGTGCTGGCGGCCGCGGCGCTGCGCTGCATCGGCGGCCAGATGCAGGGCCGGCTGATCTTCCGCAACGACGACGAGCGCAGCCGCGCCGCACAAGTGGGGCATCACCGACCTCAACCGCAAATACGCGATGAGCGAGCTCGCCCATGGCGACGTGATGTTCGCCGCGACCGGCGTCACCGACGGCGCGCATGCTGCGCGGCGTGCGGCGCTTCGCCGGCGGCGCCGAGACGCATTCCCTGGTGATGCGCTCGAAGTCCGGCACGGTGCGCTACGTCTCGGCGCGAGCACAACTTCCTGCGCAAGACCGGCTTCGATCCGGTAGATCGGTGAGCCATGCGCGACACGGCCGGCCTTCCGGCCGCAGGCCACGCCTTCCTCGGCGTCGAGCGCTCGGTCACCGGCAAGAGCTGGCGGGCGCGCGGCGCCGACGACCGCGCCGGCCCTCGCGCTGGCCCAGCGGCTTCGAGCTGCCCGAGATCGTCGGCGCGCATCCTGGCGGCGCGCGGCGTCGGGCTCGACGACGCCGCACGGCTTCCTCAACCCGACGCTGCGCGACAGCTGCCCGACCCGTCGCAGCCTGCTCGACATGGACGCGGCCGTGGCGCGGCTCGTCGCGGCGATCACGGCGGGCGAGACGCATCGCCGTGTTCGGCGACTACGACGTCGACGGCGCGACCGCCATCGGCGCTGCTGGCGCGCTTCTTCGCCGCGCTCGGCCGGCGCTCGCCGGTCTACATCCCCGACCGCATGACCGAGGGCTACGGCCCCAACCCGGCCGGCGATGCGCAAGCTCGCTGCCGCGGCGCGGCGCGCGCGTGGTGGTCACGGTCGATTGCGGCACCACCGCGTTCGAGCCGCTGGAGGCGGCCGCCGACGCCGGGCTCGACGTCATCGTCATCGACCATCACGTCGCCGAGGCGCGCCTGCCGCCGGCGCGCGCCGTCGTCAATCCCGAACCGGCTGGACGAGGACGGCCCGCATGGCGCCAGCTGCGCCGCGGTCGGCGTGACCTTCCTGCTGGTGGTCGCGCTCAACCGGGCGCTGCGCGACGCCTACTGGTACGGCGAGGGCCATCCCGAGCCCGACCTGCTGGCGCTGGCTCGACCTCGTCGCGCTCGGCACGGTGTGCGACGTGGTGCCGCTGACCGGCGTCAACCGGGCGCTGGTGGCCCAGGGGCTGAAGGTCATGGCGCGCGCGCGGCAACGTCGGCCTCGCCGCGCTGGCCGACGTCGCCGGCATCGCCGAGCGGCCCGACGCCTACCATGCCGGCTTCGTGCTCGGCCCGCGGGTCAACGCCGGCGGGCGCGTGGGCGAGGCGGGGCTCGGCGCGCGGCTGCTGGCCACCGACGATCCGGCCGAGGCGGCGGCACTCGCCGCTCCGGCTCGACCGCTACAACGCGGAGCGCCAGCGCGATCGAGGCCGAGGTGCTGGACGCGGCGCTCGACGCGCGCCGAGGACCAGGCGGCGGCGGGCGCGCCGGTGATCCTGGTCGCGGGCGAGGGCTGGCATCCCGGCGTGATCGGCATCGTCGCCGGGCGGCTGCGCGAGCGCTTCGACCGGCCGGCGCTGGTGGTGGCGCTCGACGACGGGGTCGGCCGCGGCTCGGGCCGGTCGGTGCCGGGCGTCGAGCTCGGCGCCGCGGTGATCGCGGCGCGCCAGGCGGGCATCGCTGGCCAACGGCGGCGGCCACGCGATGGCGGCGGGCTTCACCGTCGCCGCCGACCGGCTCGACGCGCTCCGCGCCTTCCTCGCCGACCGCATGCCGACCGAGGCGGACGGGGCGCTGCCGGTGCCGTCGCTTTCGCTCGACGGCGCGCTCACCTGCGCCGGGGCGACGCGCGACCTGGTGGAGATCGCTGGAGCGGGTCGCCCCGTTCGGCGCCGGCAATCCGCGCCCGCGCTTCGCCTTCGCCGCACTGCGCGTCGCCTATGCCGAGCCGGTCGGCACCGACCACGTGCGCGTGCGCCTGGCCGACGCGGCGGGCGGGCCGGCGCTCAACGCCATCGCCTTCCGTGCCGCGGGCACCGAGCTCGGCCGCGCCCTGATGGGCGCGCGCGGCGGGGCGCTGCACGTCGCCGGGTGCCTGCGCCTCGATGACTGGCAGGGACGGGCAGGCTGCCAGCTCACCGTCGAGGACGCCGCCGCGCCATGATCAACAAGCGCCACCGCTCGCTTGCCGTGCGCGCGCGCCGTGCCGAGCGCACGCTGGTCGAGCGGCTGCGCCGGCTCGCACATTACCGTCTGGTCATCCCGATGAAGCGCAGCCACCACGCGCCGGAGCACACGGCGCGCGGGGTGATGGTGGGGGTGGTCGTCGGGCTCACGCCGACCGTCGGCATCCAGATGGCGATCGCCCTGGTGGTGTGGCTGATCGCGCGCCGCCTGTTCCGCTGGGACTTCAACGTCGTGCTGGCGGTGGCGTGGACCTGGATCAGCAACATGCTGACCATGGTGCCGATGTACTACGCGTTCTACGTTACCGGCCAGGCGATGCTGGGCCACTGGTCGGAGATGTGGGGCTATCACACCTTCGCCGACCAGTTCGCGCGGGCGCTGCACCCGGCGCATCTGCCGCCCGACCCGTTCGGCTATTTCTCCGACGCCTCGGGCGGCGGCGCGCTCGCGTCGCTCGCCGGCTTCTTCCTCAAGGACCTGTTCCTGGTGATGCTGCTGGGCTCGGTGCCGTACTGGCCGGTGGGCGGCTGGCTCGCCTATCGCTGGAGCCTGCGCTTCACCGAGCGTCACCGCGCCGCCCGCGCCCGCCGCCAGGCCCAGCGCCGCGCCCATCGCCCCCAGCGGCCCGACCGCCCCGCGCACCACCACCCGCACGCCCATTCGGGGTGAGCCGTTCGCCGGGTGGCGTTCCGGCCCCGGACGCGCTATGTCTCTCCCGCCCGACGACCCCATCGTCTAGAGGCCTAGGACACGACCCTTTCAAGGTTGAAACACGGGTTCGAATCCCGTTGGGGTCGCCAGAACTTCGGCAGGGCGGGCCTCCCGAATGTACGACCTGATCGGCGACATGCACGGCCATGGGCGCGGCGTCCGGGCCGCGTCTTGCCCACCCGCGACGCGCCCCTTTTCCGGGCCACGGGGGCAGGGTACGCTGGGCCGCATGCGTCGCGCGGCAGGTCCGGGGCTGTGTCTGGGAATTGGCCTCCTCGCCGGGGCCGTGGGCCTCGCGGCGACGGGTGCTTGCGCGCCCGCCCGGGCCGTCGAGCCCACCGCCCAGGCCTGGTGCTACGACGCGGCGGCGGACATCGTCTCGCGCCAATGGCCGCACGACTGCGCGGGCAAGGTGGTCGACGATTCCGAGGCCGCGCGCATCCAGCGCGCCCGCACCGAGCGCATCCGCCGCGCGATGAAGGGGGCCGCCTCGCCGTTTCCGCACCGCCGGCTCGCGTCGCTGGGCACCGGGTTCGTGGTCGCGGCCGGCGGCCATCTCCTGACCAACAATCACGTCATCGCGCACTGCACCGCGGTGTCGGCCACCCCGCCCGGCTCGTCCGCCGTGCCGGCCAAGGTGGTGGCGGCCGATCCCGCCCGCGACCTCGCTTTGCTGGCCGCGCCGCTCGCCGGGCGCGCGGTCGCCCGGTTCCGCGCGCGCGAGAACCTGGCGCCGGCCAGCGACGTGGCGGTGATCGGCTATCCGCTGCTCGGCAGGGTGGCGATCAAGCCGATCTTCGTGCAGGGCATCGTGCGGGCGGGCGGGGCGTGGCCCGGGCGCGACCGCTATCTCATCAACATGGACGTGCGCCACGGCAATTCCGGCGGCCCGGTGGTCGACCGGGCGGGCGAGGTGGTCGGCGTCGTGGTCGCCAAGGCCGACACGCCCCAGATCTTCCGCAAGACCGGCCGGGTGGTGCGCGATGTCGGGGTGGCGATCCGGCCGTCGGTGGCGATCGCCTTCCTCGAGGCCAATGGGATCGCTCCCACCATCGCGCCCGAGGCCCAATCGGCCCCTCTCGACGACGACGCGCTGTTCCGCGCCGCCGGGCGGATCGTCGCCCAGATCGGCTGCTGGCGCTGACCGGCGCGGCCTCTCGCGGCGGGCGCCGCCAACATCCGCTCCACGCCCATCACGCTTCGTCCAGCCCGGCGACGATCGCGTCGACGATGGCTTCGGGCGCGGCGTCGACATCGACCGTCAGCGCCCGGTCCGGCTCCTCCAGCGCGTCGAGCTGCAAATCGATCAGCCCCGCCGGCATGAAATGGTCGCGGCGCCCGCGCAGCCGCTCACGAATCAACTCGGGCGCGCCGCGCAGATAGACCAGCCGGTAGCCGGGCCGGCCCAGCCGGGCGCGGTGGCTCTCCTTCAGGGCGGAGCAGGCGACGACCAGCGGCCCGGCGCCCTCGTCGCGCTCCATCGCGGCGCGCACGCGGTCGAGCCACGGCCAGCGGTCGGAATCGGCGAGCGGCGTGCCGGACGCCATCTTCCGCCGGTTGGCGGCGGGGTGCAGGTCGTCGGCGTCGAGGAAGCGCCCGCCCAGCCGCGCCGCCAGAAGGCGGCCGACGGTCGATTTTCCGGCGCCCGACACGCCCATCAGCACGATGGGGCGGGGCCGCGTCATGCCGTTTCGCGTCGCGCCAAACCCATCCCGCTATAGTGGGACCGGGCGGGCGCGAGGTCGAGGGGCGTCCGTGGCCGACCCTGTCGAATCACCCGGCGCCGGCCCGGCCCGGGGCGCCGCCAGCCGGCAAATGCGGCGGAAAGGCCCCGGTTGTGCCTCATTTGGCGTGTGCCGGGGCCGCGCCGTTGCGTCCGGCGCACTAACCTTTGATCGGATCGGGGTCGATTAAGGCCCTGAGTCCGGCCGAACTTTTTGCTGTGGGCACCCGCCCGCCACCAAAAAAGCTCTTGCATGGCCCGTTGGCCGTTGCCATAAATATCGCGCAACCAAAGCGCTTCCGCACGGGGGCATGGGCATGGGTGACGCTGTCGGCGCCGCCGGGTCCGATGCAGCAGTCGAAGCTTATGGTGGGGGAAAAAATGTTTCGCAAGACGTGGGTCGCCGGCTTGGCACTGCTCGGCACGCTGTGGATGGGCGGTCTCGCCCAGGCGCAGGGCGTGTACGACGTTCCGGGCTCGGAGAAGGTGACGAATCTCACCGTGGTGCGGATCGTGGGCTCGACGGTGGCGTCGACCCTGTCGACGCATCTGGAATCGGTGGGCGGGGTGTTCGGCGCCGCGCCCGGGGAGCAGAACACCAGCGTGTCGCGGGCGGACTATGCCGGCCAGACCGGCAAGTCGGCGGGGATGATGAACCCGCACGGGTTCGGGCTGTGGGTGAATGGCGGCTACACCTCGATCGACTTCAACGGCACGATGGGCGGGCTTCCGGCCGGGTTCGACGGCCATGTCCTGACCGGGATGATGGGCGTCGACTACCGGCTGAGCGACGTGGTGACGTTCGGCGTCGCGGGCGGGTACGAGAACACCGACCTCGACACCCAGTTCAACACCGGCACGCTGGAGACCGACGGCTATTCGGTGCTGCCTTACGTGGTGGTGCGGCTGGGCCAGCATTTCTCGGTGAACGCGTCGGGCGGCTATAGCTGGCTGAACACCGACATGACGCGCACGTCGGGCGCGGTGACCGGGACCTACGACAGCACGCGGTGGACCGGCGCGGTGAACCTGCTGAGCAACTGGAGCGCGGGCAAGTGGCGCTTCGGCACGTTGCTGGGCTACCTGTACATCCACCAGGACGACGACGCCTATGTCGAATCGACGGGGGCGTCGGTCGCCGGGGCGACGACGAAGATCGGCCAGGGCCGGGTCGGCGGGCTGATCGGGTACGATCTGGGCAAGGTGGAGACCTACTTCACCGGCCGGTACGAGTACGACTTCACGTCTGAGGGCCCGGCGCTTCCGGCGGGCACGCCGACGACGGGGCGGTCGGGCTTCCGGCTGGGGCTGGGCATGCGCTTCGCCCTGGCGCCGAACGTGTCGGGCAACCTGGAAGGCACCACGGTGCAGGGCCGCGACAACCTGGACGAATATGGCGTCAACGGCACGCTCCGGTTCATGTTCTGACGTCCGGCCCGCCGGCCGGACCCGGAGACCGGGGGCCAGGGTGAAAACCCTGGCCCCCTTCCTTTTGGCCGCGGTGCTTGCGGCCGTCGGGCTCGCCGGGTGCGACACGCCGCTGCTCGTCGCCGAGCCGCGCGCGGCCGCCGATGCCCTGGCCGCCGAGCACGGCTTCCGGCGTGCGGACTACGATGCCGGCCGGTTCCATCTGCGCGGCTATGAGCGGTTTGCGAAGCCGGGCGCGAGGCTCCTTGCCGTCTATATCGAAAGCGACGGGCGGGCCTGGCTCGATCGCTGGACCCTGTCGGGCGACCCGACGCCCCCGCAGCCGGACATATTGAAGCTGGCGACCGAGGATCCGTCGCCCAACCGTCTCTATCTGGCGCGGCCGTGCCAGTATTTGGCGCCGGCGGCGCTGCGCGGCTGCTCGCCCGCCTACTGGGCCGACGCCAGATTCGCGCCCGAGGTGATCGACGGTTATCAGGCGGCCATCGACGCCGCCAAGCGGCGCGCCGGGGCCACGCAGGTCGCGCTGTTCGGCTATTCGGGCGGCGGGGCGGTGGCGGCGCTGGTGGCGGCGGGGCGGCGCGACGTGGCGCTGCTGGTGCCGATCTCCGCCCCGCTCGATACGGCGCGCTGGACGCGCGACGCCGGCATCTCGCCGCTGGCGCGCTCGCTCAACCCGGCCGACGCCGCGCCACGGCTGCAATCGGTGCGCCAGGTGGTCTTCGTCGGCACCGACGACGAGGTGGTGCCGCCGGCCGTGGCCCGGTCCTATCTGGCGCGCATGAGCGACCGGCGCCAGGTGACGCTGGTGCCCGTGAAGGGCTTCGACCACAATTGCTGCTGGGTCGACCGGTGGCCGGCGCTGCTGGCGCGCTACGTCTATGGGCGGCGCGGCTGACGCCGGCAGAAGCGCAAAGGCCCGCCGGCGGCCGGCGGGCCCGTGCGATCGGGTGACGGGGCCGCGCTACTTCGCGCCGTCTTTCTGGTCCATGCCCGTCTTCTTGTCCTTGTCCATCTCGCTTTTCATGGACTTGGCGGCATCCTTGTCCATTTCGGACTTGGGCTTCTTGTCTTTCACCACCTCCTGGGCGTTCTTCATGATGGCGTCGGTCTTCATGCCTTCCGCTGCGCGGATGGCCTCGGCGTTGGTGTTCGCCCGCTGGGCGAAGGCCGTCGGCGCGGCCGCCAGCGCGGCACCGGCCAATGCGGCGCCGAGGGTCAGACGTAGGCTCATGGGATCCACTCCTGATAAGGCACGCTCCGCTTCGAAATATAGGGAGCGCGGCGGTCCGGCGCCATGGGCCGCTCAGGCGGCGACGAGCCAGCCGCGCGCCTCCTTGCGGCGCAGCCCCTCGTCGAAGGGGATGGGATCGATCCCCAGTCGCTTCTTCATGCCGGTCACGTCGACATCCTTGTCCTCGGCCATGCGGGCGAACGCCCCGACGGCCGGGAGGCTCGCGCCGAACCAGCCGGCCGCCGCCTCGGCCGCGACGAAGGGCAAGGCGGGCACCGGCAGGATTCGCGCCCGCCGCCCGACCAGCCGCGCGCAGGCGCGGACCATCTCGCGATAGGGGATCGGCGCCGGCCCGGCCACGGCGATCGACGGGCCCGAGGGGCGCCGCTCGAGAGCGGCCACGATTGCGGCCACCATGTCGTCGATGAACAGGGGCTGCACCGTATGGCGTCCCCCGTCGGGCAGCGGCACGACCGGCCAGCTTCGCACCAGCCCGAGGACGCGGTTGACGGTGCGGTCTTCCGGCTGGCCCCAGATCATCGAGAAGTCGAGCACGATGCCGTCGCGCCCGGCCGCGCGCATCGTCGCCTCCGCCCGGCGCGCGGCCCGCGCGGCGCCGTCGCCGAAGCGCGAATACTTCCGGATGCTGCCGGCCGCGACCACGTAGGTGCAGCTGTCCGGCAGGGCGTCGAGCACCGCGCCCAGCCGCGTGGCCGGCGCCAGCACCACGGCGATCTCGGCGCCCGCGAGCGCCGCGGCGAGGGCGCACGAATCGTCGATGTCGGCGACCGCCTGCGCGGCGCGCGGATCGCAGGCGGCGAGACGCGCCGCATCGCGCCCCAGCGCCGTCACCGCGTGGCCGGCCTCGATCAGCCCGCGCACCACGTAGGGGCCGGTCGTGCCGGTCGCGCCGATCACAGTCACCCGGCAGGTTCGCGTGCTGCGCATCTCGCCTCGCCATGTCGCGATACGCCATTGAACGTCAAATCGCGCTTGCCCGCCAGAGCCGCGAGGGTGGCGCTTGCCTCGCCCGGCGCGCCGGACCATTCTGCGCCCGGATCAAGGAAAGGTGCGTTTCGATGGCGAACTATTCGATCGCCTCCATCCCCGGCGACGGCATCGGCAAGGAGGTCGTACCGGAGGGCCAGCGCGTGCTGGAGGCGGCCGCGCGCCGCTACGGCTTCGCGCTGCAGTTCACCCACTACCCGTGGAGCTGCACCGACTACGCCCGCACCGGCCGCGTCATGCCGCCGGACGGGCTCGACAGGCTGAAGACACACGACGCGATCTTTCTCGGCGCGGTCGGCTGGCCCGGCGTGCCCGACCACGTCTCGCTTTGGGACATGCTGATCCCGATCCGGCGCTCGTTCCGCCAGTACGTCAATCTGCGGCCGGTGCGGCTGCTGCCCGGCGTGCGCTCGCCGCTCGCCGGCCGCGCGCCCGCCGACATCGATTTCTGCGTGGTGCGCGAGAACGTCGAGGGCGAATATTCCGAGATCGGCGGCCGGCTCTATCAGGGCACCCCCGAGGAGCAGGCGATGCAGCTCGCCGTGTTCACGCGCAAGGGGTGCGACCGCATCCAGCGCTTCGCCTTCGATCTGGCACGGTCGCGGCCGAAGAAGCATTTGACGTCGGCCACCAAGTCGAACGGCATCATCCACACCATGCCCTACTGGGACGAGCGGTTCGCCGCCAACGCCAAGGACTACCCGGAGATCCGCACCGACCAGTTCCACATCGATATCCTGACCGCGCATTTCGTGCTGCATCCCGACTGGTTCGACGTGGTCGTGGGGTCGAACCTGTTCGGCGACATCCTGTCCGACCTCGGCCCCGCGGTGGCCGGCTCCATAGGGCTGGCGCCGTCCGGCAACATCAACCCCGAGGGCGATTTCCCCTCGATGTTCGAGCCGGTGCACGGCTCGGCGCCCGACATCGCCGGCAAGGGGATCGCCAACCCGATCGCGCAGGTCTGGTCGGGAGCGATGATGCTCGACCATCTGGGCGAGGGCGAGGCCGCCCGGGCCATCGTCGCCGCCATCGAGGCGCTGTGCGCCGGGGGCGGGCCGCTGACCGCCGATCTGGGCGGCAAGGCGACGACCGAAGAGGTGGGGCGGGCGCTCGCCGACGCGTTGTGACGCTTCCCGCGCCCGGCGCGCCGGGCTAGGATTTCCATAATAACGAACCCTTCGGAGGATACGTCCATGACGCGTGATGACCGCGCGGCCGACCCCGGCGCGACGCGCCGCCAGTTCCTCGGCACGATGGCGGCGGCGGGGGCCGCCGCGGGCGCCACAGCGTTGCTGCCGGGCGCCGGTTTGTTCGCCCAGGGAATGGGCAAGGACGCGATGGCGCCCGCGCCCTATCTGATCGACGTGCACCACCATTTCTACCCGCCCGAGTTCAAGGAGGCGGTGAACGCCTACATGAAGGCGCATGGAGGCGGGCGCCAGCCGCCGATGGTCGCGAAATGGACGCCCGCCTCGTCGCTTGCCGAGATGGACAAGGCCGGCATCGCGACCGCGGTGCTGTCGTGCTGGTCGATCCCCGGCGTGTGGCTCGGCGCCGACGCCGCCGGAATGCGCCGCTATGCGCGGCTGCACAACGAGTTCGCCGCCAAGATGCGCGCCGACCATCCCGGGCGGTTCGGGCTGTTCGCGGCTCTGCCGCTGCCCGACGTCGAGGGCAGCCTGAAGGAGGTGGAATACGCGTTCGACACGCTGAAGGCCGACGGCGTGGGGCTGATGACCAATTACGGCGACAAGTGGCCCGGCGACGCCGCCTTCAAGCCGGTGTTCGACGAGCTCAACCGGCGCGGCGCCGTCGCCTATTTCCACCCGCTGGCGCCCGACTGCTGCGTCGCGGTCCAACCCGGCCTCAGCAACGCGGTGCTGGAAACGCCCTACGACACGCCGCGCGCCATACTGAGCCTGATGATGGCGGGCTACTTCAAGGACATGACGAACATGAAGTTCATGTTCGCCCATGGCGGCGGGCCGCTGCCGGCGCTGGCCGGGCGCATCGCCGGGCTCACGCGCTTTGTGCCGCGCATCAAGCAGGTGGCGCCGCGCGGCGTCGACGCCGAGTTCCGCAAGCTCTACTACGACACGGCCAACGCGGCCTATAAGCCGACGATGGCGGCGCTGCTCGACGAGGTGCCGGCGACGCAGGTGCTGTTCGGCACCGACTTCCCGTATGTCGGCGGGCCGCACAACGCCAGCGGGCTGAAGGCGATCGCGATGAGCGCGGCCGACCGCCGCGCCATCGAATCCGGCAACGCGCTCCGCATCCTGCCCCACCTGCAGACCGCGCTGCGCAAGAGCTGACGCGGCCGTTCCGCCCGACGCACTTTCGAGAGGGAGAGAGAGCCATGCCCGACGACACCCAGGCCGCGGCGAAGCCGTATCTGATCGACGTCCACCACCATTTCTACCCGCCCGAGTTCTCCAAGGCGGTCGCGGATTTCCAGGGCGGGATGCAGCCGCCGCTGGTGCGCGACTGGACCGTCGCCCGCGCCGTCGAGGAGTGCGACATGTCGGGCATCGCGACCGCCGTCTTGTCGCTGTGGTCGATCCCCGGCGTGTGGATGGGGGCGGATCCCGCCGGGATGCGGCGCTGGGCGCGAATGTGCAACGATTTCGCCGCGCAGATGCGCACCGACCATCCGGGCCGGTTCGGCCTGTTCGCGGCGCTGCCCATGCCCGACGTCGACGGCTCGCTCGCCGAGATCGCCTATGCGTTCGACACGCTGAAGGCCGACGGCGTCGAGATGATGACCAATTTCGGCGACAAGTGGCCGGGCGATGCCGCCTACCGCCCGGTCTACGAGGAGCTGAACCGGCGCAAGGCGGTGGTCTACTACCACCCGGTTTCCTGCACCGCCTGCACCAACATGCTCGACGGGCTGAACGACGCCGCGCTCGAGGTGCCGTACGACACCGGGCGCTGCGTGATGAGCCTGATCCTTGGCGGATTCGTGCGCGACTTCCCCGACATCAAGTGGGTGTTCTCGCACGGCGGCGGCACGATCCCGCTTCTGTCGGGGCGCATCAAGGTCCTGACCGGGTTCAGCCCGCGCATCAAGGAGGTGGCGCCCGGCGGGCTCGATCCGGTGTTCCAGGGGCTCTATTACGAGACGGCCAACGCCGCCTATGGCCCCAACATGGCGGCCCTGCTCGACTACATCCCGGCCAGCCAGATCATGTTCGGCACCGACTATCCCTATGTGCGCGGCCAGGCCAACGCGAACGGGCTCAAGTCGATCAAGATGCCGTCGGCGACCCGCAAGGCGATCGAGGCGGGCAACGCGCTGCGCATCCTGCCCGACCTCGCCACGCCCTTGCGCAAGCGGATGCGGGCCAAGGCGGCGGCGTAGGAAGGCGTACCGGCCACTTTCGTCATCGCGAGCGCAGCGAAGCGATCCAGATCTTCTGGATTGCTTCGTCGCTGCGCTCCTCTCAATGACGTGGCGGCTACAGCTTCAGCAGTCGTTCGGCGTTGCCGTGGGCGAACTTCTCCAGGTCGCCCGGCCCCAGCGGCACCTTGGCCAGGAAATCCATCGCCTTCGTGTTCGCCTCGAACGGCCAGTCGACCGAGAACATCACGTTGTCGATGCCCATCGCCATCACGGTGCACACGAAGGCAGGCACCGACCAGTTGCCGGAGCAGGTGACCATCAAATTCTCGGTCAAATACTGAGTCGCGGTCTTCTTCAGCCCGCGTCGCTGCACGCCCCACTTGGTGTGGTCCTCGATCCGGTCGATCCAGAAGGGCAGGCCTTCGCCCAGATGGCCCAGGATGAATTTCAGATTGGGGAAGGCGTCGAACGCGCCGGAGAACACGATCCTGAGGAAATGCGAGCACGTGTCCATCGCATAGCCCCAGGCGGCCGCGCCCAGATCCTCGTAGCCGCCGGCGAAATACACCTTGAACGCGTCCGGGTGCGGGTCGCGCGGATGCATGTAGATCGGCACGTCCAGCCCCGCGGCCGCCTCGAGGATCGGCCAGTACTTCCTGTCGTCGAGGAATTCGCCCTCGGTGTGGCCGTTGATCATCGTGCCCTTTAAGCCGAGCTTGGTGACGGCGCGTTCCAGCTCGGCGACCGACGCCTTCGGGTCGGATGTCGGCAGCGCCGCGAAGCCGGCGAAGCGTGTCGGGTGCGCCTTCATCGCCTCATAGGTGCGGTCGTTCGCCTCCTTGGCGAGCTCCACCGACTGCGCGCCGAGAAAGCCCTGCGTGCCCGGCTGAACGAGCGACAGAACCTGCACGTCGATGCCGGCCTCGTTCATGTACTTCACGCGCGAATTGCCGATGTCGGCCAGCTCGTCGAAGATGTCGAAGCCGAGCGCCTTCGAACGATGGTCGAGCCGTCCGCGCGGCAACACGTCGGCGCCGATCTTCTCGAACATCGGGGTCGAGATGTGCTCCTCGAGCGCGATCACGCGCATGGACGGTCTCCCTCTGTTGTCCCGTTCGTCCTTCGAGACGGCCGCTTCGCCGCCTCCTCAGGACGAACGGAATGTTATCGCGTCAATCAAACACGTTCGCCCTGAGGAGCGGTGAGGAGCACCGCGTCTCGAAGGGCGAACGCGGACTATTCCGCGGGCACGGGCTCGCGCACGCGGGCCGGCGTGGCCGGGGTCAGCTCGACGCGGCCGTCCCACTTCTCGACCTGGGCGAGGCAGGTGGAGTTGCCCTGGGCGTGCGCCGCCTTGATCTGGGTGCGCTTGGGCGACAGGTTGTTGAGGCAACCGCCGCGATCGACCGAGTTGCCGGGCTCGCCCATCGGATCGAACACGGCCGACGATTCCCAGCCATGCACCACGCCCGCGCGGATGCGGGGCGTCACCTTGGCCGCGCAGATCACGGCGCCGCGGTCGTTGAACACCTTCACCAGATCGCCGGTCTTGATACCGCGCGCGGCGGCGTCGGCCGGGCTGATCCTGAGGATCCAGTAGTCGTACCCGTCGACGCGCATGCGGTGGTCGGGGATGTTGTTGAGGAAACTCTGCTTGCCGTCGGCCGAGGTGTGGAACGAGAAGCGCGAGTGCGGGATGAGAAGCTGCAGCGGGTATTTGCCGTACAGCTCGGCGGTGTGGATGCCCTCCCACGACGGCACGTATTTCAGGATCGGCGGGCGCTCCGGATCGTTCGCATCGAACCGCTTCAGCGAGGCGCATTCGAACTCGAACTTGCCGGACGGCGTCTGCAGCCCCTCGCGGAACGCGCCCTTGTACTCGCCGACCAGCGGGAAGGGCTCGGGCACGTCCTTCTTGCGCCCGTCATGGAACCAGCGGAACGAGACCGGGTCGCGCTCGTCCTCGGCGGGGGCGGGCACGACGAAATAGCCCTTCTTGATGAATGCCGCCCACGACACGTAGTCGGGCAGGTCCGACGCGTCGAACATGCGCTTCGCCCAGTCGAGGTCGGACATGCCCTCGGAGAAGTAGGCCCCGATCCCCAGCCGCTTCGACAGCTCGACGAAGATGTCGTAGTCGGATTTCGACTCGCCCAGCGGCTCGATCGCCTTATGCTGGAACGTCACCACGCGGTGGTTCAGCAGCGCCTGGCCGTGCAGCACGATGGCGCCCGAGTTCGACCACTCGGAAATGTCCCAGCGCTCGAAATTGGTGCAGGCGGGCAGGATGACGTCGGCGTACTTCGCCTCGCCCTCGAACCAGATCGACTGGTTGACCACGAACTCGAGCTTGTCCGAGCGGTACATGCGCACGTGCCGGTTGGATTCCGGCATGGTCGAGAAGATCGAGCCGCCATACTTGTAGAGCATCTTCACCGGCGAATGGCCGGGCATCGGATAGCGCGCCTTCTTGAACTGGCCCTCGATGGTGGTCGGGTCCTTCACATACGCTTCGGCGGTGCCTTCCAGGATCGCCTCGGGCAGGGACAGGCGCGGGATCACCTGTGTCGTCGGGTTCACCGTCGGCAGATGCGGCATGCGCTGGAACAGGTTCATCGCGCTCGCCGTCTCCTTCAGCTCGCCCGAGATGCCGCCCTCGGCATAGCCCGGGAAGTAGAAGTTGCAGTCGATCGGCGTCGATTTCTGCAAATTGCCGAAATTCACCCCCGGCTTGCCGAGCCCCTGCATCGCGACGAGGCAGACCAGCGCACGCGCCCATTGGATGCCGGTCGCGTTACGGCACGCCCCGCCATGGCCGTTGCCGGCGCAGCCCGCGCCGACATAGGTGCGCTTGGTGCCCCACTCGCGGGCCAGCGCCCGCACGTCGCGCGCGGCGACGCCGGTCTCGGCCTCCTGCCATTCGGGCGTCTTCGGGATGCCGTCCTCCGCGCCCAGGATGTAGGACTTCCAGACGTCGAACCCGACCGTGCGCTTCGCCACGTAGTCCTTGTCGTACAGGTTCTCGGTGATCCAGACATAGGCGATGGCGAGCGCGAGCGCGGGCGAGGTGGTCGGGCGCGGCGCCAGCCACTTGCCGCCGGTGAAGGCGATCGTCTCGTTGAAGTACGGGTCGATATGCACGCACTTGATGCCGAGCTCGGCGAGCCACTTGCGGCGCGCCGTGCCCTCGTACCCGCCATAGCCGCCGGACGTGGTCTCGGGGTCGGACGCCCAGAACACCACCATCTCGGCGTTCTCCATCAGATCCTCGACCGTGCCGTACGTATCCGACTGGCCGAGGCGCAAGCGAGTTGCCCCAATGGTGCGTCGCGCCCCAGAACCAGCCCTCCCACGAATCCGGGTTGTGCATGATGGTGGTGTGGCCGATGGCGTTGGAGAACCGCATCATCGCCGACAGGTAGTAGCCGATATTGCCCCAGGTGTGGTGCGAGCCGTGGCCGAACGCGATGGCGCCCTGGCCATGCTCCGAGCGCATCCGCTTGATCTCGGACGAGACGATGTCCAGCGCCTCGTCCCACGAGATGCGCTCGTAGCCCGAGACGCCGCGCATGTGCTCGTTGCGCGCGCCGTTCGGGTCGAAATCGACGCGCTTCATCGGGTAGAGCAGCCGGTCGGGCGAATAGACCAGCGACTTCCAGGCCAGCGAATGGCTCGCCACCAGCCCCTTGCGCGGCGGGGTGAAGTCGCGGCCGCGCGCATGGATGGTCCAGGACGCGGCGTCGGTGTCGTCGAACTCGATGGGAGTCGTGCGTATGATCTTGCCGTCCTTGACGTAGACGAAGATCGGCCCGCCATTCGTGCCGTTGGTGAAGCGCGTCACGCCGCCGCCCATGTCGGTGCCGAATTTCCAGCCGATGCGCCGCGCGCCCATGACGGTCTGGGCGAACCAGTAGCTCAGCTCGTCGGGCCCCTCGAGCGTCAGGTCGAAGTTCTTCTGCGCGTCGATCTGGCGCTGATAGTCGATCGGCGGGGTCAGCAGCCGGGCGGCGAGCTTCGCGTCCTTGAAGCCCAGCACCACGTCGGGCTTGGGGTGAAGCCCGCTTCCGGAGCGGATGCGGCCGTTCTCGAAGCCGTACCAGCGGCCGATCTTGCCGTTCCGGGTGCGGAGCTGGGCGGTGAAATTCTTCTCCCTCAGCCGGGCGCGGAAATCGGCGTGGCGCCACGCCGTCCACCGCAGCATCCAGAGAAGCCCGAGAAGGATGATCGAAAATCGCATGGCCGCCTCGCCTTCATCGTCGGCCGGGCCGTCCCGGCCCGCCAACCCGATGGTCGCACAGGGGGATTCGGGCCACAACCGCGTCGTGCGGCAGCGGTCGCTCGCCCCGCCCCGCCATTGCGAGGAGCGTCGCGACGAAGCAATCCAGTCTTTCCGGCCATTCTGGATTGCTTCGCTGCGCTCGCAATGACTGGTAGGCTTTTCCGATGGCAAGCACGGTGACGAAGGGCCCTGACGCCACGCCCACCCCCGCCGAGATGGTGGCGCGCGCCCGGGCGCTGGCGCCGGCGCTCGCCGAACGATCCGCGGCGTGCGAGCGGGCGCGGTCGGTCCCCTCCGCCACCATCGACGATTTCCGCACGGCTTCGCTCCACCGGATGATGCAGCCGGCCCGCTTCGGCGGGTTCGAGATGGGCTGGGACACGCTGGTCGAGACGGCGCTGGAGCTCGGGCGCGGCTGTGCCGCCCAGGGCTGGGTACTGAACGTCTATGGCGACCATGCCCAGATGGCTCGGCATGTACCCGCCCGAGGCGCAGGACGAGGTGTGGGGGGCCGACCCGGACGCGCTGCTCACCACCTGCTACGTGCCGCGCGGGCGGGCCGTGCGCAAGGGCGGGGGCATCGTCGTTTCGGGACGCTGGTCCTTCGCCAGCGGGATCGACCACGCCACCTGGCTGCTGGCCGGCGCGATGCTCGATGACTCGGCCGCGCCGCGCCACGTGATCCTGCTGATCCCCAAATCGTCGGTCACGGTGATCGATGACTGGCACGTCGCCGGGCTCGCCGGCACCGGATCGAAGAGCTTCGCGGGCGAGGACATCTTCGTGCCGCCCCACCGGATGATCTACGAGCAGGATTTCGCCGACGGCACCGCGCCCGGCTCGCTGGCGCCCGGCGCGGCGCCGGTCTACCGCTTCCCGCGCCGGGCGGCGTCGGTGAACCTCGCCGCCGTGCCGGTGGGCGCGGCGCTCGCCATGCTCGACGCGTTCGCCGAGCTCTGCGCCGACAAGGCGCGGCGCGGCCGGCGCGCGGCCGCCGAGCCGGTGACGGCGCTTGCCATCGCCGAAAGCGCGGCCGAGCTCGACTGCGCGCGCTGGACCGTAATCGAGACCGCTCGGCGCAACATGGCGGTGCTGAACCAGGGCGCGACGCCTAGCCTCGCCCAGCGCGCGATCAACCGGCGCAACCAGGGCTACGCCGCCGAACTCGCCAAGCGCGCGGCCGGACGCATCTTCGCCGCTTCCGGCGGCAACGCCGTCTACTTGGCGAGCCCCCTGCAGCGCGCCTTCCGCGACATCCATGCGGCCTGTGCGCATTTCGGCCTCTACTGGGATATCATGGGCAGCCATGATGGGCTCGTGCGGCTGGGCCATGCGCTCGATCGCAGCCAGGTTTGAACGCCACAAGGATCGATCAGCACTATGACGGATGCCGCCCCCAACATACCGACCGTCGCCGACATGGTGGGGCGGGCGCGCCAGCTTGCCCCCGTCCTCGCGGGCCGCGCCGAGGCATGCGAGCGCGCGCGGTACGTGCCCGAGCAGACCATCGCCGACTTCATCGACGCCGACCTTCACCGCATGCTGCAGCCGGCGCGGTTCGGCGGCTACGAGATGGGCTGGGACACGCTGGTCGACACGGCGGTCGAGCTGGGCAAGGGGTGCGGCTCGCAGGGCTGGGTGCTGACCGTCTATGGCGACCACGTGCAGATGATCGGCATGTTCGACCCCGAGGTGCAGGACGAGATCTGGGCCGACGATCCCGCGACCTTGTGCGCCTCGGCCTTCGCGCCGCTGGGCAAGATGACGCCGCACAAGGGCGGCTATCGCGTCTCGGGCAAGTGGTCGTTCTCGTCGGGCATCGACCATGCCGACTGGCTCCTCACCGGCGCGATGCTGCACGAGGGCGAGGGGCCGCCGCGTTACGTCTATTTCCTCGCGCCCAAGTCCGACGCGAAGGTGATCGACGACTGGCACGTCGCCGGCCTCGCCGGCACCGGCTCGAAAAGCTTCACCGATCGACGAGGCGTTCGTCCCGCCGCACCGCCTGCTGATCGACAGCGACGCGAACCTCGGAACCGGGCCGGGCTCGCTGGCACCCGGCGCGCCGGCGATCTCGCGCTATCCGCGGCGCGGCGCGGGAACCGCGCTCGCCGCCGTGCCGGTCGGCGTCGCCTGGGGCATGCTCGACGCGTTTTGCGAGCTCTGCACCGACAAGGCGCGGCGCGGGCGGCGCGGCCGCCTCCGAGCCGGTCGTCGCGCTCCGCGTCGCCGAGACGGCGGCCGAGCTCGACTGCGCCCATTACGTGCTGCGCAGCGGCTCGGCTCGGATCATGGAGGCGCTGCGGGCGGGAGAGGCGCCCACGATGGACATGCGCCTCACCAACCGGCGCAACCAGGCCTATGGCGCGGTGCTCGCCTGCCGCGCGGTCGACCGCATCTTCGGCGCCGCGGGCGGCACCAGCGCGTATCTTTCGAGCCCGCTGCAGCGCGCCTTCCGCGACGTGCACGTGGCCGCGCAGCACACCGCCGTCGCGTGGGACATGATGGCCTCGCCCTATGGCCTCGCCAGGCTCGGCCACCAGCTCGATCCCAGCATGTTGTGAGGGGAAGGAACATGGCGACCCAGAAGATCGAACCTGCCGCGCCCAGCCCGGCGGAGATGGTGGCGCGGGCCGCGGCGCTCGCGCCGCGTGCTCGCCGAGCGGTCGGAGGCGTGCGAGCGGGCGCGGCGCGTGCCGGACGAGACGGTCGCCGATTTCTTCGCCGCCGACCTCCACCGCATGCTGCAGCCGGCGCGCTATGGCGGGTTCGAGATGGGCTGGGACACGCTGGTCGAGATCGGCATCGAGCTCGGCAAGGGGTGCGGCTCGCAGGCCTGGGTGCTGACGGTCTATGGCGACCACGTGCAGATGCTCGGCATGTTCGCCGAGGAGACGCAGGACGAGCTGTGGGGCGACGATCCGAAGCGGCTGGTCTCGACCTCGTTCGCGCCGGTCGGCAAGCTGACCCCGGCCAAGGGCGGCTACGTCGCATCGGGCAAGTGGTCGTTCTCGTCAGGCATCGACCATGCGAGCTGGATCCTCGCCGGCGCGATGGTGCATGGCCGGCGAGCGGGCCGCCGCAGCCCGCCTTCTTCGTGACGCCCAAGATCGAACGTGACGGTGATCGACGATTGGTACGCCGCCGGGCTCGCCGGCACCGGCTCGAAGAGCTTCACGATGGACGAGGTGTTCGTGCCGCCGCACCGCATCATGTTCGATTCCGACGCGGTGAACGGCACCGGCCCGGGCTCGAACCTCACCGCCTCGCCGGTCTTCCGCATGCCGCGCCTGTCGGCCGCGACCGCGCTCGGCGCCGTGCCGCTCGGCGTCGCCTATGGGCTGGTCGAGGAGTTCTGCGGGACGTGGCAGGCGAAGGCGGCGAAGGGCCGGCGCGGGCTGTCGGAGCCGGCGGTGGCGCTGCGCGTGGCCGAGGCGACGTCGGAGCTCGACTGCGCCCGCTGGCTGCTGGTCGACACCGCCCGCGAGACGATGGCGATCCTCGCCCGCGGCGAGGACGGTGGCGAGCGAGCGGCGGGCCCTCAACTCCCGCAACGCCTGCTACGCCGCGCGGCTTACCCGCGCCGGCAGCCGACCGGCTGTTCGCCGTCGCCGGCGGCGGCGCGGTCTACCAGTCGAACAGGCTGCAGCGCGCGATCCGCGACGTGCTGGCCGGCACCCAGCATATCGGGCTCGCCTGGGACATGAACGCGTCGAACTACGGCCTCATCCGCCTCGGCCACCAGATCGACCTGACCGCGCATCCGTATCGGCGTTCCAGCAGCTGTCATTGCTGCGCTGCACTCGCGCCAGACGAGAGGTGACGGTGACGCCTTCTTCACCGGCGTGAGCTCGAGCTCCTCGGGGGCCAGGTTCTCGAAGAACTCCTGGTGCTCGTTCTGCGGCAGGGGCCACAGGATCGGCCGGCCAGCCTGGTCGGAATACCAGTTCTTGCAGCCGACCCAGACGGTGTCCGGGAACGCCTCGTCGAGCCGGGCGAGGAACTTCTCCGTCGCCGCTTCGGTCGGCGCGACGGCGACGTGGCGGTCGCGCGCCAGCTCGATCAGCTTCATCACCGCGCCGATCTCCTGGTCGAGCCCCATCGGCACCGGCACGTTGTTCACCGGGCTGAACGGCCCGTACAGCATGAACATGTTGGGAAAGCCGGGCAGGGCGATGCCGCCGTAGGAATAGATCTTGTCCTTCCACACCTCTTCGATGGTGACGCCGTTCTGGCCTGATCACCTTCATCGGCTTCATGTAGGCGTGGGCATCGAACCCGGTGGCGTAGACCAGCACGTCGAGCGCGACAGACCCGGCCGTCCGCCATCTCGACGCCCTTCGGGCACGATGCGCTTGATCGGGGCCGAACTCGAGATGGACGTTCGGGCGCTGCACCGCCGGTAGTAGTTCTGGTCCGATTTCGGGATGCGCACGCAGCCGAGATGGAAGGTCGGCGTGAGCTTCGCGCTTGAGCTCCGGATCGTCGATCGCGTCGAGATAGCTCGCGAACTCCTTCTCCATCGCCTGGCGCGCCTCGCCGGGCTTGAGCCGCCAGCGGTCGCCCTTGATGATGAAGTCCCACAGCTCCTTCTGACGCTTGCGGTAGTTGCCGGGCAGGCGCAGCCACAGCCGCTCCCACAGCGTCGTCTGCGGGTTCTCGCGGATGTGGATCCATTGCGGGCGGCGGATGAACTGGGTGACCTCCGCGTCCTCCCACGCCAGCGCCTCGGTGATCTGGATGCCGCTGCAACCCGCGCCGATCACGCCCCAGCGCGGCCCCTTGTGCGGGACCGAATGGTCCCACCGCGCCGAATGGAACGCCTTGCCGGCGAAGCTCTCGCGCCCCTCGATGTTGGGATAGGTCGGCGTGTTGAGAAAGCCGGTGGCGGCGATGAATACGTCGGCCGTGTCGGCCTCGCCCGCGGTCGTAGTGATGCGCCAGCGCCCGTCGGTGAAGCGCGCCTCGGCGATCTCCGTCTTGAAGCGGATGAACTTGCGCAGCCCGCGCTGCGCCGCGACCTTCTTGATGTAGGCCTGGATCTCGGCCTGGGGCGCGAATTTGCGCGACCAGTCGTAGTTCGGCTGGAACGGGAACTCGTACTGGCGCGACAGCACGTCGACGAAAAGGCCCGGATAGGTGTTGTCGCGCCAGGTGCCGCCGACCTCGTCCGACTTCTCGTACACGACGAAATCGATACCGGCGCGCTTCAGCTTCTCGGCCATGAACAGGCCCGAAATGCCCGCGCCGACGACAATTACCCGGAACGCCCGATCCGCCATCTTTCTGCCCGCAATTGTGCCGGCCGGACTCTACATCATTTGGCCGCCCGGGCCACCCGCCTACTGAAGCGGCAGGGCAGCCAGGGCGAGGCCCTCGTCGTCGCTCGAATCCTCGACGTAGCTGACGGTGGTGAAGCCGGGCTCGCCCGACTGCATCAGCGAGGCGAGGAGGGGAGTGCCTGAGCCGGTCGCGGTCGCCGCGAAGCCGCCCGCGTCGCCGGGCCCGCCGGTGTCGCCGATATCGGCGGTGTCGAGCGCGGCGAGGGACGGCTCGGGCGCGTTCAGGTCGGTTGAGGCCAGCCCGCCGACCGGGGTGAGCGGCCCGCCGATCTCGGGCAAGGCGAGGCCGATCCCCACCCCGCCGACTACGGCGAGCGCCACCACTGCCGCGCGGGCGAAGCCGGTGGCATGCCACGGCCGGGGCCGCGGCGCGCGTGTCGGGCGCGGAACGAACGGCACCACCTCCGCGGCGCGCTCGGGCATCATTGCGCGCAGCCGGGCGGCAAGGCCGTCGGCCTCGGGCACCGCCGGCGCGGCATCGAGCAGCCGGTCGAGATGGGCGGCCTCGGCCAGGGCGGCGCGCGCCGGCTCCGACCGGGCGATCAGCGCCTCCGCCGCCTCGCGGTCCGCCTCGGGCCAGCGCGACGGCGCCGCGCCATAGGCGGCGAGGATCGCGTTCATCCGCTCCGGTGTCATGTCTCGCGACGTCTCTGGGGTCGTCATCACAGGTCTCCGAGAAGGTCGGCGCGGTCGGGCTCGAGCGTCACGCGCATTGCACGGCGCGCGCGCGCGAGCAGCGATTCCAGCGCCTCCACGCTTACGTCCAACGTACTTGCGGCCTCAATATTGCTGAGGCCCTGAAAGTGAACCAAGGTCAGCGCCATGCGCTGGCGGTCGGGCAGGGCGGCGAGCGCCCGTCCCACCGACCGCGACAGGTCGAGCCGGCGGCGCACCGCAGGCTCATCCGCAGTCGGGTCGGGGCGCAACTCGATCTCCTCCAGCGGCTCCGTCCGGCGCGCCCGGCGGCGATCGATGCACAGATTGACCGCCACGCGATAGAGCCAGGTGCGAAGCTTCGGCCCGCCGCCCTGCCAGGCCTCGGCCTTGGCCATCAGCCGCACGAACGTCTCCTGCGCCACGTCTTCGGCCTCGGCGCGGTCGCCCAGCATGCGCCAGGCGCAGCCGAGAACCGCGCTTGAATGGCGGTCGACCACCGCGGCCCAGGCGCGCTGGTCGCCGGTGGCGATGCGCCCGACCAGCGCATCGTCCGAGTCGTCTGCCAGGGGCGCGCCGTCCGGCGTCATGCGCGCGAACGGGCCCGCCGCGTGCCGGGGGGCGGCGATGCGCGACGGGCCCATCGTTCCGCGACCGCGGCCGCTACCGGCGGCCCCGCGGACCCTTGAGCTGCGCCAGCTCGTCCGGGTCGAGGAAACCATCCTTGTTGGAGTCGTAGCGCGCGAACCATCGCTCCGAAGGTGCTTGAATTTCGTCCTTTGTCAACGTGCCATCGCCGTTCGCGTCCAGCAGGTCGAACAGGGTGGCCGCCCGGAGCCGCATGAACAGCATGCCGGCCCGGCGGAACTCGTCGGGCGACAGCGCATTGTCGCCGTTCGCGTCGCCATAGTGGAAGATTCGTGCCTCCTCGCCCTTGATCTCGGCCAGCGACACCTTGCCGTCCTGGTCGGTGTCGAGGAAGCGCACGAACCGGGTGGCGTGGCGCGACGGGCGGGCGTGCCCGTCATTCTCGGCCCGGGGCGGTGCGCCGAGCTGGCCGGCGAGCTCGTCGGCCTCCAGGAACCCGTCATTGTTTTTGTCGTAGCGCTTGAACCACCGCTCCGACGGGGCCTGCACCTCGTCCACGGTCAGCTTTCCGTCGCCGTTGGCGTCGGCCAGATCGAACAGGGTGAAGGCGCGCAGCCGCATCAGCATCGTGCCGCGCCGGCGGAACTCGTCGGCGGACAGGGCGCCATCGCCGTTCACGTCGGCCAGCGCGACGACGCGGTCTTCCTGCGCCTTGATCTCGTCGAGGGCGAGCTTGCCGTCGTGGTTGGCGTCCAGGAAGCGGATCATCCGCTCGCCCCGGTGGAATCCGGGGCCGTGATGCGCGTCCCGGTCGTCGTGGCGGGGCCCGGTCTGGTCGTGCCGCGGACCCATCTCGCGATGCGGGCCCGGGTCGCGGTGGGGACCGGACGGGCCGCCCTCCTGGGCGATCGCGAGTCCGCCGGATGCAATCAGCGCGGCGGCGGCGGCGGCGATCAACCCCTTGGTGGCATGACGCATGGTACTCTCCTTGACTTCTCGATTATGTCCGCTGCCCCGGTACACGGGCGCGGACGGCAAATCCGTCGCCCACCCAGGCTTTCGCCGTCCCGCGTCAAGCGTTAATGTCGCGGCCAAGCCCCCTTCGGACGGAGGATTTCATGCCCATCCGCTCGCTTCAGCACGTCGCGCTCGCCGTGCCCGACGCCACCGTCGGCCGCACCTTCTACCAGGCGTTCGGGCTGGCCCCGGTCGAGCGGGCGGGCACCATCGCCATGCGCTGCGACGGCCGCGACCAGGACCAGATCGTCCTGGTCGAGGGCGCGAAGCGCAAGCGGCTGCACCATCTGTGCTTCGGCACGCACGCCGACGAGCTGCCGGCCATGCAGGCGGCGCTGGAAGGCGCCGGGGTGCGGCTGCTCGACCCGCCCAACGAGATGGGGGCCGAGGCCGAGGGGCTGTGGTTCCACGACCCGGACGGGATGCTGGTCAACGTCAAGGCAGCCGCAGCCGCGCCATCGCGCACCGACCCGCCCTGGATCGTCAACACGCCGGGCCATTACGGCCGCCTGAACGCGCGGGGCGCGCCAGGGCGCGACCTTCCGGTGAATCCGCGCCGGCTGGGCCACACCATCGTCTTCACGCCGAGCGTGCCGAAGAAGCTCGAGTTCTACACCAAGGTGCTGGGCATGCGGCTCTCCGACCGGTCGGGTGACCTGATCGCCTTCCTGCACACCGCGCCGCCGTCGGACCATCACGTGCTGGCGCTGCTGGAATCGCCGCAGGTCGGGCTGCACCATGTCAGCTTCGAGGTCGGCTCGGTCGACGAGATCGAGATGGGCGCGGCGCGGCTGATGGACAAAGGCTATCACGACGGCTGGGGCTTCGGCCGTCACGTGCTGGGCTCGAACTTCTTCCACTATATCCGCGACCCGTGGAACAGCCTCGCCGAGTATTTCTGCGACATCGACGTCATCCCGGAGGGTGCCGCGTGGGATGCGCGCGACTGGCCCGCCGAGGATTCGCTCTATCTGTGGGGCCCGCCGACGCCGCACAATTTCGGCCAGAACTACGAGATGGATTGAGACGGCCCGTTGGGCACGGTCACTGTCTTTCGCGACAGCGACGATCCGCCCTATGCCGAGGTCGTGCTCGACAATGGCGAGCGGGTCGGGCTGACCGTGGCCGAGGGCGGCCTGGTCATCCGCCGGCTCTACGAGAATGCCGCCGGGCTGGCGCTGTTCGAGGCGGACGCCGAACTTGTCGCGCGCATCTGCCGGGCGTTGTCGGGCCGGCGCTGGGCGCGGCGGACAACGCCCTTGCAGGTGCTCGCAGGCGTGGTGGTGCAGATCGGCTCGTCGGTCGAGGTGCGCGCCGCCTTCCAGGCCGCCGCGCGGCAGGAGTGACGACGAAGACGAACCCGACGGAGGAGACGATGGCCCGTATTCCCGACCTCGCGCCCGAGGAGATGTCCGAGCGGCAGAAGGCGCTTGCCCAGGCGATCGCGTCGACGCGCGGCGGGGTGCTGCGCGGCCCGTTCGCCATCTGGATCCGCATCCCCGACCTCGTCGAGCGGGCGAACGCCATCGGCGACTTCCTGCGCGAAGGCACGTCGGTGCCGCGCCGGCTGTCCGAGCTCGCGATCCTGGTCACCGCGCGCCACTGGACGGCCCAGTACGAATGGTTCGCGCACGAGCGCCAGGCGCTCGATGCCGGCGTGCCCGAGGAGGTGGTCGAGGCAATCCGCGACCGCCGCCGACCGAAGTTCGCCGACGACGAGGACCGCGTCGTCTACGCGCTCTGCACCGAGCTCTATGAGGAAAAGCGCGTCTCCGACGCCACCTACGCTGCCGCGGAAAAGACCCTCGGCCGCGAGACGGTGATCGAATTGGTGACCATCGCCACCTTCTACGCCATGATCGCGATGGTGCTGGTGACGTTCGAAGCGCCGGTGCCGGGCGGCAAGCTGCCGCTGCCCGAATGACGTTTTCCGTATCTTCATCCTCATCGTGAGCCTGTCGAAGGAGGGGATGCGGGGCCGCGCTTCGTCCTTCGACAGGCTCAGGACGAGGCCATTTATGGAGGAGACCATGGCCCGCATGCGGGAGATGAAGCCCGAGGAGTTCGACGCCCAGACGCGCGCGCTGGGGGAGAAGATCGTCGCCACGCGCGGCGGCGAGATCCAGGGGCCGTGGGCGCACATGCTGCGCAGCCCGAAGCTCGCCGAGAAGGCGGCGGCGTATTCCGACCTGTTCCGTTCCGAGCTTTCGCTGCCGCTCGACCTCGTCCAACTCGCCGTCATCATGGCCGCGCGCAGCTGGAACGCCGAGTATGTCTGGAACGCGCAGTCGCCGCGCGCCAAGGCCGCCGGCGTGCCCGAGGCGGCGATCGAGGCGATCCGCAAGGGCACGACGCCGAGCTTCGCCGATCCGAAGCAGAAGGCGGTCTACGAGCTGTTCCACGAGCTCTACGCGAACAAGGGCGTCACCGACGCGACCTACGAGGCCGCGGTCGCCGCGCTGGGCGAGGGCGGGCTGATCGAGATCCTGAACGTTGCCGGGTTCTATTCGATCGTCGCGTCCGTCGTGCGCACGACCGGCATCGCGCCGCGCCCCGGCACGCCGCACCCGTTCGGGGGCTGAAATGCCGCGCATGCCCCTGATGACGGTGGCGACCATGACGCCGGAGCAGCGCACGCTCGCCGAGGCGATCGCCGGCAAGCGCTCGGGCGTGATCCGCGGCCCCTGGGCGCAGATCATCCGCAACCCGGAGCTCTGCCGCCTCGCCGCTGCTTACGGTGATTATCTGCGCGGCGAAACCTCGGTGCCGCCCCGCCTCGCCATGATCGCGGTGATGCTGACGGCCCGGCACTGGCGCGCCGAATACATGTGGGCGGCGCAGCAGGCGCGGGCGAAGGAGGCGGGGCTGTCGCCGGCGCTGATCGAGGCGATCCGCATGGGCACGCGCCCGCCGCTCGATGGCGCCGACGACGAGGCGGTCTACGACCTGATCGCCGAGCTCTACGACAACCGTGCCGTCTCCGACGAAACCTACCAGGCGGCCGAGCGCGCGCTGGGCGAGGGGGCGCTGGTCGAGCTTCTCCAGATCGCCGGGTTCTACAGCTCGCTCGCCATGGTCATCGCCGCGACCGGCGTGCCCACGGTCGAAGGCGCCCCAAGGGCGTTCGGGTAGCGCGAATGGGCCGGTCGGGGACCGGCCCCTACGGACGGGATGGCGACGACCCTGTAGGGGCGGGTCCCCGACCCGCCCGAGCCTCGACGCTATGCCGGCAGCTTCGCCGCGAGGCTCGGCATGATGGCGAGCGCGTTCGCGCTTTCGATGGCGCCGCGCTCGGCGGGGTCCGGCTCCATTTCGGACAGCTCCTCGAGCCCCTTCTCGAAGGTCATGTAGGGGATGTCGGTGCCGAACAGGAGATGCGAGGGGTCCATGAACTCGGTGAGCGCCGCCCAGGCCGGCCGGTTGGTCACGCTGACCACGTCGAAATAGAGCCTGCGGATCTCCGCTGCGATGCCATTGGGCAGCAGCGCGTTCAGCTCCGGGCGCATGCGCACCAGTCCGCCGATCCGGTTGGCGAGGAATGGCATCGTCCCGCCCCCGTGGGCGAAGATGAACTTCACGTCGGGGCAGCGCGCGAACGTGCCGGAGAACAGCAGGCTCGCGATCGCGCGCGTCGTGTCGAACGGGTATTCCATCAGCGGCTCGTTCACCCCGGGCAGCAGATGCATGCAGACGGGCGGGGTGTGCGGGTGCAGGAACACGGCGGCCTTGCGCCGGTTTAGCTCGTCGAAGACGGCTTTGAAGGCGGGATCGCCGGGCCATTTGTCGATGTAGTTGGTCTGCAGCTTGAACCCGTCGGCGTTCAGTGTGCCGGCGGCGTACTCGATCTCGGCCAGGCACTTGTCGACATGCGGCAGCGGCAGCAACGCGAACGAACCGAACCGGCCGGGATAGTCGGTGGCGAGGCGTGCGTTGAACTCGTTGCACTCGCGCGCGAAGCCGGCGTCGCCGTCGGGGTCGTCGGGGTGCACATGCTGCGTCGAGACCGAGTTGACGGTGACCGCCACGCCGTTCCGGTCCATCGCCTCGACCGACATGTCGGCCGTCCAGCGCGAGACGAAGTCCCAGTTGATGACCGTCCCCGCCATGCGCTCGGACTCGGCGTCGAGATAGACCTTCGGCCATACGTGATGGTGCACGTCGATGCGGTTGGGACCGGCCATGGACTCCTCCCTAGGTGACGCCCGGCAACCAGGTGCAGGTCACGGGCAGGGCGATGATGATCGCGATGCGCACGATGTCGCTCACGAAGAACGGCAGCACGCCGCGAAACGTGTCGGTCAGCTTCACGTCGGGCGCCAGCGAGTTGATGACGTAGACGTTGATCCCGATGGGCGGGGTGATCAGCCCGACCTCGGTCACGATCACCACCAGGATGCCGAACCACACGGCGAGCCCCTCGGGCGTCAGGCCGAAATCCATCTGCTGGATGATCGGAAAGAACACCGGCACGGTCAGCAGGATCATCGGCAGGCCGTCCATGACGCAGCCGAGCAGCAGGTAAACGAACACCATGGCGATCAGGACCTGCATCGGCGCGAAGCCCGAATCGCCGATCCATTCGGCGAGCGCCTGCGGCGTCTGCGACAAGGCGAGGAACGAGGCGTAGAACGCCGCGCCGATCAGGATGATGAAGATCATGCCGGTCAGCTTCGCCGTCTCGAGGATCGCCAAGCGGAACCCGGCGCGGTCGAGCCCGCCCAGCGCCCAGGCGAACAGGCCGGTTGCCGTCGCGCCGATGCCCGCGCCCTCGGTGGGGGTGAACACGCCCAGATAGATGCCGCCGACCACGATCAGGAAGATCACCGCGACCGGCCAGACTGCGCCCAGGCTTGCGATCCGCTCGCGCCAGGGCAGGCGCTCGGCGGTCGGCGCCGCGGCGGGATTGATCCGGGCGTAGAGCAGGGTGGCCAGCGCGTAGCCAGCCGTCGCGATCGCGCCGGGGATTACCGCGCCCAGGAACAGATTGCCCAGCGCCTGCTCGGTCAGGATCGCGTAGATCACCAGGATGATCGAGGGCGGGATCAGGATGCCGAGCGTGCCGCCCGCGGCAAGCGCGCCGGTGGCCAGCGCGCCGGAATAGCCGTAGCGCTTCATCTCGGGCAGGGCGACCGTTGCCATGGTCGCGCCGGTCGCGACCGACGACCCGCAGATCGCGCCGAACGCCGCGCAGCCGCCGATGGTCGCGATCGCGATTCCGCCGGGGTAGTGGCCGACCCAGGCGCGCGCCGCGCGGTACAGCGCGCGGCTCAGCCCGCCATGGGTGGCGAGCTGGCCCATCAGCAGGAACAGCGGGATGACGGTCAGGTCATAATGCGCCACCTGCGAATAGGGCGCCGTCTGCATGAACACCAGCAGCGCCTTCCAGCCGGTGATCTGCGCGTAGCCCAGGCAGCCGGCCAGGAACATGGCGATCGCCACCGGCATACGCAGTGCGATCAGCACCATCAGTAGGACGAAGACTTCGATGGCGAGATCGTAGTGGGTCATCGGCCGAACCGGCGGATGCCGGCGACAAATCGCACGATGCAGACGACGCAGAGCAGCGCCATGGCGGCGACCGCCACCATGTAGGCCATCCAGACCGGAATGGCGAGCAGCGCCGTCGTGCCGTTCGTATCGTATTGGTGCATGCCGCCGAGCGCGAGCCGCCAAGTGAGGAGCGCCGCCACCGCGGCGAAGATCAGGTCATGCACCGTATCCATGCGGTCGCGTAGGCGGTCGGACAGCCCGGTGGTGAAGAACTCGGCGACGATGTTCGACCCTGTCAGGTGGGTGTAGGGAAAGCAGAGGAAGATGGCGACGGCGCCGGCCGTCTCGACGATCTCGTAATCGCCGATGATCGGTGCGTTGAACAGGTATCGCCCGGCGACGCTGACCACGACCAGCAGCGCCATCAGCGCCAGCACCAGCCCGCCAGCAGGGTCACCCGCTCGGCAAGCCGGCCAGCGGGCCGCCGGGGCCGGGCGGCTGGTGCTCCGGCCCGCCGTGTTCCGCGACGCGGCGCGGCGCCGGTCCTCAGCCATCGCGGTGCCGTCGGGCTCGTGCATTTCGGCCTTGTACTTGGCGACCAGCTTCTCCGCGGCGTCGAGCATACTTGCGGCCGGGCTCGCCCGCCGCGTCGCGTGCCTTCACCCAGGCTTCGACCATCGGCGCGGTGGCCTGCTTCCACTTCTCCTCCTCGGCGCCGCTGATCTTGATGATCTCGTGCCCCAACTTCTTGGCCTTGTTCTCGCCCGGCAGGTCGTCGTGCTGCCACTTCTGGCCGAACACCTTGGCCATCGAGACGCCCGATTCCTTGTCGATCACGGCCTTGTCGGCGGCCGGAAGCTTCGCGTAGCTCTGCTTGTTCATGACTAGGCGCCAGCACGGGCTGGGTCAGGTTCGCTTCGGTATGGAACTTCGCGGCGTCGACCATGTGGATCGGCAGGGCGATGTTCCACGGCAGTAATGCCGCGTCGATCACGCCGCGGATCATGTCCTCGGCGATATTGATGCCGGGAATCACGACCGGCGTCGCCGCCCAGCGACTTCACGATATCGCTGGTCAGGCGCGACGAGGCTGCGCACCTTCAATCCCTTCAGGTCGGCCAGCGTGCGCACCGCCTTCGACTTCGTGTGCAGCACGAACGGGCCGCCCGCGTGCAGCACCAGCACGTGCGTGTCCTTGAACTCCTTGTCCTGTCAGGTACTCCTGATAGAATTCCATCACTGCCGGCGCCACGTAGGACGGCGCACCGCCGATGAACGGCAGCTCGAATACCTCGATGTTCGGGAAGCGGCCGGGCAGGTAGCCGGGCAGCGTCCAGCCGATATCGACCACGCCCTGGGAGACCTGGTCGTAGATGTCGGCCGCCTTGCCGCCGAGCTGGTTGGAGCCGAATGCCGTGATCTTGATCTTGCCGCCCGAGGCCTTCTCGACCTCGCCGGCCCACCATTTCAGGTTCTTGAACGACGACGAGACGGGCGGGACATGGGTGTGCAGCCGGAGCGACACCTGCGCCGCGGCCGGCTGGGCCGTGCCGGCGCTGAGCCATGCGGCGAAGCCGGCCGCGATTGCGCCGGCCGCGATGCGGCGGGCGCCGAAGCCCTGGAATCCTGGCATTTCGGTCTCCCTTGTTCGTCTTGGCACGCGATTGCGCGCGAGAATAGGCGGGCAGGCTTCCGCCTGCAAGCGATGGTGCCGGGAAGGGCTCGGGGCGGGCGAAGGCGCGCCGCGCGCCTACGCGTCCGGGTCCCAGTCGTAGGGGGCGAGCTCGCCCGACATGGCGCGGTGGAACTGCTCGGTCTGGGAGGTGGCGAGGCCCCAGCGACAGTTGGCGCCGCCCTTGCCCATCCCGATCGACTGCCAGTAGTTGCGCCAGTCCTCGGGCGTGCCGGGCCTGTAGTCCTCCTCGTCGATCTGCTGTACCTCGGTGGTGTACTCGACGACGAATCCCGACGGCTCCACCCAATAGCCGAAGATGTTGTCGCCCGGCCCGTGCCGTCCGACGCCCCAGCCCATCTCGAAGCCCTTGCGCTTCAGCCGGCCGACGCCGCGCATCAGGGCGTAGATGTCCGGCACCTCGTAGGCGATGTGGTTGAGGCCGTTGAACTTCGACCGGGCGATGGCGACCGAATGATGGTCGGACATGCAGCGGAAGAAGTGCATCACGCCGGAATCGTCCGACAGGCGGAAGCCCAGCGTGTCCATGAAGAACTGGTCGTCGGCTCCGGTATCGGACGAGTTCAGCACGACGTGGCTGATCTTGCGCGGCCGGTCGTCGCGATCCTCGGCGGTGCCATGCGACGGCACATCGCACGAGATCGAGAAATCGAGCCCGTTCTTCGAGCGGAAGGTGAAGCCGTACCCGCCGGCCGGCCCGGCCATCGCGGCCGGCGCGCCGCCGATCTCCACCCCCTTCGCCTTCGCGCGCGCGTGCAGGGCGTCGACCGAGGCCTTGTCGGCGGCGGCGAAGTTGACGCGGATCAGCTCGGGGCGCGAGCGCTCCTCGAGCTTGATCACGTGGTGCTCGGGGCCGCTGGCGCGCAGATAGCGCGCCGGCCCGTCCTCGGCGACGGGGGCGAGGCCCCAGACGTCCTGGTAGAAGCGGGAGGCGGTCTTGAGGCTGGGCACGCCGAGTTCGGCGGAGCGTACGGCAATCACGCGGGGATCGGTCATGGTCAGTCCCTCTCGCTGAACGTTTGCCCGATGATAAGGCTTCCCGGCCCGCTCTGCAAAAGCCGATCCTGGGCACGGGTGCGGCGGCGCCCGCCGGGCCTAGGTTGCACAGGCCGGGCCGAAAAGTCATAAGATGGCGGAAACAAGCCGCATGGGGGAAACGTGACCGCCCGTCCAGACCTCGCTTCGCTCCGGCCGTTCTTCGCGCCGCGATCCTTCGCCGTCGTCGGCGCCTCGACCGATCCGCAGAAGGTGGGCGGCCGGCCGGTCGCGCTCGCCAAGGCCTCGGGCTACGAGGGGCGCGTCTACCCGATCAACAAGGGCGCGGCGGAGGTGCAGGGGCTCAAGGCCTACCCCTCGGTGCGCGACGTGAACGAGCCGATCGACTGCGCCTTCATGGCGATCCCGGCCCAGGCGGTGGAGGAGGCGCTGACCGAGTGCGCCGAGGCCGGCGTGCGCTCGGTGGTCTGCGTCTCGGCCGGCATGTCCGAGATCGGCGGCGAGGGGGTGAAGCGCCAGAGCCGCATGACGGCGATCGCGCGCGAGACCGGCATGCGCATCGTCGGGCCCAACTGCCTCGGCGTGTTCGACGTCGGGCACAAATTCTATGCCACCTTCGCGGCGGGCTTCCTCGACCCGTCCTTCGGCTTCCCGACGCTGGGCCCGATGTCGATCGTCAGCCAGTCGGGCGCGTTCGGCATGCACGCCTATACGCTCGCCAAGTTCCGCGGCCTTTCGGTCTCGTCCTGGGTGACCACCGGCAACGAGGCCGACGTCGAGTTCGGCGAGTGCCTGAGCTATCTCGCCGACGATCCGCAGACCCGCGTGATCCTCGCCTATCTCGAAGGCGCGCGCGACAAGGACTCGATCGTCGAGGGGCTGGAGAAGGCGCGCCGCGCGGAGAAGCCGGTCATCGTGCTCAAGGTCGGGCGCTCGGCCGTGGGCTCGGTCGCGGCGTCGTCGCACACCGGCTCGCTGGTCGGCTCCGACACCGCCTACGACGCGCTGTTCAAGCAGTACGGCGCCTATCGCGCCGCGACGATCTCCGAGCTGATCGACGTGGCGGCGGCGTGCTGTGCCGGGCGCTTCCCGGCTTCGCCCGACGTCGGGACGATCTCGATCTCCGGCGGGGCGAACGTCATCATGGCCGATGCCGCGTCCGAGGTCGGCATCGAAATCCCGGCCCTGCCCAAGGCGGCGCAGGAGAAGATCGGCTCCTACGTGCCTTATGCAGCGACGCGCAACCCCCTGGACACGACCGGCATGTGGTCCGGCATGCCCGATCTGTTCCCCAAGTTCCTCGACGTGCTGGTCGAGGACGGCAAGCTTCCCTCGGTGGTGGTCTTCGGCTCGACCATGGGCACCAGCGGACCGTTCTATCGCGGCGTGGTCGAAAGCCTGAAGCCGATCCGCGAGCGCCATCCCGACAAGGTGATGATCATGTCGGCGGTCTGCCCGCCCGACGTGCGCGAATGGACCGAGGATCAGGGCTTCCTGGTGTTCGAGGACGCCGACCGCGCGATCCGCGTGATCGGCGCGCTGCACGGCTTTGCGAAGGCGTGGAAGCGCAAGGGCGCGACGGCGCCGGCCTTGCCGAAAAACCTGCCGCGCCTGCCCGACGCGCCGGTGGGCGAGTCCGAGGCGCTGGGCGTGCTGGAGGCGGCGGGCGTGCCGGTGGTGCCTTATCGGCTGTGCGAAAGCGCCGCCGAGGCGGCCAAGGCGTGCGCCGCGTTCAAGTTCCCGGCGGTCCTCAAGATCGCCTCGCCCGACATCATCCACAAGACCGAGATGGGCGGGGTTATGCTCGGCATCGATTCGCGTGCGGCGGCGGAGAAGGCCTACCGCACCCTCGTCGCGCGGGCGAAGAAGGCGGCGCCCAGGGCGCGAATCGACGGCGTCGTCGCGATGAAGCAGGTCCAGGGCGGCGTCGAATGCATCCTCGGCGCGCACAACGACCCGGCGCTCGGGCCGGTGGTGATGTTCGGGCTCGGCGGCATCTTCGTCGAGGTGTTCAAGGACGTCGCCTTCCGCCTCGCCCCCATCGGACTCGACGAGGCGCGCGCCATGATCCGCGAGGTGAAGGGCCATGCGCTGCTCGCCGGCGCGCGCGGCAGGAAGCCCGCCGACACCGATGCCATCGCCAAGGCGCTGGTGCGGCTCTCCTACCTGGCCGCGGCCAATGCCGACCGGTTCGAGTCGATCGACGTGAATCCGTTCATCGTCGGCGAGAAGGGCACGGGCGCGGTCGCCGTAGATGCCGTCATCGTGCCGAGGAAGAAATAAGCGGGATAGCAGCCCCACTCCGCCTGCTCGCCTTCTTGTCACGGATTGCGGTGCTGTTCGACGTGGCGATGTCGGACGTCGCCGGAATCTCTCGCAATCGACACTACTTGCAGAAGGTTAGCGGCGGGCCACTCAGGGTCTTTGAATGTATCGGTGCCAAGCCGGAAGCGGCATTACCCTCACCCTGTCCCTCTCCCGATGGGGGAGGGAACGCCGCGCTCAAAGTCCCTGATTCGACGGCACGAGCACGCTCTCGATCGGCACGAAGGCTATCGCACCGGGTCCCCTCTCCCCTTGGGAGAGGGATAGGGTGAGGGGCAAATCCCGAACGTTTCCCAAGCTCTCAGGTCGACGGGACAATTGTTCCACACGCCTCTCAGTGCGCGTAGCTGGTGAGGTCGATATATTCCAGCAGCGTGCCGTCGGGGTCTCGAAAATAGGCGCGCGGGCCGTTGATCACGCCGCCCTGCCGGTCCTCCTCGAACTCGACCTCGACCCCGTGCGCGCGCAGATGGTCGAGGGCCGGGCCGTACTCGGCGCCGTCCAGGATGAACGAGTGGTGCACGCCGTTATGGTCGTCGCGGGTCGGGTTGATCGGTCCCTGGCGCTCGACCAGGATGACGCATACTCCGCCCGCATCGAGGAACGCCATCGTGCCGGGGATGGAGCGCAGATGCTTCATCCCGACGACGTCGGTGTAGAACTCGGTCGCGACGGCGAGGTCGCTCACCGGGATCGAAAAATGCGCGCAGCCCTTGATCTCCGGCATGTCGATTCTCCCTATGCGCGGTCGCCTGCGTCCGCGATGCCGTCGAGATAGCGCTCCCAGACCTGGAGGTTCACGCGGCACGCCTCGACCACCGCGTCCTCCATGGCGAGGCGCGCGGCGTGCTCGCCGACCGCATTCCAGCCGAGATCGGAATGGGCGATGTCGGCCTCGGTATGCAGCTCGAAGAAGTCGAGGGCGTCGTCGTCGAGGGCGAACAGTGCGCGCCAGCGGTCGTGCTCCATGCCGAACCAGCCCTTCGCGCGCACCGCCCCATCGCCATAGCCGGGGATGTTCACCCGCTCGGCGCAGGTGTTGGCGATCAGCCCCTCCAGCCAGTGCCGGTTCGACATCAACCCGTCCCAGGCGAGCCAGCACAGCCGCGTCGAGGCAAGCGGCGCGGCCGCGCGGATCTCGTCGATGTCCATGCCGATGGCGCAGCCCAATTCCTCGAGGATCGCCCAGTGCGGCTTGCCGTGGCCGTGCTCGTCGTCGGCGATCACTTCCTCGGCGCAGGCGCGGATGATGCGCATGCGGATATCCCAGTCGGGGCAGTTGGTGGCGACGCGCAGCTTGAGCACCGAGTTGCGCTGGCGCGTGTTCAGCCGGTGCTGGAACACGAACGCGCGGGCGCGGCCCGGCGTCATCTCTTCGCGGAAGAAGCGCGCGCGGCGGGCGAAATCGTCCACCTCGGCGTCCAGCCGCTCGATCACGTGGCGTGCGTTCATCGTCCCTCCCTCGTCCGATCATGCCATCGCCGCGCCTGACAGGAAAGCGCGGCGCGGCTATAGTCGGCGCCTCACGGGAGGGACCGCCATGCCCAGCTACACCACCATCGACGCCGACGCGCCGTCCGGCACCGACCGCTCGATCCACGCGCGCCAGCGCGAGCTCGCCCAGATCACCGGGCCGTCGCTGTTCAAGCTGAAGGCCCAGCTCCTCGACCAGGGGCGCACCGACACGGTGCTGGCCGCCACCGACAACCTGACCGTGCGGCTCAAAATCTATGCCGAGGGCGGCGAGAACGAGCTGCATGCCCACCCGCACGAGGACCATTTCTTCGTCGTCCTGCAGGGCGCGGCCGAATTCCACGGTCCCGACGACGAGACTGTCACCGTCGGCGCGAACGAGGGCATCATGCTGCCCAAGGGCAATCTCTACTGGTTCGTCGCCCAGGGCGGAGTGCCGCTGGTAATGCTGCGGGTGGGTTCGCCCAACGGCACGCCGGAGGGCAAGCCCGACCGGATCAACCATAAGGGCGAGCCGATGGCCGGGGATTCGAAGGAGAACAAAACGGTCCCGGTGAAGTTTCGCCCCGGCGCCTGGTTCGGCGCATAGACCAGCGCGATCTGTTCGACCGCGATTGTTTCCGGCGATCTGGCGGAAATCTGCGAGCGCCTTCCCGGCGTTTGCCTTTCGTTCGCCCCGCGAGCGCGAAATTGATCGCGATCTTGCGACAACGGATCCTTGTACATCCGGGCGATCCCCTACGTGACCCCAAGTATTGGCCGGCGCCGGTCTCTCTGGCACTCTATCGGGGCGCGGGGGCGCCGAGGGAACCGACGCGCGGACCCTGCGTTGGAGAGCGGTTGTGCATGCGATCGAAGGTGCCGATGACCCAGCCTGAGCTCTGGCCGCCCTGGTCCCCGCCCAAGGTGCTGATCGTCGAGGACGAGGCGCTGATCGCCGCGCACGAACGCGCGCTTCTCGAGGAGGCGGGATACGCCGTGGTCGGCGTAACCGGCGACGCCGAGGAGGCGTTCATGCTGTGCCAGACCGACCCGCCGCACGTGGCGCTGGTCGACGTGCAGCTTGCCGGCGATATCAACGGCATCAGCTTGGCGGTCGAGATCGCCCAGCGTCACGAGATCGCCGCGGTGCTGGTCACCGGCAATCCGCAGGCGGTCATCGAGCAGGCGTGGGACTTCCGCTACGCCGTGCTCTCCAAGCCGTTCGAGGATTCCGAGTTGCTGCGCGCAGTCGCCGCCGCGTTCGAGCTGGCGCGGATCGGCGGCGGCGAACGGGCGCGTCCGGCCGCGCCGGCGGCCGAACCGGATTAACGCGCCGCGGCGTCCGAATAGGCCGAGTCGGCGCTACCCTGCTATAACCCGCGGCCATGGCTGGAGGCGACACCGGACGGCGGCGCGATCCTGCGCGGCATCGCATGGATGCTCGCCGCGTCGTTCTTCTATGCGGCGGCGAGCGGCGTGGTCCGGTGGCTCGCGGTCGACTACGACGCGCTCGAGCTGGTGTTCTTCCGCAACCTGATGGCGGTCGCGGTGCTGGCCCCGATCATGTGGCGCGCGGGGCTGGCCGGGCTCGCCACGCGCCGGCCCGGGCTGCACGCCACGCGTGCGTGCTTTTCACTGATTGGCACGACAACGCTGTTCCTCGCGCTCGCGCACATGCCGATCGCCGACGTGGGCGCGCTGATCTTCACCCAGCCGCTGATGACCATCCTGCTGGCGATGCTGGTGCTGCGCCAGGCGGCGGGACCGAAGACCTGGTTCGCCTGCGCCATCGGGTTCGCCGGCGCGCTGATCATCCTGCGGCCCGGCTTCGCCCATTTCGGCGGGGCGGGGCTGTTCGCGCTGGCGGCGGCCTTGGCCTATGCCGGGGCGAACGACGACGATCAAGTCGCTGTCGCAGCACCGAGTCGACGCTGCTGATCACGGTGTCGGTCAACGTGCTGATGCTGCCGGCCTCCGCCGTCGCGGCCGTGTTCGTGTGGAAGACGCCCGACTGGATCGATCTCTTCCCGATGTTCCTGATGGGCGCGCTCTACGTCGCCGCGCAGTGGACCATCACCCAGGCCATCCGAGGCGGCCGACGCGCGGGTGGTGCAGCCGCTCGACTTCCTGCGCCTGCCCTGGGCGGCGCTGGTCGGCTGGGTGCTGTTCCGCGAGCTGCCCGACGCCTGGACCTGGGTCGGCGCGGCGGTGATCTTCGCCGCCTCGACCTACGTCATGCGGCGCGAGGCGGGGCGGGGCGGCTGATCATTCGGCGCCACGCGCCATTTCGCGCCGCGCCGCGCCCTCCAGCCCCTCGCGCACGACGTGGCGGCGCGGCTGGATGGCGAGCCAGGCGACGAAGCACAGCACCGCGCCCGCCGCCAGCGGCACCTGCAGCCCGAACACCGACGAGGCGGCGCCGATGACCAGCGCGCCCACCGCCGGCGCGCCGCGCCAGGTCAGCCCGTAAAGGCTCATGATCCGCCCGCGCATCGCGCCCTGGACGGCGGTCTGGATCAGCATCTGCGACCCGGTCGAGCAGACCGTGAGGCAGCCGGAGATCACCACCACGCAGGCGAGTCCGAACCCGTACCAGGGCGTCATCGCGAAGGCGAACAGCGAGACCGACAGCGCGACGACCGCCGCCAGCACGATCCGCGTCATCCCCTCGATCCGCGCATACTGGGCGATGAGCAGCCCGCCGATCAGCCCCCCCGCGCCGGCCGCCGAGACCAGCGTGGCGAGGCCGTGCGCGCCGCGGTGGTACACGGCGTCGGCGATGCCCGGCATCATGTCGAGATAGGGCCGGGTGAACATGGCGAAGGCGATCACCAGCAGCAGTAGCGGGCCGATCGACTTGTCGCGCGCCGCCTGCACGATCCCGTCCCACGCGTCGGCGAACAGCCCGCCGCGCCCCGTGCCGCGCTCCTCGCGCACCTCGCGCACCGCGTAGAGGCAGCCGACGAACACGACGTAGCTCAGCGAGTTCACGATGAACGCCCAGTCGATGCCGAACTGGTCGATGATGATTCCGGCCAGGGCCGGTCCCACGAACACCGAAAGCTGGAACAGGATGGAGTTGAGCCCGATCGCCGGCGCGATATCCTCGTGCGGCACCAGGTTCGGCCCCATGGTGAGGCGCAGCGGCATCGCCAGCGCCTGGCAGATCCCGCCGAGGGCGACCAATGCCACCATCCAGCCGATCGTCACCCGTCCGGTGACCACCAGCAGTGTGAGCGCCACCGTCTGCACGCCGTTGGCGATCTGCAGCCAGCGGAACAGGCGCAGCCGGTCCACACGGTCGGCGACGGCGCCCGCGATCGGCACCAGGAAGAAGATCGGCAGGGCCTCGGACGCCCCCATGATGCCGAGCCACGAGCCCGAGGCGGTCAGCTTCCAGGTCAGCCAGCCCACGCCGATGCGCTGCACCCAATAGCCGATGGCCGACGCGAAATTCCCCAGCACGTAGGTGCGGAACTGGCGATGGCGCAGGGCCCGGCCCATTCCCTGCGAGGCGACATGGCGCCAGATGCGGCCGGCGCGGCTCACGATGGGGACCGGCCGGGCGCGGGCGCGCCGGCCGTGCTCGTGCCACGCGAGCAGGACGATCGCGGCGCCGATGATCAGCCCGCCGGTCCAGGTGGCGAGGCTGGGCACCTCGGCGAAGGCGACGAAGCCGATCACCGCCGCCCAGGGCAGGCGCAGGAACATGAAAGGCTCGACGAAGCTGACGTCGAGCCAGCGGTACGAGCGCACGATGCAGACATGGGCGGTCGTGCCCAGCACGCCGATCGCCACCAGCCGGATCAGGGACGCGGCGTCCGGCCAGCGCCAAACGAAGAGCGCCGGCACCAGCGTAATGGCCGACATGAAGATCGAGACATAGGCGACGATGGTCGCCGCGCTGTCGTTCGCCGAAAGCTCCTTGGCGAACAGCTTCGAGCCCGAGGCCAGCACCGACGAGGCGAGCACCAGGGCCACGCCCGGCCCGACCGTCTCGAAGCCGGGCCGCACGATCACCAGCGTGCCCACGATGCCGGCCACCGCCGCCAGCCAGCGGCCGAGCCCCACGCGCTCGCCCAGGAACGCGCTCGCCCCGAACGCGACCACCAGCGGGGTGAGCAGCGACAGCGCGCTCGCCTGCGCCAGCGGGATCAGCGACAGCGCGGTGAACCAGCACATCATCGAGCCCGCATTGCACACGCCGCGCATCGCATGCAGCCCGATCCGCCCGGTCCTGAGCGCGCCCAGCCCGCGCCGCGCGAGCCACGGGATGAAGATGATCAGCCCGAACAGGTTGCGGAAGAACGCGATCTCGAAGGGGTGGACCTCGTGCGACACGCCGCGCACCAGCGCATGCATGCTCGAAAGCAGCGCCGTGCCCAGCACGATCAACGCGAAGCCCTGCAGCCCGAAACCGGGCAGGGCGACGCGGATGCTGGCAAGTCGGGTCATGGGCGACAGGGGGCAAATCGAGGCGGGTTGGCGAAAAGAGGAACTGTAACATATCCTGCCGACGCCCCCGCCGACATTGCGCGCCGCCGCGCGCGGTGACGGAAGAATGTCCTTTTGGCCGCGCCTGTTCCCAGGGCCGGGCGGCCGCGTTAGACAGGGCGATCAAGGGGATTGGATATGAAGTATCTCGACGTGAAGGGAGTGCCGTTTCCGGCCATCGGGTTCGGCACGTCGGGCCTGCATGGCGGCACCTGCACCGAGATGGTGCGCCGCGCGCTGGAGATCGGCTATCGCCATATCGACACGGCGCGGGTCTACGGCAACGAGGCGGAGGTCGGGCGCGGCATCCGCGAATCCGGCGTCGCGCGCGACGAGATCTTCCTGGTCACCAAGGTGTGGCGGTCCGAGCTGCGCCCGCGCGACGTGCGCCGCTCGGCCGAGGCGAGCCTCGCCGCGCTGGGTCTGGATCATGTCGACTGCCTGCTGATCCATGCGCCGAGCAATTCGGTGCCGATGGGCGAGACGCTGGGCGCGTTCGCCGCGCTGCGCGACGAGGGCAAGACCCGCCATATCGGCGTCAGCAACTTTTCCGTCGCACAGATGCGCGAGGCGGCAGAGACGCACGGAGCGGACGTGTTCTGCAACCAGATCGAATACAACTTCGCGACCGACCGGTCGGACCTGCTGGCCTATATGCGGGGGGAGGGCGCGGTGCTGGTGGCGCACCGGCCGCTCGGGCGCGGCTCGCTGATCGACCATCCGGTGCTCGCCCGCATCGGCCGAGCGCACGGCAAGTCCGCGCCGCAGATCGCGCTTGCCTGGCTGGTGCGTCAGCCGGGCGTCGCCGCTATCCCGCGCACCTCGCGCGCCACGCACGCGCACCTGAACCTGGAAGTGTGCGACATTCCGCTGACCGACGACGAGATCGCCGAGATCGACCGGCTGAGCGCGTAGCCCGGCCGCCCGGGGCTACATGTAGCCCGAGGTGCGCAGCCGCTCGAACGCGTCCTCGGACTCCTGGTCCTGGGCGCGGCCCGATCGCTCCGAGATGCGGGTTGATTCCAGCTCGGCGATGATCTCATCCACCGTCGCGGCCTCGGACGCGACCGTGCCGGTGCAGGGCGCGCAGCCGAGCGAGCGGTAGCGTCTGCCCTCCCTCGCAAAGTAGAGGTCGACGACCGGGATGTTCTCGCGCCGGATGTAGCGCCACACGTCGATCTCGGTCCAGTGCAGCAGCGGGTGGATGCGCACATGCGTGCCCGCGGGGAAATCGGTCTTGTATTGGTCCCAGAACTCGGGCGGCTGGTTCTTGAAGTCCCAGTTCGCGTCCTCGCCGCGCGGCGAGAAGACGCGCTCCTTGGCGCGCGTGCCCTCCTCGTCGCGGCGGATTCCCAGGATGATCCCGGTGAAGCCGTGCGCCGCCACCGTCTCGCGCAGCGGCTGGGTCTTGAGCGCGCCGCAGCACACCACGCGGCCCTTGGTGTGGTTCATGCCGGCGTCGAGCGCCGCACGGTTCTGGCCGACGATCAGCTCGATGCCCCATTCCTTGGCCATGCGGTCGCGGAACGCGATCATCTCGGGCAGCTTGTAGGACGTGTCGATATGGACCACCGGGAACGGCACGTGGCCGAAGAACGCCTTGCGGGCGAGCCACATCAGCACGTTCGAATCCTTGCCGATCGACCACAGCATCGCCGTCTTCTCGCATCCGTGGAACGCCTCGCGCAGGATGTAGACGCTCTGGCTTTCCAGCGCGTCGAGGCGGTCGAGCGTGGCGGAACTCATGGCGGTACTCACGGCAGGTTTTCGCTCCCGGGCCAATCGAGCGGCCCCGTATGGATGCCGCATTCGGTCTTGTCCTGGCCGGCCCATCGGCCGTCTCGCAGGCCCGCTCCGGGGCGCGGCCGGTCGGTGCAGGGCATGCAGCCCACCGAGCTGTAGCCGTCCGCCACCAGCGGGTGCGCGGGCAGGCCCCGCGCGGCGAAGTGAGCGACTATATCCGCGTGGCCCCACGTGGCAAGGGGGTTGATCTTGACGTGCGGGCCGTCCGCTTCGATGGTGGGCAGGGCCGTCCGGCTGGCCCCCGTGGAACCGCTTGCGCCCGGTGAACCAGGCGTCGAACCCGGCCAGCGCCCGGGCGAGCGGCACGACCTTGCGGAACCGGCAGCACGCGTCCGGATCGGCGCGCCACAGCACCCCGTCGGGATCTTGCGCCGCCTCCTCGGCCTCGGACGGGCCGACGGCGCGGAGGTCGGTGAGGCCCAGAAGGTTGCGCAGCTCGCCCCGATAGCGCAGCGTCTCGCCGAACAGCTTGCGCGTGTCGAGGAAGATCACCGGCGTCGCCGGATCGATCTGGGCGACCAGGTCGAGCATCACGGCCGCCTCCGTACCGAAGGACGAGCTGACGGCGATGCGGCCGGGGAACTCGACCTCGATCATGGCGCGCACGAGCTCGATCCCGGAAATCCCGGCATAGCGCGCCGACAGCTCGGCCGCCCGCTCGGTCGCGCGGGCGGCGCGGGCGCGGGCCGCTTCGGGATCGGCCTCGGCGGGGGAGGGCTCAGGCCGCGGCGACGGAATCGCGCTCATCGGGCTCCTCGTCGGGCTCGGGTGGCGCCCCGGTCCCGGCCAGCGTCGCGCGCAGCCCGACCACCGCGCCCACGACCACCAGGGCGGGACCTTTGAGGCCGGCGGCGGCGACGCGCGGGGCGAGGTCGGCCAGCGTACCCTCGATCACGCGCTGGTCGGGCCGCGCCCCGTTCTCGATGGCGGCGGCGGGCAAGGCGGGGTCGAGCCCGCGCGGCGACCAGGCTCGCGGCGGTCTCGGCGAGGGTCGCGAGACCCATATAGATCGCCAGCGTGTGGCCGGGCCGGGCGAGGGCGGCCCAGTCGGGCGAGGGCGCACCCTTGCGCCGGTGGCCCGAGACGAAGGTCACGGCGTGGGCATGGTCGCGGTGGGTCAGCGGGATGCCCGCCAGCGCGGTGACGCCGGTCGCGGCGGTGACGCCGGGAACGACGCGCACCGGCATCGCCGGCCTCGGCCAGCACCTGCATCTCCTCGCCGCCGCGGCCGAACACGAACGGATCGCCGCCTTTCAGCCGCACGACGCGCTTGCCGGCGCGGGCCAGCTCGACCAGCAGGGCGTTGATGCGGTCCTGGCTCGTCCCGCCGTCGCCGCAGCTTTTGCCGACGTCGATCCGCTCCGCGTCGCGCCGGGCGAGGTCGAGGATCTCGGGTGCGACCAGCCGGTCGTGCGCGATCACGTCCGCCCCCTGCAGGGCGCGCAGCGCGCCGAGGGTCAGCAGGTCGGGATCGCCCGGCCCGGCGCCGACCAGCGCCACCTCTCCCTGGACCGGGCGGCGCGCCGCCTCGTCGATGGCGCGCGCGGCCAAGTGTTCGGCCTCGTCCTCGCGCCCGGCCAGCACCAGAGCGGCGATGCGCCCCTCGAACAGCGACTCCCAGAAGCGGCGGCGGGCGGGGCCGGGCAGGCGCCGGCGTACGCTGGGCCTGAGCCGGGCGCCCAGCTCGGCGAGGCGGCCGATGGCGGTGGGCAGCGCCGCCTCGATGCGCGCCCGCACCAGCCGGGCGAGAACGGGTGCCGCCCCGCCGGACGAGATCGCCACGGTGATCGGTGCGCGGTCGACGATCGCCGGCATGATGAAGCTCGACAGCGCCGCGTCGTCCACCACGTTGACCGGAAGGTTCGCGGCCTGGGCGGCGCGCGACACGGCGGCATTGACCGCGCGCCGGTCGGTCGCGGCGATGACCAGGGCTTGGCCCGCGACATCGGCCGGCGCAAAGGGCGCGGCGCGATGGGCGATGCGCCCGGCGGCGGCGAGGCGGGCGAGGGCGGGGCCCAGTCTCGGTGCGACCACCGTCACCCGCGCCCCCGCCTTCAGCAGAAGCGCCACCTTGCGGGCGGCGACGGGGCCGCCGCCGACCACCAGGGCCGGCCGGCCGGCGAGGCCGAGGAAAATCGGGAAATGCTGCATCGAATGCGCCTGCGGGGAGTCAGGAATGGGGAACGATGTCGGCCGGGTTGCGATCGATGGCGATGCCGAAGCCGCGCAGCTCCGCCTCGACATCCAGCACGAACTCGGGATCGATGTTGGTCAGGATCAGGTTGCGCCGGCGCGTCAGCACAGGCACCGGACGCCAGCGCGCGATCACCTCGCGCAGCGCGGTGCGCAGCCGCATGCGGCCGTTATCGGCGATGCGCCCCCCGGGCACGGCGATCAGGATCGACCAGTACCCGTCGCCCTGAGGACTGAGACCCAGCGTATCGTCCGCGGGCGCCGGCGCGGCCGGTCGACTGGCCGACCAGCCGGCTTCCAGCGCGGCAAGACGCGCGGCGAGCGCTTCGCCGCCGGCGCAGCGGACTGCGACTCCGAGATCGCCGCACAATGTGAGCGCGTCGGCCGCGCGGGCGTCGGCCAGCCCGTCCAGTGCGAGATACTGCTCGGCGCTCATCCGACCGGCGGGAAAGCGGGCTTCCAGCGTCTGCAGGACGCCGTCCAGCCCGGCTCCCTCGCCGGCCATGTCCGAGCCGCCGCCCCCGCCCGCCCCCGATCGCTGAAAGGCTGCGGCGGGGTTGGAGACGGTGCCGTTGCGGCTCATGCCCAGCGGGTCCAAGGCCCTATTCCACATCGTACATGCGCTGAAACATATTCAACACTACTAATTCGGGTGAATATATTAAACTACAAAATAACAAAGTATTACTGGACGCTCGGCCGGTGGGCGCGCCGCGAGAGCGGCCGGCGGTCGTCGGCCGCGCCCTGGTAGGTGACCGACAGCTCGCGGAACGCGGCGAGCGCATCCTCGGCGGACCGGTCGGGGCGCAGCTCGTAGGCGTCGATGCCGCAGCGGTGCATGAAGAAGAGCTGGTCGCGCAGCACGTCGCCGACGGCGCGCAGCTCGCCCTTGAATCCGTAGCGCTCGCGCAGCAGCCGCGCATGCGAGAAGGCGCGCCCGTCCTTGAACGTGCCGAAGGCGAGGGCGATCACCCCCAGCCGGGCGAGGTCGTCCTTCAGCTCCGCCGGCGAATCCGCCCCGTCGAGCCGCACCCCGACGCCCCCGTTGCGCGCCGCAAGCGCCTCGCGCTCGGCCTTCCACCGCGCCAGCGATACGATCACGTCGGCGCCGGGCGGCGCGGTCGCGTCGTCCTCGAGCCTGATCCAGGCGTCGGCGACGATTTCGCCGCCCTTAATGAGCCTTTTCATACACGTGCTCCTTGAACGGCTCCTTGCCGAGGCGCCGGTAGGTGTCGATGAAGCGCTCGCCCTCGGTGCGGCGGGCGAGGTAGAGCTCCACGATCCGTTCGATGGCGTCGACGATGGCGTGCTCATCGAAGGCGGGGCCCAATATGTCGCCGATCGAGGCGTCGCCGGCCTGGCTGCCGCCGAGGCTCACCTGGTAGTACTCCTTGCCGTGGCGGTTCACGCCGAGGATCCCGATGTGGCCGGCGTGGTGATGGCCGCAGGCGTTGATGCAGCCCGAGATGTTGAGGTCGAGCGGCCCGATCTCGTGCAGCCGGTCGAGGTTGTCGAACCGTTCGGCGATGCGCTGCGAGATCGGGATCGAGCGCGCGTTGGCGAGGCCGCAATAATCCAGCCCGGGGCAGACGATCATGTTGGTCAGCAGCCCCAGATTGGGCGTCGCGAGCCCGAGCGCGACGAGGCGCGCGTGGAGCTCGGCGAGGCGGCCCTGCTCGACATGGGGCAGCACCAGGTTCTGCTCGTGCGTCACCACGATCTCGCCGAAGCTCATCTCGTCGGCGAGGTCGGCGATCGCGTCCATCTGCTCCGCCGTGCAGTCGCCGGCGATGCCCCCGTGCGGCTTGAGCGAGATCGCCGCGGCGGCGTAGCCCGGCTGCTTGTGCGCCGCCACGTTGGTGCGAACCCAGTCGGCGAAGGCACGGTCGGCGCGCTTGGCGGCGTCGAAGGCGGGATCGACGGTCGGCAAGGTGCGGTAGGCCGGCGGCGCGAAGAAGGCCGCGACGCGTGCCTGCTCCGCCTCGTCGAGCGCCAGCGCGCCGTCAGGATCGCCGGCGAGGATGTCGCGCCATTCCTGCTCGACCATCTCGCGGAAGCGGTCGGCGCCCGTCTCGGCGACCAGGATCTTGATGCGCGCCTTGAACAGGTTATCGCGCCGACCCAGCAGGTTGTAGACCCGCATGATCGCTTCGAGATAGCGGAACAGCTCGCGCTTCGGCAGGAAGTCGCGCACCGTGATGGCAACGGCCGGTGTCCGGCCCTGCCCGCCGCCAACCAGGATCTCGAAGCCGCGCTCGCCCGCCCCGTTCTCGACGATGCGGATGCCGATGTCGTGGAAGGCGACGGCGGCGCGGTCGCGCGCGGCGCCCGTGACCGCGATCTTGAACTTGCGCGGCAGGTACGAGAATTCCGGGTGGAAGGTCGACCACTGGCGGATCATCTCGCAATAGGGCCGCGGGTCCTCCAGCTCGTCCGCCGCCACACCGGCCAGCTCGTCCGCGGTCGTGTTGCGGATGCAGTTGCCCGAGGTCTGGATCGCGTGCATCTCCACGGTGGCCAGCTCGGCCAGGATGTCGGGGATGTCGGCAAGGCGCGGCCAGTTGAACTGGATGTTCTGGCGGGTGGTGAAGTGCCCGTAGCCCCGGTCCCATGTGCGCGCGATATGGGCCAGGCTGCGCATCTGGCGCGACGACAGCAGGCCGTAAGGCACGGCGATCCGCAGCATGTAGGCGTGAAGCTGCAGGTAGACGCCGTTCATCAGCCGGAGCGGGCGGAACTCCTCCTCGGTCAGCTCGCCCGCCAGGCGGCGGCGCACCTGGTCGCGGAACTGCGCCACCCGTTCGTTGACCAGCGCGTGGTCGTATTGGTCGTAGACGTACATCCCGCTCCTCACCAGGCGCTAAAACACGTGATAAAAATGTGTATATAATATATTCTACGTCTGTAGACAGTTTTAGGTTGGAAAATGACGGCAATCAAGTGGGAATGGCAATTTTCCCGCGCCCCGGCGCGGCATCCGGCCGCGGGCCGGGGTCGGCGGCGGCGGACGTTCATCCTATTTTTACAATACGACCCGAAATTCGGCCCTAATGCTTGCCAACACCGGTGGGTGGCGACAGGGGGTGGGATGTCAGACGGTGTCTCCGACGACGCGCCGGAAGGGCTGAGGGCGGTTTCGAGGGCCGAGCTCGCCGACATTCTGCGCCAGCACGAGAACTACCTGGCGCGCGTCCCGGGCGGACGCCGGGCCAACCTGTCCTTCCACGACCTCGCCGCGGCCGATATGGGCGGGCGCGACCTCACCGAGGCCGAATTCACTGGCGCCCGGCTCTATCGTGCGCGGCTGCGCGCCGCCAACATGCGGGCGGCCAACCTTTTTGGCGCCGATCTGCGCACCGCGAACATGCAGGGGGCGGACCTCACGAAGGCCGACCTGCGCGGCGCGTGCCTGCGCGGCGCCGATCTCTGCGACGCGCTGCTCGTCGAAGCCGACATACGCGAGGGCACGCTGGCGCGCTACACCCACTACGGCAACACGCAGAAGGTGACGTACGAGCGGGCGCAGGCCGAACTCTCCTGCATCGTCGCCCACCGCGCCAACCTGTCGAATGCCAAGATCGACGGCGCGTATCTGCTCAAGACCGATTTCACCGACGCTATCCTGCGCAAGACCCAGTTCCGCAGCGCCGATATGCGCGGCTCGATCTTCTGCGGCGCCAGCATGGAAGGCTGCAACCTCCAGGGCGCCAATCTGGGCGGCGCGGACTTCAAGGGCGCCGATTTGAGCGGGGCGGTGCTGGAGGGCGCCGTGCTCAAGGACACCGATTTGCGCGGCGCGCTGATGGACGGGGCGGTGCTGTCGGATGAGCAGCGGCGCGTGGCCCTGCTGCCGGGCGCAGTGCAGGCGCCGTCGGCCGACCTGCCCGGCATCCTGTCGGCGCATGCCATATGGGTCGACAGCTCCAGCCGCGACGGGCGGCGCGCGGATCTCTGCGACTTCGACCTTGCCGATCGCGATCTCGCCAACGCGAACCTGGCCGCTGCCGTGCTCGCCCGCGCCGTGCTGTGCCGCGCCCGCCTCGACGGGGCGAAGCTGGCCATGGCCGACCTCTCGCTCGCCGATCTGCGCGGCGCACACCTGCACGGCGCGGACCTTCGTGGCGCCAACCTCGAACGCGCGATGATGAACGGGGCGGACCTCGCCGGGTGCGACATGGGCCCCGTCGAATCGGTCGGGCCGGAGCGCCGGCGCTGGACCGCCAATCTGGCGGGCGCGCGGCTGGCTGGGGCCAATCTGCGCGGCGCGCGGCTCACCGGGGCGCGGCTCAGCGGAGCGGACTTCACCGGCGCCGACCTGCGCGACGTCGATTTCCGCGGCGCCAACGTGCGCGAGGCGCGACTCGGCGGCGCGAAGCTACAGGGCGCCCGGTTCGACTCCCCGCCCGTGGCCGCCGCCAGCTAGGGTGCCGTCCCTTCACGGCGGCTCGAATCGGGCCAGCCGCGACCCCCTTCGATCACATCAGCGCGCGTGACGGGAAAAGCGCACGAAGCTCGCCCGCTTGCGGTCCGCCGCCTGCAATTTGGCGCGGACCTGCATCAAGTCCTTCCAGCCGACATAGCCGACGAGGCGCTCGTCGCTGCGGGCCACGACGGCAAGATGCGCGAGGTTCGCCGTGTTCATGCGTTCGGCCACGACTTCCAGGAACTCGTCGGGGTAGGCGACGGGGACGCTCGTCCCGGCAAGGAGCTCGCCGAGCGTCGCGCGGCGGTGCTTTCCGCTGCGCCGCCATCGCAGCACGGCCGGCGGATCGACGATGCCGAGCACATGACCGTCCGCATCGGTGACCGGGAAGCTGGGATGGCGCCGCCCCGGATCGGTCAGGAACGCGGCGGCCCCGTGCAGCGTCATGGTCGCGGGGACCGTCTCCACCTCGACCGTCATCACGTCCGCGACCCGGGTGAGGACGAACGGGTCGACGCGATATTCCCGCACCAGATGATGGCCGCGTCGGGCGACCTTCTCGGTGAGAATCGAGCGGCGCATGACCAGCACGGTCACCGCATGTGCGGCCGCGCATGCGGCGATCAGCGGAAGGAGAACGTGCGTGTTGCCGGTAAGCTCGACGGCGAAAAAGGTCGCGGTCAGCGGCGCGCGCATGGTTCCGCCCATGGTCGCGGCCATCGCGAGGAGGGGCCAGAAGCCGGGGCTCGCAGGCGGCAGGAAGCCGCCGAGCGCGGCACCCATCGCCCCGCCGATGATGAGGAGCGGCGCAAGCACACCGCCGGACGTGCCGGAGCCGAGTGCGGCAGACCAGATCGCCGCCTTCACGGCGAGCAAGATGAGCGCGGCGATCGGCAGGGCCGCCCCATGCAGCATCGCAGCGATGTTTTCGTAGCCGACGCCGAGCGCGTGCGGCTCGATCAGCCCACCCGCACCGACGACTGCGCCGCCGATCATCGGCCACCACATCCAATGGATGGGGAGCTTGAGGAACACGTCCTCGCACCCGTAGACGAGCAGCGTGAGAAGGGCCGAGAGCAGCCCGCCGAGCACGCCGACGGCGATCCATGCGCCGAGCGCGACGACGCCGATCTCCATGCCGCCCGAGAACGGGAACAGCGGCGAGGGAAGGCCCAGGAAGCTGCGCCCCACATCGGCGACGATGGCGGCCGTGGCGACAGGCACGAAGCTGCGCGGGCTCCATTCGAACAGAAGCAGCTCGACCGCAAGCATGATGGCCGCGATCGGCGTGCCGAAGACTGTCGTCATGCCGGCCGCCGCGCCGGCGACGAGCAGTGTCTTCCGCTCGTTGTCGGTGACCGGCAGCATCTGCGCGATCAACGATCCGATGGCGCCCCCGGTCATGATGATGGGGCCTTCCGCGCCGAACGGGCCGCCCGTGCCGATCGAGATCGCCGAGGACAGCGGCTTCAGGATCGCGACCTTGAGGTCGAGCCGCGAGCGGCCGAGCAGGATCGCCTCGATCGCCTCGGGAATCCCGTGGCCGCGGATCTTCTCGCTGCCGTACCGTGCCATGAGCCCGATGATCAAGGCACCGGCGACGGGCACGCCGGCGGCCCAGTAGCCGAGCGGCGTTTGCGCGAGATCGAGGTTTGCGAAGCTCCAGGATTGGAAATAGGCTAGGTTGGTGCACAGGCGGATGAGGGCAAGCAGGCCCGCGCCCGCAAGCACGGCGCCGCCCGCGACGACGATCGAGATCAGCGCGATGAGGAGGAGACGCTTGTCCCTCGTAAAGTCGCCCATCTGCGGACGCTTCCGGTTCTTCGACCCGACCACTCTCACTCCGCTCGCTGCTTGGTGCCCTTCTTCGCGCTGAGCGCCTGGCAGTCCGGCGAAGGAGGCGCGCCCGGGGGCGCGGCGGAGGCTTATATCGTGTGCCGATATAAAAAGGCAAGACGAGCGTGACGAACGGAAAGAGCCTCCCGCGCAAGCGCGCCGCGACACAAGGTCGCGAGCGCCCGGACGCGGCCGATTATCGGGCGCTCGCCGAGTTCCGCTACACCCTGCGCCGCTTCCTGGAATTCAGCGAGGACGCCGCCCGTGAGGTCGGGCTGACGCCGCGCCAGCATCAGGCGCTTCTCGCGATCAAGGGGTTCCGCGATCCGGGCCCGATGACGGTGCGCGATCTGGCCGAGCAGCTCCGCGTGCGGCACAACAGTGCGGTCGAACTGGTCGACCGGCTGGCCGACGCAGGGCTCGTGAGCCGACAGCCCGACAGGGAGGATCAGCGGCGCGCCGTGCTCGTCCTCACCGGCCGCGCCGAAAAGCGTCTGGCCGAGCTTTCGACCGCACACCTCGAGGAAATCGCGCGCATCGAGCCGGAGCTCATGCGGATCGTGGGGGAGCTCGCCGAGAGAGAGGCCCGCGGCGGCGGTCGGCGCCCTAAGGACCGTACTTGACGGTGGGGGTTCGGGCGGCGCGGATGCGTTCGCGCGCGGTCACCGGCACCGGCGGGCCGTCCGCCGACTCGACCTCGAGATGATAGGGCTCGACTACCAGGTTGGCGGCCACGTCGGGCGCGGCGCGGGCCAGCGCCGCCTCGGCCGCCGCCTTGTCCTCGTACAGGCTCGCCTGGGCGAGGTCGTCCGGCCAATCGCGCCCGGCGGCGGTATCGCGGAGATAGACGACGGTGCCTTCGCGCACGAGGTTGGCGGTGATCGCGAACTTTTTCATGGGGCGGTGATATAGCGGTGCGCGGGCGCGATGGAAAGGCCGACGCGCCGCCGCTACACTCGGCGGGAGATGGCGGCGAGGAGCGCATGGAACCTCTGGTGCTGGGCGAGGTGAGGATCGACCGGCTGGTCGAGCTCGAAGGGCTGGGCTACGAGCCCACCTATTTCTTCCCCGAGGCCACGATGGACGGCTTCGCCGCCGAGATGGACTGGCTCGCGCCGCATTTCTGGGACGAAGCGGCCAATACGTACAAGCGGGCGATCCAGAGCTTCGTGGTCCGCACGCCGCGCCACGTGGTGTTGGTCGATAGCTGCGTCGGGCACGGCAAGCCGCGCCCGTCGACCCCGGCCTGGGACGGCATGGCGTCGGACTGGCTCGACCGGCTCGTCGCGCTCGGCGTCCATCCGGAGGCGGTCGACTACGTGCTCTGCACCCATCTGCACGCCGACCATGTGGGCTGGAACACGCGGCTGGAGGACGGGCGCTGGGTGCCGACCTTCCCCAACGCGCGCTACGTGCTGCACAAGGCCGAGGTCGAGCACTGGCGGACCGTGGGCGACCCGCTGCAAGGGCCCGGCGCGATGGACGGCGCGTTCGCGGATTCGGTCCTGCCGGTGATCGCGGCGGGGAGGGCCGACCTGGTCGACAACGATTTCGCCATCGACGATGCGCTGGTGCTGGAGCCGACACCGGGTCACTCGCCGGGCCATGTGTCGATCGACGTGCGCGCGGCAGGACGGCACGCCATCGTCGCCGGCGATGTGGTGCACCACCCGATCCAGGTCGCGCGGCCGGAATGGAACAGCAGGTTCTGCGTCGACGCCGCGCGATCGCGCGCGACGCGCAAGGCGTTCGTCGAGCGTCACGCCGAAACGGGCGACATCATCCTCGCCGCCCATTTCGCGACGCCGACCGCCGGGCGCATCGTCGCCAACGGGCTGCGCTGCAAGTTCGAGGTGTGTTAGTCAGAACCGCAAACGGGCGTCATTGCGAGGAGCGCAGCGACGAAGCAACCATAAATCGCTGGATTGCTTCCCCTCGGGCCGAAGCCCGAGGGTCGCAATGACGGGTTGCGTCAGTCCTCGCCTTCCAGGCGCTTTTCCCAGATCGAGATCACGGCGGGCTTGCCCGCCCGGATCTGCTCCAGCCCGCGCTTGAGGGCGGGCGCCACCTCGGCCGGGTCGCGCACGGTCTCGCCATAGGCGCCGGCGGCCTCGGCCTCCTTGGCGAAGTCGATCGGAGGGTCGAAATAGCCGCCGGGGAAGCCCGCCTTCTTGGCGTATCCCTCGGGGCCGTAGGCGTTGGCGACGTTGGTGGTGCCGGTCGTGTAGCTGCGGTTGCAATAGACGACCACCATGAACGGCGCATCATGGTGCGCCCCCGCCCACAGGGCCGGCGCCGGCGTGCCGAACATGTAGAACCCGTCGCCGCACACGGCGATCACGTCCTTCTCCGGCGCGGCGAGCTTGGCGCCGAGCGCCGCGCCCGGCGACCAGCCGCCCGACGAGCCGCAGTTGGAGAAGTACGATCCCGGCTTGTCGCGGTGCATGTATTCGCGCACGCGCGGCCCGGCCAGCGTCTCGTCCAGCACGATGCAGTTGTCGTCGATGATCTTGCCGAGGTTGTAGCTCACCCAGTAGGGATGGATGGGCGTGTCCTTGGCGTGCGACTCGGCCTCCTTGTCGGCGTCGGCGAAGCGCTTCTTCGACGCGGTGGCGAGCTTCTTGGCGCGGTCGGCGGCGCGCTTCTTGTCCTCGGGCTTCATCTGCTTCTTCACCTCGGCGGCGAGCGCCTTGATGGTGAGCAGCGGGTCGGCGCCGAGCCGGACGTCGGCCGTGAACTCATAGGTCGGCAGGCGCATCTGGATCGGGTCGTGGCCCACCGCGGCGACGAAGGCGTTGGCCTTCGGCGGGTTGCGGTTGGGCATCCACGGCACCTCGGCGTCCATCACCAGCACCGCGTCGGAGTCGCTGAGTGCCGCCGGCACCTGGCACAGCGGGTGGCGGAAGGGGAAGCACATGTAGCCGCGCTGCGCCGCGTCGACGACGCCCATGCCGAGCATCTCGGCAAGCGCGACCAGCGGCTTCACCGTCTCCGGATTGCGGCCCGAGAACCCGACCACGAGGTAGGGGTTCTTCGCCTTGACGAGCTGGGCGGCGATCTCCTTCACCGCCTCGGGATCGGGCGCCATCGGGCGCGGGATGCCGAGCTGGTCGGCCGAGGGGAACTTGCCGTCCTTGAACGGCAGGTAGGTCAGCTCCTTCGGGAAGCTGACATAGACCGGGCCCTGCGGCTCGGTCCGCGCCACCTGTATGGCGCGGCTCATGATCGTCGCGGGATTGTCCTGCCAGGCGAGCTGGTGGTCCCACTTGGTGTAGTTGCGGACGATCCCCGCCTGGTCAAAGACCTGCTGCATCCACAGATGAGCGCCCTCGTCACGCGAGCCCTTCATCGAGCCCGAATAGGCGGTCGGCGCGAAGCCCGCGGTCATGATGACCGGCAGGTTCGAGCGCCACGCGGTGTGCACCGCGCCGCCGTAATGCTGCGTGCCGCAATCGACGTGGGCGGCGGTGACGGCCGGCCGGCCGGACACCGCGGCGAAGCCGAGCGCGGCGTTCAGGCTGGCATGCTCGATCGGCACGGTGATCAGGCGGATCGGGTTGTTGTGCCCGCGCGCGCGCGCCTTGGCCACGGCCTCCTGGTAGAAGCCGATCTCCGAGCCCGAGGTGAAGAACAGGTGATCGACCCCGCCGGCGCTCAGCGCCGCCACGATGGCGTCGGCGACGTCGTCGGCCTTGGTCTCGGTCCAGGCCTGCGCGGCCTCCCCATTGCTCATTGCGTCTCTCCCTATCGAACGGATGCGAACGGTTCCGAATTGGGCGGGAGGTTAGCCGATCCCCCGCCCGCGGTCGAGCGCCGCGGTGGGCCGGGCGGACCGACGATCAGTGGTGGAACAAACGCCCCGGATAGCGTCATTGCGAGCGAAGCGAAGCAATCCAGGACCGCTGGATTGCTTCGTCGCTGCGCTCCTCGCAATGACGGCGGCTACCCCATCGCGCGCTTGAGGCGGCCATCCAGCGAGTTGAGGAACTGGCGGGTATTCTGCCATTTCTGGTTCGGGCCGATCAGCAGCGCCAGGTCCTTGGTCATCTCGCCCTGCTCGACCGCCTCGATGCAGACCTTCTCCAGCGTCTCGGCGAAGCGCATCACCTCGGGCGTCGCGTCGAACTTGCCGCGGAAATAGAGGCCGCGCGTCCAGGCGAAGATCGAGGCGATCGGGTTGGTCGAGGTTTCCTGCCCCTTCTGGTGCTGGCGATAGTGCCGCGTGACCGTGCCGTGGGCGGCTTCGGCCTCGACCGTCTTGCCGTCGGGCGTCATCAGGACCGAGGTCATCAGCCCGAGCGAGCCGAAGCCCTGCGCAGCCGTGTCCGACTGGACGTCGCCGTCATAGTTCTTGCACGCCCAGACATACCCGCCGGACCACTTGAGGACCTGGGCGACCATGTCGTCGATCAGCCTGTGCTCGTAGGTGATGTTCTTCGCCTTGAACTTGTCGGCGAACTCGGCATCGAACACCTCCTGGAAGATGTCCTTGAAGCGCCCGTCATACTTCTTGAGGATCGTGTTCTTGGTGGACAGGTACACCGGCCAGCCGCGGTCGAGCCCGTAATTCATGCAGGCGCGCGCGAAGCCGCGGATCGAATCGTCCAGATTGTGCATGCCGAGCGCGACGCCGGGGCCGTCGAACTCGTGCACGACGACTTCCTCCGGCTTGCCGCCGTCGGCCGGCTCGTACCGCATGATCACCTTCCCCTTGCCGGGAATGATCATGTCCTGCGCCTTGTACTGGTCGCCATAGGCGTGGCGGCCGATCACGTAGGGCTCGGTCCAGCCCGGGATCAGGCGCGGAATGTTCTGGATGACGATAGGCTCGCGGAAAATGGTGCCGCCCAGGATGTTGCGGATCGTGCCGTTGGGCGAACGGTACATCGCCTTCAGCTTGAATTCCTCGACGCGCCCCTCGTCCGGCGTGATGGTGGCGCACTTGACGCCCACCCCGTACTGCTTGATGGCGTTGGCGGCATCGACAGTGATCTGGTCGTTGGTCTCGTCGCGCTTCTCCATGCCGAGATCGTAGTATTTCAGGTCGACATCGAGATAGGGCAGGATCAGCCGCTCCTTGATGAACTGCCAGATGATCCGTGTCATCTCGTCGCCGTCGAGCTCGATGACCGGGTTCTTGACCTTGATCTTGGGCATGCGTCGTTCCCTTCGTCCGGCCGGCGCGCGCGGCCCTGATGGCTTTTTGAGTGTTGAAAGGCGCCGCACAATATCACCGCGCGGCCCGAACGCAACCGGGGCGAGGGACCCTCAGAACCTGAGGGAGTCCGGGTGCTGGGCGGGGGCGGGCGCGCGGTCCAGCGCCTCGAACACGCCGTCCACAGTGGGCGCGGTCGTATAGAGCCGGGCGGTCGCCGCGGGGGCGAAGCCGTGCGCGATCACCTGGTCCATCAGGGCGCGGAACGGCGCCCAGTAGCCGTCGAGGTCCAGCAGGACGATGGGCTTGTCGTGGAAGCCGAGCTGCTTCCAGGTCAGCACCTCGACGGTCTCGTCCAGCGTGCCGATCCCGCCGGGCAGGGCGACGAAGGCGTCGGCGAGGTCGAACATCTTCTGCTTGCGCTCGTGCATCGAGCCGACGACGTGCAGCGCCGTCACGCCGCGATGGCCGAGCTCGCGGTCGAACAGGGATTGCGGGATGACGCCGTGCACCTCGCCCCCGGCGGCGAGGGCGGCGTCGGCGGCGCGGCCCATCAGCCCGACATGGCCGCCGCCGAACACGAGGCGCAGCCCGCGCCCGGCGGCCCCGCGGCCCAACGCGGACGCGGCCTCCAGGAAGCGCCGGTCGACGCCGCCCGAGGCCCCGCAATACACGCAGATCGACGCGATGGCGCCCATGTTCTCCATGTCCTCTCCGCCTGGCGGGCGCAGGATAGGCGATTGGCCCAGGCGGCGGAATAGATCGGCGCCGCGCGTGTATGTATGTTCGCACCATGGCCGCGGCGCGCGGCGAAGACGAGGGAGGTTTCCATGCGATTCGAACTGCGACACGTGCTGGCCGCGACCGGGTTCGTGGCGCTGCTGGCCGGCGGGATGGCGGCCGTGGCGCCGACGCGCGCGGCCGACATGTCGGTTGTCGAGAAGCGCCAGGCGCTGATGAAGGACAACGGCAAGAGCGCCAAGACCGTGAGCGAATACCTGAAGGGCAACGGCTCGGCCGAGGACGTGGCCAAGGCGGCGGCCGAGATCGCGTCGAATGCCAAGGCGATCCCCGAGCTGTTCCCGCCGGGCACCAGCTCGAAGGAGATGCCCAAGTCCAAGGCCAAGCCGGTGATCTGGACCGACATGGCCAAGTTCAAGGCCGACGCCCAGGCGCTGGAGGACAAGGCGATGGCGCTCGAGACGGCGGCGAAGTCGGGCGACAAGAAGAAGATCCAGGTCGCGTTCGGCGACATGGGCCGCCATGCGTGCGGCGCTTGCCACGGCCAGTTCCGCGAGAAGATGGAGAAGTAGCCGCGCCCACTGCGAATTGGCGTTGCGACGCGCGAAGCGACGAAGCAATCTGGCCGTTCGTCGAGAGGGGGCCGGATTGCTTCGCTTCGCATGTACTCACGGGACCGCCCGGATGGTGGCCGCCGCCCTGGCGGCGGTCGTGCTGCTTGCGGCGGCCGGGGCGCGCGCGGCGGGCGATGCGAAACGCGGCGAGTACCTGTTCCACGCCGGCGGCTGCGCCTCGTGCCACACCGACACGAAGGACAAGGGGCCGCCGCTCGCGGGCGGCGCGGGGATCACCACGCCGTTCGGCACGTTCTTCGCGCCCAACATCACGCCTGACAAGGCGCACGGGATCGGCGGCTGGACCGAGGCCAACTTCCACCGCGCGATGCGGCGCGGCCTCGCGCCCGACGGCACGCCCTACTACCCGGTCTTCCCGTACCCCTCGTTCACCAAGATCACCGACGCCGACCTCGCCGATCTGTGGGCCTATCTCCGCACCGTGCCGCCGTCCGACCGGGCGAGCCGGCCGCAACGGACGGACTTCCCGTTCGGCTGGCGCTTCCTGCTGACCTTCTGGCGCTGGTTCAACTTCTCGCCCGGCCCGTTCCGGCCCGATCCGTCCCAGTCGGCGGAGCGCAACCGCGGCGCCTACCTCGCCGTCGCGCTGGCCCATTGCGGCGAATGCCATACGCCGCGCAACGCGCTGGGCGGGCTCGACCATGACCGCTGGCTGGCCGGCAACCCGGATGGCCCCGACGGGGCGCACATGCCCAACATCACGCCCGACATGGAAAGCGGCATCGGCAAGTGGTCGCTCTCCGACATCGAGCTCTACCTCTCCGCCGGGATGGACCCGTCGGGCGATGCCGCCGGCTCGCTGATGGCCGAGGTGGTCGACAAGTCGACCAGCAAGCTTTCTGACGCCGACCGCAAGGCGATCGCAGTCTATCTCAAGTCGCTGCCGCCGATTCGGAGCGCCGCCGCGTCAAAGCAAGATCGCGACTGAGCGCGCCAAGCCCTTGGCCGGACGGGGTATATCCGGCCCCAGCCCGGCGGCCGCCTGGCGCCCTCGCGCCGCCGTGCGCCTTGCGCCACCTTCCGCTCAGGACTACCCTGCCGCGATTGGCCTCCTTACGGGGCAAGTGAACAGGACGTGAAGCGCTCCCTCATCATCGGCGCGGTCGGCGTGGTCATCGTGATCGCCGCCCTCGTGCTCAACTACGTGATCGACACGGGAACGTCCGAACCCGCGCTGGAGCAGGCCGCGGAGTCGGCCGCGCCCGCTTCGCCCGCGGCCGGCCCCGCACCTGTCGTCGAGAGCCCCGGCGACCGGACGCCCGCCCCCGCACTCGCCGACCGGCCGATCCGCCCCTCGTTCGACGTGGTCCGCGTCAATCAGCAGGGCGACGCCGTGATCGCCGGCCGGGCCGCGCCCAACGCCGAGGTCACGGTGCGATCCGGCGGGACGGAGATCGGACGCGCCAAGGCGGACGCGCACGGCGAATGGGTGCTGGTGCCGCAGAAGCCGCTGGCGCCAGGCACGGCCGAGCTGTCGATCGAGGCGACGGGGAAGGACGGCAAGACGGCGCGTGCCGCGTCCACCGTGGTGCTCATCGTGCCCGAGGCCAAGCCGCGCAAGGGCGCGGCTCCGGAAATGACGGCCGAGGCGGCGAAGCAGCCGGCCGGCCCGATCGCCGTCGAGGTTCCGGAGGACGGGGGGCCGTCGCGGCTTCTCCAGGCGCCGCCGCGGACCGAGCTGGCGTCCGCCGCGCCCGCTGCCGGCCCCGCCGCCAAGGATTCGGGCTCCGCCGCCAAGAAGGCCGTCCCGCCGGCGGACGGCGAGGGGCTCCACGCGCGCGATCTTTCGCTCGAGACGGTCGATTACGGCAGCGAGGGCAAGGTGGCGCTGGCCGGCCACGCCCCGGCCGGCAGCCACGTCGAGGCCTACGTCAACAACGCGCATAGCGGCAGCGCCAAGGCCGACGCCCAGGGTCGCTGGACTCTGTCGCCGGACCGCAAGCTCGCGCCCGGCACGTACAAGCTGCGGCTCGACGAGATCGGGCCGAACGGCAAGGTGACGGCGCGGATCGAGACGCCGTTCACCCGCGCCGCTGCGGTCGACAACCTGCCGCCGGGCACCGTCGCCTTCGTGCAGCCGGGCAACAGCCTGTGGCGCATCGCCCGGCGCACCTACGGCCACGGCACCCGCTACACGGAAATCTACGCGGCGAACCGCGAGCAGATCCGCGACCCCGACCTGATCTATCCGGGACAGGTCTTCTTCCTGCCGCGCGTGAACTGACGCGCGCGCGGCTTCGCGACCCTCACCTTTTTCGTCTATCGTAACCCGCGGAACGCGGGGCTCGGCACACGCGCAGAGTGACAAGGGAGGCGCGCATGGCGCAACTGACTGGCGGTCAGGCGGTGGTGAAGTCGCTGATCGCCCAGGGGGTCGACACGGTGTTCGGCCTGCCGGGCATGCAGCTCGACCATCTGTTCGCGGCGTTCTACGACGACCGCAACGCTGTGCGGATGATCCACACCCGCCACGAGCAGGGCGCCGCCTACATGGCGTTCGGCTATGCCCAGTCGACCGGCAAGGTGGGCGTATTCACCGTGGTGCCCGGGCCGGGCCTGCTGAACGCCGGCGCCGGGCTCGCCACCGCGTTCGGCTGCAGCCAGAAGGTCATGTGCGTCACCGGCCAGATCCCGTCGCCCTTCATCGGGCGCGGCATCGGCTACCTGCACGAGATCGACAACCAGCTCGGCATATTGCAGAGCCTCACCAAGTTCGCGGGCCGCGCCAACCATCCGGCGCGAAATCCCGCATCTGATGGAGGAGGCGTTCCGCCAGATGCAGTCGGGCCGGCCGCGCCCGGCGGCCATCGAGGTGCCGCTCGACGTGCTGCCGAAGCGGGCGGAGCTCGCGCCGGCCGGCCCATGTCGATGGCCTGGCGAATCCCGTGCCGGACCCGGACGAGGTCGCGCGCGCGGCAGAGCTTCTGGGCAAGGCGGAGAACCCGGTGATCTTCGCCGGCGGCGGCGCGGCCGAGGCAGGGGCCGAGCTTCTGGAGCTCGCCCAGCTTCTCGAGGCGCCGATCGTGCCGACGCGCGGCGCGCTTGGCGCAGTCACCGACCGGTCGGACTGGGTGCTCCCGATGCAGGGCGGCCATGCGCTGTGGCCCGACATCGACGTTGCGCTCGCGGTCGGCACGCGGCTGGAGCCGATGGTGCCCGCCTGGGGCACGGACGACGCGCTTTCCGTCGTGCGGCTCGACATCGACCCGGTGGAGGTGACGCGCGTCGCGCGGCCGGCGGTGGCGCTGGTCGCCGACGCGCGCACGGGGCTGCGCGCCCTGATCGACGCGATCCCGGCGAAGAACCGCAAGCGCCCGTCGCGCAAGGACGAGCGCCTGGCGCTCAAGGCCGAGGTGGTTGCGCCGGTTCGAGGACAAGGTCGCGCCGCAGATGGAATATATCCGCGCAATGCGCGCTTCGCTGCCCGACGACGGGTTCTTCGTCGAGGAGCTGACCCAGGTGGGCTACGTGTCGCGCTTCATGTTCCCCACCTACCTGCCGCGCCATTTCATCCACACCGGCTACCAGGGCACGCTGGGGTACGGCTCGGCGACCGCGCTCGGCGTGAAGGTCGCCAACCCGGACAAGAAGGTGCTGGCGATCTCGGGCGACGGCGGGTTCATGTACAACGTGCCGGAGATGTCGACCGCGATGCGCCACGGCATCGACATCACCATCGTGCTGTTCAATGACGGCCATTTCGGCAATGTCCGGCGCACCCAGATCGAGGTGCTGGGCGGCAAGGAGATCGGCGTCGATTTCCGCAACCCGGATTTCGTCAAGCTGGCCGAGAGCTTCGGCTGGAACGCGCGTCGCGCGAAGGACGCTGACGAGGTCGGCAAGGCGGTCGCCGAATCGTTCGAGACTGCCGGCCCGACCCTGATCGAGGTGCCGGTCGGCCAGTTCCCCAGCCCGTGGGGCTTCTGGCATTTGCCCAGGGCGCGGCCGCGGACGAGCTGACCGCCGAGCGAAGCCTCTCTAGCTCTGTCCCGTCAGCTCGCGGGCGGCGGCGGCGACGCGCTCGAACTGGTTGTTGTGAGCCAGAACCGGCTCGGTATCCGCCTCGCCGTTGTCGCGGCGGCGCTCGCCCCAGGCGCGGACATAGTCGCGCAAATCCTGGTCGGTCAGGATGGTGCGCAGCAGCGCGTTCTGGACCGGAAGGGGTGGCTCGGGCTGGCGGATCGCCTCGCCGCAGACGGCGCGCAGGTAGATGACGGAATCGAGGATGAGGTCCGCCTCCTCGCGGCTCCAGTTCCGGTCGCGAGGGAAGTTAAGGCGCTCGAGCCGGCGAAGCTGCTCGCCCGTCACCGTGCGCGGCACGCCGAGGCGCGGCATCGAGCTTTCGCTCTTCTGGTCGGTCCGCCTGGCCACCGCGCCCGAAGCACTCGACGCGGATTGCGTTCCGATACGGCGGCCGAACCAGCCCTGCCCGCCCTTCTTGCGCGAGCGGAACATCAGCCAGGCCGCGCCCGCGACCGCGGCCACGAGAATCATGTTGTCCTGGTTCATGGGGACGAAAATAGTGCGTCCCGCCGCCGGATGCGAGGCACTGGTGGGCCCTCAGGCGGCCATGCCCGGTCGAGCCGTGCCGGCCGGGCGGGCGCGCTCGAAATCGGTGACATAGTCGCGGGTGAGCGGCACCGCATCCTGGCTGCGCGAGAGCTGCATCTGGAACACCATCTGGTTCCAGTGCTTGAACGCCACTTCGCAGCCCTTCAGGTAGAACTCCCACATCCGGCAGAACCGCTCGTCATAGAGCTCGCGCACGCGGTCGCGGTTGGCCTGGAACCGGTCGTGCCAGTGGGCAAGCGTCTTGGCGTAGTGCAGCCGGAGGATCTCGATGTCGCAGACATAAAGCCGTTCGCGCTCGATGGCGGCGAGGGTCTCCGACAGGGCCGGGGTGTAGCCGCCCGGGAAGATGTATTTGCGCAGCCACGGGCTGGTGTTGCCCGGCGGCTCCATCCGGCCGATCGCGTGCAGCAGGCACACCCCGTCGTCGGTCAGCATGTCGCGGACCTTGCGGAAATAGGTGCGGAAATGCTGCGCCCCGACATGCTCGAACATGCCGACCGACACGATCCGGTCGAACCGGCCCAGCTCCTCGCGATAATCGGCGAGCTTGAAGCGCACCCGGTCGGCGAGCCCGGCCTGGCGCGCGCGCTCGGTCGACACCTTGTGCTGCTCGGCGGACAGGGTGATGCCGGTCACGTCCACCTCGGCCACCCGCGCGAGGTAGAGCGCGAGCCCGCCCCAGCCCGAGCCGATGTCCAGCACCTTCTGGCCGGGCTTCAGCAGCAGCTTGGCGGCGATGTGGCGCTTCTTGTTGTCCTGTGCCTGGTCCAGCGTGTCGTCGCCGGACACGAAGTAGGCGCAGGAATATTGCCGGTCGCGGTCGAGGAACAAATCGTACAGCGTGTCCGACAGGTCGTAGTGGTGGGCCACATTCTTGCGCGACCGCGCCGCCGGGTTGTGCTGCTGGATGAAGCGCATGCGCCGCCCGATCCAGTCGTTGACGCGGAAGACGAAGTGGTCCGCCGCCTCCTCGTTCATCGCCAGGATTTCCAGGAAATCGCCGAGCGTGCCCTCCTCGACGGTCAGCCTTCCGTCCATGTAGGCCTCGCCGACGCCCAGATAGGGGTCGAGCAGCAGCCGGCGCTGCAGCGCCCGGTCATGCAGCCGGATGGTCGCCGACAGGCCGGGGCCGCCGCGCACCTCGTGGCGGCGGCCGGCGGCGTCGATCACCGTCAGCGACCCCGTTGCGATCAGGGCGTCGAGCGCCCGAACCAAAAGCATCGTCTCGCGCCCCGCTGGACCTGCCTTGGACAGGAAACCTTAACGCGAAGCTTTTCGCCGATTCAACCTGCGCGCGCGCCGCCATAGGAGTTAATTTCCACCGGGCTATCCCCCGCCTTGCCCACAGGATTCGTGTCGCTGGGGCAATTCGGGCTGCCCACGCAGGAATGCAGGCTCTATTGTGCCTCTGCCACGTGCGGGAGGGGAGCCGGCATGGCGGGCCGCAAGGACGAGATCGACATCGATATCGATAACATCGATCTCGAAAAGGTGATCTGGGATCCGCGCTATCGGCGCGCGGTGATCGACCGCCTCAACAGCGCCGCTGGCGACGCACCGGCTTCGTCGGAGGCCGATCCGACCCGGCGCAAGCGCTCGTCCGGCTGAGAGCCCCGCTCATTCCACCGTCGCGGTGGCGTCGAGGGCGTAGCCGGCGGCGCGGACGGTGCGAATCGGGTCTAGCGCCTCGGAGGAGTTGAGCGACTGGCGCAGCCGGCGAATGTGCACGTCGACCGTGCGCGGCTCGACATAGACGCCGTGGCCCCATACCCCGCCGATCAGCTGCTCGCGCGAGAACACCCGGCCCGGATGCTCCAGCAGGAAGCGCAGCAGGCGGAACTCGGTGGGGCCGAGCCGCACGTCGCGCCCGCCCCGGCTCACGCGGTGGGCGGCGAGGTCCATCACGATGTCGGCATAGCTGAGCCGCTCGGCGGCCAGCGCCGGGCGCACGCGGCGCAGCACCGCGTGGACGCGGGCGACGAGCTCGGCCATCGAGAACGGCTTGGGCACGTAATCGTCGGCGCCGGTTTCCAGCCCGCGCACCCGGTCGGCCTCCTCGCCGCGCGCCGTCAGCATGATGATCGGCACGTTGCGGGTGGCGCGCTTGCGGCGCAGCTGGCGGCAGACTTCGATGCCCGAGACGTGCGGCAGCATCCAGTCGAGCAGCACGAGGTCGAGCTCGCGCTCCTCGGCGATCAGCAGCGCCTCCTCGCCGTCATGCGCCTCGAGGATCTCGAACCCCTCCTTCTCGAGGTTGTAGCGCAGCAGCGCGCACAGCGCGGTTTCGTCCTCGACGACCAGAATGACGGGCTTCATGATTTTTCCGGCGACCTCACGTCAGCTTGCGCGCGCCGCCGCCGTACAGGTCGGCGTCGTAGCCGGGGCCGCCCTTGGGCCGGTCGGCGCGCATACGCGTGCCCTTGACCAGGAAATAGATCGTCTCGGCGATGTTGGTGATGTGGTCGCCGATCCGCTCCAGGTTCTTGGCGATGAACAGAAGGTGCGTGCAGGGCGTGATCCGGCGCGGATCCTCCATCATGTAGGTCAGCAGCTCGCGGAACAGGCTGACATACATCTCGTCGACCTCCTCGTCCGCGTGCCACACGCGCACGGCCAGGTCGACGTCGCGCTCGATGAACGCGTCGAGCACGTCCTTCAGCATGCGCTGGTCGAGCCGGCTCATGCGCGGCACGGTGTGCGCCGGGCGCATCGGCGCGACCTGGGCCAGCGGGATGGCGCGCTTCGCGATGTTCGCGGCGTAGTCGGCGATGCGCTCGAGGTCGGCGGAAATCTTCAGCGCTGCGACGATGGCGCGCAGATCGGCGGCCATCGGCTGGCGCAGCGCCAGAAGCCGCGTGGCGTGGGCATCGATCTGGTAATACAGCGCGTCGATCTTGTCGTCCTCGGCGATGATCTCCTGGGCGCTCTCCGGATCGCGCCGGACGACGGCTTCGATCGCCGCCTCGATCTGCGCCTCCGTCGCGCCGCCCATCTCGACCAGCGTACGGTTGAGAAGCTGCAGCTCGTCGTCGTAGGACTTGACGATATGTGTGCCGGCCATCATCGCGCTCCCCGCCGGGCGGCGCCCGGCGTCCGATCCCGCGTGGACAATATGGCTTCGCTGGCCATGAATTCCAATGATGCGCACCCTCCGTCAGGTGGCCGCAAGATATAGGGCGCAGGTGACGGAGGCATTGCGCTTTTGTTGCAGTCCTATGACGGCGGCGGGGCGGCCGGCGCGGCCGGCAGATAGGCGGTGAAGGTCGAGCCCGCGCCCAGGCGGGACTCGATCTTCAGCGCGCCACGGTGGCGGTTGAGCACGTGCTTGACGATGGCGAGCCCCAGCCCGGTGCCGCCCAGCTCGCGCGAGCGCGCCTTGTCGACCCGGTAGAACCGCTCGGTCAGGCGCGGCAGGTCGTCCTCCGGGATGCCGTCCCCATGGTCGGCGACGGAGACGGCGACGGTCGCGCCGCCATCCGCCATCTCGGCCGGCGCCTCGTCCGCCGCGGCGCGGACGGCGACGCGCACCGTGCCGTTCCGGCCGCCATACTTGATCGCGTTGTCGATCAGGTTCTGGAAGACCTGGGTGAGCTGCTCCTCGTCGCCGCGAACGGGCAGGGCGGCGTCCGGCGCCTCAAGCTCGATCTCCACCCGATCGGTCATCGCGCGCACCTTCATGGTCTGGGTGACGCTGCGGACCAGGCGGGTGAGGTCGACTACCGAATCGGGCCGGCGGTGCTCCTCCAGCTCGATCCGCGACAGCGACAGGAGGTCGGCCACAAGCCGGCTCATCCGCGTCGCCTGGCGGCGCATCTCGGCGATGAAGCGCTCGCGCGCCGGAACGTCGTCATGCGCCGGTCCCTCCAGCGTGTCGAGGCAGCCGAGCAGCACGGCGAGCGGGGTGCGCAGCTCGTGGCTGGCATTGGCGACGAAATCGACGCGCAGCTGCTCGGACCGGCGGATCGCCGTCAGGTCGTACAGCGCGACGAGGGCCACGGTGCCGTCGGCGGCGGGCTGGGGCAGCCGGGCGAGGCGGGCGCTGTAATGCGCCGCGACGCGCGGGTTGACGGTGAATTCGACCGCCTCCTCGTCCGATTCGCCGTCCACCACGCGGTCGGCGGCCTCGAGCAGGGCCGGGTTGCGCATCGCGGCGGCGAGGTCGCGCCCGGCCAGGTCGCGGCCGAACAGGGCGCGCGCCGCCTCGTTCGTGCCGATCACCTGGCGCTGGGCGTCGAGCCGGATCAGCGGGTCGGGCAGACGGTCGAGCACGGCTTCGTGCGCCGAGACCAGCGCCTCCAGGTCGCGGCGCCGCTCTTCCCACGAGGCGGCGAGGTGGGCCGTGGCGACCGCAAGCTCGGGCACGATGCCGGGGTGGTCGAGCGTCGGCAGGCGCGCCTCGTCGCCGCGGGCCAGCGCGTTGACATACTGGCTCGCCGCCGCCACGTCGCGCAGATAGAGCCGCAGCACGACCGCGAGCCCGGCGAGCATGGCGAGTGCGGCGAGGAGGGCCGGCCCCGCCGCCAGAGCGCCGGCCGCGACCAGCGCCGCCAGCACGATGGCGGGCGCCGCGAACACCACGGTGAGGGCCGCGGCGAATCGGCCGGTCGGAATCTCGATTTGCGCCATCGCCACCTCGCCCGCCCTGCGGACCCACAGTATATGCGAATCCCCCGCGCTTGCCCGCGCCTCCGCGCCCGGTATGATCGCCGCCGGAACCCCGGCCGGATTCGAAATGCCCGACGCGCCCGAAACGCGGGCCGACGACGCCCCCGCCTCGACGACGCCGCTGATGGCGCAGTACCTCGCCATCAAGGCGGAGAATCCCGACTGCCTGCTGTTCTACCGGATGGGCGATTTCTACGAGCTGTTCTTCGACGACGCCGAGCAAGGCCGCCGCCGCCCTCGACATCACGCTCACCAAGCGCGGCAAGCACGAGGGCGAGGACATCCCGATGTGCGGCGTGCCGGTGCACGCCGCCGATGCCTATCTCGAACGGCTGATCCGCAAGGGCTTCCGCGTCGCGGTGTGCGAGCAGGTCGAGGACCCGGCCGAGGCGAAGAAGCGCGGCGCCAAGTCGGTGGTGCGGCGCGACGTCGTCCGGCTGGTCACGCCCGGCACGCTGACCGAGGACACGCTGCTCGACGCGCGCCGGCACAACTATCTCGGCGCGCTGGCCGAGCTGCGCGGCGCGTTCGGCCTCGCCTGGCTCGACGTCTCGACCGGCGCGTTCGGCGTGGCGGCGCCCGAGCGGCGCGGGGCTGCCCGCCGCGCTCGCCCGGCTCGATCCCGGCGAGATCCTGGTCGCCGACCGGCTGGTCGAGAACCCCGACGCTCTACGAGCTGTTCGCCGCGTGGAAGGCGCGGCTCACGCCGCTGCCGGCCGCGCGGTTCGATTCCGAGAACGCGCCGGAGGCGGCTCGAGGCGCTGTACGGCGTCGCCGCGCTCGACGGGTTCGGGGCGTTCGGCCGCGCCGAGGTGGCCGCATGCGGCGCGCTGGTCGACTACGTCGCGCTGACCCAGAAGGGCCGCATGCCGCGCCTCGCCGCCGCCGCGGCGCGAGGCCGGCGGCGCGGCGATGGAGATCGATCCGGCGACCCGGCGCAACCTGGAGCTGGCCGAGACGCTTGCCGGCAAGCGCGAGGGCTCGCTGCTCGCGGTCATCGACCGCACCGTCACCGGGGCGGGCGGCCGGCTGCTTGCCCGCCGGCTGGCGGCGCCGCTCACCGACCCGGCCGAGATCGCGCGGCGGCTCGACGCGGTGGCGTTCTTCGCCGCCGAGGAGGGGCTGCGCGCCGGCATGCGCCGGACGCTCGCCGCGCGCGCCCGACATCGAGCGGGCGCTGTCGCGCCTGTCGGTGGGCCGCGGCGGGCCGCGCGACCTCGCCGCCATCCGCGACGGGCTCGCCGCCGCCGCCGAGCTGCGCGCACGCTCTGGCGGAGAGCGAATCGCCGCCCGCGCCGGTCGCCGAGCGCGGCGCGCGACCTCGGCGAGCACGCGACGCTGGTCGACCGGCTCGCCCGGGCGCTGCGGCCGGACCTGCCGATCCTGGCGCGCGACGGCGGCTTCATCGCCGAGGGCTACGCGCCGCAGCTCGACGAGCTACGCACGCTGCGCGACGAGAGCCGGCGCCTGATCGCCGGGCTCCAGGCGCGCTACGCCAAGGAGACCGGCGTCGCGTCGCTCAAGATCCGCCACAACAACATGCTCGGCTATTACGTCGAGGTCTCGGCCGCCAACGCCGACAAGATCCCGACGACCGGCGACGCGACGTTCATCCACCGCCAGACCATGGCCGGCGCCGTGCGCTACACGACCGCCGAGCTCTCGCGACCTGGAGGGGCGCATCGCCCGCGCCGCCGACCAGGCGCTGGCGCTGGAGCTGCAGCTGTTCGAGGATCTGGTCGGCGAGGTGGCGGCGCGCGGCCGAGCCGATCGCGCTGGCCGCCGACGCGCTGGCGCGGCTCGACGTCGCCGCGGCGCTCGCCGAGCTCGCCGTCGAGCGGCGCTATGTCCGCCCGGTGGTGGACGCGTCGCTCGCCTTCGAGGTGACGGGCGGCCGCCACCCGGTGGTCGAGCCGGCGCTGGAGGCGGCGCGGTCCGGCGCCTTCGTCGCCAACGATTGCGACCTGGCGCCGGAACGGCGGCTGTGGCTGGTGACCGGGCCCAACATGGCCGGCAAGATCGACCTTCCTGCGCCAGAACGCGCTGATCGCGATCCTCGCCCAGTCCGGCTCGTTCGTGCCGGCCGAGGCGGCGCGCATCGGGGTCGTCGACCGCCTGTTCAGCCGGGTCGGCGCCGCCGACGACCTGGCCCGCGGGCGCTCGACCTTCATGGTCGAGATGGTCGAGACCGCGGCGATCCTCAACCAGGCCGGGCCGCGCGCGCTGGTGATCCTGGACGAGATCGGCCGCGGCACGGCGACCTTCGACGGGCTGTCGATCGCCTGGGCGGCGCTCGAGCATCTGCACGAGGTCAACCGCTGCCGCGCCCTGTTCGCCACGCACTATCACGAGCTGACGGCGCTTGCCGGCGCGGCTCGACGCGCTCGCTGCGCACACCATGCGGGTCAAGGAATGGCAGGGCGAGGTGGTCTTCCTGCACGAGGTGGCGGCGGGGGCCGCCGACCGGTCCTACGGCATCCATGTCGCCCGGCTCGCCGGCCTGCCGGCGGCGGTCGTCGCCCGCGCCGAGGAGGTGCTGGAGACGCTCGAGCGCGGCGAGCAGTCGGGGGCGGTCTCGCGCCTCGCCGACGACCTGCCGCTGTTCTCGGCGGCGGTCCGGCCCGTTTCCGGCGGGCGCACCGGCCTGCCCGCGTCCGCGCCGGTCGAGGACGCGCTGCGCGCCGCCGACCCCGACGCGCTCACGCCCCAAGGAGGCGCTGGAGCTGGTCTACCGGCTGAAGGCGCTGCTGGGGGAGAACCGGAATAGCCCCTGTTTCCTTAACGCCTGCCCTGCTATCAATCCCGCCATGACCGTCCTCAGCAAGCGACGGGTGGCGATCGACGTGGCGCAGGACACGGGCGCCATCGCGGCGCTGCTCGCGGGCACCGGCCGCCGGCCCGACGAGCTGCGGCCCGACCTTCTGGCCGCCCTCAAGGACGCGCTCGCCGATGGCCGCGCGCGCGATCCGGGCCGCGCTGGAATCGGACGGCGGCGAACGGCGCCGACGTCGTGGCGGTCAACGCGGCGCTGATGGACGGGCTGGTGCGCACCATCTATCCGGTTCGCCGACGCAGCGTGCCTATCCCGCGGCCAACCCGACGGCGGGCGAGCGCATCACGCTGTGCGCCGTCGGCGGCTACGGGCGGGGCGAGCTGGCGCCGCATTCCGACCTCGATCTGCTGTTCCTGCTGCCCTACAAGGTCACCGCGCCGGACCGAGCAGGTCGATCGAGTACGTGCTCTACATGCTGTGGGACCTGGGCCTCAAGGTCGGCCACGCGACGCGCTCGATCGACGACTGCATCCGCCTCGCCAAGGCCGACATCACGATCCGCACCGCCATGCTGGAGGCGCGCTACATCTGAGGGCGAACCGACGCTCTATGCCGAGCTGCGCCGGCGCTTCGCCCGACAGGTGGCGCGCCGGATCGGGCCCGGACTTCGTCGAGGCCAAGCTCGCCGAGCGCGACGAGCGCCACAAGCAGATGGGCGATTCCCGCTACGTGCTGGAGCCCAACATCAAGGACGGCAAGGGCGGGCTGCGCGACCTGCAGACCCTGTTCTGGATCGCCAAGTATCTCTATGCGCGTCGACGACGTGCGCGAGCTGGTCGACGCAGGGCGTGCTGACCCAGCCGAGGCCGACCGCTTCGCCCGGGCGCAGAACTTCCTGTGGACCGTGCGCTGCCACCTGCACTATCTGGCCGGCCGGGCGGAGGAGCGGCTGACCTTCGACATGCAGCCCGAGATCGCCCGCCGCCTCGGCTATCGCGACCGGGCGCGGCTCGCGCGGCGTCGAGCGCTTCATGAAGCACTACTTCCTGGTCGCGAAGGATGTCGGCGAACCTGACCCGCATCTTCTGCGCCGCGCTCGAGGCCGAGCACCGGCGCCGGCCGCGCATCGCGCTGCCCACGTTCGGGCTGTTCAAGCGCGAGGTCGGCGGGCTTCCCGCGTCGAGGGCGGCCGGCTGACCGTGGCGAGCCGCAAGGTCTTCACCGAGGACCCGGTCGAACATGCTGCGGCTGTTCCACGCGCGCCCAGGCGCACGAGCTCGACATCCATCCCAACGCGCTGCGCTGGATCACCCGCGAGACTCAAGCGGATCGACGGCATCCGCGACGACCCGGAGGCCAACCGCCTGTTCCTCGAGATGCTGACCGTCGAAGAAGGACCCGGAGATCGACGCTGCGCCGCCTGAACGAGGCCGGCGTGTTCGGCCGGTTCGTGCCCGATTTCGGCCGCGTCGTGGCGCAGATGCAGCACGACATGTACCACGTCTACACGGTCGACGAGCACACCATCTGCGCGATCGGCATCCTGGCGCGGCATCGAGGCCGGCGAGTTCGACGGACTCGCATGCCGATCGCGTCCGAGGTCGGTGCACAAGATCGCAGTCGCGCCGCGTGCTCTACGTCGCGGTGCTGCTGCACGACATCGCCAAGGGGCGCGGCGGCGACCATTCCGTGCTCGGCGCGGAGGTCGCGCTGCAGCTCGGGCCGCGCTTCGGGCTGACGCCGGAGGAGACCGAAACCGTCTCCTGGCTGGTCCGCTACCACCTGGTGATGAGCCGCACCGCCTTCAAGCGCGACATCAACGACCCCAAGACGATCCACGACTTCGTCGAGCTGGTGCAGTCGGTCGAGCGGCTGCGCCTGCTGCTGGTGCTGACCGTCGCCGACATCCGCGCGGTCGGGCCCGACCGTGTGGAACGGCTGGAAGGCGGCCGCTGCTGCGCGAGCTCTACTACGCGACCGAGGAGGTGATGTCCGGCGGGCTCGCCGCCGAGGGGCGCGAGCGGCGCGTCGCCGCGGCCAAGGAGGCGCTCGCCGACCGGCTCGGCCCCGCCGGCTGGGACGAGGCGCGGCATCGCCGACCACATCGGCCGCGCTGCCCGCCGTCCTACTGGCTCGCCTTCGACGCCGGGACGCACGCCTACCAGGCCGAGCTGATGGCGCAAGGCCGAGCGCGGCGGGCGACAAGCTCGCCATCGCGACGCGGCTCGATTCCTATCGCGGCGTCACCGAGGTGACGGTCTACACCGCCGACCATCCCGGCCTGTTCTCGCGCATCGCCGGCGGCATCGCGGTGGCCCGGCGCCAACATCGTCGAAGGCAAGATCTTCACCCTGACCGACGGGATGGCGCTCGACACCTTCCTGGTGCAGGACGCCTCGCGGCGGCGCGATCGAGCGGAAGGACCAGCTCGACCGCCTCGTCGCGCGCATCGAGCGGGCGCTGACGCACCATCTGCGCATCGGACCGGAGCTCGCCAAGGCGCGCTCGTCGCTGCCCGCGCCGCACGCGGGTGTTCGCCGTCGCGCCGCGCGTGCTGATCGCCAACAAGGCGAGCCGCACCCACACCGTGATCGAGGTCAACGGCCGCGACCGGCCCGGCCTGCTCTACGACGTCACCCGGGCGCTGATCGACCTCGGGCTGCAGATCTCGTCGGCGATGGTGTTCACCTATGGCGAGCGCGCGGTCGACGTGTTCTACGTCAAGGACGTGTTCGGCTTCCAGGTGACCCACGAGGGCAAGCTCGAGCGCGTGCGCCAGGCGCTCACCGCCGCCCTCGAAGGCGTCGAGCCCGCGCGCCCCGCGCCGGGGTGCCGCCCCCGAGCCGTGCCGAACCCGCCGTGCGCGCAAGGCGAAGAGCGCCGCAGCGCCCGCCCGCCCGCCGCCGCGGCGCGAAGCCGGAGACCCGCCGCCCGGCCCGGAAGCGCTAGGTCGCGAGCCGTCGGTGGCGCGCCGCGCCGCCTTCCCGCCGCCCCGATTTTCCAGTAGACCGGCGCCATGGCGCTTGCTGCGCTCGGTCGCGACGGTCGGCGGCTACACGATGCTGAGCCGCCTGACCGGCTTCGCCCGCGACATGCTGATCGCGGCCCTGGTGGGCGCGGGGCCGGTGGCCGACGCGTTCTTCGTCGCGTTCAAGCTGCCCAACTTCTTCCGCCGGCTGTTCGCCGAGGGCGCGTTCAACGCCGCCTTCGTGCCGCTGTTCGCCGGGCGCCTGGCGGCCGAGGGCGAGCGCGGGCGCGCGCGACTTCGCCGAGGACGTGCTGGCCGTCTTGGTGGTGACGCTGCTGGTCTTCGTGACTGCGCTGCAGCTCGCCATGCCGTGGCTGATGTTCGCCTTCGCGCCCGGCTTCTCCGACGACCCGGCGAAGTTCGACCTCGCCGTCACGCTGACGCGGCTCGCCTTTCCCTATCTGCTGTTCATCTCGCTGGTGTCGTTCTTCGGCGGCATGCTGAACTCGCTCGGCCGGTTCGCCGCCGCCGCGGCGACGCCGATCCTGCTCAACCTCGTGCTGATCGGCGCGCTGATCGGGCTTGCCCCCTTCGTGCCGACGCCGGGCCACGCGCTGGCCTGGGGCGTCGCGGCGGCGGGCGCGGCGCAGTTCGCCTGGCTCGCCGTCGCGCTCGAGCGGGCGGGCTTCCGCCTGCGGCTGCGGCTGCCGCGCCTGACGCCGGGCGTGAAGCGCCTGTTCGCGCTGATCCTGCCGGGCGCGCTGGGCGCCGGGCGTCGTGCAGGTCAACCTGATGATGGACGTGGTGATCGCCTCGCTGCTGCCGACCGGCTCGATCTCGTTCCTCTACTACGCCGACCGGGTGAACCAGCTTCCGCTCGGCGTGATCGGCGTCGCGGTCGGCACGGCGCTGCTGCCCATCCTGTCGCGCCAGATCCGGCTGGGCGAGCAGCGCGCGGCGGCGCACCAGCTCAACCGCGCGCTCGAGCTGGCGCTCTTGATGACCCTGCCGGCGGCGGCGGCGCTGATCGCGCTCGCCACGCCGATCGTCACCGTGCTGTTCGAGCGCGGCGCGTTCGATCCCGGCGAGGCGCGGCGACGGCGGCGGCGCTGGTCGCCTTCGCGAGCGGCCTGCCCGCCTACGTGCTGATCAAGGTGCTGGCGCCCGGCTTCTTCGCGCGCGAGGACACGAGGACGCCGGTCCGCATCGCCATCCTGCTGCGTCGGCGTCAACTTCGCGCTGAACCTGATCCTGGGCCTGTCTCAGCCCGCTCGCCCATGTCGGGATCGCGACGGCGACCATCGGTGGCCGCCTGGCTCAACACGACCCTGCTCGCGACGACGCTGCACCGGCGCGGCTATCTTCACGCCCGACGCGGAACTCAAGGCCGAAGCTGCCGCGCATCCTCGCCGCCGCGGTCGCGATGGCGGTGCTCGCCGCCCTCGGCCGCGCCGGGCGCTCGCGCGCCAGCTTGCCGCCGGCGAGGCGACGCGGGCGAGCGCGCTCGCGGCCATCGTCGCCGGCGGGATCGTCGTCTGTTCGCGCTCTCGCCTTCGCGACCGGCGCGGCCGACCTGGACGAGCTGCGCCAGGCGCTCGGCCGCGTCTTCGCCCGCCGCGCCGCGCGAGGCGAGCTTGACCCTTCCGGGTCCAGGGGCGATAACCCGCCCCGCCCGGCGCGGGCCGGTCCCGGAGCATCCCATGAGCCGCATCTTCTCGGGCGTCCAGCCGACCGGCAATCTGCACCTCGGCAACTATCTGGGCGCCATCCGCAACTTGGTGCCGCCTGCAGGACGGCAACGAGTGCCTGTACTGCGTGGTCGACCTGCACGCGATCACGGTGTGGCAGGAGCCGCGCGAGCTGCGTCGACGCGATCCGCGAGGTGACGGCCGCGTTCCTCGCCTGCCGGCATCGACCCGAAGCGCTCGATCGTGTTCAACCAGAGCCAGGTGCCGGCCCACGCCGAGCTCGCCTGGATCTTCAACTGCGTCGCCCGGCTCGGCTGGCTCAACCGCATGACCCAGTTCAAGGAGAAGGCGGGCAAGGACCGCGAGAACGCCTCGGTCGGGCTCTACGCCTACCCCAACCTGATGGCCGCCGACATCCTGGCCTACAAGGCGACGCACGTGCCGGTGGGCGAGGACCAGAAGCAGCATCTGGAGCTCGACCCGCGACATCGCCCAGAAGTTCAACAACGATTTCGGCACGCGCACTCTTCCCGCTGGTCGAGCCGCTGATCCTGGGCGAGGCGGCCCGGGTGATGAGCCTGCGCGACGGCACCAAGAAGATGTCGAAGTCCGACCCGTCGGATGCCTCGCGCATCAACCTGACCGACGATGCCGACGCCATCGCCCAGAAGATCCGCCGCGCCCGCACCGACCCCGACCCGGTGCCCGACGGCACCGAGGCCGGCGGGTCCCGGACCGAGCGGCCCGAGGCGTTCAACCTGATCGGGATCTACGCCGCGCTCGCCGACCGGCCGATGGCCGAGGTGATGCGCGAGCATGGCGGCAAGCCCTTCTCCGCCTTCAAGGAGGCGCTGACCGAGCTGGCCGTCGCCAAGCTGGCGCCGATCGGCGACGAGATGCGCCGGCTGCGCGCCGATCCCGGCCATGTCGACGCGGTGCTGCGCGAGGGCGCCGAGCGCGCCCGGGCGCTGTCCGAGCCGGTGATGCGCGAGGTGCAGGACGTCGTGGGGCTGCTGCGGCCGTAGGCGCGGCGGACGAATGGCCGCATTAAGCCAAAATTCGCGGTTTTTGTGGCAAAAGCACTTGCGCCGAATTCGGCAAGGCTCGCAAATAGAGGCGCGCGCAGGCGCAATGCCCGCGGCGGGAATCTGACCCATCGTGTCGACACCGCCCGAAATCTGATGCAGATCTACCTCCCCATCGCGGAGATGTCGGTCAACGTGCTCGCGCTCCTGGGGCTGGGCGGGGTCGTAGGCTTCCTGTCCGGCGTATTCGGGGTCGGCGGCGGATTTCTGATGACGCCGCTACTGATCTTCGCCGGCGTGCCGCCGGCGGTGGCGGTCGCGACCGGGGCGAACCAGATCGTCGCGTCGTCGGTGTCCGGCGCGCTCGCCCATTGGCGCCGCGGCAATGTCGACCTCAAGATGGGGGTGATCCTGCTGGTCGGCGGCATCGTCGGTTCGGCGGCGGGCGTCGCCCTGTTCACCGTGCTGCGCGGCATCGGCCAGATCGACCTGATGATCTCGGTCTCCTACGTGCTGTTCCTGGGCACGATCGGGCTCCTGATGATCGTCGAAAGCGCGCTCGCCTGGTGGCGCAGCCGCAACCCCGCGACGCCGCGCCGCCGGCTGCACGTCCATCTGTGGATCCACCGTTTGCCGCTGAAGATGCGGTTCCGCCGCTCGAAGCTCTATATCAGCGCGGTCGCGCCCTTCCTGATCGGCGCCGTCATCTCGTTCCTGTCGGGCCTGATGGGGCTGGGCGGCGGGTTCATCATGGTGCCGGCGATGATCTATCTGCTCGGCATGCCGACCTCCGTGGTGATCGGCACGTCGCTGTTCCAGATCATCTTCGTGATGGCGAACATCACCTTCCTTCAGGCGGTGACCAACCAGACGGTCGACGTCGTTCTGGCGCTGCTGCTTCTCGTCGGCGCGGTGATCGGGGCGCAGATCGGCACCATGGTCGGCGGGCGGATGCGGGGCGAGCAGCTGCGCGCCCTGCTCGGCGTCGTCGTGCTGGCGGTGGGGGCGGGCGTCGCCTACGACCTGATCGTGACGCCGGCCGACCCCTACTCGCTCGAAACCGTCGCCGGGGTCGCGCCGTGAGGGCAAGCCGCGCGGCCGCCTCGGTGCTGGTCGCGCTCGCTTTGTCCCTGCCGCTCGGCGGCGCCGCGCAGCAGCCGCTGGTGGCCGACATCTCCAGCCGAGAGATCGCCATCACCACCGGCTTCGCCGGGGCCGACCTGCTGCTGTTCGGCGCGATCGAGGGGCGCGGCGACGTGGTGGTCGTGGTGCGCGGGCCGCGCCAGCCGGTGGTGGTGCGCCACAAGGAGCGGGTGGCCGGCATCTGGGTGAACGCCGAATCGCGCACCTTTACGGGGCTGCCGCAATATTACCGGGTCGCCGCGACCCGGCCGCTCGACGAGATCGCGCCGCGCGCGGTGCTCGCCCGCTACGAGATCGGCGAGGACAACCTCGATTTCGACCTGGCGCCGGGCAAATCCACCGACCAGGTCGAGCGGTTCCGCGCGGCACTGCTGCGCGAGAAGGCGGCCCAGACCCTTTATGGCGGCGACACAGGAAACGTCTACGTCATCGGCGGCCGGCTGTTCCGGACCACCGTCTCGTTCCCCTCGGCGGTGCCCACCGGCCTCTACCAGGTCGAGATGTATCTGTTCCGCGACGGCCGGGTGGTGGCCCGGCGCACCACGCCGCTGGTGGTGCGCAAGGTGGGGCTCGAGGCGGAGATCTACGGCTATGCACACGATAAATCTGTTAATTATGGGCTGATTGCCATTGCCGTCGCGTTAATGTCAGGATGGCTGGCGGGCGTCGCGTTCCGCAGGCATTAGGGGCACCGCCCCGAGGAAGGATGATGAGCCCAGACGAAGCCGCATTGGGTCCGGGCGCCGACCTCCAGGCGCCGCCGCACCACGACCACGAGCGCATCTTCCTGGTGGTCGTCGACGCCTCGCAGGAGATGCGCAACGCCCTCCATTTCGCCTGCCGCCGGGCGCAGTCGACGGGCGGGCGCGTGGCGCTCCTCTACGTGATGGAGCGGGCGGACTTCCAGCACTGGATGGCGGTCGAGGAGAAGATGCGCGACGAGCGCCGCGCCGAGGCGGAGGACGTGCTGCAGCACCTCGCCGCCGAGGTGCTGTCCCTCGCCGGCAAGCTTCCCATCCTCTATGTGCGCGAAGGGCACGCGCGCGACGTGATCCTCGAAGTGATCGAGGAGGAGCCGCTCATCGCCGTGCTGGTGCTCGGCGCCGGCACCGGGAAGAAGGGGCCGGGGCCGCTCGTCTCCTCGCTCGCCGGCAAGATGTCGGGCAAGTTCCCGATCCCCATTACTGTCGTTCCCGGCAACCTGACCGAAGAGCAGATCGACCTTCTCACCTGACGCCGCGCGTGGCGGCGCGTACAGGCGGATCGTCGTCCCCTCGCATCCTGTCCCGGCCGTTAACCATGGCGGCCGATTTTTCCAATTCGCATCAAATTATCTTCGCGGGGAAACTCAAGGGCTTGCACCCCGTTTCCCCCAGGCGGAGCGCGGGGCGCTTGATCTTAAGAAACCCTTAATCCATCTTCGAACCCCCGAAACAGCGGCGAGTACGGTACCCATGTTCATCCAGACCGAAGCGACGCCCAACCCGCAGACGATGAAGTTCCTGCCCGGCCAGACCGTGCTGGAATCGGGCACGGCCGACTTTGCGACGCGCGAGGCGGCGGCGCATTCGCCGCTCCCCGAGCGGCTGTTCGGCGTGGACGGCGTGGCGGGCGTTTTCCTTGGCGCGGACTTCGTGTCGGTCACCAAGTCCGACGACGTCGAGTGGCATGTGCTGAAGCCCGCGGTCCTCGGTGCGCTGATGACCCATTTCGCCTCGGGCGCGCCGGCGCTGGCCGAGGGCGCGGCGGCGGACGGGGCGTCGGGTGAGGACGACGGCGAGCTGGTCTCCCAGATCAAGGAGCTGCTGGACACGCGCGTGCGTCCCGCCGTCGCCCAGGACGGCGGCGACATCGTCTATCGCGGCTTCGAGGAAGGCGTCGTCTACCTGCATCTGCAGGGCGCCTGCGCGGGCTGCCCGTCCTCGACGGCGACGCTGAAGATGGGGATCGAAAATCTGCTGCGGCACTACATCCCCGAGGTGGTCGGGGTGGAAGCGGTCCAGTAGCCGCCCGAAGGCGGTTCGTAGCGAAGGAGAGGTCGCGCCGGCGCGTCAAGCAAGCCGGCACCGTGCAGGAACGTCTCGCGCGAGCGCACGCGCGATGGCGCAGACGGGGAAAAGCGCATGATGGGACGTGTCGGAGGACGGCGGCGCTCGCGCCGCGAAGTGGCCCGCAAGGTTGTCCTGCTTACCGGTCTGGTGGTCGCGACGGGATATCTCGTCGTCGGCGCCGGCCATCCCTGGGCCTCGCTCCCGCCCGCGGGCGGAGACGGGGTCGAGTCGGCGACCGAGAGGCTCGCCGTGCTCGGCCGGCCGGACATCATGACGAACGCAGCCTCGCCCGAATCGGTGGCGCGCCTGACGGCGATGTTCCACCGGCTGGGCTACGACCTCGCCACGGTGCGCAGCGCCGGCAAGGTGCCGCGCGTCTTCCTCGGCAGCCTGCCGCCCGACCTCCCCGACGTGCCCGAGGTGCAGGCGCGCAAGCGGCTGTTCCTCAAGACTGTGCTGCCGCTGGTGTTGCACGTGAACGAGGTGATCGCCCTGGATCGCGCGCGCATCGTGACGCTCGAGCGCAGGGTGGAGGACGGCGGCACGCTGAGCGGCGTTGAGACGCAATGGCTCGCCCGGGTCGCCGAGGATTACGGGCTCGATTCCGACGCCGGCTTCGCCGAGATCCTCGCCCATGTCGACGTGATCCCGCCGTCGCTCGCGCTCGCCCAGGCGGCGATCGAAAGCGGCTGGGGCACCTCGCGCTTTGCGCAGCAGGCGAATGCGCTGTTCGGCCAGTACGACTGGACCGGCAACGGGCTGGTGCCGCGCGCGCGCGAGCCGGGCAAGAGCCACACCGTGCGCGCCTTCGGCTACCTGGTCGATGGGGTGAAGGCTTACGCCATCAACCTCAACACAAACCCGGCTTATGACGGGTTCCGCAAGCTGCGCGCGGAGATGCGGGCGGGCCAGCAGGCGCCGGATGGCTACGCGCTGGCGCGCACGCTCGACCGCTATTCGACGCGGCGCGAGGCCTACGTGAAAGAGCTGCGCCTCACGATTCGCGCCAACGACCTGCGCGCGCTGGACGAGGTCCGCCTGTCGCGCGACCTGAGCGTTCGGATGGCCGACTCCGGCCCGCGGATCTGACGGCCTCATCGCCGGCGGCACGAAGAACTGCGTGCCGAACCAGCGCCAGCGCCCGTCCGCCGCGCGCAGGGTGCAGTTGAGCCGCGACCGGCCGGGCGGGAAGGGGGCGGCGAACCGCACCTCGATCCGCCGCTCGCCGAGGCGCTGGAGCGCGACCGCCTCTCCGTCGTGATAGCAGCGCAGCCGGTCGAGCCGCGCGACGCCCTCGGCCACGGTGAAGCCTGCCGCCGGCGGATTGCTGCGCGGCCCCAGCGTCGGGTCGGGCGGCGTCACGCCCCGCACCGGCAGCGGCAGGGCGTTGGCGGCCAGGCGGAACCGGTCCATGTCGCCGTAATGCGCGTTGAGCGCGAAACGCGGCAGGTAGGCGAAATCCGCCCCCGGCCCGATCGCCCCGGAATGCTGCCCGAACGCGGCCACGTAGCCGCCCTCGGCAAGGAGCGGCTTGAGCTTCAGCGCGTACTCGCCATAGGGCCAGGCGAACAAGGCGGGCGCCGCGCCCAGCTCCGCCTTGAAGCGCGCGTTCGACCGGGCGATCTCGGCGCGCGCCCGGTCGAGCCCCAGCGCCGCCATGTGCGCGTGCGTCGCCGTATGGGCGCCGACGGTCGCGCCCTGGCCGGCGATCTCTCGGATCTGGTCCCAGCTCATCATGCCCGGCCGGCCGATCGCCTCGGTCGCCACGAACAAAGTGACGGGCAGCCGGGCCGCCCGCAAGCGCGGCCAGCCGTTGCGGTAGAACGATTCGAACGCATCGTCCACGGTGAGCCCGATCGCCCGGTCGGGCAGCGCCTCGTGCGCTTCCAGCCGGCGCACGATCTCGGCCACCGGCAGCACGGCGTAGCCGCCCGATTTCAGCTCGGCGATCTGCGCGTCGAGCTGGTCCGGGGTGGATGTTCGTGCTCGGATAGGCGGGCTCGCCCACCCGGTGATACATGAACACCACGGCTGATTCGGCGGCCCGCACCGGCGCGGCGCCGAGCCACGCGCCCGCGAGCACGAGCGCGAGGCCGGTGCGCACGCACTGGCGGCCGGCCGACATTCGCCTAATATAGGGGCGGGCGCCTTCGCGCGCGGCGGGCCCGATCGCGGTCCGCATCACACCATCATCGGCCGGGGTAGGTCCCGGTCGCCCAGCAGCGGATAGTCCCGCGCCTTGAAGAGTTGATAATGCCACCACTCGTTGCGGTAGAAGTCCCATCCGGCGGCGGTCATCAACCCCAGAAGCAGTGCCCGGTTGCGCTGCGCCTCGGCGCCGATCTCCAGGCTGCCGTGGTGCGAGAGGGGCGTGAAGGCATCGAACCCGGTGCCCATCTCGACCGGCTGCCCGTCGGCGCCGAGCAAGGTCAGGTCGACCGCCACACCGCGCGAATGGGGCGAGCCGCGCCGCGGATCGGCCAGAAAGTCCGGGTCGGGCGTGTGGTTCCACAGCGCCCATTGCGCCTCGCTGGGGCGGAACGCGTCATAGATGCGCAGGCGGTGGCCAATGGCGCCGGCCAGCCGCACCGCCTGCCGCCAGCGCCGCGGCGGCATCCGGATGCAGCCAGCAATCGGGCCGGCGATAGACCGGCCGTCCCGTGAAGTTCTCCGCCGTCGCGTAGGCGAGCGCGATCTCGACGCCGAACGTCTCGGACGTGACCTCGACCAGTCCCAACCCGGCCTCCCCGCTCTCTCCCGCCGCCGTTTTAACACGGGCGGGCGGCCGGTTCACGACTTCGGGAGGGGATCGATGACGCTGCTGGCGCTCGATACCGCCTCCGCGGCCTGCTCGGTGGCGCTGTGGCGCGACGGCATCGCCGCGCGGCGCCATGCCGTGATCGGGCGCGGCCACGCCGAGGCGCTGATGCCGATGGTGGGGGAGGTGCTGGACGAGGGGGGCATCGGGTACGGGGCGCTCGATGCGGTTGCGGCCGCCGTCGGGCCCGGCTCGTTCACCGGCATCCGCACAGGCCTCGCCGCAGCGCGCGGCCTGGCCCTCGCGCTCGCGATCCCGGGCATCGGCGTCTCCAGCCTGGCGGCGGCGGCGGCCGCGGCGCGCGCGCCACGCTGCCGCCCGCGCCGGAGCGTACCCTCGTCATCGCGCTGGAGACCAAGCGCGCCGACCTCTACGTCCAAGCGTTCGATGACGCGCTGGGGCCGCTGTTTCCGCCGGCCGCGCTGGCCCCGGAGGCGGTGGACGCGCACCTGCCGGCCGGCCCGCTCGCCGTGGCGGGCGACGCGGCCGGGCGGCTCCGCGACGCGCTGGCCGGGCGCCGGCCGGTGCCGCTCTTCGTCACGCACCTCGCGATCGGCGACGCCGCCGAGATCGCGCGGCTCGCCGCCGGGCCGGCGGCGGCGCACCTGATGCTGCGCCCGCTCTATATCCACCCGCCGCAGGCGACGCCCGCCGCGGCGGCGGGCGCGGCGGTGCGGCCATGAACGCGCCGCGCATCGCTCCCGTCCGGGTCGCCGACCTCAACGACGTGACGCGCATCCACGCGGCGAGCTTCGACGATCCGTGGAGCGTGACGATGCTGAAGCGGATCCTCTCCATGCCCGGCGCCGGCGGCCTGGTGGCGCGCGACGGCAGTCGACGATCCGGTCGCTGGGCTTCGCCCTGTCGCGCCTCGCCGGCGACGAATGCGAGCTCCTCTCCCTCGCGGTCGATCCCGGCCACCGCCGGCTCGGCCTCGGGCGCATGCTGCTAGTCGCGTCGATCGCGGCGGCGACGGCAGCCGAATCGCGCGCCTTGTTCCTCGAGGTGGCGGAGGACAATGCCGCGGCGCGCGCACTCTACGAGTTGCACGATTTCCGCCCGGTCGGACGCCGGCCCGACTATTACCGCATGCGCGACGGCTCGACCGTCGCCGCGCTTACCATGCGCCGCGACCTGACCAAGCCGCCGTTCGGCTAGATCCTTTCGCGCCGCCTTATGGCGACCTTGTAGAGTTCCATCACGGCGATGACGGCGAAGCCGCCGATCGCGAGCTCGATCCCGTCGACGACCGTGAATTCGCCCAGCGACAGGAGATCGCGCAGCACCGGGATGCCCAGCGCGCCGATCTGCAGGAGCTGGGTCACGATGACGCCGCCGATCAGCAGTCGGTTGTGAGACAGCGGGATGCGGAACACGGAGCGCGTCTCCGACCGGCTGTTGAAGCAATGCGCGTTCTCGAACCAGACCATGAGCCACAACACGCCGCCGCGCGCCGCGGCCTCGGGTATCCCCGAGCGGAGGGCGAACCAGTAATAGACGAAGGCGGCAATTCCGATGGCCGCCCCGCCCAGCATGACCTGCTCCACCATGCGCCGGTCGAAGATGGGCGCTCCCGCCCCGCGCGGGCGGCGGCCGAGCACGCCCGGCTCGCCGTGCTCGAAGGCGAGGGCGACATGCTGGATGCCGTTGGTCACGAGGTTGAGCCACAGCAGCTGTATCGCGCTGAGCGGGAGGGGAAGCCCCATCAACGTGCCCAGCAGCACGAGCAGAATTTCCGCGGCGCCCGTCGACAAGGCCAGCGCGATGACCTTGCGCAGATTGTCATAGGCAATTCGGCCTTCCTCGATGCCGGCGACTATGGAGGCGAAATTGTCGTCGGCGAGGATCAGGTCGGCCGCGTCGCGCGCTACGTCGGTGCCGGCCGCGCCCATCGCGATGCCGATGTCGGCGGCGTGCAGGGCGGGCGCGTCGTTGATGCCGTCGCCGGTGACGGCGACGACGTGGCCCTGGCGCCGCAGGCTCTCCACGATGGCGAGCTTCTGCAGCGGCTCGGTGCGGGCGAACACGCGCGCCCGGCCGATGGCGGCGTCGAGCGCCGCGGCCGTCCAGCGCCGCCAGCGTCGCGCCGGTCACCACCTCCTCGGACCGGCTGGCGAGGCCAAGCCGCCGGGCGATGGCCAGCGCCGTCGGCGGGATGGTCGCCGGTGACCATCACGACCTCGATGCCGGCGCGCTGCGCGGCCGCGACCGACGTCGGCCGCCTCGGGCCGCAGCGGGTCGATCAGCCCGGCGAGCCCGACGAGCCGCAGCCCCTGCAACGCGTCGAGCTGCGGCGCCACGACCGGGCCGGCCGCGACCGCCAGCACGCGGTAGCCTTCCTCCGACAGGCGCTCGGCCGCGTCCAGCACGTCGCGCGCATCGCCGTCGCAGAGCGCCGCGAGCGTTTCCGGCGCGCCCTTGACGAAGGCCGTCATCCGGCCCTCCGGCCCTTCGAAGAAGGCGGCCGCGAGGCGGTTTTCCGGCTCGTAGGGGACGCGGTCGAGGAAGCCGGTCGCGTCGCCGCCCACGCCGTGATGCATGGCCGCGGCGAAGAAGGCGAGGTCGACGGCGTCGCCCGCCTCGCCATCCACGCTCGCGGCCGGAAGCTCGCTCGCCCTCGCGGCCGTTTCCAACAGGTCCGCGGCGGCCGGATCGCTCGGCGCCACCGCGCCCGTGCCAGGCAGCCACACGCGCTCGATGGTCAGGCGGTTCTGGGTCAGCGTGCCGGTCTTGTCGGTCGCGATCAGCGTGCAGGCGCCGAGGCCTTCCACCGCCGGCATGTGGCGCACCACCACGTTGCGCAGCCCCATGCGGTGCATGGCGATCGAGAGCGCGACCGTCATCGCGACGGGCAGCCCCTCCGGGATCGCCGAGACGGCAAGCGCGACCGCCAGCAGGAAGATGTCTGCGAGGGGGGCGCCTCGCACGATCTCCATCACCGCGATCAGCGCGACCACCCCGACCATCGCGACCGATACCTGGCGGGTGAACCGCGCCATGCGGCGGACCAGAGGCGGCGGCGGCTCGGGCGCCTCCAAAGCGGCGGCGAGCTCGCCGACCGAGGTCGCGCGTCCGGTCGCGACCACCACGCCGAGCCCGCGTCCGGTCCGCAGCGTGGTCGCGGCGTGCAACATGGTGCTGCGCTCGGCGAGCGGCGTCGCCGGGGCGAGCCGGTCGTCGGCGCGCTTGCGCACGGCGAACGACTCGCCGGTCAGCAGGCTTTCGTCGACGGTCAGGTTGCGCGCCTCGACCAGCCGCATATCGGCGGCGATCTTGTCGCCGCTTTCGGTGCGCACGACGTCGCCCGGCACCAGCCCCTCGCTCTCGATGCGCACCAGCCTGCCGTCGCGGACGACCGACGCTCGCCCGCGGATCAGGGCGCGCAGCGCCCGGGCGCGCGTCTCGGCCCGCCATTCCTGGTAGGTGCCGATCGCGGCGTTCAACAGCAGCACGAAGAAGATGAACCCGGCGTCGGTGAAATGTCCGAGCCCGACCGACACGGCTCCCGCGGCGAGCAGCAGATAGATGAAGGGGCTTTGGAACTGGGCGAGGAACACGCCCAGGATGGTCATGCCCGCCCGGGAGGGCAGGCGGTTGGGGCCGTAGCGGGCGAGCCGCGCCTCCGCCTCCGCCGCGCTCAGCCCGTCGCGCGACGTGGTGAGCAGCGCAAGCACCTCGTCGGGCGCGAGGGCATGGAGGGCGTCGTCGGGCCGGTCGGGCATGGCTCGGCTGCGTCCTTCAACCAGGTTCGGAGGCGTGCGGAGGATGCTCCGCCCAGCTAGCCGCTTCGTTGACCTGAATCAACCCCTGCACCAGGTTGGGCGGGATACTGGATATCGCATGAACGACACCGCCACGACAGAGGCCGAACCGCGCGCCGGCCGGGTAATCCGGATTTCCGGCTCGGTGGTCGACGTAGCGTTCGCCGTGGGCGCGCTGCCGAAAATCAACACCGCTCTCGAGGTGGCGTGGGATGGGCCGCACCGGCTGGTCCTCGAGGTCCATCAGCATCTCGACCCGGCCACCGTGCGCGCCGTCGCCATGCACGAGACGGCGGGTCTGCGCTGCGGCACGCTCGCCCGCGACACCGGCGCCCAGATCCGGGTGCCGACGGGCGAGGCGGTGCTCGGCCGGCTGATCGACGTGATGGGCGATCCCGATAGATCACGGCCCGCCTTTCGCCGCCGACGTGCCGCGCGCGGCCATCCACCGGGGGGCGCCGCCGCTCGCCGAGCAGGGGCGCGACACGGCGCCTTTCCTCACCGGCATCAAGGCGATCGACCTCCTCGCGCCGCTCGCGCGCGGCGGCAAGGCGGCGATGTTCGGCGGCGCGGGCGTGGGCAAGACCGTGCTGATCATGGAGCTGATCCGCACCACGGTGGAGAAGCATTCCGGCATCTCGGTGTTCGCCGGCATCGGCGAGCGCTCGCGCGAGGGCCACGAGCTGTGGCTCGAGCTCGAGCGCTCGGGCGTGCTCGCCCGCACCGCGCTGGTGTTCGGCCAGATGAACGAGCCGCCGGGCGCGCGCTGGCGCGTCGGCATGACGGCGCTGACCGTCGCCGAGCATTTCCGCGACGCGATGCACACCAACGTGCTGCTGCTGATCGACAACGTGTTCCGCTTCGTCCAGGCGGGGGGCGAGGTCTCGGGCCTCCTGGGCCGCCTGCCGTCGCGCGTCGGCTACCAGTCGACCCTGGCGACCGAGATCGCCGAGCTGGAGGAGCGCATCGCTTCGGTGCGCGACGCCGCGGTCACCTCGATCCAGGCGGTCTACGTGCCGGCCGACGACTTTACCGACCCCGCGGTGGCCGAGACCTTCACCCATCTCGACTCGTCGATCGTGCTCAGCCGCGACATGGCGAGCCAGGGTCTCTATCCGGCCATCGACCCGCTGGCGTCGACCTCGGTCATGCTCGATCCGCGCGTGGTGGGCGAGCGCCACTACCAGACCGCCGAGGCGGTGCGCCGGCTGATCGAGCAGTATCGCGAGCTGCAGGAGATCATCTCCCTGCTCGGCATGGAGGAGCTGTCGGCCGCCGACCGCACCGCGGTCAACCGTGCGCGCCGGCTGGTGCGGTTCCTGACCCAGCCCTTCGCCGTCACCGCCCAGTTCACCGGCGAGACCGGCGTCGCGGTCGCGCTGGAGGACACGCTCGCCGGCTGCCGCGCCGTCCTCGACGGTGAGGCCGACGCTTGGGCGGAAAGCTCGCTCTACATGGTCGGCACGCTCGCCGATGCGCGCGCGAAGGAACAGGCGGCGGCGAAATGATCCGTATTCCGTGCCGCATGAATCCTCCCCCGTTCGCCCTGAGTAGCGCCGCGCCCGCGGGGCGTATCGAAGGGCGAAGGTGGCACGAACTCGGAGCTTCATCCTTCGATACGCCTCCGCGCTCAGCCCGGACGCTACTCAGGACGAAGGGCCAGGGTATGGAACCACTTTCGTGAAGCTCCTCGTCACCACGCCGATGGCGGTGATCGTCGAGGCCGACGACGTGGCGCATGTGCGCGCCGAGGATGCGACCGGGTCGTTCGGCATCCTGGCGGCCCATGCCGATTTCATCACCGTGCTGGCGATCTCGGTGCTCGACTGGCGCGACGCGGCCGGGCGCGACCACCATGTCGCGGTACGCGGCGGGGTGCTGACGGTGCAGGGCGGCGACCGGGTGGAGGTCGCGACGCGCGAGGCGGTGGGCGAGGACACGCTCGCCCGGCTCGGCGAGGCGGTGCTGGAACGGTTCCGCGCCGAGGCGTCGGCCGAGCAGGAATTGCGCGTCTCGGCGACCCGGCTCCATCTCGCCGCGATCCGCCAGATCGGCCGCTATCTCGATTCCGGCCGGGCGCCGTCGCAGGCGCCGCCTTTCGCGCGCGGGCCGGCCGATCTGCCGGGCGAGGGCGAGGCGCCGTGACCGCGCGCAACCGCATGCACGACAACCACGACCGCGGCCACGAGGCGATGCGCCGCGCCGTGGAGGTGAGCCGCGAGCGCGCGGAGCGCTGGAAGCGCGAGGGCGAGCGCTCGCTTGGCCGGAACCTGGCGATGATCGGCTCGCTCGGTTGGCTGATCGTCCTGCCGACGCTCGCCGGGCGTCGCGCTGGGGCGCTGGCTCGACCATCGGTTCGGCACCGGCATCCAGTTCACCGGCGCGCTGATCGCGGTGGGGGTGGCCGTCGGAGGCTGGCTTGCCTGGCAGAGGATCGGCAAGGAATGAGCACGACCGAAATCATCCTCGCTGCCGCCGGCTTCGTCGGCGGTTTCGCGTGCGGCATCGGCTATTTCGCGCTGCTCGCGTGGAGCGTGCGGTCGTTCAGTGCCGATAAGGGGGCCGTGCCGCATGTCGCCCTGCTCGCGCTGCGCGTGGCGCTGGTCATGGTGGTGTTCGCGGTACTGGCGCATGCGGGCGGCGCGGCCCTGATAACCGGGCTCGGCGGATTTGTCGTCGCGCGTTTCGTGGTCCAGCGCCGCGCGAGGTTCGACTGATGGAGTCAAGCCCGCTCGCCATCGAGGTGGCGTTCCGGCTGGGCCCGGTGCCGGTCAGCGTGCCGGTCGTGACGACCTGGGTCATCATGGCCCTGATCGTCGGCTGCTGCGTCGTGGCTCTGCGCCGGCCGCGGATCGAGGCGGGCATGCTGCAATCCGCGCTCGAGATCGTGGTGGAGACGATCGACGCGCAGCTTCGCGGCATCATCCGCCGCGACCCCGCCCCCTACCTGCCGCTGATCGGCACCTTGTTCCTCTATCTCGTCGTCGCGAACCTCGCGGCCGTCGTGCCTGGCGTGAAGCCGCCGACCGGCCATATCGAGACGCCGGCTGCGCTCGCCGCCATCGTGTTCCTGTCGGCGCACTATTTCGGGATTCGGGCGCGCGGGCCGCTCGGCTATATCCGGCGCTATGCGCGCCCCAGCGTGCTTCTGTTGCCGCTCAACGTGCTCAGCGAGATCACCCGCACCTTCTCGCTGATGGTGCGGCTGTTCGGCAACATGATGAGCCACGAGATCGTCATCGCCATCGTCGCGCTCCTGGCCGGGCTCCTGCTGCCCGTGCCGTTCATGCTGCTCGGGGTGCTGATCGGCATCATCCAGGCCTACATTTTCGCGATTCTCGCCGCGGTGTTCATCGGCGCGGCGGTGGAGGGAGAGGGGGAATGACCCAATGACAACCGACACGATCCAGTTCATCTCGATTCTGGGCGCCGCCATCGCCGTATCGTTCGGCGCGATCGGCCCGGCGCTGGGCGAGGGGCGCGCCATCGCGGCGGCAATGGATGCGATCGCCCGCCAGCCGGAATCGACCGGGCCCCTGTCGCGCACCTTGTTCGTCGGGCTCGCCATGATCGAGACCATGGCGATCTACTGCCTGGTGATCGCGCTCCTGCTGCTCTACGCCAACCCGTTCGTGCGCTGAGCCCGCGATGCGCATCGATGTGTGGACGTTGGCGCTGCAGGGGATCAACTTCCTGGTCCTCGTCTGGCTGTTGCAGCGCTTCCTCTACAAGCCGGTGCGCGCGGTGATCGCAAAGCGCAGGGACCTCGCCCAGGCTGCGCTGGGCGAAGCCGACAGGGCGAAGAAGGAGGCCGAGACGGTGAAGGCCGCGCTCGAGGCCGACCGGGCGAAGCTCGCCGCCGATCGCGAGGGTGTGCTGAACGCGGCTCACAAATCGCTGGAGGACGAGCGGGCGAGGCTGATCGAAGACGCGAAAGGCGAGGCCGCGCGGCTGGTCGACGAGGCGCGCACCGCCGTTGCTGGCGAGCGCGCGGCGGCGCTGGCCGGGCTCAAGCGGGAGGTGGCGGCGCTGGCCGCCGAACTGGCCGGGCGCCTTCTCGCCGAGAGCGGCCTCGCTCAGGACGGGGACGCGCTGCTCGCCGCCGTCGCGGGCCGGATCGCCGCGCTCGGCGAGGAGGAGCGCCGGGCCCTCGCCAGGGAGCTGGCGGGCGAGGGGGCCGCGCTCACCGTCGTCACCGCCGCGCCGCTCTCCGACGGCGCGGCCGGCCACTGGCGCGCCCGCCTGGCCAAGGCGCTGGACTTCCCCGGCGAGATCTCCTTCGCGACCGACGCCGACCTGATCGGCGGGGCCGAGCTGCGCTTTCCCCACGCCGTGCTGCGGCTTTCCTGGGCCGACTGGCTCGCCAAGGCGCAGGAGGCCCTGGCCGCGCAATGACCGATCTTCGCGACGACCTGCGGGCCTGGCTCGGCGCAACGCAGAAGCGCGCCGCGGAAATCGCGCCCGCCCCGTCGCTCGACCATGTGGGCACGGTCGTGCAGGTGGGCGACGGTGTGGCCGAGATCGCGGGGCTGCCCGGCACGCGCCTCGACGAGCTGCTGCGCTTCGAGGACGGGACGCTCGGGCTCGCGCTCCGGGTGGACGAGGAGCAGGTGGGCTGCGTCATCGTCGGCGGCACGGGCGAGGTCGGGGCCGGCAGCCGCGTGCGCGGCACGGGCGAGATCGTCCGCGTGCCGGTGGGCGAGGCGCTGCTCGGCCGAGTGGTCGATCCGCTCGGCGCGCCGCTCGACGGCGGCCCCGCCATCGAGGCGGAGCGCCGCGACCCGGTCGAGCAGCCGGCCCCCGCGATCGTCGACCGCGATCTGGTGACCCAGCCGCTCGCCACCGGGCTCACCGTCGTCGACGCGATGATCCCGCTCGGCCGCGGCCAGCGCCAGCTCGTCATCGGCGACCGCAAGGTGGGCAAGACCGCCCTCGCGCTCGACGCGATCATCAACCAGAAGAGCACCGACGTCGTCTGCGTCTACGCCGCGGTCGGGCAGAAGGCGTCGACCGTCGCGCAGGTAATCGAGGCGGTGCGCGCCCACGGCGCCTTCGAGCGCTGCATCTTCGTCGTCGGCGCAGCCGATGCGCCACCCGGCGCGCAATGGATCGCCCCCTACGCCGCCTGCACCATGGCCGAGCATTTCCGCGACCGCGGGCGCGACGCGCTGTTGGTGATCGACGATCTCACCAAGCACGCCATCGTCTACCGCCAGCTTTCGCTGCTGCTGCGCAACCCGCCGGGCCGCGAGGCCTATCCGGGCGACATCTTCCACATCCATGCGCGGCTTCTGGAGCGCGCGGCCAAGCTCAACAAGGCCAAGGGCGGCGGCTCGCTCACCGCGCTGCCCCTCGCCGAGACGCAGGCCGGCGACCTCACCGCCTACATCCCGACCAATTTGATCTCGATCACCGACGGCCAGATCTATCTCGAGCCCAAGCTGTTCTACGAGGGCCAGAAGCCGGCGGTGAACGTCGGCATGAGCGTGTCGCGCGTCGGCGGCCACACCCAGGCGCCGGCGATGCGGGCGCTCGCCGGAAAGCTGCGCCTGGAATATGCGCAGTTCCTGGAGCTGGAGGTGTTCACCCGCTTTGGCGCGATGGTGGACGAGCGCACCCGCCGCACCATCGAGCACGGCAGGCGCATCCGCGCGGTCCTCGCCCAGCGCCAGTTCGCGCCGCTGCCTCTCGCGGTCGAGGTGGCGCTGCTGCTCGCCGTCGATTCGGGGAAGCTCGACGCCGTGCCGCTGGACGACGTGGCGCGGTTCAAGGACGCGGCGGCGTCGCACCTCGCCGAACGCTGCCCCCGCGCCATGGCGCGCGTCGCCGCGACGGGCGAGCTTGCGGACGAGGACCGCGAGGCGCTGCTCGCCGCGATCGACGCGCTGGTCGCGGCGGCGGGACAGGGCTGATGGAGCAGATCGCCCGGCTCAAGGGGCGGCTCGCCAGCCTGGGCGAGCTGCGCGACCTGATGCGCGCGATCCGTGCGCTTGCCGCCGCGCACGTGCAGGAGGCGCAGGCGTCGCTGCCCGGCATCCGCCGCTATGTCGAGGTGGTGGAGGACGCCATCGCCGAGGGCGCCGCCCTGCTGCCGCCGGGCGACCGCCGCGCGGAGGGCGGGCACGCCCGTGGCGGCGTGCTGATCGCCGTCACCTCCGAGCACGGCTTCGTCGGCGGGTTCGATGCCCAGCTTCTCGACCGCGTCGAGGCCGAGCTCGGGCCGGGTCAGGCGCTCGGCGTGATCGGCCGGCGCGGCGCCGCCCTCGCCGCCGAGCGCGGCCTCGCCGTCGCCTGGTCGGTGCCGATGGCGACCCATGTCGGCGGCGTGCTTGGCGTCACGCGCCGGGCGGCCGACCGGATCGCGCGGGTCGCGAGCGCCACCGTCGTCTATGGCGCCTACCGCCACGGCGGGCGCTACGAGATCGCGGCCCGACGCATCCTGCCGCTCGACCCCAAGCTGCTCGCCCGCGCGCCGCGCACCGTGCCGCTCCACCAGCTCGACCCGGAGGCGCTGCTCGCGGAGCTGGCCGGCGAGTACCTGTTCGCCGAGATCACGCGCTCGGTGATGGAATCGCTGGCGAGCGAAAACGGGGCGCGGCTGCAGGTGATGGAGGCTGCCGACCGGAACATCGCCGACAAGCTCGACACGCTGCGCCGGCGCGAGCGGGCGGTGCGCCAGGACGCGATCACCGCCGAGCTTCTCGACGTCATCACCGGCGCCGAGGCGGTAATGGGCGAGGCGCGGCGGTGACGGCCGCGGCTCAGTCGGTGGTGCCGCGCACGACGGAGACCCGGATGATCCGGTTGGTGGCCGTCTGGTGGATCAGCAGCGCGCCGTCGCGCGTCACGCTCATGTTGCGCACGATCCCCGCATAGATGTCGCCCGAGGGTATCGGCCAGCTCTGGAAGGATTCGGTTCTGGGATCGAACCGCACCAGCGCGTCGGGCCGCACGCCCGATTCGTTGTACCAGACGATCCCGTCGACCACGGCGATCGCGTAGGGGTGCGAGCGCGGGCCGCTGGGCGACGGCCATTCCTTGATCGCGCCGGTGCTGGGATCGTAATGGCCGAGCCGGCCGAGGCTCGAATTGACGTACCAGATCGTGCCGTCGGCGGCGATGTCGAGCCGGCGCACGCGGGTGGCCGGGTCGGGCAGCGGCACGTCGGTCAGCGCCATGGTCCGCGGGTCGATCCGCACCAGGCAGTTCGCGCCGTTGCAGGCGACCCACAGCGCGCCGTCGGGGGCAAGCTTGATGCCGTAGGGCATGGCGTCCGCCCGCGGCATGCGGACCAGGCGGATGGCGCCGGTCCGCGGGTCGAGCCGGCCGACCATGTTCGATTGCTGCAGGGTGAACCAGAATATGCCGTTGCGGTCGAAGACCGGCGTGTGCGGGTCGCGCGCCGCGGGATCGGGCATCTTGTAGACGGTGAACCGGCCGGAGGCGGGGTCGAGCTTGCCCACCGTGCCGTTGCCGTTGCCGGTGAACCAGGGCGTGCCGGCGGCATCGAGCGTCACGCTGTGCGGCAGCGTGTCGGGCGGCAGCTCCCACTCCTTCGCGGCGCCGGTCCGCGGATCGAGCCGTCCGATGATGTTGCCGACCTGACCCACCCACCAGATCGCGCCGTCCGGCGCCTCGACGGGGTCGCGGGCACGCTGGCCCAGGGTCGGCACCTTCCATTCGGTGAAAGCGATCTTCGTCGCCCCGGCCACGATCCAGGCCTTGCGCCGCGTGTTGGGCGGGAAGTGCGCCGCGAGATAGTCGAGGATCGCCGCCTTCTGCTGCGGCGCGCGGGAAAGGTCGATCATGTCGGCGGTGAGCTCGTCCCAGCCGGCGCGCGTGTAGCCCGAGCTGGTCGTGATCATGTAGGCGGCATGGCAGGACGTGCACACGCCTTGTACCAGTCCCTTGGCCGGCCCCTCGGGAAGCGCGACGCGCGGGCCGTAGAGCGGGCGCTGCTGCGCCGCCGCACCGATGGGGACCAGGATGCACAGGGCCGCGGCCGCCAACGCTCGCGTCGACAACATGGGCATCGGGACCTTCCCGGAGACGTTGGCAAAGGAGGCGGAAGGGTCGGCCCGCCGCCAGGGGGTGTCAAGTGAGCAGAAAGAGAGGGGCCGGAGCCCCTCTCCTCGCGCGCAAGGCCTGCCGGGCGGGACTAGTCCTGCTGCCAGTAGGGCGTGGCGTCGAAGCGCTGGTACAGCTTGTCCAGCTTCGCGCTGTCGACCGTCGCCGGCAGCGACTGGTCGGACATGTCCTCCGTCGCCCCCTGCAGGTCGGACTTGTCGCTCTTCTTGAGCTGGTAGGCGCCCTGGCCGGACCACTCGAGGGCGGCCATCGGCACCGGCACCTTCTCGCCGCCGATGCCTAGATGCTGCTCGGCGCTGATCAGCGTGTAGGCGACCTGGCCGTGGTCGAGGTCGATCACGATGGTCTTGATCGTCCCGATCTTGTCGCCGTTCTGGCCGATCACTTCGCTGCCCTTCAGCTTGTTGTCGAGCGTGACGGCCGGCGAGGTCACCATGCCGACGAACTCATGCCCGACGAACAGCGTCGGGTGGAAGTTCTGGGCCTGCTGGTCGGACTGCCCGTTGGCCGCGCCGTTGGACTCGTTCTGGTCGGTGCGGGCCGACTGGTTGGACTCCTCGTTCGCTTCCGCCCGGGCCGACTCATTGGCCTCCTCGTTGGCGGACTCGCTTTTCATTGCCTGGCCGTTGGTCGCCCCAGACTGGTTCGACTGGTCCGACTGGCTCGACTGGCTGCCGGGAACGGGGATGCCGTAGACGTTGTACATCTTCGCCTGGGCGATCGGCGTCGACAGGCGCGCCACGTCCTCGATCGAGTAGGTGTTGGCGTTGTCCGTCACGTTTGCCGGCGCCATCAGCTCGAGGGGCTTGCTCGAGGAGCCGTTCTGCGCCGACTGCCAGTGCGCGACGTCGAGCTTGCGCCACGGCACGGCGATGAACTTGTCGGGCACGTTGGGCTTCTGCACCAGTGCGAGAAGGACGCTGCCGTCGGCCGGATCGATCATCAGGTACTTGACCGAGCCGATCTCCTTGCCGTCCTGGCTTTCGATCTTCGCGTCCATCAGCGACTCGGCGTCGGCGAGGCGGAAGCTGCCCTGCTGCGCCTGGGTGGAGGCGGAGGTTTCGTTCATGTTCGCGTTCTGCTCGTTCGACATCGCCTGTGCGGCCGGCGTCGTCGCGAGCGCGAGCGCCGCGCCGAGCGCCAGCGTGGCGAACGCCGATGACGTGTAATGTCTGGTCTTCACGGGATTCTCCTTTGATGAATTTGCACTGTCGAGGCGGGTCCGCGAGGGACCCCCTTGCGCGCTCTTCACCCGCGAAACGGATGCGGTCCGGACAGGGTTCCGATCCCGGTCCCGTTGTCACACCGCGCGGGCCGGCGGCGCGCGGCGGCGCCTTGTTGCAATGCCAAAACCCCTATGGTAGTAACTGCCGGCCTTTCCGGCGGGGCCCGAAGACGCCCGGGTTCGGGCATGAATACTGCCGGGTTTTCAACCAGTTATCGGATGCCCTGTCGGGTCCACTTTCGAGGATGATGCGACGTGTCCGCTGAGGCTACAGGTGTTGCGGGGCTCGCCCAGCGCTACGCCACGGCCCTGTTCGAGTTGGCGCGCGATTCCGGCGCGCTGGACCGGGTCGATGCCGATCTTGCGCGGCTCGCCGGCATGATCGGCGAGTCGACCGAGCTGCGCCGGCTGATCCGCAGCCCCGTCATCTCGCGCGCCGCCCAGGGCCGCGCGGTCGAAGCGGTGATGGAGAAGGCGGAGCTCGATCCGCTGGTGCGCCGGTTTGTCGGCGTGGTGTCGCGCAACCGGCGCCTGTTCGCCCTGGAAGCCATCATCTCGGCGTTCCACGCCGACCTCGCCCGCTATCGTGGCGAGGTCACTGCCGTCGTCTCCACCGCGCAGCCGCTCTCCGACGCGCAGAAGACCGCGCTCGACGGCGCGCTGCGCCGGGTCGTGGGCTCAAAGGTGTCGATCGAGACCAAGCTCGAGCCCGATCTTCTCGGCGGGCTGGTCGTCAAGGTCGGCTCGCGCATGTTCGATTCCTCGCTGCGCTCCAAGCTGCAGCGCCTTCAACTCGCCATGAAAGGGGCCGGCTGATGGATATCCGCGCCGCCGAAATCTCCGCAATCCTCAAAAGCCAGATCGAGGGCTTCGGCACCGAGGCCGAGGTCGCCGAGGTCGGCCAGGTGCTGTCGGTCGGCGACGGCATCGCCCGCATCTACGGGCTCGACCAGGTGCAGGCCGGCGAGATGGTCGAGTTTCCGGGCGGCATCCGCGGCATGGCGCTGAACCTCGAGAGCGACAATGTCGGCGTCGTGATCTTCGGCGACGACCGCACCATCAAGGAAGGCGACACCGTCAAGCGCACCCGCTCGATCGTCGACGTCCCGGTCGGCAAGGCCCTGCTCGGCCGCGTCGTCGACGCGCTGGGCGAGCCGATCGACGGGAAGGGCCCGATCGACGCCACCGAGCGACGCCGCGTCGAGATGAAGGCGCCGGGCATCATCCCGCGCCGGTCGGTGCACGAGCCGATGCAGACCGGCCTCAAGGCCATCGACTCGCTGATCCCCATCGGGCGCGGCCAGCGCGAGCTGATCATCGGCGACCGCCAGACCGGCAAGACCGCCGTCGCCATCGATGCGATCCTCAACCAGAAGGGCGCGCACGGGGCGGGCGACGAGACGAAGAAGCTCTACTGCGTCTATGTCGCGATCGGACAGAAGCGCTCGACCGTGGCGCAGATCGTCAAGACGCTCGAGGAAAACGGCGCGATGGAATATTCCATTGTCGTCGCCGCCACGGCCTCGGAGCCGGCGCCGCTGCAGTTCATCGCGCCCTATGCCGGCTGCGCGATGGCCGAGTATTTCCGCGACAACGGCATGCACGCGCTGATCGTTTACGACGACCTGTCGAAGCAGGCGGTCGCCTATCGCCAGATGTCGCTGCTGCTGCGCCGCCCGCCGGGCCGCGAGGCCTATCCGGGCGACGTGTTCTATCTGCATTCGCGCCTTCTCGAGCGCGCGGCGAAGATGAACGCCGATCACGGCTCCGGCTCGCTCACCGCGCTGCCCATCGTCGAGACCCAGGCCAACGACGTGTCGGCCTACATCCCGACCAACGTGATCTCGATCACCGACGGCCAGATCTTCCTCGAGACCGACCTGTTCTACGCAGGCGTTCGCCCGGCCGTTAACGTCGGCCTTTCGGTCAGCCGCGTCGGGTCGGCCGCCCAGATCAAGGCGATGAAGCAGGTCGCCGGCCGCATCAAGCTGGAGCTCGCCCAGTACCGCGAGATGGCGGCGTTCGCCCAGTTCGCCTCCGACCTCGACCCCTCGACCCGGCGCCTCCTGAACCGTGGGGAGCGCCTGACCGAGCTCCTCAAGCAGCCGCAGTTCACTCCTTATGCGATCGAGGAGCAGGTGGTGGTGATCTTCGCCGGGGTGAACGGCTTCACCGACGCGATTCCGGTCGGCCGGGTGACGGAGTTCGAGCACGGGCTTCTGTCCGAGATACGCGGCAAGCACTCCGACATACTGGATGCGATCCGCACCGAGGGCGAGATCAGCGAAGCGACCCAGACGGCGCTGCGCGGCGCGTGCGACGCCTACGCCAAGAACTTCATCGCCCAGTAGCCGGGCAGAGACGACCGGACAAGGCGACAAGACGCGATGCCCAGCCTCAAGGACCTCAGGGTCCGCATCCGCAGCGTCCGCTCGACGCAGAAGATCACCTCGGCCATGAAGATGGTCGCCGCGGCCAAGCTGCGCCGCGCCCAGGAGCAGGCGGTCGCCGCCCGGCCCTACGCCGAGCGGATGGAGCGCATGCTGGGCTCGGTGGCGGGCGCGCTGCCCGCGGGGGCCGGGGCGCCGCCGCTTCTTGCCGGCAGCGGGTCGGAGGCGAACCACCTGATCGTCGTCGTCACCTCGGACCGCGGGCTGTGCGGCGCGTTCAACGCCTCGATCGTGCGCTCGGCGCGCCAGCTCATCCGCCAGCTCGAAGCCGAGAACAAGACGGTCAAGCTGCTCTGCGTCGGGCGCAAGGGGCGCGACCTGCTGCGCCGCGACCACGGCTCCAAGATCGTCGCGTCCTATCGACGAGATCGACCGGCCGCGCCTCAGCTTCGACAAGGCCGACGCGATCGGCCGGCGCATTCTCGACATGTTCGCCGCCGGCGAGTTCGACGTCTGCACGGTGATCTACAACCGGTTCCGCTCGGCGATCTCCCAGATCGTCACGCGCCAGCAGCTCGTCCCCTTCGCCGTGCCGGCGGCCGACGGGCGGCGCGCCGCGGCCCCCGAGACGGGAAGCCGCGCGATCTACGAGTACGAGCCGGACGAGACCGAGATCCTGGCCGACCTGCTGCCGCGCAACCTGGCGGTGCAGATGTTCCGCGCGCTTCTCGAAAGCTTCGCCTCCGAGCAGGGCGCGCGCATGACGGCGATGGACAACGCCACGCGCAACGCGGGCGAAATGATCGACAGCCTGACGCTCACCTACAACCGCACGCGCCAGGCCGCCATCACCAAGGAGCTGATCGAGATCATCTCCGGCGCCGAGGCGCTGTAGCGGCCGCACAACGAGGATATGCACGCCATGCCCGAACCGCAGAGCAACATCGTCGGCACGCATCACCCAGATCATGGGCGCCGTCATCGACGTCCATTTCGAGGGCGAGCTGCCGCCGATCCTGAACGCGCTGCACGTCGACCGCGAGGACGGCGGGCGCCTGGTGCTCGAGGTCGCCCAGCATCTCGGCGAGTCCACCGTGCGCACCATCGCCATGGACACGACCGACGGTCTCGTCCGCGGCCAGGAGGTGCGCGACACCGGCGACGCCGATCCGCGTGCCGGTCGGCCCGGAGACGCTGGGGCGCATCCTCAACGTCGTCGGCGACCCGGTGGACGAGCGCGGGCCCGATCAAGACGACCAAGACGATGCCCGATCCATCGGGCCGGCGCCCGAATTCGTCGAGCAGTCGACCGAGACCGAGATCCTGGTCACCGGCATCAAGGTGGTCGACCTGCTCGCGCCCTACTCCAAGGGCGGCAAGGTCGGGCTGTTCGGCGGCGCCGGCGTCGGCAAGACCGTCATCATCATGGAGCTGATCAACAACATCGCGAAGGCGCATGGCGGCTATTCGGTGTTCGCCGGCGTCGGCGAGCGCACGCGCGAGGGCAACGACCTCTATCACGAGATGATGGAATCGGGCGTCATCCAGCCCGACGGCGAATCCAAGGCGGCGCTGGTCTACGGCCAGATGAACGAGCCGCCGGGCGCGCGCGCCCGCGTCGGCCTGTCGGGCCTCACCCTCGCGGAGTATTTCCGCGACGAGGAAGGCCAGGACGTGCTGCTGTTCATCGACAACATCTTCCGCTTCACCCAGGCGGGCTCCGAGGTGTCGGCGCTGCTGGGCCGCATCCCCTCGGCGGTCGGCTATCAGCCGACCCTGGCGACCGACATGGGCGCGCTGCAGGAGCGCATCACCACCACCAAGAAGGGCTCGATCACCTCGGTGCAGGCGATCTACGTGCCCGCCGACGACCTGACCGACCCGGCGCCGGCCACCTCGTTCGCGCACCTGGACGCGACGACGGTGCTGTCGCGCCAGATCGCCGAGCTCGGCATCTACCCCGCGGTCGATCCGCTCGACTCGACCTCGCGCATCCTCGATCCGCGCCTGATCGGCGAGGAGCACTACACGGTGGCGCGCGAGGTGCAGCGCGTGCTGCAGACCTACAAGTCGCTGCAGGACATCATCGCCATCCTGGGCATGGACGAGCTGTCGGAGGAGGACAAGCTGACCGTCGCGCGCGCGCGCAAGATCCAGCGCTTCCTGTCGCAGCCGTTCCACGTCGCCGAGGTGTTCACCGGCTCGCCGGGCGTGTTCGTCAACCTCGAGGACACGATCAAGGGCTTCAAGGATCTGGTCGCCGGCGACTACGACGACATGCCCGAAGCCGCGTTCTACATGGTCGGCACCATCGAGGAGGCGGTCGAGAAGGCGAAGAAGATGGCGGCCGAGGCGGCGTAGGAAGCGTCAAACCGCGCCGTTCGTCCTGAGGAGCGGCTTCGCGAAGCGAAGGCGCGTCTCGAAGGACGAAGCCCCGCGATCACGCCGTTTCGCCCTTCGAGACGCCTGCTGCGCGGGCTCCCCAGGGCGAACGGATAGGAAATGAAGGGTCGAACGCAATGGCCGACACCGTCGAATTCGAACTGGTCTCGCCGGAGCGGCTGCTGGTTTCCGAGGCGGTCGAGATGGTCGTGGTGCCGGGCGCCGAGGGCGATTTCGGCGTGCTGCCCGGCCACGCGCCCTTCCTGTCGACGCTGCGCCCGGGCGTCATCACCATCTATGCCAACCGCGCCCCGCGCGAGGCCATCTTCGTCGCCGGTGGCTTCGCCGAGGTGACCGAGGCGCGGCTCACCGTGCTGGCCGAGGAGGCGGTGAAGCTCGCCGAGGCCGACCGCGCCGAGGCCGAGCGGCGCGTGATCGATGCACGCGCGGCGGTCGAGGCCGCCGTCGAGGCGCACGAGCGCTCGCTCGCCGTGCAGCGCGCCGAGGTGGCGACTGCGCTGCTCGCCGCCATCGACCGCGGCCGCGCGATATAGGCGGCATTTCCGCTCCGCCGCCGCGGCTGCACGGCGCACGCGACGTGATTTCCGACGAGCGGCCTTGACGCGCCCTTCGAGGTAGCTCCCGACCAAGTGGCGCGGGTTTACAGCCCGCGGGGATTTGCCCCATTATCCGCGTGGATCAGGGAAGCGGGCGGCTCGCCGCGTTCGCACGGCCGTCGCGTGGCCGGAGGCGGGTGCTGTCCGCGCCCCGCAGGGGGCCGTGGGGGGAGATTTCCGATGATCGGTCGCGCAAGGCGATGGGCGCCGCGCTTCGGCGCGGCGGCCGGGCTCGTGCTGGCAGCGGGACCCGCCTGGGCCCAGGCGCCGGCGCCCGCCGCCGTTCTCGACGGGGCGAACACGGCCTGGCTGCTGACCGCGACCGCACTGGTGCTGTTCATGACCCTGCCCGGCCTCGCGCTGTTCTATGGCGGGCTCGTGCGGTCGCGCAACGTGATGTCGGTGCTGATGCACTGCTTCACCATCGCCTGCGTCGCCTCGCTGCTGTGGCTGGTCTGCGGCTACGCGCTGGCGTTCGGCGACGGCGGCGCGGCGAACGGCTGGATCGGCGGGCTCGCCAAGGTCTTCCTCGCCGGCGTCGGGTTCTCCGGGCCGCTGACCGCGACGCGCGTGCCCGAGACCGTGTTCTTCATGTTCCAGATGACCTTCGCGATCATCACGCCGGCGCTGATCGTCGGCGCCTATGTCGAGCGCGTGCGCTTCCCCGCCGTCATCGCGTTCAGCGCGGCCTGGCTGATCGCGGTCTACGCGCCGGTGACGCATTGGGTGTGGGGCGGCGGCTGGCTGCAGGCGATGGGCGTGCTCGACTTCGCGGGCGGTCTGGTCGTGCACGCCACCGCGGGCTCGTCCGCGCTGGTCTTCGCGCTGGTGCTGGGGCGGCGGCGCGACTTCCCGCACGAGCTGACGCCGCCGCACTCGCCGGGCATGACGGTCGCCGGCGCGGCCATGCTGTGGGTCGGCTGGTACGGGTTCAACGCCGGCAGCGCGCTCGCCGCCAACGGCAATGCCGGCATGGCCATGCTGGTGACCCATATCGCCGCGGCGGCGGCGTCGCTCACCTGGATGACGGTCGAATGGATGGGCCACGGCAAGCCCTCCGTGGTCGGGCTGGTCACCGGCACGATCGCCGGGCTCGCCACCATCACGCCGGCCTCGGGCTTCGTCGGGCCGGGCGGGGCGCTGGTCATCGGCGTCGCGGCGGGGCTCGTCTGCTACCGCATGGTGTCGCTGATCAAGCTCCGCTTCCGCATCGACGATTCCCTCGACGTCTTCGCGGTGCACGGCGTCGGCGGCATGCTGGGCGTCGTCCTGGTCGCGCTGCTCGCCGGCGAGGGCGCGGGCGGGATCGGCTACGCCGACGGCATGACGATGGGCCGCCAGCTCGCCGTGCAGGTCCTGGGGGTCGCGGCGGTCGTGGCCTGGTCGGTCGTGGTGACCTATATCCTCCTCAAGCTGGTCGAGGCCACGTTGGGCCTCAGGGTCGGCCCGGAGAAGGAGACCGAGGGGCTCGACCTTTCCGATCACGGCGAGCGCGGCTACAACCTGTAGCGGGTTGCCGGGCAGGGGGATGCACATGAAGCTTCTGATCGCGATCATCAAGCCGTCCAAGCTCGACGACGTGCGCGAGGCGCTGACCGGCCTCGGCATCCAGGGCATGACGGTCAGCGAAACCCGCGGGTTCGGCCGCCAGAAGGGCCATACCGAGATCTATCGCGGCGCCGAATACACGGTGCTGTTCGTGCCCAAGGTGAAGGTCGAGGTGGTGGTGCCCGACGATCTGGAGGAAGCGGCGGTCAAGGCCATCCGCGAATCCGCCAATACCGGCCATGTCGGCGACGGCAAGATCTTCGTGCTCGACGTCGCGCAGGCGGTGCGAATCAGGACGGGCGAGACCGACGCAGATGCCCTCTAACCCCTTGATCCGCCAGGGCCCCGGGGCCGGTGACGGGCGGGGGACGGCCTGCGTGCGACAAATTTCCGGCTTGCAGCCGCGCTCGGGCGAATTAGATTCATTCGCAGGCGTTCGAACAGCGACGGGGAGGTGCGCCATGTCGGGTTGGAGTCCCGACGACATCCCGTGGCATGAGTTCGACCCCAGCCGGGTCGACCCGGATGTCGTCAAGATGGCCAAGGCGGCCAGCCTGGTCGAGTACAACTCGGCCGACTACGCCACGTATCTGTGCAACGTCTTCCATGACGACCCGCGCTTCCAGAAGGCCGTGCGCAACTGGGAGGGCGAGGAGCGCCAGCACGGCGTGGTGCTGGCGCGCTGGGCGAAGCTCGCCGATCCCGATTTCGCGTTCGAGGCGTCGTTCCAGCGCTTTATCGACGGGTTCCGCCTGCCGGTCGACGCGCAGGTATCGGTGCGCGGCACGCGCACCGGCGAGTTGATCTCGCGCTGCCTGGTCGAAACCGGCACCCACACCTATTACAGCGCGCTGGCCGACGCGACCGAGGAGCCGGTGCTGAAGGCGATCTGCCGCCGCATCGCGGACGACGAGGCCGCGCATTACGCCCTGTTCCACCGCAACCTCGCCCGCTACCAGGAGCGCGAGCGGCTGGGGCTGTGGAAGCGCATCGGCGTCGCCGTGGGCCGCGTCTGCGAGACCCAGGACGACGAGCTCCCCTACGCCTATTACGCCGCCAACGTGTTCGACCGGCCCTATGACCGGCGCGAGAACGCGCGCACCTATTCGCAGACCGCGCTGGGCTTCTACCGGCCGGACCATCATGCGCGCATCGCCGAGATGTTCTTCAACGCGGTCGGCCTCAGCGTGTGGCGCAGCATCAGCCGCGCCCTCGGCGCCGTCACCGGCCGCGCCATCTGCTTCTATGTCCGCCACGGCGGCCGGGTGATGGTGTAGCCGCCCGCGGGGCGGCGGCTCAGCCCTTGTCCGCGATCTGGCGTACCACCGGGCCGAGCTCGCGCAGGACGGCCTCGTAGAGCGGGCGCTTGAACGGCACGATCAGCGCCGGCAGGCGTTCCGGCTCCTCCCATCGCCAGGCGGAGAACTCGGGGTGGCCGTGCGCGTCCAGCCGGATGTCGTGGTCCGTGCCGGTGAAGCGGCAGGCGAACCATTTCTGCCGCTGGCCACGATGGCGCCCGCCCCACATCTGCCCGGCGAGCGGCCGGGGCAGGTCGTAGGACAGCCAGCCGCGCGTCTCGGCGATGATCTCGGCCTTGCGCGTGCCGGCCTCCTCGGCGAGCTCGCGCAACGCCGCCTCGCGCGGCGTCTCGCCCTGGTCGATCCCACCCTGCGGCATCTGCCAGTTCTCTTCGGCCACGTCGATCCGCCGCCCGACGAAGACGAGGCCGCGCCGGTCGATCAGCATGATCCCGACGCCCGGCCGGTAGGACGGCGCGTCCGTCACCTGCCGTTCCGGGCGCTCGCCATCCCGCTGGGCGCGACGATGGCGGTCACCGGCGCCAGCGCGAATCCTTTGTCCTCCAGCCCGTCGGCCCAGGCCGCGATGCGCTCCAGCGTCACCGGGTACGGCGCGCCGATGCCGAGCGCGACGTGCTGCACGCGCGCGATCGATTCGAGCTCGCGAAGCTTGGCGTCGATCGCATCGCGCGAGACCTGCGGCTCGTCGAGAAAGCGAGTCGAGGCCGCCCAGGGCAGCCCGATCCGCTGGGCGATCTCCGGCGCCACGCTGTGCGCGGTGACGCGGCTGTCGACGAAGACGAGGCCGCGCCGGCGGATCGCTTCCAGCACCGGCGTCACGTCGCGGCGCGAGGCGGTGAAGCGCGAGCCGAGATAGTCCGCGACCCCGACATAGCCGGTGACGCGCGACAGCGCCCAATCGAGCCGCGCGAGGTTCTGCTGCGGTGTCAGCGAGGTCAGCAGCGTCTGCGGCCCGGGGTCGAAATCGGGATAGTTGTCCGGCTCCATCGGCAGGTTGAGCAGCACCTCGTGGCCGGCGGCGCGGGCCAGGCGCATCCAGCGGTCGATCTGGTCGGCATAGGGCCAGAAGGCGAGCGACACGCCGCCGGGCAGGCCCTGGATGGCCGTCTCGGTCGCGGCCGACGACGGGCCGAGCCCGGCAATCAGGATGGCGATGCGCGGCCGCTTGTCGGCGGGATCGAACGGGCGGGCATAGACCTGCCAGGCGCGTCGCCCGTCGGGCGCGATCACCGGCAGCGGCCCGGCGGGCGTCGATTGCACCAGCGCCGGGTCGGGCGCGGGGGCGAGCCCGCCGCTGCCGGTGAGCGGCGGCGGATGGTAGGCGGGCGGCGGCGGGGGCGTCTCGGCGGGCAGGGAGGCGACCTGCGGCGCCGGCGGCTGTGGCGTCGGCGGCGTCGCGGCTGCCTGTGGCTTGGGCGGCGGGCCGGGGGCGGCGGCCGGCGGCTCGGGCGGCGGTGGCGGCGGCGCTTCGGCGGGCGGTTCCGGCACGGCCGCCTCGGGATTCGTGGGCGCGGCGGCGGGCGGCGTCATGGCGGGGGGTTCGGCGGTGGCCGCGGCCGGTGCGCCCTCTCCCGGAGTGCCCTCTCCCGGTGCGCCACCTCCCGGTGCGCCACCTCCCGGCGGGGGCGCGGGAGCGAGGCTGGCGGGCTGGGCCGGCACGGAATCCGGCGGCGTCGCGACCTCGGCGGCCGGCGCCGCCGGCGTGGCTGGCGCGGGCGCGACCAGCGCGACGTCGGCCGCCGGCGTGGCCGCGGGCGGCGGGCCGGTGTAGCTCGCCCACAAAGCGGCGCCGGCGCTCGCCATCACGATCAGCCCGAGCAGCGCGAGCGGCAGGCGCGCGGGCGACCGGGCCCTATCGCGGCGTTGCGGCGGCATGGCGGAACCGCTTCCCCGTCACGCAGGGCGAAGCGAAGCGATCCGGCGCGGGCCGGGCTGGATGGTGGCGGCGGTCAGTTGGTCACCCGCGCCTGGTAGAGCGCGATGCCGTGGATCAGGTCGAGCGCGCGCTGGAGCTGGTAGTCCTGCGGTGCCTTGTCCTCGGCCTCCGCCGCGGCGGCGGTGCCCTCGAGGGGCTTCGCCTTCCCGGCCCCGGGGCCAGGCGCCGGGACGGGCGCGGTCTCCTTCGGCTCGTTCGTCTCGTCCTTTTCCTTCTTCTGCTCCTTCTCCTTCGCCTTCTTCGCCTTGGAAGCCTCGTCCGGGTTGGCGAGCGCGCCCTTGAGGTCGGCCTCGTGCTGCGACGGGCCGGTCTCGACGAGCTCCAGCTTGGCCTGCGGCACCATGATGTCGGGCTCGATGCCCTTGGCCTGGATCGACCGGCCGGACGGGGTGTAGTAGCGCGCCGTGGTGAGGCGGATCGCGCCGTGGCCGGCCAGCGGGATGATGGTCTGCACCGATCCCTTGCCGAACGAGCGGGTGCCCATGATGATCGCGCGCTTGTGGTCCTGCAGCGCGCCGGCGACGATCTCCGAGGCCGACGCCGAGCCGCCGTTGATCAGCACCACCAGCGGCAGGCCCTTGGCCAGGTCGCCCGGCTTGGCGTTGAAGCGCTGGCGAATCCTCGGGGCGGCGCGCCCGGGTCGAGACGATCTCGCCCTTGTCGATGAACGCGTCCGACACGGCCACCGACTGCTGCAGCAGGCCGCCCGGGTTGTTGCGCAGATCGATCACGTAGCCCTTCAGGTTGGCGCCCACCTTGTCCTTGATCTTGGACACCGCCTTCTCGAGCCCGGTCATGGTCTGCTCGTTGAACGAGGTAATGCGGACATAGCCGACGTCGCCCTCGGTGTGGTAGCGGACCGACTGGATCTTCACCACCGCGCGGGTCAGCGTGACGTCGAACGGCTCGCGCCCGGTGCGCCGGATGGTCAGCACGATGTCGGAGTTGACGCGTCCGCGCATCTTCTCGACCGCCTCGTTCAGCGACATGCCCTGCACCGGGTGCTTGTCGAGCGCGACGATCAGGTCGCCCGGCTTCAGGCCGGCCTTGTAGGCCGGCGTGTCGTCGATCGGCGTCACCACCTTGACGAAGCCGTTCTCCATCGTGACTTCGATGCCGAGCCCGCCGAACTCGCCGCGCGTCTGCACCTGCATGTCGCGGAAGTTCTTGGCGTTGAGGTAGCTCGAATGCGGGTCGAGAGACGACAGCATGCCGTTGACGGCATTCTCGATCAGCTTCTCGTCCGAGACCTTGTCGACATAGTCGGCGCGCACGCGCTCGAACACGTCGCCGAACAGGTTGAGCTGGCGATAAGTGTCGGAGCTGTCGTCCTGGGCGCCGACCGGGATTGCCGGCATCGTCAGCAGCGCCACCGCGGCGCATGCCGCGAGAACGGTCCTTCGCATCATCCGTTTACCTTGCTGTTCCTTGCCGCTAGCCACGGCAGCGGGTTGATCGGCTGCCCCTTGCGGCGCAACTCGAAGTAAAGGACGGGTTCACCGCCCGGTGAATCCTGCATCACCCCGACGGGCTCCCCCGCCAGCACGGTTTGACCGACATCCGCCTCGATCCGTGCCAAGCCGCCGAGGAGCGCATGATATTCCCCGCCGGACTTGATGATCAATAGCCGGCCATAGCCGTGGAAGGGCGCGGCGAACACCACCGTCCCGTCGGCCGGGGCCACCACCTGGGCCGCCGGGCGGGTGCGTATGGCGACGCCCTTGGTGTGCCCGCCCATGTGGTCGTCCTCGCCGAAATGCTGCGTGATTTCGCCGCGGGCGGGCAGCGCGACGCCGCCGCCGGCGGACCGCTCGGGCGCCGCGCGCGGGGGCGTGGGCGCGGCCGGGGGGGCCGGGGCGAGCTGCGGCCGGGCTGGCGGGCGCGCCGTGGCGCCCGCCTCGATCCGCGCCAGAAGCTCGCGCAGCGACTGGGCCTGGGCGGCCAGCTTGGCGGTGTGCCGGGCCGCTTCGCGGCTCTCGGCGCGGTTGCGATCCTCGATGCGCCCCTTCTCGTCCGCCAGCCGGGCGAGCGTCTCGCGCTCGGCGGCCAGCGCCTTGCCGGCCGCGTCGAGCCGGGTGCGCCGCGCGGCAATGCCCGCCCGCAGCCGGGCGATCTCGTCCAGTTCGGCCCCCAGGGTCGCGGCGCGCCGGTCGAGCTCGGGCACCGCGGCGCGCAGCAGGATGGCGCTCCGCACGGTGTCGTTGGGCGTGCTCGGCGCGGCGAGCAGCGCGGCCGGCGGGTTCCGCGCCAGCCGCTCCAGCGCGCCGAGCAGGGTGGCCAACCGGCCGCGCGCGGCGGCCAGCGCCTCGGTGCGCGCTGCCTCGCGCCGCTCGAGCCCGGCGAGATCGTCCTCCAGCGACGACATTTCCGATTCCAGATCCTGCGCCTTGCGGGCGGCGGCGACCGACTCGGCGCGCAGCCGCGCCGTCTCGGCGGCCAGCGTCTTCGCCTCCTGGTCGAGCGCCTCGCTCTTGGCGCGGCTCTGGTCGAGCGCCTTCTCGACCTCCTTCAGCCGGTCGTCGACGGCGCCACGCGCGGGCGCCGCGACGATCGCAGCGGCGATCCAGACCGCGGCGAGCGCCGCGGGCAGGACGCGTTCAGGCCGGGGCGCGCGCACCTTCCGACGGTTTCCCTTCCGAGGTGTGGACGATCAGCGACCGGCCGGTCATCTCCGCCGGCAGGTCGAGCCCGATCAGCTCGAGCAGCGTGGGCGCCACGTCGGCCAGCCGTCCGTCGTGCAGCGCCTTGGCGTCGGCGGGCCCGCCGACCAGCACCACCGGCACCACGTCCAGCGTGTGCGCGGTGTGCGGCGCGCCCGTGTCGGGATCGCGCATCAGCTCGGCGTTGCCGTGGTCGGCGGTGATGAGCAGCGCACCGCCCGCCTTGGCGACCGCCTCCTGCAGCCGGCCCAGGCAGGCATCGACCGTCTCGATCGCCTTGATCGCGGCGTCCAGCTTGCCGGTATGGCCGACCATGTCGGCGTTGGCGTAGTTGACCAGCACGAAGTCGTACTTGCCGGATCCGATCGCCTCGACCAGCCGGTCGGTCACCTCGACCGCCGACATTTCGGGCTGAAGGTCGTAGGTCGCGACCTTGGGCGACGGCACCAGGATGCGCTCCTCGCCGGGAAACGGCGTTTCCTCGCCCCCGTTGAAGAAGAAGGTGACGTGGGCGTACTTCTCGGTCTCGGCGATGCGAAGCTGCGTCATCCCGGCTTTCGCGACGATCTCGCCCAGGATGTTGGTCAGGCGTTGCGGCGGAAAGATGGCCGACATCCGCTTGGCCAGCGGCGCCGAATACTCCGCCATGCCGGTGGCGGCGGCGAATTTCACCGTGCGCGTGCGGGCGAACCCGTCGAAGTCGGGCTCGAGCAAAGCGGAGAGGATCTGGCGCGCCCGGTCGCCCCGGAAATTGGCCATCAGCACGCCGTCGCCGTCGGTCATGCCGCCATAGCCTTCCAGCACGGTGGGCAGCACGAACTCGTCGGTCTCCCCCCGGTCGTAGGCCAGGGCGACCGCCGCCTGGGCGTCGGGCGCGGCCTTGCCCCGGGCGTCGACCAGCGCGTCGTAGGCCTTCTCGACGCGGTCCCAGCGCTTGTCGCGGTCCATCGCATAGTAGCGGCCCGAGACGGTGCCAATGCGCACATGGGCCAGGTCGCGCGTGTCGGCACAGAATTTGTCGAGATAGCCCTTGGCGCTTTGCGGCGGCGTATCGCGACCGTCGAGGAAGGCATGCACCGCGACCCGGATGCCCGCCTCGTCCAGGATGCGGGCGAGGGCGGCCATGTGGTCCTGCATGGCGTGGACCCCGCCGGGCGACAGCAGCCCCATCAGGTGGCAGGTGCCGCCGGTCTCCTTCAGCTTGGCGATCAGCCCTGTCATCGCCTCGCTCTGGGCCAGGGTGCCGTCGTCGATCGCCTTCTGGATGCGCAGCAGCTCCTGGTTCACCGTGCGGCCGGCGCCCAGATTCATGTGGCCGACCTCGGAATTGCCCATCTGGCCGTGCGGCAGCCCGACCTCCTCGTTCGAGGCGTCGAGGAAGGCGTGCGGGCAGGTCTCGATCATGCGGTTGAAGTTGGGCGCGCGCGCCTGGGCGATGGCGTTGTCGCGCGAGTCCGGGCGATGGCCCCAGCCGTCCAGGACGCACAGGACAACCGGCCGGATCTTGGGCTTGAATGGCATGGCGCTTTATAGCGTGAACGCCCGGCCTTAGGAATCCGTTATCCGCGCGGCGGGCGTGGTTTCATGGCATCATCCGGGCCGCAGACACGGGAGACGGCCATGCTCGAGCTCTACAATTTCCCCATGTCGACCTGCAGCCAGAAGGTGCGGATCGTCCTCGCCGAGAAGGGGCTGGACTGGGTCGACCGCCGCATCGAATTGGGCGAGCACCTCAAGCCCGAATATCTCGCCCTCAATCCCAACGGGGTGGTGCCCACGCTGGTGCATGACGGCGAGCCGATCATCGATTCCTCGGTGATCTGCGAATATCTGGACGAAATGTTTCCGCAGAATTCGACGACTCCGCCCACCCCGCTCGGCCGCGCCCATATGCGCGCCTGGCTGCGCTATATCGAGGAGGTGCCGACGCCCGCCGTGCGCTACCCCTCGTTCAACCGGGTGCTGGTGAAGAACCTGCAGAAGCTGTCGAAGGAGGAGTTCGGCCGCCAGGCGGACATCCGCCCGCTGCGCAAGCATTTCTACCACCGCATGGGCCAGGCGGGCTTTCCCAAGGAGGATCTCGACAACGCCATCGAGGACATCCAGAACACCATCGAGCGAATGGAGAAGGCGCTCGCCGACGAGGGCGGACCGTGGATCCTGGGCGCGCAGTTCACCCTGGTCGACGTCTGCCTGGTGCCGACCATCGACCGGATGGAGGATCTCGGCTACGCCCATATGTGGCAGGACGGGTACCCCCGCGCGACGGAATGGTGGACGCAGATCAAGGCGCGCCCGTCCTACGCGGCCACCTACTACAAGGGCGCGCGCTTCTCCGACGCCTATGCCGAGATCATGAAACAGTCCGCGGCGTGAGGCCAGGCGCTCCCGATGCCATCCCCTCACCCTGTCCCTCTCCCGGGGGAGAGGGGACCTTGAATTCCCAGCATGCGTATCGGATCGCCGTTCGGGACCCGGACAGGCGCACGGAACGCCGGTCGCGACGTCCCCTCTCCCCGCGGGAGAGGGACAGGGTGAGGGGGCTCGTTGCCCGCAGAACGTTCAGTGACGTCGCCGCGCCCTGATCATGCTTCTGCGCGCGCGCAGATGGCCTGGTGCTTCTACGACTGGGCGAACTCGGCATTTCCGACGGTCATCGTCACCTTCGTGTTCGCCGCCTATTTTGCCCAGGCTGTCGCGCCGACGCCGGCCGAGGGCGCCGCCGCCTGGGGCTGGGCGGTCGCCGGCTCGGCGGCGCTGATCGCGCTGGCGAGCCCGGTGGCCGGCGCCATCGCCGACGCGAGCGGGCGGCGCAAGCCCTGGCTCGCCGGGTTCAGCCTCACCTGCGTGGCGCTCACGGCGGCGCTCTGGTTCGTCAAGCCGCACACCGCCAACATGGTCCCGGCGCTGGTGCTGTTCGCCCTCGCCAACGCGGCGTTCGAGCTCGGCACAGTCTTCTACAACGCGATGCTGCCGGGCCTGGCCCCACCCGACCGGATCGGGCGCCTGTCCGGATGGGGCTGGGGGCTGGGCTATGCGGGCGGACTCGCCTGCCTGGTCCTCGTGCTGTTCGGGCTGGTCGAGCCCGCGACCCCGCCATTCGGGCTCGACAAGTCCGCGGCCGAGCCGGTGCGCGCCGCGGCGCTGCTGACGGCGGGCTGGTTCGTGGTCTTCGCCGCGCCGATCTTCCTGTTCACCCCCGATGCGCCGCCGACCGGCGTGCGCCCGGGGGCGGCGGTGGCGCAGGGGCTGCGCATGCTGGGCGCGACCTTCCGCAACGTCCGCCGCTACCGCGAAATCGCGCGGTTCCTTCTCGCCAAGCTGTTCTATATCGACGGGCTGAACACGCTGTTCGCCTTCGGCGGCATCTATGCCGCCGGCGCGTTCGGCATGACGACCGACGAGATCGTCATGTTCGGCATCGCGCTCAACGTCACCGCCGGACTGGGCGCGGCCGGCTTCGCCTGGATCGACGACCGGATCGGCGCGAAGCGCACCATCCTGATCGCGCTGGCCGGCGTGATGGCGTTCGGCGCGCCGCTGATCGCGGTCCACGGCAAGGCGTGGTTCTGGGCCCTGGCGTTGCCGCTCGGCGTGTTCTTCGGGCCGGCCCAGGCGGCCAGCCGCTCGATGATGGCGCGCCTCGCGCCCGAGGCGCTGCGCACCGAGATGTTCGGGCTGTCGATGCTCTCCGGCCGGATCACCGCCTTCGCCGGGCCGGCGGTGCTGGCCTGGGCGACCATGGCGACCGGCTCGCAGCGCGCCGGCATGGCGACGATCCTGGTCTTCGTCGCGCTGGGCTTCGTGCTTCTGCTGGGCGTGCGCGAGCCTTCGGTCAGTCCGACGCCACGCTGAGCCGCCCGACCTGGCCGTGCTTCTCGATCAGCCGGGCGATCAGCCCGGAGGCGCGCGCCTCCATCACGAAGTCGCGCAGGAAGGCTGCGCCCTTCGCGTTGGCCTTGCCGGTGCCGACCGCCTGCTGCACCGCGGTGAACTTGCCGTCGAGCACCCGCGCGCCGGGCATCTTCGCCGCGTCGGCGGTCAGTGCGGGGCGCAGCCCCGCCAGCGCGTCCAGCCTGTCGCGCACGAACAGCTCCGTCGCCGCCGCGATGCCCTGGGCGCGCACCAGCTCGGCGTTCTTCAGGGTGCGCGAAAGGTAGAGGTCGTAGGCGCTGCGCGCCGAGATCGCGATGCGCACGCCCGGCCGGTCGACCTCCGCGATGGATTGGAGGGGCGAGCCCGCCGGCACCAGGTACGTGGCCTCGATCTCGACATAGGCGGGGCTGAAGGCGATCTGCTCCGCGCGCTGCGGCTCGTCGGCGATCAGCCCGATGTCCCAGACGTCCTTGTTCGCCGCGTCGGCCAGCTCGCCGGGCGAGGGGAAGGTGACGTAGCGCACCTCGACGCCCAGCCGCTCGGCGATGGCGGCGGCGAGGTCGGGCGACACGCCCTGGGGCGCGCCGTCGGCCGCCTTGCCGGTGACCAGCAGCATGTTCGACAGGTTGATGCCGGCCCGCAGCACGCCGGTGGGCGCGAGCTCGGCGAGAAGGGCGGTGTCGGCGGCCATGAAAAATCCGATCTCTGGTGCGGGGAAGGTGGCGCGATCATAGCGCGGGGCGGCGCGGCCGCGCTATGATTTGCCGCGCCATAGGGGAGAAGGCCATGTTCACCCGCATCGACCATGTCGCGCTGCATGTCAGCGATCTCGCGCGCTCCGTCGCGTTCTACGAGCGTCATTTCGGCTTCGAGCCCTACAACACGCACGACGTGCCGAACGGGCCGCGCATCGCCTATCTGCGCAAGGGCGGCACGGTGCTCGAGCTGGTCGGGCGCGGCGAGGCCATGGGCGGGTTCCATTTCTGCTTCGGCACCGACGATTTCGACGCCGCCGTCGCGGCGCTCGAAGCGGCCGGGCTGGAGTATTTCCAGCGGCCGCACAAGGTGCCGCCGCGCGAGCCGGGCGAGGAGAACTGGCGGCGGGTCGTGTTCTACGGGCCGGACCGCGAGCTGATCGAAATTCGGGGCTGACGAACGAGGAGGGGGACATGATCAAGACGATCCTGGTCGCGACGGACGGGTCCAGTCACGCGCAGAAGGCGCTGAAGCTCGCCTGCGACCTCGCCGCGAAGTACCGCGCGCGGCTGGTGCTGGCGCACGCGCTGCTGCGCGACGCGCCGGCGGGCGATCTGCGCCGCCTCGCCAACCTGCGAAAACTGACCAAGGCGCAGCGCGATCTTCTGGAAGCGTTCGAGGCCGAGCCGCAGATGGCGATGGCTTCCGCGGGGGTCGGGGGGGCGTACATCCCAATTCCGCCGCCCCGCGAAGTTCTGGAGCCGATCGGGCGCCAGATCCTGGACCGCGCCGCGGCCGCGGCGAACAAAATCGGCGTCAAGCGCACCGCCACGGTGCTGCTGACCGGCGACGCGGCCGACGGCATCATCGCCCAGGCGAAGAAGGAGAAGGCCGACCTGATCGTGATGGGCAGCCGCGGCTTCGGCGATCTGCGCGGGCTGCTGCTCGGCAGCGTGTCGCACAAGGTGGCGGCCCATGCCGATTGCGGGGTGCTGACGGTGAAGTAGGCGACAGGTTCCGCGGGCGGCGAAAACGCGCTAACTTCGCCCCGAACCTCGCGAGGACCGCCAGATGCCCGACACGCTTCCCGCCGTGAAGCTTTCCGCCGACGGCGCGCTCAAGATCGTCACCGCCTGCCGCGACAAGGCGCTGTCCATGAACGTGCCGCAATGCATCGTCGTCGTCGATGCGGGCGGCAACATGCTGTCGATGCTGCGCATGGACGGCGCCAACGTGCAGTCGATCAATTCCGCCTGGCGCAAGGCGCTCACGGCCGTCGGCAACGGCCAGCCGACCGGCGGGCTGGAGGCGGGGATGGACCTCAAGCTCGCCATCGCCACCGAGGGGCGGCGCATCAACCTGCCGGGCGGGCTGCCGGTGGTGGTTGATGGCCAGGTAGCCGGCGCGGTCGGCATCGGGTCGGGCACCGGCGAGCAGGACCTCGAGGTCGCGCGGGCCGGCATCGCCACCATCGCCGGCGCGAAGAAGTTCTAGCACGGAGACGGAGATGGACGCGGCGCCCAGCGGCACGCCCTACATCATCGACGATCCCGAGGGTCAGAGCTTCCGGCTGAATCGGCGCGTGCTGACCGACCCCGAGATCGCGCGGCGCGAGCGCGAGGCGGTGTTCGCGCGATCGTGGATCTATGTCGGCCACGATTCCGAGCTGAAGAAGCCGAACGACTTCAAGACCCGCCTCGTGGCCGGGCGTCCCGTCGTGTTCTCGCGCGATGCGGACGGCAAGGTGCATTGCCTGCTGAATTCGTGCCGCCACCGCGGCACGCTGGTCTGCCGCGAGCGCGAGGGCAACGCGCGCCGCTTCTTCTGCTTCTATCACGGCTGGACCTACGATTCGGCAGGCAGGCTGGTGAACGTGCCGGGCGAGGATTCGTACGGCACCTCGTTCGACAAGTCCGAGCTGGGGCTGATGGCGGTGCCGCGCTTCGAGTGCTATCGCGATTTCTGGTTCGCCAATTTCGACCGCGACGCCGAGCCGCTGGACTCCCACCTCGGCGCGGCGAAGGAATATATCGACCTGGTCGTCGACCAGTCGCCGTCCGGCCGGATGGAGGTGATCGCCGGCGTGCAGGAATACGAGATCGCCGGCAACTGGAAGCTGCTGGTCGAGAACTCGTTCGACGATTACCACCTGCTCACCACCCACATCACCTGGCTCGGCTACCTGAAGGACGCGGGCGTCGAGATGAAGCGGCCCGACGAGGCGGGCGTGCTGCTGCCGACGAAGGGGCTCGGCAAGGATCTCGGCAACGGCCATGCCTGCGTCGACAACGTGAATTTCCGCGGCCGGCCGGTGGCGCGCTGGATCCCGATCTATGGCGAGGAGGCCAAGCCCGAGATGGAGGCGATCCGCGAGGAGCTGGTCGCCCGGCTGGGGCCGCAGCGCGCGGCGCGCGTCGCCGACACCAACCGCAACCTCGTCGTGTTCCCGAACCTGGTGGTCAATGACGGCTCGTCGGTCACCATCCGCACCTTCCAGCCGATGGGGCCGGGGCGGATGAAGGTCACCGCCTGGGCGCTCGGCCCGGTCGAGGAGTCCGAGGCGGCGCGGGCGCGCCGGCTCGACTCGTTCCTCACCTTCTACGGGCCGGGCGGGTTCGCCACGCCCGACGACGTGGAGGCGCTGGAGATGGTGCAGCAAGGCCTGGCCGCCACCGAGGTGGAATGGTCGGTCGTCTCGCGCGGCATGAACAAGACGGGCGAGCAGCTCAACACAGACGAGCTGCATCTGCGCGCCTTCTGGCGGCGCTGGAACGCGATGATGACCGCGCCCCAGGCCGGCCCATGACCGTCGCCAACCGCACGGCACGGGGCGAGGTCGAGGACCTTCTCTACCGCGAGGCGGAGCTGCTCGATAGCTGGCGGCTCGACGAGTGGCTCGATTTGCTGGCGCCCGACGCGCGCTACGAGGTGCCGCCGAACGACCGGCCCGAGGCCGAGCATCGCGACACGCTGTTCCTGGTGGCCGACGACATGGCGCGCATCAAGGCGCGGGTGAAGCGGCTGCAATCGACCGAGGCGCACGCCGAGTACCCGCGCTCGCGCACAAGGCGCATGATCCACAATGTGCAGGTGACCGATGCCGAGGACGGCGCGGTCAATGTGTGCGCCAATTTCGTGGTCTACCGCTTCCGCCGCAACGCCAAGGACCGCGAGTATGTCGGGCACTACCGCTATCGCCTGGCGCGCGACGCCGACGGCGAGCTGAAGATCGCCTATCGCCGCGCCATCCTCGATTCCGAGGAGCTCGGCGCGCTCGGCTCGATCAGCTTTATTTTGTAGGCGAATACGTCATGCCCGGACTTGTTCCGGGCATCTCACGCCGCTGCGGCGGCACCATCGGGTGGCGGCAATTCCTCGACCAGGCTGTCAACGACCCGGGCTTGCGCGTCCACCGCAGATGCCCGGAACAAGTCCGGGCATGACGTTGGTGTTGCAGGGCACGCGGGAGAAAGTTCCGCCTCTACGCCGCCCTATGGCGGGAGCGTCGCTCAGCGGTGCGATGGCGGAAAAGTATCACACCGCGTCGTGCAGCACGCGCGCGACGGCGTCCGGCATGCGCGCGATGACGCGCAGGTAGCTTTCGGCCGCCGAATCCGGAGCCCGCCGACCCTGCTCCCAGTCGCGCAGGCTTCCGACGGGGATGCCGAACCGTTTGGCGAATTCGTCTTGCGTCAGGCCCGTGGCCGCGCGTGCCCGGCGCGCGAGCATTGCGCCATGGCCCCGCGCGAACTCCTCGTCGGTCAGCGGCGCGTCGGCATCCGGCTCAACGCGGGGTTTCCCGATATCTTTGCCTTTCGCGCTCATTGGCCCTTCTCACGCTGATGATGCGGTAGGCTTCGCCGCGCTGGGCGAAGATGCAGACCCAGATCCGCCCCCTCACCATCCCGTAGCAGACGAACCGTTCCTCGCCGTAATCGAAACGCACGTCGAGAACGTCCAACCGCCGTTCGTCAGCCAGCACGTCGGCGCCGAAGGCCAGGGACACGCCGTGCTTCGTTCGGTTCGCCGAATCCTTCTCGGCGTCGAACTCGATCCGCACGTCTCTATACTACGGCATTGCCGTATGACGTGCAAGTCCGCCTCGCCGCCCTCACGCCGCCTTCTTGAGCCCGAGGATTTCGCGCGCCTGGTCGGGCGTCGCGGGTTCGTCACCCAGCGATCGGATGATCTTCGCCGCCTGTTCGACCAGCGCGGCGTTCGAGGGGGCGAGCTTGCCGCGCTCGATATAGAGGTTGTCCTCGAGCCCGACGCGCACGTGCCCGCCGAGCAGCACCGCCTGCGCCACCATCGGCATCTCCATCGACGAGATGCCGAACCCGGCCCAGGTCGCGCCCGCGGGCAAGAGGCTCTTCATGAACATCATGCTCTCGGTCGTCGCGGGCGCGCCCCACGGGACGCCGAGGCAGAGCTGGAACAGCGGATTCTCGCCGTCGAGCGCGCCGTCCTGGATCATCTTGCGGGCGAGGCGGACATGGCCGGTGTCGAACACTTCGAGCTCGGGCTTCACGCCCGCCTTGCGGATGCCCTCGGCCATCTTGGCCAGGATCTTCGGCACGTTGACGAAGGCGTAGTCGCCGAAATTCATCGTGGCGATGTCGAGCGAGCACACCTCGGGCTTCAGCCGCTCGATATGGGTCACGCGGTTCTCGGCCGTCGCCATGGTCGTGCCTGGACCGCCGACCGCCGGGTCGTTCTCCGACGGATCGAACCGCGCCCCCGCGCCGGTCGTCAGGTTGATGATCACGTCGGTCGCGGAATCCCGGATGCGCTCGACCACCTCGCGGTACAGGTCGAACTTCATGCTCGCCTTGCCGGTCTCGGGATCGCGCACATGGATGTGGGCGATCGCGGCGCCGGCCTTGGCCGCACCGATCGCGGCCTCGGCGATCTGGGCGGGCGTGACGGGAACGGCCTTCGACTTGTCGGCGGTGTCGGCGCCGCCAGTGACGGCGCAGGTCATGATGACCGGACGGGCCATGACGTTTCTCCCTATGTCGGTTAGCGGGCCTTCGCGGCCTCGCGATTCTTCTCGGCGCCGGCGGCGGAATGGGCGGGGGCCTGGCCGAGCGAGAAGCCGCAGTCGGTGACCAGCACCTGGCCGGTCACCAGCTTCGCGCCCTCGATGAACCACAGAATGTGCTCGGCCACCTCCTCGGGCTGGGTGGCGTGGCGCAGCGGCGCGGTCTTTTCCAGGTTCGCCTTGTAGGCGTCGTAGCGCTCCTGCCCCATCCCGTTGACCAGCCAGCGCCCGGCGATGAAGGCGGGGCAGACCGCGTTGACGCGGATCTCCGGCCCCAGCACGCGGGCGAGGGCGGCGGTCAGGTTGTTGAGCCCGGCCTTCGAGGTGGAATAGGCGATCGACGAGCCGCCGGCGTTGATACCGGCCACCGACGATACGTTCACAACGGCGGCGTTCCCCGCCGCCTTAAGGTGGGGCTGAGCGGCGCGCACCATCTGGAACGGGCCGAGCAGGTTGATCTGCAGCGTCCTGAGGAAGTCCTCGCTCGACAGCCCTTCCAGGTCGGCGTGGTGGACGAACTTCGTCCAGCCGGCGGAGTTCACCAGCACGTCGATCCGGCCCCACTTGGCGACGGTCTCGTCCACCATGCGGCGGCAATCGGCATCGGCGGAGACGTCGGCCCGGCAGACGAGGGCTTCCGCTCCGGCCTTGCGGCAGTCCTCGGCGACGGCGTGGGCCTCCGCCTCGCTCTTGCTGTAGTTGATCACCACGTTGTAGCCGCGCCCGGCGAGAAGGCGCGCGGTGGCCGCGCCCACGCCCGAGGCCGATCCGGTGATCAGCGCCACCTTGCGGCTCGATTTCGCCATCGGATCCTCCCTGATCAGTAAGGCCGGCCGCCCTTGACCGTCACGCGGTACATGGTGCGGCGCTGCGGGTAGTAGTCGTTCGCCGCGTAGTGCTGGGTCGGCGCATTGTCCCAGAACGCGATCGAGTGCGGGGCCCAGCGGAACCGCACCTGGTATTCCGGGATCAGGGTCTGTCCGTACAGGAACTCCAGCAGCGCGTTCGATTCGTCGGCGCGCATGTCCTTGATGGCGAGGGTGAACTGGCGGTTGACGAACAAAGCCTTCTCGCCGGTCACCGGATGGGTGCGGACGACCGGGTGCGCTGGGTTCGGCAGCGTCTCTTCCATGTCGGCGAGGCGCGCATGGCGCTCGCGGATCGGCAGCGCGTCGAACTTGCGGCGGAACGGCTTGAAGTCGTGGATCGCCTCCAGCCCCGACAGGAAATGCTGCATCGTGTCGCTGAGGCCGGCATGGGCCGCCACCATGTCGCACCACAGCGTGTCGCCGCCGGCCGGCGGGATGTTCACGCAGCGCAGGATCGAGCCCATTGGCGGCTCCACCCGGAAGGTCTCGTCCGAATGCCACACGTCGGTCGCGAAGACCGGGTTGTCGGCGTCGTTGTCCAGCACCAGCACCTCGGGCAAATGGTCGAGATGCGGCACGAAGGGGTGCACGGTAAGCTCGCCCCACAGCTTGCCGAAGGCCACCTGCTGCTCGGGCGTGATGTCCTGGTCGCGGAAGAACAGCACCTTGTGCGCCGCCAGCGCGTCCTTCAGCGCGGCCAGGGTCGGCGGGTCGACCGGCCGCGACAAATCGATGCCGGTCACCTCCGCCCCGATGGTGGCGGACAGGCGGTGCGTCTCGATGGGCGAAGTGTCGTTGCGCAATGCTGTGCTCATGGAACCTCCATCGCCGCCTCGGCCCCGAGCCCGGCGAGGGCGGGCATCACCTCGTCGGCGAACAGGGCGAGCGAGCGCATCTCCTGGGCGTGGGTGAGCGATCCGAAGGCGAGCTGCAGGACAAGATAGTTGAACCCGCATTGCCGGGCCTGGTCGCCCAGCGCGCGGCGCACCGTGTCGGGCGACCCCGCGACCAGCGCGCCCTCGCGGCGGGCCGCGTCGATGTCGGCCGGGATGGCGATCGGCGGGAAGGTGCCCGAGCGCACCCACAGCCAGGCGAGGTTGTCGAACCATTGGCGGAAGGCCGGCCAGGCGAGCCGCTCGGCTTCGGCGTCGGTGTCGGCGACGAACACGCAGCGCATCGCGCCGATCAGCGGGTCCTGGACCGGCGAGGCCTTGCGCCGCGGATCGTTGGCATGGCGCGCCCAGGCCTCGCGGTAGAGCCGCAGATGGCGCGCGACCTTTTCGGTCGGGCCGATGGCGACGGCGTTCATGCCCCAGCGGGCCGGCCGGTCGTGCGCATCGCCACGCAGCCCGTACCACAAAGGCGGGTGCGGCGTCTGGCAAGGGCGCAGCGGCACCGGCACGTCGTCCAGGGTGAAGTACGGGCCGCGATGGTTAACGGTTTCGTGCGTCAGCCCCTTGACCAGCACCTCGAGCGCATCGTCGAACACCGCGTCGGCGTCGTCGAACGGCACGCCCATAGCCGCGAACTCGTGAGGCGAGATGCCGCGCCCGACGCCGATGTCGAGCCGCCCCTTGGAAAGGTGGTCCACCATGCACAGCTCTTCGATCAGGCGCAGCGGATTGTAGAGCGGCAGCAGGAACAGCAGCGCCCCCAGCCGGATGCGGCTGGTCTCGCGCGCGGCGGCGGCCAGGTAGACGGTGGGCGAGGGGGTATAGCTGAGCGGCGTCGCGTGGTGCTCGGTCAGATGGTAACCAAAAAATCCGCGATCTTCGGCCGCGGCGAGGAACGCCAGCCGCTCGTCGAACGTCGTCCCGGGCGGCTCGTCGCGTCGGTCGATGTAATCGAAGATGCCGAACTTCATGGCGGCCCCGGCCCTTTTCCAGCCGATGATAGCCGGATTCGCCGGGTCGCGACAGGCCGCGCACAAAGTTGTAACGTCTGCCGCCCAGTATGTGGAGCGGTCGAGGGAGCCGAAGGAGATGGGCCGCGTGTGGATGCGGAGTATCACCGATGCGATCGCCGATCTGGGGCGCCAGTATCTCGAGCGCCCGTCGAAGGTGTCGCGGGTCGAGACGGCGATCGAGCGCTGCCACGAGCTGATGAGCGCCCATGGCGAGGCGTCGGGCATGGCGCTGTCACGCGAGGTCGTCGGGCTGTACCGGGGGATGGACACGGACGAGGCGCTGAGCTTTCTCGACGCCATCGCCGCCGCCTACGCGCCCGACCCCGAGGCCGTGCTGCACGCCGCCGAGGCCTATGTGGCGAGCCACGACCAGACCGCCTACCGGGCGCTCGCCCGCGCGGTGGAGGCGCCGCGCCAGGAGCTGTTCCGCCGGATCAACACGGCGCCGGGCGGCACGGCGGCCATCGTGCATATGCGCGCCGCGCTGCTCGCCGAGAAGGACCTGTCGGACGAGCTGCGCGCGCTCGAGGCGGACCTCAAGCACCTGCTGACCTCGTGGTTCAACCGCGGCTTTTTGCAGTTCGAGCGCATCGAGTGGCGCACGCCGGCCGCCATCCTCGAAAAGCTGATCGAGTACGAGGCGGTGCACGAAATCCACGGCTGGGACGATCTCCGCCGCCGGCTCGACCAGGACCGGCGCTGCTTCGCCTTCTTCCATCCGGCCCTGCCCGACGAGCCGCTGATCTTCGTCGAGGTGGCGCTCACCCGCGGCATGGCGGGCAATATCGGCGAGCTTCTGGAGCCCACCGCGACCAACGGCGGCGCGCCGGACACCGCGGTGTTCTACTCCATCTCCAACTGCCAGGAGGGGCTGACCGGCATCTCGTTCGGCGACCTCCTGATCAAGCAGGTGGTGGACGCGCTGTCGTCCGAGCTGCCCCGGCTGCGCACGTTCTGCACCCTGTCGCCGATCCCGGGCTTCCGCGCCTGGCTCGAGCGGACCCTCGCCGAGGCCCCGCCCGACTGGCTTCCGTCCGAGGACCGGACCTTGCTCGCCGAGGACCGGCTGATGGAGAACGAGACGGCGCGGCGGCGCCTGCAGAAGCCGCTCGCCCAGCTCTGCGCGCGCTATCTGGCGCAGGAGAAGCGCAACAGCCGGCCAGTCGACCCGGTGGCGCGCTTCCATCTGGGCAACGGCGCCTCGATCGGGCGGATCAACGGGGCGGCCGACCTGTCCGAGAAGGGCCTCCACCAGTCGCTGGGCATGATGGTCAACTACGTCTACGATTCCGACGAGATCGTCGAGAACCACGAGGCCTTCGTTCGCGAGGGCAAGGTGGCGGTCTCCTCGCAGGTGCGCTCGCTGCTGCGCAACGGGGGATAGCGGCCGGGCCTCACCCGGCGAGGGTAGGGCCCAGCGCCTCGAAAACCCGCTCGAACATCGCGGGGGTCAGCCGGCCGGTGTTCGTGTTGTAGCGCGAGCAGTGGTAGGAATCGGCCAGCACGAGCCCGGGCACAGGGTGGATCGCGCCGTGCGCGAAGGGGAAGGCCGCCTGGCGGGCGCCCAGCGCGGCGAGCACCGTGCGGTGCGCGACGGCGCCGAGGGCGAGGATCACCTTCAGCTTCGCCATGGCGGCGATCTCCGCCGCCAGGAACGGCCGGCAGGCGGCGATCTCGGCCGGCGTCGGCTTGTTCTCCGGCGGCACGCAGCGGACGGCATTGGTGATCCGGCAATCGACCAGGGCGAGCCCGTCGTCCGGCCGCTGGCCGTACGTGCCGCGGGCGAGGCCGAACTTCCCCAGCGTCGCGTAGAGGAGGTCGCCGGCATAATCGCCGGTGAAGGGCCGCCCGGTGCGGTTGGCGCCCCGCAGGCCGGGCGCCAGCCCGACGATCAGCAGCCGCGCGTCGAGCGGCCCGAACGACGGCACCGGCGCGTTATGCCAGTCGCCATGCGCGGTGCGGTTGTCGCCACGGAATGCCGCCAGCCGGGGGCACAGGGCGCAATCGGGCGGCGGAAGCTCGGGCGCGCTCAGCCCGTCCGCTCCATCTCGTCATTCTCCGCCACCGCGGGGATCGGGCGCGGGGCGCGCATGATGGTGGGGGCGATGTCCTGCAGCTCGATGAAATTGTCGGCCTGGCGGCGCAGCTCGTCGGCCACCATCGGCGGGGCGGAGCGCAGCGTCGAGACCACGCTGACCCGCGTCCCCTTGCGCTGGACGGCCTCGACCAGCCGGCGGAAATCGCCGTCGCCCGAGAACAGCACGATATGGTCGAGATTGTCGGCCATCTCCATCATGTCGATGGCGAGCTCGATGTCCATGTTGCCCTTGATCTTGCGGCGCCCGGTGGAGTCGGTGAATTCCTTGGTCGGCTTGGTGACCAGCGTGTAGCCGTTATAGTCGAGCCAGTCGACCAGCGGGCGGATCGGCGAGTATTCTTGCTCGTCCAGAAGGGCGGTGTAGTAGAACGCGCGGACCAGCCGGCCCTGGCCGGCGAAATGTGTCAGCAGGCTCTTGTAGTCGACGTCGAACCCCAGCGCCCGGGCCGAGGCGTAGAGGTTCGCCCCGTCGATGAACATCGCCAGGCGTTCTTCCGGATAGAAGTTCATAGGTTCGGTTCCCCGTACGGAAATGGAGGGAAGGGACGCAATATGCGTTGTCGAAGAATGTTCCCCCTTACCTCCCACCAGATAATGCTTTCGGCGGAATCCGCAAGCCAATTTGCGCACGCAACCTGTGGAATGGCAGCGTGATCCTGGTCGCGCTCGGCGCCAACCTCCCGACCCGGCACGGCCCGCCGGCGGCGACCCTGGCCGAGGCGCTGCACGCGCTGGAGGGCGAAGGGGTGACGGTGCTCGCCTGCTCGCGCTGGTATCGCACCGCGCCGGTGCCGCCCTCGGGCCAGCCCGACTATGTCAACGGCGTCGCCTCGGTGGCGACGGCGCAAGACCCGGCGGCGCTGCTCGCCACGCTGCACCGGGTCGAGGCGGCATTCGGCCGCGTCCGCACGGTGGCCAACGCCGCCCGCCCGCTCGACCTCGACCTGATCGACTATGACGGCCAGGTCGCGGACGGGGCGGGGGGCGGCCCGGTCCTGCCCCATCCGCGCGCGCATCTGCGCGCCTTCGTCCTGATGCCGCTGGCCGAGCTGGCGCCGGGCTGGGTCCACCCCGTGCTGGGCCGGACGGTCGAGGCGCTGATCGCCTCGCTGCCGCCGCAGGACTGCACGCCGCTGGACGGCTAGGCCGCGGCCTTGCCCGCGGCGCGCGAAACCATTATATAACCGGCTGATTTCCTTAGGCTGGAGAGTGTCCCCATGGCTCGCGTCACCGTGGAAGATTGCGTCGTCAAGGTGCCCAACCGCTTCGATCTGGTCATGATGGCGGCCCAGCGCGCGCGCGAGCTGTCGGTCGGCGGGGCGCTGACCGTCGATCGCGACAACGACAAGAACCCCGTCGTCGCGCTGCGCGAGATCGCCGACGAAACGATCCCGATCGATGGGCTGCAGGATTCCCTGATCCAGGGGCTGCAGAAGCACGCCGACACGGACGAGGCGCCGGAGGATTCCTCCGAAATGCTGGAGCTCGAGGAATCGCTGATCGCCGCGGTCGCCGAGGGCTCGCTGACCGAGGGCGCCGAGGGCGGCTCGGACGAGGAAAGCGAGGAAGGGCCCGGCTTCGGCGACGAGAATGTGGAACCGGAAGCAGGCGACGAGGAGTAGGCCGCACCCCGCCTCGGGCTCAGCGCCGGTCGACGGTTTTCAGGCTGCGCCCGCGGCCGGCCGGGGACTACCCTTCACCCTGTCCCTCTTCCAATGGGAGAGGGAACGGTCCGACGGGCTTCCTTGCCGTGCCGACGCAAGCGTGACGTCGATCAGCCGCGACGATTTTGCACCCGGGTCCCCTCGCCCCATGGGAGAGGGACGGGGTGAGGGGCTGGCTGCGGAACTCTGCCCGCACCATCGCGGCGGTCTTACGCCATGATGCGCCAGTACGAGCTGGTCGAGCGCGTCAAGAGCTACGACCCGGACGCCGACGAGGCCGCGCTCAACCGCGCCTACGTGTTCTCGCTGAAGGCCCATGGCGGCCAGAAGCGCGCCTCAGGCGACCCGTACTTCTCGCACCCGGTCGAGGTGGCGGGCATCCTCACCGACATCCACCTCGATACCGATTCCATCGTCACCGCGCTGCTGCACGACACGGTCGAGGACACGGTCGCGACCCTGCCGCAGATCGAGGATCTGTTCGGCAAGCGGGTCGCCCGCCTGGTCGACGGGGTGACCAAGCTGTCGCAGCTCGAGCAGCTTTCGCCCGACGCGCGCCAGGCGGAGAATTTCCGCAAGCTCCTGCTCGCCACCTCCGACGACATCCGCGTGCTGCTGGTCAAGCTCGCCGATCGGCTGCACAACATGCGGACGCTGAAATTCATCGACAAGGCCGAGCGCCGCGCCCGCATCGCGCGCGAGACGATGGACATCTACGCGCCGCTCGCCGAGCGCATCGGCTGGCAGCAGATGAAGGACGAGCTCGAGGACCTGGCCTTCGGCGAGCTGAACACCGACGTGCGCGCCTCGCTCGTCGCCCGTCTCGACTTCCTGCGCGCCGAGGGCGAGAGCATCGTGCCGCGCATCGTCGGTGCGCTGCATGACGCGCTGGCCGAGGGCGGGCTCGCGGCCGATGTCCAGGGGCGGGAGAAGAAGCCGTACTCGATCTGGCGCAAGATGCACCAGAAGAACGTCGGATTCGAGCAGCTCTCCGACATCATGGCGTTCCGCGTGATCGTCGAAAAGGTCGAGCACTGCTACCAGGCGCTGGGCATCATCCACACCCGCTATCGCTCGGTGCCGGAGCGGTTCAAGGACTACATCTCGACGCCCAAGCTCAACGGCTACCGCTCGCTGCACTCCACCGTCATCGGGCCCGAGCAGCGCCGCATCGAGATCCAGATCCGCACGCGCGACATGCATGAGGTGGCCGAGCTCGGCGTCGCCGCGCACTGGCAGTACAAGCAGGGTGGCGTGCAGCCGACCGAGGGGCGCCAGTTCCGCTGGCTGCGCGAGATGCTCGAGATCATCGAGCACGCTTCGGGGGCGGAGGAGGTGCTGGAGCACACCCGCCTCGCCATGTACCAGGACCAGGTGTTCTGCTTCACCCCGATGGGCGATTTGATCGCCCTGCCGCGCGGGGCGACGCCGGTCGATTTCGCCTACGCCGTGCACTCCGAGATCGGCGACGCCTGCATCGGCTGCAAGATCAACGGCAAGATCATGCCGCTGCGCACCTCGCTCGCCAACGGCGACCAGGTGGAGATCATCACCTCGAAGGGCGGCACGCCGTCGCCCAACTGGGAGCAGTTCGTCGTCACCGCCAAGGCGCGCGCCCGGCTGCGCCGCTTCGTGCGCTCGCGCCAGCGCGCCGAGTACGAGCGGCTGGGCCAGGCGATGCTGACGAAGGCGTTCCGCGAGGCGGGCTACGAGCTGGCCGACCAGGCCGACCACGCGCTCGCCGGCGTGCTGGAGCGGTTCGGCGCCGCCGATGCCGACGACCTCTACGCCGCGCTCGGCCGCGGGGCGCTGACCACCGTCGAGGTGCTGAAGGCGGTATTCCCCGGCGCCGTACCCGCCGCCGAGGCCGCGCCCAGCGACGACGGCAAGGTCGTGCCGCTGCACAAGCCGCGCGTCGAGGCGCCGATCCCGATCCGCGGGCTGATCCCCGGCATGGCGGTGCACTACGCCAATTGCTGCCATCCGCTGCCGGGCGACCGCATCGTCGGCATCGTCACCCAGGGCAAGGGGGTGACGATCCACACCATCGATTGCGAGACGCTGGACAGCTTCCAGGAGACGCCGGAGCGCTGGCTCGATGTATCGTGGGATCTGGGGCCGGAGCCGGAGGACAAGGGCCATGTCGGGCGCATCAACCTGGTCGTCGCCAACGAGCGCGGCACGCTGGGCTCGCTGTCGACCGTCATCGCGCGCCACCTGGGCAACATCAACAACCTCAAGATCACCAACCGCACGACCGACTTCTTCGAGATCGCCATCGACATCGAGGTCGAGGACGTGAAGCATCTGACCGACATCATCGCCGCGCTGCGCGCCGTGCCGCAGGTGAACTCGGTCGACCGGGCGCGCGGATGAGCGGGCCGCCCGCGCTGCGCCTCGGCGTCAATATCGACCACGTCGCGACCATCCGGAACGCGCGCGGCGGCCGCCACCCCGACCCGCTGCGCGCGGCGAAGCTCGCCGCCCGGGCGGGGGCGGACGGCATCACCGCCCATCTGCGCGAGGACCGGCGCCACATCTCCGACGACGACATCCGCCGGCTGCGCGACGAGGTCGACCTGCCGCTGAACCTGGAGATGGCGGCGACCGACGAGATGCTGGCCATCGCCCTCGACCATTTGCCGCACGCCGCCTGCCTGGTGCCGGAGAAGCGCGAGGAGCGCACGACCGAGGGCGGGCTCGATGTCGCCGGCGCCAGGGACCGGCTCGTCCGCTTCGCCGACGAGCTGGGCGGGGCGGGTATCCGCGTCTCGCTGTTCGTCGAGCCCGAGCGCGCCCAGCTCGAGGCGGCCCGCGCCATCGGCGCGCCCGTGGTCGAGCTGCACACCGGGGCCTATTGCGAGGCCGCCGGCGAGGCCCGGGCGCGCGAGCTCGTCCGGCTCGTGGAGGCGGCGAAGGCCGCCCACGCGCTGGGGCTCGAATGCCATGCCGGGCACGGGCTCGCCTACGACACGGTCGGGCCGGTTGCGCGCATCCCGACCATCGCCGAGCTCAATATCGGCCATTTCCTGGTCGGCGAGGCGGTCTTCGTCGGGCTCGAGGACGCGATCCGCCGCATGCGCGCCGCGATGGACGAGGCGCGGGGCGGCGCCGCCGATGATCCTCGGCGTCGGCAACGACCTGATCGACATCCGCCGCATCGAAAAGACGCTGGCACGGTTCGGCGACCGGTTCCTCGACCGGATCTACACCCAGGTCGAGCGCGAGCGGTCGGAGCGCCGCGCCGGGCGCGCGGAAAGCTACGCCAAGCGCTACGCCGCCAAGGAAGCGTGCTCCAAGGCGCTCGGCACCGGCTTCCGCCAGGGCGTGTTCTGGCGCGACATGGGGGTGGTGAACCTGCGCTCGGGCCGGCCGACCATGAAGCTCACCGGCGGCGCGCTCGCCCGGCTCGAGGCGCTGACCCCGCCCGGCATGGTGGCGCAGATCGACATCAGCCTGACCGACGAGCCGCCGATGGCCCACGCCATCGTCATCATCACCGCGGTGCCGCGGGACGCGGCATGAGGCCGCGCGTGCGACCAAGTCGCATTCCCGGCTTGACAGCGCGCGCGCCCCGCGCGTTTGATCGCCCGCCGACCGGCACCCTTCCCCGAAGGCCCCCCTGTTCGAGATCAATCCGTTAGGCCTGTCCGTTGTCATCGAGAGCCAGGAAGACCAAAGGCGGCTGGGACACCATCAAGACCGTCGTCTATGCGGTCCTGATCGCGCTCGTCGTGCGCACGTTCCTGTTCGAGCCGTTCAACATCCCGTCGGGCTCGATGATCCCCACCTTGCTGGTCGGGGATTACCTGTTCGTCTCCAAGTATTCCTATGGCTACAGCCGCTTTTCCTTCCCGTTCTCGCCCGATTTGTTCTCCGGCCGCGTTTTGGCCTCGAAGCCCGCGCGCGGCGACGTGTTCGTCTTCAAGCTGCCGTCGGACAACTCGACCGACTACATCAAGCGGCTGATCGGCCTGCCCGGCGACACCATCCAGATGCGCGACGGCCGGCTCTACATCAACGGCAAGATCGTGCCGCGCCGGCGCATCGAGGACTACGTCTATCGCGACGAATCCGGCCGCATGGTGCGCGCCGCGCGCTTCATCGAGACCCTGCCGAACGGGGTGCAGCACCCGATCCTGGAGCTCGGCGACCACGAGCTCCTGGACAGCACGCCGGTCTTCAAGGTGCCGCCGAACAACTATTTCGCGATGGGCGACAACCGCGACAACTCGCTCGACAGCCGCGCCATGCCGAACGGGCCGCTGCACGGCGTCGGCTACATTCCGGCGGCGAACCTGGTCGGCCGCGCCGAGATCCTGTTCTTCTCGGCGGCGTCGAGCGCGTCGTGGTGGGCCCCCTGGACCTGGCCCGGCGCGATCCGCATCGGCCGGTTCCTCCAGGTCGTGAGGTGACCCGGAAAGCCCCGGGCGAAGCGCGCCGGCCCGCCGGGCTGGCCCGGCGGCTGGGCCACAAGTTCGCCCGGCCGAAGCTGCTCGAGCTCGCGCTCACCCACACCAGCGCGGGCCCCGCCCGGCGCGAGGCGGGCGAGGCCGAAAGCTACGAGCGGCTGGAGTTCCTCGGCGACCGCGTGCTCGGGCTGGTGCTGGCCGATCTCCTGTTCCACCGCTTCCCGGGCGAGGCCGAGGGCGCGCTGGCGCGCCGCTTCGCCAAGCTCGCCCGCCGCGAAAGCCTGGTCGCCGTCGCCGGCGCGCTCGATCTCGGCGCCTATGTGCGCATGTCGTCGGGCGAGGCGGGCGCCGGGTCGCGCCTCAGCCCGACGATCCTCGCCGATTGCTGCGAGGCGGTGATCGGCGCGCTCTATCTCGATGGCGGGCTCGACGCGGCGCGACCCTTCGTCGAGAAGGCATGGGACGCGATGGTCGCCGCCGACGCCGCCCCGCCGCACGACGCCAAGACGGCGCTGCAGGAATGGGCGCAGGGGCGCGGGCTGGCGCTGCCCCGCTATCGCGAGGTGGCGCGGTCGGGCCCGTCCCACGCGCCCGAGTTCACGGTCGAGCTGCTCGTCGCCGGCGCACCGCCGGAGCGGGCCAAGGGCCCCTCGAAGCGCGCGGCCGAGCGTGCCGCCGCCGAGGCCATGCTCGCCCGCATCGCCGAGGAGGGCGGAGCGCATGCCGGCTGATCCCACCGCGCCCGAGGCCACCACGCGCTGCGGCTACGTCGCGCTGATGGGCGCGCCCAATGTCGGCAAGTCGACGCTGACCAACGCGCTGGTCGGCGCCAAGGTGTCGATCGTCACCCCCAAGGTGCAGACCACCCGCACGCGCATCCTGGGCATCGTCGCGGTCGGGCCGGCGCAGCTTCTATTCGTCGACACGCCCGGCATCTTCGCGCCGCGCCGCCGGCTCGACCGGGCGATGGTCGCCGCCGCCTGGGCCGGCGCCGCCGATGCCGACGTGCTCGCCCTGCTGGTCGACGCCAAGGCGGGCCTCGACGGCGAGACCCGCGCGATCCTCGATTCGCTGCGCAGCGCCGGGCGCAAGGGCGTCGCGGTGATCAACAAGATCGACCTGGTCCGGCGCGAGGCGCTGCTCGGCATCGCCCGGGCGCTCGACGAGACCGGCCTGTTCTCGGACATCTTCATGGTTTCGGCGCTCACCGGCGACGGCGTCGGGGATTTGCGCGACCATTTCGCCCGCGCCGCACCCGAAGGGCCCTGGCTCTATCCCGAGGACCAGCTGTCCGACATCAACGACCGGCTGATGGCCGCCGAGATCACCCGCGAGAAGCTGTTCCTCCAGCTTCGCCAGGAGCTGCCTTACGCGATCACGGTCGAGACCGACCGTTGGCAGGAGATCGACGACGGCAGCCTGCGCGTCGAGCAGACGATCTATGTCCGGCGCGACAGCCAGAAAGCCATCGTCATCGGCCGCGGCGGCCGCCAGCTCAAGGCGATCGGCCAGGCGGCGCGCGAGGAGCTGGCGAAGCTCCTGCAGCGCCAGGTGCATCTGTTCCTCTACGTCAAGGTGCGCGAGAACTGGCCTGACGATCCCGAGCGCTACAGCGCCATGGGGCTCGATTTCGGCAATTGAGCCCCCACGGCGGGGGATGCCGTTTCGCGCAATCCCTGCTATGGTGGGCCGTTCGCGAGTGGAGATGCTCGTGAGGCGTACCGAGTCTTTAAGTCCGGCCGAAGTGACAGCGTTGTGGCAGAAGGTGCTCACCGACGGGCACCCGGTGCTGGGCGTTCTGCGCCGGACGATGCGCTGGCTGCCCGGCGCGCCGCGCTGCAAGGTTTGCAATAATCCGTTCGGCGGGTTCGGCGGCCATGTCTGCCGCGCGATCGGCTTCACGCCGTCGCGCAAGAGCCCGCAGCTTTGCGCGGCCTGCTGCGAAAAGATGCCGCTCGGCGGCGCCGAGGTCGAGACGGCCATCCTGTTCGTGGATGTCCGCGGGTCCAGCGCTCTGGCGGAGCAGCTCGGGCCGGCCGCGTATGCGCTGCTGCTCAACCGCTTCTATCGCACCGCGAACGACGTGCTCGTGCGCTACGACGCGACGATCGACAAGCTCATCGGCGACGAGGTGATGGCGTTCTTCATTCCCGGCTTCGCCGGCCCCGCCTTCGCGCGCTCCGCCGTCGAGGCCGGGCGCTCGCTTCTGCGCAGCGTGGGGTATGGCCGCGCCGAAGGACCCTGGATCCCGCTGGGAATCGGAATCGACGTGGGGATCTCGTTCGTCGGCAATGTCGGGCAGGAAGACTATTTCGACTTCACCGCGCTGGGCGAGCCGGTGAATACCGCGGCGCGGATTCGCGCGGCGGCGCAGCCGGGCGAGCTGCTGGTGAGCGAAGCGGCGTACGCGTCGGTTGCCGACCTGCATCCCGACAGCCCGCAGCGGACGCTGGAGATCAAGGGCCGCCAAGAGCGCTTGCGGGTGCGGTCGATTCCGATCGGCGCCGACCGCCGCGTGCATTGAGACCGGTGCGCCGCCGGCGGGCGTGACCTCTCGCCTGCGTCCGGCGTGGGGCCTATAGTGCCCCGATTCATGGACTGGTCCGACGAAGGGATGGTGATCGCGGCGCGGCGCCACGGCGAATCCGCCGCCGTGGTCACGCTGCTGACCCGCGCGCACGGGCGCCATGTCGGGCTCGCGCGCGGCGGGTCGGGGCGGCGCGGCCGCGGCCTCTACCAGCCCGGCAATGTGGTGGCGGCGACCTGGCGCGCGCGCCTCGCGGAGCATCTCGGCACCTGGAGCTGCGAGCCGATGCGGGCCAACGCGGCCGGACTGCTCGACCGTGCCGGCGCGCTCGCGGCGCTCGCCGCGTCGTGCGCGCTGGTCGACGCGGTCCTGCCCGAGCGCGAGCCGCACGAGGCGCTGTACGAGACCACCCTGGCGCTGGTCGATGCGCTCGCCGGCCCCGGCTGGGCCGAAGCCTACGTGCGCTGGGAGCTCGGCCTGCTCGCCGAGCTGGGCTTCGGGCTCGACCTCGCGAGCTGCGCCGCGACCGGGGCGAATGACGGTCTCGCCTATGTCTCGCCGCGCACCGGCCGGGCCGTGTCGGCGGCGGCGGGCGAGCCGTGGCGCGACCGGCTGCTTGCGCTGCCGGCCTTCCTGGCGGCGGGGGGGCAGCCCGGGCCGGGCGACGTCGCGGCCGGCCTCGACCTCACCGGGTTCTTCCTGGCGCGCTGCGTGTTCGGCCCGGACGGGCGTCCGCTTCCCGCCGCCCGCACGCGATTTGTTGACGCAATCGCGCGAAATCCTACTATATCTGGTGTTCCGAGCGAGCTTTAGGCGGCGTACATGGCCAAATCCCCCGCGCCTTCGGGCGAAACCGTCCTCGATGCCCCCTTCGCCGACGCGCTGGGCGAGCGCTACCTCGCCTATGCGCTGTCGACCATCACCTCGCGCTCGCTGCCCGACGTGCGCGACGGGCTGAAGCCGGTCCACCGGCGGCTGCTCTACGCCATGCGTCAACTCCGCCTCGAGCCCGGGACGGGGTTCAAGAAGTGCGCCCGCGTCGTCGGCGACGTGATCGGCCGCTACCACCCGCATGGCGACGTGGCGGTGTACGACGCGCTGGTCCGCCTCGCCCAGGAATTCGCCGTGCGCTATCCGCTGGTCGAGGGGCAGGGCAATTTCGGCAATGTCGACGGCGATAACGCGGCGGCGATGCGCTACACCGAGGCGCGGCTGACACCCTATGCGCTGGCGCTGCTCGAAGGGCTCGACGAGAACGCGGTCGATTTCCGCCCGACCTATGACGGCACCGAGGAGGAGCCGATCGTCCTTGCCGCCAGCGTGCCGAACCTGCTGGCCAACGGCGCCGCGGGCATCGCCGTCGGCATGGCGACCTCGATCCCGCCGCACAATCTGGCCGAGCTGTGCGCCGCGGCCCTCCACCTGATCAAGCACCCGAAGGCGACCACCGAGAAGCTGGTCGAGATGGTGCCGGGGCCGGACTTCCCGACCGGCGGCGTGCTGGTCGAGCCGCGCGAATCGGTGGCGGAGGCCTACGCGACCGGGCGCGGCGGCTTCCGCCTGCGCGCGCGCTGGACCACCGAGAAGCTGAAGCACGGGCTCTACCAGATCGTCGTCACCGAAATCCCCTACCAGGTGCAGAAGGCGCGGCTGATCGAGCGCATCGCGACGCTCCTCGCCGAGCGCAAGCTGCCGCTGGTGGCCGACGTCGCCGACGAGTCCGACGCGGAAATCCGCCTGATCATCGAGCCCAAGAACCGCAACGTGCCGGCCGAGGCGGTGATGGAGTCGCTGTTCAAGGCGACCGACCTCGAGGTGCGCATCGGGCTCAACATGAACGTGCTCGAAGGCGGGCTCACGCCGCGCGTGATGAATCTGCGCGAGGCGCTGACCGCCTTCCTCGACCACCGCCACGACGTGCTGAAGCGCCGCGCCACCCATCGGCTGGAGCAGATCGAGCGCCGGCTGGAGGTGCTGGCAGGCTACCTGATCGTCTATCTGAACCTCGACGAGGTGATCCGGATCATCCGCGATTCGGACGACCCCAAGCCCGCGCTGATCAAGCGCTTCGCGCTGACCGACGCGCAGGCCGAGGCGATCCTCAACATGCGGCTGCGCGCCTTGCGCCGGCTCGAGGAGATCGAGATCAAGCGCGAGAACGACGCGCTGGAGGGCGAGCGCAAGGAGCTGCGCGCGCTCATGCGGGACGAGAAGAAGCGCTGGGACAAGGTCGCCGGGGAAATCCGCGAGATCGGCAAGACGTTCGGCAAGGACACGCCGCTGGGCAAGCGCCGCACCGAAATCGGCGATGCGCCGGCGCCGGTCGAGACGCCGGTGGAGAGCTTCATCGAGCGCGAGCCGGTGACCGTCGTGTGCTCGGAGAAGGGCTGGATCCGCGCGGTCAAGGGGCACGGCACCGGCAACGGCGCGCTCAAATACAAGGAAGGCGACCGGGCGCGGTTCGAGCTTCCCTGCGAGACGACCGACAAGCTGCTGGTGTTCGGCACCAACGGGCGGTTCTACACGCTGGCCGTCGACAAGCTGCCCGGCGGGCGCGGCCACGGCGAGCCGATCCGGCTGATGATCGACCTTGGCAACGACCAGGAGATCGTGGCGCTGCTGGTGCACAAGCCGGGGCGCAAGCTGCTGGTCGCCTCGTCCGACGGGCGCGGCTTCGTGGTGGCCGAGACCGAGGTGCTGGCCCAGACGCGCGGCGGACGGCAGGTGCTGAACGTCGCGGGCGGCGCCGAGGCCTGTGTCTGCATCCCGGCCGAGGGCGATTCCGTCGCCGTCGTGGGCGACAACCGCAAGATGCTGGTCTTCCCGCTCGCCGAGCTGCCCGAGATGACGCGCGGGCGCGGCGTCAGGCTGCAAGCCTACAAGGATGGCGGGCTCGCCGATGCGCGCGTGTTCGACCGCGCCGCCGGCCTCACCTGGCCGATGGGCGACCGGACGCGGACGGAGCTCGACCTGCTGCCCTGGCAGGGCAAGCGCGCCCAGGCCGGCCGCATCGCGCCCCGCGGCTTCCCGCGCAACAACCGGTTCGGGTAGGCCTCCCCCTGGCGGACCGGTCGAGGCCGGTGTATGTCAGCACGATGAGCTTCAACTCGAATCCCGACATTGTGGTCGTCGGGGCCGGCGCGGGCGGGCTCGGCGCGGCGCGAACGGCTGTCGATCTCGGCCTGTCCGTGCAGGTGCTGGAGGCCAAGGACCGGGTCGGCGGGCGCTGCTGGACCGACGAGTCGATGGGCGTCGGGTGGGATCCCGGCGCGCACTGGCTGCACAACGCCGACCACAATTTCTTCGCCCGCTTCGCCGAGCGCGAGGGCTGGCCGATCGACACCGACGGCTGGAAGCGGATGAGCCTGCGCGCCCGCGAGGCGCTCGACGCGCACGCCGCCGAGGAGTGGGAGGCCTACTGGGAAGCCGCCTACGAGGCGATCGACCGGGCGGGCGCCGAGGGGCGCGATGTTCCCGCCTCGGAGGTGATCCCGCCGCATCCGCGCTGGGGCGTGATGTTCGCGAGCTTTTTCGCCGCGCTGGCCGGCGTCGAGCCGGACCGGACCTCGGCGCTCGACGTGTCCCGCTACGACAACGGCTACAACAATTGGCGCGTCGCGCCGGGCTATGGCGCGCTGGTCGCCCATTACGGACGCGGCCTGCCGGTCGCCCTCGACACGCCGGTGACGCGCATCGACTGGTCGGGCGATGGCGTCCGGGTGGAGACGGCGAAGGGCGCGCTTTCGTGCCGCGCCGTCGTCGTGACCGCCTCGACCAGCACGCTGGCCGAGGGCCATGTCCGCTTCGCGCCCGACCTGCCGGCGGCGACGCGCGACGCCATCGAGTCCGTCCCGCTCGGCGAGGCGGAGAAGGTCGCTTTCCGCGTGCGCGACGAGCTGGTCGCCGCCTTTCCGCGCAACAGCCACATCTTCATCGAGCATTCGACGCCCGAGCATATGCGCTTCCAGGTGCGCCCGCTGGGCACGCCCGTCATCATCGCCTGGGCCAACGGGCGTTTCGCCCGCGCGCTGCACGCCGAGGGGCGGCAGGCGATGATCGACTTCGCCGAGGCGGGCCTGGTGAAGCTGTTCGGCGCCGACATGCTGAAGGGCGTGGTCGCACGCGCCACCTCCGACTGGCTGGGCGACCCGTATATCCGCGGCGGCTATTCCTGCGCCAAGCCGGGCAAGGCGGGATGCCGCGCGAAGCTGCGCGAACCGGTCGCCGGCCGCATCTTCTTCGCCGGCGAGACGACCCACCCGACGGCGTTCGGCACGGTGCATGGCGCGCGCGACGAAGGGGAAGACGCGGTTCGGCGCATCGCCGCATCCTTCGGACGCACCGCGCCCGCCGCCACCGCGTCGGGATAGGTCACGCCGCCTCGCGCGTTACTCCGCGATCACGCCGCAACCGACGCGGCCGCCGGCATTGCCGGCCGGGTCGCTCTTGTAGTCGTCGGCGCCGGCGTGGATGACCAGCGCGGTGCCCGTACCGCCCATCAGGCTGTTCGGCTTGCCGCCTTCCAGCGTCACCCGGTCGTTCACGGTTTCGACCGCGATTTCGCCCGAGGCCGGGACGTGCAGGTTCGGCATGTCGCCGGCGTGGCCGCCCGAATCGCTCAAGAAGCCGTGGTGTTGGTTCGCCGGGTTGAAATGCCCGCCGGCCGAGGCGAAGGGCGGCTCGCACTTGCCCGTGCCGTGGACGTGGAAGGCGTGCTCGCCGGGCGAAAGCCCCTTGAGCGTGCCGCGGATCAGCACGCCGGCCGGGGTCTGGAGCAGCGCCAGCGTGCCGAGGCTGTGGCCGTCGGCACCGATCATCCTGGCGCTCGCCTGGTCGGCGGCGCGGGCGGGCAGGGCGAGCGCGACCGCACCCAGCGCGACCACGACGGCGAGACGCATATCCATCCTGTTCATGTGTCGGTCTTTCGGATCGGTTGTGGCGGGCCGGCCGGCGGCCGGCCCCGGACTCACATCTTCGGGACGCTAGGCGCGGCCGGGCTCGATCGGCTGCCAGCCGGTCGGCCCCAGCCCCTCCAGCGGGCGGAAGCGCGACTTGTAGGCCATCTTCGGGCTGTCGGCGACCCAGTAGCCGAGATAGACGTAGGGCCGGTCTGACCGGCACGATTCCTCGACCAGCCACAGCACCATGTAGACGCCGAGCGAGCGGCGGGCGAGGGACGGCTCGAAAAAGCTGTAGACGGCCGAGAGCGAGTTGGCCAGCCGGTCGGCCAGCATCGCCCCGACCAGCGTGCCGTCCGGCGTGCGATATTCGACGATGCGGGAATCGACCGGGCTTTCCTCGATCATCGCGCGGTAATCGTCATAGCTCATCCCCGACATCTCGCCGCCCTCGTGGCGCGCGCGCTGATAGCGGGTGAACAGGCGGAACTGCTCGATGGTCGCATGCGCCGGCATGTCGGCGGTGGAGAGGTCGGCGTTCGCCCGCAGAACGCGGGCGAGGCTGCGGCTGAGATCGAACCGCGCGGCGGGAATGCGCACCGGCACGCAGGCTTCGCAGCCGGCGCAGGCGGGCCGGTAGGCGAGGCCGTGGCTGCGGCGGAACCCGGCGCGCGACAGGCGCTCGTACAGCAAAGGCGCGTCGGGGCCGGACAGGTCGGTCACCACCTTGCGCTCCACCCGCCCCGGCAGATACGGGCAGGGCAGGCCCCGCGTCCCGAAGAAGAACCTGTCGGGACGGCGAAGCTGCGGCTTGGTTCGGATCGACGATGGTTCGTTCATGCCCGGCACGCGGCGCCCACCTTCCTGGTGATTAACGCTCTGGCGGGCCAAGAATATCCGTCGGGCCGGCGCACTGGCAAGCGGCAGCCCGTGCCCGGGCTGCGGCGGCCGTCGCCCTCAGCGCACGCGCGGGCCGGTCCAGTCGCGCTGGAAGGCCGGATCGGCGGGCCTGGCCGCGGGCGCGACCGCCTTGGGCGCACCGGCGGCCCCGTCCGCCTTCGCGCCAGCCTGGCGCAGCAGCACGATCGAGATGCGCCGGTTGCGGGCCGAGTTCGGGTCCTCGGGCACCAGCGGCTCCTCTGCGGCGCGGCCGACCACCATGGCCACGCGGTCGGGCGCGAGCCCATCCCCGACCAGCGCCCGGCGCGAGGCCAAGGCGCGGTCGGTCGACAGCTCCCAGTTGCCGTAGCCCTTGCGCGCGCCGTGGAACGGGGTTGCGTCGGTATGGCCGGTGATCGAGATGCGGTTGGGCAGCTTGCCGATCACCTTGGAGATCTGCGCGAGCAGCTCGCGCGTGCGCGCCGGCACGTCGGCGCTGCCCAGCGGGAACATCGGCTTGTTCTCCTGGTCGACGAGCTGGATGCGCAGCCCCTGGGGCGTGCGGTCGATCAGCAGGTTGTTCGCCATCGCCTTCAGCTCGGGCGACGCGGCGATCGCCTTGCGCAGCTCCTTCTCGGCCGCCTCGAACCGCTCCTCCTCCTTCTTCTTGAGCAGCTTGGCCGCCTCGTCCTCGTCGACCGGCTTGCGCGTCTCGGGCGCGTCGCGTGCCGGGGCGGCGGACTGGTCGTCGGCGCCGTCATGTTCGCTCGCCCCCTCGGACGGGGTGAGCGGAATGTTGACCGAGGGGGTGGCGGTGCCGGAAATCTCCGCCCCCGGCGCGGAGATCGCGCGGCCGCCGAGCAGCCCGCCCGCGCCCGATTGCGAGTGGGACACGCTGGCCGGGGAGAAATAGTCCGAGATGCCGCGCTTCTGCTCCTCGGTCGTGGCGTTGAGCAGCCACAACAGAAGAAAGAACGCCATCATCGCGGTCACGAAGTCGGCATAGGCGACCTTCCAGGCGCCGCCGTGATGGCCTTCGTGGCCGCCCTTCTTCGGGCGCTTGACGATGATTTCGACGTTCGACGCCATGGCCGGCGCCTAGGCCTGGGCGGCGGGCAGGGCGGAAACCGCTTCCTCGACCTCGTAGAAGCTCGGCCGCACGTCGGTCAACAGCGCCTTGCGCGCGAACTCGACCGCCACGGCGGGCGCGTAGCCCTGCACGTAGGCGAGCATCGCCGCCTTGATGCATTGCAGATACTTGGTTTCCGCCTCGTATACGCCCTTCAGCGTGTTGGCGATCGGCCCGATGAAACCGTAGGCCATGAACACGCCGAGGAACGTGCCGACCAGCGCGCCGCCGATCAGATGGCCCAGCACCTCGGGCGGCTCGGTGATCGAGCCCATCGTCTTGATGACGCCGAGCACGGCGGCGACGATGCCGAGCGCCGGCATGCCGTCGGCCATCGTCTGGAAGGCGTTGGCGATCTGCGAGGTTTCCGAGTGGTGGGTGTCGATTTCCTCGTCCATCAGCGCCTCGAGCTCGTAGGGGTTCTCGGTGCCCAGGCTGATCATGCGCAAATAGTCGCACAGGAAGGTGACGGCGTGATGGTTCTTGAAGAAGTTGGGGAAGCCGGCGAACAGCTCGCTTTCGTGCGGGTTTTCGACGTGCGGCTCGAGCGCCAGCATGCCCTTCGCCTTGGCGAGCTTGAAGATCTGGTAGAGCAGCGACAGGAGCTCGATATAGTCGTCTTTCTTGAGCTTCGAGCCCGATGCCGCCTGTCCGATCGACTTCACGGCGCGGGCGATCAGCCACTTCGGATTGCCGATCACGAAGGCGCCGATGGCGGCGCCCAGGATGATGACCAGCTCGAACGGCTGGACGAGCACGCCGAGATTGCCGCCCGACAGCGCAAAGCCGCCGAACACGGACACAAAGACGACAGCGGCGCCGATCAGAAGAAACATCGCGACCTCAGGGGGACCTCGCCTGCCGGCAGACTGGCCGGACGGGGTTAAAAAGGCGTTATCGGCGCTTTTCGCCGCACCCCGACTTCCTTATGTTCAGGCCATGCCAGAGGCTCCCGTTCCCGTTTCGGTCATCACCGGCTTTCTCGGCGCCGGCAAGACGACGCTGCTCAACCGGCTGGTCCACCGGCCCGAGCTCGCCCGCGCCGCGGTCATCATCAACGAGTTCGGCGACGTCTCGCTCGACCATGAGCTGATCGAGCGGGTCGACGAGAACATGATCGCCCTCGCGAGCGGGTGCCTGTGCTGCACCGTGCGCGGCGACCTGATCGAGACCCTGGAGACGCTGTGGGAGCGACGCCAGGACGGCCGCGCCGGGTTCGACCGGGTGGTGGTGGAGACGACGGGGCTCGCCGATCCGGCGCCGATCCTGCACGCGCTGATGTCGACCCCGTCGCTCGTCGGCCGCTACCGTCTGGAAGGCGTCATCGCGCTGGTCGACGGGACGGTCGGCGGCGCCACGCTCGACGCCCACCCGGAGGCGGTGAAGCAGGCCGCCGTGGCCGACCGGCTGGTGCTGACCAAGACCGACCTCGCCACCGACGATGCGGCCCGCCGCGCCCTCGACGATCTGCGCACGCGGCTCCGCGACCTCAACCCGGCCGCGCCGATCATCGAGGCGGTGAAAGGCGCGGTCGATCCCGCGCGCCTGCTCGATGCCGGGCTCTACAACGCCGAGACCAAGTCGCTCGACGTGCGGCGCTGGCTGAACGAGGAGGCGTATGCCGGCCAGGACCACGACCACGACCACGCGGGCCACGACCACGGCCACGGTCACGCCGCGCCCGACCGCAACCGCCACGATGACCATATCCGCGCCTTCTCGTTCACCAGCGAAAAGCCGATCGCGGCCGAGGCGCTCAGCCGCTTCGTCAACCTGCTTGCCGCCGGGTTCGGCGAAAAGCTGCTGCGCATGAAGGGCATCGTGAACGTCGCCGGACAGCCCGACCGGCCGGCCGTGATCCACGGCGTGCAGCACGTGTTCCACCCGGTGCAGTGGCTCGAGCGCTGGCCAAGCCAGGACCGGCGCACGCGGCTGGTGTTCATCATGCGCGATGTCGCCCCGGCGACGATCGAGAGCCTGTTCCGCGCCGCCGAGCGCCAGTCGGCCACGTCGTCGAGTGACGCCCCCGCCTGAGTCACCCAAGGAGACCCCCTTGCCCGAAAACGTGCTCGGCGCGGCCGAGATCGAGGAGCGCATGCGGCGCGCGCCCTTCAACCAGTGGATGGATTTCCGCGTGCTCGCGCTGGACGAGGATGGCATCGAGCTCGGCCTCACCTGGCGGTCCGACATGATGGGAAACCCGATGGCCAAGATCGCCCATGGCGGCGTGCTCGCCACGATGGTCGACGTGGCGGCCGACTTCGCCATCGCCGCCAAGCTGGGCCGGCCGACGCCGACGGTCGATCTGCGCGTCGATTACCACCGTCCGGCGGCGCCCGGCGATCTGCGCGCCCGCGCCAAGGTGGTGCGGCTCGGCGGCATGATGGCCGTCGCCGAAGCCGAGCTCTACGACAGCGCGGGCAAGCTGGTGGCGAGCGGGCGCGGCACGTATCTGACCGCCCCGCCGGCCGAGGCGTGGCGCTGATGGGCCCGCGCCCACCGCGCTTGGATCGCGCCCCGGCCTCGGTCTATGATCCGGCCACGTCCGACCCAATCCCCAACTCCTGAAGTGGCCGAACCCATATGACGATCGATACGCGGCAGTTCCGCGACGCGCTCGGATGCTTCGCCACGGGCGTCACCGTGATCACCGCCCTCGATTCCGAGGGCGGGCCCGTCGGCTTGACCGCGAACTCCTTCACCTCGCTGTCGCTCGACCCGCCGCTGGTGCTGTTCTGCGTCGACCGTGGCATCAAGTAGCTTCGAGGCGCTGCACTCGAACCGCCATTTCGCCGTGAATATCCTGGGCGACGGCCAGGAGGCGCTGTCGCGCCAGTTCGCCAGGTCCGGCCCGGACAAGTGGTCCGGCGTCGAATTCGAGAGCTGGGAGACGGGCTGTCCGATCCTCGACGGCTGCATCGCCAACCTGGAATGCGACGTGGAATCGCTGTTCGAGGGTGGCGACCACGTGATCGTGGTCGGAAAGGTGCGCCGCATGCGGTGCGACGCCGAGGCGATGACTGCAAGCCGCTGCTCTATTTCCGCGGACGCTACGCCGCGGTGTCGTAGGTCGGCCGTTCGAGGGAATCGTCTGCGCGCGTTCCTGCCGCTTTTCGCAGGGGGCGGGTCGCCTACCCCTCGTGCAGCGCGGTCGACGAGAGGCGCCGGACGGCGAAGCCCGCCCGCTCCAGCCCGCCGACCAGCGCGTCGGTCGCGGTGCGGTCCATCGTCTCGACCAGGAAGTCGATCTCGGTGAGCCGGGCCGGCACGTCCTGGAACCAGCGCTCGTGCTCGACCTCGATGACGTTGCCGCCGAGCTCGGCGATCAGCGCGCGTAACGTGGGCGAGCGAGCCGGGCAGGTCGCTCACCTCGACGCGCAGCCGGACGATCCGCCCCTCGCGCACCAGCCCGCGCATCAGCACCGAGGCGAGCAGGCGCGAATCGATGTTGCCGCCCGACACGACCAGCCCGACGCGCCGTCCGGCGAACAGGGCGCGGTTGGCGAGAACGGCGGCGAGGGCCGCGGCGCCGGCGCCCTCGGCGACCAGCTTCTCGATCTCGGCGATCAGGTGGACGGCGTATTCCAGGTCGGGCTCGCCCACCAGCAGGATGTCCTCGACCAGCGCCTCGATCACCGGCCGGGTGCGCGCGCCGGGCGTCTTGACGGCGATGCCCTCGGCGATGGTGTAGCCGTGCGCGACCGCGGCGCGGCCCTCCAGCGCCTCGCGCATCGAGGGGTACATCGCCGCCTCGACGCCGTAGATCTCGATCGCGGGGTCCAGCGCCTTGGCCGCCGTCGCCATGCCGGCGATCAGCCCGCCGCCGCCGACCGGCACCACCAGCGCGTCGAGGTCGGGCACCTCCTCCAGCATCTCCAGCGCGACGGTGCCCTGGCCGGCGATCACCCGGTCGTCGTCATAGGGGTGGATGAAGGTCAGCCCCTCGGCGTCGGCGATCTCGTGCGCGTGCGCCCCGGCCTCGTCCAGCGTGTCGCCGTGCAGCACCACTTCGGCGCCGAGCCGGCGGGTCGTGCGCACCTTCACGAACGGCGTCGAAACCGGCATCACGATGGTCGCGGGCACGCCCAGCCGGCGCGCGTGATAGGCGACCGACTGCGCGTGGTTGCCGGCCGAGACCGCGATCACGCCGGCGTCGCGCTGCTCGGGCGTCAGGTCGAGCATGCGCCACAGCGCGCCGCGGTCCTTGAACGAGGCGGTGTATTGCAGGTTCTCGAGCTTGAGGAAGAGCTCGGCCCCGGCGATCTCCGACAGGGTCCGCGACTTGACGCAGGGCGTCTCGGCGACGCTGCCCCTGAGGGCGTCGGCCGCGGCGCGGATGTCCTCGATGGTCACCGCCATGCGCCGATCCTAGCCCCCGGCCGGGTGCGGCACCAGACGCAGCCGCCCGATCGCGGTCTCGTCCAGCCAGGCGCGGTCGGCTTCGATGGCGAACGACTGCACGTCGCGCCAGCTTTCGGTCAGGTCGTCGTAATGGATCGAGAACGGGTTGCCCGACTGGCCGGTCGCCACCATGAAGCGCGACTCGCCGAGGTCGGCGAGGTCGTAGATCGCCCGCAGCCCCGGCCCGTGCACCGCGGCGAACGGCGTCGGCCCGGCCAGCGCCATGGCGGCGCGGTCGATGGTGTCGTCGCCGCCGCCGTCCGGCATGGTCACGTCGAACAGGTCGCGCAGCACGGGCACGTAGCCGAACGGCAGGTGACGGAACAGCGCCACGTGCGCGGCACCCCAGCGCCAGCCGGCGATGTCGTCGCCCTGGTGCCGGCGCAGCGTCGCCAGCGCGTCGCGGAGCGCGGCGGCCACCTGTTCCGGGCATGTCTCCACCGCCTTCGTCGTCACGTCGTCGCACCATGCGCGGTCGGCGGTCAGCACGCGGCGCACGAAGCGCGGATGCAGCCCGCGCCAGGCGGCGAAGTCGGGCCCCATCTCGTCGGCGGCGATCCGGCGCACCAGCGTCGCGAGCCAGGCGGTGAAGATCAGCGGCTCGGGCCGGCTGCGATCCATCGTGCCGTCCCAGCCGCGCAGCAGCGCCACCGCCTCGCGCGCGCCCGGATCGATCGGCGTCAGGCCCGGCAGCATCAGCGGCAGAAGGTCGCGCGCGCTGCCGGAGACCATGTCGGCCTGGATGCGCGCCATCGACACGCGCGTGTGGCGCCGCGACGCGTCGATCAGATGGCGGATGCGGTCGGCGCGGAAGGGCGGCGCCCAGTACCGGCCCAGGAAGTACGGGTAGCCGGGCGCCACCGGCCGGTCGTTGGCATTGACCACGCGCGCGGCCGGCGGGTCGAAACGCTGCGGCAGCGCCGTCGAACGGCACGAAGCCGGTCCAGTCATGGGCGCCGGTCCAGCCCGGCACGGGGGCAAGCCCGTCGCCCGCCTTGCGGATCGGCTCGAGCCCCGCCGTCACCAGCCCGATATGGCCGTCGCGATCGGCATAGGCGACGTTCTGCGCCGGCGCGTCGAGGCGGCGCAGCGCGTCGAGGAAGTCTGCCCGGTCGCGCGCATGGTCGAGCCGCCAGATCGCCTCGGCGGTCCGCATCTCGGGGCGCAGCGCCGTCGACGCCAGGGCGATCACATGGCCCTGTGCCGGCGGCGGCCGCGACCCTCGCGTCGAGCCCCGACACGACCGGGCCGTGCCGCGTCGCCCGCACGGCGATCGTCACCGGCTCCTCGCCCTTCACCCGGATCGTCTCCCGGCGGATGCGCGAACGGGCGCGGGCCGTCCGGGGCGAGGTAGCGGCCGGGATCGCCGGGGGCGAGCTTTTCGACGAACGAGGTCCTCGGTATCGGTGCCGGCGGTGGTCGATGCCCCAGGCGATGTGGGCGTTGTGGCCGAGCAGCACGAACGGCACGCCCGGTGCGGTCGCGCCGGTGACGGCGAGGCCGGGCGCGGAGATCTGCACCAGGTACCAGAGGATCGGCGCGCTGGAACGGAGATGCGGGTCGTTGGCGAGCAGCGGCTTGCCGCTGCGCGTGCGCGCGCCCGCGACCGCCCAGGCGTTGGACGCCTCGACCGGCGCCAGCGTGGCCGGGAAGGCGGCGAGCGAGATCGGCGGCGAGCCGGCGGGGTCGGTCGCCTCGTCGGCGAGACGCGCGCCGGGCGTCCGCGCCCGGCCAGATCGTGTCGAGCTGGCGCGGCGTCAGGCGGGCGGCGAGGGCGGCGCGCAGCGCCTCGGCGTGCCAGTTGGCCGACAGGCGCAGCGCCATGATCCGGCCCCACACCAGCGAGTCGGCCGGGCCGCCACGGCTCGGGCCGGTCGCCGAGCAGGACGAATTCCGGCGGCAGCGCCCCCGCATGCGCGGCGATATAGGCGTTGACGCCCGCGGCGTAGGCGATCGAGCGCGCCGCGCACCGGCGGGGCGAGGCGCGCGACATCGGTCCTCGGCGAGGCGGTAGAGGCCGAGCGTGCGCGTCATCACGTCCGAGCCCAGCGCGCGCTTGCCGAGGATCTCGGCGAGCCGGCCCTGGCCGGCCAGGCGGGTCAGCTCCATCTGCCACAGCCGGTCCTGGGCATGGACGAACCCGAGGGCGAACCAGGCGTCGTCCTCGGTCTCGGCGAAGATGTGCGGCACGCCGTGGCCGTCGCGCAAGATGTCGACCGGGGCGGTCGAGCCCCGCCACCTGCATGCGCCCGTCGGTCTCGGGCAGCGAGGTGCGGAGCCACAGGAAGGCCGCGACCAGCGCGATCGCGACGGCGGCCGCCGCAGCGCCGCCGCCGTCCGGCCAGTCACGGGACGGCCTGTTGAAAGTTCGCCCTTCGAGACGCGCCCTCCGGGCGCTCCTCAGGCCGAAGGTTTTGGTCGGGCGGGAATTCCCGTTCGTCCTGAGGAGCAAGCGCAGCTTGCGTCTCGAAGGGCGAACGGAAACGGGCGGCGCGGCCTCAGCCCGCTCTCAGCCGGGTGGCGATCTCGACCGCGGCGTAGGTGAGGATGCCGTCCGCGCCGGCGCGGCGCGCGGCGACCAGGCTTTCCAGGATCACCCGGTCCCAGTCGAGCCAGCCGTTCAGCGACGGCGGCGCGCATCATCGCGTACTCGCCCGACACCTGGTAGGCGTAGGTCGGCATGGCGAACGTGTCCTTCACCCGGCGCACGATGTCGAGATAGAACATGCCCGGCTTGACCATCACCATGTCGGCGCCCTCGGCGATGTCGAGCGCCACCTCGCGCAGCGCCTCGTCGGAATTGGCCGGGTCCATCTGGTAGGTCTTCTTGTCGCCGAGCCCAAGCGCAGGGGACGAGCCGACCGCGTCGCGGAACGGGCCGTACAGCGCCGAGGCGTACTTGGCGGCGTAGGCCATGATCGCCACGTCCTCGCACCCCTCGCATGTCCAGCGCCGAGCGGATGGCGCCGACGCGCCCGTCCATCATGTCCGACGGCGCGATCACGTCGCACCCGGCCTCGGCCTGCACCAGCGCCTGGCGGCACAGCACCTCGACGGTCTCGTCGTTGAGGATGCGCCCCGCCGCCAGCAGCCCGTCATGGCCGTGGGTGGTGTAGGGGTCGAGCGCGACGTCGCACATCACGCCGAGGCCGGGATGCGCCTTCTTGACCGCCCGCACCGCGCGGCAGACCAGATTGTCCGGGTTGGTCGCCTCGCGTCCATCGTCGCTCTTCAAGCCGGGCTCGACATGCGGGAACATCGCGATCAGCGGGATGCCCAGCGCGGCGGCCTTGCCGGCATCCTCGACCAGCCGGTCGACCGACAGGCGCTGCACGCCGGGCATCGAGGGGATGTCGACGGCCGCCTCGCGTCCGGCATGGACGAAGACCGGCCAGATCAGGTCGCTGGGGCTCAGATGGGCCTCGGCTACCAGCCGGCGGGTCCAGTCGGCGCGGCGGTTGCGCCGCATGCGGATGCGCGGATAAGCGGCCGGCGGCAGGCGCGGCGTGTCGGACAAGGTTCTCTCCCTTTCGGCGCGCGGATGATATCGCCGGCGGCGGCGCCGTCCAAGGCCGGCGGACTTAATCCGCCGTTAACCCACGCCCGGCTACGCTCGTCGCGGAATTGTCGGCCGCAGGAGGAGCCGTGACCCAGGAATATCTCGACGCGATCAAGCTGATCGAGCGGCTGCACCGCCAGTTCCTCGAGGTGGTGAAGGTCGAACTCGACCGGCTCGGCATCGCCGACATCAACAACGTCCAGAGCCTGATCCTGTGGAATATCGGCGACGAGGAGCTGACGGTCGGCGACCTTACCTATCGCGGCTACTATCTCGGCTCGAACGTCTCCTACAACGTGAAGAAGATGGTCGAGAACGGCTATCTGACGCAGGAGCGCTCGGCGCACGACCGGCGCTCGGTCAGGCTGCGCGTCTCGGAAAAGGGCATGGCGCTGTGCCGCCAGATCGCGGAGATGTTCGAGCGGCACGAGGCGCTGCTGTCCGCCCGCGCGCTCACCGGCCAGCGCCTCGGCACGGCCAACGCGACGCTGCACGACCTCGAGCGCATGTGGGCCGACGCGCTCGCCTTCCCCGCCCGCAACCTGGTGCGCGCCGTCGCGGCGGGGTAGGGGCGGCCTCCCGCACAAATTCCGTTCGCCCTGAGTGCCCCGCGGAGCGGGGCGTATCGAAGGGCGATGCGGCGCGGTCTCTCAGCCTCGCCCTTCGATACGCGCCCTGCGGTCGCTACTCAGGACGAACGGACAGGTTCGGTCTTACCCCAGCTTGTCGCCGGCTTTAAGGCCGAGCTTCGCGGCCGCCTCGGCGGCGGCGATCTTCTGGTCGCCCTCGGGCCGGGCGCGGCCGATGCGCACCGCGCCGCCGGGCGCCGCGATGGTGACGCCCTTGTCGTCCATGGCCAAGATTGTGCCCGGCGCGCCGGTCTCGCCCGCGATGCGCTTGGGCTCGTAGAGCGCGACCTTCTTGCCGGCGATGGTGGTCCAGGCGCCGGGCTGCGGGTCGGCGCCGCGGATCAGGTTGTGCACCTCCGCCACGTCCTTCGACCAGTCGATCTCCACGTTTTCCGCCCGGCACCAGCCTTCGTAGGTGGCCTGGGACTCGTCCTGCTCGATGCGCGGCGCGCTGCCGGCGCGGACAAGCTCGATCGCCTCCATCATCGCATCGACGCCCATCGGATAGAGCCGGTCGAAATAGACCGTGCCGAGCGTGTCGTCCGGCCCGATCTCGGTCGATTTCTGCAGCAGGATCGGCCCGGTATCGAGCCCGTCATCGGGCCAGAAGATGGTGAGGCCGGTCTGGGTCTCACCCTGGATGATCGGCCAGTTGATCGAGGACGGGCCGCGATGGCGCGGCAGCAGGGACGGATGGTACTGGATCGTGCCGTGGGTGGGGGTGTTCAGGAACCCCGCCGGGCAGATCTTGGTGACGAATGCCATGATGCCCAGATCGGGCGCCATGGCGGACAGCTTCTCCCACTCGGCCGGGTCCTTGAACGAGGCCGGCGTCTCGACGCGCAGCCCCTTCTCGCGGGCGAAGGCGACCAGGGGGTCGGGGCGCGCGCCCGGCTTTTCCGCCGGGCCGTAGACCGCGACCACCTCGTCGGTGCCCGCCTCGAGAATCTTCTCGAGGACCGATTTCCCGAAGGCCTGCTGGCCGTTGACGACGATTCGCACCGTCCCGTCCCGCTCAGCGGACCGCGGCCATGTCCTGGCCGGTGCCGGCGCCCTGGTGCTGGCCGGACCGGTCGGCGGTCTCGCAGGTCTTGGCGTCGGAATCGTACTTGTAGGTCGCGACCTTGGCGAGATCGGTGCCGGTGATGCGCACGAAGCGCGCGCCGTCCGAGAACTCGATCTGGTGGATGTCGCCCACGTCGAACAGGCCCGCCTTGCCGCGCGTCAGCCGATAGATGCCTTCGGGCTCGATGTCGGCAAAGCCTTCCTTCGAGCGATCGTCGTTGCGCTTCCACACGGTCATGTCGGTGCGCCCGGTGGCCTGGCCGTACACCGCCCAGGACGGGCCGTGGTCGTGCGGCGGCGAGCGGCGCCCCTTCTGGTTGATGTGGGCGAGCACGTAGAAATCGAGCTCGGGGTCATGGTAGAGCGTGTGGATGCCGGGTTCGGCATTCGGCCCGCAATACTTCTCGACGAACGCGTCGTTGGCGAGGAGCTTCTCCAGCTTCGCCCGGATCGCCTGGCGGCCCGAGCGGTCGTTGTGGGCGGCGAGCGCCTTGTGGCAGTCGGCGCAGAAATCTTCGAGAGTGTAGGCCATGGCGGCACCTCGGAGCTGAAGGGGTCGAGAGGGCCGCGATTATAGCGCGAGTGAAGGAGCGATCCATGACGAAGATCGACGTTTTCAACCACTACTTTCCGCCCAAGTTCTTCGACAAGCTGCAGACGCTCCTGCCGGCCGCGCCGGTCAAGCGCTGGATGCTGTACCCGCCGCTCTACGACATCGACGCGAGGCTGCGCCAGGTGGATTCGTTCGAGGATTACCGCCAGATCATCTCGCTGTCGCAGCCGCCGTTCGACGCGGTGGCGAGCCCGGCCGACGCGCCGGCGCTGGCGCGCCTCGCCAATGACGGGCTGTCCGACGCCTGCCGGGCGCATCCGGACCAGTTCCCCGGCTTCCTCGCCGGGCTGCCGATGAACAACGTGCCCGAGGCGATCAAGGAAATCGAGCGCTGCATGGGGCTGCCGGGCTTCGCGGGGGTCCAACTCCACTCCAACGTGGCGGGCCGGGCGCTCGACGAGCCGGAGTTCTTCCCGATCTTCGAGCGCATGGCCGGGCTCGGCAAGGCGGTGTGGCTGCACCCGTCGCGCGGGCCCAACTTCGCCGACTACCAGGCCGAGACCAAGTCGAAATACGAGATCTGGTGGTCGTTCGGCTGGGACTACGAGGTGACGGCGGCGATGGCGCGGCTGGTCTTCTCGCTGACGCTCGACAAGCTGCCCGACCTCAAGGTCGTCGCGCACCACATGGGGGGCTACGTCCCCCAGGCCGAGGCGCGCATCGACCCGCATGCCGACCAGCTGGGGCTGCGCACCTACGACGAGGACTATTCCCCGATCATCGAGGCGATGGCCAAGAGCGGCAAGCGGCCGATCGACTATTTCCGCTCGTTCATCGCCGACACGGCGCTGTTCGGCGCCAAGTCGGCCACGCGCTGCGGGCTCGAATTCTTCGGCGCCGACCATTGCGTGTTCGCCACCGATTCGCCGTTCGATCCGGAAGGCGGGGCAATGCTGATCCGCGCGACGATCAAGGCGCTCGACGGGCTGGAGATGTCCGATGCCGACCGCGACGCGGTCTATGCCGGCAACGCGAAGCGCCTGTTCGGGGTGGGGTAGGGGCGCCCCCTACTCCTTCTCCGGGTCGCGGGTGGCGGACCAGGACTGCGAGGTGCCCTGCACCATGTGGCGCAGGTTCTCGACGCCCTCCGGCTCCTCGAAGAACAGGGTGCGCTTGGCCGCCATTTCGGGCATGTCCTGGCAGACATACATGATGGTGTCCTCGGTCCCCGTCGCCTCGTGGTCGTGATAGGCCCAGGCGGGGCACACGACCGTGTCGCCCTTCTTGTAGGGGTAGCGCACGCCCTCGACGGTGGTGAACCCGGTGCCCTGCAGATAGTGGTAGATCGCCACCGAGTTGTGCCGGTGGTTCGGCACGTGCTCGCCGGGATGGATGAGCTGGATGCCGATGAAGATGCCGGGCGCCGCGCCCGCCATGTCGCCGTGATCCTCGTTGATCAGCGACACGAAGCGCCGCTCGGCATGGCGCAGGGGGTCCTTCCCCAGCTCCTCCAGAAGCGCGAGCATCTCGTCGCCATCCCACTTGCAGCCGCGCACCGGCGCCTGGCGCACCCGCTTGAAATATTCGTCTGCGGTGATGACGCGCGCATTGCCGTAACCCGGCGCGTTGCGCCCGGCGGTGTCCTTTTCGAGCTTCGTCGCCATCCAAATTCTCCCTATTCCGCCGCCGCGGCGGTCGCCGGCTCCAGGCGCGCGGCGCAGAACTTGAATTCCGGGATCTTGCCGAACGGGTCGAGCGCCGGGTTGGTCAGGATGTTCGCCGCCGCCTCGGCGTAGCAGAACGGGATGAACACGACCCCGTCCGGCACGTCCGCGTCGGCGCGTGCCGCAAGCTCGACGACGCCGCGTCGCGTCGCCACCCGCACCCGGTCGCCCGCGCGCAGCCCCTGCTTCCTGAGCTCGCGCGGCGAAAGGCAGCAGAGCGCCTCGGGCTCGATGGCGTCGAGCACGCTGGCGCGGCGCGTCATGGCGCCGGTGTGCCAGTGCTCCAGCACCCGCCCCGTGGTCAGGATCATCGGGTAGGCCTCGTCCGGCAGCTCGTCGGGCGGCACGATCCGGGCGGGTACGAACCTGCCGCGCCCGTTCGGCGTCGGGTAGCCCTCGCCGAACAGCACCTCGATGCCCGGCTGGTCCTCGTGCGCGGCGGGGTAGGTGACGGAGTATTCACGCTCCAGCCGCGCCCACGAGATGCCCTTGATCGAGGCCATGCACTCGCGCATCTCGGCGAACACGTCCTTCGGGTGGTCGTAGTTCCAGTCGAGCCCGAGGCGCCGCGCGATCTGGTTGATGATCCACAAATCCTGGCGCGCCTCGCCGGGCAGGGGCAAGGCCGGCCGGCCGAGCTGGACCTGCCGGTTCGTGTTGGTGACCGTGCCCCACTTCTCCGGCCAGGACGAGGCGGGCAGCACCACGTCGGCGTGGAACGCCGTCTCGGTCAGGAACAGGTCCTGCACCACCAGGTGGTCGAGCTTGGCGAGCGCCTCGCGCGCATGGCCGGCGTCGGGGTCCGACATGGCCGGGTTCTCGCCCATGATGTACATGCCGCGGATGGTGCCGGCATGGATCGCGTCCATGATCTCGACGACGGTCAGCCCCTTGTCGGGATCGAGGTCCTCGACGCCCCAGAACTTCTCGAACCGCGCCTTGGTGTCGGGGTCGCCGACCGGCGTGTAGTCCGGGTAGAACATCGGGATCAGCCCGACGTCGGAGGCCCCTTGCACGTTGTTCTGCCCGCGCAGAGGGTGCAGCCCGGTGCCGGGCCGGCCGACCTGGCCGCACATCATGGCCAGCGCGATCAGGCATCGGGCGTTGTCGGTGCCGTGGATGTGCTGGCTGATCCCCATGCCCCAGAAGATCATCGCGCGCTCGGCCCGGGCGTAGATGCGCGCGATGCGCCGGATCGTGTCCGCCTCGATGCCGCAGACCTGCTCCATCGCCTCGGGCGAGAAGGCGGCCAGGTTCGCCTTCAGCGCGTCGAAACCCTCGGTGTAGCCCTCGATATACTGGGCGTCGTACAGCCCCTCGGCGACGATGACGTGCATCATCGCGTTGAGCAGCGGCACGTCCGCGCCGGGCTTGAACTGGATCATGTGGGTGGCGTGGCGCGAGAGCGCCTGGCCGCGCGGATCCATCACGATCAGGGTCGCGCCGTTCTTCACCGCATTCTTGAAGAACGTGGCCGCAACCGGATGATTCGACGCGGGATTTGCGCCGATCACCACGATCACGTCGGCGTTCAGCGCCTCGTAGAACGGCGCCGTCACGGCCGACGAGCTGATCCCCTCGATCAGCGCCGCGACCGACGAGGCATGACAGAGGCGGGTGCAGTGGTCGACATTGTTGGTGCCGAACCCTACCCGCACCAGCTTCTGAAAAAGATACGCTTCCTCGTTGGAACCCTTGGCCGAGCCGAACCCGGCCAGCCCCTTGCCGCCATGCGCGTCGCGGATGCGCTTCAGGCCCGCCCCGGCGCGGTCGAGCGCCTCCTCCCACGTCGCCTCGCGGAAATGGGTCCACGGGTTGGCGGGGTCGACGTCGCCGTGCGCGTCCTTCGCCACGCCTTCCTTGCGGATCAGCGGCTTGGTCAGGCGGTGCGGATGGTGGATGTAGTCGAACCCGAACCGTCCCTTGACGCAGAGCCGGTTGCGGTTGGCCGGGCCGTCGCGGCCGCTGACCGACAGCAGCTTGTCATCCTTCACGTGAAAGGTGAGCTGGCAGCCGACGCCGCAATAGGGGCAGACGGAATCCACCGACGCGTCGGGGAGAATTTGCGTCTCGCCGGCGCGGAAGGTGGTGGCCGGCAGCAGCGCGCCGGTCGGACAGGCCTGCACGCATTCGCCGCACGCGACGCAGGTCGACTCGCCCATCGGGTCGTCGAAATCGAACACGATCTTGGCGTCGGCGCCGCGATAGGCCATGCCGATCACGTCGTTCACCTGCACCTCGCGGCAGGCGCGCACGCAGAGCGTGCAGTTGATGCAGGCGTCCAGGTTCACCGCCATGGCCGGGTGGCTCATGTCCGGGTCGGGGGTGCGCCTGGCGGGGAAGCGCGAAGTCGCAACCCCAACCTTGTCGGCCCAGCGCCAGAACTTCGAGTCGGCGTCATGGGTCTTCGGGCGCGGCGGCTGGTCGGCGACCAGCAGCTCGAACACCATCTTGCGTGCCTTGGCGGCGCGGTCCGAGGCGGTGTTCACCTCCATCCCCTCGGCCGGCTTGCGGATGCACGAGGCGGCGAGCACGCGCTCGCCCTTGATCTCCACCATGCAGGCGCGGCAATTGCCGTCCGGCCGGTAGCCCGGCTCGGGCGCGTAGCACAGGTGAGGAATCTCGATGCCGCGCCGCTGGGCGACCTGCCAGATCGTCTCGCCCGGCAGGGCCTCCACGGTTTCGCCGTTCAGGGTGAAGCTGATGGGCTTCGACGCTGCGCTACCGTCCATGATCGCTCCCAACCGGCACCGGACGCAGTTTAGCGCAGCGCCGCCCGGATTGCGAAGGGCGGAAGCATATAGAGTCGTGTCCGATGGCCGATTCCGTTCGCCCTGAGGAGGTGGCACCGCGGCCGTCTCGAAGGGCGAACGCGACCCGGCCGTTCTTGCTTCGAGACGGCGCCTCCGGCGCCTCCTCAGCACGAACGGCAGTGAACCGACGAAAGGCTGGTCACGCCCGCCCGAAAGCCTTGCGGAGCTCGCCCTTCGCGTCCTCGAGGACCTTCTTCTGGCCCTCCGGCAGGTTCTTGCCGGCGCGGTTGATGTAGAAGGTGAGCATCGACATGGCGGAACGGTAAGGCTCCGACTTCCGCCGGTGGCTCGCCTCCGCCGAGCGCTTGAGCGAGCGCGCGATCTTCTTGGGATCTTTAAGCGTGAACACGTCGTGCTCGAGGTCGAGCGCGTCGGATTCGCGCGTCACCCGGCCCGACCAGTACTTGCCGTCATTGCGGTCCGAGGCCGTGCCCTTCGTGGCGGATTTTGCCTGCCGTGCCATCGGAGCCTCGCTCGCCAGTCCCTTATGATGGAACGCGAAATGGGCTTCGACGTTCCCGGGGGATCAGGCGCCGCGCACCCGGTCGATCAGCGCGCCGGGGTCGGCGGGCGGGGCGTCGCCGCGCCACGCGACGATGCCGTCCGGACGCACCAGCACCAGCGCCCGTTCGTAAAGCGCTGCCGCAGCCGCGTCGTCTATCGTCTTTGATTGCGAATGGGACGCCGCGTTCGCGCGCCGCCGCTTCGAGGGGCGCGGGATCGGCCGCGCGGAAGCGAAGCAGGACGAAGCGCGCGGGGTCGGCCAGGTCGAGCATGGAGCGCCCGTCGGCCAGCCAGGCGTGCGGCGTGCGATGGCCCGGCCCCGCCGAAGGGGTGTAGCGCAGCCGGTCGCGCTCGGCCTCGGTCTCGTCCTCGGCGGCGCAGACCGGCGAGCCGACATAGGCCGGGTCGAGCTGGGCGCCCGCGATGGAATGCTGGTGATGTCCGGCCGCGCGCACCTTGGGCGCCCATTCGGCGCGCACCGCCTCGCCCTCCGGCCCGTCTTCGTCGATGCGCGGATCGACCATGAAGGCCTCGCGCGCGTTCAGGTAGGAATCGCCCGCCCGGTTGGTGTTGCGCACGGCGACCGGGCGGCGCTCCGCCTCGTAGCTGGCGAGGAGGCGCGGCCCCGCCCAGCCGTCGAGGGCGGCGGCGAGCTTCCAGCCCAGATTGAACGCGTCCTGGATGCCCGTGTTCATGCCGAGCCCGCCCGGCGGCACGAACAGATGCACCGCGTCGCCGGCCATCATCACGCGTCCTGCGCCGAACCGCTCGGCGACAAGCTGGAACGCCTTGTAGGTTTGCGACGACAGGATTTCGACCGGCACGTCGCGCCCCACGGCGGCGCGGAACCGTGCGGCGGGGTCGATCGGGGCGAATTCCTCGTCGGCGCGGAAATAGGTGTTCATCCACCATTCGTCGCGCGCATTGATCGAATAGACCACCGAGGCGCAGCCCGGCGCGTGGGTCCAGTACATCACGCCGGGCCGGATGGCGCGCTCCGCCCACAGGGTCGGCGCGCGCAGCCAGGTGCCCCACACCTCGCCCAGCACGCCGCGGCCGGACATCTTGATCCCCAGCGCGTGGCGCACGTCGCTGCGCGCCCCGTCGCACCCGACCAGGTAGCGGGCGCGGATCGTCTCCTGCCGTCCGTGCTGCGCGATGGTCGCTGTCACGCCATCCGCGTCCTGCTCGAGGGAGTCCAGGGTCGTGCCGAAGCGCAGCGTGACCGGGGGCAGGCTTCGCGCATAATCGCGCAGCACCGGCTCCAGCGCGTGCTGGGCGCACCAGGTGCGGTAATAGGGCGAATGGGCCAGCGGCGGGACGCGGGCGACCACCTCAGGCGTGCGCGCCTCGATCTGGGCGATCGAGGGCGAGGGGAAGCGCGCCAGCTCGTGGCCGCAGATGCGGGTGACGTAGACGATGTCGCCCGGCTCGTCCAAGGGCAGCGAGACGTCGTAGACCCGCTTGTCCAGCCCCCACATGCGGAAATGTTCCATCGTGCGCGGACCGATGCCCATGGCGCGCGGATGGCGCTTCACGTCGTCGTGGCTTTCGACCACGGCGCATGCGATGCCGCGGCGGCCGAGATCGGCGGCGAGCGTCAGCCCCACCGGGCCGGCGCCGACGATCAGGACGGGAAGTTCGGGCATGCCGGGCATAGGCCGTCAGCCCTTCGGCATGTCGTCCGGGAAGTGGCGGAAGACGGAAAGGAGGCCGTTCGGCGCCGCCTGGCCGAGCCCGCAGATCGAGGCGTCGACCATGGTGCGCGACAGCTCCTCCAGGAGCGGCTGGTCCCAGGCGCCCTGCTCCATCAGCTTCACCGCCTTCTCGCAGCCGGCGCGGCAGGGGGTGCACTGGCCGCAGCTCTCGTCCTCGAAGAAGCGCATCAGGTTGAGCGCGACGGCGGCGGCCGAATCCCGGTCCGACAGCACGACGACCGCGGCCGAGCCGATCAATGCGCCGTGCGGCTCCAATGTCCCGAAATCCAGCGGCAAATCGGCGAGGCTCGCCGGCAATATGCCGCCCGATGCGCCGCCCGGCAGGTAGCCCTTGAAGGCGTGGCCCTCCACCATGCCGCCGCAATATTCCTCGATCAGCTCGCGAACGCCGATACCGGCGGGGGCGATCTTGACGCCCGGCGACTTGACCCGGCCCGAGACTGAGAAGCTGCGCAGCCCCTTGCGCCCGTTGCGGCCCTGGCCGGCGAACCAGTCGGCGCCCTTCTCGACCAGGTCGCGCACCCACCACAGCGTCTCGACGTTGTGGCAGAGGGTCGGCCGGCCGAACAGCCCGACCTCGGCCGGGAAGGGCGGCTTGTGGCGCGGCAGGCCGCGCTTGCCCTCGATCGATTCCAGCATCGCGGACTCTTCGCCGCAGATATAGGCGCCGGCGCCGCGGCGGAGCTGGACGCGGCCCGCCGCGACCAGCCCCTCGCGCTCCAGCCGGGGGATCTCCCGCGCCAGGATCTCGCGCGCGGCCGGGTATTCGTCGCGGATATAGACGTAGATGTCGGCGACGCCCACGGCCCAGGCGGCGATCAGCATGCCCTCCAGGAAGCGGTGCGGGTCGGTCTCCAGGAACCAGCGGTCCTTGAACGTGCCGGGCTCGCCCTCGTCGCCGTTGATGGCGAACAGCTTCGGCTCCGGCATGTCGCGGACGATGCGCCACTTGCGCCCGGAGGGGAAGCCGGCGCCGCCGAGGCCGCGCAGCCCCGCGTCGTCCAGCAGCTGGATGATGTCGTCGGGCGTGTGGCGACCTTCCAGGCAGTCGCGCAGGAGCTCGTAGCCGCCCGCGGCCACGTAGGCGTCGTAGCCGACGTAGTCGGGAATGTCGGGATGGGTCGCCTTCGCCGCGACGGCGGCGCGCACGCTCTCGGGCGTGGCGTAGCCGATCTGGTTGTGCGCGACCGCGGCGACGGGCGCCTTGTCGCACCCGCCCATGCAGGGGGCGCGCAGGATGCGGACCTTCGCGCCCGCGTCCTTTTCCAGCGCCGCCATCAGCGCCTCGGCCCCCGCCAGCGCGCAGGTGACGCTGTCGCACACGCGTACGGTGATCTCGGGCGGCGGCGCCGCACCGTCCTCGACCACGTCGAAATGGGCGTAGAACGTCGCGACCTCGTACACCTCGGTCAGGGCCAGGCGCATCTCGTGCGCCAGCGCGGCGAGATGGGCGGCCGAGAGGTGGCCGTAGCGGTCCTGGATGCGGTGGAGGTACTCGATCAGCAGGTCGCGGCGCGGGGTCGCTTCGCCGAGCAACGCGCGGACCCGGTCGAGCGCGTCGGGGTCGACTTGCCGGCCGCGCTTGTAGGGCGCGCCGCGCCCGCCGCGCCCGGGATGGATGTGCCGCTCGACCTTGGCGCGCCCGTCCGTCATCTCGCCTCCCGCCCGCGGTCATGCTGGCGGCACGGTCATATAAGAGCACCGGCCGGCCTGCAAGGGGCGGCGGGGCGCGGCGCCCGCGATGCTGTACTTCGCTGAAGAGTCTCCATAACATATCGCCGTCGTTCCCGCGCCGGAAGAATGCGGAGCGGCGTGGCGCGTCCGTCGTCGTGGCGGGCGCCGGCCCCAACGGGAGGAGAAAATGAACATTCGGGCTCGACTGGTCGCGACGGCCGTGGCCGCTGCGTGCGCGTTCGGCGTCGGTGCGTTCTCTCCGGGTTCCGCGGCGGCGGAGTGGAAGCCGCAGAAGCCGATCAACGTCATCATCATGGCCGGCAAGGGCGGCGGCGCCGACAAGCTCGCCCGGCTGTGGCAAGGCATCGTGCAGAAGCACAAGCTGAGCCCGGAGCCGCTGATCCCGATCAACAAGGGCGGCGGGTCCGGCGCCGAGGCGCTGCGCTACATGAAGGACCACAAGGGCAGCGAGTATGACATCCTGGTCACGCTCGACAGCCTGTACACCACGCCGATCATCGTGAAGGGGCTGGACGTCGATCCGAACACCATGACGCCGATCCGGCTGATGGCCAAGGACACGTTCCTGCTGTGGGTTGCCGACCCGAAGATCAAGACGATCGACGACTACACGAAGGCGGTGAAGGCCAAGGGCGGCAACTGGAAGATGGGCGGCACCGGCTCTGGCCAGGAGGATTCGCTGGTCACCGCCATGCTGGCCAAGGCCTATGGCCTCAAGATGACCTACGTGCCCTACAAGGGCGGCGGAACGGTCGCGGCCCAGCTCGTCGGCCACCACATCGATTCCACGGTGAACAACCCGTCCGAGCAGATCGGCTTTTACCAGGCCAAGAAGTCGCACCCCATCGCGGCCTTCACCGACGACAGCATGGCGGGCTTCCCCGCGCCCACCTTCAAGCAGCTGGGCAAGGACCTCGTCTATTACATGGACCGCCAGGTCGTGGGCCCGCCCGGCATGTCGAAGGATGCCCAGGCGTTCTACGTGAAGCTGTTCCAGCAGGTCGCGGCGACGCCCGAATGGAAGTCCTACCTGAAGAAGAACGCGCTGGTCGGCACCGACATCGAGGGCGCGGACCTGCACGACTACATCGGCAAGCGCTACGAGCTGCACAAGCAGCTCATGTCGCTGTGGACCAACTTCAACAGCTGACGCCGCGGGCATCATTGCGAGGAGCGTCCTTCGACGGCCACCCGTCCTCATCCTGAGCCTGTCGAAGGACGAGGGCGAGTGGCCGCTCAGGATGAGGGCGGCGAAGCAATCCATTCCAGGCTGGATTGCTTCGCTGCTTCGCTCGCGATGACGATATTGCCCTACGTGCTCGCGGGCGCCTCCGGCTTGCGCGACAGCAGGCCCCTGAGCGGCGGCAGCACCAGCAGCGCCACGGTGCAGGCGAGCAGCACGATCGAGATCGTCGACGAGGCGAAGATGCCGACGTCGCCGTGCGATCCGATCAGCGCCTGGCGGAAATTGCGCTCGGTCAGCGGCCCGAGCACGATGGCGAGCGCGGCCGGCGCCATCGGGTAGTCGAGCTTGCGCAACAGATACCCGCCGATCCCGAACAGCACCATCAGCCACACGTCGTGCAGCGTGTTGGTCGGCGCGTACCCGCCGACGATGCACAAAATGTAGATGGTCGGCGCCAGCACCGAGAAGGGCAGGCGCAGGACGGCGATGAACAGCGGGATGGTCAGCACCATCAGCACCGCGGCCGCGATATTGGACAGATAGAGGCTCGAGATCAGCCCCCAGGCGAAGTCCGGCTCGTTCTGGAACAGCATCGGGCCCGGCGTCAGCCCCCAGATGAACATGCCGCCGAGCAGCACCGCGGTGGTGGGCGAGCCGGGAATGCCCAGCGTCATCATCGGCAGCATGGAGCCGGTCGAGGCGGCGTTGTTGGCCGATTCCGGCGCGGCGACGCCGTTCGGCTCGCCCTTGCCGAACGCGGCCGGGCGGCGCGACAGCGACTTCGCCATGCCGTACGCCATCAGCGAGCCCGGCGTGGCGCCCGCCGCCGGCAGGATGCCCACCACGTAGCCCAGGATCGCGCCCATGTTCATGCTGGCGAAGCCCCGGCGCAGGCATCTGAGCCCGTCGCGATAGGTCTCGCGGTTGAACACCGGCTTGATCATCGAGACGTCGCCGCCGGAAAGCTGGATGGTCCACAGCATCTCGCCGATGCCGTAGAGCCCGATCGCCAGCACCAGGAAGTTGATGCCGTGATAGAAGCCCGGCAGGTCGCCGAAGATCAGCCGCGGCTGGCCGGAGATCTCGTCGAGCCCGACGGTCGAGAGCAGCAGCCCCAGCGCGATCGAGAAGATCGTCTTCCAGATGTCGTCGCCGCCCAGCCCGATGAAGGTGGCGAAGGCCAGCATCATCAGCATGAAGTTCTCGGCCGGCCCGAAGCGCAGGGCGAAATCGGCGAGCGGCGGCGCGATGAGGGTGAACAGGATCACCGACACCGTGCCGCCATAGAACGACGCGCCGGCCGACACCATCAGCGCCTGCACCGCGCGCCCCTGCGTCGCCATCGGTCGCCCGTCGAAAGTGGTGGCGACGGCGGTCGACGCGCCCGGAATGCCGAGCAGGATCGACGAGATCGAGCCGCCGAACATGGCGCCGTAATAGATCGCGCCGAGGAAGATGATTGCCGTGGTCGGCGGCAGCAGGAAGGTCACCGGCAACAGGATCGCCACGCCGTTGACCGAGCCCAGGCCCGGCATCGCCCCGATGAACAGGCCCAGCGCGCATCCGACCGCGATGGCCGCGAGGTTGCCGGGCGCGAGAGAAACCAGGAACCCGTGCCCCAGCGACTGCAGGATGACGTCCATCTTGCGGCCTCACGCGGCGGGTGTGTTGAAGAAGGCGAAGACCGGGTAGAACAGCGGATCGGTGTAGCCCTTGGGCAGGATCTGCTGCATCAGGATCTCGAAGAACAGGAAGATCACCACGGGCGTCGCCACCGACATGGCGATCACCGCTCCCCAGCGGTGCTTGCGCCGGCCGAGGAAGCGCATGTGCGCCACCAGCAGAAGGACGATCGCGCCGTACGTGCCGATCACGTAGATCGAGGCGAGGGCGGCCACCAGCGAGCCTGCGTGCATCGCCGCATGCTTGAACTCGACGCGCGAGAAGTAGGGCGCGCCCACCCAGCCGGCGGGGATGCGTCCGGCCACCGCGCGGCCGATGATCACCAGGCAGCTCGCCAGCATGATCAGCGACAGATAGAACGGGAACATGCCCCCGCCCGGGCCGCGGCCGCGGACCCAGTCGATCGGCAGCTCGGTGCTCTTGACCGCCGCATAGGCGGAGAATAGTGCCAGCACGGCGGCGGCAACGATCTCTGCGCGCTTCATCTTCCTCCCCCTTCGAACGGCCGGCTTATCGTGCCGGACCCTGGACGAACAGGGAGTGTAGCGCTCCCGCACGCGGTTGTGCAGCCGCCGCCGCGGGGGCGATTCCCGCCGCCCTCAGGCGACGCGCAGCGCGATATTGGCCCCCCGGTTCTTCGGCTGGCGGGCGAACGGGCTGAGCGCCAGCCAGGACGGCATCGCCCGCTTCAAGGCGGCCTCGCCCGTCAGCATCAGCCGGCCGGCCGACTCCTCGGCCGCGGCGGTGGTCAGCCCCATCCAGATCTGCGTCATGGTGCGCAGGTCGGTCTGGACGAACAGGTCGACGTCGTGGCCCGGATCGCTCCAGCAAAGATCGACCTCGCCCGCCTTCGACGATCAGCCACCAGCGCCGGCTGCGCGGGGGCTGCTCGGGATACAGAAACTGAATCACCGCCCGCTCGGACGGCATGGGCGTGGGATCGATGTGGCGCCGCATGTCCCACATCAGCAGCGACGCATCCAGGTTCCTGAAGGCTGATCTCGGCGTCGATCCAGCGCTGGCCCCAGAATCCCATGGTCTCCACGACCTCGCGCAGCTCCTCGCCGGCGCGGGTCAGGCGGTACTCCGTGCCGCCCGCCGGGCCGGTCCCGCGGCTCACGATGCCCGCCGCCTCCAGCTCGCGCAGGCGCTGGGACAGCAGCGCGGGCGACATGCGCGGCACGCCCTTGCGCAGCTCGTTGAATCGCGTCGAGCCGCACAGCATCTCGCGCAGTACCGGCACGGTCCATCGGGAACACAGGATTTCCGAGGCCATCGCGACCGGGCAGAACTGGCCGTAACCGGCGTGGCTTGCCATCTCGACCTCCCATTGACCGCAGAAATCTACACGATCGGAAGCTCATCGTCCGATTCAGATTGTGAAGTTGAGCCGCAGGCGCCTGTGCCCAGATCATGGGCACAACCATTCATGGGAGGTTCCGATGGCCAGTCTTAGCCTTGGCAAAGCTCTCCGGCGGCACGGCCGGCCTGTCCGAACAGGCGATCGCGACGTTGAAAGGGCGGGTGCGCGGCGCCGTTCTCGTCGACGGCGATGATGGGTACGACGCGGCCCGCTCGATATGGAATGCCATGATCGACCGGCGCCCCGGCCTGATCGTGCGCTGCGCCGGGGCGGCTGACGTGCGCGCCGCCATCGATTTCGCGCGCGAGGCGGGGGCGGTGCTCGCCGTTCGCGGCGGCGGCCACAACATCGCCGGCAGCGCCGTCGTGCGACGGCGGCGTGATGATCGACCTGACGCCGATGAAGTCGGTCCGCATCGACCCGTTCGCCAGGACCGCCCGGGTCGAGCCCGGCGTCACGCTGGGCGAGTTCGACCGCGAGGCGCAGGCTTTCGGGCTGGTGACGCCGACCGGCATCAACTCGACCACCGGTATCGCCGGCCTCACGCTCGGCGGCGGATTCGGCTGGATCAGCCGCAAGTACGGGCTGACCGCAGACAATCTCCTGTCCGCCGACGTGGTGACGGCCGACGGAAAGCTCGTACGGGCAAGCGCAGACGAGAATCCGGACCTGTTCTGGGCGATCCGCGGCGGCGGCGGCAATTTCGGCATCGTCACCTCGTTCGAGTTCCGCCTGCACGCGCTCGGACCCGAGGTGATATCGGGGTTGATCGTCCACAGGCTGGACGAGGCGCCGGGCCTGTTGCGGCGCTACCGCGCTCTCATGGCCGAAGCGCCGGACGAGCTGACCTGCTGGGTGGTGATGCGCGCGGCGCCGCCGCTTGCCCTTCCTGCCCAAGGAGGTACATGGCACCGGCATCATCGCCTTTGCCGCGTGCTATGCCGGGCCGATGGAGGCAGCCGAGGCGGCGTTCGCGCCGCTCCGCGCCCTGGGCACGCCGATCGCCGACGTGATCGGGCCGCACCCCTTCGTCGGCTGGCAGGCGGCGTTCGACCCGCTGCTGACGGCGGGGGCGCGCAACTACTGGAAGTCACATTCCTTCGCCGGGCTCGACGACGCGCTGATTGACCTGCTCGTCGACCAGGCCGCGCATTTGCCGTCGCCGGAATGCGAGCTGTTCATCGCCCAGCTCGGCGGTGCGATCAATCGCGTGCCGGCGGACGCGACCGCCTACCCCCATCGTGACGTGGCGTTCGTGATGAACGTCCACACGCGGTGGCGCGAAGCCTCCGACGATGCGCGCTGCATCGGCTGGGCGCGCTCGCTTTTCGATGCCAGCGCGCCGTTCGCCACCGGCGGGGTCTACGTCAACTTCATGCCGGAGGATGACGACCGGCTTGCCGGCGCCTATCAGGGCAACGCAAGGCGGCTCGCGTCGATCAAGGAAAAGTTCGATCCCGACAACCTGTTCCGGCTGAACCGCAACATCCGTCCCGCCCGGGAGTAACCGACATGCCGATTTTCATGGATCGCCACGAGATGGCGGACGTTTCCGCCGAGGAGATCGCGGCGGCGCATCGCCGCGATCTCGATGTGCAAGGCAAGTACGGGGTGAGCTACCTGACCTACTGGTTCGACCATGGGCGCGGTACGGCGTTTTGCCTGGTGGATGCACCCGACGCGGAGACGGCGCGCCAGGTGCACCACGAGGCGCATGGCGAGATCCCGACCGAAATCGTGTCGGTCGATCTCGCCGCGGTCGAGGCGTTCCTCGGGCGTATCGGCGACCCGCGCGCCGCCGGTGCCGGACGCGCCATCGACGAGCCCGGGCTGCGTGCCGTCATGTTCACCGACATCGTCGGCTCGACCGAGATGACGACCCGCCTCGGCGATGCCGGCGCGCTCGAGATGGTGCGGGTGCATGACGCGCTGGTGCGGCGCGGGCTCGCCGCCCAGGGCGGTCGCGAGGTCAAGCATACGGGCGACGGCATCATGGCGGCATTCGACAAGGTCGCGAACGCGGTTCGCGGCGCGGCCGACATCCAGCGTCATTTCGCGACCTACAACATGGCGGCGTCCGAAAGCCTCAGCGTCCGGATCGGCATCCATGCCGGCGAGCCGGTGGCCAACCATAACGACCTGTTCGGCCAGACGGTGCAGCTCGCCTTCCGTCTGTGCAGCGAGGCCGAGGCCGACGGGGTGGTCGTCTCCGGCCTGGTGCGCGAGCTGAGCGCGGAGGACGCGGCGCGCTTCGTCGCGCTGGGCGAGCGGCGGCTCAAGGGCTTCGCCGACGCCGTGCCGGTCTTCCGCTACGAATGGCGGAACGCCGCGGGCTGAAACGACGGCGGGATCAGCCGGCCAGGAACGTGCCCAGCCGCTCCAGCGTCTGGCTCCAGCCCTCGTTCATGCCCTTCAAATGCGGGTAGGCGGCGGGCACGATCGCGTAGGCATGGGCGTCGACGGTGACCTTGGTGCCGCCCTTGTCGTCGGCGAGCGTCACGACGGTGCGCGAGGCGAGCATTGGCCTGCCGTCGCGCTCGCGCGCCACCGCGGTGAAGACCAACCGGTCGGGTGCCGAAACCTCCTCCACCGTGCCGGTCATCGGGTAGACCGTGCCGTCCGGTCCCGTCATGTCGATGCGGATCGCGCCGCCGGGCCGCGCGTCGAATTCGCAGACCGGGTTGGTGAAGCCATGCGGGCCCCACCATTTCGCGAGATGCTTCGGATCGGTCCAGGCCGCGAAGACCCGCGCGCGCGGGGCGTCGTAATGGCGCGAGAACGTGCCTTTCGCCTGGGCGCCCGGCACGCCGGAAACTTCGGCCACGTAGTCGACAAGGCGCCCGACCGTCTGGTTGCCGCCCTCGACCGCGTGATGTTCCCGCTCCACGCGGTCGCGCTCTGCCGCGCTCGGGAACACCGAAGTCATGGTCAGCCGCGTCTTGCCGCCGAGATCTTCGAACGTCGCCGTGGACCGGAACCGGATCGGCTCCGCCGCGTCCTCGTTGCCGTGGCTGTGGACGATCCGCTCGGGCCGCACGATCTCCTCCCAGACGACCAGGTTCTTGTAGTCGCGCCCGTCCGGCCCGTGCATGACGAAGCGCCAGATCCCGCCCTCGCGGAACTCGAAATCCTGCGTGGTGATGGTGAAGCCGTCCGGTCCCCACCAGCGCGCGTAGTGCTCGGGCGTGGTCCAAGCCTCGAACACCAGCTCGCGCGGGGCGTCGATCAGCCGGGTGATGACGATCGAGCGTGCCGCCTCGGACTCATTCGTCGGGGCCATGTCCGCGTTCCTTTCCCTGAAGCTCCTTGAGGTAGTCGTCCAGCCGGTCGAGCCGGTCCTCCCACATGCGCCGATAGGCCTGGAGCCAATCATCCACGGCCTTCAGCCCTTCGGGTGCGATCTTGCAGGGGCGGGTCTGGGCCCGGCGCGAACGCGCGATCAGCCCGGCCCGCTCCAGCACCTTGAGGTGCTTGGAGACCGCGGGCCCGCTCATCTCGAACGGCGCCGCCAGCTCGCCCACCGATGCCTCGCCTTCGGCCAGCCGCGCCAGGATGGCGCGGCGGGTGGGGTCGGCGAGGGCGGCGAAGGTGGCGCTGAGGCTGTCGGGGGTCATTATGTAACCAAAAAGTTAGATAACTAAATGGTTATATAAAAGCGGAGAGGAGGCCTGTCAACCGGCTTGCGGCCGAGAGAGCACTGGCATAATGTATACCAGCAGCCGGACGGACGATCCGGCACGGAGGAAACGATGGCGGCCGCACGGCTCGATCTCCAGCCGCTCGAAGCCAATCCCGCGCTGCGCGACCGCATCTACGAGTCGCTGAAGCGAAGCATCACCGGCATCGACCTCTACGATTCGGCGGAACCGATCCGGCTCGACGAGCGCCAGCTATCGGTCGAGCTTGGCGTCTCGCGCACGCCGGTACGCGAGGCGCTGGCCCGGCTCGAGCAGGAGGGGTTCGTCCGCACCCAGCCGCGCCGCGGCGTGTTCGTCGTGCGCAAGACCAAGCGCGAGATATTGGAGATGATCACGCTGTGGGCGGCGCTGGAGAGCATGGCGGCGCGGCTCGCCACCGAGCGCGCGACCGACGCCGAGATCGCGACCTTGCGCCAGATGTTCGCGACCTTCGTGAACGACCGCCCGGCGGCGCGCATCGACGAGTATTCCGACACGAACATCCGCTTCCATCAGGCGCTGCTGGCGATGAGCCATTGCGACCTGCTGGTCGAGACGGCGGCGAACCTGTTCGTGCACATGCGCTCGATCCGCAAGCGCACGATCGGCGAGCAGGACCGCGCCAGCCGGTCGATCATCGACCACATGAACATCATCGAGGCGCTGGAGCGGCGCGACGCCGACCTCGCCGAGCGGCTGGCGCGCGAGCACACGATGGGCCTCGCGGCGCACGTCGAAAAGCACGTCGATTATCTGGACTAGGGACGCAAGGGGAGACCGCCATGGCAACCGAAGTGCGCGCGGACGACGCCCAGGACGCCGGAGAATTGACCGACGGGTTCCACCTGGTCATCGACGCCCTCAAGCTCAACGACATCACGACGATCTATGGCGTGCCGGGCATCCCGATCACCGACCTGGGCCGGTTCGCCCAGGCTGCCGGCCTTCGCGTCCTGTCGTTCCGGCATGAGCAGAACGCGGGGTATGCGGCCGCTATTGCCGGCTACCTCACGCAGAAGCCGGGAATCTGCCTCACCGTCTCGGCGCCCGGCTTCCTCAACGGGCTCACCGCGCTCGCCCATGCGACGACGAACTGCTTTCCGATGATCCTGATCTCCGGCTCGTCCGAGCGCGAGATCGTCGATCTGCAGCAGGGCGATTACGAGGAGATGGATCAGCTCGCCATCGCCAAGCCGCTGTGCAAGGCCGCCTACCGCGTGCTGCATGCCGCCGACATCGGCATCGGGATCGCGCGCGCCATCCGCGCCGCCGTGTCGGGCCGTCCGGGCGGCGTCTATCTCGATTTGCCGGCGAAGTTGCTCGGCCAGACGATGGACGCGGATGCGGGGGCGAAGTCGCTGGTCAAGGTGATCGATCCCGCGCCGCGCCAGATCCCCGCGCCGGATGCGGTCGCCCGCGCGCTCGAAGTGCTGAAGGGGGCCAAGCGACCCCTCATCATTCTCGGCAAGGGCGCCGCCTACGCGCAGGCCGACGATGCGATCCGCACGCTGGTCGAGAAGAGCGGCATCCCGTTCCTGCCGATGTCGATGGCGAAGGGGCTGCTGCCCGACACCCATCCGCAATGCGCGGGCGCGGCGCGCTCGCTGGTGCTGCAGGACTCCGACGTCGTGATGCTGATCGGCGCCCGGCTCAACTGGCTCCTGTCGCACGGCAAGGGCAAGAGCTGGGGCAAGGCGCCCAAGAAGTTCATCCAGGTCGACATCGAGCCGCGCGAGATGGATTCGAACGTCGAGATCGCGGCGCCCGTGGTCGGCGATATCGGCTCGTGCGTCGCGGCCCTCGTCGCCGGTATGGGCGACAAATGGGCGAAGCCGCCGGCCGAGTGGACCGGCACGGTCAACGAGAAGCGGGACTCGAACGTCACCCGCATGGCGCCGCGCCTGCAGAACAACAACATCCCGATGGACTACCACGGCGCGCTCGGCGCGCTGCGCACCATCGTCAAGGAGCGGCCGGACGCGATCCTCGTCAACGAGGGCGCCAACACGCTCGATTTCGCCCGCTCGATCATCGACATGTACCAGCCGCGCAAGCGGCTCGACGTCGGCACCTGGGGCATCATGGGCGTCGGCATGGGCACCGCCATCGCGGCGGCCGTGGTGACCGGCAAGCCCGTGCTCGCCATCGAGGGCGACAGCGCGTTCGGCTTCTCGGGCATGGAGATCGAGACGATCTGCCGCTACGACCTGCCGGTCTGCGTGGTGGTGTTCAACAATAACGGCATCTATCGCGGCACCGACGTGAACCCGTCCGGCGGCGCGGACGCGGCGACCACCGTGTTCGTCAAGGGCGCACGCTACGACAAGATGATGGAAGCGTTCGGCGGCGTCGGCGTGAACGCGACGTCGCCCGACGAGTTGGCGCGCGCCGTCCGGGCGGCGATGGACTCGGGCAAGCCCACCCTCATCAACGCCGTGATCGACGAGGCGGCCGGCACCGAAAGCGGCCGGATCGGCAACCTCAATCCGAAAAGCGTCGTCGCCAAGAAATAGCCGGCGGCCAATCCCCATTCAGTCAGAGGAGCGAACGATGAAAGCTCTCGCAGGCGTCAAGATTCTGGATATGACCCATGTGCAGTCGGGCCCGACCTGCACGCAGCTTCTGGCGTGGCTGGGCGCCGACGTCATAAAGGTCGAGCGGCCGGGCGCGGGCGACGCGACCCGTGGACAGTTGCGCGACAAGCCGGGCGTCAACTCGCTGTATTTCACGATGCTGAACGCGAACAAGCGCGGCATCACGCTGAACCCGAAGACCAAGGCGGGCAGCCGCATCTTCACGCGGCTGATCGAGGAATGCGACGTGATGGTCGAAAACTTTGCGCCGGGCGCGATCGACCGCATGGGATTCCCGTGGGAGAAGATCCAGGAGATCAACCCGCGCATGATCTATGCCTCGGTGAAGGGGTTCGGGCCGGGCCCTTACGAGGACTGCAAGGTCTACGAGAACGTCGCGCAATGCACCGGCGGCGCGGCGTCCACGACCGGCGAGATCGACCGCGTGCCGTTGGTCACCGGCGCGCAGATCGGCGATAGCGGCACGGGTCTCCACCTCGCGCTCGGCATCGTCGCGGCGCTTTACCAGCGCAACACATCCGGCCGCGGCCAGCGCGTCGTCTGCGCCATGCAGGATTCGGTGCTCAACCTCTGCCGGGTGAAGCTGCGCGACCAGCAGCGCCTCGAGAACGCCGGCCCGCTCACCGAATACCCGCAATACCCGCACGGCAAGTTCGGCAAGGCCGTGCCGCGCGCGGGCAATGCCTCGGGCGGCGGCCAGCCGGGCTGGATCGTCAAGTGCAAGGGCTACGAGACCGACCCCGACGCCTACATCTACGTCATCGCCCAGGCGGCGGCCTTCCCGAAGCTCGCCAAGGCGATCGGCCATGAGGACTGGCTGACCGATCCGGCCTGGAACACGCCCGAGGCGCGGCTCGACAAGCTCGCCACCATGTTCGACGAGATCGAGAACTGGACCAAGCAGCACGACAAGCTCGAGGTGATGAACATCCTCAACCCGCTCGACGTGCCGTGCGGCCCGATCCTGTCGATGAAGGAGCTGGCGGAGGAAGAGAGCCTGCGCGCCACCGGCACGGTGGTCGAGGTCGACCACCCGAAGCGAGGCAAGTACCTGACCGTCGGGATGCCGATCAAGCTGTCGGATTCGCCGGCCGACGTGAAGCGCTCGCCGCTTCTCGGCGAGCACACCGACCAGATCCTCGCCGAGCTGGGCCTTCAGGAGAACGAGATCGCCGCCGCGCGCGAGGAGGGGGCGATCTAGGGCTACTCCTAATTGTCATCCGTCCCGCCCTCCTCGTCCTGCGCCTGCCGGAGGATGAGGGCGGGGTGCTATTCCGCCGCCACGGCTTCGGCTTCCAGGCGGCGGCGGGCGGAGTAGAACGACGCGTTCTGCCGGCCCGCCAGCGCGGCGCGCGAGAACGCGATCAGATGATGCGCGACCAGCCCGATGTGCAGCGCGTCCTCGACCCGGCCGGACTTGAGCAGCGGTCCGACAGTGCGCCAGAAGCTCCTGCGGTAATCGGCCCGCGCTCCGTCATGCGCGATCAGCCGGGCGACGATGTGCAGCGCCTCGGCGATGTTGTCGAACGTGGCGCGCCCGGCTGCCGGCGGCTCGACGCGGTTGGGATAGGTGTGGACCGCGTTGTGGGCGAAGCGGGCGAACAGGGCCTCCGGATCGTAGGCGGCGGCGATCGCCTCGCGCCACAACTCGATCACGCGCCCGTAGGGCCGGGCGAACACGACGTTGGATTCGCGCCCCTCGTCGAAATCGAGCCGCCCCGCCGCCGCGAGCCGGTCCCATAAGGGCGTTTTCGGCAGGGCCTGCAGGATGTTGATGGTCAGCATCGGGATGTGCGACGCCTCGATGAACTCGATCAGCCGGGCGGGCGTCTGGTCGGTGTCGGTGTCGAGCCCGAGGATGATGCCCGCCACCACCTCGATCCCGTAGCCGTTCAGCGTCCGCACCGCCTCCAGCATCTCGACCCGCGCGTTCTGGTCCTTCTTCATGGCGTGCAAGGCGTCGGCCTCGGGCGTCTCGATGCCGCAGAACACGGTGGTGAACCGCGCCTCGCGCATCGCGGCCAGAAGCTCGGGCTGCTGGGCGATGTTGAGCGTTGCCTCGCACGCCAGCTCGACCGGATAGCCGTTCCGCTTCTGCCATTCGACCAGATGCGGCACCAGCTCGCGCGCCGCCCGGCGGTTGGCGATGAAATTGTCGTCGACGAAATAGACCGAGCCCGGATTGCCGCGCGCCAGCATGGCGTCGAGCTCGCCTGTCACCTGCTCCGCGGTCTTGTAGCGCGGCACCCGGCCGTAGAGGCCCGGGATGTCACAAAATTCGCACTGGTAGGGGCAGCCCGACGAGAACTGAATGCTGCCCAGGAAATAGCGGCGGAGGTCCACGAGCTGGTAGGCGGGCCGCGGGAAAGCCGAGAGCGCGATGCGCGCGCGCGTCTGGAAGCGCTCCTGGCGCGCGGGGCGCGCCACGCTCTCGGCCAACCGTGCGATCAGCGCATCGGTGCCATCGCCCATTTCGCCGATATGCAGGTAGTCGAACTCCGGGTAGGCCTCGGGCGTCGCCGAGGCCGAGGGCCCGCCCAGCGCCGTCACCTTGCCGGCCGCGCGCGCGCGCCGGGCGATGTCGCGGATGTGCTCGCGCTGGACGTGCATGCCGCTGACCAGCACCGCGTCCGCCCAGGCGAATTCGTCGGTCGTCGCAGTGCGCATGTTCTCGTCGACGAACCGGACCTCCCAGCTCGCCGGCAGGTAGGACGCGATCACCAGCATGCCCTGCGGCGGCATGAAGGCGCGCGTGTGGCGGCGCAGCTTATAGGCGTACTGGAACGTGCCGAAGGACGGCGCATAACGCGGAAAGACGCACAGGATGCGCCGGGTCGTGTCGGTCATCGCTCCACCCATTTCAGCCATCGCGAACGGCTTCGATGGTGGGCTCTGCCAGCTGGGCGCGCCTTGACACCGGTTAAGCGTCGATGCGCCGGTCGTGGGAACCAAGCGGCCTCGAATTTACTTTAGTTAGAGCCGGTGCGAACGCGCCTTCTTACCTTACTGCGAATTGGGCAACGACCAGATCGGAGTACCCCGCGATGATGTTGCAGAGAAAGTTCGACGACACCCGCCAGTACCGCCAGGGAGACGTCCTCCTCGTGCCTTGCGACGGCGTTCCCGCCGGGGCGCGCGAGCAGGTCGCGGACGAAGGACGCGTCGTGCTGGCCTATGGTGAGGTGTCCGGGCACGCACACGCTCTCGATGCCGACCGCGTCCGCTACTTCCGCGAGGACGGCACGGGCCAGGCCTTCCTGCACGTGCCGGGCACGGCGCCCGTCGACTTGAAGCACGAGGAGCATGCGCCGCTTCCCGTGGCGCCCGGCACCTACCGAGTGGTGCGGCAGCGCGAGTTCATGCCGAGCGAGACGCCCCGGCTGATCGCCGACTGACCGCCGCCGCCACGTCATGCTGGAGACCACGAGGACCAGGCGTTCGAGTGCCGCGTGGCGCGACCGGCTTTCCGGTCGGGCCCGCGCGGCTGACGGCGAGGCCGAGGCCGCCATTCACGAGGCCTATCGCGCCGGCGGCCTCGCCCCGCCCGGCCGCATCGTCTGGGCCGACGGCCCCGACGAGGCGGCCGAGACCGTCGCGTTCCTGGTCCGGCCGCCCCGGGCGCAGCGCCGCCGGGCCTATTTCTACGCCGCGCTCGGCGCGCTGCCCTGGATGGGGTTCGTGCTGGCCATCATGCACAACCCGAACTTTCAGGATAACCGGATCGTGCTCGGCGCGGTGCTCGCGCTGGTGCTCGGCGGCTCGCCGCTGTGCCTCGCGCTGTGCGCCCGCCTGCCGAACCCGCCCGGCCAGGGCGCGCCCGGGGCCGCGGCGCGAGTACCGGCCTGGGTGGTGGGTGCGATCCTGTTCGCCGCGGTCGTGCAGGTCGTCGCGCTGACCAGCGTCGGCTACCTGCCCTCCGACCCGCTGGGCCGGGCCCTGACGCTCGGGTCGGCGGCGATCATGGGCGCCTTCCCCGGGCTGTTGCTGTGGTACCGCATCCACCGCGCCTATCGCGAGCTGCCCCGCTTCCTGCGCGACGTGCGCCCGGTGCGGTCGGTGGCGCAGAAGCTGCGCGCCGCGCGCCAGGCGGCGTGGAGGGACGTGGGCGACGGGCCCGACGGGTGGGGGCCCAACGAGGCGCTGGTGTGGGCCTTCGGCGAGGTGCACCGGCTCGCCTTCGCGCTGCGCGGCCCGTTCGGGCTGGGGCGCGAGGACCCGGCCGTGCCGCCCGCGCCGCGCGAGGCCGACGACCCCGCGACCCGCACCCGCCCGCTGGCCGCGCCGGCGGCGCGCGGGCTCGGCGCGCCGCGCTGGCACGTGTTCGGCTGGGTGCCGCCCTATCTCGACGGCATCGAGGACGCGCCGCGCGCCGCGGCGGTCGACCGCGCGGGCGAGCGGGCCTCCCGCGCCGCGCGCTCGTTCGCCCGGCTCGCCTACAGCGTCGATCGCATCTACCCCTTCGCCACCGTCGCGGTCGCCGTGCGCCCGCCGGTGGTCGAGCGGCTGGACGCCGAGGGCCGGCCCCATTCCGAGGCAGGCCCGGCGCTCGCCTGGGGCGATGGCTCGTCCTTCTATGGCTGGCGCGGCCGGCCGGTGCCGCCCGAGCTGGTCGACCCGGCCATTCCGGTGACGCTGGCCCGCGTGCTGCGCGAGTTCGACCCGGGCAGCCGCTGGGTGCTGATCGAGCGCTACGGCCTCGGCCGCTTCATGCGCGACGCGGGGGCGCAGGAGATGCACCGCGATTCCAGCGGGACGCTGTACCGGCTGCGCTCGATCGTCGGCCCGCCGATCATCGCCGTGCGCGTGGTCAACCACACGCCCGAGCCCGACGGCACCTATCAGGAGTTCTGGCTGCGCGTGCCGCCCTCGGTGGTGACGGCGCGCGAGGCGGTGGCCTGGACCTTCGGGCTGCGCGAGCATGAATACCGCCCCTGGCAGCAAAGCTGATGATGCACAGTATCAACGGAATGCACGGATTCGAGCTGCGCGCGACCGATGGCGAGATCGGCCACGTGCACGATTTCCTGGTTCACGACAAGGGCTGGGCGGTCCGCTACCTCGTCGCCGACACGAGGCTGATCTTCGGCCGCCGCGTGCTGCTCGCGCCCGACTCCCTGGGCGAGCCGGACGAGGCGAACCGGCAGGTGCCGGTGGCGCTGACGCGGGACAAGATCCGCCATAGCCCGGATGTCGATACCGACCAGCCGGTCAGCCGCCAGCACGAGACGAGGCTGTACGGCTATTACGGCTGGGCGCCCTATTGGGGCGGGCCGTTCGGCGCCGGCGACCCCGCCTTCGGCACCGGGCCGCATCTGGTCTATCCGCCGCGGCCCGAGACGGTGGGCCCGCCTCCGGAGGGCGCGCCGGAGGCGACGGAGGGCGATCCGCACCTGCGCAGCCTGCGCGAGGTGGACGGGTATGACGTCGCCGCCACCGATGGCGAGGCGGTCGGCACGGTGACCGACTTCCTGCTGGACGCCGACGGGTGGGTGATCCGCTACCTGGTGGTCGATACCGGCCGCTGGCTGCCCGGCCGCAAGGTCCTGGTGGCGCCGGGCTGGGCGCGGCGCGTCGAGTGGGTCGACGGCAGGATCGAGCTCGATCGTGATCGCGAGCAGGTGCGGACCGCGCCCGAATACGATCCCGACGCCGAATTCGGCCGGCCCTACGAGACGCAGCTCCACGACCATTACGGCTTCAAGCCCTACTGGTAGGGACGTGCCCGAGCTACCGGACGTCGAGATCTTCCGCCGCTACCTCGACCGGACGTCGCTTCGCCAGAAGATCCGCGCGGTGGAGCTCGACGGGGCGCGCATGCGCCGCGGCGTCGCCGCGCGCACCCTGCGTGATGCGCTGACCGGCAGCGCCTTCCGCAGTACCCGGCGCCACGGCAAGTACCTGTTCGCCGCGCTGGGCAGCGCCGGCTGGCTGGTCCTCCATTTCGGCATGACCGGCTTTCTCGATTACGCCAAGGACGGGGCCGAGCCGCCCGACCACACGCGGCTCCTGGTCAGGTTCGCGAACGGCGCGCGCCTCGCGGGAGTGTGGCAGCGTCTGCTCGGCCGCATCGCGCTGACCGACGACCCGGATCGCTTCATCCGCGACCAGGATCTGGGGCCCGACGCGCTCGGCCTCGGCAAGAGGACGTTCCTCGACCGGCTCGGCGCGCGCGGCGGCTCGATCAAGGGCGCGCTGATGGACCAGTCCTTCATCGCCGGGCTCGGCAACGTCTACAGCGACGAGATGCTGTTCCAGGCCCGCATCCATCCGCGCGCCCCGGTCCGCAAGCTGGGCGAGGACGGCGCGCGGGCGCTGCACGGCGCAATGGGCCACGTGCTCAAGATGGCGATCGCGAAGAAGGCCGATCCCGCCCGGCTGCCCGACACGTGGCTGCTGCCGCACCGCGAGGAGGGCGCGAAATGCCCGCGCTGCGGCGGCAAGATCGCGCGGATCGCGGTCGCGGGCCGGCATGCTTTCCTCTGTCCGCGCTGCCAGAAGGCGTAGCGCCGGCGATCCAGGCTCGACCCGCGCGCGCGTGCGGACTAACCTCCGCCCCAAGACGGGCCGGGAGGAGGGCACGGTGGAGTTCGGCATTTTCGACCACGTGGACCGCGGTGCGGAGCCGCTCGACGAGTATTTCGAGAACCGGATGAAAGTCGTCGAGGCGTTCGACCGCGGCGGCTTCTATTCCTACCATGTGGCCGAGCACCATGCGACGCCGCTCGGCATGGCGGCCTCGCCGTCGGTCTATTTCGCCGCCGTCGCCCAGCGCACGCGCCGGCTGCGCTTCGGCCCGATGGTGTTCGCCCTGCCGCTGCACCACCCGATCCGGCTGGTCGAGGAAATCTGCATGATCGACCAGATGAGCCGCGGCCGGCTGGAGCTCGGGTTCGGCCGCGGCGCCTCGCCCATCGAGACGCGCTATTTCGGCCCCGATCCGGCCGAGGCGCAGCAGATGTATGTCGAGGGGCTCGACCTGGTGCTGAAGGCGCTGGCCGCGGGCAAGGTCGATTTCCAGGGCGCGTACTACAAGTTCGACAACGTGCCGCTGGCGATGGAGCCCTACCAGCGGCCGCACCCGCCCTTGTGGTACGGCATGCACTCGCCCGATTCGGCCGAGCGCGCGGCGCGCCGGTTCATGAACGTCATCAGCCTGGATACGCCGGCCGAGACGCGCGCCATGGCCGACCGCTATCGGGCCACCTGGGCCGAGGTGGGCGGCGGCAAGCCCTGCCCGCGGATCGGGCTGTCCACCTTCATCGTGGTCGGCGACACCGACCGCGCGGCGCAGGACGCGGCCGCCCGCGCCTATGAGACGTGGCACACCAGCTTCAACTATCCTGTTCGAGCTGCACGGCACGCGGCCGAACCTGCCGCGCCCGCGCAAGTTCGCCGAGATGACCGGGACGCGCCGCGCCATCGCCGGCACGCCTGCCACCGTGACCGCCGGGCTGCGCGACTATCTCGAGGAATCGGGCGCAGACTACATGATCGGCCAGTTCGCGTTCGGCGACCTTACGCTGGACGAGACGCTGCGCTCGATCGCGCTGTTCGTCGAGCGGGTGATGCCCGAGCTGCGCGCCTGGGCAGACGGCCCGGCCGGCCGCGCCGCCATGGCCCCCGCGGCGGAGTAGGGAACTTCGCACCTGTCATCCGGGCGCCGCGGAGCACGAAGCGATGGGCTGCAGGCCCCGGGGCCGTGCCGGCCCGGCCGGCCGACGGGCAGCGCCTTGCCAGCGGCGGGGCGGCTGGTATAGTCGCGCGGCATTCGCCCAAGGCCTATAAGTCGGAAAACAGACAGAGGAGGCAGCCATGACCCGAATCGCACGCTTGCTGGCAGTTGCGGCTCTTGCCGTCGCCATCGGCGGCGGCGCGGCCCGCGCCCAGACGATCACCTTCGCGTCGCTTGCCCCAGGGCAGCCTGACCTACTTCCTGACCACGGTCATGTCGAAGATGCTGCTCGACAAGACCGACCTGCGGGTCATCGTCACGCCCATGCAGGGGCCCGAGGCGCAGATCGGCTCGATCAACAAGGACGATGCCCAACTCATGCTGATCGACGCCACCAATGCGGGCGTGGCGATCGAGGGACAGGAGACGTTCGAGGGCCGCCCGCAGAAGAACCTGGTCGCCGTGGCCAACCTGTTTCCGTTCCATATCGGCTTCGTCGTCAAGAAGGACTCGCCCTTCCATTCGATCCAGGACCTGAAGGGCAAGGTACTGCCGTCGGGCTGGACCGCGTTCCGTCAGTCGATCGCCCTGGGCGACGCGCTGCTCGCCACCGCCGGGATGAAGATGTCGGACTTCAAGCACTACCCGGTGCCCGAGATCATCCGCGAGATGAACGACTTCAAGGCCGGGCGCATGGATGCCGCGCAGATTGCCGTCGGCGCCCCCATCGTGCGCGAGGTCGACGCCGCGATCGGCGGGCTGCGCTTCCTGCCCGTGCCGTGCGGCGAAAACTCGCAGAAGGCGGTGAGGTCGATCCGCCCCGATTTCTACGTCGACGAGGTGAAGCCCGGCCCGGCCAATGTGGGTGTCGAGAAGCAGATGTGCCTGCTCGCCTTCGACGACACGCTGACGACCAACGCCTCGCTTTCGGACGATGCGGCCTACAAGATCGCCAAGGCCGTGCATGAGAACAAGGCGGCGCTCGCGGCCGGCCACCCGTCCTATCGCGGGATGGACCCGTCCATGCAGGCGAAGCAGTTCTCGATCCTCAAGTACCACCCGGGCGCCATCAAGTATTACAAGGAGATCGGCATCTGGCCGAAGTCGTAGCGTAGCGGCACGCCCGTGGCCGAGACGTCCGCCGGCGCCGTAGCCATCGCGCCCGAAGCGCCACCCGCACCGCCGATCTCGCCGGTGCTGCGGGTGGTGCGCTCGCTGCTGGCCGGCGGCATGACCGTCGCGTCGCTCGCCTGGGCGGCCAACCTGTATCGCATGGCCGGGATGCTGCTCTATACCGAGCAGTTCCTGGCCGCGATGTACGGCGTGGCGCTCTGCCTCACCTTCCTGCATTTCCCGGCGAGGCGCGGCACGAGCCGCGGCCGGCTGCCCTGGTACGACGCGCTCGCCGCGCTCGCCGGTCTCGGCGCCGGATGGTACGTCGCCTTCGTCTATCCCGACCTGGTGAACCGGCTGATCGACAACCCGACCGATGCGCTGGTGGTCGGCACGATCTTCTTCGTCCTGTCGATCGAGGGGCTGAGGCGTACCGCCGGCAACACGCTGGTCACCATCGTCATGGTGCTGGTGGTCTACGCGATGCTCGGCCACCTGGTGCCGGGCCAGTTCCAGACCCGCCATCTGCAGGTCGACCGGCTGCTGGTCTATCTCTCGCTCGACAATAACGGGCTGTTCGGCTTCGCGCTGGCCGTCGCCTGCACGATCGTGTTCGCCTACGTCTATTTCGGCCAGCTTCTCGGCCGGTCGGGGGGCTCGGACTGCTTCAACGACGTGGCGCTGGCGTTGATGGGCCGCTATCGCGGCGGCTCCGCCAAGATCGCGATCACCGCCTCCTCGCTGTTCGGCACCATCTCGGGCCTTGCCGCTTCCAACATATTGGCGACCGGGGTCGTCACCATCCCGATGATGAAGAAGGCGGGCTATCCCGCCCATACCGCGTCGGCGATCGAGGCGGTGGCATCGACCGGCGGGCAGATCATGCCGCCGGTGATGGGGGCGGTCGCCTTCATCATGGCCGACTTCCTGTCGGTGCCGTATTCCGAAGTGGTGCTGGCCGCGCTGATCCCGGCGGTCCTCTACTACGTCGCCCTGTTCATCATCGCCGACCTCGAGGGCGCCAAGCTCGGCATCACCCGCGTGGAGGAGGCGCTGATCCCCTCCTTCCTCGGCACGATGAAGGCGGGCTGGCCGTTCTTCGTGCCGATCGGCGTGCTGATCTGGGCGCTGTTCACCCTGAACGTGGAGGCGGAGACCGCGGCGCTGTACGCCTGCGGCTCGGTCATCGTGGTCGCCTGGGTGTTCGGCTACAAGGGCAAGCGGATGCACTGGCGCGAGGTCTTCGACGCGCTGGTCACCACCGGGCTCGGCATCCTCGACGTGATGATGATCGTCGCCGCGGCGGGGTTCATCCTGGGCGTCTTGAACATCTCGGGCATCGGCTTCCTGCTCACCGTGTCGCTGGTCGCGCTCGGCCAGAACTCGCTGCCCTTGCTGCTGATCATCGCGGGCGTGCTGTGCATCTTCCTCGGGATGGGCATGCCGACCATCGGCATCTACATCCTGGTCGCCGTGGTGTTCGCGCCGTCGCTGATCAAGCTGGGCGTCGACCCGATGGCGGCGCATCTGTTCGTGTTCTATTTCGGGATGATGTCGCTGGTGACGCCGCCCGTGGCGATCGCGGCGTTCTTCGCCGCCAACATCGGCGGGGCCGAGCCGATGAAGACCGGCTGGGCGGCGACCAGGCTCGGCTGGACGGCGTATATCGTGCCGTTCCTGTTCGTCTACTCGCCGAGTCTGCTGCTCAAGGGCAACCCGGCCCAGGTGGCGCTCGCCGTGACGACGGCGGTGGGCGGGGTGTGGCTCGTCTCGGTGGCGCTGGTCGGCTATTTCACCCGCCCGCTCGCCTGGACGTTCCGTGCCGGCTTCGCCCTCTCCGGGTTCCTGCTGATGATCCCGGCGGGCATCGCCTGGTGGGGGCCGTACACCGACGTGATCGGCCTCGCCCTCGCCGTCCTCGCCGTCAGCCGCGAGGTGATCGGCGCGCGGGCGGAACGGGCCGAGCGGGCGTCGCGCGCGGCTCGCGCCGGCCCTCAGTAGCGCGAGAAGTCGTAGCCTTCCTTGGCCACGAACTCGAGCAGGAAGGGCCGGCCGGACTTCGTCGTGTCCACCGCCTCCTTGATCGCCGGGACGATGCCGTCGGGCCGCTCCACGCGCGCCGAGGCGACGTTGAGCCCTTCGGCGACCTTGGAATAGTTGCCGCCGACCAGCAGCGCGTCGTACTTCTCGATCGAGATCTCCATGACGTGCGCGCTCGGCCGCCATGACGCCGTTGTTGAACACGACCGTGAGGATGCGCGATGCCGTTGCGCGATGCCGTCTCGAGGTCCATGCCGGTCATGCCGATGGCCGCGTCGCCCATGACGTTGATGCACAGCTTGTCCGGCGCGGCGAGCTTGGCGCCCATGGTGATGCCGAGGCCGTAGCCGAGCTGGGTCGACTTGCCCCAGCCCATGTAGGTGCCGGGCTTCGTGGTCTCCCAGGACGGCAGGAGCTGCTCGCGCGGGCTGCCGGAATCATGGGTGACGATGGTGTTGTCGCGGTCGACGGTGCGCATCAGGTCGCGGATGACGCGGTACTGGTTGATCGGCACCTCGTCGGAATCGAGATGCTTCGTCCATTCGGCGCGCCACGCCTTCTTGATCGCCGCGACCTCGCCTTCGAGCGCTCGGCGCGTCGCCTTGCCGCCGTGCGCCCGGCGCGCTCGAGCTCGGCGATCAGCGCCTCGATGACCAGCCGCGCATCGCCGACCAGCGCGCGTCGACGCGGTAGTCCTTGTTGATGTCGCCGGCGTCGTTGGTGGAGTGGATGATGTTCTTGCCCGGCGGCACGGCGGGCCGAACGGCGTCGCGGTCAGGCTCGAGCCGATGGCGAGCACGCACGTCGGCGCCGCGCAGATAGTCGAATAGCATCTTGGCCGCCGACGGGTGGATGCGCCGAGCGACAAGCGGATGGGTCTCGGGCAACGCGCTCTTGCCGGGGTTGGTGCGTCATCACCGGGCGCCGGCAGCAGCTCGGCGAGGCGGCCAGCGCGTCGCCCGCCTCGGCGTAGATCACGCCCTGCGCCGGCCAAGATCACCGGGTTCTTCGCCGCGGCGAGCAGCTTCGCGGCCTGCTTGACCGCCTCCGGGATCGGGGGCGGAGCGGTAGTGACCGGCACCGGCGCGTAGTCGAGCTCGCCCGTCGAAATCCTCCGTCCACACCTCGGTCCGGCACCTCGACCAGCACCGGTCCGCCGCTTGCCGCTGCGCATGGCCTGATAGGCGCGGCGCATAAGCGTCGGGAATTTCCGCCGCCGCGCCGACACGCGCCGACCACTTGGTCACCGGGCGTAGTTGTCGGCCGCGCGAGAAGGTCGGGCGGACGTTATAGCGGCCGGGCCGCGCGCCCGACCGGGATCACCAGGATCGGCACGTTCTCGGAATAGGCCTGGGCGATGCCGGCGAAGGCGTTCTCGATGCCCGGCCCCATGCTGGGCCGCGAACACGCCGTTCTGCTTGCCGCGCTTGATGCGGGAGAAGCCGTCGGCCATGCCGACGCCGACGCGCTCCTGCCGGCACAGGATCGGGCCGGATGTCGATCTCGGCGCAGGCCTCGATCAACGGGTTGCGCGGATAGCACGGCAGGAACTCGGTCCCCTCGCGCTTCAGGATTTCGGCGATGGCGTCGGCGCCTTTCATGGACTCACTCTCCCTATGCGTTCTTTGCGGCGGTGCGACGCGCGGCCGGCGCGGCCTGCTGGGCGGCGAAGCGGGCGTCCGCGTCGGCGACGCCCTTGACGTGCGAGGCGGCCGTCTCCGGACGGCGCGCGTTGGCGAAGGAATAGCTCTCGCGCCGCTCGGCGAGCTGGCGACGGAAATGTGGCACGACGTAGCGCGCGAACAGCTCGTAGCTCTTCATCGTCGCGGGCCAGTCGGCCCAATCATGCGCCATGAACAGCACAGCGCCGAACCCGCCGGAGCCCTTCTGGGCGTGCTCGATCATCGCGATGGCATCGTCGGGCGTGCCGATCACCGCGCGCCGGTTGTCGACCAGGAAAGCGTAGTTGTCCGTCACCTCGGGCGGGATCGGCGCGACCGCCAGCACGTCCTTCGCGTACTGCGCCCAGGCGTCGAGGCCGAAGCGCACCTCCTCGCGCGCCTTCTCGCGCGTCTCGGAGATGTGCATCTGGATGGCGACGCGGAAGTTGCGCCGATCGACCGCCTGGCCGTGCCGCGCGGCCGTCTCCTCGCACACGCTTCCAGTTCTTGTCGTACACGGCGAGCGCCTCGTCCGACACGCCGCCGAGCGACAGGAGCCCCAGCCCGTAGCGGCCGGCCGCCATCGCGCCGGCTGGCGAGCGGATCGAGGTGACCGCCATCTCCATGCGCGGGCGCGTGTACGGTGCGAGCTGCAGCCTCGCCCGGTCGAGCTTGAACCAGCCGGCGTCGTGCGTCACCCGCTCGCCGGCAAGCAGGCGCATCACCACCTCCAGCGCCTCGTCCATCATCACCCGCGTGTTCTCGGGCTGGATGCCGAGCTGCGCGCAGTCCGACGGCAGCGCGCCCGGCCCGACGCCGAACATCGACCGCCCGCGCGTCATGTGGTCGAGCTGCACGAACGTGTCGGCGACGATGAACGGGTTGTGGAAGGGCAGGGACTTGACGCCCGCCCCCAGCCGGATGCGCCGCGTGCGCTGGGCCGCGGCGGCGATCATCACCTCGGGCGCGCCCGACATCTCGAACCCGCCGGAATGGTGTTCGCCGAACCATACCTCGTCGAAGCCGAGGCGGTCGAAATGCTCCACCAGCTCGAGGTCGCGCTCGAAGAACAGCGTCGGGTTCTCGTTCATCGGGTGGAAGGGCGCGTAGAACACGCCGAACCGAAGGTCGTCCATGGGAGCCTCTGGGCGGGTCGTGACGGGCGGAGCTTAGACGGGCGTCGCCGCGTTGTCGACGCCCGCCCCCTCACCCTGTCCCTCTCCCCATGCGCGAGGGGACCCTGGTGCGATGGCCTTCACATTGATCGAGGTCGCGCTGTTCCGGGGGAGGCAAGGAAGATCGCCGCAACGTTCCCTCTCCTCGGGGAGAGGGACAGGGTGAGGGGCATTGCCGCCGGGCAATGACCGGCTCACACGTCCAGGTCGCGGACCTTGTGCGCGTTCTGCTGGATGAATTCCAGCCGCAGCTCGGGCCGGCGGCCCATCAGCCGCTCGACCAGGGCGGCGGTGTCCTTCGCACCCTTCTTGTCCTCGCCCTCCGGCAGGCGGACGCGCAGCATGTGGCGCCGGCGCGGGTCCATCGTCGTCTCGCGAAGCTGGGTCGCCGGCATCTCGCCCAGCCCCTTGAACCGGCTGATCTCCACTTTGCCGCGCCCGCTGAAGCGGGTCTTGATAAGCTCGTCGCGGTGGCGGTCGTCCATCGCATAGACGATGTCGGCGCCCTGCGAGATGCGGTAGAGCGGCGGCAGGGCGAGATAGAGATGGCCGTTCTTCACCAGCTCCGGCATTGCGCGGAAGAAGAACGTCATCAGCAGCGAGGCGATGTGCGCGCCGTCGACGTCGGCGTCGGTCATCACCACCACCCGCTCGTAGCGCAGCTTCGAATCGTCGTAGCGGTCGCCCGTGCCGCAGCCGAGCGCCTGCACGAGGTCGGACAGCTCCTGGTTGTCGCGCAGCCGGTCGGCCGAGGCCGACGCCACGTTGAGGATCTTGCCGCGCAGCGGCAGGATGGCCTGGGTCTCGCGGTTGCGCGCCTGCTTGGCGGTGCCGCCGGCGGAATCGCCCTCGACCAGGAACAGCTCGGTGCCGGCGGGCGTGCCGCGCGTACAGTCGGTGAGCTTGCCGGGCAGCCGGACCTTGCGCGTCGGCGACTTGCGGGCAAGCTCCTTGTCCTGGCGGCGGCGCAGCCGGTCCTCGGCGCGCTCGACGACGGCGGCGAGCAGCGTCGCCGCCGCGTCGGGATCGCCCGACAGGAAGTGGTCGAAATGGTCCTTGAGGGTGGATTCGACCAGCCGCGTCACGCCCGTGCCCGACAGCTTCTGCTTGGTCTGGCCCTGGAATTCCGGATCGGTCAGGAACACCGACAGCACGCAGATCGCGCCGTCCAGCGCGTCGTCGGCCGTCACCTGCGTCGCGCGCCGGTTGCCCACCAGCTCGCCGTACGACTTGAAACCGCGGGCGAGGGCATTGCGCAGCCCCTGCTCGTGCGTGCCGCCGTCGGGCGTCGGCACCGTGTTGCAGTAGGACGAAACCGTGCCGTCCGAATCCTCCGTCCAGGCGATGGCCCATTCGACGCGGCCCTTCCCGTCGGGGAAGCTCGACTGGCCCTCGAAGATGCGCCCGGACACCGGCTCGGCGCCGTCGAGCGTGGCCGCCAGATAATCGGCGAGCCCGCCCGGGAAGTGCAGGACCGCCGTCTCCGGCACGTCGCCCTTGCCGATCAGCTTGGGGTCGCACGTCCAGCGGATCTCGACACCGCGATAGAGATACGCCTTGGAGCGGGCGAGGCGGAACAGCATGGCCGGCACGAAGGACGCGTCGCCGAAGATCTCCGGGTCGGGGTGGAAGGTCACGGTGGTGCCGCGCCGGTTGGGCGCCGCGCCCTCCGCCCTCAGCTTGCCCTTCGGCTTGCCCCGCCCATAGTCCTGCGCCCACAGCTTGCGCTCGCGCGCCACCTCGACCCGCAGCGAGTCCGACAGCGCGTTGACCACCGACAGGCCGACGCCGTGCAGCCCGCCCGACGTGGCGTAGACCTTGTTGGAGAACTTTCCGCCCGCGTGCAGCGTGGTCAGGATCACTTCGAGCGCCGACTTGTTCTTGAATTTCGGGTGCGGGTCGACCGGGATGCCGCGGCCGTTGTCGCGTACCGTCACCACGTTGCCCGTCGCGAGCTCCAGGTCGATATGGCTGGCATGGCCGGCGACAGCCTCGTCCATCGCGTTGTCCAGCACCTCGGCGACCAGGTGGTGCATCGCGGTCTGGTCGGTGCCGCCGATATACATGCCGGGGCGGCGGCGCACCGGCTCCAGCCCCTCCAGCACCTCGATGTCCTTGGCGGTGTAGCGGGGGTCGGTGGCGGTCTTCTGGCGATCGAACAGGTCGTCCATGCGTTTGTTCATCAACTCGAGCCTACAGTACGGAACGCGAACCTACGCGATATCGCGATTCGCGTCCGCTGCGGCAAGCCGGAAATTCAGATCGGCCCCAGCCACGCGGCCGCGCGGTCGCGGCGCGCGTCCACGACGGCAAGATCGGCTGGCTCGCCGAGGGTTCGATGCGCCGCGTCGTGCGCCATCCGCACATGGCGGCGCAGCGCAGCGCGCTGGGATTCGGCATGCGTGTGCTCGGCCAGGGCCCCCAGCCCCTCGATCAGGCGGATCAGCACGTCGGCGTGGCCCTCCGCCGACTGGCGGATCTGGTTGAATGCGGCGTCGGCGATGCCGTCGAAGCCGGAGACGGGCAGGGTCAGGCGCACGATTCCGTCGCCGTCGCGCCAGACGCGGCGCGGTTCGGCGCGCTGCATCAGGAGGGCGAGGGACTGGGCCAGACGGTCGACCACGGCAATGGCGGTGAACGGATCGTTGATCCCCGGTGAAAGGGCCCGCAGCGCCACCTCGACGAGCTGGCGCACCGAATACTCCATGTCCTGCACCGGCGTGCGCTCGGCGCCGATCAGGATGGAGCCCTGGATCGCCTCGCGCAGCCCCTTTTCCAGCGCGCCGGCATGGGAGACGAGGCCGAGACGGCCGCCGGCCAGCACGTGGTGGCCTGGGCGCACCTCGAGCACGATGGCCACATCGCACGCCGCCGCCGCATCGACCAGCGCCTGGATGGCGACCGTCTGCACATAGCCGCCTCGCGGCAGGCAGATGGCGGCCCAGCCTGCGGTGTCGGGTTCCGCCTCCGTCCCCTCGGCATCTTCGGGGCCGCGCTCCGGCAGCTGGCGGCAGATCTCGTGATCTAGCTGCGTCCCCACCCGGGCGATCACCGTGTCCGACACGATCGAGCGGGCGAGGTGATGGATGAACAGGACCAGCGTGAACACCGACAGCAGAAACAGCAGGGTCGCGAACGTCACCGCCAAATGGGGGACGGACGGCTCCGGCATGTCGGCGCGCAGGATGCGCAGCACCCAGACAAAGTAGGCGATGGAGCCGAGATAGACCCCGAGCATGAACTGCGTGCGCCGGTCGGACATGAAGCTGCGGATCAGGCGAGGGCCGAGCTGGCCCGCCGCCAGCGTCAGCACAACCATCGTGATCGAGTAGGCGAGGGTCGCCATGGTGACCAGCGCGGTGAGGAGCGACGACAGAAGCCGCGACGCGTCGGCCGCCGTCCCGGTGTTCAGCCACCATGCCGAGGCCGGCATCATCGCCGGCGGCACGTGCAGCCGCGCGGCGAGCGCGCCAAAGGCGACCGCCGCCACCGTCATCAGGGCCGGCAGGAACCACAGGCTGGTGCTCAGCCACTCCCAAACGACCTGAACGCGTGCCAGCACGATTCCCCTGAGATGTGTGGAGCTTGCTTCATCAACGTGCGGGCGGCCCCATCGTCCGCGTTGCCTGCGCCCGGGATTCGTCCGATATGGTGGGGGCAACGCGGCGCCGGCCTCCGCAACATGTGGCGGAGGCGGGGCGGAGTAGTGCAAGATGTGGTGGTTCGGCAAGAGATCGGCAGGCGGGTGAGCACATGACCAGCGAAAAGGCCGCGGTCGCGCTTGGCTCGATGGCGGCATCGGGCGCGCTGACCGTCGCCAAGTTCACCGTCGGCTTCGCGACGGGCAGCCTCGCACTGATTTCCGAGGGCATCCACAGCCTGCTCGATCTCGGCGCGACCATCCTCACCTACGCGGCGGTCCGCATTGGCGACCGTCCGCCGGACCGCGTGCACCATTACGGCCATGGCAAGGTCGAGAGCGTTGCGGCGCTGGCCGAAACCGGACTGCTGTTCGTCACCAGCGCGTGGATCGTCTATGAGGCGACCCAGCGGCTGATCTCGGGCCAGACCGAGGTCGAGGCGACTTGGTGGTCGATCGCCGTCATCGTCGGGTCGATCGTGATCGACTTCTTCCGAACCCGCACCTTGCGCCGCGTGGCGAAGGCGACCGGCAGCCAGGCGCTCGAGGCCGATGCGCTGCATTTCTCGTCCGACATGCTGAGCTCGACGGTCGTGCTGATCGGTCTTGGGCTGGTCTCGCTCGGCTATCCAGTGGCCGACGCGCTTGCCGCACTCGGCGTCGCGCTCTTCGTCTGCATTGCCGGCTACCGGCTCGGCCGGCGCACCATAGACACTCTGGTCGACGCGGCACCATCGGGGGTCACCGACCGCGTCGAGCGGATCATCGCCGGCGTGCCGGGGGTGGCGCGGCTGGGCCGGGTGCGGCTGCGGCCGGTCGGCGCCACCTTGTTCGCCGAGATCGAAGTGATGGTGAGCCGCACCCTGCCGGTCGACCAGGCGGGCGCCATCCGCAAGCGCATCCTGGACGAGCTCCACCGCACCATGCCCGAGGTCGAGGCGACGGTCGCCGCCACGCCGCTTGCCCTCGACAACGAGACCATCCACGAGCGGCTGATCCTGATCGCGGCCCGGCGCGGCCTGCCGGTGCACCACGTCACCATCCAGCAGGTGGGCGAGCGGCTGGCGGTCAGCCTCGACCTGGAGGTGGACGGACGCCAGCCGATCTCGCGCGCCCACGAGACGGCGAGCGAGCTGGAGCGTGCCATCCAGTCCGAGTTCGGGTTCGACATCGAGGTCGACACCCATATCGAGCCGCGCCAGGTCGACGGGGCGTCGGGCCGCGAGGCCGAGGGCGCGCTCGCCCGCGCCGTCGAATCCAGCCTCGCGCGTTCCGCGGCGGCGACCGGCGAGCTCGGCAACGTGCACGAGGTGCGGGTCCGCCACACCGACCAGGGGCTGTTCATCTATTTCCACTGCCAGGCGGCGCCCGATTTGTCGGTCGAGGAGGTGCATGACGCGGTCGACCGGCTGGAGCGCCATATCCGGCGCGAGTTCCCCGAGGCGCGCCGCGTCGTCGCCCATGCCGAGCCGCTCGGGGCGTAGCGGCGGGTTCTGGCCATTTTCCGCCCGGCGCGTGCCGTGCTAGGGTCCGCCCGCCTTCGGCCCTGGTCATCGGCCGGGCCGGCACCTATATACGTTATAGTTATTCCAAACTGAGGCCGAACGGCCAGGAAACCGGAGGAATGAATGGCCATCACCGGCAGCGAGATCGTCGGGCTCGAGGAGGTTGTGTACGGCGTCGAGGACATGGCGCTGGCGCGGCGCTTCTTCGAGGATTGGGGCCTGAAGAAGGTTTCGGCGAGCAAGTCCCGCCTTGTCTACGAGGCCGAGGACGGAACGCGCGTGATCGCGCGGCCCGCCGACGCGAAGGACCTGCCGAAGGCGATCCAGCCTGGCTCGACGGTGCGCAAAATCACCTGGGGCCTGCACAAGAAGGCCGACGTCAAGAAGTTCGCCGCCGAGCTTGCCAAGGACCGCGAGGTCGAGCTCGCCGAGGACGGCACCGTGTCGTCGACCGACCCGATGGGGCTCGCCATCGCCTTCACCGCGACCAGGCGGCGCAAGCTCGGCAAGGCCGCGATCCGCGACGAGGTGAACACGCCGACCAAGATCGAGCGCGTCGATCGCGCCGCCAAGTTCTACCCGCGCGCCCAGCCGCTGTCGCTCGGCCACGCCGTCTATTACGTGCCCGACCTGAAGGCGATGGAGAAGTTCTATGTCGGCCGGCTGAAGTTCGGCGTGTCCGACTATTACTATCTGGGCGGCAAGCTGCGCGGCATCTTCATGCGCTGCTCGACGCCGGGCGACCACCACAACTGGTTCCTGCTGAATTCGCCCGATGGCACGCCGAAGCTCAACCACATCGCCTTCAAGGTGCGCGACGTGCACGAGGTGTTCGGCGGCGGGCTGTACATCACCCGCAAGGGCTGGCCGACCGAGATCGGGCCGGGCCGCCATCCCATCTCGTCGGCCTATTTCTGGTACTTCAAGAACCCGATCGGCGGCGCCATCGAGTACTACGCGGACGACGACCACCTGACCAAGAAGTGGAAGCCGCGCAAGTTCGACAGCGTGCCCGAGAACTTCGCCGAATGGGCGATGCCCACCGGCCTCGCGCCCCACTCGGTGGACATCAAGGAGCGCTGATCGCCCGCCTGCCATGGTCCCTCCGCCGGCGATTGCGCGGAGGGACCGGTGCGCCGTAGACTTTCCCGCGCGGCAGCGGTCCGCGCAGGAGGTCTCGATGGCGCTCACGCTCTACCACAACGACATGTCGGTCTGCGCCCAGAAGGTGCGGCTCGCGCTTGCCGAGAAGGGGCTCGAGTACGAGCAGAAGCACCTGAACCTGCGCGCCGGCGACCAGAAGCAGCCGGACTATCTCAAGCTCAACCCGAACGGCTACGTGCCCACCCTGGTGCACGACGACTTCGTGGTCTGCGAATCCACCGTCATCTGCGAATATATCGACGACGCCTTCCCCCAGCCGGCGCTGAAGCCGGCCGACGCGCGCGGCAAGGCGCGCATGCGCGGCTTCACCAAGTTCATCGACGCCGCGATCTTCCCGGCGACCGGGGTGGTCTCGATGTCGGTCGCCTTCCACCACCAATACCCGCCGGAGGTCTACGACAAGATGGAGGCGGCGCGGCCCGGCTGGATGGCGAATTTCCGCAACCTGCAGAAGGGAACGGAGAACCCGGCCTTCCCCGCCGCCATCCGCCGGCTCGACAAGATGCTGGCCGACATGGAGAAGGCGCTCGCCGACCACGGCAAGCCCTGGCTCACGGGCGACGACTACACCCTCGCCGACATCGGCAACGCGCCCTACGTCACGCGGCTCGACCATCTCAAGTTTCTCGACCGCATGATCGCGAACCGGCCGAGGACGGCCGACTGGTACGAGCGCATCAAGGCGCGGCCCGCCTACCAGGACGCGCTCGCCAAATGGTTCAACGCCAAATACCTGCCGCTGATGGACGAGAAGGGCAACGAGGCCTGGCCGCGCGTGAAAGAGTTGCTGGCGGCCTGACGCAACATCCGGAGAGGAAACAAATGGCCACGCAGATCAAGCCGCGCAGCGTGCGCGACCAGGTGACCGCCGAGGAGTGGCAGGCGCGCGTCGATCTCGCCTGCGCGCACCGGCTGATTGCCGATTCCGGCATTCTCGACCTCACCTACAACCACCTGTCCGCGCGCGTGCCCGGCCAGCCGGACCGGATGATCATCAAGTCGCAATGCGAGATGTTCGACGAGGTGACGGCGTCGTCGCTCGAGACCTACGACATCGCGACGGCGGAGCCGATCATCGGCGGGCCGCGCCCGCTCTCGGGCGGCGGGCTGGTGATCCACGCGGGTATACTGGGCGCCCGGCCCGACATCCACGCGGTGTTCCACACCCATTCGACCGCCAACATGGCGGTTTCGTGCCACAGATGCGGGCTGCTGCCGATCACGCAGGCGGCGACGCGCTTCCGCGGCCGGCTGGGCTATCACCAGTTCGGCGGGTACGAGTTCGAGCTTGCGATGCGGGACCGGTTGCTGGTCGACCTCGCCGGCAACGAGGCAGTCATCCTGCACAATCATGGCGGGCTGACCGTCGGCAAGTCGGTGGCGGCGGCCTTCCTGCTGCACCACCAGCTCGAGATGGCCTGCCGCGCCCAGGTCGGCGCGCTGGCGGGCGGGCTCGACAACGTGATGGTCCCGCCCGACGACGTGCTCGACTTCGCCGTCACCCAGGTGACGGGCGGCACCGGCACCGGCGGCGGGCGCAGCCAGCGCGATTGGGAGGCCTGCCTCCGCCGCGCCGAGCGGCTGGATCCCGCGTTCAAGGAGTAGCCGCCGCTCAGGGCGGCCCGAGTTTTCCACCGCGGCGAATCGGGCCTGTGGATGGCCGCGAATTCGCCGGTTCCGCGCGCGCGCGATCCGTGTAGAACGGACCCGTCCGTTCACGCGAGGGAATCATGGCTACGCAGTTCCAGGTCACCGCCAACCAGCTCCGCTCCTTCATCGAACGCATCGAGCGGCTGGAGGAGGAGAAGGCGGGGCTCGCCGCCGACGTCCGCGAGGTCTACGCCGAGGCCAAGTCGCAGGGCTACGACGCCAAGGTGATGCGCGAGGTGATCCGGTTGCGCAAGCTGGACGCCGCCGACCGCCGCGAACGGGACGAGCTGCTGGAGACCTACATGGCCGCCATCGGCATGGCGGAATAGTCAGTCGCCCATATACTTGTCGAGCTCGTCCCGCCATGACGATGCCAGAACTCGCTGCAACAGCGCGCGATTGATACGCTCGCGCAGGGCCGAGCCCTCGGGCAGCGCAATCGCGTAGTCCTGCCGCTCGACCGTGTTGGGGAGCACGGTCACCTTGTCGGCGAGCTTCGGATTTTGCGCCAAATAATAGCGCAGGATCGGCGCGTCGTAGATGAACGCATCGGCGTCGCCGGCCGCCACGGCCGCAAGGCCGGCCTGGGGCGAGGCCAGATTCGAGTACCGGATGTGCCGTCCGGCCAGCCATTCGGCGGCCGACGAGCCGTCGATGGCGGTGACATGCGCGCCGGGCAGGTCGTTCAGTCCGCTGACGCGCGGCTTCAGCTTGCCGATCGTGAGCGACGAGGCGATCGCGGCGGTGAAGCCCGAGATGATGATGATCGCGACGAACATCCAGACGACCCCCAGCACCCGGCCGGCGAGCGTCGTGGGCGCCTTGTCGCCATAGCCGACAGTCGTCATCGTCACCGCCGACCACCAGAAGCCCGAGCCGATCCCGCGCATCACGCCGCCGCCGAACATCTGGGGGTTGCGGTGCCGTTCGATCGCCCAGATCAGCACGCCGACCCCCAGCAGCACCGCGACCAGCCCGCCGACGGCGGTCAGGAAGGCGGGCGAGAACAGAAGGGCGAGCGTGTTGAACAGGCCGCTCGGCTCGCGCGTCGTGGCGATGCCGAGCCCGGTGGAATAGTACGGGTGGCTGAAATCGATCTCGGCCTCGCGCGCGGGGGTCACCGTCAGCGCCGCGACCGCGGCTCCGAGCGAGCCGTCGCGCACCCCGTCGATCAGCCCTTGCAGGTCGCGCTCCTGGTAGGTGAAGCGGAGGCCGAGATCCTGGGCGATGCCGTCCCACAGGTCGATGGCGATGCCGCTCCAGCTTCCGTCGGCTTTGCGGATGGCGAAGGGCGGGGCCGATTTGGTGCCGACCACCAATGTCTGTCCCGCGGTGGGGGCGGGGGCCTGGGCGCCCGCCGGTGCGGCCGCGGCGATCAGGACGGCGAGGGTAGCGGCGGCGAGCCGGGCGAACGCTGCGTTTGCGATGACGGATCTCCCTTCCGAGGCGTCGCGGCGCCATCCTGCCGCGCCGGACCGGACGCGGCAACCCGCAGGGCGGCGCAACCGGCGCGATTCGGGGTAGCCTGTCTCCAATCGGACGGGGCGACGGGCCATGCGCGACATCCTTCTTCTCGGGGCGGGCAAGATCGGCGCGGCGGTGGCCGAGCTGCTGGCCGGCACCGGCGACTACCAGGTCACGGTGGTCGACCGCTCGCGCGCGCTGCTGCGCGCCGTGCCGGCGCGCGGGCGGGCGGTCGAGAAGGTCGTGGCCGACGTCGAGGACCGGGGCGCGCTGCGCCGCCTGATGAAGGGCGCCGATGCCGTCGTCTCGGCGCTGCCCTTCTACCTCAACGTCCGCGTCGCCGAGGCGGCGCATGCTGCCTCCATCCACTATTTCGACCTGACCGAGGACGTCGCCACCACCCGCGCCATCCGCAAGATCGCGCGCGGCGCGGATTCGGCCTTCGTGCCGCAGTGCGGCCTCGCGCCCGGATTCATCTCCATCGTCGCCGCCGACCTGGCCGCCCGGTTCGACAGCCTGCAGACCGTGCGCATGCGCGTCGGCGCGCTGCCGCAATATCCGACCAACGCGCTCAACTACAACCTGACCTGGTCGACCGACGGGCTGATCAACGAGTACTGCAACCCGTGCGAAGCGATCCACCAGGGCAAGCGGATCGAGCTGCTGCCGCTGCAGGGGATCGAGCAGTTCTCGCTCGACGGCATCACCTACGAGGCGTTCAACACCTCGGGCGGGCTCGGAACGCTGGCCGACACGCTGGACGGCAAGGTCGACGAGCTCACCTACAAGACCGTGCGCTATCCCGGGCATTGCGAGCGCATGCGGCTGCTGGTCAACGATCTCAAGCTCGGCGAGCGGCGCGAGCTGTTCAAGGACGTGCTGGAAAACGCCATCCCCGTGACCATGCAGGACGTGGTGCTGATCTTCGCCACCGTGACCGGCATGAAGGGGCCGCTGCTGACCCAGGAATCCTACGCGTCGAAAATCTACGCGCGCGACGTGAACGGAAAGCGCTGGTCGGCGATCCAGATCACCACCGCGAGCGGCATCTGCGCCATGGTCGATTTGCTGGCTGCGGGCAAGCTCAAGCGGCGCGGCTTCGTGCGCCAGGAGGACGTGGCGCTGCCGCTCTTCCTCGCCAACCGCTTTGGCCGCGCCTATGGCGAGGACCGCGAGACCCACACGCCCTGACGGCGGCGGGCGCTTACCCCCGCCGCTCGGACAGGTCGCAGTCGCCGACGGTGTAGACCTCCACGACTTCGCACCCGCCATCGACCCGCACGACGAAATAGCCGCGGCAGGCGGAGCTGCGCACCCAGACGTTGCGGTCCTGAATGGCCGGCGCCTCAATGGCCCGCGTCTGGTAGTAAATCGTTTCGGTGATGGTGGCCGGGTCGACGCCGCGGGCGGCAAGCGCGGCGCGGGCCGCCCCGGTGCAGCCGGCATCGGCGACGCGCGGCGCCTGGGCGGCGCAGCCCGCGAGGGCGAGGGCGAGGATCAAAAGGGGGACGCGGCAGGGGACGCGCATGGCTCGGCTCCTCCGGCGCGGCTTGATCCGGCGGACCCGCCCGCGCACGATACGCGAAAGTGCTCTCGGCGATGGTGACGGGGAAGGTCGATGGACGTGAACCAGCTTTGCGTTGAGCTCGGCATCGATGCCGGCGCGGGCGACATGCTCGTCCGCACGCCCATCGACGGCTCGGAGATCGGGCGGGTGGCTCCCGACTCGCCGGATACGCTCGACCGGAAGGTCGCGGCCGCGTGCGCGTGCTTTCCGGCGTGGCGCGACACTCCGGCGCCGGCGCGCGGGGCGCTGGTCCGCGCCTTCGGGGAGGAGCTGCGCCGGATCAAGCCCGCGCTGGGCCGGCTGGTCTCCATCGAATCCGGCAAGATCTATCAGGAGGGGCTCGGCGAGGTGCAGGAGATGATCGACATCTGCGACTTCGCGGTCGGGCTGTCGCGCCAGCTCTACGGCCTCACCATCGCCTCCGAGCGGCCGGGCCACCGGATGATGGAAACCTGGCACCCGCTCGGCCCGGTCGCGGTGATTTCCGCCTTCAACTTCCCGGTCGCCGTGTGGGCGTGGAACGCCGCCGTCGCGCTGGTCTGCGGCGACCCGGTGGTGTGGAAGCCGTCGGAGAAGACGCCGCTCACCGCGCTCGCCTGCCGCGCGGCGTGGCGCCGGGTCTGCGAGGCGGAGGATGCCGGTTCCGGCTGGGCCGGGCTGGTCGAGGTCGCGCTGGGCGGTGCCGAGATCGGCCAGGGGCTGGCGGGCGACCCGCGCCTGCCGCTGGTCTCCGCCACCGGCTCGGTCCGCATGGGCAAGGCGCTGGCCCCGGTGGTGGCGGCGCGGCTCGGCCGGTCGCTGTTGGAGCTGGGCGGCAATAACGGCGCCATCGTCGCGCCGTCGGCCGACCTCGATTTGGCGGAGCGGGCCATCCTGTTCGCCGCGGTCGGCACCGCCGGCCAGCGCTGCACGTCGCTGCGCCGGCTGATCGTGCACGAAACAGTGTGGGACGAAATGGTGGGCCGGCTGCGGCGCGCCTATGCCCGCCTGCCCATCGGCTCGCCGCTCGACGACGCCACGCTGGTCGGCCCGCTGATCGACATGCGGGCGCTCGAGGCGATGGGCGCAGCGCTCGACCGCGCGCGGGCGGAGGGCGGCGTGGTGCATGGCGGCGAGCGGGTGCTGGCCGACCGCTACCCCGACGCCGCCTATGTCCGTCCGGCCCTCGCCCTCATGCCGGCCCAGACCGGGCTGGTCCGCGAGGAGACGTTCGCGCCGATCCTCTATGTGATGCGCTACGCCGCGTTCGACGACGCGCTCGCGCTGCACAACGCGGTGCCGCAGGGGCTCGCCTCGGCGATCTTCACGGGCGACATGCGCGAGGCGGAGACGTTCCTGTCCGCGCGCGGGTCGGATTGCGGCATCGCCAACGTCAATATCGGCCCCTCTGGCGCCGAGATCGGCGGCGCGTTCGGCGGCGAAAAGGACACCGGCGGGGGCCGCGAGTCGGGCTCGGATTCCTGGAAGGCCTATATGCGGCGCGCGACCAACACGATCAATTACTCACGCGCCCTGCCGCTGGCCCAGGGCATCCGGTTCGGCAGCGCGGAGCCGCGGCCAGGCTGACTTTGCCGTCAGCCGGCCGAGACCTCGCGCAGCGTCTCGGCGATTCGCGCGTTGAAGTCGCGCACGGCCGCGGCCGGGCCTTCCGGATAGGCCCATATGCCGGCCGAGACGGCGAGGAAGTCGGCGCCGGCCCGCACCAGCATCGGGCAGTTTTCGACCGTGATACCGCCGATGGCGACGCAGGGCACGGTGAAGGTCTCCTGCCACCAGGCGATCAGTTCGGGATCGGTCGGAGTGGTGATGCCGGCGACGGAGCTTTTGGTGGTCGAACGGAAGAACCCGCCGAACGCCACGTAGTCGGCGCCTTCCTCGGCCGCCTCCATGGCGAGATGGCGCGACGCCTTGCAGGTGACGCCGACGATCGCCTGCGGCCCCATGATGCGCCGCGCCTCGGCATAGGGCGTGTCCTCCTGGCCGACATGGACGCCGTCGCACCCCATCTCGCGGGCCAGGTCCGGGCGGTCGTTGAGGATGAACGCCACCTCGCGCGCCTGGGCGACGGGCATCAGCGTCTCGGTCGCGCGGCGCACCGCGTCGTCGTCCACATCCTTGAGGCGGAGCTGGAGGGAAGCGACGTCGCCGGCGTCGAGCGCCGCCGCTAGCGTGTCGGCATAGTCGGGGCCGATGCGCTCCGGCGTGATCAGATAAAGGCGGCAGGCATGCGCCATCGAGGCTGGGGCGCCCTATTCGGCGGGAGCCTCTTCCAGCTCGCGCATCGGCCGGACCTCGGGATTCTTGCCCTGGTAGATCTGGATGATGGCGTCGAGCAGGTGCAGGGCCTCTTCGCGCGGGCGCTGGAAAGTGTTGCGCCCGATGATCGAGCCGTTGCCGCCGCCCTCGTACACGCCCTTCACCTCGGCGAGCACGCCCGCCATGTCCTTCGCGTCGCCACCAGAGAACACGACGACGCGCCGGCCGTTGAAGCAGGACTGCACGACGTGGTTCACCCGCTCGGCCATCGTGCGTGTCGGGATGTTCGTGTACGACTTCTTCGCGGCCTCGAGGAACACCACCTCGGTCGGCGGCTTCACCTTGATGATGTGCGCGCCCAACAGCGCCGCCATGTGCGCGGCATAGGCGCAGATATCGACCGCGGTCTCGCCTTCCTTGGTGAGCAGCGGCCCGCGCGGATACGACCAGATCACCACGCACAACCCGGCGGCCTTGGCCTCCTCGGCCATGGCGCGGATCTCCTCCATCAGCTCGAACTGGTGCTCGGAGCCGGGATAGATGGTGAAGCCGATCGCCGAGCAGCCGAGGCGCAGCGCGTCGTCGACCGAGCCGGTCACCGCCTGGTCCTTCTCGGTGGCGAGCGAGTTGGACGAGTTGACCTTGAGGATGGTCGGGATCGCGCCGGCGAAGCTGTCGGCGCCCGCCTCGATCATGCCGAGCGGCGCGGCGTAGGCGTTCAGTCCGGCGTCGATGGCGAGCTGGAAATGGTAGTGCGGGTCGTAGGCCGGCGGGTTCGGCGCGAAGGAACGCGCCGGGCCATGCTCGAATCCCTGGTCGACCGGCAGGATCACCACCTTGCCCGTGCCGCCGAGCTTGCCCTGCATCAGGATGCGGGCGAGGTTCGCCTTGCTGCCCGGGTTGTCGCTCTCGTAATTGGCGAGGATACGCTTGACGCGCTGGGTGATCTTCATCGCGGTTTCTCCCCCGGGGCTGCCCCCACGTCGCATGCCATCCTGAGCAATACCCCAGGGCGCATGAAGTTTCAATGACGGCCGAGCCACGCCGCCAGCGCTCCGGCGGGGTCGTCCAGCGCCGCCAAATCCAGCGCCGGGGCCGGATCGTCGTCCAGCCGGGCGCCCATCTTGGCCGCGATCCCGGCGATCTTGCGCCGGAGGGCGGGCGGGCCGTCGAGGCGGACCAGCCGCACGCCTTCCCGGAGCGCGCCCAGCGCGTGGCCCGGCGCCGCCCCGCAATCGAGCGAGGCGGTAAACCCGACGTCGGGGAATTCGGCGCGCAGCAGGGATTCCAGCGCTGCGAACCACCCGGCGCCCTCGCGCGAAGCGGCGCCCGGGGCCGAGCGCAGGGCGAGGCCGCAGCCCGCCGCCCGGGCCGCCTCCAGCGCCGCCCGGGCCTGGGCCAGCGAATGTACCGTCACCGCCGGCCCCGCCGCGCCCGCCCCCCTGCGATTCCCGCGCCCCGCCATGGGCCAAGTGTGGCACGGGCCGGGCTCGGCGGGAACGCGGGCGCAGGCGCCGCGTTCTCGCAGCGTGCGACGCGACGTGCGGGCCAAGGCATGGGAGTGATCCGGACGATCCTGGCGGTGCTCGGCGCCGTCATCACCAGCATCGTCGGGCTGGTCGTGCTGGCCGCGCTGGTGCTGCTGTTCATCGACTGGAACGTGTTCAGCCCCTACATCGCCCAGGAAGCCTCGGGCGCCAGCGGCCGCAAGGTGTCGATCGGCCATTTCGCCATCGACCTCTCCACCACCCCCGAGATCCGCATCCGCGACCTTGCCATCGGCAATCCCGACTGGGCCAAGCACAAGGAGATGATGCGCATCAAGGAGGCCGACATCGTCTTCCACCTCTGGCCGCTCATGTGGGGGCGGCTCGAGATCGACCGGATGCGGCTCGCCGGCACGGAATTCCATCTGGAAAAGAGGAAGGGCAAGGACAACTGGCATTTCGGCGCCACCGACGCCGCCACGGGCACGGTGAAGGCCGTCAGCCCCAAGCGGCGCACTCAGTTCCCGGTGATCAAGCGGCTGGTTGTAGCGGGCAGCGACATCACCTTCAATTCGGACACGCTGAAGCAGCCGGTTGCCGCGCATTTCGATTCGGTGGCGGCCGGCGCCCCCGGCATGGACCAGCCGATCGTGCTCGACATGAAGGGGCAGTACAACCGCAAGCCCTTCTCGGGAAAGTTCGATTTCGGCACCTACGACACGCTGCGCAGCGGGAGCAAGCCTTTCCCCGCCAAGGGCTCGATGCATCTGGGCGGCATCGACGCCGCGCTCAACGGGACCGTCACCCACCCGCTGCAATTCAAGGGCTGGAGCGGGCAGGTCTCGATTTCCGGCGCCGATCTCGACGAGCTGCACCAGGTCCTCGACCTGCCGGTGCCGACCTCGCCGCCCTTCAAGCTGGTGGGCGACGTCTCGAAGGAGGACGAGACCTGGCACCTGAAGAATTTCCGCGGACGGCTCGGCAAGACCGACCTCGCCGGTGACATCGCGGTCGATACGGGCCAGAAGCCGCCGCGCCTCGTCGCCAACCTGTCGTCGAACCTGGTCGACATGCACGACCTGAAGGGCTTCATCGGGCGTGCGCCGTCGACCAAGCCGCCGGCGAAAGGTGGCCCGACGGCGGAGCGCGGACGGGCGAAGTTCCTGATCCCGGACGAGCCTTTCCACCTGGACAAGCTGCGGTCGATGAACGTCGCGCTCGATTTCGACGGCAAACGGGTGCGGTCGGACCAGCGCGTGTTCGGCGACATGAAGGTGAAGATGGTGCTGAGCCACGGCAAGCTCATCATCGACAATCTCAGCATGGGCGTGCTTGGCGGCAAGGTCTCGGGCACCGCCACCCTCGACGCCTCCGAGCGCGTGCCGCACGCGGCCGCGCGGATTAAGCTCGACGGGCTTCGCCTCGGCACGCTGCTCAAGGTGACGGGCGTCACAGACGCCTCGCGCGGCGTGTTCCGCGGCTACCTGGCCCTCAAGTCGCGCGGCACCTCGATGCACCAGCTCGCCGCGCACATGGACGGGTCGGGCTCTCTGGTGATGGAGGGCGGCGAGATCAGCGACCTCGTCCTGCAGGCGGTGGCGCTCGACCTTCAGCAGGCGCTGAGCGACCTCCTGTTCACCAAGGGGCGGATGATGAAGATCTCGTGCCTGATGGCACCGGTGCAGATCCAGAACGGCGTGATGTCCGCCAACCCGTGGGTACTGTCGACGACCAACACCTTGCTCAGCCTGACCGGACACATCAACTTCGCGACCGAGGACATTCAGATGCGGCTCCTCGGCCAGCCAAAGGACTACAGCTTCTTCAACGCGCTGACCGCGATCGACGTGAAGGGCAACCTGACCCACCGCACGGCGACGGTGAACAAGCTGGGCGTGGCGATCAAGCTGGTGGAGAAGACGCTGCTGGCGCCTCTCATGCCGCTGCTCTCGCCCGACATCCAGCAGTCGGCCCAGTCCCAATCCCCCTGCGCGAAGCTGTTGCAGGACGCCGCAAACATGAAGGCGAACGCAAAGGGCCGCTGAAGCTCAGCTCTCCCGTCCGCCCGCCTCCGCGACGCGCACGGTGGTCTGGGCCTGGCGTGGCCTCGAGGAGCTGCCGTTGAGCAGCTCGGACAGCGCCGCCAGCGGGCCGCAATGGTTGCACACGCCCTTGAGCACGATCAGGATCGGCACGGCCAGCAGCGCGCCGGAGATGCCCCAGAACCAGCTCCAGAACACGACCCACACGAAGATCGCCGGGGGGTTCAGCTCCAGCCGGCGGCCGAGCAGCGCGGGCGTGACGAACTGGTTCTCGATCCCGTTGGCGACCAGGTAGATCGCCGGCGCCATCGCCGCGCCCCATAACGTGTCGAAATGGGTCAGCGCGACCATGAACACGACGCCCAGCCCGACCGCCAGCCCGAAATAGGGCACATAGTTCAGCAACGCGACCATCACGCCCCACAGCACGGGGTTGGGCATGCCGATCGCATAGAGCCCCGCGGCGACGGTGGCGCCCAGCCCGAAATTGATCAGCGTGATGCTGAAGAGGTAGTTCGACACGTCGTGCAGGATCTCGCGGCTCATCGCCACGACCTCGCGGCGCTGCTGCAGGCGGGGCACGGCCCGGATTAGCTTCTCGCGGAACAAATCCCCGCTCGCCAGCAGGAAGAAAGTCAGCACGACGCACACCAGCAGCCCGACGGCGGTGCTTTGCGCCTGGTCGAGCATGCCGGCGAGCAGCCCCTTGCCCTTCACCGCAACCACCAGCGGCTTCGTCTCGCCGTCCGAGATCTCGGTCGCCTTTTCGACCTTCTTGGCCGCCTTCTGCACCTGCTCCACCGACCGCTGCACGGGCAGCATCTTGTCGCGCAGCTCGCGGTACACGTTAGGCCCTTCCTGCAGCCAGGTGGCGGCCGGCTCGGCAAGGCGCAGGAAGGTGAACGAGACGGCGGCCACCGCCAACGTGACGATCAGGAACGATGCCAGCGGCGCGGGCAGGCGGAGCCGGCGCAGCGCGTCCACGGCCGGCGTCAGCACCAGCGCTATAATCGAGGCGGCGACAACGGGGATGAAGAAGTTCGAGGCGAAATAAAGCGCGGCGAACGAGGCCAGGACGAACAGCCCCACTGTCGCGACGGTCCGCGCCCGCTCCGCGCCGCCGCGGCCCCCTTCGTCCAAACCTGTCACCGAAGCCCTCCGTCCGGCCGCGCCAGGCGCACCAGCACCGGGGACCGCTCATGGAAAACGCTTGCCGCTGACGTCAGGTTCCGGGGCTTCACCGTGGCAGGGAGGCGGCGTCAGTCGGCGGCGCCGTCGAGAATGGCCAGAAGCTCGTCCACCTTGGCGCGCTGCTCGCGCGCATTGCCGCTCGCGATCGCGCCGTCGACACAATGGGCGACGTGCTCCTTCAGCACGCTTTCGGCGACGCGCTTCAGGGCCGCGCGCGCCGCCTTGATCTGCATCAGGATGTCGATGCAGTAGCGCTCGTCCTCGACCATCTGGGCGATGCCGCGCACCTGCCCCTCGATGCGGCGCAGGCGGGGCAGGGCGGATTTGTGGGTGGCGTGTTCCATGGTTGAAATATACCCCCTGGGGGTATATTTGATCAATCAGCATTCACGCACGCGGGCTTGGCATGTCCTTTCTGAAGTCCCTGAACCCGGTCTGGTGGATCGGGCTCGGCACGGCGGCGATCACTCTGGTCGTGGCCGTTGCTCTGTTCCGGCCGGGCGAGTCCGGCCGCGCCGACCCCACTGACGCGGCGCAGGTTGCGCTGGGGCGGACGGTGTACGAGGCCCAGTGCGCGTCGTGTCACGGGAGCCGCCTCGAGGGCCAGGCGAACTGGCGCGTTCGGCGAGCCGACGGGAAGCTCCCCGCGCCGCCACACGATGCAACCGGCCACACCTGGCATCATCCCGACAAGCTCCTGTTCCGCATCACCAAGTACGGTCCCGGTGCCGTCGCGCAGCAGGCCGGCTACCGCACCGACATGCCGGCCTACGACGACGCGCTGACCGACCGCGAGATTTGGGCGGTCCTGGCTTACATCAAGAGCCGCTGGCCCGCCGCGATCCGTGCCCGCCAGGAAGTCATCGACCGCGGCGCGGCGCGCTGAACCAGGATGACGTCATGACGTCTAACGCCCATTCGCACCATGCCGAGGCGAAGACCGGCGCGGCCAAGGACCCTGTCTGCGGCATGAACGTCGACCCGGCGACGGCGAAACATCGCCACGAGCATGAGGGCGACACCTACTACTTCTGCTGCAACGGCTGCCGCGAGAAGTTCGCCGCCGACCCTGACCGCTATTTGAACCCCGCGCCGCAGGAAGCGCCCGCACCGGCGGGGGCGAAATACACCTGCCCGATGCATCCGGAGATCGTGAAGGACGGCCCCGGCGACTGTCCGATCTGCGGCATGGCGCTGGAGCCGGTGGCTCCCGTCGCGGGGCCGGAGCCGGAGAATCCCGAGCTGGTCAGCATGACGCGGCGCTTCTGGGTCAGCGTGGTGCTCGCGGCGCCGCTCCTCGTCGTGACGATGGGCGGGCACCTGCCGGGCCACCCGCTGGACGTGATGGCCGGGGCGCGCTGGTTGCCCTGGGTAGAGCTGGCGCTGGCGACGCCCGTCGTCGTCTGGGGTGCCGCGCCATTCTTCGTCCGCGCCTGGCGCTCGATCCTGACGATGAACCTCAACATGTTCACCCTGATCGGGATCGGCGTCGGCGTCGCATACGTCTATTCGGTGGTCGCGACCGTCGCGCCCGGGCGCGTTCCCGCCCGCCTTCCACGGCGCGCATGGCGAGGTCGCGACCTATTTCGAGGCCGCAGCAGTGATCGTCGCGCTGGTGCTGCTCGGCCAGGTGCTGGAGCTGCGCGCGCGCGGGCGCACGAACGCCGCGATCCGCGGGCTTCTGGAACTGGCACCCAAGCAGGCGCGGGTGATCCGCGAGGACGGCACCGAGCAGGACGTCGGGCTCGAAGAGGTACGCGCGGGCGACCGGCTGCGGGTTCGCCCCGGCGAGGCGGTGCCCGTCGACGGCGAGATCGTCGATGGCACGACCTCGATCGACGAATCGGCGATGACCGGCGAGCCCGTGCCCGTCGAGAAGCAGCCTGGCGACAAGGTGACCGGGGCCACGCTGAACGGCGCCGGCGGGTTCGTGATGCGCGCCGAGGGCGTCGGAGAGCAGATGCTGCTCAACCGCATCGTCCGGCTGGTCGCCGAGGCGAGCCGGTCGCGCGCGCCGATCCAGAGCCTTGCCGACAAGGTCGCCGGATATTTCGTGCCGACCGTGGTGGCCGTCGCCGCGCTGGCCTTCATCGCCTGGGCAGTGTGGGGACCGCCGCCCGCGCTCGCCTATGCGCTGGTCAACGCCGTCGCGGTTCTGATCATCGCCTGCCCGTGCGCGCTGGGGCTAGCCACCCCGATGTCGATCATGGTCGGAATCGGGCGCGGCGCGACCGAAGGCGTGCTGATCCGCGACGCGCGCGCACTGGAAACCTTCTGCAAGATTGACACGCTGGTCGTCGACAAGACCGGCACGCTCACCGAAGGGCGGCCGAGCCTGAGCGACGTGGTCGCCGCCGAAGGGTACGAGGCCAACGACGTGCTGCGCCTCGCCGCCGCGCTCGAGAAGGCGAGCGAGCATCCGCTGGCCGCGGCGATATTGCGTGGAGCGTCCGAACGGGGCGTCACGCCGGGCGAGGCAAGGGATTTCCGCACCGTCACCGGCAAGGGCGTCGCCGGCATGGTGGACGGGCACGCCGTCGCGCTTGGCAACGACGCGATGATGGCCGAGGTGGGTGCCGATCCCGCGGCCCTCTCCGATCGCGCCGAAACACTGCGCGGCGAAGGCGCGACGGTGATGTATGTCGCCGCCGACGACAGGCTCGCCGGGCTGATCGCCGTCAAGGACCGGATCAAGGACTCGACGGCCGAGGCGGTGCGCCGGCTGCGGGAGGACGGGGTGCGCATCGTCATGCTGACCGGCGACAATGCGACCACCGCCGCCGCGGTCGCCGGCCAGCTCGGCATCGACGAGGTGGAGGCCGGCGTGCTGCCCGACCGCAAGGGCGAGGTGATCGCACGCCTCAAGGCCGAAGGCCGGCTGGTCGCGATGGCGGGGGACGGCATCAATGACGCCCCGGCGCTCGCCGCCGCCGACATCGGTATCGCGATGGGCACCGGCACCGACATCGCCATGGAAAGCGCCGGAGTCACCCTGGTGAAGGGCGACCTGGGCGGCATCGCGCGGGCGCGCCTCTTGTCGCGCGCGGTGATGCGCAACATCCGCCAGAACCTGTTCTTCGCCTTCGTCTACAACACGCTTGGCGTGCCGATCGCGGCGGGAATCCTCTACCCCTTTTTCGGCCTGCTGCTCAGCCCCATCTTCGCCAGTGCGGCGATGAGCCTGAGCTCGGTGTCGGTGATCGGCAACGCGCTCCGCCTGCGCCGCGCGAGGCTTTAGGGGCGGAACCGGTTTGGCCAAGCGGCGCCAGGCGACGCGCAAGACGAGGCAAGACGGCGGCGCAGCCAGCGCACGCCGCTGATCGCAGCCGGCGGGCTCGCCCTCGCCGCGGTGGCGGCGCTCGGGCTCGCGCTCGGCATGCGCGCCCTGACCGCCGCCGCCGGGCGTTCGACCGCCGCACCCCGTCGAGGCCACGCGGCTTCCCCCCGCGCCGGCGCCGCGGCCGCACCAACCATCCGCCCCGGCGCGGCGCGAGCCGATGTGGCAGACGCCGCACGCGACCGAGCCGGTCGCCCCGCCCGAAGCCGCGAAGCCGGCCTGGCTCGCCTACGCGGTGCCGGCGCCGCCTTCCGAGGGGCGGCCGATGATCGCCGTGGTGATCGACGACATGGGGATGAACCGCGCGATGTCGGACCGCGCGGTCCGCCTGCCGGCGGGGGTGACGCTGTCCTACCTGCCCTACGCGAGCGAGATCGGCCGCCAGACGGCGGCGGCGCGCGCCCGCGGCCATGAGCTGATCGTCCACGTGCCGATGGCGCCCGAGGGCACGGCCAATCCCGGCCCCAACGCGCTCTTCCCGTCGCTCGCGCCGGAGGAAATCGCCCGCCGGCTCGACTGGGCGCTCGCGCGCTTTTCCGGCTATGTCGGCATCAACAACCACGAGGGCAGCCGCTTCACCGCCGACGCGCCGGGGATGGAGATCGTGCTTGGCACGCTGAAGCGGCGCGGGCTGCTGTTCCTTGATTCGCGCACCACGCCGCGCACCGTGGCGCCCGGGATCGCGCACCGGATGGGCCTGCCCTTCGCCCAGCGCAATGTGTTCCTGGACGATGACCCGACCCCTCGAGAAGGTGCGCCGCCAGCTCGCCGTGCTCGAGGCGACGGCCCGGCGCGACGGGGCGGCGATCGCCATCGGCCACCCCAGGTCCGCGACACTCGACGCGCTCGGTCCCCTGGCTCGCCGATCTCGGGGCGCGCGGCTTCGTTCTGGTGCCGCTGACCGCCATCGTCGCCCGCAATTTGGCCGCCGCCCGCGCGCGCGGCTGACGCTCGGCCGGGTTACGGCTCGTGCGCCTGGCGTCTGGACCAGGACGGTGACGGTGACGCTGCCGGCCTTGGCGAAGCGCAGCGTCACCTCGAACGAAGTGCCGTCCGCCAACGGGCGCTTCAGCCCCGCGACCGCGATGCGCGGGCCCCACGGGGCCAGGCTGACCGGCTTGCCGGGCGGCAGGGCGAGCGCGTCGAGCGCGGCGCCCTTGGCGTCGCGGATCGTCGTTGCCGCAGCGCCCTTGGCGGTGGCCGAGACCAGCCGGTCGGGCGCGCTGCCGGTGTTGAGCAGGGGGCCGTAGACGGTCGTCGCGCCGTCCTTGGAAGGCGGCGCCCAGACATGGCCGATTTCGATCGCCCCGACCTTGTAGCTGTGCGCACCGGCCGCGACCGGTGCAAGGCACAATGCGACCAGCAGGGCGATGGCGCGGCCGACGCGAAGGGGGTGGTGCCCGCCGGCCGAGGCGAGCCCCTCACCCGCCTTTCTGTTGATCGAACTCCTCGAACCGGACAGGTGCGCGGAAAGATCGCCGCAACGTTCCCTCTCCCCATGGGAGAGGGACAGGGTGAGGGGCAGCATCGGCGATCTCATTTGCGGCGGGCGTCGTTCTCGAACGCGGCGACGGGGTCGCGCGCGATCTGCGCCTGCTCCCGCTTCGAGCCGGCGGCGAGGTCGCGCGCCGCGCCCACCTCGGCGGGCGAAAGGTCCTTCTGCTCGAAGAAGGTGTAGGACAGCGTGATCTGCGTCACGTCATCAACGCCATGGTCCTTCAGCGCCTGCTCGTCGACATAGAACACCAGCGGCATCTTGGCGCTTTCGCCCGGCGCCAGCCGCTCGTTGGTGAAGCAGAAGCATTGTACCTTGAAGAAGTACGGCGCGATCTTGTATGGCGTCACGTTGTAGGTGGCGCGGGCGACGATCGTATGGTCCGACAGGTTCTTGGCGACGTAGTACGCTTTGGTGGGCTCGCCGACCGTCACTGTCACGCGGCGCTGGCCGGGCGTGAACGACCAGTCGAGGCCGGGCGCCACGTTGGCGTCGAACGCGACCGTGATCCGGCGCGCCGCGGCGGCGGTGGCGGCGACCGGTGCCACGCCGCGCTTGACCGTGCCACCATAGCCGGTCGCGCCGCAGAACAGGCGGTACAGCGTCGGCGCGTAGCTGACGGCGACGCCCGAAATGCCCAGCAGGGCGACGGCGCCGGCCACGGCAGCGATGTTGCGAAATCCCATGCGGCGAGAATCCGCCCTTCGCCGCGCCGCCGCAACGCTCATTTCACGCGGCGTATAGTCGCGCGCACGTGCGTCCACCCCGGCTAGCGAGGCGATCATGGCAGCTTCCCGCACCACCCCGCCCTTCCGCGCCGACCATGTCGGCAGCCTGCTGCGTCCGCCCCGGCTCAAGGAAGCGCGCGAGCGCATCCTCGGGCCGCAGACGCCGGAGTCCAGCCTCGCGCCCCACGATTCGGCCGAGCTTGCCCGTATCGAGGACGCCTGCATCGCCGAGGTGGTGGCGATGCAGGAGCGGGTGGGGCTGCGCGCCGTCACCGATGGCGAGTTCCGCCGGCGGAGCTGGTGGCTGGAGCTGATCCTCAACTGGGAAGGCTTCGCCGCCACGCGCCAGGGCGAGTCGGATTTCGCCTGGCGCGACGACAAGGGCAACCGCCAGGCCTTTTCGGCGCTGTGGCTGAACGGGCCGATCCGCTGGCGGCCCTCGGCCATCGTGCGCGCGTTCGAATATCTGAAGTCGGTGGCGCACGTCATGCCCAAGGTCACGCTGCCGGCGCCCGACGTGGTGCATTGCTTCATGGGCGGCGACCGGGCCATCCGCGAGGGCCATTACCGCGATCCCGAGGCATTCTGGGCCGACCTGGTGGCGGCCTACCGACAGGAGCTCGCGGCGCTGGTCGCGGCCGGCTGCCGCTACATCCAGCTCGACGACACCTCGATCGCCTTCCTGTGCGATCCGCAGCTTGCCGAGGTGTTCCGCTCCTGGGGATCGGAGCCGGCCGAGGTGCTCTCGGAGTATGCGCGGCGGATCAACGAGACGGTGGCGGGCCTGCCGGACGACGTGACGGTCACGTTTCACCAGTGCCGCGGCAACCGCGAGGGGATGTGGGCAGCCGAAGGCGGGTACGATCCCGTCGCCGACGTGCTGTTCAACCAGATCGACGTCGCCGGCTATTTCCTGGAATACGACACGGCGCGCGCGGGTACGTTCGCGCCGCTGCGCTACGTGCCGGCCGGCAAGGTCGTCGCGCTGGGCATCATGTCGTCGAAGAACCCGGCGCTCGAGCCGGCCGACGCGCTCCGGCGCCGGATCGACGAGGCGTCGCGCTTCGCGCCGCTCGACCGTCTCGCCGTCGCGCCGCAATGCGGCTTCGCCAGCTCGTTCGGCGGCAATCCGATGACCGAGGCGGAGGAGGAGGCGAAGCTCGCCCGCCTGGTGGAGGTCGCGCGCGAGGTCTGGCCCGACGCCTGAACGCGGGCGCTTACCAACTCTTCACGAAGGGCGGGGAAACTGCGCGCGTCTTTGGCCGCGTGCGGATCCGATGAAGCGCCTCGTCAAATACCTCGCCCTCCTGATCCTGCTGTCCGGCGTCTCGGTCTTCGGGGTGATCCAGTACCTGCACAGCAAAAACCGCGGCCAAGCCACCGAGGAGGCGGCCGACGCCATCGCCGGCGCGGCCAACGCGGCGATCGATTGGGCGCGCGACAAGACGCCGCGGCAGGTCGACGTCATCGCCTATTTCGGCGAAGGACAGGTCGGGCGCCACGCCGGCATCTTCGCGGTGCGCGCCACGCTGACCGCGATCGGGGCCGCGCGCCTCAGCGAGGTCTGCGCCGGCATGCCGCAAGTGCGCGACGCGATGAACACGGTGCTGTTCGACAGCGTGCACGGCGCGCTCGAATCGCGGCACGCGCTGGACGATGCGACGCTGGCCGGCTATGCGCCGCGCCTGGCGGACGAGATCAACCGCAGTTTCGGCGGGCTCGTCGTCAGCGCGGTCAAGCTCGGCCGCGCCGCCCCCTCCGTGCTTGCCGATGCGGGCTGCAAGTCCGGGCGCACCGCCTCGCGCCGGTAAGTCTGCGGGCTTGCGTCTGCCTGCAAATTGCCACATCCGTTTCAAACTTCCGCCCGATTTCCGATCCTAGCTTCGCGCCGCCACGCATCCGACAACCAAGAATCCCGGCGCTCCGCCCCTTGCCGGACAGCGCCAGCCCGAATGGGGAGAGGTTGTGATGAGCTTCGCACCGCTGCCGAGGGGACGGATGGGAGCGCCCGTGCGCCGTGCCGTCCTCGCACTCGCCGCCCTGTGCGCCCTGGCGCTCGCGGCTCCGGCCGGCGCCGCCGACGCGCCCGCCTACAAGGGGATCTGGGTGTCGACACCGTTCCCCGCGTTCAGCGCGGCGGGTGGCGAGACCGTGACGCTCGACCTCACCGTGCACAATTCGGGCCTGCCGCCGCAGCGCGTGGCGCTGTCGGTGGCCGACGCGCCGGACGGCTGGCAGGCAGCGTTCGTCGGCGACGGCAAGCGCGTCTCGTCGGTGTTCGTCGCCCCTAACGACAAGGCGAGCGTCAAGCTCCGCCTCGCGCCGGCCGAGAGTGCCAAGCCCGCGCCCGGCACGGCCGCCTATCACTTCCAGGTTGTGGCCAAGGGCGCCGAGACGAGCTTTGCCCTTCCGGTTGATATTTCGGTGGGCAACGCCCTGCCGCCGCGCCTCGCCCTGTCCTCCGAGCTGCCCACCTTGCGCGGCTCGCCCAGCTCCAGCTTCGACTTCAAGGTGAAGGTCAAGAACGAGGGCGGCAGCGACGCGACGGTGCGGCTCGATGCCGCCATGCCGCCCGGCTTCCAGGCGAAGTTCACCGAGGAGTACGGCTCCCAGGAGTTGACCAGCTTCCCGCTCAAGGCCGGCGACGAAAAGACCATCTCAGCGAAGATCGACCCGCCGCAGAGCGTCAAGGCCGGCACCTATCCGGTCGAGGTGCATGCGACCACCGGCAAGACCGAAGCCGCGGTCCGCCTGGCGATGGAGGTGACGGGCCAGCCCAAGCTCACCGTGTCCGGCCCGGGCGACCGGCTGTCCACCCAGGCCTATGCCGGCGAGACGACGCCGGTCGACGTCGTCCTGACCAACACCGGCTCGGCGCCGGCGCGCAACATCAAGCTCTCGGCGTCGAGCCCGAGCGGCTGGAACATCACGTTCGCGCCGGTGGCGATCGATTCTCTCGCGCCCGGCGCCAACCAGACGGTGAAGGCCGATTTCAGCCCGGCCGGCAAGGCCATCGCCGGCGACTACATGGTGACGGTCTCGGCCAACGGCGAAGGCGTGTCGTCCTCGTCCGACTTCCGCACCACCGTGCGCACCTCGACCATGTGGGGCATCGTCGGCGTTCTGGTCATCGCCGCGGCACTGATCGTGCTGGTGCTCGCCGTGGTGCGCTACGGCCGGCGCTAGGAGGGCGCGCGCCATGGGCGAGACGGTCATCGCGACGCGCGGGCTTGCCAAGCGCTATGGCGCCGTGACGGCGGTCGAGGGGCTCGACCTCGCGATCGGGGCGGGCACGGTGTTCGGCCTCCTGGGCCCGAACGGCTCGGGCAAGACCACCACGATCCTCATGCTGATGGGCCTTACCGAGATCTCGGCGGGCGAGGTGCGGGTGGTCGGGTTCGACCCGGCGCGCCAGCCGCTCGAGGTCAAGCGCCTGGTCGGCTACATGCCCGACAGCGTCGGGTTCTACGACAACATGACGGCGCGCCAGAATTTGCGCTTCACCGGCCGGCTGGCGGGCATCGCGCGCGGCGCGCTCGATCCGCGCATCGAGGCGGCGGTGGCGCGCGTCGGGCCTCGCCGACTCGCTCGACCGGCGGGTCGCCGCCTTCTCGCATGGCATGCGCCAGCGCCTCGGCCTCGCCGAGGTTCTGCTGAAGGAACCGCGCGTCGCCATCCTCGACGAGCCGACCAACGGGCTCGATCCGGCCGGCACGCACGAGTTGCTGGCCCTGATCCGCACGCTTCGCGACGAGGGGATGACGATCCTCCTGTCCTCGCACCTGCTCGACCGCGTGCAGGAGGTGTGCGACCGCGTCGGGCTGTTCCATCGCGGCCGGATGGTGCTGGAGGGCACGGTGGCCGACCTCGCCCGCACGGTGATGGGCGGGCGCTACCGCATCGTGATCGAGGCGACGCTGGACGGGCTGGCCGACCGGCTGCGGCAAGTGCCCGGCGTGGCGCGGGTCGAGCGGCTCGACGAGAAGCGCTTCGCCATCGGCGCCGACACCGACCTGCGCGCCGCGCTGGTCGAGGCGGTCACCGGCGCGGGCGGGGCGGTGCTCGGGCCTGACCTTCGAGGAGCCGAGCCTCGACGCCATCTACACGCGCTACTTCCAGGAGGTGGCGCATGCGGCGTGAGGGCTCACCCTGGACCGGCCTCGCCACCGTGTTCGGCAAGGAGACGGCGGACCATCTGACCTCCGTCCGCATCTGGATCCTGGAAGGGCTGGTGCTGCTGGCCGCCGGCGGCGCGGTCTATGCCGCCATCGGCAAGATCCGCGACACGGTGGGCCAGGACCCGTTCCTGTTCCTCAGCCTGTTCACCGTGGCGCGCGACCCGCTGCCGTCCTTCGTCGCGTTTCTCGGCTTCCTGGTGCCGCTGGTCTCGATCGCGCTCGGCTTCGATGCCATCAACACCGAACACACGCGCCGCACGATGAGCCGCATTCTCGCCCAGCCGATCTATCGCGACGCGCTCCTGTTCGGGAAATTCCTGGCCGGGCTCGCCACGATCGCCATCACCTTCCTGACCCTCTGGCTGCTGGTGATCGGGCTCGGCATCCTGACGCTCGGCCTGCCGCCCTCGGGCGAGGAGGTGCTGCGCGGCCTCGCCTTCCTCGGCGTGACGATCGCCTATGGGGGCGTGTGGCTGGCACTCGCCATGCTGTTCTCGACCGTGTTCCGCCAGCCGGCGACCTCTGCCCTCGCGGCGCTCGCCGTATGGCTGGTCTTCTCGATCTTCTGGGGCATGCTGGCGCCGCTGATCGCCACCGCGATCCACGACCCGACGATGGGGCCGGCCGCGGCTCTGGCCAGCGCCAAGACCGAGCTGGTCATCTCGCGGCTGTCGCCCAACACGCTGTTCGGCGAGGCCACGCTCGCGCTCCTCAACCCGGCGACGCGCGCGTTGGGGCCGGTGTTCTTCTCCCAGCTCCAGGGGGCGCTGCTGGGCGCGCCGCTGCCGTTCGGCCAGAGCCTGCTGATCGTCTGGCCGCAGGTGACCGGCCTGGTCGCCGGGGTGATCGTGCTGTTCACCGTCGCCTACGCCCTGTTCCAGCGCCAGGAGATACGGGCGTAGGAGCTCGCCTGATTCCCCTTTAAACTGGGACGATGGCGCGCGTATCGCGAGGCTTGAGCGGCGACGGCAACCAGCCGACCCAGCCGCAGGACCGCAAGGCCCTGCGGCTTTTGCTGCCGTTCCTGTGGAACCAGGCGTCGCCGGGGCTGCGCTGGCGGCTGGTCGCCTCGCTCGCCATGCTCGGCGTCGCCGCCGGGGTGAACGCCACCGTTCCCATCCTGTTCAGCCGCGCCGTCGACATCCTCACCGGCCACGATGCCAAGCTGATCGCCGCGCCCATCGCGCTGCTGATCGGGTACGGGGTGATCCAGTGGCTGTCGCGCACGCTGAGCGACCTGCGCTGGGTGTTCTACGGCCCGATCGAGCAGCGCCTGCGCCGCTCGCTGGCGATGGCGGTGTTCCGCCACGTCCACGACCTGTCGCTGCGTTTCCATCTGGGACGGCGGACGGGCGAGCTCGGCCGCGTCCTCGACAACGGCATGAACGGCTCGGAGACGCTGCTGTTCAACGTGGTGTTCGTGATCCTGCCCCTGTTCGCCGAGATCGCCTTCATCTGCGCGATCTTGATCGTCAAGTACGACGCCGTGTTCGCCGGCATCATCGTGGCCACCCTGGCGCTTTACGGCGTCGCGCTGGTGATCGGGTCGGAATGGCTGCGCCGCCACCAGCGCCGCGCCGTGGTGGTCGGCGCCGAGGCGCAGGGCAAGGCGATCGACGCGCTGCTCAACTACGAGACGGTGAAGTATTTCAACAACGAGGACCACACGGCGCGGCGCTACGATTCCTCGCTGCAGGAGGTCGAGCGGCTGACGGTCAAGGCGCTGACCTTCCGCTCGATGACCGGCATCCTGCAGATGACCATCATGGCCATCGGCATGACGGTGCTGCTGATCCTCGCCGCCGACCGCGTCGCCGCGGGCACGATGACCGTCGGCGGGTTCGTGCTGGTCAACACCTACCTGCTGCAGCTCATCCGGCCCATCGAGCGGCTGGGCCAGCTCTATCGCGGCATCAAGCAGGCGCTGACCTATCTGGAGCAGATGCTCGGGCTGCTCGACCAGTCATCCGAGGTGGTCGACGCGCCTGACGCGGTGGACCTGCCGCCGGGCCCCGGTCTCATCCGCTTCGAGGGCGTGTCCTTCGCCTATGACCGGCGCCGGCCGGTGCTCGCCGGCGTCTCGTTCACCGTCCGGCCGGGCACGACCACCGCCATCGTCGGGCCGTCCGGCGCGGGGAAGTCGACCATCGGGCGGCTCCTGTTCCGGTTCTACGACCCGACCGGCGGGTCGGTGACGATCGACGGCTGCGACGCGCGCGCCGTGACCCAGGCGAGCCTGCGCGGCGCCATCGCCGTGGTGCCGCAGGACACGGTCCTGTTCAACGAATCGATCGGCTACAACATCGCGTTCGGCCGGCCCGGCTGCACCGAGGCGGAGATGGTCGAGGCGGCCCGGCTCGCCGAGATCCACGAGTTCGTCTCGCGCCTGCCCGACGGGTACGACACGCTGGTCGGCGAACGCGGCCTCAAGCTCTCGGGCGGCGAGAAGCAGCGCGTCGCCATCGCCCGCGCCGTCCTGAAGCGTCCCCGCATCTACCTGTTCGACGAGGCGACGTCAGCGCTCGACAGCCACACGGAAAAGTCGATCCAGGCCAATCTGCGCCGCGTATCGGCCGGCGTGACCACCCTGATCATCGCCCACCGCCTGTCAACGATCGTTCATGCCGACGAGATATTGTTTCTGGAGAACGGGCGGGTGGCCGAGCGCGGCACGCACGAGGCGCTGCTGGCCCGCGGCGGAAAATACGCTGCCCTGTGGCGCCGCCAGCTCGAAACCTACGAGGCGCCGGAGCCGGTGGAGGAGGACGATCTCCCCATTGCCATCGGCGGGGCGGGCTCCAATGTTTAGTGCACGAAACGCGAGGAGAACGACATGAGCCCTCCGAACGGGCCCCAACCCCGCCGCAAGAGCGTGCCGGTTCGCGTCGGCGAGGTGACCGTCGGGGGCGACGCGCCCATCGTCGTCCAGTCGATGACCAACACCGACACGGCCGACGCCGAGGGGACGGCCGCCCAGGTCGCGGCGCTGGCCCGCGCCGGCTCGGAGCTGGTGCGGATCACGGTGGACCGCGAGGAATCGGCCGCCGCGGTGCCGCATATCCGCGACAAGCTGGCCGCGATGGGCATCGCCGTGCCGCTGGTCGGCGACTTCCACTATATCGGCCACCGGCTGCTGACCAAGTACCCCGCCTGCGCCGAAGCCTGGCAAAATACCGCATCAATCCCGGGAATGTCGGCCACGGCGAGAAGCGCGACACTCAGTTCGCGACCATGATCGAGTGCGCGATCAAGTACGGCAAGCCCGTGCGCATCGGGGTCAACTGGGGCTCGCTCGACCAGGATTTGGTCGTGCGCATGATGGACGAGAATTCCAAATCCGCCACGCCGCGCGACGCCGCCGAGATCACGCGCGACGCGCTGGTGACCTCGGCCCTCGTCTCCGCCCGGCGGGCGGAGGAGCTGGGGCTGGGGCGCGACCGCATCATCCTGTCGTGCAAGGTGTCCTCGGTGCAGGATCTGATCGCGGTCTATTCCGACCTCGCCGCCCGCTCCGACCACGCGCTCCATCTCGGCCTGACCGAGGCGGGGATGGGCTCGAAGGGCATCGTCGCGTCGACCGCCGCGCTTGCCGTGCTGCTGCAGCAGGGCATCGGCGACACGATCCGCATCTCGCTGACGCCCGAGCCGGGCGGCGACCGCACGCGCGAGGTGATCGTCGCGCAGGAAATATTGCAGACGATGGGGCTGCGCTCCTTCGTGCCGCTGGTCACGGCGTGCCCCGGCTGCGGCCGGACGACCTCGACCTTCTTCCAGGAGCTGGCCAACCGCATCCAGACCCATGTCCGCACCCAGATGCCGGTCTGGGCCAAGACGTATCGCGGCGTCGAGACGATGAACGTCGCGGTGATGGGCTGCGTAGTGAACGGTCCGGGCGAATCCAAGCATGCAGACATCGGCATCTCGCTGCCCGGCAACGGCGAGGCGCCGGTCGCGCCCGTCTTCGTCGACGGGCAGAAGACGGTCACGCTGCGCGGCGCCAACATCGCCGACGAGTTCGCCAAGCTGGTCGACGAGTATGTCGACCGCCGCTACGAGAAGCGCGCGTAGGACCAAACGAGAATTGTCACCCCGGGCGCGGCGCGGCGCAAAGCCGTGCGCCGCAGACCCGGGGCCCATCGATCGGCATCCGTGTTACGGAAGGATGGGTCCCGGCTCGCGCCGCTTCGCGGCTTGGCCGGGATGACAGGTGTTTATGTCGCTACGCCTCATCCCCCTCGCGCAGCACGTCGCGGGCGAGCGCCACCGTGATGTCGCGCCGCTCGGCAAGGGCGCGGGCGTCGAGCGTGGCGACGATGTCGCGCGCCGCCTCGAACGAGCGCTCGATCCGCCGCGACAGATAGGCAACGACCTCTGGCGCGACGGCGAGCTGGCGGTCGTCGAACAGCTTGATCATCACGGCGGCCAACGTGTCGTCGTCGGGCGCGGCGATGCGCACCTGCGGCAGCGCCCTGAGGCGCGAGCGCAAATCGGGCAGCACCGCGTTCCAGCGCGACGGCGGCGTCCGCGCGGTCAGCAGCAGGTGCCCCTTGCGCTCCGCGAAGGCGTTGAGCAGGTGCAGGAGCGCGACGTCCTCCGCCCCGTCGGCCTCCTCCAGCACCGCGTCCGCGAGCGTGCCCTGGACCGCGTGGCGCGCCGCCTCCTCGATTCCGGTCGGCGCGATCGTCGGAGCGCCGGCGCGGGCGGCGAACACCTGGGCGAGATGGGTCTTGCCGCAGCCCGCCGGGCCGGACACGGCGACGGCGTGGACGCTCCAGCCGGGCCAGGAATCGATCCACGCCACCGCCTCGGCGTTGCCCGGCGTCACCAGGAAGTCGGCGCGGCCGAGCGCGGGACGGTGGCCGAGATCGAGGGCGAGCTGGCCCGGCCGGCCGGTCATTCGGGCCGCCCGCGGGCGCGGTAGAGCGGGCTCCGCAAATACTCGGTCAGGGCGTAGCGCGCCAGTACGCCGATCGCTGCGGCAGCCGGCACGGCCAGCAGCACGCCGACGAAGCCCAGCAGCGCCCCGCCGGCGAGCAGGGCGAAAATCAGCCAGACCGGGTGCAGCCCCACGCTGCGCCCGACCAGATAGGGCGACAGCACCTGGCCCTCGAGCACGGCGCCGACGGCGAACAGCCCGACCACCAGCCCGACGGTCAGCCAGCCGCCCGGCCCCGCGAAGGCGAGGCCCAACGCCACCAGGAAGCCCGCCGTGCCGCCCACGAAGGGGATGAAGGCCAGCAGCCCGGTGGCGATGCCCACGACCAGCCCGAACTCGATGCCGATCACGGTGAGCCCCAGCCCGTAATAGGCGGCGAGGATCAGGCAGACCGTCGCCTGGCCGCGCGCGAACCCGGCCAGCACCCGGTCGATCTCGCCCAGCTTGGCGCGCACCGTGACGGCGGCGTCCTGCGGCAGCCAGGAATCCAGCCGCTCCATCATGTGGTCCCAGTCGCGCAGCAGGTAGAACGCCACCACCGGCGTCACCAGCACGAGGCCGAGGAAGTTGACGACGGCGAGCCCGCCGGACCACACGCCGCGGAACAGCCCGCCGACCCATACCAGCGCGTTGCCGGCGAGCCCACCGGCGGCGCCGCGCAGACGCGCCATGTCCTCCGGCGTCAAATGCGCCTGCACCGTGGCGAGAAGCTGCATCGCCTGCGCCTGCAGGGCGGCGATCAGCCCCGGCATGCGCGCGGCCAGCCGCACGACCTGCGCCTCCAGGATCGGCACCAGCACCACCAGAACGGCCGCGATCGCCAGGAAGGCGAGGCCGATCAGCAGCGCCGCGGTCGTGCCGCGCCCGATGCCGGCCCGCTCCATCCGGTCGGCCGCCGGGTCGAGCACATAGGCGAGGGCGATGCCCACCACGAAGGGCAGCAGAATCCCCGACAGCGCCCACAACAGCCACGCCAGCAGGACGAACCCGACCGCGAAGATCGCGATCCGCCGCTCCGCCGTCACGACCGGTGCTCCGCCTGGTCCTGACGCGCCCAGTTGACGAGGTAGCTGCCGCCGGAGATGAGCGTCGTCGCCGCCACCAGCCAGATCAGCGGGTTCACGGCCGCCATCACCTGCGCGTCGAGGCCGAGCCCGGCCAGCACCACGGCGACCAGCGTGATCTGCGCCACCGTGTTCAGCTTGGAGACGTACAGGGGCCGCGCCGCGATCCCGCCGTTGATGACGAAGATCAGCAGCACCCCGCCGATGATCAGCACGTCACGGAACACCACCAGGATGACCAGCCAGGTCGGCAGGCTGCCGGCATGGCCGAGCGCCACATAGGCGCTGACCAGCAGCGCCTTGTCGGCCAGCGGGTCGAGCCAGCCGCCCAGCGTCGACTGCATGCAGTACCGCTTGGCGATGAAGCCGTCCACCGCATCGGACAGGCCGGCGGCGACGAACAGCCAGAACGCGGCTGCGAACGCCCCCTGCAGGATCAGGTAGACGGCGAACGGAACGGCCAGAAGCCGCGCGAGCGAGATGAGGTTGGGCAGCACGGCGGGCTAGCGCGTGGCCGCGGCCGGCGTCCCGCTCGTGTGCAGCACCCAGCCCGTCGGGCCCTGCTCCAGCGTGAGGCCGCGCTGGGCGAGCGCCGCGGCGAGCTGGCCGGTATCGCCGAAATACTGCAGCGACAGCACCGCGTCGCCACGGCTCAGGGCGCGCACCCCCTGCTGGTGGACGAACGGGATGCCGGCGATGCGCCGCTGGATGTCGACCCAGTCGGAGAGCTTGGCCAGCGGCACCGTCACCTCGATGCCGCTCGGCTCGTCGAAATGCAGCAGATTGGCGCGCTTCCACGAATCCTCGATGGCGTTGGCGACGCCCTCCTGCGCGCGGGCGAACAGCGCGTCCTCGCTTTCGCCCGGCTGCTGGGCATAGCTCAGCACCAGGGTCTGTCCGCCCGCGGCGGCATCGCTGCGCACGGCGGTCACCTCCAGCGCCGGCCGGCCGGTGGCGGCGTCGGCGTGCTCGGAGGCGTAGGCGATCAGCGCCCCGGTCGCGCCATAGCGCCGGGCGATGGCGGCGATCCGGTCGGGATCGCGGTCGATCGCTTGCTCGGGGCTTATGGCGGCGATGTCGGCGTTGTCGCCCTTGGGCTGGACCAGCGGCACCAGCCCGGTGGGCGGCGGCGCCTTGGCCCAGGCGGCGCGCCACGGGTTGGGCTCGTCCCACAGGCTCAGCGCGCCGGCCGAGCGCAGCACCGGCAGCACCACCAGCGGTTGTGACATCGACATCGCGAACGGCACGTTGGCGCTGCGCAGCAGGGCGCGCACCGCGTCCGGCTTGAAGCGGATCTGCAGGTTCGCCAGGTAGCGCACGGCGGACGTCTTCTCGGAATTCACCTCGAAGTCGCGCACCAGGTCGGTCAGGTCGCGCGCGTCGACTCGCGGCACGGCATCGCGCGATTCCTTGGTCACCAGCCGGGCGATCAGCCGGTCCCAGGCCTTGCGCTGGCCCTCGGCGATGGCGTGCTCGCGCGCGGCGGCCGCGCTCTCCGCGGTCGCGTCGACGGCGACATCGCCGATGGTGAAGGCGCCGGGGGCGGGGGCGGCAAGGGCGGCGCCGCCGGCCAGTGCCGCGAGCGCGGCGAGAATCGCGAGCGTCCGCCGCAGGGTTGCGTGCCAGGGGTCATATGTCATTGCAAAGCGTTCCGGATCGGATATTTTTCCCGCGCAACGCCGGGGCCACCGCGCGGCTCTCCGCGGCGCGCAGTCTATCATCAACGCGGGCGCGAGGAACAGATTAGCGGGCCGAGCTACAAGGACGCGGGCGTCGACGTCGACGCGGCGGCACGGCTGGTGCGGGCCATCGCGCCGCTCGCCCGCTCGACCGCGCGGCCCGGCTCGGACGCCGGGCTGGGCGGGTTCGGCGCGATGTTCGACCTCGGCCGCACCGGGATCAAGGACCCCATCCTGGTCGCCTCGACCGACGGGGTCGGCACCAAGCTCAAGATCGCCCAGGCGGTGGACCGCCACGACACGGTGGGAATCGACCTCGTCGCCATGTGCGTCAACGATGTGGTCGTGCAGGGCGCCGAGCCGCTGTTCTTCCTCGACTATTTCGCGACCGGCGCGCTCGACGCGGCGCGCGCCGAGCAAGTGGTCGCGGGCATCGCCGCCGGCTGTCGCACGGCGGGCTGCGCGCTGGTCGGCGGCGAGACGGCGGAAATGCCCGGCATGTACGCGCCAGGCGAATACGATTTGGCGGGATTCGTCGTCGGCGCGGCCGAGCGCGACGCCATCCTGACCGGTGCCGGCATCGCGCCGGGCGACGTTGTGCTCGGACTTGCCGCCTCCGGGCTCCATTCCAACGGGTTCTCGCTGGTGCGCAAGCTGGTGGCCGACCGCGGCCTCGACTACGCCGCGCCGGCGCCGTTCGGCGGCGGCACGCTGGGCGAGGCGCTGCTCGTCCCGACGCGCATCTACGTCAAGTCCTGCCTCGCGGCGCACCGCGCCGGCGCGCTCAAGGGGCTCGCCCACATCACCGGCGGCGGGTTCGCGGAGAACGTGCCGCGCATCCTGCCCGAGAATGTCGCGGCGGAGATCGACGCCGCCGCCTGGAAGCTGCCCGACATCTTCCGTTGGCTGGCGCGCGAAGGCGGCGTCGCCCCCGACGAGATGGCGCGCACCTTCAATTGCGGTATCGGGATGGTCGCCGTGGTCGCCGCCGACAAGGCGGCGGAGGCGGCCGCGATCCTCACCGCGCATGGCGAGACCGTGCATCGCATCGGGCGCATCGTCGCGCGCGCGCCCGGTGCCCGGCCGGGCGGCGGCAAGGGCGCTGCGGGGGGCGAGGTGCGGCTCGCGGGGGCGGAGGACGCATGGCGCGGCTGAAGGCGGCCGTGCTCATCTCCGGCCGCGGTTCCAACTCTGCAGGCGCTGATCGACGCCTGCGCCACGCCCGGCTTTCCCGCCGAGATCGTGCTGGTGCTGTCGAACGTGGCCGGGGCGGGGGGGCTCGACCGCGCCCGCGCGGCGGGGCTCGCCACCGCCACCGTGCCGCACCGCGACTTCCCCGATCGTGCCGCCTTCGAGGCGCGCGTGACCGAGGCGCTGGAGGCGGCCGGAGCCGAGCTCGTGTGCCTGGCGGGGTTCATGCGGCTGCTGACGCCGCGGCTTCGTCGAACGCTGGCATGACCGGCTGATCAACATCCACCCGTCCCTGCTACCCGCCTATCCGGGCCTCGACACGCACGCGCGCGCCCTCGCCGACGGGGCGCGTTTCGCCGGCTGCACGGTGCATTTCGTCCGGGCGGAAATGGACCGTGGACCGATCCTGGTGCAGGCGGCGGTGCCGGTGCGGCCGGACGACGATGCGGACAGCCTGGCCGCCCGCGTGCTCGCCGCGGAACACCGCTGCTACCCGCTGGCGCTGCGGCTGATCGCCGAGGGCCGGGTGCGGGTGGCGGAGGGCCGCTGCCTGATCGAAGGCGCGCGCACGCCGGCGGACGCGGTCGTCAATCCCGACGAGGGAAGCTGACCGCGCCCGCCGGACGCATCGCGGATGTACGCTGCCTAGAACGGCGTGTTGCCCTTCTGGTACTGGTCGTACAGATAGCCGCCGCCGGCGCCCAGCGCGCCGCCGAGGATGGCGCCGGTGGCCGCGCTGCCGCCGGTGACCGCGCCGAGCGCGGCGCCCGCCGCGGCGCCGCCGGCGCCGCCGGACAGGGTGCGCTGCTGCGTGGTGTTCATCCCGGAGCAACCGGCCGCGCCGAGCGAAAGCGCGAGGCAGGCGGCGGTGATGACGCGCCGGGGGTGGGCGATAGCGAGACTGGACATGGGAACCTCCTTTGCTCGTGAGCGGCGATTACGACGAGCTGCAGGCCTTGGCGGCCTCAGCCATGCGGCTGCGCGTTTGATCGCTGACCTTTCCGTTGCGATATTCGCGATCCATTGCCGAGAATTGCTGATAGGGCACGTCGGCGCGAAGCTGGTGGATCAGGCATTGGCAGAACGACCGGCTGTTCGGCGAGGCCGCCTTGACGCAAGACTCGACGAACTGCTGGTTGGTCTGGGCGGTATAGCCCGCCGCCCCGGGCGACGACGCCGAGGACGCGTCCCCGGACGCCGCGAAGGCGGCCGTCATGGGAAACGTCAGTGTCGCTGCCAGAACGGCGCCGATCAGTGTTGGCTTCGCGCGTGTCATCCTTGCCCTCCCGTGAATGGTCGCAAGTCGGCCGGTCAATGCGCCGGGCGCCAGCCCGTTCCCTTTGGCCGCATTCCGGCCACGGAAAGCGTCGGGACGGGCGCGCATGTCACGGCTCGATCACGCCGCCGGCGCGCTGGACGGGTCGGGGCACTTGCCCCATAGTTCCGCGCCGAAGGAGGCAGCGATGAAAGTCGCCATCGCCGGTTTCGGCACGATCGGCCGGGCAGTCGGGCGCGCGCTCGATTCCGGGATCGACGGGCTGACCCTCGTCGCCGTGTCGTCGCGCGACGTCGCCAAGGCCGAGCGCGCAATGGCGGAGTTCCGCCATCCCGTGCCGGTGCTGCCGCTGGCCGACCTGGCGGAGCGCGCCGACGTGGTGTGCGAGTGCGTGCCGAAGGAAGCGTTCCGGGCTGCCGCCGAGCCCGCGCTGCGCGCCGGCCGCACGCTGGTCACGGTCAGCGCCGCCGGGCTGCTCGCCCATCCCGAGATGGTCGACATCGCGCGCGAATCGGGCGGGCGGATCGTGCTCGCGACGGGCGCGCTCCTCGGCCTCGACCTGGTGCGGGCGGCGCGCGAGGGGCCGGATCGACGAGCTCCGCATCGTCACGCGCAAGCACCCGCGCTCGCTTGCCGGCGCGCCCTACGTGGAGGCGCATGCGATCGACCTCGACGCCATCCGCAAGCCCACCCGGATTTTCGCGGGCTCGGCGCGCGAGGGGGCGGCGGGGTTTCCGGCCAACGTCAACGTCGCCGCCGCGCTTGGCTTCGCCGGGCATCGGGTCCCGACGCCACGCGGCTCGAGATCTGGGCCGATCCGGCCATGACCACCAACCGGCACACGGTCGATCATGCGCGCCGATACCGCTGTCCGTCGAGATGACCATCGACAACGTGCCGTCGGAGGAGAATCCCCGCACCGGGCGCATCGTCGCTCCTCGATGCTGGCGGCGCTGCGCGACCTGGTCTCGCCCTTCCGCGCGGGAACCTGACCGTCAGGTGGCCGGCGCGATCCCCGTGCGGCGCGCCACCGACCAGTAGAGCACCAGGATCGGGATCATCAGCGCGACCATGATCAGCGCCACCGCCGAGGCGGCGCCGAACGACGAGGTCTGCACCAGCCCCCACACCACCATCGAAAGCGTCTGATTGCCGGCGGTCGTCAGCACCACCGGCAGGGTCAGTTCGCGATAGGCGAGCAGCGCCACCCACACCCAGGCATACATCATCGCGGGCGCGAGCAGCGGGATGAGGACGCGGCGCATGACGCTCGAGGTCGTGGCGCCGCAGATCGCGGCCGATTCCTCGAGCTCGGTATGGACCTGGATCAGCGCGCTATTGGTCATGCGCGTGCAGTAGGCGAGGCGCTGGACGACGTAGACGATCACAAGGATCCAGATGGTGCCGTAGATCGGGACGATCCGGTTCAGCACGAACAAGGCGAGCAGCCACGCCGCGACGCTGAACACGATCGGCGGAATGGTCAGCGGCAGGAATGCGAAGAAATCGAACACCGCCCGGAAGCGGATGCGGGAACGCAGCACGACCCACGAGATGCCGACCGCGAGCAGCACCGCGATCGACGGCACCAGCACCATCAGCGCCCCGGTATTCTTCATTCCCAGGATCACCGAATTGACCGGCAAATTGTGGTAGTTCGTGAACGTGATCCGCTCGAACGCCGCGGCCGAGATCGGCATGAGGAAGGGCAGGAGCGACGCCCAGACCAACATCAGGATCGGCAGGAGCTGGGCCAGCGTGAAGTAGATGACGACGAACGCGACGGCGAGCGACCGGTAGCGGCCGAGCCGGATGATCGTCGGACGGTAAGCCTTGCCGGTGATCACCTGGTAGCGCCGGCTGCGCTGCTGCATCCGGTGGTAAAGCCAGGTCATGGCGATGGCGAGCGTCATCATGAACACGCTGAGCGTGGCGACCGCGCCGTACTCGGGCAAGCCCCCGTCCGGATTGATGTTCTGGTAGACGTAGGTCGAGAATGTGAAGGTGCGATTGGCGAAGCCAAGCACCGCGGGCACGTCGAACGAGGCGAACCCGATAGCCACCACGTAGATCGACGCGGCGAGAATGCCCGGCCAGGCGAGCGGCAGGGTCACGCGCAGCATGGTCTGGCGCAGCGTCGCGCCGCCCATGCGCGCGGCCTCCTCCAGCGAGGCGTCCATCGAGCGCAGCACGATCGACGTCATGATGAAGGCGAGCGGGGTGAGCGACAGCCCTTCCACCATCCCCATGCCGAGGATGGTCGAGATGTCGAACGGCGCATCGGTGAGCCCGAACGCGCTCATGATCAGCTTGTTGAGCGCGCCGATGCGCGGGTTCAGCAGGAACAGCCAGCCGAGCGCGACCGAGAAGCCGGGCAGCAGCAGCGCCACCGTCAGCAGCGTGAACACGATCCGCTTGCCGGGAAAGTCTGTGCGCTCGACCAACCACGCCATCGGCAGCCCGACCGCGAGCGCGACCACAAGGGTGACGATCGAAAACTCGACGGTGTTGCCGATCACCTTCCACGTGGTCGGGTCGAGGAATATCTCCGGGTAATGGGCGAAGGTGTATTCGAGCTCGGCGCCCGGCGTGCCCTCGGTCAGGCTCAACCAGATGATGACGGCCAACAGGATGGCGACCGCGACGCTCGCCACGACCGCGAGGGCCACCATCACACCCGGCAGAAAATCGCGCCGGCCGAGCGCCGCAGGTTGCGGCCTCGCAGCTTCTGTCATGCTCACCACGACGCGGGCCTCCCGCAGAGCGATCCCGGGGCGAAGGTGCCCGGCGGATCACACCGCCCGGCACATCCCGCTACCTCGAGACGTTCGCCTGCAGCAACTTGATGAGCTTGACGTGGATCTTGGTGATCTGGGGCTGGCTGTTCCACCAGTCGAGCGTGACGTCCTGGAACTTGTAACCCTTGGCCACGAGCGCCGCGATCTGGACATGTCGGTTCGAATCGGCGAAGTCCGACAGGTCATAGCCGCAGAGTTCCCACTCCTGCTTCTGCCCCTCGGGAGAGGCCATGTAGAGCGTGTAGAGCGTCGCGATGTTGGGGTGCGCGGCATTCACCGGCACGCCGACATAGCCATAGCGGCGCTGCGCCGAGTCGCGCAGCACGTGCAGCCCGAGCACGCCCTTGTATTTCGGGTCGTTCGGATCGCCGCCCGAGCAATCGATCACCAGCACCGGGATCTCGCCCGATGCGATCCGGTCCGCGCCGCCGCAGCTGTACAGCCAGCCGACCTGCTTCGCGAGCTTCTTCACGTAGGCCTCGGTGCGTTCGGGGCCCCAGTGCGAGTCCGCGATCATCACGTCGAACCCGGCGAGATACGGGGTCGTCGCGAACTTGCCCTTCCATTCGGGCTTGAGGAAATCGTCGAGCGTCTCGGTCTTTTCGACCATCGCCTTCATCGACGTGTTGTAGACCACGCCCGGCAGCGACGTGTAGGCGCGCAGCATCGTCGAGCCGCCCTCGACGATCTCCGGCTTCACCCGCTCGGGATACAGCTTGGCCCACTCGACCTTGCGGAACAGCCCGGCCTTGAGCAGCGGCGAGAACTGCACGGCGGTGGCGAGAAAGACGTCGGACGAGGCCTTCTGGCCCGCCTGCTTCTCCGTCAGGATCTTGGCGCCCATCGCGGCGTAGGGCGGGCCGGGCGTCCAGCGCACCTTGATGTGCGTGCCGAACATGTTGTTGATGCCGTCCTCGAACCGCTTAACGGCACGCGTGCCGCCGAAGGGCGAGTCGGCCATCATGATGTCGATCTGGCCTTCCTTGTCGGCCGCCGCCGCAATCTTCTTGAGCTCGGGTGTCATCTCGATGGCCGCGGCCCCGTGGGCCGCGAACGCCATCCCCGCCAGCGCGACCGCGCCGGCCGCCAAAACTTTTCGCAATCGTCGTACTCCCTGTCACGTATGGCCGTTACCGGCACCTTCCTACGATGATGGCAGCTTGACCGTACCTTGCCAACGGCTTTGGCCCCGCTGTCGCGCATGCTAGGGTTCGTCGACGCATCAGCCCGGGAGAACGACGATGCCCAAGGCGCGGCTCCGGCATTTTGCCATCGCGACCGCCGATCCCGAGAAGACGGCGAAGTTCTACATGGACGCGTTCGGGATGGAGGAGGTCGGCCGCACCAACTCGCCCATCGCCCACGGCGTCTACTTGTCGGACGGGGTGATCAACCTCGCCGTCCTCAAATACCGCAATGTCGAGGCGGCCGGGCCGGAGCGCGGGCTCGACTGGCACGGGCTGCACCATGTGGGGTTCTGGGTCGACGATTGCGACGCCCAGGGTGCCGCCATCGAGAAGGCCGGCGGCAGCTACATGATGGGCGAGCAGGCCGACTCGCCCACCACCTTCTATGAGATCAAATATCGCGGTCCCGACGGGGTGATCTGCGACATCTCCGCCAATGGCTGGGCCGGCGCGCGCAAGGACGTCGACGCCGACGATCCCGTCCCGGCCGAGTAGCGCCCTCTGCGCCTGTGTCAACCGGCCGCGCGTGACCTGCGTCACAGGCCGGGTGGCCGCGCTGTGACCGGCATCACTTCGCGGCGGCGACGGCGATCCCATCTTCCCACCGGCCGGGGCTGCGGCGCGCGAACGCCCCGGCGCGACGATGGGAGACGTGCATGTTCGTGGCGTATCGAAACCGGTCCCAGCCTTCCGGTGGCGGCGCGGGCAGCGCAATCCTGCGTTCGATTGAGCCAGATCAAGGGCGTGCGGGCCGGTCCGGCTATGATGACGCCATGGCCGAGGACGACGATCTGCGCGCGAAGCTGGAGCGCTACCGCTATCTCCTCACGATGATTTCCGATCCGGAGGTGCGGGCGGTCCTGCGCGAGGAGGTCGCCGCGATCGAACGCCGCCTCGCGCCGACCAAGCCCCGCCCGCAGCCCTGATCCCGGCTCAGCCGCGCGTCTCGGCGCCGATCCACTCGAGGAAGGCGGGGTTGCCCCCCGTCACCGGCAGGGCGACGACGCAGGGCACGCTGTACTCATGCAGCGCCTTGACCTTGGCGGTCAGCGCGTCCAGCCGGTCCCGCGTGGTCTTGGCGATCAGCACCGCCTCGTGCCCCTCCTCGATCGCGCCCTCCCACCAGTAGAGCGACGTCATGCCGTCGAGGATGTTGACGCAGGCGGCGAGCCGCGCCTCGACCAGGGCGCGCCCCGATGCGCCGCGCCTCGGCGGACGACGGCGCGGTGATGTAGGCGAAGATCGGCTCCATCCCAAACTCCCTTTGGCGTTCGTTCCGCGACGGCTATAGGATAACGTTCCGAGGCCCGAAGCGTCACGGCGAGCCGCCATGCGCAACGACAGCCGCACCCCGCCCGATCCCGCGCCGACGGCCACGTCCGAGCCGCGTCCCACCGCGGCGCAGCGCCGCTGGCTCGTCCGCGGGCTCGAACAGCCGGGTGGCAAGCTCCCGCTGTTCGACCGCGACGGGCAGCGCGTGCCCGAACGCACCATCCGAAGCTGCATCGCCCGCGGCTGGGCCGAGCCGTGGTTCGACAATCCGCTGAAGCGCGACTGGCTGGTGTGCAAGCTGACCCCGCTCGGCCGCGTGGCGGCCGGCGACGGCTGAGGTCAGGCGGCCGCCCGCCGCCGCCGGCGCGCCAAGCCGAGCACGCCGAGCCCCATCCCGAAGAGGGCGAGCGTCGCCGGCTCCGGCGCCGGATAGAAGCTCTGCGCCGTCTTGCCGGGCGGTCCGTTGGCGACGGCGTCGGCCTCGGCATAGAGCTGCAGCACCTCGGCCTGGACGGAGTTGGAGTAGCCGTCGGCGCAGGCGATGCAGCCCGACGCTTGGTCTTGCTGATGAATCAGGTAGGCGAGGCCGCTCATGACCTGCGTGCCGTAGGTGGCCATCGTCGGGTCGAGGGCCACGAGGGCGAGGAGCATGTCGCCGGTCGCCTCGATGTCGGCGAACGGGATCGTGCCCAGATGGTCGGCGGCGAACGGATCGGAGACGACGCTGCCATAGGTCGAACTCATCGGGTCGGTGTCGACCAGCCCGGCGAGCAAGCTGGCGAGGTCCGCGGTGGAGAGGACGGTCGGGCAGCTGCCCAGCTTGTCCAGGCAGTACTGGTACCACTCGCCGCCGGAGAGCTGGAGGTCCAGCCCGGTCAGCGCCGACGCCCACACCGCCGCGGCCAGGCCAAGCGAGTCGTATCGATACAGCACGCCGGCGTCCGAGGCCGTGCCGGCGGCGGCGAGCCCGGCATTGATCCCTTGGAACAGGTCGGCGGCGAGCTGGTTCTGCCCGGCCTGGTGGGCGGCGACCACCGGCTTCGCCAGGCACCAGGCCGAATACTCGGCACAGTCGCCCTGCAGCTTGGAGATATAGCCCGACGCGCCGACGCCCATGCTCGCGGCCGGGGCGAAGGCGTTCGCGCTGTTGCCGGCGCCGTAGCTGTTATTGGCGAGCGGCGTGTAGAAATTATCATTGAGGTAGGCCCGCACCTCGCCGGCAAGGCCTGCGTCGGTCGTCACGCTCGCGAAGTTCTGCAGGAACAGCGTCGTCTGGGTCCACACGATCGGATGCGCCTGGCTCGCCGTGTCGAAATAGACCTCACCCGCATTCGCCGGAACGATCGTCGCGTTCGTCTCCGGATGGAGAATGGCGTTGGCGAGATGGGTGGCGCTGTGCAGGTACGACTGATTATGGGTGATCTGGTAGGCGCGCAGCATGGCGAGGCCGAACTGACCCTGCTCCGACGGGTGATACGATCCGGAATCGATACCCGTCTGGAAGAACCCGCCATCCGTGGCGGTCATGTTCTCGAGCTCCTGGAAATTGTCCTGGAACAGCAGGAAGTAGTTCGCGGCCGGATCGATGAAGGCGGCCGCCCGCGCACTCGGCGCCCCGGCCGTCGCCAGCAACGCCGCGCCGATCACCGCCGCCGCATGGGCGCGGACCCGAAGCCAGGGCTGGAATATGCCCATTTCCGTCCGATTCCTGTTCTGCCGAGCCTCTCGAGCGACCTGACTGGGTCGCTCCCGCCGACCGCGATGCAAGATCCGTGCCACACTGGCCGCCGCGTTCGGTTTCAAAGGCTTATATAGCGCACCCCCCGCTTGTTGAGCGGACCTTGTCAAGAAATCCGACAGGTTTGTGACTTCCGTCACGGGCTTGCCGACCTGCCGGCCGCGCTTTATGACGCACGGGGCCGGTGGCCGGCGGCGCTATGCTGGGGCCGCCCGTCGCTGGGGAGGCGAAACGGCACGATGAACCGGAATGAGCGTCGCGCGTCGCTCGCGCTTGCCGCCGTCTTCTCGGTGCGCATGCTCGGGCTGTTCATGATCTACCCCGTTTTCGCGAGCTATGCGGGGCATCTCACCGGCGCGACCGAGCTGACGATCGGCCTCGCGCTGGGCGGGTACGGGCTGACCCAGGGCCTTTTGCAGATCCCGTTCGGGCTCCTCTCCGACCGTGTCGGGCGAAAGACAATGGTGGTGGCAGGGCTCGTGCTGTTCGCCGCGGGCAGCGCGCTGGCCGCCACGTCGACCTCGATCTCCGGGGTGATCGCCGGCCGGGTGCTGCAGGGCGGCGGCGCGGTCGGCTCGGTGATCCTGGCGCTGGTCGCCGACCTCACGCGCGAGGAGGTGCGCACCAAGGCGATGGCCATCGTGGGCATCACCATCGGCCTCTCCTTCATGGTGGCGATCGTGGTCGGTCCGCTGATCGCCGGGGCGATCGGCGTCGCCGGCATCTTCTGGCTGATGGTGCCGCTTGCCGCAATCGGCATCGCGATCGTCGGCTGGGGCGTGCCCACGCCGAGCCGCGTGCGCACCCATCGCGACGCCGAGGCGGTGCCGGCGCTGCTCGGCTCGGTGCTGCGCAACGGCGAGCTGCTGCGCCTGGATTTCGGCATCTTCGCCCTGCATGGCATCCTGACGGCGAGCTTCCTCGCCGTGCCGCATCTGCTGCGCGACGCGTTCCGCCTCGACGCGGCGGGCCAGTGGATGGTGTACCTGCCGATCCTCGTCGTGTCGGTGGCGCTGATGGTGCCGGCAATCATCATTGCCGAGAAGCGCCGCCGCATGAAGGAGGTATTCGTCGGCGCCGTGCTCGTGCTGGGGGCGAGCCAGGCGGCGCTCTACTTCGCCGGGGTGAACCGCTGGGCCATCGTCGTTGCCATCCTGGCCTTCTTCACCGCCTTCAACGTGATGGAGGCGAGTCTGCCCTCGCTCGTCACCAAGACCGCGCCGGCGGGCGCCAAGGGCACCGCCACGGGCGTCTACTCCTCGTCGCAGTTCCTGGGCATTTTCGTCGGCGGTGCGGTCGGCGGCTGGGCGCACCAGATGGGCGGCACGCCCGGCGTGTTCGCCTTCGCCGGCGGCCTCGCGCTGGTCTGGCTGTTCGCCGCGGCCACGATGCGCCGCCCCGGCCAGTTCACCACCCATATTGCCCGCACCGCCGCGATCGGCGCGGCCGAGGCGAACCGGCTCGCGGCCAAGCTCGGCGGGCTGCCGGGCGTCGCCGACGTGGTGGTGGTGGCCGAGGAGCGGACGGCCTACCTCAAGGTCGAATCCGCCAAGTTCGACAAGGACGAGGCCGATCGCATCGCTGCCGGCGCGTGACTTCCTACTTCTTCGCGACCAGGACCGCGGTGGGCTTTTCGTAGGTCGCCGCCTCGACCGCCGCGAAGCCTGCCGCCCGGAGCGCGGCGAGGTTGACCTCGAGCCCGCCGCAATACTCGACATGGTCGTAGTCGAGGAACACGCCGCCCGGCGCCAGCAGCCCGCATATGTCCTTGTAGGCGGCGGCGATCTGCGCCCGGTCGCGCAGGTTGTGCAGCGCGATGCCCGAGACGGCGAGGTCGAATGGCCCGCCCGCCTTCGCCGGCCAGCCGCGGTCGGTGAGGTCGGCCAGCACGTAATCCACCCGGCCGGCATAGGCGGAGAGCTTGGCCCGCGCCTGATCGAGCATCGGCTGCGAGTAGTCGAGGAGCGTCAGCCGGGCCTTCGGGAAGGCGCGCAGCACCTCGTCGGCGACAATGCCGTACCCGCCGCCCACGTCGAGGACCCGGATCGCGGCATCCTTCGCGAAGGGCGCGAGCGCCACCATGGCCCTGAGCGCGGGGCGGCGCTCCTCGTCGCGCGTCACGTCGCGGGCGATCCATTCGGCGACGTAATCCGCGTCATGCCAGTCATGCTCGCGAACGTTGAAAGGCTTCGTTTCCGCCACGGCGTCCTCCTCGATCGGTTTACTCCGGGCCCCCCTGCGGTGCGCCCTGCGGTGGGCCGCGGTCGCCGGGAATGCCGCCGAACCCGGGCCAGCCACGTATGGCGACGATCTCGTCCAGGAACACGATCTCGGTCTTGTCCGGCAGTGTGCGCTTGGAGACGGTGATGGTGGGGGAATTCGCCCGCTTCACCGTGTAGAGCTTCTCGGCGGCGGCGATGAAGGTCGGCGTCCAGTAGCTGTAGTGCCAGGGGATCACCAGCTTCGGCTTCACCTTGGCGATGGAATCGAACACCTCCTCCTCGCTCAGCGTGTACATGCCGTCGACCGGCACCAGCAGCACGTCGATGTCGCCCAGCGCGGCCAGGTCCTCCTTCGACAGGGTGTGGTGGGTGTGGCTGAGATGGGCGACGCACATGCCCGCCACCTGGAACACGAAGATCGAGTTCTCGTTGCGGCCGAAATCGCCGAATTCGCCATAGTTGGTCTGGATGTTGAACACCCGCATGTCGCGCACCTGCAGGTTGATCTGCTGCACGCCGCCCTTCGGGTTCCAGCCGCGCAGCACGTGCTTGATGCGCGGGTCGGGGTTGTCCGAATAGTGCGTCGGGTGGAAATGGTTCATCGTGACGATGTCGGGGACGAAGTCGATCGGCACGAAGTCGGTGTAGTCGGTGACCGCTTTCACCCCGTCCGGCGACTCGATCAGGAAGCTGGCATGGCCGATGAAGGTGAGGCGCACGTTGCCCGCCGCCACCTTGCCGGGCGGAAGCTGCTCCGACGCCTGGGCGACGCGCCAGGCCGCCGGGACGAGGGGAAAGCGTTCGCGATGGCATCGGGGCACATGGCCCACGCCCCTGGCACGAACCCCACGAGAACCGCCACGAAGATCGCGCATCGCGTCCACATCGCCGTCTCTCCCGCCCGTCCGGAGCGGCGTCCAGTATAGCGCCTTGCGGCGGCCGGCGCCCGTTCCGGATGCAAACACCGCGCGCATTGCCCATATTCCCCGCCGATGACACAATCGAGGCGGGCAGGGTGCCCGCGGGAGCAGGACCATGGCGATACAGCGCATCGAATCCCTGACCTACGGCGTCGGCGACGTCGCAGCGGGCATCAAGTATTTCGAGGATTGGGGCCTGGAGACGGTCGAGCGCGGCGCCGCCGGCGCCGTCTTCCGCACGCTCGAGAACCAGACCATCGCGGTGCGCCGGGCCGACGATGCCGCCCTGCCGCCCGCCGCCGCCGAGGGCGCGACGGTGCGCGAATGCGTCTGGGGGGTCGACTCGGCCGAAGCCGTCGAGAAGATCGCCGCCAGCCTCGCCACCGACCGTGACGTCACCACCGGTCCCGACGGCACGGTGCGCGCTGCCGACGAGACCGGCTTCGGCATCGCCTTCCGCGTCGCCCGGCGCATTCCCTACGATCCGGGCCGGCTGCCCTTCAACCAGGTCGACCGCACCGTGCGTCTCAACCGCCGGGTCGACGCCGCGCCGCGGGCGAACCCGATCCGCATCGGCCACATCGTCTATTCCGTGCCCAAGAACGGCTGGATCGAGGCGTCTTCCTTCTACCAGGAGCGGCTGGGCTTCCGCCTGTCCGACCGGTCGATGGATTTGGGCGACTTCCTGCGCTGCGAGGGCGGGTTCGACCATCACAATCTCGGCCTGTTCCACGCGCCCGACGCCGTGCGCATCGGCCATATCGCGTTCGAGGTGCGCGACTTCGACGAGATCATGTTCGGCGGCATGCATATGCGCGACGCGGGCTGGAAGCCGGCCAACCAGCCGGGCCGGCGCATCGTCGGCTCCAACCTGTACTGGAACTTCAGGAACCCGTGTGGCGGTGCCACCGAGTATTTTGCCGACATGGACCACATGGACGACGACTGGCAGACCCGCGTGTGGGAGAAGCATCCCGGCGGCGATCTCTGGTCGCTCGCCGATTCGCCCTCGACGTTCTGAGGCGTCGCCCCTCGTCCTTCCGCCCCTCGCCCTGAGCGTGTCGCCGGATGAGGGGCGGAGCGACCGCCGGTTGACGGACCGCGGCGCGCAGGGAACAATTCCGCCGCGACGTGTTGGGGAGGGGGCGCGTGCCGGCGAGGGCCGACCAGATCGAACATCGGGCCCGGCTGCGGGCCCGCTTCCTGGAGGCCGGCGGCGACGCGCTGGCCGATTACGAGTTGATCGAGCTCGTCCTGTTCGCCGCCATCCCACGCCAGGACACCAAGCCGCTGGCCAAGGCCCTGATCGGCCGGTTCGGCAGCTACGCCGCCGTGCTGCGCGCCACCCCCGACGCGCTGCGGACGGTGAAGGGCGTGGGCGAGTTGGCGGCTGTGGCCCTCAAGGCGGTCGAGGCCGCGGCGCTCCGTCTCGCGCGCGACGAGGTGAAAAGCCGCCCGGTGCTGTCGTCGTGGCAGGGCGTCCTCGACTATCTGCACATGCGCATGGGGCACGGCGCGGTCGAGCAGCTGCGCGTGCTGTTCCTCGATTCGAAGAATGCGCTGATCGCCGATGAGGAGCAGCAGCGCGGCACGGTGAACCACACCGCCGTCTATCCGCGCGAGGTGGTGAAACGCGCGCTGGAGCTGGGCGCGACGGCGGTGATCCTGGTGCACAACCACCCGTCGGGCGATCCCACCCCCTCGAAGGCCGATATCGAGATGACCCGCCAGGTGCGCGAGGCGGCCGAGCGGCTGGGCCTCGCGCTGCACGACCACGTCATCGTCGCGCGCGGGCGCCACGCCAGCTTCAAGACCATGGGGCTGCTGTGAGTCCATGCTAGCGCGTTTTTCGTTCAGACGGGTCCTGCCCTCTCCCCCTCCCGGCCACCCATACCAGCATACTGTCGTTGGGTGGCCGGGAGGGGGGGAGGGCCGGTGCGATTCCGCGTAAGCGGAAATTGCTCTAGTCTGAACCACAGAGACACGGAGGCGCGGAGGCACTGGGAGGACGCTCCCGTGTAGCTCTGCGCCTTGGTGGTGAAACCTGCGTTCCGCAGGCGCAAAAATTGTCGGGGGGCCGATGTTCTACGCGCACGCATCCGCGGTCGAAGTCTTGGCGCACGTGCTGATCGCGTACCTGTTCATCTGGACGGGCATCTACAACTGCATCAATCCGGACCGGAAGACTCGCAACCGCGCCCAGATCGCCTCGCACGGCATCCCTTACCCGGGCGCGCTCCTGTGGGCGGGCTATCTCACCCAATGGATAGGCGGCGCGATGGTGCTGGTCGATCTCTACACGCCTTATGCGGCGCTGGCGCTCATCGTGTTCGTGGTGATGGCCGAGTTCCTGTTCCACAACTACTGGGCCATGACCGATCCGCTGCGGCGCATGTACCATCGCCTGCTGTTCCTGAACAACTGCGCGGTGACCGGTGGGCTCCTGCTGCTGGCCGCGCCGCTTCTGGGAGGGGGGATGCATGTTCTATGACCACATGCCGATCCAGAACGCCGTGGGCCAGGTCCTGCTGGCCCTCGCGTTCCTGGTCACGGGCATCCTGAACGCCACCGGCAAGTTCAAGATGCACCGCGACCGGATGGCGGCGGCGGGCGTGCCGATGGCGACGGCGGCGCTGGTGGTCGGCTTCGCGATGCAGCTCGTCGGCGGCGCGCTGCTGCTCGCCGACTGGCACTACCGCTGGGGCGCGGCGATCCTGATCGTGTTCACGGTCCTCGCCACGGCGATCTTCCACCGCTGGTGGCTGGTCACGGACGACCCGCTGCGCCGCCATCTGCATTTGTCCTTCGTGTTCAACAACATGGCGGTGGTCGGCGGGCTCCTGCTGATTCTCTGACGATTACTTTGCGCCCCAGGGTGTATATGGGCGGTAACCATAATCGCGAGGAGGCGAACATGCGCGTCACAGACATCAAGTTCGCGTTGCTGGCGGCCATGATGGCCGCGTCCGTCGCCGGCGCGCCGGCCCGCGCCGGAAGCATCATCGACGAGTGGGGCACGGTGAAGGCGCCGCCGCGCGCCAGAGCTCAAGCCGGTGACGGTCGATCCCAAGTCGACGGCGCTGCTCGTGCTCGACTTCGTCCCGCAGACCTGCAACGAGAAGCGCAGGCCGCGCTGCGTCGCCTCGCTGCCGGCGGTCGCCAAGCTCCTTGCCGCGGCGCGCAAGGCGGGCGCGCTGGTCGTCTACAGCTCGATTCCGAACGGCAAGAAGGAGGCGATCCTGCCGCCGGTCGCGCCCAAGGGCGACGAGCCCTTCGTCGCCTCCGGCGTCGACAAGTTCCACGGCACCGACCTCGAGAAGATCCTGAAGGACCACAACATCCAGACTGTCATCGTCACCGGGACGACGGCCGAGGGCGCGGTGCTCTATACGGCGTCCGAGGCGGCGATCCGCGGGATGAAGGTGGTGATCCCGGTGGACGGCATGTCGGCCTCGGACCTCTATCCCGAGCAGTACGTCGCCTGGAACATGGCCAACGCGCCGGTGATCTCGTCCAACGTGACGCTGACGACCATCGACCAGCTCAAGTTCTGACCGATCGCGCCGGTCACTCCGCCGCCTGGCTCCGTGCCCGGGCGGCGGAAGCCGCACCTCTGATACGGTCAATGACGTCGTCGCAGTCGGCGGGGGCAGCGTCGCCGCGCCAGGCGACGTGGCCGTCCGGGCGGACCAGAACCAGCTTGCGTGCATAGAGCTTTGCGATCACCGGATCGTGGATCGCGGTGGCGGTCACCGGCACGCCGCGCGCGGCCGCTGCCGCCGGCGAGACGCGCCGCCTCCGCCTTCGCGCCGAAATCGAGCAGCGCGAAGCCGTCGCCGAACAAATCGATGGTCGAGCGCCCGCCCGGGACGCGTATGCCGGCCTCGGGCGGCGGGCCGCCATCGAGCCAGGCGTGCGGCGCGCGATGGCCCGGCCGCGCAGTCGGCACGTATTCGCGCACTACGTCCGACGGCGCTTCGGTGCCATCCGGATAGACGATCGGCGACGGGTCGTAGCGATAGCCCAGCGCGATGCCGTCGGTATCGTGATGGCGCAGTATGTCGGCGTCGAACAGCGCCTGCCGGAACGCCTCGCGCTGGGCGGCGCCCTCGGGGGTATCCTGGTCGATCTGCGGGCCGGGGCGCAGCGCCTTGGGCCGCTCGAAATTGCGCGTCGCCTCCTCCACGTTGCGCACGGCGATGGGGCGGCGTTCGATCTCGTAGCTTGCGAGCAGCGCCGGCCCGCCCCAGCCGGCGAGCGTGCCGGCGAGCTTCCAGGCGAGGTCCATCGCGTCGGCGACGCCGGTATTCATGCCGAACCCGCCGGACGGGTTGAGCTGGTGCGCGGCATCGCCGGCGATGAAGGCGCGTCCCTTGCGGAACGAGTCCGCCACCAGCTTGCGGCTGATCCAGTGCGAGGAGTCGAGCAGCGTGTATTCGAAGTCGCGGCCGACCGCGCGGCGCAGCAGGGCGGGCACGACCGTCTCCTCGTCCTTGGGCGGCGGGTGCATCGAGAAGCGCCAGCGGCCGCGCCAGTTGATCGAGGTGAACATGGCCCACATCCCCTCGGGCCCGACCAGGTTGAAGAACCGCGCCTCGCCCATCTTGGATTCGAAGATGCGGATCAGCTCCTGCGAACTCGAGGAAGATATGGAAATTGTCCTGCATCGCCGCGAGGCCGGAGAGCTTGATGCCCAGCATGCTCGCGCACGGTGGAGTTCGCCGCCGTCGCAGCCGACGATGTAGTCGGCCGTCACGGTCTCGGATTCGCCCGATGACGAGGTCGGTGATGTCGGCCTCGATGCCGTGCGCGGTCTCGCTGAAATCGTCGAGCCGTGTGCGGTGGCGAAGGGTCAGGTTCCGCCAACGTGCGCGCGTGGGCGAGCAGGATCGGGATCGAACCAGAGCTGGGAGATCAGGCAGTCGGCGGCCGGCGAGAAGAAGCGCGTGTTCTCTTCCATGAAGGGCGGGAAGTCGAGCCGCGCGATCTCATGACCCAGCACGCCCGTCGCCCACATGACGTTAGGGTGGAAATCCTCCGGGTGGCCCTGGCGGCGTACCTCCTCGGTGACACCCCAGCGGCGGCAGAACTCCATCGTCCGCACGTTGACGAAGTTCATCTTGGGCGTCTTGATCGTGCCGTCGCGTGCCTCGACCAGCGTCGCCTTGATGCCGAGCCGCGCCAGCTCGATCCCCAGCACCAGCCCCACCGGGCCCCCGCCGACGATGAGGACCGGGATTCGTTCGTTCCGTGCCATGATACGTTCCCTTGCGTGTGCCTCTAGTAGAGCGATTTTCGCGGAGCGGCGCAATCGCGCGGCCGACCGGCTAGGCCCCGGCGGCGCCCTCGATTAGAGTTCCTCCGGCAAGCGGAGGGGAAGCGTCATGGCCGGACCGGACAAGCATTACGTCATCGCGATCGAGGAGCACTATCTCGACGCCGAGATCGCCGCGCGCAACGGCTCGAACCGTCAGGGCGCACGGCTGACCGACCGGCTCAACGACATGACGGGTATCCGCCTGCGCGAGATGGACGAGGGCGGGATCGATCTGCAGGTGCTGTCGCACGCGCCGCCGGCGGCGCAGGCGTTCGACGCCGAGACCGCGGTCGCGTTGGCGCGCGCGGCGAACGACCGGCTGGCGGTCGAGGTCGGCAAGCACCCCGACCGGTTCGCGGCCTTCGCCACCCTGCCGACGCCCGACCCGGAAGCGGCCGCCGACGAGCTCGAACGGTCGGTAACGAAGCTAGGCTTCAAGGGCGCGATGATCCACGGGATGACCGGCGGGCTGTTCCACGACGACAAGCGATTCTGGCCGATCTTCGAGCGCGCCCAGGCGCTCGACGTGCCGATCTACCTGCATCCCGACAACCCTCACCCGGCCGTGGTCGACGCCTACTACAAGGATTTCGCCGAGGACCATCCCTACATACTGCGCGCCGGGCTGGGCTACACGGTCGAGATGGCGGTGGCGACCGTCCGGCTGGTGCTGTCGCGCGTGTTCGACGCCTACCCGCGGCTCAACTTCATCCTGGGCCACATGGGCGAGGGCATCCCGTTCCTGCTGTGGCGGATCGACGACGCGTTCAAGCGGCCGGGCAGCAAGTGGATCGCCTTCCGCGACGTGTTCTGCGAGCATTTCTACATCACGACCAGCGGCAATTTCTCCTCCCCGGCGCTGCTGTGCTCACTGATGGAATTGGGAGCCGACCGGATCATCTTTTCGATCGACTGGCCCTACGTGATGAACCCGCAGGGTACAGCCTGGATCGATCACATGCCGGTCTCGGCCGAGGATCGCGAGAAGATACTGAACGGCAATGCGCGCCGGCTCTTGAAACTCTGATTTATTCCGGCGCGGAGATCTGCGTCTTCTGCTCGCCCTCGTAGCGCTGGAAGCCCGACTCCAACGCCCATTCGGCGAAGAGCTGCGGCGAGGGGACGAGCTCGCGCGGCTGCCACGCGTCGGTCAGCACGTCGGCGTCGAAATCGTACTCGGCCGCGCCGCCGCACGGCGTCGCGAAGTACCAGAAATAGGCCGACGAGATCGGGTGGCGGCCGGGCCCGAGATGCGTATGCCAGCCCTTGCCCTGCATGTAGAGCCCGCCGCCGAACAGCTCGTGGATGTCGCGCAGGTCGAACGCGACGTGGTGGAAGCCGATCGCGTCGCCGCGCTTCAGCAGATAGAGGTTGTGGTGGTCGCGCGCATCGGGGCAGCGCAGGAAGTACGAGAAGCCGGGATAGGAGTCGGTAAGCTTGAAGCCGCACGCCTCGATATAGAAGTCGCGCATGCGCTCGAGGTCGGGGGCGAGCAGCACGGCGTGGGCGAGGTGCGTCGGACGCGCGCGCTCATAGATCGTCGCAGGCTGGTTGATGCGCGCGGCGGCACCCGGACGGTTGAACGGCGTGACCACGGGCGCGACGTGCGCCGTGCGGTCAGCCGGAAGCCGAACCCGTAGCCGCACGGATCGACGGCATGGACGCTGCCGTCATTGCCGCGCCGCACCTCGGTCGCGCGGCCGAGCCGTTCGGCGATGGCGTCGAGCGCCGCCGGGTCCGAGACGCCGTAGATCACCTCGCGCGCCGTCGCGCCCGCGATTGGCGCCGTGGGCAGGGCCGGGTCGGCAGCGTCGGCGAGCTCGATCGTCGTCCCTTCCGCGGTTTCGAAGGCCGGGCGCGCCTCGGCGCCGGCGCGCGGGTCGAGGCCGAAATCGGTCCAGAACCGGCGGCACGCCGCCATGTCGTCGACGCCGTAGACGATGGATTCGAGTCCCAATATGGCCATGACGCGCCTTTCCGTTTCGGCTTGGCCGACCGTGCCGCTATTCTTTCCCGATCATGGACCGCGGTAAAGACACAGGAGCGCGCGATTTACCCGGACTGTCATCCCGGCCGAGCCGCGCATCGCGGCGAGAGCCGGGACCCATGGCAGAATATCCGCGGCCTGGAAACATGGGCCCCGGCTCGGCGCTGCGCGCCGTCCGGGGTGACAATCAGGGTGTCACCCGCATGAACATCGAAACACCCGTTCTGATCGTGGGCGGCGGGCCGGTCGGGCTGGCGCTGGCGCTCGAGCTCGGCTGGCGCGGCGTCGGCTGCACGCTGATCGAGCAGGGCGACGGCGCGATCGCGACGCCCAAGATGAACGAGGTGAACACGCGGACGATGGAGTTCTGCCGCCGCTGGGGCATCGCGGACCGGGTGATGAACTGTCCGTTCCCGGACGATCTGCCGATGGATGTGGTGGTGGTGACCAAGGTCGGCGGGTACGAGCTCGCCCGGGTCGAGCGTCCGGCGCGGCGCGACCAGCGGCCCGGCCCGGCGAGCCCGATGAATTTGCAGGTCTGCTCGCAGCTCTGGTTCGACCCGATGCTGCGCGAGGCCGCGCAATCCTATGACGGCGTCACGATGCTCTACCGCCACCGGCTCGAACTCGTTCGAGCAGGGACCCGACGGCGTCGTCGCACATGTGACGGCGCGCGACACCGGCGAGAGCGTCACCATCCGCGCGCGCTTCCTCGCCGGGTGCGACGGCGCGAACAGCCCGGTGCGTCGCGCGCTGGGCATCGGGCTGGTTGGGCCGGAGGTGCTGAGCCATTCGCTGCACTTGTTCTTCCGCGCGCCCGATGTGCTGGGCCAGCTCGGCGTCCGTCCCGGCACGTTCTTCGCCACCATCGACCGCACCGGCATGTGGGGCAACGTGCGCGCCGTCGATCCCAAGGGCGGCATGTGGCGCATCCTGTTCGACGTGCCCGAGGGGTACGATATGGCGACCGACCTCGACCGCGAGGCATGCCTTGCGCGGTCGCTGGCCCGGCCGCTCGACGTCGAATGGCTGAGCGCCAGCCAGTGGACGCGGCGCGGCGTGGTGGCCGCGCGCTATTCGGAGGGAGCGGTGCACCTGGTGGGCGACGCGGTGCACCAGGTCTCGCCGACCGGCGCGCTGGGGATGAACACCGGCATCGCCGATGCGGTCGATCTCGGCTGGAAGATCGCGGCGGTCGAGGCCGGCTGGGGTGGACCGAACCTGCTCGCAAGCTACGACGCCGAGCGGCGTGCGGCCGGGGCGCGCAACGTGCGCATGGCCACCAGCTTCTACGAGGAGCAGGCGAACCTCGGCGAGAATCTCGGTGCCATCGAGGACGACACGGCGGAGGGCAAGGCGGTGCGCGCCGAGGTGGGCGAGCGGGCGCTCACCCATATCGGCCGCACGTTCCGCACGCTGGGGCTGCAGATCGGCTACCGCTACGAGGATTCGCCCATCGTCGCGCTCGACGGCACGCCGGCGCCCGCGGACGATCCGGCAGGCTACGCGCCGACCGCCCGGCCGGGCGCACGGGCGCCGCACGTGCCGCTGGCCGACGGGCGCTCGACGCTGGACCTGTTCGGTCGCGGCTTCGTGCTGCTGCGGCTGGGCGGGGATCCCCCCGACCCCGGACCGCTCGCCGCGGCGGCCGAGGCGCGGGGCGTGCCGCTTGACGTCGTGACCCGGACGGAGCCCGAAATCGCCGGCATCTACGAGCGAAGCCTGGTGCTGGTGCGGCCCGACGGGCACGTCGCCTGGAGGGGCGATGCGCCGCCCGCCGATTCCGGGGCGCTGATCGATCGGGTGCGCGGGGCATAGGGCGCATTGCGCCCACCCCGGCTTCCGGAAATAATAGGGCCAGACGCGGGCTTCGGCCCCGACCCCACGCGCAAGGGAGCTTGAAATGGCGACCAAAACCATGGACGCGGCCAAGCTGAAATCCTACGACCGGCCGAAGGGCACGCCCTTCGTCATCACCAAGATCGGCCACGTGGTGCTCAACTGCACCGATCTCGAGCGCTCGACCAAATTCTATACCGAGGTGATGGGCATGAAGGTGTCGGACGTGTACACGCCCGACGTCGCGCCCGGCGGCATGGTGTTCATGCGCTACAACGCCGACCATCACGGCGTGGCGCTGGTCGGCTCGATGCCCGACAAGTCGAAGGGGATCGAGCTCAACCACGTCGCATTCGAGGTTTCGACACTCGACGAGGTGCTGCGCGCGCGCGAACATCTGATCAAGCACGGCGTCGAGATCGCCTTCGAGGGGCGTCGGCGCGCCGGCGCGCAGATCGCGGTCGAGTTCGACGACCCGGACGGCCACCGGCTGGAGATTTTCTGGGGCCTCGACCAGATCGGCACCAAGGCGGTCGCGCGCCCGCCCGAGGAATGGAAATGGGCGCACACGCTGGAGGAGGCGATCGGCGACCCGTGCGTCGGCCAGGACACCACCATCCAGGACACGCGCCTCCTGCGCGAGCGGTCGGACGAGGACCTCGCCGAGACCAAGGAAAAGTCGATCAAGTCGCAGACCAAGAAGCTGTCGAGCCACAGCTGACGCGAACGGGCGCGCGGCGACGGGAAGACCCGCGCCGCGCCGATTTCCGAAACCGAACAAACACAGGGAGACGTCAATGAGATTGACGACGCATTTCGCGCGCTTCGCGTTGGCCGCCGTGATGGCCGCGGCGCTTTTCGCCCAGGCCTCGGCCGAGCCGATGAAGCTGCGCATCCAGTGGCCCAGCCTGCCTGGCAACACCACGGCGCTGATGCCGCACGCCCCGCCCGGCCTCCTGAAGCACTACGGCAAATCCTACGTGGTCGAGCCGATCTTCATGCGCGGCAGCACCCTGGCGATGCAGGGGCTGGCGGCGGGCGAGGTCGACGTCGCGACCTTCACCCCGTCGGCGCTCGCCATCGCGGTCACCCAGGCGAATCTCGACGTGCACGCGTTCGCCCAGATGCTGACCACGGGCTATCCCGGCTATGCCGCGCCCGGGTTCTGGGTGCGCAAGGACAAGGTCAAGACCGCCTCGGACGTCAAGGGCAAGATCGTGGCGGTGAATGCGCACGGCTCGGCGATCGACGCGGGCCAGAAGCTCTACTTCAAGCGCCACGGGCTGATCGAGGGCCGGGACTACCAGACCGTCGAGGTGCGCATCCCGGCGATGCTGGCCGCGCTGCAATCCGACCGCGTCGCCGTCGCATTCCTGCTCCGCCCGTTCGATTTGCGCGCCGCGAAGGACCCGAACCTCACGCGCCTGTTCAAGATGAGCGACGCGCTGGGCTCGGACGAGACCGGCATGTGGGTCGCCAAGGCCGACTGGATCGCCAAGCATCGCGACGTCGTGCTCGACCTGGTCGAGGACAATATCCGCCTGCGCCGCTGGCTGAACGATCCCAAGACGCGCGACGAGGCGATCGCAATGGTCGCCAAGGTGATGAAGCAGCCGGTCAAGAACGTCGCCGGCTGGGCCTTCACCAAGCGCGACACCTCGCACCAGGACCCCGATGCCAAGATCGACGTCAAGCGGCTGCAGCGGAACGTCGACGACCTGATCGAGGCGGGCCTGATGAAAAAGAGCATCAAGGCGGACAAGTATGTCGACACGTCGATCGCCGCCGAGGCGGCCGCGCGGGTGAAGTAGGCGGGCCGCATCCTCGAGACGTCCGCATTGCGGGCTCCTCAGCGACGAACGCAATCTATGGGCCGAAATCTGCGCTCTCGCGGTTCGCTTGAGAGCGGCCGGTCGCGTCGCAACGACGGTCGACGGCTCGGTGCTGCGTCTACGCGTCGAACAGGCGGCCATAGCCCGGCACGGGAGCGCGCACGCCCATCGTCTTCAGGCAGTGCCAGACCATCGCCTGGTTCGAGGTGAGGACCGGCCGGTCGAGGTCGCGCTCCAGGGGCTCGATGACCTCCGCGGTGCGGGTCGCGGTACAGCTCAGGAAGTAAGCGTCGGCCTCGGGCACCGCCTGCGACTTCACCTGGCGGTACCAGGCGGCGGGCTCGACCTTGGGAAATTCGGCATTGGTGAGCCTGAGCCCCACGTCGCCGAGCACCTTCACCTGGTGATGCTCGAGGAAGCGCGCCTCGCGTTCGTTGGTCATGTAGGGCGAGGTCATCACGACCTTGCGGATGCCCAGCGTGCGCATCGCGTCGACCACGGCGCGCGAGACGGTGGTGCAGGGCTTGCCCGACGCCTCCTGCATCAGCTCGACCTCCTCGGCGTCGATGCCGGGGCGGAACATGCTGGCCGCCGTGCAGGCCAGCACGACCATGTCGACGTCCGCGTCCGCCAGCAGCTTGGCCGCCTGGCCCGCACCGGCGACGAACTTCTTCACGTTCTCCTCGGTCGTGCCTTCGAAGGCGACGCGCTGGGTGTGGAAGACCACCCCCTCCGGCGCCATCATGTTCACCTGCGGCTCGGCCACCGCATTGGTCGATGGGATGATCATCCCGATCCGGGCGCGCCAGCTATACATGCGATCCTCCGCGACGATGGCTTGGGCTTGGCGCGAGTTTACACCGCCGGCGCCGCATTGGACAAATTGGGGACAACAGAATTGTCACACCCGCCGCCGTTGAATGTCGCCATGATGGCGCCGACATCAAGAGCGCGCGGCAAAGACAGCCGCACGAGTTTCCGGCGCCGGACGCGGTGCCGACCAAGTTCCGATCCCGTCCACCCCCGGGGTCGGATGGTCCGGGTGCAAGGCCCGGATCTCGGGGCCTCAGCCCCGTTCCTAGCACGCAGCCTCTCTTAACTTGGCCGGGCCTCGCGCCCGGCCATTTTTTTGTGTCACGGACGTGACCATGCAGAGGGCGCGACCGCATATCGGGCGGCGCAGCGTGTTCACCGGGCAGGGAAACCGATTCCGGAGGACGAGATGAGACGACCATCCCTCGCGACCCTCGCCGGCCTCGCCGCGGCCGCGCTGGCGCTCGGCGCCTGCGATATGCATCACGGCTACGACGACGGCTATGGCCGCCACAGCGCCTATAACGACCGCTACGACCACCGCGGGGACGAGCGCTATGGCGCGCGCGCGGCGACGAGCGGACACGGTATGATCGTCGTGGCGACGACCGGTATGATCGCCGCGGCGACGAGCGCAGCTACCCCTATGGTGGCCGCTAGTTCTACGAAAAGCCGGGGCCAAGTCCCGTGGCCGCGCACGAAAAGAGAAGGGCGCCCTCGGGGCGCCCTTCTTGCATCCTCAGATCGGCAGGTGTCGTCGCCGCTCCCGGTGGCGGAGCCAGGCATCGACGAGATAGGCGACAAGCCCCACCGCGAACGCGCCCATCAGAATGAAGAAAAGAATCCGGCCCGCTTCGGCGGCGCTCTGGGCCGTCTCGCCCACGCCGAAGACGACGGCGACCAGTGCGAGCACGATAAGTCCGCTACCCCATGCCAGCATGTCTACCTCCTTCCCCGCATCCAGCGGTTGCCAGACGTGATTCACAGATAGAGCAGGCGTTGTGACGGTGCGGTGGCCACCCCGTGGTCAGGCGAGGGCATTGCGCGGCCATTGCGCGCGGTGTGGGACGGCCGCGAGGCGCCACTTCGCGCGCCCGCCTCGGCCATCACAGGTTAAGGAAATGGCGGGCGAACCGCGCGATGGTGCGACACATTAGACAAGCCGCGGGACGATCACTCGTCCATGCGGTGACGGTGCGGCAGCCCCCTCCCGCACCGTGGGCGGACCCTCCTTCGGGAGGGTCCGCCTTGGTTTGATTGGGGCAATTCCGTGGCTAGACCCATTGGCCGCCCGGCGACACGGAACGGAGGGCCGTCGGCTCGCGTCTTTGTGGCGGACCGATAAGGCGCGGGTTCCGTTGGTGCGCGCCCCTCGGAATTTCAAACCCCACCACGGAGGAGACCGAAATGGCACTCAAAGAAACGCTGTTGCGAGCCACGGTCGGCGCGGCGATGTTCGCGCTGACGGGCGGGGCGGCCCTGGCCGCCGATGACAACGCGTCGACACCGCCCTCGACCGGCGCGGGCGTCCACTCGGGCGCCAATGCCGGGGCCCAGAACGGCGCCGACACGAAGGCCGGCGCGGACATGAAGGGCGGCGCCGAGCTCAAGAGCGACTCGAACGCCGCTCCCGGTGCGAACGCCGACCAGAACGCCAACGACAACGCCAAGGCCGGCCCGTCGGCCGCGCCTGCGGGCAATGTCGACGAGAATGCCAAGGCCGGCGCCGCGCCCACCGGCGAGGCGAACGCGCTGAACAACAAGCCCGAAACCCCGCCGAAGTCGCTGGTGGGCAACGACGTGATCAATGCCAAGGGCGAGAAGATCGGCGAGGTCTCGAAGATCGAGGGCGACCAGCTCATCGTCTCCAGCGGCGGCTTCCTCGGCATCGGCACGCATGACGTGGCGATTCCGTGGTCGCGCTTCACCATGCAGGGCGCGGGCGACAAGTCGAAGCTCGAGGTCTCCATGACGAAGGACGAGCTGAAGCAGATGCCCGAGTACAAGGAGCCGAAGGCGGCCCCCGCCGGCGGCACGGCCGGCACCACGGGCGGCGCCACTGGCGGCGCCACTGGCGGCGAGTTGAACGGCATGAAGTAAGCGGCTCATGCTGCTGCGGAAACGGGCCGGGATCCCGCGGGGTCCCGGCCTTTTTCGTCCGCCGGAAGGGCCGGGCGGTCAGCCGTTCTCGGCGAGCGCGGCGCCGACGAGGTAGAGCGAGCCGCACACCAGCACGCGGCCGGGCGGGTCGCGCGGCATCGCGTCGAGCGCCTCGGCGAGGGAGCCGTGAGGCGCGGCCGGAAGGCCGATTTCTGTCGCGGCCTCGGGCCAGGACTTCGGCGGGAATGGCGTTGGGCTCGCCGGGGATTGTCACCGTGGCGATACCGGCGACGTAAGGCGCGAGCGGGGCCAGGAAGTCCGCGGGTACGCGCGTGTTCAGCATGCCGTAGACGAGGCGCACGGGGCGGTCGCGCCAGGCGGCCAGCATCGCCGCGATGGCCTCCGCCGCGCCCGGGTTGTGCCCGCCATCGAGCCACAGCTCCCAGCCCCGCGCCAGCCGGTCCGCCAGCCGGCCCTGCGCCAGGCGCTGCATCCGGCCGGGCCAGACGGCCGCGCCGACTCCCGCGGCGATTGCCGCCTCGCCGATACCGAGGAGGCGCGCGCAGGCGGCCGCCTGGGCCGCGTTGTCCCGCTGGTGCGCCCCGGCGAGCGACGGTGCGGCGCCCGTCCACGGCCCGTAATCGCGCCCGGCGAGGGTGAGCGGCGCCGCCAGCTCCCCCGCGCGCGCCTCGATCACACCCAGCGCCTCGGGGGCCTGCCGCCCGATCACGGCGGGCACGCCCGGCTTCAGGATTCCGGCCTTTTCGAAGGCGATCCGGGCCAGCGTGTCGCCGAGATAGTGCATGTGGTCCATCGCGATGGGCGTGATGGCGGTAAGGCGCGGCCGCGCGATCACGTTGGTCGCGTCGAACCGCCCGCCCAGCCCGACCTCTATCAGCGCCAGATCGGCCGGCGCGCGCGCGAAGGCGAGGAAGGCGGCGGCCGTGGTGATCTCGAAGAAGGTGATCGGCGCGTCCCCGTTCGCCGCCTCGCACTCCTCCAGCAGCGCCAGCAGCGCATCGTCGGCGATGTGCCGGCCGTCCAGCGCAATGCGCTCGTGAAATGCGACGAGGTGGGGCGAGGTGTAGGCATGGGTGCGCAGCCCCGCCGCCCGCGCCATCGCGCCGAGGAACGCGATGACCGAGCCCTTGCCGTTGGTGCCGGCGACGTGGACCACCGGCGGCAGCCGGTCCTCGGGATGGCCGAGGGAAGCGAGAAGCCGCGCGATGCGCCCGAGCGACAGGTCGATGACGACCGGGTGGAGACGCTTCAGCCGCTCCAGGACCGCATCGCTACGCATGGCGATGCGGGAATGCCGCAGCGGGTTCCGCCCCCCTCAAAGGGGGGAGGGCAGGAGGGGGGTCTGACCCCCTCCCGGCGCCCGCTGGCGCGGCCGCCGACCTCCCTTTTGCAGGGGGAGGGAGTGAATTCGGGGTGACCACAGAACTATGCAGGGGCGTCTCCGTCGCCCGGTGCGGCGGGGGCGAGGAACAGCGGCGCCTCGGGGGCCGGCGCGTCCGCGGCCGCCGCCGGCTCGGTCAGCAGCCCGACGATCCGGATCAACGTCTCGCGCAACGCGCGCCGGTGCACCACCATGTCGACCATGCCGTGCGCGTACAGGTATTCGGCGCGCTGGAAGCCCTCCGGTAGCTGCTCGCGGATCGTCTCCTCGATCACCCGCGCGCCGGCGAAGCCGATCACCGCGCCGGGCTCCGCGATGGCGATGTCGCCCAGCATGGCGAACGACGCCGAGACGCCGCCCGTCGTCGGGTCGGTCAGCACCACGATGTAGGGCAGGCCCGCCTCCTTCACCATCTCGACCGCGATGGTGGTGCGCGGCATCTGCATCAGCGAAAGAATCCCCTCCTGCATGCGCGCGCCGCCCGAGGACGGGAAGACGATCAGCGGGGCGCTGGCCTCGACCGCCGCGCGCGCCGCGGAGACCAGGCCTTCGCCCACCGCCATCCCCATCGAGCCGCCCATGAAGGCGAAGTCGAACGCGGCGGCGACAGCCATGCGGCCGCCAAGCGCGCCCTTCGCCACGATCAGCGCGTCCTGGCGGCCGGTCTGCGTCGCGCGCTTCGCGCAGCCGCTCGGCATAGCGCCTTCGGTCGCGGAAGCGCAGCGGATCGGCAGCGACGGCGGGAAGCGCCACGTCCTCCCATCCTCCGTCGTCGAACAGTATCTCGAGCCGCGCCTTGGCGCCGAGCCGCAGATGATGGCCGCAATGGGTGCAGACGTTCAGGTTCGCCGCCAGCTCGCGGTGGAACACCATCTGCTCGCAGGCGGGGCATTTTTGCCACAGATTGTCCGGCACCGACGAGCGCTGCACCAGCGCGCGGATCTTCGGCCGGACATAGTTGTCGAGCCAGCTCAACGCGCGTCCGCGGCCTGGCGGGCGCCGCGCACGTCCGCGCGCCAGCGCCGCCACGTAGTCGAGCACGGCCTGGGCGGTGCCGGGCGCGGCCCTGCCGTCCGCGTCCACCCGTTCGGCGATCTGCGCCACGATCGACGAGCCGACCACCGCGGCGTCGGCGACGCGCGGCGATCGCGCCGGCCTGGTCGGGCGTCTTGATGCCGAACCCGACCGCGACGGGCAGCGCGGTCGCGCTTGCGTATGCGGGCGACCGCGCGCGCCACCGAGCCGGCCTCGGCCGAGCGCGTGCCGGTGATGCCGGTGATCGAGACGTAGTAGACGAAGCCCGACGTGCCTTCCATCAGGGTCGCGATGCGCGCGTCGGGCGTGTTGGGCGAGACGAGGCGGATCAGCGACAGCCCGGCCGCGTCGGCGTGCGGACGCAGCTCGCCTTCCTCCTCCGGCGGCAGATCGACGATGATCAGCCCGTCGACGCCGGCTTCGGCCGCGTCGGCGGCGAACCGCGCATCGCCATAGCGGTAGATCGGGTTGTAGTAGCCCATCAGGACGATCGGCGTTCGCGCGTCGCGCGCGCGGAATTCGCGCACCATGGCAAGCGTCTTGGCCATCGTTCTGGCCGGATTTCAGCGCGCGCAGCGAGGCCGCCTGGATCAGCCGGCCCGTCCGCCATCGGGTCGCTGAACGGCATGCCGAGCTCGATCAGGTCGGCGCCCGCCGCAGGCAGCCCGGCCAGGATCTCGGCCGAGATCGCGGGATCGGGATCGCCCGCGGTGACGAACGCGACCAGCCCCGCGCGGCCTTCTTCCTTCAGCGCGGCGAACCGCGCGGCGATTCGGGCGCCCGGCGCGGTCACAGCTTCACCCCGAGATTGGCGGCGACGGTGAACACGTCCTTGTCGCCGCGCCCGCACATGTTCATCACGATCAGATGGTCCTTGGGCAGGTCGGGCGCGATGCGCGCGACATGGGCGAGGGCGTGCGACGGCTCCAGCGCCGGGATGATGCCCTCGAGGCGGCAGCAGAGCTGGAACGCGGCCAGCGCCTCGTCGTCGGTCGCCGAGACGTAGCTGACCCGGCCGGAATCGTGCAGCCAGGCGTGCTCCGGCCCGATGCCGGGATAGTCGAGCCCGGCCGAGATCGAATGCGTCTCCATGATCTGGCCGTCCGCGTCCTGCAGCAGGTAGGAGCGCGTGCCGTGCAGAACGCCGGGTGCGCCGCCGGCGATCGAGGCCGCGTGCTCGGTCGTGTCGAGTCCCTTGCCGGCCGCCTCGACCGCGTAAATCTTCACGTCCGGCTCGTCGAGGAACGGGTGGAACAGCCCTATCGCGTTGGAGCCGCCGCCGATGCAGGCGACCAGCGTGTCGGGCAGGCGCCCCTCGGCCTTCATGATCTGCTCGCGCGCCTCGCGCCCGATCACCGACTGGAACTCGCGCACCATCTCGGGATAGGGGTGCGGCCCGGCGACCGTGCCGATCACGTAGAACGTGTCCTCGACATGCGCCACCCAGTCGCGCAGCGCCTCGTTCATCGCGTCCTTCAGCGTCATCGAGCCGGACGTCACCGGCACCACCTCGGCGCCCAGCAGGCGCATGCGGAACACGTTGGGCGACTGGCGCTCGATATCGGTCTTGCCCATGTAGACGACGCAGGGCAGGCCGAACAGCGCGCACACCGTGGCGGTGGCGACGCCGTGCTGGCCCGCGCCGGTCTCGGCGATGATGCGCGTCTTGCCCATGCGCCGCGCCAGCAGGATCTGGCCGACCGTGTTGTTGATCTTGTGCGCGCCGGTGTGGTTCAGCTCGTCGCGCTTGAAGTAGATTTTCGCGCCGCCGAAATGCGCGGTCAGCCGCTCGGCGAAATAGAGCGGGCTCGGCCGGCCGACATAGTGCTCCAGGTAATAGGCGAGCTCGTCGGCGAACGCCTCGTCGTCCCTGGCGGCGTGCCAGGCGCGCTCGACCTCCTGGATCAGCGGCATCAGCGTCTCGGCGACGTAGCGCCCGCCATAGATGCCGAAATGGCCGGACTCGTCGGGTCCGGCCCGCCAGGTGTTGGGATTTTGTGTCGCCATTCGGCGGGTTTTACCATCCGAAGGGCCGGCCGGCACAGGGGGATTTCACGGGAGCAAGATCGGTCCGGCTCGGATCGAGCCGAACCGTGAAATCTTGCTCCAATTATGAAAAGGGCGCGATTCACGTCTCAACCGGCTTTGGGTTGAGACGATCGCGCCCTCCTGCGTCATGGCGGGGGGTTGACGCGCGACGCCGAGAGTCGCACACCGGGGCCATGCCTCGGAACCGCATCTTCGCCGCGCGCCGCGATGCGGGGCCGCGACGCGGGCTGCGGGCCGTCGGGCTCGGCGTGGCCGCCGCGTCGCTGCTCGCGGTTGGGTTCTGGCTCGGGATGCAGGCCGGCCGCCACGCCCCGCCCGCCCGGGCGGCGCTGCCCGATCTCGGCCCCGCGCCCTCCTATGCGCTGACCAACCAGCTCGGCCGGACGGTGCGCTCCGACGCGTTCGCCGGGAAGGTGCAGATCGTGACCTTCCTGTTCCCCTACTGCACCACCTACTGCCCGCTGATCGCCGCGCATTTGATCGGGTTCGAGCGGCTGCTGGAGCGCGCCCGGGCCGCCGGCCGGGTCGAGCTGGTGGCGTTCGACGTCGACCCCGCCGGCACCGGCCCCGCCGAGATGCGCGCCTTCCTCGCCCAGTATGGCTGGGACCCGAAGGATCCGCACTGGCAGTATCTGACCGGCACCCCCGAAGCGGTGCGCAAGGTGGTGACGAAGGGCTTCCACATCGGCTACGAAAAGGTGGCCGATGAAGACGCGCCGGCCGGGCCCGGCGACCTCGCTCCCCAGCCGGAGGTGGAGAACGCGCTCGCCGCCCGGGCGCGGCCCGGCTACGACATCAGCCACAATGACGGGCTGATCATCGTCGGGCCCAACGGCCACATCCGGAAAATCTACGACCAGGCGGATATGGTATCGAACGACGCGCTGTGGCGGACGGTCTCGTCGCTCCTGCCCGCGCCCGCCGCCAGCGGCAGTTAGGTGCAGGTGGCGCTAATTAGAGGCTGTGAATATATCGGTGCGGAGCCGGAAGCGGCATCACCCCTCACCCTGTCCCTCTCCCGACGGGAGAGGGAACGCTACGTCGAACTTCCTTCATTCGGCGGCACCAGCACGCTCTCGATCAGCGCGAAGGCTATCGCACCGGGTCCCCTCTCCCCTTGGCAGCGGGACAGGGTGAGGGGACAAATCTCGAAAGGGTCACAATCTCTCAATGCATGTGCATCAGGCCCTTGGCGATCATCAGGTGATGCGCCTGATGGCTTACGCCCGAGGCCATGATGCCGATGAAGCCGAGCCCCCGGATGTGGCGCACCTCCTTTGGGTCGGTGGCGGTGACGATCAGCCTCATCCCATCGGGCAGCGGCGCCGCCCGCACGGTCCAGCCGCGATACCCGTCGATCTCGCCCGCGTGGGCGGCGACCATGCGGCGGATGGCGGCGAGAGTGCGGCCCGATCCCGTCACGGCGATGTCGAGCCCGCCCTCGATTTCCCGGGGCGCCTCGTCGGCTCGCAGCGTGACCTCGTTCATGTCGATCAGATGCTGGCGCAACGCTTCCAGATTCACCTTATGCCAGTCGGTGTCGGGGTCGGCTTCCAGCAGCCGCACGATCTCCTGGATCGCCCCGAACGCGTCCTGGCCCGGCAGGGTGGGAAGCGCCTGCGGCGCGGCGCCAGCGTGGTGATGCGGCATGTCCTCGGCCGCGACCGCGCCGCACGCCAGCAGGGCGATGGCGGCCAGCGCGACCGTCAGTATCTTGCTGGTGCATTCCGACCTCACAATGATTTCGCCGCCTCCAGCAGCGCGCGAATCTTCTCCGGGTCCTTGACGCCCGGCCGGCTCTCGATGCCCGAGGAGACGTCGACGATGCGCGCGCCCGAAATCCCGACCGCCTCGGCGAGGTTTCCTGCGTTGATCCCGCCGGACAGCATCCACGGGCGCGGCCAGCGCCGCCCCGAAAGCAGCGCCCAGTCGAAGCTCGCCGCGTTGCCGCCGGGCAGCGCGCCGGCTTGGCTCTCCGGCACCTTGGCGTCGAACAGCAGCATGTCGGCGCAGTCGACATAGCCGGACGCCGCCTCCACGTCGGCGGCGGCGGCGATCTTGATCGCCTTCATCGCGGGCAGCCCGGCGATCTGCTTGATCGCGGCGACCCGCGCCGGGGTCTCGCGCCCGTGAAGCTGTATCATGTCGAGCGGTACGCGCGCGGCGACGAGGCGCACCAACTCGTCGTCGGGGTCGACGAGCAGGGCCACGCGCTTGACCCGCTCCGGCACGAGGCGCGCCAAGGTCGCCGCCCGCTCGGTCGAGACCGCCCGCGGCGAGGGCGGGTAGAATACGAACCCGACATAGGACGCCCCGCCCGCGGCGGCGGCGGCCACCGCGTCGGGCGTCGAGCAGCCGCAGATCTTGACCTCGACCGCCACCTCAGGCGCCGGCGCGGGACCGCTCGCCCGCGCCCATGTCGTAGGCGATGGCGCGCGCGGCGGCCTTGGGGTCGGGCGCGCCGGTAATCGGCCGGCCGATGACCAGCCAGTCGGCGCCGCCCGAGACGGCCTCGCCCGGCGTCGTCACGCGAATCTGGTCGCCAGCCGCGATGCCGCGCGGGCGCACGCCCGGCACCACCAGCGTGAAGTCGGGGCCCAACTCGGCACGCAGCGCCGCCGCCTCGCGCGGCGAGGCGACCACCCCGTCGGCGCCGTTCGCCTTGGCGAGCCGGGCGAGGCGCAGCACCTGGGACTCGATCGGGCCCTGCTGGCCGACGGCGGCGAGGTCGGATTCGCCGAGGCTGGTGAGCACCGTGACGGCCACGATCAGCGGTCGCTTGCCCCCGGCGCTCGCCTCGTCGGCGGCCTTCGCCGCCGCGGCGATCATCGCCGCCCCGCCCGAGGCGTGGATCGTCATCATGAACACGCCGAGCCCGGCCGCGGCCTTGACCGCACCGGCCACCGTATTGGGGATGTCGTGGAACTTGAGGTCGAGGAACACCGGCATGCGCGCGCGGGCGATGCGCCGCACCCCCTCGGGGCCGTTGGCGGTGAAGAATTCCTTGCCCAGCTTCACCCCGCCGACCGCGCCCTGCACCGCGGTGGCGAGCCGCGCCGCCTGGTCGAGGTTCGGCGTGTCGATGGCGCAGAGGATTCGCTTGCCCGGGTCGGCGTTGGCCATGTCTCGTCTCTTTGCGGTTGCGGCAAGACTATAGATCATCTGCCGCGCATGCGGAATCGCGGCTACTCGTCCTCGAGTTGCGGCCGGTAGCGCGAGGCCGGCACGGACGGCTGCGGCCTGGGCTCGGCCGGCGCGTCGCGCTCGGCGGCCAGCCGGCTCGCCAACGTCCTCGAGCTCGCGCTCCGCCGTGCGGGCGCGGCGTCGCCAGCGCCCGCCGCGCACCCAGGTGGCGATGCCGCCGACCGCGACGCCGAGCGCCAGCGCGCCGAGCATCACGAGGTAGAGCGGCACGGCGGCGGCGAACGGGAAGGGCCAGAAGTTCAACGTCACCACCTGGCGGTTGACGATCGCGAAGGCGACCACCAGCACGGCGACGAGGATCAGGACGATGCGGCCGAGATGCTTCATCGGCCCAATCAACCGGATCGGCCGTTCTGATGCAAGCCGGTTGGCTGACGGGGGAGAAGGGCGGCTGCCGTGTTGTTCCGGCGGCCATGCCTGCTCGTCGGGACACCGTGACCGAGGCGGCCGGAACCGCGAGATATCTGTCTCCGAAAAAGACATCAATTTCCAAATTGTCGTGACCCCGAATAGGGAAACGCGACCGGGGGAACCGATTTTAAGGATCGTGCGCCAACTGTCGGGATTCTTTACAAGACAAAGACCGACTCTAGAGCGGCGGGCAAGTGCCTGATTTCACTAAGAAACGAAACGATTTTGGTTAACAAGAACGGCTGCTTCATGTCGAAGCACTTGACACCAGGGGTGACTCAAAAACTCTCCACCACACATGCAACCCTTTGGAATAAGGATAGTTTTCAGAGGTGAGGCTTAACTGGCACAGGGATTGCATGGCTTGTTATAGGCGGACAATAGCGTGCGCCTGCAATACAGCTTTCCAGACGAGTGGGGAGTACCTTGATGGCCAAGCGACCAGGGTTATGGTTAACGGTGGCTGCCACCGCATTGCTATGCGGATTGAGCTCACACGCAAATGCGCTCCAGATTTGGGAAAACAGTGCCGGCAGCGACATGGGATCTTTTGACCCTGTCACCGGTGCCGAGACCACCACGCTGACCCAAGATAAGGGAAATGGGCGCGGAATCGTCGTCGTAGACGACAATGTCTTTTATACGGTCGCTGACAGTGGCAATGTCTACAAGAGAAGCGCCTCGACAAACGCTGATCTGGGCATTGCGTTCTCGATCGCAGGAGCGAGTGGACTGCAAGCCATCTCGTTTGACGGTACCAATTTCTGGGTCGGTGACTATTCCGGAACGACCAAGGCGTATAATGTTTCGCCGACCGGTACGCTCCTGAACACGATCACCCTGGATCCTACAACCACCGGGATCGAAGGCTTCTACGATGGCCTTGAATACTTTGACGGGAAGCTCATCGCCAACCGGTATGACGGCGGGTTCGCCCGCGCTGGAGGGAATCAGTACGACATCTATGACCTGAACGGAAATCTTCTGACGCAGGCATTCATCAATACGAATGGCCACGGCAACGGCACTGGCATCGCCTTCGACGGGACGAATTTCTTCGTGTCCGACATCTTCAATAACCGTATCACCGAATGGGATGGAACGACCGGCGCGTATCTCGGCGCCATCGTGCTGCAGGGATCGCATACGAGTATAGAGGACCTGTCGGTTGACTTCGCCGCACGCCAGGATACTTGTGGCGGCCCGAACCAGCCGCCTTGCCGCGACGGAACCTCGGTACCTGAGCCCGCTTCTCTAACGCTGTTCGGCCTCGGTCTCGCTGGGGTCGCCTTCCTGCGCCGCCGGGTCCGGCACGCCTGATCCCTACGGAGTGCTGCCCCCCGGGGCGGCGCAACGCTTCGGTCGCCCGGCCGCCCCGCCGGGCGATCTTCTTTTTGGGCGCTTTTGCGGCGCTTCGGTGCGGCCCGTAGGATGAGCCAACGTTGTCCTACTCCGCGGCGGCGCTCACCTGGTCGCGGCGGGCCGACACCATGCCGGAGAGGTCGGGCAGGCCGTAGCGCAGTATCACCGTCGCGTCATCGGCGGCGAAGGCGCAGCTTTCGCCCGCCTCGCAGAACACGGTGGTCAAGCGGCGATAGGCCGTGCCGGCGGCGGTACCGGTGCCGGAGACGACGAAATAAATCGCCCGGCCCTCGCCGGTAAAGCGCGAACCCTTGTCGAGCCGGTAGAAATCCGCCGCGGTGCCGCGCTCGGTGAAGCTGCCGAGCCGCTTCTCGGCGACGCCGGTGGCGCCCGCCACGGGCAGCCAGTCATAGTTTTTCGGGTCCATGAAGAACGGGCGGTTGTAGCGCGGCTTGGGATAGGTCATCGCCCGGCCGTTCACATGCTCCCAGATTGCCTGGTAGCCGTCGGTGTTGCGCTTGCCTGCGACGCTGGCGTTGCGGCGGAACACCCCGTCCTTGAACTCGCCGAAGGCCGAGAGCTCGGCCATGCCCTGCTTCACCTCGGCCTGGGAGAGGTAGCCGCTGCCCGACGCGCCGCCGCACTGCAGCACGATGACCACGGGGGTCTGGCTCGCATCCTGCGACTGCGGGCCGTAATAGGCGCCCTCGGGGAAATAGCCGACCATCCCCTCGCTGAGCTTGCCGTCGCGGGCGAAATCGACCTCTCCCTCCAGGCAGAAGCGGACCTGCTCGAAATTGTGGTGGTGGCGCGGCGAGTAGAAATCGCCGCCGATCTGGCCGTAATTGAGCTGGAAATTGTCGATCCGCCCCGGCTCGCCCTCGACCAGGATGCGGCCGTGGAACGTGCCGCCGCGATGCTCGAGCCCGCGCTTCAGCGGCACCTCGTCGCCCTGCACGATCTTCATGTCCATCTCCTTCGCAATCGCCCGGCGCAATCGAGCGGTATATGGGGTCGCCCGTCCGGCACGGCCAGCGTGCGCGCGCGCACCGGCCGCGTCAACCCGCGCGTGACCTCGGCGCGGCGCGGGGCTAGGGTACGCGCCGTTACGCGCCGGGGTCGAAGGAGGCACGAGAATGGCGGAAGGCACGCTCACCACGGGGGGAATCGGCAAGCCGGTCCTGCGCAAGGAGGACATGCGGCTGATCACCGGCCAGGGCCGCTATACCGACGATGTCAGCGTGCCGGGCCAGGCCTACGTCGCGATCGTCCGCTCGCCCCATGCCCATGCCACGATCCGCGCCATCGACAAGACGGCGGCGCTGGCCGCTTCCGGCACGCTGGCGGTGCTGACGGCCGAGGACATCGCGGCCGACGGGCTCGATTCCATCCCGTGCTACGCCGCCAACAGCGGCATCAACGACATCCCGCTGGTGAATTCGGACGGCTCGCCCAACCGGACGACGCCGATCCCGCTGCTCGCCACCGGCAAGGCGCGCTTCGCGGGCGACGGCGTCGCCGCCGTCGTGGCCGAGACGCAGGCCGCCGCCCTGGCCGCCGCCGAGCTGGTCGAGGTCGATTACGATCCCCTTCCCGCGGTCACCGCGACCGCCGACTCGATCCGCCCCGACGCCCCCAAGGTGTGGGACGGCAAGGACAATTTCTGCGTCGATGGCGGGTTCGGCGACAAGGCCGCGACCGAAGCCGCGTTCGCGGCCGCCGACCACGTGGTCGAGCTCAACACCGAGGTCCAGCGCGTGACCGGCGTGCCGCTCGAGCCGCGCGCGGCGGTGTGCGAGTACGACGCCACGACCGGGCACTACACGCTCTATTGCGGCGGCGACAACTCGGTGCGGGTCAAGCGCGACCTCGCCGCCGTGCTCCGGATCGACGAGGGGAACGTCCGCGTCGTCGCGCGCGATATCGGCGGCAATTTCGGCACGCGCAACTGGTTCTACCCCGAATACGGCATCGTCGCCTGGGCGGCGAGGAAGCTCGGCCGGCCGGTGCGCTTCACCGCCGTCCGGTCCGAGGCGCTGCTGTCGGACTACCAGGGGCGCGACCTGCTGGTCGAGGCGGCGCTGGCGCTCGACAAGACAGGGCGCTTCCTCGGGCTGCGGGCGACGCTGACCAGCAATGTCGGCGCCTATACGGTGAGCTTCGTGCCGCTCAACAAGACGGCCGAGCTGCTGACCAGCGTCTACGACATTCCGGCCGCCTTCGTGCGCCCGCGCGCCGTGCTGTCCAACACCTCGCCGACCGCGCCCTATCGCTCGGCCGGGCGGCCCGAGGCGATGTACATCATGGAGCGGCTGGTCGAGAAGGCCGCGCGCACGCTGGGCTTCGATCCCATCGCGCTGCGCCGGAAGAACCTGATCGCCGAATCCCGGATGCCCTACAAGCAGGCGCTCGGCCTCACCTACGATTCCGGCCGGTTCGAGGAGGCGATGGACCGCGCGCTGCGGCTCGCCGACTGGCAGGGTTTCCCGGCGCGCAAGGCGGCGGCGGAGAAGCGCGGCAAGCTCGCCGGCATCGGGCTCGCCAACTATATCGAGGTGACCTCGGGCTTCCCGATGGAGCGCACCGAGATCGTGGTGAAGCCCGAGGGCCAGGTGGACGTGGTGATCGGCACCACGCCGTCGGGCCAGGGCCACGAGACCAGCTTCGCCCAATGCGTCAGCGACTGGCTGGGCGTGCCGTTCGAAGCGATCCGCGTCATCACCGGCGACACCGCCATCGTCAAGGACGGCGGCGGGTCGCACTCGGCGCGGTCGATGCGGCTCGGCGGCATCGTGATGGGCCACGCCTCGAACAAGATCGTCGAGAAAGGCCGCCAGATCGCCGCCCACGCGCTGGAGGCCGCGCCCGGCGACGTCGAGTTCGCCCAGGGCGTGTTCCGCATCAAGGGCACCGACCGGACAATGGGCATGTTCGACGTCGCCCGCGCCGCAAGCGAGCGCGCCGACCTGCCGGCCGAGCTCAAGGGCCCGCTCGCCGCCGAGCACCAGGAGGTGACGCGCGTGCCGGGCTACCCCTACGGTGCGCAGGTGATCGAGATCGAGATCGACCCGGACACGGGCCAGCTCACCATCGTGCGCCAGTCGGCGGTCGACGACGTGGGCCGCGCCATCAACCCGATCATTCTGCACGGCCAGACCCATGGCGGCATTGCCCAGGGCGTGGGCCAGGCGCTGTTGGAGCATTCCTACTACGACCGCGAGACCGGCCAGAACCTCGCCGGCTCGTTCATGGATTACGCCATGCCGCGCGCCGACATTTTCCCGTTCTTCGCGACCGAGATCATGGAGGTGCCGACGCCGACCAACGCGCTGGGCGTGCGCGGCGGCGGCGAGGGCGGCACAACCCCCGCGCTGGCGGTCGTGACCAACGCTATCGTCGACGCGCTCCAGCCCTATGGCGTGACCCATTTCGAGATGCCGGCCACGGCCGAGCGCATCTGGCGCGCGATCCACGGGAAGCCGTAGGGTAGTCCAACCCCTCGGTACGATTGCCCCGGACCCCGTCGCAGATTCGAACGCGGCCAGATTGTCGAGAATGCCGGCGCGACGTCCCCTCTCCCATCGGGAGAGGGACAGGGTGAGGGGTCAGCGCCTTAAGGCCGCCATTCCTTGAGGCGCTCGACCACGATGTGGCGCTCCTTCGACGCCGCCTCGTTCTGCAGCTCGTAGTATTTCTGGCCCGGAAGGGCGGCGATCCAGTCCTTGGTGAAAATCGGCATGTCGACGCGGCGCGAGTTGTGATGCAGCTTCGGCAGCAGCACCGCCTGCACCTCCTTGGTCAGGAACCAGTTCACGAAAACCTTCGCCGCGTTGGGGTGCGGCGGGTGGTTCATGATGCCGATGGCGGTGCCGCCATAGGCGAGGTGCGCGGTGGTCGGCGTATTGCCGAGCGGGCGGATGTCGATCTTGAGGCCCGCCTTGCGGAATTGCGCCAGCCGGTTGTTGAGATTCGCCCCGATCGTAAATACCGCCGTGCCGCGCACGAACGCCTCGGTCGCCGCCTGGGCAGAGGGGTAGAAGACCGATTGCTGGTCGACGACGATCTTCTTCAGCGTGTCCCAGCCCTCGACCTTCTCGATGAGCTGGGCGTAGGTGGTGCCGGCCCCGCTGCCGCCGCGCGGATCCCACCAGGCGATCTTGCCCTTGTAGGCGGGATCGAGCAGCACCTTGAAGCCGAGCCTGTCGGCCTTCTCCTTCGGCACGACGGAGGCGTTGTACCAGATCGTGCCGGTGAAGTTGGCGAACGCCAGCACGCGATTGTTCGAATGGTCGGCGAAGGCATTGTCCCAGCCGCCCCAGGTCTTCGGGTCCTTCACGTCGGGCAGGATCAGCGCGGGCGGCAGGGGATCGAGGACCTGCTCGGCCACGCCGTAGATCACCGGCGACGGGCCGGAGAGATAGACGTCGTAGAGATACTTGCCGATCTTGCGCTCGGCCATCACGCGCTGGCCCCAGCCGCCGGCGGCCGGCGCGCCGCCCAGCTTGATCTCGGGATAGGCCTTCGGCCACAGGCTTTCCACCACGCGGCGGACGATCGGGTTCTGCGTCGCGGCGAGGTCGAGCGCCCCCTCCTTCTTGGCGGCGGCGACCGTGCGGTCCCATTCCGCCTTCCAGTCGTCGGCGCGCGCCGCGCCGCCCAGCGCGAGCGCCACCAGGGGGACCGCGCAGACGAGCGCGACGAGCGAGCGGGTACGGATCATCGCTTCCTCCGTGATTGCCGCCGGCGCGGTCCGCCGACGGTCGTTGGCGTAAGCGCAGCACGAAGCGGCGTGCCGCGCAAGCTACTCGTTTGGGCGCTGGCGCGCGTCGAGCGTCGTTGTATGATCGGCCAAAACAAGGCCGGCCCGGCGCGTAGCGGGGCGGACGGGGAGGACGGTCGGTGCTGACCATTCGCGGCCTAACCAAGCGCTTCGACGAGTTCGTCGCGGTCGATGCGCTCGACCTCGACGTCGCGCCCGGCCAGATCATCGCGCTCCTGGGCCCGTCGGGCTGCGGCAAGACCACGGTGCTGCGCATGATCGCCGGGCTTGCCCGGCCGACCGCCGGCGAGATCGCCTTCGAGGGCCGGCCCTTCGCCGCGATGGCGCGCGGCCTGCACATCGCGCCGGAGAAGCGCAACATCGGCATGGTGTTCCAGTCCTACGCGCTGTGGCCGCACATGACGGTGTTCGAGAACGTCAGCTACCCGCTGCGGCTGCGCCGGGTGCGGCGCGACGAGCGCCGCCGGCGGGTGATGGAGGTGCTCGAGCTGATCGGGCTCGGCGGGCTCGCCGAGGCGAGCGTGATGCGCCTGTCGGGCGGTCAGCAGCAGCGCGTGGCGCTGGCGCGCGCGCTGGTCTACGCGCCCTCGCTGATGCTGTTCGACGAGCCGTTCTCAAACCTCGACGCGCAGCTTCGCGTGCAGATGCGGATCGAGCTCAAGGCGCTGCGCCGCAAGGTGCAGATGACGGGGCTGTTCGTCACGCACGACCAGCTCGAGGCGCTGTCGGTCGCCGACCGGGTCGCCATCATGCGCGCCGGGCGCATCGAGCAGGTCGGCCCGCCGGTCGAGGTGTACGAGCGGCCCGCCACCCGCTTCGTGCGCGATTTCCTGGGCAAGGTGGTCACGCTGCCGGGGGTGGTGCGCACCGTCTCGCCGTCCGGCGCGCTCGCCGTCGCGGCCGAGGGCGGGCTCGACGGCGACATCTCCGCGCGGCCCGGCACGCGCCACGACTTCCGTGCCGGCGACCGCGCCGAGCTCGCCGTACGGCCCGAGCATGTCGAGGTACTGCGCCGGACTGGCGCCGCGGCGCCGTCCCACGCGGTCGGCGCCACGATCGAGGATCTGCTGTTCACCGGCGAGAGCTATGAGGCGCGACTGCGCATCGGCGGTGGATCGGTGCTGCTGGAGCTGCCGGCGACCGGCGGCTGGCGCGAAGGCGAGGCGGTCGCGCTGGTGCTCGGCGAGGACGCCGTCACCGCCTGGCCGGAGGAGGGGTAGCCATGGTGAGGCGCGTTCGGGTCGGCGCGAAGCACGGGGCTTTTCGCCGCTCGATCCCCCACGCTGTCCCTCCCCCTCAAGGGAGGAGGGTACGCCGGCCCGACCGGCCGTCGTCGGGGGCGATACGGCGCATGACACCGACGCCCGGGTGGATGTGCTCGCTCCCTCCGCCCTTGAGAGGGAGGGTTGGGGAGGGGGGAGATTTCCGCCGACCGGGCCGCGTGGCTCCGTGATGGCGACGCGCGTCGCGGATGCGCCGGCGGGGCGCAGGGGGCTTTGGCGGCTCGACCCGTCGTCGGGGTTCACGCTGGCGCTGGTGGCGGTGCTGGGCGCGCTGGTGCTGTACCCGATCGGCACGGTCATCTCGATGAGCCTGCACCCGGGCGGGCTCGACAGCGCGTTCGGATTCGCGGCGTGGCCCGCGGCGTTCGGCGAACCCGGCCTCGTCACCTCGATATGGAACACGCTCAAGGTGGTGGGTGCGACCCAGGGCATCGCCCTGCCGCTCGCCATCGTCATCGCCTGGTTCCTCGCCCGCACCGACCTGCCGTTCGGCCGGGCCCTGGAGTTCGGCTTCTGGATATTGTTCTTCCTGCCGTCGCTTGGCGTCACCACCGGCTGGCTGTTGTTCTTCGACAAGAGCTACGGGCTGGCCAATCGCTGGCTGTTGGAGCTCGGAATCGTCAGCGCCCCGCCGTTCAACATGTATTCGTTCTGGGGCATCGTGTTCGCCCATCTGTCGACCTACGGCATCGCGGTCAAGGTGATGCTGCTGACGCCCGCCTTCCGCAACCTGGACGGCGCGATCGAGGAGTCGTCGCGCGTGTGCGGCGCGTCCGGCCTCGGCACGCTCTTGCGAGTGGTGATCCCCGTGCTGACGCCGGCCATCGCGGTGGTGCTGCTGATGTCGGTCATCCGCGGGCTCGAATCGTTCGAGATCGAGCTGTTTCTCGGCACGCCGATCAACTTCTCGGTCTATTCGACCAAGCTCTACCGGCTGATGACGCAGGACCCGCCGCTCTACGCGCCGGCGGCGGTGCTGGCGACGACCATCCTCGCCTTGATGATCCCGCTCCTGGTGGCGCAGCGCCGGGCCGCGACGCGGCGCAGCTACTCGGTGGTCACCGGACGCGTCTTCCGGGTACGCACCGAGCTCGGCCGCTGGCGCTGGCCGGCGTTCGGCGCGATGGCCGCCTTCGTGTGCTTCCTCAGCCTGCTGCCCCTCGGGCTGCTGATCATGGGCAGCTTCATGAAATTGTTCGGCTTCTTCGATCTGCCCGAGATCTGGACGCTCGATAATTGGCGCACCGCGCTGGGCGACGACGCCTTCACCGCCAGCCTGCACAACATGCTGGTGCTGGGGTTCGGCACGGCGATCCTCGCCGTGTTCGCATACGCCATCGTCGCCTACTGCACCGTGCGGCTGCAGAACCGCTTCCGCGGCGCGCTCGACGTGGTGACCTGGCTGCCGCTGACGATCCCGGGCATCATCATGAGCTTCGGCTACCTGTACATGTCGCTGCGCGTGCCGATGTTCACCCCGCTCTACGGCACGATGGGCGTCCTGGTGCTGGTGAGCCTGCTCGCCGCCATGACGCTGGGCGTGCAGATCGTCAAGGTGCACATGCTGCAGATCGGTGCCGAGGTTGAGGAGGCGGGCCGCGTGGTCGGCGGGTCGTGGGCGCGCACCTACCGGTCGATCATCACGCCGCTGACCGCGCCCGCGCTGGCGGTGGTGGGGGTGATGATCTTCGCTTCGACGATCCGCCAGGTCTCGACGCTCATCCTGCTGTCGACCGGCGACACCCGTGTGCTTTCGCTGCTGCAGATCGAGTACCTGGTCGAGGGCATCCTCGGGCCCGCCGCGGTGATCGGCACCGTGATCGTGGGGATGAGCCTGGCCGCCGCGCTTGTGGTGCGGATCGTCTCGTCGCGCTTCGGAATCGCGGCGCGCGGAGGGTAGGACCGCGCGCTTCCTTCGCCGGCAACGCCCGAAAAGGACGGCGGGGCTGCCCTTCGGCAAGGGCGATCGCGCCGGCCGCGAGGCCGGCGGGCGGCGTCGGTTACAGCGCTCCGGGCGATATGCTGGCGAACGCAGCGCCAACATAGATCGCGCCGAGCGCGACAACGACGGCCGCAAACATGATTCTGCGGAAACTCTTCCTCATCTTCGACACCAACCCGATGTACGGGTCCCGCCTGGCCGCGCGGCGCGGTCCGGGACCGCATTGTGCGATGCAAGATCCATGCCAGGAATCGGATTTGCTGGATTTTCAAGCCATTGCGGTTAATGGCATGGCCCGGCGCGCCGCCTTCTGTAAAAATTTTCGACAGGACCCGCACAGGCATATCGCCCCGTCGCGCAGGCGCCTTCGGAACTATCACTTTGATATGTCGCGGCCTTCCGGAGCCTTATCGGGAACGTGGGGCGCGGCCGGCGACTGTAAAGAAACCCGACACTATCAGCGCAGAATCAGAATTCCAGCCGGCGCCGCCGCATCCGCCAGAGCAGCCAGAGAACGCCCACGATAAGAACACTCACCATGAAGGCCGGTTCGGCCATCAGCGAGCCGATGCTCTCCAACAACATCAATCCCAGCGAGCGGAAGCTGACGGCCTCGCCGGGGCCGGAGCCGAACTGGGAGCCATCGATGGAGGGATCGAGGGCGCCGCGCCGCCCCGGCCTCACGGAGGGCGCCCCGATCGAGACCATCCGGCCATTGTCGGCGTCGATCACGTTCAGCCGGCCATTGTCGCGCGAGGCGACGAAGATGAAGCGGGACAGGCCGGCGAAGGACAGGCTGATATAGCCGTTGGCCTCCAGCGCCGGGTCGAAGATCGCCGCGATTATCTTGGCGCCGCCGTTGGACAGCGCGATGTCCAACGCGTCGACCGCGAGGCTGGAGTGGAACAGGCCGGGGTCGCCCGCGTTCGGCGTGGGGCCGACGGCCGCCGGATCGTCTTCGCCCCGCCCGCCTTGTCGGACGTTGAGCAGCAGGCGCAGCGCGCCTGACACCCGTGCGCGGGCGCGGTCGGCCGGCGTCGCCGGACCACGCGCCAGCGCCTGCGCCTGCGCCGCGCCCGATAGGGCCGGGCCGTCGGGGCTGTCGGCGGCGGCATCGAAGCCGTACCCGTAAAGCGCCGGCGTCCGAGCCGCCGGGCGCGTGGACGGCGGCGGGCGGACCGTCGCTTCCATCAGCCGCGCGATGCCCTTCGCCGGGCCGTCGGCCAGCGCGACGTCGCGTTCGGGCTTCAGCGATTGGCCGAGATAGCTCGCCGCCGCGCGCTGGAACAGGTCGGCGTTGAGCATGGCATGGCCAAGGCTGACATCGGCCAGCTCCTCGGGAGCGAGGCCGATCTCGTCCTCCAGCGTGTTCTGGGGCAGGATCTGGACGGTGGGCAGGCTGCCGTCGGTTGTGCCGGTGGGATTCGTCCCAGGCAGCATAACAGCGGCGTGCGAAGCGGCACCGGACAGCAGTCCCACGGCGCACAAGGCCAGGATGCACCAGTAGCGGACCGCCACTGGAACGGTCGAGCGTCGAAAGAATGTCATCGCGTTGCCGCGGTCCCGGCCGAGGCGCGCCGCAGCCGCGCGCCACTGCCCGGCTTCGATCCTCGACCCGCCGATTATGGGGACCCGCCGTGGGGCGCGTCAATCGCGGAATTGGCCGATCATCGCGGCTCTTGGTGGCCTTCGCCCCTATTCGGCGGCGGCGCGGCCGGGATTGGCGGGAGGCCGCGGAACGGGCCGATTCGCGAGCGGCGGCGCCTTCAGGTAGGCGGCGACGGTTTCGCGCGCGAAGCGCATCAGCGCCTCCGCGTCGGGGATCTATTCCGGCCTGGGCGGCCGGGATCGCCATGCCCGAGCCGCAGGTCGGCGCCGGCGAGTTGACCCCGACCGTGCCGATCACCACCCCAGCGTCCAGCGTGCCGAGCGCTTCCAGCGAATGGCGTGGCGATGGCGCCCGGGCTGACCATCGCGTCGTAGTCGCCAGGCACCTTCTGGCGCTCGGCATAGGGGCGGTCGGATGCTGGCCCGCCCCCATCGCACGGTTGCGCAGCTCGCGCGGCGCTACCTGTCCAAGAACAACCTGAACATCGCGCGCCTCGCGCTGCTGCTGCGCTGCTTCCCCGACGCCACCGCCGCGGGCCCGCAGGTCCGGCTCCTGTCCTACGAGCGGTTCTGCGCCGAGCCCGCGGACGGGCTCGACCGGCTGGCGGCGGCCATCGAGGCCGCGGAGCAGGAGGCCTTCCGCACGCTCGACCGCGACATCACCCCGGCCAGGCCCTATGAGATCGACCGCACGGCCCTTCCGGCCGGGCTGGTCGACGAGGCGCTGGCGCTGCACGGGGCGCTGTGCCGCGACTCCCTGGTCTGACGCATTTTCCGGTGACGCGAAAGGCGAAGGGCGGTTGAACCGCGGGCCCGGACCTGTAGGCTAGGGACGTCGCGCATCGCGAAGGGAGAACCGTCATGTCGGCCAGCACCCTCAAGATCCGCTCGAGCGAGGGCGGCGCGTTCGACTGTTACGTCGCCCTTCCCGAAGGTGCCGGCAAGACGCCGGCGATGGTGCTCGCCTGCGCGATCGGCGGACTCGACGGCGACATACACAAGATCGCCGACGACTTCGCCGCCAAGGGCTTTATCGCCGCGGCGCCCGACCTGTTCTGGCGCACGGCGCCGGGGCCGCTGCCGGCGAGCGATCCGCGACGGCGCGAGCGCGGCCAGCCGCGCGGCGAAAAGATCAGGACCGGCGAGTCCGACCTGGCCGACACGCTCGCCCATCTTCGCACCCTTCCGCAATTCAACGGCCGCGCCGCCGCCATGGGGTTCTGCTATGGCGGGCCCTACGCGATCGTCGCGCCCAAGCGGCTGGGCTACGCGGCGGGCATCTCCTGCCACGGCACGCTGATGCAGGACTATCTCGGCGAACTCGACGGTGTCGGCCAGCCGGTCGCGATCATCTGGGGCGACAACGACCATGCCGCCCCGCCCGAGGTGCTCGACGCCTATCGCCCGGTGCCGGCGCGCATGAAGAATGTCGAGCTGCACATCCTTCCGGGCGTGAAGCACGGCTACATGCTGGCGTCGAGCGACGCGTTCGACCCCAACGCCTACGAGTTCTCGATGGGCCGGGCGCTCGCGATCATGGAAGGGCTGCGCGGCGAGGCGAAGGCGGGGCGCGCGGCGGAATAGGGGCGGGGCCACGGCAGGATGCACGCTGCCGGCAAGTCCGTGACATTGCCGTTCGTGCTGAGTGCCCGCACGGCGGGCGTATCGAAGCACGAAGCTACGAGATGATGCCGCGTTCACCCCTCGATACGTGCCCCTGCGGGGCGCACTCGGGGCGAACGGACTTTCCTGCTACTGCGCCGCCGCCTGGCCGGCCGCCCAGCGCCCGGCGGGGCGGGGCAGGCCGAGATTGTCGCGCAGGGTGGTGCCCTCGTAGGCGGTGCGGAACAGCTTGCGCCGCTGCAGCTCGGGCACCACGCCGTCGACGAAGTCGCGCAGCCCGTCGGGGAAGGTCAGCGGCATGATGTTGAACCCGTCGGCCGCGCCGGCGCGGTACCATTCCTCGAGCGAGTCGGCGATCCCCTCGGCCGTGTCGCAGATGATGCGGTGCGCACGCTGGCCGGCGACGCGCTTGTAAAGCTCGCGGATCGTCAGGTTCTCGCGCCGCGCAAGGTCGATCACCACTTTCTGGCGCCCCTGCTGCGAGTTGGTGAGCGGCACGTCGGGCAGCTTCCCGTCGAGCGGGTATTGCGAAACGTCGATGCCGAGCAGGTCCGACAGCGTCTTCACCCCCTGGTCGGGATGGATCAGCGACTGCAGCGACTCGTATTTGGCCTCTGCCTCGGCGCGGGTCCGGCCGACGACGGTCAGCACGCCCGGCATGATCTTCACGTCCTCGGGCCGGCGGCCGAACTTCTGCGCGCGGCGCTTTACGTCGGCGGCGAAGTCGCGCCCGTCCGCGAGCTGCTGCTGCACCGTGAACACCACCTCGGCCGTCTCGCCGGCGAGCTCGCGCCCGACCTCGGACTGGCCGGCCTCGACGATCACCGGCCGCCCCTGCGGCGAGCGCGGCACGTTCAGCGGTCCGCGCACCTTGAAGTACGGACCCTCATGGTCGAGAAAATGCAGCTTCGCCGGATCGAACGACCGGCCGGCCGCGCGGTCGTAGATGAAGGCGTCGTCTTCCCACAACTCCCACAGCCCCATCACCACCTCGGCGAACTCGCGCGCGCGGGCATAGCGCTCGGCGTGCGGCATGTGGGCGTCGAAGCCGAAGTTGAACGCCTCCGACGCGGCGGACGAGGTGACCAGGTTCCAGCCGGCGCGGCCGCCCGAGACCAGGTCGAGCGTGGCGAAGAAGCGGGCGACGTGAAACGGGCTGCCATAGGTGGTCGTCGCGGTGGCGACCAGGCCGATATGGCGGGTCACCATAGAAAGCGCGGCGAACAGGGTGATCGGCTCGGGCCGCGTGGCAGCGGTGGTGCGCGACCAGACGTCCGGGTCGTCCGGCCCGAAGGTCGACTGCGAATCCGCATTGAACAGCATGTCGAACAGCCCGCGCTCGGCGAGGCGCGCCACCTCGGCGTAGAAGCCGATATCCGCCGCCGCGCCGATGGGCACCGCCGGGTCGCGCCAGGCAGCCACATGGTGCCCGCCGCCGTTCAGGAACAGGCCGAGCTTGATCATGGCTTAGCCCTGCGGTGCCTTTTCGTAGCGCTGCAGGGTGCCGTCGGTCATCCACTCCTTGTGGCGATCGAGGTTGATGCGCTCGGTCTTGGCCGCGCGCGTCTCCTTGCACACGATCTGCAGGATCTCCAGGTCGTCGTCTCCCACCTTCTCGAACCAGTAGCGCGACCCGCCGGGCAGCAGGATGCCGTCACTGGCGTGCAGCTCGGCGATCAGCGCATCGCCCACGCCGTAGAACCGCGCCGCGCCCTTCAGCACCATCCAGGCGTTGTCGCCGCCGGTGTGGTAATGGAGGTTGTTCTCGCCGCCCTCCTTGACGATCTGGACGTTGAGGCGGACGAGGTCGGAGCGGATCAGGTTGGCGATCTGCTTGACGTGGCCGTTGGCGGCGGGCTTGGCGTAGCCGAAGGTCTGGATGCGGGCTTCCGCGTCGCGGTGGAAGGCCTCCTTCTCGGCGGGGCTCATCGCGCCGGGCGCTGCCTTGTCCATGGCCGTCTCCTCCGTCTATCGGGGCCGCGGCCCGGAGTCTACGCCCAGGGCGGCCGAGGTGCTAGAGTCTCGCCCACCCCCGCGACGAGGAGGAGAAACCATGGCGAACGATACGACTTCCCCCGCCCGTGCCTCGGCGGTCGATGCAGGCCAGTTCCGCTTCCTGCACACGATGATCCGCGTGCGCAACCTGGACAAGTCGATCGACTTCTACACAAGGCTCCTGGGCATGAAGCTCCTGCGCCGGCGCGACTTCCCGACCGGGAAGTTCACCCTGGCCTTCGTCGCCTATGGCGAGGGCAATCCCGGCACGGCCGAGATCGAGCTCACCCACAATTGGGACCAGACCGAGCCCTACGACCTGGGCACCGCCTACGGCCACATGGCGATCGCCGTGCCCGACATCACCAAGACCTGCGACGCGCTGGCGGCGGAAGGCGTAAAGATTCCGCGCCCGCCCGGCCCGATGGCGCATGGCGGCTCGGTCATCGCGTTCATCGAGGACCCGGACGGCTACAAGATCGAGCTGATCGAGCGCAAGTAGGGGCGGGGAGCAACGATGAAGGCAGCATATTTCGACCATCATGGCGGCCCCGAGGTGATGACCTATGGCGACCTTCCCGATCCCGTCGCGGGACCGGGGGAGGTCGTGGTCGACATCCACGCCGCCAGCGTCAATGGCGCCGACTGGAAGGTGCGCTCGGGCGATTATGGCGCGGCCAAATCCTTCCCCTATGTGCTGGGACGCGACTTCTCGGGCGTGATCAGCGCGGTGGGCGAGGGGGTGGGCGACCTCGCAAGCGGAGATGCGGTGTTCGGAGTTTGCGACGCGGGCCAGGAAGGCACCTATGCCGAAAAGATCGCGATGAAGGCGGCGCTCGTCGCGAAGAAGCCGGCGAGCATCTCGCATGTCGATGCCGCGGCGCTGGCGCTCGCCGGTCTGACCGCGCTGGTCTCGATCGAGGACACGCTGAAGCTCCAGCCCGGCGAGACCATCCTGATCCAGGGGGGCGCGGGCGGCGTCGCCGCGTTCGGTGTCCAGCTCGCCAAGCATATCGGCGCGCGCGTGATCACCACGACCAGCACGGCCAACATCGACTATGTGAAGGGCCTCGGCGCCGACCAGGTGATCGACTACACGAAGGACGACTTCACCAAGCTGGTGTCCAACTGCGACGCCGTGTTCGACACGGTCGGGGGCGAGGTGGCGATGCGCAGCTTCGCCGTCGTCAAGCCGGGCGGGCGCGCCGCCTTCATCGCCTCGGGCGGCAAGGCGCCGGAATCGCCGCGCCCCGACGTGGCGTCGCTCCGGCCCGCGGTCGGGCGCGACCGGCCCCATCTCGAGCGCATCGTGGAGCTGGTCCAGGCCGGCGCGATCCGCCCGCCGCGGATCAAGCTTTTCGAACTCAAGGACGCCGCCGAGGCGCAGCGCATCAGCGAGGGGCGCCACTTCCGTGGCAAGCTGGTCTTCAAGGTGCGCTAGTATGTTGGATGTGAACGAGGAGGCGTTACATGGCTGAACTGTCTTTGGCGTATCAGGCACGCACATACAGCAGCGGCACACCCGGTCGCTCCATCTGCAACGCGCGCAACCATCACTGGGTGTCGGAAAATCCGGGCGGCGACGCGCCCGGGGCGGGCGAGCTGTTCTGCGCCTCCATGGCCGCGTGCGCGGTGAACATGGTCGAGAGGATCGCGAAAACCGAGAATCGCGCGCTCGACAGCATGGACGTCAACGTCGCGGTCTATACCGACAAGGACAAGCCGGCCGGCGACGTCTCCATCTACGACGCCGCGCGGGTCAAATTCGAAATGTGGGGCGTCAGCGACGACGACGCGCAGCATCTCGTCAAGATCTGGAAGATGCGCTGACCCATCTACGGATCGGTCGCGGTCGCGACTGCAGACACGACGGTCGAGCTGGTTTCGCACACCGCGCCGCGCCCGCGGTAAGTTTGCCGCGGCGCGCGCTGTCGAAAACGGCCGCAGGGGCGGGTCGCCGACCCGCCCCGTAAGGCGCTCTACCGCCGCTGGCCGATGGCCGTGAACTCGCGCCGGGCGGCGCCGGTATAGAGCTGGCGCGGCCGGCCGATCTTCTGGTTCGGATCCTCGATCATCTCGTTCCACTGGGCGATCCAGCCCACCGTGCGGGCCACCGCGAACAGCACGGTGAACATGGTGGTCGGGATGCCGATGGCCGAGAAGATGATGCCCGAATAGAAGTCGACGTTCGGGTAGAGCTTGCGCTCGACGAAATACTCGTCCTCCAGCGCGATCCGCTCGAGCTCCATGGCGAGGTCGAGAAGCGGCTCGTCCCGCTTGCCCAGCGCGTCCAGCACCTCGTGGCAGGTCTCGCGCATGATCGTCGCGCGCGGGTCGTAGTTCTTGTAGACCCGGTGGCCGAATCCCATCAGGCGGAACGGATCGTCCTTGTCCTTGGCGCGCTTGACGTACTCGCCGACGCGGCTCTTGTCGCCGATCTCCATCAGCATGTTGAGCACGGCTTCGTTGGCGCCGCCGTGGGCCGGTCCCCACAGGCTTGCGATGCCGGCGGCGATGCAGGCGAACGGGTTGGCGCCCGACGAGCCGGCGAGCCGCACGGTCGAGGTCGAGGCGTTCTGCTCGTGGTCGGCGTGCAGGATCAGGATGCGGTCCATCGCCTTGGCGAGGACGGGGTTCACCTCGTACGTCTCGCACGGCGTGGCGTACATCATGTAGAGGAAGTTCTCGGCGAAACCGAGGTCGTTGCGCGGATACACGAAGGGCTGGCCGATCGAGTACTTGTAGGCCCAGGCCGCGACCGTCGGCATCTTGGCGATCAGCCGGTAAGACGCCACCATGCGCTGGTGCGGGTCGGTGATGTCGGTCGAATCGTGATAGAACGCCGACAGCGCGCCGACCACGCCGCACATGATCGCCATCGGGTGCGCGTCGCGCCGGAAGCCGCGATAGAAGTAGTTGATCTGCTCGTGCAGCATCGTGTGGTAGGTGATGTCGTGCACGAACTTGGACTTCTGGTCGCCATTCGGCAGCTCGCCGTAGAGCAGCAGGTAGCAGACCTCCATGAAGTCCGACTTCTCGGCGAGCTGGTCGATCGGGTAGCCGCGATGCAGCAGGATGCCCTGGTCGCCGTCGATATAGGTGATCTTGGATTCGCACGAGCCGGTGGCGACGAAGCCGGGGTCATAGGTGAAGTAGCCCAGCTCGCCATACAGCTTCCGGATGTCGAGGACCTTGGGCCCGTCGGTGCCGGTCAGAAGCGGCAATACCGCCTCGTTACCCGTCGAATTGTCGACCAGGGTGACGCTTTCCTTCGGGGCGTTGGCCTCGGCGGCCGAGCCTTTCTGCGGCATGCGTTCGTCCTTTCGGAAAATGGCACAACCCGGTCACGGGCCGGGTCACGAGTTTGTCCCTAGATACTGCAAAAAGGATGCGTGTTCAAACCGTTCGCGCCGCGCGGCCCGCCCTCAGGATTCGGCGGAATCGCGCATGCGGGCGAGCGTCTCCGCCCGTCCCAGCACGCCCATGACGTCGAAAATTCCGGGCGAAATTGTGGCACCGGTGAGCGCCGCGCGCAGCGGCTGGGCGACCTCGCCCAGCTTCGCCCCGTCCGCCTCGGCGAAGCGGCGGACCGCATCCTCCAGGCCGGCGGGCTGCCAATCGTCGACGGGCTCCAGCGCATCGGCGAGGCGGCCGAGCCGGGCCCGCGCCTCCGGCGTGAGGAGCTTCGCGGCCTTGGCGTCGGGCGCGATCGGGCGCGCCTTGACGTAGAACGCGGCGCTGTCCGCCAGATCGACCAGCGTGCGCGCGCGCGCTCTTGAGCCCCGCCATCCCGGCGACCAGGCGTGCGCGCCCCGCCTCGTCGACGACGCAGTCTGCCCGCGCGGACAGCATGGGCGCGATCAGCTCGACCAGCCGCGCATCGTCCGCCTCGCGCAGCCAGTGCGCGTTGACGCTGGTCAGCTTGTCCATGTCGAACCGCGCGGCCGAGCGTCCCACCTGGCCGAGGTCGAACCATTCGATGGCCTTGTCGGTCGGGATGATCTCGTCGTCGCCATGCGACCAGCCGAGCCGCAGCAGGTAGTTGCGCATCGCTTCGGGCAAAAAGCCCATGGCGCGGTATTCGCCGACACCCAGCGCGCCGTGGCGCTTGGAGAGCTTCGCCCCGTCCGCCCCGTGGATCAGCGGGATGTGGGCATAGGCGGGCGGCGTCCAGCCCATGGCCAGGAAAAGCTGGGTCTGGCGGAACGCGTTGGTCAGGTGGTCGTCGCCGCGGATCGCGTGCGTCACCTCCATGTCGTGGTCGTCGACGACGACCGACAGCATGTAGGTCGGCGTGCCGTCGGCGCGCAGCATCACCATGTCGTCGAGCTCGGCGTTGGCGACGCGCACCTCGCCCTGCACCGCATCGGCGATCACCGTCTCGCCCTCGCGCGGCGCGCGGAAGCGGATGACCGGCGGTGTGTCGGGCGGCGCCTCGGCCGGGTCGCGGTCGCGCCACGGGCTCGCGAAGCGCAGCGGCTTGCCGGCGGCCCTGGCCGCGTCGCGCGCGGCGGCGATCTCCTCGGGCGAGGACCAGCAGCGATAGGCGTGGCCCGACGCGAGCAGCGCGTTCGCCACCTCGGCGTGGCGGTCCAGGCGCCGCGACTGGTAGACCACCTCGTCGTCCCAACCGAGCTCCAGCCATTTCAGCCCGTCGAGGATGGCGTCGATCGCTTCCTGCGTGGACCGCGCGCGGTCGGTGTCCTCGATGCGCAGGCGGAACACCCCGCCGTGATGGCGCGCATAGAGCCAGTTGAACAGGGCGGTGCGCGCGCCGCCGATATGCAGGAAGCCGGTGGGCGAGGGGGCGAAGCGTGTGACGATGCTCATGCGGCGGGTTCTAGTCCCGCGCGATGACGCGCGCAACTCGCCGACGCCTTCCCCTCACCCTGTCCCTCTCCCGCCGGGAGAGGGAACCTTGAACGTCCAGCCTCGCGCCTGATCGCGTTTCGGGCCCCGGACGAGTTCCCGGCAAGTCTGGCGCGACGTCCCCTCTCCTGCGGGAGAGGGACAGGGTGAGGGGCTGAGTATCCGTGCAATTGACGCTAAGATTGCCGGCGAAGGGGGGCGGCATGAGGCTCGCCGCGTTCGCACGGGCGGAAGGCGCGCCCGCCGGCCTCGCGGCGGCGGTGGCGGGTGCCTTTGCCGCCGAGCGCGACCGCTGGGCGCTGTGGCTGCCGGCGCTGATGGGCGCCGGCATCGCCCTCTATTTCGCCCTGCCGATCGAGCCGCCGCTGTGGCTGGGGCCGGTGGCCGCGCTCGCCTGTGCCATCGTGGCCTGGGCGGCGCGCGGCCGGCCCGCCTTGCCGCTGGCGCTGATCGCGCTGGGCGCGCTGGCCGTGGGGTTCGCGGCGGCGGAAATCCGCGCGGCCCAGGTCGCGGCGCCGGTGCTCGCGCGGCCGATCGGGCCGGTCGCGGTGACAGGGCGGGTGATCGCCGTCGCACCCCAGCCGCGCGGCGCGAGGTTCACCCTCGACCGGGTGCGGATCGAAAGGCTCGCGGCGCGCGACACGCCGGCGCGGGTGCGGGTGCGCGTGCTGGCCGGGGCCGAGAAGATGGCGGCCGGCGACGTCGTCGCGATGCGGGCGAAGCTCTCGCCGCCGCCCGGCCCGGCCGCACCGGGCGCGTTCGACTTCGCGCGGCGGGCGTGGTTCCAGGGGCTGGGCGCCGTCGGCTTCGCCTATGGCCGGCCGCATCTGGTGGCGCGCGGCGAGGCGACGGCGTTCTCGGTGCGGCTCGCCCGGCTGCGCGCGGCGGCGACGGCCCGCGTGCGGGCGGCGCTCGCCGGCGACACCGGCGCGATGGCGGCGGCGCTGATGACCGGCGAGCGCGGCGCGATCTCCGAGGCGACGCTCGCCGCCATGCGCAATTCGGGCCTCGCCCACCTCCTCGCGATCTCCGGGCTGCATATGGGGCTGGTGGCGGGGATCGTATTCTTCTTCGTGCGGCTCGCGCTGGCGGCGGTGCCGTCCCTCGCGCTCCGCCGGCCCGATCAAGAAGTGGGCGGCGGCGGCCGCGCTCGCCGGCGCGGTGTTCTACCTCGCCATCTCGGGCGCGACCGTGCCGACCCAGCGCGCCTTCGTCATGGTCGCGATCGTGCTCGTCGCCGTGCTGATCGACCGCGCCGCGATCTCGATGCGGCTGGTCGCCTGGGCGGCGGCGATCGTGCTGGCGACGGCGCCGGAAAGCCTGACCGGGCCCAGCTTCCAGATGTCGTTCGCCGCGGTCATCGCGCTGATCGCGACCTACGAGGGGGCGAGCTGTCCGCCTCGCCGCGTGGCGCGCCGGCGGCGGGGGAGAGCGGCGGGCGGCCGTCTATCTCGCCGGCGTCGTCCTGTCGTCGGCGGTGGCGACGGCGGCGACCGCGCCGTTCGCCGCCTACCATTTCAACCGGCTGGCGCTCTACGGGCTCGCCGCGAACCTCGCCGCCGTGCCGCTGACCGCGCTCTGGATCATGCCGTGGGCGATGGTGGCGTTCGTCCTGATGCCGTTCGGGCTCGAGCGGCTCGCGCTGGTGCCGATGGGCTGGGGCGTCGACGGGGTGATCGCCGTTGCGCGCCACGTCGCCGTCGTGGCCGGGCGCGGTGATCCTGGTCAAGGCGATGCCGACCGCCGCGCTCGGCGCTGGTCGCCGCCGGCGGGCTGTGGCTCTGCCTATGGCGCGGGCGCTGGCGCGTGGCCGGGTTGGCCGGGATCGCGCTCGGGCTCGCCCTCGCCGCGACGGCGCGCCCGCCCGACCTGCTGGTCGACGGGTCGGGCCGGCTGGTCGCGCTGCGCGGCGCCGACGGCGCGCTGGCGCTCAGCGCCGCCAACGTCGCCCGGTTCGACGCCGGCGATCTGGCTGCGGCGCAACGCCCAGTGGCGCGCCGTGCCATGGCCCGACGGCGCAGACGGCCCGCTCCGCTGCGACGCGCTCGGCTGCATCTGGCACGCGCGCGGCCGGACCGTGGCGCTCGACTGGCGGCCGGCGGCGCTCGCCGAGGACTGCGCGGTCTCCGATCTGGTGGTCAGCCGGGCGCCCGCGCCCTGGCGGCTCTGCCGCGACCGCGACCATGTGATCGACCGCTTCTCGGTATGGCGCGAGGGCGCGTATGCCGTGTGGCTGGACGAGGACCGGCTGCGCGTGGTTTCGGTCCGCGCTGCAGCGGGCGAGCGGCCTTGGGTGCCCCGGCCCGAGGAACGGCGCGCGCGGCGCTGAGCGGCCTCACTCCTCGCGGAGGACGCGGGCGATGCCGGCGACGGCGGTGAGCAGGGTCTCGGACGTGGCCGGCTTGGCGATGACGATGGAGCGGGGCCAGTCGGCGTGGATCGCCTCGGTGTCGATCTGGCCCGTATAGAACAGCACCGGCACGTCGCGCGCGGTCAGCTCGCGCGCCAGCGGCCAGACCATGCGCCCGCCGATGCGGATGTCGAGGACCGCGGCGGACAGCGGCTCGTGCTCGGCGGCGAGCATCGCCTCGTCCAGCGTGATCGCGGGGCCGATCACCTCCGCCCCCGCGTCCGCCAGCGTGGATTCGATCTCGAAACCGACCAGCGCCTCGTCCTCGACCACCAGGATGCGGGTGCCGCTCAGGTCAGGCCCGCTGGAACTTTTGCTCGCCCAGCTCATCGGCTTTCGTTCCGGCAATGTCGAGCTCGATCGTGCACACCACGCCCTCCGGCCGAAACTCGTGACGCACCTTCGCGCCCGGGATGCCCCTCTCGATCAGGGTGCTGCCGAAGCCGCTGCGAAGGTCGTGGGGCACGGGTGGACCCCCACTCTCCTGCCAGATAACGGTCAGGCGGCGCGGTCCGTTCCTGGTTGCGTCGTCGAGATGCCAGCTGAGGGCGACGCGGCCCGTCTCGTTGGAAAGCGCTCCGTACTTGGTGGCGTTCGAGGCGAGCTCGTGCAGCACCAGCCCGAACGGCATGGCGACCGCGGGCGGCAGGCGCACCGGCCCGCCCGACAGGGTGATCCGGCCGCGGTCGTGGTCGCGGAAATGGGAAAGCTGGCCCTCGGTCAGCCGGCCGATCTGCGCGCCTTCCCACTGCGATTCCACCAGAAGCTTGTGGGCGGCCGCCAGCGCGAGCAGGCGGCCGTCGAACGCCTTGACGAATTCGTCGGCCGAGGAGGTGTTGCGCACGGTCTGGTGTGCGATCGACTGGACGATGGTCAGCGTGTTGCGCACCCGGTGCGACAGCTCGTCGAGCAGCAGGCGCTGGCGCGCCATCAGCGCCTTCGTCTGGGTCACGTCGCGCGTGCTCTCGAGGACCAGCCGCTTGCCCCCGATCGTCTCGAGCTGGACGTGGCAGTCGACGGCCAACTCGCGGCCGTCCTTGGTAAGGTGAGTCGAACTCGCCTTGCCACGTGCCGGAGGTCTCCAGCGTCCGGTCGATCTCCCCGAGGGTCGAGCCGGGCAGGGTGGTGGCCAGCAGGGTCCCCAGCCGCTGGCCGACCGCCTCGTCGTGGGTGTAGCCGTACAGTTCCTCGCTGCCCCGGTTCCACTGCACGACCTGGCGGCTGTCGAAATCCCACACGAAGACCGGCGAACGCGAGACGTCGACCAGCCGGACCTGGCGGCTCAGCCGGTCGGCGATTTCGCGGACCTCGTGCTCGCTCTGGCGCCGCTCCGTGATGTCGAGGAAGCTCGCGACGACGCCGTCGATCCGGTCGTCCACGGTGCGGTAGGGGCGCAGCCGCATCAGGTACCAGCGTCCCGTGCGCCGGCTCCGGATCTCCTTCTCGACGGGGGCGCAGTCCGAGTTCAGGACCGCCGCACGTCCCTTTGCAGCTCCTCGTACTCGAGCTGGTGTGCGAAATCGGTGATCGGCCGCCCCACGTCGGACGGCATCACGTTGAACAGCTCGGTCAGGCGCGGCGTGAACAGCTTGATGTGCAGGTCGGCGTCGAGGAACAGCGTGCCGAAATCGGTGGCCGCGATCAGGTTCTGCAGATCGCTGAATGCGCACGCGACAGGCTTTCGAGCTGGGCCTTCAGGTACGCTGTTGACGGTCTGGAGCTCCTCGTTGACGGATTGCAGCTCCTCCTTGGACGTCTCGAGCTCCTCGGCCGTCGAGCGGATACTCCTCGTTGACCGATTGCAGCTCCTCGTTGGCGGCGCGCAGGTCCTCGTTCGCGGCACTCGGAGTCTTCGCGCATCGACGCTCATCTGCGTTTACGACGGCCCTGCAGCTCTTCACTTGAGACGGCGTACCGTCTCGTCCGTCGCCCGCTGTGCTCTTGTCGCCCGGGTCGCTTGTGGCCGCGAGCTCCATTTAAAATTCCTCGGTCTGCTCGGACCCTTCGACGATCACGATGAGGGCATTGGACGCATGTCGGAGATGATCGTCCGTCGTCACCGGCCGGACCTGAAGATAGACCCGCCGCCGCCGGGCCCTCGATCGACACGGAGGATCGGCAGGCTCAACGGTCGTGTCGCCGCGTTCGAACGCGCGGTGCAAGCGCCACCCGAAGATCGTACCGCAACTCCGTCCGGACCAGATCGGTCACGTCGTTGACTGATCGGTCCCGAAGAATGCAGCAGGAACCGTCCCGCGCTCTCCGACATGTGCACGATCGTTGTAGGTGCGGTCGACCAGGATGCTGGGCGGCGCCAGCTCATTCCAGCGCCTCCCGGTGCGCGATTTCTGGCGCGCTGAGCGCGCACCGGCAATTCGCCGATCGGATCGGGCTCGCGCTCCGTGGCGATCGCCCGCCCCGGTCGTGGATAAATAGGTCGGCAAGGCGAACGACATGCTCCCGGACCAAAGGGGCAGCTTCTGGTAAGATGTTCGACTTCTTGTCGACGGCACGGGAACAGGCCCGGCTGGGTTGTCCGCGCTTTCCGACGGTCCCAGGAACAAGATATCCGTCGTGGCGCAGCGCGTAATGGAACACGTGGCCCAGGCTGGTGCTGCAGGTCGCGGTCGAGATAGATCAGCACGTTGCGGCACACGAACGAGGTCGAGTGTTCGAAAACGGAGGATCGCGCAGCAGGCTGTGGTGCGCGAAGATCACGCGGTCGCGCAATTCACTGCTTCACGCGATACGAATTCGCACTCGCGGATGAAAAAGCGGCGCAGCCGCTCCTCGCCGACGTCGGCCTCGATGGCCAGTCGAATAGCGGCCCTCGCGCGCGATCATCAGGGTCATGCTTGATCGAGGTCGGACGCGAAGATCTACGATATCCGGCGGCACTCTCGTGGCGGGCGGATTCCTCGATACAGCAGCATGGCGAGCGAGTACGCCTCTTCGCCGGTCGCGCAGCCGGCGGACCAGACGCGGAGCGGCTTGTCCGCGTGCTCGCCGTCGAACAATCTGGGCACCACCAGCTTCGCGAGGGCGTTGTACGCATCGGGATCGCGGAAAAACGTGGTGACGGAAATCAGCAGGTCGTTGAACAGGCTTTCGACCTCGTCCGCATTCTCGCGAAGATACTGGTCGTACGCTTCCACCCCGTCGCAACGGGTGACCTGGATGCGCCGCACGACGCGGCGTAGGACCGTCGTGCGCTTGTATTTCGAGAAGTCGTGCCCGGTGCGCGCGCGGACATAGTTCAGCACGCGGCGCAGGCTGGCTTCGTCCGCCTCCTCGACCGACATCGCGATCTTGGCCGGGATGAGCTCGGCCAGCCGCGCCGCGATCTCGCGGATCGGCAGCACGAGGTCGGCGACGCCCGTGGCGATGGCCGCTCGTGGCATCGACGGGTACTCCGCCTCCTCCGGATCCTGCACCAGGATGATGCCGCCGGTTTCCTTCACCGCCTTCACGCCGACGGACCCGTCGGAGCCGCCCCCGGTCAGCACGACGGCGAACCCGTCGCCCTGCTGGTCGGCCAGCGAGAGCAGGAACAGGTCGATCGGCGTGCGCCGGCCCCGCGGTTCGTCGAAGGCGAGGGCCGAGACGGCGGTGTCGGAGATCTCGAGCCGGCGCCCCGGCGGGATGACGTACACCTCGTTCGGCTTCAGCGGGACCGTGTCGGTCACCTGGGTCACGCGCATCTCGCGTACGTGCCCCGATGATGGCGGCGAGCTCGCTCTGGTGGCCGGGGTCGAGATGAACGACTACGACGAAGGCGGCCCCGGTGTCCGCCGGCAGCGCCTCGAAGAGATTCTGCAGCGCCTGGACCCCGCCTGCGGAGGCCCCGATGCCGACGATCTTCGGGCGCGTAGATGATGGCATGCGCTCTCCCGGCTGGCTGCCGCGCGAAACGAGGGCCGATATCCTGGTTAACGAAGGTAGTCGGGACCGAGTTTCGCTGCGCATGCGACGCCGCGGCTCGGAGGGGCCCGGAGGGATTGTCTCTCCGCTCGCCGGATACAGCCTGTCACGAAAACGGGTCCGCCTCAAGGAAGCGAATTGGCACTCACCCCCGACAGTGCCAACAGTTTCCTGTCAGAAGGTCCTGTTTCGCGCGTCCCGTATCGCGCGCCAGACGCGCTCGGGCGTCGCGGGCATGGCGATGTCGTCGACGCCCACCGGCGCCAGCGCGTCGCGGATCGCGTTCATCACCGCGGGCAGCGCGCCGACCGTGCCGGCCTCGCCGACGCCCTTGACGCCGAGCGGGTTGGTCTTCGCCGGCACGCAGTGCAGCGCCACGTCGATCATGGGCAGGTCGTCGGCGCGCGGCATGCCGTAATCCATGAACGAGCCGGAGAGAAGCTGCCCGCTCTCCGGGTCGTAGACGATCTCCTCCATCAGCACCTGGCCCACGCCTTGCGCAATGCCGCCATGGACCTGGCCGTCGACCAGCATGGGGTTGAGCGCGATGCCCACGTCGTCGACCGCGACATAGCGCACGATCTCGATGCGGCCGGTCTCGGGGTCGATCTCCACCTCGACCGCGTGGCAGCCGTTGGGGCAGGACGGGACCGGGTCGTAATTGCCGACCGCCTCGAGCCCCATCCCGATGGCGGCCAAGGGTCCGGCCGGCGCGTGGCTCGCCCGCGCGACGGCGGCGAGCGGCACCATCCGGTCGGTGCCGGCCACGCGGAACGCGCCGTCGGCGAACTCCATGTCCTCGGCCGACGCTTCCAGCATCTGGGCGGCGAAGCGCTTGCCCTTCTCGATCACCTCGTCCGCGGCGTTGCGCAGCGCGCCGCTCGCGCACACCATCGAGCGCGCGCCGAACGTGCCGCGCCCGCCGGCCACCCGGTCGGTGTCGCCCTGCACGAGCCGCACCTTCTCGAACGGTACGCCCAGCCAGTCCGACACGATCTGCGCGTACACCGTCTCGTGCCCCTGGCCGTGGCTGAACGTGCCGGAGAAGACGAGCACCGTCCCGTCCGCCTCGACGCGCAGCCCCATCCGCTCGTTCATCTGGCCCGAAAGCTCGATGTACTGGCCGATGCCGAAGCCGCGCAGCTTCCCCTGCCGTTCGCTCCCGGCGCGCCTGCCCTCGAAGCCGCGCCGGTCGATGTTGCGCAGCGCCGTGTCGAGGATCTGCGCGAACTCGCCCGAGTCGTAGTTGAGGTCGGAATGCGTCTGGTAGGGCATCGCCTCCGGGCCGATGAAGTTCTTCCGGCGCAGCTCGGCCGCGTCGATGCCGGTGGCGGCCGCGCCCGCCTCGATCAGCCGCTCGACCATCATCATCGCCTCGGGCCGGCCCGCGCCGCGATAGACCGCCATCGGGCTGGTGTGGCTGAACCACGCGCGCGCCGAGCCGTAGAGCGCCGGAATGCGATAGACGCTGGAGAGCAGCCGCATCGTCTGCAGCGGCGGCACCGATCCCGACGCCGAGATGTAGGCGCCGACATTCGCCTCCATGTGATAGCGGATGGCGAGGATGCGCCCGTCCGCGTCGAACGCCATCTCGGCGCGGTCGATGCGGTCGCGCGCATGCGTGTCCGACATCAGGCTCTCGGCGCGGTCGCCGGTCCACTTCACCGGCCGGGCGAGCTTCGCCGCCGCCCAGGCGACCAGCGCGTCCTCGGGATAGAGCTGGCTCTTCATCCCGAACCCGCCGCCGACCTCGGGCGCGACGACGCGGAGGTCGGCCTCGGGGATGTGCAGCACGTCGGCGGCCAGCGCCTGCTTCAGCCGGTGCGGCGCCTGGTGCGAGGCGTAGACGGTGGTCCGCCGCAGCACCGGGTCGTAGGTGGCGAGCGTCGTGCGCGGCTCCATCGAATTGGCCGAGATGCGGTTGTGCACGATGCGCGCCGCGACCTTGTGCGCCGCGCCCGCGAAGGCCGCGTCGACCGCCGCCTTGTCGCCCATCTCGGCGCGGAAGCAGAAATTGTCGGGCGCCTCGTCCCACACCTTGGGCGCGTCGTCGGCCTGCGCCATCACGATCGAGGTGACGGCGGGCAGAGTTTCCCAGTCGATCTCGATCTTCTCCGCGGCGTCCTTCGCCTGGTCCAGCGTCTCGGCGACGACCAGCGCGATGCGGTCGCCGACATGCCGCGCGGTTTGCTTCTGCAGGATCGGCTGGGCGGGCAGGCGCGCGTCCTTGGCGATGTTCGGATGCAGCCCCATCGTGACGAACCCGCCGAGCCCGTCCGCCTCGGCGTCCGCGCCGGTCAGCACGATCAGCACGCCGGGCGATTGCGCCGCCGCGCGCGTGTCGATCGAGCGTCATCCGCGCATGCGCGTGCGGCGAGCGCACGACGTAGCGCGTAGCGCCGTGCCGGGCAGGCGGATGTCGTCGACGAACAGCCCCTGGCCCTTGAGGAGCCGCGGGTCCTCCGCGCGCGAGACCGACTGGCCGATACCGAACTGGTTGCTCACGTTACCTCCCTCTCCGTCATTGCGAGGAGCGCAGCGACGAAGCAATCCAGGCTTTCTGGATTGCTTCGCTTCGCTTTGTCGCAATGACGTACCGTCACTTCCCCGCCGCCTGGACCGCGCGCCAGACGCGCTCGGGCGTCGCCGGCATCTCGATGTGCGAAACGCCGAGCGGCGCGAGCGCGTCGAGGATGGCGTTGATCAGCGCCGGCGGCGCGGCGACCGAGCCGGCCTCGCCGGCGCCCTTGACGCCCAGCGGGTTGGTCGGCGTCGGCACGACGTGCAAATCCACCTCGATGTTGGGCATGTCGTCGGCGTGCGGCATGGCGTAGTCCATGAACGAGCCCGAGAGAAGCTGGCCCGAATCCGGGTCGTACTGCACCAGCTCGAGCATCGCCTGGCCGATGCCCTGCGCCACGCCGCCATGCACCTGGCCGTCGACCAGCAGCGGGTTGATGACGGTCCCCACGTCGTCGACCGCGAGGTAGCGGACGATCTCCACCCGGCCGGTCGCGGGGTCGATTTCGACCTCCGCGATGTGGCAGCCGTTCGGGAAGTTCGACACCGCGTCCTCCGCGCCGACGGCCTCGAGCCCGACCATGCCGAGCTTGGCGAGCGGCCCGGCCGGCGCGTGCGCCGCGCGCGCGACGGCGGCGAGCGGGATGCGCTTGTCGGTGCCGGCGACGCGGAACATGCCGTCCGCGAATTCGAGGTCGCTCTCGGCCGCCTCCAGCATGTGGGCGGCGAACTTCTTGCCCTTCTCGACGATCTCGGCGGCGGCCTTCTTGAGCGCCGCCCCGCCGACCGAGGCCGAGCGCGCGCCGAACGTGCCGCGCCCCGCGGCGACGGCATCCGTGTCGCCCTGGATCAGCCGAATTTTCTCGAACGGCACGCCGAGCCAGTCGCCGATGAGCTGGGCGTAGGCCGTCTCGTGGCCCTGGCCGTGGTTGAACGTGCCGGCGAAGATCACCGCCGAGCCGTCGGACTCCATGCGGATGCCCATGCGCTCGTTGAACACGTTCGAGACCTCGATGTAGTAGGCGATGCCGAAGCCGCGCCTGAGACCCTTCTTCTCGCTCGCGGCGCGCCGGGCGGCGAAGCCCGGCCGGTCGGCCTTGGCGAGCGCCATGTCGAGCACGGTCTCGAACTCGCCCGAATCGTACTGGATCGGCCCGTGCGCGGTCTTGTAGGGCATCGCCCGCGCGGGGATCAGGTTCTTCCGGCGCAGATCGGCCGGGTCCATCTTGAGCGCGCGCGCCGCCGGCGTCGACGACGCGCTCGATCATGTAGCTCGCCTCGGGCCGTCCCGCGCCGCGATAGGTGCCGACCGGGTTGGTGTGGCTGAAATAGGTGCGCGCGGTGCCGAAGATCGCCGGGATCGCGTAGACGCCCGACAGCATCCAGAGCGTCTGCAAGCGGCGGCACGTTGCCCGCGCCCGAGATGTGCGAGCCGAGATTGACCTCGATCTGGGCGCGCAGCGCGAGGAACCGGCCATCCTTGTCGATGGCGAGCTCGATCGTGTCGACCTGGTCGCGCCCGTGCGTGTCCGACATCAGGCTTTCCGACCGGTCGGCGACCCATTTCACCGGCCGCTCGATCTTGCCCGCCGCCCACACGACCAGCGGGTCCTCGGGATAGCCCTGGCCCTTCATCCCGAACCCGCCGCCGACGTCGCGGCTGACGACGCGCAGGTCGCTTTCGGGAATGTGCAAGATCTGGCCGGCGATCGCCTGCTTGGTGCGGTGCGGGCCTTGCGACGACATGTACAGCGTGTAGCGCCGGGTCTCGCGCTCGTAGAGACCGATCGAGGCGCGCGGCTCCATCGCGTTGGCGGAGACGCGGTTGTTGATCGACCGACAGCGTCTCGACATGCGCGGCGTTGGCGAAGGCGGCGTCGGTCTTGGCCTTGTCGCCCATCTGCAGCGTGTAGATCACGTTGCCCGGCGCCTCGGTCCACACGACCGGCCGCGCCGTCCGCCTTCGCCTGCGCGATCGAGGTGACGGCGGGCAGGGGCTCGTAATCCACCTCGATCAGCTCGGCCGCGTCCTTCGCCTGGGAAAGCGTCTCGGCCACGACGAACGCCACCGGCTGGCCGACATAGCGCACCTCGTCATGGGCAAGGACGGGTTGCACCGTGCGGTGCGCCTTGGGCCCGCCCATGTCCTCGGGCATCCCCATGGTCTGGAGCCCGCCGAGCTTCTCGTTGACCGCGTCCTGGCCGGTCAGCACCAGCACCACGCCCGGCGCGTCCTTCGCCGCCGCCGCGTCGACCGATCTGATCCGCGCATGGGCGTGCGGCGAGCGCAGCACGAAGCCATAGGCCTGGTGCGGAAAGGTGATGTCGTCGACGTAGCTGCCGCGGCCGGTGAGGAACCGCGGGTCCTCGACGCGCGTGACCGGTTGCCCGATGCCGAACTTGCCTGCCATGGTTGCCTCGCTGCTTAAGTTTGTTCCGCAATCTTGTACCGGCTTCCGTTCGTCCTGAGGAGCGGCTTCGCAGAGCGAAGGCGCGTCTCGAAGGGCGGGCGGAAGTTGTTCGCTAGCGCCGTTCGCCCTTCGAGACAGCCCGCCGCTTTGCGACGGGCTTCCTCAGGACGAACGGGTTCAGCGACCGCTCCATCATTTCCCCGCCGCCTGGATCGCGCGCCAGACGCGCTCGGGCGTCGCGGGCATGGCGATGTCGGTGACGCCGAGCGGCGCCAGCGCGTCCAAAACGGCGTTGATCACCGCGGGCGGCGAGCCGACGCAGCCCGCCTCGCCCGCGCCCTTGACGCCGAGCGGGTTCGACGGCGTCGGGCGTGTTGTGCATCTCGACCGCGATCGAGCAGAAATCGTCGGCGCGCGGCATGGCGTAGTCCATGAACGAGCCCGACAGAAGCTGGCCGGCCTCGTCATAGACGATGTCCTCCATGAGCGCCTGACCCGCGCCCTGCGCGATGCCGCCATGGATCTGGCCGTCGAGCAGCATCGGGTTGATGGGCACGCCCACGTCGTCGACCGAGACGTAGTTCACGATCTCGACCGTGCCGGTCGCCGGATCGATTTCCACCTCGCAGACATGGCAGCCGTTCGGGAAGTTGGGCACGCCCGCGAACGAGCCGTTCGCCTCCAGCCCGACGCCGAGCTGGTCGGCCGGGCCCATCGGGGCGTGCGCGACGTGCGCGACGGCGGCGAACGGCACGGCCTTGTCGGTGCCGGCCACCTTGAACATGCCGCCCTCGTAGGCGATGTCGGCCTCGGCCGCCTCCAGCATCAGCGCGGCGAACTGCTTGCCGCGCTCGATCACCCGGTCGGTCGCCTGGCGCAGCGCCGAGCCGCCGAGCGCCATCGAGCGGGCGGCGAACGTGCCGCGCCCGAACGCCATCGTGTCGGTGTCGCCCTGGATCACGCGCACGCTCTCGAACGGCACATCGAGCCATTCGGCGATCATCTGGGCATAGGTCGTCTCGTGCCCCTGGCCGTGGCTGAACGTGCCGGGATAGACCGCGACCGACCCGCCCGCATCGACGCGCAGCTCCATCCGCTCGTTGAACACGCCGGCGATCTCGATGAACATGCCGAAGCCCATCCCGCGACGTTTGCCGCGCTTTTCCGCCTCGGCGCGGCGGGCGGCGAAGCCCTTCACGTCCGCCATCTCGGCCGCCTTGTCCAGCACGCCGCCGAAATCGCCGGAGTCGTAGGCGAACATCAGCGGCGTCTGGTAGGGCATCGCATCCTGCGCGATCACGTTCCTGCGGCGCAGCTCGTAGGCCGACATGCCGCGCTCGCGCGCCGCCACGTCGAGCAGCCGCTCGACCAGGTAGATCGCCTCGGGCCGTCCCGCGCCGCGATAGACGCCCAAAGGCGCGGTGTGGGTGAACACCGCCTGCGCGACGACGTGGATCGCCGGGATGGCGTAGGTGTTCGACAGCATGTTCGCGGAGAACATGGTCGGCACCATCGCCGCATTGGAAAGATAGGCGCCCATGTTCGAGGTGATCCGCACGCGAAGCCCGAGAATCTTCCCGTCGGCGTCGAGCGCGAGCTCCGCCGCGTCGAGCTGGTCGCGCCCGTGCGTGTCGCTGAGCAGGCTCTCGGAGCGGTCGGCGGTCCACTTCACCGGCCGGCCGAGCCGCTTCGCCGCCCAGGCGACCAGCCCCTCCTCGGGATAGACGGTGACCTTCATCCCGAACCCGCCGCCCACGTCGCGCGCGATCACGTGCACGTCGGTCTCGGGCACATGCAGCACGTGGTGCGCCAGCGTCTGCTTGAGGACGTGCGGGAACTGGGTCGAGGAATGGACGGTCACCCGCCGTGTCGCCTCGTCATAGGCGGCCAGCGCGCCGCGCGGCTCCATCGCGTTGGCCGAGACGCGGTTGTTGTGCACCGAAAGCCTGTGCACGCTCGCCGCCTTGGCGAACGCATCGGCGACCTTCGCCTCGTCGCCGAACATCAGCGGGAAGCAGAGGTTCGAGGGGGCGTCGTCCCACACCTTGGGCGCGCCGTCGTTCAGCGCTTCGCCGAGCGCGGCGACCGCCGGCAGCACTTCGTAATCGATCTCGATCAGCTCGGCCGCGTCCTTCGCCTGGGCCAGCGTCTCGGCGACGACGAAGGCCACCCGGTCGCCCACGTGGCGGGCCTTGTCCGCCACCAGGATCGGCTGGGCCGGGCGGTAGGATTTCGGCCCGCCCATGTCCTCGGGCATCGCCTCGGGGCCGAGCCCGCCCAGCCCGTCGGCCACCGCATCCGCCCCGGTCAGCACCGCGACCACGCCCGGCGCTTCCTTCGCCTTCGACACGTCAGCCTTGCGAATCCGGGCATGGGCGTGGGGCGAGCGCACCACCACCCCGTAGAGTTGGCCGGGCAGGCTGTGATCGTCGACATAGCGCCCGCGCCCCGTCAGGAGCCTCGGATCCTCGGTGCGTGGCACCGGCTGGCCGATCCCGAACTGCGCCATTTCGTCCTCCCCGTTCTCCGCGTTCGGCGGGCGCGGTTCCCGGGCGGATATTACCGGAATCTCGGCGCCGGAGAACCGGCCGGTCGCGGGCAAATTCGCCCTGGGCGGCGGCCCGCTGCCCTTGACCCGGCGCGCCCAAGCCATCATTCTTGACGGGCCTTAAAGGCAATCCCTATATGAAGCGCGCGGTTGAGCGAGGCACGCACCCGCTGTAAACGTCCTAGGACAGGTTCATGGCCACACAGATCGCCACCAAGGACCCCGAACCTTCGGGGAGGAAGAAGCTCGACTCCGTGGTAATCCGGTTTGCCGGGGATTCGGGCGACGGAGTGCAGATCACCGGGGCCCAGTTCACCCAGCAGACGGCGCTGATGGGCAACGACCTCGCGACCTTCCCGGACTTCCCGGCGGAGATTCGCGCGCCGACCGGCACCACCTACGGCGTCTCGGCCTTCCAGATCAATTTCGCCTCCTACGACATCCAGACGGCGGGCGACCAGCCCGACGTGCTGGTGGCGATGAACCCGGCGGCGCTCAAGGTGCATCTGCGCGATTTGCGCCCCGGCGGCGTGGTCGTGCTGAACACCGACACCTTCACCGAGCGCAACCTGTCCAAGGCGGGCTACAAGTCGAACCCGCTCGAGGACAGCTCGCTGTCGAGCTACCGCGTCGTCGCGATCGACATCTCGAAGCTGACCCTGGCCGCGGTCGACGGCATCGGGCTCAACAAGTCCGATTCGCTCCAGTGCAAGAACTTCTGGACCCTCGGCCTGATGTGCTGGATGTACGGCCGCGACCGCCAGCCGACGATCGACTTCCTGAACCGCCGCTTCGCCAAGCAGCCGAAGATCGCCGAGGCCAACATCGCCGCGCTGAATGCCGGCCACGCCTACGGCGAGACGGCGGAGCTGCCGTCCGATATCTCGACCTATATCGTGCCCAAGGCGGAGGCGCCGCCCGGCACGTACCGCGCCGTCACCGGCGCCGAGGCGATCGCCTGGGGCCTGGTCACGGGCGCGCAGAAGGCCGGGCTCACGCTGTTCTTCGGCTCGTACCCGATCACGCCCGCCTCGCCGCTGCTGCATGCGCTGACCGGGCTGCGCCAGTACGGCGTGATCACCTTCCAGGCGGAGGACGAGATCGCCGCCGCCTGCTCGGCGATCGGCGCGTCCTACGCCGGCGCGATCGGCGTCACCTCGTCGTCGGGCCCCGGCATCGCGCTGAAGGGCGAGGCGATCGGCCTCGCCATCGTCGCCGAGCTGCCGATGGTGATCGTCAACTCGCAGCGCGGCGGGCCGTCGACCGGCCTGCCCACCAAGACCGAGCAGTCCGACCTGCACCAGGCGGTGTGGGGCCGCAACGCCGACACGCCGGTGCCGGTGATCGCGTCCTGCACGCCGGGCGACTGCTTCGAGGTGGCGATCGAGGCGGTGCGCATCGCGACGAAATACATGACCCCGGTCTATTTGCTGACCGACGGCTATCTCGCCAATGCGGCCGAGCCGTGGAAGATCCCCGACGTCGACGATGTCGAGCCCTTCCCGGTGACGTTCCGGACCGACCCCGAGGGCTTCCAGCCCTACATGCGCGACGAGAAGACGATGACGCGCGTCTGGGCGATCCCCGGCACGCCGGGCACCGAGCACCGCATCGGCGGCATCGAGAAGGACTACGAGACCGGCGACATCTCCTACGATCCGGCGAACCACCACAAGATGACGATGGTCCGCGTCGGGCGCATCAAGCGCATCGCCGAGGATATGCCGCCGCAGAAGGTCTCGACGGGCAAGGAGACCGGCAAGCTCGCGGTCGTCGGCTGGGGCTCGACCTTCGGGGCGATCAACCAGGCCGTGCGGCGCTGCCGCGAGGCCGGGCTCGACGTCTCGCACATCCATATCCGCCACATCTGGCCGCTGCCGACGAACCTGGGCGAGCTGCTTGGCGGGTTCGACCGCGTGCTGGTGCCGGAGATGAATGCCGGCCAGCTCATCAACCTGCTGCGCGCCGAGTATCTGGTCGACGCCAAGGGGCTCAACCAGATCTCCGGCCAGCCGTTCAAGGTCGTCGACCTCGAGGCCGCGATCCGGTCCATGCTCGACAAGGGAGAACCGCGGTGAACGTCCAGGCCCCCCTCAAGCCGGCCGATTACGCCTCGGACCAGGAGGTCCGCTGGTGCCCGGGCTGCGGCGACTACGCGATCCTCAAGGCGGTGCAGCGCGTCTGCGCCGACCTCGCCCTGCCGCGCGAAAAGACGGTGTTCATCTCCGGCATCGGCTGCTCCTCGCGCTTCCCCTATTACATGTCGACCTACGGGTTCCACACGATCCACGGCCGCGCGCCGGCGATCGCGACCGGGCGTGAAGCTCGACCAACCCCGAGCTCGACGTGTGGCTGATCACCGGCGACGGCGACGGTCTGTCGATCGGCGGCAACCACCTGCTGCACGTCCTGCGGCGCAACGTGAACATGCAGATCCTGCTGTTCAACAACGAGATCTACGGGCTGACCAAGGGCCAGTACTCGCCGACCTCGCGGCTCGGCACCCGCTCGCCCTCGACGCCGGTGGGCTCGGTCGACTCGCCCTTGAACCCGGTGCTGTTCGCGCTCGGCGCGGGCGCGCGCTTCATCGCGCGCTCGATCGACACCAACCAGAAGCACCTGCCGGTGATGCTGAAGCGCGCGCATGCGTTCAAGGGCGCGGCGTTCGTCGAGATCTTCCAGAACTGCATCGTCTATAACGACGCGGTCTTCGCCAACTTCACCGAGAAGGACGTGGCGGCCGACATGCAGATCGAGCTCGAGGACGGCAAGCCGATGATCTTCGGCAAGGAGAAGAACAAGGGGCTGCGCCTCAAGAAGGGCAAGATCGCGCTCGAGGTCGTCACCATCGGCGAGAACGGCGTGACCGAGGCCGACATCCTGGTCCACGACGAGACCGACAAGGTGATGGCCGGGCTTCTCGCCGCGATGGAGCCGCCGGACTTCCCGAAGGCGCTCGGCGTGCTCTATTCGAACGAGGGCCTCTCGTACGAGACCGCCGTCCACGCCCAGATCGCCGAGGTCACCAAGGCCAACCCGCCGCAGTCGCTCAACCAGCTTCTCCGCCGCGGCAACACCTGGACGGTGTCGTAACAAGAAATCTTGTCACCCCGGACAGCGCGAAGCGCTGATCCGGGGCCCACTTGTCCGCGGGCCGTGGCGCCGAAAGATGGCCCCCGGCTCTCGCCGCAAGCGGCTCGGCCGGGGCGACAATTGGGGGAGGGGGTAGCGTACTACGTTTACATCCTCGCCAGCGGTCCGCGCGGCACCCTCTATATCGGGGTCACGAACGATCTGGTGCGGCGTGTCTTCGAGCACCGCGCCGGTGCCGTTCCGGGCTTCTCCAGAACTCACCGCCTGCATCGTCTGGTCTACTACGAAATCCACGACGACATTCGCGAGGCCATTGCGCGCGAAAAGCGTCTCAAGCGGTGGAAACGCGATTGGAAGATCGCGCTGATCGAGGAGCGCAATCTCGATTGGCACGATCTCTATCCGACGCTGGGACCGGCGTGACGCAGTTTCGGGCAGGACAACTCCATAAATCAGAGCCGCGGTCGAGGCGACGGGGTTTAACAAAGATTGTCACCCCGGCCGAGCCGCTCGTGGCGGCGAGAGCCGGGGCCTATCTTTCCGCATCAGAGGCATCGAAAATGGGCCCCGGGTCTGCGGCGCACCGTTTCACGCTACGCCGCGCCCGGGGTGACAATCTTGTTAATGATCGACTGGCCGTGTCGCCGGCCCTACGCCCTGCCGTAATTGTCCTCGTAGCGGACGATGTCGTCCTCGCCGAGATAGCTGCCCGACTGCACCTCGATCAGATTGAGCGGCACCTTGCCCGGGTTCTCCAGCCGGTGGCGGGTGAACATCGGGATGTAGGCCGACTGGTTCTCGGTCAGCAGCACCGTCTCGTCGTCGCGCGTCACCAGCGCCGAGCCGTTGACGATGATCCAGTGCTCGGCGCGGTGGTGGTGCATCTGCAGCGACAGCTTCGCGCCGGGCTTCACGGTGATGCGCTTTACCTGGAAGCGCTCGCCGTCATGCACCGTCTGGTAGTAGCCCCACGGCCGGTAGATGCGCGGGTGGAAGGTGGGTTCCGGCCGGTTCGACTTCTTCAGCCCGTCGACGATGGACTTCACGTCCTGGGCGCGGTCGCGCGGCACCACCAGCACCACGTCGTCGGTCGAAACCACGATCAGGTCCGACACGCCGACCGCCGCGATCAGCCGCCCCTCGGAGCGCAAATACGAGTTGCTGACGTCGACCGTCACCACGTCGCCGCCGATCACGTTGCCGTTCTCGTCCTTGGTGCCGATGTCCCACAGCGCCGACCAGGCGCCGACGTCGTTCCAGCCCATGTCGGCCGGCACCACGGCGGCGGTCGCGGTGTGTTCCATCAGCGCATAGTCGATCGACTTCGCCGGCGCCTGCTCGAATGGCTCGCGGGCGAGGCGCAGGAAGTCGAGGTCGGACTGCGCCTCGTCCAGCGCGCGCCGGCAGGCGGCGACCATCTCGGGCTCCAGCCGCGTGAGCTCGTCGAGCGCGAGCCGCGCCGGGAACAGGAACATGCCGGAGTTCCAGTCGTGCGTGCCCCCGGCCACGAAGGAAGCGGCTGTTGCCGCGTCCGGCTTCTCGACGAACTCGGCCACGCGGAATGCCCCGCCGACGCCGTCCAGCGCGGCGCCGCGCCGGATATAGCCGTACCCCGCTTCCGCCCGATCGGGCCGGATGCCGAACGTGACCAGCGCGCCGGCACGCGCGGCTCGGGCCGCCGTCGCGCAGGCGGCGTGGAAGGCGGCGGTGTCGGCGATGGCGTGGTCCGATGGCAGCACCAGCATCAGCGCGTCGGGATCGCTCGCGCAGCAGCGCGAGCGCCGCGACGGCGACCGCCGGTGCGGTGTTGCGCCCGACCGGCTCCAGCAGGATCGCGGCCGGCACGATGTCGAGCTGGCGCAGCTGCTCGGCCACGGCGAAACGGTGCTCCTCGTTGCAGACGATCAGCGGCGCGGCGAACTGCGCCGGCTCGTTCACGCGCCGCGCGGTCTCCTGCAGCAGGCTGAGATCGGAGATCAGCGGCAGAAGCTGCTTGGGATAGGCCTCGCGCGACATCGGCCAGAGCCGCGTGCCGGCGCCTCCCGACAGCACCACGGGGTGGATTCTGGTCCGGTCACGGGCTGCTGCCGGCGTTGTCGCCATCGGGACTTGCTCCGTTCACGAAAGTTTGTTGGCGCCGGCCCGGCCGGCGCTCGAAATGCCCGCGCGCCAGCATACACCGGCGGCGCGGTGGCGGGACAGGACGGTCCTTGAAATCCTTGGGAAATCCTTGGACGATTCCCCCGACCGGTGTACAACGGGAGATGCGGCGTCGCCCGAACGGCCCTCGCCGCGATCTTTGCGGCCTCCCCAGCGTTGATCAGGTGACGGGGCAGGCTCTGGCGCGGATGCCCGGTTTGCTGTATTGAATCGGTCCGCGGGAAGATATTCCGAGTTCTCGGCCGCTCGTGGCCCAGGCTGGTTTCTCGCACGCAAGGAGATAAAAAATGAAGTTCATCAAGACCCTGATGGTTGTGGCTCTGCCCGTCGTGTTGGCTGCCGGGTGCGAGAACATGCAGGGAAACGATAAGGCGATGGCGGACCAGTCCGCGCAGAACGCCAAGATGCAGCAGATGGAGATGTCGGCGAAGCAGGCCGCTACCTCCGCGCAGCAGGCGGCGGATGCCGCCAAGCAGGCCGCTGCGGCCGCCGAGGCCGCCTCGCGCGAGGCGAAGATGGCGGGCGACAAGGTCGACCGCATCTACTCGCGCGGCCTCCGCAAGCGCTAAGACCGCGTGCCTCGGCGCGCCGGGGTCCGCCTCAGCGCGCCGAGGTCTGCGCAGTGTCCGCGCGCAGCACCCGGAAGGGGATTCCGTTCCGCTTCTGGACGGCTTCATTCAGCCTTGCCCAATCGATCTCATCCTTGCTGGGACCAGCCGCGTCGATCGCGCGGTAGGCCAGGTCGGGGATGGGCGCCGCCGTGAACTTGCCAGTCAGCTCGATCTCGGCCGCCTGGGACTGGCTGAGATGTATCTGGCCGTATAGCTCGCCCTTGCGCCAGCCGAACTTGACCGGCTGGTCGACCGCCGCCACCGGGGTGCCGACCGGGATGCGCGTATAGAGCGAGGCGATGGCCTCGGGATAGAGGCGCACGCAGCCGTGGCTCGCCCGCCGCCCGACGCCGTCGGGCTTGTTGGTGCCGTGGATCAGGTAGGCCGGCCAGCCGAGATACATGGCGTAATCGCCCAGCGGGTTGTCCGGCCCCGGCGGTACCACCGCCGCGTGGCCCGGGTCGTCCGCCATGATGGATTTCGGCACGTACCAGGTCGGATTCTTCTGCTTGCGCACCACGGTGGTGGTGCCGATCGGCGTCTTCCAGCCGACGTCGCCGATGCCGATGGGATAGGATTCGACCGGCCCGGACGGCGGGAAGTAGTAGAGCCTCAGCTCGGCGAGGTTGAGCACCAGTCCCTTGCGCGGCGCATCGGGCAGGATGTGCTCGGTGGGCAGCACGATCTCGGTGCCCGCGCCGGGAATCCACGGGTCGACCCCGGGGTTGGCCGCGATGATCTCGACATAGCCGAGATTGTTGGCGCGCGCGAGGTCGAGCAGCGTGTCCGGCTGCTTCGCCGTGTAGTGCTCCACCTTGCCGATTATGTCGGGGAAGCGCTGCGGCGCGGCTTTCGGCGCCGCCGCGCGCGCCACCCCCGTCACCAAGCCGGCGCCGATCACGCCGCCGAGCCCGGCCAGAAGCTCGCGGCGGTTGAACTCGTGTCGCGCCATGGCGCGTCGTACCCCCTCGGGAATGGCGCCCCGCAAATGGGGCCATTTAGCTTAAATAAGCGTTAGCCGGGGCCGCGCCAAGGTGAACGCCGGCGGCGGCCAAAAAATGCGTTCCGGCCCGGCGCTGACCGGTTTACCCTGCGCCGCGGGCGAAATTGGCGCCGGGCGGGCGCGGGAACGGGCATATGGAGCGAATCATCGTCGGCATCACCGGGGCGACCGGTACGGTCTACGGCCGGCGGCTGATGGAGCTCCTGCGCGTCGCGCCCGACATCGAAATCCACCTGGTGATGAGCCGGTCGGCCAAGCTCACCCTGAAGATGGAGCATGACGACCCGCCCGAGCGGCTGATGAGCCTCGCCCACGTGGTGCACGACGTGGGCAACATGGGCGCGGCCATCTCGTCCGGCTCGTTCCGCTCGCGCGGCATGATCGTGGCGCCCTGCTCGATCAAGACCATGTCGAACATCGCCAACGGCAATACGGGCGACCTGATCAGCCGCGCCGCCGACGTGGTGCTGAAGGAGCGGCGCACGCTGGTGCTGGCGATCCGCGAGACGCCGCTCCATGCCGGCCATCTCGAGACCCTCGCCAAGCTCGCCCATATGGGGGCGGTGATCTTCCCGCCGGTGCCGGCCTTCTACAACCGGCCGGTGACCCTGCAGGACATCGTCGACCAGTCCTGCATGCGCATGCTCGACCAGTTCGACATCGAGGTCGACGCCGCGCCGCGCTGGGGCGAATCGGGCGGCGTGCCCGCCGTCGGCCAGACCATCGCTGGCGGCAAGGGGGCGGGGGAATAGGCGCCGCCGTGCAACCGCTGTGAGGGGTCGGATCGCGACAACTTCGCACGACCCGACGTCGAAACCGAACCAGCGCGTCAGCGATCCGAACCGGGAGAAGCGCCATGACCACCAAGCCCCCGATCGTCCTGGTCCATGGTGCGTGGCACGGCGGGTGGTGCTGGCGCCGGGTCGAGGGGCCGCTGCGCGCGGCCGGCCATGACGTGCATGCGCCGACCCTGACCGGCCTCGGCGACCGCACGCATCTGTTCCGGCCCGAGATCGGGCTCGACGACCACATCGCCGACATCTGCGCCCTGTTCGACCATGAGGAGCTTTCGGACGCGGTGCTGGTCGGCCATTCCTACGCCGGCATGGTGATCACCGGCGCCGCCGAGCGTCTCGCGCCCCGCATCCGGCGTCTCGTCTATCTCGACGCCTTCGTGCCCGAGGACGGCCAGAGCCTGATGGCGCTCGCCCGCCCGGCGCCGCCCGGCGAGGCGCCGCCGCGGCCGGAAGGCAACCGCGTGCCCTCGCGCACCCCCGCCTTCTTCGGCATCACAGATCCGGACGATGTCGCGTGGGTCGCAAGGCGCGTCGTCGACCAGCCCATGCTCACCATGACCGACCCGGTGAAGGCACCGCTCGGGGCGGCGAATAAGCTGCCGCGGACCTTTATCTATTGCTCCGGCCGGCCGATGGGCTCGTTCGACCAGTTCAAGGCGCGCTTCGAGCGCGATCCGGCGTGGCGCTATCACGATCTGCCCACCGGCCACGACGCGATGGTGACCGACCCGGCCGGCCTGGTCGAAATCCTGCTTGCCGAGGCCGCCGCCTGACCGGAATCACGCGGGAGGAACGGGCATGGCGAAACCCGCATCGCAGCACGACAAGTCTCCGTCCGCGCTGATCGACGCCCGCATCGCCGAGCTCGGCGACTGGCGGGGCGAGATGCTCGCCCGGCTCCGCGCGCTGATCCACGAGGCCGATCCCGAAATGGTGGAGGAATGGAAGTGGCGCGGGGTCCCGGTGTGGGAGCACGCCGGTATCGTCTGCACCGGCGAGACCTACAAATCCGTCGTGAAGATGACCTTCGCCAAGGGCGCATCGCTCGACGATCCCTCGGCGCTCTTCAACGCCAGCCTCGAGGGCAACATGCGCCGCGCCATCGACTTCCGCGAGGGCGACCGGATCGACGCCCCGGCCCTCAAGACCCTCATCCGCGCCGCCGTCGCCCTGAACATCTCCAAGGCGAAGGCGAAGCCTTAAGACCCATTTTCGCTGGCAATAACCTATCCGTTCGTCCCGAAAGCTTGCGAAATTTTCGGGATTTGCCCCTCACCCTGTCCCTCTCCGAAGGGAGAGGGGACCCAAACGATCAACCTTGGCCCTTGTCGAATGACGGCAAGTGCTGATGGGGCAAAGAAGATCGACCAGCGTTCCCTCTCCCGCCGGGAGAGGGACAGGGTGAGGGGCAATGACGATGCGGAAGCCCGAAGCCCATCATCGTGCCGCGTTCGCCCTTCGATACACACCCCTTCGAACGGAATAGACCGGCTTCAAGGGCATGACCAAGGGGAGAGCCCGAAGCCGCCGCCCTCAGGCCGAACACGCGCGGTCATCCCTTGCGCTTCAGAATAAATTCCTGTATAACGCCCGCACATCCGGCGCGCTCGGGCAGCCCGATCCCGCCAGAGGCATTTTTCCGGGCGCGGCGGGCGAAATCGTTGTGCGTCAATGGGTTATAAGGCGGCGCGCGCTTTAGTCGAGGCGCTTTGAGGTTCCTTCGGGTTCCCTCGGGTTCGTTTGAGGTTCGCTTGAGGTTCGCTTGAGGTTTCCGAACGGGGCGCGTGGGCACCGTCGCGCGCGATGCCGGCCTGTCGCGCGGCGCCTCGGGTGGACGCACCGGGACGCACGGTCTATCCTTTTCGCGCACCACCGTGCCCGGCCAGGGAGGGCCCCATGCAATTCTTCTGCTTCCACCTGATGCCCTATGCGCATCTCGACTTCACCGAGGCCGACAAGTACCCGTCGAGCTGGGTGGTGCTGCCCAACAGCCTGTACGATCCGGTGAAGGGGGCCGAGCTCTATCACCGCTATCTCGACGAGCTCGAGTTCGCCGACTCGCTCGGCTATGACGGCGTGTGCGTCAACGAGCATCACCAGACCGCCTACGGGCTGATGCCGACGCCGACCGTGTTCGCCGGCGCGCTGGCGCGCAAGCTCAAGAACGCCAAGCTCGCCGTGCTGGGCCGGGCGCTGCCGCTCCTGAACAACCCGCTGGTCGTCGCCGAGGAGTACGCCATCCTCGACAATCTGATGCGCGGCAAGTTCATCGGCGGGTTCGTGCGCGGCGTCGGCACCGAGTACCACTCGACCATGGCCAACCCGGGCGAATCGCACGAGCGCTTCCACGAGGCGCACGATTTGATCATCCGCGCCTGGACCGAGCCGGGCCCGTTCCGCCATCACGGCAAGTATTACGATTTCGGCTACGTCAACCCGTGGCCGCGCTGCTACCAGACGCCCCACCCGCCGATCTGGATCCCGTCGCAGGGCTCGTCCGAGACGATCGTCTGGGCGGCGAAGATGAAATACACCTACTGCCAGACCTACTCGGCGTTCTCTTCGGTGGCGAAGTATTTCGAGATGTACCGCCAGCAGGCCGCCAAGAACGGCTACCAGTCGACCCCGTCGCAGCTCGCCTGGGCCGCGCCGGTCTATGTCGCCGAGACCGACGAGATCGCCATGCGCGAGGCCAAGCCGCATGTCGAGAACTTCCTGCACAAGTTCCTGAAGACCCCGCCCGAGTTCCTGCTGCCGCCGGGCTACACCTCGATCGGCTCGCTCAAGGCCATCGCGATGAACAAGGTGATGACCAACCGCGCGCAGCAGACGGCCGAATCGCTGAACGACGCGGGCTGGGTGATCATTGGTTCGCCCGCCACCGTGCGGCGGCGCCTCGAGGAGTACCGGGCCGAGGCGAAGTTCGACAACCTCCTGATCTTCTCGCAGTTCGGCACGCTGCCGGGCGAGCTGACGCGCAAGAACATCGAGATGTTCGCCAAGGAGGTCATGCCGCATTTCCGCGCCGAGACCCACGCGCGCGCCGCCGCGGAGTAGGACGACAATTTTCCCTCTCCGCCCCCAGGGGCGGGGAGGGAGACGAAACGCGAAGGAGTATCCATGCAGATCCGCTTCCGCGAGGACAGCGAGGAGGACGCGGCGTTCCGCGCCGAGTTCCGCGCCTGGATCGCCGCGAACCTGCCCGACGAGTGGCGCGGCTACGGCACCCGCCCGCCCAAGGACACGGTGATGGCCTGGCAGCGCAAGCTGTGGGAGGGCGGCTATGTCGCGCCGCACTGGCCGAAGGAGTGGGGCGGGTCCGAACGGCCGTTCAGCCAGCAGGTCATCACCAAGGAGGAGCTGGCGCTCGCCCGCGCGCCGGAGATCTCGGGCCAGGCGCTGAACCATATCGGGCCGCTGCTGATGCAGTTCGGCACCGACGCGCAGAAGCGCGAGCATCTGCCCAGGATCCCGCCGGGCGACCGCATCTGGTGCCAGGGCTATTCCGAGCCCAATGCCGGGTCCGACCTGACGAGCCTGCGCACGCGCGCGGTGCTCGACGGCGACCATTTCGTCATCAACGGCCAGAAGATCTGGACCACCTGGGCGCACAACGCCGACTGGATCTTCATGCTGGTGCGCACCGACCCGGAGGCAAAGCCGCAGGCCGGCATCAGCTTCATCCTGGCCGACATGCGAACGCCGGGCATCACTCCGCGCGGCATCCGCACCATCGCCGACGACGACGAGCTGGCCGAGGTGTTCTTCGACGACGTGCGCGTGCCGGTGGCAAACCTGGTGGGCAAGCTCAATGACGGCTGGCGCGTCGCCAACGCGCTGCTCGCGCACGAGCGGCTGGGCTCGGGCAGTCCGCAGATGGGGTTCGACGCGCTCGAGCGGGTGCGCCAGGTGGCGCGCGCGACCGGCGCCGATTCCGACCCCGCCTTCCGCGATCGTCTCGCCCAGGCCGAGCTCGACGTGCTCGCCTTCGCGGCGCTCTACAGCCACGCGGTCGAGCTGGTCAACGCGCACCGCCCGCTGGGGCCGGAGGCGTCGCTCCTCAAGATCACCGGCTCGGAGACCTTGCAGCGCACCTGCGACCTGATGCTCGAAGCCGCCGGCGCGTACGGCGCCGAGGATGGCTGGATCGAGACCGCGGACGGAAGGATGCAGGTCTCGGCGCTCTACCGCCAGGTGCGGCGCGCCTCCATCTACGGGGGCTCGAACGAGATCCAGCGCAACATCCTCGCGCGCCGGGTGCTCGACCTGCCGAGCTGGCGGTAGGGGCAGCCGGTTGTCTGCGTGCTGTTGACACCTATTTCGGACCCATGAGCGCCGATTGCTGCGGATGTGAAGCGAACCCGGGCGCCGATGCGCGCCAGCGGCGCATATTGTGGGCGGTGCTCGTCATCAACCTGGCGGGCTTCGCGGTCGAGGCGGGCGCCGGGCTCGCCGCGCACTCGGCTTCGCTCCAGGCCGACGCGCTGGACTTTCTGGGCGACGCCGCGAACTACGTCCTGTCGCTCGCCGTGCTCGGCATGGCGCTGCGTGCCCGCGCCCGCGCGGCCCTCGCCAAGGCCGGTGCCATGGGCGCGTTCGGGCTCTGGGTGCTCGCGAGCACGGTCTGGTATGCGGTCCACGGCACGACACCCGAGGCGGGCCTCATGGGCGGCATCGCGATCCTCGCCTTCGCGCTCAACGTCGCCTGCCTCGCGCTGCTGACCGGGTTCCGCCGCGCCGATGCGAACCTGCGCTCGGCCTGGATGTGCAGCCGCAACGACGTGATCGGCAATGCCGCGGTGCTGCTTGCCGCGGGCGGCGTGTTCGGGACCGGCAGCCCCTGGCCGGACCTCGCCGTCGCCGCAGTGATGGCGGGGCTCGCCTTGTGGAGCGCGGTGCGGATCGCGCGTCAGGCGCTCGGCGAGCTGTCCGACGCGGAGACCAGCCCCGCGCCCGCGCGCTGAGCGGGCAAGCCTTCGCTAGCTCGCCCGGGACCGGCGCTCGAGCACTCCCGCCAGGCTTTCGAGCAGCCCCGCCACGCACAGCACCGGGGCGCCCGAAAATTGGCGGCGCAGGTCGGCGGCGGTGTAGTAGAGCTCGGCGATCAGATTGTCCGTGTTGACGGCATCCGTCCCGATTGCCGGTTCGAACTCGCCGCCCAGCAAGCCGTCGAACCCCAAGATCTGGTCGTCCATCGTGCGCCCTCCCGCGTTGTCGGACTTCCAGCCTCCCTCTCGTATTAGTTGTATAGATTATAGATTATGCACGTTTTGCGTACAACCCGTTCCGCGCCGCGGCGGACCGGCAAATGTAGGAATGAGGGGCGTCAGGCCGGGCGGGGCGCGTCCAGCGCGGCGCGCAGGAGCAGGTGCCGGTTCGCCTCGAGATAGGCGATCTGGGCGCGGCAGGCGGCGATGCCGTAGCCGCGCACGAATTCCTGCCCCGCCGCCCCCTGCGGGTCGGCGCGGCGCTCCAGCTCGGCGATGCGGCCGCGCAGCTCGGCAATCCGGTCGTCGACCAGGCGGTCGAGCCGGCGCGCCGAGATCAAATGGCCGAAGGTGAAGGCGAACAGCGTGTCGGAGCGCTGCCGGTCGCGTGCCGGCGTGCGGCCGACCGCGTGCAACAGCTCCAGCCGGCCGCGCGAGGTCAAATGGTACACCTTCTTGTCGGGCCGCCCGTCCTGCGGCACGGCGGTGCAGGTCACCAGCCCCTCGGCGGCAAGCGCGGTCAGCGCCGGGTAGATCGAGCCGTACCCCGCCGGGCACACGTCGGCGTAGGGCCCCTCCTCGCATTGCCGTTTGATCTCATAGCCGGTGGCGTCGCCGCGCTCCAGCACCCCCAGGCACAGCGTCCTCACGTCCATGTCGGTACCTCGCGCGTCGCGCCGCTCACGCCGAAAGACAGGATACCGCGCCCACCTCATATTCGCAATATATCGAGACGGCATAAATCGGGCGACGCAAACGCTCGGTTTTCTGTCGGATTTCTTTACAACCATCCGGCCCGATCCAGGCGAACCTGTCGGAAATTTTTACAGATTGGCGTCGCTTCCCCTTCGGAAGATGATCAACGCATTGAAGATGAACAATTTTCTCCAATGGCACGATTCTTGCATCGCAGAAGATGTCGGCGGCAACGGGCAGACGAGGCCAGCAAACCGACCGACCCAGTCGCAGGCGTCTCGAAACGTGGCTGGGCGCGCGAGAATTCACGAGGCGCCGCAAGCGGACCGCTTGACGCCAACCCCTGGCGGTCCGCCCACGGGAACGGCGGCCCGGAGCTTTCCGGGTCGCCGTTTTCGCAAGAGCGCAAGGGCCGGGGGGTGGCACGGGGTGGGACCATGAAAGACGACGTCGTTGCGACGAAGCTGAAACGCTTCTTCGACGAGCTCTCCGCGCCGGAGCGGGAGTGCCTGGTCGAGCTGCTGCGCGAGCCGCGCACGTACCTTGCGGAAGATATGACCGACGTGCTGGCGATCCTCCAGGGGCTGGAAGGCTAAGGTATCTTCCCGCTCAGGCGGAATCGCGCCGCTCGTCCCTTTGGCGACCCATGCCGGCAAACTGTCGCTGGGTGGCCGGGAGGGGTGCGGCTGGCGCCGCCTCCCAAAGTGGCAATATCGCGGGCGACCGGCGACGAGGCGCTAGCTTTTGCGGCGCCGCCGCGCGGTCCCGATGGCCGCAAGCCCCAGACCGATCAGCCCGAGCGTTCCGGGTTCCGCCATTGTGGTCGGCTGTTGGATATCGGCCGCGGTGACGACCAGGTTGTCGAACTGAATGTCGAGCGCCGTGGTGGACCTCGGCTGTCCGAGCTGGTCCAACCCCTGGGCACCGAAAAGCTCGACCCGCAAGGGGTCGCTCGCGCTATAGGTCGCGGTCCCGATGGTCGACCCGTTGATCTTAGCTGTCAGGGTGTTGCCAGTGCGATCGAGTTCGTATGTCCCGGTTGTCGTCCCGCCGGACTGTGGCCCGATCGGACCGATGGCTGTTTCGTAAGCCTCGATCTTCTGTTCGGACGCCGTCGTGAAGGAAAGAACCTCGAATAATTCGCTGGCGGAATTGAGGCTGAGAACCGACTCGTTCAACCCGCGGGCGGTATTTGCAAACGGAAGATCGATTATCGTGAAATCGACGGTCACAATGAAATCGCCCGTCAGCGTGAAGTTGGACACGATGCCCGCTGCGATGAAAGCGTTCTCCGTGATGCCGTCCGCGTCTTTGAAGACGTTCAAATGCCCCCCGGTCGCGTCGACCGTAAACAGCGAGTGGGGATCGATGAAGGCCGTGAAGTCGGAAGGCAGACCGGCATCGAAGTCGTAAGTCATCGTTGTCGCGTGCGCTGCACCCGACAAGCACCAAAGCGCCGCGAATGCGCCAGCAACACATGGCAATGTTCCCAACCTGCCACGCCTCATCTCAACCTCCGCCGTCAAAAATCGTTGCCCTCTTGATGATATGCAAGATTCGTGCCAGATTTTTGTGTCCATACGCATCAAGGGTTTAGGAGTTTTTCCAAATAGAGACTGTAAAAAATTCCGACACTTAATGGGTATCGCCAGGCGTGCGCCGCGCTGACGGTGCCGCATCTTCAAATCGCTCCGTCATCTGGGGAATGGCGGTGAAGATCTGGCGCGAGCCTCGCCCGGACCGCCGGCGCCCCGGTCCGGCGTCCCTGGTCCTGCCGTGCAGCGGCCGATGCGCTGTGGCGTCCAGCCGCCGCGGCCCGGAGAAGAGTTCCCCGTCTTTACAACCAGATGGCGCCCTGCCAGTCTCGTCCATAATGACGCGTCCGCGTCCGCGGCAACGTGCGGAGTCTCCATCGCGATGCTCAAGAACGGCCACTGGCGGCTGGCGCGAATCGATACCGACGTACCGCTACTGGTGGTGGTGGTCGACACCGAGGAGGAGTTCGACTGGTCCGGGCCGCGCGCCCGCGAGAACCGCGCCGTCACCGCCATGCGCGCCCAGGACTCGGCGCATCGCATCTTCGAGCACTACGCCGTGCGGCCCACCTACGTGATCGATTACCCGGTGGCGAGCCAGGAGGAGGGGTGGCGCCCGCTGGCCGAGCTGCACGCCGCCGGGTTGTGCGAGGTGGGCACGCATTTGCAACCCTGGGTGAATCCGCCCCACGCCGAGCCGATCACCAGCCGCAATTCCTATCCCGGCAACCTGCCGCCCGCGCTCGAGCGCGCCAAGCTCGCCCTGCTGACCGACCTGGTCGCCGAACGGATGGGCGTGCGACCCGTGGTCTACAAGGCCGGGCGCTACGGCGTCGGCCCCGCCACCCCGGAAATCCTCGCCGAGCTGGGCTACCGGGTCGACGCCAGCGTGATCCCGGAGAGCGACTTCCGCGCCGATGGCGGGCCGGATTTCCGTGGCTGGGAGGGGCGGCCCTACTGGTTCGGGCCGGACGACGCCATCCTCGAGCTGCCGGTCACCCAGGCGCTCGTCGGCGCGCTCGCGCCGTTCGGGGCCGGGATCTATCGCGCCGCCATGTCGGCGCCGCTGCTCAGGCTGCACGTGCCGGGGCTGTTGGCCCGTGCCCGGCTGGTCGAGCGCATCCGGCTGACACCCGAAGGCATGACCCTGGCCGAGATGCAGCGCCTGACGCTGGGGCTGTGTGCGCGCGGCCACCGCGTGTTCAGCTTTACCTACCATAGCCCGTCGCTCGCCCCGGGCCACACGCCCTACACGCCGGACGCCGCTTCGCTCGCCCGGTTCCTCGACCGGTTCCGCGGCTATTTCGACTGGTTCATGGGCGAGCTGGGCGGCCGGCCCGCCACCGCGACCGAAGTCGCCGCGCGGGCGCGCTGACGGCGGCGGCCACCCTCAGGCGAAGCTGCAGGTCTCGTCGAACGTGCGCCGGCCCATGTCGGGATAGAGCGACGCCGCCTCGCCATAGCCCAGCGAGCACAGGAAGTTCGATTTCGTGCGCCCGTCCGGAAAAAACGCCTCGTCGACCTTGCGGTTGGAAAAGCCCGACATCGGACCGCAATCGAGCCCTACCGCGCGCGCCGCGACGATGAAGAACGCCCCCTGGATCGACGAATTGCGGAGGCCCGTCTCCTCGATCAGTGCGGCGGACGCGGTGTACCAGTTGCGTGCGCCGGGCACGTGGTAGAACCGGTCGAGGTCGGGCGCGAAGTCGAGCGAATAGGCGACGATGGCGACGACCGGCGCGGCCAGCGTCTTCGCCCGGTTGGTCGACGACAAGGCGGGGGCGAGCTTCTCCTTCCCCTCCTTCGTGCGCACGAACACGATCCGCATCGGCTGGCAGTTCGAGCTGGACGGGCCCTGCTTCGCGATGTCGTAGAGCTCGCGCAGGACGGAGTCGGGCACCGGCTTGTCTTGCCAGGCGTTGTGGCTGCGCGCCTTTCGCACCAGCCGGTCGAGGCAGTCGGGATCGACGGCGAGGGGCATCAGGCCGCGCTCCGCGCCGCGCGCACGATGCCGGCGCCGCGCACCGTGTCGACGATCGCCAGCGGGTCGTCGGGCGCCGCGTCGGCGCGCCAGGCGACATGCCCGTCCGGGCGGACCAGCACCAGCTTGCGCTCGTAGAGGGTCGCGACAGCGGGGTCGTCGATCGGCACCACCTCCAGCGGCACCCCGCGCGACTTCGCAGCGGCGGCGATGCCGGACGGGTCGGCGCCGCCGAACCGCAGCAGCACGAAGCCCCTGCCGAACAGGTCGAGGGTCGACTTGCCCTCCGTCAGCCAGGCGTGCGGCGCGCGCGAGCCGGGCCGCGAGGTCGGGGTGTAGGTCATCACCTCGTCCTTGGGCGCGGGCGTGCCGTCCGGCACCACGACGGGCGACGGGTCGTAGCGGTAGCCGAGCGCGATGCCGTCCGAGATGAAGGTCTTGGCGCGCTCGGCCATGATGTGCCGGCCCACCTCCTGGCGCGCGGCCACACCCGCCGGCGAGTCCTCCTCGATATGGGCCATCACGTGCTCCGGCACGGTGCGCCGCGCGTTGTCGGTCGCCTCGTCGACATTGCGCTTGGCGACCGGGCGTCGCTCGATGCCGTACGAGTTCGAGCAGGGCCGGCCCGCCCCAGCCCTCGATCGCGGCGGCGAGCTTCCAGCCGAGATCGACGGCGTCGCCCATGCCGGTGTTCATGCCGAACCCGCCCGACGGCGCGTGCTGGTGCACGCAGTCGCCGGCGAGGAGGATGTTGCCGTCGTGGAACCGGTCGGCGACGAGCTGGCGGCAGGTCCAGCGCAGCGCCGAGACGATCTCGTAGGGGATGTTGTCGCCCAGGGCGCGGCGGATCGACGACGCGATCAGCTCGGCCGACGGCTCGTCGCGATACTGCTCGCCGTGCACGTTGAGGCGCCACAGCTCGCGCCCGTCGATCTCGATGACGCTGCCATACTCGCCGTTCTTGCCGATCAGGAAGTAGAACGCGGCCTTGCCGTGCGCGTGCCGGGTCCACAGCTCGTCGATGCGCAGGAAGATGTTGAGGTGGTGGCTGAGCACCGGGCGGCCTTCCTGGCGGATGCCCAGCGTCTTGCCGATGCCCGAATTGCCGCCCGAGCAATCGACCAGGAAGCGGGCGCGGATGCGGTCGGCCCGGCCGGTCTCGCGGTCGCGCACCGTGGCGACGACGCCGTCGGCGTCGCGCTCGAACGATTCGAAGCGGCAGCCATAACGCATCGTGACGGTCGGGAAGCTTCCCGCCAGCTTGCGCAGGATCGGGTCGAACCAGATCTGGTTGCAGCGCTGCGACCGCTCCGGCGTGGTCGGCAGCGGCTTGTGGCCGCCGTGGGTCGGCCGCTCGATGCGGCAGATTTCGTAGCCCGGCAGGCTGGTGAGGTACAGGATGGTCGGCGGGAAGTCCGGCGGCGCCCCCGAGGCGCGCACCTCGTCGGCGATGCCCCAGCGGCGGCAGAACTCCATCGTGCGCGAGTTCACCGTGTTGGCCCGCGGGTGGTAGATCGTGCCGTCGCCCTGCTCGATCAGCAGGCACTCGATGCCGCGCCAGCCGAGATCGGCGGCGAGCCCCAGCCCCACCGGCCCGCCGCCGAGGATAAGTATGGGTGTTTGTGTGTCCATCGTGTCCTCCCGCGGCGAAAGGTACAGGCGCGCAACCGGAGGCTCAAGCGGGCCCTGCGCTTCTCGCGCGCTTCTCGCGCGTTTCTTGACCCGTCCGGGCGAGTATGCGCAAGATTCCGGCAAGCAGAGAGGAGGCCGTCATGGCCACGTCGCACGCCAAGAACGACCCCTTCCACGCCGCGATGAGCGAGGCGAGCGTCTATGCGCTGTGGGAGCGAGAGGCGCGGCGCAACGAGCCCGAGCAGGCGGCCCATGTGTGGCGCTGGGACACGCTCGACCCGCTGCTCGACCAGGCGACCAAGGCCGCGACGACCGAGGAGGCGGAGCGCCGCGTGCTGTGCCTGTCGAACCCCGCCTTCCTCGACACCCCGCGCGACGGCGCGGCGATCAACCTGTCGGTCAATCTGCAGATCATCCTGCCCGGCGAGACCGCCCGGCCGCACCGCCACTCGATGAACGCGCTGCGCTTCGTGCTGGAAAGCGACGGGGCGGTGACCATCGTCGACGGCAAGGAATGCCGCATGGCGCGCGGCGACATGATCCTGACGCCGGGCTGGACCTGGCACGAGCACGCCCACCACGGCACGCGGCGCGCCGTGTGGGTGGACGCGCTCGACGTGCCGATCCACGCCTTTCTCGAGACCGGCGCGTTCGAGCCCGGCCCGGCGCACGACGTGCCGAGTCTGCCGTCCGATTCGGCCTATGCCGCGGCCGGGCTGACGCCGGTGGGCGGCGCCGGCACGCCGTACTCGCCGCTGTTCCGCTATGCGTGGGACTCGGCGGTGGCCGCCCTCGACGCCATGCCCGACGGCGCCGACGGCTCGCGCCGGCTGCGCTACATCAACCCGGTGACCGGTGGGCCCGCCATGGCCTCGCTCGACTGCTATCTCGTCAGGCTTCCCAAGGGGCGCGCGACCGCCGAGCGGCGCAGCTCGGCCAACGTCGTGTGCGTGGTCGCCGAGGGCGAAGGCAGCCACCAAGGTCGGCGGCGACACGCTGACCTGGAAGCGCAACGACATCTTCTGCGTGCCGCACAACAACTGGACCAGCCACACGGCCGCGGCGGACGACACGGTGATCTTCGAGATCACCGACCGCGACATTCTCGCCCGGCTCGGCGTCCTGCGCGACGAGGTGCGCGCCTAGCGCGGCGAGCGGCGGCGCGGGCAATGGGCGAAAGCGGTCATTCGGTCCCCAAAGTCTCATCGTTTCCACTGAATGGGAGGGTGCGTCATGAGCGAGATCGTCACCTACCTTTCCCCCAACGGCGACAACCGGACAGTGGGCGCGGGGCCCGCCACGTGCCTGCGCGTCGCCACGCTGGAGGGCGTGGCCACGCTGCGCCGCGCCGCGCCGGGCGCGCCCTGGTCGCTGGCCGGACGCTCGCTCGCCGACCGCCATGTCGGCACGCTCGCCTGCGAGCCGCGCTCGGGCCGGCTCTTTGCCGGCTGCCACGCCAATGGCGGGCTGTGGGTGTCGGAGGACGGCGAGGGGCGGTCGTGGCGGCCGCTCTCCAACGGGCTCGACCGGCCGCACGTCTATGCGTTCAACATCCGCACGGTCGGCGACACGAGTGACGCTGTTCCTCGGCACCTCGCCGGCGGGTCTCTACCGGTCGGACGATCTCGGCGAATCCTGGCGCGAGATTCCCTCGATCCACGAGGTGCCCGACACCGAGAAGTGGACCTTCCCGCCGCCGCCGCACATCCCGCACGTGAAGGCGACTGTATTCCACCCAACCGAGCCGGCGACGATCTACGTGCTGGTCGAGCAGGGCGCGTTCCTCAAATCGACCGATGACGGCGCGACCTGGCGCGAGCTCTCCGCCTATTCCGATCCCGACGAGGTCGCCTATCGCGACGTGCATCGGCTGCTGATCGATCCGGACGATCCCCGGCGCATGTTCCTCGCGACGGGCGAGGGGCTTTACCGCACGCGCGACGGCGGCGAGAGCTTCGACCATTTGATGAAGCGGGGCGAGCGGATCGGCTATCCGGACTTCCTGTTCTTCGATCCCGCCGACCGCCGGACGGTCTATATGGGCGGCTCGACCCTGAACCCGGGCGCGTGGTTCGCCAAGGGGATGGCCGGCTCGACCGTGATGCGCTCGACCGACGACGGCGCGACCTGGGCGGAGCTCGCCGACGGGCTGCCCCACCCGGTGGTCGGCGCATTCGAGGCGATGTGCCAGCACGTCTGGCCCGGCGGCATGATGCTGGTGGTCGGCACCGCGACCGGCCAGCTCTACGCCTCGGAGAATGGCGGGGCGAGCTGGGAGCGCATCGCCGACGACGTGACGCCTGTCTCCAAGGACGACCACCACCTGCCCTTCATGACGCCCGAGGCGCGCGCCGCCCTCAAGGCCAAGCATGCCGCCGCACGAGCGTAGGTAATGGAAGAGGGCAGGGGACGGCCGCCCGGGCGGCGGCCGCCCCAGAACACGGCTGCGCCACCGCGGAAGCCCACGGGGCTATCGCCGGCCACGAAAATTAGGAATATGTGCAAGGCCGCTGCGCGGTGCGCAGCGCCTTACTGCATCGGAACGCCGAGGGCGGTGGGCAGCCAGAGAGCGATCACCGGGAACAGGAGCAGGATCGCGAGGCGCGTCAGGTCGGCGGCGAGGAACGGCATGATGCCGCGGAAGATGGTGCCCAGCGCGATGTCGCGCGCCATGCCGTGCAGCACGAAGACGTTGATCCCGATCGGCGGGGTGATCAGCCCGATCTCGATCACCATCACGTTGTAGACGCCGAACCAGATCGGGTTGTAGCCGAGCCCGGTGACCAGCGGGAACACGAAGGGCAGGGTGATCACCATCGCCGCGATCGTGTCGAACACGCTGCCCAGGATCAGATAGACGATCGGTCAGCAGCACCATGACCAGCGATCGGCGGCAGTCCGAGCCCGTGGATCAAATCGATCAACTCGCCCGGCATCTGCGACAGCGAGATGAAATAGGCGAAGATCGACGCGCCGATGATGATGACGTAGATCATCCCGGTGTTGGCGGCGGTCTCGCCCAGCACCTCCCACATCACCGCGCGGGTGCATCTGCCGCGCGCGACGACGAAGGCGAACGCCATGCCCGCGCCCACCGCCGCCGCCTCGGACACGGTGAACACGCCGACATAGATGCCGCCGCCGACCACGATGGCGAGCAGCACCGCGCCCCAGCACTGGCCGACCACGCGCCACCGCTCTGCCCAGGCGAGGCGCGGCCCGGCCGGCCCCGTCTCCGGCGCGATGCGGGTGGTAGACGACGATGGCGACGAAGTGCAGCAGTCACGGCGAGCAGGCCGGGCAGGATCGCCGCGACGAACAGCGCGACGACGAACTGCTCGGTCAGGATCGCGTACAGCACCATGATCACCGAGGGCGGGATCAGGATGCCGAGCGTGCCGCCCGCCGCGATGCAGCCGGTGGCGAGCGCGCGGGTGGTAGCCGCCGCTCCAGCATCTCCGGCAGCGCGATGCGCGCCATCGTGGCGGCGGTCGCGATCGACGAGCCGCACACGGCGCCGAACCCGGCGCAGCCGCCGATCGTGGCGAGCGCGAGCCCGCCCTTGCGATGGCCGAGGAAGGCATAGGCCACGCGGTAGATGTCGGACGACAGGCCGGCCGCGCCCGCGAAGCTGCCCATCAGCAGGAACAGCGGGATGACCGCGAGCTCGGCGCTGGTCATCACGCTGGACGGCTCGGTCGCGAACAGCGTCAGCGCCGGGCCGAACCCCAGCATCGACCAGATCGACACGAACCCCGCCAGGCCCATCGCGATGCCGATCGGAACGTGCAACGCGATCAGCCCGAACATCAGGCCGAGGCCGAGCGAGCCGACGATCAGCGGGTCCATCGCTAGATGCCTTCCTCGGCGGCCGGCGGCGCGGGCTCGCCCCGCGCGATGCGCTTGAGCCACAGCGCGACGATGATGAGCTGCAGCGGCACGGTCAGGCAGACCAGGACCGAGACGACCATCCAGAACGGCGCCGAGGGCAGATGGAGCGTCTGGGTGTAGTGGTGGTTCACCCAGTCGTCGATCGTGACCAGCACGATCGACCAGGCGATCAGCCCGAAGAACACGAAGGTGCAGGCCGCGCCGAACGCCTCGAGCCAGCTCGTCGGGCGCGGGCCGAGCGCCCGGCCGAGGAACCGGATGGCGACGTTGTGGCCCTGGATCAGCCCCGCCGGGAAGCAGGTCGCGACGACGATGGCGAACGAGAAGCGCGTCACGTCCTCCAGCCCCTCGATGGGGCTGTCGAACACGCCGCGCATCACGATGTCGGCCAGGATGAACAGGGTCGCGATCATCAGCCCGATCAGCCCGACGAACGCGATCCGGCGCGTCGCCCGGTCGAGCCAGCCGCCGGGCGCCACCCACCGCTCGAGCCGGCCGTTCATCGGCCGGCCGCCGGCGGCGGGCCCCTTACCACCAGCCTGTCATCGCGAGCGAGGCGAAGCGATCCAGCGCCGCGCGAGGGCTCTGGATTGCGGCGTCGCTTCGCTCCTCGCAATGACGGGCAAGGGGATTGAAGGAGTCGCTCGGCGCCCTCGGAGCAAAGGGCGGTGGGCCGCAAGTCGACGGCCCCGGCGTCCGTTCGCCCAGCGGCGGCGACGATCACTTCCCGGCCTCGACGTCCGCGAGGAGTTCGGTTGAACGTGTCGTACTTCTTCTGGCCGTCCGGCGTCTTCGAGATCCAGATCTTGTGGACCGGCTCGCCGTAGGTCTTGATGATCCGGCGGATCTCGTCCTTCGGCGGGACGACGTCGTGCTGGTCCTTGTCCTCCAGCACCTTGGCGCGCCGCGTGTCGCTGGCCGCGTCGTAGGCCTTGCCGCCGACCTCCGCCATGTCGCTCGCTGCCGAACTTGTCGATCGCCGCCTGCTGCTCCTTGGTGAGCGACGCCCACTTGTCCTTGTTCATGGCGATCACGAAGCTGATCGCCGCCCAGCGGGATCTCGAAATGGTTCTGGGCGAGGCTCTGCAGCTTGAAGGTCACGTAGCCGACCCAGTCGACCGTCGTGCCGTCGATCACGCCGCTGGTCAGCGCCTGGGCGAGCTCCGTCGCGGGCATGTAGACCGGCACGCCGCCCACCTGCTTGATGAACTCCGCGATGTTCGGGCCGGACGACGCGAACTTCAGCCCCTTCACGTCGTCGATCGTCTTGATCGGCCTGCGGGCGTGGAGCTGGTTGACGCTCGGCATGTAGACCGAGACGGTCTTGATGTCGTCGAACCCGCGCATCATGCCCGTCTTGTAGAAGCGCCAGAAGGCGGGCGAGCCCACGGTCGAGGACGGGATGAGCCCGGGCAGCTCGGTGATCGCGGCATCGGGGAACTGGCCGCGAGGTGTTGTAGGTCGAGATGAACACGATGTCGGTGATGCCGCCGGTGACCAGCTTGTATTGCTGCTCCGGGCTGCGCCCGAGCGAGCCGCCCCAGAACTCCTGGAACTTGACCGAGCCGCCGGTGGCCTTGGTCACCTCGCCCGCGAACGGCTTCAGGATCTTCGACACCGACACCGAAAAGGGCGGCAGGTAGCAGGCGATCTTGAGGGTGGTCGCGGCATGCGCGCCGGATGCGGCGAGGATGGCCGCCGTCGCGGCCAGCGTGGCGAATTTCTTCATCGTGTCCTCCTTGGTACGCCTTCCAGGCGGGCGCTTCTCACCCGATCATATGGCGAGGCGGCGCACGTGCCTAGTAGGGGCAGCCCTGGCCACCGCTATCGCATGTGCCATCCGCTCGGGCTGAGTTCGGCCGAGCGGCGCGGGGCCGAGTATCGAAGCACGAAGGGCGGCGGGTGCGAGACGGCGCGCTATCTGAGGTAGCCGTGGGCGCGGAACCAGGCCACGGCGTCGGCGATGGCGTCTGCTGCGGGACGGGGGGCGTAGCCCAGCGCCGCCTTGGCCTTGTCGGACGAGTAGAACATGCGCTTCGCCGCCATTTTCAGGCTTTCCGAGGTCATCAGCGGCTCGGCGCCGGTGATCCTGCCCCACCCCTCCATGATCCAGGCGAGCGGGTAGAGCGGCCGGCGCGGCAGGCGGCGCGGGGTCATCTCGCGCCCGGCCGCGCGCGCGACGGCGACGATCAGCTCGCGCAGGGTCATGTTCTCGCCGCCCAATATGTAGCGCTCGCCCACCGTGCCGCGCGCGAAGGCGAGCAGGTGTCCCTCGGCGACGTCGTCGACATGCACGATGTTGAGCCCTGTCTCGACATAGGCGGGGATGCGGCCCGATGCCGCCTCGACCACCAGCCGTCCGGTCGGGGTCGGGCGGATGTCGCGCGGCCCGAGCGGCGCGGACGGGTTGACCGCCACGATCGGCGCGCCTTCGCGCGCCAGCGCCATCACCTTCTCTTCGGCCAGGAACTTGGAGCGCTTGTAGTGGCTGATCATGTCGTCGGCGGTGGTCGGCGTCGTCTCGTCCGCCGCCACGCCGTCGGCGCGACAGGCGATGGAAGCGACCGACGAGCAATAGACGATGCGGCCCGCCCCCGCCTCGGCCGCCGCCCGCACCAGCGCGACCGAGCCGTCGACGTTGGTGCGGTACATCGCCTCGGGCCGCGGCACCCACAGGCGGTAGTCGGCCGCGACGTGGAACACCGCGTCGCACCCCGCCACCGCGCGCGCCAGCGAGGCGGGATCGTCGAGGTCGCCGGTCACGAGCTCGGCGTCGAGCCCGGCGAGGTTCGCCCGGTTCGAGCCGGCGCGCACCAGAAGGCGCAGCTCGTGCCCCGCCGCGGCGAGGCGCAGCGCGACGGCCGAGCCGACGAAGCCGGTCGCGCCGGTGACGAGCGAAAGCGTCACAGCACGCCTGCCATCAGCGCCGCTTGTGAAATCGCTTCGGGGCAGCGACTCCGACGGCGAAGTCGGCGGAGCTCATGAGCTACGCCCCCGTTCCTGCAAGGCGGTGGGCGCCGTCGAAGCTGGGCGCGACCTCCTCCATGAACCGCGCCATCTCGTCCTTCACCTGGGCGTGCGGCTTGAGCCCCAGGTTGAAATACAGGATCACCTCGTCGAACCCCGCCGCCTCGACCTTCGTCTTCAATATGTCGACGATCCGTGCGGAATTTCCGATCAGCACCGCGCTGTCGGTGAAGTCCTCGGGCTTCATCGTCCGGTAGCGATCGACGATGTCCTTGAAGTAGGCGTAGTTGGCCGGCGCCGTCTTGGGATCGCCCGGGAAGGCGTGCGACGTGCAGTCGCGGTGATAGCGGAGCTGGCGCTCGCGCGCCGCGCGCTCCTCGGCCGGCGTGTCGGCGAAATGGATGAAGTAGCTGGTGATCAGCCGTTTGGGTGCCGCGCCCGCCTGGTCGCAGCATTCGCGGTAGAGCTCGGCCACGCGGGCGAGCGAGCCATGCATCCCGCTCGCCTGGCCGGCGGCGACCACCAGCCCCCAGCCGAGCTTCGCGGCGAGCTCCATCGACGGCTTGGAGAACGAGGCGACGTAGCAGGGTATGGGTGTCTGCTCCGGGCGCGGGGTGATGGTGACGTCGTCGAACGCAAAGTGCTGTCCGTGGTGGGTCAGCGGCGCGTCCGCGCCCCAGAGCCGCTGCACGATGGCGCAGCCCTCGGCGAAGATCTCGGCGTTGCGTTCGAAATCGGCGCCGAACGGGCCGTATTCGCGCCGGTCATAGCCGCGCCCGGTGGCGAAATCGACCCGCCCGCCCGACAACAGGTCAAGCATCGCCCATTGCTCGGCGACCCGGATCGGATGGTTCAGCGGCAGCACGTTCACCGCCGGCGCGAGGCGGATATGCGTCGTTTGCGCGGCGATGTGGGCGAGCAGCATCTCGGGCGACGACACGACGCCCAGCGTCGAGAAGTGATGCTCGCCGATCCATGCGGAATGCATGCCCAGCCGGTCGGCGTACAGCGCCTCGTCGGCGATGTCGCGCACGAGCTGGTTGGGGGTGCGCGTGTTGCCGGGGTAGGCGTTGTCGCTGAGGGTGAAATATCCAAATTCCATCGGTCCTCCTCGGTTCGCCGCGCACTATAGGGCGCACGGCGCCGCCGCGCCATGTGGCCGCGTCGCCGTGGCGGGCGCGTCGCGGCTGCGCACGATCGAACACGACTACGTGAAGAGCCGGGTTCGCGATGCGCTTTTTCGGCCTCCGATTCGGAAAAGTACGTACGCGGCGCTTTTTTGAGGGGCGCAATCGCGGTATTATTTACGTAAGGATTATTGCGCCAATGATGGCACGCCACCGAGTTGGACGCGCATATGACGCGTCTGGTGCCCGCTCCGGGACTCGAACCCGGACCGCCTCGCGGCGAACGGATTTTAAGTCCGTTGTGTCTACCGGTTCCACCAAGCGGGCCCGCCCCATTCCTGCGGCTTTCACGCCGCCGAAGCAAGGACGGTTTTCGCCGTCCTCGCACGTGACGCTCTGTATGGGCTTGGGCTGGATCAGCCGCGCGAGCGGCCCGCAGGACCGGGAACTTTCGAAGGGCGACGGATGTTGCCTGTGCGGTCGGAGGGTGCATGTCGACGTGCGCCTTCCACCCGAAACGCAAGAGCTAACCGATCGCAAACCATAATGGCGCGAAGCTGGTGCGGGTGCGTATGACGAGAAATCGACTGGGCGAGATCGCGCGTCCCGTACCGCCATCTCGCAACATGGAGAGCCGGGCATGAGCGAAGCTAACGTCCTCGAAGCCTTTTCTCGGGAATACGCGGCGCGAAGCTGGACCGAGATGACGCTCTGGGAGTACCTGGAGGGTTGCCGCGACGACCCGATGATGTATGCGTCGCCGGCCGAACGGATGCTGGCCGCCATCGGCGAGCCGAAGATCTTCGACACCTCGCGGGACGACCGGCTGGGCCGCATCTTCCAGAACCGGACGATCCGCCTCTATCCGTATTTCTCCGACTTCTACGGCATGGAGGACACGATCGAGCGGATCGTGGGCTTCCTGCGCCACGCCGCGCAGGGGCTGGAGGAGCGCAAGCAGATCCTCTATCTGCTGGGCCCGGTGGGCGGCGGCAAGTCGTCGCTGGCCGAGCGGTTGAAGCAGGTGATGGAGGAGGAGCCGGTCTACGTGCTGAAGGCGGGCGACCGGGTCAGCCCGCTGTTCGAAAGCCCGCTCGGCCTGTTCGATCCCGACCGGCACGGCACGGAATTGGAGCAGACGTACCGCATCCCGAAGCGCCGGCTGACCGGGCTGTGCTCGGGCTGGGCGATCAAGCGGCTCGACGAGTTCGAAGGCGACATCTCCAAGTTCAAGGTGGTGCGCATGCACCCCTCGAAGGTGCGCCAGATCTGCGTCGCCAAGACCGAGCCGGGCGACGAGAACAACCAGGACATCTCGTCGCTGGTCGGCAAGGTGGACATCCGCAAGCTGGAATATTTCGGCCAGGAGGATCCCGACGCCTACGCCTATTCGGGCGGGCTGAACGTCACCACCCAGGGCATCCTCGAGTTCGTCGAGATGTTCAAGGCGCCGCTGAAGATGCTGCACCCGCTGCTGACGGCGACGCAGGAGAACAACTACATGGGCACCGAAGGAATCGGCGCCCTGCCGTATCACGGCCTCATCCTCGCCCACTCCAACGAATCCGAGTGGAAGAGCTTCAAGTCGAACCGCAACAACGAGGCGTTCCTCGACCGCATCTCGGTCATCAAGGTGCCCTACTGCCTGCGCGTCGACGAGGAGATCAAGATCTACGACAAGCTGGTCGGCCAGTCGGAGCTCGCCACGGCCGTGCGCGCGCCCGGCACGCTCGAGATGATGGCCCGCTTCTCCGTGCTGACGCGGCTCAAGGAGCACGAGAACTCGTCGCTCTTCGCCAAGCTCCGCGTCTATAACGGCGAGAGCCTGAAGGACACCGACCCGCAGGCCAAGACCGTGCACGAATACCGCGACTCCGCGGGCGTGGACGAGGGGATGGACGGGCTCAGCACCCGCTTCGCCTACAAGGTGCTGTCGGAGACCTACAATTTCGACACGCAGGAGGTCGCCGCCGATCCGGTGCATCTGATGTACGTGCTGGAATCGGCGATCCGGCGCGAGCAGTTCCCGTCCGAGACCGAGCAGAAATATCTGACCTTCATCAAGGCCGAGCTCGCCCCGCGCTATGCGGAATATATCGGCAAGGAGATCCAGAAGGCGTACCTGGAATCCTACGAGGATTATGGCCAGAACCTGTTCGACCGCTACATCGCCTATGCCGACGCGTGGGTCGAGAACCAGGACTACAAGGACCCCGACACCGGCCAGCTCCTGAACCGCGAGATGCTGGACCAGGAGCTGTCGAAGACCGAGAAGCCGGCGGGCATCGCCAACCCGAAGGACTTCCGCAACGAGGTGGTGAAGTATGCGCTGCGCCAGCGCGCCGCCTCCGGCGGGCAGAACCCGCGCTGGACCTCGTACGAGAAGATCCGCGAGGTCATCGAGAAGCGCATGTTCTCGCAGGTCGAGGAGCTGCTGCCGGTCATCTCGTTCGGCACCAAGAAGGACACCGACAGCGAGAAGAAGCACGAGGCCTTCCTGGAGCGCATGGTCGCGCACGGCTATACCGAGCGCCAGGTGCGCCGGCTGGTGGACTGGTACATGCGCGTGCAGAAGTCCGGCTAACCGAGACAAGGCCAGGGGCGCGATCGCATGGACATCATCGACCGGCGCGAGAACCCCAAGGGGAAGAGCCTCGGCAACCGGCAGCGTTTCATCCGCCGCGCGCGGGGCGAGATCCGCGAGGCGATCCGCGACAACCTGCGCAAGCGCAGCGTCGCGGACGCCACCTCGGGGGAGAACGTCTCGATCTCGGCCGACGGCATCCGCGAGCCGCATTTCGTGCTCGATTCGGACACCGGCGAGCGAAGCTGGGTGCTGCCCGGCAACAAGGAATATCGCGAGGGCGACCGCATCGCCAAGCCGACCGGCGGCGGGCGCGGCAGCGGCGGCAAGGCGAGCGCGGACGGCGAGGGCGAGGACGACTTCACCTTCGCGCTGACGCGCGACGAGTTCCTCGATTTGTTCTTCGAGGACCTCGACCTGCCCGACCTGGTCAAGCAGAAGGTGAAGGAGGAGGTCGCGTTCAAGCCGCAGCGCGCCGGCTTCTCCACCACCGGCGCGCCCAACCGGCTCAACCTGGTGCGCACCGTGCGCCGGTCGCTGCAGCGGCGCATCGCGCTCGGCCGTCCGTCGGACGCGCTGTTGCACGAGATCGAGGAGGAGCTCGCCCAACTGAAGGCCGGCACCAGCGAGCAGGTCGTTGGCACCACCCGCGCGGCGCGCATCGCCGAGCTGGAGGACGCGCTCGCGCGCGCCACCACCAAGCGCAAGCGCGTGCCCTACATCGACCCTGTCGACCTCCGCTACAACCGGTTCGAGCATGTGCCGAAGCCCGTGTCGCAGGCGGTGATGTTCTGCCTGATGGACGTGTCGGCCTCGATGGACGAGGCGATGAAGGACCTGGCCAAGCGCTTCTTCATGCTGCTGCATTTGTTCCTCGACCGGCGCTACGAGCATGTCGAGGTGGTGTTCGTGCGCCACACCTCGACCGCGGCCGAGGTGGACGAGGAGACCTTCTTCTACGGCCGCGAGACCGGCGGCACGGTGGTGTCCACCGCGCTCGAGGAAATGCTGAAGATCGTCGAGGCGCGCTACCCGATCGCCGACTGGAACATCTACGTCGCCCAGGCGTCGGACGGCGACGACATCCCAACCGACGTGGCGCACTGCATCGGGCTGCTGGACGAGCGGGTGATGCCCATGGTCCAGCACATGGCCTATGTCGAGATTTCTCCCGACGCGCGGCGCGAGCCCGGCCTCTATGGCCGCTCGGGCAGCGTGCTGTGGACCGGCTACCAGGAGGTCGCGGAGCGTTGGCCCAGCTTCGCCATGCGCATGATCGGCGGACCGCGCGACATCTATCCGGTGTTCCGCGGGCTGTTCGGCCGCGAGAAGGAATACGCATGAGCGGGCCTTTGCTGTTCGAAGGTCCCGACTGGAACTTCGACCTCCTCAAGCGCGCCTATGACGCGGTCGCCCAGATCGGCACCGAAGATCTGGGGCTCGAGCTCTACCGCAACCAGATCGAGGTGATCACCGCCGAGCAGATGCTCGACGCCTACGCCGCCTCGGGCATGCCGCTGATGTACCGCCACTGGTCGTTCGGCAAGAGCTTCGCCCGCCAGGAGATGCTGTACCGCAAGGGGCTGCGCGGCCTGGCGCTCGAGATCGTCATCAACTCGAACCCGTCGATCTGCTACGTCATGGAGGAGAACACCATGACCATGCAGACCACCGTGCTGGCCCATGCCGCCATCGGGCATAACAGCTTCTTCCGCGCCAACCAGGCGTTCCGCGACTGGACCGACGCGGACGCCATCCTCGCCTATCTTTCCTTCGCCAAGAACTACGTCGCCGAGTGCGAGGAGCGCTACGGGCTGACGGCCGTCGAGCGCACCCTCGACGCGGCGCACGCGCTGGGCGACCAGGGCGTCGACCGCTATGGCCGCCGGGCGCGGCCGCACATCCGCAAGGAGCGCGAGCGTGCGCTGGCGCGGCGCGAGGACGAGCGGCTGAACTACAACGACCTGTGGCGCACCCTGCCGCAGAAGCCGTCGGACGCCGACGAGGCGCCGGTCGACCTCGACGAGCAGGCGGCGCGCCGCGCGCTCGGCCTGCCCGAGGAGAACCTGCTCTATTTCCTCGAGAAGCACGCGCCGGGGCTGAAGGACTGGCAGCGCGAGCTGCTGCGCATCGTGCGCAACGTGATGAGCTATTTCGAGCCGCAGCGCCAGACCAAGGTGATGAACGAGGGCTGCGCCTGCTGGGTGCACCACCACATCATGACGCGGCTGCGCGACGACGGGCGCATCACCGACGGCGCGATGCTCGAGTTCCTGCACATGCATGCGCAGGTGGTCGCGCAGCCCGATTTCGACGACCGGCGCTTCTCCGGCGTGAATCCCTATGCGCTGGGGTTCGGGATGATGCGCGACATCGAGCGCATCTGCACCGAGCCCACCGAGGAGGACCGCGAGTGGTTCCCCGACATCGCGGGCAACGGCAAGCCGGTCGAGACGCTGCGCCACGCCTGGTCGGAGTTCCGCGACGAGAGCTTCATCCTGCAGTATTTGTCGCCCCACCTGATACGTGACATGCGGATGTTCCGGCTGCACGATTCGTCGGGCGCGCCGGACGTGGTGGTCGAGGCGATCCACAACGAGCGCGGCTATCGCAAGATCCGCAAGCAGCTCGCCGCCATGTACGACCCGTCGCTCGGCGTGCCGCGCATCGAGGTCGCCGACGCCGACCTGCGCGGCGACCGCAAGCTGGTCGTACACCATGCCGTGCGCGACGGGCGCGTGCTCGACGCGCTGGAGGCGCGCCGCGTGCTGCGCCACATCCATTCGCTGTGGGGCTATCCGGTGACGATGCGCGAGATGTCGCCCGACGGCGATTCCGTCCTCGCCGAGCACGCCTTCGACGGCTGAAGCACCGCCCCACTCGAACGAGCTGCAATTTCCGTGCCGTGCGCCCCGTCCCCCTGGAAGGGGGAGGGAAGACTGCGACCGGTTCGGCTCTACCCCGCCTGAACGGCCTCCAGCATCGCCGCGTGCGGATCTACGATGCGCTCGGCCGGCAGGAAGACGGTGACGGTGGTGCCGCGTCCCGGTTCCGATTCGAACGACAGCCGCCCGTCATGCTGCTCGACCAGCAGCCTGGTCAGCGACAGGCCGAGCCCGACGCCCTGGTGGTTGCGCGCATAGGCGCTTTCGACCTGGCCGAAGGGCGAGACGATGCGGTCGAAATCGGCAGGGTCGATGCCGATGCCGTCGTCGGTCACGCGGAACGTGACCCGTCCTCGCCGCCGCGCGCCGCCAGCTCGATCGTGCCGTTCTCGTTGGTGAACTTCACGGCATTCGACAGCAGGTTGAGCAGGATCTGGCGGATGCGCGTCTGATCGCAGCGGATGCACAGCCAGCGCGGCTCGATCGCCGGCGGCGGGAAGGCGATGCGGCGCCGCTCCGCCTGGGGGCGGATCAGCGTGTGCGCCGCGGCCAGGATCTCGCTCACCTCGGCGACGGTCTCGTTGAGGCGGAACGTGCCGACCTCGACCTTGGTCATGTCGAGGATGTCGTTGATGATTTGCAGCAGGTGCGAGCCCGAGGTCCAGATGTCGCCGGCATAGTCGGCATAGGACGCGGTGCCGATCGGGCCGAACATCTGGTCCTTGATGATCTCCGAGAAGCCGATGATTGCGTTGAGCGGCGTGCGGAGCTCATGGCTCATATTGGCCAGGAACTCCGACTTCGCGCGGTTCGCCGCCTCCGACCGCGCGTTCGCGTCGCGCAGCTCGGCGACGGTGCGGACGAGCGCCGCGTTCGCCTGGGTGAGGTCCTCCGTGCGGCTCGCCACCAGCGCCTCGAGGTCGCTGCGCAGCGGCGTGCCGGGTGCGGCACCGGCGACGCGGCGGCCGAGCGCGGTCTTCTTGCGGCGCGGCGGCCGGGCCCTTGGGGTTCGCTTCATCGAAGCCCAGTGTCGGGCCCGGGCGGCTAAGGAATGGTTAGCGCGGCCTGTCCGGCGGCGGGTCGTCGTAGAGGATACGGCTCGCCGCGCCGTCGAGGTCGTCGAACTGGCCGGATTTCAGCGCCCACAGAAAGGCGGCGAGTCCGACCAGCCCGAGGACGAGCGCGATCGGGATCAGATAGGCGAGGATCGTCACCGCGCCCTCGCGGCGAAGCGGATGCGGAGCGCGTTGAGCGTCACCACGATGGACGAGGCCGACATCGCGATGGCGGCGATCAGCGGCGTGACCAGCCCGGCGCAGGCCACCGGCACGGCGACGGCGTTGTAGGCGGCGGCGAACGCGAAGCTCTGCAGCATCACGCGCCGGGCGACGCGCGCGGTCGCCACCGCTTCGACGACCGCGCGCAGATCCTCGCCCTGGAACACCAGGTCGGCGGCGGCGCGGCTGACATCGGCGGCGTGCGCGGGCGAGATCGACGCGAAGGCGGCGGCGAGCGCCGGCGCGTCGTTCAGCCCGTCGCCCGCCATCAGCACCTTTCGGCCGCATTCCGCGAGTGCTTCCAGCCGGGCGAGCTTGTCCTGCGGGCTGCAGCCCGCATGCCAGTCGGCGATGCCGGCCGCCTCGGCGGCGGCTTGCACCGCCCCCGGCCGGTCGCCCGACAGCAGCACGACCGCGAGCCCCGCCCTGCGCAGCGCAGCGACCGCCTCGGCCGCGCCGGGCCGCAGCGTGTCGGCGAAGGCGAAGCGCACCGACAGCGCTCCCGGCCGGGCGAGCCACAGCTCGGGCTCCGGCCCCTCCCACGCGTCGGCGGCGAGGCCGCACCAGGCCCGGCTGCCGAGCCGGATTTCGCCCTCGTCGGTCTCGACCGAAAGGCCGCGGCCGGGCGTCTCGCGCACGCCGTCGCGCGGCGCGATCCCGTCGCCGGCGCGCCGCGACCAGCGCGCGGCAGAGCGGATGGCGGCTCGCCGCGGCGAGACGCGCGGCGTCGTAGAGGGCGGTCACGTCCATCGCCTCGGGCCAGATCAGGCGCGGCGTGCCGAGCGTCAGCGTGCCGGTCTTGTCGAACACGACCGTGTCGGCGGCGGCCACCCGCTCCAGAGCATCCGCCCGCTTGACCAGTATCCCCGCGCGCAGCAGCCGCCCGCTCGCCACCGCCTGCGCCGCCGGCACCGCCAGCCCCAGCGCGCAGGGGCAGGTGACGATAAGGACGGAGACGGCGATCAGCAGCGCCGGCTGCCAGGCGAGGCCGCCCGCCGTGACCCAGAACGCGAAGGCGCTGAGCGCGGCGAGATGCACCAGCGGCGCGTAGAGCCGCGCGGCGCGGTCCGCGAGGCGGACGTAGCGGCCCTTGCGGCCCTCCGCCGCCTCCACCAGCCGCACGATCTCGGCCAGCACCGTGTCCTCGCCCGACGCGGTGACGGTGACGGTCAGCGCGCCGGTCAGGTTCATCGTGCCGGCATAGACCACGTCGCCCGGCTTCGCCGCCTTGGGCAGCGTCTCGCCGGTGAGCAGGCTCGAATCCAGCTCGCTCTCGCCGGTGTCGATCTGTCCGTCGGCAGGCAGCCGGTCGCCCGGCGCGACGCGCAGCACCATCCCCGCCATCAGGGACCGCGCCGGCACCAGCCGTTCGCGCCCGTCCTCGTCGATCACTCGCGCGGCGGCGGCGCCGAGCACGGCGAGCCGCTCGGCGGCGGAGCGCGCCTGGCCGCGCGCGCGGCTGTCGAGGTAGCGCCCGACCAGCAGGAAGAACAGCAGCGCGACGGCCGCGTCGAAATAGGCGTGCGGCCCGCCACGCGCCGTCTCCCACAGGCTCATCCCGGCGGTGAGCGCGACCGCAAGCGAGATCGGCACGTCCATGTTGAGCGCGCGCGACCGCAGCGCGGCGAAGGCGGAGGCGTAGAACGGCCGGCCGGCCCAGGCGATGGCGGGGAGCGCCACCAGCGCCGACAGCCAGTGCATCAGGTCGCGCGTCGCCGGCGTCATGTCCGCGGCCGCGCCGGCCCAGACCGCAACCGACAGCAGCATCACGTTGGTGGCCGCGAAACCGGCGACGGCGAGGCAGCGCAGCAGGCGCTTCTCCTCGGACGCGCGGGCATTGGCGATCTCGCCGGGGTCGAACGGCACGGCGCGGTAGCCCAAGGCCGCGAGGCGGGCGACGAAGTCCGCTGCGGACTGGCCCCCCGTCCAGCGCAGGCGGAGCCGCTTGGCGGTCAGGTTCACCCGCGCCTCGACGACACCCGGCAGCGGCGCCAACGCCGTCTCGATCCGATGCACGCAGCCGGCGCAGTGCAGGTTCTCGATCATCAAGTGCAGCGTGGCCGTGCCGTCCGTGTCGCGCGCGACATAGGCGGCGAGGGAATCCTCGGCCGGCGCGGGGGGCCTGCCGACAAAATCCCGCGTGGCGACTACCTGATCCACAGCTCGCGCTCCATGTGCCACTGCTCGGCCGCGCGCGCGCGGAGGGCAGGCCGCGTCGCGTCGAGCACAAGCCGCCAGTTGCCCAGCGCCGGCAGGACGACCGGCACGCGATAGGCGCCGGGCGCGGTCTCGGCCAGCGTCACGGTCCGGTCGAGACCGGCGACGACGGGGCGGCGCAGCCGCGCGGTCACGACCATGCCGTCGAGCGGGTGGCCGTCGCGGTCGCGAAAGGTGGCGGTCACCACCCGCTTCGTACCGCTGCCCGTGACCTCGACGTCGGCCTGCCAGCCAAGGTCGGCCTGCGCAGTGCGGGCCGCGATGACGCGGTTGTAGTGCAGCCCCTCCTCATAGGCGTTGTCGGCGACGAGGCCCGGAAAGCTCTTCTCCGCCAGCCAGGCCATCGTGCCGTTGACGGCGAAGACAAAGCCGAACGCGCCGATCAAAATCCACAATACCTGGCGTCCGGTCAGGCGGCGCGGGTCGCGGGCGAGCCTCATCGCTCCGGCCCCCGGAACGAGGTGGTGGCGCGCGTCGCGGTGCCGTCTTCCTTGTCGGTGGCGACGAAGGCGAGGGGCGCGGAGGCGCCGGTCAGGTCGCGGCGCGGCGCGGTGACGAAGACGCGCACGCTGCGCAGCGCGTCGGGCGCGAGCTTGATGTCGGACACGTCGTCACCGCCGATCACGGCCACGCGCGTGCCGGCAAGCCCCTCGACCGCGAGGGCGACGCTGCGCGGGGCGTGCCGCTTGTTGATGATCTTGATCGTGTAGCCGTTGCGGATGTCGCCGTTCGACAGCGTCACGTAGAGCGGGTTGCGGTCGCGCAGCACCTCGAGCGCCAGCACCGGGCGGGTCACCAGCGCATAAAGCATCACCGCGCCGACGACGGCGATGAAGGCCGCATACATGACGGTGCGCGGCCGCACCAGTCGCACGCGCGGCGCCTGGCCCTTGGTGCGCCGATCCATGTTGGCCAGCGTGTCGTAGGATATCAGCCCCTTCGGCCGGCCCACCTTGGCCATCACCGAATCGCACGCGTCGATGCACAGCGCGCAGGTGATGCATTCCATCTGCTGGCCGTCGCGGATGTCGATGCCCATCGGGCAGACGGCGACGCACTGGTTGCAGTCGACGCAGTCGCCGCGCCCCGCCCAGCTCTCGCCGTGACGGTGCGCGCCGCGCGGCTCGCCCCGGCCGGGATGGTAGGAGACGACCAGCGAGTCCTCGTCCAGCATCGCGCCCTGGATGCGCGGCCACGGGCACATGTAGATGCACACCTGCTCGCGCGCGAGCCCGCCCAGCGTGTAGGTGGTGAAGGTCAGCAGCGCGATCGCGACATAGGCCGCCATCGGGGCATCGAAGGCGAGAAGCTGGCCGGCCAGGGTGGGCGCGTCGGCGAAGTAGAACACCCAGGCGCCGCCCGTGCCGAGGGCGATCAACAGCCAGACCGCATGCTTCGCCGCCTTCCTGGCGATCTTTGCGGCGCCCCAGGGCTGCCTGTCGAGGCGGATGCGCGCGTTGCGGTCGCCCTCGATCCAGCGCTCGACCACCAGGAACAGGTCGGTCCACACGGTCTGCGGGCAGGTGTAGCCGCACCAGACGCGGCCCGCCAGGCTGGTCGTCAGGAACAGCGTCAGCGCGGCCAGGATCAGCAGGCCGGTGACGTAGTAGACCTCCTGCGGCCAGATCTCGATGAAGAAGAAGTAGAACTTGCGCGCCGGGAAATCGATCAGCACCGCCTGGCCGGGCGCGCCGGTGCCGCGATCCCAGCGGATCCAGGGCGTCAGGTAGTAGATCGCCAGCGTCACCCCCATCACCGCCCATTTCAGCCGGCGGAACGTGCCGTGGGCGAGCTTGGGGTGGATGCGCGGCCGCGCGGCATAGAGCGGCGAGCGCTCGCGCCATCCCGCGCCCTTGACGTCGACCGTCTCGACCGCGTCGTTCCGTGTGGTACGCGCGTCCATGCTATTTCCCGCCGCCGAGGGAGTGGACGAAGATGGCGAGCTCCTTGATCGTCACGGGATCGAGCCGTCCCTCCCAGGCGGGCATCACGCCGCGCCGCGCGTAGGAGATGGTCTCGACCACCGTCGCCTTGTCGGACCCGTACAGCCAGATCGCGTCGCGCAAATTGGGGGCGCCGAAATCCTTGCCGCCGCGCGCATCGGCACCGTGGCACGCCGCGCAGTTGGTGGCGAAGATCGGCTTGCCGCGCGCGGCCGCCGCCGCGTCGGTCGATTTGCCCGACAGCGACAGCACGTATTCGGCGACGTCGTTCACCTGGGCCGGCTTCAGCAGCCCGTCCTTGAGGAAGGCCGGCATCTGGCTTTCGTGCGCGTCCGCATCGCCCGACCGCACGCCGTGGCGGATGGTCTTCTCGATCTCGGTTAGCGAGCCGCCCCACAGCCAGTCGTCGTCGTTGAGGTTGGGATAGCCCTTCGCGCCCGCCGCGCCCTGGCCGTGGCACTGCGAGCAGTTGACCGCGAAGGCCGAGCGACCGCCCGCCAGCGCGAACTCCAGGAGCTGCGGCGTGTTCTGGATGTCGTCGAGCGACTGGACCAGGATCTGGGTCTCGAAGCCCTTCTGCGCCGCGCGCGCCGCCGCCATCTGCTGCGCCAGGTGCTGGCGCTGCGAATAGCCGAGCGCGCCCTTGGTGTAGCCGTCGATCAGCGGCCAGGCCGGCATCACCACCCAGTAGGCGACGGCCCATACGATGGTCGCGTAGAACACCCACAGCCACCAGCGCGGCAGCGGCCGGTCATACTCGCGGATGCCGTCCCAGTCGTGGCCGGTGGTGCGGCCCGGCGTCGTATCGTCCATGCGGGCCACGCTCAGTCCTCCTCGAGCGGCGCGCGGGCGGCGCGCTCGAACTTTTCGCGGTTCTTCGGCCACAGCGCGTAGACGAGCACGCCGGCGAAGATCGCGACGAACAGCAGCATCCCCCAGGTCTGGGCGAAGTGCGAAACGTGGTGGTACTGGAGATCCATCATGGTCTAGCGGCTGTTTCCGGCGGCGTTCGGGTCGTAGGCTTTGAAGTCGACCAGCGTGCCGAGCATCTGCAGGTAGGCGATCAGCGCGTCGAGCTCCGACACCATTTCCGGGTTGCCGTCGAAGTCGCGGACCTGCGCCTTGGGGTAGCGCTTGAGGAAGTCCGCCGCGCCCGCTGCGCCCGGCGTCGCCTGCAGGACCAGGTCGCTCGGCGAACTGTCGAGATCGGCCTTCGTGTAGGGCACGCCGACCTCGACGTTCGCCTTCAGGTGCTCGGCGATGTCGTCGGTGCGCAGGGGCGTGCGGGCGAGGAACGGGTAGCCCGGCATCACCGAGCCCGGCACGACGCTGCGCGGATTGTTGAGGTGCGCGATGTGCCACTCGTCCGAATAGCGGTTGCCGACGCGCGCCAGGTCGGGCCCGGTGCGCTTCGAGCCCCACTGGAACGGGTGGTCGTACATCGACTCCGCGGCGAGCGAGTAATGACCGTAGCGCGCCTGCTCGTCGCGCAGGTCGCGGATCATCTGGCTGTGGCAGAGATAGCAGCCCTCGCGGACATAGATGTCGCGGCCGGCGAGCTCGAGCGGGGTGTAGGGCCGCATGCCCCGCACCTTCTCGATGGTGCGAGTCGAGCCAGAAGAGCGGCGCGATCTCGATGATGCCGCCGATCGATACCACGATCAGGATCAGCACCAGCAGCAGGGTCGAGTGCCGCTCGATCCGGTCGTGGCTGAACATCGCGCGCATCACGCCACCGCCGCGGCCGTGGCGGCCCGCACTGTCTCCTCGACCCGGAGGTCGCCGCGCGCGGTGCGCCAGAGGTTGTAGACCATGACCAGCGCGCCGGCGAGGAACAGCACCCCGCCCAGCATGCGGATCGCATAGAACGGGTGCATGGCGATCACCGTCTCGATGAACGAATATTCGAGGAAGCCGAGCTGGTCGTAGGCACGCCACATCAGCCCCTGCAGGACCCCCGACACCCACATCGAGGTGATGTAGAGGACGATCCCGAGCGTCGCGATCCAGTAATGGACGGCGACGAGCTGCAGCGAGTAGAGCCGCACGCGGCCCCACAGCACCGGCGTCAGGTGGTAGAGCGCGCCGAACGAGATGAACGCGACCCAGCCGAGCGCGCCGGAATGGACATGGCCGATGGTCCAGTCGGTGTAGTGGCTGAGTCCGTTGACCGAGCGCACCGACATCAGCGGCCCCTCGAACGTCGCCATGCCGTAGAAGGCGACGGCCGTGACCAGCATGCGCAGCACGGGGTCGGTGCGCAGCTTGTCCCACGCGCCCGACAGCGTCATCAGCCCGTTGATCATCCCGCCCCAGGACGGCATCCACAGCATGATCGAGAACGTCATGCCCAGCGTCTGCGCCCAGTCGGGCAGGGCGGTGTAGTGCAGGTGGTGCGGCCCCGCCCAGATGTAGAGGAAGATCAGCGACCAGAAATGCACGATCGACAGGCGGTAGGAATAGACCGGCCGCTCCGCCCGCTTGGGCACGAAGTAGTACATGAGGCCCAGGAAGCCCGCGGTCAGGAAGAAGCCCACGGCGTTGTGGCCGTACCACCACTGGGTCATCGCGTCCTGCACGCCGGCAAACGCCGAATAGCTCTTGGATGACGACCAGGCGATCGGCACCGCCATGTTGTTCACCAGGTGCAGCACCGCGATCGTCACGATGAACGCCAGGTAGAACCAGTTGGCGACGTAGATGTGCGGCTCGCGCCGGCGCATGATCGTGCCCAGGAACACCACCAGGTACGCGACCCAGACGATGGTCAGCCAGACGTCGGCGAGCCATTCCGGCTCGGCGTACTCGCGCGACTGGGTCACGCCCATCAGGTAGCCGGTGGCCGCCATCACGATGAAGAGCTGGTAGCCCCAGAACACGAACCACGGCGTCCAGCCGCCGAACAGCCGCGCGCGGCAGGTGCGCTGGACCACGAAGAACGAGGTCGCGATCAGCACGTTGCCGCCGAAGGCGAAGATCACGGCCGAGGTGTGCACCGGGCGCAGCCGGCCGAAATTGATCCAGGCGAGGTCGAGGTTGAAGGCGGGCCAGGCGAGCTCGAGGGCGAGATAGACGCCCACCAGGAAGCCGACCACGCCCCAGAAGCTCGACGCGATCACGCCGGCGCGCACCACCGCATCGTCATAGCCCGTGGCGTCCCCCGCCGGCCGGCCCGCGCGATCGCCGTCGCGCGCGATCAGCCAGAACGCCGCCGCCGCGCCGAAGCCGAACAGCAGCAGCCCGTGCAGATACATCGCCCCGTCCTGGGCGCGCGCTGCCAGGAACAGCCCCAGCACCGCGAACCCCACCAGGACTGCGCCCCAGCCCCATTTCCCCGCGTCGGTCACTTTTCGTCCCACTCGCCATGCTAGAGAGCATCATCCCATTACAATCTAAGATTGCGAGGGTTGACGTTCGGTTTACCGTTTCAGCGCGGGTCGATCACCGGCACGGCCGGATCGCCCGTCCGCCCGACATCGGGCGTCGCGTAGTGCATGAAGGATTCGGGCAGGGCAGCGCCCCAGTACACGCCGGTGCCGCGCGCCGTCTCGTCCCACACCACCGGCTCGAAGTCGGGCGCGAAGACCAGGAAGCTGCCGGTGTAGATCTCCACCCGGTTGCCGCCCGGCTCGTACGAATAGATGTAGAAGGCCTGGCTGTTATTGTGCTTCGACGGGCCGGCCTCGATGAACACGCCGTTCTCGCGGAAGATGTCCGCGGCCCGCAGCACGTCGTCGCGATTGTCGGCCCACAGCGAGAAATGGTGCAGCCTTCCATGCGCGCCGGCGGTATCGAGCACGTAGGCGACCTCGTGGTGGATGGGCGACGGGCTCATCCACGAGCCGATCTCCTTCGTGCCGTTCTCGTAGAGCACCTGCTCGCGCAGCCCGAGCCCCAGCGCGCGCTCCATGAATTCGCGGTTCGCCGCCACGTCCTGGCACAGCAGCGCCACGTGATCGGTGCGGCGCACGCCGATGCCGTGGGCCGGGTACTTCATCGGCAGGTTGTTCAGGGTCGAGCGCAGCTCGGGGGGCGCGACGTAGCGCTCCTCCTCGTAATAGATTTCCATCGCGTGCCCGTCGGGGTCGCGGAAGCGGTAGGCGGCGCCATGGCCGAAATCGCCATTGGTCCAGCCGACGCCGAGTCCCGCCGCTTCGATCGCCGCGACCCGCCGGTCGAGCGCCTGCGGGCTTACGGCGCGCCAGGCGAGGTGGCCGATGCCGGCGCACGGCGCCTCGGTGAGCTTCAGGGTCGTCGTCGCGTAGTCGCCATAGGCGCGCAGCCAGACCGACGGGCCGTCGCGGTGCACCTCCGCCATGCCCAGAAGCGTGGTGAAATAGGCGAGGCTTTCCGCCGGCTTCGGGGTCAGGAGCTCGACATGGCCGATATGCGCGACATCGCGGATCGGCTCGGGCGCCGCAGTCATGGTGATCCCCTTCGTGTCCCGGATGGGGATTTCTAGCGCCGCGCCCTGCGGGTCGGTTGATCGAGATCAAATGCGATGCGCCGCGCCCCGCTGGATGGGACATTTTGGCGGGGCCGGTTGATCGGGGGCGGGTTTTCTGTTTCCTTCCGCCACATGACGACCATCGGACCCGAACGTACCCGGGCGGCGACCAGCGCGGACACGCTGGTCGCGCCATTTCGTGGCCTGCGCCCCGACCCGGCGCACGTGGCCGAGGTGATTGCGCCGCCTTACGACGTGCTGACGACCGAGGAGGCGCGCGCACAGGCCGAGGGGCATCGCTGGAGCTTCCTGCACGTCTCGAAGCCCGAGATCGACTTCGCGCCGGACACCGACTCCCACGCGCCCAAGGTGTACGAACGGGCAGGGGCGAATCTGCGCAAGATGGTCGAGGCCGGCGTCCTGCGGCGCGACTCGCGGCCGGCCTATTACGCCTATCGCATCTCCACCGGCGGGCACGTGCAGACCGGCATCGCCGCCGCAGGCTCGGTCGCGGCCTACCAGGAGAACCGCATCCGCCGTCACGAGCTGACCCGCCCGGACAAGGAGGACGACCGGGTGCGCCAGATCCTCGCGGTCGACGCCCATACCGGTCCGGTCTTCGTGGTGCATCGCCGCTCGGCGCTGATCGCCGCCGCCATCGAGCGCGCGACCGCCGCCCCGCCGACGCTCGAGGCCGAGGGGCCGGACGGGGCGCGCCACGCACTCTGGGTGATCGACGCCGCCGCCGACGTGGCCGAGCTGACCGCCGCGTTCGAGGCGGCCGAGACCTTGTACATCGCGGATGGGCATCACCGCGCGGCGGCCGGGGCGCGTGCTGTCGAGCAGCGCCGCGCCCGCTCCCGCGAGGAAATCGCGGGCCGCTTCCTGGTGGTCAGCTTCCCGGACGACGAGGTGCGCATCCTCGACTACAACCGCGTGGTACGTGACCTGAACGGGCTATCGCCGGATGCCTTCCTCGCCCGGCTGGAGGAGCGGTTCGAGGTGACGCAGCTCGCCACGCCGGCCAAGCCCGCCGCGCCGCGCCGCTTCGCCATGTACCTCCCCGGGCGGTGGTACGAGCTGGTCGCGCGCGAGGACGTGCCCGCGGGCACGCCGCCCGCCCGCCGGCTCGACGTCAGCCTGCTGGCCGAGCGCGTGCTGGGCCCGATGCTGGGCATCGGCGACCCGCGCACCGATGCGCGCATCGACTTCGTCGGCGGCGCGCGCGGCCTGGGCGAGCTCGCCCGGCGGGTCGATTCCGGCGAGATGGCGGTCGCCTTCGCCCTGTACCCGACCCGGCTCGACGAGCTGTTCGCGGTCGCCGACGCGGGCGAGATCATGCCGCCCAAATCCACCTGGTTCGAGCCGAAGCTGGTCGACGGGCTGATCTCGCTGCCGCTCGCCTGACGCGGCCGTCGGGTGTAGGGTTGGTCCTCTCTATCGGGAGGAACCGCCATGGCCACCACCGTCCCCGCCGACCTCGCCTCGCGCTACGTTCCCGCGAACGACATGCCGTGGATCGACACCGCGCCCGGCAACCAGATGAAGGTGCTCATGCACGACGAGAAGTCGGGCATGCTGACGATCCTGACCCGGCTCGCCCCCGGCGCCTCGATCCCGTTCCACATGCACGAGGATCTGGAGCAGACCTACATCCTCGAAGGCTCGCTGAAGGACGACGAGGGCGAGGCGACGGCCGGCAACTTCGTGATCCGGCCGAAGGGCTCGAAGCATTCGCCCGTCGCGCCCAACGGCTGCACCATGCTGGTGTTCTTCCAGAAGCCGACGGCCGCGCTCCGCAAGTCGCTGGAGAAGTACCCGGGCTTCGGCAAGTAGGCGCCTTTAGGGCGTCATTGCGAAGAGACCGCTATTCGAACCGGAATCGATAGACGTGCACGCCGAATGGCGGCAGGCGGTCTTCCCAGCCCGTGGCGGCGGGGGCGGGCGCGGCCGCGGCGTCGAACATCGCCCGCGGCGGGCCGATCGGCGCATCGAACGTGACGCGCCAGGTGACGGGCACGTCGTCGACGTTCACGGCGATCAGTACGGCGCCGTCGGCGTCCTCCTTCAGCATCGTGCGGACCGGCGCGCGCGATTCGCCCTTGCCGCGGATCGCCACGCGGTAGCTGCGCCGCGACGTGGCGGAGAGCAGCACCGGGCGCAGCCGCGGCGAGCTCGGCATTGAGGCGCGTCGCACCGGCCCACAGGGCGCGGCTGGCGGCGAGCTGTTCCGGGTCGGCCAGCTGGCGGCGGCCGGCCATCGCGGTTGAAGTCCGGCGTCGGGCCGTAATCGGCGGCGGGGTCGGGCGCCATGCCGATCACCCCGTCATCGCGCGTGACGAAGCTGTCGAGGGCGAAATAGATCACCCCGGTCGCGCCGTGGACGAACCCGGCATAGACCATGGCGCGCAGCAGGGCGGGCGTCGGCATCGCCCAGTGCCGATGCGGGCTGGCGAAGGCCTGGACGACTAGCCAGACCGGCTTCGCCTCGTGGTTCAGCGCGGCGGCGCGCGCCACCGATTGCGGCAGGCCGCGCGTGGTGGACAGCGAGATCGGCGGCGTTGCCCGGACGGGGTAGTTGAAATGGACCGAGGCGTCGCCGGCGCTGTTCCAGGCGTCCCAGCGCGCGGCGGTCTTGCCGGTGAAGTCGGCCGAATCGATCACGATCGCCGCGCGGCCGGGGTCGAGGCGGTGCACCTCCGCCCGGCGCGCCTGAAAGCGGGCGAGACGTGCCGCCCAGCCGGGTGCGGCGTCCCGGGTGGGCTCCTGGTCCAGGCTCCAGGCCAGCACGGGCGAGTCCGGGTTCGCCGCCGCCCGGCGCAGCGCGGCGTCGGTCGGATCGGCGGCGATGACGGCCAGGCCCTGCGCCTTGGCTGCCGCCGCGACCGGGGCCAGCTTCTGCCCCTCCCACGGGTAGATCGCGTCGAACCCGGCGTCGCGCACCGCGGCGAGGTCGTAGTCCCGCCCGAAATGACGGCCGGCGAGCGCGTGGTAGAGCCCGATCGGCAGGAACGACGTCGCCGGATCGTAGGCCCGGCGCACGCGCCCGTGCCGGTCGGTGTGCGGCACGCCCGCCTGGTAGACTGTCTGCACCGCATAGGGCGTCGCGTGCCAGGCCTCGCCCGCGCAGCCGGCGAGGGCGAGGGCGGCGAGGACGGCGAAAACGGTGGCGAGGCGGCGCGACGGGCGGAACAAAGGCGGCATCGGATGCGGGCGGTGCGGGCGAGCGGGCCGAATACGCAGCCCCGTTCTACCCGCGCTGCGACGAGGCCCCGCGCCGCGCCCACGAGAAGCCCGAGGCGGGGCTCCGCAGCGCGTCGTAGGCGGCGTCGAGCTCCGGGCCGAGCGCGCCGGCGCGGCGCTGGCCGTCGCGGCCGAACGCCTCGAACGTGCCCTTGGCCGACCAGGGCAGCGACAGGGCGGTGTAGCTCAGCACCGTGACTTCGCGCCCGCCGGCGGCTTCGCGCTCGAGCCGCGCCCAGGCCTCGGCCAGGAAGGTCGGGCGCACGTCGTCGAGGATGCCGTCGAGCACGATGCGCCGGTCCGGCCCCTCGATCGCCGCGGCGAAGGCGAGCTGGGACAGCGCCCAGGGCGGGTAGATCGATAGCGAATCGGTGAACAGCCGGCCGATGCCGCTGGTCGCGCCGATCCGGTCGATCTGGTCGGCCGCCCGGTGCGCCCTGACGCCGCGCATCGCCACCAGCACGGAGACGAGGTCGTCGCCGCGATAGCCGCCCAGCCGGCCGCGCCAGCAGCCGAACGCCCGGGCCGGCGCCCGGTCGGGTGCGCGGGCGGGCGCGAGCCCCACCCCGTCGAGCACCGCCACGAGGTGCGGCAGGCCGGCCGGGCCGGACAGGTCGGCGAGCGAGGCGCGGCGCCGGCCGCGCCCGACGATGCGCCCGAGCGCGATGACGCAGGCGAGCCCCACCAGCCCCGCCGCCGGCAGGACCGTCAGGCTCATCGGCGCCTCGCGCCACAGCGCGTTGTGATAGGCGGCCAGGATGTGCGAGGCGGGGTTGACCGTGGTGAGGATCGGGTTGGCGGGGGCGGGGATGTCCTCGAACCGGTACAGGATCGGCGACATCAGCCAGACCACGCCGACCAGCACCACGGCAGGCGTCACGCTGGCCAGCCAGCGCCGCTGCAGGGCGACGGCGAGGCCCAGCACCAGGACGGCGTTCCAGATGCCCTGGATCGCCACGGTCGGCACCAGCCACGCCGCCTGGGCGAGCCTTGCCAGCGAATCGAGGGCGAACAGCTCGATCGCCACCGCGACCGCCAGCGCGGCCAGGAAGGTGACCACCGGCGGGCCGAGACAGGCGCCCGTCACCGCCGCGACCGGGGCGCGGGCATATTCGGCCATGCGCTCGTGCAGCTCGCCGAAATTGCGCGCCTCCAGCATCGAGCGCAGCGTCCAGGAGAAGGCGACGAACCCGATCAGGATCAGCTCGAACCGGTCGAACCCGGTGCGGCGGAACACGATGGCGGTGAGGAAATAGACCGCGCTGGCATAGACCACCACGTCGAGCACCGCCGCCAGCGCGTGCAGCGCCGAGCCCGGGCGCGACAGGCGGTAGCGCACGCGGACCGCCGCGGCGGCGGCGTCCATCAGGTCACGGCAGGAACCGATCATTCGCGGCGGCAACGCTCCCCACGATGCCACGGCGCGACGCGCGCCGAGCCAAGCGCCATCCTGCACGTCCCGCCCGGCCGTGTCATCTGCGATCGGGCCGGGCGAGTCGCGGCGGCCTCATTCGCCGGGGATTTTCCGTTCCGCGCCCCGAACAGTTCCGTTATGGTTCCCGCCATGGGAGAAGATCGCCGGTGGCCGTGCCCGTTTCCGTGGAGCTACGCGATGCTCTATCCGGACGGGCACGTGCAGCCCTGCTGCTATAACGGCCGCGACCTCGGCAACGTCAACGAAACCGGCTTTTCCGAGATCTGGAACGGGCGCGAATATCGCCGTCTGCGCGAGCACCTGCTGAGGGGCGAGTACGACGCGGCCGGCTGCGGCGACTGCCCGCTCTATTCCCGCTCGGGATGGACCACCCGCGAGGCGACGGCGAGCCGGCTCGAGTTCGCCGCGGGCTCGCCCGCCCAGCTCGCCAACGCCCGGCGCGCGCTCGAATCGATGAAGGCCGGCGAGACGCGGCTTGAATCGAATCCCGTCGCGCTCGCGCTGGAGCTCTCGCAGGCGTGCAACTTTGACTGCACCTTCTGCTTCCAGCACGACAAGCTTCTGGGAATCCGCGGAGACCGGATCCGCACTCTGATCGCCGAGTACGTGCCCACGGCGCGCGAGCTGATCATGACCGGCGGCGATCCGTTCGCCTACAAGGAGAACATCCGCATCCTGGAGGCGCTGGACGACGAGGCGGCGAAGCATGTCGCGCTCGAGTTCTACACCAATGGGGCGCTGCTCGACCGCCACTGGGAGCTGCTCGAGCGGTTCGACAACATCTTCATGGTCGTCAGCCTGCATTCGCTGGTGGACCAGACCTACCGGCGCATAATGCGCTCGCCCGATCCGGTCGAGCGGGTGGTGCGCAACATCGACCGCTTCGTCGCGCGGGCCAGGGAGAAGCCGGGCTGGCGCCTCAGCCTGACCAACATCGTCATGAAAAGCACGGTCGGCGAGATCGACGCGCTGGCGGAGTTCGCGGTCGCGCGCGGCGCGGCGGTCAACTTCGTGCACATGCACGGCGACTATGACGAGAACATCTACGACAAGCCCGAACTGATCGAGGACCGCGACGGGCTGTACCGCGAGATCGATCGGGCGATCGCCCGTCTCGTTGCAGCCGGCACCTTCTATCAGACGGGGGTCAACAACCTTGAGTTCATTCGGGCGAAGCTGGCGGCGTAGCCTCGCCAGCTTGCCTGGCTCGGTGTGGGACGCGGTGCGGGCGGCGGGAGCCGACGCGCCGTCATCCCTCCGGCTCGCGGTCGGCCGCGCCGACACGGCGACAATGATCGCCGTTGCGGTGGCGGCGGTGTTGCTGGTTCTGCTGCAATACCAGGCGGTGTTCTTCCCCGAGGTCGGCTACGACGAATCCGCGGCGTTCCTCGGCCGCCAGCTCCTGCATGGCAGCTTCGGCAACGTGATCGATCCCGGCGCGAACGGGATGTACACGCGCGGCGTGGTGATGGATTGCTACCCGCCGGTCTACTACATGATTTCCGCGGCGGTGTTCGCCGTCGCCGGGTTCGGGGTGGAGCAGGCGCGCTTCGTCAGCGTCCTGATGGTCGCCGCGACGGCGCTTGCCGTGTTCTTCGTGACGCGGCGACTGGCCGGGGCCGCCGCCGGGCTGGTCGCGCTGGCGGCCTATCTGATGGTCCCGGCGGCGATTTACGCTCCGGTCAACCGGCCCGACGCCGCCGTGCCGTTCTTCCTCGCGATCGGCGCCTATCTGCTGGCGACGGCGGAGCGTGGCCAGCCGCGGCGGTTCGCCTGGGCGGGGCTGGTCTATTCCCTGGGCGTCCTGTCGCATTTCTATGCGCTTATGTGGGGGCCCGCCTTCGCGGTCCTGCTGTGGTCCCGGGCGGGGCTCCGGTTCTGGCGGGCGCGGGGATTCTGGGCCTACTTGGGCGGCTGGGTGGCGCCGATCCTGGCCTATGCCGCACTCCTGTTTCCCTATTACCGGGCGACGCTTGGCGCGCTGTGGAACTATCGCCGGGTCGGCGATCTGGGCGGGAGCGGCCTGATGGCGGCATGGCCTTTCCGGTCCGCCTGGGTCGCCATCAGGGCGTTGGACTGGCGCTGGCCGTGGCTCCTCTACGGTATGCTGGCCATCGTCCTTGCAGGCCTGGCGCTCGCCCTGTGGCGGCGCCAGGCGAAGACCCTGCCGAAGAACGCCCGCGCGTTCCTGCTCCTCGCCCCCGCCGCGGTGCTGGCGGTGCTGTGCTACCCGAACGTGGCGGTGATCAGCTACTACACCCCGGGGGCGATGGTCTTCGCCGCGATCGCGGCCGGGATCGTCGCGGCCTGGCTCGGCAAGGCGTCGCCGCGGTTCTTTGCGGTGGCAGGCGCGGTCGCCTGTTCGGTGGCGCTGGCGTCGGTCGCGCTCCATGTGACGGAGGACGTCGACAAAGCGGGCGGCAGTCCGGCCTCGGCCTCGTTCGACTGGGCGCGGGACGACCCCGCCGTCGCGCGTGCGACCGGGGGGAGGTGCTCGCCTATGCACATTGGACCTTCGCCGCCGGCGAGCGCGTGCGGTCCATCGACGTCCAGGAGGTGAAGCTGGATGGAAGCATCGAGTTCCCAGCGGAGTTGCACCGTCTGCTGCCCGGCGAGTATGGCAATCCCGCCGCGATCCCCAACCTGGCGCTTGATCCCTATGGCGAGGCTTACGCCATCAACGGCAGCTTGAGCGGATTTCCGCCGGCGCGCGGCGCGACGCTGCCGAGCTGGTTCCGGCCCGAGTTCCGCCAAGTCGCGATGTTCCACGATTCGGGCCACCGGAGCGGCAACGTGACACTGTTCCGGCGGGCCCGCGCGTCCGAGACCGCGCCCTGGCCGCTGGTCGGGGAGGCGACCGCGAACGGCTGGCATGCGCTCGCCGTCGACGGGAATTGCGTGGCGCGGAGGCGGCTCGACCAGGCGGCGGAGCTTCGGCCCGGACTGGGGCTATATCGGGCGGCAATGATGTTCGGCGCGGGGGCGGCGCTCCCGCCGGGGCCGGCGATCCTGCGGGTCGTCGCCGCGCGGGACGGCGCAGCCCAGGGCCCGCTGGGATTCGTCGGGTGGTATCCGACACGCCAGGAGGCGCGCGCGGCCTGGGCAGAGGTCAATGGCCGGCACGCGCCCCCCGGCCTTGCGGGCCGGATGCTCACCACGCTCTCCGACGGACGCACGGGCCGCGATGTGCTGGTCGAAGCCGACAAGGTCAGGCCAGGCGCGGTCCTGGTGCTCTACGGGTTCCAGCCGTTCCACCTGACCGAAGTCGCCGTCGTCGCGCCGGTGCCGGCCGGCCGCGCATGCGATGCAGAGGCCGCGTCAGAGACGACGCGCACGGCTGCGAGCCTGCGCCGTGCTACGCCGGAATTGCCGCTGTTCGCGGCCCCGCCGCCAACGAAGGTTCGGGTTGGCGATCCCCTGAAACTGCTGTTCACGAATGCGAAGACGGGCAAGCTCGCCTTCTTTCGCCGCGGCAAGTTCATCGCGAACCAGCCCTTCAGAAATGCCACGCAGGTCAGCACGCGATTTTCGGAGCCCGGCCAAGTCGGCATCGAGGTCTGGACCAACAACGACCTCGGTCTGCCGCACGCGATCGCCATTCAGGTGTACGTCACTCCGCGCTGAACGGCTCCACCGGCCGGCAAACATGTTGTGATCGCAATGGCCATCTTGTAGCTTGCCGGCGGGCGCGGGGGCTGGCCGAATGCAGAAAATCGCGGAATGAACGACGTGCGGCGGACCTCGTTTCGTCGGCACGTGCTCGCGGCCGGTGTCCTTGCCGCGTGGGCCGCGATTCCAACCGCGGCCGCAAGTGCTGCAGACGCGACGACCTTCCGGGGTCCGGCCCGCATCGTCTTCGCCGGCACGCCCGACAGCACCAATCCGCGGGTCTTCCTTCGCCAGATCGAGCGGACGGTCTCGGTTGACGAGACTCCACTAACTGGGGGCGCGGACAGCAATACCGTCGCCCCCTATTCAAACTACCTGTACAACAGCCTGCCCTTCGGCAATTGCGGTACGCTGAACTCGATCGGCGCGGCCCTCTATTCGTCGCTTTCGGGCGCACCCTACCGGTTCCGCCAGACCGCCACGCACGTGACCGCCGAAATCCGCATCGGCGACGGGTACTACGTGCTCAATTCCTACACCGGCAGTCGATTGGCCAATCCTGCTGCGCCAGGCCTGTTTACGATGGGCCAGCTGGAACATGACCCTGCGGTCTGGGCTGGCCAGCAAGTCTTGGCGAAGCCATTGTTCGAGGGCGTGCGTCCGCTGGAAGACGAGGCGAACCTCCTGTCCTATGGCCGATGGCGTTCCGCTGAGATGACGCTGGCCAAGGGCGAGCAGCTTTCCGTGCGCACGGCCGCCATCGACACGCTCGACTTGTGGGGCACGGTCGGGCTGGACATGCACGGCATCGACTGGCCTGTCGACGGAACCGTGCATGGCCCAACCCGCCTGCGGATTGCGCGCCTGTTGCGCCCGGCGGGAACCGGTGCTGTCGACCAGCTGTTCGAGCCAGCGTTTCTCGTATCCGGGGCAAAGCTGCGGCCGCGGCAGCTTGGGACCGACAATTTTGGACTGGCGAGCGCGCTCCGGGTCAGGCCGGCAGCACCCCCTTGGGCGGTCGACGTTCTCGCCGGCAAGAGCATCGACTGGACCGTCAAGGAGGGGCACGGGGAGCGGGTTGGCGGAGAATGGCGCGTGTATCCCGAGAGTGGCGCGGACGGGCATTTGCGGCTCGACACGGGCTATCGCAACGATACCGACCACACGGTGTATGCGTGGCTTCCCTTCCTCTATCGCACCGGAACGCCGGTCTCCGCCGGCGGCGGCTATCCCGTCGCGTCGTTCATCGACTATGCCGCGCCCGGCGGCAGCCGCATCAACCTCTACCCGCGCAACCGCGACACGCGCTACACCGATCTTGTATTCCCCGTCGCGCCCGGCAAGCCGCTGGTCGTCGACCTCCTGGTGTTCAAGGCGAAGATCCTCGATTTCGCCCCGGCGTCGGCGCCGCCCGAGATCAAGGATGTGCTGTCGGTGACTAACCCGGCCATGGCGGTGCGCATGACGACCGCGTCGCCGGTGGGCGAGCTTTATCACGCCCCGGTCGATATCGCCGTGGATTTCCTGATCAACCCGTTCCTGGAGCCGCGGGCCGAGCCGGCGGCGTCGCATGTGTCCTTGGAATAGGCGCGGCGGCGCGAGCCGCCGGCCGTTCGGCCGGCTCCTGGTCGGCGACGGTCTGCTCCGCGTGTTCGTCTGCCGCAGGACGCGATGAGCGTCTCGTCCCTCCTGTATGGCTGCCTCACCGGGGTTCTGCTGTCGCTCGGCCAGTACTTCATGCGCCGCACCTCGGTGTCGATGGACTGGGGGGCGGGCCCGTTGCCGCTGTTCCTGTCGCTGGTGCGCAACCCGAACCTCTACATCTTCGTCGCGGTCAATCTGTGCGCCACGGCGGCCTACCTGCTGCTGCTCCGCAACACGCCGCTGATCGTGGCGGCAGCGGTGGCCTTTCTGTCGATGAGCGCCAGCATCTCCGTGATCGAGTTCTTCGTGGTGGGCACCGTGCTGTCCGTGGCGAAGATCGCCGGCCTCTGCCTCGCCCTGGTGTCGGTCCTGTTGCTGCGCACCGGGTAGGGACGGCCGGTGTTGCGCGCTTGACGGGCACGAGGGGCAAACCTACCATCACCCCATCGTCGGGCGGTCGCGAGGCCGCCCGCTTTGCGAGTGGGAGAGCGCATGACAACGAAGCCCATCTCCGACGATTCGTTCGAGCAGGACGTCCTCAAGGCGCCGGGACCGGTGCTGGTGGATTTCTGGGCCGAGTGGTGCGGGCCGTGCAAGCAGATCGGGCCGTATCTCGAGGAAATCTCCAACGAAATGGCCGACAAGGTCACCGTCGCCAAGCTCAACATCGACGAGAACCCGATGGCGCCGTCGCGCTACGGGGTGCGCGGCATCCCCACCTTGATCCTGTTCAAGGGCGGGCAGGTGGCGGCCACCAAGGTCGGCGCCCTGCCCAAGTCCAAGCTGGTCGAGTGGATCCACCAATCGATCTGACCGGCCGCCAATAACGCAACGTCGACGACCGAAGCCCCGTTCGCGGGGCTTCGTGATTCGGGGCCGGACGATTCTTCCACGCCGCGATGTTATTCTTCGCCCCATGTACGGCGACGTGATCGATCTGCGCGATTTCTACGCGGCCAGCCTGGGGCGGGCGGCCCGGCGGATCCTGCGCGCGCGCATCCGCGAGACCTGGCCCGACCTCGCCGGCATGCGGGTGATGGGGCTGGGCTATGCCGTGCCGTTCCTGCTGCCCTTCCGCGAGGAGTGCGAGCGGGTGATCGCGGTCATGCCGGCGGGGCAGGGGGTGGTGCACTGGCCGGCCGAGGGGCCGGGGCTTGCCACCCTCGCCGACGATTCCGAACTGCCGCTGCCCGACGTGTCGATCGACCGGGTGCTGCTGGTCCACGCGCTGGAGCGGACCGAGCAGCTTCGCCCCATGCTGCGCGAAATCTGGCGGGTGATGACCGACGGCGGCCGGCTGCTGGCCGTGGTGCCCAACCGGCGCGGCATCTGGGCGCGGCTCGACCGCACGCCGTTCGGCCAGGGCCACCCCTACACGGCGGGCCAGCTCTCGCGCCTGCTGCGCGACAACATGTTCGACCCGATCCGCACCCGCCAGGCGCTGTTCGTGCCGCCGTCGCGCTCGCGCATGGTGCTCGCCGCGGCGCCCGCCTGGGAAAAGCTGGGCGCGCGCTGGCTGCCCACCTTCTCGGGCGTGGTGATGATCGAGGCCGGCAAGCGCATCTACGCCCCCACCGCCGATACCAAAGCCCGAGCGCCGGCGGGTCTACGTCAAGCTGCCGCCAGCGAGTCCGGCGCCCACCGGCGGGGCGGCCGGCGCCTCGGGCTTCAGCCCGAACTCGCGGGCGAGGAGCTCGTAGCTCCGCCGGCGCTTTTCCTCGTCGTACATCCAGGTGACCACCGCGATCTCGTCCACCTGCTGCTCGGCGGCCAAGGCGCGGATCTGCGCCGCCACCTCGGGCGCGGTGCCGATCATGGCGCGCTCGCGGAACTGGGCGAGCTTCGCCCGCTCGGCGTCGGTGTAGGGGTAGGAAAGCGCCTTCTCGGGCGGGTCGATGGGCATCCATACGCCGCGCTCGCGCAGAAGCTGGGTGCGTGCGCGCGAGGCGTAGAGGAACTCGGCCTCCTCGGTCGTCTCGGCGCACAGCGCCCAGACGCAAAGCCCGACATGCGGCGCGGGCCAGCGCGCGCTCGGCTGGTAATGCTGGCGGTATATCTGCAACGCCTCCGGTCCGCCGCGCCCGTTGGTGAAGAACCAGGCGAAGGCGTAGGGCAGGCCGAAATGCGCCGCGACCTGCGCCCCGTAGTTGGAGCTGCCCAGCATCCACACCTCGGGCACCGTCTCGCCCTGGGGCAGGCATTTCACCGCGGCGAAAGGATGCTTCTCGATCAGCGGCTGGCCGGCGATCCAGGCCAGCACGTCGCGCACGTCCGCCGGGAAATATTCGGGCTTCTCGTTCGCCATCGGGTGGAGCGCGAAGGCTGTGAGCCCGTCCGAGCCGGGCGCGCGGCCGAGTCCCAGGTCGATCCGCCCCGGCGCGATGGCGTCGAGGACGCGAAACTGCTCGGCAATTTTCAGGGCCGAGTAGTGCGGCAGCATGATGCCCGCCGCGCCGACCCGGATGCGCGTGGTGGTGGCGGCGATGGCCGAGATCAGGATTTCCGGCGCCGTGCCGACGATGGTGCCGGAATTATGATGCTCGGACAGCCAGAACCGATCATAGCCCAGCTTCTCGCAATGGCGGGCCAGCGCGATCGTGTTGCGGATCGATTCGCCGTGCGGCCGGCCGGCGAGCGCGACGGACTGGTCGAGGATGGATAGACGAACCATGCCGCCATATTAACGCACAATTCGGCAGGTGAATGGAACCGGACGGCAGATTCGGCGCTATATGGGGATCGCGGATATGCCGCGTTCTAGGGGGATCATCCATGCAGCGGAAATCGAGATTTGCCGTCGGGCTGGCGGCGGTCATGGCGTTCGGTGCGCTGGCCGCCGGCCCGGCCTTCGCACAGGGCCGCGGCCACGAGGATCACGGCCGCAATCAGCAAACGCAGAGCCGTGGCCATGACGAGCACGACCGTGGCCGCGACTGAGGCACCGCGCGGCCGCGAGGAGCGCGGGCGTCCGAACGAGGGGCGCGGGCATGCCGGCTTCAACGAGCATCAGCGCGAGATGGCGCACCACTACTATTCCGAATATGGCGGAAAACATCGCGGCCGCTGCCCGCCCGGCCTCGCCAAGAAGCACAATGGCTGCGAGCCGCCGGGCCACGCGAAGCGCTGGCAAATCGGCCGGCCGCTGCCGCGCGATGTGGTGTACTACAACGTGCCGCAGCCGCTGGTGGCCCAGCTCGGCCCCCCGCCTCCGGGCTATCGCTACGCGCGCGTGTCGAACGACATATTGCTGCTCGCGCTGGGCACCGGGCTGGTGGTCGACGCGCTGCAGGACCTTGGGCGGCGCTAGGCCGCTCAGCCGACGGCGGTCGAGCCCAACGCGTCGATCAGCACGAAGGCGATGACGCAGGGCTCGGTGCCGTTGTTGATCCAGTTGTGGATCGTGCCGCGCTGCACCAGCACGTCGCCCGCCTTGAGATGCACCATCGTGCCGTCGAGGTCCATGTCGATCTCGCCCGAGATGACCACGGCGTAGTCGATGGAATCGGTGCGGTGGTTGCGCGGCGTCACGCCCGGCCGGTACTCGACCACGCGGAAGACCGAGCCGCCGCGGATGGTGGTGCCGATCTCCTTGGCACCCTTGTCGATGCCGTCCTCGCGGAAGCGCACCGGCAACTCCTGGGTGGTCCAGATGACCTGCGCAGCATGGTTGGGCCGGCCCGAGCGCGCATTGGCGCCCATGTCGTCGATCCGCACGATCGCCTTGCCGTCGCGATCGTGGCCGGTCACAACCCGGCGGATGTTGAGCGTCATGTGATGTCCCTCGTTTGCTCGCGCACAACCTTAACGCGTCATCGCGAGCGAAGCGAAGCGATCCAGTGCAGCTGAATTGCTTCGACGGCTTCGCCGCCGCGCAATGACGGGCTTACCTTCCCCGGCCCAGCAAAAAGATGCCCTGCTCGCAGAGCACGTTGGCGAGCCAGCCGGGCTGGCCGAGGTCGTGCGTCGCGCCGGTGCGGGTGAGCAGCAGCCCGCGCTCGATGCCGAGCCCGATCTCATCGCACAGCGCCACGAAGTCGCGCAGCGTGCAGGGGTGGATGTTGTCGGTGTCGTACCAGTGCCGGCCGGCCGAATCGTGCACCGGCATGCGGCCCGACCACATCAGGTTCCAGCCGCACCCGCCAGTTGCCGTAGTTGAGGATCGAGACGATCGGCCGCGCGCCGACGCGGGCGAGCTGCAGCAGCATGTCGCGCGGGTTGCGCATCGCCTGCAGCGCCTGGGACAGCACGACGTAGTCGAACGCCTCCGCCGGATAGTCGGCGAGGTCTGTCTCGGCGTCGCCCTGGATGACGGAAAGCCCGTGCGCCACGCAGGCGCGCACCCGGTCCTGGCGCAACTCGAGGCCGCGCCCGTCGACGCCCTTGGCGTGCCACAGATAGTCGAGCAGCGCGCCATCGCCGCAGCCGACGTCGAGCACGCGGCTTTTCGGCGCGACCATGTCGGCGATGATGGCGAGGTCGGGTCGGATCGGCCGCGGCGTCTGGGGCGCCGCCGCCGGCGCGGCGTCGTTCATCGCCGCCGGAGCCCGCGATGCTCGGCCGCGCCATCGAGGAAGCCGCGCAGCGTCGTGTGCAGCTCGGGCTCGTCGAGCAGGAAGGCGTCATGGCCCTTGTCGGTCTCGATCTCGGCGATAGCTGACATTGGCGACGACGGCATTGAGCGCATGCACGATGACGCGGCTTTCGGACGGCGGGAACAGCCAGTCGGTGCTGAACGAGATCACGCAGTACCTGACCGGCGTGCCGCGGAAGGCGTTGGCCAGGACGCCGTCCTGCTCGGCCGCCATGTCGAAATAGTCCATCGCCCGGGTGATGTAGAGGTAGGAGTTGGCGTCGAAGCGCTCGACGAAGGTCGAGCCCTGGTGGCGCAGATAGCTTTCCACCTGGAAGTCGGCGTCGAACCCGTAGGTGATGCGCTCGCGCTCCTGCAGATTGCGGCCGAACTTGCGGGTCAGCGCAGCTTCCGACAGATAGGTGATATGCGCCGCCATGCGCGCGACGGCGAGGCCGCGGCGCGGGTTGCGCCCCTGCGCCAGGTAGTCGCCGCCGCACCAGTCGGGATCGGCCATGATCGCCTGGCGGCCCAGCTCGTGGAAGGCGATGTTCTGCGCCGAATGGTGCTCGGCACAGGCGATCGGGATGGCGGCGAACACCCGCTCGGGGAAGCGCGCGGCCCAGTCGAGCGCCTGCATGCCGCCCATCGAGCCGCCGATCACGCAGAACAGCTGCTCGATCCCCAGGCTGCTCGATCAGCAGCGCCTGGGCGCGCACCATGTCGCCGATGGTGATGACCGGAAAGCCGAGCCCGTAGGGCTGGCCGGTCGCGGGGTCGGCCTCCTTCGGGCCGGTCGTGCCCATGCAGCCGCCCAGCACGTTCGAGCAGATGATGAAATAGCGCTCGGTATCGAGCAGCTTGCCCGGCCCGACCATCAGCTCCCACCAGCCCGGCTTGCCGGTCAGCGGGTGGCGGTCGGCCGCGAACTGGTCGCCGGTCAGCGCGTGGCAGACCAGGATGGCGTTGGACCGGTCGGCGTTCAGCCGGCCGTAGGTCTGGTAGGCCACGGTGAACGGCCCGATCTCGACGCCGCAATCCAGAAGCAGCGGCCGGTCGGCACCCAGCACCACGCGATGGCCCGGCCAAAGGGCCATGTCGTGGGGCGCGGTGCGGGGCAGCGGAGGCGCGGTCATCGGCAGTCCTCGGGACGGTCCAGCGGAAGGCACGGTCCATCGGGCGGTCGCGCGGGCGGGGCTGCCGGCTGGTCCCGCCCTCCGGGATGGGGTAAGAAATGTACGGGCACCGCGCTATGTCAATGTTTTCTTTGATTTTCGCCGCGGGGCGGACTACCACACTTCGCCATGGCGCCACCCCGGAACAATGATAACGCGGCCGAGGCGGCCGAGCTCGCCGCGCTTCGTGGCGAGATCGACCGTATCGACGACGCGATTCACGACCTTCTGATGCGCCGCACCGAGGCGGTGGTGGCGATCCGCGACGTAAAGCGCGCCGGCGGCGGGCCGGTGCTGCGGCCGGCGCGCGAGGCCGCGGTGCTGCGGCGCTTGGTCGCGCGCCACGCGGGGCCGTTTCCGGCCCACGCGCTGGTGCGCATCTGGCGCGAGATCATGGCCGGCCAGGTGCGCGTGCAGGGGCCGTTCGCGCTCGCGGTCTACGCGCCGCCGGCGGGGCCCGCGCTCGGCCAGCTCGCCTCCGACCATTTCGGCTCCACCACCCCAACCCGCCGCTACGAGACGGTGCGCGGGGTGATTCGCGCGGTCACGGTGGGCGAGGCGCAGGTCGGCGTGCTGCCGCCGCCGGACGAGGACGACCGCGACCCGTGGTGGCCGGCGCTGGCCGGCACCGAAGCCGAAACCGCCCGCATCGTCGCCCGCCTTCCCTTCGCCCCGCCGCCTGGTCCGCCCGGGCCGCAGGCGATCGCCGTCGCTGCCTGCGACCAGGAGCCGTCGGGCGCCGACCGCAGCTTCCTGGTGATCGAGGCGGTCAACCACGCCTCGCGCCGCACGGTGGCGGACGCGCTGGACGCCGCCGGGCTGGATTGCGCGATGCTGGCGCCGCGCGCCGCGCGCGAGGGCCAGGACAGCCTGTTCCTGGCCGAGATCGACGGGTTCGTCGGGCGCGACGATCCGCGCCTCGCCGCGCTGGTCGCCGGTACGGCGCAGCCGGTGCGCCGGGCCGTCGCGGTGGGCGGCTATGCCGTGCCCTTCACCGCGGCGGAGCTGGGATGAGCGCACCCCTGGTCCGGCCCGGCATCCTGGAGATCGAGCCCTACGTGCCGGGCAAGTCGTCGCTCGCCGGGCGCAAGCGAGTCATCAAGCTCGCCTCCAACGAGGGGGCGCTGGGACCGAGCCCGGCGGCGGTGAAGGCCTACCGCGCCGCGGCGCGCACGCTCGACCGCTATCCCGATGGCGGCTGCACCGCGCTGCGCGAGGCGATCGGGCGCCGCCACGGGCTCGATCCCGCACGCATCGTGTGCGGCGCCGGCTCGGACGAGGTGCTGTACAACCTCGCGCGCTGCTATGCCGGGCCGGGCGACGAGATATTGATGACGCGGCACGGCTTTTCCATGTACCCGATCATCGCCCATTCGGTGGGGGCGACGCCGGTCGCCGCGGCGGAGACGGCGCTGACCGCCGACGTCGACGCGCTGCTCGCCCTGGTGACGCCGAAGACGCGGCTGGTCTATCTCGCCAACCCGAACAACCCGACCGGCACCTACATCCCCGAGTCCGAGCTGCGCCGGCTGCGCGCCGCACTGCGCGAAGACGTCGTCCTGGTGGTCGACTCGGCCTACGCCGAGTACGTGGTGCGCAACGACTACGCCGACGGCGCGGCCCTGGTCGACGAAGGCGCGAACACGGTGATGACGCGCACCTTCTCCAAGATCCACGGGCTCGCCGCGCTGCGGATCGGCTGGGCCTACTGCCCGGCGCCCATCGCGGATGCGCTCAACCGGCTGCGCTCGCCGTTCGGCGTGTCGATGCCCGCCCAGGCGGCGGGCGCCGCCTCGATGGACGACGGCGCGCATCTCGACCGCGCGCGCGACCACAATGCGGCCTGGCTGCCCTGGCTGCGCGACCGGATGGTCGAGCTCGGACTCGAGGTGGTGCCCAGCGCGGCGAACTTCATCCTGGTGCGCTTCCCCGGCGAGCCTGGCCGGACGAGCGCGGATGCCAACCGGTTCCTGAACGGCCGCGGCATCATCGCGCGCGAGACCGGCGTCTATCACCTGCCGGACTGCCTGCGCATCACCATCGGACCCGAGCCGGAGATGCGGGCCTGCGCCCGCGCGCTGGCCGAGTTCGCGGAGGGTGCGCGTGGCTGAGGCGCTGTTCGACCGCGTGGCGCTGATCGGGATCGGGCTGATCGGCTCGTCGCTGGCGCGGCGGATGAAGCGGGACGGGCTCGCCCGCCACATCGCCATCATGTCGCGCAGCCAGGCGACGCGTGACAAGGCGCGGGAGCTGGGCCTCGGCGATTCCTACACCGCCGACGCGGCCGAGGCCGCGAAGGACGCGGACCTGGTGGTGATCTGCACGCCGATGGGCGCCTACGCCGAGATGGCCAAGGCGATGGCGCCCAGCCTCAAGGCGGGGGCCATCGTCTCCGACGTGGGCTCGGCCAAGCGCGCCGCCATCGACAACATCGCGCCGCATCTGCCCGCCGGAGTCCATCTGGTGCCGGGCCATCCGGTGGCGGGCACCGAGCATTCCGGCCCCGACGCCGGCTTCGCCACGCTGTTCGAAGGGCATTGGACGATCCTGACCCCGCCCGCCGGCACCGACCCGGCCGCGACCGAGCGCGTCGCCGAGCTGTGGCGGCGATGCGGTGCCCAGGTCGAGGTCATGGAGGCCGAGCATCACGACCACGTGCTCGCCATCACCTCGCACGTGCCGCACGTCATCGCCTACGCGATCGTCGGCACCGCGACCGACCTCGAGGAGCATACGAAATCGGAGGTGGTGAAGTTCGCCGCGTCGGGCTTCCGCGACTTCACCCGCATCGCGGCGTCGGATCCGACCATGTGGCGCGACATCTTCCTCAACAACCGCGACGCGGTGCTGGAGATGCTGGGGCGCCTCTTGGAGGACGTGACGGTGCTGCAGCGCGCGATAAGGTTCGGCGACGGCCAGGCCCTGTTCGACTTCTTCACCAAGACCCGCGCCATCCGCCGCGGCGTCATCGAGGCCGGCCAGCACATCCCGCCTCAGCCCGATCCGAACGGCAAGAAGGCGGAGTAGCCCGGCCCGGATTGGTTCCGGTAGGGGCGGGTGCGCGACCCGCCCCACGCGCCGGGCCGGTCGGGGACCGGCCCCTACATGTGGGGAGACACTGCGTGTTCCCTTACGGCCACTCCGCGACCGGGGGAAGCGACATCAGGATCGCGTCGACATTGCCGCCGGTCTGCAGGCCGAACCGCGTGCCGCGGTCGTACAGCAGGTTGAACTCGGCATAGCGGCCGCGCTTGGCGAGCTGGGCGTGGCGGTCGGCCTCGGTCCAGGGCTCGGCGAAATGGCGGCGGACCAGCTTCGGATAGATGTCGAGGAAGGCGCGTCCGACGTCGCGGGTGAAGGCGAAGTCGGCGTGCCAGTCGCGCGCTGTCGACGTAGTCGTAGAAGATGCCGCCCACGCCGCGCATCTCGCCCCGGTGCGGCAGGTAGAAATACTCGTCGCACCATTTCTTGAACTTGTCGTAATAGGCCGAATCGTGCGCGTCGCAGGCGGCGCGGAAGGCACCGTGGAAGTCCGCCGTGTCGCGCTCGATTGGGAAGACCGGCGTGAGGTCCGCCCCGCCGCCGAACCAGCCTTTGGCCGTCACGATATGGCGCGTGTTCATGTGCGCGGCCGGAACCTTGGGCGAGCGCGGGTGCGCCACCAGCGAGATGCCCGACGCCCAGAATCGCGGGTCTGCCTCGGCGCCCGGGATCTCCTTGCGGAACCGCTCCGAGAACACGCCGTGGACGGTGGAGACGTTGACCCCCACCTTCTCGAACACGCGGCCCTTCATCACCGACATCACCCCGCCGCCGCCGTCGGGCGTGTCGGGCTCGGGCGGGCGGCGCCATGCGGTGCGGACGAACCGGCCGGGCGCGCCCGTGTCGTTCGGCGCGGGCACGTCGTCCTCGCACGCCTCGAAGGCGGCGCAGATCGCATCGCGCAACTCGGCGAACCATGCCTCGGCGGCCGCTTTTCTCTGGTCTGGCTCGGTCATGTCTCGGTCCCCGGGAACCCGCCGGTCTGGCGCAGCGCTTCCCCCAATACCATGGCTGCGGCGAGCGCGACATTGAGCGAGCGCAGGCCCGGCGCCATCGGGATGCGCAGCCGCGCATCGGCCGCCGCGTGCACCGCGTCCGGCACGCCGGCCGATTCGCGCCCGACCAGGATCGTGTCGTCGCCGCGGAAGGCGAAATCCGGCATAGGGCGTGTCGGCCCGGGTGGTGAGCAGCACGAGCCGGCCCGGCGCGCCCGCCCGCGCCTGGCGGAAGGCGTCCCACGACACGTGGCGGGCGAGCGCGACGCCCGCCAGATAGTCCATTCCGGCGCGCCGCAGCCGGCGGTCGTCGAGCAGGAATCCGGCCGGCTCGATCAGGTCGACGGCGACGCCGAGGCACGCGGCGAGGCGCAGCATGGCGCCCGCATTCTGCGGGATGTCGGGCTCGTAGAGGGCGAGGCGCATCGGGCGGAGCGCGGCCGCGTCGACCATTTGCAAATGCCTGATTTTCCATTATACCCGTCGCGGCTCCGGTGGCGAGGGCGGGCGCCGCGCGCTGCGGCACAGTGCCACATTCGGGGCCATGGCGGGGGGTGGTACGTCGTCAACCGCCATAGCGCCCGGGGGGATGGCCCGGCCGAAAGAGAGAACAACATGGCGCGTGCCGCGGAACACAGCCCGACACTCGATTCGACCGCAAGCCCAGGGGAAACACGCCGGGATTTCCTGACCCTCGCGACCGCGGGGTTCGGGGCCGCGGGCGTCGTCGCCGCGCTGTGGCCGCTGGTCCATTCGATGAACCCGGCGCGCGACGTGCTGGCGATCAGCTCGACCGAGATCGACCTCGCCCGGGTGCCTGTCGGCGCGCGGCTGACCGTGGTGTGGCGCGGCCGGCCGGTGTTCGTCGATCACCGCACCGCGAAGCAGATCGCCGCCGCGCGCGAGGTGGCGCTCGACGCGCTGCGCGACCCCGAGACCGACGCGGCGCGCACCAAGAAGCCGGAATGGCTGGTGGTGGTGGGCATCTGCACGCATCTCGGCTGCATTCCGCTGGGCCAGAAGTCGGACGACCCGCGCGGCGAGTTTGGCGGGTGGTTCTGCCCGTGCCACGGCTCGCAATACGACGAATCGGGCCGCATACGGAAAGGGCCGGCACCGCGCAACCTCGAGGTGCCGCCCTATGCCTTCCTGCCCAACAACGTGCTGAAGATCGGATAGAGGGGGCGGGACGATGGCCGCGAAATGGATGCAGAACCCGGTGGTCAAGTGGATCGACTACCGTCTGCCCATGTTTACCTTCATGGAGCACGAGCTCTATGAGTACCCGACGCCTCGCAACCTGTCCTACTGGTGGAATTTCGGGTCGCTGGCGGGGATCGTGCTGGTCATCATGATCGGCACCGGCGTGGTGCTCGCCATGCACTACACGCCGAACGAGACGCTGGCGTTCAACTCCGTCGAAACGATCATGCGCGACGTGAATTTCGGGTGGCTGCTGCGCTACCTGCACATGAACGGCGCGTCGGCCTTTTTCATGATCGTCTATATCCACGTGTTCCGCGGGCTCTATTACGGCTCGTACAAGGCGCCGCGCGAGCTGCTCTGGATCATCGGCATCTTCATCCTGCTGACCATGATGGCGACGGCCTTCATGGGCTACGTGCTGCCCTGGGGCCAGATGAGCTTCTGGGCCGCGACCGTGATCACCAACCTGTTTTCGGCGATCCCGGCGATCGGCAACGACATCGTGACCTGGCTGTGGGGCGGGTTCAGCGTCGGCAACCCGACGCTCAACCGGTTCTTCAGCCTGCACTATCTGCTGCCGTTCGTGATCGTGGGGCTGGTCGGGCTGCATCTGATGGCGCTGCACCAGCACGGCTCGGGCAACCCGCTGGGCATCGACACCAAGGGGCCGCAGGACACCATCCCGTTCCACCCGTACTACACCGTGAAGGACATGTTCGGGACGGGGGTGTTCCTGATCATCTATCTCGGGTTCGTGTTCTTCGCGCCCAACTTCTTCGGCGAGCCGATCAACTACGTGCCGGCGAACCCGCTGCAGACGCCGCCGCACATCGTGCCGGAATGGTACTTCCTGCCCTACTACGCGATCCTGCGCTCGATCAATTTCGACGTGTGGTTCATCCCCGGCAAGCTGATCGGGGTGTGCCTTATGTTCGGGTCGATCCTGCTCCTGCTGTTCCTGCCGTGGCTCGACACGTCGAAGGTGCGCTCGGCGAAGTTCCGGCCGATCTACAAGCAGCTCTTCTGGGTGCTGGTGATCGACGCGATCGTGCTGGGCTGGGTCGGCGCGCACCCGCCGGAGGGGATGTTCGTGGCCATCGGCCAGATCGCCACGGCCTACTACTTCATCCACTTCCTGATCCTGATGCCGCTGCTCGGCTTCATCGAAAAGCCGCGACCGTTGCCCGCCTCGATCTCCGAACCCGTGCTGGGAGCGCGGGCATGACGGGGCGGCGCGCCGTTCTCGCCGCGGCGGCGGCCGCCCTCGGCCTTGCCGCCGCGCACCCCGCCGCCGCCCAGGAGACGCCCGAGAGGCACTGGTCGTTCGACGGCATCTTCGGCACGTTCGACCGCGGCGCGCTGATCCGCGGCTTCCAGGTCTATCAGGACGTCTGCTCGACCTGCCACCAGATGGAGCATCTGGCCTACCGCAACCTGACGGAGATCGGCCTCGCCGAGGACCAGGCGAAGAAGATCGCCGCCTCGGTGGCGATCACCGACGGTCCGAACGACGAAGGCAAGATGTACCAGCGGCCGGGGCGGCTGTCGGACTACTTCAAGCCGCCCTTCGCCAACGACCAGGCGGCGCGCGCCGCCAACGCCGGCGCCCTGCCGCCCGACCTGTCGATGATCGTGAAAGCGCGCGAGGGCGGGCCGAACCACGTCTACGGCGTGCTGACCGGCTTCGAGACGCCGCCGCCGCCGCCGGAAAAGAACGCCTGCCGCGCCGTCGAGGAGGAGAAGCAGCCCGACGGGACGGTGAAGAAGGTCGTCACCGCGCCGCAGGTGCCCGAGGGCAAGTACTACAACTCGGCCATGCCGGGCTGCATCATCGCCATGCCGCCGCCTCTGTCCGAGGGCGCCGTCAAGTATTCCGACGGCACCAAGGCGACCGTGCCGCAGATGGCCGCCGACGTCTCCACCTTCCTCGCCTGGGCGTCCGAGCCCAACCTCGAGACGCGCCACCGCATGGGCATCAAGGTCGTGCTGTTCCTGTTCGTCATGACCGGGCTGATGTTCGCGCTGAAGAAGAAGATCTGGAAGGACGTGAGGCACTGAGCTTCGCCCGCGCGCGGCGGGCCGCCTTGCGTTCATGGCCCTTGCGCGGGGGCGCGGGGCGGTTCACTAATTGTCGCGAATTCTGGCGGCACGAGGAACAGGCGCAAGCGCCAAAGGCGGCGGCGCCGGCCGCGCGTGGGGGTCCGTCCATGCCCGATGTGGTGGCGAACGACCGGTGGAACTACTACTTCAAGCCGTGCGAGGCGGTCAGCGCGCGCGGCCCCACCGTAAAGCTCCCGGGCGGCCATGCCATCGTCAGCATCATCGAGGCCACCGCCGTCGAGCGCGTCTTCTTCACCGCCGCGCAGACCGCCTACGACCTGCTTCCCGGCCAGCTCGCCCGGCTGGAAAGCCAGGGCCATGCCGAGCGCCACGGCAAGACCTGGAAAAGCTCCGGCGGGCATTGAGGGCCCGGCTCTACCTCCGACCGACCCTGCCTCGTCCCGTTCGCCCTGAGTGGCCCGCGTAGCGGTCCGCATCGAAGGGCGAACGGAGGCGGATGCGCGTGCCCGCGCCCCGCGCGGCCACACTCAGCACGAACGGGTGGTTCGTTACCCACTCTCGGCTGTGTCAGCTTCCGACCCAGGCGATGCGCAGCACGTTGGTCGCGCCGGGCGTGCCGAAGGGCATGCCGGCGGTGATGACGAGGCGCTCGCCGCTGGCGGCGAAGCCTTCCTCCTGCGCGCGGGCGCAGGCGCGATTTACCATGTCGGTGAACGACTTCACGTCGCGTCCGATGACGCAGTGAATGCCCCAGGCCAGCGCCAGGCGGCGTGCCGTGCCGACGTTGGCGGTCAGCGTCAGGATCGGCACCTCCGGCCGCTCGCGGGCGGCGCGCAGCGCGGTCGAGCCCGAAGTGGTGAAGGTGACGATCGCGGAGGCGCCGACCGTGTGCGCCACCTGGCGGGCCGCGGCGGTGATGGCGTCGGCGCCGGTCGCCTCGGGCGCGCCGTGGACAATGTCGAGCAGCGAGCGGTAGAGCGGATCGCGCTCCACGTGCTCGACGATGCGGTTCATCATCGCGACCGACTCGGCCGGGTAGCTGCCGGACGCGGTCTCGCCCGACAGCATCACCGCGTCGGCCCCGTCATAAACCGCGGTCGCCACGTCCGACGCCTCGGCGCGCGTCGGCATAGGGTTCGTCAGCATCGATTCCAGCATCTGGGTCGCCACCACCACCGGCTTTCCCAGCGTGCGGCACTGGCGCACGATGCGCTTCTGGATGCCGGGCACGTCCTCGGGCGGCAGCTCGACGCCGAGATCGCCGCGCGCCACCATCGCCGCGTCGGACAGCGTCAGGATCTCGTCCAGCCGCTCGACGGCGGACGGCTTCTCGATCTTGGCGAGCAGCGCCGCGCGTCCGGCGATCAGCTTGCGCGCCTCGGCCATGTCCTCCGGCCGCTGCACGAAGGACAGCCCGATCCAGTCGACCCCGGCATCGAGGACGAAGCGCAGGTCGTTGCGGTCCTTCGCGGTGAGCGGCGAAATGGCGAGCAGCGCGCCCGGCACGTTCACGCCCTTGTGGTCGGAGAGGCAGCCGCCAACCACCACCTCGCAGGTGGCGTAGTCCTTGCCGCGCGCGGTGACGCAGAGGCGCACCTTGCCGTCGTCGATCAGGATATCGGTGCCCTTGGAGAGGGCGGCGAACACCTCGGGGTGGGGCAGGGGCGCACGGTTCCCGTCGCCCGGCGCGTCGTCGAGGTCGAGCCGGTAGCGCGCCCCCGTCGGCACCTCGACAGCGCCGCCGGCGATCACGCCGAGCCGCAGCTTCGGCCCCTGCAGGTCGGTCAGCACGCCGACCGGGCGGCCGATCTCGTGTTCCAGCGCGCGGATCTCCTTGACCAGCTTGCCGTGGGAGGCGTGGCTGCCGTGGCTCATGTTCAGGCGGAACACGTCGGCGCCCGACTCGAACAGGCGGCGCAGCATGGACGGATCGGCGCTCGCGGGGCCGAGGGTCGCGACGATCTTGGTCGAGCGCCGCCTGCGCATGCGGGCTTTATAGGCGCGCAGCCGAATCGGCGCCAGTGACACCGGGCCGGGCCGCTAACCCACCAGGATCGCGCGGAAATCGTTGACGTTGGTGCGCGTCGGGCCGGTGACGAGCAGATCGCCGAGCGCGGCGAACAGCGATGCGGAATCGTGCCCGGCCAGATCGGCTGCGGGGTCGCGTCCGGCGGCGCGGGCGCGCGCCAGGCTGTCCGGGCCGATCGTCGCGCCGGCCGCGCCCGAATCGCCGTCGATCCCGTCGGTGTCGCAGGCGAGCGCCGCGATCCCCGGCGCGCCGTCGAGCGCCAAAGCGAGGGCGAGCAGGTATTCCGTGTTGCGCCCGCCGCGCCCGGGCGCCGCCCCGCCGACCGTCACCGTCGTCTCGCCGCCCGACAGGATCAGGCGCGGCGGACCGTCCGCCTCCGCCGCCGCGCGCGCCAGGCGCGCGTGTTCCCGGGCCACCTCGCGCGCCTCGCCCTCGACCGCATCGCCCAGCATGACCGGCTCGACGCCTTGCGCGCGGGCGAAGGCTGCGGCGGCCTCCAGCGCGTCGCGGGCGCGGGCGATCACCACGGCCTCGGCGCCGGCGAGGCGCGGATCGCCCGGCTTGGGCGTCTCGTCCCGCGCCGCCGCCAGGTGGTGCGCCACCGCCTCGGGCGGGGCGATGCGATATTTGTCCAGCACCGCCCGCGCGTCGGCGAAGCTGGTGGGGTCGGGCAGGGTCGGGCCCGAGGCGACGGTGGCCGGATCGTCGCCCGGCACGTCGGAAACGACCAGCGTCACCACCCGGGCCGGGTGCGCGGCGGCGGCGAGCCTCCCGCCCTTGATCGCCGACAGATGCTTGCGCACCGCGTTGATCTCGCCGATCGCGGCGCCCGAGGCGAGCAGCGCGCGGGTCACGGCCCTCTTGTCGGCAAGAGTCAGGCCGGGGGCGGGCAGGGCCATCAGGGCCGACCCGCCGCCCGAGACCAGCGCCAGCACCAGATCGTCCGCCGTCAGTTCCTCGACCAGCCGCAGCGCCCGGCGCGCCGCTGCCTCGCCCGCCTCGTCCGGCACGGGGTGCGCCGCCTCGACCACCGAAACGTAGCGGCACGGCTCGCCATGGAAGGTGGCGGTCACCACGAACCCGTCGAGCGGGCCGGGCCAGGCGATCTCCACCGCCCGCGCCATCGACGCGGCCGCCTTGCCGCAGCCGACGACCAGCGTGCGGCCCCGCGGGGGCAGGGGCAGGTGGCGGGCCAGGCTGCGCGCCGGCCGCGCGGCGGCCAGCGCCGCCTCGAACGCGCCGTGCAGCACCGCCATGTGACCCATTTGCACCATGGCGCCGTTATAATCCGGTTCGCCGGCCGCGAGGGGTTCCATTTGGCCCCGCGATATCCCAAATTATGCGGAGGGAATTCCCACTTTTCGAGGCGGATCGACATGGATGACAAGACACGCACCGAGCTCGAGGCCGCGACCTTCCGCGCCCTCGTCGCGCATCTGCGCAGCCGCACCGACGTGCAGAACATCGACCTGATGAACCTGGCGGGGTTCTGCCGCAATTGCCTGTCCAAATGGTACAAGGCCGCCGCCGAGGAGCGCGGCATGACCATGGACTACGAGCAGGCGCGCGAGATCGTCTACGGCATGCCCTACGCCGAGTGGAAGGACAAGTACCAGACCGAGGCGAGCGCGGGCCAGAAGGAGGCCTTCAAGTCGTCGTCCGGCGCGGCGCACTGATCCGATGGCGCGTCCCCCGGGGGGGCCGATGCAGAACACGCCGAAATGGCTGCCGGTCGCGGTTGTCGTCGGGCTGCTGTTCCTGATCTATGCGATGATGTCGCCGGGCGGGTTCAGTTCGTCCGGCGCCGACATCCCGTACAGCCAGTTCCGCGCGCTGGTCGAGCAGGGCAAGGTGGCCGAGGCGGTGCTGGCGGAACATCGCGTGACGGGCAAGCTCAACGCGCCCGAAGCGCTGACGCCGGGCAGCAGCGCGACCGACCGCTTCACCACCAACGTGCCGGCGGTGGGCGATCCCGACCTCGTCAAGTTGCTCGAACCAGAACAAGGTGACCTACCGCGCGACGGCCGGCGAGGGCGGGTTCCGCTCGATCCTGGCCGGGCTCCTGCCCTGGATCCTGCTGATCGGCATCTACTGGTGGTTCTGGCGACGCATGTCCGGCAACATGCCGGGCGGAGTCGGCGGCCAGAACATCCAGCAATTCCTCAAGGGCCGCACCAGCGCCAAGGAGCCCAAGGCGACCCGGCCGAGCGTGACCTTCGCCGACGTGGCCGGCCAGGACAGCGCCAAGCGCGAGGTGTCCGAGCTGGTCGAGTTCCTGAAGGATCCCGACCGGTTCCGCGCGCTGGGCGCCGAGGTGCCGCATGGCGTGCTGCTCAACGGGCCGCCCGGCACCGGCAAGACGCTGCTCGCCCGCGCGCTGGCCGGCGAGGCGGGCGTGCCGTTCATCGCCATCTCCGCCTCGGAATTCATCGAGGTGTTCGTCGGCGTCGGCGCCTCGCGCGTGCGCGCCATGTTCGAGGAGGCGAAGAAGAAGCAGCCCTCGATCATTTTCATCGACGAGCTCGACGCCATCGGGCGCGTCCGCGGGGCGGGGCTCGGCGGCGGCCACGACGAGCGCGAGCAGACGCTCAACCAGATCCTGTCGGAGATGGACGGGTTCGGCGGGCACGAGGCGGTGGTGGTGATCGCCGCCACCAACCGGCCCGACGTGCTCGACCCGGCGCTGCTGCGCCCCGGCCGGTTCGACCGGCACATCACGCTCGATCTGCCCGACCGCACGGCGCGCGCGGCCATCCTCAAGGTGCACGTGCGCAAGGTGCCGCTCGCCGAGAGCATCGACATCGACAAGCTCGCGGCCGGCACGCCCGGCTTCTCCGGCGCCGATCTGCGCAACCTGGTGAACGAGGCCGCCGTCCTCGCCGCGCGCGAGGGGGCCAAGCGCGTGAGCGAGAGCCATTTCGAGCACGCGCGCGATCGCATCGTCATGGGCTCGGAGCGCCAGCTCACCATGACGCCGGACGAGCGCCACCGCCTCGCCGTGCACGAATCGGGCCACACGTCGGTGGCGCATTTCGTGCCCAACGCCGATCCGCTCTTCAAGGTGTCGATCATCCCGCGCGGCCGCGCGCTGGGCGCGACCCAGACCCTGCCGGAGTTCGAGCGCTACACCCTGCCCGAGGAGTATCTGCGCGACCGGCTGGCGGTGATGATGGCGGGCCGCGCCGCCGAAAAGATCTTCCTCAATTCGCTGTCATCCGGCGCCGACGACGACATCAAGCAGGCCACCAGCCTGGCGCGCGCGATGGTCGCGCGCTGGGGCATGTCCGACGAGATCGGGCCGGTGGACGTGCGCGAATTGGACGAGCACCCGTTCCTCGGCCGCGCGATGGCCCAGCCGCGCCAGTTCTCCGACGCCACCGCAAAGGCGGTGGACGACGCGGTGCAGCGCTTCCTGGTCGAGGCCGACGACCGCGCCAAGCGCATCATCGGCGAGCATCGCGATGCGGTCGATAGGCTCATCTCGGCCCTCGAGGCGCACGAGACGCTCGACCGCGCCGCGATCGAGGAATGCCTCGGCCGGCCCGTCCTCAACGAGGATGCGGCCCGCGCCGCCGGCGGCGCGCGCTAGGACCAGGACCGCGCGCCGGCTCTCCGGCGGCTACGCCACCTCGCCCGACCACGGGCCGATGCCGAGTTCCCACGACCACACCGACCGATGCTGGCGGTGAAGCGTAAGGAAGGCGCGGGCGATCTCGTCGCCGAGCGCGTTGGCGTCCTCGCCCTTGCGGCTCGCCGGGTCGAGCGGGGCGATGCCGCCCACCACGTAGACATGGCCGACATGCACGCCCTGGGGGTGCAGCTCGCGCGCCAGCGCCTGCGCGAGGCCGCGGATGCCGAACTTGTACATCGCGATCACCGACTGGCCCGCCGGCGCCTTGACCGAGGTCAGCGCCCCGGTGAAGGCGATGGTGCCCGAGCCGCGCGCCACCATGCCGCGCGCCGCCGCCCGGGCCACCAGGAACGCGCCGTTCAGGATGGCGAGCGAGCGCTCGGCGTCTTCCGGGTCAATGTCCTGGATGGCGCCGGCCACGCGCCCCGCGGGGTTGAACACCACCAGGTCGGGCACGCCCAGCTCGGATTCGACGGCGGCGAACAGCCGGTCGACCTCGTCGCGCTTGGTCGCGTCGCAGCCATAGGTGCGGGCGCCGATCTCGCCTGCCAGCGCGGACAGCTTGTCGGGCGCGCGCGCCGCGAGCGCGACCTTCATGCCGTCGGCGGCGGCGAGCCGGCCGATCGCGCCGCCGGTGCGCGGTCCCGCGCCAACGATCAGGGCGGTTTCGGACATGTTGCGATTGTACCTGCGACCATGGAACACCGCCAAGCGAAGCTCCGAGTAGAACCGCGGCAGTACGGCGATGTCCGACCCCTCTCCCTGTCTTTCCCCCTCAAGGGGGGAGGGAACGCTGGTGCCGCCTTCCTTCTCGCGAACCTCCATTACGTCCGACACCGGCGCAATGAACGTGGTGCTCGCCCCCTCTGCCCGTGAGGGCTCAACCGGACTTGCGCTAATACCGCCGCATCAGCGCGACCAGCCGGCCCTGCACCCGCACGCGGTCGGGGCCGAAAATGCGGGTCTCGTGCGCCGGGTTGGCGGGCTCGAGCGCGATCGAGGCGCCCTTGCGCCGGAGCCGCTTGAGCGTGACCTCGTTGTCGTCGATCAGCGCGACGACGATGGTGCCGTTCTCGGCGGTGTCGGAGCGCCGGATGATCGCGGTATCGCCATCGAAAATGCCCGCCTCGATCATCGAATCGCCGTCGACCTCGAGCGCGTAGTGCTCGCCCGTGCCGATCAGCCCGGCGGGCACGCCGATGGTCTGATGGTCACGGATCGCCTCGATCGGCGCGCCGGCGGCGATGCGGCCATAGAGCGGCAGGTCCACCGTCTCGGACGCGCGCGCTTCCGGCACGGCGGCGCCGGGCAGCGACGTGCGGAACCGGCCTTCGATCACGTTGGGCGCGAAGCTCGACGCCTCGCCGCGGGCGGGTTGGGCGCGCGCGGACGATTCCGGCAGGCGCAGCACCTCGAGCGCGCGCGCGCGGTTGGCGAGGCGGCGGATGAAGCCGCGCTCCTCCAGCGCCGTGATCAGCCGGTGGATGCCCGATTTGGACTTGAGATTGAGCGCGTCCTTCATCTCGTCGAACGAGGGCGACACGCCGTGCGCCTTGAGGTGCTCGTCGATATAGGTCAGCAGCTCGTATTGCTTTCTTGTCAGCATCTCGCGTGCCCCAGGTCCCCGCCTACAATATCTGGAACAAAACAAAAACGTCCGCGCGTGTTCTACATAGGTTCTCATGGCCGGTCAAGCGTCCGTGATTCGCGGACGTCGCGATCGGCGGTGCCCGGGCTACCGCTTGCGCCGTGCGTCGATGGCCACGTCGAGCCCGATATCGGCCGACGGCGCGGACTGGGTGATGCGCCCGACCGAGATCGTGTCGACCCCGGTCCGCGCCTTTTCGCGCACGGTCTCGAGCGTGATGCCGCCGGAAGCCTCCAGCTCGGCCCGTCCGGCGACGATGGCGACCGCCTTCCGCATCGTGGCGGCGTCCATGTTGTCGAGCAGGATGACGTCGGCGCCGGCGGCGGCGGCCTCGCGCACCTGGGCGAGCGTGTCGCACTCGACCTCGATCTTGGTGAGCGCCGGCGTCACCGCCCGCGCCCGCGCCACGGCGGCGGAAATCGAGCCATGCACGGCGATATGGTTGTCCTTGATGATGACGCCGTCGTCGAGCCCGAGCCGGTGGTTGCGCGCGCCTCCCACGGCGGTCGCGTATTTCGATAGCATGCGGAAGCCGGGCACGGTCTTGCGTGTGTCGACCAGAACCGCGCCGGTGCCCGCCACCTGGTCGGCATAGGCGGCCGTCAGCGTCGCCATGCCCGGTCAGGAACTGGACCAGGTTCAGCGCCGTCCGCTCGGCGGTCAGCAGCCCGCGCGCCGGCCCCGAGACGCGGGCCAGCACGTCGCCCTTTTTCGCCCGCGTCCCGTCGGCCATGCGGATCTCGACGCGGCAATCGGGCACGTGCTGGCGGAAGATCGCGGCCGGCGAGCCCGATGCCGCACACCACCATGTCGATGCCGCGCGACCAGCGCGAAGCGCGCCCGGGCTTCGGCGGGGATCATGATCTCGGTGGTCAGGTCGCCGCGGCCGATATCCTCGGCGAGCCACGCGGCGATCGTCTCGCGCAGTGCCTCGGGCGCGGGCAGCAGCATAGGAAGGCGGGGGGCAGGGGACGTGGGCCGTTTGGCCATCGGGCGGGCCTCTTGGTTCTGGCGGTCGAGCGCCGACTATACCTCATCCTTCGACAGGCTCAGGATGAGGTTGAATTCGGCATCCCATCCTGGGCCTGTCGAACGACGAGGCGATCCGCCCGGTGGCACTTGCGGGCGATTTCGCTATGATCGCCCGAACATTCCGGAACGTCGAGGAGCGCGATCATGGCGACCGAAGCCCCCGCGAAGCCTGCCGGCCACGCGACGAAATGGGCGAAGTTCGACTGGCAGGACCCGCTCGGGTTCGACGAGCTTTTGAGCGAGGACGAGAAGCTGGTGCGCGACACCGCCCGCGACTTCTGCCAGGAGAAGCTGATGCCGCGCATCCTGGCCGCGGCGCGCGACGAGACCCCCGACCCCGAGTTCTTCCGCGAGATGGGCGAGCTCGGCCTCCTCGGCTCGACCATCCAGGGCTATGGCTGCGCCGGGGCGAACTACGTTTCCTACGGCATCGTCTGCCGCGAGCTCGAGCGGGTGGATTCGTCCTACCGCTCGACCCTGTCGGTGCAGTCGAGCCTGGTGATGTACCCGATCTACGCCTACGGCTCGGAGGAGCAGCGCGAGAAGTACCTGCCCAAGCTCGCGACCGGCGAGATGATCGGCTGCTTCGGGCTGACCGAGCCGGACCACGGCTCCGACCCCGGCGGGATGAAGACCCGCGCGAAGAAGGTCGCGGACGGCTGGGTGCTCAACGGCTCCAAGATGTGGATATCGAACGCGCCGATGGCCGACGTCTTCGTGATCTGGGCCAAGGACGACGAGGGGGTGATCCGCGGCTTCGTGCTGGAAAAGGGGCTGAAGGGGCTGTCGGCGCCCAAGATGCACGGCAAGCTGTCGCTGCGCGCCTCGACCACGGGCGAGGTGGTGATGGACGACGTGCACGTGCCCGCGGACGCGATCCTGCCCGGCGCCAAGGGGCTGGGCGGGCCGTTCGGCTGCCTCAACAACGCGCGGTTCGGCATCTGCTGGGGCGCGCTGGGCGCCGCCGAGTTCTGCTGGCACGCGGCGCGCGACTACACCTTGTCGCGCACAGCAGTTCGGCCGGCCGCTCGCCGCCAACCAGCTGATCCAGAAGAAGCTCGCCGACATGCAGACCGAGATCACGCTGGGGCTGCACGCCTGCCTGCGCCTCGCCCAGCTGTTCGACGAGGGCAAGGCCTCGCCCGAGGCGATCTCGCTGCTCAAGCGCAACTGCGCCGGCAAGGCGCTCGACATCGCGCGGACGGCGCGCGACATGCACGGCGCCAACGGCATCATCGACGAGTACCACGTGATGCGCCACATGGTGAACCTCGAGACGGTGAACACCTACGAGGGCACCAACGACATCCACGCCCTGGTGCTGGGCCGCGCCCAGACCGGCATCCAGGCCTTCGGCTAGACCCGAACGGCGATGAAGTCGATCCGGTCTTTCGCCCATACGGTGGCGGACGAAGTTCGCGGCTTGCGGCCACGGCCCGTCCTGGGAATTCTGGGTGCGGTTTGCCTGGGCCTGAGCGTCGCGCAATTCTCGACCGATCCCATGGACTACCATCCCGATCCGGTGCTTCAGGGCCTCGTCAGCCTGGCTCTCGGCACCGTTGCCGTTCTCGCAGCCATTTTCGGCCGCGAGCGCTAACCGTTCTATTGAAGGAGCAAATGGCATGGCCGCACCGCTTTCCGGCCTTCGCGTGATCGACATGAGCCGCGTGCTCGCGGGGCCGTGGTGCGGGCAGATCCTCGCCGACCTCGGCTGCGACGTGATCAAGATCGAGCGGCCCGGCCGCGGCGACGACACGCGCGGCTGGGGGCCGCCCAACCTGAAGGACGCGGACGGCAAGGAGACCAGCGAGGCGGGCTACTTCCTCGCCGCCAACCGGGGCAAGCGCTCGCTCACCCTCGATATCGCTTCGCCGGAGGGGCAAGAGATCATCCGCACGCTCGCCAAGGACGTCGGACGTGCTCCTCGAGAACTACAAGGTGGGCCAGCTCGCCAAGTACGGGCTCGGCTACGGCGACCTCTCGAAGGTCAATCCGCGGCTGGTCTATTGCTCGATCACCGGGTTCGGCCAGACCGGCCCCTACGCCGACCGGCCGGGCTATGACGTGATGGCCCAGGCGATGGGCGGGGTGATGAGCGTGACCGGCGAGCGCGACGACAAGCCCGGCGGCGGGCCACAGCGCGTGGGCATCGCGATCAGCGACATCTTCACCGGCGTCTATTCGGCCGTCGCCATCTCGGCCGCCATCGCCGCGCGCCACGAGACGGGCAAGGGCCAGCATATCGACATGGCGCTCCTCGACACCACCGTCGCGGTCATGTCGAACCAGGCGATGAACTACCTCGTCTCGGGCAAGGCGCCCGGCCGGCTGGGCAACGAGCACCCGAACGTCGTGCCCTACCAGGCCTTCGCCACCAAGGACCACCACGTCGTGATGGCGGTCGGCAACGACGCGCAGTTCGCCCGGTTCTGCGAGCTGGCGGGCCGGCCCGAACTCGCCCAGGACCCGCGCTTCGCCACCAACTCGCAGCGGCTGGTGAACCGCGACACCATCATCCCGATCGTCGCCGAGATCATGCTGACCAAAACGCGCGCCGAATGGATGGCGGCGCTGGAGAAGGCCGGCATCGCCAACGGGCCGATCAACTCGCTCGACCAGGTGTTCGCCGAGCCGCAGGTCGTCGCGCGCGGCGACAAGATCGAGCTGCCGCATCCGCTCTCGGGCACCGTGCCGCTGGTCGCCTCGCCCATGCGGTTTTCCGGCACGCCGGTCGAGTACCGCCGCGCGCCACCCACCCTCGGCCAGCACACCGACGAGGTGCTCGCCGAGCTCGGCTACGACGCGGCCTCGATCAAGGCGCTGCGGGAGAAGAAGGTGGTTTGATATTTATACACATGTCACGACCGCGGCGTTTTTTCTCGACCAGAACGGGCTCCGCCACCAGGCGGAGGAGGCTGACGTCGTCGCGATGATGGTCGCGGTGGCGGATGGCTCGGTCGGGGAGTGGGGGCTCGCGCGCTGGTTCCGAGATACGAGCACGGCGGCCTGACGCGTCGCGCCCGCCTACTCCGCCGCGCGGGACTGGTCGAGCGCCGCGAGCATGTCGTCGACGCGGACGAACTTGCGCCGCGGCGCGGGCTTGCTGGCCGCGGCCATTTCCGCCTTGTCGATCACCTGCCAGTCGGTCCACTCGAGCGGGCGCACCACCTCGCCGCGGCTGGCCAGCAGCGCGTCGATGGCGGGCCGGCCCGGCCGCTCGGGCCCCGCGAACTCCTTGATCACCCGTTCGACCACGGCGTCGGAATCGGTCTTGTTGGTGCCGATCGTGCCGCTTGCGCCGCGCTTCACCCAGCCCGCCGCGTAGAGCCGCTCGCGCACCTTGCCCGCCTCGTTCAGCACGATGCCCTTCTTGTCGTCGAACGGGACGCCGCCGAGGCGCGCCGCGCGCGATCCGATGCAGGTGACCACCATCTGGCAGGGCACGTCGAACGTCTCGCCGGTGCGTTCGACGCGGCCGCCGCCGAGCGGGCGCATGCGCTCGAGCCGGATGCCCTCCACCGTGTCGCCGCCTAGTATCTCGACCGGCGAGGCGTAGAACACGAAGTGCAGCCGGCGCGCCTTCCCCTCGGTCGGCGCGCCGATGAACGAGCGCAGCGTCTCGACGTTCTTGGCCTTGAGGCGCGCGTCGCGCTCGTCGAGGTGCGACAGGTCGGGCGTCTCGGGAATCTCCTCCGGATGCTCGATCACCGGCGCGCAGTTCGCGAGCTCGCCCATCTCGCGCAGCTCGACATTGGTGAACGCGCCTTCCACCGGGCCGCGCCGGGCGATCATCCAGATATGCTTGATGGGCGAGGGGTGGATGATCTCGGCCGCGTGGTCGGCGAGGTCCGTGTGCGCCATTTCGTCGGGCGTCTTGGCCAGCACGCGGGCGACGTCGATCGCGACATTGCCGGCGCCGATCACCGCGACCGTCTCGATCTCCAGGTCGGGGTTCAGCTCGCGGAAGTCGGGGTGGCAATTGTACCAGCCGACGAACGCGTTGGAGCCGAAAACGTTCTTCTTGTCCTCGCCGGGTATGCCGAGCTGGTTGTCGTAGGGCGCGCCATAGGCCAGCACGACCGCGTCGTAGATCTCCTCGAGCTCCGCCACGCTCACGTCGCGGCCCGACCTCGACATTGCCGAGATAGCGCACGTTGGCGTGGGTCAGCGCCTTCTCGAAGGCGCGGCTGACGTTCTTGGTGGTGGCGTGGTCGGGCGCGACGCCGCCCCGGATCAGCCCGAACGGCGAGGGCAGCCGCTCGATCACGTCGATCTTTACGTCCGGGGCGTTCTTGATGAGGCCCTGGACGACATACATGCCGCCCGGCCCCGAGCCGACGACGGCGACGCTGCGAGACATGATCCCTCCGCTGGCTTATTCCGCCCTTGCGGAAGCCATCTTGCCAACAAAGCGCGCGCCCCGCGACCCTGTTGTGGGGCGCCTAAGCCACCTTCTCGGCGACCGGGCTCAGCTCCTTGAGGCGGGGCAGAACCTCCTTGGCGAACAGGGTCAGGCTCTTCTGCACCTCGGGCGTGTCCATCGGGCCGGCCTGCATCATCAGCATCATGTGGCCGATGCCGCCGACATGGTCGTGGAACTTCTTGATCTGCTTGTAGACCGTATCGGGGCTGCCGCAGAACATGTTGCCCTTCTCGATATGGGTGTCGAGGCCGGTGCCCGACGCCGAGGATTCGACCCCGACGGGCGAAAGCCCCTGCGAGCGCATCGCCAGCAACCGCTCGGCCGAAACGTAGCCCGGCACGCGGGCGAATTGCGGGTACACCTTGTTCATGTTGATGTACCACAGCACCTTCTCGGCGAGGCGTGCGGCCCTCCTCGTCGGTCTCGCCGGTGGCGCAGAGCGCGAGATAGCCCCAGCGGTCGGTCGGCGCCTCCGAGCCGTGCGCGGCCTGCCAGTACTGGCGGTAGCCGTCGAACACCGCCTTGGCGCCGCTGAACCCGGTGAGGAACGATGCGGCGACGTATTTCTTCTCGGCCAGGATCTTGGTCGAGGCGGGCGAGGACACGGTCACCCAGACGGGCGGGTGCGGCTGCTGGTAGGGGCGCGGCCAGATGTTGATCTGGCGGTGGTGGAAATAGCGTCCCTCCCAGTTGAACGGCCCGTCATGGGTGGTCCACGCCTTCACGATCAGGTCGTGCGCCTCCCACATGCGGTCGGCCATCCGCATCGGGTTCGAGTTCTGCGCCGACAGCTCGAACGGCACGCCGCGGATGAAGCCGCACTCGAGCCGGCCGCGCGAAATGACGTCGACCATCGCCATCTCCTCGGCGATGCGCGTCGGCTGGCGCCGGTTGGCCAGCGGGTTGCCCAGCACCAGGATGCGGGCGTCCTTGGTGACGCGCGCCAGGATCGCCGCCATCAGCGGCACCGCCGGCACCGTGCAGGTGGCGGTCTGGTGGTGCTCGTTCAGCATGATGTGCAGGCCGAGCTCGTCGGCGATCTGCCACTCGTCGATGCGGTGGTTGTAGACGTCGGCGCCCTTGACCGGATCGTAGTTCGAGTTCGGGAAGACCACCCGGACGTTCTGCAGCGTGTCGGCCGGCGGCAAGTGCGGATAGGCGGTTTCGCTGAAATGATAGACTCTCACGACGTGTTCCTTTCGCTTGCCGCGCCTCAGCGGGCGAAATCGGTGACCAGCTTCAGGAAGGCCTCCGGCTGCTCCATGTTGGGCGCGTGGCCGGCGGCCTCGACCTGGGCGAAGCGGGCCCCCGGAATCTCCTTGGCGATCTGCTGGCCGTAGGCCGGCTTCACCAGCCCGTCCGACGCGCCCCAGATCACCAGCGTCGGCACGTCGATGCGGTGCAGACGGCTGCGCAGCTTCGGGTTGTGCAGGTACGGCTCCCAGCCATACAGCGCCATCGCCTCGCGGTTGCGGCCGGCGGCCAGGGCCTCGGCGTCGGTCAGCTTGGCCGGATCGGGCGCCTTCGACGGGTCGTGGTACATCAGCTTGCCGAGCTGCTCGACCGGCGTCGCGAAGATGTCGACGATGTCGCGCTCGGTGCGCCCGCCGAACTTCACCCCGACCGAATCCACCAGGATCAGCCGCTTCAGGCGCGACGTGTTCTTGACGGCGATCTCCATGGCGAGCCAGCCGCCGAGCGAGAACCCCATCAGGGTCACGTCCCGGAGGTCGAGCTGGTCCAGCAAATCGAGATAGAGATACGCGAGGTCGTCGACGGAATCGTAGGCGTCCGGCAATGGCGAGGTGCCGAAGCCGGGATGGGCGGGCACCAGAAGATCGAACGATTCCGCAAGCTTCTGGGCGAAGGGCGCGTTCGGCTGCGGCCCGCCGCCGCCGTGCAGCATCAGCAGGGCCGGGCCCTTGCCGCGCCGCGTCAACTCGATCTCGATGCCGTGGACCTTCAGCCGATCGTCCACCACCTGGTCCATTCCGCGTCCCTCTGCGTTGTTCGGCCCGAAACCTAGCAGGGTTGAAGCGCGCCCTGCAATCGCGGGATCGTCCCACGGTGCGGGCGCAAGTTCGGCCTAGCCACGCGGGCCGGGGACGCTACAATCCGCCGCGTCCAAAGCGGAGGCGTCATGATCGTCGACATCTACACCCACATCTTCCCCGAGAAGTTCTTCGCGGCGTGGCAGAACTACGGCCCGCAGCTCGGCAACATCGCCAAGCGCATGGGCCAGGTGAAGGCCGTCTCGGACCTCGACGTGCGTTTCCGGCTGATGGACGCGGGCGGGCCCGACTACCGCCATGTCGTGTCGCTGCCCAACCCGCCGCTGGAGGACATCTCGACGCCGGAGCAGGGGGCCGAGCTCGCGCGCCTCGCCAACGACACGATGGCCGAGGTGGTGGAGCGGCACCGCGACCGTTTCCCCGCCTTCGTCGCGGCGATCCCGATGCACAATCTCGACGCGGCGATGGACGAGATCGACCGGGCGATCAACCAGCTCGGCGCGTGCGGCATCCAGATCTTCACCAACGTGAAGGGCAAGCCGCTCGACCTTCCCGAGTTCCAGCCGGTCTTCGCGAAGATGGCGGAGCTCGACCTGCCGATCTGGATGCACCCGGCGCGCACCGCCGCGATGACCGACTATGCCACCGAAAAGGTCTCGCGCTACGAGATCTGGTGGGCGTTCGGCTGGACGTATGAGACGCAGGCGGCCTGTACGCGCCTGGTGCTTTCGGGCCTGTTCGACCGCCACCCCGGCATCAAGATCGTCACCCATCACGGCGGCGGCGGCATCCCCTTCTTCGAGGGGCGCATCGAGGTGGGGCTGGCCACGCTCGGCCAGCGCACCTCCGACGAGGACTATTCGCAGGTGCTGTCCTCGCTGAAGCGGCCGCACCACGAGTATTTCAAGATGTTCTACGCCGACACCGCGCTGATGGGCGGCCATCTCGGGGTGCGCGCCTCGCTCGACTATTTCGGCACCGACCGGGTGGTGTTCGCCACCGACTCGCCTTTCGCGCCGATCCCCGAGACGTTCGAGGCCATCGACCGGCTCGAGCTCGACCGCGCCACGCTGGACAAGATCAACCTCGCCAACGCCGAGAAGCTGATCAAACGAAAGCTGGCGTAGCGCGGTCTAGCCAGCGCGGTGATAGGGATGGCCGGCGCGGATCGCCTGGGCGCGGTAGAGCTGCTCGGCGAGCATCACACGGGCGAGGAAATGCGGCCAGGTCGCTGCGCCGAAAGACAGAACCAGATCGGCGCCGGCGCGCAGCTTCTCGTCCAGCCCGTCCGCTCCGCCGATCACGAAGGCGACATCGCGCCCGGCTTCCATCCAGCCTGAAAGACGTTCGGCAAGCTGCTCGCTGGAAAGGGATTTTCCGCGCCGGTCAAGGACTACGTGAAGCGCGCCGGGCGGAATGGCGCCGCGTATCAGCGCCGCCTCGGCGCGCACCAGAGCCGGCCCCGTAAGCCTCTTTTTCTCTTCGACCTCAATGAGTTCGAGACCGGGTCTGAGACGTTCCGCGAAGTTCTCGTAGAGCGCGCGTTCGGGCGCGTTGCGGATGCGTCCCACCGCGACGAGGATGAGGCGCACGCCCCGCGCCCCGCGCCCGCGTCACACCGCCGTGCCGGCGGAGCGGTCGGGCTCGGGCAGCTCAACCCCCCACATCTTCTCCAGATTGTAGAAGGCGCGCACCTCGGGGCGGAACAGGTGGACGATCACGTCGCCCGCATCGATCAGCACCCAGTCGCGCTGGCGCAGCCCTTCCGGCCGCACGCCGCCGATGCCGATTTCCTTGAGGCTCTTGACGAGCTGGTCGGCCATCGCGGCCACCTGGCGGTTCGAACGGCCGGTGGCGATGACCATGTAGTCGCCGAGGGTGGACTTGCCGGCAAGGCCGACGACCACGATGTCCTCGGCCTTGGCATCCTCGAGCACGCCGGTGATGCGCGACAGCACCTCGTCCGGCGTGGTCGCGGGGGATGGTCGGTCTACGATCTGCACCTCCTTCGTTTCACCTGCCGGTCCGCTGGACCCGCAGCGCCGTCCCCGAGGCGGGGTGGAGCTGCGCCAGCACGAACACCCAGGCGGGCGGCGTGGCGGCGGCGAGGAGCGCCGCGTCCCGCTGGCGCCACCTCTGGCGCGCATAGCGCCGCGCCGCCTTGCCCGACAACGCCCTTAGAGAATATGGAGCGCGGCCGAAAACCGCAACGGGAACAAGCTCGAAGATGCGGGTCCAGCGGCGCCAGCGCGGGATTTGCGCCAAATTGTCGGCCCCCATCAGCCAGACGAACGGCACGCCGGGAAAGGCGCCGACCAGCGCCTCCAGCGTGTCGACGGTGAAGCGCGTGCCGAGCCGCGCCTCGATATCGGTGGCGCGAATGCGCGCATCGCCTTGGGCCAGCCGCTGCGCCCCGGCCAGGCGGTCGGCGAAGGGCGCCATGCCGTCCTCGGGTTTCAGCGGGTTCTGCGGCGAGACCAGCCACCACACCTCGTCGAGGCGGAGCCGTGAAAGCGCGAGGCTGCTGATATGCAGGTGGCCGTAATGGGCCGGATTGAACGAGCCGCCGAGAAGCCCGATGCGCCGTCCCGGCGCCGGGGCGAGCGCGGCGTGGATGACCTCGCGCGCGATCAGGGCCGGACCTGCCCCGCGCCGTGAACCACGTACTTGAAGGTGGTGAGCTGCTCGACCCCGACCGGCCCGCGCGCGTGCAGCCGGCCGGTGGAGATGCCGATTTCGGCGCCCATGCCGAACTCGCCCCCGTCGGCGAACTGGGTCGAGGCGTTGTGCAGCACGATGGCCGAGTCGACCTCGGCGAGGAACTTGCGCGCCGCCGCCTCGTCGGCGGTTACGATCGAATCGGTATGGTGCGAGCCGTGCCGGTTGATATGCGCGATCGCGCCGTCGAGACCGTCGACCACGGCGATGGAGACGATGGCGTCGAGATACTCGGTCTCCCAGTCCGCCTCGGTCGCCGGCACGACGCGCGAATCGACCGCCTGCACGGCGGCATCGCCGCGAATCTCGCAACCCGCCGCGGCGAGGTCGGCGACGATCGCGGGAAGCTGGGCCGCGGCGATGGCGCGGTCCACCAGCACCGTCTCGCATGCGCCGCATACGCCGGTCCGGCGCATCTTGGCATTGTGGACGATCTGCACGGCCATCCCGGGATCGGCCGCGCGGTCGACATAGACGTGGCAGATGCCCTCCAGGTGGGCGATCACCGGGACGCGGCTTTCCTCCTGCACGCGGGCGATCAGCGACTTGCCGCCGCGCGGCACGACGATATCGATCAGGTCGGGAAGCGTCAGCATGGCCCCGACCGCCGCGCGGTCGCGCGTCGGCACGAGCTGGACGGCGGCCTCGGGAAGGCCGGCGGCGCGAAGGCCGGCGCGCAGGCAGTCGGCGATGGCGGCCGAGGAGTGGAGGCTTTCGGAGCCGCCGCGCAGGATGGCCGCGTTGCCCGACTTGAGGCAGATCGCGCCCGCGTCGGCGGTCACGTTCGGGCGCGATTTATAGATGATGCCGATCACGCCCAGAGGCACGCGCACCCGCGCGATCCGGAGCCCGTTGGGCCGTGTCCATTCCGCCATGATCTGGCCGATCGGGTCGGGCAGGGCGGCGATCTCCTCCAGCCCCTTTGCCATCGCCTCGATACGCGCGGGGTCGAGCAACAGCCGGTCGCGCATCGAGGCGGTCAGCCCCTTGGCGTCGGCGCCCTGCATGTCGCGCGCATTGGCAGCCAGGATGTCGTCCGCGCGGGCGCGTATCGCGGCGGCGGCCTCGGCCAGCGCCCGGTTGCGCGCCGCGCCGGACGACTGGCCCAGCGCCTGCACGGCAACGCGCGCCGCCCGCGCCATGTCGGCGATCAGGCGCCGCGCGTCGACGGCGTCATCGGTTCGGGTCGCGTTCATCCGGGCCTCCTCCGCAGAGGATAGCCGAGGAACGCGCCGATTTCATCGGTCGCGTGGCGGCATCAAGAGCGTCGGCATCCCAGGGTCGGCGTCGCGCGCGGCGGTCATCGACGGCGCCGTCGAGGGCGGGGCAGCCTGCAGCCGGACGGTGTCCGGCGGGACGGGCGCGGGCGCAAAAGCCTGCGGTTCCGGCGCCACGGGCGTCGCGGGCGCTGCGGCCGGCGGCGGCGCGCCGAGCGGCTGGACGCTCACCGTGTCGGGGCCGACGCGGCGGTCGGGCCGGGGCGTCGAATCGTTCATCGCGTGCTGCCGGAAGGTGAACTCGGTCGCGTTCTTCAGATCCTCGGGCGTGCCCTTGTAGAAGACCTTGTCGCCCTCGGCGCTCATCTTGGCGTACGGCACCGCCACCAGCTTCTGTCCCACCCCGAGCTCACGCCCGACAGCCAGGACGACGAAGCCCACCATGCCGTCCTTCTGGATCAGAAGGTCGCCAATCTTGCCGACGGCCCGGCCCTTGGCGTCGGTCACGGTATGGCCGATCAGGTTGGTCGCCCGGGTCTCGAAATCGGGCGTCACCTTGAGCACCTGGGCCGTCGCCGGCGCGGCCAGCGTCGCGCCGAGAAAGGCGGCCGCCAAGGTGCGGGAGGCGCGGGGAATGTATTTCATGGTTCGCTCCTGCCGCTTTGTGTTTCACATGACAGGAAACGATCGGCGGGCCACCGTGCGGCGGACGGCCGCGGAATGTCACGACGTCATCACAAAGGCGTTCCTGGGCCGGCGCCGAACCGCGCGGGCATCGCCGCGTTGTCGTGAGGTGCGGCCAAGCACGGCCGGAAAGGAAGGTAGAAATGCTCGGATGGGCTTTGATCTTTTTCTTGATCGCGATCGTCGCGGGCGTGTTCGGCTTTACGGGCGTCTATGCCGCGGCAGCCGGAATCGCCCAGATTCTGTTCTTTGTCTTCCTCGTCCTGCTGGTGATCAGCCTGATCGCGCACCTGGTCGGGGGGCGGCGCGGCCCGCCGGTGCTGTAACCGTGCGGGGCGTGCCAGGCGCTTCGTCGAGCACCAGGTCGTCGCGGTGGACCATCTCGTCGCGGCCGCGATAGCCCAGCCGCGCCTCGATCTGGGCGGACCGGCACCCGGCGATCAGCTGGGCGTCGGCCGCCGAGTAGGCGCTGAGGCCGCAGCCGATGCGCCGGCCATCGGGGCCGACCAGCGCCACGGCGTCACCGCGCTCGAACGCGCCCTCGACGCGCGCGACGCCGGCCGGAAGCAGGCTTTTTCCGGCGCCGAGCGCCGCCACCGCGCCGGCGTCCAACACCAACGTGCCGGCCGGCGTGACGTGTGCGGCGATCCAGCGCTTGCGCGCCGTACGGGGGTTGGCGCCCGGCAGGAACCAGGTGCAGCGCGCGCCGTCCTCGATGGCGGCGAGGGGCTGGCTGCGCGTGCCGTCGGCGATCACCATGCGGCAGCCGGCCGCGAACGCGATCTTGGCGGCGGCCAGCTTGGTGACCATCCCGCCCGACGAATGGCCGGGGAGGGTGGGGCCCGCCATGCGCTCGATCTCGGCCGTCACCGCGCGCACCTCGGCCACGAAGGCGGCGTCGCGGTTGGTGCGCGGATCGGACTCGTACAGGCCGTCGATGTCGGACAGCAGCACCAGCGTGTCGGCGCTGACCATCTGGGCGACGCGCGCGGCGAGGCGGTCATTGTCGCCGAAGCGGATCTCGTCGGTCGCGACCGTGTCGTTTTCGTTGATCAGTGGCACGGCGCCCAGCCGGAACAAGGTCTCCATCGTTGCGCGCGCATTCAGATGGCGGCGACGCTCCTCCGTGTCGGAGGGGGTCAGCAGCACCTGCGCGACGGTCAGGCCGGCGCGGCCGAGAATGTCCTGCCAGGCGCGGGCGAGCTCGATCTGGCCGGCGGCGGCGGCGGCCTGCTTCTCCTCGAGCCGCAGCGCGCCGCGCGCGAGGCCGAGACGGCGCCGTCCGATCGCAACCGCGCCGGACGAGACGATCGCGACCTCGATCCCTTTGTCGCGCAGGCTTGCCACGTCGGCGGCGAGCGCGCCGAGCCAGCGGCGGCGCAGCCGGCCCGTCCCCTCGTCGATCAGCAGGGCCGAGCCGATCTTGACGATCAGCCGGCGCGACGTCGCCAGGCGCTCCACAGTCACGGCGTGTAGGCCGTGACCGGCGCCTCGGGCAGCAGCGCGCGGCGTGCGGCGAGAAGCGCGCGCAGCGCCTCGCGCGTGCCCTCGCCGGTCGCGCCGGAAAGCCGCAGCACGGGCCGGCCTGCGGCATCCTCGAGCGCCTTCGCGCGCGCCTCGCGCGTCGCGTCGTCGAGCGCGTCGCACTTGTTGAGCGCCAGGATCTCGGTCTTCTCCGCGAGCTCATGGCCGTAGGATTCGAGCTCGGCCCGCACCGTGCGCCACGCGGCGACCGGATCGTCCTCGGTGCCGTCGACGAGGTGCAGCAGCACGACGCAGCGCTCGATATGTCCGAGGAAGCGGACGCCGAGGCCTGCGCCTTCGTGCGCGCCCTCGATCAGACCGGGGATGTCGGCCAGCACGAAGGATTCGCCATCGAGCGTGACGACCCCGAGATTGGGCGCGAGAGTGGTGAACGGGTAGTCGGCGATCTTGGGCCGCGCCTGCGATACCGCGGCGAGGAAGGTCGACTTGCCGGCGTTGGGCAGGCCGACAAGCCCGGCATCGGCGATCAGCTTGAGGCGCAGCCAGACCCACAGCTCCTCGCCCTCGCCACCGGGATCGGCGCGGCGCGGCGCCTGGTTGACCGACGACTTGAACCGCACGTTGCCACGTCCGCCCTGGCCGCCCTTGGCGAGCACCACGCGCTCGCCCGGCCGGGTGAGGTCGGCAAGCACCGTCTCCTTGTCCTCGGCGAGGATCTGCGTGCCGGCGGGCACCTGGATGACGAGGTCCGCACCGGACGCGCCGGTGCGGTTGGCGCCCATGCCATGGCCGCCCTTCTTGGCGCGGAAATGCTGGCGGTAGCGGAAATCGATCAGCGTGTTGAGGCCGGGCACCGCCTCGAACACCACGTCGCCGCCGCGCCCGCCATCGCCGCCGTCCGGGCCGCCGAACTCGATGAACTTCTCGCGCCGGAACGAGACGCACCCCGCGCCGCCGTCGCCCGACCGCAGATAGATCTTCGCCTCGTCGAGGAACTTCATGGCGGCCTTTCGCGACGCTCATCGAGCGGCGCGCAAACTCCAAAGTCCCAAATCAAAAGGGGGAATGGCGCGCCATTCCCCCCGGAATACCGTCGCGCGCGGGGACGCCTCAGCCGAGCGGCTCGACCGAGATGAAGGTGCGCTTGCCCGAGCGGCGGAAGGCGACGCGCCCCTCGGCAGTGGCGAAGATCGTGTGGTCCTTGCCCATGCCGACATTGGCGCCGGGATGCACCTTGGTGCCGCGCTGGCGGATCAGGATGTTGCCCGAGATCACGGCCTCGCCGCCCGACTTCTTTACGCCGAGCCGGCGGCCGGCCGAATCGCGGCCATTGCGGGACGACCCGCCTGCCTTCTTGTGCGCCATTACTCGTTCTCCTCGGATGCGGAGGCCGCGGTCTCGGGCGTCGCGACCGGCGCCGCCTCCGTCGCCTTGCGGCGCGCCCGCGGCGTCTTCGCCTCGGCTGGGGCGGCCGAGCGGGTCTCGCCCGCCTTCAGGATCTGCTGGATGCGCAGCACGGTCAGGAGCTGGCGGTGGCCCTTGGTGCGGTGATAGCCCTGGCGCCGCTTCTTCTTGAAGATGACGATCTTGTCGCCTTTGGCCTGGTCGAGCACCGTGGCGGCGACGCGCGCGCCATCGACCAGCGGCGTGCCGAACGTGGTGGCGGTCCCGGTGCCGCCGATCGCCAGCACCTCGCCGAGCTCGAGCTCGGCGCCCGGCTCGCCCTCGAGGCGTTCGACCTTGATCACGTCGTCGGGCGCGACCTTGTACTGCTTTCCGCCGGTGCGGATGACTGCGAACATGGCTTTCTCGGCTTTCTCGGCGTTTTCGGCTGTCTCGCGGCGCGTCACGGGCAACGCACAGGCACGGACCGTGCGCGCGCCGCCCGGGGTCGGGAGAGGCCGGAATATAGCGGCGAGGGGGCGAAAGTCAACGTCTGCCAGCGCGCCGGGAAAGGCGAGCCGCATGGCGAGCGCGGTTGCGGCGCGCGGGGGGTTGGGCTAGGTTCCGCCCGCCCGCGGGGGCCCCGCCCCGGGAGGCGCAGCGGAGGGGTGCCGGAGTGGTCGATCGGGGCGGTCTCGAAAACCGTTGTACGCGCAAGCGTACCGTGGGTTCGAATCCCACCCCCTCCGCCAGTTTCTCCTTTGCCTTCAGTAGGTTCCTGCGAAGGCGGCCGGGAGAACGCCCGTAGAACGACGGGTGAAACAGCATGTATTGCAAACGAATTGCAAACATGGCTCTAGACAGAAGCCACCAGCGGGCGACTAAGGTTCCGTCTTGGGAAAGGTGACAATGGGCGTCGACCCGTCGATTCGGGTATGACGAGATTAGACGACGGCAAACGGGGGACATGCTGATGGCGCAAGTAGTACCCAAAGCTGCCTCTGCGGCGGCCGCCGTCACCTCCGGGCAGAACAAATCATCCCAAGCCATCGTGCGGACCCTATCGGCGAACGAGTTCGTCTTCGGTGTTGTCGGTCCGGTTGGAGCGGGAACGAGCGAAATCGCTGAAGCCCTCAAGGCGCTCATGGAAAGGCGGGGCTTCGAAACGACCATTCTAAAGGCTCGGCACGCGATCCATGAATGGGCGAGCCGCCAAGGACGAGCCGGTCCGGAAGACGGCGAGCTAATCGAAGCGGTGTGGTTACAGGACCTCGGCGACAAGATGCGCGCGACCGGCGACCATGCTGCAGTCGCACGCGCGCTCGTGAGAGAAATTCGGACTGAGCGTGCGCGACAGACCAAGCAGCAGCTGATTGCCGAGCTCACCGCGATGCTGAAGTCCGGGACGCTCAAGCACACCATCGCTCGCCGCTTCCCGCTCGACGAGATTGCCGCGGCGCACGAAGCGGTCGATAGCGGTACTATCATGGGCAACGTCGTCGTGGATATTGCAACCTTGAACCGACCACGAGTGGATCGCTGACCGGTGCGGCGACCTCTCGCCGTAACCGTGGCGCTCTGCGAATATGGGCTCCGAAACCGACGAGTGAGAGGCGATGCCAAAGGATTTCAAGCTCGGGTGCCATCGGCTGATGGTTCAGCCGTGGGAGAACACGTCGATCGAAGACCAATTCAGGCGCGTAAAGGATGCCGGGCTTTTCGACTACATGGACTGGCTGCCTCGGCCAGAGATTTTCGACGAATGCGTCCGGTGGTCGGAAAAGCTGGACTTCCCGATGCTCACCGGCTCTTTCAACTACATGCTCGGGCGGGACGACGCGGCGCTGGAGCTGGATCTGCACAACGCCGCGCGCGCTGGGATCGAGCTGCACAACATCATGATCTTCGCCAACGCGGCGGATGGCCATGAAGTGACCGACGGCGAGATCGTGTCGTGCTACCTTCGCTGCGCGGAGCTTGGCGAGAAGCTCGGTGTAGTGCCGAGCTTCGAGGTGCATGCCGAGATGTGGTCGGAGCAGTTCCCGCGCGTCACGCGCGTGGCTGAGATGGTGCGGGCGCGGGGCGTGCCGTTCAACTTCACCATGGACTACAGCCATTGCATCCTCAAAATCGAAAACCCTGAGGAGCAGGACATCTCGCGAATACGCGAGGACGTGGAGGCTGGCCGTGTCGTGTTAGACCCGTTCGAACCGGAGTGCCTGGCCGACATTTGGCTCGGCATGAACATGGTGGCGTTTGCACAGTTTCGCCCTGTCGCGCCGAACGGGCCACGCAATCTGTGGGCGCGCGACGAAGCGGGGCGACCCGGCCGCGCCATCCAATACCCCTTCCTGAAGCCGCGTCCGGGCGAATGGCACTCGCCCTGGTTCGCCCACAAGCTGGCTGCGAGCAAGGAAGCAATCCGCAAGGTTTTCCGCTATCATCTGACCCATGAGGAGAGCCCCCTAGGCTACGTGAACACAGAGATGATCGCCTTGCCGGACTATGGGTTGAATGCGCGATATTCAGTTTTCGAGCACAACTGTGCCTGCGCGCGGTGGTTGCGGGCGACTTGGGCGCAATTGAAGGCGATGCACGCTGCAGGGATACCGCTTGAACCATGATTCCGTACATCCCACCGAAGCCTGCTGATTACATCCCGATCGTCGATCTGGCGGACACGTTCGGTGCGGACCGCGCGAAGCGGGAAGCGGCGGCTTGGGAAATCCACAAGGCGGCACGGGACACCGGCTTCTTCTATGTGAAGAACCACAACGTCGATCCGCGCCTGGTGACGAAAGCGTTCGCCGCGGCGCGGAGCTTCTTTGAGCAGCCTGAGGCGAAGAAGCGAGAGGTCGACGTGAAGAACATGCCGAGCGGCATGCTTCGCGGGTTCGACCCGATGTTGGCCCAAACACTCGACGACGGCTCACCGCGCGATTGGAAGGAGTCGTTCTACATGGCCCGCGATCTAGGGCCAGAGCATCCCCATGTGAAGGCAAAGCTGCCGAACCATGGTCCCAACCAGTGGCCGAGCGACCTGCCCGGCTTCCGCGAGGCCATCGAAGCGTATTACGCCCCGATGTGCGATCTCGGCCGGCATCTGATGCGTCTTATCGCACTGTCGCTGTCGCTAGACGAAACCTACTTCGACGATGCGGTTCGTGAGCCGTCCGCGACCCTCCGGCTGCTCCGCTACCCGCCGCAGCCGCAGGGTACGGCTAGAAATCAGCTTGGCGCCGGCGCGCACACCGATTACGGCGCGATCACCCTTTTGGCGCAGGACGATAACGGCGGCCTCGAGGTCGAGAATGCAGCCCGCAAGTGGCTGAAAGCCACGCCGGTGCCGGATACGTTCGTGATCAATCTCGGCGATATGATCCAGCGCTGGACCAATGATCTATACCATTCGAACATGCACCGCGTTTACAACACACGGCTTGAGCGCGACCGCTACTCGATGGCGCTCTTCTTCAACCCGGCCTTCCATACGCGCGTCGAATGCGTGCCCACATGCCGCCCAGAAAGCGGCAAGCCGAACTACTCCCCCTGCACCGCGGGAGAGCATGTCGCCGAGTTGATCCGGCGGAGTTACGCACAGCTGGCGACCTGAGTACAGGCTTCTTGGCCCGTGCGCTGCTCCGCGGCACCGGTGGTCGTGGATGGTGGGTCTGGCGAAGCCGATAGCAGGCTTGGGCATCGAAAGCCCGATCTTCAGATACCCTCGCCATCCCGTTCCGACCCGATCATGTGGCGCCACGTCAATGGCGACTGGCGACCACGGACAGAAGCAAGAGCCTCGGCGGGCGACGGGCGGGGCCGACTAGTTTCCCCGGGCGGCCTCGGTCAGGATAAGCTTGTCGAGCGTCAGGTCCGACACCGCCCGGCGGAGCCGTGCCTTCTCGAACTCCAGCTCCTTCAGACGCTTCACCTGGTCGGTCTTCATCCCCCGTATTCCGCCCGCCATCGGAAGTACGTCGTTTCCGTCACCGCAATCGTCTTCACCGCCTCTGCGATCGACATCCCCTGACCGGTCAAGACGTCCACCTGCCGCAGCTTCGCGACGATCTCTTCGGGTTTGTGCCGCTTCCTTGCCATCTCTCCATCTCTCCAAAACGGCCCGCAGGCCAACCTACCGGATGGATCACTTCGTGGGGGTCACTCCAAAGTCGACCGTGCGGGTCGCCACCAACGAGCGGGTCCAGGCGTTCCTTGCCCGGCCGCTGGAGGGCGAATGGCCATATCTCTGGATCGATGCGACCTACGTGAAGGTGCGCGACCAGGGCCGCATCGTCTCGCGCGCCGTGATCGTCGCGTTGCCGTCCGCTGGCCAAGGACATCGCGGAGTTCGGCTTCGACGGCACGCCGGTCAGCGAGGCCCTGGTGCGCGACCTCGCCGGCGGCACGTTCCTTGCCCGTCAGCGCAACGTCGTGCTGGTCGGCGGCACCGGGACCGGCAAGACCCACCTCGCCATCGCGATCGCCCGCGCCTGCATCCGCGACGGCGCCCGCGGCCGGTTCTTCAACGTGGTCGATCTGGTGAACAAGCTCGAGGCCGAGGGCCGCGCTGGCCGGCCCCGACGCATCGCCGATAATCACTGCCGGGTCGACTTCATCGTGCTCGACGAGCTCGGAGAGAGTGCAGAAGTGAGGCGTTGACGTTCCATCGTGTCGCCTCGGCGGCAATCTTCAAACTCGTGCCTGGGCCCCAAATTTCGCGACGAACCCACGCCCTGGCGGAGAACCCTTGCCAAAATCGACTTTGAAGCTGCAAAGAGTGTTGATCGAGGTCAAGATCAGGATATGGCTCGGCGATCCCGCCTTTGTCGGGCCCGCAGCGCGGTCGACCATGCCGCGGGAATTTGCAAACGGAATTGCTAACGAATTGGCCGGAAGTGCGTATCACCAAATAGGCCTAGGCGCGAGGTTGGGCTCGGAAACCCGCACCAGCGGTACATTACCGGCATGGCCCGTCACGCGATGGCGCCACGGTTGCCACACTCGAAAACCGTTATACGCGCAAGCGTACCGTGGGTTCGAATCCCACCCCCTCCGCCACGACTTATGTCATTCTTATAGAAGACTTTTTCGATCGAGGACGAACCGCCGATACGCCCGACATTTCCGGGGGTTACAGCGACTGGTGAGGTGAAAGCCGTCCGGAGAGACGGACCCAGTCCGGCCATTTTCGCGCGAACGGTCGAAGAGTCTCTGTCGGCTCTGTTGGTGGTCCGGGAACGCGGCGACTTGATGGGGTGGCGGCTCCCTTCAGCTGAGTCTGTCGGGGTGTTTCACGCTGGATCGCAGGGCTCTGTACCCATCTCTGCCGGGACCGAGACCTCGACAAGTTCGAGATCATCCGAGGTCGCGATCTCCTGATGTGGCAGGCCGCCAGGAATCATCACGCTGTCGCCGGCACCGAAGCGTGCCTCTCGGCCACCCGGGAATTCGAGATCGACCCACCCTCTGAGGACGTATACGAACTGCATGTCGCAAGTGTGGTAGTGCCAGCCGGTCGCGCGATCCATGGCCGATCTGGCCGAGGTCACCTGCGCCCGCATTTTGCCGCCGGTTGCCTCGGTAACGCCAAGGTCGCGGTATTGAAAGAAGTGACGCCGTCCCGGGATGTAGTTCGCGTCCTTTGCGGTCGAGATCGCGAGCTTCATGCCCTGGGCCGGTCCCGTGAGAGTGGTCGCCTCGCTCATCTGCGTCTCCCTTAAATCAGCGGCAAATCGGAACACGCCGTGGCGCAATGGGTCAATAGAAGAGCTACGCTGGATGTTGGGTGAGGAGGTCGATCGTGCCGCGTCGTGAGCTGGCGGTCCGATGACCTCGAAGCCATTCCGGAATACAAGAGCAGGAGCGACGATGTCGGACGCCCGAATCAACACGATCTACCAACTCGACGGCGATGCGCCGCAGCCGGGCGATTCGATCGAATGCCGCATCATCGGCGCCATCCGGACGCCCTACAAGCGGATGGAAGACTGCCCCTCGCGGCATAACAAGCGTGAATACCTCCCCTGCACGATCAGGCTGGCGCCACAGTACGCGCCCGGTCTTGTCGGGCTGGAAGCGGGAGGCCGAGCGCTGGTGCTCTACTGGCTCCACCTTGCCCGGCGCGACATGGTGCAGCTTCCTGCACGCGCTGGCGTGCGCGACGATCCGGTCGGTGTCTTCTCCATGCGCACCCCGCCGCGGCCCAACCCCATCGCAGCGGCGGTGGTCGAAATCCTCGGTGCCCGGGATGACGAACTCGACGTGGTCGGCCTCGACTGCCTCGACGGCACGCCGCTCCTCGATATCAAGCGCGCGAGGTTTTACGAGGGCGGCGACGCCGCAGGCGGACTGAGTTGACGACGCATGCGGTCGCCGGCGCAACCTGGAAGCGCACAATCTGGGATGACCCACACGGAACTCGTGTTTGCCCAATGTTCGGTGGGTTAGCCCCACAGGCGCTTCGAGGCCAGCTCGGCGCCCTCATGCAGGGCGCGCAGCTTGGCCCAGGCAATTTGAGGGTGGACGCGTCCGCCGAGCCCGCAATCGGTACCGGCGATGACGTTCTCGCGTCCAACGATTTCCGCGTACTGGACGAGGCGGTCGGCGACGAGTTCGGGATGCTCGACCACGTTCGTTGCGTGGCTGACGACGCCCGGAACGACGATCTTTCCGTCGGGCAGTTTCGCCACGTCGCGGAACACCTTCCACTCGTGCTCGTGACGAACATTGCCGGCCTCGACAACATAGGCCTGAGCCTTCACCTTCAGTAGCAGGTCCACCATGTCCTTGAGCGGCACGTCGCCCTTGTGCGGCCCGTGCCAGCTTCCCCAGCAGATGTGAAAGCGGATGCGGTCCTCCGGAATGCCCTCCAGCGCATGGTTCACCGCCTCGACCTGGAAGGTCGCCCATTTGCGGTAGCCGGCGAGGTCATCGCGCGCCGAGAACCACCAGTCATAGAGGTCGACAAGAGCCGGATCGTCGATCTGCAGGATGAAGCCAGCATCGACAATGGCTTTGTACTCGTCGTGGATCGCTTCTGCGAGCGCCCAAGTGTAGTCTTCCTGGTTCTTGTAGTGGGCATTCGGCAGAATCTGCAGGGTCGCGGGTGAGACCGCCGTCACGAATACCTCCGCCGCCCCACTGCCCTGCGCCGCCGCCGTCAGGTTCGCGATGTCTCGCGCGATGGCGGTTTGCCCAACATATCGCACCGGCCCGGTGCAGGTGAGGCCGTACATCCGGGCGCTGCTGGTACCGGACTGGCCCGCCGAACCCATTCCTGCATCCTCGGCGTAGAACTGCGCGAACTCCTTCCGTTCCTTGCTGCCAAAGGTCCAGGCGCCTCGGCCCTTCGCGGCCACCTCCTGGCTCAGCTCGAACCCGTCCAGGCGGTCATAGACATAAGACCACCAGGCGCCGTAATCGACCGCGGCCCGCATGGCCTTGCCGTACTCGCCGTCATTGACGATGTCGATGCCGCACGTGGTCTGCTCGCGCACGACCTCCGCGACCGCGGACTTGAGACGTGGGACAAGCTTTTCGTCAGAAGCGTTGTCGCGGTAGAGAGCCATCAGGTCGTTGGGCCGCGGCAGACTGCCGACATGGGTGGTCAATATCCGATCGGTGCTGTGCTTCATTCTGGCCTCCGTTGACTCTCCTCGCGGTTGCAGATGGAGGTAACTTCCATTGCACAGCGGGCTCAGAAAAGCTCAGACGCGAAAGAAACTCCCCCGCGCCTGGATGGAATGCGGCATTCAGATCGCAGGTGGCGGGCATGTGCCGCTAGCGAATTCACCGCGCGCGCTGCGTGGTGTCCGTAATCAATTCGACTGTCGTGTCCGGGGTCGCGACCGCGACCAAACCATAGATGGTCAGCGCTGTCTCCAGATCTTGACGGGATACTGCGCGTCATCGTCGCTCACGCCCCTACATTAGGCCGAGGATGGTCCTGAATTCGGGCAGGAAGACACCGCGCGGCATACTTCCCCCGGTGCATACTCCCACCGGTATTGTGCGGATCCGGCGTCGACGTGGAGGCCCTACGCGCGCTGGCGGTGGAGCGCCGCCACAAACTAGCGGCGATCGGGCGACCGGCGTGGCAGTCGCGGGGATCGTTGGAGGGTGTGCCAGAGGCAGCGTTCGACCGGCGAGGCGCAATTTACTCGCCACCGCGCCATTCCGAGGCAGCGTGGTTGAAACTGTCGACTGCGCTGTGGAGATCCAACGCTGGTTCACGATCTCGCGGACCCCTTGCGCTCCAGAGGTTGTGACTACCGGCCCGCCTTGATCGCGTCGAGTTCCTTGTGGAAGGCCGCGAGCACCTTGCCGCGCTGCGGATCGATAGCGACCCAACGGTCCACGATTCCCTGCAACTTCGGATGCCAGGCGCGCCCCTCCTCGGGCGAAAGATGTGCGATGGTATGCCCAGGCTTACCCGCATAGTCCTTACGGCTGTCTGCGTTGATGGTCATCCAGTAGACGCCGTACTGCCGGCTCGTCGCCTCGCCCGATGCGTCCATCAGCACCTTGCGCGCCGCCTCGGGCAACGCGGCGAATTTCTTCTTCGACATGAAGATCATGCCGGCCGCTCCGCCCAGATTTTCCTCGATGTGGTAGGTCGTCACTTCGCCCAGCTTGAAGGGTCGGAAAGCCGTCCACGCCACCTCGACACCGTCAACCGCATGGCGCTGCAGCGCCTGATACATGTCAGTGAGTTGCAGCGTGACGGGCGTGGCCCCGATCGCCTCGACCACCTCGGCGGTCACCTTCGAGGTCGCGATGATCTTCTTGCCGGCGACGTCGGTCGGACGGTCGAGCGGGCGCGCCATTTGCAGGTTGGAGTTGGCGAATGCCCCGAGGAACAAAGGCACGACCTCGTCATATTCGGAATTTAGCAGCCCCGCGGCATAGACACGCCAAAGCGCAGCAGATGCCTCGTCAGGACGGTCATACTGCAGGGGCAGCGAGATGAACTCGGTGAGCGGGAACTTGCCCGCGACCGCGCCCTGCAGCCCGTCGCCCACCTGCACCACGTCGTTGAGGACGCGGGCGTAGATGTTGCCGAAATTGGCGAGCGAATAGCCGTCGCGCACGTCGAGCTCGACGACGCCCTTTCCCGCGTCGTTTACCCTCTTGGCCCACGGGTGCAGCATGCGCTGGTTGAGCGGGCCCTGCGGCGGGCTGACGGTCGCGAACTTGAGGACGACGGAATCGGCGGCGATGGCGGCCGATGCCCAAAAGAGACCGACCGCCGCTGCGAGCGGCAAAACGTACTTGGCGAACATGAGACGTCCTAGGAAGCGGTCACCCGGGTGGCCTCGGCGTAGCCGAGCTCGTAGCCGACGTCGGAGGTCTTCTCCGACATCATCGTCGATTTCTGCGGGAAGTCGATCTTGGCCTGCGCCGGATCGCGGATGATGCAAAGCGGATCCTTGTCCTCGGCGATCGCGGCTAGCGATTCGCGCATCATCTGCCGCATGGCGATGACACCGCCGTCCGACACGCCGAGATGCTCGTTCGGCCGGTCGGCGATCACGCCTTGCTGCTCGACCGCCATGCGGTCCTGGTCGTTGACGTTGATGCCCCACCAGTCGGTTGCCAGCGGCGTGTACTCGCCTAGCTTCACGTCGCGCCGCGTGGTGTGCATGACGCGCTTGGGTGACGGGTAGAAGCGGACGAAATAGAGCAGAGTCGTCGCGTCGTCCGCCGGCACGCGCCAGATCATCGAGCGCACCAGCTCGCCCGACGGGTCGATCGGCGGCAGGGCAAAGCGGTTGATCGTCGGGAAGCCGTAGCATGAGATGTGCGTGTCATCGATTCCGTCGACCAGCATCACGTTGTTGGCGCCGTAATGCGTGCGCTCCCAATGATAGGTCACCTTCTTCCCGCCATAGGCCGGGAAGGTGTAGCCGTGCAGCCAGGCGAGATGGCTGATGTCGACGATGTTCTCGACGTGGTTGAACCAGTTGGCGTTGATGGTCTGGACCTGGATGTCCTTCACGCCGTCTTCCATGCGCAGCACGTCGAACAACGGCATCACCGGTGCGGGCGCGGGCCCCATATAGCCCCAGACGAGGCCGCTATATTCTTGAGTCGGATAGGCCCGCATGCGGACCTTGTCCTTGAACGACGAGCCCTCGGGCTCGGCCGGCTGCTCGAGGCACTGGCCGTCGCCGTCATAGAGCCAGCCGTGATAGGGGCAGCGGATGCAATCACCCTCGATCCGTCCGTAATCGAGCGCGAGCGAGCGATGCGCGCAACGAAGCTGCATCATATGCGTCGCGCCCGACGCACCGCGATAGACGACCAGCTCCTCGCCGAGAACCTTCACGCGCGTCGGTTTGGACGTGATGAATTCCGAGCACCCGACGGGGTGCCAGTAGCGCCGCAGCAGGTCCCCCATCTGGGTGCCCGGCCCGATTGACGTGAACAGCGAGTTTTCTTCCGCGCTGAGCATTTCCTGCCTCCGTCCCTGCCTGTCTAGCGGCCCATCGGGCCGATCACGCGTCGGCCACTTCGTTCACGAAGCCGCGGTGATAACCGACATCGTCATGCGTCTGCTCGGTCATGGGCGCATTGGCCTGGAAGTCGACGTTCTGCTTCGCCGGATCGCGGATGACGTGGAGCGGGTCCTTGCCCTCCGCCATGAGCTGGAGCGAATCCCGCATCATTTGGCGCATCGCGATGATGCCGCCATCCGACACGCCGAGGCGCTCGTTCGGCCGGTCGGCGATCACGCCCTGCTGCTCGACAGCCATGCGGTCCTGGTCGCTGACGTCGATCCCCCACCAGTCGCTCTCGAGCGGCAGATATTCGCCGAGCTTCCTGTCGCGCTGACCGGTGCGCATCCCCGGTTCGCCGTCCGGCGCAAAGCGGATGAAGTAGAGCTTGGTCGACGCATCGTCGACGGGAACCCGGAAGATCATCGAGGACATTAGCGCGCCGTTCTTATTGAAGGGTGGCGAGGTGAAGCGGTTGACGGTCGGGAAGCCGTAGCAGGACACGTGCGTCTCCTCGATCCCCTCCATCTTCATCACGTTGTTGGCGCCATAGTGCGTTCTATCCCAGTGGTAGGTGACCTTGCGGCCGCCATAGGCCGGGAAGGTGTAGCCGTGCAGCCAGGCGAGATGGCTGACGTCGACGATGTTCTCGACGTGGTTGAACCAGTTGGCGTGGATCTCCTGCACCTGGAGGTACTTGGTGCCCTGCTCCATCCGCATGACGTCGAACAGGGGCATCACCGGCGCCGGCCGGGGACCCATATAGGCGAAGATGAGCCCACTCGCCTCCTGCGTCGGGTAGGCGCGCATGCGGACCTTTTCCTTGAAGGACGATCCCTCGGGCTCGGCCGGCTGCTCCAGGCATCGCCCTTCGGCATCATAGAGCCAGCCATGATAGGGGCAGCGGATGCAGTCGCCCTCGATCCGGCCGTAATCCAGCGCGAGCGAACGGTGTGCGCAGCGGAGCTGCATCAGGTGCGTTTCGCCCGATGCGCCACGATAGAGCACCAGCTCCTCGCCCATCACCGTCACGCGTTGCGGCTTGGAAGTGACGAGCTGCGAGCACCCGACCGGATGCCAGTAGCGGCGCAGCATGTCGCCCATTGGCGTGCCCGGCCCGATGGAGGTGAAGAGCTTGTTTTCTTCCGGGCTCAACATGAGGTTTCCTCCGCGTTCGAATTCTGATCCGGAATCAGGCTAGCATAGATAAAATTTTATGGAAATGAAAAGGGCCCCGGCGGGTGAGGGAGCCGTGGCGGCCGGGATGAGCATGCGAAACGTTGCGCAGCGCGATCAGGCCTTCCGGCCGGCCGCGCCCTGGACGTTGGCACAGACGCGGAGCAGAAGGCTGCGCAGTTGACTCTCCTCCTTCTTGGTAAAGCCCTTCAGCGCGACGGGCCGTGAAGCAGCCACAATCTCGGGCAGGATCCGCTCCATGAGGCGGCGCCCCTCCGGGGTAAGAAAGACCCGGGTGAGCCGGCGGTCGGGGTCGTCCCGCACAATCAAGACCAGCCCGGCCTTCTCCATCTGGCGGAGCGCGCTCACGGTATTCGGCTGCATCACGCCGACCCGTTCGGTCAGCTCGCGCTGGGTAATTCCATCGGCCTCCCACAGCACCCGGAGGTAGTACCACGAGCTCCAGGGCACCCCGTAGGAGGCAAGCTTTTCCTTGAAGGTTGCGCGCAGCCCGAACAGCGCGATCCGCATCAGGAGCCCGATGCTCTCGTTCGCCGGATAGTCGACGGCACGCGCGCGCGCGACTGTGCGGCTGCGGCCTTTTGCGGCGGGCTTCTTGGGCGTCGCGGAACCGGGCGTCATCGGCCGATATGCCTTCCCTGATGCGTTGCGGCGCGTCCGTCGGCGGCCGCTGCGGGACGGACATGTACCATCGACGGGCACGCGCCGATAGGGCACGCGTTCTATTCCGGATCGGGTGAAATCGTCCGGCGGCGCCCCAAACGTCTAATATAATTTTATGTAACGCCGCTTTCGCGGGGCCGACCCCGATGCTAGTGTTGCAATCGAAAACCAAGCGCGGCGAGACGCGCTGCGAAATCATGGGAGGAACCTGGGAATGACCCGCATCCGCTGCCGCGCCGTCGGCGCCGCCGCGACGTTCGCCGTCGCAGCATTCTCGCTTATCATCGCACCCGAAATCGGCCGCGCAGCGGACATGACGCCGGCGCTCAAGGCACTCGTCCCCGCCGCCGACAAGGAGGGCGAGGTGGTCATCAAGACCAGTGCCAACTTTTTCGGCGGCGGTCGCGGCATCAAGCTCTACACCGACCACGTCCAGAAGGCATACGGGGCGAAGATCACGGTCAAGTGGTCGCCCGGCGGCTCGTACCCGGAGGTGGGCAACGAGGTCGCGGTGGCATTCCGCAACAAGCTGCCCTCGCCCACCGACATCTATATCGGCTTCTCGCGCAACATGGCGGTGTTCGAAAAGTTCAACATGTTCGAGACGGTCGACTGGAAGAGCCTCGATCCCGTGCGGTTGAGCGACGAGATCGTCGAGAAGGGTCTCTTCGTGAAGGGGTACACGGGCACGCTGGGCTTTTCCTACAACACGGAGCTGGCGCCGTCGAAGCCCGAGCGGCTGGGCGACTTCCTGAAGCCCGAGTGGAAGGGCAAGATCGCCACCACGCCATTCGCCGCGGGATTCGAGCAGCTCGCGGCGAAAGAGGCGTGGGGCCCGCAGCGGACGCTCGACTTCGCCAAGAAGTTCGCGACCCAGGTGTCGGGCTTCATGCTGTGCACCGAGCCGGAGCGACTGGCATCTGGCCAGTTCCTCGCCTTCGTCACGGATTGCGGCGGCGGAAGCATGCTGAAGGCTGGGAAGCAGGGCGCGCCCATCGCCCGGGTGATCACGCCGGACTATCCGATGGTCAGCTACTTCTACTTTGCCGTGCCGAAGAACGCCGTCCACCCGAATGCGGCCAAGCTGTTCGTCGCCTATCTGCTTTCCGAACAGGGGCAGGCGGACATGTACGATCTGACGCTGAACGACCTGCATCTTTTCCCCCAGTCTCAATCCCGTCCTGACATCGAGGCGGTCGAAAAGAAGTTCGGCTTCAAGTTCCAGAGCGCGGACGTCGCTTGGCAGGCAACGAACGAGGCCGGAAACGCGGCCCAGCGCGAGGTTCAGAAGATCTTCCGCCAGAGCGGCGGCAAGTAACGGGCCCGTAGGACAGGCGCCAGTTCGGCCATGGCGACGCTCGCCATCAGGAGCCGCCCGTTCAAGGTAACGCTGCCGTCGCTCGACCGCTGGGGCTGGACGATGCTGGCCGTGGTGGCCTGCGTCAGCGTCGTCATCGTCGCGCTGCCCGTAATCGTGATGTGGCTGAGCCTGCGCGAGCAGGCGCCGATTGAGCCTGTGTCGGGCTACTCGCTGGTGCATTACGCCGAGATGTTCGGCGACCCGTTCGTGCTCCAGGTCCTCATGAACACGCTGGTCTTTACGGCGAGCTCCCTCGCCATATCGCTCGCGTTCGGCGTGCCGACGGCGTGGCTGGTGGAGCGTACGGACATTCGCGGGAAGCCGGCCATCTACACGTTGATGACCATCGGGCTCCTGATGCCAGGCTTCGCCGAAGCGATGGGCTGGCTCTTCCTGCTGCATCCGAATATCGGCGTCCTGAACCGGCTGGCGATGAACCTGTTCGGACTACACCAGGCACCGTTCAACATCGCCTCAACCGTCGGCATGGGCTGGGTGATGGGGCTTTCGCTCGCGCCGCTCGCCTTCATCATGACGGCGGCGGTGCTGCGCGCCATCGACCCGGCGCTCGAGGAATCGGCGCACATGTCTGGCGCCGGATTTCTGGCCATCATGCGTCGGGTGACCTTGCCGCTCGCTTGGCCCGGCGTGCTGGCCGCCGCCATCTACATCTTCACCATCGGCTTCGCCGCATTCGACGTGCCGGCGATCATCGGCTGGTCGAACAAGATCTTCACCTTCTCGACCTACCTCCTGTTGCAGCTCTCCGCCCAGGAGGGTCTGCCGCAATATGGCGGGGTGGCGGCTCTCTCGATGGTGGTGATCGCGATCGCCGCACTGCTGATCTGGTGGTACAGCCGCCTGCAGGCGCAAGCGCACCGCTACCAGGTCGTGACCGGCAAGGGCTATCGCCCGCGGATGGTCGCGCTCGGCCGCAACGGCTGGTGGGCGTGGGGCTTCCTCGGCGGGTATTTCCTGTTGTCGAAGTTGCTGCCTCTCGCCGTGATCGTGTGGGCGTCGCTTCTGCCCTACTTCCGCTACCCTTCGGCGGCCGCGCTCAAGGGGCTGTCCTTCGCCCAGTTCCATAACATCGCCTGGGACCTGACGTTTGAGGGCATCAAGAACACTGCGGTCCTGATGTTCCTCACGCCGACGATCACCATTGCCATCGCCATCGCGTTCTCCTGGATCGTTCTGCGCTCCAAGCTGCCGGGGCGGATGAGCTTCGATTTCATCGCCTTCCTGCCGCATGCGGTGCCCAATATCGTGTTCGGCTTCGCGATGCTGCTGTTCACCCTGTTCGTGCTGCGCAACGCCGTGCCGATATACGGTACGATCTGGATTCTGCTGCTTGTGTTCGTCATCGCGCGGCTGAGCTACGCGACGCGCATGACCAACTCGACCCTGATCCAGATACACAAGGACCTGGAAGAGGCGGCGACGATGAGCGGCGTCTCGACCGGCACCACCGTGCGCCGCGTTCTGGTGCCGCTGCTCGCCCCCACACTGATCTACGCGTGGCTGTGGATCGCGCTCCTTGTCTACCGTGAGCTGACGCTCGCGGTGCTGCTCACCACGCAGGACAACACGACATTGCCCGTCGTCGTCTGGAACATGTGGGTTGCCGGCGGATTCGGCGCTGCGGCGGCGCTTACCCTGGTGTTGATGGCGCTGATGGTGCCGCTGGTCGCACTCTACTGGTGGGTCATGCGCAAGCGTGGCCAGCTCTCCGCCGTCGCCTGAGAGTGATAGGTCCGGCCGATACGATCACGAAAGAGGTGAACCATGCTGAGCAAGGAAGACAACGAACTTCTGACGCGTGTCGGGCGCGGCACGCCGATGGGCGAACTCTTGCGCCGCTACTGGCATCCGGTCGGAGTCACGCAGGAGGTGACGCGGAAGCCCCAGCGCCTCAAGATTCTGGGCGAGGAACTGGTGCTCTATCGCGGTGAAAGTGGCAAGCCCGTGCTGATGCAGCTGCGGTGCGCGCACCGGTCGCTCGCGCTTGACTATGGCCGCGTCGAAGGTGACTGCCTGCGCTGCCCATATCACGGCTGGCTTTACGACGAGACTGGCCAGTGCCTCGAGCAGCCCGCAGAGCCCGAGGGCAGCGGCTTCAAGGAAAAGGTGCGGATGCGCGCCTATCCGACGCAGGAATTCAGCGGCCTCGTGTTCGGCTATCTCGGCCCGCAGCCGGCGCCGCTCCTGCCGCTCTACGACCTTCTGCGCGCCGAGGCGGGCGTGAAGGGTATCCAGGTCGGCAATGTCGGCGCCAACTTCCTGAACCATGTCGAGAACATCGTCGATATCAGCCACCTGGCCTGGCTGCACGGCTATTCGTTCCCGGCCTACGGCGCAAAGAAGGTGACCTATCGCTGGGACCGCAAGCCGTACGGGCTCGACAACGTCATGCTCGTCGAGGGGATCGAGGAGCCGCACGTCTCGTGCTACGCCTTTCCGCTCGTCAACCGGTTCTCGGTCCCGCCGATCGACCCGAACGGCGAATTGGTCCGCTCGATAATCTACCGCGTGCCAGTCGATGATGAATCGACCTTGAATTTCTTCGTGCGCTTCTATCCGTCGGACAAGCACGACTTCAAGGTGACCCACCGCGAGACGACGCCCGGCGTCTACCGCCCGCTCGAGACCGACTGGTGGGGTATCGACGTGGGCGATCAGGACCGCATGGCCGTCGAGCAGCAGGGTGTCGTCGCCGATCGCGAGAACGAGCGTCTTGGCGTATCGGACGGAGGGATCATCACCATGCGGCAGATGATGCGCGATGCCATGGCCGCGGTGAAGGAGGGGCGCGACCCGCTGGGTATCATCCGCGATCCCGCGTTGCAAAACGTCGACTTCCCGCAGAAAGCCGAGCTGATGGCACAGAAACATCGCGGCCTGGACTACGCGGTCGGCTTCGCGGACGAGCACCGGGAGAAGGTGACCACGGGCGCGTGATGACGTCAGCGGCGGGGCCATCGTGGCTCCGCCGCGTACACGTGAACTCGGGCCAAGGGATGCCCCGAGACTATCCCGCGTCTACGATCTCATCCGCCGGCGATAGGAAACATCCTTCCGCCGGTCGAAGGTATTCTCATGGTCAGCAGCACGCTAAGGCGGTTGCAGGCTTAAAGGGCTCGGGATCGCCAAAATTTTCTGGTTTTTCCCTGTTTAACAGGGAATTCGCGGCGGAGACAGGTTCGCGTGAGACTGCGTCCACCGCCAGTTTCCCCTCCCGTTCAATGGGTTTTTCCACGGAACCGTCGGGCGGGGCACCCGCACGCGTGAGTTCGCGGCCGTTTGTCAGGTCCGTGCGCTCGGGTGGGCGGGAAATGACGATCGCAAAGGGCCGCCGCTACGCTCCAGCAGCGCG
>CAWGXN010000005.1:0-468790 GCA_963826605.1 uncultured Alphaproteobacteria bacterium
AGGCCCTCGCCCATCTCCATGGGCCGGCGCCGATCGACGTGATGCTGGCCGATATCGGCCTTGCCGACATGAACGGCCACGACCTGGCGCGCGAGGCGCGCAAGGCACGGCCCGGCCTGGCGGTGGTCTTCGCCTCGGGCCGCGTGATGGCCGAGGCCGGCGACGTGGGGCGCGACCCGCGGGTGCGCTATCTGGCCAAGCCCTACCGGCGGGACGATCTGGAGCGCGTGCTGGAAGCGCTGGCCCCGCAGACCGACGCGGCCTAGCGTCTCCTCCGGTCAGGCGCTCCCGGGCGGCTACAGCCCGACATAGCCCTCGGAGAGCGCGCGCTGCGCCGCCTCGGAGGCGAACAGCGTGTCGAGCTCGGCGAGCTGCACCTTGTGCAGGAAATCGCTGTCGGCGGGGTAGCGGTGCAGCATCGCGGTCATCGCGTAGGAGAAGCGCACCGCCCGCCACACCCGGCGCAGGCAGGTCTCCGAATAGGTGTCGAGCGGCCCGTCGTCGTTCGCCTGGTAGTGCGCGATCAGCGCATGGGCGAGCGCGCCCGCGTCGGCCGTGGCGAGGTTGAGCCCCTTGGCCCCGGTCGGCGGCACGATATGCGCCGCGTCGCCGGCCAGCAACAGCCGGCCGAAGCGCATCGGCTCGGCGACGAAGCTGCGCAGCTCGTTGACGCTCTTCTCCAGCGTGGGGCCCGGGGCGAGGCGCGATGCGGCCTCCGGGTCCAGCCGGCGCGCCAGCTCGTCCCAGATCAGCCCGTCCGGCCACGACGCCACGTCATCGTCCGGCCGGCATTGCAGATAGAGCCGCGACAAAGTGCGCGAGCGCATGCTGAACAACGCGAAGCCGCGCTGGTGGTTGCAATAGATCAGCTCGTTCGACACCGGCGTCGCCTCGGCCAGGATGCCGAGCCAGGCGAACGGGTAGCGATAATCGTAGGTGGCGATCGCGCCCTCCGGCACGGCGGCGCGCGACACGCCGTGGAACCCGTCGCACCCGGCGATGAAGTCGCAGGCGATCTCGTCCTCGGTGCCGTCCTTGGCGCGGGTGCGGATGGTCGGCCGGTCGCCGTCGAACCCGGCGAGGCCGGTCGCCTGTGTCTCGAAGGCGATGTCGCGTCCCGCGGCGAGGCGGAGCGCGATCAGGTCCTTCACGATCTCGGTCTGGCCGTAGACCGTGACGCCCCTGCCGGTCAGCGCGCGGAAATCGATGCGCGGCCGACGCCCGGCGAAGCAGAACTCCACCCCGTCATGGATCAGGCTCTCGCGCCTGAGCCGGTCGGCCGCCTTCGCCTCTTCGAGCAGGGCGACGGTGCCCGTCTCCAGCACGCCTGCGCGGATACGGTTCTCGACATAGTCGCGCGAGCGGTGCTCGAGCACGACCGTGTCGATTCCGGCCAGCTCCAGCAGCCGGGCGAGCAACAGCCCCGCCGGCCCCGCTCCGATGATGCCGACTTGGGTTCTCATTGCCACGCTCGCACGCCGGTGGGGAAAGAAGAAGAATGGTGCCGCCGGAGTGAATTGAACACTCGACCCCACCCTTACCAAGGGTGTGCTCTACCTCTGAGCTACGGCGGCATCCTGGGGGGCGCACAATGCCATCACCGCGCGCGCCCCGCAACATTCGCCTCAGCGCGGCCGGCGCTCTATATACTGGCGCGATGGCAGCGAGAATCGACGGCGGCGAGGGCGCGCCCCAGGATCAGGGCCGGGACCAGGGCCAGGAGCAGGACGGCAAGGGGTCCGAAGCCGCCGCACGAAAGGCGCGCCTGGCCCGGGCGCTGCGGGAGAATCTGAGGCGCCGCAAGGCACAGCAGCGCGGGACGGGGCCCGGCACGGACGGCGACGGGCCCGAGCGCGCTTGAGGCCATCGGCGCCATAAAGTACAAGGCGGTCGAGAGGTCGATTGGACAAGATCCGCATTCGCGGCGGCCGGCCGCTGCACGGCGAGGTGGCGATCAGCGGGGCGAAGAACGCCGCCCTGCCGCTGATGGCGGCGTGCCTGCTGAGCGAGGAGACGCTGACCCTCGCCAACCTGCCGCACCTCGCCGACATCTCCACCTTCGTCAACCTGCTGGGCCAGCACGGCGTCGAGATCAGCATGCAGGGCGCGGCGGCGGGCGGCGGGCATGCCGGCCGGGTGCTGTCGCTCAACGCCGCCGCGGTGCGCAACACCACCGCGCCCTACGACCTGGTGCGCAAGATGCGCGCCTCGGTGCTGGTGCTGGGGCCGCTGGTCGCCCGGTTCGGCGAGGCCAAGGTGTCGCTGCCCGGCGGCTGCGCCATCGGCACGCGGCCGGTCGACCTGCACATCAAGGGGCTGGCCACGCTGGGCGCCGAGATCGAGCTGGCCGAGGGCTATATCCGCGCCCGCGCGCCCAACGGGCTCACCGGCGGGCGCATCGTCTTCCCGCTGGTGTCGGTCGGCGCCACCGAGAACCTGGTCATGGCCGCGTGCCTGGCGAAGGGCGAGACGGTGCTGGTCAACGCCGCGCGCGAGCCCGAGATCGTCGACCTGGTGCACTGCCTGCGCGCGATGGGCGCCGACATCGTGGGCGAGGGGTCGGACACCATCACCGTGCGCGGGCGCGAGACGCTGCATGGCGCCGCGCACACGGTCGTGCCGGACCGGATCGAGACGGGCACCTACGCCCTGGCCGCGGCCGCGACCGGCGGCGACCTGGTGCTGAAGGGCGCGCGGCTCGACCATGTCCGAGGCGCTGGCCGGCAAGCTGACGAGGCCGGCGCCGCGGTCACCGCGACGGCGGACGGGTTCCGCGTCGCCTGCGCCAACGGGCGGCTCGGCGGCGTCGACGTGATGACCGAGCCCTATCCCGGCTTCCCGACCGACCTGCAGGCGCAGATGATGGCGCTGATGGCCACGGCCGAGGGCGCGGCGATGATCACCGAGACGATCTTCGAGAACCGCTTCATGCACGTGCCCGAGCTGAACCGCATGGGCGCCAACATCAACGTCCACGGCGCCTCGGCCATGGTGCGCGGCGTCGCGCGCCTCGACCGGCGCGCCGGTGATGGCGACCGACCTGCGCGCCTCGGTCTCGCTGGTGCTGGCCGGGCTCGCCGCCGAGGGCGAGACCGAGGTCAACCGCGTCTACCATCTCGATCGCGGCTACGAGCGGATCGAGGAAAAGCTGGCGGCCTGCGGCGCCGACATCGAGCGCGTCGCCGCGTGAGGCGCCGATGGTACGACGGGCTCAAAGCTGCGCGCGACCGACGACGAGGACCTGGCGGTCCTGTCCGCCGTGCTGCAGGACGCCGTGATCCCGGTCGAGGAGATGGCCTACCTGCCCGAGGAGTAGCCGCTTCGTGCTGGTCGCCAACCGCTTCCGCTGGGAGGATTCCGAGCGCGACCCGGTCGACGGCAGCATCTACGAGCGGGTCCATTGCGGCGCTGGTGATCGACCGGGTGACCGCGCGTGCGCACGCGCGGCATCGACCGGGCAAAGGGCGACACCATCCTGGCGCTGCTCGCCGTCACCGCGTCGGAGGGCGCGATCGAGCTGACCTTCGCCGCCGGGGCGGCGATCCGGGTGGAAGTGGAGCGCGTCCTGTGCCATCTAGAGGACGTGGCGAGCCCTACCCCACACGGTGGCGGCCCCGCCACGCCGTCGACGACATCGACTGAGCTGCGGAGAACCCCTTGGCCGCCAACGACAATCTGGTGCTTGCCCTGCCCGCGGGCCGCATCCTCGACGAAGTGATGCCCGTGCTGGGCCGCGCCGGGATCGTGCCCGAGGATTCGTTCGTCGAACGGCGACACGCGGCGGCTGATCTTCGAGACCAACCTGCCCGAGCTCACCATCATCCGGGTGCGCTCGTTCGACGTGGCGACCTTCGTCGCGTTCGGCGCGGCCCATCTCGGCGTCGCCGGCAAGGACGTGCTGATGGAGTTCGAGTATCCCGAGGTCTACGCGCCGCTCGACCTTGGCGTCGGCAAGTGCCGCATCGCCGTCGCCGAGCCGGCCGACCTCGCCGCCACCGAGGACCCGTCGCGCTGGAGCCACGTGCGCGTCGCCACCAAGTATCCCGAGGTCACCCGCCGCCATTTCGCCAAGCGCGGCGTGCAGGCGGAATGCATCAAGCTGAACGGCGCGATGGAGCTGGCGCCCGCGCTCGGCCTGTGCCCGCGCATCGTCGACCTGGTCTCGACCGGCGCCACGCTGCGCGCGCACGGGCTGGTGGAGGTCGAGCACGTGGCCGACGTTACCTCGCGCCTGATCGTCAACCGCGCCGCGCTGAAGACCCGCCCGGACCAGATCAGCCGGTGGGTCGACCGGTTCCGCGACGCGGTCGCGGCGTGATGGGCGGAAAGAGCGATCGCATCACGAACGCCTTCCCCGCACCCTGTCCCTCTCCCGCGGGGAGAGGGAACCCTGAAGGCCCGGCCGTCATGCCGATCGCAAGCTCCGATCCGCACAGGCTTGCCGACAGATCGGCGCGGCGTCCCCTCTCCCCGCGGGAGAGGGACAGTGTGAGGGGCGTCATATGCCGCTGAGGCTCGACAGCCGCGCGACGGGGTTCGAAGACGCGTTCGGCCGGCTGGTCGAGGCCAGGCGCGGCGCGGCTTCCGACGTTGGCGCGCAGGTCGCCGAGATCCTGGCCGACGATGCGCGCGCGCGGCGACGCGGCAATCGTTGAATACACCGACAGGTTCGACGGGGTGAAGCTGACCCCCGAGACGATGCGGGTGCCGCCCGACGAAATGGCGCAGGCGAAGGGGGCGTGCGAGGCCCGCGCGCTGGACGCCCTCGCCTTCGCCGCGCGCCGCATCGAGGCGTATCACCGCCGCCAGATACCCGCGGCCGCTGACTGGAAAGATGCCGAGGGGGTGCGGCTCGGCTGGCGCTTCACCCCGGTCGCCGCGGCGGGGATCTACGTGCCGGGCGGGACCGCCGCCTACCCGTCGACGCGTGCTGATGAACGCCATCCCGGCGCGCGTCGCCGGCGTGGCGCGCGTTGCCATGTGCGTGCCGGCGCCGCGGGGAAGGCTCAATCCGCTGGTGCTGGCCGCGGCCGCGCTGGCCGGCGTCGACGAGGTCTATCGCATCGGCGGCGCGCAGGCGATCGGCGCGCTCGCCTACGGCACAGCGACGATCGCCGCCGTCGACAAGATCGTCGGGCCGGGCAACGCCTACGTCGCCGCCGCCAAGCGCCAGGTGGCGGGGATCGTCGGCATCGACATGGAGGCCGGCCCGTCCGAGGTGCTGATCGTCGCCGACCGCGACAACGATCCCGCCTGGCTCGCCGCCGACCTGCTGGCCCAGGCGGAGCACGACGCGGCGGCGCAATCGATCCTGATCACCGACGACGCGGCGCTTCGCCGACGCGGTGGCGCGGGCGGTCGAGGCGCGGCTCGCCGCTTTGCCGCGGGCGAAGATCGCCGCGCGGCGAGCTGGGCGGACCATGGCGCGATCGTCGTGGTCGCGAAGCTCACGGACGCCGTCCCGCTGATCGACCGGCTCGCGCCGGAGCACCTGCAGCTTGCCGTCGCCGATCCCGACACGCTGGCCGCGAACGTGCGCCATGCCGGCGCGATCTTCCTCGGCCGCCACACGCCCGAGGCGGTGGGCGACTACGTCGCCGGGCCGAGCCACGTGCTGCCGACCTCGCGCTCGGCGCGCTTCTCGTCGGGGCTCGGCGTCGCCGACTTCCTCAAGCGCACCTCGCTGATCGCCTGCGACGCCGCCGCGCTCGGGAGGATCGGCCCGGCCGCCGTGGCGCTGGCCGAGGCCGAGGGGCTCGACGCGCACGCGCTGTCCGTCGCGCTCCGCCTCGGCGGCACGAACGAGGGCTGACATGGCCGAGCCCCGCACGCGGCTGGTCGACGTGCAGCTCGACCACGACACCATCTCGCGCGCCCGGCCCGACTTCGCGCGCGACTGCCAGGCGGCGATCGCCGACCTGCTGCGCGACAACACGTTCGAGCTGGTCGGCGACGACGGCGGTCCCTACAAGCTGTGCATCGGCACCGAGGAGGGGCGGCTGCTGTTCGACGTCACCGGCGGGCGCCAGCACCCGGTGCGCCGCGTGCGCCTGCCGCTGAAGCCATTCGCCCGCGTCATCAAGGACTACCTCGAGCTGTGCGAGGTGCATTACGACGCGATGCGCACGCCAGGGCCGGTCGCGCCTCGAGGCGATGGACATGGGGCGGCGCGGCCTGCACAACGAGGGCGCCGAGCTGCTGCGCGAGCGGCTGGCGTCGCGTATCGGCATCGACGGCGAGACGGCGCGCCGCCTGTTCACCCTGATCTGCGCCCTGCATCTGCGCGGGTGAGAGGTGCGGCGAAAGCGCTTGACCGCCACCCGCGAACGACCATGTAATCCGCATCTGCAACCTGAATAGGGGAGACTATGGCCAAAGAAGATCTTTTGGAGTTTTCCGGCACGGTCGTCGAGCTTTTGCCCAACGCCATGTTCCGGGTGAAGCTGGACAACGAGCACGAAGTCCTCGCCCATACCGCCGGCAAGATGCGCAAGCATCGCATCCGCGTGCTCGCCGGCGACCGGGTCAACGTCGAAATGACCCCCTACGACCTGTCCAAGGGTCGCATCACCTTCCGCTTCAAGTAGCGCCCGGCCCATGGGCGCAGACCGTGCGGCGCCGCGCCTGATCCTCGCGTCGGCCTCGCCGCGCCGCCTCGCGCTGCTCGCCCAGATCGGAATCGCGCCGGACGCCGTCGATCCCGCCGACATTCCCGAGACGCCGCTCGCGCGCGAGACGCCGGAGCGCATGGCCCGCCGCCTCGCCTGCGCCAAGGCCGGCGCCGTCGCCGAACGCCACCCCGGCGCCTTCGTGCTGGGCGCCGACACGGTGGTCGCCGTCGGGCGGCGCGTGCTGGAAAAGCCCGCCGACGCACGCGAGGCCGGCCGGTTCCTCGCTTTGCTCTCCGGGCGCCGGCACCGGGTGATCGGCGGAGTCTGCGTGATCGACCCGGAAGGCCGCCCGCACGAGCGCGTTTGCGTCACCGCCGTCCGCGTCAAGCGGCTCGCCGAAGCCGAGATCGCCGCCTACCTCGCCGCCGGCGAATGGCAGGACAAGGCCGGCGGCTACGCCATCCAGGGCCGCGCCGCGGCGTGGGTCGCCTGGATCGGCGGGTCCTACTCCAACGTCGTCGGGCTGCCGCTGCACGAGACCGCGATGCTGCTCGCCGGGCTCGGCTGGCGCACCGATGGCTGACGCGCTGCTGATCGACCGGGTGCCGGGCGCGCGGCGCGCGGCCCTGATCGAGGACGGGCGGCTCGCCGAGATCGAGATCATCCGGGACGACCGCGAAAGCCTGGTCGGACAGATCTTCCTCGGGCGCGTCCAGCGGGTGCTGCCCGGCGGCCATGCCGCCTTCGTCGCGCTGGGCGGCGACGTCGCCGGCTACCTGCCGATCGCGCGCGGCGCGCCACCGCCGCACGAGGGGGCGGCGGTGATGGTGCAGGTCGCCAAGGACGCGCTCGGCACCAAGGGGCCGCAGCTCGCGACGCGCATCGCCCTCGCCGGACGGTTCCTGGTGCTCGTCCCGGGCGAAGACGGCGTCACCGTGGCGCGCCGCATCACCGACGCGGCGACGCGGGCGCGGCTCGCGGGAATCGTGCGCGACCAGGCACGGCCGGGCGAGAACTTCACGGCGCGCACCGCCGCCGCCGGCGCGGACGAAGCCGCCCTCGCCGCCGACGCGCAGTCGCTGCGCGCGACATGGGCCGGCATCGAACAAGCCGTCGGCCGGGCGCGCGCCCCGGCGCTTCTGCACGCGGGCCCGGGCGCGCTCGCGCGGCTCCTCACCGACCATGCCGGGACGGCGGCGCGCATCGTGACCGACGACGCCGCGATCTATGCCGAGGCGCTGGCCTGGTGCGTGCGCCACATGCCGGAGGGCGCCGGGCGCGTCCTGCGCCATCGCGGCGGCGCGGCCCTGTTCGAGGCGGAAGGCGTCGCCGCCGAGATCGAGCGGTCGCTGGCGCCGCGCGTCGCCCTGCCTTCGGGGGGCGAGATCGTGATCGAGCCGACCGAGGCGCTCGTCGCCATCGACGTGAACACGGCGTCGCTTGCCGGCACGGCGCGGGCGGACGAGGCCGCGCTCCGCACCAACCTCGAGGCCGCCGGCGAGGCCGCGCGCCAGCTTCGGCTGCGCGCCCTCGGCGGGCTGGTCGTGATCGATTTCGTCACGATGGACGAGGCCGCCTGGCGGCGCGTTCTCGGTGCTCTCGGCGCCGCGCTGGCCCGCGACCGCGTGCCCGTGCGCGTTCTCGGCCGCACCAATGCCGGGCTCGTCGAGGTGACGCGCGCCCGGACGCGCGCGCCGCTGGCCAGCGCCCTCGCCGGCCTCGCAACCGCGCCGGAGATTCGCTAGGCTGCGCGCGATGACCGACGACCGGCCGCACTGTCCGATCTGCGGGCGCAAGGCGGTGGCGGCGCACCGCCCGTTCTGCTCGCGCCGCTGCGCCGACGTCGACCTCGCGCGCTGGCTGGGCGGGCGCTACGTGATCCCCGCCACGGGCCCGGCCGAGGATGACGAGGACGCGCCGCCGTCCTTGCCGGGCAGCGACGACGACGAGACGTGACGCCCCGGGCGCGCGCTGGACAGGCGCGGGGCGCTTGTCTATAAGCGAGGCCGGCTTTCCCGGGCCCAGGTAGCTCAGCTGGTAGAGCAGCGGACTGAAAATCCGCGTGTCGGTGGTTCGATTCCGCCCCTGGGCACCACCCTTCCCATCGGCCCTTGAAATCTCACCGCGAAACCACGGGTTCGGGGGCGGGAGACTTTTGTTCAGTTTCGGCGCCGTTGCCTCGTTTCGACTGAACTGTCGGGAAATTTTACAGCGCGAAGGCACGATTCCGCGAAAAACTGTCGGAAATCTTTACATATCCGCCAATGCGATAGCCTCTCTTGCACGCCAAGCCTTTGAATTGGAAGCGATTAACCATGATGGCACGCGGATTGCACGGCTCTTCGTGCCGAACGTCTCATGGGCGCTCGCGGCGACCCGACGGAGGGTAACATGGCTTTGAAGTCGAATAGGCGGCTGTGGGTGGCGCTGGTTCTTTGGGCGACGCTGGCAATTGGCCCGATTGCGCCGGCCGACGGGATGACGATTACGGTCACCGATCCGAGCGTGACCCACATGCAGACAGCAGGCGGCTTCACGACCGTACTCGATCCCGATCCTGTGACCGCCCTGGCGGCGGGAGCGACCGCGGCAATTCGAATGCTCTTCCTTGCCGATTATCCAGGATTCACCTACGTCGCCGGGGGAGCGCGCACGGGCACGCTCACGATCAGCCAGCTCGACGCGTTCCAGGACGGAAGTCAAGGCGGCCTTGACATCATAGCCAGCTTCTCGGGAGACCCTGCGCCCCACCAATACCGATGGATCCAGTACATCGACCTCACCCCAATTTCCCCCCCGTTTCGAGGGGCGACGACGAGTCCCTTCACCGATCCGCCCCCCCTCGACCGCGACGACACATTGCCGTTTTACGAGACCAATACTGAGCGCACGACAGAGGGCGTGGGTTACGTGACGGGCGGCAACGTCAATAACGACCCGCGCTTCTGGGACGGGCCGCGCGCGAACGACAGCCGTGCGCCCGTCACCATGCACCTGAACCTGTTCTTGACCGACTATGACTCCACAACCAGTACGGTAACGATCTATGACGGCGTCCAATACGGGTTTAGGATCATGCCAGAGCCGCCGACCGCATTGATCTTCTTTAGCGGTTTCGGTGTGTTGGTCCTTGTCGCACGGAGGCGAAAGGGTGCGGGTTGGATTCGGCCCTAAGTCGCCCCTGGGCGCGATGCTGCTTGCCGGGCTCTTGCTGAGCGTCGGTGACCAGCGCGCAGCCGGCGAAACGGATCGCGAATTGCAGCCGCAGGTGTCGTTCGTTTCGGTCGACTACTTGGGCGAGCAGGCGAAGCCGTTCCCGCTCCTACTTCTCGCGGCGGAAGGCTTTGTCGACCCCCGGCTCAAAACGCTAGCGGCCGAACGTAAATCGATTGCGCGCGAATACACTCTTCCGCCGGTATCGCTCGCACGCATCGTAGGCTATCTACGCGGCACATATCGTTGGCGGCCCGGCCCCGCAACCACGCGCGGGCAGGACGCCTACGAGGTGGTGTTGTGGGCGGCGACCCCGGAGCGGACCCTCTTGACCCGGGAGGAAATGCGCGATTCCCTGGAGCGAATGAGGGCGATCACGCAAGATGCGGCGCCCGAGGTTGCGGCGCAGATCGAACCGCTGGTCAGGCGCCTGAGCAATTGACCGGCTGCCCGCCGCCACGATCCTCCTGAGGTGCCGTCTCGGGACCGCACACCGGCCGAGACAGTGACCGAGAGTGCGGCGCGGGTTGTATCTGTTTCACAGAGCCCGCATCGCGTGCCCCTGGGCACCATTTTTCCTCCGATTTTGTAAAGCCCTCACGGCCTTTTGGCCCGTGCTCCCGCCGGTCGGCGCGGGCTCGGTGCGGGTGGCCGCTCCGCTGGTCGACCTCCACCCCTTTTTCAGCTACGGCCGCATGCTGACGGGTGCGCACGCGGTCGCAAGAAGGGCTGTGGCAATGGCCTCGCGAGCTGGAACCAAGGCACGGATGGGTGCCTTTCTCAAAGACGACGCCATTCAGCGACGACGTCGTCTGCGTTGTTTCAGCACTCTCGCCACCGAGAGAGAGGAGTTTCACGATGCGATTACACAACGTCTCATTGCGCCTGGTTCCCATCGCCGGCGCCATGGTCGCCGCACTTTCCTGCGGGATGCCGGACCCGGCGCTCGCTCAGGCCGGAAGCGCAAACGCGACCTCGCCGGCCGGCCAGCCCGCTTCGGCATCACAGCCCGCTGCCAACGAGTTCTCCGGCGCCATCCAGAAGCTGCAGGATGCGCAGAGGAGCTTCCAGCAGGCGGCAGCGGCACAGGGCACGGGCCAGGGCGACCTGCGGCAGGCGCGCCAGAAGGCTCAGGACGCGCTGCAGGAGGTCGACAGAACCATCCAGAAAATTGGCGCGCCGCAAACCGCGGAAGCGCGGAAGGCGATGCAGCAGCTGAGGCAGAACCTTCAGGAGGCCCGGACGAAGGTTCAGGACGATCAGGCCCAGCCTCAGCAGGTCGCTCAATCCCTGGACGAGCTTTCGGCGTCGCTGCGCACCGTGCGCCGTCAGGTGGCGCAGGGGCCCGGCACCGGGAACCGGTCCGAACGCACCGCCAGCGCGGATAGCGCGGAGAATAAGACCCGCATCCACGTTCAGCAGCCGCCGGCAAAGGTGCAGGTGCAGGAGCGCGCACCCGAAGTGACGGTCGTGCAGCCCCAGCCGAAAGTCATCGTGAAGCAGCCCGAGCCGAAGGTCACCGTGAAGCAGCCCGAGCCCCAGGTGTCGGTTGATCAGGGGCGGCCCCAGGTTCAGGTGCAGCAGCAGGGCCAGCCGCAGGTCCAGGTCAGGCAGGAGAAGGGCGCGCAGGTTCAGGTCGAGAAGCAGGCGGAGGGCACCGGCGAGGCCGCCGGGAACGCGGCGGATCGCACCGGCCAGGCCGTCGGGAACGCGGCGGAGGGCGCCGATAGCGCCATCACCGGCGGGGACTCGCAGCCGCAAGGCGGTGTGGCCTCGATGACCGGCGACCAGCTGATCGGCAAGGATCTGAAAACCACCAACGGCGATACCTTCGGCGAGGTCCAGGACGTCGTGGTGAGCGGCGACCGCCTGAAGGCGGTACTGGTGGATGTCGGCGGGTTCCTGGGGATCGGCGACAAGCGCGTCGCCATTCCGACGGACAGGCTGTCCATGCGGGGCCAGGATGTGGTCGTGAACATGACCAAGGACGAGGTCAATCGCCTTCCGGAGTACAACAAGAACCAGTAGGGAAACCCCCTAGGAGAGCATGCAAGGAGGGCGCCGCGGATAGCGGCGCCCTTTTTCCGCGCGCACTACTCTCTTGCGAAGGCGGCGCCACCTTCGCTCAACCCCTTTCGCCCCTCATCCCAGCCGCGCCAGGGCGTCCGGCCCTTCGACCGACACGCCGAGGTCGGTGACCAGCCCGGAGCCCAGCGCATAGATCCAGCCATGGACCGAAAGGGGCTGGCCGCGTGCCCACGCCTCCTGCACGAACCGGTCCGAGGCCACGTTGCGCACCTGGCGGATGACGTTGAGCTCGCACAGCCGGTCGAGCCGCGCCTGCGGATCGGCGAGCGCGTCGAGCGTGTCGCGATGCGCCGCGAAAAGCTCGCGCACCGGGTGCAGCCAATGGTCGATCAGCCCGTGACGCACGCCGTCCACCGCCGCGGCCACGCCGCCGCAGCCGTAATGACCGACCACCAGCACGTGGCGGACCTTCAGCACGTCGATCGCGAATTGCAGCACCGACAGGTAGTTGATGTCCTGCGGCGGGGCGAGGTTGGCGACATTGCGATGGACGAACAGCTCGCCCGGGTCGAGCCCGACGATCTGGTTCGCCGGCACGCGGCTGTCGGAGCAGCCGATCCACAGATATTCGGGGCTCTGCTGGCGCTCGAGCCGGCGGAAGAATTCGGGGTCGGACGCAATGCTGCCTTGCGCCCAGGCGCGGTTGTTCGCCTTCAGGTGATCGAGCATCGGGGGACTCACGCGGCGGGTTCGGCCGAGCGATAGTCGCTGCGCCCGGCGCCGTCAACAGGCCGGCCCCTTGCGCCGTGCTTAAGCATTCCCTAAATAAGCAATATCTTAATTATGGAGGCGGCGGGTGGCGACGCGTGCGTTCAGTCCCGACATGCTGGAGGCGAAGGCGGCCCAGGTGGCTTCCGTGCTGCGTGCCATCGCCAACGACCGGCGGCTGATGATCCTGTGCCGGCTGGTCGAGGACGGCGAGGCCACCCCCGGCGCGCTGGCCGTGTCTGTCGGCCTGTCCCAGCCCGCCTTGTCGCAGCATTTGGCCCGGATGCGCGAGGAGGGGCTGGTCGCCTACCGGCGCGAGAGCCGGACCCTGTGGTACCGCATCGCCGACCCGCGCGTCGCCGAGCTGCTGGCCACGCTGCACCGCCTGTACTGCGCGTGACCGAACCCGAAGGAGGAATCCCATGTCCGTTCGCACCCTTACTCCCGCCGAGACGCAGAAGCTGGTCCGCGACGGCGCGGTCCTGGTCGACGTCCGCGAGCCCGACGAGCGGGCGCGCGAGAAGATCGCCGGAAGCGAACCCCTGCCGCTGTCGCGGCTGGACGCGGCGCCCCCCGCCTGGCGCGGCAAGACCGTGATCTTCCATTGCCGGAGCGGCGCGCGCACGCTGGGCAACGCCGCCCGCCTCGCCGCCACGCTGGGCGAGGGGGGCGAGCCCTGCGTGATGGCGGGCGGGCTGGATGCGTGGAAGAAGGCCGGCCTGCCGGTCGAGACCGACCGCCGCCAGCCGCTCGAGCTGCAGCGCCAGGTGCAGATCGGCGCCGGCAGCCTGGCTTTCTTCGGCACGCTGCTGGGGCTCATCGCCTCGCCGTGGTTCTTCGCGGTGCCGCTGTTCGTCGGCGCAGGTCTGATGGTCGCGGGCATCACCGGGTTCTGCGGCATGGCCCGGCTGCTGGTCCACGCGCCGTGGAACCGCGCGGCCTATGCCCCGGGCGACGGCAAGACCGCCTGAGGCGCATCCCGTTCGGGCGGCTCCCGCCCGTTTCACGCCCAATCGGCGGCCGACCTGCCCAAGAACCAGGCAGCTTCGCACAGCGGCCGCCGCCCGCGCGCCGGCGCAACCGCTTGATTTTCCTCGACCCGCATCGCGCTACCCCGATTGGCACGATTTTTGCACTGCAGCATAAGCAGGGGCACTAATCGAGCCGATGGGTTGAGGGTAGTGATGAGCGGAAATGTCATTTCGATCGGCGAAACGGAGCGGAGTGCCGCGGCGGCCTATCCGGAGGGGTACGCGGCGGGCGAGCTCGGGCTGCGCGCTCTCGCCGCGCCCGGCGGGGTGGGCGTCGCCGGGTACGACGTGGTACTGACGCCGCCGGGAGCCGATGAGCGGGCGATCCTGGCGCGCCTGCCCGCCGCGGAGTTGCCTGGAGCGCTCGCCCGGCTGCTCAACGCCTATCGGGAGCGCCGCGCCCACGGCGAATCGTTCGCCGCCTTCGCCCGGCGCCACCAGGATACGGCGCTGGGGGCGCTGCTGGTCGGGGTCGCGTGATGAGGCCCGCCGCGCCGGTAACAATGTTGCGCAGAAGCGGGCCGATTTGCGTTCGTGGCCAAAAAAGAATGATTTTTTAACACAGTTTTGCTACCGTCGCGACGTGCGCCAAAGAAACAGCCGAGAGTGGGGGCTGCGTGGGGTATGTAAGATCAGCGCTCGTCGGTGCGGGCGCCGTGGTAGCCGCGAGTGTGTTGTCCACCGGCCAACTGGGCGCGGTGGAGCCGGTGCAGGCCACCCTGGCGGCGCCGGCCGCGACCATTCAGCGGGTGCGCGCGGTCATGCCGCCGCCCGCCTATGCCGATCCGAAATTCGTCCTTCTCAAGCTGCAGGGCCGGCGCGTCAAGTGGGGCTCGCCGCGCCTCGGGCAGGGGGCCGTCGTCACCTACGCCTTCGTGACACGTGAGGTCGCGCGCGACCCGGCGATCAACTGCCGCGCGCTGGTACCGATCGGCGACCGCCTGCCCAACGCGCGAATCGGCGCCGCCGATTTCGCCGCCGGGATCCGCCACGCGATGATGGCGTGGTCGTCGGCCGCCAATGTGCAATTCGTGCCGGCGCGCGACCCGGCGACGGCCGACCTGCTGATCGGCGGGCAGAAGGAAGCCCGCGGCATCGCCTTCACCGATGTCGAGCGCGACATGCGCGCCCCCGGCCCGATCGCCCCGATCGCCCGGGCCGCGATCTGCTTCAACCTGGAGCTGCCGTGGGAGGCGCGGATGGACGGCGATCCGCGCACGCCGGACATCGCCTATGTCGCGGCGCATGAGCTGGGCCACGTCATCGGGCTCGACCACGCCTGGGGCCGCGACAAGATCATGCGGTTCCAGTACGACGAGCTGTTCGACACGCCGCAGCCCGCGGACCTGGCCGGCGCGGTCGATCTGTACGGCCTGCCCCGCCCAGGGGCGCTCGCCCCGCAGATCGCCACCGTCCCCGCCGAATTCGGTGCGGTAGCGCGCGGCGAGGGCCGCCGCCGCCATATGCTACCCTCGGCGCATGGGCCAGACCGCGCGCCTGTTCACCATCGGCCATTCACGCCACCCGATCGAGCGGTTCGTCGCGCTGCTGGCGCACCATCGCATCGCGCTGGTCGTCGACGCGCGCTCGCGGCCCTTCTCGCGCTTCAACCCGCATTTCAACCGCGAGCGGCTGGCCCGCGCGCTGGCCGATGCCGGCATCGGCTATGAGTGGCGCGGCGCGGCGCTCGGCGGCCGGCCGGAGGACCCGTCCTTTCTGCTGAGCGACGGCACACTCGACCGCGAGGCGCTGTGGCGCTGGGCTCCGCTGGTCGAGGCGCTGGACGCGGTCGCGGCGGCCGCGCGGAAAGCACCCGTCGCGCTCCTGTGCGCCGAGGAGGACCCGCGCCGCTGCCATCGGCGCACCCTGCTGACCCCGCCGATGGTCGCGCATGGCTTCGCGGTCGGCCATATCCGCGGCGACGGCCGCCTGCAGCCCGAGGACGAGCTGGCCGGCCCCCAGCCCGATCTGTTCGCCGCCCCGCGCGGTGCTGGCGCGGACCGCGGATCCTAAGCTGCCGCGCGTCGGGGGGTGCCCCGCAACCTGCTGAAATTCCGAGAATATCTGTCGGTTGGCACGAATTCTTGCGTGGCGCGGGCCGGGTAGGCCGGCTGAGCCGGTCGCGGGGCAGGGCCCCGGAGCGTGGAGACGCCGATGGGCGGCGAACGTCTCAATTCGAAATGGCTTCTCGTGATTCTGATCGTCGTGGGAAGCGTGCTGACCGGCGCGGCATTCGCTCTGCTGACCGGCTGGCACTTGTAGATCTGCTCGGTGGGTCGCGGCGCGCATCCCGCGGCCCTCCGTGACCCGCTCGTCCCGGCGAACCCGGGGCGACGCGGCGTGGCGGGGCCGCCCGCCGGAAGGACGGGTTATGCACGCCCAGCCCCCGTCCTTTCCGCCCTCCGTTCCCCCTCCACGGGGCGGAGGCACGCGGGCGGTCCCGTTTCCTTCCGTCACTCGCCGCGGCGGGCGAGGGCGCGCCAGCCGATGTCGCGGCGGCAGAACCCTTCCGGCCAGTCGATGGCGTCGATCGCGCGATAGGCCGCGTTCGCGGGCGGCGGCGACGTCGGGCCCGAGCCCGGTGACGCCCAGCACCCGCCCGCCATCGGCGAGCACGCGGCGGCCCTCGGCGCGCGTGCCGGCGTGGAAGACGGTCACCCCGTCCACCGCCCCGGCACGGTCCAGCCCGCGAATCTCCGACCCCTTGGCATAGGCGCCGGGGTAGCCGTTCGGCCGCCATCACGACGCAGACGCTGGCGGCGTCGTCCCAGCGCAGATCGAAATGGGCGAGCTGGCCGTCGCGCGCGGCGATCAGCGCCGGCAGCAGGTCGGACTTGAGGCGCACCATCAGCGCCTGGCACTCGGGATCGCCGAACCGCACGTTGTATTCGAGAAGCTTCGGCCCCGCCGGCCCGATCATCAGCCCGGCATAGAGCACGCCCTTGTACGGCGTGCCGGCGGCGGCCAGCGCGGCGACCGTGGGGCGTACGATGCGCGCCATCGCGGTCTCGCACGTCGCCGCGTCCAGGATGGGCGCGGGCGAGTAGGCGCCCATCCCGCCGGTGTTGGGGCCGGTATCGCCGTCGCCCACCCGCTTGTGGTCCTGCGCGGTGGCAAGCGGCAGCGCGGTCTCGCCGTCGACCAGGGCGAAGAAGCTCGCCTCCTCGCCCTCCAGGAACTCCTCGATGACCAGCTCGGCGCCCGCCTGGCCGAACGCGCCGCCCAGCATGTCGTCGACCGCCGCCTCCGCCACGGCGACCGTCTCGGCCACCACCACCCCCTTGCCGGCGGCAAGCCCGTCCGCCTTGACCACGATCGGCGCGCCGGTGCGGCGGATGAACGCCTTGGCCGGCCCCGCCTCGGTGAAGCGGCCATAGGCGGCGGTGGGAATGTCGTGCGCCGCGCAGAGATCCTTGGTGAAGCCTTTCGATGCCTCGAGCCGCGCCGCCGCCGCCGTGGGCCCGAAGGCCTTGATGCCCGCCGCCTCCAGCCGGTCGACCAGCCCGGCAACCAGCGGCGCCTCGGGGCCGACCACGACGAAATCGATTCGCTCGTCCGTCGCGAATCGCACCAGCCCGGCCACGTCGTCGGCCGCGATCGGCACGCAGGTCGCGTCGGCGGCGATGCCGGCATTGCCGGGCGCGCAGTACAGCGCATCGACCAGCGGCGAGGCCGCGATCGCCCAGACCAGCGCGTGCTCGCGCCCGCCGCCGCCGACCACGAGGATTCTCATGCTTCCTTCCTCGTCCTGAGCGTGTCGAAGGACGAGGACCGCATCTCATCCTTCGACAGGCGCAGGATGAGGGTCTTATGGTGGTCTTCCTTCGTCATGGTCGTCCTTTAGCATAGAATGCGACATCGCGATGACCGGCAACGGCTCGATTTCCGAACAGGCGCGCGCCGCACTGGGGGCGAACCTCGCCGAATTCACGGTGGGCGAGATCGCCGTCGCGGTGAAGCGCACGCTGGAGGGTGCGTTCGAGCGCGTGCGCGTGCGCGGCGAGGTCTCGCGCCCCAACTACCATTCGTCGGGCCATCTCTACTTCACCCTGAAGGATGCCGACGCGGTGCTCGACGGGGTGTGCTGGCGCACCGGCGTCGGCCGGCTGGGGCTGCGCCTCGAAGAAGGGATGGAGGTCGTCTGCACCGGGCGCATCTCGTCCTACCCGCGCTCGTCGAAATACCAGCTCGTCGTCGAATCGGTGGAGCTGGCGGGCGCCGGCGCGCTGCTCAAGCTGCTGGAGGACCGGCGCAAGCGCCTCGCCGCCGAGGGTCTGTTCGACGCGGCGCGGAAGAAGCCGATCCCGTTCCTGCCCGAGGTGATCGGCGTCGTCACCTCGCCCACCGGCGCGGTGATCCGCGACATATTGCACCGCGTCGCCGACCGGTTCCCGCGCCACGTCGTGCTGTGGCCCGTGCCGGTGCAGGGCGAGGGCGCGGCCGAGAAGATCGCCGCCGCCATCGAGGGGTTCAACGCCCTGCCCGCGGGCGGCGCGGTGGCGCGGCCCGACGTGCTGATCGTCGGGCGCGGCGGCGGCAGCCTGGAGGATCTGTGGGCGTTCAACGAGGAGGTGGTGGTGCGCGCCGCCGCCGCCTCTTCCATCCCGCTGATCTCGGCGGTGGGGCACGAGACCGACACGACGCTGATCGACTTCGCCGCCGACCGCCGCGCGCCGACGCCCACCGCGGCCGCCGAGATGGCCGTGCCGGTCCGCGCCGAGCTGGCCGCGCAGGTTCTCGATAGCTCGCGGCGGATGGTGGGCTGCATGGCGCGCAACCTGGAGGACGCGCGGACGCGCCTCAGGGCGGAGGCGCGCGGCCTGCCCGAGCCCCGCCGCCTGCTCGAGGATGCGATGCAGGACCTCGACGGCGAGCGCGAGCGGCTGGAGAACGCGATGGAAGGCTATTTCGCGCTGCGGACCGAGCGCGTGGCGGCCGCGCCGGCCGCGCCATCCGCGCGAAATCCTGGAGCAGGCGGCCGCGCGCGTCGCCGATTTCGCCGCCCGGCTGCGGCCGGCGACGGCGGGCCTGCTGGCGCGCCGCAGCGAGAACTTCGCCACCCTCGACGCCGCCCAACGCATGCGCCGCTGCGCTGGACGGCTGGTGGACGATGCGACCCGGCACCTGGCGCACACCACTCAGATTCTGGAATCGCTGTCCTACCAGCGCGTGCTGGAGCGCGGCTTCGTGCTGGCGCGCGACGAGGCGGGCGAGCCGGTGACGGAAGCCGCCCGGACCGCACCGGGCATGGCGCTGTCGCTGCGGTTCCACGACGGCGAGGTGCCGGCGACCGTGGGCGCGGGCGCCGCCCGTCCGGTGCGCCGGCCGCGCAAGCCCGCCCCCGACGACGACGACCAGGGCAGCCTGCTATAGCCGGCCGCCCGCCGCGCCTCAGCGGCCCAGATGCTTCTTCAGGCGCGGGAACACCTTCAGCGTGTTCTCCTCGAAGATCGCCTTCTTCTGCGCGTCCGAGATCGAGGCCGCGTCGACATAGCGCTTGGTGTCGTCGTATTCGAACCCGGTGGTGGGATCGATGCCGCGCACCGCGCCGACCATCTCGGACGCGAACAGGATGTTCTTGGTCGGGATGACCTTGGTCAGCAGGTCGATGCCCGGCTGGTGATAGACGCACGTGTCGAAATAGACGTTCTTCATCACGTGCTCGTCCAGCAGCGGCTTCTTCAAATTCTGCGCGAGGCCGCGATAGCGCCCCCAATGGAACGGCACCGCGCCGCCGCCATGCGGGATGATGAAGCGCAAATTCGGGAAGTCCTTGAACAGGTCGGCGGTGATGAACTGCATGAAGGCGATCGTGTCGCCCGCGATGTAGTGCGCGCCGGTGTGGTGCACCGCCGGGTTGCACGAGGCCGAAACGTGGATCATCGCCGGCACGTCGAGCTCGCACATCTTCTCGTAGAGCGGGTACCACCACTTGTCGGCGAGCGACGGCTCCTTCCAGTAGCCGCCCGACGGGTCGGGATTCAGGTTGCAGCCGACGAAGCCCAGCTCGTTCACGCAGCGCTCGAGCTCGGCGATGCAGTTCTTCGGCTCGACGCCGGGCGACTGGGGAAGCTGGCAGACGCCGACGAAATTGTCGGGGAACAGCCCGACCACGCGGTGGATCAGGTCGTTGCACGCGACCGACCAGTTCTGGCTGGTCGTCGCGTCGCCGATATGGTGGCCCATGCCGGCCGCGCGCGGCGAGAAGATGGTGAGGTCGGTGCCGCGCTCGCGCTGCAGCTTGAGCTGCGCGCCCTCGATCGAGGCGCGGATCTGGTCGTCGGTGATCTTGAGGGCGGCCGGCTTCGGCTGGGACTTCTCCTTGAGCTGGGCGATCTGCGCATCGCGATAATCCTGCAGCTCCTTCGGCGCGGTGGTGTAGTGGCCGTGGCAATCGATGATCATGAATGCGTTCCCCGTATCTCGGTTATTTCGCCCGGCCGGCGAGCTCGAGGCCCTTGGTGAGGCCGGCGTAGCCGCGGGTGGGCGCCGGCATCAGGAAGCGGTAGCCCTCCTTGAGCACCCGGTCGACATTGTTGGCGTCGACATGCGGATGGCCGACCGGCACGTTGTGCTTCTTGCAGATCGAGCGGATCTCGCTCATCGCGCTCAGCAGGTCCGGATGGTCGTACTGGCGCGCACAGCCCAGCTCCTGCGACAGGTCGCCCTCGCCGATCAGGCACACCCCGATGCCCGGCACCTTGCCCAGCATGTCGTCCAGGTTCTTGATGGCCAGCGTCTCCTCGATCATCAGGATGACCAGCACCTCGCCGTCGGGGGCGAGCGGCCAGACGTCGGCCTTCTTGTAGTATTCCTGCTGCGTCAGGCCCCAGTAGCGCGCGGCCGCTCCCGGCGCGTCGCCGCGGATGCCCGCCGGCTCGAAGCGCGGCTTGTCCGGAAGGCGCGGATAGCGGCAGGCGGCGACGGCGTTGTAGGCCTGGTCGACCGTGGAGACGTGCGGCCAGACGATGCCGTAGGCGCCGAGGTCGAGCGCCTGCTTGGCCGGCCACTGGCTCATCTCGACGCCGTTGGGCGGGATGCGCACCATCGGCGTCACCGGCGGGGCCAGCGTGCCGCCGGTGACGATCTGGCGCCGGTTCAGCATGTATTGCAGGCAGTCGCGCAGGGCGCGGATGTCGTAGGGCCCGTGCTCCATCTCGTAAACGATGCCGTCATACTTGGACGCGGCGAAGGCCAGCGTCTCCTCGATGTCGGTGCGTGCGAAGGCGGTGAAGGCGGGCTTGCCCTCCTCCAGCGCCTTGATCACGCCGTTGAGACGGGGAATATCGACCATCTTCTCTCTCCTGGCGCTTCTTGCCGCCCCGTGCTGGCGCGGGGGCCGGTCGGTTGGGTCGTGGCTTACGCCACCTCACGGCGGCGCGCAAGGCGACGCCCGGCGCCCGGCGTCAGTGCGTCGAGTGCAGCTTGGCCAGCTCGGCGCGATAGGCGGCCAGCACGTGCGCGCCGTCGGGCGTTTTCTTCACGAAGTCCTCGGCGATCGGCGCGAGAAGCCGCTTCCACCGCTCGGCCTCCTTGGGGTCGAGGGTGTCGACGCGGTGGCCGGGCAGCTTCTTTACGTGAGTGCGCGATTCGTCCTCGACCGTGTCGGACAGCTCGCCCATCAGGCGCGAATATTCGTCGCCCGCATGCTTGTCGATGGCGACCTTGGCCTTGTCCGGCAGGCGGTCGTACGATTCCTTGTTCATCAGCATTGCGCCCGGATTGTTGCCGAACGGCACGTCCAGGTCGTACTTGGTCAACTCGTAGGTCTTGAAGGTCTGGGTGCCGGTCCAGCCCATCACCACGCCCGCGATCAGCCCGCGATTGAGCGATTCGTAGAAATTGCCCGGCACCATGGTGACCGGCGTGCCGCCCAGCAGCTTCAGCTCCTCGGCCGAGCCGCGAGACAGCGTGCCGAGCTTGATGCCCTTCATGTCGGCCAGCGTGTGGATCGGCCGGTTGGTGTGCAGCCCGGACGGGTTGTAGACATAGAGCGCCAGCACGTGGACGTTGGCGAACTCGTCGGCGTCGACGCCCGAGGTGAACAGCCGGTACGACGCGACGCTGGCATCGAGCGCGCTGGTCACCTCGAAGGGCAGCTCCGGCACCAGCGCCTTCTTGAAGGTGCCGGGCAGGTGGCCGATGGCGCCGTACATGCAGTCGACCACGCCGGCCAGCATCCGGTCGTAGACGTTGCGCTGGTTCACCACCGCGCCGCCGACGAACACGTTGAACTTCAAAAGTCCGCCGGAATCCTTCTCGACCTCCTTGGTCCACGGGAACACGGCGCGCGCGTTGGGCCACGACTTGGCGGGAACGGGCGATCCATATTTCAGCACGATCGGCTCCATCGCCCCGGCGGCCACCGGCAGCGCGGCGAGCGCGGCGGCGACGATCATCGTTCTGGTGATGCGGATCACAGGCGTCCTCCCCTGTTGCAGCTTGCGCGTTTCCTGGAACCATAGCGCCTGGCGGGCGCGGTGGCGAGGCCGCCGCGACAACCCCCTTGCCCGACAGGGCCTAAGGACCCAAGCTCCGTACGTTGAATTGGCGACCGCGAACCGTGACGAGGTCGACCCCTCACCCTGTCCCTCTCCCGAGGGAGAGGGAACATTGCGACGGCGATTTCTGAATCCGTCCGCGTTCCGGCCGTCGATCGGGCGCCGGTATGCGGATACAGGTTCCCCTCTCCCCGCGGGAGAGGGACAGGGTGAGGGGACGGCGCTGGACTTCACCGCCGCTCGCGCGGAGGACAAGCAGGGTTAAACATGCAGCGTTTCGACTACATCATCGTAGGGGCGGGCTCGGCCGGCTGCGTGCTCGCCAACCGGCTGAGCGAGGACGGCGACGCCAAGGTGCTGCTGCTCGAGGCGGGCGGGCGCGACTGCGGATTTCCGCATCCACATGCCGCTCGCCATGCGGACGCTCACCAATCACCCGAAAGTGACCTGGGGCTTCGCGACCGAGCCCGAGCCGCATTGCTATGGCCGGCGCATCCCGGTGCCGCGCGGGCGCGTGCTGGGCGGCACCTCGTCGATCAACGCGATGATCTACGCCCGCGGCCATCCGCTGGATTACGACCAGTGGCGCCAGATGGGGCTGCGACGGCTGGGGCTATGCCGACGTCCTGCCCTACTTCAAGCGCTCGGAGGCGAACTCGCGCGGCGCCGACGCTTATCACGGCGCGGATGGGCCGCTGAAGGTCACCCCGCCCGGCTTCGACAGCCCGATCTACGAGCTGTTCGCCAGCGCCGCCGAGAGCGTCGGGTTCCCCCGCTCGGCCGACTATAACGGCGCCGAGCCGGAAGGCGTGGCGCAGGCCCAGCAGACCATCGGCGACGGCAAGCGCTGGTCGACGGCGCGCGCCTTCCTGCGCCCCGCGCTGGGCCGCCGCAACCTGCGGGTCGCGGTGCGCGCGACGGCCGAGCGGGTGGTCGTCGAGAACGGGCGCGCGGTGGGCGTCGCATTCCGCCAGGGGGCGAAGCGGTTTGCCGCCCATTGCGACCGCGAGGTGATCCTGGCCGGCGGCACGTATGGCTCGCCCCAGCTTCTGATGCTGTCCGGCATCGGCCCGGCCGACGAGCTGAGGGCGCTGGGGATCGAAGTGGTGTGCGACCGGCCCGAGGTCGGGCGCAACCTGCAGGAGCACGTCAACACCTTCGCGACCTACGAGCTCACCCAGCCGGTCTCGCTGCAGCCGATGCTGCGCTTCGACCGGATGACGATGAGCGTCGCGCGCTGGGCGCTGAACGGCACCGGCCCGGCCGGCGCCTTCCCGACGAGCTGCGCGTCCTTCATCCGCGTGCGCGAGGAGAGCGAGCGGCCGGACATCGAGCTTCTGGTGAGCCCGGTCGCGCCCGACGGGACAATGTGGTTCCCGGGCGTGAAGAAGCCGGTCGGCCACCGCTTCTCCAGCCGCATCGCCGTGCTGCACCCGCGCAGCAAGGGCCGCGTGACGCTGCGCTCGGCCGATCCCGCCGCCCCGCCGCGCATCCTGTGGAACCTGTTCGACGATCCGCACGACCTCGAGACGCTGCGGCTCGGGCTCAGGGCGGTGCGCGCGATCTTCGCCGCCGAGCCGCTGGCGGGGCTCGTCGCCGCCGAGCAGCGCCCGGGCGCGGCGGTGGCCAGCGACGCCGAGATCGACGAGTTCCTGCGCAAGCATTGCGAGACGGCGCACCATCCCGCCGGCACCTGCCGCATGGGCGCCGACGACGCGGCGGTGGTGGATGCCGCCCTGCGCGTGAACGGGGTCGAGGCCTTGCGCGTCGCCGACTGCTCCGTCATGCCCAATGTCGTCGGCTGCAACACCAACGCGCCGACCATCATGATCGCCGAGAAAGCGTCCGATATGATCCGCGGCCGGGAAAGCCTGCCCGCCGCCGCGATCTGAACCGAGGGAGAGAGACCATGCGATTCCGCAGCGTTGCCGCGCTATGCGCCCTGGCCGCGGCCGCCGGTTGCGCGGCGCCGGCCGAGCCCGCCTCCGACACCCAGTTCGCCGGCGAGCTGTGGTCGCAGATGATCGCGCTGCGGCTGGCCGGGCCGCACGCCATCGTCAGCCGCCCCTATGTCGGCAAGCAGCCGCACGGCGCGGTCCTCGACTATCTGCAGACCGACGTGACCGTGGCCGGGCGCGACGCGCCCTTGATGGTGAAGAAGAATTTCGGCGGCGAGGGCGTGTTCATCGGCAAGGTATGGGCCGATCCCCACCCGTATTTGCATGACATCACGGTGATGTACAAACGCGAGGCCGGGTACGACGCCGCCCACCAGGACTGGTTCTATGCCGCCTATGCCCCGGACGGGAAGGTGCTGTCCGCCGGGCAGGTGGCCGACTGCATCTCGTGCCACAAAAAGGCGCCGGGCGACGACTACATCTTCAGCTTCAACCATTAGGCGCGGCGCACCCGCCCGTGGCCCAGGCGTGACCGCACAGGGGGCGACGGGCGGAACGGCGGAACGGCGCCCCGCGACCTCGCGTTCTCCCCCCGACTTTGCAACAGATTGGGAGAATGGCGATGCGCAAGTCGATGATCCTTGCGGCGGCGAGCGCCCTCGCACTGGCGACGGCCGCGCTGCCGGCCGCGGCGGCGGGCCCCCGTGCGCAGGGGAACCCCGCGCCCCTCGACCAGGGTGCCGTCACGCCGCCGAACATGGACCAGCCGGGCCCGCCCGGGGCCGGGCCCGAGAGCACGCAGCAGGAGCGCTTCGAGCACGAGAGCATGGGCACCACGCAGCGCCGCGTCACCACCGGGCAGTCCGGCGTGATGCCGCAGGAGGGCGGACCGGCCTTCCCGCCCGACATCGTCGGCAAGAACCTCCGGAACACCCAGGGCGAGGTCGTCGGCTCGATCGAGGCGGTGCGCGGCAACCAGATCGTCGTCAGCGTCGGGTCGTATCTCGGCATGGGCCGGCACGAGATCGTGCTCAACCATGACGAGGTGAACATGGCCGGCGAGGACCGCATCACCACCCCGCTGTCGATCACCCAGCTCCAGGCGAAGCCGGCGATCAGCGTGGAATCGACCGCGCCGGGCGGCAGGTCCGGCGACCGGTTCGAGCCGCGCTGAGCGGCGCGACCCCGTCGTACAGAGCGACGCGGCGGAGCGGCCCGGAAACGGGTCGCTCCGTCGCGTGCCTAACCCTCCGCCAGCGCCGTCACCCAGGCGAGCTGGCGCGGCAGGCAGATCGTCTCGAGGTCGTAGGTGGCCCGGGCGAAGGCACGGGCGTTTGCGCCCAGCCGCGTGCGCGCCTCGGCGTCCGCGGCGAGCCCGGCCACCCGCTCGGCAAGGGCGGAGGTATCGAAGAACGGGAACAGAAGCCCGGTCTCCCCCTCGCGGATCGCCTCGCGCAGCGGCTCCGTGTCGCTGGCCACGATGGCACAGCCGGCGCTCATCGCCTCCAGAAGGCTCCACGACAGCACGAACGGGTAGGTCAGGTAGACGTGCACCGTCGAAAGCTGCAGCAGCGGCACGAAGTGGCGGTAGGGCACATTGCCGACGAAATGGATCCGGCTCATGTCCAGCCGGTCGCGCACCTCGGCGAGGAACACTTCCTTCCACGTCCGGCCCTGCGGCGGGCGGGCGCCATAGCTGACGCCGTCGCCGCCGACGATGACGATGCGCGCCTCGGGCCGGCGGCGCATGATCTCCGGCAAGGCGCGCATGAACACGTGATAGCCACGATAGGGCTCGAGATTGCGGTTGACGAAGGTGATCACCTCGTCGGCCCGGGTGAGCGTGCGCCCGCTGGCGAGCTCGACGCGCACGTCGGCCCGCGGCGCCACCAGCTCGGTGTCGATGCCGTCATGCGCCACGGTGATGCGCGCGCGCATCGCCGGCGGGAAGGTCGAGGCCTGCCATTGGGTCGGCGAAAGGCCCGCGTCACTCACCTCGAAATGCAGCAGGTTCGAGGCGTTCTTCAGCCGCACCCGGCACACGTCGGCGCTGTCGCGGGCCGGGAACTCGGGGTCGAACCCGACGTCGGCGCCCGCGGTCTGGTAGTAGAACTCGCAATAGGTGCCGAACCGCGCGCCGGGCCACGCATCCTTGAGGAACAGCCCGTCGCCCCAGCCGGGGTGGGCGACGATCGCGTCGGGCACGAACCCCTCCTGGCGCAGCGCCAGCGCGGCCCGGTAGGATTCCTCGCCGCGGATCGTCTGCATCTCGATGTCGCGCAGCCAGGGATGGATGTCGGGCGCCGGCCGGCGCCGCGGCTGGTAGATGACCAGCCGCACCCCCTGCCATCTTTCCGGCACGTTGCGGCGGACGGCGAGGGCGACCACCTCGTGGCCCGCGGCGGCCAGCGCCGGCGCCAGATGCCGGAACTGGCCTGGAAAGTTCTGGTGGGCGAACAGGATGCGCATCGCGCCAGGGGCTCCGCGGAACGGATTGCGCGGCGGACGTTAGTGGAGCGCCGCCGCGCGCGCCAGCCCGCTCACGGGCTCGGGGCGGAACCGGCACCGGGGCGTGGCGTTCCCCATCGGCCAAGACGGGTCCCCAGGGCCGAGGAGGTTGCCATGCCAGGACCGGCGCTCCGCCGCGTCTCGCTGTCCGTCGCGATCGCGGTCGCCGGACTTGTCGCCGCGATCGCCTTGCCCGCCGCTGGCCAGACCGCGCCGGATGTGGACGGCCATGCCGCCCCGCCTCTCCAGCAGGAGCCGCGACAGGCGCCCGGACCGGGAACCGGGCCGGCCCCGCGCGCCGTGCCGCCCGGGGCGCAGCAAGCCCCGCCCGGCCCCGGGGAGGAGGGGCCCGACGGCGGGCAAGCCCTGCTCAAAATCGACGTCATCCGGCTGCAGCGCGGGCTGCGCGCCTCCCAGGTGATCGGCGCCGCGGTCTATAACGACGCCAAGGCCAAGATCGGCACCCTCGACGACCTGATCATCGAGGGGGGCGACCGGCTGCTGTTCGGCGTGATCTCGGTCGGCGGCTTCCTGGGCGTCGGCGAGCGGCTGGTGGCGGTGCCCTACCAGGCGCTGATCGTGCGGTCCGACCGGGTCGTGCTGAACGGCGTGACCAAGGCCGACCTCGAGAAGGCGCCGGAATTCCGCTACGCCAAGGCGACCACGAACGATTAGGGCGCTGCTGCTAGGCGGCGCGGCCGTGGCGGGCGAGCACCCGCCGCGCCGCCTCGCACACGTCGCTGAGGCTGAACGGCTTGGCGATCACCTCGTCGATCAGCGCGTCGAGATTGTGCGCCCGCTGGCGCTCGGCCGGGTAGCCCGTCATCAGCAGGATGGGCAGGCCGGGATGGTCCTTGCCGACCTTGAGCGCCAGCTCGATCCCGTCGAGCTCGGGCATCAGGATGTCGGCCAGCACCAGGTCATAGGGCTCGGCGGCGAGCGCGTTGAGCGCCTTCAGCCCGTCCTCGACCGTGCGCACCACGTGCCCGTCCTGGCGGAGCGCCCGCGCCACGAAATCGCGCATCGCGACCGAGTCCTCGGCGACCAGGATTTTCGCCACGCCGCTCTCCTTGCCCCCGCGCCCATGGGTCCGGCCCAGGATGGCGCCACATCCCTTTCCAATTCGTGAATACGCCGGCGTGGGGAGCCCTGCCGCGCCGGCGCGGCGTGTGCTATTTCCCCGCCATGCGGACCGCCGAGTTCGATTTCGACCTGCCGCGCGAGCGGATCGCCCAGCGACCCGCCGAGCCGCGCGATTCGGCGCGCCTTCTCGAGGTGCGCCCGGACGCGCTGGCCGACCGGATCGTGCGCGACCTGCCGGCCCTTCTGGCGCCGGGCGATGTGCTCGTGTTCAACGACACGCGCGTGATCCCGGCGCGGCTCGTCGGACGGCGCGGCGCGGCGCGCATCGAGGCGACGCTGCACCGCGCGGACGGGCCGTCGGCGTGGCGCGCCTTCGCCCGCCCGGCCCGCCGGCTGCACGTCGGCGACCGCGTCGAATTCGATGGCGGGCTGGAGGCGACCGTCGCCGCGCGCCACGAGGCAGGCGAGGTGACGCTGGACTTCCCGCTGGCGGACGCGGCGCTGCTCGCCGCCATCGAGCGGTCCGGCCATGTGCCGCTGCCGCCCTATATCCGCCGGCCCGCCGGGGACGAGCCGTCGGACCGCGCCGCCTACCAGACCATGTTCGCCCGCCATCCGGGGGCGGTGGCGGCGCCGACCGCGGGGCTGCACTTCACCCCGGCGCTGATCGAGGCGCTGGCGGCGCGCGGCGTGGCGCGCCAGGCCGTGACGCTGCATGTCGGGGCGGGCACGTTCCTGCCGGTCAAGGCGGAGGAGGTGGGCGCGCATCGCATGCATGCCGAGCATGGCGTTCTGTCGGCCGAGGCGGCGGCGGCGATCAACCGTGCCCGCGCCGCCGGAGGGCGCGTCGTCGCCACCGGCACCACGAGCCTCCGGCTTCTGGAATCGGCCGCCGACGAGGCGGGCCGCCTGCGCCCCTTCGCCGGCGAGACGGCGCTGTTCATCACGCCCGGCTACCGCTTCCGCGCGGTCGACCTGCTGCTGACCAACTTCCACCTGCCGCGCTCGACCCTGTTCATGCTGGTCGCGGCCTTCGCCGGGCTCGAGCGGATGAAGGCGGCCTACGAGCACGCCAAGAAGGCCGGCTACCGGTTTTATTCCTACGGCGACGCCTGCCTGCTGCATCCGGTTGGCCCCGGCGCCCGGCCGTCATAGATTGCCGCCATGACCGATCCCGACGAGACCCGGCTGACCCAGCTCGGCAGGCCTGTGCGGCGCTGCCCGAATCGCCCGAGCGGGCGGTGATCGAGCGCGTGCCCAACCCGAACCGCGGCACCGCCTATCTGGTGCGCTTCACCTGCCCCGAGTTCACGGCGCTGTGCCCGATCACCGGCCAGCCGGACTTCGCCCATCTGGTGATCGACTACGTGCCCGATGGCTGGCTGGTGGAATCGAAGTCGCTGAAGCTCTATCTCGGCGCATTCCGCAACCATGGCGCGTTCCACGAGGCCTGCACCCTGGCCATCGCCGAGCGGCTGGGCCGCGAGATCGCGCCCGCCTGGCTCCGCATCGGCGGCTACTGGTATCCGCGCGGCGGCATGCCGATCGACGTGTTCTACCAGACCGGCGCCCCGCCTGACGGGCTGTGGCTGCCCGACCAGGGGGTGGCGCCCTATCGCGGCCGTGGCTGAGCCGGCGCGCACGGCGCCGAGCCCGGCCGGCATCGCCGCCGGCATCGAGGCCGAGGCGCGGAGGCTGGGGTTCGATGCGGTGGGCATCGCCCCCGCCGAGATCGGCGACGGGCCGGGGCGCGACCTCGCCGACTACCTGGCGCGCGGCCATCACGGCGAAATGGGCTGGATGGCCGCCAACGCGGCCCGGCGCCGCGCGCCGCGCGCCCTGTGGCCCGCGGCGAGGAGCGTGATCGCGGTCGGGATGAGCTACGCCCCGGCGGGCGACCCGCTGGCCATGCTGACCCGACCCGAACGCGGCACGATCGCCGCCTATGCGGGCGGGCGCGATTATCACGACGTGCTGAAGGGCCGGCTGCGCCGGCTGGCGAGCTGGATCGCCGACGGGTTCGCCTGCGAGGTGAAGCTGTTCGTCGACACCGCCCCGGTGATGGAAAAGCCGCTGGCCGCGCGGGCGGGGCTCGGCTGGCAGGGCAAGCACACCAACCTGGTGTCGCGCGACCACGGCTCCTGGCTGTTCCTGGGCGAGATCTACACGACCCTCGACCTGCCGCCGGACGCGGCGGGCGCGGACCGCTGCGGCACCTGCCGGCGCTGCCAGGATGCCTGCCCCACCGCGGCCTTCCCCGCGCCCTACCGGCTCGACGCGCGGCGCTGCATCTCCTATCTGACGATCGAGCACAAGGGCCACATCGCGCCCGAGTTCCGCGCGCCGATGGGCAATCGCATCTATGGCTGCGACGACTGCCTGGCGGTGTGCCCGTGGAACAAGTTCGCGCGGCGCACCCGCGAATACGCCTTCCTGCCGCGGCTGGAGCTGACGGCGCCGCGCCTCGCCGACCTCGCCGGGCTCGACGACGCGGCGTTCCGCGAGCTGTTCGCGGGCTCGCCCATCAAGCGGATCGGGCGCGACCGGTTCGTGCGCAATGTGATGATCGCCATCGGCAATTCGGCCGACCAGTCGCTCGTCCCGGTGGCGGAGCACCGCCTCGCCGACGACGCGGCGCTGGTCCGCGCCATGGCCGTCTGGGCGCTGTCGCGGCTGGTGCCGCCGGCCGCCTTCGCCCGGTTGCGCACGGCGCACCTGCCGGGCGAGGCAGACCCCCAGGTTGCGGCCGAGTGGGGAACCGCATTCGCCCCGGGACGTTAACCCTGCAACCCGCCCTGTTTACAGGTTTCGGCGGAACCGTCGGGATTCGGCCCGTAACCGTCGGTAAACTTTACAACGGGCTGCGTCCGCCCCCTCCCCCCTCCCGCACAACCTCACGGAATCAATGGGTTGCGATTCCTGGCACGATTCTTGCATGGATTCCTGCAGAAGCGCCGGGGTCCCGTGCTCCGGGTACAAAATTATCAGGTTACGTGAGGGGTCATGAGGAACATTGTGGTTCGGAATATTAAGGGGGCGGGCCGGCTCGACGCCATGCGCTGGTTGCGGGTTGGCGTCGCCGTGTCTGCGGTGGCCGCCGTTGCGGCGCTGACGGCGCCGGGGGCCCGAGCGGACGCCCTGTCGTCGAGCATCCTTATCAACGGCGATCTGTCGGATTGGGGCATCAACGTCCAGAGCGGCTCCGCCAACGGCGGCGTCAATGGTGCGACCCAGTATCCGTGCGGCGGCGCGCTGAACAGCGCAAGCTGCACGAATGGCAATAGCGCCACGACGCCCAATCCTCCCCTGAGCACGACCGTTGGAGCAAATCCGGCCCCGGGACAGGCCGGCGGCGTGAGCACCGGCACCAGCTACACGGTGCAGCCGGGGGTTACCGAAATCACGGGGGCGACGTCCCCGCAGATCGTTGCGCCGGTAACCGGCGCGGTGAACCCCTTTATCGAGGATTCCAACGACGGCAACGGCACCGGCTCGTATGTCGGGCCGGTCCAGGGCGGCCAGCGTTTCGACTCGGAGTTTCTGGCGGTCGCCGTGAAGCAGGGCACCACCCCCGGAATCGCGGGTGCGACGATCTACATCGCGTATATGAGTGGCCACACCACCTCGAATCCGGCGAACGAGTTCGGGCCGGGCGACATCTTCATCACGCCGGTTACCGGCACGACGCCGACGGCGCAGAAGAGCACGACCTATGCCATCGAGACCGGCAGCCTGACCAACTCGGGATCCGGCACATACTTCACGCTCGATGGCAACGGCTACACCACCGGCGCCCACACGGCGCAAACGACGGTCGGCGGCATTTACCTCGTCGACGCGACAAGCGCGTCCAGCGCCACGAGCAATGACGGCAGCACCAACCCGAACGATGTCATCAACACTGTTTTTCCGACGACCGCTCACGGCGGCATCAATGCCGCATATCCGATCCAGATCAGCGGCAGCGTCGATGGCAGCGATCTGAAGGCGATTAGCAGTTACGCCACTGCTGTGGACGGTGATCATCAGATCATCGAGTTGTCCTTTGCTGCTTCGCTTCTCGACGACTACCTGAAGCATGCCGACGGCAGCGCGTACCTGCCCGGCGACACCGGTGAGGCCTTTCTCGAGTTCAGCGTCTATACGGGTCCCGATTGCGGCAACGACGTGGTCGCGACGCAGGTCGAGATCGGCTGGCAGGAGCCCGTGCCGGAGCCCGGCACGCTGGCGATCTTTGGCCTGGGGCTGATGGGTCTCGGTTTTCCGATGGTCCGGTCCCGCCGTCGCGCGCGAGCCGCGTAGCGCTCGCACCTGGGGTGTGCGAAAGGGCGGCCTTCGGGCCGCCCTTTTCGTTTGCGCCCCGTTCGTTTGTGTCCCGTCCACGGCGCACTGGACAATGGGTCGGCCCGGTCCATATAACCTGTCCGATGCGCGCCGAAACCCACGATCTCATCGCCGACATCGAGCGGTCACTCGCACTGCTCGGGAGGCATCTTTGACGTCGCCGCCTCGGAGCGCCGGCTCGCCGAGCTGAACGCGAAGGCCGAAGACCCCGACCTCTGGAACGACCCGGCCGCGGCCCAGGCGGTGATGCGCGAGCGCACCCGGCTGGACCACGCGCTGACAGCGTTCGGCGCGCTGGAGCAGGAGCTTGCCGACAATCGCGAGCTGATTGCGCTGGGCGAGGCCGAGGACGATGCGGGCGTCGTTGCCGAGGCCGAGGCGGCGCTCGGGGGCCTGCGCGCGCGCGCGGCCAAGCTGGAGCTGGAAAGCCTGCTGTCGGGCGAGGCCGACGCCAATGACTGCTTCCTCGAGGTGCATGCCGGCGCCGGCGGCACGGAGTCGCAGGACTGGGCCGAGATGCTGGCGCGCATGTACACGCGCTGGGCCGAGGACCACGACTGCAAGGTCGAGTGGCTGGAGGAGAGCGCGGGCGAGCAGGCGGGCATCAAGTCGGCCACGCTGCGAATCTCGGGCCTCAACGCCTATGGCTGGCTCAAGACCGAGTCCGGCGTGCATCGCCTGGTCCGCATCTCGCCGTTCGACGCCAATGCGCGGCGCCAGACCAGCTTCGCCTCCGTCTGGGTCTACCCGGTGGTCGACGAGACGATCGACGTCGAAATCCTCGACAAGGATCTGCGGGTCGACACCTACCGCGCCTCGGGCGCCGGCGGCCAGCACGTCAACAAGACCGACTCCGCCGTCCGGCTGACCCACCTGCCGACGGGCATCGTGGTCGCCTGCCAGACCGACCGGTCGCAGCACCGCAACCGTGCGGCCGCCATGGCCATGCTGCGCGCGCGCCTCTACGAGGCCGAGCTGCGCAAGCGCGAGGAGGCCGCCCAGGCGAGCCACGACGCCAAGACCGACATCGGCTGGGGCCACCAGATCCGCTCCTACGTCCTGCACCCCTACCAGATGGTCAAGGATTTGCGGACCGAGGTGGAGACCTCGAACACCCAGGCCGTGCTCGACGGCGATATCGACGCCTTCATGGCGGCGGCGCTGGCCGCCAGGGTCGGCGCCACGGCCGCCGGCGCGCCCCCCGCGCCGCGCCCCGAAGGATAGATTGGGGCGGCTTCCGGTCCTCGGGGCAGGCCGCGGCGTGAAGATTTTCCTTGCCCGCCAGTGACAAATGTGTAGCATCATGCCATTGCATGCCACGCATCTGCCAAGGATCACCGCGCCGGAGCCCTCCGGCGGGCATTCCGTCTCATCGACAATGTCGTGGCGAAGGATCGCCGGGAATATCCGGCGGCAGGGCGTGAATGGGGAGGCGACATGGCGACCGGTACCGTGAAGTGGTTCAATCAGGCCAAGGGCTATGGCTTCATTACGCCCGACGAGGGCGGTAAGGACGTGTTCGTCCACATCTCTGCCGTGCAGGAATCGGGTCTCGTCTCGCTCGACGAGGGCCAGCGGGTCCAGTACGAGGGGGTGAACGACCCGCGCGGCATGAAGGCGGTCAACCTGGCGACCGCCGAGTAGGCGCGGCGGGGCCGGGCGCGGCCCTTGTCCCGCCGACTGCGGCCGGCTATATACGCGCGGCCGGCCGGAACGGCCCTGGAGGCTGGATCGGGCCGGCTCGAATGAGCTGAGCCGCGGATCTGCTCAGCATGAGGAAGGCGCGATGAAGGACGAAATCCACCCCGACTACCACGAGATCAACGTCATCATGACCGATGGCTCGACCTACAAGACCCGGTCGACCTGGGGCAAGGAGGGCGACACGTTGCGGCTCGACATCGACTCGCGCTCGCATCCGGCCTGGACCGGCCAGCACCGGCTGGTCGATTCCGGCGGCCAGGTCGCCAAGTTCAACAAGCGGTTCGAGGGGTTCGGGCTGAAGCGCTGACGGCGTCCGGGCAAAAAATGAGCCGCCCGAGGGCGGCTCAAGTTCAACAGGGAGGCGTCAAAAGGATTGGATGAGGATCCAATGACACTCCGGACGGGCCGGAACGTCGAACACGAACATAAGGGCGTGCAGTTAACACAAGGTTAACGCCGCGACGTCGCGGAAGATTTAGCGATTCTTCGCGAAACCCGGTCCCGATTCCCGCGAATGCCGCCGAACCTCTTGATCCGGCGGCATTTTTTGTCTCGCATTCGGGCCCGCGGACAGGGGCTGGGCGGCGCCGCGAGAAAACTGCTATCAACGCCTCATGTCCACCGGCTGGCAGTTCTGGATCGATCGCGGCGGCACGTTCACCGACGTGGTCGCGCGCGCGCCCGACGGCGAAATCACCACCCGCAAGCTGCTGTCCGAAAACCCAGAGCATTACGAGGATGCGGCGCTCGCGGGCATCCGCCAGACCCTCGGCATCGCGCCGGACGGGCCGATCCCGGCCGACGCGATCGAGGCCGTCAAGATGGGCACGACCGTCGCCACCAACGCGTTGCTCGAACGCAAAGGCGAACGCACGGCGCTGGTGATCAATCGCGGCTTCGGCGACGCGCTGCGCATCGGCTATCAGAACCGGCCGCGCATCTTCGCCCGCCGCATCGAGTTGCCCGAGCTTTTGTACGAGCGCGTGATCGAGGTGCCCGGCCGCTTCACCGCCGAGGGCGAGGAGATCGAGAAGCTCGATCTCAGACGCGGCGCGCACGGGCCTCGAGCGGGCCTTCGGCGACGGCATCCGATCGGTCGCGATCGTGCTGATGCATTCCTGGCGCCATCACGCGCACGAGCAGTCCCTCGCCGCCCTCGCGCGCGAGATCGGCTTCACGCAGATCTCGGTGTCCCACGAGGCGAGCCCGCTGATGAAGCTGGTGGGCCGTGGCGACACCACGGTGGTCGACGCGTATCTCTCGCCGATCCTGCGCCGCTATGTCGACCGCGTCGCCGGCGCGCTGGGCGGGGCGCGGCTGTTGTTCATGCAGTCCTCGGGCGGGCTGGTCGATGCGCGGCTGTTCCAGGGCAAGGACTTCGATCCTTTCGGGCCCGGCCGGCGGAATCGTCGGTGCGGCGCTGACCGCCCGCATCGCCGGGTTCGACAAGGTGATCGGATTCGACATGGGCGGCACGTCGACCGACGTCGCCCATTATGACGGTGCCTACGAGCGCGCGTTCGAAACCTTGGTCGCCGGCGTGCGCATGCGCGCGCCGATGATGCGCATCCACACCGTCGCGGCCGGCGGCGGCTCGATCCTGTTCTTCGACGGCGCGCGCTACCGGGTCGGGCCGGACTCGGCGGGCGCCAATCCCGGCCCGGCCAGCTATCGCCGCGGCGGGCCCCTGACGGTAACCGACGCGAATATCTGCGTCGGCAAGCTGCATGCGCGGTTCTTCCCGCGCGTGTTCGGGGCGGGCGCCGACCAGCCGCTGGACGAGGACACGGTGCGCGCGAAGTTCGACGCGCTCGCCCGCGAGATTTCCGATGCCACCGGCGACACGCGCAGCGCGGTCGAGGTCGCCGACGGGTTCATCCGCATCGCCAACGAGAACATGGCGAACGCGATCAAGCAGATCTCGATCCAGCGCGGCCACGACGTGACCGAGTACACGCTGAACTGCTTCGGCGGGGCGGGCGGCCAGCATGCCTGCGCGGTGGCCGACGCGCTCGGCATGACGCGCGTGCTGGTCCACCCGTTCGCGGGCGTGCTGTCGGCCTACGGCATGGGACTCGCCGATTTGCGCACGCTGAACGCCCGTGCGATCGAGGCGCCGCTCGACGCGGCCGCGCTGCGCGCGATGGAGTCGGCGCTGGGCGAGATCGAGACCGCTGGACGGGCGGAGATGGAATCACAGGGCGTCGAGGCCGCGCGCGTCTCGGCGCTGCGCCGCGCCCATGTCCGCTACGAGGGCACCGACACCGCGCTGGTCGTTCCGTTCGGCACGGAGGCCGAGATCAAGGCTTCGTTCGAGGAGGCGCACCGCTCGCAGTTCGGCTTCGTCGACCCGGTGAAGCGGCTGGTGGTCGAGGCCGTGTCGGTCGAGGTGATCGGCGCGGCCGGCGCGGCCGAGGAGGCGGCGCACACGGTCGATCCCAATGCCGCTCTTCCCGATCCGCTCGACACTGTCGAGATGTATATGGATGGCGCGACCCATCGGGCGCAGGTTTACGACCGCGCGGCGCTGCCGTTCGGTGCGCGTATCGCGGGCCCCGCGATCGTCATGGAGGCGAACGCGACCACCGTCGTCGCGCCGGGCTGGACGGCGGAGGTGACGGCGCACGGCCACCTGCTGCTGACGCGCACCACGCCCCTGCCCGCGCGCACCGCCATCGGCACCGGCGCCGACCCGGTGATGCTCGAGGTGTTCAACAACCTGTTCATGTCGATCGCCGAGCAGATGGGCGTGGTGCTCGAGAACACCTCGTCCTCCGTCAACATCAAGGAGCGGCTGGACTTTTCCTGCGCGGTGTTCGACCGCAACGGCGACCTCGTCGCGAACGCACCGCACATCCCGGTCCATCTCGGCTCGATGGGCGAAAGCGTGAAGACCATCGCCCGGCTGCGCGCCGGCACGATGAAGGCCGGCGACGTCTACATGCTGAACGCGCCCTACAATGGCGGCACGCATCTGCCCGACGTCACGGTCATCACGCCGGTGTTCGACGCGGCAGGGCGGACGATCCTGTTCTATGTCGCCTCGCGCGGCCATCACGCCGAGATCGGCGGCATCACGCCCGGCTCCGTGCCACCGCACTCGCGCACGATCGACGAGGAAGGCATCCTGATCGACAACTTCCAGCTCGTCGCCGAAGGGCGCCTGCTGGAGGACGAGACGCACCGCCTGTTCACCGAGACGCGCTACCCCACGCGCAACTGGCGCAACAACCTCGCCGACCTCAAGGCGCAGATCGCCGCCAACGAAAAGGGCGTGCAGGAGCTGCGCCGGATGGTCGCGCATTTCGGGCTCGACGTGGTCGAGGCGTACATGCGCCATGTGCAGGACAATGCGGAGGAGTCGGTCCGCCGCGTGCTCGACAAGCTCTCGGACGGCGCGTTCGCCTACGAGATGGATTCGGGCGCGACGATCAGGGTCGCGATCACGGTGGACCGCAAGGCGCGCGCGGCGACCATCGACTTCAGCGGCACCGCGCCTCAGCGCGACGACAATTTCAACGCGCCCTCGGCCATCGCCTACGCCGCCGTGCTCTACGTCTTCCGCTGCCTGGTCGACGACGACATCCCGCTGAACGCCGGCTGCCTCAAGCCGCTCAGGATCGTGATCCCCGAAGGCTCGATGCTCGCGCCGCGCTATCCGGCCGCCGTCGTCGCCGGCAATGTCGAGACATCGCAGGCCATCGTCGACACTTTGTTCGGCGCGCTCGGCATCGCGGGGGCGTGCCAGGGCACCATGAACAACTTCACCTTCGGCGACGACACGCGCCAGTACTACGAAACGATCTGCGGCGGGGCGGGCGCGGGGCCCGGCTTCGATGGCGCGTCGGCCGTACACACCCACATGACCAATACGCGCCTCACCGACCCCGAAGTGCTCGAATGGCGCTTCCCGGTGATCCTGGAATCGTTCGCCATCCGGCGCGGCTCGGGCGGGACGGGGGCGCAGAAGGGCGGCGACGGCGTCGTGCGGCGCGTGCGGTTCCGCGAGAAGATGACGGCCTCGATCCTCTCCGGCCACCGGCGCGTGCCGCCCTACGGGCAGGCCGGCGGCGAGGCCGGCAAGATCGGCCGCAATGCCGTCGTCCGCGCCGACGGCAGGGTCGAGGAGCTCGGCGGCATCGCCAGCATCCCGATGGCGCCCGGCGACATTTTCGTCATCGAGACGCCCGGCGGCGGCGGGTACGGACGCGCGTCCGAACGGAAAGAAGCGGCGGAGTAGGCGCCGTTCGCCCTTCGAGACGGCGCCTGCGGCGCCTCCTCAGGACGAACGGAAATGATAGGCGACGTTATCTCCGTTCGTGCTGAGGAGCGGTCCGAAGGACCACGTCTCGAAGCATGAACGGAGGGCCCTCAGAACGGCTCGTAGTCGCGCAGCGCCGGGATCACGTGCTCGCCGAACAGGCGGATCGAGCGCATCAGCTCCACCTCGCCCAGCTCGCCGAAATTGAACTCGCCCAGGAAGGTGTTGAACACGCCCTCCGCCGCGATCTTTTTCAGCTTGGCGGCCACCGTGTCGGGCGCGCCGACCAGCACGAGATCGTGCTCCAGCTGATAGTCGGGGTCGAGCACGTGGCGCACGATCTCCGCGGCGGCGTGGTCGCCCGCCTGGTCGTAGCGGTCGGCGGCCGTCATTTGCGCCTTCCGCACCTCGTCGGGGTCGTTGGATGGCAGGAACAGCCCACGATAGGCGCGGCTCGCGTATTGCAGGCCATTCTTCATCGCCTTCTCGTCGGTCTCGTCGACATAGACGGCGCAGGAGTACGCGATGTTCGGCTTGCGCGCCCAGCCCGCCCTCTTCCACTGCTCGAGGAACGTGCGGTAGCGCGGCGCCACCGTCTCGCGCGCGAACAGCACGAAGTAGCCGGTGTTGAGCCCCTCCTTCGCGCAGAATTCGAGCGTCGCGGGGTCGCGCGTCTCCAGCCAGACCGGCGGGCAGGGCTTCTGCGCCGGGGTGACGCCGAGCCGCAGCCCGTAATCGAACGAATGGAAATCGCCTTCGAAATCGAACCCGCCATTCTCGGCATAGACGCCCTTCAGGAAACGCACGAACTCGGTGGTGATCTCGCGCCGCTTCGCATAGTCGACGCCGAACGGGGCGAACGGCAGCGGCGTGACGCCCGAGACCAGCCCGATCTCCAGCCGGCCGCCGATGACCTGGTCGACCATGGCGATCTCTTCGGCCAGGCGCAGCGGATGGTGCAGCGGGACGATGTGGCCCATCGCGCCGAGGCGGATGCGCTTCGTGCGCGCGGCCGCGGCGGCGCAGTAGACGTGCGGGTCCGACATCCAGCTTTCGTGCGGGCGGAAGTGATGCTCGACGCAGAACCCGTACTCGAAGCCGAGTTCGTCGCACAGCGCGAGCTCGCGCCAGAGCTGTTCGTAGCGCTCGGCGGGGCTCATGCCCCGCTTGCCCCAGACGTGCGAGAAATGCGCGAACTTCACGGGCGCACGCTCAATAGGGCTGCCAGTCGCGCAGCGCCGGGAATGACCGCCTCGCCGAACAGGCGGATCGAGCGCATCAGATCCTCCTCGCCCAGCGCGCCGAAATTGTATTCGCCGAAGAACGTGTTGAACATGCCCTCGGTCGCGTACGCCTTCAGCTTCTCGGCCACCGTGTCGGGCGAGCCGATCAGGATCAGGTCGTTCGACAGCAGGTAGTCGGGGTCCAGCAGGTTCTTCATGATCTCGGCCGCGCCCGGCTCGCCGCGCTGCACGAACAGGTCGGCATGGGCCAGCTGGTGCTTGCGCCGCTCCTCGTCCGTGCCGACCTGCGGGAAGAAGCCCTGATAGGCGCGCCCCGCATCGGCCAGCGCCGTGTCCAGCGCCTTCCGGTCGGTCTTGTCGACATAGACGACGGTCGAGTACGCGATGTTCGGCTTGGCCGGCCAGCCCGCCGCCTGCCACTGCTTCAGGTACTCGCGGTATTTCGGCGCCGCCTCGTGGCGCGGATAGACCAGGAAATAGCCGGTGTTGATGCCGTTCTCGGCGCAGAACTTGAGGGTCGGCGTGTCGCGCGTCTCGATCCACAAGGGCGGCGTCGGGCGCTGCACCGGGTTCACGGCGAGCTTCACGTCGTCATAATCGTGATGCTTGCCGTGGAACGAGAATTTCGCCTCGTCGGTATAGGCGGCGCGGAGGAAGCCCACGAACTCCAGCGTGCGCTCGCGCCGCGTTTCGTAGTCGGCGCGGAAGGGCGGGAAGTAGAACGGCGTGATGCCCGGCACCAACCCGACCTCCAGCCGGCCCTCCAGCATCTGGTCGGCGACCGCGATCTCCTCGGCCAGGCGCAGCGGATTGTTGAGCGGCACGATATGCCCCATCCCGCCCAGCCGGATGCGCTTGGTGCGCGCGCCCGCCCCCACGGCGTACAGGCTCGGCGCCGACATCCAGCTTTCGTCCGGGACGGAAATGGTGCTCGACGCAGAACCCGTAATCGTAACCGAGCTCGTCGCAGAGCTGCAGCTCGCGCCAAAGCTGGCCGTAGCGCTGGGCGGGGGTCATGCCGGGCTTGCCCCAGACATGGGCGAAATGGGCGAATTTCACGTGCGCGTCTCCTGATCCGTCGTAAGTCGGGCGCAGTCTAGAGCACTCGGCGGCAAGGCGCGAGCGCGGCGGCCAAATCGCCATTGCCTTGGCCGGCGCGATGGTAGAAACATGGCTGCGCCGTTCCGGGGGGGCCGGGGCGGAAACCCGACCGTGCCACGATGCGCCTTGTCGCCGCCGCTCGACCGATCCTTGCCGCCGCCTTCCTGGCGGTCGCGCTCGTTCCTGCCTGGGCCGGCACGCCGGCCGGCACGGCGTCGGCCTTCATAAAATCGCTGGGCGACGAGGCGATCCGCACCCTCCAGGCGCCCAACACCACGCTGGAACAGCGTGAAACGAACTTCCGCGGCATCCTCGCGCGCGGCTTCGACATGGCCTTCATCGGCCGGTTCGTGCTCGGCCGCTACTGGCGCGCGGCCACCCCCGACCAGCGCAGCGAGTACCTGCAGGCCTTCACCGAATACGTGCTGCAGGTCTATTCCGCCCGGCTCGGCGGCTATGCCGGCGAGACGCTGCGGGTGCTGTCCGAGCGGCCGGCGGGCGCCAAGGACGTGGTGGTGAACACGCGGATCGAGCGGCCTTCCGGCCCGCCGGTCGAGGCGGCCTGGCGGGTGCGGCTGGTGAACGGCCCGCCGCGCATCATCGACGTCGCCGTCGCGGGCGTGTCGATGGCAGTGACCCAGCGCGACGAGTTCGCCTCGGTCGTGCAGCGCCGCCAGGTCGACGGGCTGATCGAGATGCTGCGCATGCGCACCGACAAGCTGCCGGCGCAGCGATAGGAGGAACGATGGCGCGACGCGGAACGGCATTGTTGGCGGTGGCCTCGCTGGCGCTGACGCTGGCGGCGCCGCCGGCCCGCGCCGATTTCGACGCCGGATGGCAGTCCTACCAGAAGGGCGATTTCGCGGCCGCGCTCAAGGAATGGGGCCCGCTCGCCGCCAAGGGCGACGCCCGCGCCGAGTACAATCTCGGCATCCTCTACGACCAGGGCAAGGGCGTGACGCGCGACTCGGCGCAGGCGGTCGCGCTGTGGCGCCAGTCGGCCGCGCAGGGCTTCGCCGCGGCCGAGCACAATCTGGCGACCAGCCTGATCGGCGGCGACGGCATCGCGCAAGACTACGCCCAGGCGGTCCAATGGCTGCGAAAGGCGGCGGACCACGGGCTCGCCCGGTCGCAATACACGCTGGGCAAGATGTACATGTATGGCCTCGGCGTCGCCCATGACGACGCGCACCGCCCTGGAATGGATCGCCAAGGCGGCCGAGAAGGGCGACGTGCGCGCCGCCTACAATCTCGGCAAGATGTATCGCGACGGGCGCGGTGCGGCCAAGAACCTCGAGACCGCCGCCGGCTGGTTCCGCCGCGCGGCCGAGCATGGCTATGCCCGCGCGCAGTATGCCCTCGCCGTCCGCTACGAGCGGGGCGAAGGGGTGGCGCGCGACTCGGTGCAGGCGCTCGCCTGGACGCTCCTGGCGGCGCGCCAAGGGCTCGACCGCGCGATCGCGGAAAAGGCGGCGCTGGCCGCGCGCATGAGCGCCGAGGCCCGTTCCCGCGCCGAGAAGATCGCCAAATCCTGGCGTCCGGCCGCCAAATGACCGCCCGGCGCCTCGCCGTCGCGCTGGTCGTCCTGGTGCTGGCGCCGGTCGAGGCGGCCGCCGCGCTGCCGGCGGAGGTCGAAAGCGGCATCGCCGAGGCCGCCCGCGAGGGGCAGGAGGCCGCCCGCATCGCCGCCCAGCGCGCCGGCCAGGCCGCCGACCCGGCGCTCGCCCGCATGATGCAGGACCAGGCGCGCGTCCAGGCGCTGACCGCGATGGATGCCGTGGTGATCGCGTCCGTCGCCCGGCACCCCGCCCAGGCGGGCGAGATCGTGGCGGCCGCCGGCCGGGCGGCGCCCGAGCTGGCGCCCGACATCGCCCGCGCCGCGCGCCGCGCCTTCCCCTACCTGGCCACCGCCCCGCGCCGCCCGCGCCGACCCCGCGCCCGGTGGCGACGTCGTCGACCAGGGCAATGGCAGCCGGGGCGATGGCGGCCGGGCCGGCTGCGCTGGGTGGCGGCGCAACGGAGCCGATCGACGATCCGCTGGAGGACGTCAACCGCGCCATCTTCGCCGTCAACGACGTGATCGACCGCTTCCTGCTGCGCCCCATTGCCTGGGTCTATGGCGAGGTGATGCCGGCGCCGCTCAAGACCGCCGTCAATAACGGGTTCCGCAACATCGGGGCGCCGGTGCGGCTGGCCAACGACATCCTCCAGCTCGACATGGAGGGGGCGAGCGCCACGCTGATCCGCTTCACCCTGAACTCGACTCTCGGCGCGGGCGGGCTGTTCGACGTCGCCGCGCGGATGGGGCTGCCCGGCCACCCCGCCGATTTCGGCCAGACGCTGCACCATTACGGCGTGGGTCCCGGCCCCTACGTCGTGGTGCCGCTGCTCGGCCCGTCGACCGTGCGCGACGGGGTGGGGACCGTCGCCGATACGTTCCTGCACCCGTTCACCTACCTGCTCGACAACGACACCAACCTGGAGCTTCTCGGCGGGCGCATCGTCACCACGCGCGAGACGCTGATCGAGCCGCTGGACAAGCTGCGCGCCGGCTCGCTCGACTATTACGCGGCGGTGCGCAGCGCCTACTACCAGGACCGCGCGGTCGAGCTGCGCAAGGGCCGCGCGCCGCCGCCGGCCGCGCAGAAGAAGCTGGACAGCGAGTTCGAGAACGCGGAGATAACGGCGCCGCTCCGAACCCTCTGGCCACCGGCCGCGCGCGGCCCCATATTGGGCCGATGCAGGCGGCGATCGAGGCGACGGGGCTGACCAAGCGGTTCGGCGCGGTGACGGCCGTGGACGGGCTGGACTTCGCCGTGCCGGCGGGCGAGATCGTGGCGCTGCTCGGCGGCAACGGCGCCGGCAAGACCACCACCATCGCGATGATCCTCGGGCTGCTTCTGCCCAGCGCGGGCGCGATCACCGTGCTGGGCGAGGACATGCTGCGCCACCGCTACCGGGCGCTGCCGCGCATGAACTTCTCCTCGCCCTATGTCGACCTGCCCAAGCGGCTCACCGCGCGCGAGAACCTCACCGTCTATGCCGAGCTCTACGGTCTCACCGGCATCCGCAAGCGTATCGCCGGCATCGCCGAGGAGCTCGACATCGGCGCCTTCCTCGACCGGCCGGTCGGCCAGCTTTCCGCCGGCCAGCGCACCCGGGTCGCGCTCGCCAAGTCGCTGCTGAACGCCCCCGAGCTGCTGCTCCTCGACGAGCCGACGGCCTCGCTCGATCCCGACACGGCGGACTGGGTGCGCGGCTACCTCGCCGATTACGGCAAGCGCGCCGGCGCAACGCTGCTGCTCGCCTCGCACAACATGTTCGAGGTCGAGCGCATGTGCTCCTACGCGATCATGATGAAGCGCGGGCGCATCGTCGACCAGGGCGCGCCCGCCAGCCTGATCGCGCGGTTCGGCCGCGCCAACCTCGAGGAGGTGTTCCTCGACATCGCGCGCTCCGACGATCCGCTGCCGAGCGCCGCGCAATGACGGGAGGTTTGATCTTTGCCGTTCGCCCTGAGGAGCCCGCGATGCGGGCGTCTCGAAGGGCGAACGCGGCGCCGCCTCGAGGTTTCGTCCTTCGAGACTCGTCTTCGCTGCCGCGAAGCCGCTCCTCAGGACGAACGGAAAGGTCGTGTGCCGTGCGAGACCCAGGATGAGCGCGCGCATCGAAGCCCGCGCCGCGGCCGCGCCCGGCGCGCGATCCGACGCGACGCCCGTGGCGCTGTCGGCGCGGCGCATGCGCGCCATGGTGCTGCGCTACCTCTACATTCTGCGGTCGTCGCCGCCGCGGGTGATCGAGCTCGCCTACTGGCCGACCATGCAGATGCTGATGTGGGGGCTGCTGACCCAGTTCCTGCTGACCAAGTCCAGCTTCTTCGCCCAGGCGGCGGGCGTGCTGATCTCGGGCGTGCTGCTATGGGACGTGATGTTCCGCGGCAATATCGGCATCGCGCTGTCGTTCCTCGAGGAGATGTGGTCGCGCAACCTGGCCCAGCTCTTCGCCTCGCCGCTGCGCGCGTGGGAATGGGCGGTGGCGCTGGTCACGATCAGCCTGATCCGCACGCTGATCGGCATCGTGCCGGCGGCGCTGCTCGCCATCCCGATCTACCATTTCTCGGTGTTCTCGATGGGGTGGGTTCTGGCGGCGTTCTTCGCCAACCTGCTGATCTTCGGCACGGCGGTGGGACTCGCCGTGTCGGGCATGGTGCTGCGCTACGGGATGGGTGCGGAAAGCCTCGCCTGGGCGGCGATCTTCCTGATCCAGCCGATCAGCGGCGTGTACTACCCGATCGCGATCCTGCCGCACTGGCTGCAATGGGTGGCGTGGGCGCTGCCGTCGGCCCACGTGTTCGAGGGCATGCGCGCGGTCCTGATCGACCACACCATCCCCTACGGCCACCTTTGGACGGCGCTGGCGCTGAACGGCGTCTACGTCGCGGCCTCGATCGCGATCTTCCTGATGATCTTCCGGGGCGCGCGGCGGCGCGGCGCGCTGCTGCAGATGGGCGAGTGATTCGCCGGATCACGCCGAATCCCCCTTGCGAGGCCACCGGCGGCGAGACCATCTAGGGTTAATACCCATCAGAGGGGAGGGGTCATGCGTGCGAGAATCCTGGCCGCCCTGGCCGGCGCTCTGGCGCTGGTGTCGGGCGCGGCCGTGCCCGCGGCACAAGCGGCGAGCGACCAGCAGGAGATCGTGACCAAGGCGCAGTTCACCGTCGAACGGATGCTGGGCAGCCCCGATCTGCCCACCCTGAAGCGCTGGGTCAGCCGGTCCAAGGCCGTGCTGGTGGTGCCCAGCCTGCTCAAGGCCGGGTTCATCATCGGCGGGTCGGGCGGCGACGGGGTGCTTCTCTCCCACCGGCCGGACGGCACGTGGGGCCCGCCCGCCTTCTACCGCGTCTGGTCGGCCTCGATCGGCGCCCAGATCGGCGTGCAGGACTCCCAGGTGATGTTCGTGGTGATGACCCAGTCGGGCCTCGACGCGGTGCTGTCGGGCAAGATCAAGCTGGGCGCCGACGCCTCGATCGCCGTGGGGCCGGAAGGCGCCGGCGTCGAGGGCGCGACCACCGTGGCGGCCGGGGCCGACATCTATTCCTACGCGCTGAACCGCGGCGCCTTCGCCGGCGTGTCGTTCGCCGGCGCGTTCATGCAGCCGCTGGGCGACTGGAACCGGGCCTATTACGGCCGCGCGATCAGCGCGCACGACATCGTCCTGAATGGCACGGTCCACAATCCCAACGCCGACGGGCTGCGCCGCGCGCTGCAGATGCCGCACCTGCAGGGGGCTCCGCAGCCGGCGGCCGCTGCGCCCGCGCCCGCGCCGGCCCGCCCGCCCGCCGGGGTCCAGCCCGAGACGATGGGCCGCTCGCCCGACCCGGGGCCGGTAACCCAGCAACCTCTGCCGTCGGGGCAGTAGGGGCGCGGCTCAGCTTCGGTCCAGGGCGGTCAGCCAGTCGGCGACCGGCTGCCACACGGCATCGCGGGCGCTTCTGCCGACCGCCATCCCGACATGGCCTGCCGGCGGGGTGATCACCCTCGCCTTTGCCATCGCCTCGGCCAGCGCCCGGGCCAATTCGGGCGGCACGATCCGGTCGCGCGCCGGGATCAGATGCAGGCTGGGCAGGGCAAGCGTCTCCGGGCGGATGGCGGCGCCGGCGATCCGCCAGGCGCCCCGCGCCGGCGCGTTCTCGCCATACCAGCCGGACAGGCATTCGGTCGCCACCGGCCCGGCCAGCGGCACCCCGTCATTGGCCCAATCCTCGAGCGCCACGAAGCGCCGCGCGGTCTCCGAGGCCGGGTCGAGCCGGCCGAAGGCGCGGAACTTGTTCCAGCCCTGCACCGGGTCCAGCGCGAAGAACAGCCCCTGGATCACGTCCACCGGAAGCTCGCCCCACCCCGCGACCAGCGCGCCGAAGCCCGGCGCCACCGCCTGCAGCACCGGGTGCGGCCCCTCGGTCGCGACGTGGAAGTCCCACGGCGTCGCGAGCAGCGCGATGCCGGTCACGTCGGCGGGGCGGAGTTGGGCGAGGGCGAGCGCCAGCAGCCCGCCCATGCAGTAGCCGACCAGCGCAACGGGGCCCTCCGTGGCGGTGCGCGCCGCCTCCAGCGCGCGGGCGAGCCGGCCGGCCACGTAGTCGGTCAGGGTGAAGCCGCGCTCCGCCGCGCCCGGCGCGCCCCAGTCGACCAGCAGGGGCCGGAGGCCGCACCCCGCCAGATGGCGCACGAACGAGGTCTCGGGATCGAGGTCGAGCACATAGGCGCGGTTGACGAGCGACGGCACCACCAGCACCGGCCGGTCGCCCGCCTTGCCGTAATCCAGCAGACGGGTCGTGCCCTCTTCCCACAGCACCGGCGGGTCGGCGAGGGCGCGTTCATACGGGTGGGTGCGGTAGGTCTCGATCCCGGTCAGGAACTCGCCCATCCGGCGGCGCGATTCGCGGTCGAGCGCCGCGGCCAGTTCGTCACGATTTGCGCTTGCGAGCGCCTGTGCGAGGCTTTGCGCTTCGGGCGCGAGGGCCGGACTCCAGCCGCTCGATGCGCCGCTCCAGATCGGCCAGCCGCTGCGCGAGCCCATCGCGATCGCCGCCGCCGCCGCCAGGTGCAGCGCCAGCGGGCGGGGCCCCGCGCGAGGCAGCGTTCGGGGCGGCATCAGGGGCGAATCCGGACCAGCGCGGCCCCAGCGCCATCAGCGACGCCCACTGGCGGGCCAGCGCCGGGTCCTGCGCCCAAGCGGAGATCTGCTGCTGCCACAGATCGAGGTAGCGGCGCACCAGCTCGTCGATCTCCGGGGGCTCGGCCATGCTCTAAACGGCCCGCGCGGAAGGGATTTTGCGACGCAGCGTTGCGTTTATGCATTGCAGCATTCTTCCCGCCGATCGGTTACAATGTCAAAACAACAAGCGCCACAGTTCGGAGTTGAGCGCGATGTCTGACGAGGGTGTCAAGGCCAACGGGTCCGCCAATGGGCCGGTGGTGGTCAAGAAATATGCCAACCGGAGGCTCTACAATACCAAGAGTTCCAGCTACGTCACGCTCGAAGACCTGTGCCGGATGGTCAAGGAGGGCGTGGAGTTCGTCGTCCGCGATGCGAAGACCGGCGAGGACATTACCCGTTCGGTCCTGACCCAGATCATCGTCGAGGAGGAATCGAAGGGGCAGAACCTGCTGCCGATCAGCTTCCTGCGCCGGCTGATCGCGTTCTACGGCGACAATCTGCAGGGCATGCTGGCGCAGTACCTGGATTTCTCGCTGCGCGGCTTCTCGCAGAACCAGGACGAGATGCGCAACGCGATGACCGGCGCATTCGGGGGCATGTTCCCGTTCGGCGACATTGACGAGATGAGCCGGCGCAACCTCGCGTTGTTCGAGAACACGATGCGCATGTTCCAGCCCTTCGCGGGCGCGAAGGCGCCAACGACGGCGCCCGGCGGGGCGGACACGGCGGGCGGCGGCGCGCCCGCCCAGAAGCCGCCGTCGGACGAGATGCTGGCCGAGCTCAAGGCCGAACTCGCCCGCATGCAGCGCCGGCTCGACGATCTCGACGCCAAGGACAAGGAAAAGAGCAAGGGCTGATTGCCGCGCAAGCGCCGGAGTGTGGGCGCGCGCCGCGCCCCCTAGATTGTCCCTCCATCGCGTCAGATATTAGGAGGGACAGATGAGCACGATCCTCGCCCCCGCGCCCTACGCGACCGACGCCGCAACGCTGGCGGGCGGTCCTCGCCCGCGACCCGGCCGCCGACGGGCATTTCCTGTATTCCGTCGCCTCGACCGGCGTCTATTGCCGGCCGTCCTGCGCCGCCCGGGCCGCGCGGCGCGAGAACGTGGCGTTCCACGACGACGCGGCCGCGGCCGAGCGCGCCGGATTCCGCGCCTGCCGCCGCTGCCGGCCCGACCAGGAGCCGCGCGCCGCGCGTGAGGCGGCCCTGGTCGCCGATGCGTGCCGCGCGATCGAGGCGGCCGAGACGCCGCCCGACCTGGCCAGCCTGGCTGCCACGGCCGGGCTCAGCCCCGGCCATTTCCACCGGCTGTTCCGCCGCGTGGCGGGGGTGACGCCGCGCGCCTATGCCGCCGGGGCGCGTCAGCGCCGGGTGCAGGACGGGCTCGGCGCGGCGCCGTCGGTCACCGCCGCGATCTACGACGTCGGGCTTCAACTCGTCGGGCCGGTTCTACGAGGCGGCGCCCGCCATGCTGGGCATGACGCCCGGCGCGTGGCGCAAGGGCGGGGCGGGCGAGGCGATCCGCTATGCCATCGGCGCCTCGACGCTCGGCAAGGTACTTGTCGCGGCGACCGACAAGGGCGTGTGCGCCATCATGATGGGCGACGACCCGCGCGGGCTCACGGCCGAGCTCGCCTGCCGCTTCCCGCGCGCGAACCTTGTCGAGGCCGCGCCCGACTTCGCACGCACGGTCCGCACGGTCGTCGCGCTGGTCGACGATCCCGGGCGGCAGCTCGATTTGCCGCTCGACATCCGCGGCACGGCGTTCCAGTGCCGCGTATGGCAGGCGCTGCGCGACATCCCCCCCGGCACGACGCGCACCTATACCGAGATCGCGGACGCGCTCGGCATCAAGGGCGGGGCGCGCGCGGTCGCCGGTGCCTGCGCCGCCAACAAGCTGGCCGTCGCCGTGCCGTGCCACCGCGTGGTGGGGACGGGCGGCCGGCTCGCCGGCTATCGCTGGGGGCTCGACCGCAAGCGTCGGCTGCTCGACCGCGAGGCCGGATGAGCACCATGCTCGACGCGCCCTCCCTCGCCTTCGACGGGGAACGGATCGCCGCCGGGCTCGACAGGGACGGCTACGCGACCACCGGGCCGATCCTGGGGCCCGAGCGATGCGCCGCGCTGGCCGCGCTTTATGACACGGCGACGTTCCGCAGCCGCATCGTCATGGCGCGGCACGGCTACGGCATGGGCGAATACAAGTATTTCGCCTACCCGCTGCCGGGCGCGGTCGCGGCGCTGCGCGAGGCGTTCTATCCCCCGCTCGCGCGGGTCGCGAACCAATGGGCGGCGCGGCTGGGGCTGGCGGCCGACTACCCGCCGACCCTCGAGCAATATCTCGCGCGCTGCCATGCCGCCGGGCAGACGCGGCCGACGCCGCTGCTGCTGACCTATGGGCCGGGCGACTACAACCGGCTGCATCGCGACCTCTACGGCCCGCTGCACTTCCCTTTGCAGGCGACGGTTCTGCTCAGTGCGCCGGGGCGCGACTTCGCCGGCGGCGAATTCGTGCTGACCGAGTCGCGCCCGCGCATGCAGCCGCGCGCCGAGGTGGTGCCGCTGACCCAGGGCGAGGCGGTGATCTTCGCCGTCCACGAGCGGCCAGAGAAGGGCGCGCGCGGCTGGCATCGCGTCGCGCTGCGCCACGGGGTCAGCCGCGTGCGCTCCGGCCGCCGCATGACGCTGGGCCTGATCTTCCACGACGCGGCATGACCACCGATCTGTTCGCCGGGAACGAGACACTGGCGCCGGGCGCGATGGTCCTGCGCGGCTTCGCGGCGGGCGAGGCGGAGGCGCTGGTCGCCGCGATCGAACATGTCGCCCGGGCGGCGCCGTTCCGCCACATGGTGACGCCGGGCGGGTTCACCATGTCGGTGGCGATGACGAATTGCGGCCAGGCGGGCTGGGTCACCGACCGCAAGGGCTATCGCTACGCCGCGGCCGATCCCGAGACGGGCAAGCCCTGGCCCGCCATGCCCGCGGCCTTCATCGCCCTCGCCGCGCGCGCGGCCGAGGCGGCGGGCTATCCCGGCTTCGCGCCCAATTCCTGCCTGGTCAACCGCTACGCGCCGGGCACGCGGCTGACCCTGCACCAGGACCGCAACGAGCGCGATTTCGACGCGCCCATCGTCTCGGTCTCGCTCGGCCTTCCCGCCACCTTCCTGTTCGGCGGGGCCGAGCGGGGCGACCGCACCCGGCGCATGAAGCTCCACAGCGGCGACGTCGTCGTGTGGGGCGGCGCGTCGCGCCTGCATTTCCACGGCGTCGCCGAGCTGCGCGACGGCACCGACCCGCTGACCGAGCGGTGCCGCTACAACCTCACCTTCCGCAAGGCGCTCTAGCGGCAATCTCGAATTTCTTGCCGTTCGTGCCACGGTGAACAAGGTGAAATTTGCTCCGGTTGCGATAAGGTGGGCGCCCCCGTCTGCAGCCGCGAGGTGACATGAACGCGTCGACCGTCCGCCCCTACATCCATCTCGTCGGCAGCGTGCCGCTTCCCGATGCCGAGCAGGTATTCCGCAACGTGGCCGGCCGGCTGGGGCCGCATCTCCGCCGCCTGCCCGACGGCGAGACCGGCAAGCGTGCCGACTGGATCCGCTTCATCCAGGCGATGCTCGCCGAGCATCCCGCCATGGAGGTGGACCCCGACTTCGCGCCGCTGCCCTGGCGCCAATGGGACGGGGTGCTGCTGCGCGAGATTCCCCGGCTGCGCTTCAAGCCGGGAATCGATCCTGACGCCGTCGAGTTCGAGACCGGTTACGCGGCCGCGGCGGCCGAATCGTTCGCGGTCTTCGACCGGATGCAGCGTGAGGGCGCGGTGCCGGAGGGGGTGCGGTTCCAGGTCTGCCTGCCGACGCCGCTCGCCCCCGGCTACAACTATGTCAGCCCGGCCGCGCAAGGCGACTTCCTGCGCGCCTTCGGCGCCGCGATGGAGCGCGAGGTGGAGCGTCTCGCCGACGCGCTGCCGCACAACCGCGTCGCCGTGCAGTGGGACGTGTGCCAGGAGGTGCTGATGTGGGAGGGCTACTATCCCGAGCGGCCCGACGGCTACAAGGACCAGATCCTGGGCGAGCTGGCGCGCGTCGGCAATGCGGTGCCCGACGGCATCGAGCTCGGCTACCATTTCTGCTACGGCAGCCCGCGCGACGAGCATCTGATGCAGCCCGCCGACATGAGCGCGATGGTCGAGATGTGCGGCGGCCTGCTCGCCGCCGTCGAGCGCGACGTCGAGTTCCTCCATTTGCCGGTGCCGCACGACCGCACCGACGACGAATATTTTGCGCCACTCGACGATCTGGCGCTGCCGGAGGGGTGCGACCTGATCCTCGGCCTCGTCCATGCCGGCGAGGACGCCGAGAACCGTCAGCGCCTGCATCGCGCCCAGGCGGTGGCCGAAATCGCCGGTATCGGCACGGAGTGCGGCTGGGGCCGCAAGGACCCCGACCGCCTTGCCGCGCTGCTGGACGCGCACCTCAAGCTGGTCGGCGAGTAGCCTCCGTTCGCCCTACCTGAACAGATCGAGCGGGATCGAGTTCGCCCAGCGTGCAGTAGCCCAGATCCGACGGGTGAAGATGATCGCCCACGTCGTATTCGGGCAGCATCTGGGTGGGGTGGCCGGGGTCGCGCAGCACCTTCTCGAAATCGAGCACCGCGTCGAACGCGCCGGACTCGCGGATCCACGCATTGACCTTCTGGCGCACGGCCTCGCCCTCCTCCGAATAGAAGCCGGGCTGGAACGTCTCGTTCTCGAAGGTGAGCAACGTCGCGCCATAGATGGCGATGCCGCGCGCGCGCGCCCGGATCGCCATCTGGTTGAGCCCGGCGATCATCTGGTCCGCGGTCACCACCTCCTCCGGCTTCTGGTTGCGATTGCGGATGTCGTTGATGCCGAGGAATACGATGGCGTGCGTCACCCCGGTCTGGGCCAGCACATCGCGGTCGAAGCGCCGCACGCCGGAATCGCCGCGCCCGTCATGCAGGATGCGGTTGCCGCCGATGCCGTGATTCATGATGCCGGGCACGCCATCGGCGCCGCGCGCGGCGAAGCGGCGGGCGAGCTGGTCGGGCCAGCGCACGTTGGCGTCGAGGGTCGACGTGTTGGCATCGGTGAGCGAGTCGCCGAAGCAGACGATGCCGGGGGTGCGCGCGTTCGCCGCGACCTCGATGCCCGTCACCAGGTACCAGTTCTCGGTGGTCTGCTGGACGGGCATGTCGGACGTCGCCGCATGGTCGCCCGGCGGCGAGACGTAGCTTGTCTGGTGGGCGTTGCCGTGGCCGGTGATCGGCAGCGTCTCGTCCACCCGCCCGGGCAGGTGGATCGAGACGGCGAGGTCGGCGAGGGCCGGCACCTCCAGCTCCACGGGGTCGCTGACGATCAGCGCGCCGACCGGAATGACGGCGCCGTCCGCGCCGTTGAAGGTGAGCTTGCGGTCCGAGCCGGGAACAATGCGGGCGCCCGCCTCGCGCAGCGCAATGCGTGCGCCGCCGACGGAGAGCTTCCCCAGCCCACAGGCGTTCGACAGTCGCACGCGCAGGCGGCGCCCGCCGCGGCTCGCCCGCAGGATCATGCGCAGCGTCTGGTTCTCGAAGGCCAGCCCCTCGGTCACGACCGGGCTGGTGGCCCAGCTTCCCACCCAATGTTCCGCCATCGTTCCCTCCCGCCAGTCCCGGCGATCCTACCCCAGCGCGCCGATCGGAGCGATTGCAGAGCACGTCCATTCGACGCAAGATGCGCGCAATCATCCCAGGGGAGACCAACAGTGAAAATTCTCTATTTCGACGATTTCAAACTGGGCGTGCTGCGGGGCGAGGAGGTGGTGGACGTCTCCGCCGTCGTGCAGGACATCCCGCATCTCGGCCCGCACGACCTGATCAACGGGCTGATCGAGCGGTTCGACGACTACCGGTCGAAGCTCGAGGACGCCGCCGCGAAGGGCAAGGGCGTGCCGGTGGCGAACGTGCGCATCCGCCCGCCGCTGCCGCGACCCGTCAACGTCGACTGCATGGCCGTCAATTACATGGAGGACGGCACGCGCGACGAGCCGGCCCCGATCAACGCCTTCCACAAGTCGCCGTCGGCGATCATCGGCCATGGCGACACGATGGTGCTGTCCGACGTGCCGGCCGCCGTGTTCGAGGGCGAGGCCGAGATGGCGCTGGTGATCGGCAAGCACGCCAGCCACGTGAAGGCCGCCGACGCGATGGATTACGTCTTCGGCTACGTCAACTTCATCGACGGCTCGGCGCGCGGTCTGCCGCCCGCGGGCAACACGTTCTACCAGATGAAGTCGCGCGACACGTTCGCGCCGATCGGGCCGTACATCGTCACCAAGGACGAGATCAAGGACCCGCAGAAGCTGCAGATCAAGCTGTGGGTGTCGGGCGTCCTGAAGCAGAACTTCAACACCGACGACATGGGCCACAAGATCCCGCGCTGCGTCGAATGGGTGTCGTCGATCCACGCCCTGCACCCGGGCGACATCCTGGCCACCGGCACCAACCATCGCGGGCTCGGCGCGTTCCAGGACGGCGACGTGGTGGAGCTCGAGACCGAAGGGCTCGGCCGGCTGCGCGTCACGGTGCGCGACGAGCTGAAGCGCCAGTGGGAGCGCGAGACGCGGCTGGAGCGCGCCAACAAGGGCCACAAGGACGCCGCGGTCATGGCGCCCCAGATCTCCGGCAAGTACGCGAAGGAAAAGGTCTAGCCGTACCCCCTGCGCCGGCGGCGCTCAGCGCCGCTCGCGCAGGGCGGTCTTGAGGATCTTGCCGTAGTTGTTCTTCGGCAAGGCATCGACGAAGCGATAGGCGCGCGGTCGCTTGAACCGCGCGATGTGGGCGAGGCACAGCGCGTCGAGGTCGCTTTCGCTCACCGCTTGGCCCGGAACGGGCACCACGAACGCGGCCACCTCCTCGCCCCAGTCGGCGTGCGGCCGGCCGATCACCGCGCATTCGGCGACGGCTGGATGCTTCAGCAGGACTTCTTCCACCTCGCGCGGATAGATGTTGGACCCGCCGGAGATGATGACGTCCTTGCTGCGGTCCTTCAGCGTCAGGAATCCTTCGCCGTCGAAGGCCCCCATGTCGCCGGTGTGCAGCCATCCGCCGCCCAGCGCAGTCGCGTCGGCGGCGCCGTTCCGCCAGTAGCCGCGCATCACCGTCGGGCCGCGCACCAGGATCTCGCCGATCTCGCCCGTCGGCAGCGGCCGGTCGTCGGCGTCGCAGACCGCGACCTCGATGCCGGCGAAGGGCGCGCCGACCGAGGCGAGCCGGTCGCGGTAGCGCGGATGAGCCGTTTCGGCGTGCGCCGCGCGCGCGAGGCAGGTGATGGTCATCGGAGATTCGCCCTGGCCGTAGATCTGCACCAGCTTCGGGCCGAACGCGGCGATGGCGGCGAGGCTGTTCTCGACATACATGGGCGCGCCGCCATAGATGATGGTCTTGAGGTTGCCCAGGTCGGCCGCGCCGCGGCCGGGCGCGTTCACCAGCCGCATCACCATGGTGGGGGCGAAGAAGAAGGTGACGCCGCGATGGGCGCGGATCAGGGCGAATATCTCGTCCGGGTCGAACCCGCCGCTCTCCGGGATCGCCTGGCACGCGCCGCGCGCGACGTGCGGCAGGATGTAGAGGCCCGAGCCGTGCGACATCGGCGCCGCGTGGACGATGGAATCGCCCGGCGCCACAATGTCGACATCGGCGAAATAGCACCCGGTCATCGCCGCCAGGTTGCCGTGGCTGAGCATCGCGCCTTTCGGCCGGCCGGTCGTGCCCGACGTGTAGAACAGCCAGGCGAGATCGTCGGCCGAGCCCGCGTGGGCGGCGCGGGGCTCGCACGCCAGAAGCCGCTCATAGTCCGGGCTGCCGGCGCGGATGATCGCGGCAAGGCCGGGCGCGTCGGCGGCGGCCTCGGTGATCGCGCCCTCGAGATCCGCGGTCACGAAGCAGGCGCGCGCGCCGGAATCGGCCAGGATGTAGGCGAACTCGCGCGGATGCAGCCTGGCGTTGATCGGCACGGCGGCAAGCCCGGCATGCCAGGCGGCGAACAGCACCTCGACATATTCGGGCGCGTTGGCCATGGCGATGGCCACGCGCTCGCCCGGCGAGAGCCCCAGCCGGTCGGTGAGGGCTCCGGCCAGGCGCGCGACCCGCTCGGCGAGAGCGCGGTAGTCGTGGATAGTGGTCCCGCCCAGCGCCACGGCCGCATGGCCGGGCCAGCGGGCGGCGGCATCGCCGAGCAGCGTGGCGAGGTTCGCGCACGCCCCCGCCATGGCTAGCGCAGGCGCTCCAGGATGCTCGCGTAGTTGGCGACGCCGGTGCCGCCCATGTTGAACACGCCCGCGAGCGAAGCGTCGGGAACCTGAATTCCGCCAGCACGGCCTTCGAGCTGCATGGCGGCCAGCACGTGCATGGACACGCCGGTCGCGCCGATCGGGTGGCCCTTGGACTTGAGCCCGCCCGACGGGTTGACGGGCAGACGCCCGCCCTTCTCGGTCCAGCCCTCGTCGATGGCGCGCGCCCCTTCGCCGGATGGCGCGAGCCCGACCGCCTCGTAGATCATCAGCTCGGCGATGGTGAAGCAGTCATGCACCTCCATCAGGTCCAGATCGTCGAGCGCGACCCGGGCATCGGCGAAGGCGCGCCGCCACGCCACCTCGCATCCCTCGAAGCGGGTGGGGTCGCGCCGGCTGAGCGGCAGGTAGTCATTGACGTGGCGCGCGGCGCGGAAGACGACCGCTTTCTTCATCGCCAGCGCCGTGTCGAGGTCGGCCAGCACCACGGCGGCGGCGCCGTCCGTCACGGGCGAGCAGTCGGTCCGGCGCAGCGGCCCGGCGACGATCGGGTTCTGGTCCGACACCGCCGCGCAGAACGCATAACCCAGGTCCTTCTGGAAATGCGCCAGCGGGTTCGCCGCGCCGTTCCGGTGGTTCTTGGCGGCGATGCGGGCCAGCGCGTCCGACTTGTCGCCATGGCGCTGGAAATAGCGCTCGGCGATGCGCCCGAAAATGTCGGCGAAGCTCGCCTCGTGCTCTTCCTTCAAATAGCTCGCCTTGGTCAGCACCTCGCCGATGGCCGCGCCGGCCAGCTCGGTCATCTTCTCCACCCCGACCACCAGCACGATGCGCGCGCGCCGGGCGGCGATGGCGTCGAGCCCCTGGAAGATCGCGGCCGAGCCCGTGGCGCACGCGTTCTCGACGCGCGTCGCGGGCTTGAAGCGCAGAGCCTCGTGGGCCTGCAGCACGAGCGAGGCGGGGAAGTCCTGCTTGACGAAGCCGGCATTGAACGTGCCGAGGAAGATCTCATCGACGTCCGCCGGCGCGACGCCGGCGTCGGCCAGCGCCGCGGTCGCCGCTTCGACGATCAGCGATTCGACGTCGCGATCGGCATGCTTGCCGAACTTGCCGTGCGCCCAGCCGACGATGCAGCCATTCATGCGTGCCTCCGTGGTGCCGCGGCATGCGGGCGGGCGTGAGCCTAGCCCGTCGTCGCCGCCGAATCCGCGATCTCCCGCAGCCGCGCGGCCGGGCCCTGAAGCGCCGTGCGCTGATGGTAGAACCAGAGCGCCGCGAGCCCGCCCAGCTCCTCGCCGCCGCCGGCGCGGCCCGGCCCGCCATGCTTGCACATCGGCATGACGATGCCGTGCCCGGTCGACGACTTGGCCGTCGCGGCGTCCAGCGCGAGGACGCGGCCGTGGCTGGCGGCGAGGGCGAGCGACGCGTCGGTGAGGAACTTCCCGTCGCCGCTGAACACCGACGCGACCAGCGAACCGCTGCCCGCGCGCGGCCAGGGCGAAGGCGTCGGCAGCGTCGCGATAGGGCATGACCGTCGCGACGGGGCCGAATACTTCCACCTCGTGCACCGCCTTGCCGGCGCCCGGATCGGCGGCGAACAGCAGCGTGGGCGCGACGAAGGCCGACTTGGCCGGATCGGCGTCGATCGCCGCCGAGGCTTCCCCGCCGGTCACGAGCCTCGGCCTCGGATTTCAGCGCGGCGATGCCGTCCTCGGCGGCCTTCTGCTGCGCCTTGTTGACCAGCGGCCCCATGCGCACCGCGTCGTTGCGCGGGTTGCCGAACTTGACGGCGGCAAGCTTCGCCGCGATCGCCTGCGAACACCTGGTCGGCGACCCCGGCCGGGGCCAGGACGCGACGGATCGCGGTGCATTTCTGCCCGGCCTTCACCGTCATCTCGCGCACGACTTCGGACACGAACGCGTCGAACTCGCCCGCGCCCGGCGCCACGTCGGGGCCCAAAAGGCATGCGTTCAGGCTGTCGGCCTCGATGTTCACCCGCGCGCCGGACTCGATCACGCGCCGGTGGCCGCGGATCGCGTGCGCCGTCGCGGCGGAGCCGGTGAAGGCGATGGCGTCCGGCGCCGGTCACGTGGTCGAGCAGGTCGCCCGCGCCGCCGCACACGATCGGACAGCGCGCCTTCGGGCACCGCGCCCGCCTTCACCACGTCCTCGACCATGCGCTGGGCGAGCCACGCGGTCGAGGTCGCGGGCTTGGCCAGCACCGGCACGCCGGCGAGCAGCGCGACCGCCGCCTTCTCCCACAGCCCCCAGGCGGGAAAGTTGAACGCGTTGATACGGATGGCGACGCCGCGCAGCGGCACGCCGACATGCAGCGCCTGGAACGCCTCGTCGCGTCCCATGCGGATCAGCCCGCCGTCGCGCAGCGATGCGCGCCTCGCCCAGCGCGCCGGCCGCGCGCGCGATAGAACCGCGGCGGTCCCGATCGCGCCGTCGATGTCGATCGCGGCATCGGTCTTGGTGTTGCCCGAGTTGGCGAGCGCGATCTCGCCATAGGCGTCGCGATTGGCGCCCAGCGTCTCGGCGATCTTGCCGACCATCGCGGCGCGTTCCGCGAATGCTCATCGCGCGCAGCGTCGGCCCGCCGACCTTGCGCGCATAGGCGAGCGCCGCGGCGAAATCGATGCCCTCGGTCGAGGCGCGCGCCAGCTCGGTCACCGGTCACCGGGATCGACCAGCGCCTGCCCGTCGCCCGCGCCCTCGACCCAGCGTCCGCCCACGTAGTTGGCGAGCTTCATGGCGTCTCTCCCTGTCGTTTGCGCTATTGTCGCAGGGTCGCGGCTCGGGTGCCAACCGGTTCTGGGGCCGGTCAGGGACCGGCCCCTACACCAGCCCCGCCACCGAGCGTAGGGGCGGGTCCCCGACCCGCCCACTATCGCCGCGCCCTCTCCTTCGCCGCCAGCACGCGGTCGACCATCTCGCCCGCGACGCCCAGGTAGTTGGCGGGATCGACCAGCTTCGCCAGGGCCGCGCGGTCCATGTGGCGCGCGATCTCCGCGTCTTCGGCCAGCAAATCGAGGAACGGCCGACCCGTCGCGATCGTCGCGCGGCAGATGTCGTAGACCAGGTCGTGCGCGCGCTGGCGGCCGAGATGCGGGCCCAGCCCCATCATCACGGCCTCGGACACGATCAGCCCGCCGGTGATGTCCAGGTTCTGGCGCATGCGGCGCTCGTTGACCTCCAGCCCCTCGCAGATCGTCCGCGCCTGGGCCAGTGCGCCAGAGGCGAGGCAGAAGATTTCCGGCACCGCGATCCACTCGATCTCCCACGGCCCGGTCGCGCGCTCGTGGTCCTCGACCATGGCGTCGAGCAGCGCCGCCACGTGCTGGCGCACCATCGCGGTGCAGGCGGTGATGTACAGCGTCGAAATCGGGTTGCGCTTCTGCGGCATGGTCGAGGACGAGCCACGCCCCTCGGCGAAGGGCTCGTACACCTCCTCCACCTCGGTCTGCATCATCAGCTTCACGTCGGTGGCGAGCTTGGCGAGCGTGCCGGTGACGAGGCCGAGGAAGCAGCCGGCCTCGGCCACGCAATCGCGCACCGTGTGCCAGGCGATGTCGGGCTCGCCCAGCTTCAGCTCGTGCATCAGCTCCGCCAGAACCTCCACGCCGCGATCGCCGAGCGAGGCGAGCGTGCCGGCCGCGCCGCCGAACTCGCCGACCAGCACGCGCGGGCGCAGCTCGGCGAGGCGCGCGCGGTGACGTTCGATGGCGGCCAGGATGGTCGCCATCTTGTAGCCGAACGTGATCGGCACGGCCTGCTGCAGGTTCGACCGGCCGGCCATCGGCGTGTCGCGATGGCGCCGGACCAGGACCTCGAGCGCGTCCGAGATGGCGGAAAGCTCCTCGTCCACCAGTTCCAGCGCCGCGCGGATCTGCAATATCGTCGCCGTGTCGGTGATGTCCTGCGTGGTCGCGCCCCAGTGGCACCATTCGCCGTGCCCGTCCGCGCACAGCGCGACAAGCTGCTGGACGACGGGCAGGACCGGGTAGCCGATCCGCTCGGTCTGGGTTTTCAGCTTCGCGAAGTCGAACAGGCGCGCATCGCAGTGGCGGCAGATCTCCTCGGCCGCCGCTTGCGGAATGATGCCGAGCCGCGCCTGGGCGCGGGCCAGCGCCGCCTCGATGTCCAGATAGAACTGGACCCGGCTTTCGTCCGAAAACACGCTCCGCATCTTTTCGGTCGAAAAGATGTCGCGGAAGATCGCGGAATCGATGACGGTCGCGGGCATGGGGACCTCGACTGGTCGCGGGATCCCGACTTGACCCGATCCTCCGCGCCCCGGTCAACCCGGAACGCGCCGGCGCCCTCGGGACATGACCATTCGACGGCGCGCGCGGGTGAGGGGCTCTATTTCAAGCCAACTTTTCTACCCGAGATAGCCGTGCTCGGCGTAGTAGCGCCGCGCACCCTCGTTCAGCGGGATCGAGGTGGCGGCGATCTTCCTCGGTTCCAGCGGATAAGTGACCGGGCTGTCCTTGGGCGCGAGGTGACGGTACTGGCGCTCCAGGATCTCGGTTGTCTCGCACAAAAGCGCGGCGATGACATAGCCGATGTCGTCGGGGAAATCGTCGCGGCACAGCAGCAGGAAGTCCGAGAAGTCGAGCGCCGTGAACGGGCCGGGCAGGCCGGCGAACCGGTCCGCCGGCACGTGGCCCGCCGGCCAGCCGTACTTCTCCTCCAGCGCCTTCAGCACATTGGGCTCGAATGGCAGGAAGTTCACTGGCCGCGCCGCGATCATCTGCTTCCAGGCCGGCGTCATAACCGCCTCGAACAGCACGGCGTCCGCTTCGCCGCGCGTGACCAGCGGGATCGTGTCGGGCGGCCCTTCGCCGTCGATGACCTTGCCGCCCCAGCTTTCGAGCGTCGCCTGCGAGATGCCCGTTTCCTCGAGGAAGCGGTGCGCGGCGAAGCCGACCATGTTCTGGCCGTCATCGATGCCGGTGGTCAGGCGGAAGGCCGGCTTCTTCTCGCGCAGTTCGGCGAAGCTGGTGACGCCGAACTTCTTGTCGATGGCGAAGACCAGCCGGTCGTCCTGCGGCAGGGTGGCCAGCGCCCGCATCCGCCCCACGTCGGGCCGGTCCATGATGCCGCGTCGCTCGAAGATGGTGCGCGCGAACCCGGCCGGCACGAACATGGACGCGTGCACGTCGCCGTCCAGTACGGCGTCGATGGCGTCGGTGCCGCCGCGCCCGGCCCACGTGGCGAAGCGCGACCCGCGCGGCGAGCGGCGCCACAGCTCGGCCGAGATCCAGCCGCAGATGCGGTGCAGGTTGGCGACGCCCCAATCGCCCATCAGGTGCAAAGTGACGACCCGGTCGAGCCGGGCTTCGTTTGCGGATGCCATGGGTCCTCCCTTCGACCGGCGCGCCCGGCCTTTGACAGCGTGCTTGGGCACAGCTACTATCTCGGAACTTAATAGAGTTCTATCGAAATTGTGTCGGCCGAATGAGAGGTGCTCCGTTGACCGAGACCGTGCCGAACGCGGCCAGCGAAACCCGACGATCCGCGGCGACGGGGCCGCGCCGCGTCGGGCAGCGCAACGCCGCGCCCGACCTCGTGCCGCTGTCGCGCAGCATGGGCTATCACCTGCGTCAGCTTTCCGAGAGCTGGACCGCGGCGATGGACCGCGAGGCGCAGGCGCACGGCATCTCGCTCAGCCAGTGGCGCTATCTCCGCGAACTGTGGGAGGAGGACGGGCTCAGCTCGGGCGAGCTGACGCGCCGGGTCGGCCGCCAGGGCCCGACCACCGTCGCCGCCGTGCGCTCGCTGGTGCGCGCCCGGCTGGTGGTGCTCGTCAAGTCGCGCCACGACCGGCGGATGAGCCACGTGCACCTCACCGCGCGCGGCCGGCGCCTCGCCACGGTGATGTCGCCCTTGATCCAGCGCGTGAACGACACGGCGCTCGCGGGGCTCGCGCCCGAGGAGATCGCGACGTTCCAGCGGCTGATCGTGCGGCTGCAGCGCACGCTGGACGAACGGTCCTCGGCCCGCAACACTTGGGCCACGTCGCGTACCCAGGAGTTGGCCGACGAGGTGGGGCTCGCCTAGACGCGCCTGCCGACCGTCGGGCAAGACGAATCAGGGAGGAAACGTCATGCCGCAATTCATCACCATCCACCGCGCGCCCGGCCTGAAGCAGGAAGAGCTCACGCAGAACGCCAAGGCCGTGGTGGACGCGAACGTCGCGAAATTCCACCATATCTACGTCAACATCGCCGAGGGCTTCCTCGTCTCGATCTTCGAGGCGGACTCGAAGGACCAGGTGGAAGAGCAGATGGAGATCCTCGGCTTCCCGGTCGACGAGATGCACGAGGTGCATTTCGGCGCCTCGCGCGCCGACATGGAAGGGATGCTGAAGGGCCAGGGCGGGCACTGACGATGACCGACAAGCTCACCATTCCGCCGCCGCGGCCCGACCGGCCGCCGATGCGGGCGAACGTGTTCGACACCATGCAGCGCGGCAACACGCAGCTTCTGCCGCTGTTCCCCTATTTGCATCCGGGCGCGATGGTGCCGGCGGGCGCCATCATCCAGGGCGGGCCCGGTGCGGGCTACGGTCACTTCTTCCACCACAACACGCAGGATGAGGTAGTGGTGGCGCTGGCCGCGAACGGCGCGATGCTGAACACCGGCCAGGTCTTCGTCGGCGGGCGCGTCCACGGCGTCAACTCGTTCCTCAAGAACGAGAAGGACCCGAAATCCTACGCCGTGATGATGATCGTCCAGCGCCAGGCCGAGCACGGCAAGCAGACCGAGGCGTGCAGCCTCCGCTGCGAAAAGTGCCACGAGGAAATCTTCTTCAAGGAGTTCGACGCGACGCCGCCGCCCGACGCCATCGAAAGCGAGCACCCGTTCGTGTCGGTCGCGATCCTTCCCGACCTGTTCGCGCCGTTCAACACGGACGCTGGCGAAGCGCACCTGCCCCAAGTGCGGCCACGTCAATCCGCCCTTCCCGGTCGAGGCGTGGGGCTGGGACCGCTATGCCGAGCAGGCGAAGACGGCGGGCCAGGGGCGCGACGCGCTGGCCACCGCCGCGTCCGGCTAGGCGGGGGCAACCATGCCGCGCAAGAAGACGTTCCAGACCTTCCGCGAGGCGAAGAAGCTCGGCCCCTATGCCGAGCTGCCGCTTCTGCCCGAGGACATCCAGGTCCAGCTGTTCCTCAGCCGCAACGACCGGCCGCAGCCGTTCTACACGGTGTGCGAGAAGGACTCGCTGCTGCTCCTGATGTCGGGGACGGGGGCGGTGCGCTTCCAGGGCACGTCGGTCGACCGGTTCGGGCTCCGGCCCGGCGACTGCGTCTATGTGCCGGCCGGCGCGCCGCACCGGTTCGAAACCGAGGTGGAGACCGTCGTGCTGCGCTTCAAGTCGGACGAGCCGGGGCTCGAGGCCGCTTCCTGGTACTGCGAGTCGTGCGACGCCGAGCTCTACCGCGAGACGTGGGACGCTGCCGGCGCCGTGGCGCAGGAGCGCTACCAGGCGGCGAGCACGGCGTTCAACGCCGACGCGACGCTCCGCACCTGTGCGAAATGCGGCACGGTGCATCCAGCCACCGACCTCGCCCCCTATCGCTGGGACGAGGTCGCGGCGCAGGTGCGCGCGGGGTAGCAAGACAATTGCCGTTCGTCCTGAGGAGCGCCCGCAGGGCGCGCCTCGAAGGACGAAGTCCCGATTTGGTGCCGCCTCGCCCTTCGAGACGGCCGCTCCGCGGCCTCCTCAGGGCGAACCGATGGGTTGGGGCGCCTACTTCTTCGCCTTCGCCTTCTTCGGCTTGTAGGCGCCGAGGCCGGGGCGGAACGACTTGTCGTCCAGGAACTGCTTCATGCCCTGCTCGCGCCCCTTCTCCGGGTCCATCAGCCGGTGCTGGTCGAGCTTGGCCATCAGGTAGTCCTCGGACGCGCCCCACGACATCTCGCCCATCTTGCGCCAGGCGTGCTTGATGGCGCGCGCGGCCGAGCGGTTCTTGACGCCGACCTTCATGGCGAGCTCGCGCGTCTTGTCGCGCAGCTCGGATTTCGGCCAGGCGAAGCGCACGAGGCCCATCTTTTGCGCCTCGATTCCGTTGAACGTGTCGCCGGACAGCGCGTAGTAGAGCCCGTCCGTCTCGCTCATCCGGTACGACACGGATTTCAGCACGTTGCCCGCCGGGATGATGCCCCAGTTGATCTCCGAAAGGCCGAACGTCGCCTCCTCGGCCGCCACGGCGATGTCGCAGCTTACCAGCGGGTTGAACGCGCCGCCGAAGCACCAGCCGTTGACCATCGCGATGGTCACCTTGGGGAACCATTTCAGCAAATTGTTCTGCCAGGTCTGCGCGGCCCGCTCGATCTGCGCCCAGCCCTCGGGCGGCAGCGTGTCGGATTCGCGGAAGAATTCCTTCAAATCCATGCCGGCCGAGAACGCATCGCCGGCGCCGGTCAGCACCAGCACGCTGCAACGGTCGTCCGTCTCCAGCGCGGTCAGCACCTGGATCATCTCGTTGTTCAGCGTCGGGCTCATCGCGTTGCGCTTCTCGGGGCGGTTCAGGAAAACCCACGCGATGCCCTCGTCGAACTCGACCTTGACGGTGTTCCCGCCGATCTTCGTGTTTGCCATCTTCGTTCCCTTGGTTCGGAGTTGCGCGCGATCCTACCGGGGCGTTCCCCCGCTTGTCATCCCGGCCGAGCCGCCCGTCGCGGCGAGAGCCGGGACCTATCCGTCAGCATCGGTATGGTTCGCGATGGGCCCCGGATCAGCGCTTCGCGCTGTCCGGGGTGACAAATGGGGGTGCGGCTATTGCACCTTCAGCCCCATCAGCCCGGCGATCAGGTTGCGCTGGATCTGCGAGGTGCCGGCGGCGACAGTCGAAACGCGCGCGTCGCGGAAATGGCGCTCCATGTCGAACTCGCGGTTATAGCCGTACCCGCCGAACACCTGCATGCCCTGGTTCGCCACCTTGGCGTAGGTCTCCGAGCAGAACAGCTTCGCCATGGTGATCTCGCGCAGCGCGTCGCGCCCGGCGTCGACCATCGCCGCGCATTGCCACATCAGGGCGCGCGCGGCAGCCACCTCGGTCGCCATGTCGGCCAGCATGTGGCCGATCGCCTGGAACGTGCCGATCGGCCGGCCGAACTGCTTGCGCTCCTTGGCGTAGGCGACGGCAAGGTCGAGGCAGCCGAGCGCGCCGCCGGCGTCCGAGGCCGCGGCCACCACGCGCTCCACCTGCAACCCGCCCAGCACCACCTCCCAGCCCTTGTTCTCGCCGCCGACCAGCCGGTCGTTCGGCACGCGCACGTCCTTCAGGAAGATCTCGTATGTCCCGGTGCAGTAGCGCCCCAGCATGTCGAGCTTGCGCAGCTCCAGGCCCGGCGTGTCGTTGTCGATCAGGAACAGCGACATGCCCTGGCGGTAATGCGCCTTGGGGTCGGTCTTCACGTACATGTTGATGACGTTGTTCTTCGCGCCCGCACCGGTCGCCCACAGCTTCTGGCCGTTGATGATCCAGTCGTCGCCGTCGCGCATCGCCGTGGTGCGCATCGCGCCGATGTCCGAGCCCGCGTCCGGCTCCGACATCGAAATCGACATCTTGATCTCGCCCTTGAGCAGCCGGGGCAGCCAGTATTTCTTCTGCGCCTCGGTGCCCTTGCGCTGGACGTTCAGCCCACAGAACATCGAGCCGCCGATCGCCATCGAGAAATCGGCCGAGATGCGGCTGATCTCCTCCATCACGATGCAGGCATCGACCGTCGAGCCGCCCAGCCCGCCATATTCCGCCGCGAAGGGCAGGGCCAGCAGACCCGCCTCGATCCAGGCGTCGTACAGCGCCGCCGGATAGGCCTTCTCGTGGTCGAGACGCCGCACCAGCTCGGGCGGGGCGTGGCGCGCCATCAGCTTCGCCACGCTCTCGCGCAGCAGGACCTGCTCCTCGGAAAATTCGAAATCCATCGCGTCCTCCCGCTCGCGGTCATCATGCCCGCGCCGCATGTCCCGACCAATTACAAACCGTCATGCCCGGACTTGTTCCGGGCATCTACTGCGTCGCAGCACAATGTAGCCCGTGGATGGCCGCGACGCGCCCGGCCATCACGAGTTAACGGGCGGCCGGCCGTCTCCGCTGGCTTCGACCCGGGCGCGCGGCATAACATGGGCGGTCAACGAGGCTGCGTGGTCCCATGAGCGACGAATCCATTCCCGTCCTGATTTCCGGCGGCGGCCCGGTCGGCCTCGCCCTTGCGGTCGAGCTCGGCCGGTCCGGCATTCCCTGCACCGTGGTCGAACGGCGCGACGGCTCGATCTCCGTGCCGAAGATGAGCGGGCTTTCGGTCCGCGCGATGGAGTTCAACCGGCGCTGGGGCATCGCGGATCAGGTGAAGGCGACCGGCTGGCCGTCCGGACACCCGAACGATTTCGTCTACTGCACCTCGATGTCGGGCTTCCAGCTCGGGCGCATGACGGTGCCGTCCTACAACGACACGCACCCGCCCTACACGCCCGAGCCGGGCTGCGGCTGCGCGCAGATATTCTACGACCCGATCCTGCTCGCCAAGGCGCGGTCCCTGCCCGCCGTGACCATCCGCTATCACACCCGCCTCGATTCCTTCACTCAGGACGAGGCGGGGGTGACCGCGACGGTCACCGACCCGCGCAGCGGCGCGTCGGAATCGCTGCGGGCGCAATATCTGGTCGGGTGCGACGGGGCCGGCGGCACGGTGCCTGTTGCGCTCGGGGTGAGGAACGAGGCGCAGGGCGCCATCGCCACCTCGGTCAACGTCTATTTCCGCTCGGCCGAGCTGATGCGCATTCACGAGATGGGCTGGGGGCGCTTCTTCCGGTTCACCGACGCCGGTGGCTCGTGGGGCGAGATCATCGGCATCGACGGCAAGGAGCTGTGGCGGCTTTCGGTGCTGAAGGAAGTGCCCGGCATGACCGGCGACGACTATATCCGCCGCCTCGCGGGCCGCGACGTCGAATACGAGATCCTGAACATCCAGCGCTGGGAGCGGCGCGAATGTGTGGTCGACCGCTATCGCGACCGGCGGGTGTTCATCGCCGGCGACGCCGCGCACCAGAATTCGCCGACCGGGGGGCTGGGGCTGCACACGGGCCTCGCCGACGCGGTCGATCTGGGCTGGAAGCTCGCCGCCGTGCTGCAGGGATGGGGCGGGCCGGTGCTGCTCGAATTCGTACCAGGCCGAGCGCAAGCCGGTCGCCTACCACAACGTGACCGTCTCGACCAAGGAGTTCGACATCCTGGCCGCGCTGCCGGGCGGGCCCGAAATGGCCGACGCGACGCCCGCCGGCGAGGCGCTGCGCCGGCGCTGGCACGAGGCGTTCGAGCGCACCGGGCGCGGCTCCAGCAAGGCGTTCACCGAGAATCTGCGCACCGGCTATTGCTACGAGGGCTCGCCCGTCGTGGTGCCGGACGGCTCGCCCGCCATCCCGATCGAGACGCCCGCCTTCGTGCCCTCGGCCCGGCCGGGCACGCGGGCGCCGCACGCCTGGATCGCGCCCGGCCGCTCGACGCTCGACCTGTTCGGCACCGGGTTCGTGCTGCTGCGGCTGGGGCCGGACGCGCCCGACGGCGCGGCGCTGGAGGCTGCGGCCGACCGGCGCCACGTGCCGTTCCGCGTGGTCGCGCTGCCCGACCCCGAGATCGCCGCGCTTTACGAGCGCAAGCTGGTGCTGGTCCGCCCGGACGGCCATGTCGCCTGGCGGGCCGATGCCCTGCCCGACGATCCGCTCGCCCTGATCGACCGCGTCCGCGGTGCGGGGGTCTGACCGACGTCGAACGGTCGCTGCTCCGCCGTCTGCTTCCGTTCGCACTTCGAGACGCGGTCCTTCGGACCGCTCCTCAGCACGAATGGAAGGATGAGAGCGCAGAAACTCCGTTCGTCCTGAGGAGGCGCCGCAGGCGCCGTCTCGAAGGGCGAACGGCAAGCGCTCGGAAGTGTCGCCCTAACCCATCGCCTTCAGCAGCACGTCGCGCAGCGCCTCGGGGCAGGTGATGTGCGGGTTGTGCGACGAATCGATCTCGAAATGCGGCCAGCCCTCGGACGTGGCGCGGTCGAGGAACTGGCGGAACGGGTCGCCGGGCGCGGCGCGCTGGCAATAGATGTAGGCGCGCGGCATGGCGGGCTCGGCGGCGAGGCGGATCTTCTGCTCGAAACATCGTAGCGACTGTGCATAGCGCCGCGGCATGATCCAGGCGCGGTCGGCCTCCGAAGTGTCGGGCGGCAGCGGGTTGGGCGGCACCAGCCAGCCGTCGCCGCCGGCGGCGCGGGCGCGCTCGCGCGTCGCGTTGCCGCCGTTCGGCCCGGCGAGGTCGGCGAGGCTCTGGCCGTCGCGTGGCACGAAAGCGTCGAGATAGACCAGCCGCGCGAGGCGCTCGCGCGCGCGATCGGCGACGCCGGTCGCGACCATCCCGCCATAGGAATGGCCGACCAGCACCACGTCGTGCAGATCCTCGCAATGAAGGGCGTTGCACACGTCGGTGACATGGGTGTCGAGGTCGTCCCGCGGGCTCGCCAGATGCTGGCGCTCGCCGAGGCCGGTATAGGTCGGCACGTGAAGCTCGTGCCCGGCGGCGCGCATCAGCGCGCGCATCCGCGTCCACGCCCAGCCGGCAGACCAGGCGCCGTGGCAGACGACGATATCGGTCATGGGGGAAATCCCGAAGGAAGGGCCGGGCGGCGCGCGCCGCCCGGCATCGGCCTACTTCCACATCAGGTCGCCGACCTGCGTGTCGATCGGCGAAATCGGATTCTCGGCGATCTTCACGTCCTTGCCGACGACGAACACGATCGGCAGGTCCGTGACCGGCAGGATGTAGTTCTTCTTGTTGATGATATCCATCACCTGCTGGTCGTAGGCCGCGCGCTTCTCCTCGTCGAACTCGACGTGCTGCTTCTCCTGGAGCTTCTTGATCTCCGGGTCCTTCCAGTAGTCGCGGTTCCCGTCGAAGAAGAAATCCAGAAGGTTGTCGACGTCGGGCTGGGCCGCGGTCGGGTAGAAGCCGTTGAACGCGGTGAACTTGCCCGCGCCCCGCATCCGCACGTAAAGCGACAGGGGCAGGGGGTGCACCTTGGCGCGGAAGCCGACGGCGCGGATCTGGCCGGCGATCGCCTCGCCGATCTCCTTGACCGGCTGGTGGACGTAGAAGTCCATGTCGACGCCGTCCGGATAGCCCGCCTCGGCCAGCAGCTTCTTCGCCCCGTCCGGGTCGAAGGCCGGCGGCTTGGTGGTGGACGAGCAGCCGAAATCGGCGGGGATGCAGGCCGCGTCCAGCACTTCGGCGAAGGTCCCGCCCGGGATCACCGTCTTGGCGAGGAGCGGCCGGTTGACCGCCATCATGAACGCCTTGCGCACCCGCTGGTCGGTCATCAGCTTGCCCGACCGGCCCGCCGCGTCCAGCGTGACGTACATCAGCATGCCGCCATGGGTGGGCACGACCTGCGTGCCCGGCATCTGCTTCAGCTCGCGCGCCGTGTCCGCCGGCACGTTGCGCAGGACGTCGATGCCGCCCGACACGAACTGCGCCACCTGGGTCTGGCGGTCGGGGATGTGATAGACGACGATCTTCTTCACCGGCGCGCGGAAATAGGGATTGTCCTTGCCCCAGTAGTTCGGGTTCTGGACCAGCACCATCTTCTGGCGGGTCGAGCGATTCCACCGTGTAGGGGCCGGTCGTCACCGGGTGGTCGCGGCCGTACTCGGCCATGTTCTCCAAGCCCTTGGCGACCTTCGAATCGTACATCTCGAAGCGGTAGGAGATGGTCGAGAGATCGAGGGCGGAGGCCTCCTTCGACACGATGCGGACCTTGTAGGGACCCAACTTCTCGACGTGGTCGACCCAGTCATAGCGGTTCTTGAACCGGATGCGGACCTTCGGGTCCTTCAGGAAGTTGAGCGTCCACACCACGTCGTCGGCGTCGAACGTGTCGCCGTTCGAGAACTTCACGCCCTGGCGCAGCTCGAACTCCAGCGTCTTGGGGTCGATGCGCTTCCACGAGGTGGCGAGCATCGGCACGAACTTGTGGTTGCGCTCGTCATAGCGCAGCAGGGATTCGTAGACGTTGCGATAGAAGAACGCCGCCTCGTCCAAGCGGGAAAAAGTACGGATCGAGCGTCGCCCACCAGTCGGTGGTGGCCATGCGCAGCGTGTCTTCGGACTTCTGCGCGGACGCCGGCATCGGTGCGGCGGCCAGCGCCGCGGTCGCCGCAATCCCCAATATTGCCGCGGTCAGCTTTTTCATAGGATGCCTCCCTATTCGTGGTCTTGGCTCGCTGGCAGTTGCCGCATGCTAGGCGGTGCGCCCGCGAGTGACAAGCCGTCTCGGCCGTCCGCCGGTGGGACGCGGCCCGATAGTGCCATGAAATGGCCGTTTCCGATGCGCCGCCGATGATGGTACGCTCCGCCCGCCAGCAGCGAACGTCCCCGGCCCGGGCCTCATCTAGGGAGGCGGGTGCGGGCACAAGGGGACGAAGGACACGACGCGGGAAACCCGCGCGGGACGAACCGCATCCGACATCGCGCCGCCCTGGGACGTGACGTGAGCCGCTTTTTCATCCATCGCGCGACGATCGCCATCCTCGTCGCGGTGACCGTCTCGATCATCGGGTTCAGCCTGCTGCGCCTGTCGGGCGATCTCGCGACCGAGCTCGCCGGCGACGGGGCGACGCCCGCCGCAGATCGCCCAGACGGCGCACACCTACGGGCTCGACCGGCCGCTCTACATCCAGTATCTCGACTGGGCCGGCAGCGCGCTGCAGCGGCGATCTCGGCCAGTCGCTGTTCACCGGCGATTCGGTCGCCCATCTGATCGGCGACCGGATCGGGCGTCACGGTGCAGCTTTCCTTCATGGCGCTGGTCTTCGCCCTGGCCGATCTCGATCCCGCTGGGGGTGATCGCGGCGACGCGGCCGAACAGCTGGATCGACCGCTCGTCGCTGGGCCTCGCCGTGTTCGGCCAGGCGATCCCGAACTTCTGGCTCGGGCTGATCCTGATCCTGGTGTTCGGCGTGATGCTGCGCTGGCTGCCGATCTCGGGCTCGGACCATTTCGCCAACTTCATCATGCCGACCGTCACGCTGGGCGTCGCGGTGATGCCGGCCTTCATGCGGCTGACGCGCACCGGCATGATGGACGTGCTGGAATCCGACTATATCCGCACCGCGCGGGCCAAGGGGCTGAGCGGCGCCACGGTGCTGTTCAAGCACGCGCTGCGCAACGCCATCCTGCCGGTCGTGTCGCTGACCGCGGTGTCGCTCGGCTTCCTGCTCGGCGGGTCGGTGATCGTGGAATCGGTGTTCGCGCTCAACGGCATCGGCTATCTCGCCTTCCAGTCGATCCTGCGCACGGATTTCCCGGTGGTGCAGTCGATCGTGGTGTTCGTGTCGATCGCCTACATCTTCCTGACGCTGCTGTCCGACGTGATCAACGCGGCGCTCGACCCGCGCATCCGGCTGGGATAGGGCGCGCGATGACCTCCCTGCCGCGCAGCCAGGCCGCCCTCGCCTTCGACCGACGCGCCCGACGCGGCCGAGATCGAGTCCCTGTCGCCGCCGGCGATCATGCGCCGCCGCGCGCTGCGCCACGTTGGCTTCCTGATCGGCACGACCGTGGTGGTGGCGGCGATCCTGCTGGCCGTGCTCGCGCCCTACGTCACGTCCTACGGCCCCTACGACCAGGACCTGACGCGGCGGCTGATCGGCCCGGTCTGGTCGGCGAACGGCAGCTGGGCGCACCCGTTCGGCACCGATGCGCTGGGCCGCGACTACCTGACCCGGCTGCTCTACGGCGCGCGCATCTCGCTGATGGTGGGGTTCGGCGCGGCGACCATCGCGGGCTTCATCGGCTCGTCGCTGGGCCTGATCGGCGGCTATTTCGGCGGCAAGGTCGACGCGGTCGTGATGTACATCATCAACGTGAAGCTCGCTTTGCCCGGCGTGCTGATCGCGCTGTCGCTGATCTCGGTGGTCGGCGGGTCGGTGACGACGGTCGTGCTGGTGCTCGGGCTCCTGTTCTGGGACCGGTTCGCCGTGGTCACGCGGTCGGCCACCCAGCAGGTGCGCAACAACGACTACGTCACCGCGGCCGAGGCGGTCGGCGCGTCGCGGCTGCGCATCATCGTGGGCGAGGTGCTGCCCAACGTGATGAACCACATCATCGTCATCGCGTCGCTGGAGATGGCGGTCGCCATCCTGGTCGAGGCGGCGCTGTCGTTCCTCGGGCTCGGCATTCCGGCGCCGACGCCGTCCTGGGGCGTGATGGTGTCCGAGGGCCACAACTTCATGTTCTTCAAGCCGTACCTCGTCACCATCCCGGGCCTCGCGATCTTCGTGCTGGTGATCGCGATCAACATGATGGGCGACGGCATCCGCGACATCACCGCGCCGGAAGGCCGCAATTGAGCGCCGCCGCCGCCGAGCGCCGGTCCTCGAGGTCGAAGACCTGTCGGTCGAGATCGACGTGCCGGCCGGCACGCTGCGCGCGGTGACCGGCGTCGACCTTGCCGTCGGGCGCGGCGAGACGCTGTGCGTCGTCGGCGAATCGGGCTGCGGCAAGACGATGACCGCGCTCGGCATCATGGGGCTGTTGCCCCGCCGCGCCCGCCTGAGCGCGCGCCGCATCGCCCTCGAGGGGCGCGACCTCACCGGCGTCATCGCGCGGCCAGCTCAACGCCGTCCGCGGCAATCGGATGGCGATGATCTTCCAGGACCCGATGACCTCGCTCAACCCGGTCTACCGCATCGGCGACCAGATGGAGGAGATCTACATCCGCCACGGCAAGGGCAACCGGCGCGAGGCGCGCGAGCGCGCCGACTACCTGCTGGAAAAGGTCGGCATCACCGCCGCGCGCGGCCGGCTCGCCCAGTATCCGCACCAGCTTTCGGGCGGGCTGCGCCAGCGCGTGATGATCGCCATGGCGCTGATGTGCGACCCGATCCTGGTGATCGCCGACGAGCCGACCACCGCGCTCGACGTCACCATCCAGGCCCAGATACTGCGCGTGCTGGCCGATCTGCAGGCCGAGCTGCAGATGGCGCTGATCCTGATCACGCATGACCTCGGCGTGGTCGCGCGCATCGCCGACCGGGTGATGGTGATGTATGCCGGCCAGGTGGTCGAGACCGGCACGGCGGAGGAGGTGCTCGACGCGCCCGCCCACCCCTACACCCAGGGGCTGCTGGACTGCATCCCGATCCCGGGCCAGACCAAGCGCGGGGCGAAGCTCGGCTCGATCCCGGGCATCGTGCCGTCGCTGATGGGCGAGATCGAGGGCTGCCAGTTCCGCAACCGCTGCGGCTACGCGTTCGAGGCCTGCGCCGGCGGGCCGGTGCCGCTGCGCGGCTTCGGCCCCGGCCGCGCCAGCCGCTGCCTGCTCGACCCCGCCGAGAGCCGCGAGCGGCGGCGCCGGCGCCCGGCGGCCGCGCAATGAGCGGCGCGATGGATCCGCCCGGCCCGATCCTCGAATGCCGCGGGCTGGGGCGCGAGTTCCAGGTCGCCGCCGGCCCGTTCGCCGCCAAGCGCACCCTGCGCGCGGTCGACGGCGTCGACCTCGCCATCGAGCGCGGCCAGGTGCTGGCCATCGTGGGCGAATTCGGGCTGCGGCAAGACCACGCTGGCGAAGATGCTGCTCGGGCTGCTGCCGCCGACCGCGGGCGACATCCGCTTCGCCGGCCGGCCGATCGGCGAGATCGACCGGGCCGAGCTCGCGCGCCGGGTGCAGCCGGTGTTCCAGGACCCCTACTCCTCGCTCAACCCGCGCAAGACCATCGCCGCCATCATCGGGCTGCCGCTCGAGGTGCACGGCATCGGTACCCGCGCCGAGCGCCGCCGTCGCGTCGAGGAGCTGATGGAGCGCGTCGGGCTCGCGCGCCGGCTGGTCTACGCCTATCCCAGCCAGCTGTCGGGCGGCCAGCGCCAGCGCGTGGCCATTGCCCGTGCGCTCGCCATGAATCCCGACGTGGTGATCTGCGACGAGCCTACTTCGGCCCTCGACGTGTCGGTGCAGGCGCAGATCCTGAACCTGCTGTCCGACCTGCGGCGCGAGTTCAACCTGACCTTCGTGCTCATCAGCCACGATCTGGCGGTCGTCGAGCACATGGCCGACCGGGTGGCGGTGATGTATCTCGGCCGGGTCATCGAATCGGGCGCGACGGCCGAAATCTTCGACCGGCCGCGCCATCCCTACACCGCGACGCTTCTGGACTCGGTGCTGACGCTCGACACGCGGCGCGGCCTGCCGGCGCCATCGCTCGGGCCGGGCTTCCCCAACCCGCTCGACCCGCCGCCCGGCTGCGCGTTCCACCCGCGCTGTCCCAAGGCGATGGACGTGTGCGCGCGCATCCGGCCGGAAACGCTCCACGACGGCGAACGGCTGATCGAGTGCCACCTCTACACGGAAGCCGCGCCGGTGTCCGTCGCGAGCTGATCGCGCACGGTCCTGCGACCCTCCAACTGTCACCCTGAGCGCGCCGCTCACTCCGTTCGCGGCTTGGCCGGGATGACAGACGGGGGTTGATCTACTCCTTGTTCCGCCGGTCCTTGACGCGGCGGGCCTTGAACTCGGTCTTGGGCAGGGTGCCCGGCGCCAGCACCTCGACGTCGACGCGCACCTCGCAGCGCGTGCGGATCTCGCCGGCGATCCGTGCGACTAGGAGGTCGGCGGCATGGTGTTCGGCGTGCTCGCAGCGCACGACCATGACATCGAGGCCCGACTCGGCGGTGGCGAGCACGATTTCGAACTCGTCGCCGATGCCGGGCACCGAGCGCAGGGCGTCCTCGATCTGCACCGGGAACATCTTGATGCCGCGCAGGTTCATCAGGTCGTCGGCGCGGCCCGCGAACGAGCCGACCGCGCGCACATGGGTGCAGCCGCAGCCGCAGGGCGCGTGGTCGAGCACCGTGTAGTCGCCGACCAGGAAGCGGAGCTGCGGCGAGGATTCCGAATGCAGGTTGGTGCAGACGGTGAGGCCGCGCGCGCCATCGGGGAGCGACCGCCCGGTCTCGGGATCGATCACTTCCCAGACATTCGTGTCCTCCAGCAGGTGGGTCGAGACCGGCACGCCCGCCGCCTGCGAGTGCGAGCACGAGAACCCGCCGCCGGCCGGGGTCGCCTCGGTGCAGCCGTAGAACTCCACCATGCGCGCGCCCCACAGCTCCTGGATGCGCTCGCGCGTCGCGGCGACCGACAGGCCGGGCTCGCCCGCGACGAACAAGGTATGCACGGCGGTTTCGCGCGGGTCCGCGCCCATCTCCTGCATCACCCGGCCGAGATGCAGCGCGTAGGACGGCGTCAGCAGCAGGATCGTCGGCTTGAAGCGCAGGACGATGTTGGCCCGGGCGCGGGCATCCATGCCGCCGCCGGGGATCACCGGCAGGCCCATCTTGGCGAGGCCCATCTGCACGCCCCACGCCCAGACATGCGGCCCGTACCCGGTGATCATGAACACCGTGTCGCCGTGGCGGAAATTCATCGAGGTCATGGCGCGCGCGTTGGCCCAGGCCCACAGCTCGCGATCCACGTGGCTGTATCGAAACACGCGCGGCACGCCGGTCGAACCCGACGACGAAAACATCATCCAGCCGCGCTCCGCCCACAGCGCGTCGGTCATCGTGGAATAGGTGCCATAGGGCGGATGGGCCAGCGCGTCCTCGGCCATCTCCGATTTGTCGATCACCGGCCAGTTGCGCGCGAGCGCCTCGACGCTCGCCACGTCGTCCGGCGCGATCCCCAGCCGGTCGAACCGGCGACGGTAGAACGGGCTGTTTTCGTACAGGAACGGCGCGACGGCGGCGAGCTTCGCATCCTGGATGGCGCGGATCTCGTCGGCCGAGGCGGTGTCCAGGCGCGGCGCCCAGAACCGGTCCGAACCCGGCGCGTCGCGGTCCTCGCGGAACCGCTCGATCGTCTCCAGCCAGGCGACGCGGGTTGTCTCCGCACGCATGCCGGTCTCGGTGCCTCCCATGACCCTGCCCCGTAGTGGTTATTTTCGGCGGGTTTGGGCGAGCTTGCTGAAGGAGCCGCGCGCGGTCAAGCTCCGCGCGGCCGGGGCGCTGGCCGACGTCCGCGGCGCCACAGCAATACGGCTTCGAAAATGACGGCCGCGGCATAGAACGCGGCGATCCAGGCGAGGCTCGCCCGGTCGGCCCGCCACATGTGCCACAGGAGAATCGCCAGCGCGGCGGTCGAGAGGAGGGCGCCGGCCGCAGGGACCGCGGGGGTGATGGCGATCCGCCGGCGCACCCGCCAGGCGGCCAGGTTCACCGCCGCGAAGAGGATAAGAAACGTCGCGCTGGCGAAGGACGAGATGACCGTGATGTCGGCGAACAGCAGGAACCCGACGGTCAGCGCCGTGAGCGCCACGAGTGCGGCCCAGGGGACGTCGCGCGTCCGCTCGCGGAGCGAGAACAGGCGGGGCAGCGCGTGCTCGGTCGCCATCACCATGGCGAGGCGGGCCGACCCGAACAGCGTCGCATTGATCGCCGAGGCGGTGGACATCAGCGCCGCGATGCCGATCAGCACGAATCCGGCGTCGCCGAGCGTCGGCCGCGCGGCGACCGCCAGCACGTATTCCTGGTCCCGCCGCACCTGGTCCGGCGTGAGGTTGCCCAGCGCCACGATCGCGACGGCGATGTAGATCAGGGCGGTGATGCCGATCGCCAGCAGCAGCCCGCGAGGGCGACGGAGTGGCCGGCCGTCTGGATGGCGAGTCCCAGCACGGCGAAGATTCCGCCGCCCACCATCCCGCCGATGCCGAGCGCAACGATCTCGGCAAGGCTCAGCCGCCTCGTCAGTCGCGTTCCGCGCCATGGAACCGGGTTATAGCGGAAACGCCGCCCGGTCGGCTGGCCTTACCCGGTGGCGGCGGTTGCGGCGGCGGTGGCGAGGCGCACCCGGCGCGGCCGGGCGGGGCGCGCCGCCACGACGGGGATGGGCTGGGCCAGCGCGTCGATGCGCCGCTGCAGATAGGGCGAGAAGAAGCCGCGATAGCGGATCTGCAGATCGGGCCTCAGCCAGTCCGAGGCGCGTACCCGGCCGCGGCACAGAGGCGCGCCGCAGCGGCAGTCGAACTCGGCGAAGACGCTACTCTCCGACATGCCATAGTCGAAGCACACCTCCTCGCCGGGCGCGATGTCGCGCAGGGCGGTCAGGGCGATCTGGCCCGAGAAGCCGGCGTTCGGCTCGCAGCTATGGTTGATGAACTCGGCCGGCTCCATCGGCGGCTCGGCCATCAGGAACAGGTCGTCCTCGACCTGGAGGACGTACATGCGCTCGGCGTCGCACATGCGGTCCACCGCCGCCCGATCGACGATGTGGCCGCCCCAGATGCACAGCAATTCGCCGCGGCCAACCGGGTCCGCGGCGATAATTCCATACCCCGCCTTCTCGGGGAACGGCTCCTTCAGGAGCTTGGGCGAAAGATAATGCGTACTTCGGTCCATGACGCTTATGGCCACTCCATGGGCTTGACGCGCGCCGGCACATGCCGCGCCGCCGGGTTCGAAACGAAGGGTTGAGGGGGCTTGGGCTTGCGGTCCGCGGCCGGCCGGACGCGGCCGGTGACGCGGTCGGAAGGGGGGCGACGTCGCGGCCAGGGCCGGGCGTAAGGGCGGGTCAGGGCAACTTCTGCCGCGCTGTCGTGCGTCTCGGCCAGGCCGGGGTCGTGCGCACGACGATGCACGAAGTCGTTTGCTGCCATCCTAGAGTCGCGAGCGACCGCTCCTTTCGCCGCGTGGCCCGATCCCGAAGGTCCGGTCGCCCCTGATGGCTGGGTGGTCGCAGCCGGCCGGGTCGGTCCCGGCGCCGGCGCGGCACCGATCCCTACGGGCCACGACGGGCGAATAATTAGTGCGCCTGCGAGTCTTGTAAAGTGTCTCGTCGCGCCAAATTACCTCGGGACCGAAAATTTCGCTGGCCGGGCCCGCGCCCGTTCTTGTCGGGGCCAGGGCGCGGGTGTATTTCAACCGGCCGCGGCGGGGCGCGCGGCACCGCCTTTCAGGAGCGCACAGGATGGGCTTCGTCGTCCCCAACCGGGTTGGTCCCAGCCGGATCGAGGGCATCGGCGCGTTCGCCGTGGAGGACATCCCGAAGGGCACGGTGGTCTGGCGCTTCGACCCGGCCATCGACCGGCTGTACGACCCGGCGGAGCTGGCAGGGCTGCACCCCGTCGCCCGCGACTTCCTGATGCGCTACGCCTATCTGCACGCCAAGACCGGAAAGTACGTGCTGTGCTGCGACAACTCGCGCTTCGTCAACCATGCGGACGACCCCAACACACGGGGCGAGTTCCCGCCGGATGGGCATCCTGAGGGGCTGGACCGCGCCGTCCGCGACATCCGGGCGGGCGAGGAGATCACCTGCGACTACCGCACGTTCGACGAGGACGCGGGGCTGAAGCTGGGCGGGTAGAGGGGTGAACGCCGCTATGGTGCCGGCGCTGCGCTACGCCATCTCGTGCTCGAGGGTGGTGACGCGCCGCATGTCGCGGCGGTGGGCCTTGTCGTCGAACGCCGTGCCCCGGTGCATGGTGGCCAGATTGTCCCACATCACCAGGTCGCCCACCCGCCACTTGTGGCGGTAGACGAACCGCTCCTGCGTCGCGAATTCCGTCAGCTCGTCCAGGAGCTTCCGCCCGTCGTCGAACGGCCATCCGACGATGTGCGAGGCGTGCGAGGCGAGGTAGAGCGCCTTCCGCCCGGACGTCGGGTGGACGTGCACCAGCAGATGCTGCGACGCCGGTCGGGTCGCCTTCTCCGCCTCCGACACCTCGGTCAGCCCGCCCAAGGCGCGCGAATACCAGATCGAGTGCTCGGCCTTCAGCCCCTCGATCCGTGCCTTCATCTCCTGGGGCAGGGCGTCGTAGGCGGCCCGCATGTCGGCATATTCGGTGTCGGCGCCCACCGGCGGCACGGCGTGGGCGGCCAGCAGCGAATAGACCGCCCGGTTCGTGTCGAACGACACGTCGGTGTGCCACAGCCTGTTGCCGGCCTGGAAGGCGCGGCGACGGTCGTCGTCGGCCAGGATCTCGCCGGTCTCGTCCAGATTGCCGACATCCACCAGCTCGAGGGTGGTGAGGCGCGAGCCCTTGCCGGCCAGCATGGTCAGCATCTTCATCTTCTGCAGCGGCCCCAGGGCGCGGCCGAAGGCCAAATGCTGGGCATCGGTCAAGGGCGGGTCGTTGCGGAACACCAGCACGGCGTGCCGGTCGATCGCCGCCACGATCTCGCGCGCGCTGGCCTCATCCAACGGCTGGGTCAGGTCGACGCCAGAAATCTCGGCGCCGAGGCAAGGGTGCAGGGGCATGGCCGTCACGGGCAAGGCGGGAATCTCCCTTTGTCCAGGCTGGCCCGTCCAAACTAGCGCCGACGCGGCCCTTTGTCACTTGAGGCCGATCCGCACGCTCGACTAACGTGGCCCGATGCTGGCGCGCGAGCTCATGACCACCGACGTGGTGACGGTCGGGCCGGACACGCCGGCGGCCGAGATCGCGCGCACGCTGATGGCGCACGGCATCAGCGCCGTGCCGGTGATCGACGCCGACGGCGCGCCGATCGGGATGGTGAGCGAGGGCGACCTGATCGGGCGCAGCGAGGCCGAGCGCGACGCCCGGCGCGACTGGTGGCTCGGGCTCCTGGCCAAGGACGAGGAGCCCACGGTCGAGTCGCTGCGCGACGCGAATATCGCCGGCCGCACGGCGCGCGAGCTGATGGCCGCGCCGGTGATCACCGTGGCCGAGACGACCGATACCACCGACGTGGCCCGGGTGCTGCGCACCTACCGCATCAAGCGGGTGCCCGTGGTGAAGGACGGACGGCTGGTGGGGATCGTGAGCCGAGCGGATTTGCTGCGTGCCTTCGACGCCCCCGGCGCGACGGACGCCGCCGGCCCCGCCGCACCGAAGCGCGAGGGGTTCCTGACAGAAGTGGTCGGCGCGATCCACGAGCGTTTCGTCCGCGGCGCCTCTCCCGAGCCGGGCGAGGCCCGCCCCGCCGCCGGCCCTACCCCCACCGCCGACAAGGTGAGCGCCGCCGATTTCCGCGAGCTCGCCGCGGCGCACTGGCAGGAGCGCGCCCGCCACGAGGAGGAGGAGCACCAGAAGCTGCGCGCCCAGCGCCGCGCCCGGGTGAGCGAGCTGATCGAGCACCATCTCGGCGATGCGTCGTGGCGCCAGCTCCTGCACGGCGCGCACGAGGCGGCCGAGCGCGGCGACAAGGAGTTCCTGCTGTTCCGCTTTCCCGCCCAGCTCTGCGCCGATGGCGGACGCGCGGTCAACGTGCCCGACCCCGCCTGGCCCGCCACGCTGCGCGGCGAGGCGGCGGAGGTCTATCTCCGGTGGGAGCACGACCTGAAGCCGCAGGGCTTCCACCTGACCGCGCGGGTGCTCGACTTCCCCGGCGGGCTGCCGGGCGATATCGGGCTGTTCCTGGTCTGGGGCGAGTAGGCGCTCACCTGAAGCGGTAAGGGCGTTCCGCCCGGTATGAGCCCGTTGACTTGCGGCGGGTGCGGGCCGAAGCTTCGACCGCGGGAGGATGGGCGATGGCGCGGATCGGGGCCTCACAGGACCGGGCGGCGGCGGACGCGGCACATCCGATGTTCGTCGACGCCGCGGTCGCCGAGCAGGTGCTGGGCTGGCGCGAGATGGTCGACCGCCTGGCCCGGGCCTATGCCGAGCCGCAGCACGAAGGCGCCAGCCCGCCCCGCACGGTGGCGCGCGGCGCCGCGGGGAACTGGCTCCGCACCCTGACCGCCGTGCCGCCGGGCGCGCGCTACATGGGCGCCAAGGTGTTCGGCATCGGCCGGCGCAAGACCCTCGAATATGTCGTGGTGCTGATCGACCAGGAGACCGGCCGGGTCGCCGGCTTCGTCGACGGCAACGCGATCACCGGGCTCAGGACCGCCGCGACCTCGGCGCTCGCCGTCGAACGCATGGCGGCGCCGGGCGCCTGCACGCTGGGCGTGCTGGGCTCGGGGCTGGAGGCACACACGCACGTGCGCGCGATCGCCGCGGTGCGCCCGGTCGCCGCGCTCAAGGTGTTCAGCCCGACGCCGGCCAGGCGCGAGGCCTTCGCCGCCGAGTTCGCGGCCGAGCTCGGCGCGCCCTGCGAGGCGGTGGCGAGCGCCGAGGCCGCCGTCGCCGGGCGCGAGCATCGTCGTCGGCGCCGCGCGCTCGCGCGACGAATCGCCGATCCTCTACGGCGACTGGCTGGTGCCGGGCACGCTGGTCGTCTCGATCGGCTCCACCCTGCCCGAGCAGCGCGAGATCAATTCCAGCGTGGTCGAGGCGTGCGACCTGATCGTCTGCGACACGATCGAGGAGGTGACCGAGGAGACCGGCGACATGATCGCCGCCGCCGCCTCGGGTGTCGCGTTCGACCACAAGATGGTCGCGCTCGCCGACCTGGTCGCCGGCAAGGCCGCCCAGCGCCTGGCCACCGCGCGCCTGCCGATGTTCAAGTCGGTCGGCTCGGCGATCCAGGACATCGTGGTGGCCGAGCTGGCGCTGGATCTGGCCACGGCGCGCGGCCTCGCCACCACGTTGCCGGTATCGTTTCTCACCAAGGGCGGCGGCGCCAAGCCGCGCCCCTGAGTCAACGCGAACGCATCAGGAGGATTCCATGCCGAGCTACCGGAAATCAGAGGCCCGCGATTGGGCGTGGCAGCATCTGAAGGGCTGCGCGAACGTCATCATCCCGTCCTATACGGCGGATTTGAAGGGGCTGAACGAGAAGGGCATCCGCCACGACGTGCGGGTCTCGCTGGAGCACGGCTTCTCGAGCACGCTGCTGGTCTCGGAGACCGCGATCACGCTGGAGGAGTACGGCCGGTTCTTCGCGGTGGCGAACGACGAGTCCAAGGGACGGCTGAAGCTGGTGCTGCACGCGGCGTTCGGCACGCTCGCCGAGAACATCGAGGCGGCGAAGCTCGCCGAGGCGAACGGGTGCGAACTCGTCCTGCTGTCCTACCCGTCGAACTTCTATCCGAAGGACCTCGACGAGATCTACGCCTACACCAAGGCGTTCTGCGACGCGACGAACCTCGCCATCCTGCTGTTCCCGGTGCCGCTGTGGGGCTTCGACCGGCTGCACCCGTCGGACATCCCGGCCACGGTGATCCGCAAGCTGCTCGACAACTGCCCCAACATCGTGGCGATCAAGGCCGAGGGCGGCATGCCGCTGATCATGGGGTTCGTCGAGTGCTACCGGCTGTTCGGCAAGGAGGTGATCGTCGAGACGCCGCTGGAGAAGGATTTGATCCCGCTGGCCCAGCTCGTGCCGATCCAGTTCACCGGCACGTCGAACACGCATTATTTCGGGCCGACCATCCCGCACGTGATGAACCTGCTGCAGGACGGCAAGTTCGACGAGGCGACGGAGATCTACTGGAAGATCCAGCCGGCGCGACAGGCGAACGCGGCGGTGAACGGCTCGTCGGCGGGCGGGCATTTCCTGAACCGGATGGTGTGGGGCTACCAGGGCTGGCTCAACGGCTATAACGGCGGGCCGCTGCGCCACCCGACGATGAAGATCCACGAGGGCCAGATGAACCAGCTGCGCACCGGGCTGCAGCGGTCCGGGCTGAACCCGACCGCGGACCCGAACAGCGCGTTCTTCGTCGGCCGCAACCCGGTCGAGACCGCCACCCCCGCACGCCGCGCCGCCGCGGAGTAAGGGCGAGACCACCATCCCGGACGGCGTTGCGCGCCGTCCGGGATGACGCATTTTTGGGCAACGCCGATGACCCGAAAACGGCGGTTGTCCGCGCATTTCCTGGCCCGCTCCACGCTGGAATCGTGCTAAACAACGCGGCCTTTTGAGGAGAGAGCCGCGATGCAGGTGTTCGTGTTCGATTTGATGCCGTACACGCGGCATTTCGACGAGTTCAAGGCCGAGCGACTGATCCCCTACCCCCTGCCCGGCCGGCATTTCGACCCCGAGATCGCAGCCAAGACCTACGACGACTCGATCAGGCTGTGGGCCGAGATGGACCGGCTGGGCTTCGACGGGGTCGGGCTCAACGAGCACCACACCACCGTGCACGGCATGATGAATTCGCCCAACATGATGGCGGCGGTCGGCGCCCAGCACACCAGGAACCTCAAGTTCCTCCAGCTCGGCAACCTGCTGCCGCTGCACAACCCGCTGCGCATCGCCGAGGAGATCGCGATGGCCGACTGCATGTCGCACGGGCGCATGCTGGCGGGCTTCGCGCGCGGCAACCAGCGCGAGTACGGCGTGTTCCAGGTGAAGATGTCGGAATCGCGCGCCCGCTTCGAGGAGGCGTTCGAGATCATCATGAAGGCCTGGACCGAGGAGGTGTTCTCCTACGAGGGCCAGTTCTGGTCGTTCAAGGACATCTCGATCTGGCCGCGCCCCTTCCAGCAGCCGCACCCGCCGCTGTGGATGCCGTTCACCGGCTCGAAGGAATCGATCGAGTGGGCGGCGAAGTACGACATGAGCGCCGTGCTGCCTTCGGGCGCCGAAGGGGTGACGGCCGACATGGTCGGCTATTTCGCCAAGGCGCTCGCCGCGCACGGCCGCACGATCCGGCCGAACCAGCTCGGCTTGCTGGTCGATGCCTGGGTGTCCGACAGCCAGGACGCCGCGCTGAAGGAGAACGGGCCCAACTTCCTCTATTTCAACCAGACGCTTTGGCATCACGGCTCGCTGGCCGGCGTGCGCGAGCCGAACCGCGGCGGCTACGTGACCTCGAACTCGTACGACTACATCCGGCCGGAGAACCGTGCCTCGGCCGGCATGGACCGCGAGAAGATCCGCCGCACGGAAATGTCCGACATCGAGCGGCGCGTGCGCGAAGGCGAGCTCGCCTGGGGCTCGCCGAAGGAGGTCGCCGACCACCTGATCGGGCTCGGCGAGCGGTCGGGCGCGAACGTGCTGGTCCTCAACCTCAATCTCGGCGCGGTGCCGGGCGAGCTGATGATGGAGGAGATCCAGCGCTTCGGGCGCGACGTGCTGCCTTTGCTGCACGCGCACGAGGTGAAGCAGGTTCCCGCCGCGACGCTCGCCCTCGGCGGCATCGCCGCGGAGTAGAAAGCGGCGGGACTCGTGCCCCTTTCCTCCGTTCGTCCTGAGGAGGGCGCGAAGCGGCCGTCTCGAAGGACGAAGTCCGACGAACGTGCCGCCACGCCCTTCGAGACACCGGCCTCAGGCCGGCTCCTCAGGGCGAACGGATAGGTTTCGCGTTCGGACTCAACCGCCCTGCGTCAGCACGATGCGGCCGCGGGCGGTGCGGTCGCGCAGCGCCGTGAGCGCTTCCCGGTAGCGGGCGATCGGCAGGGTGGCCGTCGGCGGCGGGCCGATCTTCCCGGCCGTGGTCAGGGCGAACAGCTCGCGGAAGCATTCGGCCGCCATGTCAGGCAGGCGGCGGCGATAGTCGCTGATCTGCAGGCCCGAGACCTCGATGTTCTTCACCAGCAGGTAGTTGGCGCGCAGCGTCGGGATGCGCCCGGCGGCGAACCCGACGACAACCAGCCGGCCGCGCCAGGCGACGGCGCGGATCGCCGCGTCGAATATGTCGCCGCCCAGCGGGTCGATCACCACGTCCGCGCCGCGCTCGTCGGTCTCGGCGAAGACCTGCGCCCGGAGCGACTCGTTCAGGTCGGGCCGCGACAGATCGACGATCGCATCGGCGCCGGCATCGCGCGCCAGGTCGAACTTGGCCGGGTTGGCGGCGGCGGCGAGGACGCGTGCGCCGAGCGCCTTGGCGAGTTGCACGGCGGCGAGCCCGACGCCGCCGGTCGCGCCCAGCACCAGCACCGTCTCGCCCGGCTGCACGCGGCCGCGCTCGCGCAGCGCGAACCAGGCCGTGTCGTAGATCAGCGCCATCGACGCGGCATCGACGAAGGAGAGCGCATCGGGCAGGCGATAGCACTGGCGCGCCGGCACGGCCGCCAGCTCGGCGAAGCCGCCGAGCTCGGCCATGGCGAGGACGCGGTCGCCCGCGGCGAACCCCGTCACGTTCGTGCCCACGGCGCGCACCACCCCGGCCGGACCCTTGCCGGGCACGAACGGCAGGTTCGGGCGGAACTGGTAGCCGCCTTCGATCTGGATGATGTCGACAAGGTTGGCGGCGGTCGCGCGCACCTCGACCAGCAATTCGCCCGGCCCCGCGACCGGGTCGGGAACATCGCCGTAGCGCGTGTTTTCGAACGGCCCGTACGCGTCCACCACCACCGCACGCATGCGCCTACCCCTTCGCTTCGGCGCGCGTTACCGGCACGGGCGCGATGCGCCCCTCGCGGATCCACGCCACGATCTCGCTCTTGCGCAGCTTGCCGTTCGCCATCAGCGGCACCTCGTCAAGCGCGGCGAACAGCTCCGGCATCTCGTAGCGCGACAGGCCGGCGCGCTCGAGATGGGCGAGGACCGCCTCGGCCGTGACGCGCGCGCCGGGACGCGCGCCGACGGCGAGGCAGATGCGCTCGCCCAGCCGGTCGTCGGCGACGCCCAGCGCGGCGGCATGCGCCACGTCGGCATGTCCCAGCGCCAGCGCCTCGATCCGGCCCGGATTGACGTTGTGCCCACCGCGGATGATGACGTCCTTCTTGCGGCCGGTGATGCGCAGATATCCGTTCGCGTCGAGCCAGCCCAGATCGCCGGTCATGAACCAGCCGTCGGCGTTGAACGCCGCCTCGGTCGCGAGCTGGTCGTCGAAATAGCCGAGCATCAGGCACGCGCCCTGCCCGCCGATCTCGCCCACCTCGCCCGGCGCGAGCGCGACGTTGCGGTCGTCGGGATCGAAGGCGCACAGCGCGTAGCCGCGGCACGCCTTGCCCGACGTGCCGGCGATCAGCGCCGCGTCGTCGTCGGGCAGCGTGTACTGGTGCGCGTTGTTCTCGGTCATGCCGTAGCCCGATTGGGGCGTGATGCGGTGCGCGAGCAGCGCCTCCATCACCTTGGGCGAGGCCGCCGCGCCCGAGACGCGGAAGCCGGTGAGCCGCCCGCATTGGTCGAGGCCGCGCGCGTCGAGCTCGGTGACGAGATCCACCGCATGGGTCGGCACGCCGACCAGGTAGGTCGTGCCGGTTTCGACCAGCCGGTCCACCAGGCTTTCGCCGCGCGCGCGATCGTGCAGCACGAACGGACATCCGGCGACCAGGGCGGTGAGCCACGCCCCCATGCCGAGATTGTGCGAGAACGGGCTCAGCGAATAGACGACCGAGTCCGCGCCGATCCGCCAGTCCGTCGGCGATCGCGCGCGGGCAGACCAGCAGCGTGTTGTCGGAATGCATCACCCCCTTGGGCTGGCCGGTCGAGCCCGAGGTGAAGGCGAGGTAGGAGACCGCGTTGGCGTCGCGCGCGGGTGGCCGCGACGGCCCGTCGCGGAGAAGCCCGGCGAAGGGCGCATTCGGCCCCGCCGGCGGCAGGTTCAGCACGCGGCGGAGCGATGGCAGCTCGGCAAGCTGGGCCTCGAGATCGGCCGTGGCGGCATCGGCGCCGAAGCCGGGCTGATAAAGGATCGCCGCGGCGCGCGTGCGCGTCGCCAGCGCCATCACCTCCGCCACGGTGTGGTTGCGGTGTGGCGAGGGGCTGCCGACGAGACCCGCGCGCGAGCAGGCGAGCAGCGCCGCGACGGTCTCGATCCGGCCGGGCAGCCAGAGCAGCACGCGCTGGCCGGGCGCGAGTCCGTGGCCCGCGAAGTCTGCGGCGACGGCATCGGCGAGCGCCACCAGATCGCGCCAGCCGATGCGCCGCCAGCGGTCGATCAGCGCGATCCCGTCGGGTGTTGCGCGCGCGTGGCCGGCCGCGACGTCGTAGATCGTCTCGTCGCGCCACAGCCCGTCGGCGGTGTGGCGGGCGAGGGCGTCGGCGCTGAGCAGGGACAGGATCGGCGATGACATCGCGCGCATTCTAGTGCCTCGCGGCGCGATATGGCAAAGTCGCGCGCCGATCCGCAACCGCGAGGATATGCCATGGCGCAGACCATCACCCGTACGGCGAAGCAGATGGTGGACGAGGCGAACGCGTCGGTGAAGACGCTGAGCGTCGCCGACGCCAAGCGCGCTGGTCGGGCGCGACGACGTGGCATTCATCGATCTGCGCGACGTGCGCGAGATCGCCAAGACCGGGCGCATCCCCGGGGCGCGTCACGTGCCGCGCGGCATGCTGGAATTCTGGCTCGACCCAGCCTCGTCCTACCACAAGCCGTACTTCGCCGAGGACAAGACCTTCGTGTTCTACTGCGCGGGCGGGCTGCGCTCGGCGCTGGCCGCCAAATGCGCGCAGGACATGGGGCTCAAGCCCGTTGCGCATATCCAGGGCGGCATGGAGGCGTGGGTCGCCGACGGCGCGCCCGTCGACCCGCCGAAGGGCGAGTAGCGGCCCTATTTCGCTGCGGCGCCGTGCTTCCTGTCGTACATCTTGCGGTCGGCGGCGGCGATCGCCTCGGATGTGTCTTCGCCGCCGGTGAAGGTATGCACCCCGAAGGCGAGCGATAGCGGCACCTTGGTCCCGTTCCACTCGAGCGGTGCGCCCTCGACCAGGGCGACAACGGCGCGGGCCTTCTCGGTCGCCGTCGCCTCGTCGGTGTGCGACAGCAGCACGGCGAACTCGTCGCCGCCCATGCGCGCCACCACGTCGGACCGGCGCACATTGTCGACCAGCGTCTGGGCGACCTGCAGCAGCACCGCGTCCCCCGCCGCATGGCCGTACGTGTCGTTGATCGCCTTGAGCCCGTTCACGTCCAGATAGATCAGGCTGGACGGCGTGCCGTAGCGTTCGGCGAAGGCGAGGAAACGCGTCAGCTCGCGCACGAAGGCGCGCCGGTTGGCGATGGGGGCCAGCAAATCCTGGTCGGCGAGCTTTTCCAGATAGGACACGCGCGCCTGGGTGCGCTCGAGCTCCTGGCGCAGCCGCTCCACCTCGCCCATCAGGGTCAGGATGGCCTGGCGCACCTTGGGGGTGAGCTCCGCCTCGGGGATGCCCATGACGGAGGCGGCGTCGGCCGCCGCCTTCGGCGCAGCGGGCCGTTCGGGCCCCTCGGCACGGCCCGGCTGCACGGCGCGCGGCCCGCGCGGCGACCTGGTATCCTCGATCTTCAACGGAGCCTCGCCTCCATTCTTTCGCGGATTATGCCGACCTTAGAAGGCGATGGTTAACGAAAACTTGGCACCCCGACACCGCTTCCCGCCTTGCGCGGGGCGCGCCGCGCCGGAATAATGCGCGCCTTCAAAGCGAGGGGGAGGCACATGGCACGCAAGGCGCCGGCCAGCCGCGGCACGACACGCGCGAAATCCAAGGGCGGGGAGCCGCCCGTCGTCGGCATCCTGATGGGCAGCGCCTCCGACTGGGAGGTGATGCGCCACGCCGCCGACACGTTGAAGTCGCTGGGGATACCGTTCGAGGCGAAGGCCCTGTCGGCGCACCGCAACCCCGACCTGGTCGCCGAATATGCCCGCGGCGCGCGCGACCGCGGGCTGAAGGCGATCATCGCCGGCGCCGGCATGGCCGCGGCCCTGCCGGGCGTGATCGCGGCGCTGACGCCGCTGCCCGTGCTCGGCGTGCCGTGCGGCGGGGCGGCGCTCGGCGGTCTCGATGCCGTGCTGTCGATGGTGCAGATGCCGGCTGGCGTGCCCGTGGCCACCTTTGCGGTGGGCCGGTCGGGCGCGGTGAACGCCGCGATCTTCGCCGTCACGCTGCTGGCGCTGACCGATGCGAAGGCGCAGAAGACGCTGGACGCGTTCCGCGCCGCCCAGTCGGCCAAGGTGGCGGAGCTGCCGGTCTGAATCTGCCGTTCCGTCCCGCGCGGCCTAGCGAAAGGTCCTGACGGCGCGCAGCGGATTGGGGACGCGCCGGGCGAGCGATTCCGCCCGGCCGCGCAAGGCCGGCAGGCGCCCCAGCCCGGCGAGCCGGCGGTCGAGGAAGTCCCACGTGTCGATCGCGCCCTCGGAGCGGTCCTCGAGCCAGTACAGCACCGTCGCGCCGTAGATGGCGGCGAGCGAGGCACGCTTGGTGTACCAGCCGAAATCGACGGACCGGTCGCCGATGCCGCGCCAGATGGCGTCCACCGTGCGCGCGACGAGCCGGACGGCCGTGCCCTGGTGGCCGGGCAGCGCGGTCCAGGTGGTCAGCCGGCGCACCGCCTCGCGATGGGGGGCAAGCGCCGAGAGCCGCGCCCGGACGGCGTAGGCCACACGCTGGCGGACGCCAAGCCCCGCCGGCGCGTCGGCGAGGGCGACCAGCATCTCGGCATCGGCCCAGGCGGAGAACTGCTCGACCGCGTCGACCACGCCGCGCGGATAGGCGCGCCGCAAGGTGGCCTTGTCCACCCCGGCCGTGCGCGCCGCCGCTTCCAGCGCGCGCGCCGACCAGCCGTCGAACGGGACGTGACGCAGCAGCGCGGGCAGCATCGCCTCGCGCGCCGCCGCCACGTCGCGCGGCCCGGCGGTCATTCCGCCTCCGCGTCGTCGTCGGGTGCCTCGTCGCGGGCCAGCGCGTGGCGCAGCTCGTCGGTGAAGCTGAGCAGCCGCAGATCGGCCATGCGCATGGTGTAGAGCACGCCGTTCAAATGGTCGAACTCGTGCTGCACGACGCGGGCGTGGAAGCCGGTCGCCTCGCGCTCGATCCTCTCGCCGCGCGGGGTGAAGCCACGATAGCCGATGCGCGCGTAGCGCGGCACCACGCCGGTCAGGCCGGGGATCGAGAGGCACCCCTCGAACCCGTCGACCATCTCGTCGCCCAGCGGCTCGATCTCGGGGTTCACCAGGGCGGTCAGCGGCACGACCGACAGCGGATCGTCCTCGCCGCCGCGGCTGGGCGGCGACTTGAAGATCATCACGCGGCTGGCGATATGGACTTGCGGCGCGGCGAGGCCCACCCCCTCGGCGTCTTCCATGGTCTCGATCATGTCTTCGACCAGGCGGCGCACGTCGCGCGCGGTGGGATCGGGCACCTCGGCCGCGCGGCCGACCAGCACCGGGTGGCCCATGCGGGCGATCTTGAGAAGGGACATGGCGTCTCCGGGGCGTCTCCGGCGTTCGGCGGGACCCCTAATATAGGGTCCGGCCCGGCGCGGGGCGAGGGTTCACACGCGCCCGGCGGTATGGTATAAGGCGCGCCTCCCGCGATCTCCGCGGGCTTCGTTTGTCCGCAACCACGCAACGATCGATTGAATCCACCGTGCAGGTACACGTCCGCGAAAACGATGTCGACCAGGCCCTCCGTGCCCTCAAGAAGAAGATGCAGCGCGAGGGCATTTTCCGCGAGATGAAGATGCGCCGCTCCTACGAGAAGCCGTCGGAGCGCCGGGCTCGCGAGAAGGCCGAGGCGATCCGCCGCGCCCGCAAGCTGGAGCGCAAGCGCATGGAGCGCGAGGGCTACTAGCCCCGCCGGCCCGCGCGCCGCGAAAAGGCCGCTTCGGCGGCCTTTTGCGTTAGCCTACAATTTCAGCAGCTTCGCCGCGGTCTCGCCCAGCACGCCCCGCTTGTCGGCGGCCGACAGCGCCTTGTCCTGCTGGACGAAGCCGACCGGGTCGAGCTCGCCCACCGGATAGTCCGATCCCATCACCAGCCGCTCCGGCCCGACGCGGTCGGCCAGCGTGTCGAGCATGACCGCGTCGTAGAGGCAGGTGTCGTACCAGAACCGGTCGAAATAGCTCGACGCCACGTCGCGCGCCTTGGAGCCGAGGCGTTCCAGCCGCTCCTCCGAGGTGTTGCGGTCGACCCGGCCGGGCGCGTAGGGCAGGAACCCGCCGCCATGGGCGAACACCACCTTGAGCTTCGGGTACGCGTCCATCACCCCGTCATGGATCAGCGAGAACATGGCCATCGTCTCCTCGAACGACTGGCCGACCGAGTTCCACAGCAAATAGCGCTGGAAGCGGTCGCCCACCGCGCCGTGCGGGTGGATGTAGACCGGCACGTCGAGCTCGACCGCCTTCTCCCAGAACGGATCGAGCCCCGCGAGACCGAGCTCCACCCCGTTCACGTTGGACGAGATGTTGGCGCCTCGAAGCCCGAGCCCGACCGCGCGCTCGAGCTCGGCGGCGGCGAGCGCCGGCGACTGCAGCGGCACGGTGGCGATCCCGACGAACCGGTCGGCGCGCTGGCCGCAGAATTCGGCGATGCGGTCGTTCGACAGCCGGTCGTAGCGCAGCGCCTCCTGCGGCTCGGCCCAGTAGGTGCATTGGTGCACCAGCGAGGCCGAGATCACCTGCACGTCGACGCGCATCTCGTCCATCTTGGCGAGGCGGCCCTCGGTGTCCATCTGCCAGGTCATGCCGCCGCGCTCGCCGCCGCGCCGGTCGGCATTCTCGGGCGCCGGGCGGAAGCCGTTGACCACCATGTGGTCGGCGTTGAACGCCACAACCTCGGGCACGAAGATGTGGGTGTGCCAGTCGATGGCGAAGGGCCGGCGCGGCTTGATCTTCGCCGGCGCCTTCGCGGCGGGCGCGGCCTTCTTCGGCGCGGGTTTCCGCCTTGCCGGGGCCGAGCGGGACGATTTAGCGGCGGGCTTCGCCCCGCGCGCGGCCTTGCGGGCCATGCTTCCTCCGGAGGGATCCTGGTTCGGGTTGCGTGGCGCGAGTATGCCACGGCCCCGCCCGCCGGCAAGCGGCGCCAAAGGGATGGCCGATCAAAAGCGAACCGCCCCGGGCGACTGGCCCGGGGCGGCTCTACACGGCGTCCGCGAACGCTACCTGCGATCGCCGTGCTCGACTCGTGATGTACCCGCCGGCGGCACCCGCGCCGCCGCCGATGACGGCACCCAGCGCGGCGCTGCCGCCGGTGAGCGCGCCGATGGCGGCGCCGCCCGCCGCGCCCAGCGCGCCGCCCGAAAGCGTCCGCTGCTGGGTGTTGTTCATGCCGCTGCATGCGCCGGTGGCGAGCAGAGCCGCCACCGCTCCGGCGGCGGCGAGCCTGCGGGGAATCGCACTGATGACGTCGCGGGTCATGTCGCCCTCCTGCGTGATGCCGTGGGACAACGCACAAGATGGGCTTCGGTGGGTGGTACCGACGGGGCGAAAAGGTGACAAATACGGGTCGGCGCGCTCAGCCGGGCAGCACCGGAAGCTGCAGATACGACGCGGTCTCGCCACCCGTGAGGATCGTGTGATCGCCCGAGAATCGCTCCGGCGCGCGGTCGACCGGGTCGGTGTGGGTAAACAGGCCCGAGCCCTTGAGCGGGCCGGTCGCGTCCGGCCGCTCGAAATCGCGCCCGGCCAGCACCAGCGCCAGCTTCGAGCCCTTGGGCAGGAACACGCTGGCCGGCCAGATCTCGAGCTCGATCTCGTAGGTCTGGCCCGGGGTCAGCGGCTGGTTCTCGTCATGCGTGTGCCACGGCCGCCAGGCGGTCGAGCGCGCGGGGTCGAGCTTGCGATGGGTGACCCGCAGCCAGCCCTGCGAGACCGGCAGCTTCGGCTCGTCTGCCGCCACGAACGTCGTCTCGCGCCCGTCCGCATCGTAGCCGCGCAACGTGGCGAACAGATCCATGTCGGGCAGGGACGAGGCCACCCAGAGCTTGGCCTTGATCGGCCCGGCGATCTCGATGTCGCGGTCGAGCGTGGCGGTCGTGAAGGTGACGCCCGGCGTCGTCGCGCCGTAGGTGACGCGCGCCTCGTCCTTCGGCGCGGACCAGGCGAGCGCCTGCGCGCCCGCGTCGAGATAGAGCCGCGTCCATTTCGTGCCGGCCACCGGCCATTCGGTCGAGCGCACGACGCGCTTCACCCGGTCGTCGGGCGAGCGCACCGCGACCTCGACCTTCGGCTCGCGCTGCCAGCCATTGTCGATGCCCTTGAGGAAATGGTCGAAGAAGCGGCGCTGCAGCGCGACGGATTCCGGCTTGAAGAAGGTGGCGAAGTACGAGCCCGACTGCACCTTGAGCCACTTCTCCGTCGAGGCGAGGCCGAGATAGCCCTCGATCGTGCCGCGCAGGTGCAGCCCCAACCCGCCCCAGTTGGCGACGACCAGTGCCGGCACGTCGATCTTGGACAGATCGCCGGAACGCGAAATGTAGTAGTCGTCACACAGCGGATGGGCGAGCACGCCCTCGATATATTCCCAGCGATTGGCTTTGCGCTCGTCGTCGGGAAGGTCGGGCCCGCCGGCGAGGCGCGCGCCGCTCACCATGTCCTTCAGGTCGCAGCCGGGATTGCCGTACTGCTTGCGCAAGATGCCGCTCCACCAGCGATGGACGAAGCCGTTGCAGAACATGCCGCCCTGGCGCGTGCGGCCGCGATAGAAATCGCACGTGCCCTGCCACGGCAGGATGGCGGCGAGGTGCGGCGGGCGCAGCGAGGCGACCATCCATTGCCCGCAGGCGTAGTAGGAAATGCCGACCAGCCCGACCTTGCCGGACGACCAGGGCTGCGCGGCGGCCCATTCGATCGCGTCGTGGAAGTCCACGAATTCCTGCGGCGAGTTGACGTCGAGCCGGCCCGGCGACTTGCAGGCGCCGCGCGAATCCACGCGGACCGTGACGTAGCCGTGCGGCACCCACACCTCGGGGTCGGGCGTCTCGAACACCATCCACTTGCCGGACGAAGCCTCGAGGATCTCGGGGTTCTCGCCCGTCATGTGCTCCCACGATTCCAGCCGGTGCTGGCTGAAATGCAGGTCCTTGCCATACGGGCCGAACGTCATCAGCACGGGATATTTCCCGTCGTCCGGCGGGCGGAACACGTTGGCCTTGAGCATCGCCCCGTCGCGCATCGGCACGTCGACGTCGTGGTCGAACGCCATGCGCACCGTGCCGCCCAGCCTGCTCGACCCCTCGACGATCTGGGTCATTCGAGTCTCCGCTTCCTCCCATGGGCCGGTCGGGGACCGGCCCCTACACGCACCACGCCGGCCGTGACTGTAGGGGCGGGTCCCTGACCCGCCCCCGCGGCCGCTACCCCCCGATCACGGGGAGCTGGAGCCAGCACTCGCGCCCGGTGTGGATGGTGTGCTCGCCGTCATACTTGTCCTTCGGGCGATCGACCGGGTCGTTGTGCTGGAAAAAGCCTGAGCCCGACGAACCGGGCTGGCCGGTGCCGGCATAGTCCTGGCCGGCGACGATCAGCGCGAGCGTCGAGCCCTTGGGCAGGTACACCGCGGTCGGCCATACCTCGACCTCCGCCTCCACCACCTCGCCGGGCGTCAAAGGCTGCGGCTCGTCGAACGTGTGCACCGGCTGCCAGTCCGACGTGCGGGCGGGGTCGAGCTTGCGCAGCGCGACGCGGAGCCACCCTTGCGACAAAGGCGTCGGGTCGAAGTTGGTGGCGAAGTTGATCTCCTTCCCGTCCGGGTCGAACGCGAGGAGGGTGAGGAACAGGTCCATGTCGGGCTTGGAGCACGAGACCTGCATCTTCGCCTTCAGGGGCCCGGCGATCTCCATGTCGCGGTCCAGCGGCGCGGCGGTGAAGGTGACGCCCTCGCTAAGCGCTGGATAGCTCACCTTGGCCGGCGATGGCGCCTTCCATTCGAGCGACTTGTTGTTCGCGTCGAGATGCATCTTGACGAACTTGGTGCCCTCGAGCGGCCAGGTGGCGGACTGGACGTGGCGGTGCGGCTTGTCGCCCGGCGCGCGGACGACCAGGTCGACGCGCGGCTCGGCCTCCCAGCCATTGTCGGCGCCCTGGAGGAAATGGTCGAAGAACTTCTTCTGCATCGCCACGCCCTCGGGCGAGAAGAAGGTGGCGAAGTACGGGCCCATCTGCACGCGCAGCCACTTCTCCTTCGAGGCGATGCCGACGAAGCCCTGGATCGTGCCGCGCAAATGCAGCCCCAGCGCAGACCAGTTGGACACGACCAGCGCCGGCACGTCGATCTGCGACAGGTCGCCCGACCGCGCCTTGTACCAGTCGTCGAGCAGCGGGTGCGCGCGCACGTTCTCGATATAGTCGGCGCGGTTGGCGGCGAGCTGCTCGGGCGACAGCGCGGCCGGCCCCGTCGAACGCTCGCCGTTGACGAAGTCGGTCAACGTCGAATCCGCCTTGCCGTGCTGGTTGTTCAGCACGCTGTTCGCCCACCAGCGCGCGACGAAGCCGGACAGGAAGATGCCGCCCGAGCGCGTGCGGTCGCGGTAGAAGTCGCACGTGCCGCACCAGGGAAGGATGGCGGCCAGATATTTCGGCCGCTTCGACGCCACCATCCACTGGCCGGCCGCGTAGTACGAGATGCCGAGCAGCCCCACCTTGCCGGAGCACCAGCCCTGCGGCCCGACCCATTCGATGGCGTCGTAGAAATCCTCGAACTCCTGCACCGAGTTGACGTCGAGCCTGCCGGGCGACCGGCCGGCGCCGCGGCAATCGACGTGCACCACCGCATAGCCGGCCGCGACCCACACCTCGGGATCGGGCCGCTCGAACACCATGTGCTCGCCCGACGAGTTGGCCAGGATCTCGGGATAGCGCGCCTTCAGCTTGTTCCAGCCCTCGCCCATGAACTGGCTGATATGCGAATCCTTGCCGTACGGGCCGTAGCTCATCAGCGCGGGATAGCGGCCGGGCTTCTCGGGCCGGTAGATGTCGGCGTTGACGAAGGCGCCGTCGCGGAGCGGGATCGGCACGTCCTTGTCGAGCACCATCTTGATCCCGCCGGCGGCTTCGCGAAGCACGGTGGCCATTCCCGCTTCTCCCTACGATCTGGTTGTTGGCGCTACGGTACACGGGTGGGCGAGGGAGTGTCACCTGTGCTGGAGCATCTGCCGCTCGCGCGGCATCGCACCTTCCCGCTCGTCCGCCCGGCCACCCAAACGACATCATGCTGGTATGGGTGGTCGGGCGGGGGAGTGGGGTGGAGCCGCTCGACCGGGGGATGTGCTAATGTTTCCGGCATGGCGACCGACGACATCGTGCTGGTGGACTCGGCGACCGCGCTGAAGGACCAGGCGCGGGGCCGGGTGGTCGTCGCCGGCTCGCAGGGCAGCGTGCTGCCCGCGAACCTGGTGGCGCGGGCGGGCGCGCGCGCGGCGGTGCTGCACGATGCCGGCATCGGCAAGGACGAGGCCGGCGTCGCGGGCCTCGCCTGGGCCGACGGGCTGGGGCTCGCCCTTGCCTGCGTCGATTACCGCACGGCGCGGATCAGCGACGCCGAAGACATGATGGCGCGGGGGCGGATCAGCCGCGCCAATGCCCTCGCCACGGCGCTGGGCGTCGCGCCCGGCATGGCGTGCGCCGAAGCGGCCGGGCGGCTGCCGCGCCGCCTCGGCGCCCGCCGAAATTCCGCCGCCCTACGATGAATCGAAGGCACGTCACCTCGCGCTGGAGGAGAACGGCATCCGCGTATGGTGCCTGGATTCGAATTCGCATCTGCGCGACGACGACGCAGGCCACATCGTGCTGACCGGATCGCATGGCGGGCTGGTCGGCGGAAAGCCGGAATTGGCATTGCGCGTGCGCGCCCGCGCTGCCGTGTTCAACGATGCGGGCATCTGCCCGGACGGGTCGTCGACCAGCCGGCTGGGCGTGCTGGACGAATGGGGGATTCCCGCGGGCACGGTATCGGCCGCCTCGGCGCGGATCAGCGACGGGCGGTCGAGCTACTATGACGGGGTGATGTCGCTGGTGAACGGGCGCGCACAGGCGCTCGGCGCCGCCCCCGGGATGAGCGCCCGCGATTTCGTCGCGTGCGTTCTCCGCGGGGACGGCGCCTAGTGCGGTGGCTCAGCCCTTGAAGTCGCGGACCTGCTTCTCCGCCTCTTCCTTGCTGATGCCGTAGCGCTCCTGGATCTTGCCGGCAAGCTGGTCGGACTGGCCCTCGAGCTGGTCGAGATCGTCGTCGGTGAGCTTGCCCCACTGCTCCTTGACCTTGCCGCGAAGCTGCTTCCAGTTGCCTTGAATCTGATCCTTGTTCATCAACCCTTCTCCTCGTTGTGACCACTTGTCGCTCAGTTCAACGCTCGCGGGCGGGCGCTGTTCCGTGATCGCGGCGCTGCCACGCCCTCGCCACGCCGTGACCCGCACCGTATCCTGGGCGGCGGAGGGCGCCGCATGATCCCCGGAATGCAGGGCCACCCGAAAGGGCTGGCCGTCCTGTTCGCGACCGAGATGTGGGAGCGCTTCTCCTATTACGGGATGCGCGCGCTCCTGGTGCTGTACATGGTGGAATATCTGCTGCACCCGGCGCAGGCCGCTCGCGTCGTGGGGTACGGCACGGTCAAGGGCGCGCTGGAATATCTGTTCGGGCCGCTCGGCGTGCAGCCTTTGGCCTCGCAGATCTACGGGTTCTACACCGCGCTGGTCTATCTCACCCCGATCTTCGGCGGGCTGATCGCGGACCGCTGGCTCGGCCAGCGCCGCACGGTGGTGATCGGCGCGGCGCTGATGGCGGCCGGGCCATTTCCTGATGGCGTTCGAGCGGCTGTTCTTCTTCGCCCTTCTCGCGCTGATCTGCGCCAACGGCCTGTTCAAGCCGAACATCTCGACCCAGGTCGGCGGGCTGTACGACGCCGGCGACGCGCGGCGCGACCGCGCCTTCTCGATCTTCTACGTCGGGATCAATCTGGGCGCGTTCTTCTCGCCGCTGGTGTGCGGCACGCTGGGCGAGCGGGTAGGCTGGCACTGGGGGTTCGCCGCGGCCGGGGTGGGCATGCTGATCGGCCTTGCCGTGTACCTCGGCCTGGGGCGCACCTTGCCGCCCGACCAGCGCGCGCGGCGCCGGGCCGCGCCGGGGGCAACGCGCGGCGCCCGGCCGCGACGACTGGCGGCGCCTCGCGGCGCTCGCCGTTCTGTTCGTACCGGTCACGTTCTTCTGGGCGGGCTACGAGCAGCAGGGCAACACGATCGCGCTGTGGGCGGAGAACTTCACCGACCGCACAGTAGGGTTCGGCGCCGCCATCCCCGTCACCTGGTTCCAGTCGTTCAACCCGTTCATGATCTTCGCCTTCACGCCGGTCGTGGTGGCGCTCTGGGCGCGCCAGGCGCGGCGCGGGCGCGAACCGTCGAGCCTGGCCAAAATGGCGCTCGGCTGCGCCGGGCTGGCCGCGGCCAACCTGGTCATGGCGGCGGCGGCGTGGCAGGCCGGGGACGGAAGGGCAAGCTGGCTTTGGCTCGGCTTGTATTTCGTGATCCTCACGCTGGGCGAGCTCTACCTCTCGCCGGTGTCGCTGTCGCTGGTCACCAAGGTCGCGCCGGCCGGGCTCCTGTCGATGGTGATGGGGTTCTGGCTCGCCACCAGCTTCACCGGCAATTTCCTCGCCGGCTGGCTCGGCAGCTTCTGGAGCGCGATGGACAAGCCCGGCTTCTTCGCCTATGATCGCCGCCCTTGCCGCGGCGGCGGGCGCAACGATCTGGCTGGTCAGTTTGCCGCTGCGCCGGGTGCTGCCGGACACGCCGCCCGTGGTAAAGTCGGCGGCATGACCGACGCCCCCGCCCCTGCCCCCGAAGAGATCGTCGCGCGCTGCCGCGCGCTTGCGCCCAAGCTGTTCGAGCGCGCGCCCGAGGCCGAGCGTCTGCGCCGCTGCCCGGACGAATCCATCGCCGACTACTTCGCGATCGGGCTCGACCGGCTGCTGAAGCCCGCCCGCTACGGCGGCTGGGAGATGGGCTGGGACCGGCTGTGCGAGACGGCGCTGGCGCTCGCCCATGGCTGCGCCGCGCAGGGCTGGGTGCTGACCATCTATGGCGACCACACGCAGCATCTGGGCATGTTCGACCGCAAGGCGCAGGACGAGGTATGGGATGACCCGCGCGCGCTGGTCTCCACCTCGTTCGGGGCGCAGGGCGCGGCGCGGCCCGCGCCGGGCGGCGCGGTGCTGTCGGGCAAGTGGAGCTTCTCGTCCGGCATCGACCATGCGAGCTGGATCATGGCGGGCAGCATGCTGCATCCCGCCGACGGGTCCGAGCCGCAGAACGTCATCTTCCTGCTGCCCAAGTCGGAGGTCGAGGTGATCGACGACTGGCACGTGATGGGGCTGTCCGGCACCGGCTCGAAAAGCTTCCGCATCGACGAGGTTTTCGTGCCGGCACACCGCATGCTCGACGCGCTGAAGGCCGCCCAGGGCATCCCGTCGCCGCGCTGCGGCAACGACGCGCCGATCTTTCGCACGCCGCGGCGCTCGACCGCCGGGTTCGCGCTCGGCTGCGTCGGAGTCGGCGCGACCCAGGGCATGCTGGACGCGTTCGTCGCCGCGCAGCGCGGGCGGGTCAGCCGCGGCATCGTGCTGGCCGAGGAGCAATGGATGCAGCTCGCCGTTGCCGAAGCGGCCGCGACGCTGAAATCCGCGGCGCTGCTCGCCGTCAGCGATGCGCGCGAGACCATGGCGCTGGTCGCGTGCGGCGAGGCCGCGCCGGTGGAGCGGCGGGCCGACGACAAGCGCGACGCAGCATTCATCGCCCGGCTGGCGCGCGATACGGCGGACAAGCTGTTCGGCGTGGCGGGCGGCACCACCTTGCACCAGTCGAACCCGCTGCAGCGCTATTTCCGCGACATCCACGCCGCGACGGCGCATTTCGGGCTGCGCTGGGAACATTCGGCGGTTCCTTACGCCCGCCTGATCCTGGGCTTGCCGCCCGGCCCCGGATACTACTGACGCGTTCAAATTTAATCGTTTGTTCAACTTGCTGGCGCTAAATCGAGCGTGGTGGCCGGCGGCAGGTTTCTGCGTGCGCGTCCCGGCCCGAACCCGGCCTTGGACTGTCCGATGAACCCAGCCGACATCCCGGCGTTGATCCGCAGCCACGAGCAGTACGTGTCCGGAAAGGGCGGCGGGACACGGCTGAACCTGAAGGGGCGGGACGTCTCGCGCGTCGATTTGTCGAAGCGCAACCTGCAGAACATCACGGCGGCCGGCGCGATCTGCCGCGCCACGAGGTTCGTCGGCGCCGATTTGAGCTTCGCCGATTTCTTCGGCGCGGACCTGTTCGGGGCCGATTTGTCCGGCGCGCTGCTGGTGCGCACCGACCTGCGCGGGGCGCGCCTGCGCGACGCCCGCCTGCACTACGCCGACCTGTCCCAGGCCGATCTGCGGCCCGGCATCATGATCGACATGAGCGACCGCGACGGCGATGGCGATGCCCCGGGGCAGCTCGGCGGCGCGTCCGACCTCAGCGGCGCCAGCCTGCAGCACGCGCGCCTGCACGAGGCGGACCTGGAGCGGGCGAACCTGTACCGCACCGACCTGTCGAACGCCGACCTGTCCTCCGCCAACCTGGCCTTCGCCCGCCTCAAGGAAGCCAACCTGACGAATACCGACCTGCGCAGCGCCAAGCTTTCCCATGCGGTTTTGTCCGGGGCCAACCTGACGGGCGCCAAGGTCACCGCCGACCAGCTCTCCGACGCCGACCTGAAAGATGCCGTCCTGCCCGATGCGCTGCGCCGCGTCCTCGACATGCCGCCGGCGCTGCGCGCGCCGAAGGACGAGCTGGAGCGCCGGCTGGGCGAGCATCACTGCTGGGCCGAAAGCGGCGGCGCCAAGGGCGCCTGGGCCGACCTGTCCGGCTGCGACCTGTCGCGGCGCGACCTGCACGGCGTCAATCTGAGCGGCGCCCGGCTGGACGGCGCCCGGCTGGACGGCGCGAACCTGGCCGGCGCGAAGCTGGTGCTTGCCAACCTCTGCGGGGCGAATCTGGTGGGCGCGGTCCTGACCGGCGCCGACCTGTCCGGCGCGGCGCTGACCGGGGCGCGCCTGCGCGGCGCCAAGCTGGTCGACGCCGTGCTCGATCCGGTCGAGCTCAAGCGGACCGACGGCTCGCCGCTCGGCCGGTCGCAGCCCGCCAACCTGGCCGGGGTCGATTTCACCGGCGCCACCCTGACCAAGGCGTCGCTGCGCGACGCGGTGGTCGACGGCGCGATCTTCCAGGGCGCCAACATGGGCGGCGCCAACCTCGACGGCTGCAACCTGGAGTGCCGCGAATCTCTCCGGCGCGCGCATGTTGAATATCAAGGTCGGCGGCGGCCGCGCGGCCTGAAGGCGCCCGCGCGCCTTTTCACGTAAAACGTACGTATTAAAGGGCGAACACGCGACTTCCGCCCCCGTTTCGCTGTATATCGTTCCTATTATACAGCAAGGGGCGTTATGGACATCCTCCCATCCCCGCGCCGGGCGGGCCGCGCCCGCGCATGACCTTGTTCGGAGTTTTTTTCGTCCCCTACGTGGTATCGGGGTTCGGGGTCGGATTCGTGGTGGGGTTGACCGGCGTCGGCGGCGGCTCGCTGATGACGCCGCTGCTGGTGCTGCTGTTCGGGCTGCACCCGGCGGTGGCGGTGGGCACCGACCTGCTGTTCGCCGCGGCCACCAAATGCTGCGGCACGGCGGTGCACCAGATCGGCCGCACGGTCGAATGGCGGGTCGTCGGACGGCTGGCCGCGGGCAGCGTGCCGGCGAGCCTGGCCATGCTGCTGGTCCTGCGCCATGTCGACGGGGGCGGGACCATGCTGGCCGCGCTGATCGCGCACGTGCTGGGCGCCGCGCTGCTGTTGACCGCGCTGAGCCTGATATTCCGCCGGACCATCCTGACACTGGCGCACGCCTGGTCGTTCCACCGCCGCCCGCCGCTGCGCAACGCGCTGACCGTGGCGCTGGGGGCCGTGCTGGGCGCGCTGGTCACGCTGTCCTCGGTCGGGGCCGGCGCGGTGGGCGTGACGGCGCTGGTGCTGCTCTACCCGCAGCTTTCGATCGCGCGCATCGTCGGCACCGATATCGCCCATGCCGTGCCGCTGACCCTGGTGGCGGGCCTCGGCCACCTCGCCATCGGCACGGTCGACGGCGCGCTGCTCGCCTCGCTGCTGGCGGGCTCGCTGCCCGGCATCGCGCTGGGCAGCCTGCTGGCGCCGCGCGTGCCCGAGCGCGCCTTGCGCTATCTGCTGGCGGTGGTGCTGGCGCTCGTCGGGGGGCGGCTCGTGGCGCGGTGAGGGCGGGAGCCGCCTGATCGGACGGTGCGCTAACGCAGCCGGCGCAGCAGCACGTAGCTGGCCCCGGCGCCACCGTCGCGCGGCTGGGCGGTGGCGAAGCCGAGGATGCGCGGGCGCAATGTGGGCGCGTTCAGCCAGCGCGGCAGCTCGGCGCGGATCGCCCCCTCGCCCAGCTTGCCGCGCCCGGTGACGACCAGCACGCAGCGCAGCCCGCGCGACTGGGCGCGGGCAAGGAACGCCCCCAGCGCCTGGTGCGCGGCGGCGAGGGTGAGCCCATGCAGGTCGAGCGTCGCCTCGGGCCGCAGCCGTCCGCGCGCAAGCCGGTCCATCGCGCGCCGGTCGAGATCGACCGCCGCGCCGGGCGCGAGCTCGCGCGGGGGCCGGGCGGCAGGCGGCGCCGGCGCTGGCGGCGAAGGGACGGCCGCGGCGCGCGGCTCGCCCCTGGGCGCTATGCGCTGCGGGGCGGGATCGGGCCGCCGCCGGCCGGGCAGCGGCGTCACGTCGCGGACATAGCGGCGCCAGTCGTCGGAGTCAGGCTTCCGGCTCATCGACCAGCACGATGTGCAGCCGGTGCGGCCCGTGAATCCCGACATAGGACGTCTTCTCGATGTCCGAGGTGCGCGACGGGCCGGTGATCAGGGTCACGGTGCGCGGCGGGAAGGACGCGCCGCCCTCTTCCATCGCGGCGCGCAGCCGGTCCCACGCCTGCTCGTAGGCGCCGACGATGTCGGCGGTGCGCAGCACGGCGATATGGGTGGGCGGCATGAAGTGGAGCGATTGCGGCGTTGCGGCGCCCGAATGCACCATCATCGACCCGGTTTCGGCGACGCCGCAGAAGACGGGGGTCAGCGAGACGGCATCCTCGGTCGTGGCGAGGCCGCGCCGCACGCTGAGCGTCCCCTGCCCGTCCCACGGGTAGGCGTCGAGCCGGCCGTCGGGCGCGGCGACGATCTCGCTGCCGAGATTATGGCCGGCGAGGTAGCGCGCGACCGCGCCGGGCACGGCGTCGGGCCCGTCGACGCGGTCGACCGTCGCCGCCACCTCGGTCGCCATCGCGACGAAGCGCTCGATCAGCACGGCGCGGTCGCCCCCGGCGCGGGCGGGGATCAGGTTGGGCCTGTGGTCGGCGAGCCGCGCCGCATTGGCGCGCGCCTGCTCGTCCGGCACCGGCCCGGTGCGGCCGTTCGAGGCGCGGATGCGCGCAAGGATTCCGTGCTTGGACGTCATCGCGTGGCCCCCCGCTGCGCGCGCCACTGGTCCATGAAGGTGCGTCCCTCCGGCGCCGGAAAGTCGCGCGTCGCGCACCAGGCGCGCCCGAAGGGAAGCCAGCGCAGCCGGCCGCTGCGCCGGCCGAGGGCGCCGAGCGTGCCGGCGACGATACGCGCGCCCATGCGGTACAGGCGCGGGCGGCGCGCCGCCCAGGCCCAGGCGCGATAGGCGCGGCGGCCGCTTGCCGGCGCGATACCCTGGGCGAAGGCGCGCTCGCGCCATTTGCGCATTAGCGCGGGCAGCGGGATGCGCATCGGGCAGACCGCTTCGCACGCTCCGCAGAAGGACGATGCCTCGGGCAGATGGCGCCCCTCCTCGAGCCCGACCAGGGCCGGCGTCATCACCGCCCCGATCGGGCCGGCATAGACCCAGCCATAAGCGTGGCCTCCGACCGCGCCGTAGACCGGGCAGAGGCTCTGGCACGCGCCGCAGCGGATGCAGCGCAGTACCTCGCGGAACTCGCTGCCCAAAAGGCTCGACCGGCCGTTGTCGAGCAGCACGACGTGGAAGTTCGCCGGCCCGTCCAGGTCCTCGGCGCGCTTCGGACCGTTCGAGAAGGTGGTGTAGGAGGTGATCTCCTGCGCGGTCGCCGAGCGGGCGAGCACGCGGATCAGCGTCATCGCGTCCTCGATGGTCGGCACGATCTTCTCGATCGAGGCGAGCACGACATGCGTGCCGGCCATGGTCTGGGTCAGATCGCCGTTGCCCTCGTTGGTGACGATGACGGTCGAGCCCGTCTCGGCGATCAGGAAGTTGGCGCCGGTGATGCCCACTTCGGCTGAGAAGAACGAGCGGCGCAGCATGGCGCGCGCCTCGTCCAGGATCTCGCGCGGCTCCTCCAGCGGGCGGTCGGGGTCCAGTTCGGGCAGCTTGTGGCTTTCGCGGAACGTCTCGGTCCACTGCCGCTTGACCAGATGGACGGCCGGCGCGGTGATGTGGCTCGGCGGCTCGCCGCGAAGCTGGATGATGTACTCGCCCAGGTCGGTCTCGACCGGGCGGATGCCCGCGGCGATCAGGTGATCGTTGAGGCCGATCTCCTCGCCGATCATCGACTTGCCCTTGGTGACGGTGCTCGCCCCCGCCTCCTGGCAGATGGCGCGCACCGTCTCGCGCGCCTCGGCGGCTGTCGCGCACCAATGGACCTTGCCGCCGCTGGCCACGACCTTCTCCTCGAACCGCTCGAGGTAGAAGTCGAGATTGGCGAGGACGTGGTCCTTCAGCGCCTTCGCCTCGTCGCGCAGCGCCTCGAATTCGGGCAGGCGGTCCACCACCTGCACGCGCTTGGCGCGGAACTCGTTCTTGAGCTTCAGCAGCGCGCGCTGCAGGTCGGGATTGGCCAGCCCCTTCGCCGCCGCCTCCTTGAACGCGTGGCTTTGCGGCTGCATCGCTAGCCCTTGCCGGGCTCGCCGATCGCCGGCGCGTCGGCCATGCCGGCCAGCACCTCGGCGACGTGGCGCACCCGCACTTTGGCCCCCTGGCGCGAGAACTTGCCGGCCATGTGCATCAGGCAGCCCAGATCGCCGGCGATCAGCGTCTCCGCCCCGACCGTCTCGACCTCGCGCAGCTTGTCGCCGGCCAGCGCGTCGGACACGCCGGGATATTTCACGCTGAACGCGCCGCCGAAGCCGCAGCACACCTCGCAGCCCGGCAGGTCCTTGAGCGTCAGCCCGTCGACCGAGGCGAGGAGTTGGCGCGGCTGGCGCTTGATGCCCAGCTCGCGAAGCCCGGAGCAGCAATCGTGATAGCCCGCGACGCCGTCGAGCCGGGCCTCGACCCGCTCCAGCTTCATCACGTCGGTGAGGAACGAGACGAGCTCCCATGTCTTGCCCGCCAGCGCCTCGGCGCGGGCGCGCATCGCCGGGTCGTCGTCGAACAGCCCGGGATAGTGTCGCCGGATCATGCCCGCGCACGAGCCGGACGGGGCGACCACGTGGTCGTAGCCTTCGAACGCGGCGATTACGTCGGCCGCGATGGCGCGCGCGTCGGCCCGGTCGCCGCCGTTATAGGCGGGCTGGCCGCAGCAGGTCTGGGCCTCCGGCACGACGACGCGGCAGCCCGCGCCCTCGAGCAGCCGGACGGCGGCGAAGCCGATGCGCGGGCGGAACAGATCGACCAGGCAGGTGACGAACAGCCCGACGGTGGGACCGTCTGACATGGGATTTCCCGTCTGAAACGCGGGCAGAATGGCGGTTCGGCCCGGCGAGCGCAAGGGAGGGGCGGCGCTGTCGGAAATTTTTACAGATTTCTGTGCGGGTCACGAAAATGTGTCGGAATTTTTTACACGAAGCGCATTCGATCCCTGGCGCGCCTGGGTTAAACTCCTTGAAAACAAATGGTTAATGGGGCACCGCCGCCGGTTGGCATAGCTCTTGCATGGAGCCGTTCAAAACACGCCGCGGCGCCGGGCCGCGCAAAGACGAGGGCGAGGGGGAATGCAGCGGATCACGGAGCTGCTGACACGGCTGTTCATCGTGAGCGCGATCGCGGGCGGGCTGGGGCTGACAGTATGGAGCCTGCTGCGGGTCGGCGGGCTGGTGTAGCCGCGCGATCAGGGCGTCAGCGCGAACTCCATCAGCAGCGTGCGCTGCAGCGGGTTGTAGTTGTCGTCCGACAGCAGATAGACCTGGAGCGGGTCTCGGCCGCCGCGTACGACGTCGATCGCCTCGAAATTGTCGCGCGTCGCCGTGCCGTCGAAATCCGCGATCGGCGTCCCGTCGAGCCGCGCGCCCGGGCGTATCTCGCCGGCCGCGAGGCGCAGCACGCGGACCGCGAGCCCGCCGATCAGCGTGAAGCGCCGCTCCAGCACCAGCACGCCGCCATCGGGCAAGGTGGCGGCGCCGGATGGCGCGTAGAGCCCGTGCCGCACCCAGTCGAACGGGCGCCAGGTGCGGAAGCCCGGGCCCGCGCCGATCCAGCCGCGCAGCGTGCCGGGGCCGGATTCCAGCCCCTCGGTGAGGGCGAACAGGCGGTGGCCGGGCAGGGCGGTCAGCGCCTCGATTCCCAGATTGGCCGGGGCGCGGGCGAGGCCGGCAGGCGCGCGCATCGGCACCGGCCGGGCCGCGAAGGGCGCGGCGCCGTAGGGATAGCGCCAGATGCGGTGGTCGCCCTCGAACGCGACGGCGAGCCCGTCGGCGAGTGGCGCCAGCAATTCCGCGTCGGCGCGCTTCTTGGCGCGCAGCGGCCGGCCGCGCGGGTCCACCAGCGGGCCGAGCTTGGCCTTGGTCACGTCGACGAGCCGCCCCGCCTCATCGTGCACCAGCCGTGCGGTCACCCACCAGCCCTGGTCGGAGACGGCGACCATCCCCGTCCCGCCCTCCAGCACCACCAGGCCCGACAGCCCGCCGAAGCGGGGATCGGGCGAGGTGAGCGCGATCCCGCCGCGGTAGACCAGCTTGCCCACCGCAATGCGCGTCGGTTCGTCGCCGTCGAGCAGCACCCGGCTGGCCTGGATCGCGATGTCGTCGGCGCGCGCCACCCCGCCCGCCAGCGCGAGCGACGAGGAGCAGCAAGGCGCACGCGGCCTCAGCCGGTCGGCGCATCGGTGGCGGCCCGCGGCAGCAGCAAGTAGAGCTCGCCCGTCTGCTTCATCTGGCCGGCGCGCGCGGCGGCCTCGGGCCCATGGCCCCAGAACAAATCGGCCCGCACCGGTCCGCGGATGGCGCCACCGGTATCCTGTGCCGCCATCAGCCGGGCGACGCGGCGGTCGGGCGCGAGCGGATCGGTGGTGACCAGCCATATCGGCGCGCCGAGCGGCAGGAAGCGCGGGTCGATGGCGAGCGAACGGCCCGGCGTCAGCGCCACCCCCTGCGCGCCGACCGGCCCGTCGCCCTCCAGCTCGCGGAAGAAGACGTAGGAGGCGTTGCGGTCCATCAGCTTCCGCCCCTCGGCGGGATGGGCGGCGATCCAGGCCCGCAGCGACTGCATGGTGATGTGGGCGGCATCCATCGTGCCGTCGCGGGCGAGCACGCGCCCGATCGAGGTGTAGGCGTGACCGTTGGTGCCGTCATAGCCGACGCGCAGCACCGTGCCGTCCTCGAGCACCACCCGGCCCGAGCCCTGGATCTGGAGGAAGAACGCATCGACCGGGTCGTCCACCCAGGCGAGCTCCAGCCCTTGCCCGGCCAGCGCGCCGCGCACGATCCGCGCCCGCGGGGCGTAGGGCACGAGCCGCTGGCCGGCGATCCGCCCGGCGAGGCGCTCGCCCTTGAGCGAGGGCCGGAACGCGCCGAGATCGACGGTGACCAGATCGGGCGGGCGGCGGTATAGCGGCACGCCGTAGCGCGCGCTGCGGCGGCGCGCGCCATGCAGCTCGGGTTCGTAATAGCCGGTGATCAGACCCTTGGCGTCGCCGTTGTCGGTGGCGCGCCAGGCGCGGAACCGGCTTTCGAGCACGGCGCGGAGCCCCGCCGCGTCGCCCGACGCCACCGCCGCCAGCGCGGCGCAGGGCGCGCGCCAGTCTCCGGCATGGCCGCCGACCGCGTCGGGCCCGACCGGCTTGTCGGGCGGCTGGTGGGCGAACACGTCGCAGCTCTTGCGCAGTGCGGGCAGGGCGGCGGAGGGATCGTCGTCGCGCCAGCCGGGCAGGTCGGCCATCGCCACCGGCTGCAGCACCAGCTTGGGCGGGGCGGGCTTTTCCGGCGCGCAGGCCGCGAGTGCGAGGACCGCCGCGACGGGCAAGAGACGGGCGAGGGAACGCCGCTGCGCCGCGCAAGATCGGGCGCGGCGTCCGTTCGTGCCTGTCTCCGTGAAAAAGTCTGCGCGCCCCATCCGCCGCATCAGGGAAGGATCAGTTCGGGCTGCGCGTCTCGACCAGGGTCCAGTTCGGGTCGTGCGCGCGGGTGTTGCGCGCGAAGGTCCAGATGTCGGTGACCGTGGCGACGTGGTTGGGGTCGCCGTCGACCACCGCGCCCGAGGAATCCCGCGTCACGTTCACCTGCTCGGTGACGAACTTGACGGTGACGAAGGCGACGCGCCCCTCGACACGCGCTTCGAGCAGGTCGGCGGAGGTGATGGCGACCAGGGTGGTGTCGAGCTTGTGGTTCGCCTTCTTGCGTTCGTCGATCGCGGCGGAAAAATCCGCAAAGACGGAATCGTTCAGCAGCGGGCGCAGCGCGTTCGCGTCGCCCTTGGCGAACGCGGCGATGACCATCTCGAACGCCGCCTTGGCCCCGCCCGCGAAAGTCGCCGGATCGAACGCCGGATCGGCGATGCGCACCTGGGTGAGCCCCGCGGCCAGCGGATCGTCGGAGGCGGCCTGGGCCGCGTCGGCCGGCTTGCGCCCGGTGTGGTCGGGCAGTTCGATCACCTTGTCGTCGGTCCGCGCCGGCTGTTGCTGCTGCTGCTGGTTCTGCCGGCGGTCGCGCTTGTTGCCGAACGGGTCGGGCCGCTGGCGCTCGTTCCCGGTGCGCCGGCCCAGCACGCTGCGCAGACGCAGCACCAGGAAGCCCGCGATCATGGCGAACAGGATGATATCGAAGAACTGACCTTCACCCATGGGAGCCGTTGTCCATTCGGCTGGCGGGCGCCCGGATGCGCCATCGGCGCTTGCGAGGACCGGCCTGCGGTCGCTTTCCGGAAGAGGGGCGCCTATATAAGCGTCGCAATGACCATACATAGGCCCTCCAGTACGAAACCGCAAGCATGGCCGGTCTGATCCTTCTCGCCTTCATAGGCATCCCGATCGTCGAGATCGCGGTGTTCATCCAGGTGGGCGGCGCGATCGGGGTGTGGCCGACGATCGGCCTGACGCTGCTGACCGCCATCGCCGGCACGGTGCTGCTGCGCACCCAGGGGCTCGCCACCCTGGCGCGCGCCCAGGCGACGCTGGCCGCGGGCGAGCCGCCGGTCGCCGAGATGCTCGACGGGATGTGCATCCTGGCCGCCGGTGCGCTGCTGCTGACGCCGGGCTTCGTGACCGACGCGGTGGGGCTGGCGCTGTTCGTGCCGGGCGTGCGCCGGCTGATCGGGCGTGCGCTGTGGCGCGGCTTCGAGCGGTCGGGCCGCATCCATGTCTGGGGCGGCGGCGGCCCCGGCCCCGGCCCTGGCCCCCGCCCGCCTCCGCCGGACGGGACCGTGATCGAGGGCGAGTATCGCGAGGTCGACGGCACGCGCGATCGGCCGGGCAGCCGCCGCATCCGCTGAGCCTCCGCCACGCGCCGGCGCCCCGCTTTGGTTGCCAGGCCAGGGCGATCCGTGATAGCCACGGCCGACCCCTGTCGGAGACCGTGATGCCCGATCCGCAACAGCCGGCCCAGCCGGCCACCGCGCAGCCCGCCCAGATTCCGCTGTCGATCCAGGCCCAGTATCTCAAGGACCTGTCGTTCGAAAACCCGGCGGCGCCCGGTCACTTCAACGAGTTGCAGCAGTCGGGCCAGTCGGGCGGCCCGAACGTCAATATCGAGGTCTCGACCAGCGCGCGCCAGCTCGGCGACAGCGTGTTCGAGGTCTCGCTTACCGTGCGCGGCGACGCGAAGGTGGGCGACAAGGCGCTGTTCGTGGTCGAGGCGACCTATGCCGGCGTGTTCACCCTGCACAACGTGGAGGAGGCGAACGTGAAGCCGCTGTTGCTGATCGAGGGGCCGCGGCACCTGTTCCCGTTCGCCCGCAGCATCGTGGCCGACGCAACGCGCGAGGGCGGCTTCCCGCCGCTGCTGATCAACCCGATCGACTTCGCCGAGCTCTATCGCCGCCAGCAGGCGAACGAGGCGGGCGGCGGCCAGCCCAACGTCTTCGGCGGCCCGTCCGGCCAGAGCGGCACCGCCTAGGCGCGCTTCCGGGCCGCAAGCTTCACGGCGGCGACAATCTCGGGATAGGCGCCGCAGCGGCACAAATTGCCGGAAAGATAGTGCCGGATGGTGTCGTCGTCGGGGTCCGGGTGCGCGTCCAGCAACTGGCGCGTCATCAGGATGAAGCCCGGCGTGCAGAAGCCGCACTGGAACGCGCCCGCCTCGAGGAACGCCTCCTGCACCGGATCGAGCGTGCCGCCGGCATCAAGCCCCTCGATGGTGTCCACCGTCGCGCCGTCGGCGAACGCGGCGAGCGTCAGGCAGCCCGACACCGCCTTGCCGTCGAGGATCACGGTGCAGCATCCGCACAGCCCCTGGGCGCAGCTCTCTCGCGCGCCGAACAGGGCGAACCGGTCGGCGAGTATCTCGACCAGCGTCTCGTGCGTCGCCACCTCTGCGGTCGCGGGCGCGCCGTTCAGCGTGAAATTTATGATCCGCCGGTCAGCCATGGCCCCTCACCCTTCGCCGTTCGCCCTGAGGAGGCCGCGCAACGGCCGTCTCGAAGGGCGAAGTGGCACGGCCGCGCCGCTCGCTTCGTCCTTCGAGACGCACGCACGCTTCGCGCGCACGCTCCTCAGGACGAACGGAAAGGGTGTCATCATTCCTCCACCTTTCGGCCCGCCCGTTCCTCGAGCGCGCGCCATAGCGTCTCGGCGCGCAGCGGCAGCGAGGTGAGGCGGACGCCAACCGCGTCCTCGATGGCGTTGGCGATGGCGGGCGAGACGCCGAACGTGCCGGTCTCGCCGACGCCCTTGGCGCCGTAGGGGCCGCCCTCGGTCTTGGCGTCGATCGCCTCGTTCTCCATCGGCGGCACGTCGTTGAGGCCGGGAATCTTGTAGTCGGCGAGCGACGGGTTGGCGAGCTGGCCGTCGCGGAATTCCATCTCCTCGGTCATGGTGAAGCCGAACTGCATGACCGCGCCGCCCGAGAGCTGCGTCTCGACGATGCGCGGGTTCACCGGCGTGCCGACATCGGCGACGTTGACGAGGCGCGCCACCCGGATCGCGCCCGTCTCGGTGTCGACTGCGACCTCGGCCCCGGTCGCGCCCAGCATCCAGAACGGCGTGGCGTTGGGCGTCTGGCCGGTGTCATGATCGGGCGAGACATAGTCCGGAACGTACCCTCCCACGCCGACGATGTTGCCGGCCTGCATGCCATAGCGCCGGCGCAACAGTTCCGCGACCGGCAGGTTCGAGCCCTCGGGCACGCCGAGCTCGGCGGCGAGCGCCGCGACCTTGGCCAGCGCATCCTCCGCCGCGCGTTTCACCGCGTTGCCCATGTGCCAGGTGCCGCGCGAGCCGAGCGTGCCCATGTCGTAGGGCGTGACGTCGGTGTCGGGATGAATCACCCGGATTTTCTCGACGTCCATGTTCAGCGTCTCGGCGGCGATCTGCGCGAGCGCCGTGTCCGAGCCCTGGCCCATGTCGACCAGCGAGCAGTACACGCCGCAGCTTCCGTCGGAATAGAGGTTCACTATCGCCATCGAGGTGGTCGGCGCGATCGACGCCTTGAACCCGATGGCGACGCCGCGCCCGCGCTTCACCGGTCCTGCGCCGCGGTCGAACGCGTTCGACCAGCTCATCCGCGCGGCCAGACGTTCCAGCAATTCGACGAACGGCGCGTCGCGCATCGTCATGCCCGTCGCCTGGGGCCTGCCGTCGCGCAGCAGGTTCTTCAGCCGGAACTGGATCGGGTCGATCCCCAGCGCGCGGGCGATCATGTCGGTGTGGCTCTCGTAGGCCCAGACGAGCTGCGGAATGCCGAAGCCGCGCAGCGCGCCGGCCGGCGGCCGGTTGGTGTAGAGCGCGAAGGAATCGATCGAGACGTTCTCGATGTCGTAGGGGCCGGCGGCGGTGAAGCCGGATTTCTGCGTCACGCGCGGGCCGATATCGGCATAGGCGCCGCCGTTCCACCACACGGTGCAGTCGCGCGCGGTGATGCGCCCGTCGGAATCGACCGCGCTCTTGATGCGCGTGGTCGAGGCGTGCTTGGTGATGGTGAAGAACTGCTCCTCCATCGAAAGCGCGACCTTCACCGGGCGCCGCGCGATCAGCGCCAGCGCGGCGGCCAGCGCCTCCATCTTGACGTAGACCTTGGCGCCGAAGCCGCCGCCGATATAGGGCACCTTCACCCGCACGCGGTTCTCCGGCCAGCCGAGGAGGCGCGCCACCTCCGCCCGCACGAAGCTGGGCGACTGGGTCGAGGAATGGATGGTGAGGCCGGCGCCGGTCGGCTCGGCGATCGAGACGAACGGCTCGAACGGCGTGTGCATCGTCTGCTGGGTGCGGAACGTATGCTCGAAAACGTGCGGGGCCGCCGCGAAGGCAGCGTCGGGATCGCCACGCCGCAGATGGAAATCGAGGGCGACGTTCGTGTCCCTGCGTCCGGCCAGGTGCATCAGGTCGGGAAACGCGCCGGCCGGCTTCAGCTCGTCATGGACGTGGGTGGGCGAGTCCGCCGCCTCCACCTCGTCATACACGGCGGGCAGCGGATCGTATTCTGCGGTGATCAGCCGCGCGGCCTCCTCGGCCACGTGCGGGTCGGCGGCCAGCGCCACGGCCACGGGCTCGCCCGCGAACCGCACCTTGCCCAGCGCCAGGATCGGCATGTCGTGGAAGGCCGGGCCGAAATAGGGGTGCGGGATGATCTTCTCGATGTCCGCGCCGGTGACGATCTGCGCGACGCCGGGAACCGCGCGCGCCGCCGCTGTGTCGATGCGGACGATCCTGCCGTGCGGGATGTCGGCGCGGAAGATCTTCGCATGCAGCATGCCGGGCAGGCGCAGATGGTGCACGTATTCGGCCCGGCCGGTCACCTTGTCGCGTCCCTCGACGCGCGGGAGCGAGCGTCCGACCGCCATCACGCGCCTCCGTTCAGGGCGGCGTGGACCGCGCGCGCGAGATGCACCCGGATGAGCTGGCGCTTGTAGGCCGCCGAGCCGTGCTGGTCGGCGATGGGGTCGGCCTCGTCCGCAGCTTCCTCGCCCGCGCGGCGGAGGCCTGCCGCGTCGGTCGCCGCTGCCAGCACCGCCTCGGCCGCCTTCAGCCGCGTCGGCACCTCGGTCGCCGCACCGACATACGCGCGGGGACCATTTGGCCCGCCAAGCGACACCGCGATCCCGACCGAGGGCCAATCGTCGGCCGAACGCGCCGTCACCTTGGCATAGGCGGCGCGCGCCCCTCCCTGCGGCGGGATCGTCAGCGCGACGATCAGCTCGTCGTTGGCCAGCACGGTCTGCAGATAGCCCGAATAGAGCGCCTCGACCGGCACGGTCCGCTCGCCGCGCGGCGCGGCGATGGTGACGCTTGCGCCCAGCGCGGCCAGAACCGGCGGCAAATCCATATGCGGGTCGGCATGCGCCAGATGGCCGCCCACGGTCGCCTGGTTGCGCACCCGCACGTTCGACAGGGTCCGCATCGTGCGGACGATCACGGGCGCGTGGCGCGCCACCACCTCGGACCGCTCCAGCGCGGCCAGGGGCGTCATCGCTCCGATGTGGAGCGTTCCGTCCGCCGCGGCCTCGATCCGCCGATAGCGGTCCTCGATCCGGCGCAGGCTCACCAGCCGCGTGGGGCGGTAGAGGCCCGATTTCAGCATCAGCATGACCGCCGTGCCGCCCGAGATCGGCCGCACCGACGGGTCCGCCGGATCGAGCAGCCGCATCGCCTCGGCTAGCGTGCGCGGCTCGGCCAGCTCGAACCCGATCATGAAACCTCCCCAGACCGGCCGGAAGTATAGCGTGCGGATGCCCATCGCCTGTAAATTGCGATCATGAGCGCGCCAGAACGCATACACCTCGAAACCGACGTCGCCATCGTCGGCGCGGGCGCGGCCGGCATGTCGGCGGCGATCGCGGCGCACGACGCCGGCGCGCGGGTCACGCTGCTCGACCGGGCGCTGATCGGGCGCGGCGGCGCCACGGTGATGGCGCAGATGACGGTGGCGGTCGGGCTCGGCGACGAGGTGCCGGACGCGCCGGAATTCCATCTGGCGGACACGCTGGCGGCGGGGCGCGGGCTGTGCGACGCGCGGCTCGCCGCGATATTGTGCGAGAACGGGCCGGCGGCGATCCGCCGCATGCAGGGCTGGAAGGTCGGCTGGGCGCACCATGAGGACGGGCGGCTGAAGCAGGCGCACGCGCCGGGGCATGACCGGGCGCGCTGCGTCTATGTCGATTTCCTGAACACCGGCCCGGCCGTCTCCAGCACGCTGCGCGGCCAGGTGCAGCGGCGCGACGGCATCGCGCGCATCGGCGATGTGTGCGTGACCGACATCGTGGTCGAGGGCGGCCAGGCGGTCGGCGCAGTCGGCGTCTCGCTGACGGATGGCGCGCCGGTCTCGATCGCCGCCAAGGCCAGTGATCGTGACGACCGGCGGGCTCACCCGCATGTACCGGCGCAACTCGGCGTCGATCAACATGGGCGGCGACGGGTATGCGCTGGCGCTGCGGGCGGGCGCGGCGCTGGTCGACATGGAGTTCGTGCAGTTCTTCCCCATCGGCCATCTCGCGCCGCGGCTGATCGGCATGGACCCGATCATGTGGGACCCGTTCCGCTACAAGCTGGGCGGCAAGCTGCTGAATTCCGACGGGCACGATTTCATCCCGGATTACGGGGTGAACGAGGGCGGGCGCTACAACGCGACGCGCGACGTGGCGACCTACGCCATCCTGAAGGAGGTCGAGGCCGGGCGCGGCTCGCCGGCCGGCGGCGCGTATCTTTCGTTCCAGCACGTTCCCGAGGCGGAGCTGCGCGCGGCGTTCGGCCCGGTGATCGACCGGCTGGCGGCCAACGGCATCGACCTCACGCGCCAGCCCATCGAGGTCTCGCCGATCGCGCACTACCACATGGGCGGCATCAAGGTGACGCCGGGATTCGAGACCGGCATCGCCGGGCTCTTCGCGGCGGGCGAGGCGATCGGCGGCGCGAACGGCGCCAACCGCCTGTCCGGCAACGCCATCACCGAGGCGCTGGTGTTCGGCGATTTCGCGGGCCGGGCCGCCGCCGGCCGCAAGGACGGCGCGCCGGCCTGGCACGATTCGGCGGCACGGGAGGCGCTCGCGCTGGCCGGGGCATCGGGGCCGGCGATGGCCGAGAATCCGGCTGTCCTCGTCACCCGGCTGCAGGGGGTCATGGCCGAAAAGGTCGGCCCGTTCCGCACGGAAAAGGGGCTCGTGGCCGCGCTGGAGGAGATCGCCGCGATCCGCGATGCGCTGGGCGAAGCCCCACCCGGCGCGCCATCGCATTACGACATGGCGCGGCTCGACTGGTTCGACCTCAGGAACATGGTGCTGGTCGCCGAGGCGGTGACGCGCGCGGCACTCGCCCGCACCGAAAGCCGCGGGGCGCACCAGCGCGAGGATTTCGTGGCGATGGACCCGGGCTGGGCGGTGAACCAGACGGTCCGGCTCGATGGCGGGCGACGGATCGCCTTGCAGCGCATGCCCGTCACCGGCGACACGGCGGAGGCCGCCCAGTGAACGACCGATACGAACGATCCCGTCGCCACGCTGGTCATCCGACGCGGCGAGCCCGGCGAGGCGCCGCGCTGGACCCGCGTCGAGGTGCCGTTCCAGCCGGGCCAGTCGGTGCTCGACGGGCTGCGCCGCGCGCGCGTCGAGCATGATCCGTCGATCGGCGTGCGCTTCTCCTGCCTGAACGCCAACGCGTGCAAGGAATGCATGATGCTGCTCGACGGCAAGGTGATCTATGCCTGCACGGCGCGGCTGGAGCCGCGCGAGATGCGCCTCGAGCCGCTGCCCAACAAGGCACTGGTGCGCGACCTGGTGACCGAGATCGCGCCCCCCGACGAGCGCATCGCCAACCGGCAAAAGTAGCTTCGCGCATTCGATTGCCGACGGCTCGGGCCTTGCGGCCTGGATCGTGGCGGTTTCGCCCTCCCACGGTTTGATCTACACTTCCCCCACCTCATAGGGGAGGACCACCATGGCAACCAGCATCGCGAAGAAGCGTTCGGCCAACGGCCGCGGTATCGGGCCCAAGATCAACGCCATCCGCGACAAGTGGCACACCAAGAAGCATCCGCTGTTCACCGGCATGAAGACCGGCTCGACGCCGCTGAAGGCGCTCGGCGTCTACATGGCCCGGCATTATCAGTTCGTGCAGATCGTCCAGCCGGCGATGGGGCTGCTCTATTATCGCGGCCCGCATGACGTGCAGCTCGCTTTGATCGACAACATTGCCGAGGAGGAGGGCATCTCCGCCATCCCCGGCGAGGGGCACGAGCCGCACAACCACAACAAGCTGATCTTCGATTTCTGCAAGGCGGCCGGCCTCACCGAGAAGCAGGTGCGCGCGACCGAGTTGTCTCCCGCCTGGTGGGCGCGTTCGCTCCATTACGTGCAGTGCCTGCGCGAGGAGCCGATCGGCGTCGCACTCGCCATGCAGTCGACGCAGGAGGGCCAGCAGGTCGCGCTCAATGTCGAGGTGACCATCCCGTCCTTCATCAAGCATTACGGCTTCAAGCCCGGCTCGAAGGAAATCGGCTTCTTCGAGGAGCATGCCGAGGCCGATCTCGAGCATTCGTCGCGACAGATGGCATTGTGCGAGAAGTATCTCGACGATCCCGCGATGCAGGCCCGCGCGCTGCAGGTGTGCGAGGAGGCGTGCCGGCTGCGTTGGGCCTCGATCACCGAGGTCTATCGCGAGCACGTGCTGAAGGAGCGCGCCATCCTGCCCCCCGGCGTGGCGGCATGAAATTCGGGCTGTTCTATCTGCCGACCTACATCCCGGCCGCGCGCGACGCGACGACGCTCTATGACAACATCGTCGAGCAGGTGACGTTCGCCGATGCGATCGGCATGGAGTATGTCTGGCTGGTCGAACATCACTTCGTGCGCCATGGCGGAATCTGCGCCGCCAACTACGCGCTGCTGTCCTACCTGGCCGCGAAGACGAAGCGCATCCGCCTCGGCACCGGGGCCACGGTGCTGCCGCTCAACGACGCGCTGCGCGTGGCGGAGCAGGCGGCGACGCTCGACCAGCTCTCGCGCGGCCGCCTCGATTTCGGTGTCGGGCGCGGCTTCATCCGCGACGAGTTCGACACGTTCGGCGTCGACATGAAGGAGAGCCGCGCGCGCGTCGAGGAGGGGATCGAGCTCTGCAAGGCGGCCTGGGCCGGCGGTAAGCTCAATTTCGAAAGCAAATTCCGCCCGAAGATCGCCGACATCACCGTGCTGCCGCCGATCTACCAGAAGCCGCACCCGCCGATCTGGAACGCGTGCTTCCTCACCCGCGACAGCTTCGTCTGGACGGCGAAGGAAGGCCATAACCTCCTCTATGTCGCCTACCACGTCGATTCCGAGACGGCGCGCGAGCGCATCCACTGGTACATCGACGAACTGCCCAATTTCGGCCGGCACGTCGAGGATCACGAGGTGTGCTGCTGCTACCACGCGCATTTCGTGACGGCGAAGGACCGCGACCGGCTCAAGGGCCTGGTCGAGAAGCCGATGGCCGAATACACCAATGCGGGTGTCGAGGCGGCGCGGCGCCCGCCGGACCCGGAGGCGTACAAGGGCTACGCCGCGCGCGAGGATTACCAGCGCCAGGCGAGTTTCGAAACGTACTTCCCGGACCGGGTGCTGATGGGCGCGCCGGACGAGGTACTGGAGCGCATCGCCCGGCTGAAGTCGATGGGCATCACCCAGCTTGCGCTGATCGTCGATTTCGGCTCGCTCGCGCAGCCCGACATCATGCGCTCGCTCGAAGTGTTCGCCCGCGATATCCTGCCCCAGGCGAAGGACATCTGACGGAGGGTCCTATGGCGGAAGGCACGGCGGCGGTCGGCGCTGAAGCCGGCACGGAGGCGCGGTTCTACGGCGTCCATCACCTCGCGCTCAACACCGACGACATGAAGATGACCGTGGACTTCTATGTCGGCGTGCTCGGCATGAAGCTGGTCCACGCGATGAAGGTGCCGCCCGGCCTCGGCACGGGGCCGGGCAATCGCGGCAACCCGCCCTTCGAGAATCTGCGCCACTATTTCTTCGCGATGGGGCGCGACGCGCTGCTCGCCTTCTTCGAGATGCCGAAGGGCGCGAAGGGCATGGGCGACCGCGACGCCATCGCCGCCATGCAGCATGTCGCCTTCGCGGTTTCGCCCGCCACGGCCGAGGCGATCCTCAGCCGGTTGAAAGCGCACGACGTCGCCATCCAGGGGCCGATTGAGTCGTTGCCTGGCGTGTGGTCGGTCTATTTCTTCGACCCGAACGGCATAAGGCTCGAGATCGCGTACCAGCCGGGCGACGGCGAGGGTGAGCCGGCGATCGTGCCGGGGCTGACCCAGACCAAGGCGGTCGCGCTCGCGGAGCTGCGCACGCTTACCGGCGACACGAAGTGGCTGGACTGGGCGACGGTCGCGCTGCCGGACGAAGCCTAGGATTTCGCGCCGGATGGCCCCGCCAACCCCCCTCCCTGTCCCTCCCCCTCAAGGGGGGAGGGAACGTGGTGTCGAAACCGTAATGCCATGGCCACGTTCGCACGGGCCTGTGTGTTCGCCCCCTCCCCCCTTGAGGGGGAGGGACGGGGAGAGGGGTCATCTCCGTTGCAAGGCGCATGGCTGAGACGCGCGTTTTGATCGCGGGCGGCGGGCCGGTCGGGCTGCTCTGCGCCTACCTGCTGGCGCGCGCCGGCGTGAAGGTCCGGGTGTTCGATGAGAACAAGGGCCTGACCGAGGACCCCCGCGCGGCAACGACGCATCCGGCGACGCTGGAGCTGCTGGCCGATGCCGGGCTGGTCGACGACGTCATCGCGGCCGGGCTGGTCGCGCCGATCTTCCAGTTCTGGGACCGCCCGACCGGCGCGCTGGTCGCGTCATTCGACCACGCCCTCTTGAAGGACGACACGCGCTACCCGTTCGTCGTCCAGTGCGAGCAGTTCAAGACGACGCGCATCCTGCTCGCCCGGTTGCAGAACCTGCCCAACGCCGAGGTGCTGTTCGATCATGCCGTGACCGGCGTCGTTCAGGATTCGGACTCGGTCACTGTCACGGTTCGCGGACCGGACAGCGAGCGCCGCCACACCGGAGCATGGCTGATCGGCGCCGACGGCGGGCGCTCGGTCGTGCGCAAGTCGTGCGACATCGATTTCGAGGGCTTCACCTGGCCCGAGCGCTTCATCGTGCTGACCACGCCGTTCGATTTCGCGACGCGCGGCTACTGCCCGCGCAGCTACTTCGCCGACCCCGAGGCGTGGTGCAACTGCTTCAAGGTGGCGGCGAATGGCCCGCCGGGCCTGTGGCGCACCGTGTTCCCGACCGATCCCGCCGCGCGCGATGAAGACCTCACCAGCGACGAAGGCGTGCAGGCGCGGCTGCAGAAATTCTTCCCCTCCGAGGCGGCCGTACGAGGTGGTGCATCGCAACCTCTACGTCACGCACCAGCGCGTGGCGGCTCGGTTCCGCGCGGGCCGCGTGGCGCTCGCCGGCGACGCCGCGCACGTCAACAACCCGATCGGCGGGATGGGCCTCAACGGCGGCATCCAGGATGCGTGCAACCTGGCAGAGAAGCTCGTCCGCATCCTGAAGAACGGCGCCCCCGACACGCTGCTCGACGTCTACGAGCGCCAGCGACGCACCGTGGCGCTGGAATTCGTGCAGACGCAGTCGATCGAGAACAAGAAGCGGCTCGAAGCGCATGAGCCCGCGGTGCGCGCGCAAAACCTCGCCGACCTGCGCGAGATGGCGGCCGATCCTGCCCGTGCGCGCCAGTTCCTGTTGAAAAGCTCGATGATCGCCATGCAACGCCGCGCCGATGCCATTGGTCTGGAGGCGGCGACATAGAACTGCAACCCACCCGTTCGCGCTGAGGAGCCCGCGTAGCGGGCGTCTCGAAGGGCGAAGTGGCATTATCGCGCGGCTTCGTCCTTCGAGACGCGCCCATTCAGGGCGCTCCTCAGGACGAACGGCAATCAGTGAGGCTTCCGATGAAACTCGCCGTTCCCGACCTGATCTCGAACTCGTACTTCCCCGCGGCGGCGGCGGTCGAGCTCGGCTTCTTCGCCGAGGAGGGGCTCGACGTCACGCTCGAGCTCGTCTACCCGGTGGACAAGTGCTACGCCAACTTGCGCGACGGCGCGGTCGATTTCGTCGGCGGCTCGGCGCACTCGGCGTTGTCGGCCTTTCCCGAATGGGAGGGGGCGAAGCTGCTCTGCGCCCAGGCGCAGGGCATGTACTGGTTCCTGGTCATGCGCGCCGACCTCGGCGCGAAGCGCGGCGACATCGACGTCGTCAAGGGCAAGTCGATCGGCGCGGCGCCCTGGGTGGATATCGGCCTCAAGCGCCTGCTGGTCGAGGCCGGCCTCGACCTCGCGCGTGACCGGATCACCGTCCAGCCGGTGCCGGGCGCGGTGGGCGCCGGCACCAATTTCGGCCTGACCGCGGCCAAGGCGCTGGCCGACGGCAAGATCGACGGGTTCTGGGCGAACGGGATGGGCGCCGAGGTGGCGGTGCGCTCGGGCGCCGGCACGGTGGTGCTCGATATCCGGCGCGGGGACGGGCCGAAGCCCTGCTTCAACTACACGATGGCGGCGGTCGCGACGTCCGACCGGCTGATCGCGGAAAAGCCGGAGGCTGCGGCGGGCGCGATCCGCGCCATCAAGAAGACCCATGCGGCGCTCAAATCCGACGTCGCGCTCGCCACCAAGGTCGGGCGCAAGCTGTTCCCGCCCCAGGAGGCCGAGCTGATCGCCGAGCTGATCCGCCGCGACCTGCCCTATTACGACCCGACCATCTCCGAGGATTTCGTGGCCGGCATGAACGCGTTCGCCCGCGACGTCGGCGTGCTGAAGGGCGACGTGCCGTACGCGCAGGTGGTTGCGACCCAGTTCAGCCCGCTTTGGCGAGACTAGGCGGGGTCGTGAACCCGCCGTCCGCGGCGACGTCATAGTCGTACAGCCAGGCGGTCTGCAGCGGCGACTTGTCGGAGCCGAAGCGCGCGCGAATCGCGAGGCGCAGGTCGCGTTTCAGCCGTGCGACGGGCGAGGCGAGGTGGTTCTCCTTCGCGCGGTGGCGCGAGCCGAGCTGGGCGCGCCGCGTGCGCGGCATGCGCAGCCGCTCGTAGGCGCGCAGCGCCGCCACCGGGTCGTCCGGCGTGCGCGCCAGCGATTCGGCCAGAATGCAGCCGTCCTCGACCGCCATGCAGGCGCCCTGGCCGAGATAGGGCAGCATCGGATGGGCGGAATCGCCGAGCAGCGTCGCCCGCCCGCGTCCCCACGCCTCCAGCGGATCGCGGTCGTAGAGCGCCCATTTGTAGTAGCGCTCGCTCGATTCGAAGAGCGTCGCGAGCGAGGGGTGCCAGCGCGCGTAGGTCTCGATCAACTCGGACCGCTCGCATTCGTGCGTCCAGGATTCCTCGGTCCATGCGTCGCTGTTGATGTGCGCGACGAAGTTCACCAGCTCGCCGCGCCGCACGCGATAGTGGACGACATGCCCGTTCGGCCCCCACCACGACGTGTTGTCGGCGCTGCGCAGGCTGTCGGGCAGCGCCTCGACCGGCACCAGCCCGCGCCAGCACACGCAGCCGGTGAAGTGCGGCGCGTCGGGCCCGAACAGCGATTCGCGCACCGCCGAATGGATGCCGTCGGCGCCCACCACGACATCGGCCTCGATCTCGCTGCCGTCGGCGAAGCGGGCGACGGCTAGGCCGTTCCCGGCCGCCACGCCCGTGCATTCGGCGTTCACCCGCACGGCGCCTGCGGGCAGCGCCCCGGCCAGCACGTCGAGAAGGTCGGCGCGGTGGATGGTGAGGAAGGTGGCGCCGAACCGCTCGGTAACGCCCGCGCTGCGCGACTGGCGCGCGATCACCCGCCCGCTGCGCCAGCTCCGGATCACCTGGTGCTCGGCCTGCCAGCCGACGGCCAGCGCCGCGTCTTCGACGCCCAGCGCGCGGAAGGCCTTCAGCGCGTTGGGGCTGAGGGTCAGCCCGGCGCCGATCTCGCTCAGCTGGGCGGCCTTCTCGTAGACCGTCGCCGGAATGCCGCGGCGATGCAGCGCGAGGCAGGCGGCGAGCCCGCCGATTCCGCCGCCGATGATGGCCACGCCGGGCGTGCGCGCCATGTCTTCCCTCCCGGTCCGTGACCATCGTGGGCCACAGGCGGGGCGCGCGCAACGGCCTCGACGGGGGCGACCGCTCACCCCATATAGAGCGGGCCATGAAAGCCGCTTTGCGCATGCTCGCCCTCGTCGCCGCGCTCGCCGTACCCGCCGTCCGGCCCCGCGCCGGCGGCCGAGCAGGTGGCCGCCCTCACCCCCGCCGAGCAGCAGGTGGTGGCGAAGGTGCAGCATGCGCTCGATTCGATCCGCACCCTGAAGTCGCGTTTCGTGCAGAGCTCGACCAACGGCGCGAAGGCCGAGGGGACGCTGTATTTGTCGCGCCCCGGCCAGCTTCGCATCAACTACGCGCCGCCGCAGCACATGCAGATCGTGGTTAAGGGCGACTGGCTCATCCAGGCCGACACCAGGCTGCGCACCCTCACTTATGTCGGGCTGTCGCGCACGCCGGCCGACATCCTGGTGTCCGACAAGGTCGATCTGGGCGGGCGGGTGAAGGTGCTGGGCGTCGAACGCGGCGACGGGACGATCCGCGTCGGTATGGTCCGGCGCGGCGCCGAGGACCAGGGCAGCCTGGTGCTGGTGATGGACGCGAAGACAATGGCCCTGCGCCAATGGATCGTGACCGATCAGCAGGGTGTGGGCACCCGGGTGGCGCTGGTCGACCCGCAGGTGAACGTCCCGCTCGACCCGCAGGTCTTCGCCTTCGACACCTCCGAATACGATAAGAACGCCATCCAGTAGCCGCGCCGAAGGGCGAAGTCCCGCCGGATTCCGCCGTCGACGGAACCCCCGCGCTTGCCCGGCGGGCCGGGCCATGCTACCCATGACATCATGTCCGATGCGTCCGAGAAGCCCCTCGTCGGGGTTCCCGTCAGCATTTCCATGCATTTCCGGCGCAAGGTCCGCCATCACGGCACCGGCGAGCGCTATCTCACGGCCCTGTACGAGGCGGCCGAAGCGGTGCCGATGCTGATTCCGGCGCTGCCTGCGCACACCGACGTGAAGGCCATGGCGCGCCGGCTGGACGGGCTGTTCCTCACCGGCGGGCGCGCCAACATCGAGCCGCACCATTACGGCGGCCCGCCCTTCCCGGACGACGAAGTCCGCGATCCGGACCGCGACGCACTGGTGCTGCCGCTGGTGCGGGCCTGCCTGGACGAGGGCGTGCCGATCTTCGGCGTGTGCCGCGGCATCCAGGAGGTGAACGTGGCGCTGGGCGGGTCGCTGCATTACCGCGTCCACATGATCGAGGGGATGCTCGACCATCGTCGCCAGCGCCGCCGCCAGGTCTATGCCAACCGGCACATGATCTCGCTTGCCCCCGGCGGACTGTTCGCGGAAGCTGGCCGGCCAGCCGGAGATCGAGGTCAACTCGCTGCACGGCCAGGGAATCGACCGCGTCGCCCCCGGGCTGGAGGTCGAGGCGCGCGCGCCCGACAAGCTGGTCGAGGGCATCCGCGTGGCCGGCGCCAAGCGGTTCGCCTGCGCGGTGCAGTGGCACGCCGAGGCCAGCAATACCGAAGGCTGCCCCCTCTCGCTCGCCCTGTTCGGCGCGTTCGGCGAGGCGACGCGGCAGCGGGCGGCGGAACGGGCGGCACGCCCCTCAGGCGTTCGCGCGGCCTGACCGGCCGTGCGCATCGCCACATGGAACATCAACTCGGTGCGGCTGCGCGCCGCCACGCTTTCCCGCGTGGTGGAGGCGACGCGGCCCGACATCGTCTGCCTGCAGGAGACCAAGGCCGAGGACGGCGTGTTCCCGCACGAGGCGGTGGCGGCGATGGGCTTCCCGCACGTGCTGATCCGCGGCCAGAAGAGCTATAACGGCGTCGCCATCCTGTCGCGCATGCCGCTCGTGCCGCTGGACCGCACCGACTGGTGCGGCAAGGACGATTGCCGCCACCTGGCGGCGCGCCTGCCGGACGGGACGGAGCTGCACGATTTCTACATCCCCGCGGGCGGCGACGTGCCCGACCGCGAGGCGAACGTGAAGTTCGCCCACAAGCTGGATTTCCTGGCCGAGATGACCGCCTGGTCGCGCGGGCTGGAGGCCGGCCGGCGCATCCTGGTCGGCGACCTGAACATCGCGCCGCTGGAAACCGACGTGTGGTCGCACACCCAGCTTCTCGACGTGGTGTCGCACACGCCGGTCGAGACCGAGGGGCTGACCGCGCTGATGGGCACCGGCTGGCACGACGCGGTGCGCCATTTCGTGCCGGCCGACCAGAAGCTCTACACGTGGTGGAGCTATCGCAATCGAACCTGGCCGGGCTCCGACCGCGGCCGCCGGCTCGACCACATCTGGGTAACGCCTTCCCTGGAGCCGCGGCTGCGCCAGGCCGACGTGCTGCGCGAGGCGCGCGGCTGGCCGAGCCCGTCGGACCACGTGCCGGTCGTGATGGATATCGAGCTGTAGCGCCCCGCCGGTTCAAGCCGCAGGGCGCGGCCCCAAAAGGGGCGCCGGCCCCGGCCGCAGGCCGGGACCGGCATCATCGGAAAGCGCCCGGCGCTACTTCTTGTATTCCGGGATGGCCTTCAACTCGTCCTTGGTCATCGGCAGGCTGACCACCACATTGTCGCGGTTGTTGTGGCCGATCTTCAGCTTGTTCCACGGCACCAGCACGTCGCGGTTGCCGATGCCAAGGAAGCCGCCGACCGAAACCAGGAGCTCGGGACGGCCGTTCCGGTCGATCAAGATGTCGTCGATCGAGCCGATCTTGTCGCCGGTCGAGTTGACCAGGTCGGTGCCGTTCAGGCTGGACAGGTAGACCCGCCCCTGGGCGTCGGACTTAACCGTCTTGCCTTCCGGCTGGTCCGCCTGGTGCTGCGCGGGCGCGTTGTTCCGGTCGTTCTGGGCGGTCTCGACATTCGCGGGGCGGTCGCTGGCCCGGTCCCGATCGGCGTTCGCCGCGGCGGCATTAGGCTCCGGCGCGTTGGACGCCGTGCCGGCGGGGGCATTCGCGGCCGGGGCCGTGCGGTCCACGTTGTAGTTGCGGTCCTGGAAGGACGCATGGCGCTTGGCGTTCTCGGGATAGGTATAGGCCGGCATCGCCTTCAGATCGGACTTGCTGAGGTCGGTCGTTACCTTCACCTCGTCGCCGTCGCGCGCGATCTGCAGGCGGCGCCAGTCGATCGCCACCGTGCGCTCTCCGAGCCCGAGGAATCCGCCGACGCCGACGATCACGGCCGCGGCCTTGCCGTTCGGGTCGAGAATGATCGAGTCGATCTCGCCGATCGAGTCGCCCTGGCCGTTCTTCACGTCGTGCCCGATCAGCTTGTCGGCGGGGTATTGCTGCGCGACCGCCGGCATATTGGCCGGCGCGGTGGCAGCCTGGCCCGGGGGCGGGTTGGCGTGGTCGGTGTCGGCCGCGCGGGCGGCGAATGCGGGGGTGAGCGCCAGCGCGCCGGCGAGCGCGGTGGCGGCGATGAAACGGGTCTGCATGGGGTCCTCCTACCGGTGTTCCTGGCAACCCGGGAGAAACGCGGCGCAGGGCCCGCGCGTTCCGGCGGGGAGCGAAAGGTCACGGGCCGGGAGCCTTCCCCCTATGGTGCGGCGCCCGGCTGCGCTACCTTCGCGCGCGAGACGGCAATCGAGGGGGAGCGTCCGATGGCCGAGGATCCGCGTCAGCTGCGCGTCTGTTACCCGCCCGACCCGAACCCGAAGACGCCGCGCTTCAAGCCTCCGCCCGGCGCCTGCGACACGCATTTCCACGTGTTCGGCCCGCCCGAGAAATTCCCCTACTCGGCCGGCCGCGTCTACACGCCGCCGGCCGCACCCATCGAGCACTATCTGGCGATGGCCGACATCGTCGGGCTGTCCCGCGGCGTGTGCGTGACGCCGATGGCGCACGGCACCGACAACCGCGCGACGCTGGACGCCATCGCGCGGGCGGGCGGGCGGCTTCTCGGCATGGCCAAGATCGACGACACGTTCGACGACAAGGCTCTGGAATCGCTGCATGCGGGCGGCATTCGCGGCGTCCGCTTCAACATGATCGCGGACTCGGGCGGGGCCATCGAGCTGGAGCTGTTCGCCCGCACCGCGAAGCGCATCAAGGGGCTCGGCTGGTGCCTGTGCCTGCATCTGATGCCCGACGCGCTCGAGGCGCATGCCGACTGGCTCGCCAGGCTCGAGATCCCCACCATTATCGACCACATGGCGCGCGTCCCCTACGAGCAGGGCGTCGAGCAGCGCCCCTTCCAGCTGCTGCTGGAGCTCGCCCGGCTCGACCACGTCTGGGTGAAGATCAGCGGCACCGATCGTCAGCGCGCCCGCGGCTTTCCCGAAGGCGACACGGTGCCATTCGCCCTGGCGCTGGCCGAGGTGGCGCTCGACCGGGTGATCTGGGGCACCGACTGGCCGCACGGCAACATCTTCAAGCCCAACGCCATCCCCAACGATGGCGACCTGATCGACTTCCTGCCGCGCCTGATGCCCGACGCCGTGACGCGCAAGAAGGTGCTGGTCGATAACCCGGCGCGCCTGTTCGGCTTCGCCGGCTAAGTCGCCCGGTCACAAGAAAGCCACAACCGGATCGGCGGCCCCAGTCGTGCTGTCCGGGGAAGGGGCCGCGCGCGCCCCGAAGCCGGGAGAACGATCATGCCAAAGCCGAGCCCATTGTCGCGTCTCGCCATCGCCACCGTGGCGGCCGGTGTTGCCCTCGCCGCCGCGCCGGCCTGGGCGGACGCGCCCGTCGTCGCCGCGCGGTTCGACCGCGACCACGACCGGGGCGGTCACGGCCGCGACCGGGGTCACGAACACGCGAGGGCCGGGGACCATCATGCGCGCGACCGCGGCCACGACCGGGGCCGCCATTGGGATCGCGGCCATTCGGACCGGGGCCGTGACCGCGGCCAGTGGCGCGGCCAGTGGCGCGGCGGCGACCGCCATGACGGCAATGCCGGCTGGGGCGCGCTGTTCGGCGCGCTCAGCCTGGCGCTCGCCCCGGCGCCGCGGCCCGTCTACGTCGCGCCGCCGCCCCGCATCACCTATTACGCGCCCTACGGGCCGGTCGCGGCGCTGCCCGCCTCGGCCGTCTACCGCACCGCCAGCGGCCAGTATTGCCGCGAATACAGGGCGACGATCCGAGTGAACGGCTATCCGCAGCCGGCCACCGGCACCGCGTGCCTGCAACCCGACGGCGCCTGGCACATCGCGAACTGACGGCCGTCTTGCCGCACGACGAGGGGCGGGCCGCCGGCCCGCCCTTTTTGCGCCGACGCTATTCCGCCGCGCCGGGCTCGGGATGCTCGGGCGGGCGGCGGCGCGGCAGAGCCCGTACGGCGGCGCGCTTCAGCGCGTCGGACAGCCCTTCCATGTACAGATAGATCACCGGCGTGATGAACAGGGTCAGCACCTGCGAGACCAGGAGCCCGCCGGCGACCGCGACGCCCAGCGGCTGGCGCAGCTCCGACGAGGTGCCGACGCCGACCGCGATCAGCAGCGCGCCGGTGAACGCCGCCATCGAGGTCATCATGATCGGGCGGAAGCGGATCAGGCACGCCTCGCGGATCGCGTCGTAGGCGGGCGCGCCCGCGCGGCGCCGGACCAGCGCGAAATCGATCATCATGATGGCGTTCTTCTTGACGATGCCGATCAGCATCAAGACGCCGATGATGGCGATCACGCTGAGGTCGAAGTGGAACAGCTCGAGCGCGAGCAGCGCGCCCATCCCCGCCGCCGGCAGGCCGGTGAGGATGGTCAGGGGATGGATGAAGCTTTCGTAGAGGATGCCCAGCACGATGTAGATCGTCAGGATGGCGGCGAACAGCAGCAGCCCCTGGTTGGCCAGCGCGTCCTGGAAAATCTGCGCCGCGCCCGAGAACCCGGTGGTGATGGTGCTGGGCACGTGCAGATCGGCCTTGATCGCGTCGATCCGGTCGATCGCCTGGCCGAGCGAGACGCCGTTCGGCAGGTTGAACGAGAGGGTGACGGCGGGAAGCTGGCCGATCTGGTTCACCGACAGCAGTCCCGCCGTGCGCTCGACATGGGCGATGGTCGATAGCGGGATCAGCGCGCCGGTCTGCGCCGAGCGGATGCGGATCGCGTCGAGCTTGTCGGCGCTCCACGCGATCTTGGGGTCGAGCTCGACGATCACGTCGTAGTTGTCGCCCGTCTTGTAGATCGTCGAGATCTGCTGCGTGCCGAACCCGGCATAGAGGGTGGAGCGAAGCTGGTCGGCGGTCACGCCCAGCGCACGCGCCTTGTCGCGGTCGATCACCACCTGCGCCTGGATCGCGTTGTCCTCGAGGTCCGTGGTGACGTCGATGAAGTGCGGATCGTGCTCCATCGCCGACATCAGCCGCTTGGACCAGCCGTACAGCTCGGCCGATTCCAGGCCTTGCACGACGAACTGGTACTCGCTTTTCGAGAGGTGGCCGCCGACGCGCAGATTCTGGATCGGCACGATGAAGCTGCGGATGCCGGGCACCTGGCCCAGCGTGCGGCGCAGGTCGCCCAGGATGAAGGACAGCGGCGGGCGCTCGTCCTGCGGCTTCAGGTCGACGAACATGCGGCCCTGGTTGAGCCCGCGCCCGAACCCGCCCATCCCGAGCGACGAGCCGACATGCTCGACATAGGGCCGCGAGATCAGGGCGCGGTACGCCTTCTCCTGCAGCGCCGCCATCGCCTCGAACGACACGTCCTGGCGCGCCTCGGTGGTGATGGTGAGCTGGCCCAGGTCCTCGCGCGGGAAGAAGCCCTTGGGGATGGTCATGAACAGGTGGGCCGAATAGACCACCGTGCCCAGGAAGACCAGGAACACCACGGGCTTGGCGCGCAGGCAGAAATCGAGCATCGCCCGGTAGCCGCGGAACAGCGCGTCGAACCCCGCCTCGAACAGGCCGAGCACGCCGCCCGTATGCTCGCTGACGCGCGACGGCAGGTGGCTGCAAAGCATCGGGGTGAGGGTGAGCGAGACCACCGCCGAGGCGATGATCGCGATGGTCACGATCACCGCGAACTCGTTGAAGATGCGCCCCACCACGCCGCCCATCAGCAGGACGGGGATGAACACCGCGACCAGCGACAGGGTGATCGAGACGATGGTGAATCCGACCTCGCGGCTGCCGTCGAGCGCCGCCTGGAACGGCTTCTTTCCCTGCTCGATATGCCGGACGATGTTCTCGAGCATCACGATCGCGTCGTCCACCACCAGCCCAACCGAAAGCGTCAGGCCGAGGAGCGAGACGTTGTCGATCGAGTAGTGGAAGGCGTACATCGCGCCATAGGTCGCGATCAGCGAGATCGGCACGGCGAGCGTCGGGATCACCGTCGAGGTGACGCGCCTGAGGAACAGGAAGATCACCAGCACGATCGCGCCGATGGTCAGCAGCAGCGTGTACTGCACGTCGGCGATGGCGTCGAGGATCGAGGTCGACCGGTCGATCAGCACGTTGATCCGCGCGCCGGGGCCGAGATCCTGCAAGAAGCGCGGGATCTGCCCCTTGATGCGGTCGATCACCTCCACCGTGTTGGCGTCGGGCTGGCGCCAGATGGGCAGCAGCAGCGATCGCTTGCCGTCGTACCAGCTTCCGGTCTCGGTGTTCTCGACCGAATCGACGACGTGCGCCACGTCGCCCAGCCGGACGATATGCCCGCCCTTGGTGGCGATGATCAGCCGGCGGAACGCGTCGGCGTTGCCCATCTGGGTGTCGGCCTGGATGGTCAGGCGCTGGGCGTCGTTCGACACCGTGCCCACCGGCGCGATCGAGTTGTTCACCGCGACCGCCTGCACCACCTGGTCGTAGCCGATGCCGCGCGCGATCAGCGCGTCCGGATCGAGCTGGATGCGGACGGCGTATTTCTGGCTGCCGAACACCTGGACGTCGCCGACGCCGGTGATGGTCGACAGGGTGGGCGAGATGATCTGCTCGGCGAAGGCGTCGAGCTCGGGCAGCGGCATCCGGTCGGATTGCAGCATCAGCAGAAGGATCGGCGAATCCGCCGGGTTCACCTTGCGATAGCTCGGCGGGGTGGTCATGCCGCTGGGCATGCGCCGGGCCGTGCGGGCGATCGCCGCCTGCACGTCCGCCGCCGCCTCGTCGATGTTGCGGTTCAGCTCGAACACGATGGTGATGCGGGTGAAGCCCTGGTTCGAGGTCGCGCTGATCGAATCGATCGCCGGGATCAGCGAGAACTCCTTGATCAGCGGCGTCGCCACCGAATTCGCCATCGTATCGGGCGAGGCGCCGGGAAGCTGGGCCGACACCACGATCACCGGGAAGTCGACGCGCGGCAGCGCCGCGACCGGCAGGAACGAGTAGGCGAACAGTCCGGCCGCCGTCATCGCGACGGCCAGCAGGATGGTCGCGACCGGCCGGCGGATGAAGATCGAGGAAATGTTCACTGGACGTGCCTCCGCCCGGCGCCCGGCCGGGCGTTCTCGGCCTCGCCCACGCGCGTCGGAGCCGTGCCGTCGGCGTTCGCCACCGTCTCGCGCACCGCCGTGCCCTCGCCCAGCGCCGCCTGGCCCTCGACCACGACGTGGTCGCCGGGGGCGAGGCCGCGCGCGATGACCGCAAGCTCGCCCTGCGTCTCGGCCAGCACGACCTTGCGCATCTCGACCGTCCGGTCCGGCTTGAGGCGGAACACGAAGGCGCCGTTCGGCCCCTGCTGCACCGCGACCAGCGGCACCACCGTCACACCGCGCCGCATCCCCAGCTCGACCTGCACGGTGACGTACTGGCCCGGCCACAGCGCGCCTTCGGTGTTGGGGATCACCGCCTTGGCGGTGAAGGTGCCGGTCGCGTTGTCGACCACGTTGTCGATGAAGGACAGCCGCCCGGTCGCGCGCGGGCGCGCATCGCCGGCGACGAACACGCGCACCGCCGCGCTGCTCGGCCGGGCCAGCGCGGCGCGGAACGCGTCGAGCTCGCGCTCGGGCACGGCGAAGCTCGCCCGCACCGGCGTCACCTGCACGATGTTGACCAGCGTGTTGCCCGAATCGGCCACGCGCACATAGTTGCCGACCGAGGTGGCGACCGTGCCGGCGCGGCCCGCGATCGGGGCGCGGATGACGGTATAGCCGAGCTGGATGCGGTCGGATTCGAGCGCCGCGTGATCGGCCTGGATGGTCGCGGCCGCCGCCTTGGCCTGCGCCGCGGTCTGGTCGGCCAGCATCTTGGTGCCGACCTGGCGGGCGAACAGGTCGCGCGCCCTTGCCGCGTCGGACTGGGCCTGGTTCTGCATCGCGGTGTCGCGCGCGATCTGGGCCTCGTCCTTGGCGATGGCGGCGCGGATGGTGCGGTCGTCCAGCTTGAACAGCAGGTCGCCGGCCTTGACCAGCTGGCCGTCCTGCACGCCGACCTGCACGATCATCCCGTCGATGCGCGGACGCACGTTGACGGTGGCCACCGGCTCGACCCATCCGACCGCGCGCTGCAGCACCGGCACGTCGCGCGCGGCGACGACGGCGGTAACCACCGCGACGGCGGGGGGGCCGCGCCGCCCGCCGAAGCCGGGCCGTCCCCCGCTCGTCTTGCCCCCGCTGCGCCCTGCCCCCGGGCGCACCGCCGCCAGGTGGGCCGCGTCGGGCGCCGGGCGCCCCCGGCGGCGCGGCAGCCGAGCCGGCGGCTGGCGGGCTGCGGCCGGCGACCTGGTCGACCCAGGCGCCGACCAGCGGCACGCGCTTGCCGAACGCCAGCGTACGACCCGACGGCGGCGACGGCGAGGAACACGACGAGGATGATGGCGCGTTTCATGGGAGCTGGGTTCCGGGCGCGTCCTGCGCGTGGGCTGCGTCGGGGGCGAGCCCGCCGATGAAGAAGGCGGCGAGCTTCTCCGCCGCGTCGGGCTCGGTCGACGCCTCGGCGGCGAGCCGCACGCCGCCGAGTATGGCCAGCGTGGCGAAATCGGGATCGCAGGGGCGGAATTCGCGCGCGGCAATGCCGGCGCGGATCACCGCGGCGACGGCGCCGCGCAGCTCGCGCAGCTGGTTGCGCAGCAGGGCGCGGCCGCCATGGTCGATGCCGGCGGAATGAGGCTCGACGGCGCGGATCGCCGCCTTGAAGTGGCGCACCTGGGGCAGCACGGTCGCGATCACGCGGTGCAGCCGGTCGGCGGCGCCGCCGCCCTCGGCCGCGATGCCGGCCACCTCGGCCACCAGCCCGGCCAGTCCGCGCTCGAGCGCGGCAAGGAACAGCGCCTCCTTGCCGGCGAAATAGCGGTAGAGCGTGGGCTTGGCGACGTTCGCCGCCTGGGCGATGTCGTCCACCTGCACCCGGTCGTAGGGCGCCAGGGCGAACAGCGCCGTTGCCGCCTCGATCAGGCGGGTACGGCGATCATGGACGACGGCGACCTCGCTGGGGGCCACTGCGCGCGAACCTTATGCTCGCGCTGTTCATTTTGAACTCGCGAGTTCAGTCGGGACGCTAGCGCGATTCGCGTCCGGTGGGAAGCGAAACCGCACGGTCAATAACCTCGGTTAAGCGCGGTCAGACCCCCGGCGCGACGACTATCCCGATGGCCCATTCGTGGCCGTACATCAGGACGAGGTAAAGCACCAGCCCGCCCAGAATGCGGCCCCAGCCGATTTCGCCCAGGCTCACCCTGGTCCGCCCGGCGACCAGGGCGGCGAGCGGGATGGCCGAGGTGACGGCGGCGAGGCGGGCGAAGCGGGCCGGCTCCTCCGCCCGGCGGCGCGCGTCGATATGCGCCATGCCGCCGAGGGCAAGGACGAACAGACCGCCGAAAAAAATCACCGAGGACTCATCGCCGGTCGCGATCAGGTGCACGGCGGCCCACAGCGCGATCGCCCACATGATCGGGTGGCGCGTCACCTTGAAGATGCCGCGCGCCGGCTCGGGCCGGTCCATCACCGCCTCGCCGCCCACCAGCGTCGGGTTGGCGCTGGACGCACCGGCGACCAGCAGGATCGAGGCGAACGGCATGACGCAAAGCGCGAGGATCCACGCCCACTCGCGCGCCCCCCAGATTTCGAAGACCGGCGCCCGGATATAGGCGAGGTTCATCCACACGAACGCGGCGACGACGACGACCGAGTAGGCGCCGAGGAACGGGCCGCGCCCTATCCGGGCGACCAAAGCTGCGCGCACCGGCCGCCAGGACAGCACGAAATGCGCGACCACGAACGCCGCCGTCGCCGCCGCCAGCGGCCACAGCGTTTCGGACATCTCGGCGTTCATCCCCTCGGCCATTGGGAAAGAGTAACGCAGAATCCGCCTTTGCCGTAAGCGGACGTCCCGTGCGGCGATTCGGACCCCTCTCCCTGTCCCTCCCCCGCAAGGGGGGAGGGAACCATGGTCCGACCGTCCTTCGTGAAGACGGACACCAACTTTGACAGGTACGCAGGGCCGGAGCGTTCGCCCCCTCCCCCCTTGAGGGCTTGGCGCCTGCCCGGGCGTCCACCGGACGCTGGGCCCGGACTGTCCAGTGGACGGTCCGGCGGCGCCAAGAGTTGGGGTGGGGGGCGGCGCGCACCGCCGCCGCTAGCCCAGCGCCGCCGGCACCGGGACGCCGTGCTGACGGCAGGCGGCGATGACGGTGTTGCGCAGCAGGCAGGCGATTGTCATCGGCCCGACGCCGCCGGGCACCGGGGTGATCGCGCCGGCCACGCGGCGCGCCTCGGCGAAGGCGACGTCGCCCACCAGCCGCGCCTTGCCGCCCGGCTCGGCCGGCGGGATGCGATTGATGCCGACGTCGATCACCGTCGCGCCAGGCGCGATCCAGTCGCCCCGCACCATCTCGGCGCGGCCGACCGCGGCGACCAGCACGTCGGCCGTGCGGCACATGGCGGGAAGGTCGCTGGTGCGCGAATGGGCGACGGTCACGGTGCAGTTGGCGGCGAGCAGCAGCGCGGCCATCGGCTTGCCGACGATGTTCGAGCGGCCGACCACCACCGCGTGCCGGCCGGCCAGATCGCCCAGCGTGTCGGCGAGCAGCATCATGCAGCCCGCCGGCGTGCAGGGCACCAGCGCCTCGCGCCCCGACGCAAGCCGCCCGACATTGACCGGGTGGAACCCGTCCACGTCCTTGGCCGGATCGACGGCATCGATCGCAGCCTCGGTGCGGATCTGGCCAGGCAGCGGAAGCTGGACGAGAATCCCGTGCACGCGCGGATCGGCGTTGAGGTCGGCGAGCAGCCCCAGCAGGTCGCGCTCGGACGTGTCGGCGGGAAGGCGGTGCGGCACGCTGACCATACCGGCCTCCGCGACCGCCTTCTCCTTGTTGCGCACATAGACCGCGCTGGCCGGGTCGTCGCCGACCAGTACCGCGGCGAGGCCCGGCGTAATGCCGTGCTGCGCCTTCACCGCGCCCGCCGCCTCGGCCACCCGCGCGCGCAGCCCCGCGGCGAACGCCTTGCCGTCGATGATCTTCGCTTCCGTCGTGTCAGCCACTTCGCGCCTCCATGTCGTGCAGGAGTTGCGCGAGCGTCGCTGGCTCGCCCGCGATCCGAACGGTCTTTATGCGGCCGGTCGCGCCGGCCACCACGGAAATCGACGTCTTGGGCACGCCGAGCGCGCGGGCCAGCAGCGCGACCATTGCCGCGTTGGCGCGCCCGCGCTCGGGCGCGGCGGTGACCGCGAGCTTCAGCACCTCGCCGTCTGCCGCCGGCGCCCAGCCCTCGATCCGGTCGCGGCGCGCGCCCGGCGCCACCTTGCAGCGCAGCGCGACGCCGCCCGCCACCGCGCGGACCGCCCCGTCAGATGACGATTTCGTAGAGGAGGTCACGCAGGAACCACAACAGGAAGATCAGCAGGATCGGCGAGATGTCGATGCCGCCCAGATTCGGGATGACGCGCCGGATCGGGCGCAGCGCCGGTTCGGTGATGCGATAGCAGAAATCGGCGATCAGGTAGACGGCGCGGTTGCGCGTGTTCACCACGCCGAATGCGATCAGCCAGCTCATCACGGCCGAGATGATCAGCACCCAGATGTACAGGGTGATGATGTTGTCGACCAGATGGACGAAGGCGAGCATGCGCCGGTTCCGTTCTTGTGCGGGCGGTGCGGGCGGACGGGGCGCAACCTAGCCTCCGCGCCGCGCCAGGGCAATCCATTCATGGGTAATCCATTCGGGGGCAATCCATCGGGGGGCAATCCATTCATGCCGCTGGCGCCGGCGGCGCGCCGGGCGCTAGAGTTCCGGCGGACCCAGGGAGCCCCGCCATGCCCGACGCTGCCGCCCTCGCCCGCCCCGCCGGCATGCCCGAGCCGATCGCCGAGGCGATCCGCCGCACCGGCCCCGCTTTCGACGCGCGCGCCCGCGCCGAGTTCCTGGCGCTGTACGGCGCGCTGCTGGGCGCCCGGCCCGCCTTCGACGGCCGGATCGAGCGCCACGTCGGCGTACGGGCCGGACGGCAGCCACCGCTGCGACATCCACCTGCCTGAGGGGCCGGCGAAGGGTCTGCCGGTGGTCGCCTATTTCCACGGCGGCGGATTCGTCGAGGGCTCCAAGACCCTGCTGGGCGACCTGATCTACGGCAATGTGATGCGCGTCTTCGTCGAGGCGGGCTTCGTCGGCGTCAACGCGACCTATCGGCTGGCGCCGGGCGCGGCGTGGCCCGCCGGCGCACGCGACGTCGGGCTCTGCGCCGCCTGGATTCGCGACAACATCGCCTCCTATGGCGGCGATCCGGCGCGCGTCGTGCTGGTCGGCCACTCGGCCGGCGGCACGCATGTCGCCGCCTACGCCTACCACAAGGCGCTGCGCGACACGGGCGCGCCGGCCTGCCGCGCCGTCGTGCTGCTGTCGGCCACCACCGACGTCGAGGAGCGCGAGCAGCCCGACAATATCCGCGCCTATTACGGCGCCGATCAGTCCGCCTATGCGGCGAAATCGACGGTCCGCAACATCGCCGCGGGCGGTCCCGCCTGCTACGCCTCGGTCGCGGCGCTCGACCCGCCGCGCTTCGCCGCCCAGGCCGAGCGGTTCGTCGCCGCGCTGCGCGAGACCGGCGGGATCACCCCGGTCGCCAATCTGGTCGCCGGCCACAACCATCTGAGCGAGATCTATCACCTCGGCACCGAGGACCAGTCGCTGGCGCCCAAGCTGATCGCCTTCTGCCGCCGCGCGACGGGGTAGGGACGAACCCGGCCTCTATTTGCCGAGCTTGTCGATCGCGCCCTTGACCATCTGCGCTTCCTGGCTCGACGGGTCGAGCTTGGCGAGGAGCGCGGTCCAGCTCTGGCGCGCCACCTGGGTGCGGTTCTCCTCCCTGGCGGCAAGGCCGATGTACCACAGCGCGTCGGGCGAATTGGCGCCCATCCCCTCGAGCTTTCTGGCGACGGCGAGGAAGGCGGCGGGCAGCGGCTTCGAGCCGTCCATCGGCAGGGTCGCGAGCAGGGCCTGCGCCTGGCCCACCAGCGGCGCCGGGTCGTCCGGGCGCAGCTCGGCCGCGCGGGCCAGCGCGTCGACCGCCTTGGCGTTCTCGCCCAGCACCGTGTAGGCGCGGCCGAGCCGCAGCCAGCCATCGGCGTCGCCGGGGTTCGCCTTCATCTTGTCGGCGAGGCGGCTCACCATGCCGCGGACCATGTTCTGGCGGTCTTCCGGCGACATGTCCTGCGCCGCGCGCATCTGCTCCGGCGTCGGGCCCGGCGGCGGGGCGGCCTGCGGCGGGGCGGCCTGCGGCGGCGTGGCCTGTGGCGGCGGGGCGGCGGGCTGGGCCTCCTTGACGTGCGACAGGGCCTCGGCCGCCTTGTCGTCTTCCCCCAGCACCTGGTAGGCGCGGGCGAGGCGCTGCCAGCCGGCGGGATCGTCCGGGTTCGCCTTCAGCCGCGCGGCAAGCCCCGCGACCATGCCGCGGATCATCTTCATGCGATCGTCGGGCGACATGTCCTGGGCCGCCGCCATCTGCTCCTGCGTCGGGCCGGGCGTCGCGGCAGTGGGCGGGGCGGCCTCGGCCGCGGGCGGCGGGGCGGCCTCGGCCGCGGGAGCGCTGGCGGCGGCGAGCTCCTCGGCCGAGGGGGTCAATCCGGCCTGCTTCGCCGCTGCGGCGATCTGGGCGCGCAGCGGGGCGAGCCAGCGTCGCATCCTTCGGCGCCTCGGCCGCCAGCGCGCGCCAGCGCGCCACGGCGTCGGCCGGCTTGCCCGCCTGCAGCTCGGCGAGCCCGAGATAGAACCGGGCCACCACGTGTTTCGGATCCTTGGCCAGCGCGCGCTGGAAGAAGTTCTTCGCGGTCGGCGACACGTTGCCGTCGGCCGACATGACGATCATCTCGCCATAGCCGGCGAGCGCATCGGGCGCGCCGCCGGTCAGGTCGATCGCCTTCTGGAACGCGACCTCGCTCTCGCGCCATTGGCGCAGCACGGCGCGGGTGCGCGCGAGCAGGAGCCAGCCCTCGGCGTCGTCAGGGTTCTGGGCGAGGCGCCGGTCCAGCGTCTTCGCCGCCGATTCGAGCCCGGCATCGCCCGCTTCGTGCGGCGCATCGCTGTCGCTGTCGGAAGCCGCCCGCATCTGGGGTGCCGCCGTCGGTGCGGCCGGGAGGCCGGGCGAGCCGAGGACAGCGTAGAGCCCGAGCGCGCAGGCCGGCACGACGAGCGCCACCGCCGCGGCGCGCCAGCCGCCCCGTCCCCGCGCCGTGGCGGTCTCGGCCGCCGTGCCCGATCGCGCGCTGGCGAGCAGGCGGCGCTCGACCTCGTGGCGGGCGGCCTCGGCCTCGGCGGCGCCGATCACCCCGCGCGCCCGGTCGCGCTCCACCTCGGCGAGCTGGTCGCGATAGATTGCCCGGTCGTACTCGTCGCGGCTCGCCGCGGGCGCCGCCCCCGCGCGCAGCAGCGGGCGCGCCAGCACCGCCGCCACCGCCACGGTGATCGCGGCCACGAGACCCCAGAACAGCATCAGCGATCCTCGTCCAGCAGGCGCGCGACTTCCTTCGCCTCGTCGGGCGACAGGGCCGCGCCCGGGTCGGGCAGCGCCGCGCGACGGCGGGAGCGGAAGAACAGCGCGATCCCGCCGGCCCCCAGCGCCAGCACGATCGCCGGCCCGAACCACAGCACATAGGTGTCGGGCTGGACCGGCGGGTCGAGCAGCACGAAATCGCCGTAGCGCGTGACCAGGTAGTCGAGCACCTGCCGGTCGGTATCGCCGGCCACCAGGCGCTGGCGCACCAGCACGCGCAGGTCGTGGGCGAGATCGGCGTTCGAATCGTCGATGTTCTCGTTCTGGCAGACAAGGCAGCGCAGCTTCTCGCTGAGGGCGCGGGCGCGCGCCTCGAGCGCCGGATCGGACAGCCGCTCGGACGGCAGCACGGCCTGCGCCGGCACGGCGCCGCCGAGAAGCGCGCCGGCCAGGAGGACGGCGGCGAGCGCATTGCGGGCGAGCTTCACCTTCAACCCTTCGCCAGCTTGTCCAGGAGCGCCGGCAGCTTGTGCTGCAGCACGTCCGGGGTGATCGGCCCCACCTGCTTGAAGCGGATGCGGCCCTCCTTGTCGATCACGTAGGTCTCGGGCACGCCATAGACGCCGAAGTCGATGCCCGCCCGATTGTCGGCGTCGACGCCCACCCGCCGGTAGGGGTTGCCCAGCGTGGCGAGCCAGCGCAGCGTATCCGGGTCCTTGTCCTTCCACGCGATGCCGTACAGGTTCACGCCCTTCTCGTCGCCCAGCTTCATCAGGTTCGCATGCTCGGTGCGGCATTCGACGCACCACGACGCGAAGAAGTTGATCAGCGTCACCTTGCCGGCAAGGTCCGATGTGGCGAGGCCCGGCTGGCCCGGAAGGCCCGGCAGGTCGAACTGCGGCACCGGCTTGTCGATCAGCGCCGACGGGATGTAGCGCGGATCGCGGGCGAGCCCCAGCCCGAAATAGATCGCCAGGCCGGCGAACAGCACCAGGGGGACGAGATAGAGAAGGCGACGCATCTGCGTGCTGGCGCTCCGCCGCCGCGATCAGGCGCGCGCGCCGGCGCCACCGCGCCCGGCCGCCTCGGCCGCCGAGCGGCGGGCCACGCCGATGCGGAAGCGCCGGTCGGTCAGGCTGGCGAACCCGCCCGCCGCCATGATCAGCGCGCCGAACCAGATCCACGGCACCAGCGGGTTGAAGTACAGCCGCACCGTCCAGCCGCCCTTGCCGTCGGGATCGCCCAGCGCCGCGTACAGGTCGGCGAGCCCGTCGGTGCGGATGGCGGTGTTGCTGACCGCCGATTGCTGCACCGGATAGAAGCGCTTCTCGGGCGCCATGGTGGCGACCTTCTTGCCGTTCTGCGTGACCGTGAACACCGCGCGATCGGCCTGGTAGTTCGGCCCGTCGACGCGCGCGACGCGGTCGAGATGGAAGCTGTAGCCGGCGAGCGTCAGGCTCTCGCCGGGACGGACGATCTCGATCCGCTCCTGGCGCCACAGCGAGCCGGTGAGGCCGACCACCACCACCGCCACCCCGAAATGGGCGATGGTCATGCCGTGGGTCGCGCGCGGCAGGTTGCGGATCAGCCGCAAGGTGTCGCGCAGCGGCGCGCGGAACAGCTTCACCTTTCCCGCCCACTCCGACAGCGCAGTGCCGGCGAGCCAGGCGGCGAGCCCCATGCCGAACGCGGTCTTGGCCGTATCGGGCTCGTTCAGCGCGACGATCAGCAGCACGACGGCGACGGTGAAGACAAGCGTGAATTTGAGGCGCGACGATCACGCCCCACAGATCGGCCCGCTTCCAGGTGAGCAGCGGCCCGATGCCCAGCGCGATCAGCAGCGGTACCATCAGCGGCACGAAGGTGGCGTTGAAGAAGGGCGGGCCGACCGAGACGCGCTCGCCGGCGACGACGTCGAGGAACAGGGGGTAGAGCGTGCCAAGGAACACCGTCGCCGCCCCGGCGGCGAGCAGCAGGTTGTTGAGCAGCAGCGCGCCTTCGCGCGAGATGGGCGCGAACAGCCCCCCGGACTTCAGCGTCGGCGCGCGCCAGGCATAGAGCGCCAGCGCGCCGCCGATGGTGACGCCCAGCAGGACCAGGATGAACGCGCCGCGCGCCGGGTCGACCGCGAAGGCGTGCACCGAGGTGAGCACGCCCGAGCGCACCAGGAACGTGCCGATCAGCGACAGCGAGAAGGTGATGATGGCAAGCAGGATGGTCCAGCTTTTCAGCGCGTCGCGCTTTTCCACCACGATCGCCGAGTGCAGCAGCGCCGTGCCGGCGAGCCACGGCATGAAGGACGCGTTCTCCACCGGGTCCCACGCCCAGAATCCGCCCCAGCCGAGCTCGTAATAGGCCCACCAGCTTCCCATCGCGATGCCGCAGGTGAGCGCGCACCACGCGGCGAGCGTCCACGGCCGCACCCAGCGCGCCCAGGCGGCGTCGACGCGGCCCTCGATCAGCGCGGCGACGGCGAAGGCGAACGATACCGAGAAGCCGACATAGCCGAGATAGAGGAAGGGCGGGTGGAAGGCGAGGCCGGGGTCCTGCAGGATCGGGTTCATGCCGCGCCCGTTCACCGGGGCCGGGAACAGGCGCATGAACGGGTTCGAGGTGAGCAGGATGAACAGGAAGAACCCCGTGCCCACCATGCCCTGCACGGCGAGCACGCGGGCGCGCAGGCTGGGCGGCAGGTTGCGCCCGAACAGCGCCACGGCCGCGCCGAACAAAGTGAGGATCAGCACCCACAGCAGCATCGAGCCCTCGTGGTTGCCCCACACGCCGGTGATCTTGTAGAGGAGCGGCTTCGCCGTGTGACTGTTCTCGGCGACGTTCAGCACCGAGAAGTCGGACGAGACGTAGGCGGTGGCGAGCGCCACGAACGAGAACGCCACCAGCAGGAACTGCAGCGGCGCCGTCGTGTCGGCGACCGCCATCAGCCGCGAATCCCGCCGCGCCGCGCCGACGAGCGGAAGGCTCGACTGCAGCACCGCAGAGACCAGCGCCAGGATCAGGGCGTAATGGCCGAGCTCGATGAACACTGGAGTTCCCCTCTCCGCCCCCGAACGACCGGGACCATACCACGCGCCCCAACCGCCACCAACACGCGGCGACCCCGGGGCGGTGGGGCATTTTGACCGGCAATGCGGCAAAACCGGGGCGCGGCGCGACGCGATCCCGGCCGGTAGGGCGACCGCGCCGCGCCTACTTGTCGAGTTCCTTGTAGTAGCGGAACACGCCGCCGGAGAAGGGCAGGCGCCGGTCGGACTCGAGATAGGCGCGCAGCCGCGGGCGCTGGGCGATGCGGTCGTGCAGGGCGACGACGCGCGGCACGTCCTTCTCGATGCGCTTCATCGCCTTGGGGAAGGCGTGGCGCAGCCCCTCGATCACGTGGAACAGCGACAGATCGACGTAGCTGGCGCGCGCGCCGACCAGGTGCTTCGGCCCGGAGGGGTTCTGCGCCATCACCCGGTCGAAATAGCCGAGGAACTTGGTCGCGCGGTTCTTGAGGAAGTAGGGCGTGCGGCGCATCGCCTCCTTCTTCTGGTCCTCGTAATAGAGCGCGTTCGAGATCGGGTGGTGGGTGTCGTGCGCCTCGAGGACGAAATCGGTGATGGAGAGCTGGAGCTGGTGGGTCCACAGCCGCCCCGCCTCGCTGGCCGGGCAGAGGCCGTGGCGCGGGCCGAGATAATGCAGGATGTTGGCGGTCTGGCCGATCACCAGCTTGCCCGCCTTGAGGAAGGGGGGCGCGAAGGGCGGGTGCGGCTCCTTCTTGCTGTTCATCAGCTTCATCAGGGCCGGGACGCCCATGTTGCGTCCGCTCTCGCGCGCGACGTCGACGTAGTCGGCGCCCGAATCCTCGAGCGCCAGCCGCACGAATTCGCCCCGGCCGGGGCTGCCCGGCCAGTAATAGAGCTCGTATCGCATCGTGTCCTCCCCCTGTGGCGCCGGCCGGGTCAGGCTGGCGGCGCGGTGCCCGCCACGGTGGTGCGCCAGAACAGGCGCCGCTCGGGCGGGAAGTCGGTGCGGGCATGCATGGTGCAGCGATTGTCCCACAGCATGGCGTCGCCGACGCGCCAGACATGCTCGTAGACGAAGCGCGGCTGCTCGGCGTGGTCGAACACGGCCGCGAGCAGCCGGTCGCTTTCCGCGCGGTCCAGCCCTTCGACCGTTTCGGTCATCAGCCGGTTGACGTAGATCGCCTTGCGCCCGGTCTCGGGATGGGTGCGGAACACCGGGTGGGCCGATTCCGCGAAGGCCGGCGTGCCCTTGCCGTCGCCGCGATGCTGCGAGCCGTAATGGTAGCGGTGGAAGGCGCGGCGCCCTTCGAGCGGTTCGCGCAGTTCGGCCGGCAGCGTCTCATAGGCCGCGTAGAGGTTCGCGAACATGGTGTGGCCGCCATGCGACGGCAGCTCGCGCGCATAGAGCAGCGTCGCATCGTGCGGCACCGCCGCGTGGATCATGTCGTGGTGGAACATCATCTCGCCGTCGGGCAGCGCGCCGATCGGCACGCCGTTCTCGCGCACGTTCGAGATCAGCATGACGTTGGGATGGGTTTCGCGCTGGCCCGACGTCCGGTACTCGTCGGGGCGGGCGAGCGACCCGGTGGGGCCGAAATGCGCGGTGGCGGCGACGAGCTGCTCCTGCGTCAGCTCCTGATCGCGGAACAGCAGGATCAGATGATCGAGCCAGGCGCGGCGCAGCGCCCCGGCGGTCTCGCGGTCGAGCGTGCGGGCGAGGTCGACGCCGCGCACCTCGGCGCCGAGCGCATCGGACAAGGGTCGAAGATCGAGAGGCATGGGGCCATTATGGCGGGGCGCGCGCCGCTGCGCCAGGGCGGACGCATTTGGCCTCCGGATGGGGACGCTGCGGCGAGCTGTCGCTTGATACGGTCCGCCCGGCACCCGACATTGAGGCGATGGACGCCCGCACGCGCGACGCGGAGGATTGGATCTCGTGGCGCTGGGTCGCCGGGGCACTGGCCGGCGGGCTGGTGATCGGCGGGCTTGTTCCTCGCCCGCGGCGCGTCGAACGACGCCGTGTATCTCCTCGGGCTCGCCCTGTCCTGCGCGGCGGGGGTCGCCGTCTACGCCCTGATCGCCGCCTCCTACGACCCGAGCCCCTTCGGACGCCTCGCCCGGTTCGATCCGCTTCCCACCAATGGCGCGGTGCGCTGGGCGATCGGCGGGATTGCCGGCGGGATCGCGCTGTGGGCGCTGTTCGCCGCGCGGGGGGGCACCGGCCTCGCCTATGACGCGGCGCTCGGCCTGTTCGTCACGGCGGCGCTCTACGACTTCCTGCTGATCAAGGACTGGTTCGACCGCCAGCGCGACCGCGCGTAAAGCGCGCCGCAGACCCTACCCCGCCTCGGACTCCTCGGCCGGCGCCTCCTCCTCGCCGCCAAGCGCGGCCTGGGCGATCAGCCCGGCATTGGCGCGGATCGCCTTTTCGATCTCGGCCGCGATCTCGGCGTTCTGGGCGAGGAACTGCTTGGCGTTCTCCCGCCCCTGGCCGATGCGCTGGGAATCGAACGAGAACCAGGCGCCCGACTTCTCGACGATGCCGGCCTTGACGCCGAGATCGACGAGTTCGCCGGTCTTGGAGACGCCGTGGCCGTACATGATGTCGAACTCCACCACCTTGAAGGGCGGGGCCATCTTGTTCTTCACCACCTTCACGCGGGTCTGGTTGCCGACCACCTCGTCGCGGTCCTTGATCGCGCCGATGCGCCGGATCTCCAGCCGCACCGAGGCGTAGAACTTGAGCGCGTTGCCGCCGGTCGTCGTCTCGGGATTGCCGAACATGACGCCGATCTTCATCCGGATCTGGTTGATGAAGATGATCATGGTGTGCGAGCGCGAGATCGAGCCGGTGAGCTTGCGCAGCGCCTGGCTCATCAGCCGCGCCTGCAGCCCGACATGAGTGTCGCCCATCTCGCCCTCGAGCTCGGCACGCGGCACGAGCGCGGCGACCGAATCGATGACGATCACGTCGAGCGCGCCGGAGCGCACCAGCGTGTCGGCGATCTCGAGCGCCTGCTCGCCCGCGTCGGGCTGGGAGATCAGCAGCTCGTCGATGTTGACGCCCAGCTTGCGCGCATAGCCGGGGTCGAGCGCGTGCTCGGCGTCAATGAAGGCGCACACCCCGCCGGCCTTCTGGGCCTCGGCGACGGCATGCAGCGCCAGCGTGGTCTTGCCCGAGCTTTCCGGCCCGTAGATCTCGATGACGCGGCCGCGCGGAAACCCGCCGATGCCGAGGGCGATGTCGAGGCCGAGCGAGCCCGTCGACACCGCCTCCACGTCGGCGGCGCGGTCGGAGCCGCCCAGCTTCATGATCGAGCCCTTGCCGAAGGCGCGCTCGATCTGGCTCAGCGCGGCGTCGAGCGCCTTGGTCTTGTCCATGGAATCCTTCTCGACGAGGCGGAGCGCGGGGTCGGCCATGTCATCCCTCCCTTATTCCACAGCGCTGGGAATCGTGCAACGCGGGGAAGAGTGTACATGATTTGTTCCGCATCGCAAGGGAAAAGTTCTTGCTACGTTCGCGGCTGAGGTCAGCCATCCGTGCCGAACCCCGCGACCAGCGCTTCGATCGCCCCGCGCGGGAGCGGCAGGTGGCCGGCATCGGCGAGGCGGCGCGCATAATCGGCCCAGCCGGGATGGACCGCACAGGCCCGCGCCATCGCCGCGCGCGCCTCGCCCGGCCGGTCGAGGGCGAGCAGGAGGAACGCCCGCCGCGTCAGGAACTCAGGCTCGCCGGGGTGGCTCGCGCAGCTTTCGTCGACGAGGGCGAGCGCCGCGGCCAGCTCGCCGGCGGCGGCCACACTGCGGGCCCGATCGGCGCGGTCCAGGGCGCGCTGGTAGGCGAGCAGCCGGCCGAGCTCCACCGCGGGGTCGGGATGGTCGTCCACCCGGAGGTCGACCAGCCGGCCGCCCTCCGCCGTGCCCGCCACCACGACCAGCGCCCCGGCCTGCCGGCCGCGCATGTCGCCGCCCTCGCCCTCGGCCGCCCCGAGCGCCGCGACCAGCCGCTCGGCGAGGGGGCCGGCGGTCGCGGCGAAGGCGGCGCGCATCGCGTGCCACACGGTGGGCCGCGCCATCATGTTGGCCTGGGCGGCGCATTGTTCGCCGATGGCATGCCCCGCGGCGGCCACGTTGCGCGCGCCGGTATGAACCGCCACCCGCCCCGCCGCGTCGAGGATGGCGACCTGGCGCAGTGCCGCGCCCGCATCCGCCGCGACCAGCCGGGCGAGCACCGCCTCCGGCGCCGCCCCGTCCGCCAGCGCCGCCAGCCCTTGGACCCCGTAGGCCGGGTTGGCGAAGCTCTGCGAGGCGACGACGCCGATCCCCGCCGCGGCGAACGGCACGATCCGCCCGGCGCCGAAATAGCGCGAGGCGACGGCGATGCCGATCTCGCCGGTCGCGGGATCGCGCGCGACGATGGAGTAGGTCATGGCGAGGCGCGCCCGCCCGCACCCGCATAGCGGCGCCACGCGGCCTCCAGCTCGGGGGAGGTGACGAACCCGTCATGGTCGGAATCGATGCGCGCGAACAGCTTGGGCGGGCGGCGGAACTCCGACCGGCTGAGGCGCCCGTCGCCGTCGCGGTCGAGCCGGGCAACCACCTCGCGCGCGGTCAGGCCGGCCGGCCCCACCATCTCATGCGGCCCGGCGGCGGCAGGGGATGCGGCGTTAAGGTGCCACAAGCGCTCGGCATTGCCGTGCGCCACCGCGTTGGCGACTTCGGGCGGCAGCTCGGCCAGGGCCGCGCGCCACAGACGCGCCTGGCGGACATAGTGGTCGGACCAGTCCGGGTCGTAGACATTGTCGAAGGCGAGCACGAACCGGTCGGGGTGCGACACGAACAGCGCCCGCCAGTCGGGCGCGAGCGCCTCGCCCGCGAACAGCTCGGTCCAGGGTAGGTTGGTGCCGTGGTCTGCGGTGAAGATCGGGTTGGCGTGCGAGGTGAGGAAGTGGACGTTGCGGTGCGCCACGATCAGCCGCCGCGCCGCCGCCGGGTCGAGCTGGCCCATATGGCTCAGCACGATGGGCATGGCGGGGTTCGCGTCGAGCAGCGCCTCGAACGTCGCCATGGTGGAATCGTATTCCGACCGGCTGGCGGCGAAGCCGAACTCGATATGGACGACCAGCGGCCAGCCGCGCTCGCGCGCGATGGCGAGCGCCGCCTTGGCGTAGTCGGAGCCGAGCCCGATGACGATCTCGGGCGCGTGCCGGCCCTTCTGCTGGTGCAGGATCATCACCTCGGAAAGCGCGCCGAACGCCGGGTTGCGCCCCATGCGGCGAAGCTGGGCCAGCGCCTCCGGATCGCCGTTGCGCATTCGCTCGGGCTTCAGCCCGATCGCCGGCACGATGCGGTCGCGGTGGGCGCGGGCGAAATCGAGAAGCGGCCGTACGCCGCCCCGGCCCACGGCCGACAGGATCACGCGCGCGATGCCGGCCTCGTCCATCAGCGCCAGCGCCCTGTCCAGCCCGACCTCGGCGCTGATCTGGCTGTGCGCGTCGATCATCATGATGTCGGCGGCGCGCGAGGGCGCAGGGCCCGCCGCGGCCAGCGCGAAGATCAGCCCGACGCCGAGGGCCGCGTCGCGGGCGCGGGCAGCCGGGATACGAATCCGCCGGTCCTGTGACGCCATGACACCATCCCTCCGCCGCCGCATGGGCGGGATGCACGAAGGGCCACGATCCTAGCGCCGATGGGGCCGGGCGGGCTATCCACGAGGACGCAGCGGGACCCGTCGAGCACGAGGGCGGAATAGATACTGGCGAGCCCGCATGCCCCCCGGTTCCGTCAGGCGGCGGGTGGGCGAACACGCGCAGACGTCAACCCCGTGTCATCGTCACGTCGTAGCTGCAATTGCGACCGCCGATCGTCGCGGAAAACCGGCTTCCTTCGAATTTCCCGTGGCGGCGGCCGCCGTACGACCCTTGGCCTTTGGGGGTCAGGACCAGCGTGGCGTTGCCGTCGGGTCTCACGCTGCCGCGAATGTCGGACGGATAGGTAAGCCCCATGCTGTCGCTTGTGGCAATAAGTTGCCCGGAAATGATCCCGGACTTGACTGTGAATTCGATGTCGAAGTTCGCCGCGCAGGTGGAGAGCGACGGCTCCCCGTTACCCGACCATTTGCCGTCGAACGCGGTGGTCGACGGAGCGGACGGACCGGGCGATGCCCCGCCCGCGCGCCCGAACGCGCGGGTCTGGTTGAGCTCGTCGAGCGTCAACTGGCCGTCGCCATTCGCGTCGAACCGGCTGAAGGGCGCCCGCCCGTGCCACTCGTCGGGCGAGATCTTTCCGTCACCGTTCGTGTCGAACAGCTTGATAAGCTTGGCGTTGTCGGGCGGCCCTCCTTGGGCCATCGCCGCGCCTGCAAAGGCGACCACGACCAGCATCGGTGCCAATCCCCACCATGGAATGCTACGCCGATTGCCCAATGTTCCCTCCCATTTTAGATAACATTGCCGATGAAGCTAGCGCGCTCACGTGTGGCCGCAGACTTACGCCTCATAAAGCCGAGCCCGGCGACACCGAGTCCGAACAGCGCGAGGGACGGAGGTTCAGGAATATTGTTGGGTGCGCTGTTGCCGATGCCGGAGCTAAAGAATAACGAATATTGCGACGGACCATTGCAGAAATGATGAATTGCGGGTCGACAAAAGCTGAAACGGTAGTTGTCCCACCTCCTAGATTTCCTGACTGCCTCCGGAGATTTCTACGCCGACATCAATCGCATATACGGTATTAGCTTGCAAGTTATATATATCGCTATCGTTGAAGCCGTCGGAGTCAGGTCCCGTGTATGAACTTGAATTCAATATTTAAATGTAGATCGTGATGCACAATTCCGCCAGTAGCGAAACCTCCACCACTCCTTACGTAGAAAAATGATCGTGCCGTGTTGTCAGACGATGCGCCCGGCCCAAGCTCATCAACGGAAACTGCGCCACTGGCGACTACTTGTACGGGCACGGGCCCGCTGGGTCCAACAATCTCCATTGAATACGACATATGGGCAATGACTTGAAAGCCGCTAACTGCCCCATTGATTGGGATAACGCTTGTTGTTGCCTGAACGTACATGCTGGGAGCGGGCGTATTTGCGACGGTCAGTGATTGCTCGCGGTGACGCGCTGAGATCATTCAAAGTGGGATGACCCGGCAGGGCGATCATGGACGCCGAAAGGTTGTCGGATCGGCTCCAACAGTAATAGGGTCGTTGATGTCAGTGCGATCATTCGTGCAGTTTAGGCCATTACAAATCTCGCCGCTTACGACAAGCCGGTATTCACCTGAATACACAGTGTCGGGCAATATCGGATCAGCCAACGCCTGCGATGACATTCCAAATAATATTGTTGTCGCGATCAAAAAAGAACAACTTTTCATTATAATTTCTCCTTTTGTATTGCAGAACCGGGATTATTTTGCTGAGCTTGGCATAAAGTCAATTGCACCACGCCTTGGTCCTTCAATGTCGGATAATGTTCTGCATCTCTCTTGCTCCAAGCAAATTTCATGCCAAATGGCGGCGACGCCGATTCCGTCCGCAAAAACAATAGCTTTGGCGCGCTACCGAGCGCCGGAACGACGGCGGTCGTAAAACCGCCCGACTACATCAAACGATGTAGCTGCGCGCAAAATCAGCGGATTCGCTGGAGAAACAGCGCGGACCGGGCGAACGGGTGGACCGCAAACCTGTAAAATGTACCGACAGGGCGTAAAGGCGGCTGCCGGTGTCACCCTTCGTTCGCAGGCGCGGCCGTGCGGACCACGAGGGCCACGAGCTGGGCCTGGCTATGCGTATCGGTCTTTTCTAGGATGCGGCTGAGGTGGGTGCGCGCGGTGGCGCGCGCCAGGCCGAGCCGGTCGGCGACTTCGTCCAGGCGCTCGCCGGTGGCAAGCGCCGCCGTCAGTTCGCTCTCCCGCGCGGTGAGACCGAACAACCGACGCAGCAGTTCGCGCGGTGGAGTGGGTGCGGCCTCAGGATCGGTGATAAAGACGAGTGCCGCCGGCCGAAGCGGAGCGAACGCGTTTTCATCGGACGAAAGCGGCGTGGCTACGATCGCAAAGGGCCGCTTTCCCGACGGACGCGGAAGCGCAAGCGTGCCGCCCGCTCCGAGTCCGTCGCCGAGGGCATCCCCAACAAGCCGCCGCAACACCACGTCGTCGGCATTACGCGAGGCTTGGAGCATGGCATTGACGATCGAAAATCCATCGGCCGCGGCGGCCATTCTTTGCGCGGCCCGGTTGACGAAGACCACTCGTCCCGACGCGTCGAGCAAGACCACCCCGGAGGGCAATCGATCCAGAGCGTCGAGGCTGGCGCGTTCGTTCGACGTCGCGGCTGCAAGCTTCAGGTGGACTTGAAGCGCCCGCCGCAGATGCGGCAGGAACAGGTCCATCTGCCGTTTGTCGGGTACGTCGAAATGCGGGGCGCCGGGCGGCCTGTGGACGCCAACCACGCCGATCATCCCGTCACCGAGGGGAAAGACGCTTCCGAGCACGCACGCGATGCCGACCTGCTTGCAGAACTCGTTGTAGTGGATCGAACGGTAAAAGACGGCGTCGTCGACCAGGTCCTGACTGACGAGCGAACGTCCGGTGGGCGTCATCATCCCGCCCGCGACCCAGAGGTCGTGTCGATAATAATATGATCTGTAGGCCTCGTTCAGCTCGGGGGTGTAGTTCGACGTGGTGCTGAGCCGGCTTACAATGTTACGTTCGCGATTTTGGACTTGGACGACGCCACTTTCGCAGCCGAAGCACCGCGCAAGGGTAAGTGCAAAAAATGGCCACAGCTCGGGATTGATGGCGGTTTCATAAAGCCGGTCGATCAAGGAAAGAAGTTCGTCCGGCCCCATGGCACCCCCGGCCAAAATTCATTTCGGACCGGAAGGTCCGGTTTCCGAAATGTTGACCGAGATATTCCGAGTTTTCCACAAAAATCGCCCGAAAGGGCGCTCGCTCCCTCGCCGCCTTTGAGGGCGGAGAGGGACTTATCGCCTGGATTCCTTCGTCGCTGCGCGCCTCGCAGTGACGGTCGGGGAACCCGGGGGAGAGCGAAAGCGCGGTCTCCGTTCGTGCCTCGATACGCGGCCTTGCTGCGCTCGGTCGCACTCAGCACGAACGGATTGACGCGGTTTCGATCCTACAGCTTCAGCAGCTTGGCCGCGTTGTCGCCGTAGATCCGGGCCTTGTCGGCGGCGGAGAGCTGCAGCGCGTTCATCCAGTCGGTGCCGGGAGGGTTGTCGACGAACGGCCAGTCGATCGAGAACAGCACGCGCTCGACGCCCATCTCCTGGATGGTGCAGTTGAGGGCGGGCGTCGAGAAGAAGCCCGAGGTCGTCACCCAGAAATGCTCGACGAACGCGTCGCGGAACGAGAATGACTTGTTCTTGCGCGCCAGCGTGTGGTCGATGCGCCAGACGGCGAAGGGCAGGTTCTCGCCCAGATGGCCCAGGATGAACTTGAGGTTCGGGTACTTCTCGCACACGCCCGAGAGCACGATGCGGATTGCGGCCGTCGCGGTCTCGACGCCGAAGCCCCAGCCCGCCACGCGGAAGCCCGGATATTCCTGCGCGTAGTCCTGGTAGTAGGCGGCGTCGACCGCGGGATGCGGCTCGGCCGGGTGCAGGTAGATCGGCGCGTCCAGCGCGGCGGCGCGCTCGAAGATCGGCCAGAACTCGGGCTTGTCGATGAACTTGTCGTGGGTCAGGCCGTGGATCATCGCGCCCACGAAGCCGTGCTTGGTCATGCAGCGCTCGAGCTCGTCGGCGGCGGCCTTGGGGTCGGGCGTCGGCAGGGTGGCGAAGGCGGCGAAGCGCTTGGGGTTGGCGGCGCAGGCGGCGGCAAGCCGGTCGTTCGCCTCGCGGCAGAGCGCGGGCGCGGCCTGGACGGGAAGCTGCTGGCCCGACGGCGCGCCGTGCGAGATGACCTGCACGTCGATGCCGGCCTCGTCCATCTCCTTGAGGCGCAGCGCGCCGAGGTCGTAGAGCTGCTCGAGGAGCTTCGCCGGGCGGTCGGCCGCGTGGCCCTTGAAGTGGGACGCGATGTCGCGGTCCCAGTAATGCTCCTCGAGCGCGATGACGCGCGGCTTGGTCGTGGTCGCCATGTTGGACGGTCCTTCCCCGGAAAGTTGGTCCGGCGGACTTTATCGCTTGGCGTCGCCCGCTGTCATCCGCGATGGATCGCGGCCGGCGCCGCGGGGAGGGAGCCGGCCTATTCCGCGGCGTCACTGGAGGCGTTTTCGCCCCACAGGTTGTGGACGGCGCGCTCGGCCTCGAACCCGGCGAGATCGGAGCGACGGCGCCCCAGATACAGGACATTGGAATTGGCGGCGCCGGGCGCGGCGGCGGTGGGGCCGGCGGCGAGGTAGATATTCAACTTCTGGTTGAACACGGCGTGCTCGAACCCATGCTTGTCGCGGATGGTGTAGCGGGTGATGTCGAACCGGCCGGGTTCGCTCTCGCGTCCGGTGAGGTAGCAGCGCATGACGCCGAGGGCGCGGTTGTGCAGCCGGGCGCCGCCGAGGCGTGCGAACGCGCCCTGCGCCGCCCTCATGAAGGCCACCGGGTCGGTCGGCGCCTCGCCCGGCTGAAGCCCGACCAGCGGGTCGGTCGGCCGCAGGAAGTCGCGGATCAGGATCTGGCCCGGCAGGCACTTCGAGATCATGCGCGCGAGCGCGATGGTCACGTCGCCGACGATGTAGTCGTGCCCGCGCGGGTCCAGCGCCTCGGTCTGGAAATACGAGTAGTGCGGCCCGATGGCGTAGCAGGTGCGCAGCTCGGGCACGAACTCGGGTCCTTCCGCGGCGCGGGCCAGGGCGTTGTCGGCGAGGGTCAACAGCGCGATCAGATAGGTGTCGATATCGGCGGCCGGCCCTTTCTCGCGGTTCCACATATAGAACCCGTCGCCGGTGGTGGTGCGCGCCAGGTCGACGCGCGTGCCGGCTTCGGCCATCAGCTTCTGGGCCGCGTTGATCGAGCATTCCAGGCTGTTGAGCTGGGCGATCTGGCGGCTCGGGTCGGTGCGCGAGAAGCCGACAATGTCGAACAGGGCGACGCCGCGATACAGCGTCTCGCTGATGCCGTAGCGGCGCAGCACCTGCTCGATCGCCTGGGTCGGCACGGCGCCCGCCTCGTCGTCGGAGATGTGGAAGGGCAGCGGGATGTGCACCGGCGCAGACCCGGCGACCTCGCGCGCGGTCTCGAACGTCGCGTCGCCCATCAGCCGGCGGCCGTGCAGCAGGCGGCGCGACCGTCCGAACTCGGTGACGATGCGCCGGTAGGGCAGCAGCAGCGCCTCGATGCCGCCCGCCGCCACGCGCCAGCCGACCAGCGAGTTGCGGCCGAGATTCCATAGCGGGTTCAGCCGTTCGGACAGCAGGTCCGCGAGCGCCTTGCGCAGCTCGTCCGAGCCGTCATAGGGCCGCGTCCAGACCGACCCCGCGAAGCTGCGGCGCGCCCGTGCGCCCGGCGCCCCGGCGCCCTCCCCGGCCGGCGCCAGCCATTCGGCGCGGCGCGCGCGCCAGCCGTCCAGCCATTCCGGCACCTGCTCGAACGCCAGCGGCGGGGCGAAGTGGAACCCGCTGCCGAGATCGCATCCCAGCGCGGCCACGCGCTGCAGCACGGCGGCGCTTTCGATTCCCTCGGCGACCGCGCGCAGCGACAGCGAATGGGCGAGGTCGATGGTGGATTTGACGATCGCCCGCGCCTCGTCGGAATCGAGGCATTCGGCGACGAAGGAGCGGTCGATCTTGATCTCGTTGAAGGGCAGGCGGACGAGCTGGACCAGCGAGGACTGGCCGGTCCCGAAATCGTCGAGCGCGAGGCCGAACCCCTTGAGCCGCAGGCGCATCAGCACGTCGGTCGCGGCGGCGGTGGGGCCGTCCGCGCCCGCCTCGGCGAAATCGAGATCGACCCGCCGCGGCTCGAGCCCCAGGGCGGCGCAATGTTCCGCCAGCCGGTCGGGAAACGCGACGTCGTCGAGGCCGCGCGCCGACAGGTTGATCGCGATGCGCCCGTCGAACGTCTCGCGCCAAGCGGCGAGCGCGGCGAGCGCGCCATCGGAGACCAGCTCGGTCAGCCGGCCCATCAGCCCCGCCGCCTCGGCCATGGGCAGGAACTCCCCCGGCATCACCATGCCGCGCCGCGGGTGGTTCCAGCGCACCAGCGCCTCGAACGCGGCGACGCCGCCCGTGGCGAGGTCGATTTTTGGCTGGTAGGCGACGAACAGCTCGCCCCCGTCGAGCGCGTGCGCCAGCGATTCGGGCGTGACGTCGGTGGCCTCGATGCGCAGCCCGTCGAGCAGCGCGCAGACATCGGCGCGGCCGAATGGCTTCAGCAGGGTGCCGGCCATGTCGAGCCCCTGGTCGCGCCCGAAGCGCCGGGCCGATTCGACCAGCTTGCCGCCCATGCCGCTCGCCAGCACGATTGCGGCGGTGGTGCGCTGCTCGGCCAGCGTGCGCAAGAGCTCGATCCCGTCGATGTCGGGCAGCATCAGGTCGAGCACCACATGGGTCGGCCGGAACGAGGCGCAGGCGGCGAGGAACGACCGGCCATCGGCCTCGATGCGGGTCGCGTAGCCGCACGCGGCGGCGCCGTGCGCGATCAGCTCGGCGATCGCGGGCCGGTCGTCGACGATCAGGATTTTGTTCTTATCCATGCGCCCGCCCCCGTATCGCGGGCCAAGGCTCCGCACCCGCGCCAACGCGGGAGGAACCCGGCAGGTTTCACAACCTGGGCGAAAAAGGTGAATATCCGGTTGCCGCGCGGGGGCCGGCTGGTCCCCGGGCGCGCCGCGATTGACCCGGTCCCGCGGGAGGCATAGATTCTAGGCGTCGGCAGCCTGTCGTGGTGCCGAAGGATGGTGACTGCCGGGCGCATGGGCCGGGCGCGCCGAACCGGCGGGAGAACCGTCATGCATATCATCGATTCCCATTTCCACCACTGGCCCCGCTCGGTCTGGGACGCGCTGTGCAAGCGGACCGGCTATCCGCATGCCGAGCCGAACGAGGCCGGGGGCTACGAATACTGGCGGAAGGAGGGCGACGACCGCGCCTTCCTCGGCGGCTGGCCGACCTGGTACGACCTCGAAGGCCAGCTCGCGTACATGGATTCGCTCGGCCACCAGATCGACGTCGTGTGCTCGATCGGGCCGTTCTCGGTGGTGTTCTCCGAGCTGCCGAAGGACGAGGGCAAGGACCTCGCCACGCTGTGGAACGAGGAGATGGCCGCCTGCCAGAGCCGCCACCCCGGCAGGGTGTGGGCGTCGGCAGCGGTGCCGCTGGTCGATACGCAGACGGCGATCGACGTGGTCGAGCATGCGGTCAACAAGCTGGGGCTGATGGGCGTCAACCTGCCCGGCAGCGTCGGATCGGACCCGCGCATCGACCATGAGCGGCTGGAGCCGTTCTACGACCGGGTCGAGCAGCTCGGCGTGCCGCTGTTCCTGCACCCGACCGATGCGGTGTTCCAGGACATGCTGATCGAGGGCTATGGCGGCGCGCTGCATCTGTCGCTCGGCCGCGTGGTCGAGGTCTCGGTCGCCGCGATGCGGCTAGTCTTCTCCGGCATCATGGAGCGCCATCCGAACCTCAAGATCGTGATGTCGCACACGGGCGGCGCGCTGCCCTACCAGTCGGGTCGGATGGACAAGAACGGCAAGGCGGCGAAGCTGCCGCATCCGCCCTCGACCTACATCAAGCGCATGTACACGGATACCGTTTCGCCGCACACCGCGGGCATGAAGTTTGCGGTCGAGTATTACGGCGTCGACCACGTGATGTACGGCACCGACTATCCGTGCTGGGAACCGAAGGACGCGCTGAAGTTCTTCGGCGAGATCGGGCTTTCCGACGCCGACACGCAGAAGATCATGTACGACAACGCGCGCCGCGTCCTCAATCTGAAGGACCCGGTGAAGGTCGCCGCCGCGGCCGAATAGCCGCCGCGCGCCATGCCGAGACGAAGGCCGGGGCATCGCCCCGGCCTTTTCGTTTGCGCAGCCGGCGCTATGTCCCGGGCGCGGATCGGCGCATACTGCGGCAAAAGAATGCGAGGAAACGTCCGTGGGCGTTCTGTACACGCTGCTGGCCGCGGCATCGTTCGGCTTTTCCAACGCCTCGCTGCGCCGGGGCGTGCTGACCGGCACGGTGATGCAGGCCGTCGCCGTGTCGATGCCCATCGGGTTCGTCGTGTTCGTCGGCGCGGCGTGGCTGTCGGGCGAGCTGTGGCGCATCGGCGAGATCCGGCCCGAGGCGGCGACGCTGCTGGCCACCGCCGGGATCGTGCATTTCCTGTTCGGCCGCTACTGCAACTACCGCTCGATCGCGGCGATCGGCGCCAACCTGTCGACGCCGGCGCAGCAGGGCACGCTGCTGGTCTCGCTCACCCTCGCGCTGATCTTCCTGGGCGAGGAGCTGACGCCGCTCAAGATCGCCGGCATCGCGCTTCTGGTGATCGCGCCCGCCCTGGTGTTCCACGGCCAGGTGCGCCGCAACCGCGCCGCGCGCGGAGCCGCCGCGCCGCGTTCGGCTGGCGCCGCCGCCGCGCCGCGCGTCAGGCCCGATTATTCCGAGCGGATGGTCGAGGGTTACGTCTTCGCGTTCCTCGCTTCGCTCGCCTACGGCACCAGCCCGGTGCTGGTGCGCGCGGGGCTCGAGGAATCGCATTTGTCGCTGGGCGGCGGCGCGGTGTCGTACGGCGCGGCGGTCATCGTGGTCGCGGTGCTGGGCCTCGTGCCGCGCGTGCGCCGCGACGTGTCCTCGCTGGCCCGGCGCGGCGTGTTCTGGTTCGTCGTCCAGGGGGTCGGGGTTTGCGTGTCGCAGATGTTCCTCTACATGGCGCTGGCGCTCGCCCCGGTCACTCTGGTCCAGCCGCTGATGCGCTTCTCGCCCGTCTTCCGCACCCTGTTCAGCTGGTTCCTGAACCGCGACCACGAGGATTTCTCGCCCGGCGTGATGGGCGCAATCGGCATCTCGCTGATCGGCGCGCTCGCCCTCGGGCTCAACACGCACTACGTGATCCGCGTGCTCGACGCGCCGGCATGGCTCGCCGCGACCCTGTCCTGGACCTGGCCCTGAGCCCTGCTCAGCCGCCGCCTTGCGCGGCGGCGCGGGCGTGTGCCTTGGCCAGCTCGGCGGCGCTCATCTCGCGGGCGAGCTCGTCGCGCGCCGCCGCGGCGCCGGCAACACCCGACCGCGCCGCCCGGTCGAGCCAGGCCCAGCCCGCCACCGCGTCGCGCGCGACGCCCGTGCCGCTGGCATAGAGAAGCCCCAGATTGTATTGCGCGGGGCCCATCCCCTGCGCCGCCGCTTTCGCATACCAGCGCGCGGCGTCGGCCGCGTCCGCCGGCGCGCCCAGCCCGCGCGCGCGGAACACGCCGGCCTTGAACTGGGCGAGCACGAAGCCCTGGCCGGCCGCCTTGCGGTACCAGTCGAGCGCCTTCGCCAGGTTCTTCGGACGCCCCTCGCCCCGCTCGTACTGCATCCCGAGCAGGAATTGCGCCCGCGGCGAGCCCGCGTGGGCGGCCGCCTCGTACCAGCGCAGCGCTTCGGCGTAGCTGCGCGGCGCAGGCGTCTCGCCCGCTTGCGCCGTGGCGCAGGCGGCGAGGGCAAGGGCGATCGCGACGACGGTCCGGTTCATCGTCCTTCCGCGCGCAGCATAGGGAAAGATACCGGAGGCGGGCCGAATCGCCCAACGATGCGGCGTTGGCGGCGGCACGGGGGCTGATTGACGCTGGACGAATCGCCACGCTACGCTCGCTGTCTGCACGGGGAGCGCGCCATGAGGATCGACGTCCACGCCCATTTCGTCGGGCCGGAATTCTACGGCGCCATCGAGCGCCTGCCCGGCGTCACCTCGCGGCCGAGCCACCACGGCAAGATGCTGCTGCGCGACGGCAAGACGATCATCCAGACCAACGATGCGTGGCTCGACCCGACCCACCATATCCGCGAGATGGACAAGCGCGGCATCGATCTCAGCCTCGTCTCGCTGACCACGCCGAACGTCTATCTGTTCCCGCCGGAGATGCAGGCCGACGCGGCGCGGCTCGCCAACGACGAGGCGATCGAGCGCGCCCGCGCCTTCCCCGACCGCATCCGCGCGCTGGCCAGCCTGTCGTTCGATGACGTGCCGGCGGCGGTGGCGGAAATCGAGCGTGTCGCCGGGATCGCGGAGGTGTGCGGCATCTCGGTCGGCTCGAACGTGAACGGCGTGCCGCTGTGCGATCCCCGGTTCGAGCCGATCTGGGCGGCGATCAACCGGCACAAGATGGCGGTGGTCGAGCATCCGAACTTCCCGCCCTTCGCCGACGACCTCCCCGACTACAACCTGTCGTTGATGCTGGGGTTCTATTTCGACACCCAGATCTGCGTCACGCGGATGATCCTGAACGGGGTGTTCGCGCGCTATCCCGACATGAAGTTCGTGGTGGCCCATACCGGCGCCGGAATGCTGGGCACGCGGCATCGCCTTGCGCGCATTCCGGAGGCCTTCCCGGACGCGCGGGAGAAGATGCAAGACCGCCCGTTCGAGGACTACCTCACCAACCTCTACTACGACAGCTGCGTGTTCAGCGCCGACGCGCTGATGCTGGCGCACAACGTGCTCGGGCGCGACCGGCTGATGTTCGGCACCGACTATCCCTACGTGCCGGCCGGGCCGGAGCACGTCGAAATCCCTGCCGCTGAGCGCGGAGGACCGGGCCGCGATCACCGGCGGCAACGCGCGGCGCGTGTTCGGCCTCGCCTGAGGGAAACGGCGCGGGGTCGCGCCCCGCGCCGCGAACCCCGCCTATTTCGCCGCCGCGGCGGACTTCGCCACCTCGGCCCGGAAGGCCGCGAGTATGGCGGCGCCGTTGGGCGTGCGCCGCGCCCAGTCGGTCAGCACCGGCTCGACCTCCTTGTACATGCGCGCCTCGTCGTCGGCGCTGAACCGCGCCATCGTATGGCCCTTCTCGCCCGACACCAGCGCATAGGCGTCGTCGGCGATGTCGTCGAGCACCGCGCCGTACTCGCGCGAGGCGGCGTAGCCCGAATAATGCTCGATCGCGCGCTGCGCCTTGGCGGGCAGCTTGGCGAAGGACTGCTTGTTCATCGCGATGTAGCCGGACGATGAGCCGAGCCGCGTCTTGACGTGGTAGGTCGTCACCTCCTGCAGATGGAAGGGCAGGATGCCGGTCCACTGGATCGCCGCCCCGTCGATCACGCCGCGATTCAGCGCGTTGTAGATGTTCTGCGGCCCCATCGTGATGGGCGCGACGCCGAGCTTGGTCATCGTGTCGGCGGCGGTGCGGTCGGAGACGCTCATCTTGAGGCCGCGAAGCTGGGCGAGCGTCGCGATCGGATGGCGGAAATGCAGGCTGATCTGCGGGTAGACGAACAGCAAAAGCGGCTTGATCCTGGCATATTCCTGGGCGAGCAGTCCCTTGTCGTACAGCGCCCACAGCGCCGCGGCCGAATCGCGCGACTTCTCCGAGACGATCGGCAGATCGGCGACCGAGGTGGCGGGGAACTGGTTGCCGATCATGCCCTGCAGCCCGCCGCCGATCTCGAACACGCCGGCGACCAGGCGGTCATACATGTTGACGAAGTTGGCAAGGACGCCGCCGAAGAATGGCCGGATGACCGCCGCCCCCTCCATCTCGTTGTTGATCTTCGCGATCCACGGGCCATTGAACCGCTTGTAGTTGGGCGTGTTGGCGCCGGCGACCAGCGCGAACTTCAGCACCACCGGCTCGGCCGCGGGCGCGGCGGCGGGCAAAGCGAGGCACGCCGCGAGGGCGGCGAGGGCGAGTTTCTTGACCAACGTTTCCTCCTGGGTGAAAGGGCCGGCCCGGCCGGCCGCGCAGCGATTATACCAGCGCCGGCCGGGCGCGAACCCCTTGCCAGCCGAGCGGCGGCGGCGGTGAAAGGCTCCGCCGGGCCTCAGACCTCCAGCGCTGCGTGACCGCGTGCTGGCCCAGCGCCAGGTGGTCTTTCCGTGGTCGGTGCTCCTCCGGATGCCGAACGGCGCCCGCTCCCGCGTTTGCTGAGAGTCTTTGGTGGTGCGGAGCGTTTAAATGGAATCGAATACGGGTGGCGCGGATCGGGGCAAGCTTGACAGCCTTCGCATCCTGGTGGTCGAGGACGAAGCCTTGGTCGCGATGGCTTTGGGCGCTTTGCTTGAAGCCGCGGGTGCCGAGGTCCTGGGTCCGGCTCAGACGCTGGACGACGCGATTCGCATTGTGGAGCGGGAACCGATCTCGGCGGCGATCCTCGACATTGCCATTGCCGGGCGCGAGATATGGCCGGTCGCGCAGCGCCTGGCGGCGCGCTCCGTCCCGATCGTCTTCTATACCGGCCTCCCCACCGAGGTACGATACGACCCGCAATGGCCGATGACCAAGGTCGTGCACAAGCCGGCGCGGGACGATGTGCTGGTCGCCGAGCTGGCGGACGTGGCGCGCGGCCGGTCGGGACGGGCATGGCGGGACGCCGCCGCGACACCCCCGCGGCGTTGATCGCCATTCGGCAAGGGGGAGGAACTGGCGTCCCCTAGGGGAAGCGCAGGCTGGGGCCAGAAGTCTCGGTATTCTGCGGGTTTCAGCCGCTCCTTCCAAAAGTCTTTGTACCCACGCGTTGGACTCACGTCAACGCTGGGAACGTGGCACAGAAAGCAGCACGCTCGAAAACGACAGATCACCCCTCCACACAAAGATGCGGGGCTACGAGCGCGCACCGACGCGGTTCCTTCCTCTACAAGGTGGCACCTATTTGGCGTGTCCGTCCTCGTAGGGGGCAACCTATTTGGACGACACCTTCCTGTTAGAGTGGCGGGCAATCTCGGCGCGGGTGATGACCCCTTACGAGTCCCCCATAACGAGAGCGGGAGGTGGTCCTTATAGTGATAGAGCAGTGGATGACCTATTCCACCGTCACCACACCATCAACGCCTGTATGTTCCCTGAACGTGTCCTCCATGACCTGTTGAGCCTGTCCCATGGCCTGGGAGGGAACGAGGACCGCGTCATGGATGGGCAGGGCGACGATGCCCTGATCCTTCAGCCGTAGCAGCACGTCCACAATGATTTGGCTCTCGACGAACTGCGCCTCGTGCCCGACGCCTGTGAAGAAGCGCGGCGTGATGGCGGGGTGCTTGGCCTCGATAGCCGCGAGCACCTGTCCGATGGAGTGCTCCGCCGCGAACTTGTCCCTTGTGCCCTTGGGCATGCGGGTGAGCCGGCGCGTGCTGAACAGGATGGCGTTCATGACCTTCTTGATGCCGCCCCGGTGTTCCTCGAAGACGGGGATGTCGTAGAGGTCGCCGGGCGGAGGCTGGACGCCGCACATGCCATACACGATGCGCGGGTTCATCTGTCCGTAGTCCAGTTCCGCGACGGAAACGCCGCCGATGAAGATCGCCTCGCAGCGATCCGCCTTCCGAAACTCCTGCCAGAAGCCGCCGAACAGCCGCCCGCCGCGGTCGAACCGCCCCTGCGTGAAGCTGCGCCAGAGCCGCCGTTGGCCCACGTCCACGGTGTGCCCGGCAAGGACGATCTTGTTGTCCACGTCAAGGTCGGCTGCCACCAGCCACCCGTTGATGGCCTGCATGTCGCGTCGGAACCGCCGCGTGGTGTCGTTGTCCTCGTACTCCTGGTAGCCGCCCGTGTCCCAATAGTCGTCTTCCGCTTTCGGCCGCTTGAGGACGATGAACTCCTGATCCTTCTCTATGCCAATGTCCCGCACGGTGAGATCGTTGTCCGTGATGCGCGTGACCAGCCGCTCCCCAGCACGGATCGTCGTGCGACGCGGCCCGGTGAACGGGTTCTGGCCACCTTCCTCCTGGACCAAGAACGACATCTCGGGCGTCGAGAGCCGGTCTAGGATGGTCGGCAGGGTCTTGCCGTACGCGGGCGGTCGGTAGCGGCTGCGGGTACCGAGCACCTGGTTCGAGCGCGTGATGAACACGCCGCCATCGCGACCGGTTAAGTGGTGGTGTGTGAGGTCGCAGACCAGGGCGGAGACGGTCGCCTCGAAGGTGGCCTGATCGGCCGGCTTCCGCCGTCGCCGTCGCAGGCCGTCGTGTTCCTCATAGCGCCGGAGCTGGTTCTGCACGTCCTCCACGACGGCACGCATGTTGTCCGACCTGGGGACGCGCCACGGGTTGAACGGCCAGTCCTTCGGCCGCTCCGGGGCCTCCTCCTCGGCAGCTTCGGCGGGGGCTTCGTTTAGGAACTCGTCACGCATCACGCTACGGGGACCGTCTTCAGCGCTCTTGTGGCAGCACCATTGAACATGTAGAGAGCTGGTTACAAGATCAAACGGGGGCTACGCGAGGATGGCGAATTGGGGCGATCACTATGAGATCGAGATTCCGGGACAGCCTCGCTCCCCGCGGCGCGCGTCACTGCCCCTCTACGCGACCGCGCTTGGAACGATGTACTGCGGCCTCTCGGAGAAGGTCCTGAACAGCGTCCCCCTCAAGGATCTGCACGGCGAAGCGCAACTGGTGTTCACCTCGCCTCCGTTCCCGCTCAACACCAAGAAGAGGTATGGAAACAAGCAGGGAGAGGAGTACATCGAGTGGTTCGAGGGCTTCGCGCCTCTATTGAAGAAGTTCCTCAAGCCGGACGGCTCCATCGTCGTTGAGATCGGGAACGCGTGGGAGCCGGGACGGCCGGTGATGTCCACAACGGTTCTCCGGGCTTTCCTGCGCTTTCTCGAGAAGGGCCGCCTTCATCTCTGTCAGGAATTCATCTGGTACAACTCGGCACGCCTGCCGTCACCCGTCGAGTGGGTCAACAAGGAACGCATCCGCGTTAAGGACGCGTTCACACGCATCTGGTGGATGTCCTCGACTGACAGGCCCAAGGCGGACAACCGGAAGGTGCTGCGTGAGTATAGCGCCAGCATGAAGCGGCTGATCCGGACTGGCAGGTACAATGCTGGACCGAGACCAGCCGAGCATCACATCGGCGCCGAGAGCTTCAAGACGAACAACAATGGGGCGATTCCGCCCAACGTCGGAGGCGTGGATCGGGTTTCGGCGATGGATGAAGCCGTCACTCCATCCGAACTTCGAGAGGCAACCGACCTCCTCAAGGCAGCGAATACCGGGTCGCGCGATGCCTACCGCGACTTCTGTGTCGCGCGCGGCGTCACGATCCATCCAGCGCGCATGCCGCGTGCGCTCGTCGAGTTCTTCCTCAAGTTCCTGACCGACGAGGGCGATCTTGTGATTGACCCATTCGGGGGCAGTAACACCACCGGCGCGATTGCCGAGGCGATGAACCGGCGCTGGGTATCCATTGAGGCGGAATGGAGCTACGCATCTAACTCTATCGGCCGCTTTGACCCTGCCACGATTGTTGAACTCGACCGAAAGCTTCGGCTCACGCGGGTTGAGCGGAACGACGCTGATCACGCCACTGCCGCATCGTCCTCCTCGGCCGCGCTCCCGGTCTTCACCTCCTGACTTGCGACCATCGCCGCGATCACGGCATGCCGGCAGCGCTCCTGCCGGGTCATCTCCTCCATGGCCTCTTCCGACACGTCTCCGAGGTCTGATTGCTCCAGTTCCTGATACATCAGCAGCGAGTGCACAGCGATCCACATCTCGTACCTCGCTGTGAACGAGTTCGCGAGCGCCTCGTTCTGCATCTCGAATCGTCGGCGCTCCGTCGCGAACCGCGGGAAGGCTTCCGAGTAGTATATGTACAGCCTCCCCTCGTTCATCATGGACTTGCTGGCATGTCGGCTGATGTTGGTGTCATCTGCATCCTCGCAAATGAATTCCCAGTCCTCGCTCTCGGGACCGGGCACGGGGATCACCTTGAAGTCCGGGAACGTGCTCTTGCGCCCCTGCTCCCTTGGCTCGGGCGGCTCGACAATCGCGTACACCCGTTCGTCGCTGAGCGCAGGAAGCCCCTTCCGGTATAGCTCAATTCGAACCGATCCAGCGGCGTTCAGAACAACTCCCTCGTTGCACTCCAGTCCGATGCGCATCCGGCCGCCCTTGAGCGGAGTTGTACCAAATACCTTGAGTTCGTCGCCGACAGCGATGTTGATGCGGGAGTTCGACGGATCGTCCGCATCGTGATAGTCTGAGTTGGCGTCGGTCTCAACCCGGAGATACCGGCGCTGGCCCGCGTAGAAGGGTATCTCTAGATTCCTCATCCCATACGACCTTAATGTACGTGGGCGGTTCGCTGGGCGTGATCGGCAGGGGCTTCACGCGCGGCGGTCTCGGCTTAACTTCTCCGTCACCCTCGTTCGCGCTTCTCCTTCCGCCGATCTCATGTAGCTCTGCACCCGCAAGCCGAAGCAGTCGAGCGACTTGGCGGCGCATCTGCTGCTGTGCTTCTTCATCCCGTTCCTTGAGGCTTTGCTCACGCGCCGCCTCATTGAGCCGGACCGAGCTCGTCATCAGCCTTCAGGAGCCGGGCCAGCTCGTCACGGATGCGTTCGAGGAGGTAGCCCTCGCGCGACTGTTCGCGGGTAGATGCGAACAACATCCTCTTGGCGTTCGGCGTGAGGCGGTCGCAGTTCACATGGCAGATGATGCGGCCCTGGGTCTGGAGATAGGGGAGGTCAGCCTCGTCCTTGATAAGCCGACCGGTGATTTCGCCCTGGTTCTGTCCGTTGTGCGTGAGAACGATCGGCTTTCCTGCGTCGACAAAATTGTCGGTGGGCTTGGTCCGTCGTGGCCTTCCATCCTTGTTCTCAGGGCGGGCCAGCACCCAGTACTCCACGCCGATCACGCCGTAGTCGCCGAGGGACAAGCTGAACAAGGGAACGTGGTGATCGAGCGTCGGCCCCTTGCCGTCATCCCCCTCGTCTACTGCACCGTTCAACGCATTGCGCGCACCCTTGATGGTTCGATTCCAGCCGTTGACTTGATTTTCCAGACGGATCGCTGCCACTGGGTCGAACAGGATGCGGCCAAGGACACCGTAGACGCTCTCGCGGTCCAAGCGGAGAAGTGTACCGAGTGAGGTCGTAGCCGAAGTGCCTGACGATGGTCCCATGCGGAATGTCGCCCGGCGAAGCGTCCACCACGAACGGCGAGTCATTCTCCACAAGGTAGACGTATCTGCCCGTCTTGTAGTCCTCGGCGGGCAAGTCCTCGTACCTGACCAAGGTGAACGCGATCCGGTCGCTGGCGCGGTGGCGTGACGCAATTACCGCGCGTGATTTGCAGAACGCAAAGGTGCTGGAACCGCCCTGGCCATATGTTCCCGCGAGGTAGTGCTTCGGATATCTTGTTGCTCTCGTTGAGGCTGAGGATCGTGTCCTCAAGCTGGTCCGCTGCAATTCCGATGCCGGCATCGATCACTGAGAGCGAGTCGGGATTGCGCACCTTCGCCCGGCTGCAGCCGGACTATGGTTGCGGCGGCAAGGTCCTGACGCTGCTTATTCGTGAGGCCGGCAAGCCCTTCCTTCTCAGGCACGCCCAGCCAAGCAGCCGCGGCCTCTCTCGGAGAGCGGCAGGTCGGCTTTCCACCATGCGTGTCGAACTCAAGTTCAAGGATTGCATCGTGGGCATTTGTCACGCGCTCGATCAGGGAACGGCCGGGGTCAGTCGCGACCTCAATTGCCCCTCGATTGTTCGGGCGGCGTCCCACAGGAATCTCCGCCAACGACGCTTCTTTGCCGACGGAGTATTCAGACAGCGCTCTCTCCAATTCAACGACTTTCTCGGCAGCCATAAGGGCGTCATAGAGTTCTCGAGCGTCCATCGCCGGGCCTCCAGCACGGGACAGGTGGTCGCACGCGACATCTATGGCGGAACGTCATCCGCGCGTCCGATCCCCGGCCCTTGTTCTATTCCTAGAAAGCAGCCTCAAGTTGAAAGGATTCCTCATTCTACTACTCGGCGCAATAGGACAATGACCTCCGGCGACTGCGCAGAGCCGTGTCGGTACCTAGCCCACTAGGCCGTTGTGAGCAGCTCCAGCCTGTTAACCAAGTTGCGCACCGATGACTTGTGCCAGCGCCCGCCGCGCGGCGTGAGCATGCCACGCTCGTTCAACGCTTCGGCGATTGCTCCGAGGCTGGTGATGCCGTCCGTCTGCAGCGCGTCGAGAACGGGCCGCAGGTTCTGCGCGTGATGGTCGGCATTGGACTGGATCACCGCGAGGCTCGCCCTGTTGCCCCGCCGGGCGCGCCGCAGAGCCGCCGCGCCGTTGGGATTGCCCAGCTTCGTGCCGCGTGCCTTCGCGGACTCGGAGCGCCTCCGTGGTGCGTCGCGAGATCGCCTCGCGTTCCTGCTGCGCGACTAGCGCCATGATGCCGACGGTGAGGTCGTTGGCGTCTGGCATGTCGGCCGCGACGAACTTCACGCCACTATCCCGCAGCGTGAGAAGAAACGCCGCGTTGCGCGACAGCCGGTCCAGTTTCGCAATGACCAGCGTTGCGCCCGTCACCTTGGCGAGGTGTAGCGCCTTCTCCAGCTCCGGCCGCGCGTTGTTCTTCCCACTCTCGACCTCGGTGAACGTCGCTGTGACCCTGCCGTCGCGGCTCGCCGCGTATTGCGCGATGGCCTGCTCCTGGGCCTCAAGTCCAAGGCCGCTCTGGCCTTGCTTCGTGGTCGAGACGCGGCGATAGGCGACGATCTTCATGGCGAACCTCGTTGGTACAAGATGACGTAACGGATGTTAGTGCGTTTTGTACCATCGGCCGAACTCGCCGTCAACGGTCTGGTAGGAGGAGATGTGTAGGAGGTCGGCATGGTTGCGTGACGGGGAGGCGTGTGGTGGGCAACGTGCTGGTGGTTCTTCCGGTCGCAGCGGTCGGGTTCAACTGCCTGCATGCTGTGCTTGGGCGGCTGCGCGGCCCGCAGCGGATCGCAGCGCGAGATCGACGGTTCGCTGCGATCTACAAGCTGATCATGATGGTTCCGATGGTGCTCGCGGGCATCAGCGGGTTCGTGTCCATGTTCGCGGTCCCCCTCGCGCTTCAGCGTAGCGTCGGATGGTCCATCATCTGGTCGGTCGTTGCCGGCATGATGGTCGTCGCGATCCTGGTCATGGTGCAGTTCCAGTGCATGAGGTGGGGCATCGGCAGTCGGGACTGGTCGCCAGAGCTATACCCCCGGCCCGCGGCGACGGCAGGGCAGTCGGGAGGGGCCGTGGGGGGAGCAACAAAGCCGCGGATGAAGATGACCCCCCTCGATTTTTTGCGGCAAAACGAAACGGATCAGCAGCGCGAGTCTCGGCTCAAGCGCGAAGCCGACTTCCGCAAGTACATCTTGCGAGAGCTGGCGAACTCGCCAAAGCCGGCGCTCGATGCTGCCATCGACCGGATCGTGGACGAGCGCGACTATCGCGAACTGCGCGAGAGGAAGGCGCCGGCTGCTCCGCAGTGGGGATGGACAGCAGCAGCACTCGCTGCGGGCGTGGTCGTGGGGACAATGCTTTAGGCGCTGCTCACGAGCGGCGAGAGGTCCAGCCCCTCGTACTTGACCTTGGCGATCTCGCGCGCCAGCACGGGCACCGGGTAGCGCTCGCCATAGCGTTCGCCCACTCCGCCGGAGCTATGGCCCGTGATGGCGTCGTGGAACTCTCGGCCCATCCCGACTGCGCGGCACTCCGTCTTGAAGGTGTGGCGGAATGAGTGGAACACCTTGCGCGGGTCGGTGATGCCATTCGCGCGCACGTAGCGGCCCCACCATTTCGACCAGTTACCGGTCATCACGCCCTTGCTGTCAGCCTTCAGGTCGGGGAACAAGAGCGCACCCGCGCCCGACTTGCGGCGCGCCTCGACGTAGACCAGGAAGCCGAGCCGAACCAACTCGGCATGGATCGGCACCTTGCGCCTCGACGATTTCGTCTTGAGCCGCTTGCCCTCGTCCAGCGTGTTGATGTCGAGGATGTCGATGTCGCCGTCGACCTGCACGTCGGTGGCGCGGAGCGTGCCCAGCTCCTCCAGCCGCGCCCCGGTGAACAGCGCGAGGAGCGGCAGCCAGCGTGCAGCATCGCCGGCTCCACCCCGGGGCCGATCACCGGTCGCGTAGATCGGCATGGCAAAGATCGTGTTGAGGTCGGCGAGGGTGTAGGAGAGCCGCTCGTCGTCGCCGTTCTTGGCGACGCGAAGGCGGATGCTCGGCAGCCGGGTTGTCGTCGCGGTAGCCGTTCTCGACCGCCCACGCCATCACTGCGTGGATCGCGGCGAGGTCCTTCTTGATGCTGCCGGCCTTCAGCTTGGGCACGGACGGATCATCGCCGACAAGGCGGATCACCTCCGACATCGGCAGTTCGCGGATCGCCGCCTTCGGTCGCGCCGGCAGCTTGAGCAGCGCGTCCTTGAACGCCGCGACGTGTCGCCGGGTGATGGCTGTCGCTGCGAGGTCGCCATGGAGGGCGGTGAAACGGCCGATGGCCTTCGACCACTCCGCGTCCAACTTCGGCGACGGCTTCCGTTCGATCTTCCACCGGCGGTACAGCTCGGCGACTGCGGGGCCATCGGACGCGTCAACTTCTGCCGATGTTCCGTTGATCTGCTCTGGTGACGGCACGGGCGGCGTGTCGACCACTTCGCCTTGCTGCCGCCGAAGCGCAATCTCGTTGGCCTTCACGGAGGCCTTCAGGAAGGCGTAGCAGAGCTGCTGGAAGGCGGGGCTGCCGATGGCGATGTCGAGGTCGTGCGACTTGATGAAGTCCTCGACCTCGAAATTGACCAGTCTGGTGTCGCCGCGGGCGAGGGCCTCGCGTCCACCTAGGTCGACGATGTCCAGCGACTCCTGGAGCTTGCGGAAGCCGCGATCATCGAGGCCCCCGGTGCGCACCTCCTCGTCCTCCTCAAGGAGCATGGCGAGCCACGCGTCGGCGTAGCGTTCGGCCTCCTGTCGGCTGATCTCGGTGCGTGCCGGCTGGCCGGCTCCCTGCCGCTCGCGCTCGAACAGCTTCTCGGTCTTCGCCAGTCTCGATGGTGAACCGCCTCTTGGCCTCGGCCGGGTCGCGCGTGTCGAGCGACCGCTTGTACTGCCACCCGAGCCGGTCCCGAAGGTCGGCCGGAACGCCTCGCCGGATGTAGAAGATGCCGGTCCTGGGGTCTTTCCAGGGACTACTCATCGCAACCATCACGTTGTACCCGCTCTTTGTACCCATGGAGCGGTGAAAACGCGAGGAAAGCCGCGAACTTCTGGAAGATCAGGCGCTTAGAAAGCGTTGGCGTCCCCTAGGGGATTCGAACCCCTGTTATCGCCGTGAGAGGGCGACGTCCTAGGCCACTAGACGAAGGGGACGCGGCGGCCAAGACATAGGGCAAGGGGCGGTGGCGATCAAGCGTCTCGGCGCGGATGCGCGGGCGCGCGCCCGGCGTGCGCGGCGGCCGGCCGGGGCGGGGCCGGCTGGAACGGCCTGGGCGGGCCGGACAGGCGGGGATAGGGCGCCGGCAAGAGTTGGCGGAAGTTGCCCCCAAATCGTTCGCCGCCTTCATCCTAACGGATGTTGCGCGGACGCCCGCGCTTTGCTGTAATCGCGGCGGACCCGCCTGAAAGTCGGCGGGACATCTTAGGGGGCTACAATGCATTTCTCGATGAGGCGTGCCGTGCGTGCCGGCGCGTTCGCCCTTTCGGCGGCCGTGCTGTTCCATGCCGGGCTGGCCGCGGCGGAGTCGCAGCTCGAGCGCGGCGCCTACCTGATGAACGCGATCGTCGGCTGCGACGACTGCCACACCATCCCCGGCCCGCCCGGCAAGGGCATGCGCTTTGCCGGCGGGTTCGTGTTCACCTCGCCCGTGTTCCATGCGGTCAGCCCCAACATCACGCAGGACAAGGAAACCGGCATCGGCGGCTGGACGGACGAGCAGATCCGCAACGCCATCCGCAACGGGCGCCGGCCGGACGGCACCGTCATCGGCCCGCCCATGCCGATCGAGTTCTACAACCGCATGTCCGACGACGACGTGAACGCGCATCATCGCCTACGTGCGCACGATCAAGCCGATCAAGCACAAGGTGGGGAAGTCGAACTACAAGATGCCGCTGCACGCCCCGCCGCCGGCCGAGCACGTCTCGGCGCCGCCGCGCGGCACCACGGTGGAATACGGCGCCTATATCGCGGGCCCGCTGGCCCACTGCCTGGAATGCCATACGCCGCAGGCGCGCGGCCGGCCCGACTTCGAGAACATGCTGGGGGCGGGCGGCTTTCCGTTCGAGCAGCCGGGCGGCGGCATGATCATGTCGTCCAACATCACGCCCGACAAGGAAACCGGCATCGGCAACTGGACGGACGACCAGATCAAGAAGGTCATCACGACCGGCATCCACATCACCGGCCGCAAGATGGGCGTGCCCATGCCCTATGACCATTTCGCCAAGATGACGCCCGGCGATCTCGACGCGGTGGTGATGTATCTGCACTCGATGAAGCCGATCAGCCACAAGGTGCAGTAGAGGGCGTTCTATCTCGTCCCCGCGGGCATGGTGTCGAGCGCGACCGTGCCCGCGGCGCGACCGGTGGCGAGGTCGTAGAGCCGGATCTCCTGGCCACCGTCGGAGCGCACCAGGCGCAGCACCAGCCGCCCGCCTTCGACGTGGCTTTCCACTACCCGCGCGTCCGGCGGCAGCGTCACGCGCACATGGCCGGCGCCCGCCGGCGCGGCGCCCGCGCTTGTCTCGGCGGCCTTGTTCGGCCCGGACATGCGGTTCGTCACCGTGACGGCGATCACCCCCAGCGCGACGACGATCAGAACGCCGAGAACGACGACCAGCCCCTTGAGCATCGCCATGATTCGTGATCTCTCGCCGAAATGAGCACGGAAGGTGGCGGACGCGAGCACCGCGTGACGGCCGGGCCGGACTCCGCGGGCGACCGGCTCGACCGGCTGGTGGCCGCCCAGGTGCCGGGCCTGTCGCGCAGCCAGGCGCAGGCGCTGATCGCGGCCGGCCACGTCTCGCAGTCCGGCGCGACCATAGCCGAGCCCTCCTATCGGGTCAAATCGGGCCAGGCCTTCCGCGTCGCCGTGCCGCCGCCGGTGCCGGCAAAGCCCGCGCCGGAGGCGATCCCGCTAGATGTCGTCTACGAGGACGCGCACCTGCTGGTGCTCGACAAACCGGCCGGCATGGTCGTCCACCCCGCCCCCGGCTCGGTCCGCGGCACGCTGGTCAACGCGCTGCTCGCCCATTGCGGCGATTCGCTGTCGGGCATCGGCGGGGTGCGCCGGCCCGGCATCGTCCACCGTCTGGACAAGGACACGTCCGGGCTGATGGTGATCGCCAAGGACGACGAGACGCACCGCGACCTGTCCGCCCAGTTCGCCGGCCACACGGTGACCCGGGCCTATCACGCGCTGGTGTGGGGCGTGCCGCGACCGCCGGAAGGGGTGATCGAGGGCAATATCGGCCGTGCCGCGCACGACCGGAAGAAGATGGCGGTTGTGCCGACGGGCGGCAAGCGGGCGGTGACGCGCTATCGGGTGGTGCGCCGGGTCGGCCGGGCGGCCAGCCTGGTGGAATGCCGGCTTGAGACGGGAAGGACACATCAGATACGTGTACATATGGCACGGATCGGCCATCCGGTCGTGGGCGACGTCACCTACGGTGGCGGCGCGCCGGCGGCGCGCCGGCACGGCGCCGCAGCGGCGATCCCCGCTGTGGCCGCGCTGGGGCACCAGGCGCTGGACGCGTTCCGACTGGGTTTCGACCATCCGGCCACCGGCGAGCGCCTTGATTTCGTCAAAGATTTGCCTTTATTCATAACTACGTTAGAGCGCTGCTTAGAGGACATATAACCTGGAACGGGCTCATTCACCCGTCGTTGACCCAGTATGAACCGTACTTAATGGCGGCCGGGTCGGGGGAAGCGCGAAGCGCGCGAAGGTCCGCCAGGGGGAAGGCATCAGAATGAACACGCGATTGCCAAGTCTCACCAAGGTGAGCCCGGAAACGAATCTCGCGCGGTACCTGCAGGAGATTCGCAAGTTTCCGATGCTGCACGTCGACCAGGAATACATGCTGGCGAAGCGCTGGCGCGAGCATGACGACACCGATGCCGCGCACCAGCTCGTCACCAGCCATTTGCGCCTGGTCGCCAAGATCGCCATGGGCTATCGCGGCTACGGCTTGCCCCTGGGCGAGCTGATCAGCGAGGGCAATGTCGGCATGATGCAGGCTGTCCGCCGCTTCGATCCCGACCGCGGCTTCCGCCTGGCGACCTATGCCATGTGGTGGATCCGCGCCTCGATCCAGGAATACATCCTGCATAGCTGGTCGCTGGTGAAGATGGGCACCACGGCCGCGCAGAAGAAGCTGTTCTTCAACCTGCGCAAGCTGAAGGGCCAGCTGCAGGAGATCGAGGAAGGGGACTTGTCGCCCGAGAGCGTCAAGGAGATCGCCAAGCGCCTGGACGTGCCCGAGGACGATGTGGTGTCGATGAACCGCCGCCTTGCCGCGCCCGACCACTCGCTCAACGCGCCGTTGCGCGCCGAGGGCGAGGGCGAGTGGCAGGACTGGCTGGTCGACGACTCGGAATCGCAGGAGACGCTCCTCGCCGAGCGCGAGGAGCTGGCCGGGCGGCGCGAGATGCTGACGGCGGCGATGAAGAACCTGAACAAGCGCGAGCGGCGCATCCTCACCGAGCGCCGCCTGAAGGACGAGCCGTCGACGCTCGAAGAGCTGTCGCAGGAATACGGCATCTCGCGCGAGCGGGTGCGCCAGATCGAGGTGCGCGCCTTCGAGAAGCTGCAGAAGGCGATCCGCTCCGCCGCCATCGACCGTCAGGCGAGCCGCACCGCCGCGGTCGAGAACCGTACGTCCTGACCTGCCGTGACCGGCGGTCCGCCGTCAGTAGGGCGGCGGGCCGACATAGCCGACCAGCCGTTCGGCGGCGTGCGGCTGCGGGCGCAGGAAGCAATCGGCCTCCGCCAGGGTGCGGTAGCAATAGCGCGGCTCGGGCCGGTAGGGCAGCGGCGCCAGCCAGCTGTCGCGCATGACCTTCTCGGCGTTCCAGCCGAACGCCTCCTGAACCGGGTTCAGGCCGGTCCGCAGCGGCAAGCCAATGTCGCACCCCGCCAGGGCCAGCGCGATTCCCGACAGCGCGACGCATCGCACGAAGTGACGCATGGCTTCCCGCCCGGTGGCCGGCGGCGACGTGCCGCCTCGCCGCAGTTTCCGCCGCGGACCGCTAACCGATCCTGAAGGAACAGGGTTAACCCGTCCCCATCGCGATGACGATCCGGCCCTCGGTCTCGCCGGCCAGGATCCTGGCGGCCAGCGCCGGCACGTCGTCGAGCGCGGCGGTGGTGGTGAGCGCGTCGAGCGCCGCCCGGTCCATCTCGCGCGCGAGCCTTTCCCATGCCTGGACGCGGCGCGCAGCGGGGCACATGACCGAGTCGATGCCCACGAGCCGCACGCCGCGCAGGATGAAGGGCAGAACGGTCGTCTCGAACGCCACCCCGCCGGCATTGCCGCAAGCGGCGACGGCGCCGCCATACTTCATCGCGGCCAGCACCTGGGGCAGCGCCGCGCCGCCGACGGCGTCGACGCACCCGGCCCAGCGCGCCGAGGCGAGCGGACGCGCGGGCTTGCCGGAAATCTCGGCGCGGTCGATCACCTGGGCCGCACCCAGCGCTTTCAGCCGGTCGGCCTGCGCGGCGCGGCCGGTGGCAGCGGCCACCTGGTAGCCCCGCTTCGCCAGCAGCGAGATCGCCACCCCGCCAACACCGCCGCCGGCGCCGGTGACCAGCACCTCGCCCGAATCCGGCGTCACGCCCGCCTCCTCAAGCGCCATCACCGACAGCATCGCGGTGAAGCCGGCGGTGCCGAGCGCCATGGCGTGCGCGGCGTCGAGCCCGTCGGGCATCTTGACCAGCCAGTCCGATTTCACCCGCGCGCGCTCGGCGTAGCCGCCCCAATGGGCCTCGCCGACCCGCCAGCCGGTCAAGATGACGGCGTCGCCCGGCTTGAACGCGGCGGCCTGGGAGTCGGTCACCGTGCCGGCGAAATCGATGCCCGGCACGTGCGGGTAGGTCCGCACCAGCCCGCCGAGCCCGGCGAGGATCAGCCCGTCCTTGTAGTTGAGGTCCGAATGCGAAATCGCGACCGTCACGTCGCCCTCGGGCAGGTCCGCGTCGGCCACGGTGCGGATCGACGCCGTCGGCTTCTTGTCGCCCTGCTCCAGCAGCAGGGCCCGGAACGTGCCCTCGGCCATCACGCCTCCCCTACAGACATTCCAGGAACCGCACCGGCGCGCCGATGGGCGTGCCCAGCACCTCGTCGTCGCGCATCACGACCTGGCCGCGGATGATGGTGGCGCGCGGCCAGCCCGTCACCTCCATCCCGTCGAACGGCGACCAGCCGGCGCGCGTCGCGATCCAGTCGTTGGTGATGGTGCGCGTGGCGGCAAGATCGACCAGAGTGAGATCGGCGTCGTAGCCGGGCGATATGCGCCCCTTGCACGCCGCGCCATAGACCCGCGCGGGGCCGGCGCATACCAGGTCCACCAGCCGTTCGAGCGTCAGCCGCCCGGCGGCGACGTGGTCGAGCATCACGGGCAGCAGCGTCTGCACGCCCGGCATGCCCGACGGGCTCTGGGGATAGGGGCGCGCCTTCTCGTCCCGCGTGTGCGGCGCGTGGTCCGAGCCGATCACATCCGTCAGGCCGCATGCGACGGCGCGCCACAGCGCGTCGCGATGGCTGGCGTCGCGGATCGGCGGGTTCATCTGGGCGAGCGTGCCGAGCCGCGCATAGCACTCCGGCGCGGCGAGGGTGAGGTGCTGCGGCGTGATCTCGAACGTGGCGATGTCGCGCGCCTCCTGCAGAAGGGCGGGCTCGTCGGCGGTCGAGACGTGCAGCACATGGACGCGCCGCTTCGCCGCGCGCGCCAGGGCCAGCAGCCGGCGCGTGGCCCGCGCCGCCGTCTCGACGTCGCGCCATTCGGGATGGCGGGCGACGTCGGCGCCGGCCTCGACCAGCTTCCAGCGCTCGCGCAGCCGGTCCTCGTCCTCGGAATGGACCGCCATGCGGCGCCGGCCGGACGCCAGCACGCGCGCGACGGTCGCGTCGTCGGCGACCAGCAGCGTGCCGGTCGAGCTTCCCATGAACATCTTGACGCCCGAGCAGCCCGGCGGGCGCTCGAGCTCGCCCAGCTCGTCGGCGTTCTCGGCCGTGGCGCCGACGAAGAAGGCGTGGTCGCACCAGGCGCGGCCCTTGGCGCGGTCGAGCTTGTCGGCCAGCGCGGCAACGCTGTCGGTGTTGGGGTTGGTATTGGGCATCTCGAAGATGGCGGTGACCCCGCCCAGCACGGCGGCGCGCGTGCCGGTGGCGAGATCCTCCTTGTGCTCCAGCCCGGGCTCGCGGAAATGCACCTGGCTGTCGATCACGCCGGGCAGGACGTGCAGCCCCTTGGCGTCGATCACGCTGTCGGCCGCGCCGGGATCGAGCCGGCCGACGGCGGCGATCCGGCCGGCGCGCATGCCGACATCCGCCGCGACGCGTCCGCCGGGGGCGAGGCAGGTGCCCCCCGCGACGATCAGATCGTAACGTTCCGCCAAGACGGCCTATCCTTTCCTTTACCGCACCGTGTGAGGGGTCAACGCCCTGCGTGGGACGCCCGCCCCGATGATGACCGCTGCGGCCGGCGCCATCAACCCGCGATCCGGTCCAGCACCGCGATGGTGTGCCGCGCCACCGCCTCCTCGGTGTAGGCGCGCTCGTAGACGGCCCGGCCGCCGGCGGCGAGGCGGGCGGCGAGGGCGGAATCGGCGGTGACGCGCGCGATGGCAGCGGCCAGCGCCGCCGGATCGTCGACCGGGACCAGAAGGCCGCTTTCGCCATCGGCGATCAGCGCGCCCGGCCCCTCGCTCGCCGCGGCGACCATGGGCGCGCCGGCCGCCCAGGCTTCGAGCACGATGTTGCCGAACGGCTCGTGGCGCGACGAGCAGACGAACACGTCGCAGGCGGCGAGCAGCGCCGGCGCGTCGGGGCGCCAGCCGAGGAAGCGCACCCGGTCGGCTACCCCCTGGTCCCGTGCCAGCCGGCGCAGCTCGGCCTCCAGCGGGCCGGACCCGGCGAGCCAGAGATAGTGGCCCGGCAGCGCCGCCAGGGCGCGGATCAGCGTGTCGAACCCCTTGTTGACGTGCAGCCGGCCGAGCCCGAGCAGCAGCTTCGCGCCCGCCGGCGTGTCGAGGCTGGCGCGCGCGACCGGCGCCATCGCGATCTCGGGCGCGAAGTTGGGCACGATGTCGATCCGGTCGTCCGACCAGCCCGCCTGGCGGTAGAACCGCGCCATGTCCTCGGTGGTGACGAACAGCCGGTCGCAGCGCCGGTAGTATTTCGGGTCGTAATAGCCATGCGGGTAGCCGACATGCACGAAGCCCGCGCCGGCGCGGCGGCGCGGGCTATGGGCGGTCGCGCGGTTCATCCAGGTGACGACCACGTCCGGCCGCCACGACGCGATGGCGCGCCGCATCGCCCGCCTCGTCCCGAAATCGAGCGGCCCGCCGAACCGCGCCGTCGCGAGCGTCACCCCCGCCTCGCGCAGCCGCGCCGCGCGCGCCGCGTCGGGCCGCATCAGCGCGTACTGCGCCATGCCGCGCCGGGCCAGGGCGCACACCAGGCGGGTGAAGGATTCCTCGGCGCCGCCGACCGACGCGCCCGCCATGGCGTGCAGGACACGGGTCATTCGTCCTCGAGGCGCGCCTTGAGGTAGGACAGCATCGGGTAGAGCCCCGCGAACAGCGCGATCAGGAACCCGTACCCGCCTTCGCGATAGCCCCGGCGGCGGACATAGCATTTCCAGAAGCGGGTGAAGATGCGGCGCAGATTGCGGCCGAACGAGCCGATCTTGTCCGATTCGCGCAGGTCGCGGGCGCGCAGGGTGGTGTAGCGGTCAAGCCGGCGGATCATGTCGGAGATGTCGCGGTCGACATAGTGCTCGAGCGCCGCCGCGAGGCGCGGCCCCTTGGTCCCGTTCAGCGCGATCGCGGGGTGCACCCGCCCGGCGCCCCAGCACTTGACGCCGCGCCGCCACAGGCGCGGCACGGCCGACGTGCCGTAGGACGCGCCCCAGCCGTAGCGCACCAGCCGCCTGCCGATATAGTTGTCGACCGGAAGCTCGTGCCAGTCATAAGCGGAGGTCGCGATCGTCCTGCGGATCTCGGCGGCGAGCGCCGGGCCGATCCGCTCGTCGGCATCGATCTCGACCACCCAGTCGCCGGTGCAGGCCGCGATGCCCGCGTTGCGGCGCGGCCCCTCCAGGGGCCAAGCGCCCTCGACCAGCCGGTCGGTGAAGCGTGCCGCCACGTCGCGCGAGCCGTCGGTGCAGCGGTCGAGCACCACCACGATCTCGTCGGCGAAGCCGAGCCGGCCGAGGCATTCGGCGAGGTTCGCGTCCTCGTTGTGAGCGACGACCAGCGCCGAGAGGCGCGGCTCGCTCACGCCGCCTCGCCCCGGCAGCGCCGCCACAGCGCGACGGCCTCGGCGACGGCCGCGTCGAGCGACAGCGTATCCATCAGCTTCATCGAGAAATCGAGCCGGTCATAGCCCGGGCCGCCCACCAGCGACTCGTAGGGAAGCGCGGTGCGCGCCACGGCGGTGCGCGCTCCCCAGGGGGCGTAGATCTCCGGGCGGCTCGGCCCGAACAGTGAAAGCGTCGGCGTGCCGACCGCGGCCGCCACGTGGGACAGGCCGGAATCGTTGCCGATATAGAGGGAAAGGCGCGCGAGGCAGGCGGCGACGGTCGCGAGGTCGGCGCGTCCGACCAAATCGAGGCGCCGGGCGGGGGGAATGGAATCGATCACCGGCTGGGCGGCGGCGCGCTCCTCGGCGGCGCCGAACACGGCGACGCGGGCGCCCGGCAGGATGCCATCCGGCGCGGTGAGGGCGGCGGCGAGGGCGGCGAAGCGGTCCGCGGGCCAGGATTTCGGCGGCCAGTTCGTGGTGGGGCCGAGCCCCAGCACGGGGGCGCCGCCGGGGATCAGCCCCGCGGCCGCCGCGGCCTCGCCCGCGCCGATCCACAGGCGCGGCGCCGGTGGCGGATCGAGCGCGAGCACGCTGGCCAGGCGTTCGACCTGATGCCCTGCCGCAGGGCGGCCCAGCACGCGGCGGTCGCGGGCGCGCACCAGGTGCGAAACGGCCGAGCGCCGCAGATCGACGACGAGATCCCAGGCAGTGGGCACCGTCTTCCGCCAAAGATCGAGCCAATGACCGGCGTGGCGCCGCTTGGGAAGGGGGATCACCCGCGCCACGCCGGGCGCGGCGGCAAACAAGCGGCGCGGGCAGCGGCCCACACGCCACCGTGATCCGGGCGTGGGGATGGCGCGCCGCGAGATGGGCGAGAAGGCCGGTGGACAGAACGGCGTCGCCAAGTCGGTTTGCAGTGATGAACAGGATGTTCATGCCGGCGCCCGCCCCGGTCGGCGCCGGCACCGGCGGTCGGCCGCGGCATTTCCCATAGGGCGCCGTTATACCGTCGCGCTCGCGCGGTTGCCAAGCCGACCCTTGCCGCGGCGCGGCAACGGTCCCAACTTCAGGCGGTCATGGAACAGCTTCTCAACGTGTCGCTGCCGGCCCGGGCGCTGGTTTCGATCGGCGGGCCCGAGGCGCGCCCCTTCCTGCAAGGGCTGGTGACCAACGACGTCGACCAGGTCGCGCCCGACCGGGCGATCTACGCGGCGCTGCTGACCCCGCAGGGACGCTATTTGTTCGACTTCTTCGTGTTCGAAAGGGACGGCCTGCTCTACCTCGACTGCGAGGCGGCGGCGCGCGACGCGCTGATCAAGCGGCTGACGCTTTACCGTCTTCGCGCCAAGGTCATCGTCGCTGCGGAGGACGGGTTCGCGGTCAGCGCGGCATTCGGCGACGGCGCGGCGGCGGCGTGCGGACTTCCGAATCGGGAAGGGGCCGCGCGGGCGTTCGGCGGGGGGATCGCCTTCGTCGACCCACGCACGGCGGAGATCGGTGCGCGGCTGGTTCTGCCCGCGGGCGCGGACGCGGCGGCGCTGGTAGAGGCGGGATTTTCGGAGGGGGAGTTTGCGGCGTATGACGCGGCGCGGATACGGCTGGGGCTGCCGGACGGCAGCCGGGATTTCATCGCCGACCGGCTTTTGCTGCTGGAAGGCGACGCCGACCGGTTCAACGGCGTCGATTTCCAGAAGGGCTGCTATGTCGGGCAGGAGGTCACGACCCGCATGAAGCGCCGCGGTCTGGTGAAGAAGCGGCTGGTGCCGGTCGCGATCGAGGGGCCGGCGCCGGAGCCGGGCGCGAAGATCATGCGCGACGGAATCGAGGCGGGGGAGATGCGCTCGGCCGCGGGCGGCATGGGAATCGCACTGCTGCGGCTCGACCAGCTCGAGGGGCCGCTGACGGCGGGCGCGGCGCGCCTCGTCGCGCGCCCCGTCACGCCGTCGAGCTGACGCCGCTGTCGTCGTCGCCGGCCAGCGCGGCCTGGGCCGCCGCAAGCCGGGCGATCGGCACGCGGAACGGCGACGCCGAGACGTAGTCGAGCCCGACCGCGTGGCAGAACCGCACGGAGGCGGGGTCGCCGCCATGCTCGCCGCAAATGCCGAGCTTCAGCTTCGGGCGCGTGGCGCGGCCGCGCTCGGCGGCGATGCGCATCAGCTCGCCCACCCCTTCGCGGTCGAGCGTGACGAACGGGTCCTTCTCGAAGATGCCGGCCTTTTCATAGGCGGCAAGGAAGCTTCCCGAATCGTCGCGCGACAGGCCGAACGTGGTCTGGGTCAGATCGTTGGTGCCGAAGCTGAAGAACTCGGCGGTCTCGGCGATCTGGCCGGCCAGCAGCGCGGCGCGCGGCAGCTCGATCATCGTGCCGACCAGATAGGCGAGCTTCTGGCCGGTCGCCTCGATCACTTCGGCGGCGACCCGATCGACCATCTCCTTCAATATGTCGCAGCTCGCGCTTGGTGGCGATCAGCGGGATCATCACCTCGGGCTCGACCTTCGTCGCCTTCCTTCTGCACCGTCGCCGCAGCCTCGAAGATGGCGCGGCACTGCATCTCGTAGATCTCGGGATAGGTGATGCCGAGCCGGCAGCCGCGATGGCCCAGCATCGGGTTTGCCTCGTGCAACGCGTTGGCGCGGGCGCGCACCGCCTCGACCGTCACGCCGGTGGCGCGCGCCACCTCCTCGAACTCGGCGTCCGTGTTGGGCAGGAATTCGTGCAACGGCGGGTCGAGCAGGCGGATGGTGACCGGCCGGCCCTCCATGATGCGGAACAGCTCGATGAAGTCGTCGCGCTGCATGGGCAGGATCTTGGCGAGCGCCTTGCGCCTTGCCCTCGACGTCTGACGCCAGGATCATCTCGCGCACCGCCACGATGCGGTCCTCGTCGAAGAACATGTGCTCGGTGCGCGACAGCCCGATGCCGTCGGCGCCGAACCGGATGCGCGGTCATGGCGTCCTCGGGCGTCTCGGCGTTGGCGCGCACGCCCAGCTTGCGCACCTTGTCGACCCATTCCATCAAGGTGGCGAAGTCGCCGGACAGCGTCGGCTGGATCGTCGGCACGGCGCCCAGCATCACCTCGCCGGTCGCGCCGTCCAGGGTGATGACCTCGCCCGCCTTCACCGTGATGTCGCGCACGCGCAGCGTCTGGGCCTTGTAGTCGATCACGCAGCTCGCCCGCGCCGGCGACGCAGGGCGTGCCCATGCCGCGCGCGACCACGGCGGCGTGGCTGGTCATGCCGCCGCGGCTGGTGAGGATGCCCTTGGCGGCGTGCATGCCGTGGATGTCCTCGGGGCTGGTCTCGATGCGGACCAGGATCACGTCCTCGCCCTTGGCCGGCGCAGCGCTTCGGCCTCGTCCGCCGAGAACACGACCTTGCCGGATGCTGCGCCCGGCGAGGCCGGCAGGCCGCGCGTCAGGAAGGTGCGTCTCGGCGTTCGGGTCGAGCGTCGGGTGCAGGAGCTGGTCGAGCGACTCCGGCTCGACGCGCGAGACCGCCTCGGCCTCGTCGATCAGCCCGTCGTGCACCATGTCGCAGGCGATCTTGAGCGCCGCCGCGGCGGTGCGCTTTCCGGTGCGGGTCTGCAGCATGTAGAGCTTGCCCGACTGCACCGTGAACTCGATGTCCTGCATGTCGCGGTAATGCTTTTCGAGCGCGGCTGCGCACGTCGCTGAGCTGCGCGAACACCTCGGGCATGACCTCTTCCATCGCCGGCAGGTCGGAGTCCGCCTTCTCCTTGCCCGCGACCGTCAGATGCTGCGGCGTGCGGATGCCGGCCACCACGTCCTCGCCCTGGGCGTTGACCAGGTATTCGCCGTAGAAGACGTTGTCGCCGGTCGATGGGTCGCGGGTGAAGGCGACGCCGGTCGCGCAATCGTCGCCCATGTTGCCGAACACCATCGCCTGCACGTTGACGGCGGTGCCCCATTCCTCGGGAATGTTGTTGTAGCGGCGATAGGTGATGGCGCGCTGGTTCATCCAGCTTCCGAAGACCGCGCCGATGGCGCCCCACAGCTGGTCGCGCGGCTCCTGCGGGAAGGGCTTGCCCAGGATCTCCTCGCACCCGCTCCTTGTACTGGCCGGCGAGCGCCTTCCAGTCCTCGGCCTTGAGGTCGGTGTCGAGCCGGTAGCCCTTCGCCAGCTTGAGCTCGTCGAGCAGCTCCTCGAACTGGTGGTGCTCGACGCCCAGCACGACGTCGGCATACATCTGGATGAAGCGGCGATAGGAATCGTAGGCGAAGCGCGGGTCGCCCGACCGCTCGATCAGCCCCTTCACCGTCGTCGTCGTTGAGGCCGAGATTGAGCACGGTGTCCATCATGCCGGGCATCGAGGCGCGCGCGCCCGACCGCACCGAGACGAGAAGCGGGTTCTTGGCGTCGCCGAACTTCGCGCCGACCTCCTTCTCGACGTGGGCGAGGGCGGCCTCGACCTCCTTCTCAAGCCCGTCCGGGTATTTCCGGTCGTTCTTGTAGAAGGCGGTGCAGACGTCGGTGGTGATGGTGAAGCCCGGCGGCACCGGCAGTCCCAGGCTCGACATCTCGGCCAGGTTCGCCCCCTTGCCGCCGAGCAGGTCGCGCATCGAGGCACGGCCCTCGGCCTTGCCGCCGCCGAAACGGTATACCCACTTGTCCGCCATCGTGACCTTCCGATCCTCGGTGCGTTCTAGCCTTCGATTTCCGCGAAGTCGGCGACCTGGTTCATCGTCGCACGGATCTGCGACAACAGCCGCAGCCGGTTTGCGCGCAGGGCCGGGTCGTCGGCGTTGACCGTGACCTTGTCGAAGAACGCATCGACCGGCCGGCGCAGAGCCGCGAGCGCGCTCATCGCCGCGACGAAATCCTCGCCGGCAAGCGCCTGCGCGACGCCGGCCTCGGCCTCGCGCAGCCGGCCCAAAAGCTCCGTCTCCTCGGCCTCGACCAGGGCCGCCGCGTCGGGCGCGCCGTCATAGGCAGTGCCGTCCTTGCGCTCCTCGATGCGGACGATGTTGGCGGCGCGCCGGTAGGCGGTCAGCAGGTTGGCGCCGTCGTCGGTGCCGAGGAAGCGCTGCAGCGCATCGACCCGGGCGAGCAGCCGCACCAGGTCGTCCTCGCCGCGTCAGCGAGAACACGGCGCTGACCAGGTCGTGGCGCACGCCCCGCTCGCGCAGATGCGCCTTCAGCCGGTCGGCGAAGAAGGCGACCAGCTCCTCCGTCACCCGGTCGGAATGGCGGTGTCGAGCGGCACGGCCTCGCCCCGGCGCGCGTGTTCGAACGCCTCGCGCAGCGCCGAGGCGCAGCCCGTTCTCCAGGATCAGCCGGATCGACGCCCAGCGCGGCGCGGCGCAGCGCGTAGGGGTCCTTCGAGCCCGTCGGCTTCTCGTCGATCGCGAAGAACCAGAACAGCGTGTCGAGCTTGTCGGCCAGCGCGACCGCCACGCTCACCGGGCGCGTCGGGCAGCGGTCGTTCGGTCCGGCGGGGGCGTAATGGTCGGCGATGGCTTCGGCTACGTCTTGTTTCTCGCCTTCTTCCAACGCGTAGTAGCGGCCCATGATCCCCTGAAGCTCGGGGAATTCGCCGACCATGCCGCTGGTGAGATCCGCCTTGGCCAGCAGCGCCGCGCTGCGGGCGAGGTCGCGGTCGCAGCCTGGGATCGAGCTCGGCGAGCTCGGCGGCGAGGGTCTGCAGCCGTCCGACCTTCGCGCCCAGGCTGCCAAGCCGGGCGTGGAACACGATCGTCGTCGAGGGCGGGGACGCGGTCCTCCAGCTTGCGCTTGCGGTCCTGGTCCCAGAAGAAGCGGGCGTCGGCAAGGCGCGCGCGCAGGACGCGCTCGTTGCCGGCGACGATGGCCGCGCCGCCGTCCGGCGCCTCGATATTGGCGACGGTCACGAAGCGCGGCGCCAGGCCGCCGTCGGGCTTGCAGGGTCGCGAAATATTTCTGATGGGTGCGCATCGCGGTGGTCAGCACCTCGGGCGGCACCTCCATGAACCGGTCGTCGATGGCGCCCATGACCACGACCGGCCACTCGACCAGCCCCGTCACCTCGGCGAGCAGCGCCGGGTCGTCCTTGATGGCAAGATTCGCCGACGCGGCCGCGGCGGCGGCGCCTTCCGCAATCCGGCGCTGGCGCTCGGCCGGATCGAGCACGACCCGGGCCGCCGCCAGCCGGTCGCGGTACTCGGCGAACGAGGCGACGGCGATCGCGCTGGGGTGATGGATGCGGTGGCCGCAGTGTCGTGGCGCCGAACGGCAGGCCCAGGCAGCGTGCCGGAGAGCGGGCGGCCATCGAACAGGCCCAGCACGCCGACCAGCGGGCGGACCCAGCGGGTGGTGCCGCTGCCCCAGCGCATCGATTTGGGCCACGGCACGTCGAGCGCCGCCGCTTCGAGGAGCGCGGGCAGGACCTCGACGGTCGGGCGGCCCGGATGCTCGAGCGACGGCGAACCAGAACTCGGCCTTGCCCGACTCGCGCCGCTCGCACTGCTCGATCGTGGCGAGCCCGTTCGCCTTGAGGAAACCCTGGATCGCCTGGTCCGGCGCGCCGACACGCGGGCCGCGCCGCTCCTCGGTCACGTCGGGCTGGCGGTCGGGCAGCCCGTCGACCACCAGGGCGAGACGGCGCGGCGTCACGAACGACTCGGCCGTGGTGAAGGCGAGCTGAGCCGCCTTGAGCCGGTCGGTGACCGCGCGCTCGAGATCCGCCGCCGCGCGCGCCTGCATGCGGGCGGGGATTTCCTCGGACAGGATTTCGAACAGAAGCTCGGCCATCTAGGCCGCCTGGCCCTTGAGCCACGCCTCGCAGCAGCCCTTCGCCAGCGCGCGCACGCGGCCGATATAGGCGGCGCGCTCGGTGACGCTGATAACGCCGCGCGCGTCCAGCAGGTTGAACAGGTGGCTCGCCTTGATGCACTGGTCATAGGCGGGCAGCGCCAGGTCGCGTCCGAGCAGCGCGCCGCACTCCGCCTCGGCGAAGGCGAACTGCTGGAACAGGTTGTCGGTGTTCGCCACCTCGAAATTGTAGGCGGAGAACTCGCGCTCGCCGCGCAGGAACACGTCGCCGTAGGTCACCCCCGCGCCGTTGAAGTCGAGGTCGTAGACGTTCTCGACGCCCTGGATGTACATGGCCAGCCGCTCCAGCCCGTAGGTCAGCTCGACCGACACCGGATCGCACTCGATGCCGCCGACCTGCTGGAAATAGGTGAACTGGGTCACCTCCATCCCGTCGCACCACACCTCCCAGCCGAGACCGGCGGCGCCCAGCGTCGGGCTTTCCCAGTCGTCCTCGACGAAGCGGATGTCGTGCAGCGCGGCGTCGATGCCCAGCGTGCGGAGGCTGTCGAGATAGAGCTTCTGGCTGTCGGGCGGCGACGGCTTCAGGATCACCTGGAACTGGTAGTAGTGCTGCAGCCGGTTGGGGTTCTCGCCATAGCGCCCGTCGGCCGGGCCGGCGCGACGGCTGCACATAGGCGCAGCGCCAGGGCTCGGGGCCGAGCGCGCGCAGCGTGGTCGCGGGGTGGAACGTGCCCGGCGCCGACCTCCATGTCGTAGGGCTGGAGCAGGACGCATCCCTGCGCCGCCCAGTAGGATTGCAATGCGAGGATCAGGCCCTGGAACGAGGTCCTCGCGGGGGAAGATTCGGTCATCGGCGGGATCCCGGCGTGCGCGGCGAACTTACCCACCGGCCCCGGAGCGGTCAATACGACCCCCGGCGCCGCGGAACGCCTCAGCTTCCGCCGGGATAGGGACAGCCGGCGCGGCCGCAATTGCGGGGATCGCGGGCGAGCACGTAGGTCTTGCAGACGGGGCATTCGACGGTGTCCTCGGCGCTGACCGCCGCGCGGTCGGCGCGGCGCGTGCGTCGGCGCGGCGCGTCCTCGCGCACCTGCGTCTTGCCGCCCTGGCCGAGCCATTTGAAGCCGAACCAGACGACGGCGATCACGACGACAAGAAACAGAAGCTTCGAAAACCCCAGCATGTCGCCTTCTAGGCTGCGCGGTCGGCGCGGGTCAAGGCGGGCGGGGAAGCGCCGGCCGCGCGCCGGGCACAAAAAGAGCGGCGGCCTGGATGACCAGACCGCCGCCTCATTTTTCGCCGCGCCGACAGTGGCGCGGTTCCGTCCGCCTCGGTCGGCCGGAACTACTTCTTCTTCTTCGGCGCCGCTTTCTTCTTCGTGGCGGTCTTCTTGGCGGCCTTCTTTGCCGGAGCAGCCATAATCGTATCTCCGCTTTCGCCGGCACCCATTTGCCGGCACGATCAATATACCGCGAACGCTGCGAGATTCAATTGTTCATCGCTGTTTCGTCAGTCGAATTTTGCAACTCGGCAATCATCGCACGTCGTTCGGCAAGCATCTCGCGCGTCGAAGCACCGCTGCGGCCGCTAGAGGTCGAGCGGCGCACCGTCGCGCAGCACGGCGTCGGCCGCGCGCGTGTAGGCGCCGCCGCGTTCGTGCAGGACCAGTCCGCCGGCCAGGCGGAACGGTGCGGCGCTGGCCTTGCGGGCCCGAACGATGACGCGAACGGCTTGATTTGCCTGGGGTTCGGGCCAAAGCGGAAAGACCACGACACCGCCCGCCTTGCCGCGCAGCGCGGCAAGTATGTCGGCCAGACGGTCGGCGCGGTGGATGAGGGTGAGGGTTCCGCGCGGGCGCAGCGCGTCCAGCGCGACGTCGATCCAGCGCCCGAGCGGTGCTGCGCCTTCGACGGTCGACATCGCGCTCGACGGCGCGCGCGGTGCACGCGACCGCGCGGGATCGAGATAGGGCGGGTTCATCATCACGTGGGCGAAGCTCCCAGCGGTGATTCGCGCGGGCGGCGAAGCGACGTCGCCGACCAGGACGTCGAACCGGTCGGCGGCGCCGTTGCGCGCCGCGTTGTGGCGCGCGAGCGTGGCGAGCGGCGGCTGAAGCTCGAGCCCCACCACCCGGCAGCCGGGGACGCGATGAAGGAGGCATAGCGCCGCCGCGCCGACGCCGGCGCCCGGCTCGAAAACGGTGTCGCCGGCGCGTGCCGGCACCGCCGCGGCGAGCAGGACGGAATCGATGGCGACGCGGAATCCCGCGCGCGGCTGGCGCACGATGATCCGTCCGCCGAGGATGGCGTCGTCGGTGGTCTGGTCAGGCGAGATGGGCGCCTTCGCCGGCATCCTCGATGATCCGTCGGGCCCGGGCATGGTCGGCATCCGCCACCATCAGCCGGCGCGGGATGGCGCTGATGCTGCCCTCCATCACCGAAGTGTAGGCGTCGAACAATATGGGCTCGATCTGCTCGGCGCGCAGAAGGGCCGTGAGCCAGGAGAGCAGCACGGCGTCGTTGGTCCGCAGAAGTTCCTTCATCCCGCCCCTCCGCACGCGTGGGGCGGAGGCGTGGCCCTGCGGCGGTTGGCGCGGCGGCTTGACCCGCGCCGCGACCGTTCTATGCTCCCGTCATTCCACCAGCGCGTCAACTGCCACGGGAGCCCTAGGGTGAGCGTCGTCGTCAGCCTGGAAGGCGGCCGGGGCGAGCCCCCGCGTCCGACGCTCGAATCGCTCGTGACGCTGACGCACGGCGACCTCGCCCGCGTCAACGAAGTGATCCTGCAGCGGATGCAGTCGCCGGTCCTGCTGATCCCGCAGCTCGCCGGCCACATCATCGCCGCCGGCGGCAAGCGGCTGCGCCCCATGCTGACGCTGGGCGCGGCGCGGCTCTGCGGCTACGGAGGGGACCGGCATATCGGGCTCGCCGCCTCGGTCGAGTTCATCCACACCGCCACGCTGCTGCACGACGACGTGGTCGACGAAAGCGACCTGCGCCGCGGCCTGGCCACCGCCAACGCCGTATGGGGCAACAAGTCGAGCGTGCTGGTCGGCGACTTCCTGTTCAGCCGGGCCTTCCAGCTCATGGTCGCGGACGGCTCGCTCGACGTTCTCGCCATCCTGTCCGAAGCCTCGGCCGTGATCGCCGAAGGCGAGGTGGCGCAGCTCGTCACCGCCAACGACACGGATACGACCGAGGACGACTATCTCGCCGTCATCCGGGCCAAGACCGCGAAGCTGTTCGCGGCGGCGGCCGAGATCGGCGCGGTCGTCGCCGACCGGCCGGAGGCGGAGCGCGAGGCGCTCAGGACCTACGGCCACAATCTTGGCATCGCGTTCCAGCTCGTCGACGACGTGCTCGACTATTCGGCGCAGCAGGCGACGCTCGGCAAGACGGTCGGCGACGATTTCCGCGAAGGCAAGATCACCCTGCCGGTGGTCCTGGCCTTCCGCGAGGCGGACGAGGAGCAGCGCGCGTTCTGGCGCCGCACGCTCGAGGACCTGGAGCAGAAGAAGGGCGATTTCCGGCGCGCCGCGGCGCTCCTGGACAAGGCCGGCGCCCTGAAGGCGACGATCGAGCGCGCCCGGGCCTACGGCGCCGTCGCGCGCCAGGCGCTGGAGCCTTTCCCGGCCAGCCCGGCGAAGGCGGCGCTGATCGAGGCCGCCGAGTTCGCCGTCGACCGCGCCTATTAGCGGCGCGCCGGGGCGCGCTTGCGAGCCACGGGCCGGAACGGTATATAGGCGATCCTCACGGGATGCCGGAGCGTAGCTCAGCCTGGTAGAGCACCGTCTTCGGGAGGCGGGGGTCGGAGGTTCGAAATCCTCTCGCTCCGACCAGCATCGCGCTGGTGTCACGGCATCCCGCTGCCCGCCAGCCACAGTCGCCGCTCCGCCGTCCGCCGGCGCACGAGGTCCGGGCAGGACCCGGCCGCACGCATGCACCCAGCGCAGGAACTCGCCGCGCCGCCTCGTCGTCGCGGCAGGCCCGCACCCGACGCCGCAGAGTGGAAGCCTGGTAGGCGCCGGCGCCGAGATTGTACACGAAGGAGGTCAGCGCCCCGGCCTGGCGGTCGTCGAGCGCGCGCGGCAGGGATAGGCGGCGGACCGCTGCCGCCGCGGCGTCCGCGTCGCGCGCGAGCAGCGCATCGGCGGCGGCGCGGTCGATGGCCGGTGTCGCGCGCGTCACCCGGCGCCCCTCGCCGTCGCGGATCGCACCCCAGCCCAAGGTCCAGTAGCCCGCCGGGCAGAGATAGGGCTGCAGGCCCGGCACGCCTTCATCGCCGTCGCCCAGCCCCTCGAACCGTTCGATCAGGTCCAGGCCGCAGTCGGGGACGGTCACAGCGGCCGGTGCTTCAGGACGCGGTCGAGGAACCAGAAATTGACGATGGCGCCGAACGTCGCCACGTCGAAGTCCGTCCAGATCTGCAGGATCGCGTCGGGAAGCCCGACGCCGCCCCCGAGCGCCACGGCGATCAGGCACGCCTTGACCGCGCTATAGAGCGCGAGCCACCAATAGGTGACGAATGGCCGCACGGTCGCCGACACTGCGTCGACCCAGCTGATGCCCGAGTGCGCGGACTGGCCCTTGAGGGCCTCGACCAGCGCGTCGAGCCCCCTGCCCGTCTGGGCAATGTCCCCGCCGAGTCGGAGCTCCTCCAGCTTGCCGGTGCGGTCGGCGGCGGCGGTGTCGGCAGAGAGCCTGGCCATGCGGTATTCGTGATCGCGGTCCGCCTTGGTGGTGAACAGGCGCAGCACCTCGGGCGCGAGGCGCAGCAGCCCACCGACCAGCCCGCCCGACAGCACGTTAAGGCCCGTCCCGATCACGCCGCCGACGATGTCGCCGATACCGGCAGGCACGACGGGGGCGATCATGGCCGGAGCCCCATGCGCAGCGCCGCGAGGACCGCCGCCCCGGCGGCGGCCAAGGCGCCGATGCCCTTGAGCGTGGTCAGCAGCGCCTTGCGCCCGCCCGTGCACTCGTCGACGAAGGTGAGAACCCGGTCCATCTTGTGCTCGAGATCGCCGAGCCGCCGGTCGATACCGGCCAGCTTGTCGTCTTCGGCCATCGCTGCCTCCATCGTCTGTTCACGGCCGCGCCAGAATGACGGCGGGGTCGGCTCCGATCGCCGCGAGCAGGGCCAGCGCCTCTGGGTCGTCGCTCCATACCTCGCTGGCGGCGTCCCACCGCCGCTGCGTCGCCGGGTTCTGGGCGAGCGCCGCGAACGCCGCGTCGTCCTTGCCCGCCGCGATCAGCCGCTCGACGACGACGAGCTTCGGCACCAGCCAACGGGGCGGCGCCAGGATGGCATCCACCTCCGCCTGGCTCGGCGTGCCGCCGATGGCGTCGACCCACAGCCCGCCCACCTGGTAGCGGACGGCGTCCGGGTGCTGCACGGACGCGGGGAAAGCCGGCGCCTCCATATAGACGGCGCGAACGGTGCTCATGCCATGATCTCCCTGATGATGAAGCTGCTGGCCAGCGTGCCGCCAAGCTTGCGGGCGCCACCCTCGCCGTTCACTGTGGTGGTGCCGGCGGCGCTGCCGCCGATGCGCGTCAGGTAGCCCGTGGCGTCGGGCGCGCGCCGTCCCCGGTAGTGGAGCCGGATAGGCCCGGCGATCGCGCCGGCGCCCGGCGCGATTCGCGGCAGCGCTGGCCACGGCGTTCGTCGACGCTCCGCCATACTCGAACAGCGCGAGGGTGATGCGCGTGTTCGCGACCGAATGGGACGCGAATAGCTGGGCCTCGACCTCGAACGGGTCGCACGGCGAGACCGGTGTCGCGGCGAGGTTGTAGGCCCAGGCATCGCCCTCGCCCGACTGCGGGATCGTGTCGTCGAAGGGCAGGATCGTCGTTCCCGATTGCGCTGCCCCGGTGCCGCCCCGATAGGTCCTGACCGTCTCGCCCGGCAGCGAACTGCCGGCGCCGAACAGCCGCACCCGATCGGGCACGGCGTCCCAGGTTCCCGTGGTGGTGAGTCCGCTTTCCCAGTCCAGATGGCCGAGGACGGCATAGGGCTTCGCGCTGATCGCGACCGGGGCATAGAGGGTCTGGGCCGAGGTGGCGCTGCCTCCCTCGGCAACGGCCAATTCGACCGGGGATCGCCCCAGCGCATAGACGTCGCCGGCGCTGGAGACGCAGTTGATGGCGCCGAGCCTGAGTGACCCGGAATCGTCGAAAGCGACGACCCAGATTCGGAACGGCGTCCCCGACGGTATGCCCAGAGACGAGCCATAGGAGATCGTCATCGACAGCGCCGCAGTCGCATCGCGTACGGTGTAGGTGCCGTCGCCCGCATCGAACCGCACCCGGACCGGATCGGCGGCGCTGGGATCGGCGCCGGCCAGCGTCTTGACGGCGATCGTGGCGTAGCCGGCGCCGACAGAAACCGCCAGCGTGCCGTTCACCAGAGTCGCCGCGAGCGCGCTGGGCGCCAACTTGCCGGCGGTTACCGACCCGCTGCCCAGCCGGTCCGCGGCGATCGAGTCGAGCCCGAGCGTCGTGAGGGCCGCGTCCGCGTCCACGTCGTCCAGCACCTCGGCCATGAAGGCCGACACCAGGTTGCCGCCTTCGGGCGGCGCGGCGGCCAATGGCAAGCCGTCGGCGTCGAACGCCAGGTAGCGCGAGGCGCGGGACACGCTCGACGGTAGCGTCGCGATGGACTCCGCCGGGTCAGTCGCCGGCACCGACAAGGCACGCGCGATGGATTCCGATTGCTGCTGGACGAGCATGGTGAGCCGGTCGAGCGCCGTCTCGATCGTCGCCGACGGGAACGCGCCGCCGGCGGGGAATGCCGCCCCCTGCACCTCCGCCGCGCGCCGCCGGATCACCAGCGTCCGGCCCGCCTCGGGCGTAAAGTCGGTGGGGCTGGAGGCGACGGTGAGCGTGCCGCCGGAATCGTTGCCCGCCCCGGTCAGCGTGTATTCCGTGTTTGCCGTCCAGCCCGTTTCCGCCCCGGTGGCATCGTCGCGCAGCAGCGCCTCGATGTCGCCATCGGCCAGGAACTTGAACGGGACGGCGAAAACCGTCGTCGACCCGTCGCCGGCATAGGCGACCTTGCTGTCGGTCGTGTTCAGCGTCATCGGTCTCTCCGCGGGAAGGGTTGAACGCTCAGAAGAACGCGGTGTTGAAGCCCTTGAGCAGTGTCGTGCCGGCCCGCAGCGCGCCAAGGGACGCGGTGCTGGAGGCTTGCGCGCGCCTTGCCGCCGCCTGCTGTTCGAGGCGGCTCGCCTGGACATCGCCGCCGGCACGCACCCGCGCCTCGCCGAGCGCGATGTCCTGCACCGCCGCCGTGTCGGCGAGCAGCGGAGAGCCGGCCAGCGCGATACCCGAGCCGCCGCGGCGGGCCCGCTCGGCGGCCAGCGCCGCGTCCTGGCGGCGGCGGAAGTCCGTGGCCTGCTGGGCCGCGATCTCGCGCTCGCGCGCCGCCTGCTGCCGGGCAATCTCCGCTGCGGTGTTCTGGGCGCTCGCCTGGTTGTTCGCCGAGGAGAGCGTGCCGAGGGCGGACGCGGCCGCCATGAAGACTTCCATTCCTGTCATCTGCGATAGACCCGATATGCGCCGTCGCGGCCGACGGCATGGAACCCAAGGCGCTCGAGCCAGCGGCACGCGCCGTCCCATTCCTCGAGCGCCCGCGCCTCGATGCGGCGGACGGTACCGGCGGCCAGCTCGCGCTCGACCGCCCGGCGCACCGTCCGGTGAACCGCCGCGTGCACCGGGTGGCTGAGCACCACCCATGCCCGCCCGATTTCGCCGTCGGTCACGATCCCCCCGCACCCCACCGGCCTTCCGTCCACCAGGCCGGTCCACGCCGGACCGGCGGGCCGGTAGAGCCGGGCGAACCGGTCGAGCGCGCCCGCGTCCGCGACGCGTGGCGTAAGCGCCGCGAGATGGCCGGGCCGGAACGGCACCAGCTCCATCACACCATCTCGTTGGTCTTGAGCGCCGGTGCGACGGCCAGCAGGACGAAGGGCCCGGGGCTGTCGTCCTGGATCACGAAGCGCGCGTCGAGCTGGTAGTCCCCCTCCAGCTCGACATAGCGCTCGCCGGTGAACAGCGGCACGGCCGCGTCCATCGCGTCCGTCACCTCGCGGAACTCGAGCGTGGTGAGGTGGGCCCGGTCGGGCCCGATCCGCGCGTTCATCGAATCGAGGAGCACCAGCGTGAGGCCATGAATGCGCTTGGTGCGCCCGACCGCGGTGCCCGCCTTCGCACCGGCGTCGATCTTCAGGCATTCGTAGGTATGAGCGTAGCCGAGCCCGACCTGCACCTTCGCCGCCGGCGCATCGAGGGCGATGGCTCCGCCGGCGACCGTCCGGTCCGGGTGGACCGCACCGTCGGCCAGCACCTTGACCGTCTCGCCCTCCAGATGGTCGAGGCCGGAAACCGTGGTCGCCGGCGCGCCGACATAGGTCAGCCCACAATCGACATAGAACGCGTCGTCCTGGGCGGCGAGCACGGCAGCGCGCCAAGCGGCGTCGGTGTCGTAGGCGTGCCGGTCGGGACCGACGAACGACCCCTCGAAGAACTCGACCGTGCGTGAGGTCTCCCCGGCGATCGTGCGCCTGGCGATCACCCAGACCTCGTCGCGATCCGACGACGGGTAGACCTGGCCGGGATCGCCGTTGCCGGGGATCACCGCCACCGATTCGGCGCAGGCTCTCCCGCCCGCGAAGGTGCCGCCCAGGATCTGGCGGCTCCACCCGATCACATCCTCGTCACGGCGATAGGTCATGCAGGCGAGCTGGCCGTCGGCGCGGACGCACCACAGAACCGCGTCCGGCTCCTCCTGGTAGTCCATCTCGACCAGGCCGGAGAGGGTCACATGGTCGGACAGGACGGTCAGGTCGGGCGCCTGGTAGCCGTCGACCTGGAAATCGTAGGTGAACTCGCGGATCTTGCGCCGCGCCCGCTGCAGGAACAGGGCGGTCGGCCCCACCCGCACGGCGGGCAGCGGCGCCGAGCCATGCGTCGTCTGGCGCCGGACGCTGATGTCGGTCGGCGTGACCACCGGCCCGTCCGACTGCACGATCCATTCGCCGCCGGACGTGCCGATTACCAGCCTTGCCCCGGGCGACAGCCACTGGATCACATCCACCCGCTCGGCCGCCATGGTGAAGTCGAGCGCATCGTCGTCCTGCACGGTGTTCTCGGAGCCGTCGCGGCTGTCCGGCCGCATGTTCTCCAGGTCCGCCGATTGGGACAGCCAGAAGGTCTGCGGCTGGCGCGTCGTCTTGGCGTAGCAGGCGCGCTGCTCGAAAAAGGCCACCGCCTGCGGATGGCCGGTGGCCGTCGACCACGCGCCGAGCTGCCAATCCGCCGTCGCGGCGGTCGAGGCGAAGGCGCGGCGGATGTCCACCGTCACCTGGCTGGCGGACACGTAGCTCACGATCACAGCCCAGCCCGGTTCGCTGGTTCCGTGCGACAGCCGGACCGGCCGCCCGACATCGGACGGGACGAACGGCGCGTGACCCGACGCCGTGACGTCGACGTCGAGGCCGGTGGTCGCCGCAGCCGACAGGGTCTTCGCGTCGTCGGCATTAAGGCCGAGCCACGGCCCGTCGGCGAACGCCACCTCGATCAGCGACCATGAGGTATGACCCGAGCGGGCGAGCTTCTGCACCGGATGGTCGGCATGGCACAGGAACGCCACGTCGGCCGACTGTGCGCTTTGCAGCCCGGCCAGCTCGCCCGCCGCGTAGGGCGTCGCGAGCTCGAGCGGCGCGCCGGCGAGAAGCGCCACGTCATCGAGCTGCAGCGTCTTGCCCGTCTTGTGGCGGAACTGCAGGTAGAACGGGCTCGCCGTCGGGGTGAAGGCGAAGACGTGCCGGCCGGTGGCGAAGGGCCTGTCGTCGACGGTCTCGCCGCCGGTCGAGCTGGTGCCGATGCGCAGCAGGATCTCGTCGCCCGGCGCGCCGAGCGTGCGGAAGGCGAGCACGTGCTCCTCTCCCGGGTGCGACGTCGCCACCGCCTGCTCGGCGTGCGCGTAGGTGGTGCCATTCGAGACCAGCGACAGCCGACCGTTCGCCGCGTCGTGCGCCAGGGATGAGCCGGCGCCCGACCGGTCGTCCCAGCTCGCGATGCCGGCCGCGAAGTCGCCGTTCGCGATGGCCGCGTCGGTCTCGGCGACCGCGATGCGCCCCTGGTTGCGGTAGAAGCGGAAATAGCCCTCACCCGCCTCGATGACGTAGGCCTGCTCCGTCGAGAACTCGAAGCGCAGGAGGCGGCACGCGCCCGCCGAATCCTTCACCTCGGCGACGAAGCGGGTGCCCGGCCGTCGCATGATCCCGCCCTGGGGCAGGGCGATCATGTTCTCGCAGATCGCGGCGGCCGCGCCGTACTTGTTGAAATCCACCCGCGCTGCCATGCGCGGGCTGATCTCGCCGGCGTTGAACGCCGGCTGCAGAGGATTGGCCCGGGTCATCAGCGCACTCCCGCCCAGGCGCCCTCGGGCATCGACTCGGGACCGTCCTCAACCGCGTCGACGCTCTTCGCCCGCGCCAGCGCGTCGCGAAACGCGTCGGCCATCTGCTGGCGCAGGCTCGAGGACTGGGCGATCGGCACCGCCAGGTCGCAGGCCAGCATGGCGGCCAGCGTCTCGCGGAAATCCGACGGCATGTCGTTGGGATCGGTGACCACGCCGATATAGACGAGATAGAGCGCCTCGGCCGACGCCAGGATCGTCCGCCCCTCGATCCGGTAGTTGGCGAGCCCGGCCGCCGCGTCGTCGGTGTAGACCTCGACGGTGCGCAGCCAGTCGGTCGGAAGCTGATAGGCGTAGGCGAAGCCGAAGGCCGGCGCGGCGGCCAGCCGCGCGAGCTTGCGCCGGACGTGGGCAAAGTTCCAGGCGTGGCGGCGCAGCAGGTCGTCGCGCAACTTGGGATAGAGCTCGGCGCACGCGTTGGCGTTCTTCGAGCCATCGTCGAGCGCGACGATGCGTGCCGCGCCGATCTTGGTCAGCGCGGAATTGCAGATGCCGACTTCGGAGGCCATGGTCCCACCCCTTCGTCAAGCGACGCGGAGATCGCGGCCCACCACGGGCGCGTCGCCGTAGAGCGCGGCGTAGAGCCGTGCGAGCTCGCTTTGCACCGTGGGCGAGCGGTAGCTCTCGCGCTCGCGCGGATCGTCGTGGAATTGCAGCGCGTGCAGCTCGTCGAGCTGGCCGCGGAGCCGTTCCGCCTCGCGCCCGCCGGCCGGCGCGGCGGTCGGCGAGCCGCCATAGAGGCGACGGGCGACCTCGGCCACCGCACGCAGCAGGAACGGGTCGCCGGCGAGGCCCGACCGGTCGAGCGCCGCCACCAGCTCGGGCGCGGCCACCTCGCTGGCCAGCCGCTGGGCCAGCGCGACGTTGGCGTCGAACGCCTCGCCCCAGTCCTGGCGCAGCGCTGCCAGGCCCGCCTCGCGCGCCGTTTGCTCGGCGGCCAGCTCGGCCCCCACCGCCTGCCATTCGTCGGCACCGGGCGGCGGATCGCCGACCGGCGCGGGCGGGGGCGTGTCCGGCGCGGGATCGGACGCCGGATCGGATGCCGGATCAGGTGCGGGCGCAGGCGCGGGGGCGGCGGCGACGGTATCGTCGGGCATGGGTCTCTCCATGTTCGGGAAAGGGACCGGGCGGGGCGCGCGCACCCCGCCCGGCGGACCGAGGGGCGGCGTCAGTCGGTGTCGGCTACCGTCGCACCCAGCAGGTCGTCGGACACGTCCACCGCCGACCCGTCGTTCGACAGGACGATGTGCAGCGAGACGTCCGAGATGCCCGCGGTCAGGTCGTCCTCGTCCGAGGCCTGATAGACCCAGACGAGGTCGCCCACCGCCAGCTCGTCGACCTTGGCGTTGAAGTAGCCGGCGGAATCGACCGCCGCCGGCGCGTCCTCGGTCACGTAGTGCCAGACCTTCAGCGGGTGCTTCCCGCCGACATAGGACCCGAGCGCCATATAGGCGTCCTTGTAGGCCATGAGCTCCTCCTTAGCTGGTCGGGATTGCGGCGGTGTCGTCGACGTGGACGCCGACCACGCCCACCGCGTCGATCAGCACCGCGCCGCCCGACATGAAGTGGTTGACGAAGTGCGCCGCGCGATCGCCGTGCCAGGTGATGTCGGCGGTGATCTGATCCCCGCTCGCGTATCCGAGCGCCGAGCGGTGATAGACCAGGTTCTTCGCCTGGCTCGTCCCCTTGCCGGCGAGGCCGGTGTGGACCATCCAGTGCACGCCCATCCAGGTGCGCGGCTCGGCGCCCTTGAGGAACGGCAGGCCGTCCTTGCCGACGAAGTCGGCGTCGGCGAACTCGGGGATGGTCATGGCGACCGACCACGAGCGCGGGGTCAGCAGGCCGAAGCGCTGGCCGTCACGCGGCACGTCGTTGTCGTCGAGCGTCTCGGTCGCCTGCAGCAGCAGCGCGCGGGTGATCGCCGTCGAGTAGTCGCCAACCGTCGACGACGTGGCGTCGGCGGCGACGATGATCTGCTCGTCGGCCTTGCGGCCCAGCGCCCACGCCCCGCCATTGGCAATGGCCTCCCGGTCGTCGTGCCGGGTCTTCAACTCGTCGAGCTTGTCCACCCAGTCGCCGGCATAGAAGTCGGCGAGGGTGCACTCGACGGCCGTGTGGCTCTGGTTCATCGGGGTGATGGTGCCGTGGCGCGCCTTGGTGGTGGCGACGCCCTTGCCGATCACCTGGAAGGTGGTGGTGGCGCCGACGACGCCGGTCTGGCGGCGGATGGTCGAAAGCAGGAACGACCCGCGCCGCTGGAAGACCTCGTGAACCTCGCGCTCGTACTGCTTGACGAAGCTCACGCTGATCGAAGTGCTCATCTCGTTCTCCGATGGAAGGTTGAGGCGAGCACGCCGCGTGGTGGGCCGGGCGCCGGCAGCGGTGGGCCCGCGCGGAAAGACCGCGCCGGGTCGCGTCGGGCGTCAGGGTCAGGTGCGTGCGACGAAAAACGCCTAGGGGTCGCGCTCCATGCGCGGTGGGCCCGGGCGGGAACTCATGAATTTCCGTCATCGCGAGCAGCGCAGCGACGAAGGATCCAGAACCAGCTGGATTGCTTCGCTTCGCTCGCAATGACGCGTGGGCTCAGGCCACCCGCCCGTCCGCGCCGACGACGGGCGCGTCGCCGTGCAGGCCGCGGTAGAGCGCGGCGAGCTCGTCCTGCGCCTCGCCCGAGCGGTAGCGGGCGCGCAGGCCGGGATCGTCGGCGAACTGCCAGCCATGGATCTCGTCGATCCGCTCCTGCGCGGAGGCGGCAACCGACGACGGCGCGCCGGAATGGATCGTGTCCTCGGCGAGCTGGGCGCCGATCTGCGCCGCATAGCGCACGAAGGCCGGCAGCGAGCCGAGCAGCGTGCCGTCGGCCAGCGCGACGTTCAGGATCTCGCTCGGGTCGCCGTCATGGAACCGGGCGACGGCGCGCTCGGCCAGCGCCCGGTTGCGCTCGTAGCCTGGCCCCCAGGCGCGGCGCAGCGCCGCCTCGGTGTCGGCGGCGGCGCGCATATCGGCGGCCTCCTGCTCGGCACGCGCCTCGGCCAGCATGCCGTTCCATCCGCTGTTGAGCGTTTCGGCCTGACGTCGCGCTCACACCCGCCTCGTGGAACAGGCGCGCCATCCGGGCGTGAAAGGCGCGGTCGGATTCGGCCGGCTCGCCGCCCTCGGGCATGGCGAAGGCGTAGCCTTCGGGCGTGTCCGGCACGCCGTCGCCGAATGGCGATGCGACGGATAGCTTCTGGCGCAAATCGAATGCGGTCTTCACCGCGTCGACCGGCGTCGCGAAGCGCGCCGCGAAGCCGCGCAGCCGCTCGTCCGCAATGGTCGCGCGCCAGTCGGGCGCGGCCGGCTCGTGTTCGGTCGGGCTCGTCACGTCATCGGCCATGCGTCTCTCCCTTCGCCCGCTCGCGCCGCTCGGGCTCGACGTCCAAGGTGGCGAGGAGGCGCAGCCCGATGCTGCGCTCCCCGTCGCGGAAATAGGTCTCGTGCGGGTCGCCCGGCGCGGCGACGCGCTGGTACATCCGCGTCCATTCCAGGATCTGCCACAGCACGCGGTTGCCCTGCTCGGGCCCCGACTGGCCGAGGAATACCGCGCGGAAGTCGCGCCACCGGTCGGTTTCGTCGTAGCGTGCGCCGAGCCGCGCCTTGACGATCTGGTCGAATAGGGCGCGCGGGTCGGGCGGGGCGGGGCGCGCCCGCCGGGCGAACGGGTTGCGCAACCGCATCAGCCCGCCCCCCGCGCCGGCGCGTCGTGCAGCCGCGCGGCGATGTCCGCCACCTGGCGCGCGCCGTGCAGCAGCTCCTCGGCCTGCCGGCCGGCGAGGCGGGCGTCGCGCAGCGCCCGCACGTCGCCCTCGGGCCGCAGCCAGCCGCGCGGCAGGCCGAAGATGTCGGGCGCGTCGCGGGCGATGGCGTCGGTGTCGAAATTGTCCATCAGCTCGGGCCGCGCGGCGAAGAACGGCGCCAGCAGCTCCATGGCCCGCGCAGCGCCCGCCGCCTCGATCTGCTTGCGCGCCTGCTCGACCGCCGACGCGACCGTGATGCGCACCCGGCCGCCGGAAAGCGCGGCCGGCGCCGGCCCGAACGCGCCGGCCCGCAGCAGGATCATGAAGGCGCGCTGCGGCACGACGCCGATATAGTCGGTCTCCAGCCTTCCTACGACCGGGCCGATGGTGCGCAGGAACTCCTCTTTGCGCTCCAGCACCTCGGTCGCGGTCATCTGCGGCCCGTCTACCGGCAGATGGAACACGTTGCGGAAGAACGCGGCCTCGATCTGCCGGCGGGTGTCGTTCTGCATCTCGCGGCCCAGCGGGATGTTGCCGCCGGTCTCGAGCGGCGCGATCGGCCGCACCCCTCCCAGATCGCGCAGCGCCTGGGCATCGACGTAGCTGACCCCGCCGGGGAAGGTGCGCGCCGTGCCGATCACCGCGTCGTTCACCTGCACCAAAGGCGGGTCGACCGCCTTGTGGCCGGCGATGAGGATGGTCTTCCCCATCTGCTGCAGCGTGTTGGCGTCGGCGAGCGCGATCATGCCGGGCGAGCGGCCGTAAATTTCGCCCGACGCCGTGTCCCAGCGCGGCACGGCGAAGGGGAACTCATGGAAGCCGGACTCGGCCACCACGTGCTCCGAGGCGACGTCGATCACCACCGAGGCGAAGGGCAGATGGCGGGCGTCGCGCCGGCGCGGGTCGCGCGCGCTGCGCGGGCTCACCACCTGCAGGAACACCATCTTCTCGTCCGGCCTGCCGGCGGCGATCGCCTCGCGCGTCTTGGCGCCCACATTATCGGCGCCGAAGCGCTGGACGGCCTGGCGCGCGGTGAGGCGCAGCCGCAGGAATACCGTGTCGACCTCGCCGTCTCCATTCTCGACGATGAACGTGTCGCGCAGATGCGCCGAACGGAAGACGAGCCGGTCGAGAGCGTGCGATTCGCCGATATAGAGGATCCCGGTGCCGAACGTCACCAGGTCGTCGTCGACCTCGCCCGAGCGCTGCACAAATCGGGCGCGCGGGTTGTACAAGGCGGCGAACAGCCGGTCCTCCGCCCGGTCGAGCCAGGCCCGCACCGCGTCGTCGCGGTCCAGCGCCTCGTCCTCGGCACGGATTCGGAACCAGCGCGTCGATTTGGGCTTCAGCAGCCCGTCGATCGCCGCGGCGAGGCCGCGCCGCGCCAGCATCGGCGTGCCGTCGAAGATCTTCTCGCTGCGCTTCGCGCCCGCCCGCGCCTCGGTGGTGAAGGAGGCGCGGCGCGGCAGCATCACCTCGGCCAGCTCCTGCCAGTGCGCGTCCCACTCGCGGCGCTCGTCCGCCAGCGCCTTGAAGCGGGCGAGCAGGTCCTCGATGGTCTCGTCCATCACATCTTCCCCGTGCGGCCAAGGAGCGTCGGGCGGTCGACCGGCGCGCTGCGCGTGTCGCCGAGCCCGCCGGTCAGGATCGCGGATCGCATGCCCATGCGGCGCAGCCGCGCCTGGCGTTCTTCCTCCTTCCGCTGCTGCACCGACGGGTCGGCGACGGTGGGAGACGCCGGCGGGGGCGGCGGCGGTGCCGGTGGCGAAGGCGGGCTGAACAGGGACGACATGGCGGACCTCCTGGTCGTTCGGGTCAGGTGCTTCCAAAGCTGGTAGGGCGTGAGCGCGAGCGGCGCGCGCACCCCGAGGACGCGCTTCGCCACCCCGACGCAGGTCGCCAGGGCGAAGGCGTGGCGCGGCGGGCCGGCGGGCGCGGCGATCTCCGCCACGGCGTAGCCGAGCCCGCGATAGAACGCGGCAAGGTCGGTTTCGGCGCCGGCCACCACCTCGATGGCGGGCAGGCCCTGGCGCCCGTCGACCACGATCCAGTACGCGCCGCTGCGCACGGCGCAGAAGCAGTGGCGGAATCCCGGCCGCAGGACCGGGCGAAGCCGCCCGCCGCCCACGTCGTGAAAGACGGCGACGGCGCGCATCGCTACCAGCGGTGCACCGCGTAGATGCCTTCGGCGCGCGGCACGGCTGCGCGCGCCGGCTGCGGCGCAACCGGCGCGGCAAAGGTGAGCGCCAGTGCGTCGCCGCCATCGGTGGAGCTGCCGATCCGCGCGCGGATCGACTCCTTGTCCTCGAGCACGACCTGCTGGTTCGCGTTGTACTTGTACCCGGGCGCCGTAAGCTCGCCGTCGAGCACGTCGTCGTCGGGCAGCGAGGCGCCGCCCGGGTCGGCCAGCCAGTCGCGCAGCTCGCCCCACATCTCGGCCCGCTTGTTGGCCCAGCGGCGCGTATCGCGCGGCGCTGCGCCAAAATTCACCAGGGTGAGGCGCCGCCCATAGCCGCGTGCCCGCAATATGTCGTAGACCGCTGCGCCGCCGCCGCCGGCATCGAGGAAGCACATGGCCGGTCCGGTCCGGTCGATCGTCCGGGCGAGGCGGCCAGCGATGTCCTCGGTGTCGTCGGCGTGGAACCGGTCGTTCACCTTTGCGCCGGCCGCGCGCCCTTGCCGGTCGATGAACCAGTTCCAGTCGCGCGCGCCCCGGGCGAAGTCGCAGCCCAGCACCGGTGCCGCATGGTCCTGCGGCGGCGCGGTGAAGTCGCGCGCGCGCAGCACCAGATGCGGCGGGATGAATCCGTCCGTCCGGCTGGCGCGGAACGCCTCGCCCGCGTCCGCCGGGTATTCCTGGCGGAAGCGCCAGCACGGCGTGTCGGTACCCACCCCGGCGGCGCCGGCGATCTCCGCGTTCTTCGCCCAGGCCCAGTAGATCTGGTCGGGGGCAAGATGGTGCGGCTCCGCGTATTCGGCGAACGCGTCGGGCGCGGCCCAGCCGGCCGGCGGCGGCGCGCGATAGGCGTCATGCTCGAACCACGGAACGAACAAGGCGAGATAGCCATTCTCGCCCGCCGCTGCGGCGCGCCACATGTTGTGGAACAATCCGCCCGCCCCGCGCGCGGTCGATTCCAGCCAGACCTCGGTGTCGTCCGCCTCGGGCACGGCCTGCAGCACGCCGGCGGCATGCTCCTCGGCGCTCGGCCACTGCGCCACCTCGGAGCCGTGGAAGAATTGGATCGTGTCCGACCGGCCGACGCCGGCCGTCTTGGCCGTGCCGACGCGGTAGCCCGAATCGAGCCCGGCGAAATCCAGCTCCTGCGCGTTGGCGGCGCGCAGGCTCGGCCGCACGGATGCCGGGCAGTGCTCGTGGAAACGCTTCGCGATGGCGAACAGGTTGCTGGTCGCCTGGTCGCGATGGGTCAGGATGTAGGCGCGCACGCCCTTGCGGTGCGTCACCTTCCAGTAGAACCGACCCTCCACATAGGTGGAGACGCCCGGCTGGCGCGCCTTCAGCACGATGACCCGCACCCGCCCGGTCGCCCGGCGCTGCGCCTCGACGCTCTCGTGCAGCCGGCGCTGTACCGGGTTGAGGGCGAATGGGGCGAGCCCGCCCGCTTTCGGGCGGATCTTCAGGCACGTCTCGGCGTAGAACGCGAAATCGTCCTTCAGCTGCTGCCGCCGGGAGATGTTCATCGTGTTCACGGCGGTCAGTCGAGCAGGTCGAGAACGTCTTCGTGGCGGGCGCGCCCGTTCTCGGGCGGCGCCTCGGCCGGGCCGATGCGCGCGTGAAGATAGGGCGCGGCCAGCTTGGCGATGTCGCAGGCCTGGCGCGCGAGGTCGAGCCGGACGATGCAGCCGGTCTCGTCGCGCGACGCGTCATACAGCGCGTTCATGGTCGCGAGCTGGACGTCGAGCGGGCTCGCCTGCGTCTTGCGTCGCGCCGCGCGGCGGCGCGGGGCGGCACGCGTGGCGGGATCGGCGGGCGCGGCGCGGCCGTGCGGCGTCGCGCGCACGCCGTCGGATCGGGCAATGCTGTCCGGCATGGGAGTCCTGTGCTGATCGGTGGATACGAAAACGGCGCCGTTTCCGGCGCCGAAAAGAAGAGGGAGAGACCCGCACCTACCGAGGTTAGGGGGTCTCTCCCGCGGCGGATGGGGCCCTTGGCTGCTCCGGCAAGAGTTTCGCCGCGGGGCCCTCGTCTCGACCGTGAAGCGACTTATACACTATGGGGCAGCGCTTGTCAAGGATAAAAATCCTAAGTGGGCGGCACCCTGTGGGGAAACGGAAAAAGGCCCGCCGGGACTTGATTTCGGGCGGGCCTTTTGTCACAGCGTAGGGTGACCTATACACTATGGCGCAGCGATTGTCAAGTGTTTATTCCTAGTTTTTCCGGCCCAGCCGCAGGCGGGCCAGAATCCCCAGCCCGGCGACCAGAACGCCTTGCGCGGCATAGTAGCGGATGGGCTTCCCCTGCCAAGCGTCGCTGTGGGACCATTCGCGCAGCGACTCCCCCAGCCCGACCACGTGCCACACCGCCTGGGCGGCCGGCGCGCCCCACCCGCCCAGCGCTTCGAGGTCGCGCAGCACGCGGCGGCGCGCGCCCTCGTGGCCGGGCGGCGTCTCGGCCGTGCGGGAAGAATCGACGCGCACCAGCGCGGCGGTGCGGATGCCGCCGAGGTGGGCCGCGTGGAAGTCACGGGCGAACCCTTCGGCGGCCAGTGCCATCTCGGCGGTGATGGTGCCGTTGCGTTCCAGTTGGCCCACCGTGTCGACCACCCGGTGATGCGCCACGGGGCGCGATTGCGGGTCGCCCTCGGTCACCAGGTCGGCGACGCGCCCGCCGGGGATCGGCAGGTTCTCGATCGCCCACGGCCGGTCCTTCCCCGCGCCGGGGCGCGGCCGATCGCTAGGCGCGGTCATCGGTCCCTCCCGTGGCGAGTTGGCGGATGATCTCCTCGCCCAGCCTCTGGCGGTCGGCCAGCCCGGGCCAGCGATGGACCGCGGCGTCGTGCGCCGCGCACCACGCGCCTCGCCGGACCGGCTGGCCGCAATAGCGCCAGCGGCGCCAGTCGACGTCGGCGGCGATGAAACGGCAGCCCTCCTCCGGGCCGGCGACCGGGTCGGGCGGCGCCGGCGGCGATGCGGGAGGGGGCGATAGGGTGAAGGCGGGACCCTCCGCACGGAGGGTCTCCGCGATGGCCGCCGCGCGGCCCCTGAGCGTTTCCAGCATGGTCGTCGTATTACGACATTCGCAATTATATGTCAAGTTTGAACTTGCGTTGTTCGCAATAACGGGTTGCGCTTTTCGCCGCCTGTGGCCATACTCGGGCCATGACAGGGGCCCCGGACAAGCTCTGGTTCCAGGAACGGCTCAAGGCGCTCGGCAAGTCGCAGCGCGGCCTCGCCGCCCATCTCGGGCTCGACGCGGCGCGCGTGACCGAGATCCTGAACAAGCGCCGCCGCGTCTCCTATGACGAGGCGGTGGACATGGCGGAGTTCCTGGAGACCGGCCTGGACGAGGTGGCGGCGCGGCTCGGGAAGGCGGCGGTCCATGTGCGCCGGCGCATCCCGGTGGTCGGCTATGTCGGCGCGGGGGAGACGATTTTCGCCATGGACGACCACTCCCCGGGCGCCGGGATGGACGAGATCGAGCCCCCGCCGGACGAGGGCGACGGCGGCTTTGCCGTGATGGTACGCGGCAACTCGATGGCGCCGCGCTTCAAGGACGGCGAGCTGATCGGCTATTCGCGCGAGCGCGGGCTGAACCCGGAACGCTGCTACGGCACGGAGTGCGTCGTCCAGACTGTCGATGGCCGCAAGCTGGTGAAGCTGCTGGAGCGCGGTTCCCGCCCCGGCGTGTTCACGCTGGTGTCGATCAATGCGGCCGTACAGATCGAGCACGACGTGGAGCTCGAGTGGATCGCTCCGGTGATCTGGCACCGGCTGCGCGGCTAGGGCGGGCACACAAGCGTATGTTACGTATAACGTAACATTGCGGTTGACAAAAATAGCGAAATACGCAATATGGCGCGGCCAACGCAAGCGGAGATGCGCATGGCCATACGACCGGTCGGGATTGCCCGCAGGGAGAATCTTGAGCGCCGCTATGACGTGCTGCCGCCCTGGGCATGGCGCCGCCCGCGCACGGCCGTCGAGCGGCTGGAGGCGATGATCGGCGCGACGGAATCCCTGCTCCGCGAGGCCGGCCGGGCGCCGCCCGACGCGCAGGACCGGAGCCGCCGCGCGATTTTCGCGCTGTCCGTGGCGCGCCACCGCGCCGTGCTCGCACGGGTGAAGGCGGGGCCGCCGGCGCCAATGGATCGTTAACCATCCCGGTCGACAATCGTCGCCGCGGCATGTATCAGATGTCGCCAACAAGAAGACGTTAGAGGGCTGACAAAAGGCCGCGCGTTGCGTCGCGGCCAGGGGTGACCGCCATTCGGATCGATTGGCGCCGGAGCGGGTTTTCTTGGCCCCCTGCGATGTCGTGGCACATCGCGGCCGCGGCAGGCTGCCTTTCTCTCGCCGCCCCGCTCACCCCGTACGCCCGCGCCGCGGCGCCGGCCCCGGCCCCACCGACGGTGGCAGGCGACGGCCTGGTGTCCGTGCGGCTGGCGAGCGATATGCGGCGCCGGCCGCGCCAGCTCGCGAACCCCGATCTGCGCGGCGGTGCCCCGGTCTATGGCGGGCTGATCCGCCTGGCGGCGTTCGACGGGCAGGTCCGCGTGATCACCGGCTATGACGGCGCCGCGGCGGCGGCCGCGCCGGCGCCCCTGGGGCGCTTCGGCGGGCCGAGACGCTGGGGCTCCTCGGGCCTCGACGAGACGACCAGCCGCGAGCGCGTCGAGGTCGACCTGGCGCGATCGGGTTCGGCACGCATCGCCGCCTTCGGCCGCCATCGTGCCGCGGGCGCGCGTCTGCGCCCCAGCACTGGCGGGCTGGGGCCGAACCAGGATTCGGTCGGCTATGGCATCGACGCGGCGTTCAACGCGCTGTCGCTGCGCTTCGGCTACGACACGTGCGACAGCGACGGAGATTTGCGCACCGGCGCGGCCGCCTTTCGCGGCGCCAGCGATTCCCTGCGCGCCGCCCTGTCGCTGGACGCGCTGCGCCCCGCGCGCGGTCTCGGCCGCCGTGTGGTGCCGGCGCGGCTGGGCTATGTGCGCACCGACAAACACCGCGTCCTGTTCGACTTCGAAGGGACGGCGACCGGCCGCTGGAAACGGGCGATGGACAAGCTCTTCTTCGACTGGGGGAGCCGGCTGGGGAGGACGCGGCTCGCCATCGTGCGCACGCGCCTCACCGACGGGGAGGGGCCCGCGGGCGGTGCCGACACGCTGGTGGTGAACCAGACTTTCGGCGGGCGCGACTGGACGGGGCGTCTGCATCTCGGCTTCGGCAATCGCGAGGCGCCGCATGCCGCGACCCCGTGGTATGGCGAGATTTACAGCGGCGGCCTCGCCGTGACCGCGGCGCCGGCCGGCCTGCTGCGCCTGACCGCCCGGATCGACGCCGCCCGCTTCGCCATGCATGTCGAGCCGGCGGCGCGCGGTACCGACTGGCGCCTCACCACCTCGCTGGATTTCAGCGCGCTGATGCCGCACCGGCCGGGCGAGGCCTCGCGTCTCCGGCTCAACGCCAGCGTCGGTCAAGGCAACCCGTTCGCGCCGACCCCCGACACGTCGCGGCTGCTCGACGGGGCGCTCACGCTGGAGGCTGGCTTCACCTTCTGAGCGATGTGCCGCTCATGCCTGCACGATGTATTCGCGCAGCGTTTCGGTCTCGTGCTCGATCTCGCCCAGCCGGCTCTTCACCACGTCGCCGATGCTGACGATGCCCTCAAGGCGGCCGCCGACCACCACCGGCAGGTGCCGGATGCGCCGGTCGGTCATCTGCGACATCAGCCGGTCGAGCGGATCGCCCGGCGCGCAGGCATAGATCCCGTGCGTCATCACCTGCTCCACCGTGCGGTCGAGCAGCCCGGCCCCCTCGCGCGCGAGCCCGTGCACGATGTCGCGCTCCGACAGGATGCCGTCGACGCGTGCACCGTCGGGGCTGACCACCAGCGCGCCGATATTCTCGGCGGCCAGCAGCGCGGCGGCGCGCCCGACCGTTTCGCCGGGCGTGATCGTCACGACCCGGGACCCCTTGGCCTTCAGGATGGATTCGACGTTCATGGCGGTTCTCCCGTCTGGGGCCGCCCCCAATGACGCAAGCGGCCCGGCTCCCCCACCGCACCGTCGCGCGTTCGCGCGCTTGGCCCGATGCTAGCGCGCCCGGCCGCCTGCGTCAAACCGCCGCATCTGCCCGGCGCTAGGCCGCCCGCGCGGGCTCCGGCAGCAGGTGGCCGATATTGCCCTCGAGGATGGCCGCGCCGTCGCCGCCCAGCTTGCGGATCTCGTCGACGAAAAGCTTCACGGCATCCGGCTCGCGGATCTCCTGCGGATAGTCCGAGCCGAACACGATGCGCTTGGCGGGAAGCTCGACCAGCGAGCTCTTGACCGAGCTGATGGCGCCGCAGAACCCGGCCGTGTCGAACACCAGCCGCTCGTCGATATAGTGGTCGAACTCCTTCTCGGGCTTGCGGCCGTGCTTCTCGTTGCCCGCCGTGCCCCAGAACTCCTTGTCCTGGTAGCTGCGCACCCGCGCCAGCATCGAGGCGACGCCGCCCGACAGGTGGGCCATCTGCACCTTGAGGCCGGGGAAGCGGTCGAGCACCCCGCCATTGATCAGCCGGATCGTCGCGACGATCAGCGAGAACTCGCGACCCACCGAGCGCGCCAGGTCGTCGGCGTCGAAAAACTGGCCATTGACCAGCGCGAGCGCCGGATGGACGAACACGAAAAGGCCGAGCTTCTGGCATTCCTCCCAGAACGGGTTGAGCTCGGGCGCGTCGAGCTGCATGCCGTTCACCTCGGACTGGATCACCACGCCGGGAAAGCCCAGCTCGTGCTTGCAGCGCGCCAGCTCCTTGAACGCGTCGGCTCCGCCCAGCGGGTGGGCATGCGCCGTGCCGATGAACCGGCCGGGATAGTCGCGCTCGGCCTTCTTCGCCTGGTCGTTGACGAACTTCGAGGGCTCGAGATCGGCGCACATGGTCGCGGCGCAGGACAGCATCGCGGCGTCGATGCCGGCGCGGTCCATCATGCGGATGTGCTCGTCGAGATCGTAGAGCAGCGAATGCACGGTGTAGCTCGGGGCGCCCCACTTGTCGTATTTGAGGATCAGCTTGCCGCCGCTCACGTCCTCCTTGACCATCTCGCGCGGCGTGAAGTGATGCTGGAAATCGACGATCATCGGACGCTCCTCGAAGCTGGAATCGAAAGGGTGGCGAAGGAATAGCCTACCGGCGGTGGCCCTGCCACAACAGTTCGGCGCCGTCCTCGCCCACCGCCACCATGGCCGAGACGAGCGCGGCGCCCGCATCGCCCGCCGTGCCGGCGTGGAGCGAGTAGACGCCGCCGGGCGCCAGCGTCGTGCCGCTTTCGATCGGCGCCGCGTCGAGGTCGAGTCCGATCGCGTGACCGACATGCCCGCCCAGCACCGGATGGGGCGGCCCCACCGTGCCGGCGGCCCGGGCGAGGTCGGCCCCGGTCGCGCCCGGCTTCGCGGCCGCGATCAGGGCGTCCAGCGATTCGGCGCAGGCCGCGCGCGTGGCGCTGGACGAGTTGGAGAGGGTGACCATCGCCTCCGACCAGTAGCCGAGATACCGGACGGCGAGATAGCAGACCAGCGGGTCGCAGCGCACGTCCGACGTCTCCTCGAACGGGCGCAGCGTGCGGCCGCCATCGAGGCTGAACAGCACCCGTATGTCGTGCGCGCCGGATACGCGCGCGACGCGCTCGGCCTCGACGCTGGCCGCCACCACGCTCGCCCCCGACCGGCGCGCCGCGTCAAGCGCCGCCACCGTGTCGCCGAGGATGGCGCAGGACTTGCGGATCATCGACAGCTCGCGCGGCCGCTTGGCGTGGAGGAGCCTGGCGAGCGCGCCGTCGGCCGGGACGATCGCGGTCGCCTTCGCGGCGCTTCCGACCACCGCCGCGTGCACCGGCCGGCGCATGAACGCCCCGCCGGCGACGGCGATGCGGGGGCTGCCCGCCAGCCCCGCCACCCAGTCCGGCACGATCTTGCGCGCCTCGGCGAAGGGGGCGACCTCGCGCATCCAGGTGATGGTCGCGGCGATCGGCAGGTCGCGCGCCGAGGTCGCGACCATCAGCGTGCCCGGCCCTTCGGCGCCGAACAGCGCCACGGCCCAGCGGTTGCGCGGGAAAAAGTTGGTCAAGTAGGTCAGAACGGCGCTGTCCTGCGAATCGCCGTGGACGATCAGCCCGTCCCAGCCTTCGGCCGCCATCAGCCGGCGCACGGCGCGCAGCCGCTCCTCGAACTCGTCGATCGGCAGCCATTCCTGGTCCCAGCGGTACGAGCCGAGCCCGACGACGGGATGCATGGTGCGCATCGGACGATCCTACGCCGGCACGGAATCGAGCGTCGCCATTTCGCTCGACAGCGCCTCGGCACCGTCCGGCGTGATGCGCACCGGCTCGCCGCACATCAGGTAGCCCGTCTCGGGCAGATACTGGTTCGGGTGCATGACGAAGACCATGTCCTCCTCCAGCACCATGTGATTGTCCACCGTGATGTCGCCGGGCAGGCTGGACAGGCGCCCGAGCCCGTGGCCGCGCACCCGCATGAAGGGCGGACGGCAATAATCGCCGTAGCCCGCCTGGGCCAGCACGCCGTCCATGGCACGCGCCACGTCGGACACTTTCGCGCCCGGTACGGCCGCCTTCATGCCGACCCGCATCGCGCGGCACAATATGTCGTATTTCTCCTCGAGCACCGCCGACGGCTTGCCGACCGACACCGACCGGCAGATCTGGGCGAACTGGCCGCGCCAGGAGGGGGTGATCTCGGCCAGGATGATGTCGCCCTTGTCGAGGATGCGCCGGCTGGGTGCGCGCACCGCCGGGTTGTGCTGCGACGCGCTCATCAGAAGGAAATTATCGTCGGAGCCGAGCGCCCGCATGTAGCAATAAAGCTCGCCCGCGAGCTCGAACTCGTGCATGCCGGGCTTGGCGAGATCGAGGAGCCTGGCGTAGCCCTTCTCGGCGATGGCGGCGGCTTTTCGGGCATAGCCCACCTCGTCCGCCGTCTTGCGCCGGGCGAGGTTGAGCATGAGCTCGTCGAGCGGGCGCGCCGTGCCGACGCGCGCCTCGAGCCGGTCGGCGAGGTCTACGGGCACGCTGTCGAGCCCGGACGCGCCGGCCTTGCCCGGCGCCACGCCCCACCCGGCGAGCAGCGTGGCGATCGGCTCGGCCGGGTCGTCGGCGGCGATGACCGTCTCGAATCCCGACCGCTCGCGGGCGCGCGCGGCGTCCCATGCGGGCGTCACGACCAGCGCCACCCGCCCGTCGCGGTGGACGCAGACGGCGCTTTCGCCCATCGGCTTGAAGCCGGACAGCAGCAGCACCCCGTCCGGCTCCAGAAAGCTGTGGAAGCTGGTGGTCAGCGCCACCAGCGCGTCGAGACCTTCCGCCGCCAGCGCCTGGGCGACCGCCTGCAGCCTGTGCGCGCTCGTCATGCTATTTCTCCGTCGCGTAGCGCACTTCCTGCGCCTGGTATTCCGGCAGTCCGACCACGCGCTGCAGCTCGTCGAATGGCGCCATCGGCGGCGCGTGGTCCATGTCGTCCCGGGCCAGGGCGGCGAACGAATCCTTCACCGCCTGGATCATGGTGGCGAGGGCGGTGTTGTAGGTGACGAACTTGAAGCCCAGGCGCTTCAGCTCGTCGCGCGAGACGAGCGGCGTCTTGGGCATCATGTTGGCCCATGGTGCCCGATCCGCGAGCGCGTCGGCGTAGGCCGCGAGCTCCTCCTTCGATTGCAGCGCCTCGAGGAACACGATGTCGGCGCCTTCCTCGGCGAAGGCGCGGCCGCGCGCCAGCGCCTCCTCGAGCCCCAGCCCGCCGCGCGCGTCGGTGCGCGCCAGCACAAGTATGTCCGCCTCGCGCGCGGCTTCGACCGCGGCGCGGATCTTCATCCGCGCCTCGTCGCGCGGGATCACCTGCCGCGGCCCGCCGATATGGCCGCACTTCTTGGGCCATTGCTGGTCCTCGATCAGCACGCAGGCGGCGCCGGCCCGGGCGTACTCGAACACGGTGCGGCGCACGTTCATCGCGTTGCCGTAGCCGGTGTCGCCGTCGGCGACGACGGGAAAGCCGGGCACCGCCCCGGTCAGGCGGCGGACCTGCTCGCACATCTCGTGGAATCCGATCAGCCCCACGTCGGGCAGGCCGAATACGCTGCCGGCGACGCCGAACCCGCCCATCAATGCCACAGGAAAGCCCGCCTCGCGGGCAAGCTTGGCGGTCAGCCCGTCATGAATCACCGGGCAGACCAGCAGGTCCGGTCCCGCGATCAGCTCGCGCAGTCGTGATGCCGCGACGTTCATGGGGCCTCCCGTGCGGTGGTGAGGCCGCGATGCTAGCCGGTCGCCTCCGCGCGGTCGAGGGCGACGAGGGCGAGCGGCGCCACCTTGCCACGCAGCGCCACCGCTCCCAGCGGGGTGGCGCGCACGCCGGGGGGCAGGACCAGCCGCTCGACCAGCGCCGCCGAGGCGACGCGCGGGCGCCGCTCGGCGCGGGCGGCATCGACGAGGCGCGCCGCGGTGTTCATCCCGTCGCCGATATAGGCGATCTCGCGCTTGAAGCGCCCCAGCTCGCCGGACACGACCTCGCCCAGGTGCAGCGCGTAGCGGAAGGAGGGCGCCGCGCCGTAGCGTGCAACATAGCGGGCGGCGCGGCTGGCGAGCGCGTCCTCGATGGCGAACACGCAGGCGACGCAGCGCCCGTCGGCGAGGCCGCGCGCCGGCGCCCAGGTGACGATCACCTCGTCGCCGACATATTTGTGGATCTCGCCCGCGTGTTCCATGACCGGCTCGGCGAGGTCGTCATATGCCTCGTTCAGCAGCGCGAGGAAGCGCTCGCCGCCCAGCGTCTCGGCGAGGGCGGTCGAGCCCACCAGGTCGAGGAACAGGAAGATGCGCGATTCGGCGCGCGGACGGTGATAGCGCCCGCGCAGGAACCGCGCCAGCTCGCCCTGGCCCAGCATCAGGTCGATCTGGATCACGAATGTCACAAGCGCGGCGAGCAGCAGCGAGAACGCCGTCGACCAGGCGAGGGCCGCGTCGAGCCTGAGCCCGCCGCCCGCGGCGGGCACGGCAAGCGCCGCGGCCTCCTGCCCCGCGGTGATCAAGACGAGATAGACCAGCGACTTGACGGCGATCAGCCGGACGAAGCTGAGCCGGCGCAGCGCGGCGCCCGCCGGGCGCGCGACCACGAACAGCTCGAACGCGCTGAGCGACCCCGCGATCAGCAGCCCGGTGAGGGTGCCGCGGGCGAAGCCCGCCAGCTGGTCGGGCGTGAGGGCGAGGCCGTAGACGCCGCCCGCCGCCGCCGAGACCGCGATCGTGCGCACGGCGATGCCGAGCCTGCGCCTGGTTCCCATCTGCATGCGCGGACGCTATCGGCCGGTTGGGCGGGCATCAAGCGCGCAAACGAAAACCGCGCGCCCCCAAGGGAGGCGCGCGGCATTACGTGGCGGAGACGGTGGCGGCTAGGCGGCGACGCGATGATCGGGGGCCTCGCCGCGGCCGTCGGTCGCGACCCGCAGCGCGTGGCGGGCGCGCGACAGGCGCGAACGCACCGTGCCCACCGGCACGTGCAGGGCGCGCGCGGTCTCGTCGTAGCTGCGGCTCTCGAGCACCACCAGGCGCAGCACGGCGCGCTGGTCGGCCGGCAGCCCGGCGATCTCCTCGCCCACGCGCTGCAACAGGATGCGGCTCTCCTGGTCGGGCGGCGTGGCGCCGCGGATCGCCCAGTCCGGCCCCTCGCAGTCCTCGAAGCGGCGCCGGTCGCGGCGCAGCCCGGAGATGAAGCAGTTGCGGAGAATGGTGAAAAGCCACGCCCTCAGGTTGGTGCCGGGCTGGAACTTGTCCATGTTCTCCAGAGCCTTCACGACGCAGTCGTGGACCAGGTCGTCGGCGGCGGAGGAGTCCTTGGCGAGCGAGCGGGCGAAGCGCCGGAGCGTGGGCAGCGCCCGAGCGATTGCGGCCTGGGTGCAGACCGAATCCTCGTTCGCCAGCCCTGTCGTCGTGCGGCTTGTCATCGAAGACCTCCGTTTCGTCGCGTGATTGCGATGGGATAAAGGTGGAGGAGGTCGGTGGACATTGGGGTGAGCGTGCTGTGACGACGGAGGGATCGGCTGTGACGAAAAAGGGCGCCCGAAAGCGCCCTTTTCCGCCGCTCCTTGGAACGATGCTCAGCTGGTGCCGGCACCCGTGAGCTGGATCACGATGGCGGCTCGCCGGTTCTGCGGCTCGCGCACGCCGTCCGCGGTGGGCACCAGCGGGTCGCTCTCGCCGCGGGCCACGGTGGTGATCCGGCTGCGCGGCACGCCGTGCCCCGCCAGGTAGGACATCACAGAGTTCGCACGACGCTGCGACAGGCGGATGTTGTACGGCACCGGGCCCGACCGGTCGGCGTAGCCGGTGATGCGCACGCCGCGATACTGCTCGTTGCGCAGCTGGCCGGCGACGGAATCCAGCACCCGGCGCGCGTCGCCGTTCAGATCGCTTCTATCCCATGCGAAGAACACCAGGTACTGGCGCGGCTGCGCCGGCTGGGTGACGCGGGTTTCGCGCTCGACGATCACATGACGGCCCTCGGCGGCCGTGATCGCGGCCAGAAAGCCTTCCTTGCAGGCGTTGATGTAGGCCGACTGCCAGGCTTCCTCCTGCTCCTCGACCCAGCAATCGTACTGCTGCTGGGCACGGGCCAGCGCCGCCGGCGAGCGCGCCTTGATGTCCGAGTCGAGGTCGCGCATCAGCCGAGACCGCGCCGCCTGCAGCTCCTGCAGCTTCGCCGGGTCCGTGATGTCCCACTGGGCGGGATCCTCAGGCGCGACCGTCTCGCCCTGGGCCACCTGCATGCCCTTCTGGGCGAAATGCACGGCGTCGGGCCAGTCATACATCTGGTGCGCTTCGAAAGCGGTGAAAGCCTTGTATTCGCGGGCGAGATCGGCGTTGAAGCCCTGCCCGTTCACCGCCTGATGCTCAAATTGTGGCACGGCCATATCGGAGCACGCCATCAACAGGCACGCCGGCAACGCCACCGCTGCAAGACGGCCAATTTGCGAGACATAGCGCATTGAAACCTCCAGTCGTGATATCGGTCGGCCACGTGCCGAAGCCGGCGCCTGCCGACAACCCGCCCCGCCCGTGTGACGCGCTCCAGCGGCCACCGACGGGAAGCCGGCGGAACCTGGCGTGTCATCGTGGGGCGAGGGCGAAACCACAGGCAAACCCCTCCGTCTTCTGCAAGCAATCGCACGCAGCGACTTGCTCCCGACAAACGCGCCGCCCGCCGGCCGGTTCCGCCGCAAGGAATGCGTTCATTTCGCGCCGCACCGCTATACTGCGCCGCGCAAGACTAAGCGGAGAGACGCATGGCACTGGTCCAAACCACCATTGAATCCGGCATCGCGCGGGTCACGCTGGACGACCCGAAACGCAGGAACATCATCTCGACCGGGCTGTCGGCCGAGCTTGCCGAACTGATCGACAGCTTCGAGGCCGATCCGGCGGTGAAGGCGGTGGTGATCACCGGCGCGCCGCCCGCCTTCTCGGCCGGCGGCGACCTCGCCGACCTCGAGGCCGCGCGCGGCGGCGACCTGGCGACGCTGGAGGCGATCTATACCGGCTTCCTCAAGGTCGCGGCCTGCAAGCTGCCGACGATCGCCGCGGTCAACGGCCCGGCGGTCGGGGCGGGAATCAACCTGGCGCTGGCCTGCGACGTGCGCATCGCCGGAGCCTCGGCGCGGTTCGATTGCCGTTTTCTCAACCTTGCGTTGCATCCCGGCGGCGGCCATAGCTGGATGCTCCATCGTGCCGTGGGCTGGCAGAAGGCGATGGCGATGCTGGTGTTCGGCGAGATTCTGGACGGCGCGGCGGCCGAGAAGGCCGGCCTGGCGCTGCGCTGCGTGCCCGACGACCGGCTGATCGAGGACGCGATGGCCTTCGCCCAGGGCTGCGCCAAGGTCCCGCGCGAGCTGATCGTGGCGGCCAAGGCGACGCTTGCGCTGTCGGCCGCCACCCAGGACCGCACCGCCGCGGCGGGGCACGAGTTCGTCGCCCAGGTGTGGTCGATGGGCCAGCCGGCCTTTGGCGAGTTCCTGGCCGCCATGAAGGCGCGCATCCGCAAGTAGGCGCCTTTCGCCGGGCCCGGCGCGATGCCATGATCGGCCGTGCCAGCCATCGGCAAAGGAAACGACCTGGGGGAGAATGGCATGGACATGCCGCCGGCCGCGCCCGTCGCGGGCACCGAGCACTGGACGAGCAAGGGCGACGTGCGGCTGTTCCTGTGGCGCAAGGCGCTGGCCGCGCCCCAGGCGCCGGCGCGCGGCACCATCCTGTTCGTGCACGGCTCGTCGATGGCGTCGCAGCCGACCTTCGACCTCGCCGTGCCGGGGCGCGACGACTCCTCGGTGATGGGCTGGTTCGCGCGCCGCGGCTACGTCACCTGGTGCGTCGACATGGAAGGGTACGGCCGGTCCGACAAGTCGCGGAACATCAACTGCGACATCTCGAACGGCGCCGACGACCTCTCGGCGGCAGCGGACTACATCGCGACGGTCGACGGGCCGGCGCCGCTCCTGGTCTACGGCATCTCGTCGGGCGCGCTACGCGCCGCCCTGTTCGCCGAGCGGCGGCCGGACCGCGTCGCCCGTCTCGCCCTCGACGCCATGGTATGGACGGGCGAGGGCAGCCCGACGCTCGCCGATCGCAAGAAGCGCCTGCCCGAATATCTCGCCAAGAACCGCCGGCCGATCGACCGCGCCTTCGTGCGCTCGATCTTCACCCGCGATCATCCCGGCACGGCCGACGATGCGACGATCGAGGCGTTCGCCGACGCGATCCTGGCGCTCGACGATTCCGTGCCGACCGGCACCTATGTCGACATGTGCTCGAAGCTGCCGCTGGTCGATCCGGCGAAGATCGCGGCGGCGACCATCGTCATGCGCGGCGAGTATGACGGCATCGCCTCGGTCGAGGACCTGATGGGCTTCTTCGCCCGCCTGCCCAATCCGGACAAGCAGTTCGCGGTGATGCCGGGCATCGCCCACGCGTCCTTCCAGCAGAAGAACTACGCGCTGGTCTATCACATCCTGGCGTCGTTCTTCGCCCAGCCGGCGCCGGTCTATCGCGGGCCATTGAGCGCGCCGTGCGCCTCACGCCACGTCGGTGCGGGCGTAGCCGGTGACGCGCTTGTAGTCGTCCAGCATGCGGTCGAGCTCGGCGCGGGTGATGTACTTGTCGAGGTCGTCGAACGGCCTGTCGCCGACCAGCTCCTCGACCTTGATGATCATGTAGTCGGGCGGCGTGCTGCGGTTGGTCTCGACGATGCGGGCCGTCACCTCGCGCCGCTGCGATTCGTATTCGGCGAAGGCCGCGCGCGGATCGTCGGTGCGTGCCAGCGCGTCGGCCAGCACGCGCGAATCGATCACCGCCTGGGCCGAGCCGTTGGAGCCGCGCTGGTACATCGGGTGCGCCGCGTCGCCGAGCAGCGTGACCCGCCCGAAGGTCCACCGATCCACCGGGTCCTTGTCGATCATCGGATATTCGACCAGCACGTGCGACTTGCGGATCAGGTCGGGCACGTCGAGCCAGTCGAATTTCCAGCTTTCGTATATGCCGATGAAGTCCTCGATCTTCCCCTGCCGGTTCCAGTCATTGGCCTCGAAGCCGGGCTGATAGACCTGGGTCGTCCAGTTGACGAGCTGGGTGCCCTGCCCGTCGATATCGTCCTCGATCGGGTAGATCACGATGTTCCCGGTGCCCATCGCCCCGGCGCGCACATAGGTCTGGCCGCCGAGGAAGGGCTTGTAGCGCGTGACCCCGCGCCAGGTGTTGATGCCGCCGAAGGCGAGGCTCTCGTCGGGATAGAATTGGCGCCGGACGACGGAGTTCACCCCGTCGCACCCGATCAAGACGTCCGCCACCGCATCGGGCCGGCCGCGGAAATGCAGCGTCACCTTGTCGTCCGACTGGTCGAGCCCGACGAGCTGATGGCCGGTCAGCACGCGGTCCGCGCCCAGCCGCTCGATCGCCGCGTTCCACAGCGTCAGGTGGAGCTTCGCCCTGTGGATCATCAGCTCCGGCACGGCATATCCGGCGAACCGGCCGCGCGGCTCGGTATGGATGAGCTGGCCGAACCGGTTGTAATGGCTGGCCGCGCGCGTCTCCACGCCCTGGGCGAGCAGGGAGGCGTCGAGACCCAAGGCAGCGTATTCGCGCATCGCGTGGGGCAGCAGCGTGATGCCGACGCCCAGCTCCTTCACCTCGGGCACGCACTCGTAGACGCGGGAGGCGATGCCGCGCTGGTGCAAGGCGAGGGCGAGCGTCAGCCCGCCGATTCCGCCGCCTACGATCGCGATCTCCATGGCTCCTCCCGCCCCGCGCGCGCCCGACCGGGGGGAGGTTAACCGGCTCGTGCCGGCTGCGCCACGTCTTCCAGCGCGAAGCCGGCGACGCGCTTGTAGTCGTCGGACAGGCGCTTCAGCTCCGCTCGGGTGATGTAGCGGTCGAGATCGTCGAACGGCCGGTCGCCGACCAGTTCCTCGACCTTGATGATGATGAAGTCGGGCGGCGTCTCGCGATTGGTGCGAACCACCTTCGCGGTCGGACCGGCGCGCGCCGCCTGGTAGGCCAGGAGCGCGGCCTGCGCGTCACCGCCCTTGGCCAGCAGATCGGCCAGCGCGCGGGCGTCGAGCACCGCCTGCGCCGATCCGTTCGAGCCGCGCGGATACATCGGGTGCGCCGCGTCGCCGAGCAGCGTCACCCGGCCGAACGTCCACCGTTCGATGGGATCCTTGTCGACCATCGGATATTCGAAGATCACGTCCGACTTCCGGATCATGTCCGGCACGTCGAGCCAGTCGAACGTCCAGCTTTCGTAGATGCCGATGAAATCCGCGATATTCCCCGGCTTGTTCCAGTCGTTGCGCTCGTAGGAATCCTGCTGCAGCTCGGTCGTCCAGTTGACGAGCTGGTTCCCGTGCCCGTCGACATCGTCGACGATCGGATAGATCACGATCTTTCCGGTCTTGATCGAGCCCGCGCGCACGTAGGTCCGGCCGGTGAGGAACGGCTTGATCCGGCTGACGCCGCGCCAGGTGTTGATGCCGATGAAGCGCAGCTCCTCGTCGGGGTAGAAATGCCGCCGCACCGTCGAGTTCACCCCGTCGCAGCCGATCACGACGTCGGCGGCGACGGGCGGGCGCGCCTGGCCGGTCGCGCTCGACGTGAAGCGCAGGGTCACCTTCTCGTCCGTCTGGTCGAGCCCGACCAGACGGTGGTCGGTCAGCACGCGGTCGGCGCCCAGCCGTTCGCGTGCGGCTTCCAGCAGGGTCATGTGCAGCCGGGCGCGGTGGATGCCCACCTCGGGCACCTTGTAGCCGGCGAACTTGCCGCGCGGCTCGGAATAGATGAGCTGGCCGAACCGGTTGAAGAAACAGCTCTCCTTGTTCTCGATGCCCTGGGCGAGCAGCGTATCGCCCAGCCCCAGCGCCGTGAACTCGCGCATCGCGTGCGGCAGCAGGGTGATGCCGACGCCCAGCTCCCGCACCTCGGGCGCGCTTTCGTAGACGCGGCAGGCGACGCCGCGCTGATGAAGATCGAGGGCGAGCGTCAGCCCGCCGATTCCGCCGCCGACGATGGCGATGTCCATGACCACGCTTTCCGCAGTTGTCGCTACCGGTTTACGTGGGGTGGATAGCGGGGAATTGCGCCATGTCAATGCACCGCCGGCCGGCAGGATCGTTTTGTCGGTCCCGCCCTTGAAACGGAGGAAATGCAGTCCAGTTATTTAGAATAGGTCTAAACTTTCAACCGCGTTGGTCCAACCGGGGGCCCGAGCGGCCCCGCACGAGGAGGATTTCAATGGCACACAAGACGAAGACCGTGGCGCGCGAGATGGTCGAGCGCGCGGGCGTCGACGTCGATCAGCTGCTCGATCTGCTGGTGCGCAATGCCGCGGCCGAGCTCACCACCTTCTACTACTACACGATCCTGCGCGTGAACCTGATCGGGTTCCAGGGCGAGGGTCTGAAGGAAATCGTCGAGGACGCGCGCATCGAGGACCGCAATCATTTCGAGGCGCTGGTGCCGCGCATATACGAGCTGGGCGGCGAACTGCCGCAGGACATGAAGGCGTTCCACGACCTGTCGGCCTGTCCGCCGGCCTTCATGCCCAAGGACCCCACGGACGTGGTCGAGGCGGTGAAGGTGCTGCTCGGCGCCGAGCAGTGCGCCGTGCGCGGCTACACCACGATCTGCAACGTGACGGCCGGCAAGGATCACCGCACCTACGACCTCGCGCTCGCCATTCTGCACGAGGAGATCGAGCACGAGGCATGGTTCCAGGAATTCCTCGGCAACGGGCCGTCCGGCCACTTCCTGCGCCCAGCCGGTCAGAACAGCCCCTACGTCTCCAAGTTCCTGAAGCCTCTGTCGCGCTGATGGCGGTGGCGCAGGACGGCGATCCCACAGCGGAGGGGGAGGAGCGGGTATTCACCCGCGCCTCCCTCGCCGAGTATGACGGCACCGTGCCCGGCCGGCCCGTGCTCGTCGCCTATGACGGCTCGGTCTACGACGTGACCGGCTCGTACCCCTGGCATGGCGGCGTCCATTGGGCCTGCGCCCGCGCCGGGCGCGACCAGTCCGGGCTGATGGAAAACGCCCCGCACGGCACGGAGATGCTGGCTCGGGTGAAGCGGGTCGGACGGCTGGCCGAGAGCTAGGCGCCTTGCGGCGCGCGACGCGGCGGGTCTATCCTTCGCACGCCCAATCGGGGCGGCTCGCGGGAGATGCGCCATGTCTTATACGCTCGAGCAGTTCTGCAGGGACGCGCACGAGATTCTGCAGCACGGCGAAACGGACGAGACCCGGGCCCAGGTGGCGAAGAAGCTCGAATCGCTTCTGGTCGATTCCGAGTTCGTCGCCGCCCATTTCGACCCGGACAAGGGCCAGTCGGCCGAGGTCGTGTATCGCGATCCCCTCGGCTTCAACGTGCTGATCCATCACCACCGCCCGCAGAAGGGTCCCGGCACGCCGCATAATCACGGCGCCTCCTGGGCGATCTACGGCGTGTCACGCGGCTTCACCGAGATGACCGAGTGGCGCCGCACCGACGACGGCGAGACTCCCGGCCATGCGGCGATCGAGAAGGACCGCACCTATCGCCTGATGCCTGGCATGGCCGTGCCCTACCGGCCGCGCCAGATCCACAACACCTACATGCCCGAGGGCGCCTGGGTGGTGCGGGTCACCGGCTGCGACCTGGACGCCATCCCGCGCGAGCGCTTCGCGCCCGAGAAGAACGAGGTGAAGGAGTTCGGCGCCGTTCCGGCGTGACCGGCGGCGTTGTCGCGAACCAGGTAAACCCGCTCCTCGCAACGACAGGAGCACAGGGAGGAGACGTCATGGCGACGCAGGTCAAGCCCGAGGCGCAGGGCGAGCCCGACGCTCGGGTGCGCGCGGCGCGCGAGCACTGGATGATCCGCTTCACCGCCGCCGGCGTGCCGGTGACGGATTTCATCGAGGTCACCCAGTCGATCACGCGCTGGGACGATTGGTGCGCCGCCTGGTCGGCGCGCGCCGCCATGCACGAGGCGGCGGGCCGCGCCAGTTTGGAGGCGACCTCGAACCTCGCCGCCGCCGCGCACCTCACCACCGCGGCGCTCGAATACCACTTCGCCAAGTTCCTGTTCACCCACGACGCGGCGCAGATGCGCGAGGCGCACATGAAGGCGGTCGCCTGCCGCTCGCTCGCCCTGCCGCACCTCACCCCGCCGGGCGAGCGCGTCGCCATCCCGTTCGAGGGCAAGCATCTCTACGGCTATTTGCGGCGGCCCGGGCGCATGGGGCGTCGCTGGCCGGTGCTCCTGGTCGTGTCCGGCATGGATTCGACGAAGGAGGAACAGCACAATTACGAGCAGCTCTTCCTCGAGCGCGGCATCGCCACCCTCTCGTTCGACGGGCCGGGCCAGGGCGAGGGCGAATATGACTGGCCGATCCGCCACACCTTCGAGGAGCCGGTCGCGGCGGTGATCGACTGGGTCGAGAAGCGAGCCGACCTCGACGCCAGCCGGCTCGGCATCTCGGGCTCGTCGATGGGCGGCTACTACGCGCCGCGCGCCGCCGCGTTCGAGAAGCGGATCCGGGCCGCCATCGCCAATGGCGGCGCCTACAGCGTGATCGAGAATTTCGACCAGCGCCCGCAGACGCTGAAGGACGCGTACAAGCTCCGCACCCACTCCAAGTCGGTCGAGGAGGCGCGCGAGAAGACGCGCCCGTTCAACCTTGAGGGCGTGGCGAGCCGCGTCACCTGCCCGATCTTCATCATCGCCGGCGAGAACGACACCATCACGCGCTGGCAGGATGCCGAGCGCGTCTCGAAGGAGGTGAAGGGGCCGTGCGTGTTCCTGCTGCTCCCGGGCGGCATCCATGTCGGCCACAATCGCGGCCATCTGTGGCGCACCCAGTGCGCCGACTGGATGGCCGAGCAGCTCGGCGTTCCGAAGCGGTAGGCGCCATACCGAACCGTTCCGTTCGCCCTGAGCACGCCCGCAAGGCGTGTATCGAAGGGCGAATGATGCTTCGTGCTTCGATACGCCGCGCTTCACGCGGCTACTCAGCACGAACGGGACTTATTGAACTTGCCGCCGCGTCCCGAATCCGGCGGGAAGTTCGGGGATCTCCGCCAGCAGCCGGCCATAGCCCGGCACGCTGTCCGGGATCCCGTTGTCGCGCAGCGCGTACCAGTAGGTCGCGGCGTTGATCGCGATCACCGGCTTGGCGAGCCAGCGTTCGGCCTCGTCGGCGAGCCGCGCCATGGCCAGGTTGGTGCCGACCTGCACGATCGCGTCGACGTCGTCGCCGTCGAGCCGGACGAGCGCCGCGCGCAGTTCGTCCTCCCCGACATGGGCGATCAGCATCGGGCTCCGGCATTTCAGCCCTTCGATGCGCACGACGTCGAGCCCGCACTGCTCGAAGAAGCGCCGCACGTTCTTGTCGCCGACCGGCCAGTAGGGCGTCAGCACCGCGATCCGTTTCGCCCCGCCATAGGCCGCCAGTGCCGCGCGGCACGAATCCGATCCCATGGCGACGCCCAGCCCGGTGCGCTCCATCACCCGGGCGCGCATCCGCTCGCTCTCGGCCAGCCCGTCCCAGAACGTCTCGGCCGACATGCCCATCACGATGTAGTCGGGCCGGCAGGTCATCACCCGGTCGAGCGAATCGTCGAATGCCCCGCGGATATTGTCCATCAGCCGGTTGAAATCCTCGTCGCTTTCCACCGGGTCGTCGGGAATCCAGATGCGTACCTGGTGATTGGTCACGCCCTTGGGCCGCATCGCGTCGAATTCGGGTTGTACCGAGGTGTTGGTCGACGGCGCCACAACGCCGAATTTCCGCCGCCAGCCGAGGGCATCCGTCATCGTTTTTCTCCTTTGCGCCGACGATAGACCGGGCTTCCGGCGCGGGCAAACGCCTTGCTTGCAGGGGCGAATCGTCCGGTTCCGCCGGGACTCGACTCGGCCGCCGCACGACCCTAAGAATCGCAGCTATCGGTTCTTCCCGGACAGGAGGTGGATGTGGCGACAGCGGACGCGGCCCTTTTCGATTCGGACCTGGCAAGCCTCGAGCTCGTGCGCAAGGGCAAGGTGCGCGACGTCTATGCGGTGGGCGACGACCGGCTGCTGATCGTCGCCTCGGACCGGCTCAGCGCCTATGACGTGATTCTGCCCACGCCGATCCCCGACAAGGGCCGGGTGCTGACCAGCCTGTCGAACTTCTGGTTCGCCCGCACGGACGGTATCGTCCCCAACCATCTGACCGGCGAGAAGCTGGACTCGGTGCTGCCCGATCCCGCCGAGCGGCTGCGCGTCCAGGGCCGCGCCGTGGTGGCGCGCCGGCTCGATCCGCTGCCGATCGAGGCGGTGGTGCGCGGCTATATCGTCGGGTCCGGCTGGAAGGACTACCAGGCGACCGGCGCGGTGTGCGGGGTGACCCTGCCCAAGGGGCTCCAGCTCGCGCAGGAGCTGGTCGAGCCGATCTTCACCCCGGCGACCAAGGCCGATGTCGGCGAGCACGACGAGAACATCGATTTCGAGCGCGCGGCCAAGATCGTCGGGCGCGAGACCGCCGAGCAGCGTGCGCGACCTTTCGATCCGGATTTACACCGAGGCGCGCGCCTACGCCGCCGCGCGCGGTATCATCATCGCCGACACCAAGATGGAGTTCGGCCGCGACGCTCAGGGCAACATCGTCCTGATCGACGAGCTGCTGACCCCCGATTCGTCGCGCTTCTGGCCGGCGGCAGAGTACAAGGTGGGCTCGAACCCGCCCTCGTTCGACAAGCAGTACGTGCGCGACTGGCTGGACGCGCAGGGCTGGGACCACACCCCGCCCGCGCCCGAGCTGCCGCCCGACGTCGTCGCCCGCACCACCGAGAAGTACCGCGAGGCCGAATCCTGGCTCACCGGCGGGAACAAGGGCTGACGACCGAAACCTTGGGGATGACGCTGTCTCCGTTCGTCTCGAGGAGCGTCCCGAAGGGACGCGTCTCCAAGGACGAAGGTTCCAGGATCGTGCCGCATTCGCCCTTCGAGACGGCGCCTTCGGCGCCTCCTCAGGGCGAACGGTGATTGCCGTTGGCCTCTCGCACGCCCGCGCCGCGCGCCGTCCACGCCACGGCGGTCGCGATCGGCGGGCGGGGGGTGCTGATTCGCGGCCCGTCCGGGGCCGGCAAGTCGGACCTGGCGCTGCGGCTGATCGATGGCGGGGCGAAGCTGGTCGCCGACGACCGGGTAACGTTGTCCCGCGCCGGCGCCCGAATCGAGCTTCGCGCGCCGGACCGGCTGCGCGGCCGGATGGAGGTGCGCGGCCTCGGCATCGTGGGCGTTTCCTGGCGCGCCCGCGCGCCCCTCGCCCTGGTGGTCGATCTCGCCCGCCCGGACGAGGTCGAACGATTCCCCTCCCCCGGGCGTTGCACCCTTCTGGGCGTCGCGGTGCCCCGCGTCCGGCTGGCGCCGTTCGAGGCCTCGGCCCCGGCCAAGGTTCGCCTTGCCGTCGCCCGCGCCACGCGGGAGAATGCCGCCCGGCCATGACCGAGCGAGACCATGCGATGCCGTCGGACGACGGTGCCGCCCTTGCCGCGCCCGCGCGCCGTCTGCGCGTCGTGCTGGTCACCGGCATGTCCGGTGCCGGCAAGACGAATGCGCTCAAGGCGCTCGAGGATATCGGCTACGAGGCCGTGGACAACCTGCCCATCTCGCTTCTCACCAGCCTGGTCGTCGGCGCGCGCGCCGCTGGCCGCCCGCTCGCCATCGGGGTCGACGTGCGCACGCGCGATTTCGGCGTCAGATCGTTCGTCGCCGAGCTCGACGCGCTGGTGGCGATGGCCGGGCTCGACGTGCGCGTGGTGTTCCTCGACTGCGCCGACGAGGTGCTGCGCCGGCGCTACACCGAGACGCGGCGGCGCCACCCGCTGGCGCCCGACCGGCCGGTGATGGACGGCATCCGCCACGAGCGCGCGTTGATTTCGGCGCTGCGCGACCGCGCCGACGTGACGCTCGACACTACCGACCTCACGCTCGGCGGGCTGCAGCGCGAGCTGCGCGGCCATTTCGCGCTCGACGCGGCGCCCGGCCTGGTGATCTTCGTCACCTCGTTCGCCTACCGGCTGGGCGTGCCGCGCGAGGCCGACCTGGTGTTCGACGTGCGCTTCCTGGCGAACCCGCACTACGAGGATTCGCTCCGCCCTCTGACCGGGCGCGACGCGCCGGTCGGCGCGTTCATCGAGGCCGACCCCGACTATGCCGGCTTCTTTGTGGGTTTGACGCGGCTCCTCGAGCCCCTGCTGCCGCGCTTCCGCCAGGAGGGCAAGAGCTATCTCACCATTGCCGTCGGCTGCACCGGCGGCAAGCATCGCTCGGTCTACGTCGCCGAGCGTCTGGCCGCGTGGCTGACTGCCCAGGGCCAGGACGCGACCGTGTTCCACCGCGACATCGCGAGCGGGGCGGCGCCGTGACGCGCCGCCCAAGCCCCACCAGACAGCAGGTTAGCGCATGATCGGCATCGTACTCGTCACGCACGGCCGCCTCGCCGACGAGCTCGTCTCGGCGCTCGAGCACGTCGTCGGCGCGCAGACCGGCATCGCCACCGTGTGCATCGGCCCCGAGGACGACATGGAGAGCCGGCGCAAGGAGATCCTCGACGACATCGCGCGGGTCAACGAGGGCCAGGGCGCGGTGGTGCTGACCGACATGTTCGGCGGCACGCCGTCCAACCTCGCCATAAGCGTGATGGAGCAGGCGAAGGTCGAGGTGATCGCGGGCGTGAACCTGCCGATGCTGGTGAAGCTGGCCAGCGTGCGCGCGACCCATGCGCTGGCCGACGCGGTGGCCGAGGCGCAGGATGCGGGGCGCAAATACATCAACGTCGCGTCGCGGCTGCTCGCCGACCAGGCGGGATGAGCGGCGGTGTCCAGCGATCGGTGACGATCGTCAACCGCAAGGGGCTGCACGCGCGCGCCGCCGCCGCCTTCGTGCGGCTGGCCGGCGGCTACGACGCGCGAGTCACCGTGGCGGGCAAGGGCCAGACCGTGTCCGGCCATTCCATCATGGGGCTGATGCTGCTGGCCGCCGGTCCCGGTACGCAGATCGTCATTTGCGGCGAAGGGCCCGACGCCGACGCCGCGGTCGGCGCCCTCGTGACACTCGTCGCCGCCGGCTTCGACGAGGGAACGGCGTAGCCGGCGATAGCCTGCCGCGCTACTTGAGCGTGTCGCCGATCACCGCCACCGACTGGATCTCGACCAGGATGTCGGAATTGGCGAAGTCCTTCGCCGTGATCAGCATGCTTGCCGGAAAGTTCTTTTTGAAGAACTCGCTGCGGACCTTGACGAACGTGTCGCCATCCGCCTGGTTGCGGATCATCACGGTCATCGACACGAGATCCTGAAGCGATCCGCCCGCCTGCTTCAGCGTCTCGTCGATGCGTTCGAACGCACGGCGCGTCTGCGCGGCGAAATCGGTAATTTTCTTGCCGTCCGGGGTCGTCGTGCCGCCCATGCCGGCAAGCCAGACGATGCGCCCGCCTTCGGTTACCACGCCGGCGCCATAAGACCGCTGCGCGTTTTGCGGGGAAAGCGGCTTCACCGCGAACGCAGGTGTAGCGACAAGCACGGCAAGCGCCGTGGTAGCGACAAGATGCTTGGCAAGCATGTTGGTCAGCCCCCAATAAGGGACGACGTCCCGTCGTCCGAGCTTTTTGAAGTGCGCTCGTCCGATGTCCGGTCAAGAGGGAGGATGTGAATATTTCCGCATTGCACGCGTCGTTCCGGCCGCGCGGGCCGTGCGTTCGGTTGCGTTCGCGGCGCGTGCTGCGTATCCTCGCGCCATACCGACAACGTGCGGGCATTCCATGACCAACCTCACCGAGGCACACGAGCGACTCGCCAGGGCCGTCGCCCGGCTGGAGCGCGCGGCGGGCGAGGCGCTGCCCGCCGCCGACGACGCCGAGGCCGAGATCGCGTCGCTGCGCGATCGCTGCAACTCACTCGAGGCGAAAAACGTCGAGGTCGCCAAGCGGCTGGACGCGGCGATCACGCGGCTGCGCACCGCGCTGGCCGGCTGAGGCACGCGATGGCCCAGGTCGACATCACGATCAACAAGCGCGCCTACCAGATCGCCTGCGATGACGGTCAGGAGGAGCACCTGACACAGCTCGGCGCCTTCCTCGACCGCAAGGTGGAGGAGCTGGTCGCCTCGGTCGGCCAGGTCGGCGACGGGCGCCTCCTGGTCATGGCCGCCCTGCTGATCTCCGACGAGCTGGCGGAGGCTTATGCCGAGCTGGACGATGCCTCGAAGTCCGGCGCCGAGGAGGCGAATGCCGCGCGCCACACCGCGCGCGACGCCGAGGCGCGCGCCGCGGCCGCCATCGAAGCGCTCGCCGAGCGGATTGAGGGGATTGCCGCGCGGCTGGAGGCCGCCTAGATTCTCCCTGGGCGGGGCTGCGCGGTTCGAACGGCCGCAAATCCCTGGGGCCAATGTTTTCCTCTTGGGAGCTGTCCCTGCCGGGATCGTGGTCTCGGTATATGGCGCCCACCTGCATCAGCAGGCCACAGAGGATTTCAGTGCCGCACGGCCGAGGCGGCTCCGCCCACTCGTATTCCGCTCGGAAGGCGCGCGATGAAACCCGTGTTCGTTCAGCTCCGCTGCACCCCCGGCAAGACCTACGAGGTGGCCGAGGCCCTGTGGCGGCGCGAGATCGCGTCCGAGCTCTACTCGACGAGCGGCGATTTCGACCTCCTGATGAAGCTGTACCTGCCCGAGGACGCCGATATCGGCAAATTCCTCAACGACCGCATCCTCGACATCCCGAACATTGCGCGGTCGCTGACGACCCTGACCTTCACGGCGTTCTGAGCGGCGTGTCCGATCCGGCCGCCTTGGACGAGCTGCGCGCCGACAAGGCCGCGCTGCGCAAGGGGATGATGGCGCGCCGCCGCGCCGCCCATCGCGCGACGGGGCCGGATGCGGCGGAGGCCGTCGCCGACCAATTCGTCGGTGGTTTTCGCCGAGGCGCTGGCCGGACGACCCCCGGTGGCAGGCTACTGGCCGATGGTCGACGAGCTGGACGTCCGCCCGCTGGTGCATCGCCTGCACGCGCAGGGCTGCCCGATCGGGCTGCCCGTCGTCACGCCGCGCGGCACGCCGCTGGTGTTCCGCGCCTGGACGCCGGAGGCGGCGATGGTGGCGGGCGTGTACGGCACCTCGCACCCGGCCTGCGAGGACGAGGTGATGCCCGGCGTGGTGGTGGCGCCGCTGCTGGCCTTCGACCGGCACGGCTGGCGGCTGGGCTATGGCGGCGGCTATTACGACCGGACGCTTGCGAAGCTGCGTGGCGAGGGGCAAGTGCTCGCCGTCGGCGTCGGGTATGACGCGCAGGAGGTCGAACTCGGTGCCGACCGGCCCGCTGGACCAGCGGCTCGACTGGGTGATCACCGAAAACCGCGCCATCCGGGTCGGCGCCGATGAAGCTGCTGCTCTGCGGTGACGTGGTCGGCTCGGCCGGGCGCCGGGCCATCGTCGGCAACCTGCCGCGGCTCCGGCGCGACCTCGCCCTCGACTTCGTGGTGGTCAACGGCGAGAACGCCGCGCACGGGTTCGGCATCACCGCCCAGATCTGCGACGAGCTGTTCGAAGCCGGCGCCGACGTCATCACCACCGGCAACCATGTGTGGGACCGGCGCGAGATCATCGGCCATTTTGACCGCGAGCCGCGCCTTTTGCGCCCGCACAACTTTCCGCCCGGCACGCCGGGCGCCGGGGCGCGCGTGTTCGACGCGCCGGACGGGCGCAAGGTGTTCGTGCTGCATCTGATGGCGCGGCTGTTCATGGACCCGCTCGACGACCCATTCGCCGCCGCCGACGCCGCGCTCGAATCGCACCGGCTGGGCGAGACGGTAGACGCCGCCATCGTCGACTTCCACGGCGAGGCGACCAGCGAGAAGACCGCGATGGGCCATTTCGCCGACGGGCGCGCTTCGCTGGTGGTCGGCACGCCACAGCCACGTGCCGACGGCCGACGCGCGCATCCTGCGCGGCCGGCACCGCCTACCAGACCGACGCCGGCATGTGCGGCGACTACGATTCGGTGATCGGCATGCGCGCGCACGAGGCGGTCGAGCGCTTCGTCACCAAAATGCCGACCGGCCGGCTCGAGCCCGCCGACGGCGAGGCGACGCTCTGCGCCGTCTATTGCGAGACCGACGACCGCACCGGCCTCGCCGTCCGCGTCGCGCCGGTGCGTTCCGGCGGCATGCTCGCCCCCCACTGGCCCGGTTAGCGCCGGCTCGAATCTACGGCGGCATTGGGCTCACGCAGCGGGAGTTCGCCAGACGTGCTCCTCGCGGTCATCGACTACAAGCCCGAGATGGTGGACGAAGCGCTCCAACGCAGCGCGGGTTGAGCCGGCGCTCACGGCCAAGCCACGGGCCTTCGGCCGCAATCTCGCCATATTGGATCGCTACCGCGGAGATCGGTAAATAGCGGCGCGCCGGTTGTGGGGCGGGTGCGCTTTCCGCCTATATATGGTATAGGATCGACATTTCCTGCACGATGAGGACGCGCGGCCTATGGCCGGACATTCCCAGTTCAAGAACATCATGTACCGCAAGGGCGCGCAGGACGCGAAGCGCGCCAAGCAGTTCACCAAGCTGATCCGCGAACTGACCGTCGCGGCCCGCACCGGCCAGGCCGACCCGGCCGCGAATCCCCGGCTGCGCGCGGCGATCGCCGCGGCGCGCAACGCCAACATGCCCAAGGACACGATGGAGCGCGCCATCAAGCGCGGCGCCTCGGCCGGCGAGGGCGACAACTACGTCGAGATGCGCTACGAGGGCTACGGCCCGGGCGGCGTCGCCATCATCGTCGAGGCGCTGACCGACAACCGCAACCGCACCGCCGGCGACGTCCGCGTCGCCTTCGACAAGCATGGCGGCAACGCTGGGCGAGACCAACTCCGTCGCCTTCCAGTTCAGCCGCGTCGGCGTGGTCGAACTACCCGGCCGGACGCGGCCAAGGCGGAGGAGATGTTCGAGGCCGCGCTCGAGGCCGGCGCGTCGGACGTGCAGTCGGGCCCGGACGGGCACGAGGTGATCTGCGCGCCCGACGATCTGAACGCCGTGCGCGAGGCGCTGGAGGCGCGGTTCGGCGAGGCCGAGCGGCGCGGCGCTGGTCTGGCGGCCGCAGACCACCGTGCCGGTCGGCGAGGACAACGCCGAGACGCTGTTCCGCCTGCTCGATGTGCTGGACGACAACGACGACGTGCAGTCGGTGGCGGCGAACTACGAGATCGACGACGCGCTGATGGCGCGCCTGAGCGCCTGAGGCGCGCCGGGCGGCCAGGGGGAAAGGAGCGCACGCCCATGCGATTTCTCGGGCTCGACCCGGGCCTCCGGGTCACCGGCTGGGGCGTCGTGGAAGCCGAGGGAAGCCGGCTGCGCCATGTCGCCGACGGGGCGGTCGGCCCGATCGCCGCGCGCGCGATGGGCGAGCGGCTGGCCGCGCTGCACGAGGGCTGGCCCAGGTGATCGCTGCCTACGCGCCCGACGAGGCCGCGGTGGAGGAGACCTTCGTCGCCCGCAACGCGCGGCTCGGCGCTGCAGCTCGGCCAGGCGCGCGGCGTGGTGCTGCTGGCGCCCGCCCTCGCCGGCATGGCGGTCCGCGAATACGCCGCCAACACGGTCAAGAAGTCGGTGGTCGGCGCCGGCCACGCCGCCAAGGAGCAGATCGGATGATGGTGCGCATGCTGCTGCCCGGCGCGGCGTGCGAGACCGAGGACGCGGCCGACGCGCTGGCCGTCGCCATCTGCCACGCCCATCACGCGGCGCGACGCAGCGCGCGCCTGGCGCGCGGCCGGGAGCCGTCGCGTGATCGCCCGGCTCACCGGCCTCGTCGATTCGGTCGGCGAGGACGGCGCGGTCATCGACGTGGGCGGCGTCGGCTACCTGGTCTTCTGCTCGGCGCGCACGCTGCGCCGCCTGCCGCCGCCCGGCGGGGCGGTGGCGGTCGCGGTCGAGACCCATGTGCGCGAGGACCACATCCATCTCTACGGCTTCGTCGACGCGACCGAGCGCGACTGGTTCCGCCTGCTGACGACCGTGCAGGGGGTCGGCGCGCGCGCTCGCCCTCGCCATCCTGTCGGTGATCGAGCCCGAGGCGCTGGGCGACGCCGATCGCTGGCCGGCGACCGCGCCGCGTTCACCCGCGCCGCCGGCGTCGGGCCCAAGCTCGCCGCCCGCATCGTCGCCGAGCTGAAGGACAAGGTCGCCGACGCCGTGGTCGCCGCCGCGCCCGGCTTGGCCGCCGCGGCGGCGCCGGGCGCGGCGCGGGCCGGTCATCGACGCCGTCTCGGCGCTGGTCAACCTGGGCTATCGCCGCGGCGAGGCGTTCGGCGCGGTCAGCCACGCCGTCGCAGAGCTGGGCGCCGACGCGCCGGTCGAGGCGCTGATCACCGCCGGCCTCAAGGAGCTGTCGGCGTGAACGATCCGCGCCTGGTCGCCGCCGACGCGCGCCGAGACCGACGCCGGCGAGCCGACGCTGCGTCCCGACATCGCTCGACGCCTTCGTCGGCCAGGCGGAGGCGCGGGCGAATCTGCGCGTCTTCATCGAGGCGGCGCGCGCGCGCGGCGAGGCGCTCGACCACGTGCTGCTGTCGGGCCCGCCCGGCCTCGGCAAGACGACGCTGGCCCAGATCGTCGCGCGCGAGCTCGGCGTCAGCTTGCGCACCACCTCGGGCCCGGTCGATCGCCCGGCCCGGCGACCTCGCCGCCTGCTGACCAACCTCCAGCCGCGCGACGTGCTGTTCATCGACGAGATCCACCGCCTGTCGCCCGTGGTCGAGGAGATCCTCTATCCGGCGATGGAGGATTTCCGCCTCGACCTGATGATCGGCGAGGGGCCGGCGGCGCGCTCGGTGCGCATCCAGCTCAGCCCTTCACCCTGGTCGGCGCCACGACGCGCACCGGCCTGCTGACCACCGCGCTGCGCGACCGGTTCGGCATCCCGATCCGGCTCGAGTTCTACCGCGACGAGGAGCTGGAGCGGATCGTCCGGCGCGCCGCCGGGCTGCTCGACCTGACGCTGACCGACGACGGCGCGCGCGAGATCGCGCGCCGCGCCCGCGGCACGCCGCGCGTCGCCGGGCGGCTGCTGCAAGCGGGTGCGCGACTTCGCCGCCGTCGACGGCCACGCGACGATCGACCGGGCAGCGGCCGACGCGGCGCTGGCGCGGCATGCAGGTCGACGCGCTGGGGCTCGACGCGCTCGACCGGCGCTATCTCGGCTGCATCGGCCAGACGTTCGGCGGCGGCCCGGTCGGGGTCGAGACCATCGCCGCCGCGCTCTCGCGAGCAGCGCGACGCGATCGAGGACGTGATCGAGCCCTTCCTGATGCAGCCGGGCCTGGTCGCGCGCACCCCGCGCGGCCGCGTGCTGACCGACGCCGGCGTGGCGCCACTCGGCCTCGCCCCGCCCGCCGACGCGAACGCGCAGCTCGACCTGCTGGCCGGCGACGGGGAGGGGACGGCGTGAGCGCTCGCGCGTTTCCCGTCCGCGTCTATTACGAAGACACCGATGCGGGGGCATCGTCTACTACGCCAACTACCTGAAATTCGCCGAGCGCGCGCGGACCGAGCTGATGCGCGCGGCGGGCTGCGAGCATTCGCGCCTTGAAGCGCGAGCACGACGTGATCTTCGCCGTGCGCCGCTGCGAGGCGGACTATCTGGCGCCGGCGCGCCTCGACGACTGCTGGAGGTGACCTCCGAGATCGTGGAGCTTCGCGGCGGCGAGCCTGTGGCTGGTGCAGACCGTGCGGCGCGGCACCGAAGAGCTGGCGCGGCTGCGTATCCGGCTGGCCTGCGTGGCGGGCGACGGGCGGCCCGTTCCGTGGCCGCCGCGATTGCGCCACGCGCTCGACACGATTGGGCGGAATGATTTGGGCAGGGAGCGCGTTTAGGACATGGAATCGACGGCCGTCAACTCAGTGGCGCTGGCCGGGTCGGTAGGCACCGATCTGTCGGTCTGGGCGTTGTTCCAGCACGCCGATCTTCTGGTGAAGATCGTGATGCTGATCTTGGTTCTGGCTTCGTTCTGGTGCTGGTCGATCATCTTCGAAAAGATGATCCGGATGCGCCGGCTGCGCGCCCAGGCCGCCTCGTTCGAGGAGGCGTTCTGGTCCGGCGGCTCGCTCGACGATCTGTACGACCGGCTGGGCTCGCGCCCCGAGGATCCGATGTCGGCGATCTTCATCGCCGCGATGCGCGAATGGCGCCGCTCCGCCGCGCGCGGGCCTGAAGGGCGAGCATTCGCGCGAAAGCCTGGCCGAGCGGATCGAGCGGGTGATGCACATCACGCTGGGGCGCGAGATGGAGCATCTGGAGCGCTATCTGCCGTTCCTCGCCTCGGTCGGCTCGACCGCGCCCTTCGTCGGGCTGTTCGGCACGGTCTGGGGCATCATGAACTCCTTCCAGTCGATCGCCTTGTCGAAGAACACCTCGCTCGCCGTCGTCGCGCCGGGCATCGCCGAGGCGCTGTTCGCCACCGCGCTGGGGCTGATCGCGGCGATCCCGGCGGTCATCGCCTACAACAAGATCTCCAACGATCTCGGCCGCTACGCCGCCCGCCTCGAATCCTTCGCCGGCGAGTTCGGCGCCATCCTGTCGCGCCGCTTCGAGGAGGCCGCCTGACATGGCGATGGGGGCGATGCGGCAACGGGCGCGGCATCGGCGCCGGCGCCAGGCGCGGCTACCGCCCGATGAGCGAGATCAACGTCACGCCGATGGTCGACGTGATGCTGGTGCTGCTGGTCGTGTTCATGGTGACGGCGCCGCTGCTGACGGCGGGCGTGCCGGTCGACCTGCCGAAGACCCAGGCCGCCCAGTTGACCGGCCAGGACGAGCCGCTGGTCCTGTCGATCGACGGGAAGGGCGCGGTCTACCTGCAGGACCACGCGATCGAGCTCGCCCAGCTCGGCCCGCGCCTCAACGCCATCACCCAGAACCGCAAGGACGCGCGCATCTTCGTGCGCGGCGACAAGTCCATCGCCTATGGCCGCATCATGGAGGTGATGGGCGCGGTCAACCAGGCGGGCTTCGCGAAGGTCTCGCTGGTCGCCGAGATCCCGGGCGAGACCGCGAAGCCGGGGCGCGGGAGAGAAGTGACGGGTGCGCCGGGACGCGATCATCGCATCGGGCGCTATGCACGTGGCCGTGGTCGCGCTCGCCTATTTCGGCCTGCCGTCGCTGTTCCACCCGGCGCCGATCGAGGAGTCCGGCCCGCTCGCGGTCGAGGTGGTGACGATGGTGGCCCCGGCGCCCGCGAAAGCGCCCGAGGCGCCCGCGCCGAAGCCCGCCCCCGCCCCCGAGCCGCCCAAGCCCAAGGCGCCGCCCCCGCCGCCCGAGAAGGCCGCGCCGGCCCCGCCCCCGCCGCCGCCCGACCCGGAGCCCGTGAAGGCGCCGGAGCCCGAATCCGTTCCGGTCCCCGCGCCGAAACCCAAGCCCAGCCGGTCGAGGCGCCCACCCCGCCCAAGCCGAAGCCCGCGCCGGTCAAGGAGGCCAAGACCCCGCCCCGGCCGAAGCACAAGCCGAAGCCGCCGCCGCCCAAGGAAACGCTGGCGAGCCTCTTGAAGGACATTCGGAAGGACCTGAAGCCGAAGCCCGAGGCGCCCGAGAAGAAGCCCGCCAAGCCAGAGGCCAAGACACCGGCCAAGCCAAGGACCTGGCGAAGGACCTGGTCGCCGACCTGAAGCCCACGCCGCAGCGCGCCCAGCCGGCGCCGCAGGCCGGCACGCTGGCCCAGCACGAGGCGTCGCAGATCGCCAACGCGGTGCGCGCCCAGATCACGCCGTGCTGGGCGGTGCCGGCCGGCGCCAAGGACGCGGGCGACATGCGCATCGGCATCCGCATCGCGCTGAACCCGGACGGCACGCTGCGCGGGGCGCCCTCGATCGCGGATCCGTCGCGGATGGGAACCGGATCCGGTGTTTCGCGCCTTCGCCGAGAGTGCGCTGCGCGCCCTCCAGAACCCGCGGTGCAGCCCCCTTCGCCTGCCGTCCGACCGCTACGCAACATGGAGCGACATGACTATCGTTTTCGACCCTAGGGAGCTGGTGGGACCATGAAGAAAAACGACGATACGGGGCCCCCGGTCCCTGACCGCAATGCTGATGGCGGCAGTCGCTGGCCGCCTGCGCGCTGGCGCTCGGCCCGGCGCCGGCGCACGCCGACCTTGCAGGTCGACATCACGCGCGGGCATCTCGAGCCGCTGCCGATCGCCATCCCGGAGTTCTACGGCGACGACCCCGACGACCGCCGAGCGCGGCCGCGAGATCGCCGGGCGTCATCGCCGCCGATCTCGAGCGGTCCGGCCTGTTCAGGCCGATCAACCGGCAGGCCTTCCTCGACGCCGCGACCCAGGTGCGCGCCGCCGCCCGGGCGTGCAGCCGCGCTTCGCCGACTGGCGCGCGATCAACGCCCAGGCGCTGGTCACCGGCGCGGTCGAGCAGGCGTCCGACGGGCGGCTGAACGTGCTCGTTCCGGCTGTGGGACGTGTTCGGCGCGAAGCAGATGGCGGGCTTCGCGTACGGCACCCAGCCGAACAACTGGCGCCGCGTCGCCCACATCATCGCCGACGCGATCTACAAGCGCATCACCGGCGAGGACGGCTATTTCGACACGCGCATCGTCTACATCGCCGAGTCCGGCCCGCCCGACCGGCGGATCAAGCGGCTGGCCATCATGGACCAGGACGGCGCCAACCACCGCTTCCTGACCGACGGGCGCGCGCTGGTGCTGACGCCGCGCTTCTCGCCGACCGCGCAGGAGATCACCTACCTGTCCTACTTCCAGGGCACGCCGCGCGTGTACCTGTTCAACATCGACACCGGCCAGCAGGAGGTGATCGGCGACTTCCCCGGCATGACCTTCGCGCCGCGCTTCTCGGCCGACGGCAACAAGGTGATCATGTCCGAGGCCTATAACGGCAACACCGATATCTACACGATGGATCTGCGCACGCGCCAGAAGGCGCGGCTGACCAACAATCCGGCGATCGACACCTCGCCCTCGTTCGCGCCGGACGACCAGCACATCGTGTTCAACTCGGACCGCGGCGGCTCGCAGCAGCTTTACGTGATGAACGCCGACGGCTCGCGACGTGCGCCGGATCAGCTTCGGCAACGGGCCGCTACGCCACGCCGGTGTGGTCGCCGCGCGGCGACCTGATCGCCTTCACCAAGATCTCCGGCGGGCAGTTCTCCATCGGCGTCATGCGGCCCGACGGGTCGGGCGAGCGCATCCTCACCGACGGCTTCCTGGTCGAGGGGCCGACCTGGGCGCCGAACGGGCGCGTGCTGATGTATTTCCGCCAGACGCCGTCGGACCGCAACGGGCGGGGCGCGACGTCGCGGCTCTACACGATCGACCTTACCGGCTACAACGACCGCGAGGTGGTGACGCCGCAGGACGGGTCGGACCCGGCCTGGTCGCCCTTGAAGCGATGAATCGGGACTACAATTTACGATGTGGCGCGGGGGTTTTGTGGATGGCCGTCCCCCTGCCACTGGTGTTGCAGGGCGGTCATCGGCTACAACCGGGTGCGGCGGAATTGCCGTCCGCGCCGATCGTTTTGGGGGAATCTCGATGCGCACTGGCATGAAATGGCTGCCCGTCCTGGGCGCGCTGCTGCTGGTCGTCGCGGGCTGCGAAAGCTCGGGCGACGAAGCCGCCAGCACGAACGCCGGCGGCACGATGGCCATGGCCGCGCCGCAGTCCGGCGGACAATTCCGGAGTATCGTCGCGCGAAATGGCGGGGCCGAAGCCCGGCTCGCAGGAGGACCTGGCCGTCAATGTCGGCGACCGCGTCCTTTTCGGCTTCGACAAGTACGACCTGACGCCGGAGGCGCGGGCCATCCTGCAGAAGCAGGCCGTGTGGCTGCGCCGCTATCCCAGCGTGACCGTCACCATCGAGGGCCATACCGACGAGCGCGGCACGCGCGAATACAACCTGGCGCTCGGCGAACGGCGCGCCAACGCGGTGCGCGACTACCTGGTGGCGCTGGGCGTCGAAGCCTCGCGCCTCAAGACCATCTCCTACGGCAAGGAGCGGCCGGTGGCGCTCGGCTCCAACGAGGAGGCCTGGGCGAAGAACCGCCGCGCCGTCACCGTCGTGACCGGCGGGCCGTCGGTCGTCAGCCGCTAGCGCGATGCTGAGGGTCGGCCACGCGCATCGGAGGGTCTCTGGCCACCGCCGTCGTGGCGACGGCGGTGGCGGTGGCTGCCTGGCCCACGGGTGCCCGTGCCCAGCAGGGCCGCGAGTTCGGTGCGATGGTCGACCGGCTCGACCGGCTGCAGCGCGACGTCGATGTGCTGCAGGACCAGGTCTATCGCGGCGGGCCGCCGCCGGTGCGCGTCGCGCAGGCCCAGGTGGTTCCCGGCCCCGGCATCTCGGAGAACGCGAGGTATCGCGCCGACCTCGAAGTGCGGCTCGGCCAGCTCGAACGTCAGATCGCCGCGTCCAACGGCCGCAACGAGGAGCTGGCCCATGCCCTGGGCGAGCTGCGCCAGCGGCTGGACAAGCTGCAATCCGACCTCGAACTGCGTCTTTCCGCGCTGGAGCGGGCCCAGGGCATCGCCCCCGGCGGCCCTGGCCCGACCGGCGGCCCTGGCCCGACCGGTGGCTTCGGCCCGACCGGCGGCGTGGTGCCGCCGGCGCCCCAGGGTTCGGTCGTGCCGCCCATGCCCGGCCCCGGTGGCGGCGAGGCGATCGCCCGTCCCGGCCCCGGCGCACCGCCGCGCCCGCTCGGCTCGCTGCCGTCCGGCGCGGTGCCCCAGGGCGCGCCGCCGCCCCAGCCGGAAAGCCAGACGGTGGTCCTGCCGCCCGGCCCGCCGCAGGAGCAGTACCGCTACGCCCAGAACTTCCTGCGTCAGCAGGACTTCCCCAGGGCCGAGGCGGCGTTCAAGGCGTTCCTCGCCGCCCACCCGAAGGATCGGCTGGCCGACAACGCGCAGTACTGGCTCGGCGAGACCTACTACGTGCGCGGCAAGTATCAGCAGGCGGCGTTCGCCTTCGCCGAGGCCATCGAGAAATACCCCTCCGGCAGCAAATCGCCGGATTCGCTCCTCAAGCTCGGCATGTCGCTCGGCCGGCTCGACAAGACTGCCCAGGCCTGCACCGCCTTCGCGCGGCTCAAGGAGAATTTCCCGAAGGCGAGCGACGTGGTGAAGCGCCGCGCCGCCGCCGAGCAGCAGCGCCTGAAGTGCAAGTCCTAGCCGCGCCTCCCCCGCGCGGGGGGAGGGGTGGCACCGGCCTGTCGGCGCGCGACTTCGCCCGCCTCATGGCGCCGTTCGCGCCGTTCGAGGATGCCCCGCATCTGGCGGTCGCCGTCTCCGGCGGGGCGGATTCGATGGCGCTCTGCCTGCTCGCCGACCGCTGGGCGAAAGCGCACCACGGAACGATCACCGGGCTGACCGTCGATCACGGGCTGCGGGCCGCATCCGCCGCCGAGGCGCGCCAGGTCGCGCGCTGGCTGCGCGCGCGCGGCATCGCGCACGCGACGCTGCGGTGGACCGGTGCCCGGCCCGCGACCGGCATCGAGGCGGCGGCGCGCGCGGCACGCTACGAGCTGCTCACCGCCTGGTGCGCGCGGCGCGGCGTGCTGCATCTGCTGGCCGCCCATCATCGCGAGGACCAGGCAGAGACGGTGGCGCTGCGCCGCGACCGGGCGAGCGGGCCGGACGGCCTCGCCGGCATGGCCGCGGTCGCCGAGCGGGCCGAGCTGCGCCTTCTGCGCCCGCTTCTTTCCGTGCCGCGGGCGCGGCTGCGCGCCGCCCTGGCCGCCGCCGGGCAGGGCTGGATCGAGGACCCGACCAACCGCGACCCCGCCTTCGCCCGGGGACGGCTGCGCCTCGCCGGCGCGGCATCGGGCGCCATGGCGGCCAGGCTGGCCCGTGCGGCCCGCAGCGCCGGAATCGCGCGCGCCGCACGTGAGAAGGATGTGGCCGAACTGCTCGCACGCTGCGCTGCCTTCGCCGGGCCCGACCGGATCGCGGCCGACGCCGCCAACCTGGCCGGGGCCGCGCCGGAGGCCGGGCGGCGGGCCTTGGCGCGGCTTCTGATGGCGGTGGGCGGCCGGGACTACCCGCCGCGCGGCGACCGGCTGACGGCGCTGCACGCGGCGCTGGTCGAAGGGCGGCTTGGGCGGGGACGGACCCTCGCCGGCTGCGTTGTGTCAGTACAAGGCGGGCACGTCGTCGTGGCACGCGAGGGGCCGAGGCGCGCCGGGATCGGCCAAAGGGCATCGCGGGCGCCGTCTCAGGCCCTTTGCCCGCCACGATTTGGTGTTGTTTAACGATCGAACGGCATTATCTTACATGCGGATATCGACCCAGTATCCCACCCGGCGGCCGGCGCTGAATTGGGCCGCAATCCACAGACCGAGGGCAGGCGCGTGAACAATTTCGGCAAGAACATCGCATTGTGGACGATCATCGTCCTGTTGTTGTTCGCGCTGTTCCAGCTGTTCCAGGCGCCCTCGTCGCACACGGCATCGGTCGGCATCCCGTTCTCCGACTTCCTGCAGGAGGTCGAGTCCGGCCAGGTGCGCGAGGTGACGATCAAGGGCGACAGCATCTCGGGCTACTACACCGACGGCCGCTCGTTCCGCACCTATGCGCCCAACGATCCCCAGCTCGTCGAGCGCCTGCACAAGCGCGGCGTCGTGATCCGCGCCGTGCCGGCCGACGACGGATCGCCGTCGCTGTTCCAGATCCTGATCTCGTGGTTCCCGATGCTGCTGCTGATCGGCGTATGGATATTCTTCATGCGCCAGATGCAGTCCGGCGGAGGCAAGGCCATGGGGTTCGGCAAATCGCGCGCGCGCCTGCTCACCGAACGCACCGGCCGGGTGACGTTCGACGACGTGGCGGGCATCGACGAGGCGAAGCAGGAGCTGGAGGAGGTCGTCGAGTTCCTGCGCGACCCGCAGAAGTTCCAGCGCCTCGGCGGGAAGATTCCGAAGGGCGTGCTGCTGGTCGGGCCGCCCGGCACCGGCAAGACGCTGCTCGCCCGCGCCATCGCCGGCGAGGCGAACGTGCCGTTCTTCACCATCTCGGGCTCTGACTTCGTCGAGATGTTCGTCGGCGTCGGCGCCTCGCGCGTCCGCGACATGTTCGACCAGGGCAAGAAGAACGCGCCCTGCATCATCTTCATCGACGAGATCGACGCGGTCGGGCGCCATCGTGGCGCCGGGCTGGGCGGCGGCAACGACGAGCGCGAGCAGACGCTGAACCAGCTTCTGGTCGAGATGGACGGGTTCGAGGCGAACGAGGGCGTGATCCTGATCGCCGCGACCAACCGGCCCGACGTGCTCGACCCCGCGCTGCTGCGCCCCGGCCGGTTCGACCGCCAGGTGGTGGTGCCCAATCCCGACATCCTGGGCCGCGAGAAGATCCTCAAGGTCCATATGCGCAAGCTCCCGGTCGGCCCCGACGTCGACGCGCGCGTCATCGCCCGGGGCACGCCCGGCTTCTCCGGCGCCGACCTCGCCAACCTGGTGAACGAAGCGGCGCTGCTCGCCGCGCGCAAGAACAAGCGCCTCGTCACCATGCTCGAGTTCGAGGAGGCCAAGGACAAGGTGATGATGGGCGCCGAGCGCCGCTCGATGGTGATGACCGAGGAGGAGAAGAACCTCACGGCCTATCACGAGGCGGGCCACGCGCTGGTGGGCCTCCACGTGCCGAAGCACGACCCGCTGCACAAGGTGACCATCATCCCGCGCGGCCGCGCGCTGGGCGTCACCATGTCGCTGCCCGAGCGCGACCGCTACGCCTATTCGCTCGTCGAGCTCACCTCCCGACTCGCCCAGCTTTTCGGCGGGCGCGTGGCGGAGGAGCTGGTGTTCGGCCCCGAGAACGTGACCACCGGCGCCGGCAACGACATCCAGGTCGCCACCGGCTACGCGCGCCGCATGGTTACCGAGTACGGCTTCTCCGAGAAGCTCGGCCCGCTGCGCTACTCCGACAACGAGGAGGAGGTCTTCCTCGGCCACTCGGTGACCCAGCGCAAGAACGTCTCCGACGCGACGGCCAAGCTGATCGACGAGGAGATCCGCACGCTGATCGACAACGCCGAGGCCACGGCGCGGCGCATCCTGACCGAGCACCGCGACGAGCTGGAGAAGGTCGCCCGGGCGCTGCTGGAATACGAGACGCTGTCGGGCGACGAGATCGGGGCGCTGCTGCGCGGCGAGCCGATCGTGCGGCCCGACGATTCCGAGCCGGTCAAGGAGTCCAAGCCGAAATCGTCGGTGCCCCAGTCGGGCAGCCGCGACCGCCCGAAGGACAGCCCCGGCGGCCTCGAGCCGGAGCCCCAGCCCGGAACCTAGGCGACGCTGATGGCCGTGTTTCGGACCCTTCATCCTGAGCCGGTCGAAGGATGAGGTTTTTGGCCCACCTCGCGTTCCTGCGCAGGATCTCTCAGTCGTGACCCCCCTCCCCAACCCTCCCCCTCAAGGGGGGAGGGAGCCGGCACGCCGGCCCGCGTGTCGATATCGGGCATGGCGTTCGGCTTCGAGAAGGGCTTCCGCAACAACGTCACCTCCCCCCTTGAGGGGGAGGGTTGGGGAGGGGGATTCCGTGCTGCTCCACTCCGCATGACGCCCCTTATCCCGACCGACGATCCCGGATCGCTGGCCCTGCGCCCCATCGGCATCGCGAACCGCGACCGCGACGCGTTCGAGTCCTGCGAGGCGATCTGGACCCGCGCGGGCCGCATCGAAAGCCGCACCGTCGCGCGGCGCGATCTGGTGGCGCTGGCCGGGCCGGTCGGGGTGCGCGCCCGTACCCTGCTGGCGCGCATCACCGCGCCGCGCCCGCCCTTCGCCGGGGTGGTGCTGGACCGGCCGCGCATCATGGCTATCGTCAACGCCACGCCGGACTCGCTTCCACGTGCGCCACCCGGGCGCCGAGGCCGCCGTCGCCCATGCCCGCGCCCAGATCGCCGCAGGGGCCGACATCGTCGATATCGGCGGCGAATCGACCCGTCCCGGATCGCAGCCCGTCTCCGAGGCCGACGAATTCGCCCGCGTCCTGCCCGTGCTGAAGGCGCTGGCCGGCGCGCCCGTGCCGATCTCCATCGACACGTCGAAGCCCGGGATCATGGGTCCGGCGATCGATTCCGGCGCCTCGATCGTGAACGACGTGAACGCGCTGCAGGCGTTCGGCGCGATCAGCCTGGTCGCGCTCGCCGGCGCCTCGGCGGTGCTGACGCACAAGAAGGGCGAGCCCGCCACGATGAACGACGACCCGCGCTATGCCCATGCGCCCTACGAGATCTTCCGCTTCCTGGAGGCGCGGATCGCGGCGTGCGAGCAGGCGGGCATACCGCGCGCGCGGCTGGCCGTCGATCCCGGCTTCGGGTTCGGCATGGCTGTCGCGCACAAGCGCGAGGTGCTGGACGCGGTCGCGATCTATCACGGGCTCGGCTGCGCCGTGCTGGTGGGCATTTCGGGGAAGCTGCCCGGCGGGGCCGAGGCGTCGCTCGCCGCGGCCGCCGCGGCCGCGTCGCAGGGAGTGCAGATCCTCAGGGTGCACGACGTCGCCGCCACCCGCGAAAGGCTGGGTTTGTGACCGCCGCCACAGGAGGCAGGGCGGAACGCGGCGTTTACCGCTCATTATGGTATAATTGACACGCTCGCCGCGCGGGCGGCCGCCCGGCACGGTTTGGGGGCAGGATGACGCGCAAGCTTTTCGGAACCGACGGAATTCGCGGCACCGCCAATGCCGGCGCGATGACCGCCGAGGTGGCGCTCAGGGTCGGCATGGCGGCGGGCAAGCTGTTCACCCGCGGCGATCACCGCCACGTGGTGGTGATCGGCAAGGACACCCGCCTGTCGGGCTACATGCTGGAGCCGGCGCTGGCCGCCGGGTTCATCTCGATGGGGATGGACGTCACCTTCGCCGGCCCGATGCCGACCCCCGCCATCGCCATGCTGACCCGGTCGCTGCGCGCCGATCTGGGCGTGATGATCTCGGCCTCGCACAACCCGTACGAGGATAACGGCATCAAGCTGTTCGGCCCCGACGGGTTCAAGCTGTCCGACGAGGCGGAATCGGAGATCGAGCGGCTGATGGAGAACGGTCTCGCTGGCGCGCTGGCCGCCCCGGACCGGCTGGGCCGCGCGCGCCGCATGGACGACGTCGAAGGCCGCTATATCGAGTTCGCCAAGAACACCTTCCCCAAGGGCTACCGGCTCGACGGGCTCAAGATCGTCATCGACTGCGCCAATGGCGGCGCCTACAAGGTGGCGCCGCTCGCGCTGTGGGAGCTGGGCGCCGAGGTGGTGCCGATCGGCGTCGACCCCGACGGGTTCAACATCAACAAGGGGTGCGGGTCGACCGACACGGCCGCGATGCAGGCGGCGGTGAAGGACGCACGGCGCCGATCTCGGCATCGCGCTCGACGGCGATGCCGACCGCGTGCTGGTCGCCGACGAGCACGGCGAGCTGCTGGACGGCGACCAGCTCATGGCGATGGTCGCGGGCAACTGGCAGCGCGACGGAAGGCTCAAGGGCGGCGGGTCTGGTCGCCACCGTCATGTCGAACCTGGGGCTCGAGCGCTACCTTTCCGGCCTGGGCCTCGGCCTGATGCGCACCCAGGTGGGCGACCGCTACGTGGTCGAGCGCATGCGCGCCGACGGCTACAATGTCGGCGGCGAGCAGTCGGGCCACATCATCCTGGCCGACTACAACACCACGGGCGACGGGCTGATCGCCGGCGCTCGAGGTCCTGGCCTGCGTGGTCCGCGCCGGCAAGCCGGTGTCCGAGGTCGGGCGCATGTTCACGCCGCTGCCCCAGCTTCTGCGCAACGTGCGCTTCGCAACGGCGTCGCGCCGCTGGAAGAGACCGCCGTGCAGAAGGCGGTCAAGGCGGGCGAGACGCGGCTCGGCGGCGCCGGGCGGCTCCTGATCCGCAAGTCGGGCACCGAGCCGGTCATCCGCGTCATGGCCGAGGGCGAGGACGAGGCGCTGATCGGCACCGTCGTCGCCGACATCGTCGGCGCCATCGAGCACGCCTGCGGTCACGGGCCGGGGAAGTGATCGGCCGGGTGCTCGATCGTTGCCGGGTCGGATTCCGGCGGGGGCGCCGGCATCCAGGCGGACATCAAGGCGATCACCGCGCTCGGCGCCTACGCCGCCACCGCGATCACCGCGCTGACCGCGCAGGACACGACTGGCGTGCACGGCGTCCTGCCCGTCCCCGCGGACTTCATCCGCGACCAGATCCGCGTGGTCGCCGCCGATATCGGCGCCGATTGCGTCAAGACCGGCATGCTGCATTCGGCCGAGGCGATCGAGGCGGTATTCGCGGAGCTCGACGCGTCGCTCCCCGGCGTCCCCGTGGTGGTCGACCCGGTGCTGGTGGCCAAGGGCGGCGCCCGCCTGCTCGAGGACGCGGCGCGCGATACGCTGATCCGCGTCGCCGTGCCGCGTGCGGCGCTGCTCACCCCCAACGTGCCGGAGGCGGAGGCGCTGACCGGCGCGGCGATCGGCGACCTCGCCGGCATGCGCCGCGCGGCCGAGGCGCTGCGCGCGCGGGGCGCGGCGGCCGTGCTGCTCAAGGGCGGTCACATGGCGGGCGAGACGGTGCGCGACCTGCTTCTCACGGCCGAGGGCGCGCGCATCTTCGAGGCGCCGCGCATCGCCACCAGGCACACCCACGGCACCGGCTGCACCCTCGCTTCGGCCATCGCCGCCGGTCTCGCCCACGGCCTCGCGCTGGACAAGGCGGTTGCGCGCGCGCATGCCTACCTGCAGGCCGCGATCCGTGGCGCGCCGGGCTATGGCAAGGGCCACGGCCCGCTCGACCACGCCCACACTGTGCGGGATTTCGGGCTGGACTGACGCCGGTCCCGCCCGCATCCTCGCGCCGCCATGAAGATTCCCAACATCGTCGTCGACGCGTTCGTATCCGATACCTGCCAGGGCAACCCGGCGGCGGTCTGCCCGTTGTCCGACTGGCTGGACGATGCGGCGATGCAGGCGGTCGCCGCGCGCAATGGGCTGTCCGAGACGGCCTTTCTGGTGCCGGCGGGGCGGGGCTACGCGCTCCGCTGGTTCTCGCCGACCGTCGAGGTGGCGCTGTGCGGCCACGCGACGCTGGCGTCGGCCTTCGTGGTGTTCGACCGCCTCGCGCCGAAGAAGCGCAAGGTCGCGTTCGAAACGCGCTCCGGCACGCTGGCCGTCGTGCGGCAGAAGGATCTGCTGGTGATGGATTTCCCGTCCCTGCCGCCGGTGCCCATCGAGGCCCCGCCGATCCTGGAGGAAGGGCTGGGCGTCGCGCCGAGCGAGTGCTGGCGCGCCGCTAACATCCTGGCGGTGTTCGACACGGAGGAGGAAGTGCGCGGCCTCGCGCCCGATTTCGAGGTGCTGAAGCGGCTGCACCCCTATGGCGTGATCGCCACCGCGCCGGGCGCACGGCTGCGACTTCGTCTCGCGCTATTTCGGGCCGAGCTTCGGCATCCCGGAGGACCCGGTGACCGGATCGGCGCACTGCACCCTCGTGCCCTACTGGGCGGAGCGGCTGGGCAAGGCGCGGCTGGTCGCGCGCCAGGTCTCGGCGCGCGGTGGCGCGCTCTACTGTGAGGACAAGGGCGAGCGGGTCGCCATCGGCGGGCGCTGCCGCCTGGCCGCGGAAGGCGAGATCGAGGCGTAGCGACCCAGCCGGACCAAGCCGCGAAGACGGCCCAGCGGCCGCCCGCTCAGAACTCGGGCAAGGCGATGCCGCTTTTTCCGAGCTCGGCGGCGAGGGCGCCCTTGAGCCGGTCGAGCGCGTCGCGGTCGTGCGCCTCGCAGCGCGCGACCAGCACGTCCTGCGTGTTCGACGCGCGCAGCAGCCACCAGCCGTCGGCCGACTTCACGCGCACGCCGTCGATGTCGTTGACGTCGGCCCCGGCGGCCGGCAAGGCGCGACTTCACCTCGTCGATCACCGCGAACTTGCGGTCCTCGGCGCAGGGGAAGCGCAGCTCGGGCGTGTTCACCACCTCCGGCAGGCGAATCGCGGAACTGCGGCGAGGCGTGCGGTCGGAATGGCCCAGCACGTTGAGCAGCCGGACCGCCGCATAGAGCGCGTCGTCATAGCCGTAATAGCGGTCGGCGAAGAAGATGTGGCCGCTCATCTCGCCGGCCAGCGGCGCGCCGGTCTCGGCCATCTTGGCCTTGATCAGCGAATGGCCGGTCTGCCACATCAGCGGCTTGCCGCCCAGTCGCGCCGATGCTCGTCGAACAGGACCTGGCTCGCCTTGACGTCGGCGATGATGGTGGCGCCGGGCCGCTCCTCCAGCACGTCGGCGGCCAGCAGCACCAGCAGCTGGTCGCCCCACAGGATGCGGCCCTGCGCCGTCGACCACGCCGATCCGGTCGCCGTCGCCGTCGAAGGCGATGCCGAAATCGCAGCTGCTCGGCTCGACCGCGCTGCCTGGAGCTGCTCGAGGTTCTCTCGGCACGGTCGGGTCGGGATGGTGCGCCGGGAAGGTGCCGTCGATCGCCTCGTTGAGCAGCGATGTGCTCGCCCGGCAGATCCGGGCGCGCCACCTGCGCCATCACCTCGCCGGCCGCGCCGTTGCCCGCGATCCCAGGCGACCTTGAGCGCGCCGGCCCGGCCGATAGTCGGCGAGCAGCCGCGCGACATAGGCGTCGAACACCGGGCGCTCTCCGGCCGTGCCCTGGCCCGCGGCGAAGTCGCCGGCCGCGGCGATCTCGCCCGAGGCCGCTGGATGTCGGCGCCGAAGAACGGCGCCTTGCCGCAGCATCATCTTGAAGCCGTTGTAGTCCGGCGGGTTGTGCGAGCCGGTGACTCATCAGCCGCGCGTCGGCGCCGAGATGGTGCACGGCGAAATAGAGCATCGGCGTCGGGCCGAGGCCGATGCGGAGACGCGTCGAGCCCGGCAGGCGACGAGCCCGCGCGACCAGCGCTGCCTCCAGCTCGGGCGAGGCAGACGCGGCCGTCGTAGCCGACGGCGACGCGCTTGCCGCCCTGTCCGCGCGACCATGGTGCCGAAGGCCCGGCCGATGGCGCGGGCGTCGTCGTCGTCAGCGTCTTGCCGACGATGCCGCGGATGTCGTACTCGCGCAGGATCGTGGGATCGAGCGTGCACGGCTCGCGGCGGTCATCGGCATCTCTGCGCCACTGCCCGGCGGCTCAGGCCTTGCCGGCCGGTCGCCGGGCCGGCCGATCGAGACGTAGCGGAACCCGGCCGCCGCCATCTCCGCCGGCTTGTAGATGTTGCGCAGGTCGACCAGCACCGGCGCGCTTCATCAGCGTGCTTGCACCCGGCTCGAGGTCGAGCGCGCGGAACTCGTTCCACTCGGTGATGATGACCATCGCGTCGGCGCCCTTCATGGTCGTCGTAGGCGTCCTCGCACCAGTGCACGTCCGGCAGCAGCTTCTGCGCCTCGTGCCATGCCCTCCGGGTCGAAGGCGCGGACCTGCGCGCCGGCCGCCTGCAGCGCCGGCACGATGTCGAGGCTCGGGGCGAATCGCGCATGTCGTCGGTGTTGGGCTTGAAGGTGAGGCCCAGCACCGCGACCGTCTTGCCGGCGACCGACGCCGCCGCAGGCGGCGACGATCCTTTCGGCCATCGCCTTCTTGCGCGTGTCGTTGACCTCGACCACCGTCTCGACGATGCGCAGCGGCGCGCCCTGCGTCGCGCGCGGTGCGCACCAGCGCCAGCGTGTCCTTGGGGAAGCACGATCCGCCATAGCCCGGGCCCGGCATGCAGGAACTTGCGGCCGATGCGCCCGTCCAGGCCGATGCCGCGCGGCCACGTCCTGCACGTCGGCGCCGACCTTCTCGCACAGATCGGCGATCTCGTTGATGAAGGTGATCTTGGTGGCGAGGAAGGTGTTGGCCGCGTACTTGATCAGCTCGGCGGTCGTCCAGCGCGGTGAAGAGGATCGGCGTCTCGATGCAGGTAGAGCGGCCGGTAGAGCTGCGCGCATCACCTCGCGGGCGCGCTCGGTCTCGGTGCCGATGACCACCCGGTCGGGCCGCATGAAATCGTTGATCGCCGAGCCCTCGCGCAGGAACTCGGGGTTCGAGGCGACGTCGAACGTCGGCGTCGGGCCGCGCCTCGCGGATGATCCGCTCGACCTCGCGGCCGGTGCCGACCGGCACGGTCGACTTGGTGACGACCACGGTATAGCCGTTCGAGCGCCGCCGCGATCTCCTCGGCCGCGGCGTAGACATAGGTCAGGTCGGCATGGCCGTCGCCGCGCCGGCGTCGGCGTGCCGACCGCGATGAACACCGCGTCCGCGCCGCTGCGACCGCGTCCTTCAGGTCGGTCGTGAAGGTCAGCCGCCCCGCCTTGACGTTGCCGGCGACCAGCGCGTCGAGCCCGGGCTCGTAGATCGGGATCTCGCCGTGCTTCAGCGCGGTCGATCTTGCCCGCGTCCTTGTCGACGCAGACGACGTCGACGCCGAACTCGGAAAAGCAGGCGCCCGGACACCAGGCCGACATAGCCGGTCCCGATCATCGCGATGCGCATGCGATGTCCCCTTCTGCGTTGCGGCGCAGGCAGGCGTCAGGCGTGAACTGTCGCGAGGATGCGGTCGACGTCGGTCGCGCAGGTCCTCGCGCTGCCAGGGCGAAGGCGATGTTGGCCTCGAGGAAGCCCGCCTTGTCGCCGCAGTCGAAGCGGCGCCCCTCGAAGCGGAGCCCGTGGAACGGCGACCGTCCCGATGATCCGCGCCATGGCGTCGGTGAGCTGGATCTCGCCGCCGGCGCCCTTCTCCTGCGCTCGAGGTGGTCGAATACCTCGGGCTGCAGGATGTAGCGGCCGATGATCGACAGGGTCGAGGGCGCCTTGTCCGGCGCCGGCTTCTCGACCAGCCCCGTGACCTCGGCCAGCCGGCCGTCGTCCTTGCCGACGTCGAGGATGCCGTAGCGGTTGGTGTGCTGCGCGCGGCACGTCCATCACGGCGACCACGTTGCCGCCGATCTCCTCGTGTACCTCGACCATCTGGCGCAGGCAGGGCGTGTCGGCCAGGATCAGGTCGTCGGCGAGCAGCACGGCGAAGGGCTCGTCGCCGACGCAGCTTGCGCGCGCACCACACGGCGTGGCCGAGGCCGAGCGGCTCGCTGCTGCCGGGTGTAGGCGATCTGCCCGGGCTGCGGCAGCAAGTCCGCGCACCAGCGTCGAGCTCGGTCGTCTTGCCGGCGCTCCTCGAGCGTCTGCTTCCAGCTCGAAGGAGTGATCGAAATGGTCCTCGATGGCGCGTCTTGTTGCGGCCGGTGACGAAGATGAACTCCTCGATGCCGGCGTCGCCTGCGCCTCCTCGACCGCGTACTGGATCAGCGGCTTGTCGACGACCGGCAGCATCTCCTTGGGCATGGCCTTGGTGGCCGGCAGGAACCGCGTCCCGAGACCGCCCACGGGGAACACTGCCTTACGGATCGCTGCCGCCATCGGTCGCCGCCTGCCCTCTCCCCACCCGGCGGCCGCAGCGGCCGGCGGGTCGGTCTGTTGTGCCACAGCGCCCCCGCGGGGCGCAACAAGCGCCCGCCCCGCCATGCGCGGGACGGGCGCCCCTTGTCAACGCATAGTTGCTCGGGTCGTCCTAGTGGACCACGATGAACAGCGTCGAATCGCCACGCTGGACGTTGAGCGCCAGGACCGGGGCCCCGGAGTTCACGATCTCCTTGAACTGCTGGAAGTTGCGGATGCGCTGGCGGTTGACGTCGGTGATCACGTCGCCCTTGCGCAGCCCGTACTGCCAGGCGGGGCTGCCCTGCTCGACGTCGGCCACCTGGACGCCGTGCCCGCTATTGGGCCCGCCCGCCGGAACGTCCTTGAAGGACGCGCCGGCCAGATGGGCGGCCGCGCCCGGCCCCTCGACCTTGGCGGCGGTCTCGGTCTCGCGCGGCTCGCCGACGGTGGTCTTGACGGTCATCTGCTGCTCGTTGCGGATCACGCCCAGCGACAATTCGGTGCCGATCCGCATCAGCCCGACGCGGTTGCGCAGCTCGGAGGCGTTGCGCACCGGCGCGCCATCGACGCTGACGATCACGTCGCCCGCCTTGAGGCCGGCCTTGGCGGCCGGCGTATCCGGCTGCACGGCCTGGACCACCGCGCCATGGTCGACGTCGAGCGACATGGCCTTGGCGACGTCGGGCGTCACGTCCTGGATCGCCACGCCGATCCGCCCGCGCTTGACCGAGCCGTACTTTGCGATCTGGTCCATCACCGAATGGACCATGTTCACCGGAATGGCGAAGCCGATACCCACATTGCCGCCGGCAGGACCGATGATCGCGGTGTTGATGCCGATCAGCTTGCCGTCATAGGTGATCAGCGCGCCGCCCGAGTTGCCGGGATTGATCGAGGCGTCGGTCTGGATGAAGTTCTCGTAGCCCTCGATGTTGAGGCCGGTGCGGCCCAGGGCTGATACGATGCCCGAGGTCACGGTCTGGCCCAGCCCGAACGGGTTGCCGATCGCCACCACGTAATCGCCGACCTTGAGATTGTCGGAATTGCCCAGCTGCAGCGCGGTCAGGTGGTCGGCGTCGATCTTCAGCAGCGCGACATCCGTCTCGGGGTCGGTGCCCACCAGCTTCGCCGTGAACGAGCGCTGGTCCTTCAGCGTGACGGTGATGTCCGTGGCACCCTTCACCACGTGGTTGTTGGTGATGATGTAGCCCTTCGACGCGTCGACGATGACGCCGGAGCCGGCGGCCATCTGCTTGCGCTCGGGCATCTGGTCGGGGACGTTGAAGAAGTGACGGAAGAACGGATCCTGCAGCAGCGGATTCTCCTGCGCGGGAACCTTCGACATCACGGCGATGTTGACCACGGCCGGCGCCACCTTCTCGATCAGGGGCGCAAGGGTCGGCGAACCGATGCGGCCGCTGGCCACTGGCGCTTCGGGCACCGCCGCGGCGGCGGGAAGGGTAAAGGTCAGCGCCGAGGCCGCGACCAGCGCGGCCCCCGCCAGCCGACCAGCGTGTCGGGAAAAGCCCATCATATTGCGACACCTCTCGATGTGAGTTCGCGGCGGGAAAGCCCGCCAGAAATACGCGCGATTCGAAGTGAAACGCAGGCTGGAAACGGTACGTTCCAGAGCGTGCCTAGAGGGTGGGGTGGGCAGATGGGAATTCAAGCTCACGCCACCATCACGTCTTGGCGATTACGCGTTGAGCAGCACGTCCTTCGCTTCGTTGAGCCGCGCGGCGAGATAGTCGGATCCGCCCATGTCGGGATGGCAGTGGCGCATCAGCCGGTGGTGCGCCGCCTTGATCTCCTCCTCCGACGCCCCCGGATCGAGACCCAGCACCCGATAGGCTTCCTCGCGTGTCATGCCCGCGCCGTGCGCGCCGGCGCCGCCGCGCCCGCGGCCCGCATCGCCGTCGCCGGGCTGCGAGGCGCGCCAGTCGGGCCCGCGCGTGCGGTCGAGATAGGCTTCCAGCACGCTCGCCGACTGGTCGTCGCCGACGCGGCATTCGCGCAGCAGCGCGAACAAATCGGTCTCGGTCAGCTCCGAGAGCTTGCGCCCGGCGAAGGCGCCGTCGACCACCATCCCGTCGAGCGTGCCGGTGGCGTGGTCGAGGCTCATCCGCAAAAAGCGGGTCTCGACGTTCGAGCTGCGCCGCGATCCGCCGCCGGCCCGGCCGAAGCGGCCGGGCCGCGACAATCTGCCCCAGCGCAAAATCAGCGGCAGGGCGACGGCCGCGGCCGAGACCGCCCATTCGATCTGGCGGGTGACCAGGAGGTATCCCACCAGAGCTCCCGACAGCGCCGCGCCCGACCATTTCAGCGTGCGCGCCAGGGCGCGCGGATCGACGCTCGACACGCCATGGCCGACCAAAACCAGCCCGATCAGCAGCGCGAGGCCGAGCAGAAGATAGGGCATCGCCCGGCTACTTGATCTGGCTGGTGAGCAGGCCGGCCGGCCCGCCGGCGCGCTTGCCGAAATCGGCGAGCGCCGCGCGCCCGCCCGCGGCATAGACGGCGACGGCGCTCAGCAGGTCGCGCAGGTGCGAGGCCGACGAGGCGTCAAACCGGCAATAGGCCCCGCCGGACAGCTTGGCGACCTGGCGGAAGGCCCGCTCCGCGACCGGGTCGAGCCCTTCGTGGAACATGAAGCAAGGCACGCCCAGCACGCCCAGCTCACCCGCCAGGTGGGCCAGCTCGTCGATGCCTTCCTCCATGCAGTCGCCGACGAAAACCAGCGCGTTCACCTTGCGCGCGCGCGTCTCGGCCAGCGCGTGGCGCAGCACGCGGGCGATCTGGGTCTGCCCGCCCAGGCAGCGCACCTTCTCCATGCGCCGGACCAGCTCGGCCGACGAGGCGACCCACGGGCTCGCCCGGCACTGGCCGAACCCGCGATAGAACACGAGCTGCACCTCGAGCCCGCCCAGCGCGTCGGTTTCGGTGAACATCTGGCCCTGGATATGGCAGGCGCGGTCCCAGCTGGGCTCGCGGCTGGCCGTCGCGTCCATGGCGAAGATCAGCCGGCCGCGCCCCGCCGTCGTGCGCACCGCGGGCTGGCGCGCCAGCTTGTCGAGGAAGTCGGCCACGTCCGCCGAGGACGATTTGGCGGGCAGCTTGTCCGGGTCGTTCGCCATAACGCCTCTCCGCCACGATTCCCCTACACATAGGGACGCGGCCGGGCATCGGGCAATGGTCCCACATGCGGCCCGGCCGCTCAAGGGGAACGCGCGAGGGCGTCCGGCCGTCCCTCCCGGCGGCTAGCCCCAGAGCGTGGCGGTGGCGTGCTTCGCCCCCTCGACCAGCGCGGCGAATTTCGCCCACACCACGGTCTCGTACACCGTGGTCGACTTGCCGAACGTGCCGAAGCCGCAATCGGCGCCGGCGATCACCCGCTCGCGCCCGACCACCCCGGCGTAGTTGGCGATGCGCTGGGCGACCAGCCGCGGATGCTCGACGAAGTTCGTGGCGCTGTCGATGACGCCCGGGATCAGCACCTTGTCGGCGGGCAGGGCGGCGGCGCGCCAATCCTCCCACTCGTGCTCGTGGCGCGGGTTGGCGCCCTCGAACGAGATCGCCTGGGCGCGCGTCGTGGCGACAATCGGCAGGATCTTCGCCAGCTCGATGTCGTTCTTGTGCGGACCGGCATAGTTGCCCCAGCATAGATGCAGCCGCATGGCCTCGCCCGGGACGTTGCGCGTCGCGTGGTTCAGCGCCTCCATGTTGCGCGCGGCGATCTTCAGGAACTCCGCCTCGGTCTTGTCGGAGTGCAGCAGGTTGCGCGTCATCGCCAGGTCGGGCGCGTCGATCTGCAGCACGAAGCCCGCCTTGTGGATCGCCTCGTACTCGGTGGCCATCGCGTCGGCCAGCGCGGCGAGATACGCCTCCTCGCGCTTGTAGTGGCGGTCCGGGATGAAGTTGATCAGCACGCCCGGCGAGGCCGCGTTCATGAACGCGTCGACCGGCCGGGCGGCGGCGACCGCATCCTTGAACCGCGCGATGTCGTGCTCGACGGGGTCGCGGCGGGCGTAGGTCACCTCCGCGGTGCAGCACGACGGCGCCATCACCGCGGGGCCGTAATTGCGCCGGCGCCGCTCCTCGCCCCAATCGGGGAATTCGCCCTCGTCGAGCGACACCATCGGTGCGCCCAGCGACTCGCGCGGCACGTTCTCGATGCCCGTCAGCCGGTGCTTCACGTAGTGGGTGTAGGAGTGCTTGCCGAACTCGCCGTCGCTGACGACGTCGATGCCCAGCCCGACCTGGCGCTTGACGACGTCGCGCACCGCCTCGGCCGTCCGCGCCTCCAGCGCCGCCGCATCGTAGGGCTCGCCGAAATCCTCCGCCTTCAGGAGCGCCATCAGATCGTCGGGCCGCGGCAGCGAGCCGACATGGGTGGTGAGCATCCGCTCGGTCGACAGCTTCATCTGTCTCCTCCCAGAAATTTTCACCCCGTGCGCGGCGCCGCATGGAATGGTGCGCCGCTGAACCGGGGCCTATCTCTCGGCGTCACGGACGCCGCCACATGGGTCCCGGCTCTTGCCGCCACGGGCGGCTCGGCCGGGATGACAACCGGATATTACTCTTTCCGCACCCACACCGCCGTGTCGTGGAACACCGCGCCGCCGAGCGGCGGGCCCGGATCGGCGCTGGTCAGCAGGTTGATGCCGATGCCTTCCTCGAACGCGTCGTTGGGCCAGACGCTTTCGACCATCACCACGCCGGTGGGCAGCCCGTCGAACGGCTCGGCCGGAAGGACCAGGCTGCCGCGGTCGTTGCCGAGGCGCACCCGATCGCCCGCCGCGATGCCGAGGCGAGCGCAGTCCGGCGCCGCAATGCGCGCGGTGGGCTGTCCCGCCTGGCGGCGCGAGCCCGGCGTCTCGGTGAAGGACGAGTTGAGAAAGGCGCGCGAGGGGCCGGTGACCAGCCGGAACGGCCGGCTGGCGTCCGCCGCGTCGATCGCCGCGAAATGGTCGGGCAGGCGCGGCATGTCCGCATGGTCGCGCCCGACGCGCGACCAGTCGGCCGCGAAGTGGAAGCGCCTGTCGGCCGTCGCAAACCCGTCGAGGAAATGGCTCGCCGCGAAGGACGGCGCGCAGTCGATCCAGCGCTTCTCGCGCAGCGCATCCGCCGTGCCGAGGCCGGAGGCTTGCAGCGTGCGGTCGATCATGTCCCAGGCCGTGAGGCGAAACCCTTCATGCGCGAGCCCCAGCCGTTCGGCCAGGCCGCACAGCACCTCGTGGTTGGAGCGCGCCTCGCCCACCGGCGGGATGATCCGCGGCCCGAGCTGGAGGAAGCTATGGCCGTAGGCCGCATAGAGGTCGTCGTGCTCGACGAAGGTGGTGGCGGGCAGCACGATGTCGGCCATCTTCGCGGTATCGGTCATGAACTGCTCGTGCACGCACACGAACAGATCGTCGCGTGCGAAGCCCTGGCGCACCAGGCCCGATTCGGGCGCCACCACGCTCGGGTTGGTGTTCTGGATCAGCATGGCCGCGACCGGCGGCCCGCCGGCGAGGTCGCGCGCGCTGCCGTTCAGGATCGCGCCGATGCGCGACATGTCGAGCGCGCGGGTGGTGCGGTCGGCCGCGTCCAGCCCCTCGATCAGCGTGGTGTCGAGGGCGAACGTGTCCGTCAGCGAGGCGGCCGCGCCGCCGCCCTCGTGCCGCCACGCGCCGGTCACGGCGGGCAGGCAGCTTGCCGCATGCACGTTGGCCGCGCCGTTGCGCGAGCGCGAAAAGCCGTAGCCGAGCTTCATCCAGCTGCGCTTCGTCGCGCCGTACATGTGCGCGAACGCCTCGATGCGCGCCGGTGCGACGCCGGTGATCTCCGCCGCCCAGCCGGGCGTGCGTGCCGCGAAATGCGCCTCCACACCCTCCGAGAAATCGGTTTGGGCGGCGAGATAGTCGCGGTCCGCCAGCCCGTCGCGCAGCAGCACGTGGATGATCGCGCAGGCAAGCGCGCCGTCGGTGCCCGGGCGCGGATCGAGATGCAGGTCGGCCAGCGCGGCGGTCGAGGTGCGGTAGGGGTCGATGACGGCAAGCTTCGCGCCCCGCGCCTTCCGCGCGGCGGCGACGTGGTGCATCAGGTTCACCTGGGTCGTCGCCGGGTTGCAGCCCCACAGCACGACCAGGTCGGCGCTGGCGATCTCGCGCGGGTCGACGCCGCGCCGGACGCCGACGCCGGCGAGCCAGCCCGCCGCCAGCAACGTCGAGCAGATGGTCGAGTGCTGGCGCGAGGTGCGCATCACGTGGCGCAGCCGCTGGATGCCGTCGCGCTGCACCAGCCCCATCGTGCCGGCGTAGTTGTAGGGCCAGATCGCCTGCGCCCCGTGCCGCGCGGCAGCCTCGCGGAACGCCCCGGCCACCGTGTCGAGCGCCTCGTCCCACCCGATCGGGGCGAACGCGCCCGACCCCTTCGGCCCGACGCGCTTCAGCGGCACGGTCAGCCGGTCGGGGTGGTGCGTCCGCTCGGCGTAGCGCGCGACCTTGGCGCAGACGACGCCGGCCGTGTAGGGGTTCGCCTCGGCGCCGCGCACCCGGCCGATGCGCCCGCCCTCCAGGCGCTCGATCTCGAGCGCGCAGGTCGAGGCGCAGTCATGCGGGCAGGCCGAGGGGACGATGTCGCGGGGCAACCGGCCTCCTTCGCCTGGCGCGCGGCGGCGTGGCAAACTGGCGGGTTCGGATGCGGCCCTCACGCTGTCGCCTCCCCACCCATCGAAGCTACTGGTGCCCCCGGGGAGACTCGAACTCCCACGCCCTCACGGGCAACAGATTTTGAGTCTGCCGCGTCTGCCGATTCCGCCACAGGGGCCCGGGCGAGGGGGGACAATATCAGGCGCCGGGCGGCGGTCAACTCGGGCGGAGCAAATCCGGTGCGCATGGCGGGGGCGGGGCCGATTGTGCCCGGGGTTCGCCTCTGCTACAGACGGGATCGTGTCCGCCGGCTGGGCGGGAGAGACAGATGAACCGCTACCTCGCCGAACTGTACCACGATCCGGGCATTTCGCCGGCCGCCAACGCCGCCTCGCGCAAGCGCGCGCGAGAGACGCACGAGGCGCTGCCGAGCCTGATGGCCGAGAACGACGTCACCCTCGTCGCCGAGTACCACCTCGACCCCGAGCACCGCGCGATCCTGATCTTCGATGCGCCCAGCATCGAGGCGGTGCGCGACGTGCTGGTCCAGTCGGGCTTCATGCAATATTGCGACGGGCGCATCTATCCGGTGAGCACGCTGAAGGAGGCGCTGGCCCGCACGAAGGACCTGCCGCCGATCGTGTAGCTTGGGCGATTCGCCCCGCGGCGATGGCCCCGCGCCCCGCTCGTCCCGTCACCGCGACGTTCGGCCGATTGTGCCGCCGGGCGGCGTCTGATACACCGCGCCCGAGCGCCGCCGGGGGTCGCGGCCGGGGTTTCGGGATGCCGGGTTGATCCGCGCCGCCTACGACAAGGTCATCGCGCTGAGCGCGCACCGGCAGGCCGAGCCGATCCTGGCCGGCGTCGCCTTCGTCGAGAGCTCGTTCTTCCCCATTCCGCCCGATGCGATGCTGATCCCGATGATCCTCGCCCGGCCCGACCGCGCCTGGCACATCGCGGCGATGTGCACCGTCGCCTCGGTCGTCGGCGGCATGCTGGGCTATGCCATCGGCGTCTACGCCTACCAATCGTTCGGCCACGCGGTGATCGCGTTCTACGGGCTCGGCGACGACTTCCAGGCGTTCCGCGACGCCTACCAGCACTGGGGGCTGTGGATCATCCTGATCAAGGGGCATGACGCCGATTCCCTACAAGATCGTGACCATCGCGAGCGGGCTCGCCGGCTACGATTTCTGGACCTTCGTCGCCGCCTCGGTCGTGACGCGCGGCGCGCGCTTCTTCCTGGTGGCGGCGCTGCTGCGCATCTATGGCGAGCCGATCCGCCATTTCATCGAGAAGCATCTGACCTGGGTGACCACCGGCGTTCCTGGCCGATCCTGGTCGGCGGCTTCGTCGCGGTGCGCTACATCTGATGCGGCCTGGCGGATGCGCTGCTCGCCCGCGCGCCGGCGGCGATCCTCGCGGTCTCGCGTCGCGGTGCTGGCCGGCGCCTACGCGTTCGAGTATCTCGGCGGGCTCGCGCCGTGCGAGCTCTGCCTGGCCGAGCGCGGCGCCGTGGGGCGCGGCCGTCATGCTCGCCGGCGTGGCGCAGCTCATGGTCGGCGGCGCGCGGCGCTGGCTTGTCTGGGGCTGCGCCGCCGTGCTGGCGGGCGGCGCGGCGCTCGCCTTCTACCATGTCGGCGTCGAGCAGGGCTGGTTCGCCGGCCCGACCGCCTGCACCGGCGGGGCGACTGGCGCCGCGACGCTGGACGAGCTGCGCCGCCAGCTCGCCGGCACCCAGCTCGTCCGCTGCGACGAGGTGCAGTGGACCCTGTTCGGCGTGTCGCTGGCGGGCTACAACGTCCTCCTCTCGGCCGCGCTCGGCGGCGTTTGCCGCTGTCGCGGCCCACCGGGAGGCGCGATGACACACGCCGAGACGCATGCGACGCCCGGGCGCGAAACCGCCGAGGACCGGCTGCCCGGCGATCCCACCCGCGCCCAGCTCGTCGAGCGCATCATCCGCGTCGACCATGCGGGCGAGTACGGTGCGGTGCGCATTTATGCCGGCCAGCTCGCCGTGCTCGGCCGGTCGCGCGCCGCTCCGGCGATCCGCGAGATGGCGGCGAAGGAGGCCGAGCACCTGGCCGCGTTCGACCGGCTGGTCGCCGAGCGCGCGGTGCGCCCGACTTTGCTGTCGCCGCTGTGGCATGCCGCCGGCTTCGCGCTGGGCGCGGCGACCGCGCTGATGGGCGAGCGCGCGGCGATGGCCTGCACCGAGGCGGTGGAGGAGGTGATCGACGCGCACTACGCCGACCAGGCCCGGTCGCTGGGCGAGGACGAGGCCGCGCTGCGCGCCCAGATCGAGCGGTTCCGCGCCGACGAGATCGAGCATCGCGACACCGCGCGGGCCGAGGGCGCGGCCGACGCGCCGGCGCACGAGGTGCTGACCGCGGCGATCAAGGCCGGCTCGCGCCTCGCCATCTGGCTCTCGACCCGGCTCTGACGCGGGCGCCGCGTGCCGGCCGACCGACCCGCCATCTTCACCGTCCCGCCCGGGCGCGCCTTCGCCGACGCGCTGGCGGCCGGGCTGCTGGCCGAGGCGCGCGGCGCGGCGCTGGCGCTGGCCGACGTCCAACTCCTCCTGCCGACGCGGCGGGCGGTGCGCGCCATGGCCGACGCGTTCCTGCGCGTCGCCGGCGAGGACGCGGTGATCCTGCCGCGCCTGGTGCCGATCGGCGACATCGACGACGACGAGATTGCGCCCGACGCGGGGCCGCTCGACCTTCCGCCGGCCATCGCGCCGCTCCGCCGCAATTTGCTGCTCGCCCGGCTGATCCGCGCCCGCGAGCCCGCGCGCAGCCCGGCCCAGGCGGCGCGCCTCGCGGCCGAGCTGGCGCGGCTTCTCGACCAGGTCGAGACCGAACGGCGCGACTTTGCCGACCTTGCCGGGCTGGTGCCCGACCGCTACGCCGCCCACTGGCAGATCACCCTCGATTTCCTGAAGATCCTGACCGAGCACTGGCCCGGCGTGCTGGCGGACGAGGGGTGCCTCGACCCGGCCGACCGGCGCAACCGCGCGACGGAGGCGCGGATCGCGCGCTGGCGCGCCGCCCCGCCGGCCGGCCGGGTGATCGTCGCCGGCTCGACCGGCTCGATTCCGGCGACGGCGGAGCTGATCGCGGCGGTCGCCGCCCTGCCGAACGGCGCGGTCGTGCTGCCCGGGCTCGACCGGGCGATGGACGAGGCGACGCGCAAGGCGCTGACCGCGACGCATCCGCAGCACGCGATGATGCGGCTCCTGGGCCGCATCGGCGTCGCGCCGGACGCGGTTGCCGACTGGCCGGCGCCGGGCCGGGCCCAGGGGCCGGCCGGGCGTGCGGAGATCGTCGCCGCCGCGATGCGCCCGGCCGCGCTGGCCCCCGTCGATCCGGCGGCGCTCGACCTCGCCGCGCTCGACGGGGTGACGCGGATCGACTGCGCCGGCCCGCAGGAGGAGGCGGCGACGATCGCGCTGGTGCTGCGCTGGGCGCTGGCAGCGCAGGGGCGGACGGCGGCGCTGGTCACGCCCGACCGGGCGCTGGCGCGGCGCGTGGCGGCCGAGCTCGGCCGCTGGGGGATCGAGATCGACAATTCGGCCGGCACGCCGCTCGACGCCACCCCGCCGGGCGTGTTCCTGCGGCTGGTGGCCGAGATGGCCGCCCAGCGCCTCGCCCCGGTCGCGCCTGCTCGCCGCGCTGAAGCATCCCCTGGCCGCGGGCGGCATGGCGCCAGGAGCGTTCCGCGCGCGCGTCCGCCAGCTCGAGCGGCTGGTGCTGCGTGGCCCGCGCCCGGCGCCGGGCTTCGCCGGGCTCGACGCCGCCTTGGCCGCCTCGGACCGGGCGGAGGCGCCGGCGGTGCGGCGCTGGCTCGCCGGCCTCTCCGGCGCGGCGGAGGCCTTCACGGCGCTGGTCGCGGCGCCGCGCGGCGAGGTGGGCGCGCTGGTCGCGGCGCACGCCGACTGCGCCCAGCGCCTTGCCGCGAGCGCGGACGATCCCGAGGGCCGGGCGCTGTGGTCGGGCGAGGCGGGCGAGGCCTGGCCGGCTTCGTCGCCGAGCTCGCCGACGCGGCGCGCGCCTTCGGTTCGGTGGCGGGCGCCGAATGGCCGGCCCTGTTCGAGGCGCTGCTGCAGGGCCGCGTGGTGCGGCCGCGCTGGGGGCGCCATCCGCGGCTCGCGATCTGGGGGCCGCTGGAGGCGCGGCTGCAACGCGCCGACGTGCTGGTGCTCGGCGGGCTCAACGAGGGAAGCTGGCCGCCCGACCCGGGCGCCGACCCGTGGCTCAGCCGGCCGATGCGCGCCGAGTTCGGCCTGCCGCCGCCCGAATGGCGCATCGGGCTTTCCGCGCACGATTTCGCCCAGGCCTTCTGCGCGCCGACCGTGGTGCTGACGCGGGCGACGCGCGTCGCGGGCGCGCCGACCGTGCCGTCGCGCTGGCTGCTCCGGCTCGAGGCGATCGCGCCCCGCCTCGCGGCCGGCGATCCGCACAACCGCCGGCTGGGCGCCGAGCCGGTCGACCTCAATGCGCTGCAGGCCGGCCTCGACGACGCGGACGGCCAACCCGCGCCCGTGGCACGCCCGCAGCCGCGCCCGCCGGTCGCCGCGCGCCCGCGCAAGCTGTCGGTCACAAGGATCGAGGAATGGATGCGCGACCCCTACGCGATCTATGCCCGGTCCGTGCTCGGGCTCGCGGCGCTCGACCCGATCGACGCCGATCCTGGCGCAGCCGAGCGCGGCCAGTTCATCCATGACGCGCTCAACAGGTTCGTGCGCGAGTTCCCCGACGCGCTGCCCCCGGACGCGCGCGAAAGGCTGGAGGCGCTGGGCCGTGCCGCCTTCGGGGCGGCGCTCGACCAGCCCGGCGTGTGGGCCTTCTGGTGGCCGCGCTTCCAGCGCATCGCCGGCTGGGTGGTGGCGACCGAGCAGGCGCGGCGCCCCGCCTGGCGCCCGGTGGCCAGCGAGGCGACGGGCGAGATTGCCGTGGCCGGTGCCCGGCCCTTCGTGCTGACCGCGCGCGCCGACCGGCTGGATGCGGGGCCCGAGGGGCTGGCCATCATCGACTACAAGACCGGCGGCGTGCCGCTGCCGCGCGACATCGCGCTGGGCCTCGCGCCCCAGCTCGCGCTCGAGGCCGTCATCGCCGAGCGCGGCGGGTTCGGCGACGTGCCGGCGGGCGCGGTCGCTTCGCTCGCCTTCTGGCGGCTGACCGGCGCCGATCCGGCGGGCGAGGAGAGGCCGGCCGGCAAGGACCTGCGCGCTTTGATCGACCAGGCGGCGGCGGGGATCGAGCGGCTGGTCGCGGCGTTCGACGATCCGGCGACGCCGTATCTGTCGCAGCCGTGGCCCGCGCGCGCGCCGCGCTACTCCGATTACGGGCGCCTCGCCCGCGTCAAGGAATGGTCCGCCGGCGGGGGCGAGGAATGAGCATGTGCTGTGCCTCGGCTTACCCCTCTCCGTCTCCCTCCCCCCTTGAGGGCTTGGCGCCTGCCCGGCGTCCACTGGACGCCGGGCCCGGACATGCCAGTGGCATGTCCGGCGGCGCCAAGGGTTGGGGAGGGGGGTCCCATCATGGCTTTCGGAGCGGACGCCTGTGACGGACCGGCCGGCGATCCTGGACGATGCGACGCGGCGCCAGCGCCAGGCGGCGCATCCGGAAAGCTCGGTGTGGGTCGACGCCTCGGCGGGCACCGGCAAGACCAAGGTGCTGGTCGACCGGGTGCTGTCGCTGCTGCTCGGCGGCGCACCGCCGGAACGCATCCTCTGCCTCACCTACACCCGCGCGGCGGCAGCGGAGATGGCCAACCGCATCAACGCCCGCCTCGCGATGTGGGCCGCCGCGCCCGAGGCGGAGCTGCGCGAGGCGCTGGCCGCGCTCGCCGGCGGCGAGCCGACGCCCGAGCATCTGGCGCTCGCCCCGCGCCTGTTCGCCTGCGCGCTCGACGCGCCCGGCGGCCTCAAGATCATGACCATCCACGCGTTCTGCCAGTCGCTGATCGCGCGCTTCCCGCTCGAGGCCGGCATCGCGCCGCATTTCGAGCTGATGGACGAGCGCTCGGCGTCCGAGGCGCTGGCGGCGGCCCGCGAAACCGTGCTGTCCCGGGCGCGCGCCGCGCCCGACGGCGGGCTCGCCCGCGCGGTCGGAATCGTCGCCGGCTGGGCGCACGAGGACCGGGCGCACGACGTGCTGGCCCAGCTCGCGCGCGAGCGCGGGCGCCTCAAAAGGCTGCTCGATGCGCACGGTATCGACGGGCTGGTGGCGCGCCAGCGCGCCGCGCTCGGCCTCGATCCGGACGAGACGGCCGACGCGGCGATCCGCGCCGCATGCGACGACGCCGCGTTCGATCATGTCGGGCTCGGCAACTGCGTCGAGGCGCTGCTGGCCGGCCAGAAGACCGACGGCGAGCGCGGCCGGATCGTCGCCGACTGGCTCGCCGATCCCGCCGCGCGCGCGGGCGGCTTCGCCGCCTATGCCAAGGCCTGGCTGACGACCGAGGGCACGGTGCGCGCGCGCCTCGCCACCAAGGCGATCGACGCGGTCTTCGGCGACATGCTGCGCGCCGAGGCCGCGCGCGTGCTGGCGGTGATGGAGCGCTGCAAGTCCATCGCCGTCGCCGAGGCGAGCGCCGCGCTGGTCATGTTCGCCGCCGCTCTGATCGACGCTTATGAGCGGCACAAGTCGGACGACGCCACGCTCGACTACGACGATCTGGTGCTGGCGGCGCGCGCCCTGCTGGCTGCCGATGGCGGCGCGTCCTGGGTGCTGTACAAGCTCGACGGCGGCATCGATCACATATTGATCGACGAGGCGCAGGATACCTCGCCCGCGCAATGGGCGGTCGTCGCCGCGCTGGCCGAGGAGTTCTTCGCCGGCGCCGGCGCGCGCGAGGCGACGCGCACCGTCTTCGCCGTCGGCGACGCCAAGCAGTCGATCTTCAGCTTCCAGGGCGCCGACGTCGCGGCGTTCGCCGCCATGCGCGCCCATTTCCGCGACCGCGCCGACGCGTCGCGCCAGCGCTTCCAGCCGGTCGACCTCGACATCTCGTTCCGCTCGACCGACGCGGTGCTGACGGCGGTCGATGCCGTGTTCGCGCGCGACGCGGCGCGCGACGGGCTGGGCAACGCGCCGGTGCGTCACCGCGCCTCGCGCGAGGGCCAGGCCGGGCTGGTCGAGGTATGGCCCGTCATCGCGCGCGAGAAGGAGGACGAGCCGGCGCCCTGGACGCCGCCGGTCACGGTGCGCGGCGAGGACGCGCCCGACCTGCGCCTCGCCCGCGTGATCGCGGCGCGTATCGCGCGCTGGATCGCCGAGGGCGAGGTGCTGGAAAGCCAGGCGCGGCCGATCCGGGCCGGCGACGTGATGGTGCTGGTCGGGCGGCGGACCGGCTTCGTCGACGCGCTGGTGCGCGAGCTGAAGCGGCTGGCCGTGCCGGTGGCGGGGATCGACCGCATGGTGCTCACCGACCAGGCGGCGGTCGAGGATCTGGTCGCGCTCGGCCGCTTCCTGCTGCTGCCCGAGGACGATTTGACGCTGGCCGAGGTGCTGAAAGGCCCGCTCTACGGAATCGACGAGGACGGGCTGTTCCGCCTCGCCTGGCAGCGGACCGGCACGCTGTGGGCGGCGCTTGCCCGCCGCGCCGGCGAAGACCCGGCCTTCGCCCGGGCGCATGACGAGCTCTCCCGGCTGCTCGCCCGCGCCGACTTCACCCCGCCCTTCGAGCTGTTCGCGCAGCTTCTGGGGCCGGGTGGCGGGCGCGCGCGCATCCTCGGCCGGCTGGGGCGCGACGCGCGCGACCCGCTCGACGAGTTCCTGTCGCTCGCCCTCGCCTACGAGGCGGCGCACCCGCCCTCGCTGCAAGGATTCCTCCACTGGCTGGAGGCGGGCGAGGCGGAGATCAAGCGCGACCTGGAGCATGGGCTGCGCGACGAGGTGCGCATCCTCACCGTGCACGGCGCCAAGGGGCTGCAGGCGCCTATCGTCTTCCTGCCCGACACGATGGCCGGTCCGCGCCCCGGCAATGCCGTCCTGTGGCTGGGGGAGGAGGGCGGACCCGACGATTTGCCGCTGTGGGCGCCGCGGCGCGAGACCGAGGACACGGTGTGCCGCCGGGCGCGCGAGGCAGCGGCGCTGGCGTCGGAGCGCGAGCGCCACCGGCTGCTCTATGTCGCGATGACGCGCGCCGAGGACCGGCTCTATGTCTGCGGCCATCGCGGCACGCGCGACGGACCGGCCGGCTGCTGGTACGAGCTGATCGCCGATTCCATGCCGGGGATCGCCGCCCCGGTCGAAATCGACCTGACGGCGCTGTCGCCGTCCGGCTGGCAGGGGCCGGGCTGGCGCCTGGCCACCGCGCAGCGCGCCAAGCCCGAGCGGATGGGCGCCGAGCGCGCCGCCGCGCCCGTGCCGCAGCGCGCGCGCCCCGCCTGGGCGACCGGCGCCCCGCCGCCCGAGCAGGGGCTGCGCCCGCTCTCGCCCTCGCGGCCGGAGGGGGACGAGCCACCCGTCGCCGCGCCGCTGGCCGACGGAAACGGCGACAGCTTCCGCCGCGGCATCCTGATCCACCGCCTGCTGCAGGCCCTGCCAGACATCGCGCCCGCCGACCGGCGCCGGACCGCCGAAACCTTCCTCGCCCGCCCGGCCCATCGTCTCGACGGCGCCGCGCAGGCCGAGATCCGCGACGAGGTGCTGGCCGTGCTCGCCGATGACCGCTTCGCCCGCGTGTTCGACCCGGCGGCGCGCGCGGAGGTGGCGGTCTCGGGCGAGGTGGCCGGCCGGCTGGTCTCGGGCCAGGTCGACCGGCTGGCGGTCACCCCCGACGAGGTGCTGGTGGTCGACTACAAGTCGAACCGCCCGCCGCCGGCCGGCGCCGCCCAGACGCCGGCGCTCTACCTGCGCCAGATGGCGGCCTATCGTGCGGTGCTGGCCCGCATCTACCCCGACCGGCCCGTGCGCTGCGCGATCCTGTGGACCGCCGGACCGGCATTGGTCGCGCTGCCCGATGCGATGCTCGACGGGGTCGCGCCCGGCGCGGCGGGCTGAGCGAATCGCGCGCTGTTCCGGGCGGAGGAATGCGCTACCCTCGGGCGGTGCCGGCGGAAGGAGGAGCGCATGCTGAGCCGCGAACAGAACGAGCTCTTGACGCGGACCGGGCCGGGCACGCCGGGCGGGGCGCTGCTGCGCCGCTACTGGCAGCCGGTGGCGCTGGCGCGCGAGCTGCCGCCGGGGGGCGACCCGGTGCCGGTCGACCTTCTGGGCGAGGAGCTGGTGCTGTTCCGCGACCCGGACGGGCGGGTCGGGCTGCTCGACCGGCATTGCTGCCATCGCGGCACCGACCTGACGTTCGGGCGTATCGAGGATGGCGGGCTGCGCTGCCTCTATCACGGCTGGCTCTACGACGTCACCGGCAAGTGCCTGGAGCAGCCGGGCGAGCCCGAGGGGTCGACCTACAAGGACAAGGTACGCCAGACCGCCTATCCGGTGGTCGAGCGGGCGGGCGCCTTCTTCGCCTATCTCGGGCCCGACCCGGCGCCGGAATTCCCGCACTACGACTTCCTCGTCGGCGCCCGTCGCCCACATGCCACGCGCAGAAGATCCACGTCTCGTGCAATTATCTGCAGGCGAACGAGGGCAATTACGATCCGGCCCATGTCGGCTTCCTGCATCGCAACATGAAGCGCGACCGGACCGGGCTGATGTTCGGCTCCCTCGCAGCCGGCGACTCGGCGGACGACGCGGCGGTCAATCCCTACGCCGCGCCGCAGATCGAGGTGGAGGAGACGGCGTTCGGCCTCCGCCTCTACCAGATCCGCCCCGCCGGCCAGGGCCGGACCTACCTGCGCGTCACCGCGTTCGGCATGCCGAACTTCTCGGTCATTGCCGGGCCGCAGGGCGGCGACGGGCAGATCGGCATCTGGCACGTCCCGATCGACGACGAGACGCACTGGCGCTGGGGATTCATCCTGCGCCGCGACACGACCATCGCCCAGGTGCTCGCCGAGGGCGCGAAGGACGCGCCGGCCTTCCGCGAAGGACCCGAATCCGAGTACGAGGACGCGTTCCATCACGCGCGCAAGCGGTCGAACCGCTACAAGCAGGACCGGTCGAAACTGGGCGAGACCTTCACCGGGATGGGGCCGGTATTCGGCGTGCACGACGCCTTCGCCACGGAAAGCCAGGGCGCGATCCAGGACCGCACCAGGGAGCATCTTGCCACCACCGACACGGCGATCATCGCCGCGCGCCGCCTGATGCTCGCCGCGGTCGCCGACGTCGCGGCCGGGCGCGATCCGCTCGGCGTCGTGCGCGATCCCGCGAAGAACGCCTTCGCCGATCTGCTGTCGTTCGACGCGCTGGTCGAGGCGGGCGGCGACTATGGCGAGGTGGTGCGGCGCGCCGCCTCGGCGAGCCGCCTCGCCGCGGAATGACCGTGGACGACGCGACCCGCCGCGCCATCGAGTGGGAGTGCGCGCAGAACACCGTGCGGTTCTACAACCGGCTGGATGCGGTCGAGGGCGAGGCGGCGGCGGCTCTGTTCGCCGAGGACGGCATCTGGTTCCGCGAGGGCGACGCCGGCGGGTTCACTGGGCGCGCCGAGATCGCCGCGCACGTGAACCGCCTGCCCGAGCGGGGCGATCCCGCCGTCGCGCCCGCCGACCGGATGGTGTTTCACCTGGTCACCAACCTGGAGGTCGAGGTGAAGGACGAGGCGAGCGCCGAGGTGCGCGCGCTCACGGTCGTGGTGCCCGGCGTACGCGGCAAGGGCGGCGAACCGGGCATTAGCAAGGGCATCGTCGCCATCTTCCCCACGGTCGAACTGCACCGCCTGACCGACGAGGGCTGGCGCATCGCCGAGAAGCGTACCTCGCGCGCGCTCAGGATCGGCTAACGAGCCGGTTCCCCCGGCGGCACGGGACGGGTAAGCTCGGGCCACCGGAGATCGGGAGGTCCCCATGGACAAGAGCTTCGACCGCGCCGCCGAGGATATCGGCAACATCGTCTCGATGGAGCACGTCAACGTGCGGGTGCCCGACCAGCGGCTGGCGACTTTGTTTTACGTCACCGGGCTGGGTCTCACCCGCGACCCGTTCCTGATGACCAGCGACTACAACATGTGGATCAACGCGGGCCGGTCGCAGTTCCACCTGCCGACCGGCGAGCCGCAGGTGCTGCGCGGGCGCACCGGGCTGGTGCTGCCGGACCGCGCGGCCTTGCTCGACCGGCTGGAGAAGGTGGCGCCCAAGCTCGCCGGCACGAAGTTCGCGTTCGAGCCGCACAACGACTATGTCGACACCGTGTGTCCCTGGGGCAACCGGCTGCGCTGCCACGCGCCCGACGCCGACCGGTTCGGCAAGGTCATCCTCGGCATGCCCTATGTCGAGCTGCCGGTGCCCGAGGGCACGGCGAAGGGCATCGCCGAGTTCTACCGCAAGATCATGGGCACCCACGCGCGGGTGAGCCGGGAGGACGGCACCGAGGCCGCGCACGCCCAGGTGGGCCACAACCAGGAGATCGTCTATCGCGAGACGCCCGACGCGATCGGCGGGTATGACGGCCACCACGTCGCGATCTACGTCACCGACTTTTCCGGTCCGCACAAGCGCCTCAAGGAGCGCGGGCTGGTGTGCGAGGAATCGGACCAGTACCAGTACCGCTTCAAGGACATCGCCGACCCGAAATCCGGGACGGTGCTGTTCACGCTGGAGCACGAGGTGCGCTCGATGACCCACCCGCTCTATGCGCGCCCGCTGGTCAACCGCAACCCGGCCGAGACCAACGCTGCCTTCCTGCCGGGCTACGAGGTCCAGCCCTGGGCGGCCGGCACGGCGTAGTCGGGCGGAGCTGCCGCCGAGCGAGCCTCCGAAAGGCGTAGCCCGTGCGGCTCGCGCCGTCCGGTGACCTCGTTCCCCCGTTGCCGGCGCGGCCGGATTGGTTTAACCAACCGCCGCTAGGGAATTTCGCGGGTCCGGTCGCGTTGCCCGCACCATGTGGCCCGGAACATCAGGCAAGCCATGAGCGTCGCCATCACATTGCCGGACGGCTCGGTCCGGACCTACGACCGTCCCGTCACGGGCGCGGAGCTCGCCGCCGATATCGGGCCGGGCCTCGCCAAGGCCGCGCTCGCCCTCAAGCTCGACGGGCGGGTGGTCGACCTGGCGACCAAGATCGACCGCGACGCCAAGATCGCCATCGTCACCCGGAAGGACGCGGACGCGCTCGAGCTCATCCGCCACGACGCGGCGCACGTGATGGCCGAGGCCGTGCAGGAGCTCTATCCCGGCACGCAGGTGACCATCGGCCCGGCCATCGAGCACGGGTTCTATTACGATTTCGCGCGGCCCGAGCCCGTTCACGCCCGACGATCTGGAGAAGATCGAGGCGAAGATGCGCGAGATCGTCGGCGCGCGACGAGACGTTCGTCCGCGAGGAGTGGGAGCGCGATTCGACGCGGTCAATCATTTCAAGGGGCTGGGCGAGGACTACAAGGCCGAGCTCATCGCCGCCATCCCCGGCGACGAGCCGATCTCGATCTACAAGCAGGGCGACTGGCTCGACCTCTGCCGCGGCCCGCATCTGCCCTCGACGGGGCATGTCGGCAAGGGGTTCAAGCTGCTGAACGTCGCCGGCGCCTACTGGCGGGGCGATTCGCGCAACCCGATGCTGCAGCGCATCTACGGCACGGCGTGGCGCGACGAGAAGGAGCTCAAGGCCTATCTCGACATGCTGGAGGAGGCGGAGAAGCGCGACCACCGCCGCCTCGGCCGCGAGATGGACCTCTACCACTTCCAGGAGGAGGCGGTCGGCTCCGCCTTCTGGCACCCGAAGGGGTGGGTGCTGTGGCGCGCGATCGAGGGCTACATGCGCGCCCGGCTCGAGGCCGCGGGCTATGTCGAGGTCAGGACGCCCCAGCTCTACGACCGCGCGCTGTGGGAGGCGTCGGGCCACTGGGAGAAGTTCCACGAGCACATGTTCACGACCGAGACGGAGGACGAGCGCGTCCTGGCGGTGAAGCCGATGAACTGCCCCGGCCACGTGCAGATCTTCCGCCAGGGCATCAAGAGCTACCGCGACCTGCCGCTGCGCATGGCCGAGTTCGGCTCGTGCCACCGCTACGAGCCGTCCGGACGCGCTGCACGGGCTGATGCGGGTGCGCGCCTTCACCCAGGACGACGCGCACATCTTCTGCACCGAGGACCAGATCACGTCGGAGACGCAGGATTTCTGCGACCTGCTGCTCGGCATCTACCGCGATTTCGGCTTCACCGACGTCGCCGTCAAGTTCTCCGACCGGCCGCTCGTCCGCGCCGGCGACGACGTGACCTGGGACCGCGCCGAGGCGGCGCTGGCAGAGCGCGGTGACGGCAGCCGGGCTGGTCACCACGCTCAACCCGGGCGAGGGGGCGTTCTACGGGCCCAAGCTGGAGTTCGTGCTGCGCGACGCCATCGGGCGCGACTGGCAGTGCGGCACGCTGCAGGTCGATTTCGTCCTGCCCGAGCGGCTCGACGCCTCCTATGTCGGCGAGGACGGGGCGAAGCACCGGCCGGTCATGCTGCACCGGGCCATCCTGGGCTCGTTCGAGCGGTTCATCGGCATCCTGATCGAGAACTATGCCGGGCGCTTCCCGCTCTGGCTCGCGCCGGTCCAGGCGGTGGTGGCCACGATCACCTCGGACGCCGACGGCTACGCGCGCGAGGTGCGGGATGCGCTGGCCGCCGCCGGGCTCCGGGCGGAGCTTGATCTCCGCAACGAAAAGATTAATTACAAGGTGCGCGAGCACTCCCTCGCCAAGGTCCCGGTCCTGCTGGTCTGCGGCAAGCGCGAGGCCGAAAATCGTTCGGTCGCGCTCCGCCGGCTCGGCGGCGACGCGCAACAAGTTCTTGCGCTGGACCGGGCAGTCGATACACTGAGGGCGGAAGCGCGGGTGCCTTCGGTCGGGGGCTGACCAGCCGAATTCCGCGCTGCGAAACCGATTGGGAGTTCCTCCATAGCTCGATATCCCACGAGTGCACCGCCCGTTCGCGACGACCGGCCGGTGAACGACACGATCAACGCGGACCCGATCCGCCTCATCGACGCCGACGGCGAAATGGTCGGCGTGATCTCCAAACGCGAAGCGCTGCAGATGGCCGAGGAGGTCGGGCTCGACCTCGTCATGATGTCGCCCAACGCCGAGCCGCCGGTCTGCAAGATCCTCGATTACGGCAAGCTCAAATACGAAACGCAAAAGAAGAAAAACGAGGCGCGCAAGAAGCAGAAGACCATCGAGGTCAAGGAGATCAAGTTCCGCCCCAACATCGACGAGCACGACTACGACGTGAAGATGCGCGCCGTACGCCGCTTCATCGACGAGGGCGACAAGGTCAAGGTCACGCTGCGCTTCCGCGGCCGCGAGATGGCCCACCAGGACCTCGGGGCCAAGGTGCTGCAGCGCGTGCGCGACGAGATGAACGAGCTGGTGAAGGTCGAGCAGTGGCCGCGCCTCGAAGGCCGCCAGATGGTGATGGTCATCGCGCCCAAGTAGCGGGCGTGGAATGGGAGGTCCGATGGCAACCGCAACCGCAGATGCCGCCCGGCCCGACGCCTTCGCCGATCCGGCGGCGATCGAGACCTTCCACGTCCACGTCTATTACGACGAGGACAGCCGAGCGACGGCCGAGCGGCTGCGCGACGCGATGCGCGCCCGGTTCGGCGCCATCGTCGGGCGCTGGCACGACGAGGCGCAGGGTCCGCACCCGGTCTCGATGTACCAGGTGGCGTTCGCGCCCGGCGCGTTCGCCGAGATCGTGCCGTGGCTGATGCTCAACCGGCAGGGCCTGTCGATCCTGGTCCACCCGGAAACCGGCGACGGCTATGAGGACCACGCGGTCAACGCACTGTGGCTCGGCCCGCAGATCGACCTGAACCTCAAGTTCCTCAAGGACATCGCCGAGCGCCGCAAGGCGCGCGAGGCCGCTCCGGAATAGGATTTTCCTGATTGTCATCCCGGGCGCGGTGCAGCGCAACGCGGCGCACCGCAGACCCGGGCCATTCATTCAGGTCCGTCACGCCGGAGCGTGGATTCCGGCGCGTGCCGCCGTCGCCTTCGCGACCGCGGCTTGGCCGGGATGACAGGCGGGGGGTGCGGCACCCCAACCTTTTCCCTCAGTGCGCGAAGATGTCGTCCTCGGCCCAGCCGGCGAGGTCGAGCGCGGCGCGGGTCGGCAGGAAGTCGAAGCAGGCCTCGGCGAGCGCGCTGCGCCCTTCGCGCGCCAGCATGGCGTCGAGCCGGGCTTTGAGCGCGTGCAGATGCAGCACGTCCGACGCGGCGTAGGCGATCTGCTCGGGGCTCAGCGTCGCCGCGCCCCAATCCGACGATTGCTGCTGCTTCGACAAATCGACGCCCAGAAGCTCGCGGCACAGATCCTTGAGGCCGTGCCGGTCGGTGTAGGTGCGGGCCAGCTTCGAGGCGATCTTGGTGCAGTAGATCGGCTGCGCCATGACGCCCAGCCCGCGCGACAGCATGGCGACGTCGAACCGCGCGAAATGGAACAGCTTGAGCGTCGCCGGGTCGGCCAGCAGCGCCGTCAGGTTGGGCGCGTCCGTGCCGGGCACGATCTGGACCAGATGGGCGTTGCCGTCGCCCGCCGAGAGCTGCACGAGGCACAGCCGGTCGCGGCCCGGCTTGAGTCCCATCGTCTCGGTGTCGATCGCGACCTCGGGGCCGAAGGCGAGGCCCTCGGGCAGGTCCGCGCGATGGACCTCTACCGCCACGCGGCGGCCCGAGCTGGTGCCCAGGAGAAGACTCGAACTTCCACGGGGTTTCCCCCACAGGTACCTGAAACCTGCGCGTCTGCCAATTCCGCCACCTGGGCAAGGTTGGATCGGGCGTGCATCGGTATTTAACGCGCCGGTCGATGTCAACCGCTTTCGCGTCCGCCCTGCGCCGGGGACGTGCCGGGGCCGTGTTGACGGCGCGCCGATCGACTATTATAGGCGCAGGGCGACGCGCCGGAGTGCGCGAGAGGGGATTTGCCATGACGCCACGCACGGTGACCGTGTTCGGCGGCTCGGGATTCATCGGCCGCTACGTCGTGCGCGCCCTGGTGCCCACCCGGGCGGAGATTCGCGCCGCCATGCGTCGGCCCGAGGCCGCCGATTTCCTGCGCCCCATGGGAGAGCTGGGCCAGATCGTGCCGGTCCAGGCCAATCTGCGCGACGAGGCCTCGGTCGCCGCCGCCGTCGCCGGTGCCGACGTGGTGATCAACCTGGTCGGCGTGCTGTACGAGCGTTCGCGCCACGACTTCCACGCCCTGCATGTCGAGGGGGCGCAACGCGTGGCGCGCGCCGCCGCCGCGGCGGGGGCGAGCCGGGTGATCCAGGTCTCGGCGCTGGGGACGAGCCTCGCCTCGCCCTCGCTCTACGCCCGCAGCAAGGCGGCGGGCGAGCGGGCGGTCGCCGAGGCATTCCCCGAGGCCACCATCGTGCGCCCCTCGGTGGTGTTCGGCCCCGAGGACGATTTCTTCAACAAGCTCGCCATGCTGGCGCGGCTGTCGCCGGTCCTGCCGCTGATCGGTGGCGGGAAGACGCGGTTCCAGCCGGTCTATGTGTGCGACGTGGCGGAGGCCATTGCCCGCATCGTCGCGCGCGACGACACGCCGCGCGAGACCTACGAGCTGGGCGGCCCCGCGATCTATTCGTTCCGCGCGCTGTGGGACCTGATCCTCCGCGAGATCGAGCGCCGGCGCCTGCTGGTGCCCGTGCCGTTCTGGGCGGCGAGCTTCGAGGCCGCCTTCCTGGGCCTGCTGCCCAGCCCGCCGCTGACCCGCGACCAGGTCCGGCTCCTGCGCGCCGACAACGTGGTCTCCCAGGGCGCGCTGGGGCTCGGCGCGCTCGGCATCGAGCCGACGGCGGCCGAGGTGATCCTGCCGACCTATCTCGACCGCTACCGCCGCCATCCGCGCCACGCCCAGCCCCGCCCCGTGTAGCGACGGCGCAGGAGTGGACGGAAATCGCGGCGGATTTGCGAGACTTACCGCGCGGTCCAGCCGCCGTCCTGGGTGAAGACCTGGCCGGTGACGTAGGACGAGGCGCCCGAGGCGAGGTAGATGGCGAGCCCCTGCAGCTCGTCCGGCGTGCCGCGCCGTCCCATCGGCGTGTCGGTCACGATGCAGTCCTCGAACTTCGCCATCGTCTCGTTGTTCATGCCCGCCTTGGTGGCGTTGCCGAGCTTCGTGCCGCCGTGCCAGCCGGGGGCGATGGCGTTGCAGCGTATCCCGTCCTTCGCGTATTCGAGCGCGACCTGGCGGGTAAATCCGATCACCCCGGCCTTCGCCGCGGCGTAGCTCGAAGTGACCATGGCGAAGCCGGGATAGTGGCCGGCGAGCCCGAGGATCGAGGCGATATTGATGATCGACCCGCCGCCGTGCGCCATCATCACCGGCACGACGGCGCGCGAGCAGAGATAGACGCCGGTCAGGTTGATGCCGATCAGGCGCTGCCAGTCCTCGATCGGGATCTCGTGCATGCGCTTGGCCGGCGTCGCGATGCCGGCATTGTTGACCAGCACGTCGATGCGCTTGCCTGCGGCTGCGACCATCTTGGCGACCGACGACGCCTCGGCCACGTCGACGTGGAGGGCGCGCGCCGTCCCGCCCGACTCGCCGATCAGCAGCACCGTCTCGGCGGCGCTGCTCCTCGTCGCGGTCGGCGCAGAGCACCTCGGCGCCGTAGGCCGCGAACCCCTCGGCGAAGGCGCGGCCGAGCCCGCTGCCCGCGCCGGTGACGAGGCAGATCTTCCCGGTCAGGTCGAACAGCTCCTGTGCCTTCAGGTCAGCCATCGTTGGCCGTCTCCTTGTACCAGTCGACGATCTCGCCGCCGGTCGCGAACCAGACTTGCGGCCGCGCGCGGATATAGGCGAGCGCCCGCTCCAGCGCGCGGATGCGGAAGGCGTGGCCGATCAGGAACGGGTGCAGCGCGATGGCCATGACGCGCGGCTGGCGCGCGCCGTCCTCGTACAGCACGTCGAACTGGTCGGTGATCATCTTCTGGAACTCGTCGGCCGAGCGGCGCGAATCCAGGAAGGCGGGGATGTCGTTGATCTCGATCGAGTAGGGGATCGAGAACAGCGCGCCCTTGCGCACGTTGAGGCGGTAGGGCTGCTCGTCGTTCACCCAGTCGCCGACATACTCGAACCCCTCCTCGGCCAGCAGGTCGGGCGTCGCGAACGTCTCGGTCAGCGCGGGGCCCAGCCAGCCGCGCGGGCGCGTGCCGGTGCCCTTTTCGATGGTGTCGCGCACCTCGCGGATGACCGCGCGCTCCTCGTCCTCCGACCCGAATCCCGTCAGCAGCGACGAGTTGTTCTTGCCGTGCCCCATCCACTCCCATCCGAGGCGGTTGCCCTCCTCGATGATGCGCGGATAGTGCGCGCAGACGTCGGAGTTGAGCGCGACCGTGCCCCGGATGCCCATCCGCTCCAACGTCTCCATCAGCCGCCACACGCCCACCCGCACGCCGAACTCGCGCCAGGAATGGTTCAGCACGTCGGGCACGAACTGGGCCGTCACCGAGGTGATCGAGGTCGACGGCCGGTCGATCAGGAAATGCTCGATGTTGGGGATCACCCATACCGCGACGCGCGCGCCGTCGGGCAGGCGCCACGGCTTGCGGTCGACAATGGGCGAATAGGGCGCGCGGCTGTTGTCAGGCATCAAGCCGATCCTTGGTCGGGAGACGTCGCCACGGCTTCGAGAACTGCCCCCTCACTTCCCTTCCCCCCACCGGGAGAGGGACAGGGTGAGGGGCAATGGCGCCGGTCCGCGCATCACCTCAGCCCCGACTGTTCGATAAGCGGCATGACGTGCGACTTGAACCACTTCATGTCGTCGACATAGCGCGGCCAGGAGAGCAAGCGTTCCGTCGAGCCCCATGCGCGACATGGTCTTCAGCCCGTCGACGATCTGCTCCGGCGTGCCGATCAGCGGATAGCCGCCCCAGCCCGCCATGAAATGGATTTTCATCGCGTCGAGCACGCCGGGCGGGAAGGTCTGGGCGTTGATGCCCATGGTCTCGACCAGGTTGGTCGCGGCCTCGATATCGCCGTGCTGATGGACCACCAGGTCGAAATAGTCCTTCGCGGCCTTCTCGGTCTCGCCCTGGTAGACGTAGGCGTAGCTCCATACCTCGATCTCGCGGCCGTACTCCTTGCGGGCGAGCTCGCGATAGGCGTCGACGCGCGCCTTGGCGCCCTCGAACTCATGCGTGTCGAGCACCACGAACGCCACGTCGCAGTATTTCGCCGCGTAGTGGCGGCCCTTCTCGGACCCGCCGGCGTTCATTACGGGCGGGTAGGGCTTCTGGATCGGCTTGGGCTCCAGATAGCCCTTCTTGATCTGGAACCACTTGCCGTCGAAATCGAACTCCTCCTCCGCCGTCCACAGCCGCTTGATGATTTCGAGCCATTCGACCGCGATGTCATAGCGCGTGTCGTGGTCGATCAGCGGCGCGCCGAACATCTCGATCTCGGGCTTGTGCCAGCCGGTGACGATGTTCAGCGCGTAGCGCCCGCCGGTGATGTGGTCGATCGTGGTCGCCTGCTTGGCCGCCATGATCGGGTGCACCGTCGGCACGTGCGAGGTGGAGAACACGCAGGAATTCTTCGTCAGCGCGCCGATGCCCGCGGCCCAGCTATAGGTCTCGAAGCCCGGCCCGTTGAAGTTGGTCTCGCCGCCGAAGCCGCGCCAGCGCCCGACCGGCACCAGCGCCTCGAACCCCATCTCGTCGGCGAGCTGCGAGACCGCGAGGGTGGACGGCCAGTCGGCCTTCAGCGTGCCGTCCACGGTCGAGATGGCGCAGCCATATTCGAGGTTGGAGCCGAACGTGCCGAGCTTGAGCTTGCGGTCGTTGAACAGCGGGTTCCGCGAGCGGCGCAGCGCCTCGCGCCTCGTGTCAGTGGGCCATGGGATGCTCCCTTTTCGCGATGTTGGCCGGCCGGGCGCGCCCGGTCAACCGGCGGGCGAGCGGGCCGGAGCGAAACATCAGGTTCGGTGGCCGGAGACCGAGGCGCCGGCACTGCCCGCCAGCGGCCGGTAGGCGAGCAGCGACGAGAAGGCGAGCCCGCCCAGGATCAGGAAGGCGATCAGGAAATCGCCGGTCGCGAGCGTCGCGCCGCCGCGCACGTTCAGCGCCAGATGCAGGATCAGCGCGCCCAGCCCCACGCCCACGGTCATCGAAAGCTGCTGCGCCATCGAGGCAAGGCTCGACGACCGGCCGAGGCGCGGCTGCGGGATGTCGGCATAGCCCAGCGTGTTCACCGCCGAAAGCTGCAGCGAGCGGAAGAACCCGCCGGCCAGCAGCACCAGGAAGATGACGGCGTGGGGCGTCGACGGGCGGAAGCTCGCATAGGCCACGTAGAACGCGGCGCACACGACCCCGTTCGCCAGCAGGATGGTGCGGAATCCGAAGCGCTTCAGGATCGGCGCGGCGATCACCCGCATCGACAGCGCGCCCGCGGCGGTTGCCAGCGTCAGCATGCCCGAGCGGAAGGCCGACATGCCGAACGCGACCTGCAGCATCAAGGGCAGCAGGAAGGGCAAAGCGCCGTTCGCCATGCGGAACAGGAAGCCACCCAGCACGGCGGCGCGGAAGGTCGGGATGCCCAAGAGCCCGAGATCGATGATCGGCGCCTCGGCGCGCCTGGCGTGCAGCACGTAGAGCGCGACCAGGATGGCGCCGGCCGCCAGCAGAGCGCCGGTCACGGCCTCGGGCACCATGCCGCGGCCCAGCGTCTCGAAGCCGAACATCAGCCCGGCAAGCCCCAGCCCGGCGATGACGAACCCCAGCGTGTCGAGCCGGGCCACCTTCTCCTCGCGCCCGCCGGGGATCAGCGTCAGCACCAGGATGGCGCCCAGCACGCCCATCGGCACGTTGATGAAGAAGATCCATCGCCACGACATGTAGGTGGCGAAGAACCCGCCCAAAGGCGGGCCCACCACCGGTCCCAGCAGGCCCGGCATGGTCAGGAAGGTCATCACCTTCACCATTTCGGACTTGGGCACGACCTTCAGCATCACCGCGCGCCCGACAGGCACCATCATCGCCCCGCCAATGCCCTGCACCACGCGGGCGGCGACCAGGGTCCCCAGCGACACGGACAGGCCGCAGGCGATCGAGCCCACGGTGAACAGGACGATCGCCGCGCCGAACACGTTGCGACCGCCGAACCGGTCGGCCATCCATGCCGAGATCGGGATGAAGATGGCCAGCGACAGCAGGTAGGACGTGATGGCCAGGTTGAGGTGCAGGGGCTCCTCGCCCATCGAGCGGGCGATGGCCGGCAGGGCGGTGGCGATCACCGTCGAATCGAGGTTCTGCATGAACAGCGCGCACGCCACCAGAAGAGGAATGGCAATCGAATAGCCCCGCTTGCCCTGGGGCGGGCGCGCGCCGGTCTCGCTGTCGTGGGGGGAGGGGGCGTCCATCTGGCTGTGAGGTGGCATTGTAGGCGTTCGGAACCAAGTTGGAACGCCCCTTCGCGCACCCGACGACGATATGTCCCCATGGCGGACCGGGAGGGGAAGCGGGACGGCGCGATTCCGCGCGAGGGGAAGATGCACTAGAATCCTCGCCCATGGCGCTCCGGATCACCCCGCTCCATCCCCTGTTCGCCTGCGAGATCGCGGGCGTCGATCTGCGCGAGGTCGACGGCGCGGCGGTCGCCGACATCGTCGCCGCCATGGACCGGTATGCCGTCGCGGCGGTGCACCACGCCGCGCCGCTGAGCGACGAGCAGCACATCGCCTTCTCCCGGCGCCTCGGGCCGGTGCACCGCACCCGCGCGGCCACCACGGCCAAGGGCAAGGAGCCGCGCGTGCGCCATCTCGAGATCATCGACCAGTCGAACATGGACGAGACCGGCCAGCTCTTCACCGAGGGCGACCGGCGCCTGCTGTTCAAGCGCGCGAACCGCCTGTGGCACACCGACATGTCGTTCAATGCGGTGCGCGCGACCTATTCGCTGCTGTCGGCGCATGTCCTGCCGCCGGGCGGTGGGCCGGACACCGAGTTCGCCGACATGCGCGCGGCCTACGACGCGCTCTCCGGGCCGACGAAGGCACGGCTCGACGGGCTGGTCTGCGAGCATTCCTACTGGCATTCGCGGGTGATGGGCGGCGGGCCCGAGGCGACCGAAGAGGAACTCGCCTTCATGCCGCCGGCGCGCCACAAGCTGGTCCACGTCCATCCCGGCTCGGGCCGCAAGGTGCTCTACATCGCCTCGCACGCGGCCTCGATCGTCGGCTGGCCGGCGGAGGAGGGCCGCGCGCTGCTGGCCGAGCTCATGGCGCACGCGACGCAGGAGAAATTCGTCTACGCCCATCGCTGGCGCGTCGGCGACGTGGTGATCTGGGACAACCTCGCCACCATGCACCGCGCCCGCCCGTTCGAGGACCTGGCCCAGCCCCGCGACGTGCGCCGCACCACCTGCCGCGAGGCCCCCCAGCCCGAGGCGTAGGCGCGCTTTCGCCCCACCGGGCTGCACTCGTTCCCCTCCCCCTTTCAGGGGGAGGGACGCGCGGGACGAGCCTTCGATCCCGCTCGCCCGGGCCTGGCCGGCCCTACTTGCCGAGCTTGGGGAGCAGCTTGGGCACGTTGGCGTCGATGGTCGCCGCCTCCGCGAGCGCGCGGTAGGCCTGGACGTAGGCCACCACCTCGTCGTCGTCGCGCACCGCCTGGGGATAGTCGGTGGCGAACACGGTCTGCGACAGCGCGACCGACGGCAGATTGTCCTTCACCCATTCCATGCCCCACTCGGCGGCATGGTCGGGCCCGGCCCAGCCGGCGATGTCGTAGAACAGCCGCTCGCGCAGGTAATAGTCGTAGTCACGCACGGCGCGGCGGTTGTGGTGCGGCACGTCCTTGGTGCCCCACTTCTCGCGCTGCACGAAGCCGCGGAAGCGCGGCAGATAGTGCGCGACGCCGCCGCAGAAATGGGCGAACTGCACCTTGAGGGCGGGATGGCGGTCGAGAATGCCGGAATTGATGAGGCGCACCGTGGCGGTCATCAGCGAGAATTCCCAGCCCAGCGCGCGGCCCAGGTCGTCGGCGTACATCTGGTTCCAGGCGATCACCGCGGGCAGCGGGTGGACGAACACGTACATGTCCAGCCGCTCGCACGCCGCCCAGAACGGCTTGAGCTCGTCGGCGTCGAGCGGCAGGCCCTGCAGCTCGGACCCGATGGTGACGCCGGGAAAGCCGAGCTCGCCCTTGCAGCGCTCGAGCTCGGCCACCGCCTCGTCGCCCTTCAGCGCCGGCACGTGGGCAAGCCCGATGAACCTTCCCTTGAAATCCTCCTCGGCGTTGCGCAGCCGGTCGTTGAGATGGCGGCACGAGGCGGCGTCCTGGTTGTCGAACCCGGCGCCCGACGACAGCACGGCGACGTCGATGCCCGCCTTGTCCATCATGCGCACATGCGCGTCGAGGTCGGCGAGCAGCGGGTTGACCAGGTAGGAGGGGTTGCCGTTGGCGTCGAGCCGGGCCGAAACCAACTCGCCCTGGCGTGTGCCGAGCATCTCGGGCGGGGTGTAGTGGTGCTGGAAATCGACGATCATCTGTCTCTCCTGGCGAGCCGTTCGGCCTTGTTTCGGTTGCGCGCCCTGCTGTAGCACGCGCGCCGGCGCCGCGCCAAAATGTTCCGTCCGGCCCGGTTCCGCGCGACAATCGCCGCGCCTACGACCGGGAGGACCGCCATGACCCCGTACCGCCTCGCCGCCATCGCCGCCGCCGCGCTTCTCGCCCTCGCCCCGGCCCCTGCGGCACGCGCCCAGGGCACGCTCGCCGATGCCTACCGGATCATCGCGTCCAAGCGCTTCGTCGACCTGACCCACGCGTTCGGGCCGGAGACGCCGGTCTGGTCGGGCTTCGGCCAGGCCGCCATGTCGGCGGCCGCCGACCCGAAGACGCACCGCCCCTACACCATCGCCGAGGACGGGTTCCGCGCGACCTTCTATGCGATGGTCGGCCAGTACGGGACGCACGTCGATCCGCCGGCCCATTTCGATCCGGACGGCATCACCATGGACAAGATCCCGCTGAAGCAGATGATCCTGCCGCTGGTGGTGATCGACGAGACGAAGCTGCTGGCCGCCGACCCGAACCATGCGCTGGCCGTCGCCGACATCGAGCGCTGGGAGACGGCGCACGGCCGCGTGCCGGCGGGATCGTTCGCGGCGCTGCGCACCGACATGTCCAAGGATTGGCGGCGGAACCCCGAACGCTTCAAGCGCCAGCCCTTCCCCGCCTGGTCGCTCGCCGCCATCAAGTTCCTGTACGAGCAGCGCGGGGTGGTGGCGACCGGCCACGAGGCGCTGGACACCGACACCACCGACAAGATGGTCTCGGAGACGTGGCTGCTGCGCCACGGCCACTACCAGATCGAGGTGATGACCAATCTCGACCAGGTGCCGGCGACCGGCGCGATCATCGTGGTCACCTGGCCCAAGGTCGAGAACGGGCTCGGCTTCCCCGCGCGGGCTTTCGCCATCCTGCCGTAGGCCTTGACCGCGGCGGAGGCGAACGATCATCGTATCGGCGGGATCGCGGGAGGCGCCTCATGCTGTCCAGGGAAGACAACGAGCTGATCACCCGGATCGGGCCGGGCACGCCCGCGGGCAAGCTGTTCCGCCGCTACTGGCACCCTGTGGCGCTGTCGCGCGAGCTGCCGCCCGGCGCCGCGCCCAAGCCGGTCCGGCTTATGGGCGAGAACCTGGTGCTGTTCCGCACCAAGGCGGGCGTCCCCGGGCTGATGGAGCTGCACTGCCCGCACCGCGGCACCGACCTGTCCTACGGCCGGATCGAGGAGGACGGGCTGCGCTGCCTCTATCACGGCTGGAAGATGGGGGTGGACGGGCGCTGCCTCGACCAGCCGGGCGAGCCCAAGGGTTCGGGCTTCAAGGACAAGGTGCGCCACGTCGCCTATCCGTGCCGCGAGGCGGGCGGGCTGATCATGACCTATATGGGCCCGGGCGAGCCGCCGCCCTTGCCGCGCTTCCCGATCTTCGAGGCGCCGGAGGGCCATGTCTGGGTGTCCAAGCTGTTCCACCACTGCAACTATTTGCAGGGCGTCGAGGGCGAGACCAACTCGCAGCATCTGTCCTACCTGCACCGCATGGTGTTCCCCGGCCAGGAGGCGGACGAGGAAAGCTCCAACTTCATGTTCGCCGCCGACGAGGCGCCGGAGATCGCGTTCGAGGAGACGTCCTACGGGCTGCGCCTGTTCGCCACGCGCCACATCGCCGGCAGCCGGAAATACGTGCGCGTCACCAACTTCGTCATGCCCTACACGGGCTGCTTCGACGGTGGCCCGCTCTACGATCCGCAGAAGGTGAAGCCCGGGCCGAACGCGGGCTACTGGATGCACTGGCACGTGCCGATCGACGACGAGCGGCACTGGAAATACATCGTCGCGCACAGCTACGACCGGCCCATCGATGCCGCGTTCCAGCACCGCGCGATCGAGGCGGAGTTCACGCCCGACTTCTTCTCCAAGCGCAACGCGTCCAACCGCTACGAGCAGGACCGCGCCGAGATGGAGCGGCGCACCTTCCTCGGCATGGGCTACAATTTCGAGGTGCACGACCTGTTCGCCACCGAATCGCAGCGCCCGATCTCGGACCGCACGCGCGAGCATCTCGGCGCGTCCGACCGCGGCGTCACCGCGATGCGCCGCCAGATGCTGAAGGCGATCCGCGACCACGAGGCGGGCAAGCCGCTCACGCTGCTCGACACGGCGGCGGGCGCCGACCCGCTCGCCGACATGGTGGTGGTGTCCGAGACGGTGCCGGAATCGACCGACGATCGCGAGATCTGGCGCCGCTTCCGCGACCGGCTCAACGGCCGCACCCCCGCCACGGCGAAGTAGGACCCGGGACCCATCGTTCCGCTTCAGTGACGCCCGAAGATGGGCCCCGGATCGGCGCCACGGCGCCGTCCGGGGTGACAGAAGAATGCCGAAGGGCGCCTACTCGGCCGGCTGCTTTTCCGGTGCCGGGGCCGGGGCGGCATAGCGCTTCTCGGCCTCGGCGTAGTCGGTGAACCCGACCAGATCGCGGATTTCGGCGAAGGAGGCGAGCCCCGTCGGGCGCCGGCCGGCGTCGATCTCGGCCAGCGCGCCGCGCATGGCCGCGATCGCGGCGGCGAGCAGGGTGAGCGGGTAGATCGCGATGCGGAAGCCGATCGCCTCCAGCTCCGGGATCGGCAGGACCGGCGTCTTGCCGCCCTCCACCATGTTGGCCATGCAGGGCCGGTCGGTACCCGCGCAGAACCGGGACATCTCCTCGACGTTCTGCGGCGCTTCGAGGAACAATATGTCGGCGCCCGCCTCGGCAAAGGCGCGCATGCGCCACATCGCCTCGTCGAACCCGTGCGTCTGGTTGGCGTCGGTGCGCGCCATCACGAGGATGTCTGCGCCCGCGTCGCGCGCGTCGACCGCCGCCCGGATGCGCGCCAGCGCCTCGTCGCGCCCGACGACCTGCTTGCCCTCGGTATGGCCGCAACGCTTGGGGGCGAGCTGGTCCTCGATCATCACGCAGGCGAAGCCGGCCGCGGCATAGCCCGCGACGGTGCGCTTCACGTTCATCGCGTTGCCGTAGCCCGTGTCGCCGTCGCCGATCACCGGGATCGAGACCGCTTCGCAGATGTTGCGCCCCTGGTCGAGCATCTCGGCGTAGGAGATCAGGCCGGTGTCGGGCAGGCCGAGCCGCGCGCCCGCCACCGCGAACCCCGACATGAAGCTGAGCGGGAACCCGGCCCGCTCGACCAGCCGCGCCGACAGCGCATCGAAGCAGGCCGGCGCGACCAGGAGGCCGGGCTGGGCCAGCAGCGCGCGGAGCTTGGCGGCGGCCGCGCCCATCGGCCCTAATCGTGCTCGAACGAGGTCTTGATGAGGTGCAGCACGAACAGGGCGCAGAACAGGAACCCGATGATCCCGCCGTAATAGCCGATGCCTTCGCCCGCCCGCGCCGACACGAACAAGGCAGCGGTGCCGAGTATCGCCGAGACCGCCCCCATCACCCAGTTTTCGACCTTGTCCACAGTACCCATCCGTTGTCGTGAGGGCCGCAAGATAGCGCAAAAGGGGCCGGTTGCAAGCCGCCCCGCCCTTATCCCGCGGCGAGGGCGAGGCGCGCGGCGGCCAGCGCCCCGGCATGGATCAAAGCGGCGACCGCGAACAAATAGGTTGCCGCGCGCACGTCCGCGGCGCCGGCGCGCGCGCGCCCGTCGCCGATCCACGGCCCGCCCGCGCCGCCCGGGCGCGGACCGGCGAGGGCGAGGCCGAGCGCGCCCGACGTGGCGCCCGCGGTCCAGCCGGACGGCGCCGGCAGCTTGGCGAAGTCGCGCCCCATGATGGCGAGCGCCTTGGCCGGGCTCGCCCCGGGCACGAACGCGGCGGCGAGGGCCAGCACCAGCCCCGCCACCGGCCCCGGCACCAGCCCGAGAGCCGCGTCGAGCCGCCCGGTCGCCAAGCCGAACACGGCGGTGCGCGCTGTCGCCGGCCCGATCCGCCGCGCCGCCTCGTGCACCACGCGGAACAGGCACGCCCCCGGCAGGCCGAAGGCGAGATACCAGAGGGTGAGACCGATCACCCCGGCGGCGAACGCGGTGGCCAGCGCCTCGATCGCGCCGCGCGCCAGGGCGTGGCCGTCGCCGGTGGCTGCCGGCCGGCCGGACAGCCGGGCGAGGGCGGCCCCCGCCGCGCGCCGGTCGTCCTTCTGGAGCGACGCCGCCACCCGCCGCGCCAGGGCGAAAGGCCGGTGCTGGGCGGCAAGAAACAGCAGCACCGCCGCCTCGGCGCCGCGCCCGGCATCGCCCGCGCGGATCGCGTCGGCGGCGGCCAGGCCCACGGCCCAGCCCACCGCCGCGAAGACCACCGCGACGATCGCCCCGCGCACCAGGCGCGTGCGCGGCCCGCGCCGCTCGCGGTTGAGCCGGCGCTCGAGCGCCCCGGCGGTGGCGCGCACCAGCGCGAGCGGCGCGGCCAGCACCTCGCGCACGCCCGGAATCCCGCCTAGCACCGCGTCGGCGAGGAAGGCGATCAGCAACAGGCTGAGCCCGTCACCCAGCCCGGACATGCGGCGCCCCGTGCGTCATCGCGCGAGCATGGGTGGCCGCCCGAGTCGCGTCAATCGCGCCGGCCGGGCCTCGCCAGCCCCTGCCGGTACCGCCTTCTTCTTTCCGTGAGGACAGCCCCATGCGGGCCGTGCCTCAGCGCCCACTCCCCCTTCAGGGGGAGGGTTGGGGTGGGGGGTGGGTTCCCCGTGGTTCCGCGGGAGCGGAAAGGGCGTCTATCGCGCGCTGTCGGCGCGGCGCAGCAGGGCGGCGGCCCGGGAGGCATGGCGCCCGCGCTCGGCCCAGTCCAGCGCGGTGCGGCCGGTATAGTCGTGCTTGTCGACCGCGGCGCCCTTGTCGATCAGGAGGCGGACCACGGCGGTCTCGCCGGCGCCCGCGGCCAACATCAGCGGCGTGACGCCCTGGCGGTTCTCGCTGTCGATCGCCGCGCCCGCGGCGATCAGCGCTTCGGCGGCGTCGACACTGCCCTTCTCGGCCGCGTAGGCGAGGGCAGTGTTGCCCAGCGGGTCGCGGTAATCCACCCGCGCCCGGTAATGCACCAGCATGGCGACGATGTCGGGATTATTGGCCAGCGCGGCGTAGATCAGCGGCGATTTGCCCGAATCGTCGGCGATGTCCGGATTCTCGCCGGTGATCAGGGTGCGCTCGACCTTCTGCGCGTCGCCCGTCGCCACGGCGTCCCAGAGCGGGCTGATCAGCACGACGTCGAACGCCCGCGCCGGCGCGCCGAGCGCGAGCCCGATCAACAGCGTGAGCGCGGCCATGCGTCGCATCGGCGCGGTCCCATCCGGGGCTTGAGGCGCCGGGGCCCGGGTGGCCCCGGCCGCCCGGGCGACCTATACTAGCACGGATCGCGCGCGCCTTGAGGCGCGGGGAGCCCCATGTCCAAGCCGCTGGTCCGTATCGTCGCGTTCCTCGCCGCTGCCGCGGCGGCCATCGCCATCGGCATCTTCGCGGGCCAGTACCTGCTCGCGCCGGACGAGAACGGCGGCGGCGGCGCGGCGCGGATCGGCGGGCCCTTCGCCCTCACCGACCAGTACGGCCAGGCCCGCACCGACGCCGATTTCCGCGGCAAGCTGATGCTGGTCTATTTCGGCTACACCTTCTGCCCCGACGCCTGCCCGACGGCGCTCAACGCCATCACCGTCGCGCTGAACGAGCTGGACCCGGCGGCGGCGAAGCAGGTGGTGCCGATCTTCGTCACGGTCGATCCGGAGCGCGACACCGTGAAGCAGATGAAGCTCTATGCCTCGAACTTCCACCCCAGCCTGGTCGCGCTGACCGGCTCCCCCGACGCCATCTCCAAGGCGGCGAAGGCCTACCGCGTGTACTACGCCAAGCAGAAGGCGGAGGACACGACCGCGGGCTACCTGATGGACCACACCTCGGTGATCTATCTGATGGACCGCAAGGGGCACTATCTCGCCCACTTCACCCAGCCGCAGCCCGACGCCATCGCCGCCGAGCTGCGCAAGCACCTCGAAGCGGGGGCGCAGTCGTGAGGCGAGGAAACGCCGTTCTGGCAGCGCAAGCGGCTCGGCGAGATGACGCGCGAGGAGTGGGAATCGCTCTGCGACGGGTGCGGGCGCTGCTGTCTGCTGAAGCTCGAGGACGCCGATACCGGCGAGATCCACTACTCGGACGTCGCGTGCAAGCTGCTCGACCACAATAGCTGCCGCTGCTCGAAATACCCGCGGCGGCACAAGCTGGTGCCAGACTGCATCGTGCTGACGCCGGACAATCTGCACGAGCTCGACTGGATGCCGTCGACCTGCGCCTACCGGCTGCTGCGCGACGGGCAGGAGCTCTACTGGTGGCACCCGCTGGTGTCGGGCGATCCGGCGACGGTGCATCTCGCCGGCATCTCGGTGCGCGGGCGCGCCGTCGCCGAGGGCACGGCCGACCCCGAGGACCGCATCGTCGACTGGCCGAAGTGACCGGCCGCTGGAGACCGAGATGACCGAATCCCCCGTCGCGGCCGGCGTGCTGGCCGCCGTGCTGACCCCGATCCGCGAGGATCTGTCGCCCGACCTGCCGGCCTTCGTCGCCCATTGCCGCAGCCTGCTGGACGGCGGCTGCGACGGGCTCGCCGTGCTCGGCACCACCAGCGAGGCGAACTCGTTCTCGGTGGACGAGCGGCTCGCGCTTCTCGACGCGCTGGGCGAGGCGGGCGTGCCGGGCGCGCGGCTGATCCCGGGCACGGGCTGCTGCGCCATCCCCGACACGGTGCGGCTGACCAGGCGCGCGGTCGAGCTGGGCGCGGCCGGGGTGCTGGTGCTGCCGCCCTTCTACTACAAGGGCGTGTCGGAGGATGGGCTCTACGCCGCCTATGCCGAGACCATCGAGCGGGTGGGCGACGCGGCGCTGCGGGTCTATCTCTACCACATCCCCCAGAATACCGGCGTTCCCATCACCCCCGGCCTGATCGAGCGGCTGCTCAAATCCTATCCGGCGACGGTGGTCGGCATGAAGGATTCGGCCGGCAAGCTCGACAACATGGTGGCGACCTGCCGCGCCTTCCCGGGCTTCCGCGTGTTCTCGGGCTCCGACGCGTTCCTGCTCGACCTGCTGCGCGCGGGCGGGGCGGGCTGCATCACCGCGGGCAACAACATCGCCGCCGCGCGTGCCGCCAAGGTCTATGCCGGCTGGCAGGGGCCCGACGCCGACGCGCTGCAGGCCGACTACGTCGCCATCCGCCGGGTGCTCGACCAGTTTCCGCTGGTCGAGGCGCTGAAGGAGGCGATGGCGATCCTCACCGGCCGGGCCGGCTGGCGCCGACTGCGCCCGCCGCTGATGCCGCTCTCCCCCGACCAGGCGCGCCGCCTGGCCGCCGGCCTTGCCGCCGTCGGTCTCGCGCCGGTCGCGGCATAGAGGTATCTCCCCACGTCCGTTCGTCCCGAGGAGCGCCCGCAGGGCGCGTCTCGAAGGGCGGACGGATGCCGCACTCCTGGCCGTTCGCTCTTCGAGACGGCCCGCCGGTTCGCGACGGGCTTCCTCGGGACGAACGGCTTTGTATTCAACTCTGGACAATTCCCACCCATGGCCCCGAAAGCTCCGCGCCCCGCTTTGCTGGTCGCGCTCGTCACCGCGATGATCGCGATGGGATCGGGCTCGATGGACGTGTATCTGCCGTCCCTGCCCTCGATCGCGCGCGACCTGGCGGCCGAACCGGGCCAGGTGCAGCTCACGCTCGGGGTGTTCGTGCTCGGCTATTCGTTCGCGAACCTCGTCTACGGCCCCGTCGCGGACCGGTTCGGCCGCCGGCCGGCCCTGCTCTGGGGCCTCACCCTGTATCTCGCCGCCAGCCTCGCCTGCGTGTTCGCGGACTCGATCGGCCAGCTCATCGCGCTGCGCTTCGTGCAGGCGCTGGGCGCGTGCGCGGGGCCGGTGGTGGGGCGCGCCACGGTGCGCGACCTCTACGGCACCCAGGGCGCGGCGCGGATGTATTCGTATATCGGCATGGCGCTGACGCTTTCGCCGGTGCTGGCGCCGATCGTTGGCGGGTTCCTGGAGGCGCATTTCGGCTGGCGGTCGAACTTCGTGTTCATGACGGGCTATGGCGCGCTGGTGCTGGGCGCGACCGGGCTGCTGCTGCACGAGACGAACCCGACGCCCGACCGCACCGCGACGCGGCCGCGGCGGGTCGTGCGCAACTACGCGCAGCTCCTGGGCGAGGCGGAGTTCATGGGCTATGCGCTCACCTGGGCGGGCACGTTCGCCGGAATCTTCGCCTTCGTCGCCGGCTCGTCCTTCGTGCTGATCGGGATCGCGCACCTCGCGCCCGAGACCTACGGCTTCGTCTTCGCCTCGGTGTCGATCTCGTTCGGGGTGGGCTCGTTCGGCTCGGCGCGGCTCGGCGCGCGCTGGGGGATCGACGGGACGATCGCGCGCGGCCTCTGCGCTCTACGCGGTCGGCGCGGTCGCGATGAACGCGTTGATCCTCTCGGGCGCGGTCAGCGCCTGGACGATCGCCGGGCCGATGATGATCTGCGCCATCGGCACGGGGTTCGTCCAGCCCAACTGCCAGGCGGGCGCCATCGGGCCCTACCCGCACATGGCGGGCACGGCCGCGGCGCTCACCGGCTTCTTCCAGATGGCGGGGGCGGCCTCCGTCGCCGCGATCCTCAGCGCGTTCGGCCACGGCAGCGCGTTGCCGATGTCGCTCACCCTGCTGGGCTCGGCCGCGGCGATGTGGGCGGTGTTCGTGCTGGTGACGCTGCGCCGCCACCGGCGCGGGCTCAGCGCCCCGCCCGCCGGCGATAATTGACCAGGGCGAGACCCAGCACGATCAGGGCCAGCGCCAGCCAGATCCAGCGCGTGTTGTGTTCGCCCAGCAGCACCACGCCCCAGGTCACGCCGGCGATCGGGGTGATGTAGCTTACCTGCGAGGCGACCACTACGCCGCCGACGCGGATCAACTCGAACAGCCAGATGAAGCAGATGCCGTTGATCAGCCCGTGCAGCACCATCGCCCCGTCATACAGGTGGAACGGCGCGTGCGGCAGGAAGAACGTGCCGGTGGCGAGCGCGGTCGGGACCAGCAGCACCGCCGCCCAGCTGAACATTCCGGCGGTCAGCGCCATGGTGTGCGCGCCGGGCGGGCGCTTCATGTCGATGGTCATGCTGGTCATCGAGAACATCGCCGGGGCGAGGAACGAGAACAGCATCCAGCCGAAATCCGACGGGTCGGGCAGGTTCGACGACGGCACCAGGATGAACCCCACCCCGGCCAGTCCCGCCACCACGCCCATCAGGCGCACCGGATGGAACCGCTCGCGCTTGAACGCGATAGCCGCGCCGTAGGTCATGATCGCGCTGGTCGACGAGATCATCACCATCAGCCCGGCCGGAATATGGCGCACCGCCAGCGCCATCACCGCCACCGGCAATGCGCAGCGGAACAGGCCGGTGAACAGGGTGAACAGCACGAACCAGCGCGTCATCCGCGCCCGCGCGCCCATCAGCGCGCAGGCGGCGAGCCCGATGGTCGCCGCCGTGACGAACACCCAGGCGGTGTAGCCCAGCGGCGGCACGCCGTGGATCATGGCGTAGCGGTTGGACGGGAAGGCGAGGCCCCAGGCCGCGCCGAGCACGACCACCAGCGGGATCTGGATGCCGCGGTTTTCCAGCGGCGACGGGCGGGCGGCGGCGATGGTCATTCCGCCGTGCGCGCCGGCCGGCCCGCAGGCCGTGGGCGATCTTCCAGCTCACCAGCATCGGCGCGCCGAGGGCGATCTCGCGCGCGCGCTTGACCAGCGAGACCGCCAGCATCGTCTCGGGCGGCAGGCCGAACGCCGCGGCCAGGGTGAGGTACGCGCCCTCCTGCACGCCGAGCCCGCCCGGCACCACGAACGCCACGGTGCGCAGCGTGAAGACCAGGCTTTCGATGGCGACGATGGCGAGCGGGTTCGCCTCGATGCCCATCAGGCGGAGCGCGAGCCACGCCTCGGCGCAGCCGGCGAGCCAGGCCGCGAAATGGATGGCGATCGACGGCACCACGCGCCGCGGCGTGCGCCATATCGCCGCCAGCCGGGCGTGGATGTCGGCGCCCAGCGTGGGCGAGCGCCACGGCATGTCGAAGGCGACGCGCTGCGACAGCTTGTCGATCAGCTTGAACAGCCCGAAGCGCTGGGCGATGGCGAAGCCGACCGCGCCGATGGCCAGCACCACGATGCCGGCCAGGGTCGAGGTCGCCACCACCGCGTCGAGCGTGGCGACCGCCAGCACGAAGCCGGTGACCGCGAACAGCACCTGCGCCACCAGCTCGAGCGTCAGGTCGATCACCACCACCGCGGTTGCCGCCCCGCCGGCCAGCCCGTGGAAGGTGAGCGCCCGGATCGCCAGCAGCTCGCCCGCGCCGGGGACGAAGCCCAGCAGGCTGCCGCCCGCGTCGCGGCAGAGCCGGGCCCACAACACCCGGCCGAGATGCGGGCGCGGCGGGTCGATGGCGACGCGTAGCGCCGCCGCGCACAGGAAGGTCGAGCTGAGATGCAGCGCCGACGTGCCCAGGAAACCCACTGGGCCGAGCCGGGCCAGCGCCGCCAGCACCGCGCCGGGGTCGTTGTTCGCCACCAGCACGCCGACGGCGGCGAGGCCGGCCAGGGCGAACAGCGCGGTGCCCAGCCTCACGCCGCGCGCCCCGCCTCGGCCGCCAGGTCGCCGAACGCGATGCGCGTGATGCCGCGCGCCGCCAGCATGGCGCGGATCGCCGGGTCGATCACGGCGCGATACTCGCCGACGCAACCGAACGAGCGGCGCCAGGCGTCGGGCGCGTCCCAATGGCGGGTGGCGACGTGCAGGCACAGCTCGGTCGTGCCCTCGGGCAGGCGGGCGAGATACGCCCCCAGCCGGCCGCTGGCCAGCGTGCCCGCGTCGTTGAACCCGACCAGCCAGTCGTTGCAGGCGATGCCGGCGGCGGCGAACTGGCGCTTCATCACCCGCCACATGCTGTCATAAGTGAGTCCCGAGGCCAGCCGCAGCAGCGGCCGGTCGCGGCTCGCCCGCCAGCCGGCATAGGTCGGCTCGCGCGGCAGGCGGATCGCGGTGATCCCGTATTCGGGGGCGAGCCGCACCAGGATGCGCCGCACCAGCGGGTGCATGTGCAGATGGTGATGGGCGTCGACATGGTCGAGCGCGAGGCCGGTGGCGCAATATAGGTCGAGCTGGGCGCGAATCTCGCGGGCGAGCTGGGCGCGCGCCGCGGGGCTACGCACCATGGCGAAGCCCGCCAGCGCCAGGTTGCGGTGGAACCGCCCATCGCGCCCGACCAGGGCCGGCACCTCGCCGGGCGGCAAAGCCGGCTTGCCGTCGGCCAGCACCAGATGCAGCCCGACCGCGAGGCCGGGCAGGCGGCGCGCGCGCGCGACCGCGTCGGCGGCCGCGTCGCACGTCACCATCAGGCTCGCCGAGCCGATGATCCCCTCGCGATGGCCATGCTCGATCGCCTCGTTCACGGGCAGCGCCAGGCCGAAATCGTCGGCCGTGACAATGACGCGGCGCGGCCGCGCGCCGGCGGCGCGCCCCGGCGCGCCAGCAAGAGCGGAAGCGGTATGCATGGGATCGATCCGGTCGCTTCGTATATGGGGTGGGGGCCCCGCCGGCGCCATATAGTCCGACCGGCCGCGCCGGCGCAATGGAAGTTCGCGGCGGGGGATTGTTTGCCGCGGCCGAGGAATGTGCTCTGTTTCCGGGCGGTTAACCCGGCGCGGACCGGACGTGCCGCGCCCGCCGCCGCAGCCGGCGGAGCGCGACGAGCCCGGGGACCAGGACGCCCAGCGACGCGGGCTCCGCCGCCGTCGCCGCGAACCTGTCCGCGACCGTCACATTCTCGAGGCAGACGTTCGACTGGGCCTCGCCGATGAGGATCGTGTTGCTGGTCCCATCGACGATGCCGAACCGGCCGCGGGCGAAGCAGGCACCGAACTGGCCCATCTCGCCGATGAGGATCGTGTTGCTGGTGCCGTCGGTGATTCCGCCGACCACGACGTCGTCGAGCATCGTGTTGCCCAGACACAGATTTGTGCCGGGACCGCTGTCAAAGCTTTGCGAGGAGCCGTCGCCGTTCTGGATGAAGCGTACGGAACCGTCGCCGAAAGCGAACGTGCTCCCCGGCCCGGTGCGGAGGCCGACCCGTTCGGAAATCAGGATCGTGTTGCTTGCCCCGTCGGACACGTTCGTGAAGTTCGCGCCGGCGAAGCATGCCGCACCGGTGGTGCCCGCGTCGACCGAAATGAACCGCACCGATCCGTCGCCCGCAAGGAACCGCACGGACCCGTCGCCGCAAGCGACCGTCCCGCCGGCCGACCCCGACGGAATGACCGATCCATCGCAATCGACCGTGTTGGGGCCGAGGATGGAGCTCACGTTGTCGCACGCGGCCATGCTGGCACTGACGGTGGTCGTCCCGCCCGTTGTCACAAAATCGACCGAGCCGTCCGGATGCCAAACGCGCACCGACCCGTCGGCGCAGCTGTAGCTTGCCTCGCCGGTATACCCGAATAAGATCGTGTTGCTGGTGCCGTCCGTGATTTGGCCGAGCTGTTGCAACGAAGCCATTTGGTCGGCACGGGCCGACAGCGGGATGAAGGCGAGAAAGACTACGAAAGGCAACCACAGCCGGCGCATAAGGAATCTCCCGATTGCCGTGCTACGCCGACCCAACACGGATTATTCGGAGGTTGCATGTGCGCGTCAATGGTCAGATTAAGCTCTTCAAGCGTCTCGAATGGAGGTTTCTCCCGTGGACGCCCGACACCGGTGATCTTGACGTGAAACGGGTGGCCCTACCGGCCTCGTCGTTCTTCCCGACCCCTTTACGACCGATCAGCGCGATTTGACATGGCGCCGAGCGCGGTGCTCATTCGGATGGAGGTGCCGGCGACGGTTCACGGGTTCAGGACCTAGCCTCCCGCCCCACCCGAAAGGAGCGATATTGCCCCGCAAATCGTCGCCCGTGCGCCGCAAGGTACGGCAGTGGTCGATCCTGACCATTGGTTGGGTGTTCGTCGTTTTGGGAATCGTGGGACTGTTCCTGCCGCTGATGCAGGGGGTGCTGTTCATGGTGATCGGGCTGGTCCTGCTGTCGGCCGTGTCGCCGCGCGCGCGACTCGCCACCCAGCGGATCCGCCGCCGCTGGCCGAGGACCGGCGCCCGCATCGACGCCATCCGCCGGCGCACCAATCGCATCCTGAACCGCATCTTCGGGGGGTAGCGGCGTTGCGCAACGGTCCAGAGGGGGGTCAACCCGCGTGGCAAAGACGGCGCCGCACGCCATGAATGGCGCGACGGGCGCCCGGGCGGCGGGGCTGGCCTGCGCGGCGGAGGTGCTGGGCATGCTCAGCGTCTCGTCGTTCCAGGCCGAGGTGCCGGTCTTCGTCCACCAATGGGGCCTCACCCACACCGAGGTCGGCTGGATCAGCGGCATCTTCTTCGCCGGCTACGTGGCCGCCGCGCCGGTGCTGGTCTCGGCGACCGACCGGATCGACGCGCGCCGCATCTTCGCCGCCTCGGTCGCGCTGTCGGGCCTCGCCGCCGCCGCATTCGCCGCGCTGGCGCACGGCTTCGCGAGCGCGCTGGCGATCAACGCGATGGCCGGGATCGGGCTCGGCGGCGCCTACATGCCCGGCCTCAAGGCGCTGACCGACCGCTCGGCGGGGCCGCGCCAGTCGCGCCACATCTCGTTCTACACGGCGAGCTTCGGGATCGGCGTCTCCGTCTCGTTCTACGTGACGGGGCTGATCGCCGGCCCGTTCGGCTGGCGCGGCCCGTTCGTGCTGGCCGCCGCCGGGGCGGCTCTGTCGGTGGCGCTGATCCTTGCGGGCTTCGCCCCGGTGCGGCCCGAGAAGCCGCGCGAGCGGACGCGGCTGCTGGATTTCCGCCCGGTGCTGCGCAATCGCGGCGCCCTCGCCTTCATCCTGGGCTATTTCGGCCATAGCTGGGAGTTGTTCGCCTTCCGTGCCTGGATCGTCGCGTTCCTGGCCGAGGCCGCGGCGCGCCATCCGCGCGGGCTGGGCCTCGCGGCGACCAGCATCGCCGCCGCCGCGTCCCTGCTGGGCGTCGCCTCCTCGGTGCTGGGCAACGAGGCGTCGGTGCGGTTCGGCCGAAGGCGCGTCATCGTCTGGGTGCTGTGCGCCTCGATGGCGATCGCCGCCGTCATCGGCTTCGCCGAGGACGGGGCGCCTGTCCTGCTGGTCGCGCTCGCCCTCGCCTACGGGCTGATCGTCACCGGCGATTCGGCGGCGCTGACCGCCGGCGCGGTGGGGGCGGCCGAGGCCGGGCGGCGCGGCGCGACGCTGGCGGTGCACACCTTCCTCGGGTTTTCCGGGGCGGTGCTCGGCCCGCCCGCCATCGGTGTCGTGCTCGACGCGGCGCATGGCACCGCCATCGGCTGGGGCCTCGCCTTCCTCGCGATGGGGGCGGGCTCGGCGATGGCGCTGGCCGCCGTGCTGCTGGTCCGGCCGGCGCGCCGCGCCGCCGCCGAGGACGGCGCCTGAGGCGAGGCTATTCGGCCGCCGCGCGCACGTTCATGCCCCACGAGCCGACATAGCCGTCCCATTCGCAGGAAACGGCCGCGTCGTCTATCGTCAGCGCATCGCGCACGTCGATCATCACCGCCACCTCGTCGGTGTCGGCGCGCTTGCCGGGCGCGCTGCCGGCGGCCAGCGCCTTGGGGTGCGGGCCGTGCGTGGTGCCCGCCGGGTGCAGCGTGATCATGCCGGGACGGATGTTGTCGCGGCTGAAGAAGCTGCCCCGGTGGTAGAAGATGAACTCGTCGTAATCGTCGTTGTTGTGGAAGAACGGCACCTTCAGCGCGCCGGGGTCGGATTCCATCGGCCGCGGGCAGAACGTGCCGACCATGAAGCGCTCGGCCATGAAGTTGGCGTGCGCGGACGGGGGGATGTGGAAGCGGTGGCTCATGATCGGGCGGATGTCGCGCCAGTTGAGCCGGACCGGGACCAGGTCGCCCTTCCAGCCCACCGCGTCGAGCGGGTTGTAGGGATAGGTGACGACAGACCGCGTGCCGCGCCGGCGGATGACCACCTGCCACGGCCGTTCGTCCTGCTGGGCGCGGAACGCTTCGTCGAGGTGCGGCGTGTCGAGCACGGCGGGGTCGAAGATGGCGTGCTCGCCGACGATGCCCTTCTCCGGCAGGCGGTAGGAATCATTGGTCGCCTCGATCAGCAGCAGCGCGGTCGGAGCGGTCGGCGCGATCCGCCACATCGTGCCGCGCGGCAGGACGATGTAGTCGCCGTCGCGATAGTCGATATGGCCGAAATCGCAGTAGAGCGCGCCGGCGCCCTCGTGCACGAAGACCAGCTCGTCGCCGTCGCCGTTGCGCACCAGATGGTCCATCGCCGCCTCGCAGCGCCAGGCGCGGATCGCGACGCGGTCGTTGTGCATCAGCGATTTCGCGTCCCACGGCGACGGGCCGAACTCGCCGAGCTTCGTGGTGTCGAACGCGCGCGGGCGCAGCGGGCCCTCCCAGCGCACCCACCCGGTGGGCGCGTGCCGGTGGTACATATGCGTCGCCGGGCCGAAGAACCCTTCGCGCCCCATCTCGCGCTCGAACGTGTCCGCCGGCAGGTCGGCGTGCGCCTGGCGCGACGCCGTGCCCTCGGTGCGGGGAAAGGAAATCCATTTGCGCATGAGGCCCTCCGTTGCGTTGGCTGCGCTCCAGGTTCCAGAATAGCGCATCCGCCGCGCGGAGCGAGGCGGCAGAAAGAGGAGAGGCCGGCATGACCGAAATGCCCGAAGGCGGCTGCTTCTGTGGCGCCGTGCGGTACCGGCTCGGATCCGCGCCGATGTTCGTCCATTGCTGCCATTGCCGCGACTGCCAGCTCCAGACCGGCACCGCGTTCGTGCTCAATGCGATCGTCGAGACGGATCGCGTGACCACGCTGTCCGGCACGCCGGTTCCCATCCAGGTGGCGACCGACAGCGGCCGGCCGCACCGCATTTTCCGCTGTCCGCAATGCCAGACGGCGGTGTGGAGCGAGTATGGCGGCGTCGCCGCGCTGCGCTTCGTCCGCGTCGGCACGCTGGACGAGCCGGGCGCGGTCCCGCCCGACATCCACATCTACACCCGCTCGAAGCTGCCCTGGGTGCTGCTGCCCGCCGGCGTGCCGAGCTTCGAGGGGTATTACCGCGCCAGCGAGCTTTGGCCGGCCGAGAGCCTCGCCCGCCGCAGCGCTGCCATCGGCTGACCGGGTCGCGACGCCCGATGGACTATCTGATGCTGGCGGGCGGGTTCGTGCTGCTGATCGGCGGCGGCGAACTTTTGGTGCGCGGAGCGGCCACCGCCGCCGAGCGGCTGGGCATGTCGCCACTCCTGATCGGGCTCACACTGGTCGGATTCGGGACGTCGACGCCGGAGCTCGTGACCAGCGTCCAGGCCTCGGCGGCCGGCTCGCCCGGCATCGCCATCGGCAACATCGTCGGCTCGAACATCGCCAATATCCTGCTGATCCTCGGCACGGCGGCCGTGATCGCGCCGATCACCGTGGGCGCAAGAGCGCTGGCGCGGGACGGCGGCGTCGTGCTGGCGTCGGCCGCGGTGTTCGCCGGACTCGGCTATGTCATGCCGCTCGACCGGGTCGTCGGGACCATGTTCCTCGCGGCCCTGGCCACCTATCTCGTCTATGCCTATCGGCAGGAGACGTCGCGCACCGCGCACACGGCGGCTTTCGAGCGTTTCGAGGCGCATGAGGAACTTCCCGACGGGAAGGCGCGCGCGGCCCTCGGTCGGCGCGAGGTGTGGGTGCCGATTGCGATCGCCGTCGCCGGGCTCGCGATCGTCGTCGGGGGCGGCAAGCTGCTGGTCGAGGGCGCGACGGGTATCGCCCGCGACGCCGGCGTCTCCGAGACCTTCATCGGCGTCACGATCGTCGCGGTCGGCACGTCGTTGCCCGAGCTCGTCACCTCGGTCATCGCGGCGCTGCGCCGCCATGGCGACGTGGCGATCGGCAACGTGCTCGGCTCGAACATCTACAACATTCTGGGCATCGGCGGCGCGACCGGGCTGATGGCGCCGACCCCCATCCCCGCCGATATCATGGACCTCGAGATCCCGGCGATGCTCGCCGCTTCTGTCCTGTTGCTCGTCTTCGCGCGCACGGGTCACCGCATCCGCCGGCTTGAAGGGGCGTTGCTGCTTGCCGGCTACGCGGCGTTCCTCGCGGCGACCTGGCCGGGCTGAAAGCGCGAATCGCGGCCATCCTACTCCGTAATGACGTTCAGCAGCGCCTGGCGCTTCTCGCGCTTGACGACCTGCATCGCGCGCTCGAGCGCCTCGGGCAGCTCGTCCGGGTTCTCGACCTTCTCGCCATACCCGCCCGACGCCTCGACGATCTTCTCGAACGCCGGCGACGGGTCCAGGTCCGCGATCGGCTGAGTGCGGTTGCCCTTCGACGCCTCGCCCGAGGGGTAGATTTCCAGAGTTGCGGCCTGCACCGCGTTCCAGCGTTTGTTGTTGCAGACGATGGTGAGCAGCGGCAGCTGGAGCGACTGGGCCACCTGGTGGCAGGCGACCGGGTTGGCGAACATGTACGAGCCGTCGCCGCACGCCGAGATCACCACCTTGTCCGGCTCGGCGAGCTGGATGCCGAGCGCGGCCGGAAGGCCCCAGCCGAGACCGCCCGCCGGGCCCGCCCCGAAGAACGTGCCGGGCTTCTTGAAGCGCATGAACGGGCGCAGCAGCGGGTACTCGTTGACCACGATGTCGTTGTCGGACTTCGCGTCGGAGACGCACTTGGACAGATACGGCTTGGTGATCGTGCGGCCGTTGGACTTCATGCCCTCCATCCGCGCCATGACCTTGCCGTGCGCCTCGGCGATGCGCTTGCGCCGGCGCTCGATGGCGCCGTTCTTGCCGGCGGTCGCCTTGGCCAGCGCGCGGCTGAGCGGGCCGATCGCATTGCCGACCGTGGACAGGATCGGCTCGTTCGCCGTGAAGCTGCGGACGGGGATGTGCGAGAACAGCGGATCTGGCCCGATCTGGATGATCTTGCAGCCGGGCTTGGGCTCCTTGAAGAACGGCAGCCACGGCACGTCGGTGTCGAGCACCAGGATCGCGTCCGCGGTATCGAGCACCGCGTCGACGTCGCCGCCCAGATGCATCGGATGGTCCGACGGCAGGCACATGTAGCGCGAGCGGAACTCGATGAAGGGCAGCGCGAACTTGTCGAGCATCTTGCCCAGCGGGCCGACGGTCGACTTGTCCGCACCCGAGGCGCCGGTGATGACCAGCGGGTTCTCCGCGTTCGCCAGGATCTCGGCCGCGCGCGTGATCGCATCGGCGTTGGGCGCGGGCGTCGCGACCGGGGTGGGCGCCGTTTCCTCGTATTCGAACCCGTTCATGTCGTTGGCGAGGATCTCGCGCGGCAGGGACAGGTAGATCGGCCCTTTCGGCTCGGCCTGGGCGATAGACATCGCGCGGTCGACCACCGTCTCGATCTGCAGCCCGTCGCGCAGCTCGTAGTCCCACTTGACCAGCTCGCGCAGCATGCCGGCCTGGTCGAACATCTCCTGCGCCCAATGGATGACGTTCGAGCGCATGCCGAGCTTGCCGCTTTCGAACAAAGGCGTGCGGCCGGCAGAGAAGAACACGGGGATGTTCTCGCGGTTGGCGTTCATCAGCGCGCAGATCGCGTTCGCGGTGCCGACGGTCACGTGCACCATCACCGCCTGCATCTTGCCGGTCGCCAGGTAGTAGCCGTGCGCCATGCCGAACGCCGCGTTCTCGTGCGGGATGGGGATGGCCTGGGGCACGGGGATGGACTTGCGCGCCGCCTGGGCGAAGCCCTCGACCACCGGCGCGAAGTCGGTCCCGCCATTGGCGAAGATGTAGTCGATGCCGCGCGCCTTCAGCAGCGCGAGATAGGATTCGGCCACCGAGGCCGTGTTCACCCGCTTGGTCGCCATGGCTGCATCCCCCTGGTCCGGTCGCGTGTTCCCTCCATATTAGCGGGTGAGGGCCGGGCTGTCTCCGGCCCTCGGCGCGGCGGGACCCGGAGAACGAGATGGCGCTGAAGGACGATCTCGAAGCCGGCGAGGACATCAACGCCTATGTCCAGGCGGTGTCGCTGCACGAGCCGGAGGTGCTGGCCGCGCTGCGCGCCGAGACCGCGCGCCACCCCTCGGGCGGCATGCAGATCACCCCCCTGCAGGGCCAGTTCTTCCGCGTGATCTGCGCCATGACGGGCGCGAAGAAGGCGCTGGATATCGGCACCTTCACCGGCTACTCGTCGACCGCGCTGGCCCTCGCGTTGCCGCCGGACGGCAAGGTCGTCACGCTGGACATCAGCGAGGACTACACGAGGATCGCCCGCAAATACTGGAAGAAGGCCGGCATCGCGGACAAGGTGACGCTGCGCCTCGCGCCCGGCGACGAGAGCATGCAGGCCATGCTGGACGCAGGCGAGGCGGAGACGTTCGACCTCGCCTTCCTCGACACGGGCAACAAGCGCGACTACCCGAAATTCTACGAGCTCGCGTTGAAGCTGCTCCGCCCCGGCGGGGTGATGATGGTCGACAATGTCCTGTTCGGCGGCTCGGTCGCCCAGGCGGCGAAGCGGGACGGCAGCCCGCGCGACACGAAAAGCTTCGCCGGCGCGATAGCGGCGTTCAACAAGATGCTGCACGACGACCCGCGCCTGGTCTCGGTGATGCTGACGATCGGCGACGGCATGTCCGTTGGCGTCAAGCGCGGTGGCGCTAAGTAGTTTCCCGCATTGCGCGCTGCGCCCAGAGGGAAGAGCTTGGGCCGCCCGGAAAAAGCGCAGAAAGCCAAGGAAACCAATCGTCTTTTCGGACGTTGTCGTAACGGAGGGGTGTGCCCTTCCGCGCCGAGGAGAAGAATTCGACATGGCCAGCATTCTGAAAGGTGGCGTCGTGCGCTCGCCGTCCGACGCCGTCGAAGGCGAGCCTGCGCCCGCCCTCGCCCGGGCGCTGGAGGGGTGGGACAAGCTGGTCGAGGCGCTGCCGGTGGCGATGTATGTGTGCGACGCCGACGGCTATCTGGTGCGCTACAACAGGCGCGCGGAGGAGCTCTGGGGCCGCACGCCCCAGATCGGCGAGGAGCGCTATTGCGGCTCGCTGCGCATGTTCCGGCCGAACGGCGCCTGGCTCGCCCATGTCGATTGCCCGCTGGCCGACGTGTTGCGCACCGGCACCCCGGTGCGCGGCAAGGAGGTAGTGATCGAGCGGCCCGACGGTTCGCGCATCACCGCGCTGGTTTCGATCGACCCGCTGATCGACGAGGACGGCACCGTCGCCGGCGCGTTCAACTGCTTTCAGGACATCTCCGGCCGCAAGCAGGCCGAGGCCGCCCTGGCCGCGAGCGAGCGGCGCTATCGCAACCTTTTGGATGCGCTGCCGGCCGCGATCTACACGACCGACGCGGCCGGGCGCATCACCTTCTACAACGAGGCGGCGGCGCAACTGGCCGGCCAGCGGCCCCGGCTGGGAACGGATGAATGGTGCATCACCTGGCGCATGTACCGCTCGGACGGCTCGCCCCTGCCGCATGACCAGTGCCCCATGGCGATCGCGCTGAAGGAGGACCGGCCCGTGCGTGGCACCGAGGCGGTCTGCGAGCGGCCGGACGGCACGCGCGTGCCGCTGCTGCCCTTCCCAACGCCGCTGCACGACGAGGGGGGCGCGTTGATCGGCGCGGTCAACATGCTGGTCGACGTGAGCGAGCGCAAGGCGGCCGAGGCGAACCAGCGCATCCTGCTCGACGAGCTGAACCATCGCGTCAAGAACAACATGCAGATGCTGCACGCGCTGCTGACCAGCGCGCGGCGCGGCGCCGCGACCGACGAGGCGCGCACGGCGCTGGACGACGCGGCGCGGCGCGTGGCGGCGATGGCGGCGGCGCAGCGCGCGCTCTACGCCAGCGGGGCCGACACGTTCGCCGCATCCGAATTCCTCGATGCGGTGGCCTCGGCCGCGCGCCAGGGGCTGGCCGGCCGGTTCCGCGTCGAGATCGCGCCGACGCAGGCGGAGCTGTCGAACGAGATGGCGATGCCGCTGTCGCTGATCCTGAACGAGCTGCTGACCAACGCGGTGCGCCACGGCGTGCGCCAGGCCGGGAGTGACAGGGGCGCGACCATCCGGATCGGGCTCGACCACGACGACGGCGGCTTCGCGCTGCAGGTGGCCGACGAGGGGCCAGGATTCGACTTCCACGAGCGACTGCCGGCACGCAATTCCACCTCGGGGCTGAACCTCGTCCATGGGCTTGCCCGGCAGCTTGGCGGGGACCTGAGCGTCGAAAGACGCCACCCGGGCGCGCTATGTATCGTGAAGTTCCCGCAGACCCGACCGATCCGACGGTGAGCTCCGCCGCCTCCGCGCCGTCGGCCGTGCCGGGCCGTCCCCAGGGAGGGGCGCCGCCGGGGCCGGGTGCGGGACCGGGCGCAGGGCGCTCCCGGCGCAAGCGCGCGCCCCTGCCACGCATCCTGGTGGTGGAGGACGACTTCCTGGTGTCGGCGGAACTGGAGGCCGCGCTTGCCGAGGCGGGCTACGACGTGGTCGGCACCGCACGCACCGCCGACGAGGCGGTCGCCATCACTCGCGACGAGAAGCCGGCGCTGGTGATCATGGATATCCGCCTGGCCGGCGCGCGCGACGGGATCGCCGCGGCGCTCGAGATCTTCGACAAGACCGGCATACGCTGCATTTTCGCGACGGCGCACCACGACCCGGCGACGCGCCTGCGCGCCGCGCCGGCCGCGCCGCTCGGCTGGCTCGCCAAGCCGTTCGCCTCCGCCACGCTGATCGCCCAGGTCGAGGCCGCCCTGCGCACGCTGGGAAGCAGCTAGCCCGCCTCTACTCCGTCCCGTCGATCAGCACGAAGGCCATCACGCAGGGCGCGTCCGACCGGTTCGACCAGGCGTGGTTGGTGGCGCGCTGGATGACCGTGTCGCCCGCTTTCAGCAGCACTTCGGAATCGTCCAGCACCATCCAGATCTCGCCTGACAGCACGATCGCGTAGTCGATGGTGCGCGTCTTGTGCATCAGGGGATGGGGCGGGTTGTCGCGCGCGTCGGCCGCGTCCTTGGCGCCCAGCGTGCCGAACGTCGCGTGCGCCGCCGCGCGGTCCACGTTCCCGATCCAGTCCTTCTCGGGCGAGAACGAGATGACGCGGAACGTCGCCCCGCCGTTCGACGGGGTGAGAGCCACGGCGACGCCCGCCGTCGGATCGCGGTCGTCGGCGAGGTTGGCCGGCGCGCGGTCGGTGAACCACAGATGGTTCATCACCACGCCGGGCCGGTGCTCCGGCCGGGTGACGTTGGGGCACGGCGCGTCGGCAATCACCACCGCCTTGCCGTCCTTATGGCCGGTGACCACGCGCCGCGCGACTCCGTTCTCCATGGCATCCTCCCGTTCGATGGTCGGGCAGCTATAGCGCGAAAAACCGTTTCGTGTCGCCCGCGCCCTGTGGTGAAATCGCGCGACCCCCGGGACCGAGGAGGACCGCCATGGCGACCAAAGCTCCCGAGAAGCGCGAATCCGGCTTCAAGTCGAATCCCGACTACCGCATCACGTTCGAGAAGTCGCCGCGCCGCGTGCGCGTCACGTTCAATGGCGAGACCGTGGTCGATTCGACCGACGCGCACCTGCTGTTCGAGACGCGCCATCTGCCCGTCTACTACTTCCCGCGGAAGGACGTGCGGATGGAGTTGATGACGTCGACCGACCACCACACGCACTGCCCGTACAAGGGCGATGCGTCCTACTGGACGCTCACGGCCGGCGACAAGACGCTCGACAACGTAATGTGGAGCTATTCCGACCCGTTCGAGGAGGTCGGAGAGATCAAGGACTACGTGGCGTTCTACTGGAACAGGATGGACCACTGGTTCGAGGAGGACGAGGAGGTGTTCGTGCACGCGCGCGATCCGTACAAGCGGGTCGACGTGATGCCGTCCTCGCGCCACGTCGAGGTGTTCGTGGGCGGGGTGAAGGTGGCGGACACGCGCCGCGCCCGCTTCCTGTTCGAGACGCGCTTGCCGACGCGCTACTACATTCCGGCCGAGGACGTGCGCACCGGCCTTCTGGTGCCGAGCGAGAAGACGTCCGCCTGCCCGTACAAGGGCACGGCGTCGTACTTCTCGGTGAGGATCGGTGACGAGACGTTCGAGGACATCGTGTGGACTTATCCGGAGCCGATCCCGGAGTGCCCGAAGATCAAGGGGCTGCTCTGCTTCTTCAACGAGCATGTCGACGAGATCAAGGTGGACGGCGAGACGGTCGAGTGCCCGGTGACGCCGTGGTCGAAGAACTACAACTACCGCGACCGGTCGACGCCCGACACCAAGGGGCCGGTGACAAGGCCGTAGGGAAGGACTCGACAGCCAAGGTGTAAACAGCGTCAGGGTGTCAGCGTCAGCGTCGTCGGAGGGGGCGGCGTCGCCGTCCCCCCTTAACTGGCAAAGGGGGAAGGGACCATGGCCAGTCCATCGCAAGCGTCGCTACCGCGTTTGATCGTCCCCGGCATGCAGGGGCTGTATGACGGGCTCGCACCGTACATGGTGCCGCTGGTCCGCTTCGCGGCGGGCATCATGCTGGCTCCGCACGGATGCCAGAAGCTGTTCGGCTGGTTCGGCGCGCCGCCGCATCAGGGCTACGTCGCGTTCTTCGACAAGATCGGGCTGCATCCGGCAAGCGAGTGGGTCTACCTCATCGGGTTGATCGAGTTCGTGGGCGGGTTGTGCCTGGCCTTCGGGCTGTTCACCCGCGTCGCCGCGGCGCGATGGCGATCTGCCTGCAGATGCTGTACATCGTGTTGTTCATCAACTGGGCGAACGGCTACTTCTGGACGCCCAAGGCGGGCGTCGAGTACCCGCTGATGTGGGCGATCCTCGCTTTCTCGTTCTTTATCCGGGGCGGCGGCCGGCTCTCGATCGACAAGGCCATCGGTAAAGAGTTCTAGGCGCGCGGCGACGAAGCAATCCAGCGGCTCCTGGATTGGCTTCGTCACGCCCGCAAAGGCCGTGACGTGGAGCCTTCGCTACCCCCTGAGGATCTGCGCCAGGAAGCGTTGGGTGCGCTCGGATTCGGGGTCGGAGAAGAACTTGGCGGGCGGCGCGGCCTCGACGATCTCGCCGGCGTCCATGAATACCACGCGGTCGGCCACCTCGCGCGCGAAGCCCATCTCGTGGGTGACGCAGACCATGGTCATGCCTTCGCGGGCGAGCTCGAGCATGACGTCGAGCACCTCCTTGATCATCTCCGGGTCGAGCGCCGAGGTCGGCTCGTCGAACAGCATGACGCGCGGCTCCATGCAGAGCGCGCGGGCGATGGCGACACGCTGCTGCTGGCCGCCGGAAAGCTGTCCGGGGTACTTCGCCGCCTGCTCCGGGATGTGGACGCGCTCGAGATAGCGCATGGCGGCGCGCTCGGCCTCGGCGCGCGGCATCTTGCGCACCCAGACCGGCGCGAGGCACAGATTGTCGAGCACGGAAAGATGCGGGAACAGGTTGAACGACTGGAACACCATGCCGGTCTCGGCGCGCACCTTCTCGATGCGCTTCAAATTGCCGGTGAGCTCGATGCCGTCGACCACGATGCGGCCCGACTGGTGCTCCTCCAGCCGGTTGATCAGCCGCACCATGGTGGACTTGCCCGAACCCGGAGGGGCCGCACACCACGATGCGCTCGCCGCGGCCCGACCGTCAGGTCGATGTCCTTCAGCACGTGGAACGCGCCGAACCACTTGTTGACCTTGATCATCTCGATCATCGGCGTCGCGGGGGACGCGTCGTGGGGCGTGGTTTCGGTCTCGGCCATCGTCACCTCCGCTCGCCCGCCGCGAGCCGCCGCTCGATGCGGAGCGAGTAGCGGCTCATGGCGAAGCAGAATACCCAGTAGACCGCGGCGGCGAACACGTAGCCCTCGGTCGCGTAGCCGAGCCAGTTGGGGTCGGCGAGCGCCGCCTGGATCGCGCCGAGGAAATCGAACAGCCCGATGATCAGCACCAGGGTCGTGTCCTTGAACAGGGCGATGAAGCTGTTGACGATGCCGGGGATCACGAGGCGCAGCGCCTGGGGCAGGACGACGAACCCCATCGTGCGCCAGTAGCCGAGCCCGAGCGCCGCGGCCGCCTCGGACTGGCCCTTGGGGATGGCCTGCAGCCCGCCGCGCACCACCTCCGCCATGTAGGCGCCGTCGAACAGCATCACGCCGATCAGCGCGCGCAGCAGCTTGTCGAAGTTCACGCCTGCCGGCAGGAACAGCGGCAGCATGACGGACGCCATGAACAGCACGGTGATCAGCGGCACGCCGCGCATCAGCTCGATGAAGCCGATGCAGATATAGCGCACCGCCGGCATGTCCGACTGGCGGCCGAGGGCGAACAGCACGCCGATGGGGAGCGAGCCCGCCATGCCGACGCCCGCGACGATCAGGGTGAGCATCAGCCCGCCCCAGTAGCTGGTCTCGACCTCTTCGAGACCGAACAGCCCGCCGGCGAACAGCGCGTAGGCGATCAGCGGATAGACGAACAGCACGAACGCGCCGATCCACAGCTTCTTCGGCACGCGCGGGACGAACAGGGGCGCGGCGACGACCACCAGCAGCACGAAGGCGAGGTCGACCCGCCAGCGCTCGAGCACCGGGTAGAGCCCGTACAGGAACTGCGGCAGCTTCTCCTTCACGAACACCCAGCACGCCCCGCCGGAATCGCACGCCGCGCGCGTCGTGCCGGCGAAGTCGGCGTCGACCAGCGCCCACTGGACGAAGGGCGGGATCGCCACCCACAGCACGTAGAGGGCGAGGACCGTCAGCGCCGCGTTGAGCGGCGAGGAGAACAGGTTCGCCCTTGCCCAGCGCAGCGCGGTCATCGTCACCGCCCCACCGGCGCCGTGCGCCGGTTGTAGAGGTTCATCGCGACGGCGATGGACAGGCTGATCGCGAGATACACGGCCATGGTGATGCCGATCACCACGACCGCCTGGCCGGTCTGGTTCAAGCACCGTGCCGGCGAACACCGAGACGAGCTCGGGATAGGCGATGGCGGCGGCGAGCGACGAGTTCTTGGTGAGGTTGAGGTACTGGTTGGTCAGCGGCGGGATGATGACCCGCATCGCCTGCGGCACGACGACCAGCCGCAAGGTCTGGCCGCGCGTGAGCCCCAGCGCCGCCGCCGCCTCGGTCTGGCCGCGGCTCACCGACAGCACGCCCGCGCGCACCACCTCGGCGATATAGGCGGCGGTGTAGACCGAAAGCGCGACGAACAGCGCCACGAATTCGGGGATCAGCACCACGCCGCCGCGGAAATTGAACCCGGCGAGGTGCGGGCTCTGCCACGAAGCGGCGAACCCGGCGATCCACGCGACCAGCACGACGAGCGCCGCTGCCCCGCCCCAGCCGGCCGCCAGGAGGCGCGCGCCGGATGCGCCGCGGGCCCGGCGAGCGCGCGCCCGGCGCACGGCGAGGACGATCAGCGCGATGCCGGCGAGCGCCGCGAGCCCGACCCATTCGCCGCCCTCCGACCGGGTGGGCGCCGGCACGTAGAGGCCGCGATTGTTGAGGAAGGCGACGCCGAGGAACGACACGCTCTGGCGCGGCAAGGGCAGCGCGCGCAGCACCGCGAAATACCAGAAGAAGATCTGCAGCAGGAGCGGGATGTTGCGGACGGTCTCGACATAGGCGCCGGCCAGGCGCGAGACGAGCCAGTTGGGGGCGAGCCGGGCGAGCCCGACGACGAAGCCGATGATCGTCGCGGCGACGATCCCCAGCGCCGAGACCAGCAGCGTGTTCAGCAGCCCCACCAGGAAGGCGCGGCCATAGGTCGACGCCTCGGAGTACGGGATCAGGCTGAACAGGATGCCGAACCCGGCCTGCCGGTGGAGGAAGGCAAGGCCGGTATGGATGCCGCGCCGGGCCAGATTGTCGACGGTGTTGTCGACGACGAAGCCGAGCAGCGCCACGGTCGCCGCGATGGCGAGTATCTGGAACGCGACCGCCCTTACCCTGGGGTCTGCCCAAGGCGGCGTCGCCGCGCGTGGCGCGGGATCAGCCATGTATCCGGTGAAGGCCGGGCGCGGGCGCGAAGGGAGCCGACCCAACATTCCCTCCCCCCTTGCGGGGAAGGGACAGGGAGGGAGGTCGCATCCGCACCGCTATTCGCGCCGACGACCGCGCCCGCCCCCTACCGGATCGGCGGGGCGTACATCAGCCCGCCGTCGGTCCACAGCTTGTTGAGGCCGCGGTCGATGCCGAGCGGGGTGTCGGGGCCGACATTGCGGGCGAACACCTCGCCGTAATTGCCCACCTGCTTGACGATCTGGTAGGCCCAGTCGTCGCCGATGCCGAGCTTGGAGCCGAACTGCCCCTCGCCGCCCAGCAGGCGATGGATCTCCTGGTTCTTGGACGACTTCATTTCGTCGACGTTCTTGGACGTCACGCCCAGCTCCTCGGCGTCGATCATGGCGAACAGCGTCCAGCGCCCGATATTGAACCACTGGTCGTCGCCCTGGCGCACCGACGGGCCCAGCGGCTCCTTCGAGATGATCTCGGGAAGGACCATGTGGGCGTCCTTGTCCTTCAATTTCAGCCGCTCGGCATAAAGCCCCGAGGCATCGGTCGAGTAGACGTCGCAGCGCCCGGCGCCGTAGGCCGCGATGGTCTGGTCCGAGTTCTCGAACACCACCGGCTTGTACTGCATGTTGTTGCGGCGGAAATAGTCGGCGAGGTTGAGCTCGGTCGTGGTGCCGGAATTCATGCAGACCTGGGCACCGTTCAGCTCCTTGGCGCTCTTCACGCCGAGCTTCTTGCGCACCAGGAAGCCCTGCCCGTCATAGTAGGTGACACCGACGAAATTGAGGCCAAGCTGGGTGTCGCGCGACATGGTCCAGGTGGTGTTGCGCGACAGCACGTCGATCTCGCCCGACTGCAACGCCGTGAAGCGCTCCTTGGCCGAGAGGGGCGTGTATTTCACCTTGGAGGCGTCGCCGAACACCGCGGCGGCCAGCGCGCGGCAGTAATCGACGTCGAGCCCGTGCCAGTGGCCCTGGGCATCGGGCTGCGAGAAGCCGGGCAGGCCCTGGCTCACCCCGCAATGGAGCTCGCCGCGCGACTTGACGGCGTCGAGCGTGCCGGCGGCGCGGGCCGGGGCGGCGGCGAAGGCAAGCGTTACGGCGGCGGCGAAAACAATGGCGAGGCGGTTCATGGGCACGTCTCCCCTCGGTCGCGCGTCGCTTTTGGCCCGCCAAGCTGCGGGCGCGACGCAGTTGCGTTTGGTTAGCATGATCGCGCGCCGCGACCAAGCCTTGCGGTCCCTGCACGTCCGATTTGCCCGGTTTGTTCTGTTGGCATTCGGATGGAGCCTTGGCCTATAATTTGATCACCAGTGCCCACGAGGGACGCATGGCCGACACCCCCCGACAGGCTCGCGAGCTGGCGCAGCTCACGATCCATTCCGACACGCGCGATACGCTGGCGCACGCGCGGCGCGATATCAACCGCAAGAAGTTCGACGATTTCCTGATCGTCGACATCGATGCGCACGTCACCGAGTTCGCGTTCTGGGACGAGATCACCGACCGGATCGAATCCGACGTCTGGAAATACAACGCGAAATCGTTCCGCGAGCGGGGGCCGGGCATCGCCGGGCTGATGAATTTGCAGCCGGGCCTGACCTATCAGGGGGTGATGGGCCGCATCCCGCACAACGAAAAGCTGGGCGAGGCGGTGGCGAACGAAGGCCGGCACCGCCAGGCGGTATTGGCGCGCCGCGCGATGGACTCGATGGGCATCGACATCATGACGGTGTTCCCGACGCCCATGCTGGTGCTGGGCGTCCACCCGCAGCCCGAGGTCGAGGTCGAGCTGGGCCGCGCCTACAACCGCTGGCTGACCGAGAAGGTCCTGCCCGAGGACCCGGGCCTGCGCGGGCTTCTGTACCTGCCGTTCAACACGCCCGAGGCATGCCCGGGCTTCGTCGAGGAGTTCGCGGACAAGCCGGGCGTGATCGGCTTCACCGTGACCTCGACGCGCTACCGCCCGGTGCACCACAACGCCTATATGCGGCTTTACGCCATGCTCGAGGAGCGCGGCCTGCCGCTCGCCTTCCATGCCGGCTTCAACTGGGAAGACGGCTCGATGGCCCAGCTCAACCGGTTCCTGTCGATGCACGCCCTCAGTTTCGTGCATTGTAACCTGGTGCACATGACCAACTGGGTGATCAACGGCCTGCCCGAGCGCTTCCCCAAGCTGAACGTGATCTGGGTGGAAAGCGGGCTCGCCTGGCTGCCCTACCTCATGCAGCGGCTGGACAGCGAGTACATGATGCGCACGTCGGAGGCGCCGCTGCTGAAGCGCAAGCCCAGCGAGTACATCACCGACATGTACTACACGACACAGCCGATGGAGCTGCAGCACCTGAAGCTGGTCGAGGCGACGTTCCAGGCGATCAAGGCCGACACCCAGCTTCTGTACGCGTCGGACTGGCCGCACTGGGACTTCGACACGCCGTCGACGGTCTATGACCTGCCGTTCCTGAACGAAAAGCAGAAGCGCAACATCCTGGGCGGCAATGCCGCCCGGCTGTTCGGCTTCAAGGACCCCTACGCCGCGAAGGCGGCCGCCGAGTAGGCGCGCCGCACCCGCACGAGAATTCCGTTTCCCGGAGGAAAGCACACCATGGCCACCAAGGCGAAAGACACGCGCGAGCTTGCTCCCATCACTCATATGACCGATACGCGGGACGCGCTGGCGCACGCTAAGCAGTACGTCGAAAAGAAGAAGTTCGACGATTTCCTGGTGGTCGATATCGACGCCCATGTCTCGGAGGGCATGTTCTGGGACGAGATCACCGATCGGATCAATTCCGACGTGTGGAAGTACAACGCCAAGTCGTTCAAGGAGCGGGGCGCGGCAATGGGGCTGTCGAACGCCCAGCCGGGCCTGCTGTACCAGGGCGTGAACGGGCGCATCCCGCACCAGGAGCGGCTGGGCGAGGCGGTGACCGAGACCAAGCCGCACAAGCAGGTGACGCTCGCCCGCCGGGCGATGGATTCGATGGGCATCGACTACATGTCGGTGTTCCCGACGCCGATGCTGACCATGGGCGTGCATCCGCAGCCCGAGGTCGAGACCCAGCTCGGCCAGGCCTATAACCGCTGGCTGACCGAAAAGGTGCTGCCGCGAGGATTCGGGCCTTCTCGGCATGGGCTACCTGCCCTTCAACGAGCCCGAGGCCTGCCCGAAGATGGTCGAGGAGTTCGGCGACAAGAAGGGCATCATCGGCTTCTCCGTCACCTCGACGCGCCACCGCGCGCGTGCACCACAACTCCTACATGCGGCTCTACGCCATGATGGAAGAGCGCGGCCTGCCGCTGATCTTCCATGCGGGGTTCAACTGGAACGACGGCTCGATGGCGCAGCTCAACCGGTTCCTGTCGATGCACGCTTTGTCGTTCGTGCATTGCAACCTGATCCACATGACCAACTGGGTCATCAACGGCCTGTCCGAGCGCTTCCCCAAGCTCAAGGTGGTGTGGATCGAAGTCGGGCCTCGCCTGGATTCCCTATCTGATGCAGCGGCTGGACAGCGAATACATGATGCGCACCTCGGAGGCGCCGCTCCTCAAGCGCAAGCCGTCAGAGTACATGAAGGAGTTCTACTACTCCTCGCAGCCGATCGAGCTGCAGCACCCCAAGCTGGTCGAGGCGACGTTCGAGGCGATCAACGCCGATACCCAGCTTCTCTACGCGTCGGACTGGCCGCACTGGGACTTCGACACGCCGTCGACCATCTACGACCTGCCCTTCCTGAACGAGAAGCAGAAGCGCAACATCCTGGGCGGCAATGCCGCGCGGGCGTTCGGGCTGAAGGATCCCTACGCATCGAGGGCGGCGGCGGAGTAGCGGACGCATGGCCGACGCACCGACGCGCGAGCTCGCGCAGCTCACGGTCCATTCCAAGACCGAGGACACGCTGGCGCACGCCCGGCGCCACGCCAACCGCCACCAGTTCGACGAGTTCCTGGTGGTGGACGTCGACGCCCACGTGCGCGAGACGCTGTTCTGGGACGAGATCACCGACCGGATCGAGTCCGACGTCTGGCGCTACAACGCCAAGTCGTTCAAGGAGCGGGGCAACGTTCCCGGCCTGTCGAACGCGGCGCCGGGCCTGACCTATCAGGACCTGTTCGGCCGCGTGCCGCACGGCATGGCGCTGAAGGAGAAGATCGAGAGGGGCGAGGGACACAACCAGGTGGCGCTCGCCCGCCGCGCGATGGACGCGATGGGCATCGACTACATGACGGTGTTCCCGACGCCCATGCTGACGCTCGGCGTCCATCCGCAGCCCGAGGTGGAGGTCCAGCTCGGCCATGCCTACAACCGCTGGCTGACCGAGGTGATCCTGCCGGCGGACCCGGGCCTGCTGGGCCTGTTGTACCTGCCGTTCAACACGCCGGAAGCCTGCGCCCCCTTCGTCGAGGAGTTCGCCGACAAGCCGGGCGTGATCGGCTTCACCGTGACGTCGACGCGCCACCGGCCGGTGCACCACAATTCCTACATGCGCCTCTATGCCATGCTCGAGGAGCGCGGCCTGCCGCTGACCTTCCATGCCGGCTTCAACTGGGAAGACGGCTCGATGGCCCAGCTCAACCGCTTCCTGTCGATGCACGCCCTTTCGTTCGTGCACTGCAACCTGGTGCACATGACCAACTGGGTGATCAACGGCCTGCCCGAGCGCTTTCCCAAGCTGAACGTGATGTGGATCGAAGTCCGGCCTGGCCTGGGTGCCCTACCTCATGCAGCGGCTCGATTCCGAGTACATGATGCGCACCTCCGAGGCGCCGCTCCTGAAGCGCAAGCCCTCGGAATATATGAGAGAAATGTACTATTCCTCGCAGCCGATCGAGCTTCAGCACACCAAGCTGGTGGAGGCGACCTTCGAGGCGATCAATGCCGAGACCCAGCTTCTCTATGCCTCGGACTGGCCGCACTGGGACTTCGACACCCCGTCGACCATCTACGACCTGCCCTTCCTTAACGAAAAGCAGAAGCGTAATATCCTGGGCGGGAACGCGGCGCGGGTGTTCGGGCTGAACGACCCCTACAAGGCACGCGCCGCGGCCGAATAGCCGCCCCAGGGCGACCCGGAGGAACAGATGGCGACCAAGGCAATCAACGACCTCGCTCCGCTCACCGCCAATTCGGCGACCGCCGACATGCTGGCGCACGCGATCCGCGAGAAGAACCGCAAGAAGTTCGACGAGTTCATGATCGTCGACATCGACGCGCACGTGTCGGAAGCGGCGTTCTGGGACGAGGTGACGGACTACCTGCCGTCGGACGTGTGGAAATACAACGCGAAGTCGTTCAAGGAGCGGGGCAGCGCCAACGGCCTGTCCAACTCCTCGCCGGGGCTTCTGTACCAGAACGCGTTCGGCCGCGTGCCGCATTCCGGCATCACCAAGGAGCAGCTGCCATCGGGCTCCGGGGCGCACAAGCAGACGATCCTGTCGCGCCGCGCGATGGACGCGATGGGCATCGACTACATGACGGTGTTCCCCACCTCGATGCTCACGCTCGGCGTGCATCCGCAGCCCGAGGTCGAGGTGCAGGTCGGCTATGCCTATAACAAGTGGCTGACCGAGCGCGTGCTGCCGGGCGATCCGGGCCTGCTGGGCCTCCTCTATCTGCCGTTCAACACGCCGGAGGCGTGCCCCGCCTTCGTCGAGGAGTTCGGCGACAAGCCGGGCGTGATCGGCTTCACCGTCACCTCGACGCGCTACAAGCCGGTTCACCACAATTCCTACATGCGCCTTTACAGCATGCTGGAGGAGCGCGGCCTGCCGCTCGCCTTCCACGCCGCCTTCAACTGGGAAGACGGCTCGATGGCGCAGCTCAACCGCTTCCTGTCGATGCACGCCTTGTCGTTCGTGCACTGCAACCTGGTGCACATGTCGAACTGGGTGATCAACGGCCTGCCCGAGCGCTTCCCGAACCTCAAGGTCCTTTGGGTGGAATCGGGCCTCGCCTGGCTGCCCTACCTCATGCAGCGTCTCGACTCGGAATACATGATGCGCACGTCGGAGGCGCCGCTTCTCAAGCGCAAGCCGTCGGAGTACATCACCGAGATGTACTACACGACCCAGCCGATGGAGCTGCAGCACATGAAGCTGGTCGAGGCGACGTTCGAGGCGATCAAGGCCGACACGCAGCTTCTCTACGCGTCGGACTGGCCGCACTGGGACTTCGACACGCCGTCGACCGTGTACGACCTGCCGTTCCTGGGCGAGCGCCAGAAGCGCAACATCCTGGGCGCCAACGCCGCGCGGCTGTTCGGCCTCAAGGATCCCTACGCCGCGAAGGCCGCCGCCGAGTAGGCGCCCCAGCACGCAACGCGAAAGGGCCGGGTTTCCCGGCCCTTTCTATTTCGTATCCTGCACTCTATCCGTTCGCCTGAGGAGGCCCAAAGGGCCCTCGAAGGGCAGGCTGCACGACGTGGCCCGTTCGCCCTTCGAGACGCGCCTTCGCTGCGCGAAGTCGCTCCTCAGGACGAACGGATGGAGCTTTCGGCTACCCCCGCCCGACGAACAGGGCGTCGACGGCGACGCAGCCCTTGTCGGTGGCGATCAGCGGATTGACGTCGATCTCGTCGATCCCGGGCGAGGCGCGCATCAGCGCCCCGATCCGCGCCGCCGCGTCGGCCAGCGCATCGACGTCCACCGGCTTCGCGCCGCGGAAGCCGTCGAGCAGCGCCGCGCCGCGCAACGACCGGAACGCGGCGGCGATGGCGGCGGGCGCGCTGTCGGCCGGCAGGAACCGCACATCCTTCAGCGCCTCGGTCCACACGCCGCCCAGCCCCACCATCAGCACCGGCCCCCATTCGGGATCGCGCCGGGCGCCGATCACCATTTCGACGCCCTTGGGCGCCATCTTCTCGACCAGCACGCCGTCGAGCGCGAGGCCCGGATGCGCCTTCTTCACGCTGGCGTGCAGCGTCTTCCACGCCGCCTCGAGCGCCTTCGCGTCGGCGACGTTCAGCATCACCCCGCCCGCGTCGGACTTGTGGCCGAGCGCCGCCGCCTGCGCCTTGAGCGCCACGGGATAGCGCACCCGCGCCGCCACGCGCTTCGCCTCGGCCAGGCTGGTGGCGAGGGCGCCGCGAGGCACGGCGATGCCGGCTGCCTTCAGCGCCGCCTTGCCGGCCTGTTCGCCGAGCGCGCCCGACGCCGGCACGTGCACCGTCGGCACGTCGATCCGCCGGGCGCGCGGCGCCTTGCGGCGCAGCGCCACGCCGTATTCGTGCGCGCGGGCGAAGGCGCGCAGCGCGCGCTCGGGCGAGCGGAAGAACGCGATCCCGGCATCGGCGAGGCGCGGCTTCACTTCGGGGTGGGTCGGCGCGTCGCCCGACATGAAGGCGCAGGCCAGCGGCTTGTCCTCGTCGGCCTTGCCCTCGATCACGTAGGGCACCTTCTCGAGGCCGAGGGCGGGGTTCGCCGCCATGATCGAGGCGAGCACGTAGCCGACATTCGGATCGGCCATCAGCGCCCGCGTCGATTGCGCATAGAGGTCGAGGCGGAACATGGTCTGCGCCGTCAGATCGACCGGGTTCGACACCACCGCGAACTCGGGGAGCATCGCCTTCAGCGCCGCGCGCGTCTTCGCGCCGATGTTGGCGACCGGCAGGCCCACCCGCTCGCAGTAATCGAGCGTGAACCCCTTGAAGGCTCCGGAATCGGTGATCACCGCCACGCCGCCCGCGGGCGGTGCCGGCGTGTGGGCGAGCACCGTCGTCGTGTCGATCAGCTCGTCCAGCGTCTCGACCAGCACCACCCCGGCCTCGCGCACGAAACTTTCCATCACCGCGAAGTCGCCGGCCAGCGCGCCGGTATGCGACCGGGCCGAGGCGCGCGCCTTTTCGCTGCGCCCGAGATGCAGCAGCACGATGGGCTTCTTCCGGCGCCGCGCCTCCTGGGCGTGGGCGAGGAACTCGGCCGGGCGGCGGATCGTCTCGCCCAGCAGCATGATGACGCGCGTCTCGGGATCGTCGATCAGGAAGGGCAGGTAGTCCTCAATGCCCAGCACCGCCTCGTTGCCGGTGGTGATCGCGTAGGTGAAGCCGACGCATTCGGCCGACATGGCAAGGCGCAGCACGCTCGCCATCGCGCCGGACTGGGCGATGATGCCGACTTTCAGGCGGCCGAGCGAATCCGGCGCGGGCGGGCGGCCGGTCGAGAACGAGATGGCGACCCGGTCGGGCATGTTGGTGAAGCCGAGGCAGTTCGGCCCGGCGAAGGCAATGTCGTGCGCCCTGGCGATCTCGGCGAGCCGGTGCTGCGTCGCGCGGCCGGCCCCGCCCATCTCGGCGAAGCCCGACGCGAAGCACATGATCGCGCCCACCTCGCGCGCGGCCAGCGCCTCGACCGTCTCGAGGATCGCCGGGCCCGGTACGGTCAGCACGGCGCAGTCGATGCCCTTCGGCAGCTCGTCGACGCTGGTGACGCAGGTCCGCCCGTCGATCTCGCGCGCGTTGCGGCTCACCAGGTGCAGCGGCCCGGAAAAGCCCAGCGCGTCGAGATTGGCGATGACGTTGCGCCCCGCGGTGTTCGGCCGCTCCGACACGCCGATCACCGCGACCGAGGCCGGGTTGAGAAGGCGCGCGACCTGAGCGCGCGGTATGGGGGCGCGCGATATCGGCTGGGTAGGGGGCATCGGGGGTTCCGGTTGCGGCTGACGACGGAAACGCTAGACGCCCCATCCGTCCGGGTCAACCTTGCCCGCCTTGCAGTTCGAGACGGCGCCTGCGGCGCCTCCTTGGTGCGAACGTGTTTTTCCCTCTCCCGTTCGTCCTGAGGAGCCCGCGTAGCGGGCGTCTCGAAGGGCGAAGGGGGAGACCGCCTACTCGTTGCGCAGCAGCGGCGCGGCCGGCTGGCCGAGCGCACGCCAGGTGCCGACGAAGCCGAGCGCGATGCACACGCTGGCGGCGATCAGCGCGGTCGCCGCCACCGGCAGCGGCAGGAAGGTCCACTCGAAATGCATCACGCGCTGGATGGCGAACCGCGCCGCGTAGCTGCCCAGAGCGGCGGCGACTGCGGCGGCGATCAGGCCGATCGCCAGGTGCTCGATCAGGAAGGACCGGGCGATGTCGCCGCGCGTCGCCCCCACCGCCTTCAGCACCACCGCGTCATAGACCCGCCTTCGGTGCCCCGCCGCGATCGCGCCGGCGAGCACCAGCGCGCCGGCCAGAATGGTCGCGACGGTCGCGAGGCGCACCGCGTCGGCGATGCGCGTGACGATGCCCGCCACCGCGTCCAGCACGTCGCGCACGCGGATCGCCGTGACGTTGGGAAAGCGGGCGGCCACCGCCTTGGCCGCCGCGTCCTCTCCCGCCGCCGGGCCGCGCAGCGTGGCGATGGTCGTGGCCGGCGCGCCCTTCAGCGCGTCGGGCGAGAAGATCAGCACGAAGTTGATTCCCATGCCGCGCCAGTCGATGGCGCGCAGGTTGGCGATGCGCGCCGTGATGTCGCGGCCGAGTATGTCCACGGTCAGCGTGTCGCCCACCCCGATGCCCAGCCCCGCCGCCGCCCGTGCGTCGAACGACACCAAGGGCGGGCCCGCGTAATCCTTCGGCCACCAGTCGCCCTGGATGACGGGCGAGTTCGCGGGCGGCGTCGCCGACCAGCTCACCCCCCGGTCGGACGAGATCACCCAGCGCCCGCGCGATTCCGCCTGCAGCTCGGCGGCGGGCGTGCCGTTCACCTTGACGATGCGCCCGCGAAGCATCGGCACCTGATTGATCCGCACGTCGGGCGCGGCCCGGTGCACCGTCTCGGCGAAGCCCGCCCGCTCGGATGGCTGGATGTCGATGAAGAAATAGCCGGGCGCGTCGGCGGGCAGCGTGTCCTGGGCGAGGCGGGCGATGTTGCCCTCGACCAGCGCCACCGTCACCAGCACGGTGAGGCCGAGCCCGAGCGACAGCACGACCGAACCGGTGGGCGCGCCCGGCCGGCCGAGATTGGCCAGCGCGAGGCGCAAAATCGCGTGGCGCGGGCGGATGTGGCGCGCCGCGGCGCGGATCGCCGCGGAGGCAATCCCGAACGCGACCAGCGCGATGGCCGCGCCTGCGACGAACCAGACGGCGAGCCGGCGGTCGGACGCGTCCCAGATGGCGAGGCCGGCGAGCGCAGCGGCGCCGGCGATGACGGCGCCCATCGCGAGGGCCCCCGGCCGCCGGCCCGACGGCGCCACCACGTCGCGGAACAGCGACGCCGGAGCGATGCGCCCGGCCCGCGCGATCGGCCAGACCGAGAAGGCGGCGGTCGCCACCGCCCCGAACAAAGCGGCGATGGCGAGCGGCCGGGCGGCGATCTCGCCGGCGACCGCGATGGGCAAAGCGGGCGAGATCACCCGCGCGGCGGCGAAGGGGAACAGCGCGCCCAGCACGATGCCCGCGGCGATGCCCAGCGCCGCCATCGCCAGCACCTGCAGGAAATAGACGCGGAACACCAGCCCGGACGAGGCGCCCAGGCATTTCAGCGTGGCGATGGTCGCGGTCTTGCCGGCGAGATAGGCGCGCACGGCATTGCCGATGCCGACGCCGCCGACCAGCAGGGTGGTCAGCCCGACCAGCGCCAGGAACTGCATCACCCGGTCGACCAGCCGCTGCACCTCGGGCGCGGCGCTGTCGGCGGTGCGCACGGTCCAGGCCGCATCGGGATGGTCCGATTTCAGTCGCGTGGCGAAGGCGTGCGGATCGGCGCCGGGCGGCAGGCGCACGCGCGCGTGGTAGTAGATCAGGCTGCCCAGCCGGACGAGGCCGGTGCCCGCCAGCGCCTTCTGCGCGATCATCAGGCGCGGCCCCAGCGGGAAGCCGTCGCTGCCGCCGGCCAGGTCAGGCTCGCGCGCGATGACGGCGCGCAGCACGAAACGCGTGTCGCCGACCTGCACGATGTCGCCCAGCTTGGCCCCCAGCCGGTCGAGCAGGCTGGGCTCGGCGACCGCGCCCCACGCCCCGTCATGGAAGCCGAGCGCGCGCGTCGGGCGTCATCGCGGGGTCGAGGGCGAGCGTGCCGTAGAGCGGGTAAGCCCCGTCGACCGCCTTGAGCTCGACCAGCAGCCGGCCGGGCGCGCCGGCGACGGCTTGCCATGGTGCGCATGGTGGCGGCGTCGGACACCGTGCCGGCGCGGGCGAGCTCGGCCTCCAGCGCCGCGGAAACGGGCTGGTGCACCGCGCGCAGCGCCACGTCGCCGCCCAGCATGGCGCGCGATTCCCCGGCGATGCCGTCATGGATCGCGCGGGCGAGCGAGCCGACCCCCGCGATCGCGGCGACGCCGATGGCGAGGCAGGCGAGGAACAGCCGGAAGCCCTTGAGCCCGCCGCGCAGCTCGCGCCCCGCCAGGGTGAGGGCGAGGCTCATCCGGCGGGCGCGGGCGCGGCGGCCAGGTCGGCCGCGATGCGCCCGTCCTGGAGCCGCACCTGGCGCGCGCAGCGGCCCGAGATCCCCGGGTCGTGGGTGATCAGCACCAATGTCGACGCGTGCTCGGCGGCCAGCGCGAAGACCAGCTCCATCACCTGCCGCCCGGTCTCGCCGTCGAGATTGCCGGTCGGCTCGTCGGCGAGCAGAAGGCGCGGCGCGCCGACGAAGGCGCGGGCGATCGCCACGCGCTGCTGCTCGCCGCCGGAAAGCTGGCCGGGATAATGGCCGAGGCGATGGCCGAGCCCGACCGATTCCAGTCCCGCCGTCGCCCGCTTGAACGCGTCGCGCCGGCCGGCGAGCTCGAGCGGCACGGCCACGTTCTCGAGCGCGGTCATCGTCGGCACCAGGTGAAAATTCTGGAACACGATGCCCATGTTGTCGCGGCGGAAGCGCGCCAGCGCGTCCTCGGACAGCGGGGCCGAAATCGGTGCCGGCGACGGTGACGCGCCCGCTGGTCGGCCGTTCCAGCCCGGCGGCGATCATCATCATGGTCGACTTGCCCGATCCGGACGGGCCGACCACGGCCACGGTTTCGCCCGATTCGACCGTGAAGTTGAGGCCGCGCAACACGGGGACGGGCCCGGCTGCGCTTTCCAACGTCAGATGGACATCTTGGAGGAGGAGCATCGTGTCGGCCATTGCCAGCGGATATGGCATGCGAAGGCGGGTTTTGAAAGCGGCGACGGCGCTGGTCGCCCTCTGCGCCGTGGCCGCGTCGCCGGCCGGAGCCGCGCCCGACGCGGCCGCGACCCGCATCCTGGTGCTGGGCGATTCCATCGCCGCCGGGTACGGGCTGCCGCCGGACCGCAGCTTTCCCGCCCGGCTCGAGAGCAAGCTCAACGCCGAGGGGCATGAGGTCAAGGTGATCAATGGCAGCGTGTCGGGCGACACCACGGCGGGCGGCAAGGCCCGGCTCGACTGGGCGCTGGCCGGCAAGCCCGACGTCGCCATCGTCGAGCTGGGCGGCAATGACGGGCTGCGCGGCATTCCGCCGGGCCAGACCAAGGCCAACCTCGAAGCCATTCTCGCGCGGCTCAAGGCCGCCAAGGTGCGCGTGCTGCTGACCGGCATGCTGGCACCGCCCAACATGGGCCAAAGCTACGAGCAGGCGTTCAACGCGCTGTTTCCGTCGCTCGCCCGCCGCTACGGCGTGGCGTTCTATCCGTTCCTGCTCGACGGCATCGCGGCGCAGCCGGCGCTCAACCAGCCCGACGGCATCCATCCGAACGACCAGGGCGTCGCCGTGCTGGTTGACCGGCTGGCGCCTTATGTGGTGCGCTTGCTCGAGCGGCCCCGATAGCCCGAACAGGGAGACGGCCATGGAGACCACCACACGGAGCTTCCGCCTGGCGCACGCGGCGGGCGGGGCGGCGGCGAAGCTGGTCGACTCCTGCCTGGAACGTCTGGGCGCCCCGCCGGACAGGGCCAATATCGGCTTCGTCTACGCGACCGACGCGCTGCACGGCGCCTATCGACGACATCGTCGGCCGGCTGCGCGCGCGCACCGGCATCGCCGACTGGGTCGGCACCATCGGCTACGGCATCTGCGTCACGGGGCGCGAATATTTCGACGAGCCGGCGCTCGCCATCCTGGTCGGCGCGCTGCCCGCCGAACTCCTACCGGCTGGTGCCGACCATCGCCAAGCCGGGCGACCCGCTGCCCGACGAGGTGGCGCAATGGGTCGGGCGTGCCCGCCCGGCGCTGGGGCTGGTGCATGCCGACCCGCGCAACGCCTACCTGCCGCAGATCCTCGATTCCATCTCGGACGACACCGACTGCTTCCTGGTCGGCGGCATCACCGCCACGCGCGGCGCGGTGCGCCAGGTGGCCGGCGCGCCGGCGGCGGGCGGCGTGTCGGGCGTGCTGTTCGGCGGCGACGTTGCCGTGGCGAGCGGGCTGACCCAGGGCTGCACGCCGATCGGCCCCGTGCGCACGGTGACGGCCGGGCGCGACAACGTGGTGATGGCGCTGGACGGCATCCCTGCGCTCGACGTGTTCAAGGCCGACGTGGGCGAGGCGGTGGCGCGCGACCTGGTGCGCGCGGCCGGGTTCATCCATGCCGCCCTGCCCATTCCCGGCTCGGACCGGGCCGACTATCTGGTGCGCAACCTGGTGGGGATCGATCCCGACAAGGGCTGGCTCGCCATCGGCGAGCGGCTGCAGACCGGCGACCGCATCATGTTCGTCCGCCGCGACGCGGGAAGCGCGATGGCCGATCTCGACCGCATGGCCGCCGACGTGGCCAGGCGCGCCGGCCCGTCGCCCGACGCGGCGATCTACGTGTCGTGCGTGGCGCGCGGGCCCAACCTGTTCGGCCCCGGCTCGCGCGAGCTCGGCCGGCTGCACGAGGCGCTGGGCGAGGTGCCGCTGATCGGGTTCTACGCGAATGGCGAGATCAGCAACAACCGCCTGTACGGCTATACCGGCGTGCTGACGGTCCTCGGCTGAGTCTTCGCCGGCGCAATGGTCCGACTGTTCGTCGCCCTCGAAATTCCCGGACGAGTTGCGCGCGCGCCTTGCCGCCGTCTCCAGCGGCGTGGACGGCGGCGCGCTGGGTGGCGCCCGAAAACCTGCACGTCACGCTGCGCTTCATCGGCGAGGTCGACGACGCCGCGGCGCGCGACATCGCGATGGATCTGTCGGCGATCCGCGCGCCGGCCTTCGACCTCACTCTGGTCGGCGCCGGCCATTTCGAATCGGGCCGCCGCGTGCGCCAGCTCTGGATCGGCATCGAGCGCAACCCCGCCCTGATCGCGCTGCGCGACAAGGTGGAATCGGTGCTGGTGCGCGCCGGGCTGGAGCCGGAGGGACGCCGCTTCCAGCCGCACGTCACCATCGCCCGGCTGAACGGCGCGCCGCCCGAGACCGTGCGCCGCTGGCTCGCCGCCAACACGCTGTTCCGCGCCGTGCCGTTCCGGGTGGAGAGCTTCGTGCTGTTCTCCTCCTTCCTCGGCAAGAGCGGGCCCGATCTACCGCGCCGAGGCCGAGTTCCCGTTGTCGCTGGCGTGACCCTGCCCTTGCCGGGCCGGCGGGGCGCGGATAGTCTGCGGCCTTTCCCGAGGAGACCGTCCCCTGCGCTACGTCTCGACCCGCGGCACGGCGCGCCCGCTCGGCTTCGAGGAGGCGTTGATCGCCGGCCTCGCCGAGGATGGCGGGCTGTATCTGCCCGAAACCTGGCCCACCCTGGCGCCGGAGGCCCTGGCCGGCCTGGCGGGTGCGCCTTATGCCGAGATCGCCGCCCGGGTGATCGCGCCCTTCGTCGGCGGCGAGATCGCGGAGGACGAGCTGCGCGCGATGGTCGCGCGACTCCTATGCCGGGTTCGACCACGCGGCGGTGGCGCCTTTGCGCCAGCTCGACGCCGATCTGTGGCTGCTGGAGCTGTTCCACGGCCCGACCCTGTCGTTCAAGGACTATGCGCTGCAGCTCGTCGGGCGGCTGTTCGATCGTGCATTGGCGCGCCGCGGTTCGCGCGTGACCGTGATCGGCGCCACCTCGGGCGACACCGGCTCGGCCGCCATCGAGGCGCTGCAGGGCAGCGGTCAGGTCGAGGTGTTCATCCTGCACCCCAGGGGGCGGGTGAGCGAGGTGCAGCGCCGCCAGATGACCACCGTCTGCGCGCCCAACATCCACAACATCGCCATCGAAGGCACGTTCGACGACTGCCAGGACCTGGTGAAGGCGATGTTCGCCGACGCGGCCTTCCGCGCGAAGCATCGGCTCTCGGCGGTGAACTCGATCAACTGGGCGCGCATCGCGGCCCAGATGGTCTATTACGTCGCCGCCGCGGTGGCGCTGGGCGCGCCCGCAAGGCCGGTCGCCTTCGCCGTGCCGACCGGCAATTTCGGCAACATCTTCGCCGGCTGGGCCGCGCGCCGCATGGGCGTGCCGATCGACCGGCTGGTCATCGGCTCGAACCGCAACGACATCCTCACCCGCTTCGTCGAGACCGGCGAGATGCGCATGCGCCCGGTCGAGCCCAGCCTGTCGCCGGCGATGGACATCCAGGTCTCGAGCAATTTCGAGCGGCTGCTGTTCGAGCTGTGGGACCGCGACGCGGCGCGCGTCGCCGCCACGATGGACGGGTTCCGCAAGTCCGGCGCCTTCCGGGGCGACAACGCGCTGGTCGCGCGCATGCGCGACATGTTCGACGCGGCCCGGCTCGACGATGCGGGCACGGTGGCCGAAATCCGCCGGATTCACCATTCGACCGGGATGCTGGTCGACCCGCACACAGCCATCGGCGTCCACGCCGCCCGCGCCCGAAGGCGCGACGCGCGCGTGCCCCTGGTCTGCGTCGCGACCGCGCACCCGTCCAAGTTCCCCGACGCGGTCGAGCGGGCGACCGGCCTGCGCCCCGCCCTTCCCGCGCGCCTCGCCGATTTGTTCGCGCGCGAGGAACGCTGCGCCCCCCTGCCGAACGACCTCGCCCGCGTGAAGGCGTACATCAGAGGAGACCGCATGAGCGTCGAAACCGCCACCCTGCCGAACGGGCTTCGCGTCGTGACCCACCGCATGCCGCACGTGGAGACGGTCTCGCTCGGCGTCTGGGTCGCCGTCGGAACGCGCCACGAGCGGGCGGAGATCAACGGCGTCTCGCACTTTCTCGAGCACATGGCGTTCAAGGGCACGGCGACGCGCTCGGCCCGCGCCATCGCCGAGGAGATCGAGGCGGTCGGCGGTCAGCTCAACGCCCACACCTCGCGCGAGCTCACCGCCTTCCACGCCACGGTGCTGAAGGAAGACGTGGGCGTCGCCGTCGATATCATCGCCGACATCCTGCAGAACTCGGCGTTCGACGAGGCCGAGATCGAGCGCGAGCGCGTGGTGATCGCGCAGGAGATCGGCGAGGCGCGCGACGTGCCCGACGACGTGGTGTTCGACGCGTTCCAGGCGACCGCCTATCCGGGCCAGGCGATGGGCTGGCCGATCCTCGGCTCGGAGGAGAATGTCGCCGGGATGGCGCGCGCGGCGCTGGTCGACTACATGCAGGCGCATTACGCCGCCCCGCGCATGGTGGTCGCCGCCGCCGGCAACCTCGACCATGCGTCCTTCGTCGCCTCCGCCGAGCGCGCCTTCGCGGGGCTCGGCCGCGCGCGGGCGAACGGCGCCGCCAAGGCGGCTCTACAAGGGCGGCGAGACGCGCACCGACCGCGACGCTCGAGCAGGTCCATCTGGTGCTGGGCTTCGAGGGGCTCCCCTACGCCGACCCCGACTTCTTCGCCCTGTCGGTCATGTCGATGGCGCTGGGCGGCGGCATGTCGTCGCGCCTGTTCCAGGAAATCCGCGAATAGCGCGGCCTCGTCTATTCCGTCTATTCCTTCGCCGCGCCCTACACCGACACCGGCCTGTTCGCCGTCTATGCCGGCACCGGCGTCGAGCAGCTTGGCGAGCTCGTGCCGCTTCTCGCGAGCGAGGTGGCGAAGGTCGCCGACGAGGAATTCGCCGAGGCCGAGCTCGGCCGGGCGCGTGCCCAGCTCAAGGCCGGCATGCTGATGTCGCTGGAATCGACGGCCGCGCGGTGCGAGCAGATCGCGCGTCAGATCCACGTGTTCGGCCGCGTGCTCGACATTTCCGAGATCGTCGGCAAGATCGACGCGGTCGACGCCGCCGCCGCGCGCCGCGTCGCCGAGCGCGTGTTGTCGGGTACGCCCACCCTTTCCGCCCTCGGCCCCGTCGCGACCCTGGAGACCTACGACAAGGTCGCGGCGCGGTTCGGGTAGCCGGGCATCCCATCCCGTCATTGCGAGGCGCGGAGCGCCGAAGCAGTCCGGAGCCAGAGCCGCGATCGCTGGATTGCTTCGCTACGCTCGCAATGACGGCAGGTGCGCTGCCGGCCCGGCTACACGAACACGATCTGGCCGTCGGGCGCGCAGTCGGAGAGGAAGGTGACGAGGCCGGTCTCCTCGATCCCGAGATCGTCGCGCAGCTCGCCCAGCGTCAGGCGCGTCTCGGCGAGCCCCGCCTCGCACACCAGGAACCGCGCGCCGAGCGAAGCGAGCGCCTGGACGATCTCCTCGTCGCGCGGCGCGACGAAGGGCTGGGCGAGCGCGTGGATCGCCTCCATCGTGAAGAACAGCGTCACCGCCTTGCCGATGGAGATGGCGGCAGCCCCCATCATCAGCGCGTAGCGCACGCGCGCCGCATCGCCGGAATGGACAACGATCGAGAGCTTGGCGGGCGCGGGCATGAGTTACCCCTCTCCCCAGCCCTTGGCGCCGCCGGACCGTCCACTGGACGGCCCGGGCCCCGCGTCCGGTGGACGCCGGGCAGGCGCCAAGCCCTCAAGGGGGGAGGGGCGAACACGCCGGTCCGTACCTTCATGTCAGGCGCAGCGCCTGTGTCGCCCAAGGGCATCGAAACGAGGGTCCCCTCCCCCCTTGAAAGGGAGGGACAGGGCGGGGGGTCCCACGGCCGTGTCGCACGCCCGTCATGCATGGCGGCGGCTACCCCGCCGCCGCCATATGGCCGGCGAGATCGCGGATCGACGGGGCGTCGCCGCAGAGCGGGCAGGCCGGGTCGCGCGGCAGGCGCATCTTCCGGAACGTCACCGACAGCGCGTCGTAGATCAGCAGCGACCCCGCCATCGTCTCGCCGATGCCCATGATCTCCTTCAGCACCTCGATGGCCTGGAGCGAGCCGACCGCGCCGGCCAGCGCGCCGAACACGCCGCCCTCGGAGCAGGACGGCACCAGCCCGGGCGGCGGCGGCTCGCGATACAGGCAGCGATAGCAGGGATAGTCGCGCCCGAGATGCGACTTGAAGGTGGCGAGCTGGCCCTCGAACCGCAATATGGCGGCGGAGACGAGCGTGCGCCCGCCGAAATGGCAGGCGTCGTTCAGCAGGAAGCGCGTCTCGAAATTGTCCGAACCGTCCGCGACCAGGTCGTACTCCGCGATCAGCCGGCCGACGTTCCCGGCATCCAGCCGCGCGCAATGCGCCTCCACCGTCACCTCGGGGTTGATGCGCTCCGCCGCCGCCTGCGCGCTCGCCACCTTGGCGCGGCCGATATCTTCGGTCGCGTGGATCACCTGGCGCTGGAGGTTGGAGAGCGCGACGGTGTCGTCGTCGATCACCCCGATGCGTCCGACCCCCGCCGCCGCAAGGTAGAGGATCAGCGGCGCGCCGAGCCCGCCCGCCCCGACGACCAGCACGCTCGCGTCCATCAGCTTGGCCTGGCCGACGCCGCCCACCTCGGGAAGCACGATGTGGCGGGCGTAGCGCTCGAGCTGGTCGCGCGTGAAGTCGGTCATGGCGCGTGGCCCGTGGAGCCGAACCCGCCCGCCCCGCGCGCCGTCTCGTCGAGCGCGTCGGTCTCGCGCCAGGCAAGCCGGGCGACCGGAGCCACCACCATCTGGGCGATGCGCATGCCGCGCGTCACGACGAACGGCTCCGCGCCCAGATTGGCCAGGATCACCTTCACCTCGCCGCGATAATCGGCGTCGATCGTGCCGGGCGCGTTGAGCACCGTCACGCCCGCTCGCGCGGCAAGGCCGGAGCGCGGCCGAACCTGAGCCTCAAAGCCTTCGGGCAGCGCGATGGCGAGGCCGGTGGGCACCATCGCGCGGCCGCCGGGCGCCAGGACGAGGTCGGCCTCGACCGCCGCCAGCAAATCGACCCCCGCCGCATGTGCCGATTCGTAGGCCGGCAGCTTCAAATCCGCGCCGTGCGGCAGGCGGCGCACTGCGACCGGGATCGCGCTCACCGCGCCGCGCCCAGATGGGCGGCGATGCGCGCGGCGAGCCGGCGCGCCACCTCGGTCTTGGCGAGGCGCGGCCAGGGCTCGATGCCGGCCTCGGTGACGATGCGCACTGCGTTGTCGTCGCCGCCCATCGCGCCGCCTTCGGCCGACACGTCGTTGGCGACGATCCAGTCGCACCCCTTCTTCGCCAGCTTCGCCCGCGCATTGCGGTCGAGATCGTCGGTCTCGGCCGCGAACCCGATGACGAGGCGCGGGCGCGCGTTGCCCGCCGCCGCCAGCGTCGCCAGTATGTCCGGATTTTCCGCCAGCTCGATCGCCGCCGGCGGCTTGCCGTTCTTCTTGACCTTGCGCGACGCGGCCTTGGCGGGGCGCCAGTCGGCGACGGCGGCGGCGCACACCGCCACGTCCACCGGCAGGGCGGTGCGGCAGGCGGCCAGCATCTCGGCCGCCGTCGTCACCCGCACCACCGCGACGCCGGCGGGATCGCGCTCGGCCGTCGGGCCGGTGACCAGAATCGTCTCCGCCCCCAGCGCGGCCAGCGCGGCGGCGACGGCATGGCCCTGCTTGCCCGACGAGCGGTTGGCGAGGTAGCGCACCGGGTCGACCGGCTCGTGCGTCGGGCCGCTGGTGACCAGCGCCTTGCGGCCGGCGAGGCGCGCGCCGTCGGCGAAATGCGCCTCGATGGCGGCCAGGATCTCGGCGGGCTCGGCCATGCGGCCCGGCCCGAACTCGCCGCAGGCCATCGCGCCGTCGGTCGGACCGATCACCCCGATGCCGCGCGCGGCGAGCGTCGCCAGGTTCGCCTGGGTCGCCGCGTGGCACCACATGCGGACGTTCATGGCGGGCGCGACCAGCACCTTCTTGTCGGTGGCGAGCAGCGCCGTGGCGGCCAAATCGTCGGCCACGCCGTGCGCCATGCGCGCCATCAGATCGGCCGTCGCCGGCGCAACCACCACCAGGTCGGCCGAGCGCGACAGCTCGATATGGCCCATCTCGGATTCGTCGGTGAGGGAGAACAGCTCGCCATAGACCTTGTCGCCGGAAAGCGCCGCGACCGACAGAGGCGTCACGAACTGGGCGCCGGCCTTGGTCAGGATGCAGCGCACGGCGCCGCCGTGCTCGCGCAGCCGGCGGATCAGCTCCAGCGACTTGTAGGCGGCGATGCCGCCCGCGATGATCAGAAGGATGCGCTTGCCCGAAAGCGTTGGCCCCGCACTCGCCGTCATGGAATGCCCTTCGGCCGCCGGGCCGCCCCGGCCCTCGGCTAACCTAGTCATCCGCCGCGGCGCGGGCAAGCCGCCGGCGGGTGTCCCGCCCGCGGCCGGGATTGCCAGCGCGCCGCCGGCGGTGCTTTGATGGCGCACCCGGACATCCGGACATAGGGAGACCCGCCATGGCCGTCCTCAACCCGCGCTTTCTTTCGCACGGCACACTGGAATCGCGCGATCTCGAACGCTCGCGCAAGTTCTATGAGGAGTTCCTGGGGCTCGAGGTGATCCGCACCTCCGACGTCTCGCTGATGATCCGGCTGGGCGGCGAGCATGTCTATGCCGTCGTGCTCAACCCGAAGAAGCCCGACATGCCGGTGCTCAACCATAACGGGCTCGACGTTCCGTCGCGCGAGGAGGTCGACAGCGCGCACCAGATCGCGGTGGAAAGCCAAGCGGAATGGGGGATCAAGAAGGTCACCCGCCCGATCGACGCGCACGGCACGTACGGGTTCTACATCGCCGACCCCGACGACAATTGGTGGGAGATCCTGACCAACCCCGAGGGCGGCTACTCGTGGATGTTCGCCAAGGGCGACGACATCGACAGCTGGGGCGCGGGCGAGAACGCGGGCTACAACCCGAACGACTTCACCCGCCGGCGTACGCGCAAGGTGAAGGGCGCGGCGGAGGGGTAAATCGCCCCTCATTGGCTTTGGGCCGTCCCCTCACCCTGTCCCTCTCCCGCAGCCTACGGGAGAGGGACAGGGTGAGGGGCTGCATCTACACCCCGAATGCCGCGCCGTCGCCGCGGGGGTCGGCGCCGCCTTCGTAGCTGCCGTCCGCCAGGATGCGGATCGCCTGGGCGTGGCCCATCGCCTCCTCCCACGCGCCGGCGAGGACCACCGGGTGGCCCATGGACCGGAGCCGCCGCGCGATGTCGGGGCCGAACCGCCCTTCCAGCATCAGGGCCTGGCTTTCTTCGCCCCAGGTGCGGCCGAGCAGGAAGCGCGGCGCCGAGATCGCCTGCTGCGCGTCCATGCCGAAATCGACGATCCGGGTCAGCATCATCGCCTGGGTCTGCGGCTGGCCCTCGCCGCCCATCGTGCCGAAGATCATCGCGGGCTTGCCGTCGCGCAAAAGCATCGCCGGGATCAGCGTGTGGAAGGTCCGCTTGCCGGGCGCGAGCGCGTTCGGGTGGTCCGGGTCGAGCGAGAAGAACGAGCCCCGATTCTGCAGCACGACGCCGGTGCCCTCGGCCATCTCGGCCGAGCCGAAATCGAAATAGAGCGACTGGATCACCGAGCAGGCGAGCCCGTCGCGGTCGATCGCGCAGAAATAGCACGTGTCGCCGCCGGGCGTGCGGCGCGCCGCCGGGCGCGGCGGGGGAAGGCCGGGCGCGATCTCCGAGTCCGGCCGGGCGCGGGCGGGGTCGATCAGGGTGCGGCGCCGGTCGGCATAGGCGCGGTCGATCAGTCTCGTCGACCGGGACTGCGGCGAAATCGGGATCGGTGAGGAACGCGTCGCGGTCGGCGAAGGCGAGCTTCACCGCCTCGGCGACATGATGGAGGTGCGCGGCCGTGCCCTCGCCCAGCGCCGCCACGTCGAACCCGTCGAGCAGGTTGGCGAGGGAGAGCGCGGCGATGCCCTGGGTCGGCGGCGGCATCTCCACCAAAGTGTGGCCGCGATAGGCGACGGCGAGGGGCGTCGACCAGCGCGCGCGGAAGGCGGCGAAATCCTCGGCGGCGAGCGGCGAACCGCGCGGGCCGATCTCGGCCGCGATCTCCGCCCCGATCGCGTCGTAATAGTGGCGCGGCCCGTGCCGCGCGATGCGTTCCAGGGTCGCGGCGAGGGCGGGGTAGCGCACCGTGTCGCCGGCAGCCGGCGCCCGGCCCCCCGGCATGTAGACGCGCGCCATCGCCGGCCACTGGCCCAGCGCGTCGGCGGCGATCCACTTGGCGACCGATCGGGCGCACGGCGTGCCGTCGCGCGCCGCTTCGATGGCGGGCGCGAACAGAAGTGCCCAGTCGAGCCTGCCGTGCCGCTCGTGCGCCAGGCGCCAGCCGTCGACCGCGCCGGGCACGGTCAGCGCGGCGCGCGGCCCGCGTTGCGGGATCGTGCGCAGCCCATGGCCGCGATACCACTCGATGCTCGCCGCCCGCCCCGCCGGCCCGGCCGCCTCGATGCCCTCGGCCCGGCCGGTGGCCGGGTCCCAGATCAGCCAGAACCCGTCGCCGCCCAGCCCGCACATGTGGGGATAGCCGACCGCCAGCATGGCGTTGGTCGCGATCGCCGCGTCGACCGCGCTGCCGCCCGCGGCAAGCATCGCCGCCCCGGCGGCGGCCGCCGGTGCGTGCGAGGCCGCCACCATCCCGTTCGCCGCGTGTACCGCTTCCGTCATCAGCGCCTCCCGCCCTCTTGATAGCGGTGCGGGAGGTTCGACGGAAGGCCGCGTTGTGGCGGGCCGGGCCCGGTGTTAGTTTGGGCGGGCGAGGGGCGATGAGCATCTGGGGAACGATCATCGGCGGCGCGGCGGGCTTCGCGCTTGGCGGGCCGCTGGGCGCGCTGCTGGGCGCGGCGGGCGGCTACGCCATCGACCGGATGCGCGAGGACCCGGACCAGGCCGAGCTCCAGCGCCAGACCGCCTTCGCCATCGCGGTGATCGTGCTGTCGGCCAAGATGGCCAAGGCCGACGGCCAGGTCACCCGCGACGAGATCGCCGCCTTCCGCGAGATCTTCCACGTCCCGCCCGACGAGGAGAAGAATGTCGGCCGCCTGTTCAACCAGGCGCGGCGGGATTCGGCGGGGTTCGAGCCCTATGCCCGCCAGGTGGCGCGGATGTTCCACGACAACCCGGCGGTGCTGGAAAAGCTGCTCGACGGGCTGTTCCACATCGCCAAGGCGGACAAGGTGGCCCATCCGGACGAGATCGCCTATCTGCACGAGGTGGCGCAGATCTTTGGATTCGACGAGGCGACGTTCGCGCGCATCCGCGCCGGCCATCTGGGCCGCGACGAGGCCGATCCCTACATGCTGCTGGGCGTGCCGCACGATTCGACGGACGAGCAGGTGCGCGCCGCCTGGCGCCGGCTGGTGCGCGAGAACCACCCCGACCGGCTGATGGCCGAGGGGCTGCCTGGGGAGTTCGTGGCGCTCGCCAACGACCGGCTGGCCACCATCAACGCCGCCTATGACGCGATCTGCGAGAGGCGCGGACTGAAATGACCGAGGCGGGGGCGGGGGCTGATTCGCCGCACCGCGCGCCGCCCCGCCCCCGGGGCCGGGTTCGGTGCCAAAAAATACAGCAAAACCGTGCCTTTACGTCGCGTGTGCCGTCACCAAAACGTCACATGGAGGCCGGGTTGACATCTGCTGCCGCAGTGCAATATAACGGTCACAACCTATTTTGCGTTGCAGCATCAACAGTAGGACTATGCGAACGATGGCCAACAATCGCCAGCTCCTGTCGCTCTTCAAGTCGAGCGAGGCATCGCCCTTCCGCACCTGCCAGTGGCCGTTCGGCGACCCCGGCACCGCGGAATTCCACTTCTGCGGCGATCCGACCCACGCCGGCTTCTCCTACTGCCGCAAGCACGCCCAGATGGCCTATCGCGAGCCCGAGCCGCGCCGCTCCGCGCCCAGCTATTCGGGCCGCCGCGCCGCCTAGCCGGCTTCCGCGACACGGGGCACGCCGATGAGCGTGCCCCGCGAGCGCCCCTCCCCCAATTGCGGCCCGCGCCCCGCGGGCGTTTCCGTCGACATGCTGGTGCTGCACTATACCGGCATGGAAAGCGCCGCGGCCGCGCTCGACCGGCTGTGCGATCCCGCTGCCCAGGTCAGCGCGCACTATCTGATCGACGAGGACGGGTCCGTCTGCCTCCTGGTGGATGAGGCGATGCGCGCCTGGCATGCGGGCGAGAGCGCCTGGAAGGGCGAGACCGACGTCAACGGGCGCTCGATCGGCATCGAGCTGGTCAATCCCGGCCATGAATTCGGCTATCGCGCCTTTCCCGAGCCCCAGATCGCCGCGCTGGCGGCGCTCTGCCGCGACATCCTGGCCCGCCACCCGATCCCGCCCGGCAACGTCGTCGGCCATTCCGACGTGGCGCCCGCGCGCAAGCGCGATCCCGGCGAGCTGTTCCCCTGGCGGCGCCTCGCCCAGGCCGGGATCGGCCGGTTCCCGACGCGCCCGTCCATCGCCGCGCGGCTCGATACCGGCCCCTATGGCGACGAGCAGGTGATGGTGAACGAGGCGCAGACGCGCCTCGCCCGCATCGGCTACGCCATCGCCGTCACCGGCCGCGCCGATCCCGCGACCGAGCAGGTGCTGGCCGCGTTCCAGCGCCGCTACCGGCCGAAGCGGGTGGACGGCCGGCTCGACGCCGAGACCTTCCTGCTGATCCAGTCGGTCGCCGCGTTCGACGGTTGACGGTGGAAGCGGCCCAGCCGCCACGTTGTCGAATGCCAGACGGCCGGATGGCCGCCTTCCGCAATCGGGGCAACCCCGCGGGGGGAGGAAAGTCCGGGCTCCACGGAGACACGGTGCCGGGTAACGCCCGGCGGGGGCGACCCCAGGGAAAGTGCCACAGAAACGAGACCGCCAACCCCGACCGGCTTCGGCCGGCTCCGGGCGGCAAGGGTGAAACGGTGCGGCAAGAGCGCACCGCGGTCGCGGCAACGGGACCGGCACGGCAAACCCCACCGGGAGCAAGACCAAATAGGGGCGGCGCGCGGGAGCGATCCCGCAGGCCCGTTTCCGGGCCGCCGCCCGGGTAGGTCGCGCGAGGCGCGGGGCAACCTGCGTCCCAGATGAATGGCCATCCCCTGGTCCGCCAGGGACAGAACCCGGCTTACAGGCCGTCTGGCGCTTATTTTTCATGAGATATGTGGAATGTGGGCCGGGTATCTCAAAAAAGGGCCGGAAAGGTGCTCGCCGTGATTTCAAGAAGGTGGACGGCCAACGGCGGATCGTTCGGACGGCGCAGTAACCCTACCGCCCCGCCACCTCGCCCTGATCGTCGACCACGACGGCCGCCCTGTGCCTGGCGCGGCAGCGGCGGCACCTGAGCTCGGCGAGCGGCCTCCGCAAATTCGCGCAGCGGATGTTAGGCTGCACCATGCGACCGGGGCAGCGGCATGACCAGCAGACTTGAAACCGAGACGGCGAATGAGCGGTTCCTGGAAACGTACCGCTCCATGATCAGCCACAGCGCGGCAGCAATCAAACTCCTTGCCTTGCTCAACGGCGGCTCTGCCGTCGCTTTGTTGGCCTTTCTCGGCAACACCTGGAATAGCCTAATTCGACCGAGCGTGGTCTTCCAGTGGCGTTGTTCGCCACGGGGCTGTTCTTCTGCGGCGTCACCGCCTGCTTTAGCTATCTGACGCAATACGCGTTCTACAACGATCAGCGGCTAGGGCGGAAGACACAGCATCAATGGTGGCTGCTCGGCGCCATCGCCGCGGCCGTTCTGAGCTTGGCGTGTTTCGCCATTGGTTCGGTGTGCGGGGTAAAGGCCATCACGTAGCCGATCACGGCGCACTCGGCAGGTCCGCCGCCTTCTCCACCATCCTGATCTCGTAGCCTCACAGGCGCAGGTGCCGCAGCACGTCGGCCGCTGCCGAAGGGGCCTAACCGCCTTTGTTCATTGGTCTTTTCAAATACTCTCTACGGAATTTTGTGATTAAAATCGTCTAAACCTCAGAAAAACCGCAATATTTTCGATTTCTGGCGTATAATAGTCCGGCGCACAGAAATTACAAAAAATAATCGTCGTGCCATTCGGACCGGATGGTGCGGAATGCGGGCCGCCTTTGCCCGTCAAACCTAACAGGAGGTCTGGAATTATGGTCGAATATCAAACATTTTCCAAACGCGTCGCAAACTACAAGGCATCGAAGACGGTCGTTTTTTGGGCCTGCGCAGGGTGTGCCGTCGCCACCATGGCCATCGGTTTCACCTGGGGCGGCTGGGTGACCGGCAAGACCGCCGGGGAGATGGCGGCGGAATCCGCGACCAGGGCTCGTGCCGAGTTGGCCGCCGCGTTCTGCGTCGATCAGTTCGCTCAGGGCCCCGACGCGGCGGCCCAGCTCGCCTCGCTAGCCAAGCAGGATTCGTGGGAGCGCGACAGCATCGTCGAGAAGGCGGGTTGGACGACATTGCCGGGAACGAAAAAGGCGGTCGAAGGCGCCGCCGCGCTGTGCGCCGCCGAACTGTTCAAGCTCAAAGCGGCGAAGAGCGCCGACGCTTCGACGCGCTAAAGCCGGATCGCCTCGCGCCGACGCGAGGGGCGCGAACCTGTCAGAAGTCGGGTTTGCGGCCCAAGCAGTGGCCCCGTCTGTTGATTCTAGCCACTAGGCTGGATGATCGTGGGCAAGTGCCATCAGATCATCTGGACGATCGGGACTGCCCCCGCCCGGTGCTGCGAGGTGCCGGGCGGAGCCGGTCGCGCCTAAACGAGATTGTGCGGCAACCGCGCCGTGGGCTTTAGCCCTGTCAGCCGGCGCAAGGCCCTGGCCAGATCCGCCAGGCCTTCCGCCACATCGGGCGGGCCCTCCATCAGGAGCTCGACGTAATCGACGACGCCCTGCAGGTCATTGCGGATCGGCGCCCGGTGTGCCGCTTCCCATGCCGGCTCGACCACCGTGTCGTAGTAGGCGCTCGCTGCGCCAATGTCGTTCGGAACGCGCCTAAACCCGCGCTCTGCTTTAGCGAGAATCTGCAGGCACTCGCCCATCGTGGTCTTGGTGGTGCTGTTCTTAATGGCCATCCACTGGTCCGCCAGGGACAGAACCCGGCTTACAGGCCGTCTGGCGTTTCTCTACCGGCCTCACCCGGTGCCCACAAAAAAGGCCCGGGCGGCGAACCGCCCGGGCCCCGGCGAGGACCGTGGGAAGTGGATCAGGGAACGGTCTCGCCGTGTACCACAAGGTCGAGGCCCTCGCGCTCGGTCTCGGTACCCACGCGGAGCCCGATGACGAGGTCGATGCCCTTGAGGAGGAGGAAGCTTGCGACGGCGTCCCACACCAGCGTGGCGAGGATGCCCTCGACCTGGATCAGCATCTGGCCGACATTGCCCTCGAGTGCGCCCGACGTGCCGCCGATCGCCTTGACCGCGAACACGCCGGTCAGGAACGCGCCGACGATGCCGCCGACCGCGTGCACGCCGAACGTGTCGAGCGAGTCGTCATACCCGCCCGCATGCTTCAGCCAGGTCGCGCCCCAGTAGCAGCACACGCCGGCGGCGATGCCGATGAACAGCGAGCCGACGGGGTCGACGAAGCCCGAGGCCGGGGTGATGGCGACCAGCCCGGCCACCGCGCCAGAGACGATGCCGAGCACGCTGGGCTTTCCCTTCAGCGTCCACTCGACGAACATCCAGGTCAGCGCCGCGGTCGCGGTCGCGATCTGGGTCACCGCCATCGCCATGCCGGCCGAGCCGTTCGCGGCCACCGCCGAGCCGGCGTTGAAGCCGAACCAGCCGACCCAGAGCAGCGAGGCGCCGATCACGGAAAGCGTCAAATTGTGCGGCGGCATCGGCTCGTTGGGGTAACCGTGGCGCTTGCCGAGGACGAGCGCGCAGACCAGCCCGGCGACCCCCGCGTTGATGTGCACCACCGTGCCGCCCGCGAAGTCGAGCACGCCGGCGCCGGCAAGGAACCCGCCGCCCCACACCCAGTGCGCCACGGGGCAGTACACGACCAGCAGCCACAGCCCCATGAACCACAGCATCGCGGAGAACTTCATGCGGTCGACGAAGGCGCCCACGATCAGCGCCGGGGTGATGATGGCGAAGGTCATCTGGAAGCACATGAACACCGATTCGGGAATGGTGCCCGACAGCGCCTCCTTGCTCATGCCGTGCAGCAGGAAAGCCGACAGGTCGCCGACATAGGCTCCGCCCGTCTTGAACGCGAGCGAATAGCCGGCCACCATCCACAGCACCGTCGCCAGGCAGGTGATGGCGAAGCAGTTCATCACGGTGTTCAGCACGTTCTTCTTGCGCACCATGCCGCCATAGAACAGGGCAAGGCCGGGAATGGTCATCAACAGGACGAGCGCCGTGGAGGTGAGCATCCATGCGGTGTCGCCCGAATCGAGCTTGGGCGGCGGGGCGGCAGGCGCCGGCGCGGCCGGCGCTGCCGCCTGCTGGGCGTAGGCGAGCCCGACGGACCCGGCGACGAACAGTGCCGCGAGCGCCGCCGAGCGCACGGAGGTGGGAAGCTTTTTCATTCGCGTTTCTCCTACTAGAGCGCAGCTTCGCCGGTCTCGCCGGTGCGGATGCGCACCGCCGTGCCGAGATCGAGCACGAATATTTTTCCGTCGCCGATATTGCCGGTCGACGCCGTCTTCTGGATCGCCTCCACCGCCTGGTCTGCGACGTCGTCGGGCACGACGACCTCGACCTTCACCTTGGGGAGGAACGTCGTTGTGTATTCCGCCCCCCGGTAGATCTCCGTCTGGCCCTTCTGGCGGCCGAAGCCCTTCACCTCGGAGACGGTCGCGCCCTGCACCCCGATCGAGGTGAGCGCATCGCGCACGTCTTCGAGCTTGAACGGCTTGATGATGGCCATGATCAGTTTCATCTGGGGCTCCTTGTTGAAAAGGCCCCGGCGACGGTCACCCCACCGCCGCCGGGGCCGGACGTCAGAACGAACGCGCGACCATCAGTGTCACGGTGGTGCCGCACAGGTTGGAACCGCCGAAGCACTGGGCCTGAGTGAGGTCGGTGTCGGTGACCGCGAGCGTGGTGTTGAAGCCCACGATCTTGGCGGCGAGGCTCGCGCCGTAGACCCAGTAGTCCGGGGTCCCGAACGTCGCGTTGTCCGAGATCCACTGGCGTCCGCCATTGAGGCCGAGCGTCACCTTGCCGAGCGGGATACCGACGGCGACGTTGGCGAACTCGGCTTCGCCCGAGTTGTTGTAGAAGGAGGGCGAGTAGTTGAACGACGCGGTCACGCCGAACATGCCGAAGTCGTGGTCGAGCGACAAAGCGAGCTCGCCATAGTCGGTGCGGCTGGCGCGCGGGTAGTGGAACCAGATGCCGCCGGCCTTCCAACTCGCGAAGCCGAGGTCACCCTGCAGTCCGCCATACAAGTCCCACTCGATCGTACCGGACGTCCCGAAATTGACGTTCGACAGCCACGTGCCGGCATAGGCACCGACTGGCTGGGAATCGAGCGACCAGTCGAACCCGCCTTGGATGGCCGGCTCGCCGTCCGTCTGCGAAATGCCGCGGAAGATGTATTCCGAGACGACATCGACATTCGCCGAAAAGGATCCCGGGATAATTTTCTCCGGAATCAGCCCGTCGTCCTCGGCGGCGACCGCCGGGATCGCCGTTGCCGCGAGCGCCACCGCGGCCGTTGCAATCATAAGACGCTTCATTCTTGTCCTCCTCCTGCGGGGGAGAGCCCCCTATTGGTCCGGTCCGGTCGCCCCGGGCGCCAGGCGGCATCCCCGGCGCGACCGGTCGGTACCCTAGGCCTTAGCAAAATCCGGGCCACTCGAACGACACGGCCCGGGGAAAACGGTCTTCCAATTAAATCAACGGGTTGTGACGAATTTTTGGGCAGGTTGCCGGGAGGCCCACGGCATCCTGTTGCCCAAAACGCGGGCAAAACCACCAGAATGGCAAAAAATTAGGCAGGCTTGAGCGCTGGACAGGGCCCGTTGCCCGCCGCACTGTGCCCGGTGCACCCCGGACGGCGGAAGGACGCGATGGACACCGAATCGGACGTGCTGGTTGCCGGCGGCGGACTGGCCGGGCTCGCCATGGCCGCGGCGCTGGCCGGCGCGGGCGTCGCGGTCGCGCTCGCCGACCGGCGCGCGCTCGATGCGCTCGCCGCGCCCGCCTCGGACGGGCGCACCTCGGCCATCGCGGCGGGCGGGCAGCGCGCGCTCGCCGGCATCGGCGCATGGAAGGCGATGGAACCGCACGCCGCGCCCATCCACGAGATCCGGGTGAGCGACGGCGACTCGCCGCTCTTCCTGCATTACGACCACGCGCTCCTGGGGCTCGGCCCGCTCGGCTGGATCGTCGAGAACGCGCACGTCCGCGCAGCGCTGCTCGACCGGCTGCGCGACCATGATGCGACGCTGATCGGCGAGGCGGGGGTAGATGCGCTCGCGCCCGACGCGCACGGCGTGACCGCGACCCTGGCCGACGGGCGGCGCGTGCGCGCGCGGCTGGTCGTCGCCGCCGACGGGCGCAACTCGGCGCTGCGCCGCGCGGCCGGGATCGGCGTCACCGAATGGCGCTACGCGCAGGCGGCGATCGTCTGCACCGTCGCGCACGCGCGGCCGCACCGCAACGTCGCGCACGAACGCTTCCTGCCGGCCGGCCCCTTCGCGATCCTGCCGATGACGCGCGGCCGCTCGTCCATCGTATGGACCGAGCACGCCGATCTCGTGCCGGCGCTGGCGGCGCTGCCGCGCGAGGAATTCACCGCCGAGCTCGCGCGCCGGTTCGGCGACTTCCTCGGCGCGCTCCGCGTCGAGGGCGAGATCTTCACATACCCGCTGTCGCTCCTGCATGCCGACCGCTACGTCGCGGACCGCCTCGCCCTCGTCGGCGACGCGGCGCACACGATCCATCCGATCGCGGGGCAGGGATTCAACCTCGGCCTGCGCGACGTGGCGGCGCTGGCCGAGCAGGTGGTCGACACGCACCGGCTCGGGCTCGATGTCGGGCAAAGCGCGCCCCTCGCGCGCTACGAATCGTGGCGCCGGTTCGATTCCACCGTGATGATCGCGCTGACTGACGGGCTCAACCGGCTGTTCTCGAACGAGGCCGCGCCGGTCCGCCTCGCGCGCGATGCCGGCCTCGCCGCAATCAACCGGGTGCCGCCTTTGAAGCGCGCGCTGATGCGCCACGCGATGGGGCTGGCCGGCGATCCGCCGCGCCTGGTGCGCGGCCTGGCGCTGTAGTCGGGGCTAGCCCGCCGGCAGGCGCACGACGAAGCGCGCCCCGATCACGCTTCCGTCGGGCGCGCGGCGGTTCTCGGCGCGGATGGTGCCGCCATGCGCGTCGACGATCTGGCGCGAGATCGAAAGGCCCAGCCCGGAATGCGTGCCGAACTGCTCGGATTCGGGGCGCTCGGAATAGAACCGCTCGAAGATCGATTCTTCGGCGCCCTCGGGGATGCCCGGCCCGTCATCCTCGACCGTCAGCACGACGTGGCGCCCTTCGCGCGCGCCGCGCAGCACCACCTCGCCGCCTTCCGGGCTGAACGACACCGCGTTGGCGATCAGATTGTTGAACACCTGCACCAGCCGGTCCTCCAGCCCCTTGACGGCGAGCGTGCCGTCGACCGGGCCCTGGTAGCGCACGGCGGGCCCTTCCGCCTCGGCGGCCGCCGTGGCCTCGCGCACCTCGACCAGAGCGGCGATCAGCCGCCCCACGTCGACCGGCTCCAGCCGTTCGCGCGACAGCTCGGCGTCGAGGCGCGAGGCGTCGGAGATGTCGGTGATCAGCCGGTCGAGCCGCTGCACGTCCTCCAGGACGATCGCCATCAGCCGGCGCTGCTGGTCGGGATCGCGCACCCGCGCCGCGGTCTCGACCGCGCTGCGCAGCGAGGTCAGCGGGTTCTTGATCTCGTGCGCCACGTCGGCGGCGAAGGATTCGATCGCGTCCATCCGCGTCCACAGCGTCTCGGTCATGTCGCGCAGCGCGCCCGACAGATCGCCGATCTCGTCGCGCCGTCCGGTGAAGTCCGGAATCTCCTGCTCGCGCCGGTGGCCGTGGCGCACCCGGTCGGCGGCGGAGGCGAGCCGGCGCACCGGGCGGGCCAGCGTGCCGGCGAGGTAGAGCGACAGGAGCACCGTCACCACCAGCGCGACCAGGAAGATCTTGAGGATGCCGATGCGCACCTCGCGCACGGCGCGCTCGATGCCCGTCGCGTTCGAAGTCAGCATCAGCGCGCCCAGCACCTGCTTGAAGCGCTGCACCGGCGCGGCGGCGGCGATGACCAGCCGCCTGTCGGCCAGCTCGCGCACCGCGGTGGCGGTCTCGCCGGCCAGCGCCTTCATCGCCTCCGGATAGTCGCCCGCATGCTGCACCGGGCTCTCGTGGTAGGGCGGCGGCTCCGACGCGCCGGCCAGCCGGTCGGCCAGCCGCTCGTAGAGGTCGAGCAGGCGGGTGAATCCGTTGCCCGAGGATGCGCCCGGCGGGCTCAGCACCTCGACCTGCACCGACCCGCCCGGCCCGACGAGCTGGCGCGAATCCGCGACCAGCGCGCCGTCGGAGCCGAACAGCCGCGCGCGCGAGGCGGTGGGCTGCACCAGCCGGCGCAGCATGGGCCGCGCGACGTCGGGCCGGATGATCTGCTCGCCGCCGGGGCCGATGCCGGCCGCGCCCTCGCCAAGCGCGCCGGCGAAGATGCGCGCCTGGGTGGCGAGCGCGGCGGTTGCGGAATCGACCAGCTCCTCGCGGTACTGGCCCAGATAGAGAAGCCCGCCCACCAGGATGGCGAGCGCCAGAACGTTGACGGAAAGGATGCGCCAGGTGAGCGGCGAGACCAGCCGCCAGCGCCGGCGCGGCCGGTCGTCCCCCGGGCGCCGGTCGGGCGCGGGCGGACCGGCGCCGCCCCGCGGCGGGCGCGCGGGTGCGGCCGGCGGGCGCGGCGGATCCTCAGCCTTCGCGGTAGCGGTAGCCGATCCCGTAGAGGGTTTCGATTTGAGCAAAATCGGCATCGACGGCCTTGAACTTCTTCCTAAGACGCTTGATATGGCTGTCGATCGTCCGATCGTCCACATAGACGTGCTCGCCATAGGCCGCGTCCATCAGCTGGTCGCGGCTTTTGACGTGGCCCGGGCGGGTCGCCAGCGCCTTGACGATCAGGAACTCGGTCACCGTCAAATCGACCGGACGGCCGCGCCAGGTACACAAATGGCGCGCCGAATCGAGCACCAGCTCGCCGCGCGCCATGGTCGGCGCGGCTTCGCCCTCGACCGGCTCGGCGCCGTCCTCGTTGCGGCGCAGAAGGGCGCGGATGCGCTCCACCAGCAGGCGCTGCGAGAACGGCTTCTTGATGTAGTCGTCCGCCCCCATGCGCAGCCCCAGGATCTCGTCCACCTCCTCGTCCTTGGAGGTGAGGAAGATCACGGGGATGGCCGACTGGCGCCGGAGCCGCTGGAGAAGCTCCATCCCGTCCATCCGCGGCATCTTGATGTCGAGAATGGCGAGGTCGACCGGGCGCTGGCCGATGCCGCGCAGCGCCGAGGCGCCGTCGGTATAGGTCTGCACCTTGAACCCCTCGGCCTCGAGTGCGATCGAGACCGAGGCCAGGATGTTGCGGTCGTCGTCGACCAGCGCGATCGTTTGCGGCACGCCATGTCCCCTGTCCCCGGACGCGGCGTCGCGCTGCGCCGGGTCCTCCTGGGTGTCAAGGTCGGACCCGTCTGCCCCCGCGTCAAGGCCCCCGCCGGGACCCGGCTGCCTGTTGGTCACGTTCGCACTCCCCATGGCTGGATCATCGGCCTATGCCCGGAATCCGGCGGAAATGCGGCGCCTTTGACCGAAGTCAAGGCGCGTCGCCGCAATGATGTCATGGTCGGGCGCAAGGATCGCCATCCGCAGAGAGAGAAGGAGAACGCCATGCGCCAGACACGCTTCGCCACCCGTTGCGCGACCGCTGCCGCGGCCCTCGCCATCTTCGCCGCCGTTCCGGCTTTCGCCCAGCCCGCCGCTTCCGACGCCGCCGAGGAGGGCGGAACCGTCAGCCCGCCGATGGGCGGCGGCATGATGCAGGGGGGCGGCTACGGCCCGGGCAACATGGGGCCGGGGATGATGCGCGGCTACGGCCCGGGCAACATGGGCCCGGACATGATGCAGGGCGGCGGCTATATGGGCCCCGGCATGATGCAGGGCTACGGGCAGGGCAACATGGGGCCGGGCATGATGCAGGGCTACGGGCAGGGCGAGATGGGGCCAGGCATGATGCAGGGCTATCGCCACATGATGGGGCGCGGCAGCGGGCCGGGCGCCGGGCCGTACGGCTATGTCCGCCCGCCGCTCAACCTCAGCGTTGCCGACGTGCAGGGCTTCTTCGCCAACTGGATCGCGCGCAGCGGCAACCCGAACCTCAAGGTCGGCCAGGTGACGGAGAAGGACAAGCAGACCATCGCCGTGGACGTCGTCACCAAGGACGGCTCGCTGGTGCGCCAGTTCGAGGTCGACCGCGCCACCGGCTTCTTCCATCCGGCGGGCTGACGCCGCTTCGGCCGCACCGGTTGAGTCTCTGCCTCGCGTCGGGCCAAAGAAAAAGGCCCGCGCGAGGCGGGCCTTCCTGCGTCGATCAGGACGCGAAGTGGACTCAGCCGACGACGGAAAGGTTCTCGGCGGACTGCTTGCCGTTCCGTCCGGTCTGCAGCTCGTACTGGACCTTCTGGCCCTCGTTCAGGGTGGAAAGCCCGGCGCGCTCCACGGCTGAGATATGCACGAAGGCGTCTTTTGAGCCGTCATCCGGCTGAATGAAGCCATAGCCCTTCGTGGGGTTGAACCACTTCACGGTTCCTTTTGTCATGTAGCGTATCCTATCGAGTCGTTGCGATGCCGGCCTGCGCCAGCGGGTTTTAGCTCATCGAAATCCTGGGATGTGTCCATCGGATAGGGAAAAGCCGGTCGGCGGTGCGAGAGAACGGATAATCCGGCCTTCGTAAGGTCGACGCGACGAATATGGAACGTCCAGCGAAAAAGACAAGCGAAATCGGGCTGATACGTATTCCTACGGATGCGGGTCGGCACATGTTTACAGGCTGTTTACATCGATGCTGCACGGCCTGTCGGATGCCGGCGCAGCTCGGGATATTTCCGCGAGCGGACAAAGCTGCGGACGCGGCGGCCGCGCAAGCGAAAGGGGCCGGCTTTCGCCGGCCCCTGGGGTCGCTTCCGCGAGGAGGACTACGCGGCCTTCTTCGCTGCCCGCTGGCGACGGCGGATGACGCCGAGGCCGAACAGGCCGGTGCCGAGCAAAGCGAGGGACATCGGCTCGGGAACGGCCTGCACGAACGAAACGTGCAAGTCGATTGCCGAGCTCGAAAGCCCGTTCGTGAATACTTCGATCGCGCCGATATTCGAAAGGTCCGCCAGGGCATTGCCCGCGCACAGGCTGCCCGAGTTGCCGGGGCCCGTCACGCCGATATTATCGCACGTGTCAAAGTCGGCGAGGTTGAAGGTGAACGTCTGGTCAGTAAACGACCCCGTCTGAGTCAGATACAGTTCCGACGTGTGTCCCGAATCCGACGACAGGCGCACGAGGAACGCCGTATTGTTCAGCATGCCGCCGTCGGAAGTGCCTACGAGAGAGATCGCGCTGAAGGCACTGAGATCGACGCCACCGAGACCCGTGGGATTGACCATTGAGTTCATCGCCGGGGCGCCATCGCCGTCATACCGAAGAATCGCCCACGCGTTCGCGGCATCCCCGTTGCTCTCGGCCGAGTAGCCGTTACCCGAGCTATAGCTGACGCTCGCCTGCGTATCGATGTTGTTTGCCCCTGCACTCGGATTCGCGAAGTAGCCGATCACGAGCTCGCGGCATCCACCGATGACGTGCGCGGTGGAAAGCCCGCACTCTGCGGTGGAGGCACTGTTGGTGGTGTTGAATCCTGTATCCCGTGTGATGACGGCCGACTGGTTGGTGCCCACCGACATGTCGTCGATGATCAGGTTCGCGTGCGCGGCGCCGCCGCTGAAAGCCAGGGTCGCGACGGCCGCGGCGCCAAGTAGCCCTGCCCTGAAGCCATTCTTCGATATCTTCATAACGCATCTCCATTTCGAAACTTAGCCGGATTGGCGGCCTGCGAGGCGCGCGCCTTGATCCAACCCGTACCCGACACCTTGCAAGAAGCGTGCCAGCTGCGACGGAGATTGGGATATCAGGGGGCTGTAGTTCTTTCTAAAGCGATTCAAGATTACGGCTGTAATCCGGGCCGACAGCGCCCGGATGACCGGCCTTTTATTCCTGGAGACTGAAGGTGCATGTGGACGCATTCGTTCCTGAAAGCGATCACAATTGGACCACAGTGTGATCGAACAGGATGGCTTGAAACGGCGGAAACGGCCGTTTACTGCTCCAAGAACTGGGGCAATTTTGTGGTCGGAAATTGCGATGATTATAAATAAGAGGCGGGCGTTCCTGTCCTCGCAAGCTGTAAAGTTTTCCGACAGTTTATCGTTCGGACGCGCCCGCACTGGATTTGCGACGAGACGGTGTAACGTCGCGGACCGTGACCACGGTCTGACCACAGATGCGTAAGTGCTGATGCCCCTTCCCGAGCGGAAGGGCTCTTGCGCGCCGATGCGGATCGGGCCGCTAGGCGCCCTCGGCCGAGTTGGGCGCGGCGTCCGGGTTCCACTGGCCGCGGCGCATGCGCGTCACGGTGTAGCTGGCGAACAGCCCGGCCTTGCGGAACGGCTCGTCCGCGGCGAAGGCGTCGGCCGCCGCGCGGTCGGGGACATTGACGATCAGCACGCTGCCGGTGCGGCTCGCCTGCGCGTCGTCGGCCAGCGTCGCGCCGCCCAGCACCAGGATGTCGCGGTGGCGGTCGAGATAGGCGAGGTGCGCCGTCGCGCTCGCGCGCCCGGATCTCGCTTCCTTCCGCGCCCGGCCTGTCGACGCCGTACAGCATATAGAGCATGGTCCCTCCTGCGCCCGATGATCGCTCGCGCGGCGCGCGCCGCACAACCGTTGACCGCCCGGCGCCGCGCCGCTAAGGGTCGGCATGGACAGCATCGCCCTGGATCCCGCGGAGCGGTCGAGCGTCGACTCCCTTCGCGTCGTCATCGTCGGCCATGTCGACCACGGCAAGTCGACCCTGGTCGGCCGGCTGCTGCACGAGACCGACGCCCTGCCCGAGGGCAAGGTCGAGGCGCTGCAGGAAGCCTGCCGCAAGCGCGGCATGCCGTTCGAATGGGCGTTCGTCACCGACGCCTTCCAGGCCGAGCGCGACCAGGGCATCACCATCGACGTGAGCCATATCCGGTTCTCGTCCGACAAGCGCCATTATGCGCTGGTCGACGCGCCGGGCCATCGCGCCTTCCTGCGCAACATGATCTCCGGCGCGGCCGACTGCGCCGCCGCGCTGGTGGTGATCGACGCGGTCGAGGGCGTGTCCGACCAGACGCGGCGGCACGGCTATCTGCTGCATCTGCTGGGCATCGGCCAGATCGCCGTCGCCGTCACCAAGATGGACATGGTGGATTTCGACGGGGCGCGCTTCGCCGCGGTCGAGAAGCGCCTTCCGCGAGGAGCTGGGCGCGCTCGGCATCGTGCCGTCGGCGGTGATCCCCGTCTCGGGCCGCGACGGCGACAACCTGACCCGCCCGTCCGAGCGCATGGGCTGGTACGCCGGGCCCACCGTGGTCGGCGCGCTCGACGCGTTCGCCCCGCCGGCGCCGCTCGATGGAGCGGCCGCTGCGCATCCCGGTGCAGGACGTCTACAAGTTCGACTCGCGGCGCATCGTCGCCGGGCGCATCGAATCCGGCCGGCTCAAGGTGGGCGACGCGGTGCTGTTCTCGCCGTCCAATCAGACGACGCGGGTGAAGTCGATCGAGGCTCTGCCCGGCGCGGGGCCGGTGAGCGAGACCACGGCCGGCCGGCCGGTCGGCTTCACGCTGGAGGAGCAGATCTTCGTCGAGCGCGGCGAGGTGGCGAGCCATGCCGAGAACCCGCCGGTCGAATCCAGCGTCTTCCGCGCCCGCATGTTCTGGTTCGGCAAGGCGCCGCTCCAGCCCGGCCGGCCCTACACGCTGCGGCTCAACACCACCGAGGCGACGGTCGAGGCGCAGCGCATCGACCGGGTGATCGACACCGCCCGCATGGAAGAGCTGGCGACGACCGAGGTGCCGACCGATTCGGTCGCCGACGTGGTGCTGCGCGCGCGCCGGATGCTGGCCTTCGACCTCGCCGCCGACAATGCCCGCACCGGCCGGTTCGTGCTCGCCGACGGCGGCGACGTGGTCGGCGGCGGGCTGATCGACATGGAGGGCTATCCGGACCAGCGCGCCCTGATCACCCGCAAAGCGACCAACCTCGCCGACGTCGACGAGCGGGTGACGCGCGAGGCGCGCGAGGCGCGCAACGGCCATCCGGGCGGGGTGCTGTGGCTGACCGGGCTGTCCGGCGCCGGCAAGTCGACCCTGGCGAGCGAGCTGGAGCGCCGGCTGTTCGAGGCGGGCTACCAGGTCACCAAGCTCGACGGCGACGATCTGCGCCACGGGCTCAACGCCAATCTCGGCTTCTCGCCCGAGGACCGCGCCGAGAACATCCGCCGGGTGGGCGAGGTGGCGGCTTTGTTCGCGCGCAACGGCTTCCTGGTGCTGACCGCCTTCATCTCGCCGTACCGCGCCGACCGCGACCGGGCGCGCCAGGCGGTCGGCGCGCGCTTCCACGAGGTGCATGTCTCGGCCGACGTGGCGGCGTGCGAGGCGCGCGACCCGCGCGGGCTGTACAAGAAGGCGCGGGCGGGCGAGATCCGCGACTTCACCGGCATCTCGGCGCCGTACGAGCCGCCCGAAAGCTGCGAGCTGGTGATCGACACCCAGATCCAGTCGGTCGACGAATCGCTCGAACATGCTTGCGGCCTATGTCGCGCGGCATTTCCCGCTGACGACGCGGTAGGCGCGGCTTGCGCGCCGCCCCGACCTTGCCGTAGACCGGCACCGGGGCACAGAGGCGGGAGAGGACGTGGCCGAACGCCGTTTCGGGGGACTGTCATCGCCGGGTGGGCGCCGCTGGCGCTGCGCCGGGCGGGCGCCGCTGGCGCTGGCCGCTGACGCCGTTCGGGCGCGGCGTGCTGGGCGCGGTGCTGGTGCTGGTGTTCGCCGGCGTCGATCTGGTTCGTCGTCGCCCCGCGCCACCGCGCCCCGGCGCCCACCGTCTACCAGGCCGTGCCGGCGCAGCCGGGCCGCCCGGCTCCCGCGCCGGCGAAGCCCGGCCCGCCATCGCAGAACGCGCCGCCGACGCAACCGGCCCCGCCGCCATCCGCGCCCGTCGCGGTGGCCAGCGTGCCCGCCGCCGAGACCTACCCCGTTTCCGCCTGGACGCTCGCCAAGGCTCCCTCGGGCTTCGTCGACTCGATCGAGCTCGAAGGTGCGCCGCTCGACCTGAAGGAGGCGAAGCTGCTGGTGCCGGCCGACGTGCTCACGGTCACCGGCTGGGCCGGCGACCGCGCGCTGGGCATCCGCTTCCCCGCCGTGGTGCTGTCCCTGTGCGGCCGGGTGGTGGCCAGCACGGATGTCGGCCTGCCGCGCCCCGACGTGGCCAAGGCGGTGCACCCCAATCTGGGTAAGGCGGGCTGGTCGGCCCGGCTGCTGGTCGGCCACCTGCCGCGCTGCGCCGACGAGAAGCTGTCGGGCTGGGCGGTGGCGCCGTTCGGCCCGGTCCTGTTCCCGCTGTCCGGCGAGGCGAAGCTCGACCTGCCGCCGGCCGCGCCGCTGCCGCCGGGCCTCAACGTCCAGACCCACAAGCTGGTGCGGCCGGACGACCGGCCGGCGGAGCCCCAACCGGTCAAGATCGAGGTCAAGGGTGCGGTGAACGTGCGCGAGTGCGGCAGCACCAAGTGCAAGGTGGTCGGCAAGCTCGACGAGGGCAGCCATCTCGGCGGGCTGCTCGACCAGGTCGACGGGTGGGCGCTGGTGGTCGTGCCCGAGCAGGCGACCGGATGGCTCGCCGAGCGCGTCGTCACGATGGAGCCGGTGAAGCGGGATAGCGGCGGCTGACCGGCGCGTAGCCGGGCGCCGGCTGCCCTAGCGCCGCAGCCGGCGGCGGTCGTCGGGATTGACGATGTTCATCATCACCGCGCGATAGCCCTCGACCGCCTCGGGGCCGGCGTCGCGATAGGCGTTGGCGATGCGCCGGCGCTGGCTCTCCGAAAGCGTCCGCTCCAGCTCAACCCCCTTGGGCGTGAGCTCGAGAAGGCGCTGGCGGCGGTCGCGCGGGCCGGGGTGCTGGACGATGAACCCCTCGCGCACGAGCTGGCCCAGCACGCGCGACAGGCTCTGCTTGGTGATCTTCAGGATCGCCAGCAGTTCGGACACGGTGATGCGTGGGTTGCGGCCCGACGAAATAGATCACCCGGTGGTGGGCGCGGCCATAGCGGTAGCGGGTCAGGATCGCATCGGGCTCGGCGGTGAAGTCGCGATAGGCGTAGAACAGAAGCTCCATGCCGTGGCGCAGGTCCTCCTCGTCGAGGTAGTCGGGACGGGGAAGCGTCTTTACGTCAGTCATGTTGACTTATATAGGAGAGGGTGCTAGTGCAAGCAAGCGGATTTCGAGCATCGGCAACGGGAAACGGCGCGGGCGTAGGACGATGATCAATTTCCACGAGCAGGATGGCCAGATCTGGTACGACGGCACGCTGGTGCCGTGGCGCGACGTGAAGCTGCACGTGCTGTCGCACGGGCTGCATTACGGAAGCTGCGTGTTCGAGGGCGAGCGGGTCTATGGCGGCGCGGTCTTCAAGCTGACCGAGCACACCCAGCGGCTGATCGATTCCGGCCGCGTCCTGGGCTTCCAGATCCCCTTTTCGCTGGCCGAGCTGGAGAAGGCGACGCGCGCCGCCGTCGCGGCGCAGGGCTATGCCGACGCCTATGTGCGGCCGGTGGCGTGGCGCGGCTCGGAGCAGATGGGCGTCTCGGCGCAGCAGACCAAGATTCACGTCGCCATCGCGGTGTGGGAATGGCCGTCCTACTTCTCGCCCGAGGCGGCGGAGAAGGGCATCCGCCTTGCCTGGTCCGACTGGCGCCGTCCGCCGCCCTCGGCCGCGCCGGTGCACGCCAAGGCGGCCGGGCTCTACATGATCTGCACCCTGTCCAAGCACGCCGCCGAGGCGAAGGGCTATGACGACGCGCTGATGCTCGACTGGCGCGGCCAGCTCGCCGAGACGACGGGTGCCAACCTGTTCCTGGTGCAGGGCGGCAAGCTGCACACGCCCATCCCCGACTGCTTCCTCGACGGCATCACGCGACGCTCGGTGATCGCCCTTGCCCGGGCGCGCGGCATCGAAGTGGTGGAGCGCGTCCTCATGCCCGAGGAGCTGGACAAGGCGGACGAGATATTCGTCACCGGCACCGCGGCCGAGGTGACCCCGGTGGGCGAGATCGACGGGCGCAAGTTCAAGGTCGGCCCCGTCACCCGCGCGCTGCGCGACGACTACTCCGCCCTGGTGCGCCAGAGCGCCGGCGCGACGGTGGCGTAGCCCCAAATTCCCGACTGTCATCCCGGGCGCAGCGCAGCACGAAGTGATGCGTTGCAGACCCGGGACCCATGTTCAGGCGGCCGACGCGCGGCGGCATGGGTCCCGGCTCTCACCGCGACGCGCGGCTCGGCCGGGATGACAATTGGATATTACGCCCGCGCCAAGGTACTTCAGCATCTCGCGTACCTCGTCGACCGATTTCACGTCGGCGAAGATGCGCTGCATGGTCTTGAGCTCGGCGTCGTGCGTCTCGCGCGACACCTCGGCCACCGCGTCCTTCACCAGAATCATCCGGTAGTTGTGCTCGACCCCGCCGCGGATGGTGGTGGAGACGCAGACGCAGGTGGTCACGCCGCACACGACGCAGGTCGTCACCCCCATGCGGCGCAGGATCGTGTCGAGTGGCGTGTTGGAGAACCCGCCAAATCCTTTCTTCACCACCAGATGCTCGCCCGGCTCGGGCGCGAGCTCGTCGACGATCTGGGCGCCCCACGTGCCCTCGGTGATGAAGGTGCGGTTCGAGCGGTCGTCGTGGTGCCCGCCCATCATCCGCCAGTAGGGGATCTGCGCGTCGGAATAGTCGGGCTTCAGCACGTGCGCGATATAGACCACCGGCCGGCCCGCGGCGCGGAACGCGGCGGCGAGGCGCTTCACCTCGGGCACCGTGCCGGACAGGAATTCCATGTCGACCGCGCCCGGCCGCTCGCGCGCGCCGGCGGCGAACGCGCCGTCCGGGTGGACGAAATCGTTCTGCATGTCGACGATGACCAGCGCCGATTGGGCGATGTCGGGTCCGGGTTGCGGGATGGGCGGCATGCGATCCTCCGTCAGCCGAGCGCCTCCTCCACCAGCCGGCGGTATTCCGCGACGGTCGGGTGGAAGGGCGCCGTGTGATTGAACCAGCTTCCCTGCGCGTCGGCGACGATCTCGTCGATGTCGCCCACCTTGTAGCCGAGCGCGATGACACCGCCGGGCAGCCCGACGCGCGCGTTCATCTCGGCGACCGCATCGGACGGGCGCGCGCCGTCCGCGAGGCCCAGGGCTGCGGCCAGCGGCGCGGTCTTTTCCGGCACCTTCTCCTCCCACAGCCGCAGCACGGCCGGCATCGACAGCGTCACCAGCATGCCGTGATGCAGCCCCTGGTCGCCGAACGTGTTCGCCAGCGCATGGCCCGGCCCGAGCCCCTTGCCGCACATCATGGCCGAAAGCGCCGCAAGCATCATGTTGGCGCGCGCCTCGCGGTCCTGACCGTCATTCACCGCGCGCTCGACATTGGCGAACACGCGCGTGCACGCATCGAGCGCGATGGCATCGCCCAACGAGTTCGGCGTCTTGGCGTAGTAGTGCTCGACCGCGTGGCTCAGCGCATCCATGCCCGTGCCCGCGGTCAGGCGCGCCGGCAACGTAAGGGTCAGTTCGGGATCGCAGATCGCCACCTTCGGCACGATGAAGTGGCTGCTGAGGCCCGAGCCGCGGCTGTGCGAATCGGGATGGATGCCGGCGCCGGACGAGGCCTCGCTGCCGGTGCCCGCCGTCGTCGGGATCGCGACGATCGGCGCCGTGTGCGGCCCCACCCGGTCGGCGCGGCGGAAATAGTCGGTGATCTTGCCGCCATGCGTCGCCAGCACCGCCACCGCCTTCGCCGTGTCGATGACCGAGCCGCCGCCGACCGCAACCACCCCGTCGCAGCCGAGCGTCTTGTACAGCTCGGTCGCGCGCTCGACGCCCGCGATGGTCGGGTTCTCCGGCACCTCGTCGAACACGGCGAGGTCGTTGGGCGCGCCCATCGCGCGCGCAACGGTGGCAAACACGCCGGCCTTGACCAGCCCCTGGTCGGTGACGAACAGCGGCCGCTCGATCCCCAGCGCCGCAAGCTCCGCCGGCAGGGTCTTGATCGCGCCGAAATCGAACTGCACGCGCGGGAACTGCATCGTCGGCATGGCGGGCCCCTTCGTGGAACTTGGCGCAGACCGATTATGGCCGGTCGCGGGGCCGCTTGTCACGGCCCGCCCGCGCGACGGACACTTGCCGAATATTTTTCGGTGCGTGTCGATCCGGCGCGATCCCGCGCGTCATACGTCCGGCGGTGCATGACGCCCGCCCGGAACGGATGAAGGAGACCGAGGTGAACTACCTGCTGATGATCTATTTGAACGAAGGCGCGATGGCCAAGGCGACCAAGGCGGACGGCGAGCAGATGCACGCCGCCTACGGCGCCTATACCCAGGCGCTGATCCAGGCGGGCGTGATGAAGGGCGGCGACGCGCTGGAGCCGTCGACGACCGCGACGACGGTACGGCTCGCGAACGGCAAGCCCAAGGTGCTGAACGGCCCCTACGCCGAAACGAAGGAACAGCTTGCCGGCTACTACGTGATCGACGTGCCCGACCTCGACGCCGCCATCTCGTGGGCGGCGCGCTGCCCGGGGGCGAACGGCGGGGTGATGGAAGTCCGCCCGATCAAGCCGATGTAGGCGGGCGCGATGGCTTGCGAAGGCGACGGGCCGCCGGCCGCGGCCGCCGAGGCGGTCGCACGGCGAAGCTACGGCAAGCTCGTCGCCTTCCTCGCCGCCCGCACGCGCGACGTGGCGGCGGCCGAGGACGCGCTGGCCGATGCCTTCGCCGCCGCGCTGGCCGATTGGCCGCGGCGCGGCACGCCCGACAATCCCGAGGCGTGGCTGATGACGGTCGCCCGCCGCAAGCTGGTCGACGCGTCGCGCAGGCGCCGCACCGGCGAGGCGGCGTCGGGCCATTTGCGCCTGATCGCCGAGGAGCTGGAATCCGTGCCGACCGCGACCATTCCCGACGAGCGCCTCGCACTGATGTTCGCCTGCGCCCACCCGGCGATCGATTCCGCCATCCGCGCGCCGCTGATCCTGCAGACCGTGCTGGGGTTCGACGCCGCGACCATCGCCTCGGCCTTCCTGGTCGCGCCTGAGACCATGGGCCAGCGGTTGGTGCGCGCCAAGACCAAGATCCGCAGGGCGGCCATTCCCTTCCGCGTGCCTGAAAGCGATGAGCTGGCGGAGCGGTTGGACGCTGTGCTGGAGGCGATCTACGCCACGTTCGCCGAGGGCTGGTCCGATCCCGGCGGCACCGAGGCCCGTCGGCGCGACCTGGCCGGCGAGGGCATCTGGCTCGGCCGACTTGTAGTTTCCTTGCTGCCCGACGAGCCGGAAGCGCTCGGCCTTCTCGCGCTGATGCTGCACGCCGAGGCGCGGCGTGCGGCGCGACGCGGGGCCGACGGCGGCTATGTGCCGCTCGGCGCGCAGGACCCGGCCCTGTGGGACGCGGCGATGATCGAGGAGGCCGAGGCGGCTCTCCTGCAGCGCCAGCCGGATGGGCGTCATCGGGCGCTACCAGATCGAGGCGGCAATCCAGTCGGCCCATGTCGTGCGCCGCCGCACCGGCCACGCCGATTGGGGCGCGATCGTACAGCTCTACGACGCGCTGGTGACGATCACCGGCTCGCTTGTCGTCGCGATCAACCGCGCGGTCGCAGTGGCGGAGACGAAGGGCGCGCAGGCCGGGCTCGCCGCACTTGACGCTTTGTCCGGCGATGCGCGCCTCTCCAGCTACCAGCCCTATTGGGCGGCGCGGGCCGACCTCCTCGCGCGTGCTGGCAGGCTGTCCGAGGCGGACCGCGCCTACACGCTGGCCATCGGCCTCGAGACCGACCCGGCCGTCCGGCGGTTCCTGCAGTCCCGCCGCAACGCAACTGGCTAGCGGCGGAATAGCATCGCGACCAAAGCGAAGATCGTTCGCAGCGTGAGAAACCGGAATCCGGCGCGCAGCTCGGCCGGGCGCAGCACCGCCTTCATCGGCATGGCGCCCATGATCTTGCCTTCGAGCAGCAGCCCGTCCTTGTGCGGCGCGACCGCGGTGATGACGATCAGGTCGGTCTTCTCGGGCGTCACGAACTTCATCTGCGTCCCGCCACCTTGTCGAAATCGATCCCGAGATCGCCGCACATCCTGACCGCCGTCGCGCGCCCGCCGCCCGTCACGCCCCCCGGCGGATGCATGAACGTACCCGCGAGGTAGAGCCGCTCGATCCCCGGAACGGCGTACTGGGCGAGGTCGGGCGTCGGGCGGTGGCCGCCGATCTGGTAGAAATACTTCCCGACGCCGCCCACGTCGCCCCGCTGGAAGGTGGGCGAGTCCCGCTCCATGTCGCGCGGGGTGAAGAAGCGTGTGCCGAGGATGTCGGCTGGCTCCAGGTTCGTTGCGTAGCCGCGCAGCGCGCCCATCATCCAGCCCTCGTACGCGTCGCGGCGTGCATCCCACCCTTCGGGCCCACCATCAGCGAGCGACCACGGCCCGAAGCCGAACACGCTCATCGCCGCCTTGCCGGGCGGCGCGCGCGTGGGGTCCCACTGCGAGTTCACGTGCGCGGCCATGATGGCATGGTCGGTGATCTCGCCGCGCCGGAACCCGTCGAAGATGCGCAGCATCGTATCGAGCGAGGAAGGTGCGAAGTTGGTGAGGCAGACCGCGCCTGCGGCCTCGCCCGCGCGCCAGATGGGCGGCGCGTTCAACGCAAGGTGCAGGTTCATGATCGAGAAGCTGGCGGTCGTCGTCGCCTTCGCCCGCGCCGCAATGCCCGCGTCGAGCCCGTCGACCATGTCGGCCAGGAACCACGGATGGATCTGGGCGATGACCGCGGTCTTCGCACGGATCGCCTCGCCGTCCGCGAGCCGCACCCCGACCGCGCGGCCGCCCTCGACCAGCACCTTCGTGACCTCGGCGTTCGAGCGCAGCGCCGCCCCCTGGGCCTCGAGGCAGGCGACTAACGCATCGACCAGCGCCGCGCTTCCGCCCAACGGCACGCCGGAAGGGTAGGCATGCACGAAGCCCGGCATGTTGTAGAGGATGATGCCGGTGCCCTTCTCCTCGGGCGCGACCAGCATCTCGGCCGCGAATTTGAGGAGGTGGATTTTCACCTTGTCGCTTTCGAACCACTCCTCGACGATGTCGCGCATCGATTTCTGCATGGCGTGCATCAGGCCACGCCCCTCGGCCGACTGGTCGAGGAGCGCCCAGAACGGGCCCTGCGGCACCGGCGGCACGAACATGCCCTCGACCATCAGCGGCAGGAGGCGCGCCGATTCGGCGGCGAAGCGGCGATAGGCGTCGGCGTCGGCCGGCGAGACCGCGGCGATCGACGCGCAGGTGCGTTCGAGGTCCTGGTAGGTGACGATCGTGCTCTGGTCGTCGAAGATCGTCGAGAACACGCCCTCCGGATAGACGTATTTGAGCCCATGCTTCGCGATCAGCCCGAGCTCGTCGTTCTTGATCAGCGGGTTCGCCTGGATCACCACATGTGTCGCCGAGTGCAAATCGTGGCGGAAGCCGGGCGCCGCGATCTCGGCGGTGGCGACGCCGCCGCCGAAATAGTCGTTGCGCTCGCACACGATCACCTTGTGGCCCGCCTTGGCGAGATAGGCTGCCGCGATCAACCCGTTATGGCCCGAGCCGACGACGACGATGTCCGCATCCCGGCTCATGTCATTCCCTTTCCTGGAGCGCCTGTATAGCGGCGCAGGGAGTCGGCAAGCTGCGCATAAGCCCGCTGTCCGATCTCTGCGGCGAGGTCGGATTCCGCGCGCGCGATGCCGTCCTGCAGCAGTCGCAGCAATTCCTGGCCGCGCCGCGTGAACATGACGAGCCGGGCACGGCGGTCGGCGGGGTCGACACGGCGCGTCACGATGCCCAGCCCCTCGCATTGATCGACGAGCTGGCCCATCGCCTGCTTGGTCATTCCGGCGCGGGCCGCGAGGTCGGTAAGGCGCGTGCCGCGCGCGTCCATGTTGCGGGTCAGCGTCAGGTGCACGAAACGGATGTCCGGGAAACCGTGCGCCCGTACGGTGTCGTGGATGGTCTGCTCGAACCGTCGCGCCGCGTTGAACATCAGCCGGCCGACATTGGCGTAGCGCCACAGCGGCTCGGCGTCCTCTCCGTCCGCCCGGCGCGACGCGCTGTCCTGGGCCATCGGCACCTCCCAATTAGTCAGGCTACTTGACTATATGCGCAGACGTCAATGCCTGCGCCGCGCGGAAGGGCGCTCTACAGCATCACGTCGCCGGCGCCGGGAAAGCCGAACAGGGTGGCGCCCCAGTTGCGCCCGTGCGTGTCCGCCTGGTTGGCGTAGTGCTGGCGCGCCGCGTTGATGTCGGCGAGAAGGTGCGAGAACGGCTTGTCCTCGGCGAGCCCGCCGGCGCCCGCGACCTTGAACAGCCGCGCGGCATGGGCGCAGCAGCGGTCGGTCGCCTGGGCCGACTGGAACTTGTACTTCACCCGCTCGTCGAGCGGCGGCACCTCGTCGCGCGCGGCATAGGCGGCAAGGTTCGCGAAGTTGCGGTGCAGGATGGTCGTCATCTCGTCGAGCGCGGAGGCCGCCTCGGCGCAGGCGAGCTGGACCATCGGGTCCTCGGCGGTGCGCGACCCGGTCGCGGTGCGGCGCTCGCGCGCATAGCCGATCACCGCGTCCAGCATCGCCTGAAGCGCGCCGAGCGAGGCGGTCGAGGCGCCGCGGAAGAAAAGCTGCCCCACCGGCATGCGGTAAAGCGTGGATGTGTTCACCTCGCGGCCCGGACCGTCGCAGTTGAAATTGTCGGTGAAGCTCTGGCTGCACCAGCGCGGCACGATTGTTCCGGCGACGACCAGGTCCTTGCTGCCCGTCGCCTGCAGGCCGGACACGCGCCAGGTGTCGTGGTCGATCTCGATCTCCGACATCGGCACCAGGAACAGCCGCCCCTCGATCGGCGTGCCGTCCTCGGCGGTGACGACGGCGCCGAGCAGCGCCCAGTCGGCGTGATCGCAGCCGCTGGAATATTTCCAGCGCCCCGAAAGGCGGAACCCGTTCCCCTCGACATGGGCCTCGCCCGACGGGATCAGCGACGAGCACATGAGCGCGGTCTGGTCCTTGCCCCAAACCGCCTCCTGGGCGCGATCGTCGAACAAAGCGAGCTGGGCCGGGTGGACGCCGACGATGCCGTAGATCCAGCCGGCTGACATGTCGGCTTCGGACAAAGCGAGCTGCACGTCGAAATAGGCGCCGGGGGAAAGTTCGTACCCGCCCCAGCGCCTGGGCTGCAGGACGCGGAACAGCCCGGCCGCGCGCATCTCCGCCACCAGCTCGGGCGCGAGGCACCGCGCCGCGCGGCCCGCGGCAGCGTGCCGGGCAATCTCGGGTATCAGCTCGCGTGCCCGTCGAACCAGCGCGTCCGCGGTCGGCAGCTTGTCGGAGAGTTCGGTCGCTGGCATGGCCTCCCCCGCTTCCTGGCGGGAGGAGTATACCGGCCCAGCGTCGGCGGCGTCAGATGTGGATCGCGCGGCCGGCGCAGGCGAGCGCCGCTTCGCGCACCGCCTCGTTCAGCGTCGGATGGGCGTGCGATGTGCGCGCGATGTCCTCGGACGAGGCCGAGAATTCCATCGCCAGCGCCAGCTCGGCGATCATCGTGCCGGCATCGGGCGCCACGATATGCGCGCCCAGCAGCCGGTCGGTCTTCTTGTCGGCCAGCAGCTTCACCAGCCCCTCGGTCTCGCCGTTGGCGCGGGCGCGCGAGTTCGCAGTCATCGGGAACTTGCCGACATTGTAGGCGATACCGTCCTTCTTGAGCTGCTCCTCGGTGCGCCCGACCGAAGCGGCCTCGGGCCAGGTATAGACGACCGACGGGATCGCATCGTAGTCGATATGGCCGGCCTGGCCCGCCATCATCTCGGCGCAGACCATGCCCTCGTCCTCGGCCTTGTGGGCGAGCATCGGGCCGGGGATCACGTCGCCGATGGCGAAAATGCCGGGGACGTTCGTCTCGAACCGCTCGTCCACCCGGATGAAGCCGCGATTGTCGCGCACGACGCCCAGCCCATCGAGCCCGAGCCCCTCGGTGAAGGGCGTGCGCCCGACGGCGACCAGGACCACGTCGGCGTCCATCTTCTCGCGGTCGCCGCCCTTGGCGGGCTCCAGCTCCAGCGCGACGGCGTTCGTGTTGGCCTTGGCCGAGGCGACCTTCGTGCCCGTGCGGAAGGCGAGCCCCTGCTTCTCCAGCGAGCGGCGCATCACGCGCGCGAGCTCGGCGTCCATGTTGGGCAGGATCGAGCCCAGGAACTCGACCACCGTGACCTCGGCGCCGAGCCGCGCCCAGACCGAGCCCATCTCGAGCCCGATATAGCCGCCGCCGACGACGACCATGCGCTTCGGTACTTCGGCGAGCGCGAGCGCGCCTGTGGACGAAACGATGCGCTTCTCGTCGACCGCGATGCCGGGCAGCTTCGCCGAATCCGAGCCCGTGGCGATGAGGATCCGTTCGGCGGAGACCGTTCGCTCACCCTTGCCGTTCTCGGTCACCGCCACCTGGCCGGGCGCGGCGATGCGGCCCATGGCGTCGAGGTAATCGATCTTGTTCTTGCGAAACAGGAAGGCGATGCCGTCGGTCAGGCCCTTCACCACCTCATCCTTGCGCTTCATCATGGTGGCGAGGTCGAGCGCGGCGCCGGTCACCTTCACCCCGTGCGCGGCGAGCCCGTGGGTCGTCTCGACGAATTTGTGCGACGACTGCAGCAGCGCCTTGGACGGGATGCAGCCGATATTCAGGCAGGTGCCGCCCAGCGCGCCGCGCTTGTCGACGCAGGCGACCTTCATGCCGAGCTGGGCCGCGCGGATCGCCGCGACGTAGCCGCCGGGTCCGCCGCCGATGACGATCAGGTCGTAGTCGGGCATGCGCTATTCTTCCCTCGTGTCATCCCGTCATCGCGAGCGGGGCGAAGCGATCCAGAATCGCGGCACGATCCCTGGATTGCTTCGGCGCGACGCGCCTCGCAATGACGGTCGGAGAGGCTCACCCTAGCTCGGCCCGCAGGAGAGGGGCGGACACGCGCTTGACGACCGGTCGTAGGAGGGACGCACCGAGGGCTGCGGCAGGCTCGGCGCGGGCGGGGGCGGCGCGCTCCGGTAGTCCTCGATCGTGGGCGGGCGCGCCCCGGGCGGCTGGGCCGAGGGCGTCTCGCCGCGCAGCGCGGGATACTGGCCGAGGTCGCGATAGGGCTGCTGGTGCTCGAGATGCTCGTAGGAGGGGCCCAGCTTGCGCATCTCCTGCTCGACGTTCGGCGGTTGCACCGGGTTCGAATCCTGCGAGGCCACCGGATGGCCCGCGAACAGCGAAATCGTGATCAGCGCCCCCGCCACGATCCCGGCCGTTCTCATAGGCCGAGGAGGAGGCGCTCGGGCGCCTCGATGGCCGCCTTGACGCGCACCAGGAACGTCACCGCCTCGCGCCCGTCGACGATGCGGTGATCGTAGCTGAGGGCGAGGTACATCATCGGCCGCACGACAACCTGGTCGTTCACCACCACCGGGCGCTTCTCGATCTTGTGCATGCCGAGAATGCCCGACTGGGGCGGGTTGAGGATCGGCGTCGACAGGAGCGAGCCGTACACCCCGCCGTTCGAGATGGTGAAGGTGCCGCCGGTCAGGTCCTCGATGGCGAGCTTGCCGTCGCGCGCCTTCTTGCCATAGGCCTCGATCGCCTTCTCGATGTCGGCGAAGGACATGCGGTCGGCGTCGCGCAGCACGGGCACCACCAGCCCATGCTCGGTGCCGACGGCGACGCCCACGTCGCAGAAATGGCGATAGACGATGTCCTCGCCGTCGATCTCGGCGTTGACGGCCGGAATGTCCTTCAGCGCCGCGACGCAGGCGGCGACGAAGAACGACATGAAGCCGAGGCGCACGCCGTGCTTCTTCTCGAACGCCTCGCCATAGGTCTTGCGCGCCGCCATCACCGCCGACATGTCCACCTCGTTGAAGGTGGTCAGCATGGCCGCGTTGGTCTGCGCTTCCTTCAGCCGCTCGGCGATGCGCCGGCGCAGCCGGGTCATCTTCACCCGCTCCTCGCGTCGCTCGCCGGCCGGGGCCGGGGCGGGGGGCGCCTTGGCCGCGGGCGCGGGCTTCGCCTCGGCGGGCGCCGCCGTCTCCTTTTCCAGATGGGCCAGCACGTCGCCCTTGGTCAGGCGGCCGCCCTTGCCGGTGCCCTCGACCTCCGACGGTGCGACGCCGGTCTCGGCGACCAGCTTGCGCACGGCGGGCGAGAGCGGCGGCTCTGCTTGCTTGGCCTCCGCTTGCGCTGCGGCGGCGGGCCGCGCCTCGGGCGGGGCAGGTTCGGGCTTGGCTTCTTGCGTGGTGGCTGCCGGCCTGGGAGCCGCCGGCTTCGCCGCCGCGGGCGCCCGCTTGGCCTCCGCTTGCGCTCCGGCGGCCCCGTCGATGCGGCCCAGCAGCGCGCCGACCTCGACGTTCGCGCCGGCCTCGGCCAGGATCTCCGACAAGGTGCCGGCCGACTGGGCGTTGACCTCGAGCGTCACCTTGTCGGTTTCGAGCTCGACCAGCGGCTCGTCCACCTCCACCGTCTCGCCCACCTGCTTGAACCATTGGGCGACGGTCGCCTCGGTCACCGATTCGCCGAGTGTGGGGACCTTGATGTCGGTTGCCATCGGGCGTGTCCGTCAGTTGGCGAGCGCGGCGTCTACGAGACGCTTCTGTTCGGCGTTGTGACGCTTGTACGAGCCGGTCGCCGTCGCCGCCGATTCCGGCCGGCCGACATAGCTGGGCCGCCTGGCCTTCACGTCCAGCGGCGCGAGCACCGCCTCGATACGGCGGTCCATGTAGGTCCAGCCGCCCATGTTCTCGGGCTCCTCCTGGCACCACACCACCTCGGCGTTCGGGTACTTGACGAGCTCCGCCGAGAGCGAGCGGACCGGCAGGGGGTAGAGCTGCTCGAGCCGCACCAGCGCGACGTCGTCGATGCCCGCCTCGTCGCGCGCGGCCAGCAGGTCGTAATACACCTTGCCCGACGACAGCACGATGCGGCGCACCTTGTCCGGCGCGCACAGCGTGCCGGTCTCGCCCAGAACGCGGTGGAAATGGGTACCGGGGCCCATCTCCTCGATGCGCGAGGTGGCGAGCTTGTGGCGCAGCAGCGACTTGGGCGTCATCACGACCAAAGGCTTGCGGAACTTGCGGTGGATCTGGCGGCGCAGGACGTGGAAGTACTGCGCCGGCGTGGTCGGGTTCACCACCTGCCAGTTGTCGCCCGCCGAAAGCTGCAGATAGCGTTCCAGCCGGGCCGAGGAATGCTCCGGCCCCTGGCCCTCGTAGCCATGCGGCAGCAGCATCACCAGGCCCGACATGCGCAGCCACTTGGCCTCCGCCGAGCAGATGAACTGGTCGATCATCGGCTGGGCGCCGTTGGCGAAGTCGCCGAACTGCGCCTCCCACAGGATCAGCGCGTCGGGCGCGGTCAGCGAATAGCCGTACTCGAAGCCGAGCACGCCGAGTTCGGAAAGCGGCGAGTCGAGCGCGACGAAGCGCGCCTGGCCGGGCCGGACGTGGCCCAGCGGCACGTGGCGCTCGCCCGTCACCTGGTCGATCAGCGCGGCATGGCGCTGCGAGAACGTGCCGCGCGCCGAATCCTGGCCGGAAAGCCGCACCAGGTGGCCCTCGATCAGCAGCGAGCCGAAGGCGATCGCCTCGGCGGTGGCCCAGTCGATGCCCTCGCCCGTCTCGACCGACTTGCGCCGCCCGTCGAGCACGCGGGCGAGGCGCGGGTGAAGCGTGAAGCCCGCCGGCACGCGGGTCGAGGCGAGGCCGATCTCGCGCACCAGCTCGACCGGCAGCTCGGTGGTGCCGCGCCGGTCCTCGACCGTCGGCGCCTGCTCGTAGCCCGACCACACGCCCTCCAGCCAGTCGGCCTTGTTGGGCTTGTAGGTCTTGGACGCCTCGAAATCGGCGTCGAGCCGGGCGCGGAACGCATCGACCAGCGACTTCGCCTCGTCCTCGCTGACCAGCCCCTGGTCGGCCAGTTCCTTGGCGTAGAGCGTGCGCGTGGTGGGGCGCTGGGCGATCGCCTGGTACATCAGCGGCTGGGTGTAGGCCGGCTCGTCGCCCTCGTTGTGGCCGTGGCGGCGATAGCACCACATGTCGATCACCACGTCCTTGCGGAACTGGTGCTTGAACTCCATCGCCACGCGGCAGACATGCAGCACCGCCTCCACGTCGTCGCCGTTGACGTGGAAGATCGGCGCCTGGACGATCTTGCCCATCTCCGACGGGTAGGGCGAGCGGCGCGCCTGCGACGGGTTGGTGGTGAAGCCGATCTGGTTGTTGACGATGAAATGGATCGTCCCGCCGGTCCAGTAGCCGCGCAGGCCCGACAGCTCGAACGTCTCGGCGATCAGCCCCTGGCCGGCGAACGCGGCGTCGCCGTGCATCAGAAGGCCCAGCACCTTGCGCCGGTCGCGATGGTCGCCGAGCTGGCGCTGCTTGGCGCGCACCCGGCCCATCACCACCGGGTCGACCAGCTCCAGGTGCGACGGGTTGGCGTTGAGCGACAGATGCACCTTTTTGTCGTCGAACTCGCGGTCGGCCGAGGTGCCGAGATGATACTTCACGTCGCCCGAGCCCTCGACGTCGTCCGGGTGGGCCGGGTTGCCCTGGAACTCGGAGAAGATCGCGGCGAACGGCTTGTTCATCACGTTGGCCAGCACGTTCAGCCGGCCGCGATGCGGCATGCCGATCACCACCTCCTCGACGCCGAGCTGGCTGCCGCGCTTGAGGATCTGCTCCAAGGCCGGGATCAGCGCCTCGGCGCCGTCCAGCCCGAACCGCTTGGTGCCGGTGTACTTCACCTGCAGGAACTGCTCGAACACCTCAGCCTGGGTCAGCCGCTCCAGGATGGTCTTCTTGCCGAGCTCGGTGAATTCCGTCCGGTTGTGGATCGCCTCGATGCGCTCCTGGATCCAGGCCTTCTGGTCCGTCTCCTGGATGTGCATGTACTCGACGCCGATATGGCCGCAATAGGTGGCCCGCGCGCGCTCGACGATCTCGCCCAGCGTGGGCGTGTCGAGCCCCAGCACGTTGTCGATGAAGATCGGCCGGCCCATGTCGGCGTCGGTAAACCCATAGGTCGCCGGGTCGAGTTCGGGGTGCAGCACCGGCTGCTGCAGCCCCAGCGGGTCGAGCGAGCAGGCCAGATGGCCGCGCACCCGGTAGGAGCGGATCAGCATCAGCGCGCGGATCGAATCGTGCGCGGCGCGGCGCACGCCGTCGAGCGCGACCTCGTGCGTGACCTCGCCGGCGGCGGCGCCGTTGCCCTTGGCGGGCGCGGCATGGCCGTTGGCGGCGCCGATCACCCGCGCGCCGCGCGGCGCCCAGGACGCGCCCTCCAGCTCCCTCATCACCGCCGGCGCCTCGTCGGCGAGCGAGGCGAAGAAATCCCGCCAGGCCGGGTCGACGGCGGCGGGGTCGGCGGCATAGCGGGCGTACAGCTCCTCGATGAAGTCGGCGTTGGCGCCGGCGAGGAACGAGCTTCGCTCGAAATCGGTGGTGCTGGTCATGGGTCCTATCGGCGCGCGGACGCGCGCCCCGCCGTCGGGTCGGGTCGGGGCGCGCGGGTCACTGCTACACAGTTAGAATGTGAGGCTAACCCTTCAAGACCTTTAACATGGTCGAGCCGAGCGCCGCCGGCGAGTCGGCGACCGTGATATTCGCCGATTTCATCGCCTCGATCTTGTCCGACGCGCCGCCCCGCCCGCCGGAGATGATCGCCCCGGCATGGCCCATGCGCCGGCCCGGCGGCGCGGTGACCCCGGCGATGAAGCCCACGACCGGCTTCTTGGTGTTGGATTTGCGCAGGAACTCGGCCGCATCCTCCTCGGCCGAGCCGCCGATCTCGCCGATCATGACGATCCCCTCGGTTTCCGGGTCCTCGAGGAACATCTCCAGAACATCGATGAAGTTGGTGCCGTTCACCGGGTCGCCGCCGATGCCGACGCAGCTCGACTGGCCGAGCCCCGCCGCGGTGGTCTGGGCCACCGCCTCGTAGGTCAGCGTGCCCGAGCGGGACACGATGCCGACCTTGCCGCGCTTGTGGATGTGGCCGGGCATGATGCCGATCTTGCACTCGTCCGGCGTGATGACGCCCGGGCAGTTGGGCCCGATCAGCCGCGTCGCCGAGCCGGCGAGGGCGCGCTTGACGCGCACCATGTCGAGCACCGGAATGCCTTCGGTGATGCAGACGACCAGAGGCAGGCCGGCAGTCGATCGATTCGAGGATGGCGTCGGCCGCGAAGGGCGGCGGCACGTAGATGACCGAGGCGTTGGCGCCGGTCTTGGCCACCGCCTCGCTGACCGTGTCGAAGACCGGCAGGTCGAGATGCTTGGTGCCGCCTTTGCCCGGCGTGACGCCGCCGACCATGCGCGTGCCGTAGGCGATCGCCTGCTCGGAATGGAACGTGCCCTGGGCGCCGGTGAAGCCCTGGCAGATGACCTTGGTGTTCTTGTCGACGATGATCGCCATTACGCCGCCTCCTTCACCGCCTTGACGACCTTCTCGGCGGCGTCGGCGAGGTTGTCGGCGGAGACGATCGGCAGGCCCGACTCGCCGAGGATCTTCTTGCCCAGCTCGACGTTGGTGCCCTCCAGCCGGACCACCAGCGGCACGTGCAGCCCGACATCCTTGGCCGCGGCGACGACGCCCTCGGCGATCACGTCGCAGCGCATGATGCCGCCGAAGATGTTGACCAGCAGCCCCTCGACGTTCGGATCGGCGAGGATCAGCTTGAACGCGGCGGTCACCCGCTCGCGCGTCGCGCCGCCGCCGACGTCGAGGAAGTTCGCCGGCGCGCCGCCATAGAGCTTGATGATGTCCATCGTCGCCATGGCGAGCCCGGCGCCGTTGACCATGCAGCCGATATTGCCGTCGAGCTTGACGTAGTTGAGGTCGTGCTTCGCCGCCTCGAGCTCGGCCGGGTCCTCCTCGTCCTCGTCGCGCAGCGCGGCCACGTCCTTGTGGCGGAACAGCGCGTTGTCGTCGAAGTTCATCTTGGCGTCGAGCGCGATGACCGCGTCCTGCTTGGTGACGACCAGCGGGTTGATCTCGACGATCGAGGCGTCGAGGTCGGTGAAGGCGCGGTACATGCCCAGCATGAACCGGGTCGCGGCCGCGACCTGCGCGCCCTTGAGCCCGAGCCCGAAGGCGAGCCGGCGCGCGTGGAAGGGCTGCATGCCGGTCGCCGGGTCGATGGCGACGCGCAGGATCTTCTCGGGCGACTTCGCCGCCACCTCCTCGATCTCGACGCCGCCCTCGGACGACGCCATCGCGGTGATCCGCCCGGTGGCGCGGTCGACCAGCATGCCGAGATACAGCTCGCGCGCGATGTCGCAGCCTTCCTCGACATAGACCCGCTTGACCTCGCGCCCCTCGGGGCCGGTCTGGTGGGTGACCAGGTTCATGCCGATCATGTCCTGGGCGAGCTTCGCCACCTCGTCGGGCGACTTGGCGAGCTTCACCCCGCCGCCCTTGCCGCGCCCGCCGGCGTGGATCTGGGCCTTCACCACCCAGACGGCGCCGCCGAGCTCGGCCGCGCGGCCCTTCGCCTCGTCGGCTGTGTAGGCGACACCGCCTTTGGGCACCGCGACGCCGTATTTCGCGAGCAGAGCCTTGGCCTGATATTCATGGATGTTCATGGCGAACCGATCGTTGCGCCGGGACAGGGAGATGCGGCCAGGCCGCGGCCGCGTACCTACCGCGTTTCTCCCGGAAGGGCAAGGGCGGGCGCCCGTCCGCGGCCGGCCCGTTTGGACATGGCGGCGCGAGGCCGCTAGGATGCCGCCGAGAAGGGTAACCGTGCCGCATGCGCGGCCAAGGAGGTGAACGAATGGCTTTTCGCACAACCCGCAGTTTCGCGTTTTCGGCCGCGATGGTCGCCGCCGCGATCGGCTTCGGCATCCACCCGGGTGCGGCCAAGACGATCAAGCTGGTTTCCGTCGGCGGCTCGCCGCCCACGGTGACGCCGGTCAAGGTGACCAAGGACTACATCATCCCCGAGATCAACAAGCGCCTCGCCGCGAGCGGTGCCGACATCACGATCGACTGGACGCAGGCCTACGCGCAGTCGCTGGCCAAGTTCACCGAGGTGCTGGAGACCGTCGAGCAGAATATCGCCCAGCTCGGCGTGCAGCTGGTGATCTTCGAGGAATCCAAGCTGCCGCTCGAACAGTACGGCAAGGTCGTGCCGTTCGGCGTGAAGAAGGAGCTGGTGGCGGCCCGGATCGACGAGGCGCTGCGCAAGCAGGTCCCCGAGATGAACGCCACGTGGCGCAAGTACGGCCAGGTGCACCTGGCGTCGGCGGGCAGCGCGCCGATGGACATCTTCACCACCTTTCCCGTCGAGAAGATCGACGACCTGAAGGGCCACAAAATCGGCGCGTCCGGCTCGATGGGCCAGTTCCTGCGCGGCATCGGCGCGGTCGTGGTGAACTCTTCCATGGCGGATTCCTACACGTCGATCCGCAACGGCGTGTACGAGGGCTACGTGATCTCGATCGGGCTCGCCGTGCCCTACCGCACCTACGAGGCCGCCCACGACTACACCCAGGTCGATTTCAACTCGTCGGTGACGGCCGAGCTGACCTTCAACCAGGACGCCTGGAAGGGGCTGCCCGACGTGGTGCGCAAGATCATCCGCGAGGTGACCGCGAACTACGGCACCAAGTACGCGGAGATGGAGAAGGGGCGCTACGAGAAGTTCGTGAAGGTGCTGCACCAGCACGACGTGCATTTCGGCAAGCTGTCGGACGAGGAGCGCGGCAAGTGGGCGCGCACGATGCCGAACGTGCCGTTGCAATGGGCGCACCGGCTGGACGACGACGGGTTGCCGGGCACGAAGCTGCTGACGGCCTATCTGGACGAGATGCAGAAGCACGGGGCGAACCCGCTGCGCAACTGGGTCAAGGAGGAATAGAGGGCATGGCACGGAGAGGGGGGACTTCGGACGCCCGCGGCGAAAGCCGCGGGCGTCGCGCCGCAGGGGCGACGCCGCGCAAGGCCGGATCGGCCGAACGGCGCTACAAGATGCGGATCGACGACGACGTCAACGTGGTGATGCCCGACGGGGTGCGCATCGCCTGCCGCATCTACCGGCCGGACGCGGAGGGAGAGTTCCCGACCCTCTACGCCGCCTCGCCCTACCAGTACGAGTACGACCACGTTCCGGCCCTGCCGCTGTTCCCGTGGAAGGAGACCGGCCCCATCGAGTTCTACGTCTCGCGCGGCTACGCCTACGTGCATGCCGACGTGCGCGGCTCGGGCCGGTCGGAGGGCGACTACGACTTCCTGTCCAGGACCGAGCAGATGGACAGCTACCACATGATCGAATGGATCGCCGGGCAGGCCTGGTCGAACGGCAAGATCGGCGGCATCGGCCAGTCCTATTTCGGCTTCTCGCAATGGCTGATGGCGGTGAACCGGCCGCCGCATCTGACCTGCATCGCGCCCTACGACGCGCTGATCGACCCGTATCGCTGCCACGGCTTCCATGGCGGCATCTACTGCTCGTACCGGACGATGTGGTACATCGGCGTGCGCGCCAACGCGCTTCACCGCCCGCCCGACCAGCGCCGGGGCAAGGCGATGACCACCGACACCGGCTTCGACCTCACCTACCACGACACCGACAATTCGTGGTGGAAGGAGCGGTCCGCCTTCGAGCGCATCGACCAGATCGAGATCCCGGTCCTGTCCATCGGCCACTGGGCCAAGAAGGCGCTGCACCTGCGCGGCAACGTGGTGGGGTTCGAGCACACGCCGACCAAGGACAAGAAGCTGGTCGTCACCGACTTCCGCACCCAGAACGAGGTGCACCACGCCTTCGACACCGAGGAGTTCCACGCCAAGTGGCTGCTGCCGTTCTACGACCGCTACCTGAAGGGCATCGAGAACGGCTACGAGAAGCTGCCGGCGGTACGGGCTGGCATCCAGGGCTCGGACGGCGAATGGCGCGAGGAGAACGAATGGCCGCCCAAATCGGCCAAGATGACGCCGTTCTATCTGCGCCGGAAGAAGTCGGGCAGCCTCACCTCGCTCAATGACGGGGGGCTTTCGACCGAGGAGCCGGGCCGCAGCGAGGGCTCGACCGGCTACAGCTATCCCGACCACCAATGGGTCAGCGGCGTCGTCGCGATGGGGCCGAACGGGCCCGACCCCTTGAAGCGTGTGCTGACCTGGACGTCGGAGCCGCTCGATCGCGACCTCGACATTCTGGGGCCGATCCTGCTCGAGCTGTGGGCCTCGTCCGACCAGTCGGACACGGATTTCATCGTCAAGCTGGCCGACCAGTTCCCGCAATCGGCCGAAGACCGCGCCAAGGGGCTGCAGCCGCGCTCGTTCAACGTGTCGAAGGGCTGGCTCAAGGCGTCGCACCACCACACCAAGAACGAGAAGCGCTCGAAGCCCTACTGGCCGTTTTACGACCACGACGACCCGCGGCCGCTGGAGAAGAATACCCCCTACAAGTTCGACATCGAGGTGCTGCCCGCCGGCTACCGCTTCAAGGCGGGCCACCGCATCCGGGTCGAGCTCGCCAATGGCGATTCGCCGATCACCGACGCGGTGTGGACGCATCCCTACCACCCGTCCAAGATCGGCTCGGACACCATCTACCACTCGGAGGCGCGGCCCTCGCGCATCTTCCTGCCTGTGGTGGGGCGGGGGCGGGCGTCGCGCTGAGGCGTCTTCCCCTCGCATCCGCAGTTTGGGGCAGAATTCGCGGGGGCTCGCGGGACGCTGATGCGTGAATCCCGCGAGGGGTTGTCCACAGCCCGTCCTGCGGGCTAACCTGATGGTGCGAAGCCGTGCACGCCCCGCAAAGAGGGCCCGGGAGGCACCGGGCACGGCAAAGGAACGACGGGCCGTTGACCAGGTGGCGGGCTGAGCCCCGCCGGCGCCGGCGTCCCGCATTTGGGAGACGGAACATGTCCAGGACAACCCACGCCCCCATCGCGCTCGGCGTCATGCTCGGCCTCGCGCTCGCCGCCGGTCCGGTGCGCGCCGAGACCGTGACGATCACCGCCTTCGCCGCGGCGCCACCCAACGTCTCGAACGTCAAGGCGCTGAAGGATGTGTTCATCCCGATGGTGGACAAGCGCCTCGCCGCGACGGGCAAGGACTACAAGATCGAATGGAAGCAGGCCTACGGCTCGTCGCTCGCCAAGTTCACCGAGGTGCTCGAGGCGTGCGAGAACGGCATCGGCCACGTCGCGGTCATCCTCAAGACCTTCGAGGAATCGAGCCTGCCGCTGGAGCAGGTGGGCTACATGATCCCGTTCCACGACGCGACGCCCGAGCAGATGGTCGCGATCGATACCGAGATGCGGAAGAAGATCCCCGACCTGAACGCCGCGTACGCCAAGCACAACCAGGTGTTCCTGCGCTCGGCCGCGTCGCCGGGGATGGACATGTTCACCACCTTCCCGATGAAGTCGATCGACGACCTCAAGGGCCACAAGATCGGCGCCTCGGGCGCCATGGGCCATTACCTGAAGAACACCGGCGCGGTGGTGGTGAATTCGTCGATGCTTGAATCCTACACCTCGATCCGCAACGGCATCTACGAGGGCTACCCGATCAGCGTCGGGCTCGCCTTCCCCTACCGCACCTACCAGGCGGCCAAGCACCGTCTGGAAGTCAACTTCGGCACCACCGCGACGTCGGCGGTCACGGTGAACACGGACATGTGGAAGAAGCTGCCCGACTTCGTCCAGGCGATCTTCCGCGACACCTCGGTCGACTGGTCCAAGGGCATCGAGTCGATCGACGCCGAGCGCGACAAGAAGTTCCAGGGGATCATGAAGAAGCAGGGCGTGACCGTCACCCCGATCTCCAAGGCGGAGCGCAAGCGCTGGGCGATGACCCTGCCCAACCTCGCCCAGCAATGGGCGGAGGCGCGCGAAAAGGACGGGCTGCCGGGCAAGCTGGTCCTCAAGACCGCGATGGACGAGCTGCGCGCGCGCGACATCTACATCGCGCGCAACTGGGACAAGGAATAGGGCGGCCCGCTCCGCCCCGGCCCGCGCGCCGGGCCGGGGCGCCTTCGACGGCCGGACATACGCAGGAACGGAGGACGATGCAACGGCCCGCGCACGGGCCCAAACGGAGGAGCACCCCGATGAAGCCATACCGAATCGCCTGGCTCGCCGCGCCCTGCGCGGCAGCGCTCGCCCTTGCCGCCGGCCCCGCCGGCGCCGAGACCGTCAAGCTGATCGCCGTCGCCGGCGCGCCGCCCAATGTCTCGAACGTCAAAGGCATGAAGGAGGTGTTCATCCCGCTGGTGAACAAGCGCCTCGCCGCTTCGGGCAAGGACTTCAAGATCGCCTGGACCGAGGCCTACTCCTCCACCCTCGCCAACCTCAACGAGGTGTTCGAGGCGGTCGAGCAGAATATCGGCCAGGTGGGCGTGATCCTGAAGAACTTCGAGGAATCGAAGCTTCCCCTCGACCAGGTCAGCTACATGGTGCCGTTCACCGACGTGACGCCGACCCAGGCGGTTGCCATCGACGCCGATCTGCGCGCCAAGATCCCGGCGATGAACAAGCAGTACACCGACCACAACCAGGTGTTCCTGACCAGCTCGGCGTCGGCCGGCTCGGACATGTTCACCACCTTCCCGGCGAAGAGCGTCGACGACCTGAAGGGCCACAAGATCGGCGCTTCGGGCGCGATGGGCCAGTATCTGCGCGGCACCGGCGCGGTGGTGGTCAACTCGCACATGATGGATTCCTACACCTCGATCCGGAACGGCATCTACGAGGGCTATCCGATCAGCGTCGGGCTGGTCGTGCCGTTCCGCACCTACCAGGTGGCGAAGTACCACTTGGTCGTGGATTTCGGCGCGACACCGACAACATCCATCACCGTCAATCAGGACGCGTGGAAGAAGCTGCCCGACTTCGTCCAGAAGATCTTCCAGCAAACGGCCGACGACTACTGGAAGGGCGTCGAAAAGATCGACGACGCGCGCTACCACAAGTTCGTCGGCATCCTGAAAAAGGCCGGCGTCAAGAAGACCGTGATGTCGCAGGAGGGGCGGGAGAAGTGGGCCCGGATGCTGCCCAACATCGCCATGGAATGGGCCGCGGCGCGCGAGAAGGAAGGGCTGCCGGGCAATCTCGTCCTCAAGACCTACATGGACGATTTGCGCGGCCGGAACATCTTCGTCGCCCGCAGCTGGGACAAGAAATAGCGCCATCCGGTCCGCCTGCGGACCGCGCTGCGACGGCGGCCGCCCCCGGGCGGCCGCCGTTTCGTTTGCGGCATTTACGTTGAATCCCTTGGCGCTTGCAGCGCGTTCCCGCGCTACTCAGGTCGAGCGGCGATAGCGGCGGCGGGCGCGGGTATCAGCGGTCGGCGAGGTGCAGGCTGCGCGTCCAGCCGCCGGCGCCGGCGCGCTTGCCGGGGGCGGCGGCCGCCGGGGCGGGCCTCGCCGCCTCCTCGGGGGCGGGCGGCGTCGGGTGCTGCGTGTCCATGGTCGACACGCCCGGCGCCTGCGGGATGCGCCCGATATGGTAGTTGTGGCAGGTCACGCAGGAATCTGGCGCCCTGCCCGCCACGTGGCAATCCGCGCACAGCGTCCGCTGGATCGGCTTGAACGAGGCCGCGAACACGTTCGGATCGCCCTGCTTGTAGGTGGTGGCGAAGTCGCCCTTCTGGTCGAGCTCGTGGCAGGTCTTGCAGCCCTGCATGGCGAACAAATTGAGGTGCGGCTCGTGAGCGAAGGTGGTGAAGCCGTGCTGCTCGCGGTTCGGCCAGCGCGGGAACCACTGCACCACGCGGGCGCCGTCGGCGGCGCGGTCGATCGAGTGGCACTTGGCGCAGACGCCCGGCGCGGCCGGGTCGGTGAGCCCGGCGAACAGCTTCGCCGCAGGGCTGTCGGGGTCGGAGGCGAGGGCGCCGGACACGTCCATCCAGGCGCGCAGGAACGGGTCGGCATGGCCGGTCGGGCGGTAGAACAGCGTGTAGTAGAGCCGGTACCAGCCGCCGCCGAGCGCCGCCCACTGCTCGCCGTCGACCGGCTTCGGCGGCTCGGGCTTTGCCGCCGCGGGGGGCGGAGCCGCCTGCGGTCCCGGGGCCGCGTTGCCGCCGAGGATGCCGCCGCCGCCGAGGATCGATCCGTGATTCTCCACCTGCGGCGCCGGGGCATTCCCGCCACCCAGGATTCCGCCGCCGCCCAGGATCGATCCGTGATTCTCCGCCTGCGGCGCCGGGGCGTTCCCGCCACCCAGGATGCCGCCGCCGCCGAGGATCGATCCGTGATTCTCCGCCTGCGGCGCCGGGGCATTCCCGCCACCCAGGATGCCGCCGCCGCCCAGGATCGATCCGTGATTCTCCGCCTGCGGCGCCGGGGCCGTTCCCGCCGCCCAGGATCCCGCCGCCGCCGAGGATCGATCCGTGATTCTCTGCCTGCGGCGCCGGGGCCGACCCACCGCCCAGGATCCCGCCGCCGCCGAGGATCGACCCGTGATCGCCGCCGCTGGAGGGCGCGCTCGCCGGCGCGCTCGCCGGCGCGCTCGCCTGGGGTGAGGGCTTCTCGCCCGGGATCGGCACCTTCTCGCCCGCGCGATGGCGCGTCACCTCGTCGGCGAGGTGGGGGAACCAGTCGGCCTCGGCCGAGCGGATGGCCGAGGGCGGCAGGCCGCCCAGCAAAGCGGGCGGCGCCTTCGCGGCCCGGGCGCCGTCGCCCATCGCCGCCTCGGCGATCACGATCGGGCCCTTCATGCTCAGGTCGTAGAGCAGCCCCTTGATCGCCCAGGCGATCTCCGCGGCCGCGGCCACCTGGTCCGGCGTGGCGCCGCTCAGATCGTCGAGCCCGACCGCGCCCAGCGTCGCCAGATCCTTCCGGGTGTCCGGGTGGCGCGCCAGCATGAAGCGCATGACCGGCGTCATCGGGTTCTGCGCGTCGTCCGGCCACTCGCCGATTGCGGCGCCCTTCTGGCGCAAGGTCGCGAGGTCGAGCGCCGGCACGTTGAGCACCGCGATGCCCTTGTCGCCCACCGCCTCCTTGCCGCGGATCTGGTCGCCGTGGCAGGCGCCGCAGGTCGCTTCGAACGGCTTCACCACCATGGCGCGGCCGGCCGGCCCCATCGCGTGGCAGGTGGTGCACGCGCCCGGCACCAGCGCCTTGTCGGCCATGGCGAAGTCTTTGTTGTAGTGCGCCGCGTGGTCGAAAGCGATCCGCGTGCGGCGGTTGAACGGGAAGCCCCGGAAGGGCGGGTGGCCCTCGGCCAGCGAGCCGAAGGTCCGCACGTGGCAGGTCTGGCAGGCGGCATTGCCGATCTGGGTCAGCGAGGCGTTGATGCCCTTGTGCTCGCGATGGCAGTTGGAGCAGGCGAGCTCGCCGGTGGCGACGGCGGGCAGCGGCGGCACGTCCGCTGCGGCGGGCTCGGCCGCGCCGGCCGCCCCGGCCGGGACGGGTGCCGGTCCGGCGCCGCGCGCCACGGCGACGCGCAGCCGGGCGAGCGTCGCGGTGGCGAGGCCGTGCGCCTTCAGCGGGTGCGTGCCGATGTCGTGGCAGGCGAGGCAGGGCTTGGCCGCTGCGGCGGGATTCTGGTCGCCCACGGCCGCGTGGACCCAGGCGATCGGCCCGGCGGCGAAGCCGGTATGGCAGGTCGCGCAGTCCTGGATGCCGGCGTGCTGCGCGGTCAGGTGGCCGGGCTCGACCAGCCACCTTGCCGCATGGTCGCTGCCCAGCATGATCGCCAGCAGGCCGAGCACGGTGGCGACCGCGAGGCGCGCGATCTGGCCGCGCCGCGCGCGCTGGCTGCGCACCGGCACGCAGGGCGGGATCGGGCAGGCGCAGGTGCCGTCGGCGCGCGGCCCCTCGACGCACTTGCCGCCGGCCGAGGGCGGGCGGGTGCATTCCCAGCGCTCGCCCTTGCGCTGCGGCCGGCATTCGAACGTCGCCTGGCAGTGGCCCTGCCGGTCGGGTCCGATGCGGCAGGGCTGGCCGAGCGCGACCCGGCCGCAAATCCACGGCTGATTCGGCCGCTCATAGCGGCTCACCAGATGGCTGAAGGATTGCAATCGGATCATGGCGACGGCGCGCGCTGGCGATGCTGGTTCGTCGACGGCGCCCCCCCGGCCCCGCTCTGCCGCACCATACCACTCCCGCCGTGCCGGCGTCCGCCTCTTCGACGGCTAGAAACGGCCGAACGCATACACGAGCACGATGTGGACGGCGATCAGCAGAAAGATGCCGTACGCCAGCGGGATGTGCAGGAACAGCCAGGTGCGCATCAGCGTGACGAGCGCGTGCTGGTGGTCGAGATTGTCCTTGGCGATGACGCGCTCCTCGATCGCGCGCAGCGTTTCGCGCCCCTCGGGGTTGAGGTAGCGCTCGAGCGCGCGCATTTCGCCGATCAGCCTGTCGAGCGGCTTGCGCGAATCGATCAAGTGCGACCAGAAATTGCGCGGCCCCGCCATGAAGGGTGCGATCCGGTCGCGGTAGACGTCGACCAGCAACGGCGCGCCGATCTCCGTCACCGAGCGCGCGGCCAGCGCCGCCGCCTCGTCGGCGAGCTGCAGGCGGAACGCGTTCAGCCGGTCGAACATGATGTACTCGCCGCGCTCGCGCACGCGGGGGGCGATCGACCGCTCCATGAAGATTCCGGCGACGCCGCTCGCCGACAGCACGACGAAGAACCACCAGAGCGCCTGGTTGAACGCGCCGCCCGGATAGCGGAACTGGGTGTGCAGCGCGAACACGAACACGGCGAGCCAGCCGATATAGATGTGAAGCTGCAGCCATGCCGCCGCGCTGAGGGCGGGGACCATCGGGATCTTCTTGCGCGCGTTGAACAGCACCAGCAGGACCAGCCCCGCCGTCAGCCCCCAGCCGCTGGCGAAGTGCAGGTTCATCAGCGGCGGCGCCTGCAATTCGCCCAGCAGGATCAGCCCGGCGACCAGCGCCGTGAACAGCACGTTGCGCGTGCGCCGCTGGGTGAAGGCAGTCATCGGTTGATCCACTCGGCGAGCGCCGCCTGGTCGCGCATGTCCATGCGGACCAGCGCGTCGTGCGGGCAGGCGCGCTGGCAGGCCGGGCCGCCGAGCTGGTCCATGCACAGATCGCACTTGGTCGCCTTCATGATCGGGGCGTTGGTCGCCTCGTCGACGATGAAGCCGCCGTCCGGGTTGCGGATCTCGACCAGCCGGATGTTGTTGTACGGGCACGAGTTGGCGCAGGTGCCGCAGCCGATGCAGGTGGTGTCGTTGATGATGACCCGCCCGTCCTCGGACCGGCGGTGGATCGCGCCCGTCGGGCAGCCGATCAGGCAGACCGGGTCCTGGCAGTGCATGCAGGCGTTGGCGATCATCAGCTTGCCGTGCTCGGCGCCGTGGCGCACGAAGCGCGGGTTGTTGTCGTGGGCCGCGGCGCAGGCGCGCACGCAGTCGTCGCAGCCGACGCAGCGCTCGGTATTGATCATCATCGTCGCGGTGCCGTTGACGATGCGCCGGTCGACCAGGAAGTTGATCAGCGAATGGTCGAGCGAGGCGGAGAAGTCGCGCCCGCTGGTCAGCGCCTCGAAGCGCTCGGGGCTCAGGCTGGGCAGCACGTGCTGCTCCACCAGCGCGGTCGGCACGCGCAATATGTCGACATAGCCGATCGCGGTCAGGGTGTGGCGGTAGGACAGCGGCCCGCCGTTCTTCCAGTGGTCGTACACCTCCTCGAGGCCGAACACGTCGTTCTTCATCTCGCAGCGGACGGTGCGGTGGCCGTAGCCCAGCTTCTCCGACACGCGCGCGAAGCCCGACCGGATCAGGATCAGCCCGTCGGCATACTCGCCCTCGTTGACGATGGTCGGCTCGCGCTCGATCACCAGGCTCTCGTCGGCCTCCTCGATCTGGCGCTTGAAGGCGGAGAACCACTCGAACTCGCCATAGGTCTCGAACTGGGTCTCGGCGATGATCTGGGCCAGGGCGGCGGCGTCGAGATGGTCGAACAATGGCGATTCCGCCAGGTGGCTCTGCAGCGACCGGGTGCGGTACAGCTCGTCGATGCGCTGGCGGAAGCCGGGGTCGTAGCGGCGAATGTCGCGCAGCCCTTGCCAGCGCAGCTCCAGAAGCTCGCAATCGTTGAGCGCGACGCAGGTGGCGGTGCGCGGCGTGCGCGACAAAGCGGCGATCTCGCCGAACGTCTCGCCCTCGCCAATGGTGACGATCTCGGCCTGGGCGATCAGTTCGTCCAGGTCCTTGACGAAGGGCCGCGCCTCGGCCTCGCTGCCTTCGTAGCGCAGCGACAGGGCCGTGCGGTCGAGATAGCGCTGCACGTCGCGCGCCTCGGGCACCCGGGCGTTGCGCCACAGCTGGGCCAGCGACGAGAACACGTTGCGGTGCGAGCGCGACTGCGGCGCCGTCAGCGTCTCCTCGCCCTCATGGGCGACGATCACCCCGACCGCGCCCTTCAGCACGACGAAGGTCGAGTTGCCGTAATCGCCTTCGCGCACCACGATGTCGCCGCGGCGGCATTTCTCGATGCGCGCGTCGTTGCGGATGATGCCGGTCAGGGACAGCGACGCCGGGAACAGGCTGGCGTCGATCGCGTTCAGCGGCGGGATCGCCAGAAGGCGTTCCACGTCGTCGTCCGTCATATCGGGACTGAACGGGGAGTCCCAACGCGACGGCCGTTGCATCGTGCCAAAGGTGGCGATGGCGAGCCTCCTGTTACGCGCTCGTCATGGGCCGAACCGCCGCTGGATCAGCGGCTCGGCTTGCCCTTGTAGTATTGCGGCCCCGGGATCATCGAGTTCGACCGCGCCGAGCTGGCTGCCGTCGTACTTCTTGTCGAACGCCTGCGTGGCGGCCGCGATCTTGTCGGCGACGCCGGACAGCTGCTTCTCGTTGTTCAGGTTGAGCTGCGCCGTGCCGGCCGCGGCCATCATGGCGTTGGTCTCCGGCAGGTTCAGCGCCTTGTTGATCGCGCCCAGGCGCTGGGCGGCCGCCTGGGCCCGCCGCGCCATGGTCTGGGCGTAGGTCGCGTTCTGGGTGGCCTTGCCGACCGCGCGCAGCGACTGCTCGAGCTCGACCGCGGCGCCGGTCACGTACATCTTGCGCTGGATGTTCTTCGACGCGGTCGGGTTGGACTTGCCGTCCGTGTACCACGTGTTGTGGCGGATCTCGCCCTGCGTCCAGGAGACCAGCTCGAACGCGCTGCCGGCCTGGTGGCCGCCCACGTTGACCAGCTTCTCCTCGGGCACGATGTGGCAGCTATAGCAGTTCTCGGCGATCTTGAAGATCATGTAGGGGCGGATCATCCCCGCCGCCTCGGACTTCTTCCAGCGCGCGGCGCGCTCGGCCGCGCTCTCGGTCTCCTTCTTCTTGCCCGAGAAGCCCGAGTGGACCTTGATGAAGTTCTTGCCCGCGCCGTGGCAGGATTTGCACGAAATGCCGGCGATCGGGTCCAGGTTGCCGCCCTTCTCCACGTTGGTGAAGTGGCAGTTCAGGCACAGGCTCTCCGACTTGATGCGGCGCAGCCCCATCTTCTTCGCGATCTCCGCCGCTTTCGGGTCGCGCGGAATCTCGCGGAACGAGGCGAAATGGTGGGTGTGCTGCCAGATCAGCGCCTCGACCTTGTGGCACTCCGCGCACTTGGTCGGGCCGACGACGTTCGCGGGGTCGAGCCGCGCGGGGGCCGCCTGGGCGCCCGGCGCCACGAACAACACCACCGCCACGGCCGCAACGCCCATAGCCGTCGCAAGACGTGCCAACCCAGTCATCGTCGTGTCCCCCATAATCCTCTCGCCCGTTCGAGGAGCGAGGTTCGGTTTCATCTCCGGCGGCTCCCGCGCCCGTCAGGCGTCGAGAACCACATTCCCTTCCGGCACGGCGACGCAGGGCAGGCACGACCCCTCCTTGGGCTTGAAGCCGGTATCGAGGAGATAGGTGACCTTGCCTTCGCGCACCGCGGTTTCGCACGTGCCGCAATTGCCCGCCCGGCAGCCCGAGCTGAGCGCGATTCCGTTGCTTTCCGCCACGTCGAGGATACTACCATCCTTTTCGGACCAGTCGACAGTCTTGCCGCCGCGCGAAAAGGAGATTTTGAACGCCCTGATGGCCTCGCCCGCGGCGAGCGCCGTCGCCGGCGCCTTCTTCTTCACCGTGGCCGGGCCGAACGCCTCGAACCGCACGTCGGAATCGGGCACGCCCCACTCGCGCAGGTCCTGCGTGACCAATTCCATCATCGGGGGCGGGCCGCAGATGTAGAACTCGTAGTTGTTCGAGGGCAGCAGCTTCTTGAACAGCCCGACCGAGACGCGGCCCTTGACGTGATAGTCCGCGCCCTCGACGCAGGTGTCGCTCGGGTCCGAGTAGCAGACCACGATGTGGATGTTGTCGCGCCCCTCGGCCACCGTCCGCAGATGCTCGTACATCGCGTGCTCGCGGCGGTTGCGGATGCCGTAGAAGAACCAGACCTCGCGGCGGATGTTCGCCTGGCAGATCATGTTCAGCATCGACAGCACCGGCGTCAGCCCGACGCCGCCGCCGATCAGCACGACCGGGCGCGTCGAATTGACGTCGAGGTAGAAATTGCCCGACGGCGCGCGCACGTCGACCAGATCGCCCTCGCTGAGCCCGTGGAAATAGCTCGATGCGAGGCCGGGCGGCACGTCCGGCTTGTCGCGCGGTGGCGGGATCTTCTTGATGGTGCAGCGGTAATAGCCGCGCTGGGTCGGCGAATCCGACAGCGAATAGCAGCGCATCACCGGCTGCGCCTGGCCCGGAATGCGCAGCTGGAAGGTCAGATACTGGCCGGGCCGGAAGGCCGGGATCGGCATCTGGTCGTGCGGCACGAAATAGAACGAGCAGACGTCGTCGGCCTCGTTCACCTTCCGCTCGATGCGGAACTTGCGGTACCCCTCCCACGCCAGCTCCTTGCGCTGGCGCTCGAGGCGGATGGTGGCGAGGTCGAGCTCGGCGCGCTCGCGGAACACGTCCAGCGCGACGCGCTGGCGCTGCCCCTCGACCATGCGGCGGCGCATCGTGCCATAGGTCGTGGCTGCGACCTGCAGAAAGGCAGCCCCAACGATCGCGTAGCCCGCGATTTCGACAATCCCGATCATACCGGCACGACCAACCCCGTTCCCGACGCCGTCCCCTCAGAACTGGTACGAGAGCTCCGTACGCAGCCCAAAGCCATCCGGCCGATCTTCCTGCCTGGAGGCGGTCGCGTCAACCTCGAGAACGATGCGCTGGCCGAATGCCTGCTGGAAGCGGAGCCCGACCGCCTGGGCGTCGAAGCTCTTGTTGCCGGTATCTTCGCGCACGCCGAGCTCGAAGGTCAGCGAGCGGCGGTGATGGTCCCAGAACGCCTGGTAGCCCAGCGCGAAGCCCGCCACGTCGTCGGCCACGCCGGACAGCGCCGCGACCGCGGTGCCGATGCCGTAGGCGGCGTAGGTGATGCCGAGCCCGGCCAGCGGGCCGCCGACGGTGGGGTCCTGCGCCGCCTGGGTGAAGTGGCCGAAGGCGACGTAGGGGTTGAAGTAGACGATGTCGTCCGACCGGTAGGGGGTGAACGAGGTCTCGAGCGAAACCAGCGTGCCGTCGGTCGACACCGCCGTCTCGGGCCCCGAGGCGATCGACGCGTTCACCCGCAGGGCCGTGTTGATCAGCCAGAAGCGCTGGATCACCGCCGCGCCCACGTACCAGGCGTCGCCGAAAGCCGAGCTGTCGGTCACCCGGATCAGCTCGATGTCGTAGGTGGCGTCGAGAATCTCGGTCGAGGTCGTGATGCCCCACAGCTCCGGCTTGCCGCCCGGCACGTCGTCCGGCCGGTTCGTGCGGGTCACCTCGCTCCATGCGTAGAAGCCGGTGAGCAGCATGTTCGACGTGTAGGGCAGGTGGATCGAGTTGCGCGCCAGCCCAACCGTATCGACCGTGTCGTTCATCAGCATCCCGTTCTGGTAGACCAGCGGCTGGCGGCCCACGGTGTAGCCGAAATCGATCGGCAGGATGCCCTTGCGGTCGAGATCGGGGAAGGTGGACCCCAAATCGCCTTCGAAGAACAGGGTCTGGATGTTGCCGTTGGTGAAATCCTTCCAGCCGTCGCTCGCTCCGGGCTCGAAGCGGTAGCCGGAAAACTGGCCCGATCGGTTGCGGTCGAGCGGGCGGATGCCGATCACCGCGCGCTCGGTGCCGGTGAGCTGCAAATTGCCGAACAGGTCGAGCCGGTTGGCCCATTCGGTGACGCGCGGCCGCGTGCCCGGGTCGAAGCTCTGCAGCGCCGTGCGCAGCGTGCCGAACACCCAGAAGCGCGGCTGCCACACCGCCCCGCCCGGCAGCTCGAACCCGGGATCGAGCGGTCCGGTATCGAGGAACCGGTCGCCGATCTCGATCGGCGGCGCCGGCCGCGTCGGGCAGCTCGCCCACCCCGAGCAGCGGCAACGGCGCGCTGGGCACGTGCGGGTCCTCGGTCTCCTCGCCCAGCGGGAAGATGTGGCTCCAGAAATCGTCGGCGCGCACCCCGCCGGGGGCCGCCAGCGCGACCGTCGTGCCCAGCGCCACCGCGCGCAGCAGGCCCTGGCGCCCGCGGCGCGGCGCGTGCGCCTTCATCATCGGAAACATCGTTCGCACTCCGTCCGGTCCGCTGGCGGCGGCCTATTGGATGTTGACGTTGAAGGTCCGCTCGTCGACCGCGACAGCGCCGGCGACGACGTTGTCCACCACCGATTTCGTCGACTGGTGATAGTCGAACCCGACATACTGGATGGCCAGGACCAGGTTGATCGGCACGGCCTGGCTCATCAGGCGCACCGTCACCTTATAGGTCCCCTTGCCGGTCAGCCGGTCGCCGTCGACGCTGTAATCGGCGGTGCGCCGGCCCAGAGGCTCGATCGAATGCTTCTGATTGCGCGCCGCGGTCGGCCGGCCCAGCAGGATCTGCGAGAACGGCGCGGGCCGCAGGAAGGTGAGCGCCGTCTGCGGGTAGGGGATCGGCAGCACGGCCGGCTGCTCGGTGCCGCGCAGATTGCGGATCATCGGCTCGGTCTGCAGGTTGAAGAGCTGCGAATCGAACGGCACCTTGCCGGCGCGCACCCACTCGGAATGCGCGTCGCGCAGATCGCCGTTGGGATCGCGGTCGCCCGAGCGGAAGATCACCTTGCCTGACGGGTCGGTCACCGTGACGTCGAGCCACGCCTCGCGCTCGGCGGTGAAGCCGGTCGGCACGTTGTGGCCGTTGGTCAGGTTCTTCACCTCGACCGAGAAGTCGATGCCGTCCGACGCGCCCGACGCCTCGATCTTGCCGATGCCGTAGCCGTTGCGCAGCACCTCCAGCCGCTTCTCCTTGTGATAGTCGAGAAGCTTCATCTGCTCGCGGATGATCGAGGCGGCGTCGTAGCGGTCGTCGACCGACTGCCAGTGCTCGGGGAAGGTGGTGCCCGGCGGGATGTGGTTCTCGAACGCGTCGGTGCCCCAGCCCGCCTTGTAGTCGAACTGCGTCCACTCGTTGACGTTGGCGAGCTCCTGCGCGCGCTTGTTGAACGGGAAGATGCCGGGGTGGACGATCGGGTAGTCCGGCCCCGCGAACAGGTGGTTGGTCAGGCGCCGAGGCTGGGTCGCCTTGCCCTCGATCACGGCGGCCGGACCGTATTCGTAGCCCGACACCTTCCCCTGGACCTTGCCCATGTGGCAGTCCTGGCAGGTGGTGCCCTCGGCCGCGGCGGGCGAGGTGCGATACTCGCTGAACGCCTCCTCCAGGCGGAAGCCGTTGAACAGGTTCACGTCATGGCACGAGCCGCAGAAGGTCGACGACCGGATCGGCTCGAACGTCACCACCTCGGCATGGATGTGGCGGCCCACCTTCTTCGGGTCGGCCTCGACGTGATAGTGAGGGGTCCTTGAGAACCCGCTTCAGCTCCTTGTCGTCGGTCGGGCCGTAGACCGGCTCGGTGATGCCGCCGGGAACGATGGCGAACCGGCCGCTCACCTTGTTGTAGGTCTTGCTGACGCGGTGGCACGAGATGCAGGTCACGCTCTCCCGCGACGTCGCGTGGCGCTCCAGGACGGCGGCGTCGGGCGATTCGCTCAGATAGCCCGCGACCGCCGAATGGCAGCGCGCGCAGAAATCGCCATTCGAGCCGTTCATCAGCACGTTGATCGAGTGCTGCATGGCATGGAAGACGACGCTGACCTCGGCATAGGCGTGCTGCGACACCGACCATTCGCGGAACTGCTTGGGGTGGCATTCGCCGCACTACCACGGCCGATGGGAACTGGCTCTCGTTGTACACGCGTCGCGTGCTCCGCGCCGCCCGGCGGGGCGGCCGTCGCCGCCTTGGCCGGGGCGGGCTTGGCGGCCGGGGCCGGCGTGGCCGCCGGGGCAGGGGACGGCTTGGGCGGCTGGCCCGGCTGGAACACGGTGCCGCCGCCCTGCGGCGGCGCGCCGCCGAGCAGCCCGCCGCCGAGCTGGGCGAGGTACATGATGTCGGGCGCCGCGCCCGGTGCCGGGGCGGCCGCCATCGCCGCGCCCGCCACCAGCGGGGCCAGACATGCAAAGGACCACCCCCCGATCGTTGCCGAACGGAACCACCCGCCAAACCGCGACATGTCACCCCCTGTGTCGAGCGGCATCCTCACGCAAGGCCTGCCGCGGCGGAATTTACATTCGCCTTGGGCTGCCCAACAGGTGGCGGGGCATGGCTGATTGAAAATTGCACAAACGTAGAAAAATCAGGAACAATTCGTTCTACCTGATCTTCCGAACTCTGACGGCGCCGGATGGGTGATCCCGCCCAGTTCTTTCGCGCTGTGCCGAGTCTGCCGTGCGCGAGGCGGAGAATTCCCGAAGCAGCGGCGCGCCTCTGGTCCGCCCTCGACAGGACGACGATTGTCGCGGCGGCGGGGAATACTCGCTCGCGCCGGGCCCGCGATGCCGCGCGTTTTCCCCGCGCTGCGCGCGATTGCGCCGGGCGAGACCGCCTCCGCCGCGCCGCCGCCCGCGTCCCGGCGCGGCCGGGCCGCGGCCTGGGGGCAACCTCTGCATGGCGTCGCGGTTTCGGGAGTGACGCATGCGGCTCTCCCGTGAGAATTTGACTTTTCGCAGCGATTTCGTAACATTCGTCGCGATGAATGGCGAAAGTGACGAAGCGCACTTGTCGCATGCCCTGTCCTGGCGGAGAATGGGCTTCGGCGTGGGGTGCGTCCGGAGACAAGGGGGAGGCGGTGAATACTTGTAGACCGCGATCGTTCGGCGTCCTTCGGGGCGGCCGGACGGGCGCGCCGTTGTGCGACGGAACTTCGGCGCAATGCCGATGAGTACCCTGCCGGAGGCGGCGAGCCAGATGGCCGCGCAGCGACCGGCCAAGCCCGAGCGGCGCGCGACGCGCGCACGGCGCGACAAGGCGCCTTCCCCGGGGCGCTGCGGCTGGTCGGCGACATCGGCGGCACAAATGCGCGATTCGCGCTCGCCGACCGGCGGCGCGGTCGGCGAGATGACCATCCTTCCGACCAGCGACCATCCGAGCTTCGAGCATGCGGTGCGCGCGTAGCTGGAGGCGCAGCCCGAAGCCGGTCGCATCCGCGAGGCGGCCTTCGCCATCGCCGCGCCGGTCGAGGGCGACCAGGTCACCTTCACCAACATCCGCCACTGGTCGTTCTCGGTCGACGGCGCTGCAGGAGGCGCTGGGGCTCGACCGGCTGACGGTGCTGAACGATTTCACGGCGAACGCGCTGGCCCTGCCCTACCTGACGGAGGACGACCGCGAGAAGGTCGGCAGCGGCGAGGCGGTGGCGGGGCGGCCGATCGCCATCCTCGGCCCCGGCACCGGGCTCGGCGTCAGCGGGCTGATCCCCACCGAGCAGGGCGGCTGGATCGCGCTGTCGGGCGAAGGCGGCCATGTCAGCCTGCCGGCCGAGACCGCCGAGGACGCGAAGATCATCGACTGCCTGCGCGGCGCGCCACGGCCATGTCTCGGCCGAGCGCGTGCTGTCGGGCCAGGGGCTGTGTGACCTGCGCGCGGCGATCGCGGCGATCGAGGGCGTCGACGCGCCGTCCATGGCCCCCGCCGACATCACCGCCGCCGCCCTCGACGGACGGAGGCGCTGTCGCGTGCGCACGGTCGAGGCGTTCTGCGCGACGCTGGGCACGGTCGCGGGCGACCTGGCCCTTACGCTGGGCGCCCATGGCGGCGTCTATATCGCGGGCGGCATCGTGCCGCGGCTGGGCGCGCTGTTCGCGGACTCGCCGTTCCGCGCCCGGTTCGAAGACAAGGGGCGCTTCCGCGACTACCTCGCATCGATTCCGACCTTCGTCGTCACGCACAAGGCGCTGGCGATGGTCGGGCTCGCCAATCTGCCGTAGCGGGCCGCCGGGAGGCGCCGCTGCGAGGACAGAAGACCGGGATGGGGTGACAATGGACACGATCAGCCAGAATATCGACCAAGCTCGCGATCAACACGATCCGCACGCTCGCCATGGACGCGGTCCAGCAGGCGAATTCCGGCCATCCCGGCACGCCGATGGCGATGGCGCCGGTGGTCTACAATCTGTGGCAGAACCACCTGCGCTTCGACCCGCAGGACCCGATCTGGCCGAACCGCGACCGGTTCGTGCTGTCGATGGGCCACGCCTCGACGCTGCTCTACTCGATGCTGTGCCTCGCCGAGGTGCAGGCGGTCGACACCAAGTACGAGGTGCTGGGCCGCCCGTCGGTGACGGTCGACGACATCAAGCGCTTCCGCCAGATCGATTCGCGCTGCCCGGGCCATCCCGAATACCGCTTCACCTCGGGCGTCGAGACCACGACCGGGCCGCTGGGCCAGGGCGTCGCCACCTCGGTCGGCATGGCGATGGGCGAGCGGCTGCTGGCGCAGCTACTTCAACCGGCCGCACTTCACCATGTTCGACCACCGCATCTACGCGCTGTGCGGCGACGGCTGCATGATGGAAGGCGTCTCGTCCGAGGCGGCCTCGCTCGCCGGCCACCTCAAGCTCTCCAAGCTCTGCTGGATCTACGATTCCAACCGCATCACCATCGAGGGCCACACCGACCTCGCCTTCACCGAGGACGTGGCCGGGCGGTTCGAGGCGTTCGGCTGGCGCGTCGAGCGGGTGCAGGACGCGAACGACCTGAAGGCGCTTACCGGCGCGTTCGACCGGTTCTGGACCACCACCAACAAGCCGACCCTGATCATCGTCGAAAGCCATATCGGCTACGGCGCGCCGCACAAGCAGGACACCTCGGCCGCGCACGGCGAGCCACTGGGCGAGGAGGAGATCCGCCTCGCCAAGCGCGCCTATGGCTGGCCCGAGGACGCCAAGTTCCTGGTGCCCGACGAGGTGGTCGAGCATATCCGCGGCGGGCTCGGCCGGCGCGGCGCCGAGGCCTCGGCCGAGTGGAAGGAGCTGTTCGCCGCCTACAAGAAGGAATACCCGAAGCTCGCCGACCATCTCGAGCGGCGTGCAGCGGCGCGAGCTGCCCGACGGCTGGGACGAGGACCTGAAGCCCTTCCCCGCCGATCCCAAGGGGGTCAGCGGGCGCGACGCATCGGCCAAGGTGCTGAACGCGCTGGCGCCCAACTACCCGTGGCTGGTGGGCGGCGCGGCCGACCTCGCGCCCTCGACCAAGACGCGCCTGACCTTCGAGGGTGCGGGCGACTTCGAGGATGCGCGCTTCCCCGGCCGCAACTTCCATTTCGGCGTGCGCGAGCACGCGATGGGCGCGGCGCTGAACGGGCTCGCGCTGCAGAAGGTGCGCCCGTTCGGCTCGGGCTTCCTGATCTTCTCCGACTACATGAAGGCGCCGATCCGCCTTTCGGCGATCATGGAGCTGCCGGTCATCTTCATCTTCACGCACGATTCGATCGGCGTGGGCGAGGACGGCCCGACCCACCAGCCGGTCGAGCAGCTCGCCACGCTGCGCGGCACGCCCGGCCTGATCACCTTCCGCCCGGCCGACGGCAACGAGGTGCTGGAGTGCTGGAAGGTGATCGCCCGCCAGTCGCACCAGCCGATCTGCCTGATCCTGTCGCGCCAGAACCTGCCGACGCTCGACCGCACCAAGTACGCCTCGGCCGAGGGCGTCGCCAAGGGCGCCTACGTGCTGGCCGACCCGCCGGGCGGCAAGAAGCCCGAGGTGATCCTGATGGCCACGGGCAGCGAGGTGGCGCTGTGCGTCGACGCCTACGAGAAGCTGACCGCCGAGGGCGTCAATGCCCGCGTCGTCTCGATGGCGTCGTGGGAGCTGTTCGAGCAGCAGTCGGCCGAATACAAGGAAAGCGTCCTGCCCGACGCGGTGAATGCCCGCGTCTCGGTCGAGGAGGCCTCCACCCTCGGCTGGGAGCGCTATGTCGGCCGCCATGGCGCGGTGCTCGGCATGCGGACCTTCGGCTCGTCCGCGCCGCTCAAGGATCTGCTCGAGAAGTTCGGATTCACGCCCGATCGCGTCCTCGCCGCGGCGAAGGAACAGATCGCGCGCACCAAGGGAGCCTCGCGATGAACCCCCTGAAACAGCTCGAAACCCAAGGTCAGTCGCCCTGGTTCGATTTTATCCGCCGCACGCTGATCGGCGCGCCGCTCGCGAAGCTCGTCGCCGAGGACGGGCTCAAGGGCATCACTTCGAACCCGGCGATCTTCGAGATGGCCATCGGCCATAACGACGATTACGACGAGCATTTCGCCGAGCTGATGCGCCGGGGCGACCTGGGCCCGATGGCGCTCAGCGAGGAATTCGCCATCAAGGACATCCAGATGGCGGCCGACCAGCTGCGCCCGATCTACGACGCGACCAACCGGCGCGACGGCTATGTCAGCCTCGAGGTCTCGCCCTATCTCGCGCACAACACCCACGCGACGGTCTCCGAAGCGCGCCGGCTGTGGCGCCGCGTCGACCGGCCCAACCTGATGGTCAAGGTGCCCGGCACCGTCGAGGGCGTGCCGGCGGTCGAGCAGCTCATCGCCGAGGGCATCAACATCAACGTGACCTTGCTGTTCGCCCTCGACATGTATGTCGAGGTGGCCGAGGCCTACATTAACGGGCTCGAGCGCTATGCCCGCGACAACGACGACGTGGGCCGCATCGCCTCGGTGGCGAGCTTCTTCATCTCGCGCATCGACAGCGCCATCGACGGCCAGATCGACGCGATGCTGAAGGCGGGCAAGGGCGACAAGGCGAAGCTCGAATCCGTCAAGGGCAAGGTCGCCATCGCCAACGCGAAGCTCACCTACGCCCGCTACAACGAGATCTACGCGTCCGACCGCTGGAAGAAGCTGGCCGCCAAGGGCGCGCAGACCCAGCGCCTGCTGTGGGCCTCGACCGGCACCAAGAACGCGGCCTACTCGGACGTCCTCTATGTCGAAGAGCTGATCGGCAGGGACACGGTCAACACCATGCCGCCGCCGACCATGGACGCGTTCCGCGACCACGGCAAGGTCGCCGCGACGCTCGAGACCGACCTCGACGGCGCGAAGAAGACCATGGCCGACCTCGCCGCCGTCGGCATCTCGATGAAGGACGTGACCGACCAGCTGGTCGTCGACGCGGTCAGGCTGTTCGCCGACGCGAACGACAAGCTGCTCGAGGCGGTCGAGAACAAGCGCCTCAAGTTCCTCGCCGGCAAGCACAACCAGATGGCGGCGGCGCTGCCCGCCGACCTGCAGAAGGACGTCGATGCCGAGATCGAGGCGTGGCGCGCCGGCGGGCGCATCCGGCGGCTGTGGGCCAAGGACTCTCCGCTATGGACCGGCCATGACGAGGGCAACTGGCTCGGCTGGCTCGACATCGTCGCCAACCAGCTCGAGGACGTGCCGATCTACCGCAAGCTCGGCGACGAGGCGAAGAAGTTCAAGGACGTGCTGCTGCTCGGCATGGGCGGCTCCAGCCTCGGGCCGGAGGTGCTGGTCGAGACGTTCGGCAAGCAGGACGGCCATCCCACGCTGCACGTCCTCGATTCGACCGACCCGAACCAGATCCGCGCGTTCGAATCGCGGGTGAAGCCGGAATCGACGCTCTACATCGTCTCGTCCAAGTCGGGCGGCACGCTCGAGCCAAACATCCTGAAGCAATACTTCTTCGACAAGGCGCAGAAGGCGCTGGGCGACAAGGTGGCGAGCCACTTCGTCGCCGTCACCGATCCCGGCTCGAAGATGCAGGCCGTCGCCGAGCACGACCATTTCGCCCACACCTATCTGGGCGAGCCGACCATCGGCGGGCGCTACTCGGTGCTCTCGCCGTTCGGGATGGTGCCGGCCGCGGCGATGGGGCTCGACATCGAGCGCTTCCTCAAGAACACCCAGCTCATGGTGCGGAGCTGCGGCCCCGACGCGCCGCCGCACGTCAACCCGGGCGTCATGCTGGGCGTCATCATGGGGGCGGCCGATCGCAAGGGCCGCGACAAGGTGACCATCCTCGCCGGTCCCGGCCTCGAGGATTTCGGCGCCTGGGCCGAGCAGCTCATCGCCGAGTCGACCGGCAAGGAGGGCAAGGGGCTGATCCCCGTCGATGCCGAGCCGGCCGGCGAACCCGCGGTCTACGGCCCCGACCGGCTGTTCGTCCATCTGCAGTTCAAGGACCGGCCCGATCCCGCCGCCCAGCGCCTCGATGCGCTCGAAAAGGCGGGCCACCCGGTGGTGCGCATCACGCTCGCCGACCCCTACGATCTCGGGCAGGAGTTCTTCCGGTGGGAGGTGGCGACGGCGGTGGCCGGCGCGATGCTGGGCATCCACACCTTCAACCAGCCGGACGTCGAGGCCTCCAAGATCGCCACGCGGAAGCTCACCGAGGCGTACGAGGCGACGGGCAAGCTGCCGCCCGAGCAGCCCTTCGCGACCGACGGGACGATCCGGCTGTTCGCCGACGACAAGAACGCCGGCGCGCTCGCCAAGGCGGCGAAGTCGAAGGACCTGGCGGGCTACCTCGCCGCGCACTTCGACCGGCTGGGAGCCGGCGACTACGCCGCGTTCCTCGCCTACATCCCGCGCGATCGCGACACGATCGAGATCATGCAGCAGATCCGCCTCGCCGTGCGCGACAAGCGCAAGGCCGGCACCTGCGTCGGGTTTCGGGCCGCGCTTCCTGCACTCGACCGGCCAGGCCTACAAAGGCGGGCCCAACACCGGCGTCATCCTGCAGATCACCTGCGACGACGCCGACGATCTCGACGTGCCGCAGCAGAAATACACGTTCGGCATCGTCAAGGCGGCGCAGGCGCGCGGCGATTTCGACGTGCTGGCCGAACGCGGCCGGCGCGCGCTCCGCGTCCATCTGGGACCCGACCTCAAGGCCGAGCTCGGGCGGCTGCTCGCGGCCGTCCGCCAAACCGCATAGAACGATTTCAAGGAGAACTGCGATGCAGATGGGAATGATCGGCCTGGGCCGGATGGGCGGCAACATCGTCAGGCGCCTGATGAAGAACGGCCATAGCTGCGTGGTCTATGACCGCTCGGCCGAGGCGGTCGACGCCCTGGCCAAGGAGGGCGGAAAGGCCTCCAAGGGCCTCGAGGACATGGTGAAGCAGCTTTCGGCCCCGCGCGTGGTGTGGGTCATGCTGCCGGCCGGCAAGATCACCGACGACACGGTGATGCAGCTTGGCGAGATGCTGTCGAAGGGCGACATCATCATCGACGGCGGAAACTCGTTCTGGCAGGACGACATCCGCCGCGGCAAGGCGCTGGCGGCCAAGGGCATCCGCTATGTCGACGTCGGCACGTCGGGCGGCGTGTGGGGCCTCGAGCGCGGCTACTGCATGATGATCGGCGGCACGAAGGAAGCGGTCGACCATATCGACCCGATCCTCGACACGCTGGCGCCGGGCATGGGCGACATCGAGCGCACGCCGCGGCCGAAGGACGCCGATTCGCGGCCCGAGCGCGGCTACATGCATTGCGGCGGCGTCGGCGCCGGGCACTTCGTGAAGATGGTGCATAACGGCATCGAGTACGGGCTGATGCAGGCCTATGCCGAAGGGTTCGACATCATCAAGAATGCGAATTCCGAGAACCTGCCGGCCGACCACCGCTTCGAGTTCAACCTGCCCGACATCGCCGAGGTGTGGCGGCGCGGCTCGGTCGTCGCCTCGTGGCTTCTCGACCTGTCGGCCATCGCGCTCGCCGACAACGCCAACCTCGACAACTTCACCGGCTCGGTCTCCGATTCGGGCGAGGGGCGCTGGACGATCCAGGCCGCGATCGACGAGGCGGTCCCGGCCGACGTGCTGTCGGCGGCGCTCTACGTGCGGTTCCGCTCGCGCCAGGACCACACCTTCGCCGAGAAGCTGCTGTCCGCCATGCGCATGCAGTTCGGCGGCCACGTCGAGCAGCACTGAGGCAGCCCGCGCGCCGATGCCGAGCTGCCCGCTCCAGCGCAACCTGTCATCCCGGCCGAGCCACCGTCGCAGGCGGTGGCGCGAGCCGGGACCCATGCTGGAGCCGGCCGAGTTGACGCAGGATGGGCCCCGGCTCTCGCCGCTCGCGCGGCTCGGCCGGGGTGACAGGTGGGGTGGGGCGCGGCCGCGCCCTTAGTCGCCGCGCTTCGCAGTCCAGAAGGGGTCCGATATGCCAGACACCGCCAATACGGCCGAAACCACCGAAGCGCTGCCCCGGCCGGACCCGGCGCCGCCCAGCGCGCTGGTCATCTTCGGGGCGAGCGGCGATTTGACCAAGCGCCTGCTGATGCCGGCGGTTTACAACCTCAAGCGCATGGGGCTGCTTGCCCGAGAAGTTCTACCTGCTGGGGGTCGACCATAACGAGCGCACCGTCGACGCCTATGCCGAGATCCTGAAGGGCGCGGTCGACGATTTCGCCCGCACCCGCGGCACCGAGGCGGGCACGCTCGATCAGGCGGCGTGGGGTTCGCTCGCCAAGTCGATCGACTACCTGACCGCCGATTTCGACGATCCGGCCGCTTATCCGCGCATCGCCGAGCGGCTGAAGAAGGCCACGGCCGAGCGCGGCATCGAGGGGAACGCCGTCTTCTACCTGGCCGTGTCGGAGCGCTTCTTCGCCCCCATCGTCGGCCATCTCGGCACGTCGGGACTGATGGACGAGGGCGCGGACGGCAACGGCTTCCGCCGCGTGATCATCGAAAAGCCGTTCGGCCACGATTTCGAATCGGCCAAGGCGCTGAACCGCCACGTTCTCGAGTCGCTGAACGAGAGTCAGGTCTATCGGATCGACCATTATCTCGGCAAAGAAACCGTCCAGAACATCATGGTGTTCCGGTTCGCCAACGGCATCTTCGAGCGGCTGTGGAACCGCGACCATATCGACAACATCCAGATCACGGTCGCCGAGACGGTGGGCGTCGAGCGGCGCGGCAATTTCTACGAGCGCGCCGGCGCCCTCAAGGACATGGTGCCGAACCACCTGTTCCAGCTCCTGTCCATGACGGCGATGGAGCCGCCGGTCACCTTCGCCGCCGACGCGGTGCGCACCGAGAAGGTGAAGGTGCTGGACGCGCTGCGCTTCTTCGACCCGGCCGATCCCGGCGCCTGCGCGGTGCGCGGCCAGTACGCGGCGGGGCAGGGCAGCGGGCGCAGCTACAAGGCCTATCGCGAGGAGGAGCGCGTCGACCCCAACTCGATGACCGAGACCTATGTCGGGATGAAGCTGACGGTCGACAACTGGCGCTGGGCCGGCATGCCGTTCTACCTGCGCACCGGCAAGGCGCTGGCGGCGCGCAAGAGCGAGGTGGTGGTGCAGTTCAAGCACGCGCCGTTCGCGCTGTTCCGCGACACGTCGGTCGACCGCATGATGGCCAACCGGCTGATCCTGCACATCCAGCCGGACGAGGGGCTGTCGATGCAGTTCGGCGCCAAGGTGCCCGGCCCCACGGTGCAGCTCGGCCATGTCGAGATGACCTTCAAGTACAAGGACTATTTCGAGACCGCGCCTTCGACCGGCTATGAGACGCTGGTCTATGACTGCATGATCGGCGACGCGACCCTGTTCCAGCGCGCCGACGCGGTGGAGGCCGGCTGGCGCGTGGTCGATCCCCTGCTGCAGTCGTGGGAGGCCGATCCCAAGCGCAACTTCCAGCCTTACGCCGGCGGCTCGCAGGGGCCGGCCATCGCGGACGAGCTGCTCGCCCGTGACGGGCGGCGCTGGCACCCGCTGGTATAGCGGGGGCGGGCGATGAGCGAGGTCAAGCGCGAGGTCTCGGCCGATGCGGAGGCGCTGGCCCGCCACGCGGCCGCGTTCCTGATCGAGGTCGCGCAGCGCCGCGCAGGGCACGCCGCGCATCTGCCTGTCCGGCGGCTCGACGCCCAAGCGGCTGTTCGAGCTGCTCGCCTCGCCCGAGTTCTCCGGCCGCGTGCCTTGGGACCGCATCCACTGGTACTGGGGCGACGAGCGCTTCGTGCCGCCCGACCATCCCGATTCGAACTACCGCATGACGCGCGCCGCCATGCTCGACAAGGCGCCGATCCCGGCGGACCACGTCCATCCGGTGAAGACGGTGGGGCTTTCGCCGCGCGAATCCGCCGACGATTACGAGAAGCTGCTGAAGGCGCATTACGGGGCCGCGACGCTCGATCCGGCCCGGCCGCTGTTCGACCTCACCTTCCTCGGCGTCGGCGATGACGGCCATACCGCCTCGCTGATCCCCGGCGCCGACGCGGCGCTCGCCGAGCGCACGCGCTGGACGGCGGTGATCGAGGGACTTCGGCCCGAGACGCGCGTCACCCTCACCTATCCCGCGCTCGAATCCTCGCGCCACGTCGCCTTCCTGGTGGCCGGCGCGGGCAAGCGCGACATATTGCGGCGCATCGCGCTGGGCGAGGACCTGCCCGCCGCGCGGGTGGACCCGGTCGGCACGCTCCACTGGATGCTCGACCGCGCCGCCGCCGAGGGCGCCTAGGCATGGCCGACGACATCGACGCGCTGAAGCGCGCGGCGGCCGAGGAAGCGGTCGCGCAGATCTCGACGGGCATGGCCGTCGGGCTCGGCACCGGCTCGACCGCCCGGCTCGCCGTCGACGCCATCGGAAGGCGCATGAAGGCGGAGGGGCTCAAGATCGTCGGCATCCCCACCTCGGAGGCGACGGCCGCCCAGGCGCGCGGGCTCGGCATCCCGCTTACCGATTTCGCAACCCACCCCGTGCTCGACCTGACGATCGACGGGGCGGACTCGGTCGATCCCCGGACGCTGATCCTGATCAAGGGGCTGGGCGGCGCGCTGCTGCGCGAGAAGATCGTGGCGTCCGCCTCCCGGCGCATGGTTGTCGTCGTCGACGAGACCAAGATCGCGCCGGTCTTCGACGACCGGCCGGTGCCGGTCGAGGTGGTGCGCTTCGGCTGGGAGGCGACGCGTCACAAGATGGCGGCGCTCGGCCCGAAGATGACGCTGCGGACCGGGCCTGACGGGCAGCCCTTCGTCACCGACGGCGGCAACCTGATCATCGATTGCACGTTCCGCGGCATCGGCGACTGGCCGGCCCTGCACGAGGCGCTGAAATCCGTGGTCGGCGTGGTCGAGACAGGCCTGTTCATCGACATCGCGAGCGAGGTGATCGTCGCTTCGCCCGGTGGCGTCAAAACCATCCGCCGCGGCGCATGAGGCGCGGCCTCAAGGAGAACGACCCATGGCAACCGAACAACGCCGGATCAAGCTGGTCCTCAGCGACGTCGACGGCACGCTGGTCACCAAGCAGAAGGTGCTGCTCGACACCACCGTCGCGGCGGTCCGGCGCCTCGCCGACGCCGGCATCATGTTCGCGATCACCTCGTCGCGCCCGCCGCAGGGGCTGATGCACCTGGTCGAGCCGTTGAACATCACCACGCCCATCGCCGGCTTCAACGGCGGGCTGATCACCGACACCAACAACAACGAGATGCACAAGACCGCGCTGCACGCCAATTCCGCGCAGCACGCGATCGAGGTGCTGGACGGGCGCGGCGTCGACATCTGGGTGTTCTTCGGCAACGAATGGCTGGTGACCAACCCCCAGGGCGACTATGTGGCGCACGAGCAGAAGACGATCCGCTACGCGCCGCGCGTGGTCGAGGATTTCGGCCCCTACGTCGCCGGCGTCACCAAGATCGTCGGCTCGTCGACCAAGGCCGACCATTTGAAGGAGACCGAGGAGATCATGCGCGAGAGGCTGGGCACGCGCGCGTCGGTTTCGCTGTCGCAGGCCTATTACCTCGACGTGACGCACGAGGAGGCGAACAAGGGCACCGCCGTGATGGCGCTGTCCGACATGTATGGCATCGACCCGTCGGAGATCTGCACGATCGGCGACATGGAGAACGACGTGCGCATGTTCGAGAAGTCGGGCTTTTCGGTCGCCATGGGCAACGCCAACCCGCAGGTCAAGGCGCGCGCCAAGGCCGTTACCGGCACCAACGAGGAAGGCGGCTGGGGCGCGGCGATGGAGAAGTACGTCCTGCCCTACGCGCCGAAGTGACGTCTGCCGCCGCTGATCGTTGATTCCGCGAGGATTGTCACCCCGGACGACACGCGCAGCGGGTCGATCCGGGGCCCATCTATCGGCAAACGTGAAACCCAGACATGGGTCCCGGCTCTCGCCGCCACGGCGGCTCGGCCGGGATGACGACCGGAGTCAGGCCCGCGCCTCCTTGATCGCGCGCCAGATTTTCTCGGGCGTGAGCGGCATCTCTATCTCGGTGATGCCGAGGGGCGCCAGCGCGTCGAGCGCGGCCGAGATCACCACCGGCAGCCCGCCCACCGTGCCTGCCTCGCCCGCGCCCTTGACGCCGAACGGGTTGAGCTTCGTGGGCACCGGGTGCGAGTGGACCTCGATATCGCAGATGTCGTCGGCGCGCGGCATGACGTAGTCCATGAACGAGCCGGAGGCGAGCTGCGCCGTCTCGCGGTCGTACAGCATGTGCTCGTGCAGGGCCTGGCCGACGCCCTGCACCACCCCGCCATGCACCTGGCCCTCGAGGGTCAGCTCGTTGATCACCGCGCCGACGTCGTCGACAACCAGGTAGCGCACGATCTCCGACCGGCCCGTCTCGGGATCGATCTCGATCTCGCACACATGCGTGCCGTTGGGAAAGGTCTGCGACTCGGGCTCGAACACGCCGGTCTCGACCATCCCCGGCTCCATCCCCTTGGGGATGCGCGCCGTCTGGAACGACGCCTTGGCGACCTCTTTAAGGGCGACGCTCCGGTCGGTGCCCGCGACGGTGAAGGTGCCGCGTGCGAACTCGATGTCGGACTCGGCCGCTTCCAGCATGTGGGCGGCGATCTTGCGGCCCTTGTCGATCACCTTACCGGCCGCCGCGTGCACTGCCGAGCCCGCGATCACCGCCGAGCGCGAGCCGAACGTGCCCGAACCGAACGTGATCTTGTCGGTGTCGCCCTGCAACAGGAACACGTCCTCCGAATCGATGCCGAGCGTGTGCGACAGCAGGATCTTGTACATCGTCTCGTGGCCCTGGCCCTGCGAAATGGTGCCGACCGCCAGCGTCACCGTGCCCGTCGGGTCGAAGCGGATCTGCGCCGTCTCGGGCCCGGGCGGCGCGCCCGCCCGCTCGATCGGGTTGGCGATGCCGAGCCCGCGCAGCCTGCCGCGCTTCGCCGACTCCGCCCGGCGCGCCTCGAAGCCGGCCACGTCGGCGCGCGCCAGCGCCTCGTCCATGATCTTCTCGAACTCGCCGCAATCGTAGGTGTAGATCAGTCCCGTCTTGAACGGCATGGCGGCGGGCGGGATCATGTTGCGCCGCCGGAGCTCGACGCGGTCGATTCCGGTCTCGCGCGCCGCGCGGTCGATGATCGCCTCGATCAGGTAGCATGCTTCCGGCCGGCCCGCGCCGCGATAGGTCGCGGTCGCGACGGTGTTGGTGAACATGCCGTAGACGTTCACGTGGATCGCCGGCGTGGTGTAGACGCCGGCCAGCGTGCCGAGATTGCCGAAGGTCGAAAGGATCGTCCGGTCCGAGGTCAGGTAGGCCCCGAGATTGCAGTAGTTGGTGACGCGCAGCGCGAGGAACCGCCCGTCCGCGTCCAGCGCCAGCTCGACGTCGGAGACGTTGTCGCGCGCGTGGTCGTCGCTGAGGAACGCCTCCGACCGCTCGGCCACCCATTTCACCGGCCGTCCGATCTTCTTCGCGGCGTACAGCGCCAGGATGTTCTCGGTCGACGTCACGCCCTTCGAGCCGAACGCGCCGCCCACGTCGCCGGTGACGATGCGGAACCTGTTCTCCGGCACCTTGAACACCTCCTCGGCGAGAAGGCGCCGGGTGGAATGCGGCGTGCCGATGCAGCTATGCAGCGTGTAGCGGCCGAAGCGCGCATCGTACTCGCCGATCGCGCCGCGCGGCTCCATCGCATTGGCGGCGATCCGGCTGATGACGAAACGGTGCTTCGTGACATGCGCGGCCTTGGCGAAGGCCGCATCGACCGCCGCCTTGTCGCCCTGCTGGAACAGGAACGAGATGTTGTCGGGGCAGTCCTCCCATACCGCCGGCGCGCCCGGGGCGATCGCGTCGACGAGCTGGCCCACCGCGGGCAAGGGCTCGTACGTGACCTCGATCCGCTCGGCCGCGTCCTTCGCCTGGTCCAGCGTGTCGGCCACGACATAGGCCAGCTGGTCGCCGACGAAGCGAACGCGCTCGCCGACCAGCCCGGGATGTGGGTTCTGGTACATGGGCGAGCCGTCCGGCCGCTGGCGCGGGATGCGGCAGCGCGTGGTGCCGAGACCGTCGGAAGCGATGTCGCCCGCCGTGAACACGCCCAGCACGCCCGGCGCGCTTTTCGCCGGCGCCGCGTCCAGCTTCGCGATCCGCGCGTGGGCGTGCGGCGAGCGCAGAACGTAGCCATAGGCCAGGTTGGCCAGCGCCGTGTCGGCGACGTACAGCCCCTCGCCGCGCAGCAGGCGCGGGTCCTCCTCGCGCGGCACCGCCTGGCCGAATCCGAACTGTCCCATGACGCCTCCCGTTGCTTATGCAGCCCGTCATTGCGAGCGAAGCGAAGCAATCCAGAATCACATGTCGCCGCTGGATCGCTTCGTCGCTTCGCTCCTCGCGATGACGGCTCTATTTTACCGTAGCAGCCAGCGCGCGCTCGATATCGGCGAACGACCTGACCGTCGGATGCGAAGACGCGGGCGCCGCCACCGATTCCGCCTCGCGGTCGAGCCGCACGACGCGGAGCCCCGCCTCCGCCGCCGCGTCGAGCTCGCCCGGGTGGTCGGAAAGGAACAGGATGTCGCCCGCCGCGGCCCCGATCCGCGAAACGATCTTGCGGTACGAGGCTGCCTCCAGCTTCGGCCCGGTCGCCAGGTCGAACCAGCCGGAGAACAGCCCCTCCAGGTTGCCGTGGTCGGAATGGCCGAACAGCAGCTTCTGCGCGGTCACCGACCCCGAGGAATAGACGTAGAGCGCGATTCCCGCATCGTGCCAGGCGCTGAGCGCCGCGACCGCGTCGTCATAGACCGGCGCCTTCAGCGCCCCGACGCGGTAGCCCTCCTCCCAGATCATGCCCTGCAGCAGCTTGAGCGGCGCCGCCTTGCGGTCCTGGTCGATCCAGGCCACCAGCTCCTCGGCCAGCTCGTCGTCCGTCCCGCCGCCCGCGATCTCGCGCGCCTCGTCGAGCGCCGCCATCACCGGCGGCTCGTCGCGGTGCTTCGCCACGTACGCCTTCATCCGCGCGCGGGCGTAGGGGAACAGCCGGTCGCGCACGAACGAGATCGGCGTCGTCGTGCCCTCGATGTCGGTGACGACGGCGCGGATGGGGATCACGCCGCCGCCATCTCGAACTTCGGGAACGCGTCCGCGATCTTGTCGCCGGTGAACTCGGCCACCCAGCCGGCCGGGTCGGTGAACAGGCGGATCGCGCAGAAATACGGGTCCGGTCCCATGTCGAACCAGTGCCTGGTGCCGGCCGGGACGGAGATCAGGTCGTCCTTCTCGCAGACGAGCTGGTGCACCTTGCCGCCGAGTCGCAGGTAGAACGCGCCCGAGCCCTCGACGAAGAAGCGCACCTCGTCCTCGATGTGGATGTGCTCGGACAGGAACTTCTCGCGCATCGGCTGGGTGTTGGGCGTGCCCTTGGCGAGCCGCACCACGTCGGCGGTCTTGTAGCCGCCCTCTTCCTTCAGCCGGTCGACCTCGCCGGCATAGGCCGCCAGCACCTCCTCCTGGCCGGCGCCCGGGGCAAGCGTGCGCTCGGCCTTCCAGCGCTCGAATTGCACGTTGTGCGGGGCGAGCAGGCGGGCGATCTCGGCGCCGTCGCTGGTGACGGTCTCGGGCGCGTCGGGCGCGTCCTCGCGCCAGATGGTCAGCGTGGTCATAGGGACAGTCTCCCTCGTTCCAGTTCGCAGGTGAGCAGGAAGTCGAACGCCTCGACGTGGCGGCGCGCCGCGGCGACGTCGCGGCCCCAGGCATAGAGCCCGTGCCCCGCGATCAAATAGCCCTTGAGCCGCCGGTCCTCGGCAAGGCGCGCCTCGACGAGGCGGGCGAGCGCCGCCGTGTCCTGGTCGTTGGCGAAGACCGGCAGGTCGAGCGCCGTGTCGTGGGTCGCGATGCCGTCGAGCGCCTTCAGCATCTCGTAGCCGGCGAGGCGCACGGCGTGGTGCGACGCGCCCTTCAACGAGGCGAGCGTCGCCGCGACCGAATGGACGTGCAGCACCGCGCCGATCGTCGGGTCGCGCCGGTAGAGCGCGATATGCAGCGGCGCCTCGGCCGACACGCCGGGCGGGATCGGCCCATCGAGCGCCATGATCACGAAATCGCCGGGCCCGAGCGCGCCCTTGTCGCGGCCCGAGGCGGTGACGGCGATGCGGCCGGCATCGAGGCGCGCCGACAGATTGCCGCTGGTCGCGGGCAGCCAGCCGCGCGCCGCGAAGTCGCGCCCGGCGGCGATCAGCGCCGCTAAGGCCTCGTCCGCGTCGGTCCGGGTCCGTTCCTCGAGCTCGGGGGCCATCGCCGTCCTCTCCGCGTCGGAATGTAGCAATCCGATCCATGACTGGGTAGCCAGCTAAATGGTCGTCATTGCGAGCGAAGCGAAGCAATCCAGTGACGGCCGCCGGATTGCGCCGTCGCTCCGCTCCTCGCAATGACGGCGGGGCTTACAGCAGCACGGCAACCACAACGACGGCCGCGCCCAGCGCCACCGCCCACAGCCCCCAGCTTCCGGCGCCGCGCCCGCCGATCAGGGCGTTGACCGTGTCGATATGCAGCTTCACGCCGCGGCGGCCCAGCGTGTCGACCGCCTCCTCCATCCCGCGCACGACGCGCGGCAGGCGGGCGAGCGCGCCGATCACCTCCTCCGCCGCCTCGGCGATGCGCGCCTCGGGCCCCACGCTGGTCGCGATCCAGTCCTCGATCAGCGGCCGGGCCAGCGCCCACATGTTGGTCTCGGGCGCGAGGCGGCGCCCCACCCCCTCGGCCACCAGCATGGTCTTCTGCAGCAGCAGCAATTGCGGCTGGGCCTCCATCTTGAACCGGGCGGTGACGCGGAAGAGCTGTTCCAACAGGCGCGCGAGCGAGATCTCGGCCAGCGGCAGGCCCAGGATCGGCTCGGCGATCGAGCGCGCCGCCTGGGCGAAGGCGTCGACCGACTGGTCCGACGGTACGTAGCCGGCCCGGATATGCACCTCGGCGACCCGGCGATAATCGCCGGTGAGGAAGCCCAGCAGCATCTCGGCCAGATAGCTGCGCGTCGCGCGGTCGAGCCTTCCCATGATGCCGAAATCCACCGCGACGATGGCGCCGTCCGGTCCGACGAACAGGTTCCCCGGGTGAAGATCGGCGTGGAAGAACCCGTCGCGGAACACCTGCAGGAAGAAGACGCGCGCCATCGCGGCGACGACCCCGGAGGGGTCGAACCCGGCGGCGATCAGCGCGGCGCGCTCGTCGATCTCGAATCCCCGCGACCCGCTCGGCGGTCAGCACGCGCCGGCCCGTGCGCGCCCAGTCCATGCGCGGCACGCGGAAGGTGGGATCGGTCTCGAAGTTGTGGGCCAGCTCGTCCGCCGCCGCCGCTTCGTAGCGCAGATCCATCTCCACCTCGACCGAATCGGCGAAGATGCGCACCGCCTCGACCGGCTTGAGGCGGCCGAGCTGCGGGCGGAGCCGGAGCGCCGTCCGGGCCAGCGCCTCCATCAGATCGAGGTCGCGGGCGAAGGCGGTCTCGATTCGCGGCCGCAGCACCTTGACCACCACCTCCGCCCCCTCGGCGGTGACGGCGCGGTGCACCTGGGCGATCGAGGCGGCGGCGATCGGCACGTCGTCGAACACGGCGAACAGCGCCTCGACCGGCTTGCCCAGCTCGGCTTCGATGGCCGCGCGTGCCGCCGCGCCGGGGAAGGGCGGCAGGCGGTCCTGCAGCGACGCCAGGTCGGCGGCCACCGCCTCGCCCACGATGTCGGGACGCACCGACAGCGCCTGGCCCAGCTTGATGAAGCTCGGCCCCAGCGCGTAGAGCGCGGCACCCAGCCGCTCGCCCGGGCGCAGCGCCGCCATGCCGCGCTTGGGCCGCACGACCAGCCGCAGCGCGCGCCGTGTCGTGCCGCCGCCCGGGACCCGGTCGAGGAAGAACAGCGCATCGTGGCGCGCCAAAGTGCGCGCGATCGCCCACAGTCGCCCCAGATGCCGCGGCCGGATCACACCCGCCAGCCGGAATGGATGGCGCAGATGCCGGCCGTAAGGTTGCGCCAGGTGACGTTGCCGAATCCGGCATCCCGCATCTCCGCCGCCAGCGTCTCCTGATCGGGGAACTGCCGGATCGATTCGGCAAGGTAGAGATAGGCGTCGCGGTCCTGCGCCACGATCTCGCCCAGCGCGGGCAGCACGCGGAACGAGTAGGCGTCGTAGAGCGGGCGTAGCGCGGGCACCATCACCCGGCTGAACTCCAGGCACAGGAAATGGCCGCCGGGCGCCAGGATTCGCCGCGCCTCGGCCAGCGCGTTCGCCCGCCGCGTCACGTTGCGCAGCCCGAACGCGATGGTGCAGGACTCGAACGCGCCGGACGGGAGGGGCAGTTCCGCCGCGTCGGCGCAGACATATTCGATCTCGCGCAGATATCCCCGGTCGATGGCCCGGTCGCGCGCGACGCCGAGCATGGCCGCGTTGCGATCGGCGATGGCGATCTTGGCGGTCTCGGCGTCGTCGCCCAGCCGGTCGAGCACGCGGAACGCCACGTCGCCCGTTCCGCCCGCGAGGTCGAGATGAACGAGGCCGGCGCGCGGGCGCAGCCAGTCGACCAGCGCCGTCTTCCACAGACGGTGCAGCCCGCCCGACATCAGATCGTTCATCAGGTCGTAGCGCGGCGCGACCAAGTCGAACACCCGCCCGACCAAGCCGGCATGCTCGGCCTCGCTCACCCGCCGGAAGCCGAAATCCCGCTCGCGCGCCACCATGCGCGGAACATAGCGCGGGGGGTCGCGGTGCGCTAGATAAGGGCATGCCTTCATGCGGAATCCCCCTGCCGTTCGCCCTGAGGAGGCCCGCCGCGAAGCGGGGGGCCGTCTCGAAGGGCAAACGCCGAGCGCCCCCGCGCTCGTCCTTCGAGACGCGGCGCGGGGCGCCGCTCCTCAGGACGAGCGGTATGGGGATTGGGCGCGCCTGATGCCTGAACTTCCCGAGGTCGAGACGGTCCGGCGCGGGCTCGAGGCGGCGCTGGCGGGCCGGACGATCGCCCGCGTCGAGGTGCGGCGCGGCGATCTGCGGCGCCCGCTGCCGGCTGACTTTGCCGCGCGCCTCGCCGGCCGGCGCGTACGGGGCATCGGAAGGCGGGCGAAGTACCTGCTGGTTTCGCTCGACGGCGACCTCGTGCTGCTCTGCCATCTCGGCATGTCGGGGCGGATGGTGATCGAGCCGCCGCTCGGTCCCGCGCTGCCCCAGCCCGCGACGCTGGTCCGCGCCGCGCATGTGACCCACGCCCATGTGGTGTTCACGGCCGACGACGGCACGGTGCGTGCGCTTTTCCGACCCGCGCCGGTTCGGGCTGATGGACCTGGTGCCCGCCGCCAAGCTCGACGTCCATCCTCTGCTCGCCCATCTGGGGCCGGAGCCGGTGGGCAATGTGTTCGACGGCAAGGCGCTGGCCGCACGGCTCGCCGGCAAGCACACCCCCATCAAGGCGGCGCTTCTCGACCAGCGGGTCGTGGCGGGGCTCGGCAACATCTATGTGTGCGAGAGCCTCTACCGCGCGCGCCTGTCGCCGCGCCGCCTGGCGCTGACCGTGCAGGGCGCCCGCGCCGAGCGTCTTGCCGAGGCGATCCGGGCGGTGCTGGCCGAGGCGATCGCGGCCGGGGGCTCGTCGCTGCGCGACCACGTGATGCCGTCGGGCGAGCTCGGCTATTTCCAGCACGCCTTCGAGGTGTATGACCGCGAGGGCGCGCCCTGCCCCGGCTGCACCTGCGGTGGGGCGGTGAAGCGCATCGTCCAGTCGGGCCGCTCGACTTTCTATTGTGCAGTGCGGCAACGGTGAGGTAACACCGGTCATCCCAGCCGGAGGTGACCGATGGCGTACGAGAACATCAAGACCGAGATTCGCGGGCGCGTGGGGCTGATCACGCTCGACCGGCCGCAGGCGCTGAACGCGTTGTGCGCCGCACTCGTCGCGGAGCTGAACCAGGCGCTCGACGCGTTCGAGGCCGACGATTCGGTGGGCGCGATCGTGCTGACCGGCTCGGAGAAGGCGTTCGCCGCCGGGGCCGACATCCGCGAGATGCAGGCCAAGACCTTCCCCGACACCTACCTGGAAGACTTCATCACCAAGGATTGGGAGCGCATTTCGCGCTGCCGCAAGCCGGTGATCGCGGCCGTGGCCGGCTTCGCGCTGGGCGGCGGGTGCGAGTTCGCGCTGATGTGCGACTTCATCATCGCCGCCGACACGGCGCGCTTCGGCCAGCCCGAGATCACGCTGGCCATCCCGCCCGGCTCGGGGGGCACCCAGCGCCTCACGCGCATCGTCGGCAAGTCCAAGGCGATGGAGATGTGCCTTACCGGCCGGATGATCGACGCCGCCGAGGCCGAACGCTGCGGCCTGGCCGCGCGCGTCGTGCCGGCCGCCGAGCTGGTCGACGAGGCGGTGAAGACGGGCGAAAAGATCGCCGGCTTCTCACGCCCCGCCGTCTACATGGTGAAGGAGGCGGTGAACCGCGCCTACGAAACCACCCTCGCCGAAGGGGTGCGGTTCGAGAGGCGCCTGTTCCAGGCGGCCTTCGCCACCGCCGACCAGAAGGAGGCGATGGACGCCTTCGCCAACAAGCGCAAGCCCGCCCTCAAGAACGGGTAGGGGGCACCCCGCCGGCCTGAAACCGCGTTGCTGCTTCCGCGCATTCCTCTCCCCTGAAGGGAGGAAGGTGGTGTATGCGCTTCAATCCAAGGGAAACGTGCTCAAGCGCGCGACGGCGACTACCGCGCGGCCGGATGGGCGCGGTTGTAGTCGAGCTGCTCCGGCGTAAGCTGGAAGCCCACATAAATCTCGTAGGATGGGCCTTCCTCCATCTTGTGCAGGGGCACGTCGATCTCGATCTCGTCGCCGAAGCTGGCGCGCGACTGGTTCGGCTGGAAGGCGAAGGCCACGTCGAACACGCGCTTGCCCGCCTTTGCCGGATAGACCTTGGGAATCGCCACGAAATAGTCGAATGCGACCCGGCGCGTGCGGTTGGCCGGCCCGCGCGTCACGTCGAACGCCAAGTTCAGCGCGACCGACAGCTTGTCCTTCTCGTAGGCGCAGCTTCCGGTATAGCCCGTGATCTCGGCCTGATAGTCGATATCGGTGATGTCGCGCCCGGGCCCTGGACGGAACCGGGTGAGGTGCGACGTATTCTCGGTCAGGAATACCTTGGGGCAAGGAACCGGCGGCGGATTCCCGGAGAGCAACCCGCAGCCGCCGAGCGCGAGCGGCAGCGCGACCGCCGCCGCCCGAATATGGGCACGCGCACTCACCCGGGCGCTCGTGCGCCCGCCCCGGCAGGGGCCGTCGGATGCCTCATCGATACTGCTTGTGCGTGCCGTCGCAGCGCGGCTGGGTGCCGGTGTGCTTGCAGCCGCAGAACGCGACCGCCTCGGTCGCGCTGGCGGTGAACTGCACCGGGCGGAACTCGGTGGTCTTGTGCGAGCCGTCGCAGAAAGGCTGGCTCTTCGACTGGCCGCACCGGCACCACCAGTACTCCTTGCCGGCCTCGACGTTGACGCTGTACGGCTTTGTCTGCGCGATCACGGGGTCGGCCATGGTTTCTCCGCGTTTGATCGGCGCCCGGCGAACCTATATTAAAGGCGGGCGCGCCCGATCCGGCAAATCTAGCGGGGCGTCGGGGAATTCACAAGCCGCCACCCGGTCGCAGCGTCCGCGGGGATCGAATCATGAGCAAGCCGAACCTGACCATCCTGCTTGCCGGCCCGCGCGGCTTCTGCGCCGGGGTCGAGCGGGCGATCGAGATCGTCGAGAAGGCGCTCGAAAAGTACGGCGCGCCCGTCTATGTGCGCCACGAGATCGTGCACAACCGCACGGTGGTCGAGACTCTGGAGGAGAAGGGCGCCGTCTTCGTCGAGGAGCTGGAGGAGGTGCCGGAGGCGGCGCCCGTCGTGTTCTCCGCCCACGGCGTGCCCAAGGTGGTGCCGGTCGAGGCGCGCCGCCGCCGGCTGATGTATGTCGACGCAACCTGCCCGCTGGTCACCAAGGTCCATGTCGAGGCGGAACGCCACTTCGCCGAGGGCCGCCAGGTGATCCTGATCGGCCATGCCGGCCACCCCGAGGTGGTGGGCACGATGGGCCAGCTTCCCGAGGATGCGATCCTGCTGGTCGAGAACGTCGAGGAAGCCCAGCGCGTCGAGGTCGCCGACCCGGCCAACCTCGCCTACGTCACCCAGACGACGCTGTCGGTGGATGACTGCCACGACATCGTCAAGGTGCTGACCCGCCGCTTTCCCGAGATCAAGGTGCCGCGCAAGGAAGACATCTGCTACGCGACCACCAACCGCCAGGCGGCGGTGAAGTCGGTGGCGCGGCAATGCGACGCGCTGATCGTGCTGGGCGCGCCCAACTCGTCCAACTCCAACCGGCTGCGCGAGGTGGCGGTGGCTGCCGGCTGCCGCAAGGCGATCCTGATCCAGCGCGCGGCCGAGCTGGATTTCGCCTGGCTCGACGGGGTCGAGCGGCTGGGCATCACCGCGGGCGCGTCGGCGCCCGAACTGCTGGTGCAGGAACTGATCGAGGCATGCCGCGAACGCTACAACCTCGCCATCGAGCAGGTCGAGGTGACGCGCGAGAACGTGCGCTTCTCGCTGCCGCGCGTGCTCACGGCCTGAAGCGCCCGGCGCGCGCATGGCCGTCTATACCGAGGTCTCGGTCGAGGAGCTGGAGGAGTTCGTCGCCCAGTACGACATCGGCAAGCCGATCTCCTTCAAAGGCATCGCCGAAGGGGTCGAGAACTCGAACTACCTGCTGCAGACCGACCGGGCGAGCTTCATCCTGACGCTCTACGAGAAGCGGGTGGCGCGCGCCGACCTGCCTTTCTTCCTCGCGCTGATGGATCACCTGGCAGCGCACGACATCGCCTGCCCGACGCCGATCCACGCGCGCGACGGCAAGACGCTGCACGAGCTGTGCAACAGGCCGGCCGCGCTGGTCAGCTTCCTCAACGGCGTGTGCGCGCGCCGCATCACCGTCGCGCATTGCAGCGCGCTGGGCCGGGCGATGGCCGAGATGCACCAGGCCGGCGCGGACTTCGCTCCGGTGCGGGCGAACGACCTGTCGGTCGCCGGGTGGCACCGGCTGTTCGAGCAGACGGCGGGCGCGCGCCGACGAGGTGGCGCCCGGCCTCGCCGACGAGATCGCGCGCGAGCTCGACCACGCTGACCGCCGCCTGGCCGGCGGCGCTTCCCACCGGCGTAATCCACGCCGATCTGTTTCCGGACAACGTGTTCTTCCTCGACAACGCGCTGTCGGGCATCATCGATTTCTACTTCGCGTGCAACGACTTCCTGGCCTATGACCTGGCGGTCTGCCTGAACGCCTGGTGCTTCGAGCCGGACCTCAGCTTCAACGCCACCAAGGCGCAGCACATGTGCGCCGCCTATCGCGCGCTGCGTCCGATCGGCGCCGAGGAGCTGGCCGCCGTGCCGATCCTGGCGCGCGGCGCGGCGCTGCGCTTCCTGCTGACGCGGCTCTATGACTGGCTGAACCACCCCAAGGGCGCCTTCGTCCGGCCCAAGGATCCGAAGGAATATCTCGCCCGCCTGCGCTTCCATCGCGGCGTCGCCGGTCCGGGCGCGTACGGGCTGGCATGAGCGCGCCGGACGCGACCGACGGCACCGTCGAGATCTTCACGGACGGGGCGTGCTCGGGCAATCCCGGCCCCGGCGGCTGGGGCGCGATATTGCGCTGGAAGGGCACCGAGCGCGAGATCTATGGCGGCGATCCGGCCACCACCAACAACCGGATGGAGCTGATGGCCGCGATCCGTGCGCTCGAGACGCTGAAGCGCGACGTGCACGTGATCCTGCACACCGATTCGAACTATCTGCGCCAGGGCATCACGGCGTGGCTGCCCGGCTGGAAGCGCAATGGCTGGCGCACTGCCGACAAGAAGCCGGTCAAGAACGTCGATCTGTGGCAGCGGCTGGAGGCGGCGGTCGGCAGCCACCGGGTCGACTGGCGCTGGGTGCGCGGCCATTCCGGCCATCCCGAGAACGAGCGCGCCGACGCGCTCGCCCGCCGCGCGATCGCGGAATTGCGCGCGGGGACGTGAAAGGCCAACCGTAGAGGCGCCCGACAAAGGGCCCCGGGTCGGCGGCGCACCATTTCATGCTGCGCCGCGCCCGGGGTGACAGCGTTTGCGGTGAGGGTCGGACCCGGCTTAAAGCTGCTTCAGGATGGTGTTGGCGTCGGACACCTCGAACGCGCCGCCCTGCTCGACGTTGAGCGACTTGACGACGCCGTCCTCGACGATCATCGAGTAGCGCTGCGAGCGCTTGCCGAGACCGCGCTCGGTGAGGTCCATCGACAGGCCCAGCGCGTCGGCGAACTTGCCCGAGCCGTCGGCCAGCATCGTGACCTTGCCCTCGGCCTTCTGTTCCTTGCCCCAGGCGCCCATCACGAACGCGTCGTTGACGGCGACGCAGGCGACGGTGTCGACGCCCTTGCCCTTGATCTGGTCGGCATTCTGCACGAAGCCCGGCATGTGCTTGGCCGAGCAGGTCGGAGTGAACGCGCCCGGCACCGCGAACAGCACGACTTTCTTGCCCTTGAACAGATCGTCGGTGCTGATCGGCTTCGGGCCTTCGGCGGTCATGGTCGTGAGGGTGGCGGAAGGAATCTTGTCGCCGACTTTGATGGTCATGTTCGTCCCCTGTCAGGTTTGTCGTTGGAAGGCGCACGGGCGATGCCCATGGTCGAACAAGAAGTTAGGACGCCCGGCCGTCCTTGTCACCTCCCCGCGCCGCGGCGCCGCCCGCCTTGCGCGCCTTGGCGATGGCGTCGGCGACCGCGGAGGGGGTGAGCAGCTCGGGAAGCGCCATGCCCTTCGGCGCACCCGGCCCGTACACCGCCGTGAACGGGATGCCGTAGCGCCCGAACGTCGCCAGATAGCGCGCGATGGCGGGGTCGGGCCGCGTCCAGTCGGCCAGCATCGCGGTCACGTCGTGCGCCGCGATCAGGCCCCGCACCGGCTGGGCGTCCAGCACCACCCGCTTGTTCACCTTGCAGGTGAGGCACCAGTCGGCGGTGACGTCGACCACCACCACCCGGCCGAGCCGCACCTCGTCGGCGATGGCGGCGCGGTCGAAGGGCTGCCACGGCCCGGCGGCGGCAACCGACCCGCCCGGCGACGCCGCGCCGCCGGCCAGCGCGGTCACCGCGATCGCCGCGACCCCGAACAGCCCGGCCGCGCCCCAGCTGGCGTGGCGCCACGCCTCGCCCCGGCGGCGGACCAGCGCGACGGCGGCGAGGGCGGCCACGCCGAGCGCCGCCACCGCGATGGCGATCCCCGTCCCGGCCAAAGCGGCGAGGACGAAGGCGAGCCAGGCGGCGGTCGCGGCGAGCGCGATGCCGAGGGCGCGCTTGAGGTGGATCATCCACCGCCCCGGATGGGGCAGGTGCGTGGCGAGCCCGGGAAACGCCGCGACCAGCAAATACGGAAGCGCCAGCCCGATGCCCAGCGCGGCGAAGATCGCGTAGATCTGCACCGGCCCGCGCGACAGGGCGAAGCCGATGGCGGTGCCGAGGAAGGGCGCCGTGCACGGTGTGGCGAGCAGCGTCGCCAGCGCGCCGGCGAAGAAGTGGCCGGCGAGGCCGGGCCGGTGGGTATGCGCCGTCGCGGCACGGTCGGCGACGAAGCCGGGGAGGCGGATCTCGAACAGCCCCCACAGATTGCCGGCGAACAACGTGACGACCAGCACCATCGCCGCCAGGAACACGGGCTGCTGGAACTGGATGCCCCACTGCGCCGCCATGCCCGCAGCGCGCAACCCCACCGCCGCGCTGCCCAGCACCAGGAACGACACGACGATCCCGGCGGCGGACGCCGCGAAGCCGCGCCGCACCCGGCGCGCCTCGCCCCCCGCATGGCCCACCACCGACAGCAGCTTGATCGACAGCACCGGCAGGACGCAGGGCATCAGATTGAGGATAAGCCCGCCCACCAGCGCCAGCGCCAGCGCCGCCAGCAGCCCGCCGGCCATCACCCGCTCGGGCGCGTCCGACAGCGCCGCCGCCGCGCGCGGCACCAGCTGCGCCTCGACGGCCCGCGTTCCGTCGACCAGGGTGAGGGCGAGCGGCGTGCCGGCCAGGGGGGCCGCGTCCTTGGGCGGCGGCGCGACCGAGACGCGCAGGACGGCGCGCCGCCGGTCCGGCGCGTAGGACACAGACGGCGCCGAGTAGCTGTAGCCGGGCGGGCCCTCGACATAGAGGTCGGGATTCGCGAACGGCGCGGAGGAGCGCACTGCGACGCGCAGCGTGAGCGTCTCGGCCTGCCCGGCGGGCGGGGTCAGGCTCGCCCCGGTGACGTCGAGCCCCTGGGTCCCGTCCGGCCCCGGCACAAGCTCGGCGAAGCGCGCGATCTCCGCCGCCTCGGGCGCGGGCGTCGCCGGGCCGGCGGGCAAGGCCAGCGCCAGCGTCGTCTCGTAGGGGATGCACAGGTTTTCGCAGGTGAGGTAGCGCAGATGCGCCTTGATCTCGACCGGCCGGCCCGGGGCCGCATTTTCGGCCGCGACCGGCAGCACGACATGATCGTGATAGCCCAGCGTCTCGAGCCCCAGCACGGTGAAGCGCGTGGGCGCGGGCCAGCGCAGCGCGGCGCTCTTCAGGTTCTGCGAGCCCGTCCAGTCCAGGCTCGGCGGGAATCCGGCATCGCCCGGGGCGCGCCAGTAGATCTTCCAGCCCGGCTTCATCCGGAACTCGACGCCGAGCGACAGCGTTCGCCGGTCACCGACGGCGTTCGTCGCCGCCACCAGCCGCACGCCGCCCTGCTCGGTCTGGAACCAGGACGAGGCCGCCGCCCGCGCCGGGCCAACCGTGGCCAGCGCGGCCAAGGCGAGCGCCGCGACGCATGCGAAGGCACGAGCCGCAAGGGCGCGGCGATCCGACAGCACTTTCCCCCGCGCGTGGAGGTTCGAGGCCATTAACGGTTTCCGCGAGATTCGACTATAGTATACCGACGCAGCCGTCGCGGAACCGATAACAATCGCGTGTGGCACATGCGGCCTTGCTGCGCACGGGACCGGAAACTATGTGAGGTTCCATGGCAACCGAACGTACGTCCAACGGCTATCTGTCCGGTCAGCTTCTGATCGCGATGCCGCAGATGATGGACCCGCGGTTCCAGCGGACCGTCATCTACATGTGCGCCCACTCGGCGGAGGGCGCCATGGGGCTCGTCATCAACAAGCCGATGGAGTCGCTGTCCTTCCCCGACCTGCTGCAGCAGCTCGAGATCGAGCCCACCATCGGCGGCGGCTCGATGCCGATCTATTTCGGCGGCCCGGTCGAGACCGGCCGCGGCTTCGTGCTGCACTCCGCCGACTACGTCGAAGAGGCGACGCTGGTGATCGGCGGCAACGTCGCCCTGACCGCCAATATCGACATCGTGCGCGCCATCGCCACCGGCGCCGGGCCGCACAAGCGGCTGCTCGCCCTCGGCTATGCCGGCTGGGGCCCTGGCCAGCTCGACCAGGAGATCCAGCAGAACGGCTGGCTCAGCGTGCCACCCGACGAGGGGCTGGTGTTCGGCCCGGACGACGGCTCGAAGTGGTCGGCGGCGATGGCCAAGCTCGGCGTCGACATCGAGAAGCTCTCCGGCTTCGCGGGCCGCGCCTGACGCGCGCCGCCCCGCCCCTTTCCTCCCGAGTTACTCGCCGGCCACGGCGCGGCGGCGCAGCCCGCCGATGAGGCGCTGGCCCTCGACGAGCTGCCAGGCGATCAGCGCCGGCGCGCCGAACGCGACCTCGCGCACCCGGCGGGTGAGCGACAGCGCCAGGCTGGTCTGCGCGTCGAGCCCGAACACCGCGCCGAGCAGCACGTAGCTGCCTTCGAGCACGCCGAGCGCGCTCGGCACCACGAAGGCGGCGCCGCGGATCGCCTGCGACAGGCTCTCGATCACGAACGCCGCCCCGACCGGCAGCGGATGGCCGAGGAAGCGGAGGGCGAGCCAAATTTCCCCCGCGCCCATGATCCAGGCCGCGAGGTGCAGCGCGAGCGGTGCCGGCGAGGCGCGCGCGGCGGCGATAGATCGCCCACACCGCGTCGTGCAGCGCGGCGGAAGGCGACCGCGCCGTCGCCGCCCCACAGCCCGGCGAGCATCGCGAGCGCCCGGTCGACCAGGTGCATCAGCCCGAGCCGCTGGGCGAGGACGAAGGCGGCGAGGACCGGCGCCATGACGCCGAGCCCGATCAGCCCCCAGCGCACCAGGTTGGGCGCGTCGCCGGCAAGCGCCAGCACCACGATGCCGAGCATCGCGAACAGAAGCTGTGAGCCGACCTCGGTGGTCAGATCGACCACCACCGCGCCGCCCGACTGCGTCACCGGCGCGCCGTGCAGCACCAGGGCGCGCGCGCCCGGCCGCCGGGCCGCCAAGCTGCGCGGTCGGCAGCAGGTCGTTCACCGCCTCGCGCAGGACCCGCGCCCACAGGAAGACGCGGAACGGGCCCGGCCAGTCCGGCTCGGCCAGCACGCGCCACGCCAGCGCCGAGGCGAGCAACGGCACGGCGTGGGACGCGACCACGACGCCCGAGCCCCCAGCCCTGCGAGGCGAGAGCGCCCAGCACCTTGCCGGCATCGTTGGCGATCACCATGGCCACCGCGCCGGCGAGGCCGGCCAGGGCGAGCACGGCGAATCCGATCTGCGCCCAGCGGCGCCCGTGCGTAGCCGCGTTGCGGCGCCGTCACGTCACGCGCTGCCCTCGCGGGCGCGCAGGAAGTGGAAGAACTCGACGCCCTCGCGCAGGCGGCGCTTGGTCATGTCCCAGCTCCGCACCATCTCGCCGGTGATCTCGGCGATCTTGCGCGGGCGGAAGTAGAAGCGCTTGTAGAACTCCGCCACCGCCTCGAAGATCTCGCCCTGCGACAGATGCGGGATAGTTGAGCGAGGTGATCTGGAACCCGTCATGGGCGACCATCTGCCGGTCGTCGCCGCCGCCGACCAGCCAGCCATTCTCGATCGCCTGGTCGTACAGGAACGTGCCGGGATAGGGCGCCGCGATCGAGACCTGGATGGTATGCGGGTTGATGTCGCGCGCGTACTTGATCGTCTCGGCGATGGTCTCCTGCGTCTCGCCAGGCAGCCCGACGATGAACGTGCCATGGATGGTGATGCCCAGCTTGTGGCAGTCCTCGGTGAACTTGCGCGCGACCTCGATCCGCATGCCCTTCTTGATGTTGTGCAGGATCTGCTGGTTGCCCGATTCGTAGCCGACCAGCAGCAGGCGCAGCCCGTTGTCGCGCAGCACCTTCAGCGTCTCGTAGGGCACGTTCGCCTTGGCATTGCACGACCAGGTGACGCCCTCCTTGCCGATCAGCCGGGCGATCTTCTCGGCGCGCGGGGCGTTGTCGGTGAACGTGTCGTCGTCGAAGAAGAACTCCTCGACCTGCGGCATGAGCTGCTTGGCGCGGCGGATTTCGGCGGCGACGTGCTCGGGCGAGCGCGTGCGGTAGGTGTGGCCGGCGATGGTCTGCGGCCACAGGCAGAACGTGCAGCGCGACTTGCAGCCCCGCCCGGTGTAGAGCGAGACGTAGGGGTGCTTGAGATAGCCGATGAAATAATCCTCGATCACCAGGTCGCGTGCGTAGACGTCGGTGACGAAGGGCAGGGCGTCCATGTCGTGGATCAGCGCCCGGTCGGGGTTGTGCACGATCTGGCCGTCGCGGCGGAAGCTCACCCCGTCGACGGACTCGTAGGGCCGGCCGTCGGCGATCTCCTTCAGCGTGTAGTCGAACTCGTGCCGGGCGACGAAATCGACCGCAGGGGCGAGCTGCAGCGACTTGTCGGGCAGGATCGCCACGTGCGCCCCGACAAAGCCGACGGTCGCGGAGGGGTTGCGCGCCTTGATCGCCTCGGCGACCTTCGCGTCCGAGGCGAATGACGGCGTCGAGGTGTGGATGACGATCAGCTCGTGCGCGTCCGCGATCGGCAGCACGTCGTCGAGCGAGAGCCCGCGCGCCGGCGCGTCGACCAGCTTCGAGCCCTCGATCATCGCGGCCGGCTGGGCGAGCCAGGTCGGGTACCAGAACGAGCGGATCTCCCGCGTCGCCTGGTAGCGCGCGCCCGCGCCGCCGTCGAATCCTTCGTAGGAGGGGGGATTGAGGAACAGGGTCTTCATGGGGCCCTCTGTCTTTCGCCTGCGTTGATCAAGGTGCCGCGCCGGTCGGTGGCGAGGCGGCGGTCGCGCCACACCACGCTGCGGCCGAAAAAGCTCGCCGCCCGATAGCGCCAGCGACATCGCGTCGCGCAGCGCCACCAGGGCGTAGTGCCGGCCGGGGATGGCCAGCCGGGCGTGGACGTAGTTGTGCAGGGCGAGGCGGGCGGCAATCCCGGCGGCCAGCATCGCCGCGGCGGCCGCACCGCCTGCGCCGGCGGCCAGCAGGACCGAGCGCCGCCAGCGCCGCGACGGAGACGGTGTTCTCCAGCATGCTCGCCGCGTATTTCGCCGGCTCCACGCCGCGAATCGTGCGCGCCCAGCGCAGCTCGTGGCGCGCCACCGCCGAAAGGGTCGTCTCGCTCACCACCGTCTCCACCAGCCGGTCCGCCAGCACGACACGATACCCGTGCGCGACCAGGCGCCGCCCCAACATATAGTCATCCGCCAGCTCGTCTCTCAGGGCCGCCAGCCCGCCGATCGCGGCCAGCGAGTCGCGGCGGACCGCCATGGTCGAGCCCATGCAGAACTGCACCTGGCCCAGCGCGCGGGCCACCAGCACCGAGGGCAGGAACCAGTCGTTGATGTGCATGCAGGCGAGACGCGCGGCAAGGCGGGGATGGGCCGCGCGGGCGGTATAGGGGCAGGTGACGGCGCCGACCTGCCGCTCGGCCAGCGGCGCGACCACCCGGGCGAGATAATCGGTGCCGACGGCGATATCGGCGTCCGAGATCGCCAGCATGTCGTGGCGTGCGGCGCCCAACATGTTGATTAAATTGCTGATCTTGGGATTCCGGCCGTTCACGCGCGAGGAGACCACCATGGTGGCGTCGCGCCCAGGGAACTCCGCCATCAGCCGCTCGGCCACCGCGCGGGCCGGGTCGCCGGGGTCGGATACGCCGAACACGATCTGGTAGTCGGGGTAGTCCTGCGTGAAAAAGCCGCGCAGGCATTCGTACAGCTCCGGCTCGGCCCCGTAGAGCGGCTTCAGCACCGTCACCGGCGGGGCGAAGGCGGGCGCGCCCCGGTCCTGGCGCGCATAGCGGCGCACGCACAGGGCGGCGAAGGCCGCGTAGCCGATGGCGGCGGCGCCGAGCGCGCCGGCCGCCACAGAAGCGATTTCCGAACCCGTGGCGATCGAAACTCTCCCGGCGGAACGCCGTGCAAATGGCCCTTCCGCGGGCCGCCCGCAACCTACGTGTTTTCCCGAGTCCCGGCCAGTGCGCGATTTATTCCCCGGCCGGGGCCTCGGCGGCGGCCTTTCTGCGGCCGGCGCGCTCGATATTCGCCTCGCGGCGGGTGATGTAGGTCGCCGCGCCGAAGATCACGGCGGCGCCGATCCAGGTCCAGATGTCGGCGGCCTCGTGGAACAGGGCCCAGCCCGACGCCGCGATCATCGGCAGGCGCAGGAAGTCGAACGGCGCGACCACGCTGGCATCGGCCGAGGCGAAGCCGCGCGCCTGGCAGATCTGCGCCCCCCAGCCGACCAGCCCGGTCGCCACGATCAGCGGCGCCAGCGACCAGTCGGGCCAGACCCAGTTGAATGCGGCGCCGACCGCCGCCATCGGTACGATCAGCACGTTCATGTAGAACACGATCACCCGGGCCGTTTCGGTGCGGGTCAGCGCCTTCACCATCAGCCAGTTCACCGCGTAAAAGGCGGCCGAGACCAGCACGGCGATCTCCGGCATCCCGACATGGGCGATGCCGGGCCGCAGGATGATCAGCGCGCCGGCGAAGCCGATCGCGGTGGCGAGCGACCGGCGCCAGCCCACCGTCTCGCCCAGGAACAAAGCCGCGCCGATCACCGTGAATAGCGGAATGACGAACTGCAGCGCCACGGCGCTCGCCAGCACCATCGTCGCCGCGGCGTAGAAATAGGTCAGGTTCGCGCCGTACACGGCGAGGGCGCGCACTGCGAACATGCCCATACGCTGGGTCGCCAGCGCGCGGCGCTGCCGCGCGGTCAGCGCCCAGGGGAGCACCGCGGCGCTCGCCACGAAGGCGCGCCAGAACACCACCTCGAACACCGGCAGATGCTGCGTCAGCACCCGGATGCCCAGCAGCATGGCGACGAAGCCCGCGTCGGCGAACACCATCCAGAATGCCGCCCGGGCGACCGAGTTGGGCGACGAGCCTGTCATCGACCGCCCCGGCCGCCGACCCCCTCCCCAGCCCTCCCCCGTTCAGGGGGAGGGGGTGCGGTGCTCGAGCGGCGCAGTGCGTTCCCTCCCCCGGCAAGGGGGGTGGATAGGGTGGGGGTCGGGAACGGCACCGCTATGGCTGCCGCTGGCGGCCGAGGAGGCGGAGGCGCAGCGCGTTGAGCTTGATGAAGCCCTCGGCGTCGCGCTGGTCGTACACCGTGTCGGCCTCGAACGTGACGTGCGACTGTGAATACAGGCTGGTGGGCGAGCGGCGCCCGTCGATGGCGACCGCGCCCTTGAACAGCTTCACCCGCACCGTGCCGGTGACGTTGGCCTGGCTCCTGTCGATCAGGGCTTGCAGCATCTCGCGCTCGGGCGAGAACCAGAACCCGTTATAGACGAGCTCGGCATAGCGCGGCATCAGCTCGTCCTTGAGGTGCGCCGCGCCGCGGTCGAGCGTCAGGCTCTCCATCGCCCGGTGCGCGGCGGCGAGGACGGTGCCGCCCGGCGTCTCGTAAACGCCGCGCGACTTCATGCCGACGTAGCGGTTCTCGACGATGTCGGCGCGGCCGATGCCGTGCGCCCCGCCGAGCGCGTTGAGCCGGGCGAGAAGCTGGGCGGGCGACAGCTTCTCGCCGTCGACCGCCACCGGATCGCCCCTCTCGAACGCGATCTCGACGAGCTGCGGCTCGTCCGGCGCGGCCTCGGGCGAGACGGAGCGGGTGAACATCGCCTCGTCCGGCGCGACCCACGGGTCTTCCAGAACGCGCCCTTCGTAGGAGATGTGCAGCAGGTTCGCGTCGGTGGAATAGGGCGGCTCGCCGTCCTTGCCCCGCGCGATCTCGATCTGGTGGTCGCGGGCGTATTCCAGCAGGCGTGTGCGCGAGTTCAGGTCCCATTCGCGCCACGGCGCGATAACGCGGATACCGGGCTCCAGCGCGTAGTAGCCGAGCTCGAACCGTACCTGGTCGTTGCCCTTGCCGGTGGCCCCGTGCGCCACCGCGTCGGCGCCGGTCTCGCGCGCGATCTCGATCTGGCGCTTGGCGATCAGCGGCCGGGCGATCGAGGTGCCGAGCAGGTAGGTGCCCTCGTAGAGCGCGTTGGCGCGGAACATCGGGAACACGTAGTCGCGGACGAACTCCTCGCGCAGATCCTCGACGTAGATCGCCGCCGCGCCCATCAGCTCGGCCTTCTCGCGCGCCGGCGCCAGCTCCTCGCCCTGGCCGAGATCGGCGGTGAAGGTCACCACCTCGCAGCCATATTCCTCCTGCAGCCAGCGCAGGATGACCGAGGTGTCGAGCCCGCCCGAATAGGCCAGCACGCATTTCTTGACGGAAGTCTTGGGGGTCCGCGCCATCGTTCCGCTCGTTCCGGGAATTGAGGCGGCGCAGTATAGTCGGATGCAACCGCCCGGCAAGCGGCGGCGCGGGATGGAAATGCGAGAAAAGGGACCCCTCTCCCTGTCCCTCCCCCTCAAGGGGGGAGGGAACCCCTGCATCGAGTGCCGTACCGATTAGGGCCGCACCGCGTTCGCCATCTAACGCACAGGTCTTGGTGTTTCGCCCCCTCCCCCCTTGAGGGGGAGGGTTGGGGAGGGGGGTTAATCGGCGGTCACTTCGGCCGCCTCGCGCTCCGCCCGGCGCAGGCGCTCCGATGCCGATTTGAGCTGGCCGCAGGCGGCCATGATGTCGCGCCCGCGCGGGGTGCGGACCGGCGAGGAATAGCCGGCGCGGTTGACGATGTCGGCGAAGGCGGCGATGGCGGCGTCGGTCGAGCATTCGAACGGCGCGCCGGGCCACGGGTTGAACGGGATCAGATTCACCTTGGCGGGGATGCCGGAGATCAGTTTCACCAGCGCGCGCGCGTCGGCGGGCGTATCGTTCACGCCCTTCAGCATGACGTACTCGAAGGTGATGCGCCGCGCGTTCGACGCGCCGGGATAGGCGCGGCAGGCGGCCAGCAGCTCGGCGATCGGGTGCTTGCGGTTGATCGGTACCAGCACGTCGCGCAGCTCGTCCGTGACGGCGTGCAGCGAGATGGCGAGACGCACGCCCAGCTCCTCGCCCACGCGGGCCATCATCGGCACGACGCCCGCGGTCGACAGCGTGATGCGCCGGCGCGAGATGCCGATCCCCTCGCCGTCCATCATGATGCGCAGCGCGGCGGCGACGTTGTCGTAATTGTAGAGCGGCTCGCCCATCCCCATCATCACGATGTTGGACAGGCGCCGCCCGTCCTTCGGGCTCGGCCACTCGCCATAGGAATCGCGCGCCACCAGCATCTGGCCGACGATCTCGCCGGCGGTCAGGTTGCGCACCAGAGGCTGCGTGCCGGTGTGGCAGAACTTGCAGGTCAGCGCGCAGCCCACCTGCGACGACATGCAGAGCGCGCCGCGATCCTCCTCCGGGATGTGCACGCATTCCGCCTCGCGCCCGTCGGCGAAGCGCAGCAGCCATTTGCGCGTGCCGTCGGTCGAATCCTGGCGTGTGGTCTCGGCAGGCCGGGACAGCGTGTAGTGGAGGGCGAGCTCGGTGCGCAGCGGCTTGGCGAGCGTCGTCATCTCGTCGAAGTCGCGCGCGCCGCGATAGTAGATCCAGTGCCAGATCTGGCGGGCGCGGAACGCCGGCAGGCCGTGCCGCGCGAGCTCGGCCGCGAGCGCGTCGCGCTCGAGCCCGATCAGGTTGGTGAGTGTGGCGCCGGTGCCGTCCATGCGGCGCAATATAGGCATTCGCGCCAGCGCGGGGAATGGCCCGTCCGTCGCCTGCCGGCCGACAAATCCACTTGTCACCCCGGACGGCGCACAGCGCCGAGCCGGGGTCCATCGCGCAACGCCCGCGGGCGGATTGGGATGGGCCCCGGCTCTCGCCGCCGGGGCGGCTCGGCCGGGGTGACAAATATCGTTTACGTGGGAACCCACACACGCCGCGATGAGTGTCCTGCGCTCCTCGCGATGACGGGTCGCGAGCGTCACGGACCTGACGCTTTACAGCGCCGGCGAGGGCGGGCAGGGTGGCCCGATGGTCGCCGTGCTGGCGCCACTGGGCGCGCTTCTCCTCGCCATCGCCATCTTCGCGCTCGGCCACGGGCTGTTCGGCTCGCTGGTCTCGGTGCGGCTCGCCGTGGAGGGCTACTCCGCGGCAATGGTGGGCATCGTCTCCGCCGCCTATTTCGCCGGGCTGGTCGCCGGCGCGCGCGGCGGCCCGGCGGTGGTGCGCCGGGTCGGGCATATCCGCGCGTTCGCCGGGTTTGCCGGCCTGCTCGCCGCCACCGCCGTCGCAATGCCCCTGTTCGTCGGGCCCATCCCGTGGACGCTTCTGCGCGCGCTCTACGGCGCTTGCTCCGGTGGACTCGTCCTGGTGATCGAAGTCCTGGCTGGGCAGCGCGGCACCCGAAGGCTGGCGGTCGCGCGTGCTCGCCGCCTACATGGTGGTGTTCTACCTGGCGCTCGGCGGCGCGCAGTTCCTGCTCAACCTCTACGACCCGGCCAGCACCGCTTCGTTCAGCGTGGTGGCGATCCTGCTGTCGCTCTGCCTCGTGCCGGTCGCGCTGTCGCGCGTGCGGGCGCCGGCGCTCGAGGCCGCGGCCTCGCATTCCTTCGCCGAGCTGTTCGCGCTGTCGCCGCTCGCCGTCGCCGGCTCGTTCGCTTCCGGGATGGTGCTGGGTGCGTTCTACGGACTCGGTCCCGTGTTCGGCCACGCGCTCGGCCACGGCACCCAGGGGACCGCGCTCGTCATGTCGGCGACGATCTTCGGCGGGTTCGTGCTGCAATGGCCGGCCGGGTACCTGTCCGACCTCCTCGACCGGCGCACGGTCATCACCGGCGTCGCGGCGACCGGCGCCGTGGCGTCCGCCGCCATCGCCGCGGTCGGGGGGCAAGGGCTCGCCGTCCTGCTCCCCCTTCTCGCGCTGTTCGGCGGGATGACCTTCACCCTCTACCCGCTGTGCCTCGCCCATGCCGGCGACTATCTGCGCGGCGAGGGCGGCATGGTCTCGGTGTCGAGCGGGCTGCTGCTCGCTTACGGGTTCGGGGCGATGGCGGGGCCGCTGATAGCGGGCGGCGCGTATGACCTCGCCGGCGGACGCGGGCTGTTCGTCGTATCCGCCGCCGTGCTCGCCGCCGTGGTCGCCTTTGCGCTGTGGCGCCGCTCGCGCCGCCCCGCCGTGCCGAACGAGGAGCAGCTTCCCTTCGTCGCCATGCCGCGCACCACGCCCGTCGCCTACGAGCTCGACCCGCGCGCGGAGCAGGGCGCGGCCGAGGTGGAGGTTTGAGCTACTCCGCCGCCATGGGGGCCACGCGGGTGCGGGCGCGCAGCCAGAGGATGGCCACGACAACGAGCAGCAGGAACGGCGCCACCGAGTAATTCACCGTGGCCCAGCCATAGACGTTCTGCAGCCAGCCCGAGGTGAAGGCGGTGAAAGCGACCGTGCCGAACACGCAGAAATCGTTGAAGCCCTGCACCTTGGCGCGCTCCTCCGGCGCGTAGGTCTCGGTCAGCATCGCGGTGCCGCTGACGAACAGGAAGTTCCAGCCCGCGCCCACCAGCACGTTGGCCAGCCAGAAGTTCCATACGTCGACGCCGGAAAGCGCCGCCGTCACGCACCCGATCATCAGCACCGCGCCGACCAGCATGATCCGCGCGCCGCCATAGCGCACGATCAGCGCGCCGGAGAAGAAGCTCGGCACGTACATGCCGAGGACGTGCCACTGGATGACGAAGGCCGCGTCGTCGAACTTGAGCCCGCACGCGATCATCGACAAAGGCGTCGCCGTCATCATCAGGCTCATGACGCCCCAGCCGATCATGCCACCCAGCACGGCGACCACGAACTTGGGCTGGCGGGCGATCTCGGCCAGCGGCCGGCCGGCGCTGCGCGTGGCCTGGCGGGGCGGCGGGGGCAGGTTGGTCACCGCCAGCATGGCGATCATGAAAAGCGGCAGCGCGGCCATCGCCAGGAACGTGCCGGAAAAGGCGATCGGCCCGAACAGGTCCTTGGTGTGCTTGGCGAGCTCGGGCCCCACGAAGGCGGCGACGATGCCGCCCAGATTGACCCAGGCGATCGCCTTGGAGCGCCACGAGACGTCGGCCACCTCGGCGGCGGCGAAGCGGTAGAGCTGGGCCGTGGCGCTGAACGCGCCGATGGTGATCGTGCCGCAGGCATAGACCCAGAACGAGCCGATCCAGATGCCATAGGCCGCGATCAGCGCGCCGACGCTGCCGATAACCGCACCCGACATGAAGCCGGCGCGCCGCCCGATCCGCCGCATCAACTGCGAGACGGGGATCGCGACCAGGGCGAGCGAGACCCAGCCGAGCGCGTGCGGCAGGGTGGCGAGCCCCTTGTCCGTCGCCAGCATGTTGCCGACCAGCGCCGTCACCGACAGCATCATGGTGGTCATGATCTGGCCGAACGACTGCGAGATGGCGAGATAGGCGACGGTGCGCCTGGCGGGCTGGGCCATGCGAGGGTTCCCTGATCCGCCCTGCACTTAGACCCGGCAGCCGGGCCTGTCCAGAGGGCCGGCGCCGGTCAGGCTTGCGGTGCGCGCAACACCTAACCCGTGAAGAACTGCACGATCAGCGTGACGTTGAGCGCGATGATGACCAGTGCGGCCAGCCAGGCGAGGACGGAAAGCCAAACCGGGCTTGCAAACGGGCCCATCCGCGCGCGCGAGGAGGTGAGCCGCACCAGCGGCACCACGGCGAAGGGAAGCTGCAGCGACAGGATCACCTGGCTCAGCACCAGCAGCTTGGCGGTGCCCGACCCGCCATAGGCCGCGGTCACCGCCACCGCCGGAATGATGGCGAGCCCGCGCGTGGCGAGGCGGCGCGCCCACGCCGGCACGGACAGGCGCACGAAGCCTTCCATCACGATCTGGCCCGCCAGCGTGCCGGTCAGCGCCGAGTTCTGGCCCGAGGCGAGCAGCGCCACCGCGAACAAGGTGGAGGCCGCCGCCACGCCCACCGCCGGGGCGAGCAGCCGGTAGGCCTCCTGGATCTCGGCCACCTGGGTCTGGCCGCTGGCGTGGAAGGTGGCGGCGGCAACGATCAGGATCGCGGCGTTCACCAGGAAGGCGAAGAACAGCGCGATGGCGGAATCGATGGTGGAATAGCGGATCGCCTCGCGCCGCCCGGCATCGCCGGTGTCGAAGCTTCGGGTCTGCACGATTGCCGAATGGAGATAGAGGTTGTGCGGCATGATGGTCGCGCCCAGGATTCCGACCGCGACGTAGAGCATCGCGGGCTCGCCCAGGATGCGCCCGTCGGGCACGAAGCCTGCCCCCAGCGCCGCGAGGTCGGGGCGCGACAGCCACAGCTCGGCGCCGAAGCAGGCGGCAATGATTACGATCATCGCAATGACCAGCGCCTCGATCAGCCGGAAGCCGTAGCGCTGCAAGGCAAGGATCAGCAGCACGTCCGCGCTGGTCAGCACCATGCCCCAGATCAGCGGAATGTCGAACAGCAGCTCCAGCGCGACCGCGCTGCCGATCAGCTCGGCGAGGTCGGTGGCGATGATGGCGAACTCCGCCAACAGCCATAGCGCGGCGGAGACCGCCGGGCCGTAGCTGTCGCGGCAGGACTGGGCGAGGTCGCGTCCCGTGGCGATGCCCAGCCGGGCGGCCAGCGTCTGCAGCAGGACCGCCGTCAGGCTGGACAGCAGCACGACCGACAGCAGGGCGTAGCCGAACGCCGACCCGCCGGCCAGGCTGGTCGCCCAGTTGCCCGGGTCCATGTAGCCGACTGCCACCAGGTAGCCTGGCCCGGCGAAGGCCAGCATCTTGCGGACGACGCCGCGCGCGGGCACCGCCACGGTCCGGTGCGATTCCGGCAGGCTGACCAGCGGGGGCCGCTCGGCCCGGCGCTGCCGGCCTTTCACGCGCGAAATCGCCTCGCCCACCGGCGCTGGGTCCTTCTCGTTGCCACCTGGCTGCGGGCGAATGTTAGCCAAGGCTAAACTCTATGGTCAAAGCTAATTTCGACCCGGATTATGTGGGCGCGCGGCGACGGTTCCGCAACGGGAGCCGCGCCGTGCCGGCCGGCCCGCGTCGATCGCGATGGGAGAAGAGGCGGGCGGCGGTCCTGCGCCGCCGCGCGGGCGCTACTTAATGCCGCAGGCGCGATGGGCGGCGGTGATGGCCGCGGTGAAGCCCGACAGCGAGTAGTTGTCGGTGGTCGCCGTGCCGCGCGTCGACGTGCCCTTGACCACCAGCTTCAGCCCGGCCTTCAACGCCGCGACGATGGCGTCCTGGGTCTTGGCGTCGCGCGCCCAGGCCGTCTCGCCGTCGGTGAACAGCTCGAATGTGTTGCCGTCGATGTCGAGCGTGACCTCGGAATCCTTCTGGTAGGGATAGCCCGCGGTCACCGAAAGCTCGTTGGCGATCTTCTCCTTCGGCCGGTCGGCGACCTGGATGTAGGTGTCGCCGCGCTCGGTATAGGCGCCCGTCTCCTTGCGCGGCTCGGAATAGATGTAGCAGACGAGCCCGCGCGGCCCGTTATAGCTGTAGGCGGACCACGGGCCGTAGTCGCCAAGCGTCTTCGTGCCGCCATTCGCGGCATGGGCGGTGCCCGTGCCCAGCGCGCACAGGGCGGCGCAGCACAGGACGGAAACGATCCTATTGTCGGTCATCGGGGTCGGCCTCTCGTTCGGTTCTTATGACGCGGCGGCAGTGCGCCGCCGGCGGGTACGCAGCAAGGGCGCGCCATGCAGCGCGACCGGGACGGGCGGCGGTGCCGCACCGGCCGCCACCGGCCGCTCGGCGAAGCGGCCCATCGAAAGCTGGCGGTCATACATCGCGATGGCGCCGGCCATCGCCAGATTGATCGCGAACGATGTCGGGATTTTGACCAAATGGTCGCAGCGCGCGAGCAGCGCGGGCGACAGGCTGCCCCGTTCCGGCCCCAGCACGTAGGCCGCGCGGCGGGGATGGCGGAAGCTGGGCAGAAGGCCCGGCGCCCTCGATCAGCTCGATGCCGACCAGCTGGCACTCGCGCGGCAGGCGCAGCGCGTCGAGGGACTCGAACTCGTAGACCGGCACCTGGGAGTTGGCGTGCGACGTGTCGGCGCGCTGCGTCTCGCGGCGCGGATACTGCGCGTCGATGGTGAACACGAAGCTTGCCCCGAACCCGTGGGCGGCGCGGAACAGGCTGCCCACGTTCATCGGCTTGCTCGCGCCCTCGACGCCGATGCCGAAATAGCCGCGCATGCGGCTAACATAGCCGGACCGGGGCCGCGCGCAAGAATCAGGGGGGCGGAGGAGGGCTTCGCACCTCATTGGATGCGCACCTCGACTGTCACGCCGGACGCCGCGCAGCGGGATCCGGGGCCCATCGTCGGGTCCGGGATGTCGAGAAATGGGTCCCGGCTCTGCGGCAATCACTCCGTGATTCACCGCGCCCGGGATGACAATCTTGGTTGTCTGCCGTGCCACGCTATCATCGGCCGAGTTGGAGGAGAGCCGCCATCACCGACGCGCTGCGCGCCCAGTACGAAGCCTACCCCTATCCCGAGCGCGACCCGGCCGACGAGGCGCGCCGGCTGATCACCGGCTCGCCCAGCCATCCGCTGGAGATCGACCATTACGTGTTCGGCGGGGCGCGCGACTGGTCGCGCCCGTTCCGCGCGCTGGTCGCGGGCGGCGGCACCGGCGACGGGGCGATCATGCTGGCCCAGCTCCTGGCCGACCGGAACTGCCCGGCCGAGCTCGTCCATCTCGACATCAGCGCGCCGCGTCGCAGGCCATCGCCCGCGCCCGCGCCGAGGCGCGCGGCCTTGTCGAATCTGCGCTTCGTGGCCGGGCTCGCTGCTCGATCTCGACCGGCTGGGGCTCGGCGCGTTCGACTACGTCGATTGCTGCGGCGTGCTGCACCATCTGGAGGACCCGGCGGCCGGAATGGCGGCGCTCGCCGCCGCGCTGGCGCCCGATGGCGGGATCGGCGCGATGGTCTATGCGCCCTACGGCCGGACGGGCGTCTACCCGATGCAGGCGGCGCTCCGCATGCTCGCCGGCGACGCGCCGCCGGCGCGAGCGGCTCGCCGTCGGCGCAAGGCGGCGCTGCCGCTGGTGCCCGACGACCAACTGGCTCGCCCGCAACCCGTTCGTCGGCGACCATCGCGGCCAGGGCGATGCCGGGCTCTACGACCTGCTGCTCAACCCGGTCGACCGGCCCTTCACCGTGCGCGAGCGTGGCGGCAATGGTCGGCGGGCGCCGGGCTGCGCCTCACCGGGCTGATCGAGCCGATGCGCTACCGGCCGGACGCGTTCGTCGCCGAACGCGGCGCTCCGCGCGCGCCTCGCCGCGATGGATGAGCTCGACCGCGCCGCCTTCGCCGAGCTCTGGGCCGGCAACATGCGCCGCCACGTGTTCTACGCCGTCGCCGCCGACAATCCGGCCGCCGTGCCGCCGGACCCCGACCGCGACGACGCGGTGCCGGTGCCGCACGACATCGACGATGGCGGGGCTCGCCCGCGCCATCGCCGCCGGCCAGGCGATGAAAATCGATTTCGACGGGCTCGCCGTCCGCGTCGCCCTGCCGCCGGGCGCCGCCGCCATCGCCGCCGAAATCGACGGCAGGCGCACGATCGCGGCGCTGCGCGCCCGCGTCGGCGGCGATCCCGATTCGTTCCGCGACGCCTGGGCGGCGCTCTACCAGGCGCTCAACGGGTTGAACCGGATGTTCCTGCGAATCCCCGGCGCCTGAACTTCCGTCACCGCAACCCTATATAAACGGCGGACCGCGAGGCTGACCGGATGGATGCGTTGACCCGAACCCTGGTCGATCTCCTCGGCGCCGCGGGCGGGCGCGGCGGCCGCCATCCGGGGACGCGCGCGGCGCCCGGCGCGCTGGCGGCGCTCGACCTCGAAGCTTGGCTGGCCGGGCGCGGCATCGCAGCCCGCTGGCGCGGCCCGCCTGGACGACGTGGCGGCGGACGGCGACGCGATGGCGGCGGTGGCCGGGCTCTGCCGCCGACCTCGCCGCCGAGACCGAGCGGTCGGTGGCGGCCGGGCGGCGCTTCTGCGTGCTCGGTGGCGATCATAGCTGCGCCGCCGGCACCTGGGCGGGGGCCGCCGACGCGCTGGCGGCGCGCGGGCGGCTCGGCCTCGTCTGGTACGACGCCCACATGGACGCGCACACGCCGGAGACCACGCCCAGCGGCCGGCCGCACGGCATGCCGCTCGCCGCCCTGCTGGGGCACGGCGCGCCGGAGCTGACCGGCGTCGCCCGCCACCGCCCGCCGCTGGCGCCGGAAAGCCTCTGCCTGATCGGCGTGCACAGCTTCGAGGCGGGCGAACGCGCGCTGCTCGACCGGCTCGGCGTCCGGGTGATCCACGATCGAGGAGGTGCGCGAACGCGGCCTCGCCGCCGCGACGTCCGAGGCGCTTGCCGTCGCGCGACGCGGCACGGCGGGGTTCGGCGTCTCGATCGACCTCGATGCTATCGACCCGGCCGAGGCGCCGGGCGTCGGCTCGCCGGTGCCGGGCGGGTTCGCCGCCGCCGAGCTCGCCGCCGCCCTCGCCGCGCTGCGCGAGGCTCGACGATTTCGTCGGGCTCGAGATCGCCGAGTACAACCCGCAGCTCGACCGCGACGGCGCGACCGCGCTGATCGTGCGCAACCTCATCGCCGCCGCTTTCGCCGGAGACGCGCCGTGACCCGCCGGCCCGACGCGCCGCGCGCGCAGCCCACGACGCCATCGCGCTCGAAAGCCATTTCGGCGCGCACAACTACGACCCGATGCCCGTGGTGCTGGTGCAGCGGCGAAGGCGTGCATGTGTGGGACGCCGACGGGCGGCGCTACACCGACATGCTGGGCGCCTACTCGGCGGTCAGCCACGGCTACGGCCATCCGCGCCTGGTCGAGGCGCTGATCCGCCAGTCGCACACGCTGGGGGTCGTCTCGCGCGCCTTCTACAACGACCGGCTCGGCCCGTTCCTCGCCCGCGCCTGCGAGCTGACCGGCCAGGAATCCGCGCTCGCCATGAACACCGGCACCGAGGCGGTCGAGACCGCGCTCAAGGCGGCGCGCAAATGGGCCTACACGGTGAAGGGCGTGCCGGACGGGCTCGCCGAGATCGTCGTGTGCGACGGCAATTTCCACGGCCGCACCATCGCCATCGTCGGGTTCTCGTCGCAGGAGGCAGTACCGCGAGGGGTTCGGCCCGTTCCCCGCCGGCTTCAAGCGCATCCCGTTCGGCGACGCGAAGGCGCTGGAGGCCGCCATCACGCCGATCGACCGCCGCCTTCCTGGTCGAGCCGATCCAGGGCGAGGGCGGCATCGTCGTGCCGCCCGAGGGGTATCTCTCGGCCTGCGCCGAAATCTGCCGGCGCCACAACGTGCTGCTGATCTGCGACGAGGTGCAGACCGGGCTCGGCCGCACCGGGCGCGTGCTCTGCGCCGACCACGAAGGCGTGCGGCCCGACGCGCTCACGCTCGGCAAGGCGCTCGGCGGCGGGCTGATGCCGGTGTCGCTGTTCCTCGCCCGGCGCGAGGTGATGGACGTGTTCGGGCCGGGCGACCACGGCTCGACCTTCGGCGGCAATCCGATCGCCTGCGCGGTGGGCCACGCCGCGCTCGACGTGATGGTCGAGGAGAAGCTCGCCGAGCGCGCGGCCGAGCTCGGCCCGCATCTGATCGCGCGGCTCCGCGCGATCGCGAGCCCGGCGATCCGCGAGGTGCGCGGCATGGGCCTGTTCGCCGGCGTCGAGCTCGACCCGCACGCGCGCCTCGGCCCGCGCCGCGTGCGAGGCGCTGCTCGCCGAGGGCATCCTGACCAAGGAGACGCATCGCAACACGGTGCGCTTCGCGCCCGCCGCTGGTCATCACGCGAAATCCGAGCTCGACCACGCGCTCGACCGCATCGCCCGTGCATTTGCGAGGCTTGGGGCGCGTTGAGCCTTTTGATGGAGGTCGACCCCCCTCCCCAACCCTCCCCCTCAAGGGGGGAGGGGGCGAACGCGTCCGCCCGCGCGTCCACGGCAAGACAAGTTGTTCGCGCGACGAAAAGGCTGTCAATGCAGGGGTCCCCTCTCCCCTTGAGGGCTTGGCGCCTGCCCGGCGTCCACTGGACGCCGGGCCCGGACATGCCAGTGGCATGTCCGGCGGTGCCAAGGGACAGGGTGAGGGGTCCTTTGCCGGAATGAAAAAGGGCGGGTCATGGACCCGCCCCTTCGGACTTCGCTGTGGCGCCCTTTACTCCGCGGCGGCCTTGGTCTCGGTGATGAACTGCGAGACCCACTTCTTCCGGCGCTTCAGGTTCTCGCGGTACATCGCCTCCATCTCCGCCGGCGGGAAGGAGTGCACGCTGGGCCGCGCCATCAGCGCATCGTGCCACGCCTTGACCAGCGGGAACTTCTCCATCACGCCGAGCGGGCGCACCCGGTCGAGGAAGGCGTAGCGCTGCAGGAACGGCGCGTAGGCGCAATCGACCAGCGAGAACGCGGGCCCGTTGAAGAACGGTCCGTCATTGCCGCGCTTCTCCAGCGCCTTCTCCAGCCGCTCGAAGGCGGTCGGGAATCTTGGCCGCGCACCTGTTGTACTCGTCCTCGGTCTCGGCATAGCCGGTCGAGGTCACCGTGTCGGCGAAACTCGGCACGTAGTCGGTCCAGGCGCGGTTGTAGGCGCGTGCCACCGGGTCGGCCGGATGCAGGCGCGGCTCGATGGTCTCGTCCAGGTATTCGCAGATCGCGTTGGACTCGAACATCGAGATCTTGTCGTCGATGCGCAGCACCGGCACCTTCTTGTGCGGCGAGATCGCGAGGAACCAGTCCGGGCGGTTGTCGGGCTCGATGTGGCGGAACTCGAACTCGACCTTCTTCTCGCGCAGCGCGATCGCCGCGCGCTGCACCCAGGGACACGTCTTGAAGCTGACCAGCAGGTAGTGTGGCATGACGGCCTCCTTCCGCATTCGGTGGCGCGGAGTGTGGCACGCTGGGCGGGCCGGGTTCAACGGGGGTCAGCCGGCCTTCGGCAGCCACGCCGCCAGCCGGTCGACGGCGGCTTCGATGTCGGCCGTCGCGCCGGCGAAGGACAGGCGGATATAGGCCCGCCCGCGCCCCTGGTCGAAATCGATGCCGGGCGTGGTGGCGACGCCGGTCTCGGCCAGCATGCGGGCGCAGAACGCCTCGGAATCGTTGGTCAGCGCCGCGACGTCGGCATAGAGGTAGAACGCCCCGTCGGCCGGCGCGATGCGCCCGATCCCGGCGCGCGGCAGCCCGTCGAGCAGCAGCGCGCGGTTGGCGGCATAGCGCGCCACGTTGGCCTCGAGCTCCTCGGTGCAGTCGAACGCCGCCTCGGCCGCGAACTGGGCGAGGGTGGGCGGCGAGATGTAGAGGTTCTGCGCCAGGCACTCGACCGCGCGGGCGAGGTCGGGCGGGCAGATCATCCAGCCGATGCGCCAGCCGGTCATCGAGAAGTATTTCGAGAACGAGTTCACCACCAGCGCGTCCGGATCGGGGCCGAGCGCGGTGGGCGCGGTCCGGCCGAACGTGATGCCGTGATAGATCTCGTCCGATACCAGCCGCACGCCGTTCGCCTTGCACCAGGCGATCACCCGGGCGAACTCGGCGTCGTCGATCATCGTCCCGGCCGGGTTGGACGGGCTGGCGACGATCAGCCCGTCGAGCCGGCCCGCCTTCTCCAGCAGCGCGACCGTCGGCTGGAATCGCTCGGCCGGCCCGGCCGGCAGCCCCACAGGCTCGATCCCCAGCGCCATCAGGATGTTGCGATAGCCCGGGTAGGACGGGTCGGCGAGCGCCACCCGGTCGCCCTCGTCGAACGCGGCGAGGAAGGCGAGCACGAATCCGCCCGAGGACCCGGTCGTGACCACAATCCGCGCCGGGTCGATCGCGACGCCGTGGAGCTGCCGGTAATGGGCGGCGATGCGCTGCCTGAGGCTCGCCCGGCCCAGCGCCTCGGTATAGCCGAGCGGCGCCGCGTCCAGCGCGCGCCGCGCCGCCGCGATCACGCCGGCGGGCGTGCCCGAGCCGGGCTCGCCCATCTCCAGGTGCACGATGTGCTCGCCGGCGGCCTGGCGCGCGTTGGCGGCGCGCATCACGTCCATCACGATGAAAGGCGGGATGCGGCCCCGCCGCGAAACCTTCAACGCCATCTCAGCGCTCCGGCTCGGCGCCGGCGGCGAGCCCGTGGCCGCGCGGATCGGTGGCGAGCGCGCAGCTCGCCGGGTTGCGCACGATCCCGTCGGTGCAATACATCGCGTCGACGCGGGCCAGCGCCTTCACCGGGGCGACCCGGTGGCGCCGCGCGGCAAGGTCGCGCACGGCCGCATCGTCGCCGGTCTCCGCCAGCACGGCGTCCAGCCCGGGCACCGCGTCGATGCGCGGCGCCGCGATGGCGGCGTCCAGCGGCCGCTTGTCGACGATGGTGCGAAGCATGACCCCGGCCAGCGCGGCCGGCGCGGCGGGATCGCCCGCGCCGGTCATGGCCGCGAACGTCTCCTTCGAGTTCTCGTTGACGATCGCCATCGGGGCCAGCGCCATGGTTGCGCCGTGCCCCGGCGGGGGCACCGCCAGGATGCCGGTATTGGCGATCATCCGGCCGGTGCCGAACAGCGGCCCCGCGGTCAGCGCGCAGGCGACCGCGCCGCCCTCGTTGTCGACGATCACGAAGCCGGTCGATCGCCCCTGGTCGGACGGCGCTACCGCCGGGCGGCCGGGCGGCTGGGCGTGCCCCGCCGGGTCGTAACCTTGCATCACCAGGTCGGCCCAGCCGGACGGGATGCGGCCCTTGTCGTCCAGCGCCGGCGGGCCGGCGGCGGCGATGCGCGCCATCGCTTCTGCCAGAAGGTGCGGGCGCTCGGCGGGCGAGGCGTCGCCCCATCGTCCGCCGGCGCCGAGCACCGCCCACAGCGCGGCTGCCATCTCGCCCCCGGTCGCGGGCGCGCCGGCGAAGTGGGCGGTGTGGCTGCCGACCGGGACGTCGACGGTCGGGCGCCAGACCGGCTTGTAGTCGCGCAAATCCTCGACGCTCATCGCGCCGCCGATCGCGTCGGCGCCGGCGACGTAGTCGTGCGCGCCCACCCCGCCATAGATCGCCGCCGGTCCCTGGGTGCGGATGCGGCCCAAAGTCGCGGCGAGGTCGAGCTGGGCGAGCGACGCCCCCTCGGCGAGCGGCGCCCCCTCCTTGTCGAGGAACGCGGCGCGCGTCGCCGGTCCCCGCTCGGCAGCGGCTGTGCCCGCGGTGAGGTCGGCGGCGAAGGCGCGGCTCACCGTCATGCCGAAACGGGCGATCCGCTCGGCCGGGAACACCAGCTCCGCCCAGCGCAGCCGTCCGCCGCGCGCCTGCAGCGCGAACAGCCCGCGCACCATGCCCGGCACCGCCACCTGAGGCCCGCCGTCCGGCGCCGCGCCGGCCGGTGCGCGCGGCAGGAAATCGAGCGTTTCCGTGGTCATCTTGGGCTTGGGCACGTGGACGACGCAGACCCCGCCCCCGCCCAGGCTCGCCCGCGACGGCAGCGCGACGGCAAGGGTGAAGGCATAGGCGGTGGCGGCGTCGGCCGCCGTGCCGCCGGCCGACAGCACCCGCTGCGCCGCCAGCACGGCGTTCGGCTCGTCGCCCGCCACGCCGCCATAGAAGCCGGCGACGTGGCCCTCGGTGCCGATCGGCGGCGCCGCCGAATCGCAGCCCGCCAGGGCCAGCGCCGCGGCCAGCGTCCACAGTGCCCATTGACGGCCCCGGGCGCGCGGCCTACCTAGGATGGGCGGATACGGAGTTGCCGCCTTGCGCAAGATGTGGCCCTTTCGGCTTGCCGCCGCCGCGGCGGCATTGGTGTTTTCCCTCGTCGCCTCGGTGGCGCCGGCGCTGTCGGAGGGGATGGGCCTGATCCGCGATTCCGAGATCGAATCCACCATCCGCACCTTCGTCACCCCGCTGTTCAACGCGGCCGGGCTCGATCCCGACGCGGTCAAGGTCTACATCATTGATCAAAACGCGCTCAACTCGTTCGTGACGGGTGGGCAGAACATCTTCATCACGACGGGCCTCCTGATGCGCGCCGAGAGCGCCGGCCAGGTGATCGGCGTGGTGGCGCATGAGACGGGCCATATCGAGCATGGCGACCTGGCGCGCACGGCGGGCGAGCTGGCCGGCATCCAGAACGAGGCGCTGGCCGCGCAGATCCTGGGGATCCTGCTCGCCATCGGCACCGGCAACGGCGGCGCGGCCGCGGCGGCGGCGGCCGGCGGAGCGCAGCTCGCCCAGCGCTCGTTCCTCAGCTATTCGCGCGGCCAGGAGGCGTCGGCCGACCAGGCGGCGGTGAAGCTTCTCGACGCGACGCACCAGTCCGCGCGCGGGCTGCTCGATTTCTTCCGCATCCTCGACAGCGAGACGCTGCTGGCCGGCGCGCATCTCGACCCGTATTTGCAGACCCACCCGCTGACCCCGGAACGCATCGCGTTCGTGAAGAACTGGGTCGCCCATTCGAACTACACGGACGTCCCGGAGAAGCCCGAGTTCAAGCGCCGCTTCGCCATGATGCGCGCCAAGCTGGTCGGCTTTCTCCAGCCGCTCGGCCAGGTGCTGCGCGCCTATCCCGACAAGGACCAGTCCGTCGCCGGGCGCTATGCCCGCGCCATCGCCTATTACCGGGCGGGGCAGCTTTCGACCGCGCTCCCCTTGATCGACCGGCTGATCGCCGAGCAGCCCGACAACCCCTTCTTCCACGAGGTGAAGGGGCAGATGCTGTTCGAGCACGGCAAGCTCGCCGAGGCGCATTCGGAGTACCAGGACATGGTCCGCCTCGCCCCGGGCGAGCCGCTGCTGCGGACCGAGCTCGCCCACGTGCTGATCGAAACCGGCGACAAGGACAACAACCGCAAGGCGCTGGCGAACCTGAACGCGGCCCTCGAAATCGACAACACGAACGCCCAGACGTGGCAGCTCGCCGCCACCGCCTACGGGCGGGACGGGCAGATGGGCATGTCCGCGCTCTCGAACGCCGAGTACAATCTGCTGATCGGCCGCAAGGGCGACGCGCGCGGCCAGGCGAGCCGCGCCGAGCGGCTGCTGCCGCGCGGATCGCCGGGCTGGCTCCGCGCCCAGGACATCGAGAACACGATCCGCGCCGACGGCGAGCGACGAGTCCGACCGGCCGCGGCGGGTTCCGGTTCGAGATGCGGTAGGGCCCTCTGCTCGTCGTCGGGCGGGGCGGGCGCTATTTGATGAATTCCGCCTCGGGCTGGCGCGCCGGCTCGGCGTCGGCAAAGGCATCCAGCTTCATGCATTCGGCGAACACGCCCATCAGCCGCGGATAGGCGTCCAGCGGGCACTCGTAGCGCTGGGCGTTGAACACTTGCGGCACCAGGCAGATGTCGGCAAGGCCGGGCGCGTCGCCGTGGCAGAACCGGCCCGTCCGCCGGGTCGTTCGCCAGGAACGATTCCAGCGCCTCGAACCCCAGCCTGATCCAGTGGTGGTACCAGGCGTTCACCTGGGCGTCGTCGGCCGCCAGGTTGGCGCGCAGATAGGCGAGCACGGCGGCGTTGTTCAGCGGATGGATGTCGCAGGCGATGATCTGGGCCAGGCCGCGCACGCGCGCCCGTTCCGTGGCGTCCTTCGGCAGGAAGGGCGGGCTCGGGTGCGTTTCGTCGAGATACTCGATGATGGCGAGCGACTGGATCAGCACCGTCCCGTCGTCGAGCTCGAGCGACGGCACGCGCCCCTGCGGATTGACCCGGCGGTAGGCCTCGCCGGTCTGCTCGCGCTTGGCGAAGTTGACCAGCACCGGCTCGGCCTGAAGCCCCTTGAGGTTGAGCGCGATCCGCAGCCGGAACGCGGCCGACGACCGGAAGAACCCGTAATGCTTCATCGCTGCCCTCCCTTGGGTTGCCGGGGGCGGCGAGACTAGCAGCGGCGCGCCGTCAGATATAGTGTTGGCGCAGCGGCGGGAATCCGTTGAAGCCCACCGAGCAGTAGCTCGCCGTGTAGGCGCCGGTCGCGTGAATCTCGATCCTGTCGCCGGCGGCGAGGTCGAGCGGCATCTCGTAGCCCGCCTTGTCGTACAGCACGTCGACCTCGTCGCAGGTCGGCCCGGCCAGCACCACCGGCCCGGTCGGGCCGCCGTCCTTCGGCGTCGTGATGCGGTACTGGATGGCCTCGCCCATCGTCTCGGGCAGGCCGCCGAACTTGCCGATATCGAGATAGACCCAGCGCCGCGCCTCGTCGTACGACTTGCGCGACACCAGCACCACCTCGGCCTGGATAATGCCGGCGTCGCCGACGAGCCCGCGGCCCGGCTCCAGCACCATGCGCGGCAGGCGGTTGCCGAAATGGCGGGTCATCGCGTTCATGATGGACGCGGCGTAGTCCTCGAGCGGCGGCACGTCGGCGCGGTAGCGCGCCGGGAACCCGCCGCCCAGATTGATCATGCGGAGCTCGATGCCGCGCGCGGCGAGGTCGGAGAACAGCAGCGCCGTCTTGCCGATGGCGACGTCCCACTGCTCCGGGTTGCGCTGCTGCGAGCCGACATGGAACGACACGCCGTAGGGGTCGAGCCCCTTGTCGCGCGCGGCTTCCAGCAGGTCGGCGGCCATCGCCATGTCGCAGCCGAACTTGTCCGACAGCGGCCAGTCGGCGCTGGCGCTGCCGTCGATCAGGAGGCGGCAGAACACCTTCGCGCCCGGCGCGGCGCGGGAAAGCTTGTCGAGCTCCTCGGCCGAATCGAAGGCGAAGATGCCGATGCCCAGCGCGTGCGCGCGGGCGATGTCGGCCTCCTTCTTCACCGTGTGGCCGAACGACAGATTATCGGGCGCGGCGCCGCAGGCGAGGCAGCTCTCGATCTCGTAGATCGAGGCGGCGTCGAGGCTCGCGCCCAGCGGGATCAGCCGGCGCAGGATCTGCGGCGCCGGGTTGGCCTTCACGGCATAGAAGATGCGTGCCAGCGGCAGCGCGTCGGCGAGCGCGCGGTAGTTCGCCTCGATCGCCTCCAGGTCGACGACCAGGCAGGGGGTCGGCGGGCGCTCACGGTCGAGGAATTCGCGGATCCTCGCGGTCATCGGCGGTACTCCAGCCAGTAGAAACCAGAACCGCCGCCTAACGGCCGAGGGCCGGATGCGGACAGCAGAGCGGCGCGTTATACGCCGAAATCCGGTCGTGTAAACAGAATTCGGGACCCGCGCGCGAGATTCTCGATGGGCGCTGCGACCGCGGCGTCAGACCATGTCGGAGAGGTAGCGCAGCGCCACCATGGCGGCGAGCCCGAACAGCGCGATCAGCGAGAACAGCCCGATCAGGCGGAACGGGTTGGACTTGCGCGCCTTGGCGGCGCGCACCGCCTCGGCCCGCTTGCGCACCTTCTCCTGCGCCTGGACGGTGCGCTGGCGCTGGACGTGCTCACGCACCTCGCGCGTGCGCTCGAGCGCCTGGGCGTTGGCTTCGGCGATCTTGGTGCCGCGGAAGATGGTGCGGATCTTGGTCTTCTGGGTGCCTTCGTCGAACTCTTCTTCGATCACCCGCACCCCCGGGTGGCGTCCGGATTCATCCATCCGCTGCGCTTCGAACAGCGCAAGGTCGCGGTCGTCGAAGATCGAAGTCGATCTTCCATTTCCCGCCCTGGAATGTGTGGATTTCGTAGGCCTTCAGGCTGGTGCTCATGGGCGTGCCGCCGGCCTAGGTCGCGACGACTTCGCGGCAGTTCGCCGCGCAGACCAGCGCCGCGATGGCGTGGCCGTCCTCGCTGGTGGGCAGGATGATCGAGCGGTACAGGAAGGTGATGCCGCGCCCGTCGCGGAACGAGCCGCCGCGCGAGACGGGCACCTGCTTGCGCATCACCTCTTCGAGATAGGTGACGGGCTGGGCCGGCAGGATGTCCTGTTCCAGGTCGCCGACGCGCGCGCCGGGCAGCGACCTGGCCGCGTACGAGGCGATGGTCCGGCCGGCCCGCAGGATGCGCGGGTTGTGCGCATCCTCGGCGATGTCGAGGACGAAGCAGAAGGGCCACAGCTCCGGCACCTCGCGCTCGTCGAAGCATGCTGCGGACGGCCATGGCAGGGAGCCGCGCGCACCGCGCCAGTATTCGAGCAGGCGCAGCACCATGCGCCGCTCTTTGCCGGTGCGATGCTCTTCCGTCACGCTGACCTCGCTGGAAATGCCTGTGAATGCGGGCCTTTACCAACGAAGTTTGCGACGATTTGATTAAATTCCCGTAAATCGGCCGGCAACGCCACCACCCCCGCACGCGGGCGCGGGCGGGGGTGGCGGGCGGGAGTGGCGGGGGGCGGGCCGGGCCCCTCGGTCAGCGCGTCAGCGGGTCAGCCAGGCGCGCTTGCGCACGGTGCAGACCGCGTAGGGGAAGATCCAGAACAGGGCGACCGAGGCGAAGTATGCGTACAGCACCCCGTAAAGGAAGTCGAACGACCGTTCGCTGCGCAGGAAGTAGAGCACGTTGAGCAGCGCCACGAGGCCCATCGCCGTCATCATGCGCGGGATGGTGTTCGGGTCGCTGACGGCAAGCTGGACCATCAGGACCAGCGAGGCGTACAGCACCGGAAAGCGCAGATTGGTGATCAGCCGGTCGACCAGCGCGATCACCCGGGTCACCAGCGGCCGCTTCCACACGATGCGGGCGAAGCGAAGCTCCTCGCGCACATAGCTGCGGTCCCAGCGCAGCAGCATCTTGCACAGCTTCTTGTAGCGCTGGGGCACCTCGGTATGCACCACGGCGGCGCGCTGGTAGACCGTGTCATAGCCGGCGTCGAGCAGGAAGTTGGTCATCGCGCGGTCTTCGCCGAACGTGCAGCGGGCGCCCAGGAAGTGCTGGTTGCGCCAGCGCTCCAGCACGCCACGCACGGCCGAGGCGCGCAGCCCGGTCAGTGCGCCGGGGCAGCAGAACACGTTGCGGTACACCAATTCCACCGAGCGCAGGAAGTCGAACGACAGCACGTAGCGCACGTGCAGCATGCGCGGGATCAGCCCGTCGCGCCGATTATAGACCAGTACCTTGCCGGCCACGGCGCCGACCCGGGGGTTGGCGAACGGCCCGGCGAGGGCGAGCAGCGCGTCGGGCTCGATCACGCTGTCGGAATCGATGGTGACCAGGATGTCGCCCTTGGCGCGGTCGAAGCCCAGCGCCAGCGCCTCGCGCTTGCCGCGGTTGCGGTCCTGCTGCAGGGGCGTGACCAGCCCGGGATAGCGCGCGGCGGCCTCACTGATCCAGTGCCAGGTGTCGTCCTTCGAGCCGTCGTCGATGACGATGATCTCCAGCCGGTCGCGCGGGTAGTGCGCGGCGGCCACCGCCTCGATCGACTTCAGCACCATCTGCCCCTCGTTATAGGCCGGGATCACGACCGTCATTTTCGGCGCGTCCTGGAAGCGTGTGGCAGGGAAGGGGCGGTACGACATCCACACCGCGGTGCGGAACAGCAGCAGCGCGGCACCCATCGCCGTCCATAGGATGGACGGGTAGAGGAACCACTTCACCGACCGGTGCTGGTCGGCGAGCTCGATGAACCGGCCCCACAGGTTATGCGCCTGATAGGAGAAGGCCAGGACGACGGCGGCGAAGATGGCGGCATAGACGAACAGCGTCCATGCGTCCGTGCCGCCGGACGCCTGCCCACGCGCACGCGATAGTACTGTCATGACACTCCGTTCGGGGAGCCGCGCACCGCGCGGCCGCGCCCCCCACCATTCGGCCCCATGCGCGCCCGGCGCCCTCAGGCGCCGCTGCCGCTTCCGGCCGTCGGACGATTCCCACGCAGCAGGGGCGACGAATCCGGCGTTGATTCTTCGTTGATCCGTCGCCTGCAGGGCTTCTGCGTCACTCGGTCACGTCATGGTCACCGCCGACGCCGGCTGGGACCCGAATTCCGCCGCCCGAGCGTTGCCCGATTCGAGCCGCGTGCTATAACCGGAGGGGCCGAATGCAGGGAACGCGCGCCTTGGCCTCACCACCGCGGACGTTGGTCCTCAACGGGCCGAACCTCAACATGTTGGGCAGCCGCGAGCCCGACATCTACGGCCACACCACCCTCGCCGAGGTCGAGGCGCTATGCCGAACTGCGGCCGAGCGGCTGGGGCTGGAGGTCGATTTCCGCCAGTCCAACAGCGAGGCGGAGCTGGTGACGTGGATCCAGGAGGCCAAGGACCGGGTGGCGGGCATCGTCATCAACGCCGCCGCCCTCACCCACACCTCGATCGCCATTTTGGATGCGCTCAAGCTCACCGAGCTGCCGGTGATCGAGCTGCACCTGTCGAACCCGATGAACCGCGAGCCGTTCCGCCGCCGGTCCTACGTCACCCCGGCCGCACGCGGGCTGATCTGCGGGTTCGGCCCGCAGGGCTACGTGCTGGCGCTCGAGGCGATGGCCCATCTTCTAGCCGAGCCGGGCGGCTGATGGCGCCGGTCAAGCTCGACCCCGACCTGATCCGCAGCCTCGCCGCCCTCCTCGAGGAAACCGGCCTCAGCGAAATCGAGCTGGGCGAAGGCAGCGCCCGCGTCCGGGTGGCACGCCCCGGACCCGCCGCGCAGGGCCATTCGGCGCCCGTTGCGCACGGGCCCGCCGCGGCCGTGCCACCGCAGGCGCCGGTCGCGGCCGAGCATCCCGGACTGGTCAAGGCGCCGCTGGTCGGCACCGTCTACCTGGCGCCCGAGCCCGGCGCCGCCGCGTTCGTCAAGGCGGGCGACATGGTGGCCGAGGGCCAGACTCTGGCGCTGATCGAGGCGATGAAGACGTTCAACCCGGTGCGCGCGCCACGCGCCGGGCGGGTGGTGCGCATCCTGGTCAGCGACGGCACCCCCGTGGAGTACGGCGAAGGGCTGATGATCCTGGAATACATGTTCGACAAGGTCCTGATCGCCAACCGGGGGGAGATCGCGCTGCGGATCCACCGCGCCTGCCACGAGATGGGCATCCAGACCGTGGCGGTGCATTCGACGGCGGATTCGGACGCGATGCATGTGCGCCTCGCCGACGAGAGCGTGTGCATCGGCGAGGCGCCGGCGCGGGCGAGCTACCTCAACATGCCCGCCATCGTCTCGGCGGCGATCGTCACCAACGCCGACGCGATCCACCCCGGCTACGGCTTCCTGTCAGCGAGAACGCCCGCTTCGCCGAGATCGTCGAGGAGCACGGCATCGCCTTCATCGGCCCGGCCGCCGAGCCATATCCGGCTGATGGGCGACAAGGTGGCGGCCAAGGCCGAGATGCGCCGGCTGGGCGTGCCCGTCGTGCCCGGCACGGTCGAGCCCGTCGGCGGCGACAACGAGGCCATCGCCGCGGCCGAGGATATCGGCTACCCGGTGCTGATCAAGGCGGTGGGCGGCGGCGGCGGGCGCGGCATGAAGCGCGTCGCAAGGCGCGAGGAGATGTCGGAAGCGCTGGCGACCGCCCGCGCCGAGGCGCCAGGCCGCCTTCGGCGAGCCGCGCGCTCTATGTCGAGAAGCTGCTGCACCCGGCCACGCCACATCGAGATCCAGGTGCTGGCCGACGGGGCGCGGCAACGTGGTCCATCTCGGCGAGCGCGACTGCTCCATCCAGCGCCGCCACCAGAAGGTGATCGAGGAGGCGGGCTCGCCCGGCCTCAACCGCGCCCAGCGCGACCGGCTGGGCGAGACGGTGCGCGCCGCGATGGCGGGGCTCGGCTATCGCAACGCCGGCACGATGGAGTTCCTGTACGAGGACGGCGCGTTCCACTTCATCGAGATGAACACGCGGCTGCAGGTCGAGCATCCGGTGACCGAGATGATCACCGGCATCGACATCGTGCGCGAGCAGATCCGCGTCGCCGCCGGCCTGCCGCTCGGGTTCGGCCAGGACGAGGTGCGGTTCTTCGGCCACGCGATCGAGTGCCGCATCAACGCCGAGAATCGCCCGTCACCTTCCGCCCTTCGCCGGGGCGCGTCGGCCGAATACCATCCGCCGGGCGGGCCGGGCGTGCGCGCCGATTCGGCGCTCTATTCCGGCTACACCATCCCGCCGCACTACGATTCAGCTGGTCTCCAAGCTCGTGGTGCATGGCGCGACGCGCAACGAGGCGCTGATGCGGCTCCGCCGCGCGCTCGAGGAATACGTGATCGGCGGCATCGAGACGACCATCCCGCTGCATAGACGGATTCTCTGCGAGCCCGACTTCGTGAACGGCGCCTACGACACCACCTGGCTCGAACGGCTGATGGAGCGGGAAGGGTAGGACGCCGCGCGTGATATGATGATGCCGATATGTTTGCTGCGCGTCGCATCCGCATCGTCGGCCACGCGGGGCAGGGGCATCAGCGCGAAGCCGTCGGACATGGTGAACGGGTGTTTGTCTGGATGCCGCGCACCGCCTCGTCGGCATCGTCGCCGACCGTCAGCGTGTCGGCATCGAGCTGGATCGCGTATTCCGTCTCGGACCGGTCGAGCAGGTAGAGCAGCCGTTCCCACGTGCCGCCGCGCTGGCAGCCGCCGACGGGTATGTCCTCGAGGATCACGAACTCGATCCCCGGGACGTGATGCTCCTTGAAGGCCCCGGTCCTGATGTTCTTGCGCAGGCGGAATAAACGGGACGACGCATAGGGGTCGGTGCGCCGGGTCTTGTCAACCGCGGCCCCCCTCGACGCCGCACGCGCGCCGCCCCCTCCCGCCCGGGCACGTCGCGCACTAGATTATCGTAATGTCCGCCCTCACGCCGGAAATCCTGCTGCGCGCCTATTCCGTCGGGCTGTTCCCGATGGCCGAGCGGCGCGACGACCCCACCCTCTACTGGATCGATCCCGAGAAGCGGGGCATCCTGCCGCTCGGTGCGTTTCACGTGCCGCGCCGGCTGCGCCGCACCGTGCGCGCCGGCCGGTTCGAGGTGCGCTGCGACACGGCCTTCCGCGAGGTGATGGAGGCGTGCGCCGCGCCGGCGCCGGGCCGCGCCGAATCCTGGATCAACGAGGAGATCCTCCGGCTCTACGAGGCCCTGCACCGCATGGGCCGCGCCCACTCGGTCGAGTGCTGGCGCGACGGCGACCTCGTCGGGGGGCTATACGGCGTGGCGCTGGGCGCGGCGTTCTTCGGCGAAAGCATGTTCAGCCGCGAGACCGACGTCTCGAAGGTGGCGCTGGTGCATCTCGTCGCCCGGCTGGCGAAGGGCGGGTTCCGCCTGCTCGACACCCAGTTCGTGACTGACCATCTCGCGCAGTTCGGCGCGGTCGAGATCCACCGCGACGGCTATCGCGCGCTCCTGGCCGACGCGCTCGACATCAGCGCGACCTTCTATTCGGAACTCGGCGCGGACGAGCTCGACGCGTTCTTGCAGTCGAGCACCCACACGTCATAGACGGGATTCTCCAGCGCGCTCAGTGCCGGCGACGACGCGAACATCCAGCCGGAAAAGATCCGCACCGGGTTTTCGCCCGGTTTTGCGTCGCGGAATCTCGAGGAAGGCGGCGCTCTCCGGCGTTTCCTCCGGCGGGCGCTTGCGGCAGGTGCGGGCGGTGATCTCGAGCGAGCCGAACTTCACCGTCTTGCCGACCGGCGCATCGAAGGTCGAGACGCGTGCCGTCACCTTGTCGAGCCCCTGCATCACCACCTCGTCCAGCGTGAGCCAGTTCTCGTCGTTCGCGGCCGGCGCCGCCGTCCCGCCCGCCACCAGCAGGGCGACGGCGAGGGCGATGGCGCCGCCGGCGATCCGCTGAGCGCGGGCCGGCCTCGGGCGAGGCGTCTGTCGGTGTCCGTCAGGTGTCATCCATCCGCCAGGGCGGCGGCGAAGCGCAGCCGCACATAGTCAACGACCCATCCGCCCGACGGTTCGCGAAGGCGCGGCGCCAGCGCCTCGCGCAGCCCGTCGACAAAGCCGGCGCGCTCGGCCGCGGGCACGGCCGCCAGGAAGGACTTCGCCGAACGTCTCCAGCCAGCCGGCGATGTCGCCCGGGATCGGCGTCGGGCGCGGGATCAGCGCGATCTGGCGGACCGCGAACCCCGCCGCATCGAGCTTCGCGCGGTACGCCTCCGGGCGTGGGGAAGTACCAGGGATCGCAGGCGGCGGCGTCGAGCCCCCGCGCCGCCATCGCGCGCGCGATCTCGGCGCGCACCGCCGCGACGTTGCCGTCCCCGCCCATCTCGGCGACGAACCGCCCGCCGGGCTTGAGGGCGCGCGCGACGCCGCGCCAGCACCGCGTCGGGCCGCGTCATCCAGTGCAGCGCCGCGTTCGACAGCACGCCGTCGAATTCGCGGTCGAAGGCCAAGCGCCTCGCCGTCCATCACATGCGCGTCGAGCCCGCGGCCCGCGCCGCCGCCGATCTGCTCGGCGCTCGCATCGACGCCGACGACCCGTGGCGCCGCGCGCGGAGATCTTTCGGTCAGCGCGCCGTCGCCGCAGCCGAGGTCGAGGATGCGCTCGCCCGGACGCGGGTCCAGCAGATCGAGCAGCGGCGCCCCGAGAGTCGGCGACGAACCGCGCGTTGCGGGCATAGCGTTCGGGGTTCCAGCTCTGGCGCGCGCTCACGCCGGGCCTATTTCAGCTCGGGAGTCGTCGTCTTCCCGGAGCGCCGGTTTCGCCGCCCTTTTCGCCGCCGCCCTTTTCGCCGCCGCCGCCGGCCTTGCCGAACACGGCCTGGCCGACCAGCGAGATCAGGTCGACCGAGCCCTGGGTGTACTGGAACGCGTCGCCGTTCTTCATCATCTCGTCCGACGCCGCCGGGCGAGATCGCGAGGTAGTTCTCGCCGAGGAGGCCCGACAGCAGGATCTTCACCGCCGAATCCTTCGGGATCTTCACCGACGGCTCGATGCTCATGCGAAAGCTCGGCGAGATATGTGTCGGGATCAAGGCGCTCGCCGATCACCGAGCCGACCTTGATGCCGCTGATGCGCACGTCGGCGCCCGGCTTCACCCCGTCCACCCGGTCGAACTTGGCGAGCAGGTGATAGCCTTCGACCGCGCCCACATTCGGCGGTCGAATAGGCGAAGATCAGGAATCCGGCGGCGACCAGCAGCACCACGGCTCCCATCACGGTCTCGATCAGGTTGCGTCCCATCGCGCCTCGCTCGCTGGTCGGCCTTGGCGGGCGGTCACGCCGGCCGCCACGGCTCGTAATCGTCGGTGCCGGCGGGCACCCGGCCGCCGGCCAGCGCGTGGCCCGGCGGCCGATAGGCCTCCGGCGTGCCGGTCGGGTTGGGCCGGTGCGGCTTTTGCCAGGGGCGGCGGCGCGGCGGCGCCTCGACCGGCGTCGACGTTCACCGTGTGGTGCAGCCAGCCATGCCATTCGGGCGGCACCGACGAGGCCTCGGCCGCGCCGGCATAGATCACCCAGCGCCGCTCGCGCCGGCCGGTCGGCCGGCCCTTCTCGCGGAAATAGCGGTTGCCGAAGGAATCCTCGCCGACCGGCTCGCCCTTGAGCCACGTATAGAGCCGCGTTCCCAGCGTCGTCATCGTCCCGTCGCGCCCCTCGCCCGCGCTAACCGCGCGCCCGGCCGCACGGCCGAGCGGAATATTGCACCTGCCGCCGGCCCCGTCCACCGCAACGGAGCCGCGCGATTCGGCGGGGCGAAGGTCGGTTTTCCACCGGATATGGTAGGAGTTCGTTAATCTTCCGCAAAATATGGTTGCGCACGCGAAATCTGGGGGTTTAGTATTCTTGGACCGCAAGATATGGGCCTGGATCGCGAGGGGACGCGGGGCCAGCAGGCGGCGGGGGGAAGACAGTGCGGATAGCGCGACGGTTCACCAGCGCCGGCCGGTCTCCCTACGAAGGGATCGCCTTCCGAGTGGCTGCGCGCGACGACGATATCGAGCGGACCGGGGTCGAGGCTGCCCGAGGCATGGTCGGCCGAATCGGGCGAGGCGCTGGCCGAGCTGTGCTTCGCCGAGCCCTGCGTGCCGCGCGCCACCGTGGCGATCCCCGAGGCCGACGTTCCGGCCTTCCTGTGGCGCCACCGGGCCGAGCGCGGCGCCGGCGACCGGCTCGATCCCGAGCACGATTCCCGCCAGGTCTTCGACCGTATCGCCGGCGCCTGGGCCTATCAGGGCTGGAAGGGCGGTGCCTTCGACAGCGAGGACGACGCCGCCACCTTCTATGACGAAATCCGCTATCTGCTGTGCCAGCGCATGATCGCGCCCGAGCCGGCCGAATGGCGCGCCACCGGCATGTGGTGGGCCTATGGAAGGGGCGGGGCGCGCGCGCGGCTGGATCGTCGACGACCGGTCGGGCGAACTGCGCCGCGCCGAGCCGCGCGACGCGCCGCCGCATGGCGCGGCCATCGTGCGCACCCCGCGCGGCGGGGCGGCGCTCGACGGGGTGCTGGCGCCGTGGCGCGAGGAATCGCTGCTGCTGGCCGAAGGGCTGGACACCGCCATCGACGTCTCCGCCATCGCCGGGCCGGGAAGGCTGATCGCCGCGCTCGGCATCGGCGACGCCGTCGCCCGTGCGATCGGCGAGGACGCCGCGCGCGCCCGCACGCTGGTGGTCGATGCCGCCCATCCGGATTCGCGGTCCGGTCGCGGCCCGCCGGATGCGCGCGGCCGGGCGCGCGGCGATGACCGCCACCGGCGCGCATATCGCCCGGCGCCACCTTGCCGCGCTCGCCGCCGCCAGCCACGGGCGCGGCCGCAAGGCGTTCGACCCCGCGCGCAACCCGGCCCTGCGCCTCGCCCTGATCGCGGCGCGCGAGGCCGGCGTGCCGGAGGAATGGATCGAGCGGGCGCTGCGCCTCGCCCGCCAGGGGCGCGCCTTGCCGGAACTGCCGGCGCTGGACGAGACGGTGGCGGACGAGGAGACCGGGCTCGCCGTCGCGCGCCACGTGCTGCGCATGTCCGGCCCGGTCGAGGGGCCGTCGCTCGGCGACCTGGCCCTCGCCGCGTGGATGGGGCCCGGCGCGGGCGCTTTGTTCGCCGACACCGCCCAGGCGTGGAATCCCGTGCCCCGCCGACGGCGGCATCGCCGCCGCCGCGTGCGACGGCGGCTACGTCTTCCTCGACGGCACGGCCTGCCCGCGCGCGGCGGTCAACGTGCTCGCCTTCCGCCGCTCCGACGGCTCGTTCGACGCGCCGGCGCTGGCCGACGCGGTCCGGCTGCTGGTCGTGGCGCTCGATTCCAGCCTGGCGACGACCGCCCAGCCGACCCCGGGCATCGCCGACGGGGTCTGGCGCACGCGGCCGATCGGGATCTCGCTCGCCAACCTCGCCCCGGTGCTGCTGGCGCACGCCCAGGGCTACGATTCCACGGGCGGGCGGGCGCTCGCCGCCGCCATCGCGGCCTTGGTCGGCGCCGCCGCCACCTGCGCGTCGGCCGAGATGGCGGGCGAGCTGGGCGCCTTCCCGCGCTTCGCCGACAATCGCGACGCCGTGCTGCGCGTGATCGCCAACCACGCCCGCGCCGCCGCCGGCGCCCGCGAGGGCTATGACGGGCTGCCCTGCGCGCCGGTGCCGCTCGACGCGGCCGACTGCCCCGACCCGGCGCTGGCCGAGGCGGCGCGGCTCGCCTGGCAGCGCGCGGCGACGCTGGCCGCCGCGCACGGTCTGCGCCATGCCCAGACGACGCTGGTCGCGCCGCTCGGCGCCGCCGAGCGCATCCTCGGCTGCGCGGCCTACGGCATCGACCCGCTCCCGGCCGTCGTCGCGTTCGAGCGCCTGCCGGGCGGCGGGTTCCGCAAGACGGTCAGCCGCGAGGCGGTCGGCGCGCTCACCGCGCTCGGCTACGACGAAACGCGCATCGCCGAGCTTGTGGCGCACGCGCTGGGGCGCAACACGCTGGCCGGCGCGCCCGCCATCGACCATCGCAGCCTGCGCGAGCGCGGCTTCACCGAGGCGGCGCTGCAGGCGATCGAAGTCCGCCCTGGCCCACGCGCTCGACATACGGTTCGTGTTCAACCGCTGGACGCTGGGGCTCGAGTTCTGCACCCGCGTTCTCGGCTTCTCGCACGCCGAGCTCGACGATTACGGCTTCGACATGCTGTGCGGCCTCGGCTTCACCGAGGACGAGATCGCCGCCGCCAACGCGTGGAGCTGCGGCGCGATGGGCTTCGAAGGCGCGCCCGGGCTCGATCCCGCGCACCTCGCCGTGTTCGATGGGCCGCGCCGCCAGGGCACCGGCCAGCGCGCACTCACGACCCTCGCCCAGATCCGCATGATGGCGGCGGTCCAGCCCTATCTGTCGGGCGGCGTCGGCCGCACCCTCGCCATGCCGGCCGAGGCGACGATCGAGGATTGCGCCGGGGCGGTGGTCGCCGCCCGCCAGCTCGGCCTCAAGGGGCTGATGGTGGCGCGCGAGGGCGCGGCCATACCGGTGCCGGCCGAGCTGCCGCGCGAGATCGCGCAGCGCCGCCTGCGCGAGACGCAGGGGCCGTCCGAGCGGCGGCCGACGACGTTCGGCGGCGGTGAATCCGATCCGCCGCCCCTGCGCGAGCGGCTGACGGTCATCGAGGGCGGCGAGCATCCGGCCGGGGCGCCGCAACCGACGGCGGAGGGGGGCGGCGGGGCCCTCGCGATCCTGGGCCCCGCCGGACCGCTCGGCCGGTCGCAGGCGCTTGCCATCGCGCTCACCGCGCGCGACGTGGCGGCCGCCGCCGAGGAGCATCACGAGACGTGCGGGCAGGGGCAGGCGCAGTCGCGCTGCCCCGACTGCGGGAGCTTCGCCCTGCTTCGGACCGAGGCGGGCGCGAAGTGCGGCATCTGTGGCGCCGTGCATCGTTGCCGCGAGTGAGTAACACGGCAGTCTGACGTTGCGTCTCCCTGAACTTCGGGGGGTGTGCATGGGCCACACCCCCCGTTTTTATGCCGCTTTCCGGTTCCGCCGTGCCCGCCATGACGGGCGCGATGCCCTTGCCGCCGCCCGGTGCGCTTGCGATGATGGCGGCGAACCAGCGGAGAGGCGGATGTTCTACGAGCCGGACAAGAACGATCATGGCCTGCCCTTCAACCCGTTCAAGTCGATCTGCGTGCCGCGCCCGATCGCCTGGGTGTCGACGCTGAGCCCGGACGGCGTGCAGAACCTGGCCCCGTTCAGCCAGTTCCAGAATCTCTGCTACGACCCGCCGCATGTGATGTTCGCGCCGACATCGCGCTCCGACACCGCGTGCAACATCCATCGGACGGGCGAGTTCGTGATCAACATGGCGACCTGGGCGCTGCGCGAGAAGGTGAACATCACCGCCGGCGTCTACCCGCCGGAGACGGACGAGGCGGCGCTGGCGGGGCTGGAGATGATCCCGTCGCGGCTGGTCGGCCCGCCGCGGGTGAAGCTCTCGCCGGTCCAGCTCGAATGCCGGCTTTATACCGTCCTGACCCTGCCGCAGCGCGTCGCCGACAGCACCCAGGACGTCATCATCGGCCGCGTCGTGGGGGTGCACATCGCCGACGACGCCCTGACGCCCGATGGGCGCATCGACGTGGTGAAGCTGCGTCCGCTCGCCCGGCTCGGCTATCTCGACTACACCTCGATCGAATCCAGCTTCACCATGCCGCCACCCGACGGACCGGCCGCTGCGCGCCAGCGCCGCGGACTGGAAGGCCGGCCGGAAGAGGCCGCGTCTGCGGAGGCAACGTCATGAAGAAGGCCGTTCTCGTTTTCGCGCTGGCCCTGGCCACCGCCACGTTCGCGGCGCGCGCCGACGCCGCCGACAAGCTGCGCGTCGGCCGGTCGCCGAGCTTCCTGTTCGCCTACACCCCGGCCGACGTCGCGGTGGCCAAGGGCTTCTTCGCGAAGCGCGACCTCGAGATCCAGCGCATCGACTTCAACGGCGCGTCCAAGCAGTACGCCGCGATGATCGCGGGCGCGATCGACGTCGCGCTCGGCTCGCCGACCGGCATGGCGATGGAGGTGAAAGGGATGGAGGCGAAGGGCATCGCCGTCATCTGCCGGCCGATGCTCGAGCTCGGCATCATCGTGCCGTGGGATTCGCCCATCAAGACGCTCGACGACCTGAAGGGCAAGCGGATCGGCATCGCGACCGCCGGCTCGATCACCCATTGGCTCGCCCTCGAGCTCGAGCGGGTGAAGGGCTGGCCGAAGGGCTCGCTCAAGCTCGCCTCCATCGGGTCGGGTTCCGGCGCGGCGGAGACGGCGCTCCGGACGAACATCGTCGATGCCGATATCGGCAATGCCACGCTGGGCATCGTGCTGGCGCGCTCGAAGCGGGGCCGGCTGCTCGCCACCGGCGCCGACTTCGTGAAGCACTTCATCATGCACGAGATGTACGCCTCCGACGAAATCCTGAAGGAGAACCCGGTCGCCGTCCGCCATTTCCTGGAAGGCTGGTACGAGGCGGTCGACTGGATGCGCGGCCATCGCGAGGAGGCGATCGACATCTCGCGCAAGGCGACGGGCCTGACCCAGGCTGAGCAGGAGGGCGAGTACGACCGGCTGATGGCGAGCCTGTCGACCGACGGGCGGTTCGACCCGGCCGACATCAAGCGCATCGGCAAGTTGTTCGTCGAGCTCAAGATGCTGCCGAAGGAGCCCGACATGTCGAAGCTCTACACGGAGGCCTATCTGCCGGCCAAGTGATGTTCGAGGCCTACCGTTCGTGCTGAGGAGCGGCTTGGCGACGCCAAGCCGCGTCTCGAAGTGCGAACGGAAGCTCTTATCATGGCCGTTCGCCCTTCGAGACAGCCCGCCGCTTCGCGGCTGGCTTCCTCAGGACGAACGGCTTCGAGTTGGAATTCGACATTTCTCGATTGTTCTCGGAAGGCACTTTCGCCCGTGCCCGGCGTTCCGTAGTCTCGCGGCCTGACAATAACGAGGGGAATGACATGGCCGGAAAGATCGAGGCGCGCCTGAACGAACTCGGGATCAACCTGCCGGAGGCGCCGGCGCCGCGCGCCAACTACGTGCCCTGGGTGACGACGGGGAACCTCGTGTTCATCGCGGGCCAGGTGTCGCGCGTGGGCGACGAGACGGTGGCGGGCAAGGTCGGCGGCAATCTCGACATCGCCGCCGGCCAGCGCGCGGCCAGGCTCTGCGCGCTCAACATCCTCGCCCATCTGAAGGCGGCGTGCGGCGGCGACCTCGACCGGGTGCGGCGCGCGGTGAAGCTCGGCGGGTTCGTCAATGCCGGGCCTGACTTCCCCGATTCGCCGGCGGTGATCAACGGCGCGTCGGACCTGCTGGTCGAGATTTTCGGCGAGCCGGGCAAGCATGCGCGCTTCGCCGTGGCCGTCGCGTCGCTGCCGGCCAACGTCGCGGTCGAAATCGACGCGGTGTTCGAGATCGCCTGAACGAAGGATCGCGCCATGCCCGACGGCGGCGACAGCGTGACCATCCGGGCGATCGAGAAGATCGCCGACATCGACCCCGCCGACTGGGATGCCTGCGCCGGTCCCGACAACCCGTTCGTCAGCCACGCCTTCCTGAAGGCGCTCGAGGATTCGGGCGCGGCCAACGCAAAGGCGGGCTGGCTGCCGCACCATCTGGTGATGGAGGACGCGGCGCACCGCGTGATCGGCTGTGTGCCGGCCTACGTGAAAAGCCATTCCTACGGCGAGTACGTGTTCGACTGGGGCTGGGCCGACGCCTTCCAGCGCGCCGGCGGGCGCTACTATCCCAAGCTCCAGGTCGCGGTGCCGTTCAGCCCGGTCACCGGGCCGCGCCTGCTCGCCCGCGCCGACGACGCCGGCGACGTCGAGGGGCGCCGCCGGCTGCTCGCCGCCGGTCTGGTGGAGGTGGCGAAGAAGCTGCGCGTCTCCTCGCTCCACGTCACCTTCGCGACCGAGGCGGAATGGCGGCTGATGGGCGAGATGGGCTTCCTCCAGCGCCAGGGCCAGCAGTTCCACTGGCACAATCGCGGCTACGGGACGTTCGACGACTTTCTCGATGCGCTGACTTCGCGCCGGCGCAAGACCATCCGCAAGGAGCGGCGCGAGGCGAACGACGAGGTCGAGATCGAGGTGCTGACCGGCGCCGACATCCAGCCGCACCACATGGACGCGTTCTACCGGTTCTACATGAACACGGTCGACCGCAAATGGGCGAACGACTATCTCAATCGCGGCTTCTTCCGCCGGCTGCGCGAGGTGATGCCCGACAAGATCGTGCTGGTGATGGCGAAGCACGAGGGCGAATACGTCGCCGGCGCCATCAATTTGCGCGGGACGGACACGCTGTTCGGCCGCAACTGGGGCTGTATCGAGCGGTTCCGCATGCTCTATTTCGAGGCGTGCTTCTACCGCGCCATCGAGTTCGCCATCGCCAACGGCATCCAGAAGGTCGAGGCGGGCGCGCAGGGGCCGCACAAGATCAGCCGGGGGTATCTCCCGTCCCCCACCTACTCGGCGCACTGGATCCGCGACGACCATTTCCGCGACGCGGTCGCCGATTTCCTGAAGCGCGAGCGCCGCGCCATGACGCGCGAGATGGAAGCGCTGACCGAGGAACGCTCGCCCTACCGCCACGAGAACGGGGAAGAGTAGTGAAAGGGGTTACGCATAACCCCTCTCCCCAACCCCCCCCCTCAAGGGGGGAGGGGGCGACCACAGTCGCCCGTGCGCCGCTGTAAGGCTCGGTGCTGTTTCGCAAGAAGGCTGGTGGCAGGAGCGTTCCCTCCCCCCTTGAGGGGGAGGGACAGGGAGAGGGGTCGATCCCTACCGGTCGTATTTGCGCTCGTGGAAGCGCGGCAGCGGCAGGTCGAGCTCGAACGATTCCTTGGCGAACAAATCCTCGAGGCGCGGGCGCGGAAGGTCGCCGAGAAGCTGGGCGTGCACGTAGCCGACCAGCGTGTCGTAGTTCTTGCGGTTGGCTGCCGACCAGCCGAACTCCCACGGGTCGGGCCCCAGCATCTCCATCTCGCGCTCGCAATAGGTCTGGTACCAGGCGAGCGGCACGATGCGCGGATTGACGAGGTGCTGGTAGGCGAGCTGCTTCGCCTCCTCGAACGCGTGGACCAGCGATTCCACCACCCACGGGTGCTTCTCGACGATCTTCGTCGGCACGGTGGTGACGTGCATGATCGGGAAGATGCCGGTCTTGCGGTAATAGTCGCGCTCGACCTCGTCATAGTTCGGCCATAGGCGCCCGACGCGCGGGTCATGCCTGCCGATCATGTCGGTGATCGAGGGCGACAGCACGCCTTCGATCTCGCCTTTGAGCAGCATCTCGTTGGCCGACGTGCCCTTCGGCGTCATCTCGACCTTGAGGTCGCGGGGCGCCTTCTGGTCCTGGTCGTCCGAATGGTCGATCACCCAGGTGATCGACTTGGTGGGCACGCCCGCCTCTTCCAGATAGCCGCGCATCCAGTAGTTGGCGGCCGGGCCCCATCGAGACCGAGCCGATGCGCTTGCCGACCAGATCCTTGGGTGTCTTCACCTTGGCGCGGTTGACGTAGATGAAGCCGTGGCGGAAGCGGCGGTGCAGGAACACCGGGATCGCGGTCACGTCGTCGCGCCCGTGCGCCTTCTGGAACACGTAGTGCCCGCCGTTGAACTCGTTGATGTCGGCCGCCTTGCCCTGCGCCACCGCGTCGTGGATCTCCTTCCCGCCGGGGAAGCGCGCGATCTGGATGTCGATCCCTTTGGGCTGGACCGCGCCTTCCTTGAAGGCGCGCACGATCTCGTACGGGCCGGTCAGCAGGGACAGCTTCAACTTGCCTGCGCGCTTCGCGGCGGGCTTCCGCGCCGGAGCCGCACTGGCCTTGCCCTTGGTCTTCTTCAGTGCCGCCGTGCGTGCCATCGCCCCCTCCCGCGTTCCGCTGGGGCGAGACTACACCATTTGCGGCAGGCGCGGCTTTGGCGGCTAGGGGTAGATTTCGATCGGGGTGCCGACCTCGACCCGCGACCAGATGCGGTCCATCTGGCGGTCGGTCACGGCGATGCAGCCGTCGGTCCAGTCGATTTCGGGATGGCCGATATAGTGCGCGGTGACACCGTTGGGCAGGCCGTGGATCTCGATCTTGCCGCCCGGGTCGACGCCCATCGCGCGCGCCCGCGCCCGGTCGTGGGCGTTGGGGTAGGAGATGCGGATGGCCCGGTAGAAGCTGGAGGTGTCGAGCTTGGCGTCGAGCGTGTACCGCCCCTCGGGCGTGCGCTTGTCGCCCTGGTATCGCTTCGGCCCCTTCTCGGCGTAGCGTCCGAGCGCGACCGGAAATACGTCCAGCACCCGGTCCCCGCGCAGCAGCACCAACTCGTGCTTCTGCTTGAACAGCACCACCAGGTCGGCCTTCATCATGCCGGGCGGGGTCAGGGCGGCGAGCTGGTCGTCGCCGCGCCCCTTCGCCTCGGCTCCCCCCGGCGCGCCCGCCAAAACCGCCGCCAGCATGGCGACAAGCGCCACTGCGAACCGTCGCATCGTCTCCCCCACGCTCCAGGCCGTCGCGTCCGGCCCCGATAGTCCCTCAAATTCTTTAACAGAAACTTGAGCTTAGCGGAAGTGGCCACCATCTCTCACGCCGTCCGACCGAGCGCCTCCATCAGCTCGCGCCATTCGCGCGCCGACATGCCGTGTTCCTCGCGGGTCGGGCTCTCGCCGGCCAGCAGCCGCTTCACGACCGCCAGCCCCTCGCGCGACAGGGCCGTCCCGCCCATGCGGTAACGCGTGAACGCGTCGTATGTCAGCGGCACCCAGCTTTTCATCACCTCCAGCATCACGTCCGCATAGGCGCGGATCTCGTACTGGGCGTGGGCGTCGGCGCGCAGCGACAGGAAATTCATCAGGTTGTAGAGGTCGATCTTCCAGTACCACTGCGTGTAGGTGTTCAGCGTGAGGTTCATCCGCGCCAGCTCACGGGCAAGGCCCTGGCGCGCGGGATCGACAGGCTTGCCGTCCTGGTCCTCGTTCAGCATCTCGGCGTAGTGGGCGTAGGCCTGCTCCGCGTCGCCGCGCAGCAGGGCCAGCACGCGCGCGGCTTCCGCCCCCTCCAGCACGTCGCCGCGCCCCTGGCGGTTCGCCCGCGACTGCGCCGCCAGATGCTCCGGCGCGGGGATGTAGAACTCCTTGTCCAGGATCGAATAGCGCGCCGAGTATTCGTTCACGTTGGCGGTGCGGTGGCGGATCCACTGGCGCGCGACGAAGATCGGCAGCTTCACGTGCAGCTTGATCTCGCACATCTCGAACGGCGTGGTGTGGCGGTGGCGCATCAAATAGTTGATCAGCCCGGCATCCTCGCTGACCCGCTTGGTGCCCCGCCCGTAGGAAACGCGCGCCGCCTGCACCACCGCCGCGTCGTCGCCCATATAGTCGATCACCCGCACGAAGCCGTGGTCGAGCACCGGCGTCGCGCGGTACAGCATCTCCTCCAGCGCCGCCACGGTGGGGCGCAGCGTCGCGGTCGCCGTCGCGCGGCTCGCCGCGATCTCCGCTTCCTGCTCCGGGGTCAGCGTCATGGCGCCAATCTATAAGGTCCGGCCGCGGAATCGCCAACCCGCTCGCCGTCCCGGGCCGTTATCGACCGTCACGGGTCTTTCACGAACGGGCCCACGCGCCTATATTGAGTGTGCCGGGAAACCGGCTATGGCGATAAACGGCGTGTGTAATAAACGCAGCGGACCCGGGGGCAGTACCCGGCGCCTCCACCAATCCCACCCCGCGGTCGGGGCCTATGGGGGCGAAACAGGATCGACGCGCGTCTAAAGGCACGTTTTTTGCCCGGCATGGTTCCGCCGTTATCGGGCCTTTTCTACAGATGCCAACGACAACTCGATGGCTCTCGCTGCCTAGACATAGGTAAGCGCGGTTCGGGGGGCACCGGGCAACAGAAGCCCCCCACTCGAACCCGCCGGAGCGCGGGGAAGGGCGGAAGCGTTTCACGGTGAGAGCAATGGGCTTGGACCTCTTGCAGTACAACCGGATGGTCGAGCGCGCGATGCGCGGCGTGGTGCGCGAGGCGTTGGAGCGCGTCGCCGCCGAGGGGCTGCCCGGCCAGCACCATTTCTACATCACCTTCCGCACGGACTTCCCCGGGGTCGAGGTCTCGCCGGCGCTGAAATCGCGCTTCCCGGAGGAGATGACGATCGTCCTGCAGCACCAGTTCTGGGGGCTCGCCGTCCGCCCCGACGGGTTCAACGTGGCGCTCAGCTTCTCGGGCGTGCAGGAGACGCTGGCCGTGCCGTTCGCCGCCGTCACCGGATTCGTCGATCCCTCGGTCAAGTTCGGGCTGCAGTTCGAGCCGGACGCCGAGGCGGCCGGCCGCCCCGCCCAGGGCGCGCCCGCTGCGATCCCCGAATCCAGGCCCGAGCCCAAGCCGAAGCCACCCGCCGTGGACGGCCCGGCCGAGATCGTCACCCTCGACGCCTTCCGGAAGAAGTAATACGAATTCCGGCAATCGCGCCGTTCGCGCTTCGTGACGGCCCTCTGCCTGTGGCGGCGGGCCTCCTCAGCACGAACGGACTTCAGGAACCGTTCGTCCTGAGGAGCGCCTCACGGGCGCGTCTCGAAGGGCGAACGGCATGATCTGGGATCGGAGAGGCATGACCGACTACGCCCATCACGAAATGTTCCCGCTCGGGCCGGACGAGACCGAGTACCGCAAGCTCACCTCCGATCATGTCGGCGTGGAGAAGCTCGCCGGGCGCGAGGTGGTGACGATCGCACCCCAGGCGCTGACCGCGCTCGCCTCGCAGGCCTTCGTCGACATGGCGCACTTCCTGCGCCCGGGCCATCTCGCCCAGCTCCGCGCGATCCTCGACGACCCCGAGGCATCGGCCAACGACCGGTTCGTTGCGCTCGAGTTCCTGAAGAACGCGAACATCGCGGCGGGCGGCGTGCTGCCCATGTGCCAGGACACCGGCACCGCCATCATCATGGGCAAAAAGGGCGAGAACGTCTTCACCGGCGCCGACGACGAGGCCGCCTTGTCGCAGGGCGTGCTGAAGACGTATCTCGAGGACAATCTGCGCTACTCGCAGGTCTCGCCCTTGTCGATGTTCGAGGAGGTCAACACCGGCAACAATCTGCCGGCGCAGATCGAGCTCTACGCGACGCCGGGCGACGCCTACAAGTTCCTGTTCGTCGCCAAGGGCGGGGGTTCGGCCAACAAGTCCTTCCTGCACCAGCAGACGCCCGCCGTACTCAACCCCGACAAGCTGGTGTCGTTCATCGACACGCAGATCCGCACGCTCGGCACGGCGGCGTGCCCGCCCTACCACCTGGCCGTGGTGATCGGCGGCACCTCGGCCGAGCTGACGATGAAGACCGTGAAGCTCGCCTCGTGCCGCTATCTCGACACGCTGCCGCGCCAGGGGACGGAATTCGGCACCGCCTTCCGCGACGTCGAGATGGAGGCGCAGATCCTCGAGCTCACGCGCAAGATGGGCATCGGCGCGCAGTTCGGCGGCAAGTATTTCTGCCACGACGTGCGGGTGATCCGCCTGCCGCGCCACGGCGCCTCGGTGCCGATCGGCATCGGCGTGTCGTGCTCGGCCGACCGCCAGGTGCTGGGCAAGATCACGCGCGACGGCGTGTTCCTGGAACGGTTGGAGACCAACCCGGCCCAGTATCTGCCCGAGATCGACGAATCCCGGCTCGGCGGCGAGGTGGTGCGGGTCGACCTCAACCGCCCGATGGCCGAGATCCGCAACACCCTGTCGCAATATCCGGTCAAGACGCGGCTGGCGCTCAATGGCCCGCTGATCGTCGCGCGCGACGCGGCGCACGCCCGGCTAAAGGCGCGGCTCGATGCGGGCGAGGGCCTGCCCGATTACATGCGCGACTACGCCGTCTATTACGCGGGTCCGGCCAAGACGCCCAAGGGCTACGCCTCGGGCGCGTTCGGGCCGACCACGGCCGGGCGCATGGACTCCTATGTCGACGAGTTCCAGAAGGCGGGCGGCAGCTACGTCATGCTCGCCAAGGGCAACCGCTCGCCCGAGGTGCGCGCCGCCTGCAAGGCGAATGGCGGGTTCTATCTCGGCTCGATCGGCGGCGCGGCGGCCAACCTCGCCGAGCACGCGATCAAGAAGGTCGAGTGCGTCGAGTACGAAGATCTCGGCATGGAAGCCGTCTGGAAGATCGAGGTCGAGGACTTCCCCGCCTTCGTCATCATCGACGACAAGGGCAACGACTTCTTCCAGCAGAAATAGCCCTTATTGCCGCCGCCGGCCGTCTGAAAATCCCGCCCTGCGTCATTGCGGGGAGGCCCGAGGCCGACGCGGCAATCCAGAACTCCCTGGTTTCGGCCCTTTTGTGGATCGCCGCGGCCGCTTCGCGGCCTGGCGATGACGATGGAAGGGTTTTGCGACATCCTGATAGCATGGGCCCTTCACAGGGAGGGGCGCCATGACCCACGAGGTGAGGATCGAGCGACCGGAGGCGGGCGGCAACCCGCGCATGGGCTGGGCGAGCGACGTGGCCGCCGAGATGCTGCGCCGGCTCGGCATCGCCTACGTCACCCATAACCCTGGTTCGAGCTTCGCCGGGCTGCACGATTCCATCGTGAACTTCCTCGGCAACGAGGACCCGACCATGCTGCTCACCCTCAACGAGGGGGCGGCGGTCGCCATCGCGCACGGCTATGCGAAGGTGACCGGCCGGCCGATGGGGGTGATCCTGCATTCCAATGTCGGGTTCATGAACGGCATCATGGCGATCTTCAACGCGTGGGTGGACCGCGTGCCGATCTATGTGATGGGCGCGTCCGGCCCGCACGACGCCGCCGACCGCATTCCGTGGATCCACTGGATCCATACGTTCAAGGACCAGGCCGGGCTGGTGCGCAACTTCATCAAGTGGGATGCCGCGCCCGGCTCGGCCGAGGATCTGATCGAGTGCATGCTGCGCGCCAACATCCTGGGCCGCACCCCGCCGATGGGGCCGACCTATATCGACCTCGATGTCGGGCTGCAGCAGCGCGCGCTGGACCATGAGGTGCGCCTGCCCGATGCCGCGCGCTTCGCCCCGCCCGCGACGCCCGATCCCGCGCCGGAGGCCGTCGCACGCGCGGCCGAGCTTCTCCTCGCCGCCACGAGCCCGGTGATCCTGATGGGCCGCGTCTCGCGCGACCAGGGCGACTGGGACCGGCGCGTGCGCCTCGCCGAGCTGCTGGGTGCCGCGGTCTGCACCGACCATAAGGTCGGCGCGCAGTTCCCCACCGACCATCCGCTGCATGTCGGGATGCCGGGCGTCCATTTCCGCGCCGAGGGCCATCCTTACGTCGCCGGCGCCGACGCGATCCTCGCGCTCGACTGGATCGACCTGGCCGGCCATCTGAAGCAGGTGTTCAAGGGTGGCGAGCCTGCGCCGAAGATCATCCAGGCCCAGGTCGATTCCTACGTCCATAACGGCTTCTCGATGGACCATTTCGGCCTCGCCCCGGCCGACGTGCCGATCCTCGCCGACCCGGACCGCGCCGTCGCCGCCATCCTCGAGATCGTCGAGCAGAAGACCGGCGGCAAGGCGCGCTGGGACGGCAAGGCGAAGGGGACCGGCTACCCCACATACGGCAAGCTCGCCGACCGCCCCGCCGACGCACCCATCGACCTCGCCACGCTGGGCGTCGCCATCGCCGAGCTGCGCACGCGCCATCCGATCGTGCTGGGGCGCACCTCGCTCGGCTGGATCGCCGAGACCAACCATTATCGCGGCCCGCTCGACTATCTGGGCGGCGAGGGCGGTGCGGGCGTCGGCGCCGGGCCGGGCAACGCGGTGGGCTTCGCGCTCGGGCTGATGGGCAGCGACAGGATCGCGCTCTCGGTGATCGGCGACGGCGATTTCATCCAGGGGGTGCAGGCGCTGTGGACCGCGGCGCACTACGCCATCCCCGCGCTTATCGTGGTGGTGGACAACCGCTCGCACCTCAATGACGAGCTGATCGGCGAGCGCATCGCCAAGCTGCGCGAGCGCAATCCCGCCAACGTGTGGATCGGCCAGCGCTTCGACAACCCGCCGCTCGACATCGCCGCCATCGCGCGCGGCCAGGGCGTGGAGTCGCTGACGGTGACGCGGGCGGGCGAGCTCGAAGAGACGCTGGAGCGCGCGATCGCGGTGGTGAAGGGCGGCGCGCCCTGCCTGGTCGACGTGCTCGCCACCGAGCGCGCCTCGTCGGTCACGCACGCCACCCAGGGCGTCGAAAGCGCGGGCAAGAGATAGTAGGATCGCCCGCATGACGGCTCCAGGCGAGGGCGCGCGATGGGCGTGACGGTCGGCGCGCGCTGGGACGACAATTCCCAGAACCCGCGCTTCCGCAAGGCGGCGGAGGCCGGGCTGATCGCCTATGCCGAGGTGAATTACCCGGTGGCGCTGGCCGCGGAATGGGACCGGCTCGGCCTGCCGGTGATTGCGCACACCTCCTCCAACCCGACCTGCAGCGCCGCGGGAATCGACCGCGCCGTCGCGCGCCGGGTGAAGGAGGGCGCAGACCGCGCCGGCTCGCCCTGGATCGGCGAGCATCTGACCTGGCTCGGCGCCGCCGGCTCGGGCTCGCTCGGCTACCAGATCAACCCCGCCTTCTCGCGCGCCTTCAACGACGTGGCGGTGGACAATCTCGCGCGGCTGGGCGCGTTCTATGGCCGGCCGCTGGCGCTCGAGCTGGGGCCGGTCTACATGCCCGCCGCCACCGACTATGAAAGCGAGATGCATTTCCTGGGCGACGCCGCGCGCCGCACCAATTCGTGGATCATCCTCGACATCACCCATTGGCAGATCGCCAACCGCAATCTCGGCCGGGCGGAGGAGTACGGGCTGGACGCCATCGACCCCGACCGCGTCGTCGAGCTGCACGTCGCCGGCATGCGGATGGGCTCCGAGGGCACGTTCTGGCACGACGCGCACCAGCTCGTCCCGCCCGACGACGTGCTGGCGCTGCTCGCGCGCCTGGTGCCGCGCTTCCCCGCGCTGCGCGCCGTGACGTTGGAGCATCACGCCGCCGCGCCCGAGGACGAGTTCTACACGGCGCTCGAACGCGTGCGCGCCGCCGCCCTGGCATGACGCTCGACCGGGCCGCCCTCGCCCGCGTGCAGGCGCTCTACGTGCGGCTGCTGTTCTGCGCGCCCACGGTCTCGGCCTACCGCGACGATCCCGGCGCCCTGCTCGCGCGCCACGGCCTGCCGGAAGAAGCGGCGGCGCTGCTGCCCGATGTGGGCTCGGCGAACTTCGCGGCCGAATCGCGCGCCCGGCGCGGCAATGTCGAGCGCGAGATCGCGGCACGCTTCCCGCGCACGGTCGAGCATCTCGCCGCCCAGGGCGACGCGGCGCCGGTCGCCGGGTTCCTGTCGTCCGACGCGTTCTACGATCCGGGAAGCGGCCTGCCGCACCCGTCGGGCGTCGGGCCGGGCTACGAAAACACCAGCAAGTTCTATTTCTGGCTACGCGGCGCGCGCGGGCTGCGTGCGCCCGGCTGCGACATCGCGCTGCGCACCCATCTGAACGTCGAGTTCGCGATCTATCTGCTGTCGACCCTCGCCAAGGGGGCCGAGCCCTATTATCGCCGCTTCGAAGGCGCGGTGTGGTGGCCGAACGACCCCGCCGCGCCGGTTCCCGTCGTCGTGGTGGACGACAGGATGCGGCTGATCCGCGTTTCCGAGCCGGCCAAGATCGGCCAGCTCACAGCGCTCCATTTCGCCAATCTCGACGCGCTCGATCCCGACCCGTCGCTCATCGAAGGCCCACTCTAGGCCCGCGTGGCGCGGCGGTTGACCGCGCGGCGCGCCCCGCCGACACTGCGCACGCAACCGCAAGGGCGGCCCTGCCAGCAGCCGCGTCACGAGTTCCAGGGGAGGGAACGCCATGATCCGATCAACCGACCGCATCCTCGCCACCCATGCGGGCTCGCTGCCCCGGCCCGACGATCTGCGCCAGATGGTGGCCGCCAAATCGCGCGGCGAGCCGGTCGACGCCGCCGCCTTGGATCGCCGCCTGAAGGAGGCCGTTGCCGAAACGGTGAAGCGCCAGGCCGCCGCCGGCATCGACAGCGTGAACGACGGCGAGATGTCGAAGATCAACTTCACCAACTACGTGCGCGAGCGCATCGCCGGGTTCGAGATCCGCCCCTCCGACACCGGCGACTACATGCGGCTCGACATCACCGCGCGCGACCGGCGCCACTTCGCCGAATATTTCGAGGCGGTGCCGTCGGCGCGCTTCCCCGCCGGCACCACCGTGCCGGTCTGCGTCGAGCCGTTGCGCTATGTCGGCCAGGCCGACCTCGCCCGCGACCTCGACAACTTCAAGGCGGCACTGGCGGGCGTCGACGTAGCCGAGGCGTACCTGCCGGCCAACACGCCCGGCACCATCGAGCATTGGATGATCAACGAGCACTACAAGTCTGACGAGGAGTTCGTCTTCGCCATCGCTGACGTGATGCGCGAGGAATACAACGCCATCGTGCAGGCGGGCTTCGCGCTGCAGATCGACGATCCCGATCTGCCCGACGGGTGGAACTGCCTGCCCGAGATGACCGTTCCCGAATACCGCAAATACGCCGACATGCGCGTCGCCGCGCTCAACCACGCGCTGCGCGACATCCCGCGCGAGAGAGTGCGGCTGCATGTCTGCTGGGGCAGCTTCCACGGCCCGCACAACGACGACATCCCGCTCGCCGATATCGCCGACATCATCTTCAAGGTGAAGGCCGAGAGCTTCTCGATCGAGGCGTCGAATCCGGGCCACGAGCACGAATGGCGCGTGTTCGAGGAGGTGAAGCTGCCGGCGGGCGCGACCCTGGTGCCTGGCGTGGTCGGCCATTGCACCGACTTCATCGAGCATCCCGACCTGGTGGCCGAGCGGCTGGTGCGCTACGCGAAGCTGGTGGGGCGCGAGAACGTACTGGCCGGCACCGATTGCGGGCTCGGCATGCGCGTCGGCCACGCCTCGATCTGCTGGGCCAAGCTCGAAGCGCTCGCCGAGGGCGCCCGCCGCGCCACCAGGATCCTCTGGGGATAGATCGGCGCCCTCGACCCGCATCAGCTCGGGACGAGCGAGCATCATCCGCCCTTGTGCCCCGTTCGTCCCGGGTGGCCCGAAGGGGCTGCATCGAAGGACGGACGCGGTGGCGGCCGTTCGCACTTCGATACCGGCCTCGCGCCGCTCGGCCGCACTCAGCACGAACGGCAAACGGCCGTCAAATTCATCCTGCAAGGGTCTCCACAGCCTGTTGAAGGACGAAGGTGAGCGCGGCTAACCCTTCTGCCGGGCCAACATGTCGGCGTATTCGCGGCCGCGCTTGACGTAGTGGGCGACGATCTCGCGTCCGTAGGCGATTTCGTCCGGCCCCATGTCGCGCATCTTGCGGGCGGGCCGGCCGGCCCACATCTCGCCCGACTTCACGATCTTGCCCGGGGTGACGAGCGAACCGGCGGCGACCATCGCGCCGGTCTCGACCACGCATTCGTCGAGCAGGGTCGCGCCCATGCCGACGAACGCGCCGTCCTGCAGGGTGCAGGCGTGCAGCAGCACCATGTGGCCGACCGTGACGTCGGCGCCGATCGAGGTGCCCTGCACGCCCGACGAGACGTGGATGATCGAGCCGTCCTGGATGTTGGTGCGTGCGCCGATGCGGATCGGCTCGTCGTCGCCGCGCACGATGCAGCCGAACCAGAGGCTCGCATCCTCGGCCATCTCCACGTCGCCGATGACCGTCGCGTTGGGCGCGACGAAGGCGGTCGGATGGATCAGCGGCGTATGGTTGCCGTAGGGCAGGATCAGGCCATTGGGATGGGGAATCACGGGAACAGCGGCTCCTGGGTCGAGCGCGGTGGTCTCGGCAAGGCCGAACATCGCGTTCATGTTCTGCATCGCCTGGCCCGAAGCGCCCTTGACCAGGTTGTCGATCACCGAGACCAGGATCGCCCGGCCGGGCAGCCGGTCGGCGAACACCCCGATCAGGCAGTGGTTCGAGCCGCGCACGTGGCGCGTCGCCGGCGCCATGCCCGTCGGGCACCAGGCGCACGAACGGCTCGTCCGCGTAGCGCTGCCGCCAGGGTCCGCGCGCAGGCCGTCGGCGTCGGCGCCGTTCGCGAGCCGGACATAGATGGTCGACGAGGATGCCCCGGTTCATCGGCATGAGGTGCGGCGTGAAGGCGACCCGCACGGCGGCGCCCGCCGCGCGCGTCAGCTCCTGCTCGATCTCGGGCGTGTGGCGGTGGCGGGCGATGCCGTAGGCGTGGATGCCCTCGGACACCTCGGAGAACAGCTTGGCCTCCTTCGCCGCGCGGCCGGCGCCGGTCATGCCCGACTTGGCATCGACGATGATCTCGCCGGTCTCGATCAGCGCCCGCCTCGATCAGCGGAAACAGCGGCAGGATCGCCGGCGGTCGGATAGCAGCCGGGATTGGCGACCAGCCGCGCCTTGCGCGACCGCCTCGCGCGCGAGCTCGGTGACGCCGTAGACGGCGGTCTTCTGCAGCTCGGGCGCGTGGTGCTCGTGGCCGTACCATTCGGCGTAGCTCGCCGGATCGGTCAGGCGGAAATCGGCCGAGAGGTCGACCACGCTTGAGGTGCTCCGGCAGGCCCGCGATCACGCGCTGCGTCTTGCCGTGCGGCAGGCAGCAGAAGACGGGGTCGATCGCTGCGTAATCGACGTCGTCGATCTTCACGAGGTCGGGCAGGCCGCGCGCCGCCGAGATGCGGGAAAACGGCGCCGTACGGCTTGCCCGCGTGCCGGTCGGCGGTCAGCGCGCGCAGCTCCACCGACGGGTGGTGGATGCAGCAGGCGCACCAGCTCGGCGCCGGTATAGCCGCTGGCGCCGAGGATGGCAGTCCGGATGGCGTTGGGTTTCGTGGTCATCGCGTCGTGCCCAAAATAGTCGGTTGAACCCGGAAATGAAACGGGCGCCCCGCCGAAGCGGGACGCCCGTTTCGAGAAACGAATGGCGTCGCGCGTCAGCGCTTGGAGAACTGGAAGCTGCGTCGCGCCTTGGGCTTGCCGTACTTCTTGCGCTCGACCACGCGCGGGTCGCGGGTGAGGAAGCCGGCCTTCTTCAGGATCGGCCGCAGCGACGGGTCGTGGTGGGTGAGCGCCCGCGAGATGCCGTGGCGCACCGCGCCGGCCTGGCCCGACAGCCCGCCGCCCGTGACCGTGCAGTACACGTCGTACTGGCGAATCGCGGTTGACGATCAGGAAGGGCTGGTTGATCAGCATGCGCAGGGTCGGGCGTGCGAAATACACGTCGCTGCTGGCGCCCGTTGACGGTGATGTTGCCCTTGCCGGGCATGACCCAGACGCGGGCGACCGCATCCTTGCGCCGGCCGGTGGCGTAGGCGCGGCTCTTGTCGTCGACCTTGCGCTCGTGCGTCGGCGCCTCGCCGGTGGCGGCGCCCAGGGCGGCGCCGAGTTCGGTGGCCATCTCAGGCGATCCTTCTGTTCTTGCGGTTCATCGCGCCGATGTCGAGCGGCTCGGGCTGCTGCGCCTCGTGCGGGTGCGCGGGGCCGGCATAGACGTGCAGCTTCTTCATCACCGCGCGGCCCAGATTGTTGCGCGGCACCATGCGCTCCACCGCCTTGGTGATCAGCCGGTCGGGGTGCGCCCCCTCCAGCGTCTCGCGCGCGGTGCGCGACTTGATGCCGCCGGGATGGCCGGTGTGCCAGTAGAACACCTTGTCCTCATACTTGTGGCCGGTGAGCCTGACCTTCTCGGCGTTGACGACGATCACGTTGTCGCCGCAATCGACGTGCGGCGTGAAGATGGGCTTGTGCTTGCCCCTGAGGCGCATGGCGACCAGGCTGGCGAGACGCCCGAGCACCAGCCCGTCAGCGTCGATCACCACCCATTTGCGGGTCACGTCCTGGGCCCGGGCGGAATAGGTTTTCATCGTGCGATCCTTTCGGCGACGGCGGAATATGCCACGCCGCGCGCGCCCGTCAACCGCAAAAACGCGTTTTGGGGCAGGGAATTACCGTTGCGGTATCATGGTAGTGAGGAGGGCGTCTCTGCCCGTTCAGGGGCGGAAATCGACGCAGATCTGTTCGAGCTCGTCGGCCCTCAGCCCCTCGCCGGTGACGCCGCAGCGGCAGGAGGCGGCCGCGGCGGCGCCAGCCGGTGCCGCGCCGTCGCCCGCCTTCAGGTGGCAGCAATCGCGGCAGCGCCCGAAGCCGCACAACCCGCGCGACGCCTGGAGCTGCTCGAACACGCCGTCGATGGCCCGGCCCAGCGCGCCGCGCTCGGCCTCGCCCAGCTCCGCGACCGAGGCGCCCAGCACCGTCAGCGGATCGCGGCCCAGCAAGGCGCGGCCGGCCTCGGTCAGCGCGACGTCGACCGCCCGCTTGTCGGCGGTGCACCGCGAGCGGCGGATATAGCCCTTGGATTCCAAGGCGATGAGGGTCTGGGAGACGGTGCCGCGCGTCGCCCCCAGATAGTCGGCGATGGCGCCGGGCGAGCGCGAATAGCGATTGGCGCGGCCGAGGAAGCGCAACGCCTCCCACTGGGCCGGATTCAGCCCGGCGCAGAACTGGGCGCCGTGCGCGATCCGTGCCAGCCGGTCGAGCATGTCCGCCATATGCCGCGAGTCGCCCAAACGCAAACCTCCTTTGCTATCGAAGCGATATAGCGCGTGGATATGTGGTTGCATAGGGCGCGGGGGCAACATATATTATCGACTCGATAGTACTTATTGCGGCGCACAAAGCCGCATACGAGCCTCGGAGCCAGCCCCCGGGGCGGGAGAGCCGATTATGGCCTATGCAAACGCAGGAACACCCGACCGCAACGATCGCCGCTACATCTCGGCCGCGATGGACGCGCCCCTTCTGGAGCGCGAACACGAGGTGGAGCTGGCCCGCCGCTGGCGCGACGACAGCGACCAGAAGGCGCTGCATGAGATCATCACCAGCCATATCCGCCTGGTCGTGCGCATCGCCGGCCGCTTCCGCGGCTATGGCCTGCCGCTCAACGACCTGATCCAGGAGGGCAATGTCGGGCTGATGGAAGCCGCCAAGCGGTTCGATCCGGAGCGCGAGGTGCGGTTCTCGACCTACGCCACCTGGTGGATCATGGCGGCGATCCAGGAATACATCGTGCGCAACGCCTCGATCGTGCGCATCGGTACCACACCGGCGCAGAAGAGCCTGTTCTTCAACCTGCGCCGGCTGCGCGCCAAGCTGGGCGGCGCCACCGCCGCGTCGATGACCGACGAGCAGCGCCAGGCGATCGCGTCCGAGCTGGGCGTGCCGCTGGCCGCCGTGGAGCGGATGGAGGCGCATCTGTCGCGACCCGACCGCTCGCTCAACGCCGCCATCGGCGACGAGGACACCGACGAGATGCAGGATTTCCTGCCCGACGACGGTCCCTCGCCGGAGGAGCTGGTGACCGACAGCCACGACAGCGGCGTGCGCACGCGCTGGCTGAACAAGGCGCTGGATTCGCTCACCCCGCGCGAGCGCCAGATCATCGCCCGCCGCTTCCTGGGCGACGACCGCACGACGCTCGCCGAGATCGGCGCCAGCTTCGGCGTCACCAAGGAGCGCATCCGCCAGATCGAGGGCAAGGCGCTGGGCAAGCTGCGCGACGCGCTCGACGACGAGCTGGCCGAGCGCGGCCGCGGCGAGCTGTTCTCGTAACCGAGCAGCGGGCGGCGGCGGCGCTGCCCGCGTTCTCCCGCCATTCCCTTTATCCAAGGTTAGTGCCCCACCCTCGCAGGCGGTGGACGATAGCGTGTCCATACCTGCGAGGGCCCCATGTGCCGCATCCTGGTCACCGGCGTCGCCGGACCGCTTGAGGGGGATGACGCGTTCGGCGTGACGGTCGCGCGGCGGCTCGCCCGCCGGCCCCAGCCGCCCGGCGTCGAGCTGGTCGATTTCGCGGTCAGCGAGGTCGACCTCGCCTTCGCCGCGGCCGACGGCTACGACGCGGTGGTGCTGGTGTCCGACGAACTGTCCGGCGGGCCGTTCGGTACGCTGGCGATCGCCGAGGCGCGTCTCGAGGCGGGGCCGCGCGATCCTGCCCCGCGCCTGCCCGGGCTCGACACACGAGCCGTGCTCGATCTGGTGCGCCAGCTGGGCGGCGGCGTACCGCGCCTGCTGCTCGTTGCCGGCGGAGCGGGCGCTCCCGTCGCACCGACCGCCGAGGCGGTGGCCGCGCTGCTGCGCCAGCTCGCCGCTGCGGAGAGGGAGGCGACGGCCGCACGCGCGCCCGCCTGGCGCGACCCCGACGGCCCGGCGGCCCGCCGTTCCGCGGAGCGCGAGCGCGCACCGGCATGAGCCGCGCGGAGGGGGGCGGCCAGGACCGCCGGCCCGGCCCGCGCGACGCGGCGGACGCGCCGTCGGAGTCCGAGCATCCGGTCGAGGGCTCGTCGATCACCGAGCACGAGCTCGAGGAGATCGACGAGCTCTCCGCGCCGCGCACGCCGGTGATCTACGAGATCGTCCGGCGCCACGGCGAGGAGGAGATCCAGCGCCCGGTCACCTCCCTGTGGTGGTCGGGCGTGGCGGCCGGGCTGTCGATCAGCTTCTCGCTGCTCGCCCAGGCGGTGCTGCGGTCCTACCTGCCGTCGACGCCGTGGGCCGAGGGCATCTCCAGCCTCGGCTATTCGGTCGGCTTCCTGATGGTGGTGCTGAGCCGCCAGCAGCTTTTCACCGAGAACACCGTGACCGTCGTGCTGCCGGTGATGACCGATTTCACCTGGGTCAATATCGGCCGGCTGGGCCGCATGTGGACCATCGTGTTCCTGGCCAACATGGTTGGGACGCTGGTCGCCGCCCTCTTCATCACCTTCACCCCGGTCGTGCCGCCCGCGATCGAGGCGGGCATGCTGGAGGTCAGCCGCCTGAGCATGGCGCATGGCTGGTCGGCCATGTTCTTCCGCGCCATTGCCGCCGGGTTCCTGATCGCGACGATGGTCTGGCTGATCCCCAGCGCGCGCGAGACCCAGTTCCACGTCGTGACCATGATCACCTGGCTGATCGCGGCGGCCGGGTTCGTGCACATCGTCGCCGGCAGCGTCGAGGGGTTCCTGCTGGTCGCCCACGGGGAATTGGCGTTCGGCCACATGCTGTGGGCGTTCACCGCGCCGGTGCTGGCCGGCAACGTGATCGGCGGGACGGCGCTGTTCGCGCTGATCTCCTATGCCCAGATCATGAAGGAGATCTGAGGCGGGCGTCGGCTACTTCTTGGAGCCCGACTTCTTGCCGGCGGTCTCCGGCTTGCCCTTGCGCTTGGTGCTGGCCATGCGCTCGAGCTCCTTCTTGCTCATCAACTCCTCCATGCTCTTCGAGGCGCCGCGCAGGCTCGACTTCGAGCGCTCGCCCTTCTTGGCGGACAGCGCCGCGCCGGCGGCCATCTGCTGCTTTTTCGACTTGGCGGGCATGATACGTCCTTTCGGAATAAGAGCTTATCCCTCAACGTGCCGCCGTGCCCGGCGGTTCCGCCGCGTCTGCGCCGTTGCCGTCATCGTCGCCCTCCGCGGTCACCGTCGCCCGCGCATAGAGGCGGAGGAAGGGCGTCGCCGTCGCACCGTGCGCGAGGATCGAGAGCGCGACCACCAGGCTCGCCGCCTGCCACACCATGTCGAGTCCGGTGAGCCGCGCGGCGAGCGTGGCGTAGAAGATCGAGGCGATGCCGAGCGGGCCGAACCAGGCGTAGAACCACAGGTCGGCGCGGCCTTTGAGCGGCAGGACGCGGCGCGCGGCCCAGATGACCGGCAGGCGGCGAAGTGCCAGCACCGCCACCGCCAAAGCGAGGCCGGGCCAGCCGAGGGCGGCCCAGCCGTCCCACGGCAGCACGGCGCCGAACAGCACGAAGACCGGGATGGTGAACAGCCGGCGGATGATCTCCTGCAGCTCGCCCTGCTCGTTCACCCGCTCGGCCTGCACGACCCGGCTGAACATCCGCCCGGCGCAGAACACGCCCAGCACCCCGTCCGCCCCGGCAAGCCCCAGAAGCCCGAGCAGGGCGAGGCCGAACGCCGTGACGGCGGTGACCAGCACATGGCCCGAGGTGAGGCCGCGCCCCTCGGCGAAGCTCTGGGCGCGCGCCGCGACATAGCCCGCCGCCGCGCCGAGCACCGCCCCGCCCGCCGTCGACCAGACCAGCCGGTCGCCGACCCACAGCCCGAGCGCCTCGTTATGGGGATGGATCAGCATCAGGATCGGCAGGAACACGATCGGATAGGCGGTGCCGTCGTTGGCGCCCGAATTCGGCGGACAGCAGGCGCCGCAGCCGCGCCGGCAGCGTCTCGGCCGCGAGCGGGCCGGCGACGATCGCGCCGGCGGTCACCGGGTCGGTCGGCGACAGGATGGCGCCGATCAGCGCGCCCTCCCAGAACGGCAGGCCCAGTATTCCCCAGGCGCACAGCCCGGAAATGATGGCGGCGCCCGCCATGACCGGACCGAGCGCCACCGCCATCGCCCGCCACTGGCGCGCGAAATAGTGGGCAGGCAGGCGCAGCGCGGCGCCCAGCACGGCGAGCGCGACGATCACCCGCGCCACCTCTTCGAGGATGACGTGCGAATCGCCCCAGCCGGCGATGCCGAGCCAGCCGAGCCCGGCCGGCCCGACGGCGATGCCGGTCAGGGTGGCGAGCAGCGGCTCGGACAGCGGCCACAGGCGGCCGCGCACGTAGTCGACGCTCAGGCTCAGCACCAGTGTGAGGCCGCCGAGCACCGCAAGGACGAGGTTGAGCTGAGACATGCGACGGTTTCGGTTCTCCCGGTCAACGGGGCGGGCGGGAAATCGTTCATCCCCGCCCCCGGCCGCACGCGCCCATGGGCCGCACGGCGCGACCGGTGGGGCGGAACCGCCGGGCCCGCGGCGCGTAGCCCTGTCATGGCATCCGGCTCGCACGGCAGCCGGGTCGCGGTCTTGGCCGCGATCGGGGCGAACCTGATCATCGCAGTGGCGAAGTTCGGCGCGGCCTACTTCACCGGCAGCTCCTCGATGCTGTCCGAGGCATTCCATTCCGTCGTCGACACCGGCAACGAGGCGCTGATGCTGGTCGGCATGCACCGCAGCTCCAAGCCGCCGAGCGCCCAGCATCCGTTCGGCTACGGCAAGGAGCTGTATTTCTGGAGCCTGGTGGTGGCGATGCTGCTGTTCGGCATCGGCGGCGGGCTGTCGCTGCTCGAGGGCTGGCGCCACATCCGGGCGCCCGAGCCGGTGACAAACCCTGCCTGGAGCTACGCCGTGCTGGCGGTCGCCCTGGTCTCGGAATCCATCTCGCTCCGCGTGGCGCTGGTCCAGCTCCTGAAGAAGCGCCAGCGGCGCGAGGGGCTGCTGCACACCTTCCGCGCCAGCAAGGACCCCGCGGTGTTCGTGGTGGTCGCCGAGGATACGGCCGCGGTCGCCGGCATACTGGCCGCCTTCGCCGGGGTCTACCTGTCGCAGCGCCTCGGCGCGCCGTGGATCGACGGCGCCGCTTCCGTGGTCATCGGGGTGATCCTGATCGGCGTCGCGACCGTGCTGGTGATCGAGACGCGCGAGCTGCTGATGGGCGAGCGCGCCGATCCGGCGCTGGTGGAATCCTGCTGCCGCCTGGCCGCCGCCGACCCCGCGGTGCTCGCCGCCGAGACGCCGCTCACCATGCAGCTCGGGCCGGACCAGGTGCTGCTGAACATGGAGCTGCGCTTCCGCCCGCGCCTGACCGGCGCCGAGCTGGTCGGCGCGATCGACCGCATCGAGCGGCGCATCCGCCAGGCCCACCCGAGCGTGCGCCACGTCTTCATCGAGGCGGGCGCGATCGGCGCGCCGGACGCGTCGTAGGCCGCGGCCTACGTTTCCAGCACCGTGTCGTGGAACAGCTCGTCGACGGCGAGCTCGCGGTCGATCAGCGTCTGGTCGTGGCAGTACATGACGAAGCGCTCGAGGTTGGCGCGGTTGGCGCGCAGCCCCGACGGCCACGGGTCGTGCGCGAGGTCGCGGTCCTGCGCCTCGATCTCGTTGCGGGCGAAGGCGAGCATCGAATAGCCCGGGTCGGTGTACCAGAACCGCGCCTGGGCCTTCGCGTCCTCCCACATCGCGATCAGCGCGGCGGGAAGCCAACGCTCGCGCGCCGCCAGCTCCTGCTTGATCGCCATGACGTGCATGATGGGGTAGTAGCCGTGCGCGCCGTAATAGCGCACGCATTCGGCGCGCGTGTCGGGGAACAGGCGGCGCACCTTGTCCGCCCGCTCGAACAGCTCGAGCGGCGGGTGCGGGTGGATCAGCGCGTCGATCTCGCCCGCGAGCAGCATCTCGCCGGGGCTTCTGCCCTTCTCCATGCGCTCGATGCGCACCGGGCGGCCCGGCGTCCAGGCCACCTCCTCCGGGTTCTGGGTGATCCAGACGATCTCCTCCCACGGCACGCCGTAGGCGAATTTCAGATCGCCCTTGGCGAGCACCGACATGGTCACCTGGAAAGCCCGGATCGAAACGCGCCGCCCGACCAGGTCCTTGGGCGTTTCGATGCCCGCGTCGGTATTGACGAACATGTGGTTCTGGCTGAACAGCCGGCGCGGGAAGACCGGGACGGCAGTGAAGGGCGCGCCGCGCGCCTTCGCCATCACGTAGGAGCCGAGCGACATTTCGGCGATGTCGAACTCGCCGCGCAGGAACCGGCCGTGCCGGTCGAGCCCATGCCGGCCCGGCGCCGACATGCCCACCTCCCGGCAGTCCAGCGCCAGCCCGTCGGGCAGCTTTACCGTGCCCAGGAAGAACGGCATGTGCCGGTCGTAGCGTTCGAGCGCGAGGCTGAGGTCGAGCTGCGCCATGGCTGCCTCCCGGTTTGCGCTGCCGCACGCTATGATACTATCCGCCCGTTGTCGCCACGGCGCAACGATAGGGAGAACGCACGATGAGCTACACGCTGGAGGAGTTCGCCGCCGATTGCCACAACGCCCTGATGAAGGATCCCGGCCCGGCGGGGCGCGAGGAGGTGCGCAAATACGTCGAGAAGGCGTGCGCCGACCCCGCCTTCGTGGCCGCCCATCTCGGCCCCGACAACGACAGCGACCGCAAGATCCTGTACCAGGACCCCGAGCTGCAGTTCTGCATCCTGGCGCACGTGTTCAAGGGTGCGCGCGGCAGCCAGCCGCACGACCACGGGCCGAGCTGGGCGATCTACGGCCAGGCCGCGGGCGTGACCGAGATGACCGACTGGCGCTGCCTCGCCAAGCCGGGCGACGGCAAGCCGGGCAAGGTCGAGAAGGTGCGCAGCTACGACCTGAAGCCGGGCACCGCCCACGTCTATAACGAGGGCGACCTGCATTCGCCGCGCCGCGAAATCCACCACGCGCCTGATCCGCATCGAGGGGGTCAACCTCGAAGGCATGCGGCGCGACAAGTACGAGGCCGCGGCCTGACCCGCGAGCTCGCCGGCACCGGCGCGGTCGTCACCGGCAGCGCCCAGAATCTCGGCCGCGCCGTCGCGCTGGCGCTGGCCGAGGCGGGGGCGTCGGTGGCGATCAGCGCGCGCACCTCGCGCGAGGCGGCCGAGGCGGTGGCGGACGAGGTGCGGGCGAAGGGCGGCAAGGCCCTGGTCCACCTGGCCGACCTGACCCGGCCGGACGGGGCGGAGGGGCTGATCGCGGCCGCCGCCGCCGCCTTCGGCCGGCTCGACATCCTGGTCAACAACATCTCGCACCGCGTCGCGAAGCCGCTGGGCGAGACCACGTTCGAGGACTGGCGCGGCGTGCACGCCTCGACGCTCGACGCGGCGTTCCTGTGCACCCGCGCGGCGCTGCCCCACCTGGTGCGCCACGGGCGGGGCGCCGTGGTCAATATCGGCGGCGTCTCGGGCCATGCCGGGGTGAAGAACCGCACCGCCGTCGCCGCGGCGAAGGCCGGCCTCGCCGGCTTCACCGGCGCCCTCGCCGTCGAGCTCGCGCCGCAGGGCGTGACCGTCAACTGCATCGCCCCCGGCCATCTCGATCGCGCGACCGAGCCGGGCGGCATGTCTGCCCATTTTCGCGAAAGGCCAATCCCGGTCGGGCGCGGTGGCACCGCCGACGAGGTGGCGGCGATGGTGCGCCATCTGGCCGGGCCGAACGGGCGCTACATCACCGGCGAGACCATCCACATGAACGGCGCCTGGTACGTTTCGATCGGGTGAGCGGGGGTCAGGGCCGGATCGCTGGCGCGCTGCGCGGGCCGGCGATCAGCCAGATGATCAGCCCGATCACGGGCAGAACCAGGACGACGATCACCCAGATCACCTTGGCCGCCGCCGACGCTGCCGAGCCCACGATCTGGATGATCGCCCAGATGTCGAGCGCCAGGATGATCAGGCCGACTATGCCGCCGCCCCATCCGTATCCCATCATCACCTGCTCCTCCGGCCGTCGCCCCTGCAAACGCCAACGCGGGGCCGCGCGACCGGGTTCCGCCGGAGGGGCGATCAGCGCCGCGACCGCCTGGCCCTGCGCCGCCCCACGCCCAGCGCCACCAGGCCCGCGCCGAGGATGGCGGCCGACGCCGGCTCGGGAACAGCGGCATCGGTCAGGCGCAAGCCGTACGTGCGCGGCAGGTTGACGCCGCCGGCCACGGGCGAAGGAGTCCCTTCCGGCGAGATGTACCCGTCGATCCAGGTCAGGAAGGACGAGACCCGCGTGAAGCCCTGCACGTCACCGAAGTCCGAGTTCGGATCGCCGTCGAGCCGCCCCCAGGCGAAGGACGTGATCCCCGCGAGGCAGTCGTCGGCGGCGGACGGGCCGCCGCACGGCACGAACAGCCCGCCGCCGCTGTCGCCCGGCGCGATCATCGCCTCCATGGCCAGCGGGTCGGACGAGCCATAGGAATTGTCGCCGGCCGCGCCGCTGTCGAAATCGCCGAGCAGGATGCGGTTGCCGCCGCCCGGCGTGTAGGCAGCGGCGTCGACCGCGTTCCGCCCGGCGCGTTTCAGCCCGTCGAAGCGCGTGCCGCCCGTGCTGCCGCGGCCGGTGGTTCCATAACCGACCATCGTGCCGACCGCGCCGATCTCGCCCCTGCCGGTATAGAGCGTGGCGGGGTCGATGCCGAGATCGACCGAAAAGTCGGTGGCGAAGTGGATCAGGCCGAGGTCGTAGCCGCTGCCGGCATGGCCGTCGAAGGATGGGTACGTCACCCAGTCGGTCGCGGCGATCCCGCTGCGCGCGCCGAACGACGAGAAATCGCCGCCGCCATCCAGATAGAAGGTGAGCGACTTCGCCCCGGAGACGACGTGCCCCGCGGTCAGCACCCAGTTCGGCGCGATCACCACGCCGGACGCGGCGAACCCGCCATTCGGGCCGGCGCCGCTGATCTGCCCCACCGACGGGTAATAGTTGGCCAGCGCGCGATAGGCGCTGTCGCTGCCGCTGCCGCTGCCGATGACGATGGCGGATGCGGGCGTGCTGACGGCCACGGCGGCGGCGGCCGCCAGGGCGGCGACGGATCGGTGCATCTTGTCCCCCTCTTCTCACTACGCGTCCGGAACATCGGACGAGGGCGACAGAGCTATCGCCTTCGCGGGCGGGAGTCACCCGCGCGACGCCGAGTTATGGATCGGGCCACAGAACGGTTTCAGCCGGCCGCCGGCAGCTGCTCCCGACGCCGCGAATGTGCAGCTCCGGGCGTCAGCCGCGGCCGGCGACCGCCGCGAGGGCGGCCGCATCTCCGTCCGGCCGAATGTAGAAATTGGTGGGCCAACCAGGACAAAACTGGGCACTGGTTCATTCTGGTGAGACTCCCCGTCCGGCGGCCGCTGACCTAGTCGCGGCAAGGAACACCAGGATGGGTCATTTGCTGAAAGGTTGGGGCCAAGGGCTCCTCGGTCAGCTAGGAAGGGCTCAATATGGCAGTGTTTCGCCCCTCGTTGGCGCTGCTCAGCATTCATGGCCCCCGGGCCGCGATGGAAGAACACGACAACGCGATCAACGACCTGAAACTGTCGGCGCAGCACGTGTACGAGGAATTGCCCGACCATCTGCGCGGTCGCACGAGCGGGGCTTCGGATTCATTCGCCCCGATGACGGCGGCCCGGACGTGCTCGTGCATATCGCCGATCTAACCGACAGCGGCGTCGTCGCGCCTGATCGCGGGCGCCGCTTCGCCTTTGAGGTGACGACCGGACGCGATGGCGAGCTGCGAGCGGTGAACCTGGAACGGTGCGCATGATCGCTCTGCGCGCTTTCCTTAGGCAGATCGCTATGGCCTGCGCGTGCCTTGGATGATGGCTTGCTTGTGGTGCGCCTCGCCCTTCGAGCCGCGCGAGACGGGCGGACGCGCGCAACGGTTCTGCGGGCGGGACTGCCGAGCGGCATTCCATCGGGCGCTGCGGGACTGGTCAGTGCGCCAGTTAGAGGCGGGGGCCGTGACTGTGGTAGAGCTACAGGATAGGCCCGCCCGCAACGTGAACGTTCGCTACAGCGCGATCCCGCCGGTTCCGGCACCGTGGAAGCCGCCTCGGGGCCATCCTGCGCCTGTGGGCTCTCCAGGCGGCGTGGGCCGGATTGTCGGCTTGACGAAAGATCGTGAACTGTCAGGCTGTCCCGTGGGGAGGCGGCGTTTGAAGGAAAGACTTTTCGCTGGCGTGGTGCTGCTTGCGCTCGGCGGCTTCGGCGCATGGTACCTGTCGCCGGCGCTTCTCAAAATGCTCGGTGGGGTGGCGGTCGCATTCCTGGGCGCTTGGCTCATTATCATTGCCCTGCGAGACCGGGGCACTTGACGCTGAATCCCTGAGAGCGCGTCGTTCCCTTGGCGCTAGAAACGCCGCGACGGTTCAGGTTCGCCCGGCGGGGCTTTTCTTTGCCCGGTCCACGGGCCATCATCATTGCCATGCTTGGGGACTGGTCCATCGATCGCGACGCCGGCACCGCCACGCACAAACCGACCGGGCTGGTGCTCGAACTCGTGAAGGATCACCCGACGTGGCCCCTGCTGCGCGCCCGGCGCGCCACGACGGCCGGCATCGTCGCCGTGCAGGTCGATCGGCTGCTGCGCGAGGGCACCTTTGCCTACCGAGAGGCACGAGGTGGCGGGGGAGGCGGTGGCCGAGGTGCCAAGGCACCTGCA
>CAWGXN010000006.1:0-146342 GCA_963826605.1 uncultured Alphaproteobacteria bacterium
ATGATTTCAAATGCTCCTACTTGCTTAGTTATTTTTAAAAAAATTACCCAAAGCCTATTCTAGAAACAGAGGTTGGCTCGATAATAATCATGTAGGACTTCTTTTCCATTTTTTACGAAAAAGTTGTAAACGATTACCAACATCAAAGGGGGAAAAGAATGTTGAGCATGATTGGTTTGATTGGCGGACTAATCATTCTTATTGTCTAACGATGAGAGGGATGAACCTTCTGATTGTGGGACCACTATGTGCCTTGTTTGTTGCTGTGTTAAGTGGGATGCCATTATTTCCGCAATTAGTAGGGAAGGGGAAGCAAACTTGGTTTGAAATTATATGTCCGGATTTTCAGGCTTTGTGACTTCTTGGTACCTCATGTTCTTACTAGGAGCCATTTTCGGAAAAGTGATGGAGGACAGCGGGGCAGCAAGTCTGTGTCACAGTGGATAGTGAACAAGCTTGGGATGAAATAAGCGGTGTTAGCGATTGTCCTCGCTTGTGCAGTATTAACCTATGGAGGAGTTAGTTTGTTTGTTGTGGCGTTTTGTGTTTATCCAATGGCTTTGAGTTTATTTAAACAGGCTGATCTACCACGTCGTTTCATTCCGGCTGCTTTGGCATTTGGTTCGGTTACCTTTACGATGACTTCTGCAGGTTCACCGGAAATCCAAAACTGGATTCCCATGGAATACTTAGGCACCACTCCATATGCAGGATGGGAAGTAAGTGCAATCGTTGCTGTCTTCATGATGATTTTTGGGTATTGGTGGCTGAAGCGAATGATAACTAAAGCGGTCGCAAAGGGTGAGAATTTCGTTGGTCGAGACACGATCCAGTCATAGAAAATCGTGAGTTGCCAAATCCAATCATTGGTTTAATTCCTTTACTTGTTGTGTTAGCTATTTCTTTTATTTTCCACAACTCATTACAACAATCAGCTTTAATTATTGCTCTATTAGGTGGGGTAATTGTGACCTATCTCTTAAATCGAAAGTATTTTCAATCTTTCTGGGATGCAATCTCTGAAGGAACGATCGGAGCTCTTATTGCGATTGGTAACACAGCTGCGGTTGTAGGATTTGGCGGAGTGCAAAAGCAGTTCCCGCCTTTGAAACCGCCGTTAATGCGATGACGAATATTCCAGGAAGTCCCTTGATTGGAGGAGCCATTGCGGTCAGTGTGATTGCGGGTATGACAGGTTCATCTTCCGGAGGTCAAGCGATTGCCCTGCCACTACTCGCACCACATTATATGGATATGGGCGTAAATCCGGAAGCCCTACACCGTATTGTTGCGATATCGTCAGGTGCACTTGATTCACTTCCACATAATGGATATGTTGTCACAACGATCAGAGCAATCTGTAATGAGTCCCACCAAGATGCTTACAATGCAGTAGGAGCATTAACGGTCATTGTACCTGCACTTGGAACAATATTAGCGATTATTTTATTCTCGTTTGGTTTAGGGATTTAATTTTATGATGAAGCCAATTCATCCCGACTTGAGTTGTGGGGCGATGAACTGGCTTTTTCTTTTTTCATTAATAGACTTATATAATAATTAAAATAGACTCTTGACAGAGTGTATAATTAAGAGTAATATTTATTCCAATAAAATAATTAATTAAATTCTATCAATATAGTGTTATTTTAGCATAAAGTTAATCGTTCATAATTGACTAGATGAAAAAGTAAAACTATATATAAGGAATTATTTACAAGTAACTAGGGGATTTTTATCCTTGATTTAATTACATATCAGGTAGACTTAAAAAAAGCCTCAAAAGGGCTAGTTGACAGTAAACCGACAATTTTCAATGATTAATGGTCTTAAACGGACTATTAATCATGAAGTTGTCGGTTTTTTGTTTTTTAAAAAGAGTATGAGTTTGAAAGGAAGTTGCAAAATGTACAAATTGAAACATCTTCATAATAGCCCTTAATGGATTAATTTTTTTGCTACTTATAGATGAAGGGGAGGGGGTTATATGTTAGATTCCCTGCCAATCATGTTCTTTATAGCTATTGCGTTTTCATTAATTAGCTCTATCTTTCTATTTTTCTCGGAGGTGTCTTTGAACTATGTTCGATTTCACATTGGAGTGATCTCGTTACCTCCGATTATTGCACTGCTTGCCCTTATTTTACAAAAGGATCCGATGATTTGGGGACCTTGGCATTTTAATTCTTTATCATGGCTTTTGGCTGTATTTGTCCTGACCATGGGCTTATTTGCAACGTTTCTATGGCGAGCGTCGGCGGCGGACATCCCCTCGTGTCCCATGTCCTCCAGGATGTCCAGCACGGACAGGCGCAGGAGAACCTCGTCTTCCACGACAAGGATGCGCAGCTTCGGCAAGTTACGCGACATCACTACCCCACTTTGCGACCATTCGGCGGATCGCACACACAGCCGCTTGCACTCCGCCCGGATTTGTCATCTTGTGCCCGGACATTCGCGACAGCAATCCGTAACTTTCCTTACGGGAGTGCGATGCGCCCCTCCCTCTACTGTGTGAGCGAAGACCGGTCGCTGCGCATGGCGACGGGCGCGATCGCGAGCCGCCGCGGCGCGCAATTCCGGGTGTTCGCGACGCCGGAAGAGTTCCTGGCGCACTACGCGTTGCGCGCCGACGAAGCGCCGGCCGGCTGCCTGGTGGCCGAAGGCGACATGCTGGCGCGTCGCGACGCCGCCTTTGCCGTCGCGCTGCGCAAGCAGGCCGACCTGCCGGTGGTGGTGATCGCGGGCACGGCCGATCCGCGCGCGACGCTCGTCGCGCTCGGCCCCGGCGGGTGGGCGGTGCTCGACGGCCCGGCCGCGCCGGCGGCGCTCGACGCGGCGGTCACGCGCGCCCTCGCCTATGACCGCTGGCGGCGCGACGACGTTGCGTCGGCGGCCGGCCGCGCGCTGGGCGCCCGGCTGCGCGACGATCTGCGCCGGGCCAGCGCGGTGGAGCTGACCGCCCAGCTCGTGCACGAGCTGAGCCAGCCGCTCACCGCCATCAACGCCTGGGCCGCGATGTGCCAGGCCAACGTCAAGACGGCGGGCGCTGCGGCCGAGGCGCTGGAGCGCCCGGTCGAGCTTCTGGTGCGCGAGTCGCGCCGCGCCACCGACGTGCTGCGTGCCTTTCGCGCGCTCGCCCGCCGGCGCGAGCCGGAGATCGCGCCGTGCGATCTCAATGCCGCCCTCACCGCGGTGGCGGCGCTGGTGGAGGAACAAGCCCGGACGCACGGCATCGATCTGCGCTTGGTGCTTGCGCCTCATTTGCCGGCGGCGGACGCCGACCCGACCTTCCTCGAGCTGGCCGGCTACATCCTCTGCTGCAACGCCATCGACGCGCTGGCCGAGCGGCCCGGCGGGCGGCGCGAGATCGTGATGCGGTCCTTTGCCGCCGGCGGCGAGGTGTGCGCCTCCGTCGCGGACAGCGGCCCGGGTCTGGACGAATCGGCCCTGGACAGGCTATTCAAGCCGGTGGCGAGTTCGCGCCCGAACCATCTGGGCATCGGGCTCGCCGTGTGTCGCACGGCGCTGGAGTCGCTCGGGGGACGGCTCCGGCTCGAGAACAACACCGCAGACGGCGCGTGCTTCTCGTTCGCCGTGCCGGCCGCGGGACGTTGACGGAGGGGCGAGTATGGCCACCGAGGGGGATGGCGCCAAACCGTCGATCGCGATCGTCGACGACGATCGCTCGGTCCGGGAGTCGCTGGGCGCCATGCTCGGCGTCGCGGGGTATGGCGTCGCAACGTATGCCAGCGCGAGGGAGTTCCTTGCGGCGCTCGATTCCGGCGCGGCGCTCGACTGCTTCGTGTGCGACGTGCGGTTGCCCGAGACGAGCGGGCTCGAGCTGTTGAAGACTCTGGCGGAGCGGGGCAGCGCGATCCCGGTCATCATGATCACCGGCCACGGCGACGTGCCGATGGCGGTGACGGCGATGAAGTCGGGCGCCGTCGATTTCATCGAGAAGCCGTTCTCGCCCGACGAGATCCTGCGCGCGGTGTCGAGCGCGCTCGAGCGGCGTACCGGGCCGGCGCGCGGCGCGCCGTCGCCCGAGCTGCTCGCGCGCTACGAGGAGCTGACCCCGCGCGAGCGCGAGACGCTGGCGCTGATCGTCGAGGGCCACACCAACAAGTCGGCGGCGCAGGCGCTGTCGATCAGCGCCCGCACGGTCGAGGTCTACCGCGCCCGGATCATGGAGAAGATGGGCGCGCATTCGCTGGCCGAGCTCGTCCACATGACCATCGAGCTGGCACTGTGAGACCCACGCCGGTCGACACGCGCAGCCTGCTGATCGTCGAGGACGAGGCCATGATCGCCATGCTGCTGGAGGACGAGGCCGCGCGCGCCGGCTATCGCGTGCTGCCGCTGGCGGACACCGTCGCCGACGCGCTGCACACGATCGAGATCGAGCGTCCCGACGTCGCCATCCTCGACATGAGCATCGCGGGCGAACTCGTCTATCCCGTGGCCGACGCGCTCGGCGCCCGCGGCGTGCCCTTTGTGTTCATCAGCGGTCGCGAGGCGGCCGCGCCGCCGCGCTATAGCGGTGCACCCTGCATCATCAAGCCGTTCGCCGTCGACGACGTGCTGCAGGTGCTCGACCGCCTCCTCGCCGCAACCGGGCGATAGCGGCGGAATCAGAAATCGATGCAGCGGCCGTTCTTTTCCCAGTCGCCATAGCGGGTGGGATCGGGCCCCTTGCGCCCGCCGATCTCCTTGGACGCGGGCGCGGGGGCGGGCGCGGGCCTCGCACCGGGCGCCGGCGCGGGCACATCGGCGGCTTCGGGCGCGGGGGTCGTGTCGTTCGTCGTGTCGGTCATGCATTCGATATAGCGGCGAATCCCTCTCGCGGCCAGGGCCGCGCTATAGTCGCGCGATGGCGCCTCCCCCCGACATCGCGATCGCAGCGCGCCTCGATGCGCCGGCACTGGTGGTCGGCGCGGCGACGGCGGTGATCGCCCGGCCGGGCGCGGCGCCCGACGAGATGCCGCTGGCCGAGGCGGCGCGCGCGGTGGCGGCAGGTGCGCCGCCGCTGGTCTGCCACATGCCATGGGTGGCGCGCCGTCTGGGCACCGGCCCGTTCGCCGCGCTCGACGCGCTGGAGCTTTTTGCCTTCGCACGGCCGGCGACGTTCTGCCTGCCGACCGTGCCGGGCCTCGCCCGCGCCACCGGCCTCGCCCGGCCCGACCGCCTCGCCGGCCAGGCGGCGGCGCTCGCCGACGCCGTCGCCGTCCTGCTCGACGAGCTTGCCGCCCTCGACGGGCGCGACCGCGACCGGGCACGGGCCATCGCCGCGGCGATGGCAAGCGGCGGCTGGCGCTGGGGCGGGCGGGTGCTGGCCGCGCTCGGCGGCGGCAACGCGTCCGGCGCGCCCGAGCCGCGTGCCGTCGCGGTGTGGCGCACCCTGCCCGAATGGCAGGAGATGGCGCCCGAGCCGCCGCCCGGCAACCTGCCGGTCGATCCGGGCGCGGCGGTCGGCCGGCTGGTGCGGCTGGCGGGGGCGGGGGCGGAATCGCGCCCGCAGCAGAAGCATTACGCGCGCGAGGTGACGGGCGCCTTCCAGCCCGCCCTCGAGGAGGGCGAGCCGCACGTGGTGGTCGCCGAGGCCGGCACCGGCGTCGGCAAGACGCTCGGCTATATCGCGCCGGCGAGCCTGTGGGCCGAGGCCAATCACGGCGCCGTCTGGATATCCACCTACACGCGCAACCTGCAGCGCCAGATCGACGGCGAGCTCGACCGGCTGTTCCCCGACCCGGTGGAGAAGGCGCGCCGCGTGGTCATCCGCAAGGGGCGCGAGAATTATCTCTGCCTGCTGAATTTCGAGGAGGCCGCCTCGCGCATCGGCATGGACACGGGCGCCGCCGTGGCGGCCGGGCTGGTCGCGCGCTGGGCGCAGGCGACGCGCGACGGCGACATGGCGGGCGGCGACTTCCCCGCCTGGCTGGTGGACATACTCGGCGGGGCACGCACGCTGGGCCTCACCGACCGGCGCGGCGAATGCATCTATGCCGCGTGCGACCATTACCGCCGCTGCTTCATCGAACGCACGGTGCGCCGCGCCCGCCGGGCCGAGCTGGTGGTGGCCAACCACGCGCTGGTCATGGCGCAGGCGGCGCTCGGCGGGCTCGACGACGCGAGCGTGCCGACCCGCCTGGTGTTCGACGAGGGCCACCATCTGTTCGACGCGGCGGACTCCGCCTTCTCCGCCGCGCTCAGCGGGCGCGAGGCGGCCGAGCTGCGCCGCTGGCTGCTGGGGCCCGAGGACGGGCGCCGGCGGCGCGCCCGCGGCCTCGCCCAGCGCATCGAGGATCTTGCCGCGCTGGACGAGACGGTGGCGCGCGCGCTCGCCGAGACGCTGGAGGGCGCGCGGGCCCTGCCGGCGCCGGGCTGGGCCGGGCGCCTCGCCGGGCAGCCGCGCGGCCCGGCCGAGCGCTTCCTGGCGCTGGTCCGCCGCCAGGTGCTGGCGCGCGCCCACGGCGCCGATGCCGGCTATGACGTCGAGACCGAGACGACCCCGGCGATCCCCGGGCTGGTCGAGGCGGCGGAGGCGCTGGCCGCCGCGCTCGGCACGCTCGCCCGGCCGCTGCGCACGCTGGGCGCGCGGCTCGCCACCCTGCTCGACGAGCGGGCGAGCGAGTTCGACACCCCGACGCGCCAGCGCATCGAGGCGGTCTGCCGCGGCATCGCACGGCGCGCCGAGGGCGAGCTCGCCGCGTGGCGCGCCATGCTGCGACGCGCTGGCCGAGGGGGTGCCGGCGGAGTTCGTGGACTGGTTCGCCATCGAGCGCACCGGCGGGACGGAGGCGGATGTCGGCATGCACCGCCACTGGGTCGACCCGATGATCCCGTTCGCCCGCGCCGTGGTGGGATCGGCGCACGGGGTGGTGGTCACCTCCGCCACGCTGCGCGACGCGACCGGCGACGAGGCCGCCGACTGGCGCGCCGCCGAGGCGCGGTCGGGCGCGCGGCATCTGCCGGCGCGGCGCCGCGCGCGCCGCCATCGCCTCGCCGTTCGACTATGCCGCGCAGCACCCGCGTGCTGGTCGTCACGGACATCGCGCGCGACGATCCGGCGCAGACGGCGGCGGCGTTCCGCGAGCTGTTCGTGGCGGCGGGCGGCGGCGGGCTCGGGCTGTTCACCGCCATCGCGCGGCTGCGCGCCGTGCACGGCCGCATCGCCCCGGCGCTCGAGGCGGCGGGCGTGCCGCTCTACGCCCAGCATGTCGACCGGATGGACACGTCCACCCTGATCGACATCTTCCGCGAGGACGAGCGCGCCTGCCTGCTCGGCACCGATGCCGTGCGCGACGGGGTCGACGTGCCGGGCCGGTCGCTGCGGCTGATCGTGTTCGACCGCGTGCCCTGGCCGCGCCCGACCATCCTGCACCGCGCGCGCCGCGCCGCCTTCACCGAGACGCGCTACGACGACATGATCGCCCGGCTGCGCCTGAAGCAGGCCTATGGACGGCTGATCCGCCGCGCCGACGATCGGGCGTGTTCGTGATGCTGGATTCGCGCCTGCCCTCGCGCCTTGCCGGCGCCTTCCCGCCGGGGGTGGCGGTCGAGCGGGTCGGGCTTGCCGACGCGATCGCCGCGACGCGCGCCTTCCTGGGTGCCAGCGACGCGTTGAGCGCAGCCGGCCCATGGATTCATCCTTGACGCGCACCCCCCTTCCCGGCTTATGGGGCGCGCATGCCGCGCACGCAAGGAAGGGCGATATGATCGACCACCACGACGCGCTGATCTACACCATGGTGCTGGCCTCGGCCGCAGACAGCGACATGAGCGATTCCGAGCTGCACCGCATCGGCGAGATCGTGCGCTTCCTGCCCGTCTTCCGCGACTACGACGTGCAGAACCTGCCGCGCGCGGCGGCGGAGTGCGCCGAGGCGCTGGACGACCCCAAAGGGCTCGACAACGCGCTCACGCTGATCGGCGAGGCGCTGCCGGACAAGCTGCGCGAGACGGCCTATGCGCTCGCCTGCGACGTGATCGCCGCCGACGGCCGCGCCGGGCAGGAGGAGCTGCGCCTGCTCGAGCTGATCCGCGACCGGCTCGAGCTCGACCGGCTGATCGCCGCCGCCATCGAGCGCGGCGCCCGCGCCCGGCACCTGACGGCGTAGGAACGCGCCGATACCCGCCTGTCATCCCGGCCAGGCCGCGAAGCGGCGCGCGCCGGCACCCGTCCATCCGGGTACGTGGCGCGGCAAGATGGTCCCCGGACCGGCTCGCTTCGCCCGCCGTCCGGGGTGACAAGCTTATGGGACGATGAACCCGATGCGCAGCTCCGCGTCTCAAAGAGTGTCCCTCGGCGTGCCCGCCACGCGCGCGCCCGGCGCGGTGCGCGCCTGGCTCGGGATCGTCTGCGCCATGATCTTCGTCATGGTCGTGCTGGGCGGCGTGACGCGGCTTACCGATTCAGGGCTGTCGATCGTCGACTGGGCGCCGGTCAACGGCGTGCTGCCGCCGCTCGGCCACGCCGACTGGCAGGCGCTGTTCGACGCCTACAAGACCTCGCCGCAGTTCCGCGACACGAATTTCTGGATGGGGCTCGGCGATTTCCAGGCGATCTACTGGATGGAATACGTCCACCGGCTGTGGGGCAGGCTGATCGGCGTGGCCTTCGCTTTGCCGCTATTGTGGTTCGCGCTGCGCGGCCAGGTGCGCGGCCGGCTCGCCGCGCAGCTCGCCGTGGCGCTGCTGCTCGGCGCGGCGCAGGGCGCGCTCGGCTGGTACATGGTGGCGTCCGGCCTGGTCGACCGGCCGTCGGTCAGCCATTACCGCCTCGCCGCCCACCTGATGCTGGCGGTCGCGATCTATGGCTGGCTGCTGTGGATCTGGCTCGATCTCGGACCCGGCGCGGCGCGCGCGGCGGCGCCGGGGCGCGGCTTCGCAGTCCTGCTGCTCGGCTGGGTCGCGGTCACCATGACGTGGGGCGCGTTCACCGCCGGCCTCCATGCCGGCCAGGCCTACAACACCTTCCCGTCGATGGGCGGCTATGTCGTGCCGCCCGAGGCGTTCCGCCTGGATCCGCTGGCGCTCAACTTCGTCGCCAACCCGGCGGCGGTGCAGTTCGTCCACCGCTGCCTCGCCATCGGCTTCGTCGCGCTGGCGCTGGGCTTCTGGGCGTGGTCGCGCCGCCGCGACCTTGGCCGGGAGGCGCACGCCGCCATCGCCGCGCTGGGCGGCATGTCGCTGGTTCAGGCGTCGCTCGGCGTCGCCACGCTGCTCACCGCGGTCGCCGTCCCGCTCGCCGCCACGCACCAGGCCGGCGCGCTGGTCACGTTTTCGCTGGCGGTGTGGTGCGTCCACGCGCTGGGCGCGGCGGGCGGCCGGTAATCGACACGTCGCGGGCAAGCCGCGTCACCCCCACCACGAGCAGCGCCGCCACCGCGATGGCGAGGAAGCCGCGCTGCAGCGCGACCTCCAGCCCGTTCCCGGCGGACAGCGTGCTGTGCACGATGGTGCCGACCACGGCCACGCCGAACATCTGGCCCACCGCGCGCACATAGCCGACGGCGTTGGTGCCGATGCCCATGGCGGTGCGCGGCAGCACCGCCTGGATCACCGTCATGGTGATCGGGAAGAACACGCCGAGCCCGAGCCCCGCCCCGGCCATGATCACCGCCGCCGCCCAGCCGGGCGTCGCCGCGTCGAACTGCGTCATCGCCGCGATGCAGGCGAGCATCAGCACGCCCGCCCAGCTCGCCAGCCGGCGGAACCGGCCGAGCCGGGCCATCAGGAAGCCGCTCGCCGAGGCGCCCAGCGTCGAGGTGACGGTGAGCGGCAGGATCGCTATGCCCGAGCCCGTGGCGCTCCACCCCGCCACGCGCTGCAGATAGAGCGGCAGGTAGATCACCAGCGCCAGCAGGATCAGGCCGGTCAGGAAGGACAGCCCGGCGATCGCGCCGTACACCCGGTCGCCCAGCAGGTCGAGCGGCAGGATCGGCTCGCACCTCGTGCGCCGCTCGTGCGCGAAGAACACGACGAACCCCACCGCCCCGAGGACGAGCCCGCCGATCACCCGCGACGATTCCCAGCCGGCCGCGTCCTCGGACACCCAGGTCAGCGCCAGCATGATCGCCATGGTGGCCACGAGGCTGAGCAGCGCGCCGACCACGTCGATGCGGCGCACGGCGGCCCAGCCGGTCTCGCGCGTCACCCGCTCCGACAAGTCGTGCGGCATCCACCCCCACACCAGCACGAGGCCGAGAATGCCGAGCGGCAGGTTGATGTAGAACACCCAGCGCCAGCGCGTCGCGTCGGTCACGAACCCGGCGACCAGCGGCCCGTGATCGGCGAGCCAGCCGCCCAGCGTCGGGCCCGCCACGCTGGAAAAGCCGTACACCGCGCCGAACAGGCCTTGCCAGCGCGCGCGTTCGTGGCGCGGGAAGATGTCGGCGATCACGGTGAACACCAGAATGATGCCGATCCCCGCCGCCAGCCCCTGCACCGCGCGGAAGGCGATGAGCTGGCCCATCGTCTGTGCGTCGCCGCACGCGGCCGAGCCGATCAGGAACGCGATCGTGCCGGCCACCAGGAAGCCCTTGCGCCCGAACTGGTCCGACAGCCGCCCGGCCACCGGCAGCAGCGCGGTCGCGCCCAGCAAATAGGCCGTGACCACCCAGGCATACTGCTCGAACCCGTGCAGCGAGGCGACGATGCGCGGCATCGCCGTGCCGACGATCGTCTGGTCGAGCGCCGGCAGCAGCAGGGTCAGCATCAGCCCTGTCAGGGTGCAGGCGAGGGGTCCGCCGTGAATGCGCCGCACGTGGTCGTCTTCGGCGCGCGGCGCGGCGGCGGGGGCAGGAGCGGTGTCGGGCATGGCCGTCCTTATAGCGCCTGCAGCCAGTCGCGGGTGAGGCGCGTCGCCGCGTCGAGATCGGCGCGGGCGGAAAACGTGTGGTCGGCGCCGGGCAGGTCGCACCGGGTGATGCCGGGCCGCGCCATCAGATCGCGCCAGCCGCGCGCGGCGCGGGTCGCATCGTCGAACTCGCGGGCGGTCAGGTCGTTGCCGCTCATCAGGAACAGGGCCGGCCCGGCGAACGCGGCCAGCGCGGCGCGCAGCCGCTCGGGCAGATCGTCCGCCGTGCCCCCGGCGGCGCGCGGGGCCGCGTCGCGGACCATGCCGGCGAACGAGCCGAGCGATTGGCCGAGGCGCCATTCGCCGCGCGCGACGGCGCGCCAGAATCCCGCGCTCAGCAGGCGCTGTGCGTAGTAATGCTTCAGGTGCGCGCGGGCGATGCCCGCCTCGGTGCGCGCCCACGGGTTGACCAGCACCAGCCCGGCGACGCGCGGATCGTGCGCGGCGTAGAGCATCGCGGCCGAAGCGGCGTCGCACAGCCCCCACAGCGCGATGCGCCCCAGCCCGGGCAGGTCGGCGGCGAACGCGTCGATGGCAGCGCGGATGTCGTCGCCGACGCGCTCGAAGCCGGGGAAGTCGCCCGCGCCGTCGCCCATGCCGCGGCAGTCGAAGCGGAAGACGGCGATGCCCGCCTCGGCCAGCGCCCGCGCCATCAGGAGAAATTGGCGGTGGCTGCCGACGCGGTATTGCGGCCCGCCGACCACGACCACGAGCCCGCGGTCGCAGGCGCCCACCGGCCGATGCACGATGCCCAGCGTCGGCGCGCCGGCGCACGTGAAGACGACCGGGCGCTCGACGGCGCTCATGCGAACGCTCCCGCGGTCGCGTCGACCAGAGCCGGCGCGACGGTGGTTTCGGGGCGCGTCCAGAACGGCTCACCCGCGACCGTGCGGACCTCGACGCGCCGTCCCGCCGCGCGCCAGGCGTCGACCGTCGCGGCGGCGGGAGCAGGGGGCGGCGTATCGGGCGCGGCCGCCAGCTCGAACCAGTCGACCGGCGCGGCGCCCTCCGGCGCGCCGAGGCGCAAAGCGTCGATCCCGCGCGCCAGGGCGGGGGACAGCGCGTAGCCCGCGACCTCCAGCGTCTCGCCGGCGGCGAGGCGGGCGCGCATCCCCTCCGTCGTCTCCGCCGTCCCGCCCGCCATCGCGGCGGCGACGCGGACGCGCAGGAACTGGGTCAGCATCCGCTCGCCCGCGAGGACCGGCTGCCACAGGACGATGCGCGACAGGGGTGCGACGGCGGCGGCCTCGCCCGCCAGCAGCGCGCCGAAGCGCAGCGCCAGCACCGCGCGGGCGGGCGCATCGCGCGCCGCCAGCCAGCCCATCGCGCGGCGCACGTCGTCGCGCCAGATCTCGACTGTGGCGTCGGCGAACTCGCCCGCGCTGTCTCCCGTGCCGTACAGATCGAGCAGCAGCATGCCGTGCCCCGCCGCCGCCAGCCGGGCCGCCATCAGCGTCGCCATCCGGCGTGCGCGGTTCATCTCCTCGGCGAAGGGCGGCAGGAACAGCACGTCGCCCCTGTGCGGCATGCCGGACGCGGGCGGACGGTAGAGCGCGAACAGAGGCCCGGCCGCACCCGCGAGGAAGAACGGCTGCAACGGGCGCTCAGCCGGCGCGCTTGCGCTCGACATAGCGCGCGAGCGAGCCCACGGTCTCGAACGTCTCGGCGCTCACCTCGTCGTCGGCGACGGTGATGTCGAACGCTTCCTCCATCGCGGTCAGGATGCTGACCACCGCCATCGAATCGAGCTCGGGCAGCGCGCCCAGAAGCCGCGTGTCGGCGTCGAACCGCTGCGCGCGCGGGCCGAGCTGCAGCGTCTCGCCCAGCACGCGCTTCACCGCCTCGACCGAATCCGTCCGCACGTCCGCCATCACACCAGCACCTCGCCCGGCGGCGGCTGGCCGAGGAAGCCCTGCGGGCTCGCCGACGCACCGTACGCGCCCGATTGGAAGATCACCACCAGGTCGCCCGGCTCGGCGTGGGGCAGCGCCGCCTTGTCGGCCAGCACGTCGTAGGGCGTGCACAAACAGCCGACGACGGTGGCGGTCTCATCCGCCGCCGCGTCCATGCGGTTGCCGATCGCCACCGGGAAGTTGCGCCGGATCGGCCCGCCGAGCTGGCCGGCTGCGACCATGTGGTGGTGCAGCCCGCCGTCGGTCACCAGGAAGAGCTGGCCGCGCGAGACCTTCCGGTCGACGACGCGGCAGACATAAATTCCGGCCTCGCCCACGATGTAGCGGCCCAGCTCGACCACCACGCGCGCCTCGGGCAGCTCGGCGGCCAGGCGCGGCATCAGCCGGGCGAGGTTCGCGCCCACCGCGGCCAGGTCGAGCGGTGCGTCGCCGGGATGGTAGGGGATCCCGAACCCGCCGCCGATGTTCAGGACGCGCAGCTTCGCCGGGGCGTGGCGCGCCAGCGCGATGGCCAGCGCGACCGTGTTCTCCTGCGCCTCGCAGATCGCCTCGGCCCGCAAATTCTGCGAGCCGGCGAAGATCTGGAAGCCTTCGAACGCGAGCTCGAGCGCGCCGAGGCGCGACAGCATCGCCGGCACGCGCTCGGCGTCGACGCCGAACGGCTTGGCGCCGCCCGCCATCTTCATCCCGGACGATTTGAGCTCGAAATCCGGGTTGACCCGCACCGCCACGCGCGGCCGCGCGCCGGCGCGCCGGCCGATGGCGGCGGCCCGCTCCATCTCGCCCTCGGATTCCAGGTTGATCAGCACGCCGGCCGCGATCGCGCGTTCGAGCTGCGCATCGGTCTTGCCGGGTCCGGCGAAACTCACGGTCTCGGGCGCGGCGCCGGCGTCCAGCACGCGGTCCAGCTCGCCCGACGACGCGACGTCGAACCCGTCGACCAGCCCGGCGAGGTGGCGCAGCAGATCGCCCATCGGGTTGGCCTTCACCGCGTAGCTCAGCCGCACCCCTTCGGGCAAGGCGCGGCGCAAGTCACCCACCCGCGCGGCGATCAGTGCGCGATCATAGGCGTAGAACGGCGTCGCCCCCATGCGGGCGGCGAGCGTGCCCAGCGCGACGCCGCCGATCACCAGCTCGGCGCCGTCGGCGCGGAACGCCACCGGGGCCGGGGCGGGCCGGGCGCGGGCCGCGGTCACCGAGAACCCGCGCCCGCTGCACGGTCGCGACCTCCCCCTTGCAGGGGGAGGGTGAAACCAATTCTCGCCAGCGTATCGGATGTCATGGCGGAGGGCCCCCGGGCAGCAGGGATAGCATGCGCGCAGGGCGGATCAAAGCGCACGGCCTCAGACGTTGAAGCGGAACAGGATCACGTCGCCGTCGGCGACCACGTAGTCGCGCCCTTCGAGGCGCATCTTGCCGGCGGCCTTGGCGCCCTGCTCGCCGGCGGCGGCGACGTAGTCGTCATAGGCGATCACCTCGGCGGCGATGAAGCCGCGCTCGAAGTCGCTGTGGATGACGCCGGCCGCCTGCGGCGCCCGGGTGCCGCGCGCGATGGTCCAGGCACGCGCCTCCTTGGGCCCGGCCGTGAAGTAGGTGATGAGGTCGAGCAGCGAATAGCCCGCGCGGATCACCTTGGCGAGCCCGGTCTCGGCGAGGCCGAGCGAGCCCAGGAACTCCGCCCGCTCGGCCGGGTCGGAAAGCTGCGCGACCTCGGCCTCGATGGCGGCCGACACCACCACCGTGCCGGCGTCCTTGGCCGCCGCCATCGCGGCGACGCGCTCGGCATGGGCGTTGCCGGTGGCGGCGTTCGCCTCCTCGACGTTGCAGACGTAGAGGACCGGCTTCGCGGTCAGAAGCTGCAGTCCGCGCAGGATGGCGCGGTCGGCCTCGTCGAAGGGCACGGCGCGGGCGGGCTTGCCCTCGGCCAGGGCGGCCTTCGCGCGCTCGGCCACGGCAAGCTGGGCGCGCGCCTCCTTGTCGTTGCCGCGCGCGCGCTTGACCAGCCCGTCGATGCGCCGCTCCAGGCTCTCCAGGTCGGCGAGCATCAACTCGGTCTCGACCGTCTCGGCGTCGGCCACCGGATCGACGCCGCCGCCCGCATGCATGACGTTGTCGTCGTCGAAGCAGCGGACGACGTGGGCGATGGCGTCGACCTCGCGGATATGGGCGAGGAAGCGGTTGCCCAGCCCCTCGCCCTTCGACGCGCCCTTCACCAGCCCGGCGATGTCGACGAAATCGAGCCGGGTGGGGATTATCTGCTTGGACTGGGCGAGGCGGGCGAGCACGTCGAGCCGATCGTCGGGCACGGCGGCGCGGCCGACATTGGGCTCGATGGTGGTGAAGGCGTAGTTCGCCGACTCGGCCGCCAGGGTCGCGGTCAGCGCGTTGAACAGGGTCGACTTGCCGACATTGGGCAGCCCGACGATGCCGCAGGAGAACCCCATCAGCCGTCGTCCCCGTCGCCGTCGGCGGGCGGGAATTTGGGCGCCGGAGCGAGGCGCGCGACCTTGCTCATGAAGGTCGGGTCGTCGCCGGCGATCAGCTCGGGCATCGCCTCGGCCACCGCGTCCAGCATGCGCCCGACCCATTCGATGTCGTCGCGGTCGAAATCGTGCAGCACGTGGCCCAGCACGAACGCCTTGCCGGGATGGCCGACGCCCAGCCGGACGCGGCGGAACTCGGGGCCGATATGGGCGGCGATCGAGCGCAGCCCGTTATGGCCGGCGAGCCCGCCGCCGCGCTTGGCGCGCACCTTGCCCGGGGCGAGGTCGATCTCGTCATGCATCACGATCACGTCGCCGGGCGGGATCTTGTGGAAGCGGCAGGCCTGGCCCACCGCGCGGCCGGATTCGTTCATGTAGGTCTGCGGCTTCAGTGCCAGGATCTTCTCGCCCGCGATCGTGCCCTCCGACGTCTCGGCGTCGAACTTGCGGCGCGCGCCGGAGAAGCCGTAGCGCTCGCGCACGGCGTCGAGCGCCATGAAGCCCACATTGTGGCGGTTGGCGACGTAGCGCGGCCCGGGATTGCCCAGGCCGACCAGCAGAAGCATGGCGGTCGCGGCGGCCGGACTAGGCCTTGCCGCCCCCTCCGTCCTCGCCCTCGCCGTCCGCTTCCGCCTCCCCGCCTTCGGCCGGGGCCTCGCCCTCGACGGCCGGACGGCCCGCCTCCTCGGCGACCACGGTGGGCGCGGCGACGGTGGCGATGGTGAAGTCGCGCTCGGTGATGGTCGGCGTCACCCCCTCGGGCAGCGCCAGGTGGCTGACGTGGATCGACGCGCCGATCTCGAGCCCGGCGAGGTCGATGGTGAAATGAGTCGGGATCGCGGCCGCGCGGCAGCGCACCTCGATCGCGTGGCGCACGACGTTCAGCACCCCGCCGCGCTTGATGCCGGGCGAGGTCGCCTCGTTCTCGAAATGCACCGGCACGTCGACCGTGACCTCGGTCTCGTCCGTCGCGCGCATCAGATCGACATGGATCGCGGCGTCCGTCACCGGGTGAAGCTGCACATCGCGCGGCAGCACGCGCAGCGTCTCGCCACCCAGATCGATGTCGAGCAGCCGGTTGAAGAAGCCCGGGCGCGCGCGCACCTGGTCGAGACGCCGCCGGTCGAGCTGGACCGGCACCGGCTCGGTGCCAACGCCGTAGATGATGCCGGGAACCTGGCCCTGGCGGCGTGCCGCCCGGGCGCCGCCCGTGCCGGGCCGCTCGCGCCGCGCGGCGCCGATCGTTGCGACGTCAGCCATCGGTTCGTGCTCCTTCAAACGACGGACGCCGGACGGGGTCGCTCCCGCCCGGAAAGCGCAAGGGTTTACCGCCCCGCGGCCCGTTAGTCAAACAGCGAGGAGACCGAGGAATCCTCGTGGATGCGGCGCACCGCCTCGCCCATCAAGGGCGAGATGGTGAGCTGGCGGATATTGTTCGACACGCGCACCGCCTCGGTCGCCTGGATGGAATCGGTGATCACCAGGCTTTCCAGCGGCGAGGCCGCGACGCGCGCCACCGCCCCGCCCGACAGCACGCCGTGGCTGACATAGGCGGACACCGACTTGGCGCCGGAATCCTTCAGCGCCTCGGCCGCGTTGCACAACGTCCCGGCGGAATCGACGATGTCGTCGACCAGGATGCAGTCGCGCCCCTCGACCTCGCCGATGATGTTCATCACCTCGGACACGCCCGCGCGCTCGCGGCGCTTGTCGATGATGGCGAGGTCGGCCTCCAGCCGCTTGGCCATGGCCCGCGCGCGCACCACGCCGCCCACGTCGGGCGAGACCATGGTCAGCTCCGCGCCGTTATAGCGCTCCTGGATGTCGCGCACGAAGACCGGCGCGGCGAACAGATTGTCGGTCGGGATGTCGAAGAATCCCTGGATCTGGCCCGCGTGCAGATCGACGGTGAGGACGCGGTCGGCGCCCGCGACAGTGATCAGGTTCGCCACCAGCTTGGCCGAGATCGGCGTGCGCGGCGTCGATTTGCGGTCCTGGCGGGCATAGCCGAAATAGGGGATCACGGCGGTGATGCGCCGCGCCGAGGACCGGCGCAGCGCGTCGAGCGTGACCAGCAGCTCCATCAGGTTGTCGTTCGCGGGGTACGAGGTCGATTGCAGGACGAAGGCGTCCTCGCCGCGCACGTTCTCCTCGATCTCGACGAAGCATTCCATGTCCGAGAAGCGCCGGATGGCCGCCCGGGTCAGAGGGACGTTGAGATAGGCGGCGATGGCCTCGCTCAACGGGCGGTTGGAATTGCCGGCGATCAGCTTCATCGGGAAACGCGTCTCCTCGGCGCCCGGACCGCGCGCGATGTGACAATTTCGGGACGGCGCGCGGAATGTATCAACCCGTCCCCGCCATGTAAACGGAATCGGTCCCCATCGGTCAGCCGCCGCGCGACGGGTGGGCGGGCAGCTTGTTGAGCATCTCCAGCACGCCCGGCACGGCGGAATCGGCGATCATGCGGGCGAGCGGCCCCCACTGCCCGTCCAGCGCGCCCTTCGGCACCGTGTTGTTCTGGGCGAGCTTGGCGATTTCGGCGCCGGTCGGGTCGAACACCGTCCACAAGATCTCGACCGCCTCGCGCCCGGCGTCGGCCGGGCTGACATGCACGCTGCCGGCGATCACCAGCCCCCGGTCGGTCACATCGTCGGCGATCGGCACCTCGGCCGCCTTCAGCGCGTCGCGCATCGCGCGCGACAAAGCGGGATCGCCGTCGCCCGGCGCGCCGACCACCGGCCAGACGGTCAGCACGGTCGGCCCGTCCGCCGCCGCGTCGGCCGGGTTCGCGCCGCCCTCGACCAGCGCCGCGATGGCGGGGGCGGCCCGGGCGGCCAGCGCCGCCGGGTCGGACGCCGGTCCTTCGGCGCGCGCCGTGCCCCGCGCACGCCCGGCCGCGTCGGTCAGGCGCCAGGCGACCGCCACGCCGCCGTCCGTCTGCGCCGTCGCCCGCCCGTCGAGGAACAGGCTCAGCCGGTTGCGACCGGTTGTCGCGGCGGGGATCTCGGCCTTTTGCAGCGCGGCCACCATCGCCTGGGCGAGCGCGTCGTTCGCGACCGCGTCCAGCCCCGCGACCGGACGGACCACCACCCCGCCGATGTCGGTGCGCGCCAGCAGCTTGTTGGCGCCGTCCTTGATTTCGGGCCGGAAGGGCTGCGGCCGCGGCTGGCACGCGGCCAAAGCGAGGGCGAGGGCGAGGAGCGGGATCGGGTGGCGCACGGTCAGCTCAGCACGCAGCTTGCGGCCAGGGCGCACAGGAACAGCGCCATGAAGATGATCAGATGCGGCATCTCAGCCCTCGAGCGCGATGGCGGCGAGCGCGCGCCCGTAATCGCCGCCGCCCTCCAGGGTCACACGGCGATAGCTGAAGAACCGGTCGGGCGCGGCGCAGGTGTCGGCCGCGATGCGTGCGACGGCGCCAAGCCCCGCGGCGGCCAGCCGGCTTTCCACATAGCAGGGCAGGTCGAACAGATGGCGGCCGGGCCGGCCGGGCGCGAAGAACCTGTCGCTGGCGGGGTCGGCGGCGAGGAAGGCGGCGCGGAACTCCGGCCCCACCTCATAAGAATCTTGCCCGATCGCGGGACCGATCGCGGCGGCGATGCGCCCACGCGCCGCGCCCAGCGCCTCCATCGCCGCGACCGTGGCGTCGACGATTCCGGCCAGCGCCCCGCGCCAGCCGGCATGCGCCGCGCCGACCACGCCGGCCTCGGCGTCGGCGAACAGCACCGGCGCGCAGTCGGCGGTGAGAATCCCCAGCGCGACGCCCGGCCGCGCCGTCACCTGGGCGTCGGCGCGCGGCGCGGCGCCGGGCCCGAACGGCGCGTCGACCGTCACCACCTCGGCGCTGTGCACCTGGTACAGGGTGGACAGCGACCCGGGCCCGAGGCCGAGCCGCCCCATCGCGCGGCGGCGGTTCTCGGCGACCCGCGCGGGGTCGTCGCCCGAGCCCAGCCCGCAGTTCAGCGAGGCGTAGATGCCCTCGGACACGCCGCCTTCGCGGGTGAAGAAGGCGTGGCGGACGCCGCGCAATCGAAGTGTGTCGCTTGCGATCATGCGAAACCGGCCGGAGGTGCGGCGCCCGGCGCCGTCAGCGCCAGCGCCTTGAACAGCGTGCCCATTTCGGCCGGGTCGATCAAGCGCCGGCAGGCCGAGCGGACCAGCGCCGCCTGGTCGGGCGCCGCCGCCATCAGCCGCGCGGCCCGTAGCTCGATCCCCAGCGCCTGCAGCAGCGCGCCCTGGGTCACCGGGCCCCAGGCGCGCGCGCCGGCCCCCTCGGCCGCCCGGGCCAGCGCCGCGAAGTCGACATGGGCGGCCAGGTCGGCCGCGCCGGGATCGGCCAGCACGTCGTGCGCGCGGTGGCGCCGCGCCGCCTGCAGCGTCTCGCCGGCGCCGGATTGGGCCGGGCCGAAATCGACGATCAGCGCGGCGCCGCCCGACGTCGCGATACGCCGTGCGATGGCCCCGGCGAGCGCCAGCGACTCGGGCGATGTCTCGACGATGGCGCCCTCCGGCGCGCCGCGCAGCGCCTCGGGCACGTCACGCGTCGCGTCATCCTCCCCGAGGACGAAGCGGAACGCGCCGTCATGGCCGACGCGCCGCTCGCGCCAGCCCTGTGGCGTGCGCACGAACTGGCGCACCGGCAGGGCATCGAAGAACTCGTTGGCGAGCAGGATCGCCGGCCCCGCCGGTACCTCGTCGAACGCGCCGTGCCAAACGGGCGTCTCGCCGGCCAGCGCCGCGCGCTGCGCGGCACGCAGGACCGGGCTCGCCTCCACCAGATGCAGCCGGACCGCGCGGCGGAATGCGGGCACCAGCTTCGCCGCGCGCAGCGCGTCGCGCATCAGGGTGCCGCGCCCCGGACCCAGCTCGACCAGCACCACCGGGTCGGGCGCGCCGGCCGCCTGCCAGGCCGACGCCGCCCACAGCCCGACCAGCTCGCCGAACGCCTGGGTGATCTCGGGCGCCGTCGTGAAATCGCCCTTGGCGCCGAACGGGTCGCGCGCGCCGTAATAGGCGTCGGCGCATTCGCGCATGTAGTCGTCCACGCCGATCGGGCCGTCGCGCCCGATGCGCGCGGCGAGCCGGGCGGCTAGGCCGTCCGCTTCGCCCGCCATATCAGATAGAGGCCGCAGAGCAGCAGCGGGATCGACAAAAGCTGGCCCATCGTCGCCCCGCCGACCAGATAGCCGAGCTGCACGTCGGGCTGGCGGAAGAGCTCGCTTATGATGCGCGCGATGGCGTAGCCGGTGAGGAACACCCCCGCGGTAAAGCCCGGCCAGCGGTAGGAATGCGCGCCGCGTCACGAACCAAATCAGCACGCAGAACAGCACGACCCCTTCCAGCAGCGCCTCGTACAGCTCGCTCGGGTGGCGCGGCACCTGCAGCGGGTCGCGCGGAAAGACCATCGCCCACGGCACGTCGGCCGGCCGCCCGTACAATTCGCCATTCACGAAGTTGGCGATGCGCCCGAAGAACAGCCCGATCGGCACCACGGTGCTCACCAGGTCGCCCATCGTGAGGAAGCCGATCCGGCGGCGCCGCGCGAACAGCCAGATCGCGGTCAGGACGCCGATCAGCCCGCCATGGAACGACATGCCGCCGTGCCACAGCTCGAACACCTGCATCGGATGGTCGAGATAGAATCCCGGCTGGTAGAACAGGATGTAGCCGATCCGCCCGCCCAGTATGATGCCGAGCGTGGCCCACACCACGAAATCGTCCACCGCGGCGCGGCTCATCAGCGCCGCACCGTCGCGGCCCGGCCGCTGCGACAAAGCGAGCATCACCCGCCAGCCGATCAGGATGCCGGCGACGTAGGCCAGCGCATACCAGCGCACGACCAGCGGCCCCCACTGCACCGCGACCGGGTCGATCATCGGATAGGCGATGGCCAGCATCAGGGAACGGCTTCCGCCGCGAACAACCCCTCTCCCTGTCCCTCACGGGGGGAGGGAGCGCGGGTGCGACATCCTATGGTCGTGGCCGGCACCGCGCCTGAAGGTACGGCGCTTGAACCGACGATGGCCTCGATCCCGTTCAAAGGTACGGGTCCGGCGTGGCGAGGAAGTTGCGCACATAGGTCGCGACGCCGTCCTCGAGCGAGGTGAAGGGCGCGGCGTAGCCGGCGGCGCGCAGCCGCTCCATCCGCGCCTCGGTGAAGTACTGGTACTTGTCGCGGATCGCGACCGGGGTCTCGACATAGGCGATGCGCGGCGCGCGGCCCATCGCGCGGAATACCGAACCCGCCAGGTCGGCAAAGCTGCGCGCCTGGCCGGTGCCGACGTTGTACAGCCCGTTGACCGAGGGGTTGTCGAGCAGCCACGTCACCACGTCGCAGCAATCGCCCACCCAGACGAAGTCGCGCATCTGGCCGCCATCGGCATAGTCCGGGTTGTGCGAGCGGAACAGCACCGCCGTCCCCTCGCCCGTCGCCTCGCGGAAATTCTTGAGCGCGACCGAGATCTGGCCGGCCTTGTGATATTCGTTCGGCCCGTACACGTTGAAGAAGCGCAGCCCCGCCCATTGCGGCGGCGCCGCTTCGCCCTGGGCCACCCGGCGCGCGACCGCCCGGTCGAAGGCGAGCTTCGACCAGCCATAGAGGTTGAGCGGGCGCAGCCGCGCCAGCGCCGCTTCCGAGGCATCGTCGTCGAACCCGGCCGCGCCGTCGCCATAGGTCGCCGCCGACGAGGCGTAGATCAGCCGCACGCCGTTCCTCGCGCACCAGTCCCACAGCATCAGCGGCAGGTGGAAGTTCACCCGCACCGTCTCGTCGGCGTCGGTGGTGGTGGTGGCCGAGATCGCCCCCATATGGATGACGGCCTCGACGGCGCCGCGGCGCGCCGCCAGCCAGTCGAACAGCGCGTCGGGGTCGAACAGGTCGGCCAGGCCGCGCTTGGCCACGTTGCGCCACTTGTCGCCGTCGCCCAGCCGGTCGCACACCGCGACCGGGCCGGCCGGGTGGTGCTCCAGCGCGGCCACCAGGTTGGAGCCGATGAAACCGGCGCCGCCGGTCACGACGATCATGGCGGCATCTTATAGGCGCGCGTCCCCGGCCTCGCAACTCGGCCCCCGCGACTCGGCGCCGGCGCCTTGCCGGGGCGCCACGCCGGGCGCATATAGGAAGCCTGTCACGGAGGGACCCATGCAGACGCGCAATCGCATGTTCGACGACGCGGCGCGGGTGGCCGGCGGCGCGTTCGGCACGCTGGCCGGCATACGGCGCGAGATCGAGGCGCTGGTCCGCGCCCAGTTCGAGCGGATGATCGGCGGGCTCGACCTGGTCACCCGCGACGAGTTCGAGGCGGTGCGCGCGATGGCCGTCAAGGCCCGCACCGAGCAGGAGGCGCTGGCCGAGCGCCTCGCCGCCCTGGAGGGATCCACCGGCGCCGGCGGCACCTCCGCGCGCGCCCCCCGCCGCCCGCGCCGCACCCGCGCCCGCCGCGCCGAATAGTTTTCGCGCGCACCCCGTCCGCGCGGATATCCACCGCCGACTCGCGCCGTCGTCAAATCGACGCTTGCGCCGATTCGGGCGATTTGGCACGCTAGTCCTTGTGAGAACAAAATGCCCTCCCACTAGATGTGGAGAGCACGGTGGCGGGGCCGGTTGGGGATGAGGATGGCGGTCATCGAGGCGGAAGCGGTCGGGCGCGTCGCCAACCCGCTGGAGACGGTGGAAAGCATCGCCAGCGCGCACGACTGGGCCTTCGACCGGATGAGCTCGGACGAGCTGGCGGTCGAGATGTCGGGCCGCTGGTGCGATTTCCGCCTGCAATTCTCGTGGCGCGGCGACCTCCACGCGCTGCATTTCACCTGCGCGTTCGACATGCGCGTGCCGCCGGCCAAGCGGCGCGACATCAACGACCTCCTCGCCATGATGAACGAGCGCATGGCGGTCGGCCATTTCGACCTATGGTCCGAGGAAGGCCTGCCGATGTACCGCCACACCACGCTGATGCGCGGCATCCGCCGGGCGAGCGTCGAGCAGCTCGAGGATCTGGTCGACATCGCCGTCGCCGAGTGCGAGCGCTACTATCCCGCCTTCCAGTTCGTCATCTGGGGCGGCAAGTCCGCCGCCGACGCGATCGCGACCTCGCTGCTCGACACGCTCGGCGAGGCGTAGCCGTCTACCCCTCACCCTGTCCCTCTCCCCCGGGAGAGGGGACCCTGCGTTGCCAGCCTTCAGTCTGGTCCGCGCTGCGGCCGTATCCTGAATCCCCTGCATCTTGCCGCGCGTTCCCTCTCCCCGCGGGAGAGGGACAGGGTGAGGGGACCTAGCCCTACTCACCGCCGGTCGAGTCTGGTTTAATGGCCGCCCAATTCCGGCGCTGGAGGGCCCCATGACCACCGCCTCGTTCGGCTCGATCCTGCTCGTCGGCTGCGGCAAGATGGGCGGCGCGCTGCTCGCCGGCTGGCGCGACCGCGGCATCGCGGCCGACCGGGTGGTGGTGGTCGAGCCCGCCGCCGCCCTGGCCGCCACCGTCGTCGACCGCTACCGCGTCGCGGTGCTGGACGAGCCCGGGCGCGCTGCCCGCCGACTACGCGCCCGACGTCGTCGTGTTCGCGGTCAAGCCCCAGGCGCTGGACGGCGTGGCGCCGGCCTATCGCCGCTTCGCCGACGGAGGCGCGGTGGCGCTGTCGATCGCCGCCGGCAAGACCATCGCGGCCTACCAGAAGCCATCTGGGCCAGAACGCGGCCATCGTTCGCGCCATGCCGAACACGCCCGCCGCCGTCGCGCCGCGGCATCACCGTCGCCTGCGCCAGCATGCGCGTCACCGGCGACCAGCGCGACGCCTGCCAGACTCTGCTCGAGGCGGTGGGCGAGGTCGCCTGGGTCGCCGACGAGGCGCTGATGGATGCGGTGACCGCCGTCTCGGGCAGCGGTCCGGCCTATGTGTTCCTGTTGATCGAGACGCTGGCCCAGGCGGGTGCGGCGGCTGGCCTGCCGGCCGATCTCGCTTCCCGCCTCGCTAGCGCCACCGTCGCCGGGGCGGGCGAGCTCGCACGCCTTTCGGACGAGCCGGCGGCCACGCTGCGCCAGAACGTGACAAGCCCGGGCGGCACCACCGAGGCGGCGCTCAACGTGCTGATGGGTCCCGACGGGCTTGCGGAGCTGATGGAGCGGGCGGTGGTCGCGGCCACCCAGCGGTCGCGCGCGCTCGCCGGCTGAGGGGGTTTGCCCCCGGCGCCCCGCGTTCCTATCCTCTAAAGGGGAAACGGCGACAAGCGGGAGGACGAGATGGCGAGACAAGCCCGAGCGAGACGCAGTTCCGGTCGCCGGCGGAGCGCCGCGGCCCCCGTCCTGTCCGATCCGGTCGACGCCGCCCTCGCGCTCGCCGCCGAGCGGCCCTGGTCCGACGTGACGCTCGCCGACATCGCCTCCCGCGCCGGGATCGATCTCGCCGCTTTGCACAAGGACTACCGGTCCAAGGGGGCGATCCTCGCCGCCTTCGTCGACCGGATCGACGACCGCGTGCTGACCGGCACCCCGCCCGAGGCGGCGGACGAGCCGGTGCGCGACCGGCTGCTCGACGCGCTGCTGCGCCGGCTCGACGCGCTCGGGGCGCACAAGCGCGCCATCGGCGCCATCCTGCACGAGACGATGGCGACGCCCGGCGCGGCCTTGTGCGCCGCGCCCCGCCTGCTTCGCTCGATGCGCTGGACCCTCGAGGCGGCGGGGGCGGGGCCGCGCGGGCCCCTGGGCGTGCTGCGCGTCAAGGCGCTGGCCGCCATCTACGTCTCGACCCTGCGCGTCTGGCTGGGCGACGACGACCCCGACATGGCCCGCACCATGGCCCATCTCGACCGGCGGCTGCGCCAGGCCGAGCGGCTGGCCGGCTTCGCCGACCGGTTCGGCCCGCGCGGCCGCGCCCCGCGCTGGCGCCGCAGGGGCGATGCCGCCCCCGGCGCGGAGGGGCCGCCGGTTCTTTGAGCCGGGCGCTGCAGCGCAGCGTCACACCTCCGCATTTCGTCGGTTCCGGCGCGCTCGTGCGGCTGGCTACGCGCCAAGCCATTGAAATATAGGAATTTATATGGTTAATTATGGTCCTATGACGGGATAATTAAATTTGTGCGCCGCACAAAAGGCCGCTTGACAGGGCAGGGTTCTGCCCGCATATAAGGCAGGATTGTGCGGTGCAGCATGATCTTCGGACGAAAGGAGCCGAACAATGCCCCAGACCAAGACGAGCGCCTTCCCCCAGGATTTCGCGCCGTTCCTCAACGACTTCAAGTTTCCCGGCATGGATTTCGAGGCGATGGCGGCGCTCCATCGCAAGAACGTCGAGACCATGATCGCCGCCAACCAGCGCGCGATGGATGGCGTCCGCGCCTTCGTCGACCGCGAGGCCGCCCTGGCCCGCGAGAGCTTCGAGCGCGCCAACAAGGCCGCGAGCGATGCGATGGCGCCCGACGCGCCCGAGGCGAAGCTCGCCAAGAACGCCGAGCTGGCCAAGTCCGCGTTCGAGACCGGCCTCGCCGCCAGCCGCGAGCTCTATGCCCTTGCCGCCGCGACCGGCGAGGACGTGATGAACATCTGGACCAAGCGCATCAGCGCGAGCTTCGACGAGATGAGCGCGGCCGCGCAGAACGGGCACGCCGTCAAGGCGGAGCCCGCGACCGCGAAGAAGTAGGCGGCGTCTTTACCGGGGTGGCTTGGGCACAGCGTAGTACCGGGTGCCGCGTGGTGAGTGCGTAAGTGCGTAACGATGTTGGTGCGTAACTGCGTTAATCGATAAGCGTGTCAGCGTGTAAGCGCGTGGTGGTTCGCGTACCGCACACGGCCGCCCCCTCTGGCGAAAGAGCGGGCGGCCGTCGCATTCGGTCCGCTTGCCAGGGCCGCCCCCACCCGTTATAACGCGCGCCTCATGGGACGGCCCGGCGAGGGCATGCCGCGGCGGTTCGCAATTCGTCACGAGAGGATGGAAATGCCCAAGCTCAAATCCAATTCGAGCGCCAAGAAGCGATTCCGCTTCACCGGCACCGGCAAGGCGAAGATCTCGCCGTCGCGCAAGCGCCACAACCTCCGCAAGCGGCCGCAGAAGATGAAGCGCCAGGCGCGCGGCATGGAGGTGGCAGCCGCATCGGATCAGAAGAAGATCCGCGAATTGCTGCCCTGGGCCTAGCGAGGGAGCCGCATCATGGCACGCACCACTGGCGCACCGCCGCGCAAGGCCCGCCGCAAGAAGGTCCTGGAACGGGCCAAGGGCTATCGCGACCGCAACTCGTCGGCCTTCCGCATCGCGAAGGAGAAGGTCGACAAGGGGCTGCAATACGCCTATCGGGACCGGCGCAACCGGAAGCGCACCTTCCGCGCGCTGTGGATCCAGCGCATCAACGCGGGCGCGCGCGAGCACGGCCTGACCTATTCGCAGTTCATGAACGGCATCAAGCGTGCCGGCATCGAGCTCGACCGCAAGGTGCTGGCCGACCTCGCCGCGCGCGAGCCCGAGGCCTTTGCCGCCATCGCCCAGCAGGCGAGCGCCGCGCTCGAGGGCTGACGCGCAGCCTTGTGGCGACCCCTCACCCTGGCCCTCTCCCGAGGGAGAGGGAACATGGCGACGGCCGGCTCGTGAACCTTGCGGCGCTCCGCGTGTCGGACCGGGCACAAGGGCGGATCTTCAGGGTCCCCTCTCCCAGCGGGAGAGGGACAGGGTGAGGGGACGGCTTTACCCCCTGTGCCTTCGCGCCTCCGTGGTTTAGAACGTCCCGCCATGGAAGACCTCGACCGGCTCCGCGACGAGATCCTGAAGGACATCGAAGCCGCCCCCGACCTCGACGGGCTGGAGGGGGTGCGCATCGACGCGCTCGGCCGCAAGGGCCGGCTCACCGAGCTGATGAAGACGCTGGGCGGGATGGCGCCGGACGAGCGCCGCGCCGCCGGCCAGCGCATGAATGCCGCGAAGGACGCGGTCGCCGCCGCGATCGAGGCGAGGAAGGAAGCGCTCGCCGCCTCCGAGATCGAATCCCGCCTCGCCGCCGAGCGCATCGACGTGACGCTGCCGGCGCGGCCCGAGCCGGACGGGCGCATCCACCCGATCAGCCAGACCATCGACGAGATGATCGCGATCCTGGGCGAGATGGGCTTCACCGTCGCCGAGGGGCCGCATATCGAGGACGACTTCCACAATTTCGGCGCGCTCAACATTCCGCCCGAGCATCCGGCGCGCCAGGAGCACGACACGTTCTATTTGCCGCCCGCGCCGGACGGGGCCCTGCGTGTCCTTCGTACCCACACCTCTCCGGTGCAGGTGCGCACCATGCAGGGGCGCGAGCCGCCCTTCCGCATCATCGCGCCGGGCCGCACCTTCCGCGCCGACTACGACGCGACGCACTCGCCGATGTTCCACCAGGTCGAGGGGCTGCTGATCGACGAGCAGACCCATATGGGCCACCTCAAGGGCTGCCTGATCGAGTTCTGCCGCGCCTTCTTCGAGATGGACGATTTGCCGGTGCGGTTCCGCCCGTCCTACTTCCCGTTCACCGAGCCGTCGGCCGAGGTCGATATCGGCTGCAAGCGCGACGCGAACGGCATCGCCATCGGGCGCGGCGGCGACTGGCTGGAAATCCTCGGCTGCGGCATGGTGCACCCGAAGGTGCTGGAGAATTGCGGCATCGACCCGACGCGCTGGCAGGGCTTCGCCTTCGGTCTCGGCATCGAGCGCGCGGCGATGCTGAAATACGGCATCCCCGACCTGCGCACGTTCTACGAATCCGACCTGCGCTGGCTGCGCCATTACGGCTTCGCCGCGCTCGACGTGCCGTCGCTGCACGGGGGGCTCGCCCGGTGAAGCTGCCCGTCTCCTGGCTGCGCGAGCATCTCGACACCGATGCGACCGTGCAGCAGATCGCCGACAAGCTCACCATGATCGGGCTTCAGGTCGAAGGCATCGAGGACCGGGCGAAGGACCTCGCGCCCTTCGTCGTCGGCTATGTCGTCGAGGCGATGAAGCACCCGAATGCCGACCGGCTGAAGCTCTGCCGCGTCGATACCGGCAGGGGCGTCGTGCAGGTCGTCTGCGGCGCACCGAATGCGCGCACGGGCCTGAAGGGCGTGTTCGCGCCGCCCGGCACGCACATCCCGGGCACCGGGCTCGACCTCAAGCCCGGCAAGATCCGCGGCGAGGAGTCGAACGGCATGCTGTGCTCCGAGCGCGAGCTCGGCCTGTCCGATGAGCATGCGGGCATCATCGAGCTGCCCGACAGCGCCGAGGTGGGAATGCCGGCGGCCGACGCGCTCGGCATGACCGACGCGGTGATCGACGTCTCGCTCACGCCCAACCGCGGCGACTGCGCCGGCATTCGCGGCATGGCGCGCGACCTCGCCGCCGCCGGGCTCGGCGCGCTCAAGCCGCTCGATACCGCGCCGGTGAAGGGCACGTTCGAGAGCCCGGTGAAGTGGCGGCGCGACTTTCCCGAGGGCAGGGGCGACGCCTGCCCGGTGGTCGCGCGGACGCTATTTCCGCGACCTGAAGAACGGCCCCAGCCCGCAATGGCTGCAGGACCGGCTGCGCGCCGTCGGGCTGCGGCCGATCTCGGCGCTTGTCGACATCACCAACTACGTGACGTTCGACCTCGCGCGCCCGCTGCACGTGTTCGACGCCGGCACCATCGCCGGCGACCTCACCATGCGGCTCGCGCGCGCGGGCGAGACGCTCGGCGCGCTCGACGGGCGCACCTACACGCTCGACGACACGGTCACCGTGATCGCCGACGCCGACGGGGTGCAGGGCATCGCCGGGCTGATGGGCGGCGAGGGCTCGGGCTGCGGCGACGACACGACCGCCGTGTTCCTCGAGGTGGCGCTGTTCGACCCGATCCGCACGGCGGCGTCGGGGCGCAAGCTCGGCATCGAATCCGACGCGCGCTACCGGTTCGAGCGCGGCATCGACCCGACCTCGATCGAATGGGGCACCGAATTCGCGACCCGCCTGATCCTGTCGCTCTGCGGCGGCGAGGCGTCGGAAGTCGTGGTCGCCGGCGCAGCGCCCGAGTGGCGCCGCTCCCTCGCGCTGCGCCCGGCGCGCGTCGCGGCTTTGGGCGGCGTGCACCTGCCGCCGGGCGAGCCCAAGCGCATTCTCGCCGCGCTCGGCTGCGAGGTCGTCGGGCGACGACGAGACGCTGCATGTCGTTCCGCCGCCCTGGCGCGCCGACATCGAGGGCGAGGCCGACCTGGTGGAGGAGGTGCTGCGCATCGCCGGGTTCGACACGATCCCGCCGGTTCCGGTGTCGCGCCCGACCGCCGTGTCGCGCCCCGCCTTGACCGCTGCCCAGCGCCGGGTCGGGGATGCGCGCCGCGCCCTTGCCGCGCGCGGGCTGGTCGAGGCGGTGACCTATTCGTTCCTGCCGCGCAAGGAAGCCGAGCTGTTCGGCGGCGCGCCGGACGAGCTGCACCTCGTCAACCCGATCTCGTCCGACCTCGACCAGATGCGCCCCTCGGTGCTGCCCAACCTGGTCGCGGCGGCAAAGCGCAACGCCGATCGTGGCCTGGCCGACGCGGCTTTGTTCGAGGTCGGGCCGGCCTATACCGACGGCTCGCCCAAGGGCCAGCGCCTGGTCGCGGGCGGGGTGCGCGCCGGAGCGACCGGGCCGCGCCACTGGGAAGCGAAGCCGCGCCCGGTCGACGCGTTCGACGCCAAGTCCGACGCGCTCGCCGCGCTCGCCGCGATGGGTGCGCCCGTCGATTCGGTCGAGGTGGTGGCCGGCGCGGCTGCCTGGTATCACCCTGGCCGGTCCGGCACGCTGCGCCTCGGCCCGAACGTGCTCGGCTGGTTCGGCGAGCTGCACCCGGGCGTCGTGGCCGCGATGGAGGCCGCCGCACCGATCGTCGCGTTCGAGGCGTTCCTCGACGCCGTGCCGGCCCCGCGGTCGCGCGGCACGGCGCGGCCGTTCCTCAAGCTCTCGCCCTTCCAGCCGGTCGAGCGCGACTTCGCCTTCGTGGTCGATTCCGGCGTGCCGGCCGGTGCCGTGCTGCGCGCCGCCAAGGGGGCCGAGCGGAACCTGATTACCGAGATCACGCTGTTCGACCTTTATGAGGGCGAGGGCGTCGCCACCGGCAAGAAGTCGGTCGCCATCTCGGTCCGCCTGCAACCCACCGACGCGACCTTCACCGAGGCCGAGATCGAGCAAATCGCGGCGAAGATCGTCGCCGCCGTCCAGAAGGCCACCGGCGCCACGCTGCGCAGCTAGTCCAGAACCGGTTTCCCTCGGATCGGATCGCCGGCACCGGAACCGCCGGGCGGGCCTTCCCGTTGATTCGGCGTGACAGCGAGCCTTTCCACCGCGCCGATCACGCGCGTTGCGGCCTCGGCCTACAAGATCCCCACCGACGCGCCGGAATCCGACGGCACGCTCGAATGGTCCTCGACCACCCTGGTGCTGGCCGAGGTGACGGCCGCGGGCGAAACCGGCATCGGCTACGGCTACGGCAACGCGGCGCTGGCGACGCTGATCGAAACGCTGGTCGCCGAGGCGCTCGATGGCGCCGACGCGCTGGCGACGGCGGCGGCATGGTGCGCCGCAGTGGCGAAGCTGCGCAACCAGGGCCGGCCGGGCCTGTCGTCGATGGCGGTCTCGGCGGTCGACGCCGCCTTGTGGGACCTCAAGGGCCGGCTTCTCGGCGCGCCGGTCGCCACGCTGCTGGGCGCCGCGCGGCCGGCGGTGGAGGCATACGGCTCGGGCGGGTTCACCTCGTACTCCGACGACCAGCTTCGCGGCCAGCTCGGCGGCTGGGCCGCGGAGGGATACCGGCGCGTCAAGATGAAGGTCGGGCGCGAGAAGGCGCGCGATCTGCATCGCGTCGAGGTCGCCCGCCGCGCCATCGGCGACGACGTCTTGCTCATGGTCGACGCCAACGGCGCCTGGTCGCGCAAGGAGGCGCTGCATTTCACCGAGGCGATGGCGCGCCACGGCGTGATGTGGTGCGAGGAGCCGGTCTCGTCCGACGACCTCGACGGGCTCCGGCTGCTGCGCGACCGCGCGCCGGCGCCGATGCAGGTGGCCGCCGGCGAGTACGGCTATGACACGCGCTATTTCGAGCGGATGCTGGCGGCCGGCGCGGTCGACGTGCTGCAGGCCGACGCGACGCGCTGCGGCGGGATCACCGGCTTCCTCGCCGCCGACGCGCTGTGCCAGGCGCATGAGGTGCCGCTTTCGGCCCATTGCGCGCCGGCGCTGCACGCCCATCCCGCCTGCGTCGCGAAGCGCTGCATCCATGTGGAAGGGTTCCACGACCATCTGCGCATCGAGCGGATGCTGTTCGATGCCGCGCCCGCGCCCGAGGGCGGCCGCCTCGCGCCCGATCTGTCGCGCCCCGGGCTGGGGCTCGCCTTCAAGCGCGCCGACGCCGCGCGGTACCTTGTGACGGGCGCATAACCTATGTGATTTCGGCCGCGACGCGGCACGGGTAGGACCAGGGCATGAAATGGAAACAGCTTCAGAAGGGCGAGCTGCGCAGCTTCGCCGTGGTGCTCGACACCGATGACGAGGTGGTCGAGACGCTCACCCAATTCGCGCGCGACCAGGAGCTGAGCGCCTCGAGCTTCACCGGGCTCGGCGCGCTCCGCGACGTCACGCTCGGCTACTTCGCCTGGGACCGCAAGGACTATGACCGGATTCAGATCGGCGAGCAGGTCGAAGTCGTCTCGCTCATCGGCGACGTGACGCTGGGCGAGAAGGGCGAGCCCAAGCTGCACCCGCACATCGTGGTCGCGAAACGCGACGGCACCGCGCATGGCGGCCACCTGCTGGAGGGGCATGTGCGCCCGACGCTGGAGATCGTGCTGACCGAGACGCCGGCCTATCTGCATCGCGAGACCGATCCCGAGACGGGATTGGCCCTGATCCGGATCTAGCGCATGAGCGAACCGATCGGAGCGACGCGCTGGGCCATCGCCGAGGGCTGGATCCCGTCCGAGAGCACGGGGCCGGCGCCGGAATTGACCAGCCACGAAACGGTGTGCCTGCTGAACGCCGGCGACCGCGACGCCAGCGTCACCATCACCGTGTTCTTCCACGACCGGGAGCCGGCCGGGCCCTATCGCCTGACCGTGCCGGCGCGCCGCACGCGCCATTTCCGCTTCAACGATTTGACCGACCCGGAGCCGGTGCCGCGCGACACCGAATATGCCAGCCTGATCGAATCCGACGTGCCCGTGGTGGCGCAGCACACCCGGCTCAATTCGCGCCAGTCCGCGCTCGCCCTGCTGTCGACCATCGCGTATGCGGGGAGGGGAGCATGAGCCTCGCCGGCAAGGTCGTCGTGGTGACCGGCGCTTCGGCGGGCGTCGGGCGCGCCGCCGCCATCGCCTTCGCCCGCCAGCGCGCGACGGTCGCGCTGCTGGCGCGCGGCGCGGAGGGGCTGGCGGGCGCCGCGCGCGATGTCGAGGCGGCGGGAGGGCGCGCCTTCGTCCATCAGGTCGACGTCGCCGACGCCGACGCGGTGTTCGCCGCCGCCGACGCGGTCGAGGCGGCGTGCGGGCCGATCGAGATCTGGGTCAACGACGCGATGGCGACGATCTTCGCGCCGGTCGACCGCATCACGCCCGACGAGTTCCGCCGCGCGACCGAGGTCAGCTATCTCGGCGCGGTCTACGGCACGATGGCGGCGCTCAAGCGCATGAAGGCGCGCGGGCGCGGCACCATCGTGCAGGTCGGCTCGGCGCTCGGCTACCGCGCCATCCCGCTGCAAGCGCCCTATTGCGGCGCCAAGTACGCGCTGCGCGGCTTCACCGATTCGCTGCGCGCCGAGCTGATCCACGACGACGTGCCGGTGCACCTGACGATGGTGGTGCTCGGCGGGTTCAACACGCCGCAGTTCGACTGGGCGCGCTCGCGCTTCCACAAGCGGCCGCAGCCGGTGCCGCCCTTCTTCCAGCCCGAGGTGGCGGCCGACGCCATCGTGTTCGCGGCGACGCACCGCCGGCGCGAGGTGTGGGTGGGGCTGCCGGCGGTGAAGCTGATCCTCGGCAACACCGTCGCGCCCGGGCTGATGGACCGCATCCTGGCCAGGAAGGCGTGGTCGGGCCAGTTCACCGGCGAGGACGAGACGCCCGGCCGGCCCGACAACCTGTTCGCGCCGGTGGCGGGCGATTTCGGCCCGCACGGCAGGTTCGACAAGCGGGCCAAGCCGACAAGCCCGCAGCTGGTCGCCACCAAGCATCGCACCGCCGCCGCGCTGTCGGCCGCGGCGCTGCTCGGGGTCGCCGCCGCGGCCGCCACGTTCGCGCTGCGCCGTTCCCGCACCCCCTGACGGCGCCGAGGCGCGTCTCGAAGGACGACACCCGGAGAGCGGGCCGCATCCGCCCTTCGAGGCGCCCGCTGCGCGGGCTCCTCAGGCCGAACGGAATTCAGGGCTCCACCGGAAAGCCCGCGCTATTCCCCGGTGGCGGCGACGCGCGGGAGGCCGGGCGCGGCGGCGCCGTGCACCTGGCGCAGGAAGGATTCGAACATCAATAGCGACCACAGCACCGTCGCGTGGTCGGACCGGCCCGAGCGGTGCTCGTCGACCAGCCGGGTGACGGTCGCCATGTCGAACATGCCGGTCTCGGCCAGGGCCGGCCCGCCGAGGCGCTCACGCACCGTCTCGTGCAGCGGTCCGCGGAACCACTTCGCCAGCGGCACCGAGAATCCCATCTTGGGGCGGTAGAGCACGTCGTCCGGCACCAGCTTCTCCAGCGCCTTCTTGAACACGTACTTGCCCTCGCCGCCCTTGAGCTTGAGGCCGGGCGCCAGCCGCGCCGTCCACTCCACGAAGCGGTGGTCGAGGATCGGCACGCGCACCTCGAGCGAGTGCGCCATCGACGCGCGGTCGACCTTGGTCAGGATGTCGCCCGGCAGATAGGTCTTGAGGTCGGCGTACTGCACCCGCGACAAATGATGGTCGGTCGGCGCCTCGCGCATCACGCGCTCCATCACCTCCTGCGCGTGATAGCCCTGCAGCTCGCGCACGAAGGCGGGGCTGTACAGCCGCCGGCGCACGGTATCGACCACCATGGCGACGCTGTGGAAATAGCCGCCGATCGCGCCGCGCGCGATGGATTCGAACGTCGACTTGGCGCGCAGCGGCTGCGGCGCCCAGTCGAGCTTGGGATAGGCGCGGCCGAGGAAGCCGAACACCGGCGCGACCAGCGGGCCCGGCACGGCGCGCCGCGCCAGCTCCTCGTAATGATGCCAGCGGTGGCGGCGATAGCCGGCGAACAGCTCGTCGCCGCCGTCGCCCGACAGCGCCACCGTCACCCGCTCGCGCGCCAGGCCGCACACGCGGTAGGTCGGTATCGAGGACGAATCGGCGAACGGCTCGTCGTAGATCGTGGCCAGCCGGTCGACCAGTCCGAAATCGTCGGGGTCGACCTTGCCCACGTGATGGCTGGTGCGATAGCGGGTGGCCATCATTTCGGCGTAGCGCGATTCGTCGAACCGGCGGTCGTCGAACGAGATGGTGCAGGTGTTGACCGGCTCGGGCGACAGGCCGGCCATCAAGGCGACCACGGCGCTGGAATCCACGCCGCCGGACAGGAACGCGCCCAGCGGCACCTCGGCGATCATGCGCATCCGCACCGCCTCGGTCAGCTCGCCGACCAGCGCGGCGACGGCGTCGGCCTCGCCCGGCCCGTCATGGTCGCCGTCACGGAACGACACGTCCCAGTAACGCCGCGGCTCGGCCGCGCGCCCCGAACCCCGCGCCAGGGTCAGCGTGTGGCCGGGGCCGAGCTTGCGCGCCGCGCGATAGATCGATTTGGGGTCGGGCACGTAGCCGTAGGCGAAATAATCCTCGACCGCGCACGGGTCGATGTCGCGCGGAAAGGCCGGGTGGACCAACAGCGATTTCAGCTCGGAGCCGAACAGCACCGTGCCGTCCGCCAGCTCGGCCCAGTAGAGCGGCTTGATGCCCAGCCTGTCGCGCGCCAGGAACAGCGTGCCGGTATTGGCGTCCCACAGGGCGAAGGCGAACATGCCGCGGAACCGCTCGACGCAGGCCGCGCCCCACTCCTCCCAGGCGTGGACGATCACCTCGGTGTCGCAATGGGTGCGGAAGCGATGGCCGGCGGCGACCAGCTCGCGCGTCAGCTCGGGGAAATTATAGATCTCGCCGTTATAGACGACGACGACCGACCGGTCCTCGTTGAACAGCGGCTGCTGGCCCGAGGCGAGGTCGATGATCGAAAGGCGCCGGTGGCCCAGCCCGATGCCGCGCGCGACGTAAAGCCCCTGCTCGTCCGGCCCGCGATGGGTCTGGCTGTCGTTCATGCGGGCGAGCAGGGCGCGGTCGATCTCGCGCCCCGCGCGCCGGTCGAAGATGCCGACGATTCCGCACATTTCAGTTCGCCCGCGTCCGCGCCCGTGCCGGCCGGCTCGTCACCGCGCCGCCGCGCCCGCGAGAAGCGGGCCGAGCGGCTGGACGCTCGTCAAGAAGTCGCGCAGGGTCGCCTGCGCCCGGTCGGCGCCCGGCTCCAGGCCGGTCGCGACCGCGACGAAGGCCGCGGCCGGCGATTCGTCCAGCAGCTTCGACTTGGTCTGCAGGAACTTCGACAGATACGGGTCGGCGGTGAAAGTGCCATCGATCCAGTGCCAGCTCCATACCAGCCGGCGCTCGTCCCTACCCGCAATCCGGGCGGTGTCGACGGTCCTGTTCCGCCCGGCGACGGGGGCCATGGCCGTGCTCGTCTCGAGCTCGGCGCCAGGCCTTGTCGTCGACGATCTTGTTGCGGAAGCTCACCACCTCGGCCGCCGGCCTCTGATAGCGGTAATAGGCGACGAACAGGCGCACGGTCCGGCCGTCCTTGCGGTAGGCCTGCATCAGCGTGGCGTCGGCGCCGGGGAAGACCGGCTGCCAGCTGTCCCCCGCGTTCGCGACCGCGCTCCAGCCATTGCCCGCCGTGGGCGCGGCGAGCGCGATGGGCCGGTCCGGCGGGACGGCGCGGATCACCAGCTCGGCATAGGCGGGATAGACGGCGGCGACGGCGATGCACACGGCCGCGACGGCGGCCACCCGGAACGTTCCGGCGCGCGGCCGGCCGACCGCCGAGGGCGGCGCCGGCGGGACGTCGTTCAGGTCGCGGTCGCGGAACGCCATGCCCACCGCCAGCAGGATCACCGTCACCATGGCGAACAGAAGCCAGCCATAGACGATGTGGTCGAACCCGACCGCCATCGTCATGTCGCTGACATAGCCGATCAGCACGACGCCGAGCGCGCGCAGCCCGTTGGACAGGATCGGCACCACCACGCACAGGGCGAGGAACGCCGCCTTGCGCCAATAGCTGCGGTAGGTGAGCTGTGCGAACAGGAATCCCAGCGCCAAGGTGGCGATCAGGAAGCGGATGCCGGCGCAGGCCTCGGCCACCTCGAAATTGCCGTTGGGCAGCGACAGGAGGAACCCGTCGCGATAGATCGGGATGCCGAGCAGCTCGATGCCCTTGACCGCGAAGGTGGCGGTGAACTCCTGCAGCGGCGGCACCAGGAACGTGCCGAACGGCACGGCAAAGGCCGCATAGGCCAGAGGAAAGGCCAGATAGCGCGAGACGCGCCAGCCGAACACGCCGACGAACAGCGACCACAGCATGAACAGCAGGGCGAAATGCTGCACCACGTTGACGTTGGCGGCGGCGCCCAGCAGCCATGCCCCGCCCGAGGCGGCCAAAGGCACGAGTGCCCAGCCGGTCGGCTCCGGCGTCATCCGGGCCAGCTCGTCGCGGCGCAGCCACGCCAGGTACAGGCAGATCGGCAGGATCAGGAAGCCGTGGTTGAAGGTCGTGTCGTGGAACCAGATGCTGACGATCGATTCCGCCGTGTTGTGGAACAGCGCGACGATCGCCGCGAAGCCCAGCGCGAAGGCGATGGTGGCGGCGCGCCAGGCCGGGCGGCTCAGCAGGGACCGCGCGGGCGCGGCACCCTCGCTGCCCGCGGCGGCGGTGGCGGCGCCGTTGCCGGCGGGCCCCAGGGCCTTGTGCGGCCGGCTGTTCGGTTCTCCGGTCAAGTGGTTCCCGATCGTTCGGTTGCCGTGTCGAGTCTATCGCAGCCCGCGAAGGGCTCCAACACGTTCGCCGGCCGGCAAGGGGCCGAGTCCCGCCGGCAGCGCGCCAAAATCACGGTTCGGGCGCGCCTCATCCCAGCCCGCGCGCGACCAGCGGCCCGACGCGGTTTGCGACGAACAGGGGCAGGCGCTGCCAGGCGGCGATGAACAGCCGGTATTTGGGGTTCAGCGGGTTCACGTCGGGCACCTCGCCGCCGCTGCGCAGGTGGAACTCGTAGACCAGCGGCTCGGACGGGAAGCCCCAGTTCTTCTTGAAGGCGAAGGCGCCGGTGCCGCGCTTGGACCGGCCGAAATCGAACGCCCGGTAGCCGCGCTCGGCCGCGCGCCGCATCACCTCCCAATACATGAAATCGTTGCCCGCCACCGCGCGCGCCGCCGCCGTGCCGCCGCCGTAATAGGGCAGCACCGTGTCGCGGAAGTAGAAATTCATCACGCTGGCGACCGGCTCTCCCTCGTGCAGCACGGTCACCACGTCGCAATCGTCGCCGAAAACGCGCTTGAGATGGGCGAGGTACGACCGCCCGAACACCGGCGTGCCCAGGTTGCGCACGCTTTCGGCGTAGGCGTCATAGAGCCGGCCGGTCTCGGCGTCGATCTCGGAGACCAGCCCCGCCTTGATGCCCTTGCGCACCATCGCGCGCTGCTTGCGCGGGATGGCCAGCATGTTCTTCTCGGGATCGGCGTCGATCGCCTTGCGGAACGCGACATAGAGGTCGGGCTTCGACGCCCAGCCGGGATGGGTCGCCCGGCCGGTGCGGTATTCCAGATAGTCGACGCCGCGCGCCTCGGCCAAAGCGAGGGCGGCGCGGTCCAGCGCGGCGCGCGCCGCGTCGTCCATCGCCGCCGGCCCGCCCCCGACCGTGAAGCCGGTGGAGATCAGCGCGTTGCCGAACAGCCGCGTGTGGACATGGACCAGCGGCAGCACGCCGCAGATCTCGTCGCCGCGGGCGGCGTACAGGAACGGGCAGTCATGGCCGAACCCCGCCTCGATGGCGGTCTTCCATCCGGCGCGGTGGAAGAAGGTGGCCTCCGGGCACTGGGCGACGAACGCGTCCCAGCGCGCGCCGGTCGCACCGTCCAGCGCCCGCACGTCGAGCGCGTCCTCGCTCAATGTCCACCCAGGAAGACGCGGTCCACCCGGTCCCACGCGAACTCGGCGAGCAGCGCCGCGAGCCGCGTCTCCATGCGGCCGAGATTGACGTAGTGCCGGAACCGCGTCTTGGCCGGCAGCCCCCGGGGCCTCGGCTGGTCGGGGTCGATCTCCCACGGGTGGAAGTAGAAGATCGCCGGCAGTCGGTCGCCCTCGTTCAGCCGGCGCAGCGCCCAGCGATAGGCGGGGTACGGCGCCAGGCGGAAATAGCCGCCGCCGCCGCAGGGCAGGTTGCGCCCGGCCAGGCGCAGGGTGGAGATCGGCACCTCCAGCACGCCGTTCGCCCCGCGCGGGCGGTGGGCGTGGCGCGGCGCCTCGGGCATGCCGTAATGGTCGTGCTTCACCGGATAGATCGAGGACGAGTAGGCGTAGCCCTCCTCCGCCAGCACCTCGAGGGCCCACAGGTTGGTCGCCCCGATCGAGAACGATGCGGCGCGGTAGCCGCCGACCGCGACGCCGCCGGTATCCTCCAGGATCGCCTTGGTGCGGCGTACGTCGGCGCGGAACGCCTCGGGCGCCTGGTCGGTGGCGCGGAAATGGGCGTAGCCGTGGCTCGCCAGCTCGTGGCCCTCGGCGACGATGCTCCGGACCAGGGCGGGATGACGCTCCGCCACCCAGCCCAGCGTGAAGAAGGTGGCCTTGGCGCCCGCCGCGGCGAACAAGGCGAGCACCCGCTCGGTGTTGCGCTCGACGCGCGAATCCAGCGTCTCCCAGTCGTCGCGGCTCACCGCGCCGGCGAACGCGCTGACCTGGAAATGCTCCTCGACGTCGACCGACATGGCGTTGACGATGGCGGAGGCGGCGCCCACCTAGCCGTCCCCCTTGAGCGCCAGGACGCGGCGGCGCAGCTCCGACATGGTCTCGATCCGGTCGGGCGCGACGGCGGGGGCGCGCCAGCGGGCCGGCGCGGCACCGGCGGCGCGCCGGTCCGGCGCGGGGGCGGGCGCGGGCCGGGGCGCGGGCGCCGCGGCGGGCCGGGGCGCGGGCGGTGCCTCCTCCTCCTCGTGGCGCTCCATCACCTGCGAATGCTGGGTGCCCTCCTCGGCGAGCTCGGCCGCGACCTGCTCGACCACCGCCTCGTCGATGTGGTGCAGCTCCTCGATCGAGCCGTAGAGCAGAAGCCGGCCGCATAGCGTGTTCACCCGCCGCGGCACGCCGCCGGTATGGGCGTGGATGCGCGCGAACGCGCCCTCGGCGAAGGTGGGGTCCTGGGCCCAGCCGACCGTCGTCAGGCGGTGGCGGATGTAGTCGCGCAGCTCGCCCACGTCCAGCGGCTCGAGATGGCACGAGGCGATGACCCGCTGGCGCAGCTGCTCCATGTCCTCGCGCGCGATGATGCGGCGGAACTCGGGCTGGCCCAGGAGGAAGCATTGCAGCAGCGGCTTGCCCTCGTACTGGAAGTTGGACAGCATCCGGAGCTCTTCCAGCGCCGAGGGCGGGATGTTCTGGGCCTCGTCCACCACCAGGAGCGCGTGCCTGCCCATGCGGCGCGCCTCGATCAGGAAGGATTCGATGGCGCGCAGCAGGCTCGCCTTGTCCACCCCGGCATGTTTCAGCCCATAGGCCGAGGCCACCATGCGGAGCGCGTCGTCGGCCTCGAGCAGGGTGGTCACCACGTGGCCGTAGATGAACCGCTCGCGGTCGATGCGGTTCAGCATGTTGCCCACCAGCGTGGTCTTGCCGGTGCCCACCGGGCCGGTGACCACGATGAACCCCTCGCGCTCGTTCAGCCCGAACGACAGGTAGGCCATCGCCTTGCGGTGGCTCCGGCTCGCATAGAAGAAGCGCGGGTCGGGGCTCAGCTGGAACGGCCGGCCGGTCAGGTTGTAGAAGGCGGCGTACATCGCACTCAGAACCTCTTGGTCAGCGAGAGCGTGATCGAATTCTCGCTGGTCTCGCGCGTCGGGTCGCTGGAATCGAGCCGCGTGGTGTTGGCGATGAGCGAGGCGGTCGCCGTCGGGGTCAGCAGGTAGCTCAGGCTCAAGCTGCCGACGAAGCGCCGGTCGCTCACGTCGCCAGGCTGCTGGTCGGTCGTCTGGTAGTTGGCGGCCACCGTGCCGCTGAGGCGCCGGTTGATCGTGCGCGTCCACTGCAGGCTGGCGTTGTTCGTGGTCTGCTGGTTGCCGGTCTGGGCGGTGGCCTGGTCCGTCGTCTGGTCGGCGTGGCTGAACAGCACCGTGAAGCCGTTGCGCCCGCGCGTGCCGTGCAGCGCGGCGGTGAATGTGGTGGTGCGCGAGGTCTGGGTCTGCAGCGCGAAGTTCTGCGCGCCAAACGAGGCGGGCAGGCCGGTGCGCACGTCGATGAACGTCCCCGGGTTCAACGGGTCGGGCTGCAGGAAGCCCAGCGCGGTCGCCGTGTTCTGCTGCGAGAAGGTCAGCGCCTCGTCGTAGCTGACCGTGATGCTGGTCCGCGACGACAGGCGGTAGGCGCCGTTGAAGCTGAAGAAATTCGAATTGTCGCGGTGGTTGTAGTTCACCGTGAAGTTGGTGCGCGGCCCGGGGTTGAGGTTCAGCCCGACGCTCCAGGTGATGCCGTGCGGCGGGTTGTTCAGCGTCGAATCCTCGATGTCCTGCCAGCCGAGCCCGCCCAGAAGCGCATATTGCCGGTTGATGACGTAGGTGACGTTGCCGTTGACCGACTTCGAATCGATGCCCGGCAGCTCGTCACCGCGTCCGGTCTTGGTCTCCTGAGCGGTGGCCGACCACAGGACGCGGGTGAAGGCCCGGCCGCTCGAGGCCTGGAAGGTCGTGGCGTTCACCCGGGTGTCGGCGTTGGCGGCGGTCAGCGAAGCCGGGGCCAGCGTGCCCGAGGCGTTGGCGCCGTTGGTGGGCGCCGAGTGCACCTCGCTATGGGTGATGGTCGACACGGTGTCGACGTACGGGCCGAAATGGTGCAGGAAGCGCGGCCCCGCCTGCCAGCTCGTAGTGTCGGCGGCGTTGACCGCGCCCACGCCGGGCGTGAGCGAGCTCGCGTCGCTGGGATTGATGAGCTGGCGGAAGATGGCGGCGTTGGCGTCGAAGAAGAGCTGGCGCTGCCACAGCTCGGCCGTGCCGGTGGCGGTCAAATTGTGGTGCAGGTCGTCGCGGCTCGACAGCTTCTTGAAGATGTCGACCTCCGCCAGGTAGTTCAGGTTCAGGTTCAGGCGCGCGCCGTTCCCGACCACGTGGACCCCGGGCGCCAGGGTGGTGATCAGGTCGGACTTCTTCTCCTCGTTGCCGGTCGCCAGCGTCACGTTGTCGGAATAGCTCTCGCTCGCCCGTACGCTGGGCGTGAAGGTCCAGCGCGCCGCCAATGCCGGCGCGCCACCCGATACCGCGCCTGCCCCGGCTGCGGCGAACACAAGGGTGGCGGCGCGTCGCGCCGTCCTCCCCGAAGAACCACTTCTAGCCAGCCCGTCCCCCCGCGGTCGCAGGGATCAGCGATAATAGTCGTAGTAAGCCCCGAACCGCTCGCTGCTGCCCCCGGATTCCGCCTTGTTTAGCAAAAGGCTGATGTTCTTGCACGAGGCAATCAGGCCCAGGGCATTATCGACCGCCTGCTGCACGGTCCGCTGGGCCTCGACCACGAACAGCGTCTGCCCCACGTGCAGTGCGAGCACGCCCGGCACGCTCGACATCAGCGCGGGCGGCGAATCGAAGATGATCACGCGGTCCGGGTAGCGCCGCGCGATCTCAGTCACGAACTTGTCCATCTTGTCGCTGGCCAGCAGCTCGGTCGCCAGGTGGTGCTGGCGCCCGGCCGGCAGGATGGTCAGATTCTCCAGGTCGGTGCGAATCAGCACGTCCGACAGGTCGAGCCCCTCGTCGGCGATCAGGTCGACCAGGCCCTTCTCGGCCTCGATGCCGAGCACGTTGAGCACGTCCGGCTTAGCGACGTCGGCGTCGATCAGCAGCACCGTCAGGTCGCGCTCCAGCGCGATCGACATGGCGAGGCTTACCGCGCAGAAGGTCTTGCCCTCGCCCGCCTTCGAGCTGGTGACCATGATCAGGTTGCCGTTCTCGATGTCGTCCGGCGGGGTCGCGAACGCCTTGAGCAGCAGCGGCCGCTTGATCAGGCGGAACTCCTCGGCAATCTGCGTCCGCTCGCTGTGCGAAGTGACCAGCCCAGCGGTGCGCAGCGCGTCCATGTCCAGCTTGACCCGGTTGCGGGTGAAGCGCCGGCCGGGCGTCTCGTGCGATGCGGGGCCGGGGCGCGGCGCCTCCATCACGTCCGCCTCGGCCGCCGGGGCCGGGGCCGGAGCCTGGGCGCGCGCGGGCGCGGGCTCGGCCGGGGGCGGGACGGGCGCCGCCGCCAGATCGGGGTCGTGGCCGCCGTAGCGGGCCAGCCGCTCGGCGGCACGCTCCACCAGGGACCGGCCCGGTTCCCGCGCGCTCTTGTCGTTGTCGCCGTTCGACGTCATCGCGGGCCCCTCAGACCTGATGCAGCATCTCGACGGCCACCAGGCCGCCGAACGCGGCGAAAAGGGCCGCGCCGACAAGGACGAAGGATACCACCTCGCGCCGCTGGCGCCAGCGCTCGCCGGCCGTGGTGATCGCCGACACGCTGCCCAGCACCGGCAGGTTGAAGGTCGCGCGCAGCGTCTGCACGCTGCTGAACGAGGCGTGGATCTGGCCCATCAGGAAGGCGAAGGCGAGGCCCGACCCAATGCCCGCCAGCAGCACGGCCGCCAGGAACAGCGGCCGGTTGGGGCCCGCCGGCTTGGACGGCAGCAAGGGCGGGTCGATCACCCGGAACTGCACCTTCTGCGCCTTGGTCTCCATGTCGCGGGCCATCTTGGCCGATTCCTGGCGCTGGCGAAGCTCCTCGTAGCCATGCTTGATGATGCTGTAGTCGCGCTGCAGCCGCGACAGCTCGGTCTCCACCTGCGGCGCGGTCTTGGCCATGCTCGCCCACTTGGCGATCTCCTCCTTCTGGCCGATTTCGCGCTGCTGCAGCGCGGCCACTACCGCCTCCTGCTTGACGAGCTGCAGCTTGATCTGCTCGTAGAGAGGGTTCGGCACCTTGTTCGACGCCGAGGCCGGCACGGCGACCGGCTGCGACGCGTTCTGGGCCGCGATCTTCGCCTTCTCCTCGTCCTCGCGCTTCTGCTGCGCCTTCAGCTCGGCGATACGCTTTCGCGCCATCACGACGTCCGGGTGCTTGTCCGTGTAGCGCATCAACAGCGCGTCGACGTTCTTCTCCATCTCGTAGATGCGCAGGTTCAGGTCGGACTCGGGCCCGAACTGCTGCGACGACACCATCGCCATCGCGGACGCATCGGATTTGGGCGATTCGAAGAATTGCGGCACCTCCGCAAGTTGCTTCTGCAGGGAATCGCGCACCTTGACCGCCTCGCGGACGAAGGCCTGGGTCCGCTCCAGATCGCCCTGCACCTGGGTCAGATGCTGGTGATAGGTCTGGTCGCCGGGCAGAAGCCCCATGTTGTTCGCCTTGAACTCGGCGATCCGGGTCTCCTGCTGGTTGAGCTGGCGCTCATAGTCGGCGATCTGGTCCTGCAGGAAGCGGCTCGCCGAATCCATGTCCTTGCGGCTCGCGCCCAGGTTGCCCTCGACGAAGATCTGCAGGACGGCCTGGACCACGCGCTTGGCGAGCTGCCGGTCCGTGTCGGTGTATGAGATCCGGAACAGGTTGCGGCCCTGCTGATGGATCGTCAGCTTCTTGCGCAGGTCGTTGAGCAGCGCCTCCTTCTCCTCCGGCGTGGTGACGCGGAGGTCGAGGTCGGTGAGCAGCGCGATCTTCTCCAGGTTCGGCCGGCTGAACAGGGTGCGCTGCATCAGGTCGATCTGCTGGAACAGGTTCATCTCGACCGCGAGGCCGCGCATCAGCGGGTTCAGCATCGTGTCCATGTCGACATAGACGCGCGCCGAGGATTCGTAGCGGTCCGGCAGGCTGGCCACCATGGTCCAGCCCGCGCCGCAGAGAAGCCAGGCGATGGCCGCGACGTACCAGCGCCGGCGCCAAATGTCGCTGATTCCAGCGACGACCTGCGAAAAAACGTCGTTCACGTTGCGGATCCCTGTCCCCGGCGGACCGCCGGCGGTGTCTGGCGCTTGCTGATCTTATCGGCCATTACGCCCTTCTTTCGTCGACAACTCCCGCGACACAACGCATGAGGTACCAAATCGTCCGCAACTCGATCTCGCGTCAGTTCACCGTTCCCGCTTCGCCCGAGGCGCACCTTCAACGGTGCGACCCTAGTTGGCCCCGGTTAAACGGCGGTTACTGCGATGGAGGCATGGCCTACTGCCGGGCGACCATTGTCTGCGCCCGGAACGACAGTGCGGCCCCTCGCGGCCTCGATCGGATCGGAATGACGGACAGGTCGGGGGGAGCGTCCCTCATCGATTGCCTTGCACGCCAGCCACTGCAATCTACTCGACGTTCTGGGCGGACGGCAAGCCTAACAGCGGGCGCTGTGATCCATGACACAATGATTTCACATGCCACTTTGCCGTCACGGAACCCCGGAATCCGGGTCAGAGCGCTGCGAACACCGCCGCCCAGTCGGCCACCATCCCCGGATGGCCATAGCGCACGTGGGTGGAGAACTGGCTGAATCCGGCCGCACGCAGGGCGTGCAGCCGCTCGCGCAGCTCGGGCGCGGTCGCGGTCATGGTGACCGCCCGGATCAGCGGCCCGTCGACCAGCTTCGCCTCCTCCGGCCGGACCAGCATCAGGTGGCCGCGATGGACGGCGAGGTGGCGCGACGCATCCGGGCCGTAGGATTCGTAGATCGGGCGGAAGGCCGCCAGCCGCTCGGCAATTACCGGCGAGACGGCATGGCCGGACGAGCCATGTGCCGGCTGCTCGGCCAGGTCGTGCAGCACGATGGCGGCCGACGGGCCGGCCTGGGCGCGGGCGCGCGGGCTGTCGGCCGGCTCGCCCTCGGCCAGGACGCAGCCGCCGCCGACGCCCACCACCCGCAAATCCGCCGCGTCGCGCCCGGCCGCGCGCCACGCCTCCTTGATCGCGGCGATGGCGGCGAGCCCGCCTTCGACGCTGCCGACGGGGGTGACGAACCCCGCCCCCAGCTCGGCGGCCAGCTGGCGCGACCGCGGCCCGAGCGCCGAGACATACAAAGGTATGGGGTGGTCGATATCGATCAGCCCCAGCTCCGGGTTGAGGAAGCGCACGGTGCGCGGCGCCCCCTCGATCTCGATCTCGACGGTCTCGCCCGCCAGAAGCCCCCGCACGGCACGGATATAGGCGGCGAGCTCGGCGAGCCGCAGCGGGCCCATCCCCATCGCCCGGCGCGCCGTGAAGCCGGTCGCGGTCCCGAAGCGGATGCGTCCGGGCGCGAGCCGGTTGAGCGAGGCGAGCCCGTTGGCCGCCACCGGCGCGATCCGGTTCGACGGGATCAGCATGCCGGTCGCCAGGTCGATGCGTTTGGTGACCATTGCCGCCGCCGCCATGGCGACGAACAGGTCGGCGTTGATCGCCTGGCTGTCGATGAACCAGGCGCAGTCGATGCCGGCCGCCTCGGCGTCCTTCACCACGCGCCAGGAACTCGGCGCCCGGCGCGATGTTGATCCCGAACTCCATCCCCCCATGCTACGCTGGGCGCAAGCGACGGCCAACCGGGAGGCGCAGATGGCGACCGAAATCCAGGCGAGCCGCAGGGCGCCGGCCGACGGGCCCGCGACGGGACTGCGCGGCGTGCATCATCTCGCGCTCAATACCGACGACATGAAGGCGACGCTCGACTTCTATTGCGGCCTGTTGGGCATGAGGCTCGTGCACACGCTGGTGACGGCACCGGGCGGGACCGAGCGGTCCCAGACGCGCGGCAGCCCGCCCTTCGAATGCGTGCGCCACTATTTCTTCGACATGGGCGGCGATTCCCTGCTCGCCTTCTTCGAGCTGCCGAACGGCATTCCCAAGGGCGACCGCAACGCGCTTGCCGCAATGCAGCATCTTTCCTTCGCGGTCGCGCCCGAGCGGTTCGAGGACATTCTCACGCGGCTCCAGGCGGCGGGGGTGAAGATCATCGACGGCCCGTTCTGTTCGGTGCCGCCGACGACCTGGTCGTTCTACTTCTTCGACAATAACGGGATCCGGCTTGAGGTCTCGACCAACAAGGCGGCGGCGCCGGGCGAGGTGGACTGCGTGCGCTCCTGCACCCAGACGCGCGAGACGATCCGCGCCGAGCTTGCCACCCTCACCGACGACCGGGACTGGATCGAGCGGATGCTCGCGACCGTGCCGGACGCAAGCTGACTCGCCTCAGTCCTCGCCGAGCTTGAGGGCGGCGATGAAGGCCGACTGGGGGATTTCCACCGAGCCGAACTGGCGCATGCGCTTCTTGCCCTCCTTCTGCTTCTCGAGGAGCTTGCGCTTGCGGGTGACGTCGCCGCCATAGCACTTGGCGAGCACGTCCTTGCGCAGCGCCGCCACCGTCTCGCGCGCGATCACCTTGCCGCCGATCGCCGCCTGCACCGCGATCTTGAAGAGCTGGCGCGGGATCAGATCCTTCAGCCGGTTGACGATGGCGCGCCCGCGCAGCTCGGCCCGGTCGCGATGGACGATGATCGAGAGCGCATCCACCGGCTCGGCGTTGACCAGGATCGCGAGCTTGACCAGCGCGCCCTCGCGATAGCCCTCGATCTGGTAGTCGAACGAGGCGTAGCCGCGCGTCACCGATTTCAGCCGGTCGTAGAAGTCGAACACCACCTCGTTCAGCGGCAGGTGGTAGACCACCATCGCGCGCCCGCCGACATAGGTGAGCTCCACCTGCTCGCCGCGCCGCTCCTCGCACAGCTTGAGGACGGCGCCCAGAAACTCGTCGGGCACCATGACCGTGGCCTTGATCCACGGCTCCTCGATCCGGGCGATCTGGACCGGGTCGGGCATATCGGCCGGGTTGTGCAGCTCCTTCATCGTGCCGTCGTTGAGGTGGACGCGATAGACCACCGACGGCGCGGTGGCGATCAGATCGAGGTCGAACTCGCGGGCGAGCCGTTCCTGGATGATCTCGAGGTGCAACAGGCCCAGGAAGCCGCAGCGGAAGCCGAACCCGAGCGCGGCCGAGGTCTCGGCCTCGAAATGGAACGAGGAATCGTTCAGCCGCAGCTTGGCGAGCGAATCGCGCAGATCCTCGAAATCGGCGGCATCCACCGGGAACAGCCCGCAGAACACCACCGGCACCGACGGCTTGAAGCCGGGCAGCGCGGCGGCGGCCGGCCGGCGCTCCTCGGTCAGCGTGTCGCCCACCTGGCAGTCGGCGACCGACTTGATCGAGGCCGTGATGAAGCCGATCTCGCCCGGGCCCAGCGCGCCCACCTCGGTCGGCTTGGGGGCGAACACGCCCACCTTGTCGACCTGGTGGACGCCGCCGGTCGCCATCATGCGCATCCGCATGCCCTTGGCGAGCGTGCCCTCCTTCACCCGCACCAGGATCACCACGCCGAGATAGAGGTCGTACCAGCTGTCGACCAGCATCGCCTTCAGGGGCGCCGCCGCGTCGCCGGTGGGCGGCGGCAGGCGCGCGACCAGCGATTCCAGCACCTCGGCGATGCCCTCGCCGGTCTTGGCCGAGACCGGGATGGCGGCCGAGGCGTCGAGCCCGATCACGTCCTCGATCTGGGTGCGCACGCGGTCCGGGTCGGCGGCCGGCAGGTCGATCTTGTTGAGGACCGGGATGATCTCGTGGTCGGCGTCGATGGCGAGATAGGCGTTGGCCAGCGTCTGCGCCTCGACCCCCTGGCTCGCGTCGACCACCAGCAGCGAGCCCTCGCAGGCGGCCAGCGACCGGCTCACCTCGTAGGTGAAATCGACATGGCCGGGCGTGTCCATCAGGTTGAGCTGGTAGGTCTCGCCGTTCCGCGCGGTATAGGCAAGCCGCACGGTCTGCGCCTTGATGGTGATGCCGCGCTCGCGCTCGAGCTCCATCGTGTCGAGCATCTGGTTGCGCTTGTCGCGCGCCTCGATGCCGCCGCACGCCTCGATCAGCCGGTCGGCGAGCGTCGACTTGCCATGGTCGATATGGGCGATGATCGCGAAGTTGCGGATATGGGCGAGGTCGGTCATGGGCCCGACATGTAGGGGTTTGCGCGGGTTCGCGCAACTGACCGTCGCGGCGCCCCAGCGTCGCCCGATCTCGCCGCCCTGTCGCCCGATGTGGCTCCCATGTCGGGCGATGTCGCCTGATGTCGCCCGATGTCTCCTCGCAACCAATCGGTTCGTCGAGAATGCCGTCTCAAGCGCGTCCAAAATCTGCGGACGCGAGCCGCGGGCGCCCCCGCTCGCCGTAGATAGGATTATTTGCGTGCCGGCCAAACCCGGTGCGTAGGGGTCCGTCGCGCAGCCATGCCGGGGCGGCTATAGTCCGCGCCGGGCTGCCGCGAGGGACGCCATGAAAATCGACGTGCACGCGCATTTCTTCTCCGCCGAGTATCACGAGCGGCTGGCGGCGCTGCCGGGCCACCGGATGGTCGCCAACCCGGCCTTCGGGGAAGAGGGCCGCGCCATAAAGGACGAGGCGGGCCGGCACGTCGTCTCGTTCAACCCCCACTGGTTCGAGCGCGACGCCCCGATCCGCGAGATGGACGCGAAGGGCATCGACATGCGGCTTCTGTCGCTCGCCCCGCCCAACGTCTATCTGTTCCCGCCCGAGATTCAGGCGGAGGTAACGCGGCGCGTGAACGACGAGACGATCGCCTATTGCCGGGGCCGCACCGACCGGCTGCGCGCCGTGCCGTCGCTGCCGCTGGCGGATGTCGAGGCGGCGCTGGCCGAGCTCGACCGCATCGCCGGCGCGGACGAGGTGGTGGGCGTCGAGATCGGCTCGAACGTCGCGGGGGTGCCGCTCGCCGATGCGCGCTACGAGCCGGTCTGGGCGCGCCTCGACAAGCTCCGCATGCCGGTGATCCAGCACCCGCTGCACCCGAGCTTCGCCGACGCGATCCAGGAGCGGAACCTCTCGGTGATATTGGGCTTCTGGTACGACACGGTGCTGATGGTCTCGCGCCTGATCCTCGAGGGCGTGTTCGAGCGCTACCCCAGCTTCCCGTTCGTGGTGGCGCATACCGGCGCGGGGCTGGTCAGCCTGCTCGACCGGCTCGACTGGGGAGCGGAGCGCTGGGCGAAGGAGCTGCCCCGCCCGGCCAGCCATTACGCCAAGCGGCTCTATTTCGACACGTGCGGCACGTACGGCCCGATGCTGATGGAGACGCGCGCGGCGATCGGCGCCGGCCACATGCTGTTCGGGACCGACTACCCCTATATCGACATCGACTTCGCCCACGTGAACGAGCTCGACATCCCGGCGGGGGAGAAGGCGGCGATCAACGGCGATACGGCGGCGAAGCTGTTCGGGCTCGGGTGAGGGGGCGGGGGCAGGCCAAGGACCCCTCTCTTTGTCGAGGGGACGCGGGCATTGACGCCCCTATTCGTGCCCGCGCGTATTCGTGCCCGCGCGGGGAGCGTCAGTCGGGATCGACGTTGGTGTCTTCCTCGGGCGCGACGATCAGGCAGCGCACCCGGCGATTCTGGAGCTGGGCGCAGGCCTGGCGTGCGTCGGTCTCGGTGAAGCCCAGGAAGCGGGCGCGGTAGAGCTCGCTCTCGTCGTCGTCGCCCTCGCCGCGCAGGATCGAGCTCGGCCGCGTACGCAGGCTGGTCACCCGGCTGGAGGCGAGGAGGATCGACCGGCTGGCCGAGACATAGCGCCGGAACGCGCCGACCTGGACGCTCCACCCGCGCGGCACGGCCGGCGCGGCCTCGACCGGTGCGGCGTCGACCGGCGCGGCCGACGCGGCCTCGACCGGTGCGGCGGGGGTGTCGCCGGTGGCGTGGGCTGTGGCCTGGGCGGCGGCCTCGACCGCGGCGGCGGCCGCCCGACCGGACAAGGCCGCGGTGCGGATCGGCGGCAAGGGCGGCGTGTCGAACCCCTTGTCGATCAGGGCGGCGGCCAGCTTGTCGCGCGCCCGCGTGGTGCGGCCGCCCATCACCACCCCGATCAGATGGCGGCCGCTGCGCTCGGCCGAGACGACGATGTTGAAGCCGGCCGCGGCGATATAGCCGGTCTTCATGCCGTTCACCCCGTCCACCTTGCCGAGCAGGTGGTTGTGGTTGCGGATGCGCCGGCCGTCATAGGTGAAATATTCCTGGGCGAAGACCCGCGCCTGGCCGGGAAAGTCGCGGCGCAGCGCGAGGGCGAGCCGCGCCATGTCGCGCGCGGTGGAAAGCTGGTGCCGGTTGGGCAGACCCGAGGCGTTGCGGAAGGTGGTGTGGTTCATGCCCAGCTCGCGGGCCTTCTGGGTCATGGTGCGGGCGAAGCGCGCCTCGGTGCCGCCCAGCGCCTCGGCCACCACCACCGCCACGTCGTTGGCGGACTTCACCGCCAGCGCCGAGATCGCCTCCTTGACGGTGATGGTCGTGCCGGCGGCCAGCCCCAGCTTGGAGGGCTGCATGCGGGCGGCGCGGCTGGACACCTTCATCGGCGTGTCGAGATGGATCTTCCCCGCCTTCAGAGCTTCGAAGGTAAGGTAGAGCGTCATCATCTTGGTGAGCGAGGCCGGGTAGTTCTGGTGGTCGGGAAGGACCGCCTCCACCACCTGGCCGGTGTCGGCGTCCATCACGAACGAGGTCAAGGTGTGGGCCAGCGCCGGCGCGGCCGCAAGCAGCGCAACGGCGAATGCAATCGCCCGACTGGTCCCCCCGAGCACGCGCACCTCCTGGTCTCGGTCCCCGTTCCTGCGGCGGGCAGCCTGCCGCCGCGCTTCGCACGCCTTTATACGTTTGAAATCAAGGCGATCCTAAACGATTGGGCGAATCGTGTCCAGAATATGTCGCACGCGTGTTAACTTTTCGTGCATCCTGATCGCGCCGCACCTCACCGCCCCCGGGGCGCCGGGCCAGGGTGGCATCCGCGGGCGGGCGGCCTGTATGATCCCGCCCGCCACCGGCAGCGGAGAGGAAGAGCATGGAACTCGATCCCGTCCTCCTGTCGCGGATCCAGTTCGCCTGGGTCATCGCCTGGCACATCCTGCTGCCGGCCTTCACCGTGGGGCTCGCCTCCTACGTCGCGCTCCTGGAGGCGCTGCACTTCGCCACCGGCCGGCCGGTCTATCTCCGCCTGTCGACCTTCTGGATCAAGATCTTCGCCGTCTCGTTCGGCATGGGGGTCGTGTCGGGCGTCGTGATGCCGTTCCAGTTCGGCACCAACTGGAGCCGCTTCTCCGACGCCACCGCCGACATCGTCTCGCCCCTGCTGGCCTATGAGGGGCTGACGGCGTTCTTCCTCGAGGCGGCCTTCCTCGGCGTGCTGCTGTTCGGCCGGCGGCTGGTGCCGCGCTGGGCGCATGTCTTTTCGCCGCGCTGATGGTGGCGGTCGGGCACGCTGTTCTCGTCGTTCTGGATCCTGGCGACCAACAGCTGGATGCAGACGCCGGCGGGCTACCGCATCGTCGACGGCCGGTTCGAGCCGACGAGCTGGATGCAGATCATCTTCAACCCGTCCTTCCCGTACGCGGCTCGCCCACACCGTGGTGGCGTTCTACGTGACCACCGCCTTCGTCGTGCTGGCGGTCGCCGCGTTCTACCGGCTGCGCGGCCGCTTCGCCGACGAGGCGCGCACCATGATGTCGATGACGCTGTGGCTGCTGACCGTGCTGGTGCCGCTGCAGATCGTGCTGGGCGACGCGGCACGGGCTGAACACGCGCGAACTACCAGCCGGCCAAGGTGGCGGCGATGGAGGCGCACTGGACACGCCGAGCCGCGCGCGCCGCTGATCCTGTTCGCCATCCCCGACGAGGCACGCCGAGACGAACCACGCCGTGATCGAGATCCCGCTGCTGGGCAGCCTGATCCTGACCCACAGCTTCGACGGGGTGGTCAACGGGCTGAAGGAGTTCCCCCGGCAGCGACCGGCCGCCGGTGGCCGATGCCGTTCTTCGCCTTCCGCATCATGGTGGGGATCGGGCTTCTGATGCTGGCGCTGGTGGCGGCGAGCTGGTTCCTGCGCTGGCGCGCGCACGGCTGTACGGCACGCGCTGGTTCCTGCGGCTCTGCACGATCATGGGGCCGGCCGGCTTCGTCGCCGTGCTGGCCGGCTGGACCGTCACGGAGGTCGGGCGCCAGCCCTGGACCGTGTACGGCCTGATGCGCACCGCCGATTCCGTCTCGCCCTCGCTCACCGGGCCGGACGTGCTCGCCTCGCTGATCGGCTACTGCCGTCGTCTATCTGATCATGTTCCCGGCCGGCGTCACGCTGATGGCGCGGCTGGTGCAGGCGGGCCCGACCGAGCCGGCACGGCGAGTCCGAGCCGGTCGAGAGCGGCCGTCCGTCCCGGCCGGTCCGTGCCCTGCCGCGGACGGAAGGAGGCGCGGAATGACCGCCGCCTTCGACTTCGTGCCGATCTGGACGGGCATCCTCGGGCTCGGCGTGTTCCTCTACGTGCTGCTCGACGGGTTCGATCTGGGCGTCGGCATCCTCTACAGCTTCGCCCCCGACGCGCCGGCGCGGAACCTGGTGATGAACTCGGTCGCGCCGATCTGGGACGGCAACGAGACCTGGCTGGTGCTGGGCGGCGTGGGGCTGCTCGCCGCCTTCCCGCTCGCCTTCGCGATCATCATGCCGGCGGTGTATTTCCCCATCCTGGTGATGCTGCTGGCGCTGGTGTTCCGCGGCGTCGCGTTCGAGTTCCGCTACCGCGACGCGCTGGGCCGCACCTTCTGGGACCACGCCTTCGGCATCGGCTCGACCCTGGCGACCTTCGCGCAGGGCGATCGTGCTCGGCGCGTTCATCCAGGGCTTCGAGACCGACGGGCGCGCATTTCGCCGGCAGCTCGCTCGACTGCTTCACGCCGTTCTCGGTCTTCACCGGCATCGCGCTGGTGTTCGGCTACGGGCTGCTGGGCGCGGGCTGGCTGGTCCTCAAGACCGAGGGCGATCTGCAGGCCTGGGCGCGCGGCGCCGGGCGCTGGTGCCTCGCGGCGTGCTGGTCGCGATCGCGGTGGTGAGCCTCTGGACGCCGCTGGCGCAGGATCCGGACATCGCCGAGCGCTGGTTCGCCTGGCCCAACATCGCGATCCTGTCGCCGGTGCCGCTCCTCACCGCTCGCGGTCGCGTGGGGCGAATGGCGCGCGCTCAACGGCAGGTCCGAGGCCGGCCCGTTCGCCGGGGCGGTCGGCCTGTTCGTGCTGTCCTACGTCGGGCATCGCGATCAGCCTGTGGCCGATGATCGTGCCCTACAAGTACACGCTGTGGCAGGCGGCCTCGTCGCCCTCGACCCAGGCGTTCCTGCTGGTCGGCACGCTGTTCCTGCTGCCGATCATCCTGATGTACACGGCGTGGTCGTACTGGGTGTTCCGCGGCAAGGTGCGCGGCGACATCGGGTATCACTGACGCGCGCCAAGTCGTAGCGCCCCGCCCGGGATGACAGGCGGGGAAGAAGCGCCTACGCGACCTGGGTTTCGCGGGCGGCGGCGCGGTAGGTGGCGAGGTTGCCGCCGACCTTGACCTTGCCGGGCAGGGGATGGCCGACCAGCTCCTCCGCCTTCTCGGCGATGGCGATCATCTGGTCGAGGTCGATGCCGGTCTCGATGCCCATCTCCTGGCACAGGAACACCGTGTCCTCGGTGCAGATGTTGCCGGCCGCGCCCTTGTGCGCGGCGAACGGGCAGCCGCCCAGCCCGGCGACCGCCGCGTCGTACTGCGCCACGCCCATCTCGAGCCCGGCCATGAAGTTGGCGATGGCGAGCCCGCGCGTGTCGTGCAGATGCAGCGCGACCGGCTTGTCGGGCCAGCGCGCGCGCACCTTGCCGACCACGCGCTTGATCTGGGCGGGGTTGGCCCAGCCCATCGTGTCCATCAGCGTGATCTCGCCGACCGTCATGCCGAGGTCGGTCGCACGCGTCTCCTGCTCGGCCAGCAGCTCGATCACGCGCTGCTCCGCGATCGCGCCCTCGTAGTTGCAGCCGAACGCGACGGTCACGCCGATATTGAGATGGTCGAACCCCAGCGCCTTGTAGCGCGCGACATAGCCTTCCATCTCGGCCAGCTTCTGCTCGGTCGAGCGGTTGGTGTTCTTCATGCTGAACGTGTTCGACGCCGGCACCGAGAAGGACGGACGGATGGTCAACTTGTCGCGGCGCTTCTCGGCCCGCTCGAGCCCCTGCAGATTGAGCCAGATGCCGTAATAGGCGATGCCGGGCCGGGCGCGGATACCCTCGACCCAGTCATCGGCGTCGGCCATCTGCGGCACCCATTTGGGGCTGACGAACGAGCAGAACTCGATCTCGCGCAGCCCGGTCTCCGACAGGGCATCGACGAAGGCGATCTTGTCGGCGGTCGAGATCGGCTTCTTCTCGAACTGGAACCCTTCGCGCGGGCCGACCTCGCGGATGTGCACCTTCTTCGGAAGATCACTCATGTCTCTCTCCCTGGACGACGACCTTGTCGGCGATCAGCGCCTCGACCTCGGCGGCGGCGAACCCCGCCTCCGCCAGCACCTCGCGCGTGTTCTCGCCGAGGTTGGGGGGCGGCTTGCGCAGGGTAAACTCGTACGCCGACGACCGGAAGGGAAGCTTGGGCAGGTTGCCGACCTGCCCGCCATCCATCGGCACCGGCAGAAGCTGGTTCGTTGCCACCAGATGCGGGTCGTCGAGAAGCTGGTCCGGCCGCTTGACCGGCGCGTAGGGCACGCTCGCCGCCTCCAGCTTCGCCTGCAGCTCGTCGGCGGTATATTTCACCATCGCCTCGCGCAGCCTGGGCAGCATCCAGGGCTGGGCGGTGACGCGCTTGTCGTTGGAGTCGAGGTTGGCGTCCGCCCCCAGCTCGTCGAGGCCGAACGCCTTGCAGAACCGATTCCAATGGGCGTTCGAGGTGACGCCGATGAACACCTGCTGGTCGTCCGACGTGGCGAACAGATGGAAGATGCCCCAGCCCATGCGCACCGACTGGCCGATCTCGGCCATCGGGGTCGAGGGCTCGCCGGTCGCCACGGCGCGCGCCATCCACTGGCCGACCCAGAACACGCTGGTCTCGAACAGGCCCGAGGTGATCTTCTCGCCTTTGCCGGTGGCGGCGCGCTTGTGCAGGGCGGCGAGCACGCCGATCACGCCGTAAGTCGCCGCGCCGATGTCGATAATCGAGGCGCCGGCGCGCAGCGGCCTGCCGTTCGGCCCGGTCATGAAAGCGAGCCCGCCCATCATCTGGGCGAGCTCGTCGAGCGAGGGGCGATGCTCGTAGGGGCCCGGCAGGAACCCTTTCACCGCCAGATAGATCAGGCCCGGATTGTCCTTCGCCAGCACGTCGTAGCCGAAGCCGAGCCGTTCGAGCGCGCCGGGGGCGAAATTGTCGAGGCAGACGTCGGCCGAGCGCACCAGCTTGAAAAAGATCTCCTTGCCCTTCGGGGTCTTCAAATCGATGGCGATCGAGCGCTTGTTGCGGTTGAAATAGTAGTAGCCCGAGCCAGCGCCCGACATGCGGCGCGCCTGGTCGCCGCCGTCGGGGTGCTCGATCTTGATCACGTCGGCCCCGAGATCGGCGAGGATCAGCGATGCCGTCGGCCCGGCGACGATGTGGCCGAGCTCGATGACGCGCAAGCCCTCGAGGGGAAGGGAAGTGCCGGTTCCTGCCATTCGCTCATCCGCTGTCGGAGTGGTCCGTGCTGTTTTAGCACGCGGGCGCCGCCCCGGGTCCAGCCCCCGCGGGCGGGCGCCGTGAGGCGCGCCGCCGCCCTTGCCCTCGCGCTGGTGCTCGCGCTCGCGGTGGCGGCGATCGCCGTGGCCGTGGCCGACCGGGACGCGCTGGTGCAGGCGGCGGCCGAGCGGCTGCTGCGCGGCCAGGGATTCGCCGACCCGCACGTCGCCGTCCGCGCGGTGGGGGTGCGCCGGCTGCGCCTCGGCCCCGTCCGGCTGGGGCCGGGCGGCGCGATCAGCGCGCGCGAGGTCACCATCGGCTACGTGCCGCTGTCGCTGGTGCGCGGGCGGATGCGCGCCATCGCGATCGACGGGCTGCGCGCCCAGGCCGAGCTGACGCCGGGCGGGGTGCGCCTGGTCGGGCTGCCGGCGGGGACAGGCGGCGGCGGCGGGGCGCCGGACCTCGGCGCGATCGGCGCGGTGACGTTGCGCGACGCGCGGATCGAGCTGCTGGCGCCGACCGGCGAGGCCGAGCTTGTCGCCGATGGCACCTACGCCTCCACCGGCGCGGATTTGGCCCTCGCCTTGGAGGCGCCGAACGGCGAGACGCGCGTGCGGGCGCACCTGACCAGCACGGGACCGGCCGCCGCGCCGCACATCTCGCTCGACGCCACCGGCGACATCCCGGCCGAATCGGTGCTGTGGGGCCTGGCGGGGGTGGCGCCGCTTTCGTCCGGGGCGCTCCGCCTTGCCCTCACCGTCTCGGGGACCGCGCCGCGCGCCCTGCCCGCGCTCGCCGCCGACCCGTCGCTGGACGGCATGGCGCTGGATGCCAGGCTGACGCTCGACGCGCCCGGCCTCGACGGTCTGGCGGCGGGGCGCGGGCTCGACGGGCTGCATCTCGAGGCGACCGGCCGCCTCGCCGGCCGCGCGGACGGGATCGGCGGGACCGCCACGCTGGGCGCGCACATCAAGCGCCTCAGCCGCGGCACGCTGCGCGCCGACGAGCTGTCCCTCACCGCGCCCGTCGCGTTCGACGCCGCCGCGGGCGATGTGAATGTCCGCCTGACCGGTCCTGGGCGGCTCGCCGCCGCGCGCCTCGCGTCCGGCGGGACCGCGCTTCCCGCGCCGCTCGATGTGGCCGTGCCGGAGGCGAGCCTTTCCCTTGGCGGCGGCAAGGAGGAGGCGTCGGCGCGCTTCGACACGCGCCTCGGCGCGACTTCGTGGACCGCGCCGGTCGCGCTGTCAGGCACGCTGCGCCTTGCCGGCGGCACGGTGGAGGCCGCAGCCGACGCACGCGACGCGAAGGGCCGGCGCCTCGCCCATCTCGCCGGCACCGCGGCTGCGGACGGAGAGACGGCGGACGTCACGATGGCGGCCGGCCCCTACGAGTTCGCGCCGGGCGGGCTGCAGCCGGCGGCGCTGTCGCCGCTGCTCGACGGGTTCACCGACGCGCGCGGCAAGCTGGCGGCGACGCTGCATTTCCGCCGGCAAGGCGGGCGCACGCAAAGCGGCGGCAACGTCCTGCTCGACGGGCTGTCCTTCGGGCTCGGCGGCATCGCGGTCGAGAACGTCAACGCGGCCGTCAGCCTGGCGAGCCTTGTGCCGCCGGCGACCCCGCCCGGCCAGATCGTGACGGCCGGGCACGTGGCGCTGGTCGCCGCGCTCGACAATGTGCGCGCGCGCTTCGCCCTGGCGCCGGGGCCGCGCCTCGCCCTCGCCTCGGCCACCGCCGCCTTCGCGGGAGGCGAAATCGCGCTGGGCCCCGCCACGTTCGGCGCCGGCGCACCGCCGCGCTTGACCGTGGCCGTGCGGAACGTGAAGATCGCGCCCCTGCTGCAGGTGCTCGACGTCGCCGGGCTCAGCGGCACGGGCGTGCTGAACGGGACGGTGCCGCTGGGCATCGCCAAGGGGAAGGTAACCATCGACCATGGCCGCCTCGCATCCGAGGGAACAGGCGTGATCCAGTTGCGGTCCGAACAGGCGGCGAAGCGCGCTGGCCGGCGGCGGTCAGGAGGCCGAGCTGATGGTGCGCGCGCTCGAGGATTTCCACTACGATTCGCTCGCCATCGAGCTCGACAAGAGCGCGGCGGGCGACGCCCACGCCGTGATCCACCTCAAGGGCGCCAACCCGGCGGTGATGGACGCGCAGCCCTTCGTCTTCAACATCGACGTCACCAGCAACGTGGACCAGCTGATCGACGCGCTGATGCAGGGCTACCGGCTGGCCACCGACGCGCTGGGCCGCGCCGCCCGCGGCGCCGTCAAGGGACAGGGGGCAGGACATGCGCGCTAGGGCCGCGACATCCTCCCTTGCCGTTCGTACGGAGGAGCGCCCGGAAAAGCGCGTCTCGAAGGACGAAGTCGCGGGGTGGTGCCGGGTTCGCCCTTCGAGACGGCCGCCCTGCGGCCTCCTCAGGGCGAACGGGGTTGTGAGCCCTGCTTTCGCCAGGCTCGGTACGAACTGGCTGGCCCTCGCCCTTCCGGTGGCGGCGGCGCTCGCCCTCGCGGCGTGCGAGCCGACGGTGCGGGTCGTCGCGCCGCGCGAGCCGATCACCATCAACCTGAACATCAAGGCCGACGTCCGCCTCCGCATCGAGCAGGAGGCCGACAAGGACATCGCCACCCACAAGGAGATCTTCTGACATGGCCGCGCGCCCCCTTGCCCGCCTTCCAGCCGCCCGGCGCTGGGCGGCGGCGCTGCTGGCGCTGGTGCTCCTCGCCGTTTCGTGGCCCGGCGCGGCGGCGGCGCAGTCGCTCGACCAGCTCCGCAGCCAGGGCGTGGTGGGCGAGCGCTATGACGGCTATGCCGTGGTGCGAAGCCCCGGCGCCCCGGCCGCCACGCAGTCCTTCGTCGCCGGGGTGAACGCGAAGCGCCGCGCGATCTACGACCAGCGCGCCAAGCAGCAGAACGTCGCCCCCGCCCAGGTCGGCCAGATCTATGCCAAGCACATTTTCGACGGCGCCCCCCCGGGCACCTGGTTCCTCGATGCGGCGGGCAAGTGGATCAAGAAATAGCCGGCGCGGCGATCGAAGCGCGAAGCCCCGGCACTGGCGTGGCCCCTCACCCTGTCCCTCTTCCGGCGGCGGGAGAGGGAACGCGGCGTCGGTCATCCTCATTCTACAAACCTGACCTCGACTGAGGCCAAGGTTCCCGCCTCGGGGTCCCCTCTCCCTTGGGAGAGGGACAGGGTGAGGGGGAAAACGTCGAGAAATTCACACGCTGACAGGCCGAACGGGGCCCGGCGCGACCGAAACGCGTTCAGGCGCGGGCGGCGGCGCCCAGCGCGCGGGTGATGGTCTCCAGCCGCGCCCGGTCCATGATGTAGAGCTTGCGGTCCTTGCGCCGCACCAGCCCGGCGTTCTTGAGCTGGCGGATGGCGCGCGCCACCGTCTCGCGCGCGGTGCCGGCGCGGCTCGCGATCTCGCGCTCGGTCGGGCAGGGACGCACCACCCACAGCCCGTTCACCGCCACGTCCGGCACGGCGATGCGCAGCAGCTCGGCATAGACGCGCTGCATGGCGCCCAAAGTCGCCAGGTCCATGATCCGCTCGTCGCAGGCGCGCACGACGTAGACCAGCCGCTCGAGCACGCGGAACGCCGCAGCCGCGTTGTTGCGCACCAGCTCGAGGAAGGCCTCGGGCGGCATCACCGCGACCAGCGTATCGGTGACGGCGCGCACCGCCGCGCTGCGCGGCAGCCCGTCGATGGCCGACAGCTCGCCGAAATACTGGCCGATCCCCATGTCGGCAAACGCCACCTCGCGGCCCGACGCGCTGTAATTGACGACGCGCAGCGTGCCCTCGGCGACGAAAAATACCTCTCGGCTCAGATTGTCGCGCTCCAGCACCGCCTGGCCGGCGCGGTAGCGGCGCCAGCGGCAATGGCCTTCGAAGCGCCGGCGCGCCGCGTCATCGAGCCCGTCGAACAGGCTGAATTCCGCCAAGCTTCTTGGCGTGTCCCGCATCGTGCCCCCCGCTCGCCCCGTTCGGACTAGGGTCTGAGGCGATTTCAATTCAAGTTTGCCACATTAGCAATTGAATTTGCGGTTTGTGACAATTGTCACACCCATTGTGGTCGTCCTGTGATCTTGGTCACTTCGGTTAACGGTACAACTGATTAGGTATCAGGCGCCGGGACACGGCGCTCCGCCCAGAAGGGCGCCGGACCGGGAGGCAAAGGATGCGGATATGAACGAGACGAGTGTTTCTTGCACCAAAACGGGTTTCGCGACGGCGTCGCAGCGGCAGAAGCCATGAGCGTGGCGCGCCATCCGAGGCGCGGGCCGAACCCTCCGCTGGAGTCGCTCTCGCGCAAGCTGCTGGCTGCGATGATCTTGGCCGGGGGGCTGCTGACCCTGGCGAGCTTCGCCAAGTATCTCGACCACGGCGCGTTCTTTTCCGATCTCGTGCGCCAGGTCGTGAGATTGACCGCAGGGTAGGGCGGTGCGTGGTCAGGCTGTGGGGGTGGACGTGATGCCGCGCGAGCCTGCGCGCGGCCCGGCCTGGCGCCGGTTTGCGAGGTTCGCCGGATCGCTGGATATCTCCTCGTCTCTTTCAGCGGTTCGGTAAACTGGGGGGCCGACGTTTTGCACGCCCGTCGGCCCCCTTTCTTTTTTGTGCTATCGTCGCCCCATGACGAAGCAAATCGAGGCGGCGGCGCTGCACCGCCTGTTGACGTCGGACGGCGAGATCGCGCCGATCGACGTGCGCGAGGACGAGGCGTTCGCCGCCGGGCACCTGCTGCTGGCGCGCCTGGTGCCGGTCGGGCGAATCGACTTGGTGATGGACGCGCTGGTGCCGCGCCGGGCGACGCCCATCGTGCTGATGGATGCCGGTGACGGGCTCGCCGAGCGCGCGGTCCAGCCGCTCGAGGGGCTCGGCTATAGCGACATCGCGATCCTGGCGGGCGGCGTCGCGGCATGGAAGGCGGCGGGGTACGAGCTGTTCTCCGGCACCAACGTGCCGTCCAAGGCGTTCGGCGAGCTGGTCGAGCACCGCCACCACACCCCCTCGATCTCGGCCGAGGAGCTGCGCGCGCTGAAGGACAAGGGCACCGACCTGGTGATCCTCGATTCGCGACCCGTTCCCCGAATACCAGCGCATGTCGATCCCCGACGGGATCGACTGCCCGGGCGCCGAGCTGGCCTATCGCGTGCACGACCTGGCCCCGCGGCCCGAAACGCTGGTGGTGGTCAACTGCGCCGGGCGGACGCGCAGCATCATCGGCGCGCAGTCGCTGATCAACGCCGGCATCCCCAACAAGGTGGTGGCGCTGCGCAACGGCACGATGGGCTGGCAGCTCGCCGGCTACGAGGTGGCGCGCGGCGCTGACCGGCGCGCCCCCGATGCCGTCGGAGGCCGGCCTCGCCCGCGCGCGGGACGCGGCCCGGCGGGTCGCCGCCAAGTACGGCGTGCGCACGATCGATCCGGCCGCGCTCGCGAAATTCCAGGCCGAAGCCGGCCGCACCACCTATCTGCTCGACGTGCGCAACCCGGAGGAGTACGAGGCCGGCCACCTGCCGGGCTCGGTGTCGGCACCGGGCGGCCAGCTCGTCCAGGCGACCGACCGCTATGTCGGCACGCTGGGCGCGCGGCTTGTGCTGGTCGACGACACCTGCGTACGCGGCACGATGACCGGCTCGTGGCTGCGCCAGATGGGCTGGCGCGACGTGTTCGTGCTCGAGGGCGGCCTTGCGGGCGCGCTCGAGACCGGGCCGGGCAAGGGCGCGGCGCTGGGCACCACCAGCCAGGCCGGGCCCGGCGCCAACCGCCAGCAGGGCGTCGCCGCCGACATGCAGGCCTATCTCGACTGGGAGCTGCAGCTTGTCGCCCAGCTCGAGCGCGACGGCACCGCACGCTTTCCCGCCTTCGACTGAACGGAGGACATCATGGCCACCGCCCGCCGAAACGCCGCCCCCACCCTGGTCGAGGACCTCGCGCGCAACCTGCTGACCTGGGAGACGCGCGAGCCGAGCTGGAAGGTGTTCGCCTTCGAGACCCAGCTCGACCCGCGCTATGCCCGCTGCCAGCGGCGCTATCTCGGCGCGTCGGGCTCGGTCAGCCACGACGTGGTGGGGAGCTACAAGGCGCTGCCCGCCGACTGCCACACGCTCAGCGTGATGATGATGCCCGAGGGCCACCACCAGCCCTTCCACCACCATGACGAGGCGGAAACGTTCTTCGTGCTGGAAGGGTCGCCCACCGTGATGTGGCAGGAGAACGGCGAGGTGGTCGAGCGCAAGCTCGGCAAGTGGGACGCGGTGTACAACCCGCCGGGCCGCATCCACGCGCTGCGCAATGACGGGCCGGGCGAGTGCTACTTCCAGGTGATGCTGGGCAGTGCGCGCCCGCAGCGCCCGCAATACACCGACCCCGAGATGGCGCGCCTGCAGAAGCAGGACGACCCGGACCGCGGGTAGGAAAGCCGGGCCGGTCGGGGACCGGCCCCTGCAATCGCCTCGATGCCATGTTCCGTAGCGGCGGGTCCCTGAACCGCCCTATCCCAGCAGCGCTGCGGTGACGGCGTTGAGGCGGAGCCGGCCCGCTTCGGTGGCGCGCAGCCCCGCCGCGTCGCAGGTGACGAACCCGCCGGCGGCGAGGCGCGCGATGCGCCCGGCATCGAGCGCGTCCTCGATCGCGCGGCCGGTAAGCGCCCGGAACCGGTCGCGCCCGATGCCCTCGGCGATGCGCAGCCCCATCATCACGATCTCGGCCAGCCGCTCGTCCGGCGCGACGGCGCGATGCTCGTCGCGGCCGGTGCCGGCGCGCTCGACCGCTTCGAGCCACGCCTCGGGAGCGCGCCGGTTGGCGGTGGCGAAGACCGCGCCTTCCAGCGTCAGCCTGCCATGCGCGCCCGGCCCGATGCCGGCATAGTCCGCGCCGCGCCAATAGGCGAGGTTGTGGCGCGACTCGGCAGCCTGGCCGCGCATGGTTCGACACCTCGTAGGCAGGCAGGCCCGCGGCGGCCAGCACGTCCTGCGTCGCCTCGTAGAGCGCGGCCTGCAAATCCTCGTCGGGCAGGGCGAACGCACCGCGCCGCGCCGCGCCGTAGAACGGCGTGCCCTTCTCGAGGGTGAGCTGGTAGACCGAGAGGTGCTCGCCGGCGAGCGCGAGCGCGCGCGTCAGCTCCGCCCGCCACGTCGCCTCGTCCTGGCCGGGCCGCGCATAGATCAGGTCGAACGAATAGCGCGGGAAGGCGCGCGCGGCCGCGTCGATGGCGGCCAGCGCCTCGCGCGAATCGTGCGCCCGTCCCAGGAAGCGCAGCGCCGCGTCGTCCAGCGCCTGCACGCCGAGCGAGACGCGGTTCACCCCGGCCGCGCGGTAGGCGGCGAAGCGCGCGGCCTCGGCCGAGTTCGGGTTGGCCTCCAGCGTGATCTCGGTCGCGTCGGGAAGGCCCCACGCGCCGGCGATGGCCTCGAGCGCGGCGGCGACGGTCGCCTCGTCCATCAGCGATGGCGTGCCGCCGCCGAAGAACACGCTTTCGACGCGCCGCGGACCGGTCTCGGCGGCCACGGCCGCGATCTCGCGCGCCAGGGCCCGCGCCCAGCGCGGCTGGTCGACCGCGTCGCGCACATGGCTGTTGAAGTCGCAATAGGGGCACTTGGACACGCAGAACGGCCAGTGCACATAGACGGCGAGGGGGGCCGGACCGGGCATGGAGTTGAAATATGCTCTCTGGGTCGTCATTGCGAGCGAAGCGAAGCAATCCAGAGGGCCGCTGGATTGCTTCGTCGCTGCGCTCCTCGCAATGACGAGATCAGCTGAAGCACGCCGCGACCAGCTTGCGGAAGGCGTCGGCGCGGTGCGAGATGGCGTGCTTGGCGGCCGGGTCCATCTCGCCGAACGTCTCGGCCCCGCCGGCGGGCAGGAACATCGGGTCGTAGCCGAAGCCGCGCCCGCCGCGCGGCGGCCAGACCAGCGTGCCGGCGACGGTGCCTTCGAAGATGTCGCAATGACCGTCGGGCCAGGCGAGCGCCAGCGCGCAGACGAAGCGCGCCGCGCGGTCGCGGTCGCCGAGCTCGTCGTTCACCCGGCGCATGGCGAAATCGAAATCCTTCGCCGGCCCCGCCCAGCGCGCCGAATAGATGCCGGGCGCGCCGTCCAGCGCGTCGACGGCGAGGCCCGAATCGTCGGCGAGCGAGGCGAGGCCCGACGCCGCGGCCGCCGCGCGCGCCTTCAGCTCGGCATTGGCGACGAAGGTGGTGCCCGTCTCCTCGGGCTCGGGAAGCCCCAGCGCGCCGGCCGACACGACGTCCGCGCCGTGCGGTTCCAGGAGCTCGGCGATCTCGCGCACCTTGCCGGGATTGTGGCTGGCGATGATCAGCCGCCCGCCCGCGAAGCGCCGGCTCATGCCGTCTCCAGCGCCTTTGCCTGCATTGCGGTGAGCTGGCGGATGCCGTGCTCGGCCAGCGTCATCAGCCGGTCGAACTGGTCGCGGCTGAACGGATCGCCCTCGGCGGTGCCCTGCACCTCGACCAGCCCGCTCGCGCCGGTCATCACGAAGTTGGCGTCGGCCTGGGCGGTCGAAATCCTCGAGATAATCGAGGTCGAGCACGGCCATGCCCGCCACCAGCCCGCAGCTTACCGCCGCGACCGAGCCGCGCAGCGGGTTGCGCGCGATCAGCTTGTCGGCCAGCATCTTCCGCACGGCCAGCGCCAGCGCCACGTAGCCGCCGGTGACCGAGGCGGTGCGCGTGCCGCCGTCGGCCTGGATCACGTCGCAATCGACGCGCACCTGGCGTTCGCCCAGCGCGGCGAGGTCGATGACGGCCCGCAGGCTGCGCCCGACCAGCCGCTGGATCTCGAGCGTGCGCCCGCCCTGGCGGCCGCGCGCCGCCTCGCGCGCCGTGCGCTCGTGAGTCGCGCGCGGTAGCATGCCATACTCGGCGGTGACCCAGCCGCGCCCCGTATTGCGCAGGAAGGGCGGGACGGAAGTTTCGACCGACGCGGTGCACAGCACGTGCGTGTCGCCGAATCGGGCCATGCACGAGCCCTCGGCATATTTGGAGAAGGCGGGCTCGAGGTGGATCGAGCGCAGCTCGTCATCGGCGCGGCCGGAGGGGCGGGAGGGCATGGCCCACCCTAGCCCGGCGGTAGTCCCCCGTAAAGCGGCCGACATTGACGCTTGCCGGGGGCGCACCTAAATTCGCCCAACGGATCGGACAAAACATGAATACCATTCCGCCCGGCACCATCGGCGAACTGAACGAGAGGTCGCGCGCGATCTTTCGCGAGATCGTCGACGCCTATGTCGAGACCGGCGAGCCGATGGGCTCGCGCACGCTGGCCAAGCGCCTGTCGCTCGCTTTGTCGCCGGCGACCATCCGCAACGTGATGGCCGACCTCGAGGATGCCGGGCTGCTGTATGCGCCGCACACCTCGGCCGGGCGGTTGCCGACCGAGGCGGGGCTGCGCCTGTTCGTCGACGGGCTTCTCGAGCTCGGCAACCTCAACGAGGAGGACCGGCGCTCGATCGAAAGCCGCTGCGCCGGCGCATCCACCAGCCTCGCCCAGGCGCTGGAGCAGGCGACCAGCGTGCTGTCCGGCCTGTCGCGCTGCGCCGGGCTGGTGGTGGCGCCCAAGACCGACCGGCCGCTGAAGCACATGGAGTTCGTCAATATCGGCGACGGCCGCGCCATCGTGGTGCTGGTCACCGCGGACGGGCTGGTCGAGAACCGCATCATCCCGGTGCCGCTCGGCACGCCGCCCTCGGCGCTGGTGCAGGCGGCCAACTACCTCAACGCGCGCATCGCCGGGCGCACGATGGACGAGGCGCACGAATTCATCCGGACCGAGCTGGAGGCGCACCGCGCCCAGATCGATTCGATCACCGAGAAGCTGGTCGAGGCCGGCCTCGCCACCCGCTCCGGCGAGAACGGCGCCGGCACGCTGATCGTGCGCGGCCAGGCGCATCTGCTGGAGGAGATCCAGGCGATCGAAGACCTCGAGCGGGTGCGCGCTCTGTTCGAGGCGCTGGAGACCAAGGACCTGATCCTCCGGCTGCTCGATCTGTCGCAGGCGGGCGAGGGGGTGCAGATCTTCATCGGCGCCCAGAACGTGCTGTTCAACCTGTCCGGATGCTCGATGGTCGTCGCGCCCTATTCCGGCGCGTCCGGCCATATCGTCGGCGCCATCGGCGTGATCGGCCCGACGCGGATCAACTATGCCCGTATCGTGCCCATGGTGGACTACACCGCCAAGGTGATCGGGCGTCTCATCGGCTGAGGTTTCATGGACGACGATCAGAACCCGAACCGCAAGGAGGATCGGGGGGACGCCGCGCCTCCGGACGACGGCGCGCCCCGCGAGCCCGCGCCCGAGGCCACGCAGCCCGGGGCCGAGGCGGGCGAATCCGACCCGCTGGCCGCGGCGCAGGCCGAGGCGGCGGATCTGCGCGACCGGCTGCTGCGCTCGCTCGCCGAGGTGGAGAACGTGCGCCGCCGCGCCGCCAAGGAGCGCGAGGACACCTCGAAATACGCCATCAGCGGCTTCGCGCGCGACATGGTGAAGATCGCCGAGGATCTGCACCGCGCGCTCGACAGCGCCGCCGGCACCGGCGCGTCGGACGCCCTGGTCGAGGGGGTGCAGCTCACCGAGCGCGAGCTGCTCGCCGCGCTGGAGCGCCACGGCATCAGGCGCATCGACCCGCGGCCGGGCGAGAAGTTCGACCATGAAAGGCACGAGGCGATGTTCGAGGTGCCCACGGCCGAGCTCGATCCCGGCACCGTCGCCCACGTGATGGAGGCGGGCTACACCATCCACGACCGGCTGCTGCGCCCCGCCCGAGTCGGGGTCGCCAAGGCCCCGCCGGACCAGGGCCCGCCGCACGTCGACACGACTGCGTAGAGCGCGGGCCCGGCGCGGCGCCCCTACCGCCCGCGCAGCCGGCGGAGCGCGGCGGCGGCGAGCTGGCGGAGGGCGCCGGCGGCGCCGCCCGCCGTGGCGAGGCCGAATGCCTCGATGCCCACCCGGCTGCGCTTCGCCGTCATCCATTCGCGCTTGTAGGGCTCGCTGCCGATGCCGTAATCGATCTCCGCCGCGCCGTCGGCCTCCAGCGCGTGGCGCATCATCTCGCGCGTCAGGATCGAGCCGGGCGAGTGGTCCTTGAACCGCTCGTCATAGGCGAGCTTGTAGATCATCGCCGTCCGTCCCGACATCAGCCAGAGCTGCGCCGCGGCGGGCGCGCCGTCAACCGTCAGCAGGCCGAGCCGCAGCCGTCCCAGCCGGGCCGCCGTCCGGCACAGCGCCCGGATGAATTCGGGCGCGGGCTCGGCCCCCTTCCAGCTCGCCGCATAGATCGCCGCGTAGGCGTCGAGCCGCGCGGGGGCGGCGTCGCCCGCGATGTCGATGGCGACCGCGTGGGCCGCGCGCAGGCGCCGCTCGCGCCGGCCGATCGTGTTGCGCACACGCGATTCGCGGGCCGCCCAGTAGGCGTCGAAGCCGGTGCCGGCGGTCGGGGCGTACCAGTTCTCGTACTGGAAGAATCGGTGGGCGCGGAACGGCAGGGCCGACAAGCCGCGTTCCAGCCGGCCGGTATCGGGATCGTCGGCGTCGAGCAGCCGCAGCTCGATGGTGCGCCAGCGCGGCCGCTCGGCGCGGATGAAGCGGCAGATGGCGGCGATCAGGGGCGCGCGGGCCGAATCGGGCGTCGCCGGCGCGAAGACCGGGGCGAAGGCGACGGAATAGACGCTGGTCAGGCTGGTGAGGCGGCGCCCGCCCGCCTCGGACGCGGCGTAGAGGACGCAAAGGGCGCCCGGCACGGCCGGCATCGTGGCGGCGTAGGCCCGCGTCCTGCGCCCGTCGCCCAGCCCGTGCGCGGCCAGGCATTCGAACCATTCCAGGGCGCGGAACAGGTCCTGCTGGGCGGCGTAGCCCAGCGCCGCGCCGTGCGCCCCGGCCAGCGCGTCGAGCGCGCCATAAACCTGGACGACCGGTGCGTCGCGGGCACCCTGCTTCGCCCCCATCGGCCCCCTCGGCGGTTCGCGCCCGCAGGGGCGCCCGCCCCTGTTATCACGCGGCAGTCGCCGTGTCTTTTGACAAGCGGTCAACCACGCCGTAAGAATTGCGCGCCACCATTCCGCCACGCGTCTTTGCACACCGAAGCAAGCTGGGAGGGACGACCCGTGGTTCGCATCCGGAACCTCTGCACGATCTGCGTCGCGGTTCTCGGCCTTGCCCTTGCGGGCTGCGCCGAGGAACCCGAGCTGCCCACCGCCTCTTTGCTCGCCCAGGCCAAGGCGACGAAGACCGAATATCACGTCGGCCCGCTCGACTTCCTGCAGATCTTCGTCTGGCGCAACCCCGACCTGTCGACCAGCGTGCCGGTACGGCCGGACGGTCGCATCTCGGTGCCGCTGATCGAGGACCTGGTGGCGGTCAACAAGACGCCGACCGAGCTCGCCCGCGACATCGAGAAGAAGCTGTCGGTGTTCGTGCAGGACCCGATCGTGACGGTGATCGTCACCAACTTCGTCGGGCCCTTCCAGGACCAGGTGCGGGTGGTGGGCGAGGCGGCCCGGCCGCAGGCGCTGTCCTATCGCACGACCATGACGCTGCTGGACGTGATGATCTCGGTCGGCGGCATCACCGACTTCGCCGCCGGCAACCGGGCCTCGATCACCCGCGTGGTCGACGGCAAGGAAAAGCAGTTCCGCGTGCGGCTCGACGACCTGCTGCGCGACGGCGACCTTAGCGCCAACGTCCGGGTGCTGCCGGGCGACATCATCACCATCCCGGAGGCCTGGTTCTGAGGCCGGTTCTAGCGCGCGGCGGCCGGGGCCGGCGCGTAGTCGGGCAGGATCTCGTCCGCGAACAGCTTGAGCGTGCGCATCTCGTCGGCGTGGGTGAGGTTGCCGAAGGCGAGCTGCAGGCAGACATAGTTCACCCCGCTTTCGGCGACGTGGCGGGCGATCTCCTCCTTCACCTGGGCGGGGGTGCCGAAGATCAGCACGCCCAGCTTGCGCGCCACGCCGGCGTCGGGCGGCAGGAACATGGTGCGGAAGCCGAAATCGTTCGCCTGCTTCTCCAGGCTGGTCCGCCAGCGCTCGTAGGCGCCGCCGGCCAGCTTCTCGGCCTCGGCAGCGCTCTCACCGATCACGATCATGCGGACCGAGCCGATGGTGGGCTCGGCCGGCCGGCCGGCGCGCCAGGGCGAATCCGCCGCCTTGTCCCACGCCTCGCGATAGCCGTCGCCAGCCTGGCGGATGCGCGCGCTGGGCGCCCAGCCGCCGACCATGGCGCCGCCCAGCCCGGCCAGGTAGTCCTTGGTCTTGCCCGAGGACGAGCCGTACCAGATCGGCGGGAACGGCTTCTGCAGCGGCTTGATCTCGACCGGGACCTCGTAATAGCTCCACCTCTTGCCGCGGAAGGTGAGCACGTCCGAGGTGAAGTATTCGAGCATCAGGTCCATCGCCTCGCGGAACAGGTCGCGCGTTTCCGGCAAAGCGAGGCCGAACATCTGCAGCTCCCACGGCGAGATGCCGCGCCCGACCCCCAGATCGAACCGGCCGCCCGACATGTGGTCGAGCATGCAGATCTCCTCGGCCAGGATCAGCGGGTTGTGGAAGGCGAGCGCGTAGGCCAGCGGGCCGATGCGGATGGTCTTGGTGCGCATCGCCGCCGCGCCCAGGAACACGCCGGGCAGCGGGGCCATGCCGACCGGGTTCCAGTGATGCTCGGCGAGGTGGTAGCCGGTGATGCCGGCGCGGTCGGCCGCCTCGATCAGCTTCAGCCGGTCCTCGTAGAAGCCGGTCAGCGCCTCGTCGCGCCGGTCGAGATGGTCGAAAATGCCGAATTTCATCGCCTTTTCCCCGCTGGTCCCCGCGCGATCTTATCCGCGGCGGCGGGCACGGGGAAGGGCGCGGGCCGCGCAGGGCGGGTCCCCGACCCGCCGTCGCCGCTCGCACTGGGAGAGGCCCTCGCTGCGCTCGCCCCTCCTCAGACCGTCAAACTTCCGGGACTTGCCCCCTCACCCTGTCCCTCTCCCATCGTCGGGAGACGGACAACGTGAGGGGTAATGCCGGTGCCTGGTCGCACCGACGCACTCACAAGCTCTCGCTGAGCCTCGCGAAGGGGCGCGTCTCGAAAGGAGAACGGACGAAGAGCCTAGCCAGCCGCTACAGCCGGCCGTGGCACTGCTTGAACTTCTTGCCCGAGCCGCAGGGGCAGGGCGAATTGCGCCCGACCTTGCCCCAGCTCGAGGGGTCGAGCGGGTCGGCCTCGGCGGGGCCGGTGGCGATGCGCATCGACTGGGCGCGGCGCGGCGCCTCGCCGCCGCCGCGCCTGCGGCGGGCCCGGCGCCCGCCGTGGCGAAGGCCGGATCCTCGCGCGATTCGTGCATCTCGGGCCCTTCGGGCACGGCCTCCAGCTCCTCCGGCGAATCGATGCGCAGCTCGAGATGGGCGAGCACCTGGGTCACCGTCTCGCGCAGATGGGCCAGCATCTCCTCGAACAGGTTGAAGGCCTCGTGCTTGTACTCGTTCAGCGGGTCCTTCTGCGCGTAGGCGCGCAGCCCGATGCCCTGGCGCAGATGGTCGAGCTGCAGCAAATGCTCCTTCCACACATTGTCGAGCAGCTGCAGCAGCAGGCTCTTCTCGGCGAGCCGCATGATCTCCGGGCCGTAATTGGCGGCCTTCTCGGCCATGCCCCGGTCGGCGGCGGCGGTGATGCGCTCGGCGATCTCCCGGTCGGCGATGCCCTCTTCCTTCGCCCAGTCGGCGACGGGAAGGGCGAGGCCGAAGACGCGCAATATCTCCTCGTGCAGCGCGCCGGTGTCCCACTGCTCGGCATAGGCCTTCTCGGGGATGGCGCGCGTGACCATGTCCTCGATCACCTGATGGCGCATGTCGCGCACCATCTCGGAGACCTCCTCGGCCTTCATCAGGTCCTTGCGCTGGGCGTAGATCACCTTGCGCTGGTCGTTCATCACGTCGTCGAAGCGCAGCAGGTTCTTGCGGATCTCGAAGTTGCGCGCCTCGACCTTCTGCTGCGCCTTCTCCAGCGCCTTGTTGATCCAGCGATGGACGATGGCCTCGCCCTGCTGCAGCCCGAGCCGGCCGAGCATGGAATCGATGCGCTCCGAACCGAAGATGCGCATCAGGTCGTCTTCGAGCGACAGGAAGAAGCGCGACGCGCCGGGGTCGCCCTGGCGGCCCGACCGGCCGCGCAGCTGATTGTCGATGCGCCGGCTTTCGTGCCGCTCGGTGCCTATGATGAACAGCCCGCCCGCCTCGATCACCAGCTTGCGCGACGCCGCGACCTCCTCGGCCACCTTGGCGCGGACCTCGGTCTCGCGCCGCTCGCGTTCCAGCGGGTCGGCGATGCCGGCCAGCGCCTCGATCACCCGCATGTCGGCGTTGCCGCCGAGCTGGATGTCGGTGCCGCGGCCCGCCATGTTGGTGGCGATGGTCACCGCGCCGGGCCGGCCGGCCTGGGCGATGATGTGGGCTTCCTGCTCGTGATAGCGCGCGTTCAGGACGCTATGCGGAACCTTGCGCTTCTTGAGCAGTTCGGACAGCGCCTCGGACTTCTCGATCGAGACCGTGCCCACCAGGATCGGCTGCTTCGCCTTCTGCCGCTCCTCGATCAGGGTGACGATGGCCTCGTTCTTCTCGCCGGCGGTGCGGTAGACCTCGTCGTCCTGGTCGTCGCGGATGCAGGGCTCGTTGGTCGGGACCTCGATCACGACCAGCTTGTAGATCTCGTCGAACTCGGCGGCCTCGGTCATCGCCGTGCCGGTCATGCCGGCCAGCTTGGGATAGAGGCGGAAATAGTTCTGGAAGGTGATCGACGCGAGGGTCTGGTTCTCGGTCTGGACCTCGACCTGCTCCTTGGCCTCGAGCGCCTGGTGCAGCCCCTCGGAGTAGCGCCTTCCCTCCATCATGCGACCGGTGAACTCGTCGATGATGATGACCTTGCCGTCCTTGACGATGTAGTCGGTGTCGCGCGCGAACAGCTTGTGCGCGCGGAGCGCCTGGTTGGCGTGGTGGACCAGCGAGATGTTGTGGATGTCGTAGAGCGTGCCGGTCTTGAGCAGCCCCGCCTCGGTGAGGAGCTGCTCGATCTTCTCGCCGCCGGCCTCGGTCAGCGTCACCGCGCGCGCCTTCTCGTCCTTCTCGTAATCCTCCGGCGCGAGCTTCGGGATCAGCACGTCAACCTGGCGGTACAGATCCGACGTATCCTCAGTCGGGCCCGAGATGATCAGCGGCGTGCGCGCCTCGTCGATCAGGATCGAGTTCGACCTCGTCGACGATGGCGAAGTTGAAGTCGCGCTGGACCATATCCTCCAGCCGGAACTTCATGTTGTCGCGCAGATAGTCGAAGCCGAACTCGTTGTTCGTGCCGTAGGTCACGTCGGCCGCGTAGGCGGCGCGGCGCTCGTCGTCGTCGAGCCCGTGCACGATGCAGCCGACGGTGAGGCCGAGGAAGCGGTAGATCTGGCCCATCCACTCGGAGTCGCGGCTTGGCCAGGTAGTCGTTGACCGTGACGACGTGCACGCCCTTGCCGGTGAGCGCGTTGAGATAGACGGGGAGCGTCGCGACCAGCGTCTTGCCCTCGCCGGTCTTCATCTCGGCGATCTGGCCGCGATGCAGCACGATGCCGCCCATCAGCTGCACGTCGAAATGACGCTGGCCCAGCGTGCGCCGGGCGCCCTCGCGCACCGTGGCGAAGGCGTCGACCAGCAGGTCGTCGAGCGACTCGCCCGTCGGCGTGGCGCTTCTTCAGCCAGTCGGTGCGGGCGCGCAGCTCCTCGTCGGCCAGCTTTTCGAGCTCGGGCTCGATGGCGTTGATCGCCGCGACGGTCTTGTCGAGGCGCTTGAGGTAACGCTCATTGGCGTTGCCGAACATCCGGGCAAGGGCGCCGATCATCCGGAATCCTTAATGTGCGGGGCTTGGCGGAGGGAAAACATACCATATCCGCGGATAATCGACAGATAGGCCCGCCCCCGCAACCTGTCAACGCCGCGGGGCGGGTCGAATTCCCGCAGGGGCGGGCCGATAGCGCCTTGGCGCTCATCCTTCGATAGGCATCCCGGAGCCGCGCAGCGGCGCTACCGGGACTATCGCGCCTCGCCTGGGCATGACGAATGTTGGCGAGCGGCCCCGGCCTCGCCCATTGCACCGGCGCGACCGCCCGACTATGACTGCGCGCGACAATCCGGACGCCCGATGGCCAAGATATCCCCGCTCGCCCCCGCCCGCTTCCCCGACCTGCCGCCCATCGCCGGGGTGCGGCTGGCCGCCGGCGCGTGCGGGCTGCGCTACAAGGGCCGCACCGACCTGCTGCTGTGCGAGCTGGACCAGGGCGCGGCGGTCGCCGGCGTGTTCACCCGCTCGCTGACCGCCTCGGCGCCGGTGGAATGGTGCCGCAAGGCGCTGGAGCGCGGCCGGGCGCGGGCGATCGTGGTCAATTCGGGCAACGCCAACGCCTTCACCGGCAAGGCGGGCGAGCAGGGGGTGGCGCACACGGTCGACGGCGCGGCCGCGCTGATCGGCTGCCGCGCCGGACGAGGTGTTCGTCGCCTCGACCGGGGTGATCGGCGAGAAGCTGGCCTCGGACAAGATCACCGCCGCCCTGCCCGGGCTGCGCGACCAGCTGGACGCCGCCGCCTGGCCCACCGCCGCCGCCGCCATCATGACCACCGACACCTTCCCCAAGGGCGCGAGCCGGACCTGCCACATCGGCGAAACCCCGATTACCATCAACGGCATCGCCAAGGGCTCGGGCATGATCGCGCCCGACATGGCGACCATGCTGGCCTTCGTCTTCACCGACGCCGCCTTGCCGCACGGCGTGCTGCAGCCGCTGCTGGAGCGGGGCGCGGCCCGCTCGTTCAACGCCATCACGGTGGACGGCGACACCTCGACCTCCGACACGCTGCTGCTGGTCGCGACCGGCCAGGCGCAGCATGGGCGCATCGACGGGCCCACCGCGCCCGCCCTGCGCGATTTCCGCCGCGCACTCGACGCGGTGCTGCTCGACCTCGCTCACCAGATCGTGAAGGACGGCGAGGGGGCGGAGAAGTTCGTCGCCATCACCGTGACGGGCGCCGCCAGCGCGCGGGCCGCGCGGCGCATCGCCTTTTCGATCGCCAACTCGCCTTTGGTCAAGACCGCCATCGCCGGCGAGGACGCCAATTGGGGCCGCATCGTCATGGCGGTCGGCAAGGCGGGCGAGAAGGCCGATCGCGACCGGCTGCGCATCGCCATCGGCGGCCACACCATCACCGAGCAGGGCGGCGTGGTCACGGGCTATGACGAGACGCCGGTGGTCGCCCACATGAAGGGGCGCGAGATCGACATCGCCGTCGATGTCGGCGTCGGGCGCGGCAAGGCCACCGTGTGGACCTGCGACCTGACGCACGGCTATATCGACATCAATGGCTCGTACCGAAGCTGAGGACGCGCGCATCGAGACCGCGCGGCTGATCCTGCGCCCGCCCGCCGCGCGCGATGCCCCCGATATCGAACGCTACGTCTCGGACCCCGACGTGGCCCTGAAGACGGCAGGGATTCCCCACCCCTATCCCGCGGGCGGCGCGCTGGAATGGGTGCGCCATGCGGTTTCGGGGTGCGAGCTTCGTGATCGCCCGGCCCGCCGACGATGCGCCGGTCGGGGCCATCGATCTGCGCGCGCGGCGCGACGGCACCGCCGAGCTCGGCTACTGGATCGGCAAGCCGTTCTGGAACGAAGGCTATGCGACGGAGGCGGCGAAGGCGGTGATCGCGCACGGCTTCGCCCGGCTGGGGCTGCGCGCCATCGAGGCAGGCGCCGATCCGGACAACGCCGCCTCGATCCGCGTGCAGGAGAAGGCGGGGCTCGTCCTCGACCGCAACGAACGGCGCCCCATGCCGGCGCGCGGGGCCGACCAGGTGCAGCCGGTGCGCCGCATCACCCTGGCGGCCTGGATGGCGGCGAACCCGGCCCCCATCGTGCTGGTGGCGGCGGTCGCGCTGATCGACCGCGACGGGCGGGTGCTGCTGGCCCAGCGGCCCGCGGGCAAGACGATGGCCGGGCTGTGGGAATTCCCGGGCGGCAAGGTGGCCGAGGGCGAGTCGCCGGAGGCGGCGCTGATCCGCGAGCTTCGCGAGGAGCTGGGGATCGACGTGACCGCCGCCTGCCTCGCGCCGCTCACCTTCGCCTCGCACCGCTACGAGACGTTCCACCTGCTGATGCCGCTCTACGTCTGCCGCAAATGGCAGGGCATCGCGCGGCCGCTGGAAGGCCAGGTGCTGAAATGGGTGCGGCCGGCGAAGCTCGAGGACTACCCGATGCCGCCGGCCGATCTGCCGCTGCTCGCGCCGCTCCGCGATCTGCTTTGAGGCCGCCTGCCGGCCGCTATTGCTTTGCCAGCGACTGCAGGTAGTCGACGAGGTCGTCGATATTCTGCCGCGCGAGGTCGAAGGCCGGCATGTTGGGGTGCGGCGCCTGCAGCCAGGTGCGCAGATGGTCGGCCGTCAAATCCTCGCGCTGGGCGATCGCGGCGAAGGACGGCACCTGGTCGTTGGCGCTCTTCGCGCCGGGCGTGACCGCATGGCAGCTTGCGCACCACTGGTTCGCCAGCACCGCGCCATGCTCGGCGTCGGCGGCCCAAGCCGCCAGCGGCAGGACCGCCAGCGCCGCCGCGAGTAGAGCCCTTCAACCATCCCATCGTGCCGATCTCCTTGTTCGCGTGCAGGTATAGGACGGCCCCGCGCGGGCGGCATTGACTTAGGTCAAGTGCCGCCGCGCCGCTTCGGGCCGGCATGGTCGCCGGCCGGCTTCTCCGCCGTGCCGAGCGCGTCGGCGAGGCGCGCCTGCGCGCTGCCCGGGCGCAGCGGGCGTGGCTGCGCCTCGTGCGGCGCCCAGCCGGTGAGGAAGATCGTCTGGAACGTCGCCGGCACGCGCCCCGCTTCGTCGCCATAGAGCGCGCGGTAGCGTGCGGCGGCGGCGAACAGGGTGGCGCGCCGGGTCACGGTCTTGCGCCGCGCATGGGCCGCGCCCGCCTCGCCCATCGCCCGCAGATCGTGCATCAGGGCGAACGGGTCGGGCTGGGTGACGGTGATCGTATCGAGGTCGGCGACCGGCAGCGCAAATCCCGCCCGCTGCATCAGCCCGGCCGCGTCGGCGAGCTCGGTGAGGGGCGAGGTGCGCGGGCTCGCCCCGCCCTCCTCCGCCGCCTCGGCCTCGAGGAAGGAGCGGCGCAGCTCGACCAGCGTGTCGCCGCCGAGCAGGGCGGCCAGGAACAGCCCGTCGGGCTTCAGCGCGCGCCGGATCTGCACCAGCGCGCCCGGCAAATCGTTCACCCAGTGGAGCGTGAGGCAGCCGACCACCAGGTCGAGGCTGCGCGCCGCGAAGGGCAGCGCCTCCTCGTCGCACGCGACGCGCGGGGCGGCGGCCGCTGCCAGCAGGGCGGGCGACAGGTCCGCGGTCACCACCGTCTCGATCCCGAACCGCCCGGCGAGGCGCGGCGCCAGCCCGCCGCGCGCGCCCAGCACGAGTGCCGTGGGAAAGCCGCGGCGCACGTCCTCCAGCCGGTCGGCCAGCCGGTCGGCGATCTCGGCGAACAGGTAGTCATGACCGGCGATGCGCGCGGCGCAGCGGTCGCGGTGCGCCCGGACGGCACGGCGGTCGAATACGTTCATGCTGTCCGTCATGGGGCGCGTTATGGCACACTCGCCCGCGTCATGGCGAGCCTGCGCGCTTCCGTCCAGGATGGCACCACACTGCTCCGCCGCGCCGGCGAGATCGCGCTGGGCGCGGTGCTGCCGCCGCGCTGCCTTGCCTGCGGCGCGCTGGTCGGTGCGCCGGGCGCGCTGTGCCCTGCCTGCTGGGCCGGGCTCGCCTTCCTCGGTGCGCCGTGCTGCGACGCCTGCGGCTATCCCTTCGAGTACGACCCGGGCGCCGGCGCGCTGTGCGGCGCCTGCGCGACCCGGCCGCCGTCCTACCGGCGGGCGCGCGCCGCCCTCGCCTACGACGATGCGAGCCGCGGCCTGATCCTCGCCCTCAAGCATGGCGACCGCACCGACGCCGCACCGGCGCTGGGCGCCTGGATGGCCGCGTCGGGGCGGGCGCTGCTGGCCGAGGCCGACATGGTCGCGCCGGTGCCGCTGCACCGGCTGCGGCTGCTGGCGCGGCGCTACAACCAGTCGGCGCTGCTCGCGCAGGCCATCGCGCGGCGCGCCGGAATCGATTGCGTGCCCGACCTGCTGGTGCGGCGCCGGCGCACCCCGTCGCAGGGCGGGCTGAGCGCCGTCGGCGCGGGTGCGCAACGTGCGCGGGGCCTTCGCCGTGCCGCCGCGCCATGCCGGGGCCGTGGCGGGGCGGCGCGTGGTGCTGATCGACGACGTGCTGACCACCGGGGCGACGGCGGAATCCTGCGCCCGCGCGCTCACGCGCGCCGGCGCGGCCGCGGTGGACGTGCTGACGCTCGCCCGGGTGCTGCGCCCGCGGCCGTGATCACTTAGCCGACATCACTCGGGCAAGATCATTCGGGCGCGATCAGCGAGAGGCGCGGGAAATAGGTGCGATAGCGCTCGCCGTCGCGGGTCAGCAAAGTGTACCCCGCCACCGCCGCATGCGCCCCGATGAGGAAGTCCGAGAGGGGCGACGTGCGGATGCCACCGCGCCGGCGGTAGGCGAGGAACGCGCGTCCGGCCAGGAATGCCGCCGCATGGCTGAGCGGCTCGCGCGCGAACATCGCTTCGGGCAAGGCTTCCTCCGCCTCGTCCAGGCCGTCATAGCCGATCGAGACCTCGCCGAAGATGATCGGATTGATCACCAGCCGCCCTTGCGCCGCCGCGCGACGAAGGGCGGTCTCGGACCATGCGGCCCATGGCTCGCCCGGCTTCACGATATCGATGAGGACGTTGCTGTCGACCAGTACGTCGGTCATTCGCCGCGCAGCAGCTTGACGAGCTCGTCGGTATGCATCTCGAAGTTGCGGCGCCACGGGCGACGCTTGAGATGCGCGACGATCTTCTCCCCGCGCGCTTCGGGACCGGGCGTCGCGGGTCGTACCAGGCGCACCACGTCGCCATCGTATTCGAATTCCACCTCCATGCCGGGCAGGAGGCCTGCCTTCTCGCGTATGTCGATGGGGATCGTGACCTGGCCCTTGGAGGTGATGCGCATGCGCGGCTCCGCAATTCTTACTCTTACCGGTAAGAGTAATACCGGCCGGTGAGGCGGGCAACCCTGGCCGGCGCGGCGGAATCGCCTATATATTTGGCAGCATCACGCCGCCAAGCGCGGCAGGCGAGGAAAGATGGCGAAGGTCGAGATCTACACCACCATGTTCTGCGGCTACTGCGCCCGGGCCAAGCGGCTGCTCGATTCGAAGGGCGTCGCCTACACCGAGATCGGGGTCGACACGGACCCGGAGGGGCGCCGCGCCATGACCGCGCGGGCGAACGGGCGCAGCACGGTGCCGCAGATCTTCATCGACGGGGCGCATATCGGCGGCTCGGACGAGCTCGCCGCGCTCGAGCGGGCGGGCAAGCTCGACCCGCTGCTCGGCACCGGCGCGTGACCGGCCCGTTCCGCGCCGCCTGCGTCCAGGTGAACGCGGGGGCGGACCTGGTCGCGAACGTGGCGGCGGCGTGCGAGATGGCGCGCCGGGCCCGCGCCGAGGGCGCCGAGCTGATCGCCCTGCCCGAATGCGTGGCGCTGATGGAGCCCGACCGGCGCAAGGTGGCCGCCGCCGCCGCGCCCGAGGACCGACACCCCGCCCTTCTCGCCTTCCGCGACCTCGCGCGCGAGACCGGCGCGTGGATCCTGGCCGGCACCGTGATGGTGCCGGCCGCCGACGGACGGCTCGCCAACCGGTCCTGCCTGATCGCGCCAGACGGCGGCGTCGCCGCGCGCTACGACAAGATCCACATGTTCGACGTCGATTTGCCGGGCGGCGAGTCCTACCGCGAGTCGCGCACCTACCGTCCCGGCGACGCGGCCGTCGTGGCGGATACGCCGTGGGGCCGGCTCGGCATGACCGTGTGCTACGACGTGCGCTTCCCGCAGCTCTACCGCACGCTGGCTCATGCCGGCGCGGACTTCATCTCGGTGCCGTCGGCCTTCACCCGCCAGACCGGGACGGCGCACTGGCACGTGCTGCTGCGCGCCCGCGCGATCGAGTGCGGCGCCTTCGTCATCGCCCCCGCCCAGTGCGGCACGCATCCGGGCAACCGCCAGACCTACGGCCACTCGCTGATCGTCGACCCGTGGGGCGCGGTGCTGGCCGATGGCGGCGAGGCGCCGGGCATCGCCATCGCCGAGATCGACCCGGCGCGCATCGCCGCCGCCCGCGCCGCCCTGCCGACCCTGACGCACGACCGACCCTTCGCCGCGCCCGACGCGACCGCCGCGGCCGCGGCCCCCCGCGCCAGGCGGTCGGCTGATCCCGCCTCGACTCGACGCGCCCCATGGAGTAGTCTCGCGCCATGATCCTCTATGACCTCAAATGCGCCAAGAACCACGTGTTCGAGGCATGGTTCCGCGATTCGAAGGCGTTCGACAGCCAGGCGAAATCGCACAAGATCGTCTGCCCGGTCTGCGGCTCGAAGCGCGTGAGCAAGGCGCCGATGGCGCCGCGCCTGTCGAAGGGCCGCGCGCGAGGCGCCGCCCGCCGGGCCGCCCGGCCAGAAGGTCGCGATGATCGATCCGCGCGTCCGCGTGCTGCAGGAGCTGCGCCGCCACGTCGAGGCCAACTGCGAGTATGTCGGCCACGGCTTCGCCGAGGAGGCGCGCAAGATCCATTACGGCGAGACCGGGAAGCGCGGCATCTACGGCGAGGCGACGGCCGACGAGGCCAGCGCGCTGGCCGACGAGGATATCGAGGTCCACGCCATCCCCTGGCCCGACCGCGGCGACGCCTGAGCGATGAGCAAGGCGTTCGTCCGCGAGGGCGAGGACGAGGACGGCGACGAGGGCGCCGACGACGCGCCCGCCACGCCCAAGGGCGTGCGGAACTACATCACGCCGGAGGGCGCCGAGCGGCTGCGCGACCGAGCTCAAGCGAGCTGCGCGGCGCCGAGCGGCCGAAGGTGGTCGAGACCGTGTCGTGGGCGGCCGGCAACGGCGACCGGTCGGAGAACGGCGACTACATCTATGGCAAGCGCCGGCTGCGCGAGATCGACCGGCGCATCCGCCACATCCGCAAGCGGCTGGAGATCGCCGAGATCGTCGATCCCGGCGCGCAGAAGAACCGCGACCGCGTGTTCTTCGGCGCGACCGTCACCTACGAGGATTCGAAGGGAACGGAGCGCACGGTGCGGATCGTCGGCATCGACGAGGCGCGCATCGAGCATAGCGAGGTGAGCTGGATCTCGCCCATCGCGCGCGCGCTCATGCGCGCCGAGGAGGGCGACCTGGTGGAGCTGCGCACCCCCACCGGCCCCGAAACCATCGAGGTGGTGCGGATCGAATATCCGTAGAGGGGTGAGACGGGACCCAAGAATTCCGTCATTGCGAGCGAAGCGAAGCAATCCATGTCGGCGGAAGGCCTGGATCGCCACGGCGGCTGCGCCGCCCCGCGATGACGATGGATACGGGCACGTCGGGCCGACGCGGTCCTTTACTCCGCATCCGGCCGGGCCTGGCGGGTGCGCTTGACGCGGCCGCGATGCGTCTTGGCGTCGACGCGGCGCGCCTTGGCCGCGCGCGAGGGCCTGGTCGCGACCCGCCGCTTGGGCGCGACCGCCGCGCGCCGTACCAGCTCCACCAGCCGCTCACGCGCGTCGGCGCGGTTGCTCTCCTGCGTGCGGAAGCGGTCGGCGCGGATCACGATCACGCCGTCCTTGGTGAGGCGATGACCCGCCAGCCGCTCGAGCCGCGCGCGCACCGCGCCGGGCAGGCTGGGCGAGTGGCGCGCATCGAACCGCAGCTCGACCGCCGTCGCGACCTTGTTGACGTTCTGCCCGCCCGGGCCCGAGGCGCGCACGAACTGCTCGGCGAGCTCGGCCTCGTCGATGGCGATGGTCGGCGGTGATGCGGATCATTCCACCTCGGCGAGACGGGCCGCCTGGTCCTCGGCGGTCAGCGCGTCGATGAGCTCGTCCAGCGCCTCGCCGGCCAGCACCCGGTCGATCTTGTAGAGCGTCAGGTTGATGCGGTGGTCGGTCACGCGGCCCTGCGGGAAGTTGTAGGTGCGGATGCGCTCGGACCGGTCGCCGGTGCCGACCATCGACTTGCGCGTCGCGGCGCGGGCCTGCGTCGGCGGCCTCGCGCTGCGGCCTCGAACAGGCGGGCGCGCAGCACCTTCATCGCCTTGGCGCGGTTCTTGTGCTGCGACTTCTCGTCCTGCTGGATGACCACGATGCCGGTCGGGATGTGGGTGATGCGCACCGCGGAATCGGTGGTGTTGACCGACTGGCCGCCCGGCCCCGAGGAGCGGAAGACGTCGATGCGCAGATCCTTGTCGTCGATCTTGACGTCGACCTCCTCGGCCTCGGGCAGCACGGCGACGGTCGCGGCCGAGGTATGGATGCGGCCCGACCCCTCGGTCTCGGGCACGCGCTGGACGCGGTGGACGCCCGATTCGAACTTGAGGCGGGCGAACACGTCGCGGCCCGAGATCAGCGCCTGCGCCTCCTTGTAGCCGCCGATTCCGGTGTCGGAGAGCTGCATCACCTCGAACCGCCAGCCGCGGCCTTCGGCGTAGCGCTGGTACATGCGGAACAGGTCGGCGGCGAACAGCGCCGCCTCCTCGCCGCCGGTGCCGGCGCGCACCTCGAGGATGGCGTTGCGCTCGTCGGCCTCGTCCTTCGGCAGCAGCAGCACCTTCAGGTGCTGCTCGATCTCGGGCATGCGCTCGCGCAGCGACTCGTACTCCTCGCGGGCCAGCGCGCGCATCTCGGCGTCGGAGCCGGTGTCGTTCATCACTTCCTCGAGCTCGGCCGCCTCGCGCTCGGCCTTGCGCAGCGCGGCGATGCCCTCGACCACCGGGTTGAGCTCGGCATATTCCTTCGACAGCTTGACGAATGCCTGCGGGTCGGCGCCGCCGCCCGCCTCCATCGCGTGCGCAAGCTCCGCGTGGCGCTTCACAAGCCGGTCGAGCTTCTCGTCGAGACTCAAATCTTCTCTCCTTCGTCGGGCCCGTCATCGTCCAGCCCGAACAGCGTGCGCACCAGGGCCTCGGCCTCCGGGCCGCTGCCCGCGCCCGCGATCCGGCGCAGCGCCGAGGACGGCTGGTGCAGCAGCCGGTTCATCATCAGCCGCGTTGCCCGCTCGGCGTCGCCCTTGGCCTCGGCGAGCGCCGCATCGCGCACCTCGGCGAAATGCGCCCGCAGCGCCGCGACGAGGGGCGCCGCCGCCCGCCCGGCCCGGTCGCCGAGGAACGCCTCGACCTCGCGCTCGACGATCTCGCGCGCCTCCTCGGCCGCCCGGTCGCGCCCGGCGAGCCCGCGCAGCGCCAAGTCCTCGAGGTCGTCGACATGGTAGAGGTACGCCCCGTCGAGCCGGCCGGCGGCGATCTCGATGTCGGCCGGCACCGCGGCGTCGATCAGATAGACCGGCTTCTGCCGGCGCGCGGCCAGCGCCGCCCGCACCGCCTCGGCGCGGACCAGCGTGCCGCCCGCCGCCTGCGCCGCGACGACGATATCGGCGTCGGCGAGCGCGGCGTCAAGCCCGGCGAACGGCGTGTGATGGCACGACCACTGGCGCGCCAGCATCTCGGCCCGCGCCTGGGCGCGCGCGGTGACGGTGAGCCGGCCGAGCCCCGACGCGCGCAGACGGTCGACGATCAGCGATCCCATCTCGCCGCCGCCGATCAGGAGCGCGGCGCAGCGCGCCAGGTCGCCATGCACCTCGCGCGCGATCTCGACCGCCGCCGCAGCGATCGACACCGCGCCCTCGCCGATCGCGGTCTCGCTGCGCACCCGCTTGGAGGCGGCGTAGGCCGCCTGCAGCACGGCTTCGAGCTCGGAGCCCGTCATGCCGCGCTCTCTCGCCATGTCGTGGCTGTCCTTGAGCTGGCCCGAAACGTTGGATTCCCCGATCACCTGGCTGTCCAGCGCGGCGGCGACCAGGAACACGTGGCGCACCGCGTCGGCATCGGTCAGCGCGTAGAGCTCGGGCGCGAGCGCGCCCGGCTCGATGCCGCCCTGCTCGGCCAGCAGCTGCGTGATCGCGCGGGTCGCGGTGGCCGGATCGGCGTGGGCCGCCTGCACCTCGACCCGGTCGCAGGTCGACATGACCAGGGCCTGGTCGAGCCCTGCCGCGCGCAGCCGGTCGAGGAAGCCGGGCACCGCGGCCTCGGCCAGGAACAGGGCCTCGCGCGTCGCCGCGCCGCTCGATCTGTGGTTGGCCCCGACGACCAGGGGCCGGAGGGTCGGCCCGGAGGCGGCCATGGCGCGTGCTACCGGAAGGGGGCGAGGCGCTCGGCGAGACGGTCGAGCGCGACCTCGTCCTGCGTGCCGGTATCGAGATCGCGCACGGTGGCGGCGCCCTTCGCCAGCTCGTCCTCGCCGAGGATCACGGCCGCGCGGGCGTTCAGCTTGTTGGCGCGCTGCATGCGCCGTTTCAGATTGCCGCGATAGCCGAGCTCGACGGCGTAGCCCGCGTCGCGCAGCGACTGGGCAAGCGTCAGCGCCTTCGTCTCGGCCGCCGCGCCGATGGGGACCACGGCGATGGGGCGCGCGGCCTCGGGCGGCTCGATCATCATCGCCAGCCGCTCGATGCCCGCGGCCCAGCCGACGCCCGGAAGGTCCGGCCCGCCCATCGTCGAGATCAGCCCGTCATAGCGCCCGCCGGCCAGCACCGTGCCCTGCGCGCCCAGCGTCTCGGTCGTGAACTCGAATGCGGTGTGGCAGTAATAGTCGAGCCCGCGCACCAAGTGGGGCGACACACGGTAACGAATGCCAAGCGCATCAAGGCCCGATTTCACTGTCTCAAAAAAACTATACGATTCATCGTCGAGGCACTCGACCAACGTCGGCGCGTTTGCAATCACCTCTCGGTCGCCAGGATCCTTGGAATCAAGTATGCGCAAAGGGTTGCGCTCCAACCGGTCAAGGGAATCCTTCGAAAGCCTTTCGAGGTGTCCTCGCACGTAGCCAACCAGACGATCGCGGTAGGCGGCACGGCTGTATGGATTGCCGAGTGTATTTATCTCGAGCGTGATCCTGTCGCCGAGCCCGAGCGCCTTGAGGATCGCGGCGCCGAGGGCGATCACCTCGACGTCGCCGGCCGGCTCGGCCACGCCGATCAGCTCCACCCCGATCTGGTGGAACTGGCGCAGCCGGCCCTTCTGCGGCCGCTCGTAGCGGAACATCGGGCCGTCATAGAAGAATTTCAGCGGCGCCTCCTGCGCGAGCCCGCCGGAGATCACCGCGCGGGCGATGCCGGCCGTGCCCTCGGGGCGCAGGGTGATCGCGTCGCCGCCCTTGTCGGTGAACGAATACATCTCCTTGGTCACGATGTCCGAGGTGTCGCCCAGCGTGCGCTGGAACACCTCGGTCAGCTCGAAGATCGGCGTCGCCACCGCGTCATAGCCGTAGCGCGCGGCGGTGCGCGCGCCCCGTCTCGACGATGCGGTGAAAGCGGCGCGCATCCTCGGCCAGGATGTCATGGGTGCCACGGACCGGCTTCAATGCGGCCACGGAATCTCCTCGCGGTTCGGACATGCGGATGGCATGCGGCCCGGTTTTACCACCCTCCGCCCGCATGGCAGAGGGAATTGGCCACCTGCGGCCGGGGCATGCGCTAAGGCTGCGGCGGGGCGGCGGTGCCGGCCAGCAGGCGCACGGGGTCGAGCGGGATGTTGCGGCGCACCTCGCCCTGCGCCCCGAGCGAGGGCGCCGTCCGGCCATCGACGACCACCTGCAGCCCGCCGGCATTGCCGGTCATCATCACCAAGCCCGGCTCGTCCGGCACGTCATAGCGCTCGCCGGCGCGCAGCACCTGGGAATAGATGCGCTGGCCTCCGGCGCCGCGCAGCTCGACCCAGCTGTCGGACTGGGCGACCAGCACGATGTCGTGCGGCGAGGTGGCCGGCGGCGCGGGCGGAGGCGGCGGCACCGCCTCGGCCACCGGGCCGGGCGCGGCCACCGGGCCGGGCGCGGCCACCGGGCCGGGCGCGGCCGGCGGGGCGGAATCGGGCATGGCGGCGGAAGGCATGGCGTCGGGCCGGGCGGGCGGGCGCGGCGGCAGCGGCTCGACCGTCACCCCCAGAGGCGCGGTCGGGGGCGCGGCGGCGGTCGTGGTCGCCCCTTCAGGCGCAGCCGGGGCGGATTCCGCCGCACCGTCCACCGGCTCGGGCGGCGGCGGCGCGCTGTCGGCCTCGGAATCGGCCGTGGCGTCGGGGGCCGCCGCACCGTCCGTCGGGGAGGCCGCCATCGGCGGGGCGGCCGGCGGCACCGCGGCCTGGACAGGGGCGGGCGGCATGGCGGCAGGGGTCGCGGCCGCAGGCGCCATCGAATCGGAGGCCGCATCGGGCGGCGAGTCGGCCGGCGCGCCGGGCGTCAGCGGCAGGGAGACGGCATCGGCTGTTTCCGGCGCGCTTTCCGCCGGCGCCGGCGGTGCGGCGGCGGGTGCGGGCGCCCCCGCGAGCGGCGTCGCCGCCGGCATGGCCGGGACGGGCGCGGGAGCGAGCGCGGCGGGCGGCGCGGGCGCGGTGCCGCGATGGATCAGCGCCTCGATGCGGTCGGGCAGGGCGGCGATCATGCGGCCCGGATCGCGCCCCTGGGTCGACAGGTAGTACCAGGCGCCATAGGCACCCAGCGCGATGATCGCGGCCACCAGCAGGACGGCGCCGGTGGGCATTCGCCCTTCGGCTACCGGCGAGGGCAGCACCAGGTTGAGCTGGCCGGCCCCGCCGCCCGCGGCTTCGCGGAAGCGGCGGGCGATGTCGCGCGCGTCGAGCCCGAGAAATTCGGCATAGGCGCGGACGAAGCCGAACGCGTAGGTCGTGCCGGGGAGGTCGGCGAGCCGGCCCTCCTCGATCGCCCGCAGGTAATTCTCGCGGATGCGCAGCTCGCTCGCCACGTCCGCCAGCTCGCGCCGGTGGGCGATGCGCGCATCGCGCAGGGTCGCGCCGAGCTCGCGCGCCTCGTCGCCGCCCGAGGGCGGCATCGACCCGGCCGTCTGGCCGGACCGCTCCACGTCTTTCGTCCTTGCACCCACTGCTCTGCCCGTTCCGGCGCTGCCGCCCGGACCGGTCACCGGCTTCGCCGGGCCCGGCGGCGCCGCGCGCCGCTCCCCTCTGCGCCTAGTATCAATGTTTTCGCGCCGGAATCAACGCGTTCGACCAACTCAGCCGTCTTCCAGCACCACCCCGTGGTCGCCGGCGAAGGCGCGCAGCTTGGAGCGCAGGGTCCGGTCGGGCCCGCCGAGCTGGGTTTCGACATAGTTCCCCAGCGTGCGGGCCGAGACGCTGCGGATCATCGCCTTGATGCGCCCGACCGCCGTGGGCGTGACCGAGAGCGTGCGGAAGCCGATGCCGACCAGCGCCATGGCGTCGAGGGGACGCGAGGCCATCTCGCCGCAGATCGACAGCTCGACGTTCGTTTCGCGGCAGCGCGCCACCACCTCGTGCAGCATGGCGAGCGAGGCCGGCGCCAGCGAGTCGTAGCGCTGGGCGAGGCGCGGATCGCCGCGGTCGATCGCGAAGGCGTACTGGAGCAGGTCGTTCGAGCCCACCGAGAGGAAGTCGATCCGCTTCAGAAGCGCCGGAAGCTGCCACACCAGCGACGGCACCTCGAGCATGGAGCCGACGCGGACGGCGACGGGCGCCTCGGCCCCGGCCGCGCGCATGCGGGCGAGCTCGAGCGCCAGGATCTCGCGCGCGGCGTCGAACTCGGCGACCTCGGTGATCATCGGGAACATCACGTTGAGCTCGAAGCCGGCCGCGGCGGCGATCAGCGCGCGGAGCTGGTGGCGCAGCATCATCGGCCGGTCGAGCGCGATGCGGATGGCGCGCCAGCCGAGCGCCGGGTTCGCCTCGTCTACCGTCGCGTCGATATAGGGCAGGCGCTTGTCGGCGCCGATGTCGAGCGTGCGGAACAGCACCGGCCGCGGCGCCGCCAGCTCCAGCACCTCGCGATAGATGCGGGTCTGGGCGGCGACGTCGGGAAATTCCGACTGCACCATGAACGGGATCTCGGTGCGGAACAGCCCGATCCCGTCGGCGCCGCTTTCGTCGAGGTTGCGCAAATCGATCAGCAGACCGGCATTGACGCAGAGCTTCACCCGCTCGCCGTCGCGCGTCACCGGCGGCACGTCGCGCATGGCGGCATAGCGCGCGCGGCGCGCGGCGCGGTTGCGCATGCTTTCGGCCACCGCCTCGCGGATGTCCTCGCCGGGGCGGACGAACACCGCGCCGTTGTCGGCGTCGATGATGATCGGGTCGTGCGGGTCGATGGTCGACAGAAGCCCCTTCACCTGGCCGATCATCGGAATATCGAGCGCGCGGGCGATGATCGCCACGTGCGACTCGGCCGAGCCTTCCTCGAGCACCACGGCGCGCAGCCCGAAACGCTGGTAGTCGAGCAGCTCGGCCGGCCCCATCGTGCGGGCGAGCAGGATCACGTCGGGCGGCATGTCGTGCCGGTCCACGGTGTGGGCCGCGCCCATCAGGTGGCCCATCAGCCGGCGCGACAGGTCCTCGAGGTCGGCCAGGCGCTCGCGCAGCACCGGGTCGGTCACCTCGGCCATGCGCGCGCGCGTGTCCTCCTCGACCTTCTGCACCGCCGCCTCGACGGTGAGGCCGCCATTGATCGCCTCGCGGATGCGGCGCAGCCAGCCGCGGTCCTCGGCGAACATGCGGTACGCCTCCAGCACCTCGCGGTGCTCGCCGCGCTGGGCGAGGTTGGATCGCTCGATCATGGCGTCGAGCGCCGAATGCATGGCCGCCACCGCCTCGTCGAGCTTGGCGAGCTCGGCCTCGGGCTCGTCGGCGAGAAGCTGGGTGATCGAGACGCGCGGCGTGTGCAGCACCGCCTCGCCCATCGCCACGCCGCTGTTGATCGCGAGCCCCTCGAGCCGGACGGGCAGCACGGCGTTGCCCTGCGACGGCGCGTGCTCCTCGCGCGCGATCAGCTCGCCGCCGGCGATCAGCTCGGCCAGCACCATGGCGATGATCTCGAGCGCCTCGACCTCCTCGTCGGAGTAGTGGCGCTGCGTCCGGTTCTGCACCACCAGCACGCCGCGCACCCGGCCGCCGCGCACGATGGGCACGCCCAGGAAGGAATGGAAGGCCTCTTCCCCCGTCTCCGGCCGGTAGGCGAAATGCGGGTGGGACTGCGCCTCGGGCAGGTTGAGGGGCCGGGCGTGCGCCGCGATGTCGCCCACCAGACCTTCGCCGACGCGCAGGCGCGTCTGGTGCACCGCGGTGGGGTTGAGGCCCTGGGTGGCGAACAGCTCGAGCACCTGGCCCGCGCGCATGACGTAGGCCGAGCACACCTCGGCCACCATCTCGACCGCGATGATCTGCACCAGACGGTCGAGGCGGGACTGGGCGGTGCCCTGCCCCGCCATGACCTCGCGTATCCGCCGGAGGGTACGCCGGGGACTGGAGGCGGCCCGGAGCGCCATCCCTAGACCTCGGCGGTGTCGCGCGCCGTCAGCGCACAGACCGCCTGGTCCACCAGCTCGCCGATCACCTCGGCGGCGGGCTGCTCGCGCGTCACCATGCCGACCGACTGGCCGGCCATCAGCGAGCCGTTCTCGATGTCGCCGTCGATCACCGCGCGGCGCAGCGCGCCGGCCCAGAACCGCTCGATCAGGAGCTGCGCGTCCTCGATCGGCACCTCGCCCCGGCGATAGCGCTCGATCACGTCGCGCTGCGTCTCGGCGAAGGCGCGCGTCGCCTTGTTGGCCAGCGCGCGCACCGGGATCACCGGGAATTGCGGGTCGAGCTGCACCGACGGCACCGCGTCGCGCGCCGCGGCGCGGAAGAACGCCTGCTTGAAGTTCGGATGCGCGATGGATTCGGCGACGCAGGCGAAGCGCGTGCCGAGCTGGCAGCCGGCCGCGCCCATTTCGAGATAGGCGAGGATCGCCTCGCCGCGCCCGATCCCGCCGGCGACGAACACCGGCACCTCGCGCAAATTGGGCAGGATCTCCTGGGCCAGCACGCTGGTCGCGACCGGCCCGATATGGCCGCCCGCCTCGGCGCCTTCGATGACGATGGCGTCGGCGCCGGACTTGACCAGCCGCCGCGCGATGGCCAGCGCCGGCGCGAAGCAGATGCACTTCGCGCCGCCGTCCTTCACCCGCGCGATGGACCGCGACGACGGCATGCCGCCGGCGAGCACCACATGGCTCACCTTGCGCGCCAGGCAGACGTCGATCAGCGCCTCGAGGGCGGGGTGCATGATGATGAGGTTCACCCCGAACGGCTTGTCGGTCAGCGCGAACGTGCCGTCGATCTCGGCGGCGAGCTGGTCGGGCTCCATCGAGCCGCAGGCGATCACGCCGAACCCGCCGCCGTTCGACATCGCCGCGACCAGGTGGCGCTCCGACACCCAGGTCATGGCGCCGCCCATGATGGCGGTAGCGGGTGCCCAGGAATTCCCGGCCGCTGTGCCACAGCGCGTCGAGTCGCGCCTGGGCCTCTCGTCGGTTCATCGGGGCGGCCTTTCCTGGTCGCGTCTAGGCGGCGTCGAGCCCGTAGGCGGTATGCAGCGCGCGCAGCGCGAGCTCGGTGTACTCCTCGGCGACCAGCACGCTGACCTTGATCTCGGAGGTGGAGATCACCTGGATGTTGATGCCCTTCTCGGCAAGCGCCCGGAACATGCGCTGGGCGACGCCGGCATGGCTGCGCATGCCGACCCCGATCACCGAGATCTTGACCACGTTCGGGTCGCTGACCAGCCTCGCATAGCCGATCTCGGCCTTGTTCGCCTCCAACGTGGCGGCGGCGCGGTCGAGGTCGGACTTGCCCACGGTGAAGGTCATGTCGGTCGTCTTGCCGTCCTCCGAGACGTTCTGGACGATCATGTCGACGTTGATCGACGAATCGGCGAGCGAGCCGAAGATCGTCGCGGCGACGCCCGGCCGGTCGGCGACGCCGACCAGCGTGATCTTGGCCTCGTCGCGGCTGTAGGCGATGCCGGACAGGACTTCCTTTTCCACGATCTCCTCCTCGTCGACGACCAGCGTTCCCGGCTTGTCCGCGAACGAGGACAGCACCTGAACCCGCACCCCGTAATTCATCGCCAGCTCGACCGAGCGCGTCTGCAGGACCTTGGCGCCCTGCGAGGCGATCTCCAGCATCTCCTCGTAGGTGATCTTATCGAGCTTGCGCGCCTTGGCAACGATGCGCGGGTCGCAGGTATAGACGCCGTCGACGTCGGTATAGATGTCGCAGCGGTCGGCCTTGAGCGCCGCGGCGAGCGCGACGGCCGAGGTGTCCGAGCCGCCGCGGCCCAGCGTGGTGATCCGATTGTCCGGCCCCAGCCCCTGGAAGCCGGCCACCACCGGCACCTGGCCCTGGTTCATGCGCCGCTCCAGCTCTTCGGTGTCGATCGCCTCGATCCGGGCGCGGCCGTGCGCGCCGTCGGTGTGGACCGGGATCTGCCAGCCCAGCCACGAGCGCGCGTCCACCCCCATCGTCTGCAGCACGATGGCCATCAGCCCGCTGGTCACCTGCTCGCCCGAGGCGACGACGACGTCGTATTCGCGCGCATCGTGCAGCCGCGCGGCCTCCAGCGTCCATTTCGACGAGCTGGTTGGTCGTGCCGGCCATGGCCGAGACCACGACCGCCACCTGGTCGCCCGAATCGACGGCGGCCTTCACCCGCTCCGCCGACGCGCGGATGCGGTCCAGATTGGCGACGGAGGTGCCGCCGAACTTGTGCACGAGACGCGCCATGGAGCTCCCCACGCCCGGCGCCGGCGAAGCGGGCCGAGGCCCGGGGTCCGCGCCACGCCGGGGCGGGGCCGGTTGCCGCGCAAGGCGGGCGCATACATACTCCGTGCCCGATGGCAGAGGCAACCCCGCGCGCCCGGCGCACCCCTTCCTCGCGCGAGCCGTCGCTCGACGCGGACGAGACGGCGCGCTTCGCCGCGCTCGCCGACGAATGGTGGGACGCGGACGGGCCGATGCGCCCGCTCCACCGGCTCAACCCGGCGCGGCTGGGCTGGCTGCGCGACGCGCTGTGCGACCGGTTCGGGCGCGACCCGCTGGGCCCGAAGCCGCTCCGCGACCTCCGCATCCTCGATGTCGGCTGCGGCGGCGGTCTGGTGTGCGAGCCACTGGCCCGCCTCGGCGCACAGGTCACCGGCATCGACGCGGTGGGCGAGGGGATCGCGGCCGCCCGCGCCCATGCGCGGGGCGAGAAGCTCGCCATCGACTATCGCGTGACGACCGCCGAGGCGCTGGCGGAGGCGGGCGAAACCTACGACGCGGTGGTCTCGTTCGAGGTGGTCGAGCACACCGCCGACCGCACCGCCTTCGTCGCCGCTGTGTGCGCCCTGGTCGCGCCGGGAGGCGGGCTCGCCCTTTCGACGCTCAACCGCACGCCGCGGGCCTTCGCCACCGCCATTGTCGGGGCGGAGTACGTGCTCGGCTGGCTGCCGCGCGGCACGCATCGCTGGTCCAGGTTCGTCCGCCCGTCGGAGCTTGCCCGCGACCTGCGCGCCTCGGGCTTCCGCCTCGTCGACCTGGCCGGCCTCGCCTACGACCCCGCCGCCGACGACTGGCGCCTCGCCCGCGATGTCTCGGTCAACTACCTGGCGTTCGCGGTGCGAGAGTGAGTTTCAAGGTGCTTTTCCGCCTGTCATCCCGCGGCGCACCAAAGCCCACGCGCTTGTCGCGGGGGATGAGGTGGTGCGCCGCAGACCCCGGGCCCATATCGCAGCCGCCGTGACGCGGCGAGATGGGCCCCGGATCGCCGCTGCGCGGCGTCCGGGCTGACAGTCTCTGGTGATGCGGGCGCTGCCGCCCCGTGGTCCGGCTTCAAATCGGCGTAGCGTTATGGCACAAGGCCCGCATGGATCAGCCGCCCAAGATTCCCTTGCTCGACGGCCTCGCGCCCCTGGCCGACCGCTATGACGGTTTCCTCCTCGATTTGTGGGGGGTGATCCATGACGGCGTGGCGGCCTTCCCGGGCGTGATCGAGGCGCTGGACGCCATGGAGGCGGCCGGCAAGCCCTTCGTCATGCTGTCGAACGCGCCGCGCCGCGCCGCCGCCATCGCGGAATCGATGGTCGCGATGGGCATCCCGGAGCGCCATTGCCGCCACATATTGTCGTCGGGCGAGGCGACCTGGATCGAGCTGCACGAGCGCACCGACCCGTTCTACCGCGCGATCGGGCGCAAATGCCTGCATATCGGCCCGAAGCGCGACGAGAACCTGTTCGAGGGGCTGGATCTCGAGCGCGTGCGCGACATCGCCGCGGCCGACTTCATCATGAACACCGGCCCGTGGCGCGACGAGGAGAAGGTGGCGGACTACGAGGCGACGCTGGCCGAGGGCGCGCGACGCGGCCTGCCGATGATCTGCGTCAACCCCGACCTCGAGGTGATCCGCGGCGGGGTGCGCATCATCTGCGCCGGCGCGCTGGCGCTGCGCTACGAGGCGCTGGGCGGGGCGGTGCGCTGGATCGGCAAGCCGCACATGCCGATCTACGCGCTGTGCTTCGAGATGCTGGGCGTCGCCGACCGCGCGCGCGTGCTGGCCGTGGGCGACTCGCTGCGCACCGACATCGCCGGCGCCGAGACGGTCGGCATCGACTCGGTGCTGGTGACCGGCGGGCTGCACGCCGAGGAGCTCGGCGCCGCCGCGGGCGGACGCCCGTCCGAGGCCGCGATCGCCGCCGCCTGCGCCCGCGCCGGACACTTCCCGACGGCCGCAATGCCGCATTTGGCGTGGTAACGTCGGTTTCGTTCGGCCATTTTTCCGTTCGCCCTGAGTGGCCCCGGAGGGGCTGAATCGAAGGGCGAACGGCCCGCGGGCCGGACGGCCGCGAATATCGCGCCCCAACACAGTAGACACGGGAGGGAAGCATGGCCGACAACACGAACTATCCGCCGATCCGCCGCGTGGTCACCGGCCACGACGCCGGCAAGGTCGCCAAGGTGCTGATGGATTCGCCGGCGACCAACGCGAAATACCCGGGCTCCGGGTCGGTCTCGACCCTGATCTGGTGCACCGACCGGACGCCGGCCGACATCGGCATCGGCGAGGAGATCGAGGACATGGGCGCCCGCACGCTGGGCAGCCCGCCGCCGCCCAACGGCACGCGCTTCGCCATCATCGACTTCCCGCCGGGCGGGCCGGGCACCATGCACCGGACCGAGACGATCGACTACGTCATCGTCATGTCGGGCGAGATCGACATGGACATGGACAAGTCCACCGTGCACCTGAAGGCGGGCGACGTGCTGATCCAGCGCGGCACCAACCATAGCTGGGTCAATCGCGGCACCGTCCCGGCCCGCGTCGCCTTCGTGCTGTGCGACGCCGAGCCGCTGGGAATCGGCCACGCCGTGCCGCGCGGCACCACCGCCTCCGCCGCCGGACGCTAGCCCTTCCGGCGCGGCTTCGGTATTATGCGACGGGCCGCGGCGGGAAGCGCGCGGCGTCATACGGAACAAGGTGGGGGAGGCTCGCCATGGGTCTCGATGTGCCGCCGGACCGTCGCACCGCGTACCTGTTGGGCGCGGGGCTTTCGGCCGCCTGGCTGATCGTCTGCGCGGCCTACATCAGCATCGACACGGGCTGGTCGACTTTGGGGTTCCTGCTGCCGCACGAGCAGGCGCTGGTCGTCCTCGGCGTGTTCGTGCCGCTCGCCGTGCTGTGGCTGGCGCTCGGCCTGTGGGGCGGCGGGCGCGAGCTCAAGACCATCGGCCATGCCCTGTCGACCCAGCTCGACCAGCTCATCTACCCGGCCGCGGATTCCGAGCAGCGGGTGCGCGCCATCACCGACAGCTTGCGCGAGCAGGCGCGCGAGCTGACCGAGGCGACCGACCGCTCCGCCGCCCAGGCCGAGAAGCTGCGCGAGGCGCTGAGCCACGAGGCCGCATCGCTCGACCGCACCTCCGACCAGGTCGCGATCCGCGCGGCGACCATCCAGGACGGGATCGCCCGCCAGACGCGCGAGCTCGATTCCGCCTCCGAGCGGGCGATGAACCGCATGGACACCGCCGCCGACACGTTCCGCAGCCAGCTCGACGCGCTGTCCGCCGCCACCGAGCGGGCGGCCCAGCGGGCGGAGGGGCTGAACTCCTCGGTGCGCGCCCATGCCGACGGGGTCCTGTCGCATCTGGGCGAGATCACCGCCGGCGTCGACGGCGCGGCGGAGGCTTACCAGCGCCGCGCGGGCGAGCTGGCCCGGGCGTCGGACGACGCGGCCGGTCATATCCGCGCCGCCACCGAGGCCATGCAGGAGGGCGCGCACGGGCTGGAGCGGGCCGCCGACGCCGCCATGACCCGCGCGCACGAGGTGGGCGCCGCCTACGACGCCGAGAGCGAGCGGCTGAACGGGGTGGCCGCCGGCACCGCCGACAAGGTCACCGAGGCGAGCCAGACGCTGGCCGCCCGGTCGACCGCGCTGACCGAGGCGGCGCAGGCCGCCGTCGCCGGCATCCGCGCGGCGGGCGAGGCGTTCCGCGGCGAGACCGACGGGCTCGACCGCGGCACCGAGCACGCGCGCGAGCGGCTGGACCAGGTCGGCGCGCACATCCAGAACCGGGCCAACGACCTGATCGCCGTCACCGAGCGCGCCGCCGAGACCGCCTCGGCCCGCATTGACGCGCTGGGCTTCGCGCTGCGCGGCGCCGCCGACGTCACGATGGCCGAGACCGACCGCGCCATCACCCATGCCAACCAGAAGACCGCCGAGGTGCAGGTCGCGCTCAAGCGCCAGTCGGACGCCATGATCGCCGAGACCGACCGCGCCGTCGCCAACGCCACCGGCCGCGCCGCCGACGTGCAGGCCACGCTGAAGCGCAACGGCGAGGAGCTGAACGGCGAGGTCGAGCGCATCGCCGCGCGCATCGCCGCCGAATCCGACGCGACCGGGGCGCTGCTGCGCCGCCAGGCCGAGGACATGCGCGCCGAGGCGGACAAGACCGGCGCGCGCGTCGTCGCCCGCATCGAGGACGTCGCCGCCGGGCTGCGCCGCCAGGCGGCCGACATGGGCCAGACCGCCGACAACGCCGTCGCCAAGGCCGCCGCCCAGATCGAGGAGCTGGGCGCGGTGCTGCGCCAGCATTCGACCGACGTGACCGCCGAGGCCGACCGCGCCGCCGAGGTCGTGCGCAGCCGCGCCGACGAGGTGACGGCGGCCCTGCGCCATGAGCTGGCCGGGTTCTTCGAGGTGACCGAGCAGGCCGGTGCCAACGCACGCCATCGCATCGACGAGGTGGGCGACTTCCTGGCGAAGCGCACCGCCGAGGTCGGCACCGAGGCGAGCGAGGCCGCGCGCGAGACGCTGAAGAAGGCGGAGGAGATGATCGTCGCCATCCGCCGCCAGTCGGACGAGATGAGCGCCGCCAGCGCGCGCGCCGCCCAGAACGTCGCCGCGCGTCTCGAAGACGTCGGCGCCGCCCTGCGCCGCCAGTCCGACGAGTCCGCCGCGGTGGCCGAGCGTTCCGCCGCCCAGGTCTCGCAGCAGGCCGAGAATGTCGGCGCCGCGCTGCGCCGCCAGAGCGAGGAGCTGTCCAACGAATCCGAGCGCGTCTCGGCCCAGGCCACGTCCCGCATGCGCGTGGTCGGCGCGGCCCTGCGCAAGCAGGCGGAAGACCTGGCCGAGGTGTCGGGCGAGGCGGCCGAGCGGGGCCAGCGCATGGGCGACCAGCTGGCCAAGTGGACGGCGCAGGTGCGCGCCGCCGCCGATCACGCCGCCGAACAGGCCGACGCGGTGGGCCGCACCTTCGAGCGCCAGTCGCGCGACCTGGCCGGCGCGTCCGAGGGCGCGGCGCAGCAGGCCGACCGGGTGCGCGCCCTGCTCGAGACCCAGGACGAGGCGTTCGAGCGCATCGCGGCGCGCATCGCCTCGCAGCTCGGCGCGTTCGAGGGCGCGGCGAAGACGCAGCTTGTGCGCATCGAGGAGACGGTGGCGCGCGCCGCCGCCGAGGCCGAGCGCATCGGCAAGGTGCTGTCCGCCGAGGAGGCCGGCGTCGGCTCGGCCGCGCGCGGCGCCGTCGAGCACCTCAAGCTGGTCGGCGAGCAGCTCGCCGCCGGCGCCAAGAACGTGGGCGAGCTGACCGCGCGGCTCACCACCGAGATCGGCGAGGTGACCGACGGTCTGAAGGCCGAGGCGGCCGAGCTCGGCACCTCGACCAAGGTCGCCGAGGAGCGCATGCACGGCGTCGGCCGCCAGTTCCGCGACCGCGCGCGCGATTTGCAGCTCGCCTCGGAGGCGGCGGTCGAGCAGGTGCAGTACGTCCAGGAGACGCTGCGCACCTATGCCGGCGAGCTGACCGGCGTGCTCGACAAGGCGGCGAGCCAGGCCGGCACCGTTTCCGAGACGTTCCGCGAGCAGGCGCTTTCGCTGGTGCGCGCCTCGGAATCGGCCGAGGGCCAGGCCCGGGTGATCCGCGAGAACTCGTTCGACGCGCGGCGCGACATGTTCCTGAAGGCGTCGAAATTCGTGATCGAGGACCTCAACTCGGTGGCGATCGACCTCAACCGCATCCTCGACCGCCAGTCGTCCGACAGCCTGTGGTCGAAGTTCAGCCGCGGCGACCGCGGCATCTTCGTCCGCAACATCCTGGGCGACGACGACAAGCGCGCCCGCACCACCATCGGCGCCAAGTACCACGAGGACGAGACCTTTCGGAAATACGTCTCGCGCTATCTCGACCAGTTCGAGCGGCTGCTCGCCGAGGCGAACGAATCCGACCCGGAGAACCTGCTGTCCTCGACCTTCCTGTCGGCCGACGTGGGCAAGCTCTACCTCCTGCTGGCGCGGAGCGTCGGCCGGCTGAACTGACCGTCCGGCCGCCGCTCGCCCTTTACTCGCGGGCCGTTTCGGCCGATCATTTCGCCACGGATGGCCGGATAGGGAGGCTCCCATGGCGACGGTCAAGACGATGGACGAACGGGCGGACGAGCTCGAGCACGAGGCGATGCAGAACTTGGACCGCGTGCCCGCCAGGTCGGTGCTGGCCAACGCGGCCGAGGGCAAGCTGGAGATCGGCTTCGGCGAGCCCGGCAAGTACGCCATGATGGGGCGCGACCCGCGCCTGCCCGCCATGCCGGCGAAGCCCACCTTGCAGGATTTCATCCGCCATCGCTGCGCCGCCGGGCCGGCCAACCATCTGCTGCAGTCGGCCGCGCTGGCGCGCAAGAACGGCGGCGACGAGAAGCTGCAGCTCGCCTGCCTGCTGCACGACCTGTCGGTCGCGGGCTTCATCCGCGCCGACCATGGCTGGTGGGGCGCGCAGCTGATCGAGCCCTATGTCGACGAGGAGGTGAGCTGGTCGATCCGCCATCACCAGGCGCTGCGTTTCTTCCCCGACAGCTCGGTGGGCTACGAATATCCCGAGATGTATGTGCGGCTGTTCGGCGAGGGCTATCGGCCCGCCCCCTACATCCAGGAGGCGTACGACCGTGCGCGCGCCCACAAATGGTACATGTCCGCGCGGATGATCTGCGTGAACGACCTTTACGCCTTCGATCCCAACGCCGTGGTCACGCTCGACGAGTTCGAGGACGTGATCGGGCGCAATTTCCGCCAGCCCGAGGAAGGGCTGGGCTACGACAACTCGCCCGTCGCGCATATGTGGCGGACGATGATCCACCCCGCCAACGCGCTGTAACGTCGCCCCGTCATTGCGACCCTCGGGCCTCGGCCCGGGGGGAAGCAATCCAGGCGCCGTCTGGATTGCTTCGTCGCCGCGCTCCTCGCAATGACGAACGTGTTTAGGATTTCCCGCTTCATGTCCCAGGACCTCCCCTCCTACCTCGAGAAGGTGAAGGCCGCGAAGGCCGACGACGTGGTCACCGTCGCCAAGCCGATGTCGGTGAACCACGAGATCACCGCGACCATCGTGAAGATGGAGCGCGAGCGGAAGCGCCCGGTCGTGATCTTCGACAAGGTCGAGGGCACCGACTTCAGGGTCATCACCAATCTGCACGCGTCGCGCTCGCGCCTCGCCATGGCGATGAACGCCGCGCCCGACAAGATGCTGCAGAAATACCTGGCCGCGATGGACAAGCCGGTGCCGCCGCGCGAGGTGAACACCGGCCCCTGCAAGGACGTGATCCTGAAGGGCGCCGACGTCGACATGCGTGCGCTGCCCCAGCTCGTCCACCACGCGGGCGACGGCGGCCCCTACATCACCGCCGCCATCTCGTTCGCCAAGGACCCGGCGGGCGAGGGGTGGAACTGCGCCTATAACCGGCTGATGATCACGGGGCGCGATTCGACCTCGATCCACCTCACCCTCGGCAAGCATCTGTGGGAGTACTACGAGACCGCCGAGGCGCGGGGCGAGCCGCTGCAGGTGGCGTTCGCGATCGGGGTGCACCCCGCCATTGCGCTGGGCTGCCTCGCCATCGGCTCGATCGACGAGGACGAGCGGGCCATCATGGGCGGGCTGCTGGACGAGCCGCTGGAGCTGGTCCGCTGCGAAACCTCGGACGTGCTGGTGCCGGCGCATGCCGAGCTGATCCTGGAATGCGAGATCCTGCCGCACGAGCGCGTCTCGGAAGGCCCGTTCGGCGAGTTCACCGGCTATTCGCTGGGGGCGCGCGACCGCGAGGTGGTGAAGGTCAAGGCCATCACCCACCGCAAGGGCGCGTACTTCCAGGACATCACGGTCGGCCATCTCGACCACATGCTGCTTTCCACCATCCCGATGGAGGCGAACCTCTACCGCGCGGTGCGCGCCATGGTGCCGTCGATCAAGGCGGTGCGCGTGCCCTCGCCGTTCACGTGTTACGTCTCGATCGAGCAGCGCCTCGCGGGCCAGGGCAAGAACGCCATCCTCGCCGCGCTGGGCGCCGACCTCTACATGAAGCGCATCGTGGTGGTGGACCACGACATCGACGTGTTCGACGACCGCGCGGTCAACTGGGCCATCGCCACGCGCTGCCAGCCCGACCGCGACGTGATGATCGTCTCCGGCACGCGCGGGTCGGACCTCGACCCCTCGACCGCCGGCAATGACGGGTTCTCGTCCAAATGGGGCGTCGACGCCACCGCCAAGCCGACGCTCGCCGATTACACGCCGCGCCACAGCTTCCCCAGGGAGGTGTGGGACGCGATCGACCTGAAAAAACTGCTGTCGTGAGCCGGCGATGCCTGCCGATTACCAACCTTCTCCGTTCGTCCTGAGGAACGCCGCGTAATATGGGCGCCAACATCGCCGAGCTGCTGGAAGCGAGCGCCCGGCGATGGCGCGACAAGCCGGTCCTGCTGTCCGCGGACCGGGCAATGGACTGGGCAACGGTCGAGCGCCGCGCCGGCGGGCTGGCCCGCGATCTGGCAAATCAGGGCGTGGCGCCGGGCGACCGCGTCGCTATCGCCATCGATGACCCGGCCGAGATCGTCGTCGCGCTCTATGGTGCACTCAAGGCCGGCGCCACCGTCGCGCCGCTCAACCCCCGCCTGACATCGGACGAGCGCGCGCAGATCCTGGAGGATTTGGGCCCGCGCCACGTGATCGAATCCCTGTCCGACGACGAGGAAGAGGTGGCGGCGCGGCCGGTGGCGCCCGGCGACGCGGCCATCGTGCTCTACACATCGGGCTCGACCGGCGTGCCCAAGGGAGTCGTGCTTTCGCACGGCGCGACCGGCTGGGCGCTCGGCTCGTGGATGGGGCCGGTGATGGATCTCAAGCCCGAGGACGTGTCGCTCTCGGCCCTGCCGCTCGCCCATTCGCTCGGCATTTTCGGCAGCGTGCTCGCGCCGCTCATGGCCGGCGCGTCGGTCGCCTTCATCCCGCGCTTCTCGCCGGACGACGCGATCGCCGCCGTCGACCGTCACCGCGCGACCGTTTATCCCGGCGTCGCCACCATGTTCCGCCGCATCCTCGACGCGCCCGCGTTCGAACCCGCGAAGGTCGCCAGCCTGCGCTACGTGCTGTCGGGCGCGGCGCCCTGCCCGTGGGAGCTGGCGAGCGCCTGGCGCGCGGCGACCGGCGGGCGCATCGTGCGCGGCTACGGCATGACGGAGCTGTTCCGTCCGGTCTCCTACAGCGCGGGGCAGCCCGCCGACCATGCCGACTTCATCGGCCGTGCCATGCCGGGGGTGGAGCTGCGCGTCGTCGGCGACGACGGCACGGCGCTGGCCGCCGGCGAGACGGGCGAGCTGCTGATCCGCACGGAAGGGCGGCTTACCGGCTATCTCAACAAGCCGGCGGAGACGGCCGCCGTGCTCGACGGCGAATGGTTCCGCACCGGCGACCTGGCCGTCGTCAACGACGACAGCTACGTCCGCATCGTCGGGCGCAAGAAGGACATCATCCTGCGCGGCGGCTACACCGTGGCGGCGGGCGAGGTCGAGGCGGTGCTCGCCACCCACCCCGACATCGCCGAGGCGGCGGTGATCGGCGTCGCCGACCCAGATCTGGGCGAGGACATCGCCGCCTTCGTCGCGCCGCGCGCCGGGGCCGTGCTCGATCCCGCCGCCGTCACCGCGTGGTGCAAGGCGCGCCTCGCCGGCTACAAGTATCCGCGCCGCGTGCGCATCCTGGCCGAGCTGCCAAAGGGACCGACCGGCAAGGTGGTGAAGTCCGCCCTGCGCCTGTGACCGGGCCGGCCGCTACTCCGCGTTCCAGATCGGGTCGGTGAGGCTGGCGACGAAGGCCGCGTGGGCGGCGAGCTCGGCCGCCGAGGGGGCGAAGTGGCGCGGCGGCCGCGCCTCGCGCCGGCGCTCGACATGGCGCAGCGTGATCGCCTCGGTCCCCAGCCCGAGCACCGGCTGGCGCCCGCCCAGCAGCTCGAGATAGACGGCGGCCAGAAGCTCGGCGTCGACCAGCGCGCCGTGCTTGGACCGGCCCGACAGGTCGATGGCGAAGCGCCGGCACAGCGCGTCGAGGCTGGCCGGCGCGCCGGGGAATTTGCGCCGCGCCATCGAGACGGTGTCGACCGCGCGCGTCCCGGCCACCGGCGCCAGGCCGCATTTCGCCAGCTCGGCATTGACGAAGCCGAGGTCGAACGCCGCGTTGTGGATGACGAGCTGCGAATCGGCGATGAATTCGAGGAAGTCGTCGGCCACCTTGTCGAAGCGCGGCTGCTTGGCCAGGAGCTCGTCCGACAGGCCGTGCACCTCGAATGCGGCGGTCGGCATCGGCCGGTCGGGGTTGATCAGCCGGTGGAATGTCTTGCCCGTCGGCACGTGGTTGTAGAGCTCGATGCAGCCGATCTCGACGATCCGATGCCCGGCGATGGGATCGAGACCCGTGGTTTCGGTATCGAGGACGACTTCGCGCATTTTCACCCCGCCCGTCGCGGACGGCGCCGCTCCACGCGCCCCGCGCGCACATCCTCCACGATCTTCCTGATTCGGTTCAAGGTGAAGCGGCGCCCGGCGCCTGTGGGCACGACGAAATCGGCGCGCCGGCGCTTTTCCGCGTCGGGCATCTGGCTCGCCATCAGCCGGGCGAGCTTGTCGCGCGTCATGCCCGGCCGGGCCATCACCCGCGCCTCCTGCACGAAGCGCGGCGCGGTGACCACGATCACCGCATCGCAGAACCGGTCGAGCCCGGCCTCGAACATCAGCGGGATGTCGAGCACGGCAATCGGCGCGCCCCTCCGGGCCGCAGCGCGCAGGAATTCGTCGCGCGCCTCGCCCACCAGCGGATGGACGATCCGTTCCAGCCGCGCGAGCGCCTGCTTGTCGCCGATCACGCGGCCCGACAGCTTGGCGCGGTCGATCCCGCCGGCCGCGTCGGTGACGCCGGGAAAGGCGGCGGCGATGGGGCCCACCGCCGCGCCGCCCGGCGCGTAGAGCGCGTGGACCACGGCGTCGGCCTCCTGCACGGGGAGGCCGAGCCGGCGCAGCATCGCCGATGCGGTCGACTTGCCCATGCCGATCGAGCCGGTGAGGCCGAGGACGAACATCTAGCGGGCGGGCCCGCTTCCGGCGAGGACGAAGTCGCGCAGCGCCGGCGTCACCTCGGGCGCGCGGCCGAACCAGGCGGCGAAGGCCGGCCGCGCCTGGTGCAGCAGCATGCCGAGCCCGTCGACGACCGGGTTGCCGCGCGCCGCCGCCGCCGCGAGCAAAGCGGTCTCGAGCGGCGCATAGACGATGTCATAGACGACGGCAGCCTCGGGCAGCGCCGCGAGGTCGAGGGCAAGCTCCGGCTTGCCGTCCATGCCGAGGACGGTGGTGTTGACGAGGAGATCGGCGCCTTCGAGCGCGTCCGACCGTTCGTCCCATGCGACGGGCCGCACCGGCCCGCCGAGCGCGCGGGCCAGCGCCTCGGCGCGCGCCGGCGTGCGGTTGACCAGCCTGATCTCGGCGATGCCGTCGTCGGCGAGCGCGGCGACCACCGCCCGCGCCGCGCCGCCCGCGCCCAGCACCACGGCGCGCTTCCCGGCGGCGAGCCAGCCCGGCTGCGCTGCCTGCAGATGCGCGGCGAAACCGAACACATCGGTGTTGCGCCCGTCCATCGTGCCGTCCGCCGCGAACGTCACCATGTTGATCGCGCCGATGCGCCGCGCCGCCTCGTCCGCCCGGTCGACCGTGGCGAGCGCCGCCTCCTTGTGCGGCACGGTGACGTTGACCCCGGCGAAGCCCATTCGGGCCAGGGCGCGCAGCGCGCCGGCGAAATCGGCGGGCGCGACCGGCAGCGGCACGTAGGCGCCGTCGATGCCGTACTGCTCCAGCCAGTAGCCGTGCAGCCGCGGCGACAGGGAATGCGCCACCGGCCAGCCCATCACGCCGGCCACGCGCGCCCGCGCCGAGTTGGTCACGTCGCGATCGTCCGCCGCGTGCGCAGGAAATCGAGCAGCGGCAGGAGCGGCAGGCCGAGGATGGTGAAATGATCGCCCTCGATGCGGGCGAAGAGCTGCGCGCCCTCCGCCTCGACCTGGTAGGCGCCGGGCGAGGCGAGGGCGCGCGGCCCGATCGCGTCGAGATAGCGCGCGATGAAATCGTCGCCCAGCGCACGCACATGCAGCGTCGCCACCGCCACGTGGCGCCATTCGACCGTCGCGTCGGCGACGGCGCACACCGCGCTGAGCAGCCGGTGGGTCCGGCCCGAGAGCGCGGCGAGCTGGCGGGCCGCGTCGGCACGGTCGACCGGCTTGTCGAACGCCACCCCGTCGCATTCCAGGATCTGGTCGGCCCCGATCACCAGCCGGCCGGGATGTTCGCCGGCCACGGCGCGCGCCTTGGCCTCGGCCAGCGACGCGGCGGTAGCGGCCGGATCGGCGCCTTCCGCGCGCAGCCTGTCGCGCAAAGCCGCCTCGTCGATGCGTGCGACCGCGACCTCGAACGCGATGCCGGCGCCCTGCAGCACGGCACGGCGGGCGGCGCTGGCCGAGGCGAGCACGATCATGCCGTAGGCGAGCGGTGCCGATGGGGCGTTGCGGGCGAAGGACGAGGCCATGGCGGCGCGACCCTAGCCGGAATCGCGGACGTCTAGAACGAAATTTTCGCCTGCCCGCTCAGCCGGCCGTGGCGGCCTGGCGCTCCTGGTGGGCGGTGAGGAGCTGGATGACCGCCGCGGCGGTCTCCTCGATCGAGCGGCGCGTCACGTCGATCACCGGCCAGCCATGCTTGGCGAAGATGCGGCGCGCGTCGGACACCTCGCGCCTCACCTCCTCCGGATCGACATAGTCGGTATGCGCGTCCTGCTTGAGCATCAGGAGCCGGTTGCGGCGAAGCTGTACCAGCCGGTCGGGCGCGCTGGTCAGCCCGACGATCAGCGGGCCGTGCAGCGCGGCGAGCTGGGGCGGCAGCGGGATGCCCGGCACGAACGGCACGTTGGCCGCCTTCACCCCGCGATTGGCGAGGTAGATCGAGGTCGGCGTCTTGGAGGTGCGCGACACGCCCACCAGGATGACGTCGGCATTCTCGAGTCCACCGGCGGCCTGGCCGTCATCGTGGTTCAGCACGTAGTCCATCGCCTCGATGCGGTGGAAGTAGTCGGCGTCGAGCGCATGCTGGCGGCCCGGCTGGTTGGTGCCGCCGGTCCCGAACAGGGCGGTCAGGGCGCGCATCACCGGCTCGAGCACCGACACGGTCCGCACGCCGAGATGGGCGCATTCGCGGCGCAGCTCGGTGCGCAGCTTGGTGTTCACCATCGTGTAGATGACAATGCCGGGATGCGAGCGCACATGATCGAGCACGAGGCGCAGCGTCGCCTCGGTGCGCACCAGGGGCCACAGATGCTCCTGCACCGGCACGCCCTCGAACTGCGCCAGGCAGGCACGGGCCACATTGTGCAGCGTCTCGCCCGTCGCGTCGGAGACGAGATGGATGTGGAAAGGTCCGCCCGAATCGGTGCCGGTCATAGGGAGTTCCGGGGATAAATCGGCCCCTTCCGACTGTGCCACGAAACCGTGCGCGTTGGCCAGTGCGCCATCCCCGCTGCGCGCGCCTGTCGACAGCGTTGCCCACAGCTGGGGACGGCGGTCATGTATCCTTGCTATCCCCATGATGCTGTCCCTGTTGATGGCGGGGGAGAGACAACGCGGGAACGCGTACAAGACGGGGACAAGACGCCGGGCGGCCCACGGGTGCGGCCGGCGTTTTCCCGCCGGTCGTCGCCCGTGGACGAGTCGGGGGAGCTTTGCCAATCCCCACGATTCACCGCACCACTACAGCAACTACCTATTTAAGATTTTTTGAAAAAGGTAGTAGAGGAGTCGCGCCGACCGACGGAGATCCGGTGATCGAACCCGCCTTGCCCTTGCTTCGCGCCCTCGGCCACGAGCACGTGAACCCGCCGCCGATATGGCTGATGCGCCAGGCCGGGCGCTACCTTCCGGAATACCGCAAGCTGCGGGCCGAGGTCGGCGGGTTCCTCGAGCTGTGCTACACGCCGGAACTGGCCGCCGAGGTGACCTTGCAGCCGGTGCGCCGGTTCGGGCTGGACGCGGCGATCCTGTTCTCCGACATCCTGGTGATCCCGGACGCGCTGGGCCAGGAGGTCGCCTTCCAGGAGGGGATCGGCCCGGTGCTGGCCCCGATCGAGGACGAGGCGGGGCTCGCGCGGCTGGGGGGCGACGTCACGGCCCGCCTGGCGCCGGTCTATGACGCGGCCGCGCGCGTGGCGGCGGCGCTGCCCCGCGAGGTGGCGCTGATCGGCTTCGCGGGCGCGCCCTGGACGGTGGCCGCCTACATGATCGAGGGGCGGGGCAGCCGGGACTTCGCCAAGGCCAAGCGCTGGGCGCTGGCCCGGCCGGAGGCGTTCGGACGGCTGGTCGACCTGCTGGTCGAGGCGACGGTCGCGCATCTTTCGGCGCAGGCGGACGCCGGCGCCGGCGCGGTGCAGATCTTCGATAGCTGGGCCGGCGCCCTTCCGGCCGAGGCCTTCGACCGCTGGTCGATCGCGCCGACGGCCGAGATCGTGCGCCGGCTGCACGCGGCCCATCCCGGCCTGCCGGTGATCGGCTTTCCGCGCGGCTGCGGGCTGCGGGCCGCGGAATATGCCGCGCGCACCGGCGTGGCGGCCGTCAGCATCGATTCGGCGATGCCGGCGGAGCATGCGCGCGACCGGTTGCAGCCGCGCTGGACGGTGCAGGGCAATCTCGACCAGGTGCTGCTGGTGGCGGGCGGCGCGCCGATGGAACGCGAGGTGGCGCGGCTGAAATCGGTGCTGGGCGGCGGGCCGTGGGTGTTCAACCTCGGCCACGGCGTGACCCCCGACACCCCGCCGGAGCATGTCGCCGAGCTTGTCGCGCTGGTGCGGCGCGGGGAGACGTGATGGTCCTGCGGCGAGTCGCGGCGTGATGGCGCGCACAGCGGTCGTCCTGTTCAATCTGGGCGGGCCGGACCGGCCGCAGGCGGTGCGGCCGTTCCTGATCAACCTGTTCTCCGATCCTGCCATCATCCGGGCGCCCGGCCCGGTGCGCTGGGCGCTGGCGCGGTTGATCGCCGGGCGGCGCGCCAAGGCGGCCCGGCACATCTACGCGCGGATCGGCGGCGGCTCGCCGCTGGTGCCGGAGACCCGAGCGCAGGCTCACGCGCTGCAGGCGACGCTGGGTGAGGGGGCCCGCTGCTTCATCGCCATGCGCTACTGGCATCCGCTGACCGAGGCAGCGGTGCGCGAGGTGGCGGTCTACGCCCCGGACCGGATCGTGCTGCTGCCGCTTTATCCGCAATTCTCGACCACGACGACCGCCTCGTCGGTGGCGGCCTGGCATGCGGCGGCGGCCAAGGCGGGGCTCGCCGTGCCGACCGGCACGATCTGCTGCTACCCGACCGAGCCCGGCTTTGTGCGGGCGGTGGCGCATCGCACCAGGGCGGCGCTCGACCAGGCCGCGTCGCACGGCACGCCGCGCGTGCTGTTCTCGGCGCATGGCCTGCCCCGCAAATTCGTCGACCAGGGCGATCCCTATGCCGACCAGGTGGAACGCTGCGTCGCCGCGGTGGTGCGCGAGCTGGGGATGCCCGAGCTCGACCATGTGGTGTGCTACCAGAGCCGCATCGGCCCGCTGGAATGGCTGAAGCCCTACACTCAGGATGTGATCGTGGAGACGGCGCGCGCGGGCCGGCCGGTCGTGGTGGTGCCGGTCGCCTTCGTCTCCGAGCATTCCGAGACGCTGGTCGAGCTCGACATGGATTATCGCGAGCTCGCCGAGCGCGAGGGAGCGCCCGCCTATGTGCGCGCGCCGACGGTGGGCGCCGATCCCGACTTCATCGCCGGGCTCGCCCGGCTGGTGCGCGAGGCGGAAGCATTTCCGGCCGGCGCCACGCGGCCCGGCGATCCCGCCGCGCCCTGCGGCCCCCGCTGGACCGAATGTCCGTGCGCGAAGGATCGAACGCCGTGAGGGTGGGGTTGCGGGTCACCAGTGAACGCGCTGCCCCTCCCCTGTCCCTCCCCAAAGGAAGGGAAACGGCGCGCCGACCGTCCTTGCGTCAGCGGCGCCAGCGAGACATCGATCGGGAGCAAGGCTGTCGCACCGTCCCCTCTCCTTTGGGGAGAGGGACAGGGTGAGGGGCTCGGACGCCGGAGGATGCGCCGCCGGCGGACGCCCAAATGAGCTTCCTTGCGCCCTACGTGCTGTGGCTCAAGGCGCTGCACATCGTCAGCCTGATCGCCTGGATGGCGGGCATGCTCTATCTGCCGCGGCTCTACGTGTATCACTGCGACGCGGCGGCCGGCTCGCCCGCGTCCGAAATGCTGAAGGTGATGGAGCGCCGGCTGCTGCGCGCCATCGTCAACCCGGCGATGGTGGCGACGATCCTGTTCGGCGGGCTGCTGGCGTCGATTCCCGGGCTGGTCGACTGGTCGATGGGCTGGATCTGGGCGAAGCTCGGCTTCGTCGTGGTGCTGACCGCGGTGCACGGGCTGTTCGCGCGCTGGCGGCGCGACTTCGCGGAGGACCGAAACCGGCGGCCGGCCAAGTTCTACCGCGCGATGAACGAGGTGCCGACCCTGCTGATGCTCGGGATCGTGATCCTCGTGGTGGTCAAGCCCTTCTGACGGACGAAATTTGCACGGGCCGCTTGAAACCCGTCCCGCCAAAGGCCAATTGACTTGCCGAGTCCGTTTCGCTAATGCTGATGAACGCGCATTGGCGGTTGTCTTCGACCGAACCCAGCTCCTCTCGCCCAAAAACTGCGCCGGCCGCCGTTCAGGCCGCGACGCCCCGATAAAACAAATCGGCGATCGGCGAGCTGGTCCAAGGCGTGGCCCCCTGCACGCACCGGAACCCCCATGAACCTGCAAGAACTCAAGCGAAAGACCCCCGCAGACCTTCTGGCCTATGCCGAGGAGCTGCAGATCGAGAACGCATCGAACCTGCGCAAGCAGGACATGATGTTCGCGATCCTCAAGACGCTGGCCGACAACGACACGCCGATCTTCGGCGACGGCGTGCTGGAAACGCTCCAGGACGGGTTCGGCTTTTTGCGCTCGCCCGAGGCGAACTACCTGCCCGGGCCGGACGACATCTACGTCTCGCCCAGCCAGATCCGCCGCTTCGGGCTCAGGACCGGCGACACGGTGGAGGGCGAGATCCGATCGCCCAAGGACGGCGAGCGGTACTTCGCGCTGCTCAAGGTCAACACCATCAATTTCGACGCGCCGGACAAGGTGCGCCACCGCATCAACTTCGACAACCTCACGCCGCTCTACCCCGAGGAGAAGCTGAAGCTGGAGGTGGTGGGCGATCCGACCAGCAAGAGCAAGAAGGACATGACCACCCGCATCGTCGACATGATCACGCCGCTCGGCAAGGGCCAGCGCGGCCTGATCGTCGCCCCGCCGCGCACCGGCAAGACGATGATGCTGCAATCGATCGCCCACGCGATCACGGCGAACCATCCCGAGGTCTATCTCATCGTGCTGCTGATCGACGAGCGGCCCGAGGAGGTGACCGACATGGACCGCTCGGTGAAGGGCGAGGTCGTGTCGTCGACCTTCGACGAGCCGGCCTCGCGCCACGTGCAGGTCGCCGAGATGGTGATCGAGAAGGCGAAGCGCCTGATCGAGCACAAGCGCGACGTGGTGATCCTGCTCGATTCCATCACCCGCCTCGCGCGCGCCTACAACACGGTCGTGCCGTCCTCGGGCAAGGTGCTGACCGGCGGCGTCGACGCCAACGCGCTGCAGCGCCCGAAGCGCTTCTTCGGCGCGGCGCGCAATATCGAGGAGGGCGGCTCGCTGACCATCATCGCGACGGCGCTGATCGATACCGGCTCGCGCATGGACGAGGTGATCTTCGAGGAGTTCAAGGGCACCGGCAATTCGGAAATCATCCTGGACCGCAAGCTGGCCGACAAGCGCACCTTCCCGGCGATGGACATCACCAAGTCCGGCACCCGCAAGGAGGAGCTGCTGGTCGACAAGGGCACGCTGTCCAAGATGTGGGTGCTGCGCCGCATCCTGACGCCGATGGGCGTGGTCGACGCGATGGAGTTCCTGATCGACAAGATCAAGGACACCAAGTCGAACCAGGATTTCTACGAGCAGATGAACCAGTAGGGGCGGGCGGTCCCGTCCGCTCGGTCTCAGAACCGCCAGCCGCCCGCGCGCCAGCGTTCGCGCCGCGCCGCCTCGCGCCTGCGGCGGGTCGCCGCCTCGCGCTCCTCGACCAGCGCCCGGCGATATTCGTCGCGCACCGCGCCGGCGAGGTCCGCCTCGACATCCGCCGGCAGCGCCACGCCGCGCGCCCGCGCCTGGGTCAGCAGGTCGGCAGCGATCCAGAACCGCAAGGGCGAATTGGCCGCCATTCAGATGCCCGTCACAACGAGCATGTCGATCGCCGCGCGATTAATCGTAGCGCTCGTTCGGAGAGCGAGGCGACGCGCTCGCGCAGGATATCTGCCGATGGACGCGATGTCAGGTCGGCCGTCGCCATAATCACGTCGCCGGCCTTCGATGACAAAGACGGGGTTAACCAGTCGCTGCGCGGAAGGCGCTCCAGGACACCGGCAGCCGGTTCCAGTGGTGCCGACGACGCGAGAGCCAGTCGCGAAAGCAGGATCGGCCTGGAGGTCGATCAGGTACGGAATTGCGTCGGCGTGGCGCGGGTCGTCGTTGCGATAGACATCGAATTGCGCCATCAGAACCGGCGATGCCCGTCGCTGAACAAGCCGCGTCGGTCGACCCGCGCGATTGTAGTCGTCGATGGCCTCGCTTGTTCTCCGCGCGCCAGCGGTCCGCATTCCGCCTTGCGACCGCTCGGCGAGGCGCGCCTCCATCTCGCCCGACAGGTTGACGCCAAGCCGCGCGCGCCTCGCCAGCAGATCGGCATCGACGGACAGGTTGACGGCCTTTTTCATGCCCATGCGCATAATCTATGCGCATGGGGTGCAAAGGGCAAGATCACGGGATCAGCAGGATCGGCCCAGTGGTCTTGCGCGCGGCGAGGTCGCGGTGCGCCTTGGCGGCGTCCTTCAGCGCGTAGCTCTGCCCCGCCTCGACGGTGAGGTCGCCCGAGCGCAGGAAGGCCCACAGCTCGCGCGCCGCGCCGTTCAGCTCCTCGCGCGTGCGGATATGGGCGTAGAGCATCGGCCGGGTCATGAACAGCGAGCCCTTCTGCGCCAGGAGCAGCGGCGCGAAGGGCGGCACGGGCCCGGAGGCGTTGCCGAAGCTGACCCAGAGCCCGCGCGGGCGCAGGCAGTCGAGCGAGCCGGGGAAGGTCGCCTTGCCGACCGAATCGTAGCACGACGTCGACGCCCTGCCCCTTGGTGAGCCGCTTCACCTCCTTCACGAAATCCTTGGCGCGGTAGTCGATGCAGTGATCGGCGCCGAGCCGCTTCACCAGCCGGCACTTGGCCGCACCGCCCGCCGTCGCGATCACCGTGGCGCCGAGATGCTTGGCCCACTGGGTGAGGATCTGGCCGACCCCGCCGGCGGCGGCATGGATCAGCAGCACGTCGCCCTTGGCCACCTTGTGCGTCCGCCGGACCAGGAACCAGGCGGTCAGCCCCTTGAAGATGATCGCGGCGGCCAGCTCGTCCGGCACGTCCTTGGGCAGCTTGACCAGCTTGTCGGCGTCCATGACCCGCGCCTCGGCATAGGCGCCCGGCCCCGCCGCGCAATAGGCGACGCGGTCGCCCGGCTTCACCGCCGTAACGCCGGCGCCCACCGCCTCGACCACGCCCACCCCCTCGCGCCCCGGGATGAACGGCGTCGGGGTGTTGTAGAGCCCGGTCCGTTCGTAGATGTCGATGAAGTTGACGCCGAGCGCGGTGGCGCGGATCAGCGCCTCGCCGCGCTTCGGCTTGGGCACGGTCACCTCGCGCCACTTCATCACCGACGGCCCGCCGGTCTCCTCCACCACGATCGCGTGAGTCATCGCCCCGCCTATTTCAGGTTCTTGTCGAGGAACGCAGCGGTCCGCGCATTGGCAAGCTCCGCCGCCGCCTTGTCGTAATGCTCGCCGCCCTCGCGCGCGAAGGCGTGATCGCAGCCGGGATAGGTGTGGATCGAGATGTGGCCGAACCCGATCAGCGAGGCGTAGATCTTTTTCTGCGCCTCGGGCGGGCAGAACTGGTCCTTCTCCGCCATGTGCAGCAGCAACGGCGCCTGGATGTTGCGCGAGGCGTCGAGCGAGTTCTCGATCTGCACCGGATAATAGCCGACCGACGCGTCGGTGTCGGTGAAGCAAGCCGTGCCGTAGGCGAGCGAGCCGCCGAGGCAGTACCCCACCGCGCCCGCCTTGCCGGTGCAGCCCGCGACCCCGCGCACATGGGCGAGCGTCGCCTGGATGTCGGCCACGCCCTTCTGGACGTCGAACGCGTTCATCAGGGCGAAGGCCTTGTCCCACTCCGCCTTGCTCTTGTCGGTGAGCTGCACGCCCGGCTCGATGCGCCAGAACAGGTCGGGCGCGATGGCGATGTAGCCTTGCTTCGCATAGCCGTCGGCGAGCGCGCGGATGTTCGCGTTCACGCCGAAGATTTCCTGGATGACGACGAGGCCAGGCCCTGTGCCGCCCGGCGGCATGGCGAGATACGCGCCGAAGCTGCCGTCGCTGGTCTTCACCGTGACGTCGGGCATGGGACCCTCCCCCGTTCCGTGTCGCGCGCGCGGACCTTAGCGCGGCGCCCGCCGCCTGTCACGCCACGGCCGGTGGCGCGAGGGGAAGGGCCGGGCGGCCGGCCTCGAGGGCGAGCAGCGCGCGCTTGGTGGCCGGGCCCGTCCCGCCGGAATAGCCGCCGAGTCCGTTCGCGGCGAGAATGCGGTGGCAAGGGATGAGGATCGGGATCGGGTTGGCGCCGCACGCCCCGCCGACCGCGCGCGCCGCGCTGCCCAGCTCGCCCGCGACCTCGCCATAGCTCCGCGTGCTGCCATAGGGGATCGCCAGCATGGCGTCCCAGACGCGGCGCTGGAACGAGCTGCCCGCCGGCGCCAGCGGCAGGTCGAACGCGCGCCGTTCGCCGGCAAAATACTCCGCAAGCTGATCATGCGCGCGACGCAGGAGCGGCGTCGGCGCCCCGACAGGCGCGGCACCCCAATCCAGCGCGACGATCGCGCCGTCGCGTTCGGAAATCGTCAGCGTGCCAACCAGTGTCGGGATGGACAGACGGAAGGGAGATGACATCGTCGTCCTTCTCCTCCCGTCATCGCGAGCGGTAGCGAAGCGATCCGGTAGTCCTGGATTGCTTCGGCGCGACGCGCATCGCAATGACGACCATCAATTTCGGGCCTCACGTCGCGGCCTCGATGCGCTCGGCGAGCGCGGCGGGGTCGGTGACGGGCAGCGAGCAGGTCGCGCCGACGCACACATAGGCGGCGGGCTTGCCGTCGACCGGCCCCTTGCCGGCGGCGGGGTGCGTATCGGGCAAGGGCTTGCCCGGCGGCACGACCTGGATCACGCGGTTGGGCTCGGGCGCGGACCAGGCCGCGTCGGCGAGCGCGCGTGCCGCGGGGTCGGCCGGATCGCCCGCGACCACCACCTGCACGCCGCGCTGCAACAGCTCGGCCGCGTTGAGCAGGGTGGCGAGCGGGAAGAAGTTGCGCTCCACTTCGCCGGCGAAGGCGGCGACGATTCCTTCCGCCCGCGCGCGCCACGCCTCGTCGCCGGTGAGGTACCAGAGCCGCGCCGCCGCCGCCGCGAGCAGCCCGTTGCCCGCGGGCGTCGCGTTGTCGTTCGCCGTCTTGGTGCGCACGATCAGCGCCTCGGCGTCGTCGGCGGTGAAGAAATACCCGCCGCCCTTCGCATCGTGGAAATGCGCGTCGAGGACCGCCGCCCAGTGCGCGGCGCGATCGAGGTAGCCCGTCGCGCCCGTCGCCTCGTGCAGCGCGGTGGCGGCGCCGATCATCCCGGCGTAGTCGTCGAGCGTTGCCGCGTGGCGCGCCGTGCCGGTGCGATAGCTGTGGCAGCATCCGGTCGCCCTCCGACATCTCGTTGGTGACGAAGGCGAAGGCGCGGCGCGCGGCGGCGATCCAGTCGGGCTCGCCCATCGCGCGCCCGGCGCGCGCCAGCGCCGCGATCATCAGCCCGTTCCAGTCGGCCAGCACCTTGTCGTCCCAGCCGGGCCAGATGCGCTTCGACCGCGCCGCGAACAAGGTGGCGCGGCAGCGCGCGAGCACCGCCTCTTCCTCGGCGGTGAAATCGCCGCCCTGCGAGCGGTTGAGGATGTTCGCGCCTTCCCAGTTGCCGCCATCCGTGACGTCGTAGGCGCGGCGGAACAGAGGTGCGTCGTCGCCGAGCAGGGCGTCGATCTCCGCCGCCGTCCAGACGTAGAACTTGCCCTCGTGGCCTTCCGAATCGGCGTCGAGCGTGGCGGCGAACCCGCCGCCCTCGGCCACCATCTCGCGCAGCACCCACGCCACCGTCTCGCGCAGCCGTGTCTCGAACAGCGCGTTCCGCGTGCCCTGCCACACCATCAGCAGCAGGTCGATGAGCTGCGCGTTGTCGTAGAGCATCTTCTCGAAATGCGGCACGAGCCACGCCGCGTCGGTGGAATAGCGCGCGAAGCCGCCGCCGAGATGGTCGTAGATGCCGCCCTGGCACATGCGGTCGAGCGTGAGGACCACCTTCGCCGCCCAGCGCCGGCTCGCCGAGCCGCCGCGCCGGCGCGCCAGACCAGCTCCAGGATGGTGGTGTTGGGGAATTTGGGCGCGCCGCCGATGCCGCCATGCACCGTGTCGATGTTCTCGGCGAGCTGCGCTGCGCCGCCTGGTCGAGAACGGCGATCGAGATGCCGTCGGCGCCATGCGATTCCCAGACCTTGTCGAGCGCGTCCGCGGAGGGCGGCGACGTTCTCGGTGCACCTTCTCGCGCTGGCTCGCGCCATACGTCGGCGATGCCCTCGCAGCACCTGCGGCGAAGCCCGGCCGGCCGAAGCGCGGCGTCGGCGGGAAATAGGTGCCGCCCCAGAACGGCTCGCCGTCGGGCGTGAGGAACATGGTCAGCGGCCAGCCGCCCTGCTCGCCCAGCATGGCGAGCGCGTGCTGGTAGATCGTGTCGAGGTCGGGCCGCTCCTCGCGGTCGACCTTGATGTTGACGAAGTGCTCGTTCATCAGCGCGGCGATGCGCGGATCCTCGAAGCTCTCGTGCGCCATCACGTGGCACCAGTGGCAGGCGGCATAGCCGACCGACAGCAGGATCGGCTTGTCGTCGCGCCGCGCCTCGTCCAGCGCCTCGGGGCCCCAGGGCTGCCAGGCCACCGGGTTGTGCGCGTGCTGCAGCAGATAGGGGCTGGTTTCGCCGGCCAGGCGGTTCTCGGTCATGGCCAGAAGGTCGGACCGCGGCGGCGCGCGGTCAACCGCGGTGCGCTATATATTTCGGTTTCGGCAGTGGGAGCACGCCATGAAGATTTCCATCGACATCGATTGCTCGCCGGTCGAGGCGCGCCAGTTCCTCGGCCTGCCCGACCTGACAGCGGCGAACGAGGCGCTGGCGGGCGCGCTGCAGGCGCGGATCGCCGAGACGGTCGAGCACCATGGACCCCGAGACCTTCGTCAAGACCTGGCTGCCGGCCGGGATGAAGGGCATGGAGGAGCTGCAGCGCATGATGTGGGCGCAGTTCGGCGGGCCGGGCGGCGAGAAGGGCAAGAAGTAGGCCCGCGATGGCTCGACGGGCGCGGCATCGCGCGGCTTTCCCCCGCCACATCACCCAGCCGTTCGCCCTGAGTGGCGGCCGCAGGCCCCCGTATCGAAGGGCGAACGAGTGCCGTAGGGTCGTCCCGTGAGCGGCGACACCATCTTCGCCCCGGCGACGGCGCCGGGCCGGGCCGGCATCGCGGTGATCCGCCTCTCGGGCCCGCGCGTCGGGCCGCGGCGCTGGCGACGCCTGACCGGGCCGACGGCACCCAACCCAGGATGGCAACGCGCGCCGCGCTGTCGCGATCCCGCGACGGGGCGAGCGCTGGATGACGGGCTGGCGCTGTGGTTCCCGGCGCCGGCCAGCTTCACCGGCGAGGACGTGGCCGAGCTGCACATCCATGGCGGCCGGGCGACGGTGGCGGCGCTGCTGGCGGCGCTGCGGCGCCTCGGGCCTGCGGCTGGCCGAGCCGGGCGAGTTCACCCGCCGCGCCTTCGACAACGGCAAGCTGGATCTGGCCGAGGTCGAAGGGCTGGCCGACCTGGTCGCGGCCGAGACCGAGGCGCAGCGGCGCCAGGCGCTGCGCCAGCTCGACGGCGCGCTGGGGCGCAGGTGGAGGGCTGGCGCGCAGGGCATCCTGCGCGCTCTGCGCCTGGGCCGAGGCGGAGATCGACTTCGCCGACGAGGACCTGCCGGCCGGGCTGGCCGACCGGCTGAACCCCAAGATCGAGCTGTTGATCGATGAGACTGACGCAACATCTTGCGGACGGCCGGCGGGCGAGCGGCTGCGCGACGGGGTCGAGATCGCCATCCTGGGCGCGCCCAATGCCGGCAAGTCGAGCCTGCTGAACGCGCTGGCCCGGCGCGAGGCGGCGATCGTGGCGACCGAGGCCGGCACGACGCGCGACGTGATCGAGGTGCGGCTCGATCTGGCCGGCTTCCCGGCGGTGCTGGCCGACACGGCCGGGCTGCGCGAGGCCGGCGGGCGTCGAGGCCGAAGGGCGTGCGCCGGGCGCCGCGCGCGGGCCGAAGCCGCCGATCTGCGGCTGGTGCTGTTCGACGCCACGTCGCCGCCGGACCCGGCGGTCGTCGGCGCTGGTGCGGCCGGGCGACCTGGTCGTGGTCAACAAGATCGATCTGCCGTGCGGCGCGAGCCGCCGGACAGCTCGCGGGCGCGCCGGCCTTCGCGGTTTCCGTGCGCACCGGAGCGGGCATGGACGCGCTGCTTGACGGCGCTGACCGAGCGGGTCGCGGCGCTGGCCGGGGCAGGCGAGGCGCTGGTGACGCGCGCGCGCCACCGCGCCGCGCTCGAGGACGTGCCGCGCGGCGCTGGAGCGCGCCGCGCGCCGCACCCGGCGCCGAGCTCGCCGCCGAGGATCTCCGCCTCGCCGCCCGCGCCCTCGGCCGCATCACCGGCCGGGTCGACGTCGAGGACGTGCTCGACGTGCTGTTCCGCGAGTTCTGCATCGGCAAGTGAGCGTTATCCGAGCGATGCACGTTCGAGCCGTTGTACTCTTCCTACATCCTTTTGGCGGGGCATATGCTGCGGTCGACCGCCCCGCGTTGCGCGGCGGGTACAGTTCTACCGAAGCAGCAAGTAGTGAGGCGATTTTTCACGTGAAACATCTGGCCGCGGCAAGTCGCGCCCCTAGATTGCGCGCCATGCGATACGACGTGATCGTGGTCGGCGGCGGCCATGCCGGCTGCGAGGCGGCGGCCGCGGCGGCGCGGCTGGGCGCGCGCACGCTGCTGGTCACCCACAAGCTCGAGACCATCGGCGAGATGTCCTGCAACCCGGCGATCGGCGGGCTGGGCAAGGGCCATCTGGTGCGCGAGATCGACGCGCTCGACGGCGTCATGGGCCGGGCCATCGACCGCGCCGGCATCCAGTTCCGCATGCTGAACCGCAGCAAGGGCCCGGCCGTGCGGGGCCCGCGCGCCCAGGCCGACCGCAAGCTCTACCGCGCGGCGATGCAGGCGATCCTGGCCGAGCAGCCGGGCCTCGAGATCCGCGCCGCTGGCGGTCGAGGATCTGGCGCTCGGCCCGGACGGGCGCGTCGCCGGGGTGGTGACCGCGGCGGGCGAGACGATGCGGCGCCGGCGCGTGGTGCTGACCACCGGCACGTTCCTGCGCGGGCTGATCCATATCGGGCGAGGAGCAGATGCCCGCCGGGCGCGTGGGCGAGCCGCCGGCGATCGGGCCTGTCGGCCACGCTGGCGCGCGCCGGCTTCGCGCTGGGCCGGCTCAAGACCGGCACGCCGCCGCGGCTCGACGGCCGGACCATCGACTTGGCCGGGCTCGACGCGCCAGCCGGGCGACGACCCGCCGGTGCCGTTCTCGTCCCTGACCGCGCGGATCGAGACGCCCCAGATCGCCTGCCACGTCACCGCGACCACGCGCGGACCCACGCGATCATCCGCGCCAATCTGCACCGCGCGCCGATCTATTCCGGCCAGATCGAAAGCCGCGGCCCGCGCTACTGCCCCTCGATCGAGGACAAGGTGGTCCGCTTCGCCGACCGGGACTCGCCACCAGATCTTCCTGGAGCCCGAGGGGCTGGACGACCGACACGGTCTATCCCAACGGCATCTCGACCTCGCTGCCGCGCGAAGTGCAGGAGGCGCTGCTCGCGACCATCCCCGGGCTGGAGCGCGCGGCGATCCTGCGGCCCGGCTACGCCATCGAATACGACTATCGTCGATCCGCGCGAGCTGCGCCCGACGCTGGAGACGCGGCGCGTGCCGGGCCTGTTTCTCGCCGGCCAGATCAACGGCACCACCGGCTACGAGGAGGCGGCCGGGCAGGGGCTGGTCGCCGGGCTCAACGCCGCGCTGGCGGCGGGCGGCGGCGCGCCGTTCGTGCTCGACCGGGCCGAGGCCTATATCGGCGTGATGATCGACGACCTGGTGGCCCAGGGCGTGACCGAGCCCTATCGGATGTTCACCTCGCGCGCCGAGTACCGGCTGAGCCTGCGCGCCGACAACGCCGACCAGCGCCTGACCGGCGCGCGGCGATTGCGCTGGGCTGCGTTCGGCCGACGCGGCGCGGCGCATTTCGCGGCGCAGCAGGCGGCGCTGGACGCGGCGCGGGCCCTGCTCGCCGGCCTCGAGCGCGACGCCGAGCCGGCTCGCCGCGCTGGGATTCGCGGTCAATCGCGACGGCGGTCCGGCGCAGCGCCGCGCAGCTTTTGGCCTATCCCGAGCGTGAGCCTGGCGCGGCTCGCTGCCGTCTGGCCCGAGCTGCCGGGCTCGATCCCGACATCGCCGAGCAGATGGAGATCGAGGCGCGCTACGCCGGCTATCTCGGCGCGGCAGGAGGCCGACATCCGCGCCTTCCGCCGCGACGAGGCGCTGGCCCTGCCGCCCGACCTCGATTTCGGTCGGATCGGCGGGCTGTCGACCGAGATGCGCGAGAAGCTGGCCGCCGCCGGCCGGCGACGCTGGGCGCGGCGGCGCGCGATTCCGGCGTCACCCCGGCGGCGCTGACCGCGCTGCTGCGCCATGTCCGCCGCGCCGCCCGAGGCCGCCTGAGCTGTGGTCGCGCCGCCTCACCGAGGGCGAGTTCGCCGCCGCGGCGAATGTTTCACGTGAAACACTGGAGCGGCTGCGCGCCTATCTCGCGCTGCTCGACGCACTGGCAGGCGCGCATCAACCTGGTCGGCGCCGCGACCCTGGCCGATCCGTGGCGCCGGCACATGCTCGATTCGGCCCAGCTCGTGCCGCTGATCCCGGCGCAGGCGCGGCGTGCTGGTCGATCTCGGCAGCGGCGCCGGCTTCCCCGGGCTGGTGCTGGCGGCGCTGCGCCCCGTCCGAGGTTCACCTGGTCGAGTCCGACGCGCGCAAAAGCGCGTTCCTGCGCGAGGCGGCGCGCAGCATGGGCGTCACGGCGGTCATCCATAGCGCCGCGCGGATCGAGGATCGCGCCGGTGGCCGCCGACGTGGTGACGGCCCGGGCGCTGGCGCCGCTCGACCAGCTGCTGGCGCTGGCGGCGCCGTTCCTGGCGCCGGGCGGCGTCTGCCTGTTCCCCAAGGGGCGCGGCGCCGCGGCCGAATTGACCGACTCGGCCAAACGTTGGAAAATGCGCGTCGAGCGGATTCCGAGCCGGTCGGATGACGCTGGAACGGTGCTCCGGCTCAAGGACATCGCCCGTGAACCTCCCGGCTGACCCCCGCCCGACATCGGCCTCGAGTCCGGGCCGCGCCGATGCTGCGCCGCGCGGCCTCGCGTCTTCGCCGTGGCGAACCAGAAGGGCGGGGTCGGCAAGACCACCACCGCGATCAACCTGGCGACCGCGCTGGCGGCCGTCGAGCGCCGGGTGCTGGTGTTCGACCTCGACCCGCAGGGCAACGCCTCCACCGGGCTGGGGATCGACCGCGACCAGGCGCGAGATCGGCTCGTACCAGGTGCTGATCGGCGAGGCGCGCGTGCGCCGAGGCGGCGATCCCCACCGGCATCCCGGGGCTCGACATCGTGCCGGCCTCGCGTCGACCTGTCGGGCGCGGAGCTCGAGCTGGTCGATCTCGAGCGGCGCGAGTACCGGCTGCGCGAGGCGTTCGAAACCCTGCCGGACATTTACGACTACGTGCTGATCGACTGCCCGCCGGCGCTCGGGCTGCTGACCCTGAACGCCATGGTCGCGGCCGACGCGGTGGTGGTGCCGCTGCAATGCGAGTTCCTGGCGCTCGAAGGGCTGTCGCCAGCTGATCCGCACCATCGAGCGGGTGCGGCGCGCCCTCAACCCGCAGCTTGAACTACAAGGTATCGTGCTGACCATGTTCGACTCACGCAACAACTTGAGCAGCGCTCGTGGCCGACGACGTGCGCAGCTATTTCGGCGACAAGGTCTACCGCACGGTGATCCCGCGCAACGTGCGGGTCTCCGAGGCGCCGTCGCACGGCAAGCCGGTGCTGCTCTACGACATGCGCTGCCCCGGCTCGCAGGCCTACATCCATCTCGCCGGCGAGATGCTGCGCCAGGTGGAGCGCGCGGCATGACGCGACGACAAGCCGCCGCCGGCTGGGCCGCGGCCTCTCGGCCCTGCTCGGCGACGACGCGCAGCGACTATGCCGCGCTCGATTCGGTGCGCGAATCGAAGACCGTGCCGATCGAGTATCTGCGCCCGAGCCGCTATCCAGCCGCGCCGCCAGTTCGACGAGGCGGAGATCGACTCGCCTCGCCAACTCGATCGCCGAGCAGGGGATCCTGCAGCCGATCCTGGTGCGGCGCGACCCCGACAACCAGAACGGCTACGAGATCGTCGCCGGCGAGCGGCGCTGGCGCGCGGCCCAGCGCGCGCAGCTGCACGACGTGCCGGTCGTCATCAAGGAGCTGGCGGACCAGAAGGCGCTGGAGGTGGCGCTGGTCGAGAACATCCAGCGCGCCGACCTCAACCCGCTCGAGGAGGCCGAGGGCTATCGCCGGCTGATGCAGGAATTCCGCCACACCCAGGACCGGCTGTCCGAGGTGGTCGGCAAGAGCCGCAGCCACATCGCCAACACGCTGCGCCTGCTCGGCCTGCCCGACGAGGTGAAGGAGATGGTCGCGGACGGGCGGCTGACGGCCGGCCACGCCCGCGCGCTGCTGAACGACATCCGACCCGCGCTGCGGTCGCGCGCGAGGCGGTCAAGAAGCGGGCTGAGCGTGCGCCAGGTCGAGGCCATCGTCCAGCGCCGGCGCGAGGCGGCAGGCCGCGCGCGCCCGCCGGCGCACGCGCCCGCGGGCAAGGACGCCGACACGGCGGCGCTCGAGCGCGACCTGTCGAACATGCTCGGCCTCAAGGTCGAGATCAAGTTCCGCGGCGCGGGCGGCGAGATGGTGATCCACTACGCCAGCCTGGAGCAGCTCGACGACGTGCTCCTGCGCCTGTCGAAGGCGGCGGAGAGCGCGCCGGGGGCGTGAAGCTGTATAGAGGGCGTGCGGGTCACGGCAAGCGCGCCGCGATCATGCCAGGCACACGGCCGGGCATGAGCGTTCCTTTTGGGGCATGCAGCGCCGGGGTCGCGTGTGAGCAGGCCCGTGGCGTGATCGTGCCGGCGAACGCGTGAGCGCGGTGACGGTGGATTGCGCCGGGCCGCCCCCGCCTGAAGCCCGTCCCGTTACCGTCCCCGACGCCGCCCTTGCGGCGCGGGCGCAGAGGGCGACCAGGGTGCGCTCGCAGATCGCCTCGGCCGGCAGGCCGGTGGTCTTGCAGTCCGCCTCGGCGGCGGCGAGGGAATCGAGCGCGTCGGCGAGGGCCGGCAGCGGCCAGCGCCCGAGCTGGGCGCGGAACGGCGCCTCGCGCTTGAAGAACGGCTTGGGGCGCAGCGCGCCGATGGCGCGGCCCATATCCGCGCCGCCCGCCATCATCGCCTTGGCGAAATGCAGCCGCTGGAAGTGGCGCGCGGCGGCGCGCAGCACGGTGACCGGGCTGGTGCCCTCCGCCGCGACCCGGGCGAGGGCGCGGGCGAGGGCGTGCTGCTCGCCGCCGGCCGCCGCGTAGGCGAGATCCTCGAGCGTCATTTCGGCCGAGTCGCCGACGCAAAGCTCGGCGTCGTCGAGCGCGACCTCGGTCTCGTTCAGGCAGTAGAGCGCAAGCTTTTCGATCTCGCTGCGGATCGCCATCCGGTCGCCGCCGAGCCGCGTCGAGAGGTAGGCGAGGGCGTCGGGCGCGACGGCAAGCCCGCGCTCGCGCAGCGTCGTCGCGATCACCGTGCTGAGCGCCTGGCCCTCGTCGACATAGCACGGCACGGCGGCGGCGTTGGCGGCGCGTTCGAACAGCGCGCGCAGCTTGGCGCGCGGGCTCAGATCGCCGCCCTCGACCACCACCAGCGCATCGCCCGGCGCGTCGGCGAGGAACGATTCGAACAGGCCGGCGAGCGCGTCGGTCGCCTCGCGCACCCAGACGGCGCGCCGCCCGCCGGTGAGCGAGATCGCCTGCGCCTCGTCGGCGAGCCGCGCCGGGTCGGAGGCAAGGGCACCGCCGGTCAGCTCGGCCACGCGGAACGGGTCGGAGACCTCGCCCGCGGCGCCCGCCACCAAAGCGCGGGCGCGCTCGCGCACCAGTCCGGTGTCGGGGCCGTAGACCAGCACCGCCCGCGCCGCGCCGTCGGGTGCGCGCACGAAGGCGTCGGCCCGCTTCGCCTCGATCTTCACGAGCCGGGCCGCCCGGCGGACTGGCTGAGCGCAACGGCGATACGGGTGCGGATGCGCTCCGAAAGGTCGCGCAGCGCCTGGCGGCGCGCCTCCATCTCGCTCGACACCGTCGCGAACTCCTGGCGCAGAATGTCGAAGCTCACCTTGGTCGTGGCCGTGCCGCTCGCCACCGATGCGTGCTCCCGCGCGGTGTAGAGCGCATAGGACGCGCTGTAGATGAGCTCGGCGCGCGTCGCCGTCTCGTCGGGCCGGATGGCGAGCTCGCGCTTCGCCTCGGTCAGCTTCACCTCGAGCACGTAGAGCGGCCGCCCCGGCACGCCTTTCGGCGTCAGCCGGTCGAGCAGGTCGTTGCGCAGGATCTGGCCGTTGCGGTCTTCGATCGGCGCGATGCGAAATGGCGCCGAGCCGGGCCGGCGCCACGCCGGCGCGCGAGCCGTAGAGCGGCTCGAACCCGCACCCGGCCAGCGTCACTGCAAGGCCGAGCGTCACCGCAAGGCCGAGGGCGCGGACCGGCGTCGGGACCCTGTGCGCGTATCGATGCCCGTCAGGCACCGGCATTACCCCTCACCCTGTCCCTCTCCCCGGGGAGGAGGAACGCTGTGTCGAACGTCCTAATCTCCAGCCCGCCCTCCGTCACGCGAAAAGGGCCACGGACCGCGCTTCGGGTCCCCTCTCCCATGGGAGAGGGACGGGGCGAGGGGGGCTCACCAAAGCTTCGCGCGCCCGTCTCGCCGGCTCATACCACGAAGTTGATGATGCGGTTGGGCACGAACACGGTCTTGCGGATGGTGCGGCCCTCCAGCGACTTGGCGACGTTGTCGACCGCCAGCGCGGCGGCGCGCGCGTCGTCCTCGCTCGCGTCGCGCTTGAGCTCGATGGTGCCGCGCAACTTGCCCAGCACCTGCACCGCCACCTTGACCGAGTCCTCGACCAGCAGCGCCGGGTCGGCGACCGGCCAGGGCTGGTCGACCAGCAGCGTGTCGTGGCCCAGCGCGGCCCACAGCTCCTCGGCCAGATGCGGCATCATCGGTCCGATCAGCCGGACGATGATCTCGAACGCCTCGCGCCGCACCGCGCCCGCGTTGCCCTCCGAGGGGGCGTCCGCCAGCGCGTTGGCGAGCTCGTAGATGCGCGCGACCGCGCGGTTGAAATGGAACGCCTCGAGATCGCCGGTCACCTGCGGCGACGGTCTGGTGCACCTTGCGGCGCAGCGCGTCCTGCGCCGCGTCCGACGGCTCGGGCGTCGCGCCGGGCGGCGGCAGGGACGCGGCCGCCGGCACCACCATGCGCCAGAGGCGGTGGACGAAGCGCCACGCGCCCGCAATGCCGGATTCGGTCCAGTCCATGTCGCGCTCGGGCGGGCGAGTCGGACAGCATGAACCAGCGCGCCGTGTCGGCGCCGTAGGCCAGGATGATGTCCTCCGGGTCGATGACGTTCTTCTTCGACTTGGACATCTTCTCGGACCGGCCGACCAGGATCGGCTCGCCGGTGCCGGAGCGCACGGCGCCCTCGCCTTGGCGCTCGATCTCGGTGGGCGGCACCCATTCGCCCGCGCCGGTGCGGTAGGTCTCGTGGCAGATCATGCCCTGGGTGAACAGCCCGGCGAACGGCTCGTCGAGGCCGAGATGGCCGGTGCGCCGCATCGCGCGCGCGAAGAAGCGGGAATAGAGCAGGTGCAGGATCGCGTGCTCGACGCCGCCGATATACTGGTCGACCGGCAGCCAGTAGGCGGCGCGCGGCGGCATCGACCGGCTCGTCGGCGTCGGGCGAGCAGAAGCGCGCGAAGTACCACGAGCGATTCGACGAACGTGTCGAACGTGTCGGTCTCGCGCCGTGCCTGGGCCGCCGCAGCGCGGGCAGGGCGCGTGCTTCCAGGTCGGGTGGCGCTCCAGCGGGATTGCCCGGCCGGTCGAACGTCACGTCCTCGGGCAGCTTCACCGGCAGGTCCGCTTCCGGCACCGGCACGACGCCGCAGGATCCGCAGTGGATCACCGGGATCGGGCAGCCCCAGTAGCGCTGGCGCGACACGCCCCAGTCGCGCAGCCGGTAGTTCACCTCGCGCTGGCCGCGCCCGGCTTGCTCCAGCCGGCGCGCCACCTCGTCCTTCGCCGCGGCGCACGGCGAGCCCGTCGAGGAATTCGGAATTGGCGAGCCGCCCGTCGCCGGTATAGGCCTCGTCGCCGACGGCGAAGGCGGCCGGGTCGGCATCGGGCGGCACCACCACCGGGCGCACCGGCAGGTCGTATTTGCGGGCGAAATCCAGGTCGCGCTGGTCGTGCGCCGGGCAGCCGAAGATCGCGCCCGTGCCGTACTCCATCAGCACGAAGTTGGCGACATAGACCGGCAGGTCGCGCCCGGCGACGAACGGGTGGCGGGCGACCAGCTGTGTCAGGTAGCCCTTCTTCTCGGCCTGCTCGATGGCCGCTTCCGACGTGCCGAGCATGGTCGCACTCGGCGATGAAGCCGGCGAGGGCGGGATCGTGCGCCGCCAGCGCCTCGGCCAGCGGATGGTCGCGGCGACAGCGCGAAGAACGAGGCGCCGAAGATGGTGTCGGGGCGCGTGGTGTAGACCTCGAGCCCGCCGGGCGGGATCGCCGCGCGCGCGCCGTCGTCGGGCGGCGTGGCGGCCAGGTCGAACCGCATGCGCAGCCCTTCGGACCGGCCGATCCAGTTCTCCTGCATCAGCCGCACCTTCTCGGGCCAGCGCTCGAGGCTGGGCAGAGCGGCGAGCAGCTCCTCGGCGAAGTCGGTGATGCGGAAGAACCACTGGGCGAGCTTGCGCTTTTCCACCGGCGCGCCGGAGCGCCAGCCGCGCCCGTCGATGACCTGCTCGTTGGCCAGCACGGTCTGGTCGACCGGGTCCCAGTTCACCCAGCTCTCGCGCCGGTAGATCAGCCCGGCGGCCAGGAAATCCAGGAACATGCGCTGCTCGTGCCGGTAATACTCGACGTCGCAGGTGGCGAACTCGCGGCTCCAGTCGAGCGACAGCCCCATCAGCTTGAGCTGGTCGCGCATCGCCGCGATGTTCTCGTAGGTCCATTTGGCGGGATGCACGCCCTTTTCGATGGCGGCGTTCTCGGCCGGCATGCCGAACGCGTCCCAGCCCATCGGGTGCAGCACGTTGAAGCCCTGCGCCCGCTTGTAGCGCGCCACCACGTCGCCCAGCGTGTAGTTGCGCACGTGGCCCATGTGGATGCGCCCCGACGGATAGGGGAACATCTCCAGCACGTAGTATTTCGGACGCGCGGGATCGGCGCGCACGCGGAACGATTCGCGCTCGGCCCAGACGCGCTGCCAGCGCGCCTCGGCGTCCTTGAAGTTGTAGCGGGAGGGGGACGGTTCGCTCGCCATCGTCACAACGGGTTCGGGGCGCGGCGCGGCCGCGCGGCGTGGGGCCGGACGCGGGCCGGCGGCGGGATCAGCGGCTGGCCTGGGCCATGCGAAGCTGGCGGGCCCGGGTCAGGATCTCGTTCTCGAGGTTGGTGCCGGTCTCGGGGGCGACGGGCGCGGTCTGCCACGTGCCGTCGGCGGTCTTTCCCTGGCGGAACAGCGCGACCTTCAGCCCGTCGGCGCGCAGCTGGCGGCCCAGAATGTAGATGTTCATCTTGAAGCGCTCGTCCTTGGCGCCGGGCGGGGTGTACCAGTCGGTGATGATGACCCCGCCGAACGGATCGGCCGAGGCCAGCGGCATGAACGAGATGGTGTCGAGCGAGGCGCGCCACAGGAAGCTGTTCACGCCCAGCCCTGCGCCGCCCGGCTCGGCCTTCTTGCTGCTGCCGAAAATGTCCAGCCCGCCGTCGCCGAAGACGCTCTGCTGCTTGTCCTCGTCCTTCGAGTTGACCACCGGGTTGTTGCGGCCGTTGCCGCTCTGCGGATAGTTCGCCTCGACCGGCACGTCCGAGCCGCACGCGGCCAGCGCGACGGCCAGCATCGCGCCACCGGCGACGGCACACAGGCGGATTCCCAACTTCGATATCACCGGCGCAACCCTTTCCGAGAACGGCCCTTTCGGCCGCAGCGATCCTACAGGAAAGGCCCCGGGGCCACAATCTCGGGCGACAATCCGGCGCGGGGCGGGTTTGCCCGCCCGGCCCGGCCTCTGGTAACGTGACCGCATGGCCGAGACCGCCGTGACCGGGACCGCCGCGCACGTCGCGCCGAACCTCGCCGAGGTGCGCGCGCGAATCGCGGCCGCCTGCCGCGCCGCCGGGCGCGACGACGGCGCCGTCACGCTTGTCGCGGTGTCGAAGGCGTTCCCCGCCGAAGCGGCCGAGGCGGCGCTGGAGGCGGGCCAGCGCGTGTTCGGCGAGAACCGGGTGCAGGAGGCGCAGGCGAAGTGGCCGGCGCTGAAGGCGCGCTTCCCGGGGGTCGAGCTGCATCTGATCGGCCCGTTGCAGACCAACAAGGTGAAGCCGGCGGTCGCGCTGTTCGACGTGATCGAGACCATCGACCGGCCGAAGCTCGCCGCCGCGCTGGCCGCCGAGATGGCGCGCACGGGCCGGCGGCCGGACTGCTATGTCGAGATCAACACCGGCGCGGAGGCGCAGAAATCGGGCGTCGCGCCCCAGGCGGCCGATGCGTTCGTCGCCGAATGCCGCGACCGGCTGGGCCTGCCGGTGGTCGGGCTGATGTGCATCCCGCCGCAGGACGTGGACCCGGCGCCGCATTTCGCCCGCCTCGCCGAGATCGCCCGGCGCAACGGGCTCGCGCGCCTCTCGATGGGGATGTCGGCGGATTACGAGACGGCGATCCGGGCGGGCGCGACCCATGTGCGCATCGGCACGGCGATCTTCGGGCAGCGCCCGGCCCACCGCGCCCACGGCTAGGATAGGAGACGGCCATGTTCGTGCGCGACGCCTGGTACGTGCTGGCGGATGCCGGCGAGGTCGGGGACGCGCCGCTCGGCCGCATGCTGCTGGGCGAGCCGGTGGTGCTCTATCGCGACCGGTCCGGCGCGCCCGTCGCGCTCGAGGACCGGTGCTGCCACCGGCGCATGCCGCTGCACAAGGGGCGTATCACGGGCGACGAGATCGAATGCGGCTATCATGGCCTCGCCTTCGCCCCCGACGGGCGCTGCGTGCGCGTGCCCGGCCAGGACCGCATCCCGCCCGGTGCGCGCGTCCGCGCCTATCCGGCGATCGAGCGCCATGGCTGGGTGTGGGTGTGGCCGGGCGATCCGGCGCGCGCCGACGCATCGCGCATCCCCGACTTCCACACCCATGGCGGGCCGGGCTGGACCGCCTGCGGCTCGCGGTTCGACATGGCGTGCGACTACCTGCTGCTGGTCGAGAACCTGCTCGACCTGTCGCATGTCGGGTTCGTGCACCACGGCACGATCGGCTCGGACGATGCGGTGGCGAAGCTGAAGGTCGAGCGCGGGCCCGACTGGGTGCACGTCACGCGCCGGACCGAGAACATCCCGGTGCCCAAACTCTATGCCGATCAGGGGCTGGCCGGGCCGGTGAACCAGACCAAGGTGATGCGCTTCCAGGCGCCATCGTCGATCTGGATCGATCTGGAGACGCGCGAGGCGCGCGACGGCGGGCGTGCGGTCAAGTTCGTCATCGTCAACGCGATCACCCCGGCGGCACCGGGGCGGTGCTACTATTTCTTCGCCAACACGCGCGACTTTGCGCCCGACGACGCCAGGCTCAACGCGCTGCTGCTCGACGGCACGGTCACCGCGTTCGGCGAGGACAAGCTGGTGCTGGAGGCGCAGCAGGCGACCATCGACCTCGACCCCGCGGCGCCCGAGATCGACGTCGACGGCGATGCCGGCGCCCTCCAGGCGCGCCGCATCGTCCAGCGCATGGTCGCCGCGCAGGACGCGCCGCGCGCAGCCGAATAGCGGTCAGCCCACCACCCGCACCGCGTCGCCGGGGGCGGCCTCGGACAGCACGGCCAGAAGATCGTCGCGGGCGAGCGCGACGCAGCCCTCGGTCGGCGCGTAGCGGGGCCGCGCGACGTGCAGGAAAATCGCCGAGCCCACCCCCGGCCGGACGGGCTCGTCGTTCCAGCCCAGCACGCAGAGAAGGTCGTAGAGCGCGTCGTCGCGCCACAGCGCCTCGCAGCGCGCGCGGTGGGGCAGCGTGACCGGCCGGTTATAATCCGCGTCGGCCGGGTCGTCGCACCAGCCGTCGCGGGGCTCCAGCGGGCATGACGCGAGACGTGATACCGGCGCGGCCAGGCGGTCCGGCCGGTACAGAACGCGTCGCATCGCCAGGTTTCCGGCCGGCGTCGCCCCGTCGCCCTCGCGCTTGGCGGTTGCGGCGACGATGCCCGCCCGACCGAGGGCGCAGCACATGTTCCGCGCCCCCCAGCGCGCCATCCCGTCCGGCGTGACGATCAGCTCCATGACGGCGCACTATACCGCGTACGCCCCGGCGCCGCGCGCCGTACGCCGGGTCAGGGGCTGAGGACGGACGACGGGGCCTGGGCGCTGCCGGCGATGGCGTGCCGATAGCGGTCGAGCGCCGCGCGCATGGCGGCCGGCGTGATGGACCCACCCGAGGCGATGGGCAGATAGGGGTTCTGCGGACCTTCGCCGGGCAGTTCGGGCATCGGCGCGGCAAGGCCCGGCGGTCCCGCGGCCGGCGCGACGGTCGCGGCTTGCCCAGCCGCCGAACCGCCGGTGTTGGCCATGAGCAGCCCGAGCTGGGCGCGCTGCTGGGTGGCGACGCTGTCCGCGATGCGGCGCGATTCGGGATCGTCCGAGGCAGCGCCCGGGATGGAGGCCGCCGGCCCGGCACGGGCGGGGAAGTCGCGCACATCGGCGGTGAAGGCGGGAAAGGCGCGCGCGGCGGTGAAGGCCGTGAAGGGCCGGGCGGCCGCGTGCGCCGGCCGGCCGGCTGGCGCCGGTGCCGGGGCAGCGTGCGGGGCGGGCGCGGGGTCGTCCGGCAAGGCCCGGGCGAGCTGGGGCTGGGCGAGCTGGGGCTGGGCGCTGGACCGTGCGGGCGGCCGGGCGGGCGGCTCGGCTGCGGCCACGGCGGTGGCCGGTGCGGCCGGCGCCTCGTCCCCGTCCGTGCCGAACACGGCGTCGGCCACGCTCGCCAGCATCTGGCCGTCGGTCTGGCCGGTGGTGCCGGCGATGGCCGCATTCACCCCCGCCGAGAGCAGCCCCGCGGGACCGCCATAGAGCGCGCCGCCCACCAGCTCGGCGACCAGCCCGGGCTGGTCGCCCGTGATGGCGCGGTAGATGGTGGAAATGACCGGCAGATGCTGCAGCGGATTGATGATGTCCAGGAAGTCGGCGAAGCTCATGCTGCCGTCGTCGCCTGCCCCCTTGCCCGAGCTGTCGTGCCACAGCCGGGTCGGGCCGTCGCATTTGTATTCGCAGATTTCCAGCGATTTGCGCAGATCGTCGTTCGTCTGGAACGCGTACGGGTCGATGGCGGCGGTCGGGGCGATGGACATGGCGGCTCCCCTCCGCCCGATGCAAGGATCGTGCCAGCCCCGCCGCGGCGGGATTCCGCCGATTGCGCGCCGCCGGCCGCGACGTCCGTGCCCGCCGCGGCGGCAAATCTGCCGCCGGCCCGGCAGGGCCCGCCGGTGCGCCTGTGACCGCGCTCACCTCCGCGCCCCTTGCGAACCGGCCGCAACCGCCACATTTTAGGCAGACGGCCCGGAGGGGCGCGGCGACGGGTTGGGCATGCCGAACGGAAAGCACATTCTGCTGGTCGACGACGACGACGCGCTGCGCGAATCGCTGGCCGAGCAGCTTCGCCTGCACGAGGAGTTCGAGATCACCAGCTGCGCCAGCCGGCACCGACGCGCTGGAAAAGGCGCGGGCCGGGCATTTCGACCTGGTGCTGCTCGATATCGGCCTGCCGGATTTCGACGGGCGCGAGGTGTGCCGGCTGATGCGCCGGACGGGCTTGCGCGCGCCGGTGATCATCCTGACCGCGGCCGACACCGAGGCCGATACGATCCTGGGGCTCGAATCGGGCGCCAACGACTACGTGGTGAAGCCGTTCCACCTCGGCGTGCTGCTGGCCCGCGTGCGCGCCCAGCTTCGCCAGTACGAGCGCAGCGAGGACGCGGTGTTCGCCATCGGCCCGTTCAGCTTCCGCCCGTCGGCGAAGATGCTGCTCGACGACGCCAACAACCGCAAGATCCGCCTGACCGAGAAGGAGGCGGCGATCCTCAAATACCTCTATCGCGCGGGCGAGAAGGTCACCAGCCGCGACGTGCTGCTGAACGAGGTGTGGGGCTACAACGCCGGCGTCACCACCCATACGCTCGAGACGCATGTCTACCGGCTGCGCCAGAAGATCGAGCGCGACCCCTCCAAGGCCGAGATCCTGGTCACCGAGCCGGGCGGCTACCGCCTGATGCCGTAACCGGGCGCGCCTTTCCGTCGCCTGTCCGGCTTTTCCGTTCGCCCTGAGGAGGGGCCGAAGGCCCCGTCTCGAAGGGCGTAGCGGCACGATCGGAAGGCTTCGTCCTTCGAGACGCGCCCGCGCCTTGCGCGAACGCGCCTCAGGACGAACGGCGGAAAACTTGCGGCCAGCTCAGAACGGCAGCTTCATGCCGGGGGGCAGGTCGATCCCGCCGGTGATCTTCGACATCTCCTCCGCCATGTGCGCCTCGACCTTGGCCTTGGCGTCGTTGTAGGCGGCGACGATCAGGTCCTCGGCCATCTCGGCGTCGGCGCTGGCGAACAGCTTGGGGTCGAGCGTCACCTTCTTCATCTCGCCCTTGCCGTTCAGCGTGACCGACACCATGCCGCCGCCGGACGCGCCGTCGATGGTGACGGCGGCGAGCTTCTCCTGCATCTCCTGCAGGCGGGTTTGCATCTCCTGCGCCTGCTTCATCATCTGGCCGAGATTTTTCATGACTCCTCGTCTCCTTCGGGCGGCAGGGCATCGTCGGGCGGCGGGGGAACGGCGTCGGCGTCGGGCGCGGCGGCCTCGCGCACCGCCTCGACGGTGGCGCCGGGAAAGCTTTCCATCGCCGCCCGCACCAGGGGATGGCCAAGCGCGGCGGCGCGGCTCCGCTCCGTTGCGGCGGCGCGCTGCTGCGGCGAGGGTGGGCGCGCCCGGCTCGTTCGACAGGCTGACCACCCAGCGCCGGCCGGTCCACTGGCCCAGCGATTCGGCGATGCGCGGCGCCAGGTTGGGGGGCGCGTGCGGCTCGGCGCGCAGCTCGATGCGGCCGGGCTCGAAATGCACCAGATGGACGTCGTTCACCAGATGGGCGCGGACGATCCCCTCGCGCCTCTCCTCGAACAGGCTCACCACGTCGTCGAAGCTGCGCGGCTCGGGGCGCGGCGTGGCGGCGGGCTCGGACGCGGGCACCGGCTCGCGCCGCAGCGCGGTGGCGCCGCCGTCTCCGGCCGGCACCCCGGAAGCGCATCCCGGCGGCGCGGGACGGGCGGGGCGGCGGGGCCGGCGCCGTCGCCGGGGCGTCGGCGAGCCGGGCGACGATCTCCGCCGGGCTCGGCAGGTCGGCGGCGTAGGCGAGCCGGGCCAGCACCATCTCGGCGGCGCCGATGTCGGACGGCGCGGCGCGTACCTCGCCGAGCCCCTTGAGAAGCATCTGCCAGGCCCGGGTCAGCGTGGGCATCGACAGGTTCTCGGCCATCCCGGTCGCGCGCGCCCGCTCGGTGTCGGCGACGCCGGCCTCGTCGGCGGTGGCGGGCAGGATCTTGATGCGGGTCAGGAAATGGACCAGCTCCAGCAGGTCCTGCAGCACGATGGCGGGATCGGCGCCGGCGACGTGCATCTCGCCCAGTATGTCGAGCGCCGCGCCGGCCTCGCCCTTCATCAGCGCGTCCAGCAGGTCGTAGGCGCGCGCCCCGTCCGCCAGGCCCAGCATGTCGCGCACCTGCGCCTCGTCCACCTCGGCGCCGGCATGGGCGATCGCCTGGTCGAGCAGCGACAGCCCGTCGCGCGCCGAGCCGTCGGCCGCGCGCGCGATCAGCCGCATGGCGGCGGGCGCGACCGCGACGCCCTCCTCGGCGGCGACGCGGTCGAAATGGCGGATCAGCGTCTCGGAATCGATGCGCCGCAGATCGAAGCGCTGGCAGCGCGACAGCACCGTCACCGGCAGCTTGCGGATCTCGGTGGTGGCGAACACGAACTTCACGTGCTCGGGCGGCTCCTCCAGCGTCTTCAGCAACGCGTTGAACGCGTTGCGCGACAGCATGTGGACCTCGTCGATGATGTAGATCTTGTAGCGCGCGGTCGCCGGGCGGTAGCGCACCCCGTCGATCAGCTCGCGGATATCGTCGACGCCGGTGCGCGAGGCGGCGTCCATCTCCATCACGTCGACATGGCGGTCCTCGGCGATGGCGCGGCAATGGTCGCACACGCCGCACGGGTCGGCGGTCGGCCCGCCGGTGCCGTCCGGCCCGACGCAGTTCAGCGCCTTGGCGATGATGCGCGCGGTCGTCGTCTTGCCCACCCCGCGCACGCCGGTCAGGATATAGGCGTGCGCGAGCCGGCCCGAGGCGATGGCATTGCGCAGCGTGCGCACCATCGCGTCCTGCCCGATCACCTCGGCGAAGTTGCCGGGGCGGTACTTGCGCGCCAGGACGCGATAGGGGGTCGGCGAATCGGTCATCGCGGGCCGTGTGACTCCGCCCGTTGGTGATTGCGCGCCCCGGCTGGCAGGAGGAAGCGCGGCAGGAGGCTGGCCAGGCGACCCGGAAACATCCCGTTACGGCTGCTTCCTTCCGGACCTGACCGGGTTGGCGGGCGCATCCGTCCGCGGCCAACCTCCCGTCCTCAATATATAGCCTCGGCGCGCCCGCCCCAAGGGCGGAGGACGGCGGCGACAACAATTCCGTTCCGGGATTCGGCACCGGCTGCTACCAAACTCCGATCGTCATCCCGGACGAGCCGCATTTGCTCGCTGCGCTCGCCGTCGGGGGTGACCAGTTGGGAGGGGCATCGACTTGCTGTACGGCCTCGCGAAGCCGGTGCTGTTCGCGCTCGATGCCGAGCGGGCGCACGGGCTCGCCGTGTGGGCGCTGGCGCACGGGCTGGTCCGCGCGCCGCGCGCGCCCGATCCTGCCAGCCTCGCGGTCCGCGCGTTCGGCCTCGATTTCCCCAACCCCATCGGGCTCGCGGCCGGGTTCGACAAGGATGCGCGCGCCATGCAAGGCGCGCTGGCGCTCGGGTTCGGCTTCGTCGAGGCGGGCACGGTGACGCCCCTGCCCCAGCCGGGCAACCCGCGCCCGCGCCTGTTCCGGCTGGTCGAGGACGCGGCGGTCATCAATCGGCTGGGCTTCAACGGGCGCGGGATCGACGCGTTCGCCGCGCGGCTGCGCGACCGGCCGAAGGGCGTCGTCGGCGCCAATGTCGGGCGCAACAAGGACACGGCGGACGAGGCGGCGGATTTCGAGACGGGCGTGGCGCGTCTCGCGCCGCTGGCGGACTACGTCACCGTCAACATCTCCTCGCCCAACACGCCCGGCCTGCGCGACCTGCAGCGGCGCGAGGCGCTGGCCGCCTTGCTCGACCGGCTGATGGCGGCGCGGGCGGCGGACCGGCGCGGCGACGCCGATCCTGGTCAAGGTGGCGCCCGACCTGGACGCGGACGGGCGGGCCGCGGTGGCCGAGGTGGCGCTGGCCGCCGGGATCGACGGGCTGATCGTCGGCAACACGACGACCGCGCGGCCGCCTGGCCTGCGCTCGCGCCATGCGCACGAGACGGGCGGGCTGTCGGGCCGGCCGCTGATGGCGCCGTCGACGGCGGCGCTGGCCGATTTCCACCGGCTGACGGCGGGCCGCCTGCCGCTGGTCGGCTGCGGCGGCGTGGCCACGGGCGAAGATGCCTACGCCAAGATCCGCGCCGGGGCGGCGCTGGTGCAGCTCTACACCGCGCTGGTGTTCGCCGGGCCGGGGCTGGTCGGCCAGGATCAAGCGCGAGCTCGCCGCGTGCCTCGCCCGCGACGGGTTCGCCGCCGTCGCCGAGGCCGTTGGCGCCGACGTGGCGCAAACCTGATCGGCGCCATCGCCGATTGGGATTCGGCCGCACCATCGTGTATGATGCGACATGGACATTCCCGAAGCCCTGGCATTCGATGACGTCCTGCTGGAGCCGGCCTTTTCAGCCGTGCTTCCGGGCGAGGTCGACGTCGCCACGCAGCTGACCCGCGACATCCGGCTCGGCATCCCGATCCTGTCCTCCGCCATGGACACGGTGACCGAAATCGGCGCTCGCCATCGCGCTGGCGCAGGAGGGCGGGCTCGGCGTCATCCACAAGAACCTCGACATCAGGGGCCAGGCGGACGAGGTGCGCAAGGTCAAGAAGTTCGAGTCCGGCATGGTCGTCAACCCGGTGACCATCGCGCCGGAACAGTCGCTGGCCGAGGCGCTGGCGCTGATGGTCGCACCACAGGATCTCCGGCATTCCGGTGGTCGAGCCGGCCAACCCGCCCAACGGCAAGGGCAAGCTGGTCGGCATCCTGACCAACCGCGACGTGCGCTTCGCCACCAACACGCGCCAGCCGGTGCGCGAGCTGATGACGCACGAGCGGCTGATCACGGTGCGCGAGGGCGTCGGCCAGGAGGAGGCGAAGCGCCTGCTCCACCAGCACCGGATCGAGAAGCTGCTGGTGGTCGACGACGCGTTCCGCTGCATCGGGCTGATCACCGTCAAGGACATCGAGAAGGCGCAGCTCCACCCGCGCGCCTGCAAGGACGAGCAGGGGCGGCTGCGCACCGCCGCGGCGGTCGGCGTCGGGCCAGGACGGGCTGGCGCGGGCCGAGGCGCTGCTCGAGGCCGAGGCCGACGTGATCGTGGTCGACACCGCGCACGGCCATTCCTCGCGGCGTGATCGAGGCGGTGCGGCGCGGTCAAGAAGCTGTCCAACCGCGCCAGCGTGATCGGCGGCAACGTGGCCACGGCCGAGGGCGCCAAGGCGCTGATCGACGCCGGGGCCGACGCGGTCAAGATCGGCATCGGGCCGGGCTCGATCTGCACCACGCGGATCGTCGCGGGCGTCGGCGTGCCGCAATTCTCCGCCATCCTGCGAGGCCGCCGAGGCCTGCCACGCGGCGGGCGTGCCGGCCATCGCCGACGGCGGGGTGAAGTATTCGGGCGACCTCGCCAAGGCGGTGGCGGCCGGCGCCGACTGCGTGATGATCGGCTCGCTGTTCGCCGGCACCGACGAGGCGCCGGGCGAGGTGCTGCTCTACCAGGGCCGGTCCTACAAGTCCTATCGCGGCATGGGCTCGCTCGGCGCGATGGCGCGCGGCTCGGCCGACCGCTACTTCCAGGAGGAGGTGAAGAACGAGCTGAAGCTGGTGCCCGAAGGGATCGAGGGGCGGGTGCCCTTCAAGGGCCCGCTCGGCCCGGTGGTGCACCAGCTCGTCGGCGGGCCTGCGCGCCGCCATGGGCTACACCGGCAACGCCACCATCGCCGAGATGCAGACGAACTGCCGGTTCCGCCGCGCCACCGGCGCCGGCATGCGCGAAAGCCACGTGCACGACGTGGTCATCACCCGCGAGGCGCCCAACTACCGGCCCACCGAATAGCGGACTACGCGAGCCCGTGACCGTCGTCGTCCGCCCCGCCCGCAAGGAAGACGCCGCCGCCATCGCCCGCATCTATGTCGAAAGCTGGCGGTCGACCTATGCCGGGCTGCTGCCCGACAAGGTGCTGCTGCGGATGAACGTCGCCGACCACGAGGCGCGCTGGTGGCGCCACGTGCTGGCGCGGTTCCGCCGCAACCATTTCGTCTATGTCGCCGAGACCGACGAGCGACGGCGTCGTCGGGTTCGGCTCGGGCGGGCCGTCGCGCGAGCACGGCCTGCCCTATCGCGGCGAGATCTACACGCTCTATCTGCGCGACGAGTTCCACGGCATGGGGATCGGCACGCAAGCTGTTCCAGGCGCTGGCCGAACGGTGCCTGCGCGACTACGACCGCACGCTGATCGTCTGGGTGCTGGCCGGCAATCCGTCGCGCTTCTTCTACGAGGCGCTGGGCGGCAAGTCGGTGGCGCGCCGGCCCTCGACCATGGGCGGCGCCAAGATCGAGGAGCTCGCCTATGGCTGGGACGACGTGCGCGCCCTGGTCGCGCTCGGCCGCTCCGGCAACGGGTGAGGATGGGTTCGGCTCCGCCGGGCCGGTCGGAGACCGGCCGCATGACCCGCCCAAGCGCCCGCATCCTATATTCCAGGCCCATGACCGACATCGCCTCCGACATCGTCCTGATCCTCGATTTCGGCTCGCAGGTGACGCAGCTCATCGCGCGGCGCGTGCGCGAGGCCGGCGTCTATTGCGAGATCCACCCGTTCGACAAGGGCGAGGCGGCGATCGACAAGCTTCGCCCCGCGCGCGATCATCCTGTCGGGCGGGCCGGCGACCGTGACCCAGACCTTCACGCCGCGCGCGCCGAGGCGCGTGTTCGAGCTCGGCGTGCCGGTGCTCGGCATCTGCTATGGCGAGCAGGCGATGTGCGACCAGCTCGGCGGCAGGGTCGAGCCCGCGACCCATCGCGAGTTCGGCCGCGCGACGGTCGAGATCACCGGCGACTGCGCGCTGTTCGCGGGCGTCTGGCCCCAGGGCACGCGCCACCAGGTGTGGATGAGCCACGGCGATCGCGTCGCCGCCCTGCCGCCCGGCTTCCACGCGGTGGCGGTGTCGGAGAACGCGCCCTTCGCCGGCATCGCCGACGATGCGCGGCGCTTCTACGGCGTGCAGTTCCACCCCGAGGTGATGCACACGCCGGACGGCGCGAAGCTGCTCGCCAACTTCGTGCACAAGGTCGCCGGCCTCAAGGGCGACTGGACCATGGCCGCGTTCCGCGAGCGCGAGATCGCGCGCGTGCGCGACCAGGTGGGCGGCGCGCGCGTGCTGCTGGGCCTGTCGGGCGGGGTCGATTCGTCGGTGACCGCGCTGCTGCTGCACGAGGCGATCGGCGACCGGCTTCTCTGCGTGTTCGTCGATACCGGCATGCTGCGCAAGGGCGAGGCGGCCGAGGTGGTGGAGCTGTTCCGCCACCACTACAACATCCCGCTGGTCCATCGCGACGCGGGCCGGCTGTTCCTCGACCGGCTCGCCGGCGTGACCGACCCCGAGATCAAGCGCAAGATCATCGGCGCCACCTTCATCGAGGTGTTCGAGGAGGAGGCGGCCAAGGCCGGCGGCGCCGACTTCCTCGCCCAGGGCACGCTCTACCCCGACGTGATCGAATCCGTCTCGGTCGCGGGCGGGCCGTCGGCCACCATCAAGTCGCACCACAATGTCGGCGGCCTGCCCGAGCGGATGAACATGAAGCTGGTCGAGCCGCTGCGCGAGCTGTTCAAGGACGAGGTGCGCGAACTGGGGCGCGAGCTCGGCCTGCCCGAGACGATGGTGGGCCGCCACCCCTTTCCCGGCCCCGGCCTCGCCATCCGCGTGCCGGGCGAGGTGACGGCAGAAAAGCTCGCCATCCTGCGCGACGCCGACGCGATCTATATCGAGGAGATCCGCAAGGCCGGGCTCTACGACGCGATCTGGCAGGCCTTCGCCGTGCTGCTGCCCGTGCGCACGGTGGGCGTGATGGGCGACGAGCGGTCCTACGAGCATGTCTGCGCGCTGCGCGCCGTCACCTCGACCGACGGCATGACCGCCGACTGGTACCAATTCCCGCACGATTTCCTGGGCGCGACCGCGACCCGCATCATCAACGAGGTGCGCGGCGTCAACCGCGTCGTCTACGACGTGACCTCCAAGCCGCCGGGGACGATCGAGTGGGAGTGATGAAAGTAGAGTTGCCCTGAAGGATATCTTGCGGGTCTGGATGAAAAACGAGCAAAACGAGGCAAGATTCGCCTGATTTTATGCGGCAAGCTCATTATCGGCGTAGGTATTGAATACTATAGTCTAGCGTACTATATTACCCATTCCTATAGGTCAGACGGAGTTACACCGAATGCCCGATTCGTACCCCTACATAATTTCAAACAATAAAATCAGCCCAATCCTTGCTCGCGTGCGGTCGGCTGCAAAACCGGAGCGCTTCACCCGGGACACACTACAAAAGTGGGGATTTGCAGCATCAAATGATCGTGCGATGGTCGGGATTTTAAAGGAACTTGGATTTCTGACCGAAGGGGGTGCGCCTACTCCTTACTACGACCGGCTACGCGACCCCAACGATTGGGAATATGCTCTGGCAGAGCGCTTGCGAGAGCTATACGCGGACTTATTCGCTATCGATTCCGACATTCATAAGGCACCGGAAGCCGAGATAAAGGGCGCAATCAGTCGAGTTACTGGTAAAGACGATGAGTTGGTCAAGCGATATTTTGCAACGTTTAAGGCGCTTGCCGGCCTAGCCAATTTTGCGGAAAAGCCGACGAGGGCGAGCAGGGAGGAGCAGCAAGATCAGGAGAGTGTTCCCGCAAAAATTGATGTCGCATTACCTAAAGAGCATCCCCGGCGTCAGCCAGATTTTCACTACAATATTCAGATCCATCTTCCAGTGACCACGGATATAAGCGTTTACAACGCAATTTTTAAAAGCCTGAAAGATAATCTGGATATATAAAATGCTTCGACCGTTCATCTTTAATGCGCTATTGGCAGAGAACTCCTTAGCGCAGCTAATCGAGCAGGGTATATCGGTACAAGGTAGGAACGCGACGCCTCCAACGATAAGCGTGGACGAGATCGGGTTCAGCCCGCGCACTTTGTATGAGGCGACCAAAATGTCATCAGTCTTTATGGCATTTTACTGTTTAGAGAACGCTGCGCGTGATTTGATAACTGAGCGTCTTCTGGAGCGGAAGGGGGCAGATTGGTGGGATTTGTGCGTACCGCAAAAAATCCAATCTGCGGTCCAAAAGCTAAAAGAGAAGGAAGAAAATACCCGTTATCATGCACCTCGGTCCACTGCATTGATTGGTTACACTATGTTTGGACACTTGGGCCAGATCATAATCTCAAACTGGGACGAATTTTCTGATTTATTGCCGGACCAGGCTTGGATTACGTCCCGATTTAATGATCTTGAGATGTCACGAAATGTAATCATGCACACTGGCACGCTGCCTCAATTTGAGGTTGAGCGTATTGATAGTATCGTCCGCGATTGGATTTGCCAAGTTGGTTAGTCGCAACTGCGTTCGTAGCGTCAACCGTGTCGTCTACGACGTGACCCCCAACCCGTCCGGCAGGATCGAGTGAGAGGAGGGGGCGTTAGCCGCCCTCCCCCATGACCGTGTCGATGAGGGCGGGGACGCGGTCCTCGGGGAAGGGTGCCGCGGTCATCAGCCGGCAGAAGAAGATCGCGCCGAGCAGGGCGTAGGTCGCGGCCTCCGGGTCGATGCGCGGCCGGGAAGTCGCCCGAGGCGACGCCGCTCGGCGATCAGGTCGATGGTCGGCTGGCGCGCCGCCGCCTGGAACTGGTGGTGGAAGCGGCGGACGGCGCGGTCGCGCTCCGCCCCCTCGATCAGCGCCGGAAGGCAGGCCGAGAAGGGCGAATCGGCGACCACGTCGGCGACATGGCGGAGGGCGCGCTCGAGCTTCTCGCGCGGCGTGCCGGTGACCATCTCCGGGTCGCGCTGGCGCTGCAGCAGCTTGAACGCATCGGCGATCAGGGCGATCTTGTCCGGCCAGTGGCGGTAGATCGTCGCCTTGCCGACGCCGGCGCGGCGCGCGGCGGCCTCGATGGCGAACCCGCCGTACCCCACCTCGCTCAGCTCGTCGAGCACCGCCTGCAGGATCACCTGCCGCGAGCGCTCGATCCTCGGGTCGATGGCGGCCTGCTGCCTAGCCACCACCGGCCTTCGAACCGGAGCCGGGCGCGCGATAGGCACGCGTATTCGCCTCGAACAGCTCGACCAGGTTTCCCGACGGGTCTTCCAGCAGGATCTGCTTGCCGCCGGTCCCCTGGATCATGTCGCTGCGAAAGCGGCAGCCGGCGGATGTGAGGCGGCCGACCAGCCCGTCCAGATCCTCGACGATCAAATGGATGCGGTTCCACCCGCCGGGCGTCTGCTGCTCGCCCGACTTCATGGGCGCGCCGCCGCCGGCGCCCGCGCCGGCCGGCTGGGTGAGGTAGAGATGCATGTCGCCGTGCGAGATTTCGGCGAATGGCGGCGCCGGGTGCATCTCCAGCTTGAAGCCGAGATGGCTGGTGTAGAACTCGATCGCGGCGCTGACGTCGTTCACGATGTAGCGGAAGCACGCGGCCATGGTTCCGTCCTTCCCTGCTCGATCCAGCTTGCTCGTGTAGAACGTATCCGTTCCACAGCGATACGTCAACGTCTCACAACCACCGCGCGCCGTTTCATCGGCCGGCCGCATGGGGTACGGTCGGACGGGACCGGACGGCGAACGCCGCCGACATGCAGGGAGGAACCGCCCATGAGACATGCCGCCACCGCCATGCTCGCCGCGCTGGGCCTCGCCGTCGCGCTCGCGCCGGCCGCGCGCGCGACCAACATGACCGGCGAGACGAAGAAGATGCTCGCCGAGCTCAAGCTCCAGCCCGAGGTGCTCGACGGGCTCGACGCCGAGCTCGCCGTGCCGCAGGCGTGGGTCGACGGCGCCAAGAAGGAGGGGCTGGTCAAGGTGCGCCTGCCGATGGAGGAGCAGCGCTTCACCACCATGGGCGCGGTGTTCAAGGCGCGCTATCCGGGGATCGAGATCGAATATACGCGCGGCACCGGGCGTGCCCGCGCCGCCGCGCCGCTGATCGCCTTCAAGCGCGGCACCTACCTCGCCGACGTGCTGTCGAGCTGGGACCCGATGGAGAAGCAGTACCGCGCGTCCGACGCGCTGATCCCGCTCACCGACCTGCCGGCCTACAAAAGCATTCCCGCCGAGTACGATTCCGAGGGCGGCTACGGCGCCGGCTTCCGGCTGCAGCACTGGTGCATCGGCTACAACACCAAGACGGTGAAGAAGTCGGAGCTGCCCAAGACCTGGGAGGACATCCTGACCGATCCGCGCTGGCGGGACGGCAAGATCGGCATGGCCCAGAACGTCCATGTCTGGCTCGGCACGCTGTGGAGCGTGAAGGGCACGGATTGGGTCAACCACTACATCAAGACGATGTTCGAGGTGGTGAAGCCCCAGCCCCGCAAGGAAAATCTGCGCGCCTACCTCAAGCTGATGTCGCTCGGCGAATACGACATGGCGATCCCCGCCGGCGACTTCATCATCCACAGCCTCGAAGAGACCGGCATGCCGATCACCATGCACTGCCCGGAGCCGGTGCCGACCAACGCCGGCTGGGTCGGCATCCTCAAGGGCAACAAGCACCCCCACGCGGCCAAGCTGTTCGCCAACTGGCTGCTCAGCAAGGAGGGCCAGATCGCCGGCTTCCGCGCCGACGACAACATCCCGGCGAACAAGGGGCTCGCGCGGCGCGAGTTCCTGCCCTACCCGGACGAGGTGCTGGGCCACAAGCTGGCGGTCCGTACCGCGGCGGCGCAGGACAATGTCGGCAACGTGGTGAAGGAATTCCACCGCTACTGGCTGCAGGGCGGCTCCGGCCCGCGCTGATGCCGCGGCCGCGCGTCGCATCGCGCGTTTGCAAAGGTTAAGGCCGGCGCCGCCCGTCGGTGCCACGTTCTGAGCGAGGCTGACGCCACGCCGGAACGATGGACGGAGCGATGGACGGAATGACCGCAGCCGCGCGGGCGGCCGGGTCGGTGCTGAGGGCCAAGCGCAGCGGCCCGCCGATCTCGGAGCCTGCCGCGGTCGCCACCGCGGCGGCGGCGATCGCCCTGCCGCTGGTGCTCGGCTGGCTCGCCCGCCGCGCCGCGCCGCCGCGCCGCCGCTTGCCGCCGGCCCGCGCGCCGCGCGCCGACCGGCTGATCCGGGCAGGAACGGCCGTGCTGGCCACCGCCGTGGTCGCCGACGCGACGCTCGAGCATTATCGCGGCGACTACGCCAACCGCGCAATGTATGCCGCGCCGGCCGCGGGCGCCGCGCTCCTCGCCGTCGCGGTCGCCGGTCGCGGGCTGCGCCGCACCCGTGCCTCCATCTTCGTCGGCGCGGCGGCACTCGGCGTGGCCGGGCTCGGCTTCCACGCCTGGAACATCGGCAAGCGGCCGGGCGGTTATTCGTGGAACAATCTATTCTACGCGGCGCCGGTGGCCGCGCCCGGCACACTGGTCGTCTCCGGCGCGTGCGGACTGATGCTGCTGGCGATCGAGCACCCGGACTTTCCGCGCTCGCACGGCGAGCGGCGGCGCATCGGCATCGCGACGATGGCGCTGGCCGGCGGGGCGCTGCTCGGCACCGTCGCCGAGGTCGCGCTGCTGCATTTCCGCGGCGCGTTCCACGACCCGTTCATGTACGTGCCGATCACCCTGCCCCCGGCCGCTTCGCTGGCGCTCGGCTGGGCGGTGGCGCGGCCGCACGGGCGGGCACCCCGCGTGGCGCGCAACCTCATGCGGGCGACGGCGGCGATGGGGTTCGCCGGCACGGGCTTCCACGTCTATGGCGTGGCGCGCAACATGGGTGGGTGGCGCAACTGGACCCAGAACGTGCTGCAGGGTCCGCCGACCCCGGCGCCCATCGGCTTCACCGGCATCGCTCTGGCCGGCCTCGCCGGGCTCGACCTGATGACGGCCGATCATGGCTGACAGCTTCCGCAGCCTCTACCCGTCCTACGACGTGCTGGCGAAGCGCGACACGGTGTCGTGGAACGACGTCACGCGCCGCGTCGTCGACCACAGGCTGCACGACGTCCCGCCGCGCCGCTTCCTGACCGAGGCCGAGTTCCGGGTGCTGGCCAGCGTGTGCGACCGGATCGTGCCGCAGCCGGAACGGGCCGCGCCCGACAAGGTGCCGATCGCGCCGTGGATCGACGCCCAGCTGCACGCCGGCCAGGGCACCGGCACGCGCTACGCGTCGATGCCGCCGTTCCGCGAATGCTGGCGCCAGGGGCTCGGCGCCATCGCCGCCGAATCGCAGGCGCGCTACCGCCGCCCGTTCGACCGGCTCGACCCGGTTGAGCAGGACCTGATCCTCCGCGCGATGGAGGCGGGCGAGGTCGAGGCGCCCGAATGGCGCGAGGTGCCGCCGCAAGGGTTCATGCGCCACGTGCTGATGCCGATGATCGTCGAGATCTATTACGCCCATCCGGCGGCGTGGAGCGAGATCGGATTCGGCGGCCCGGCCGCGCCGCGCGGCTATGTGCGGCTCGGCTCGAACGAGCGCGACCCGTGGGAGGCCGAGGAGGAAGACCCCACGCCGCATCGCGAGGCGCGGCGATGACCGGCCCCGACCCGCAGAGCGTGCCCCGCGCCGCGGGCGGCCGCGCCCCCGACGTCATGCGGCGGGACGGCTGGGTCCCCATGCGCGAATTCCGCGACGACGACACCGTGGATTTCGCGATCGTCGGCACCGGCGCGGGCGGCTCCACGCTCGCGGCCAAGCTCGCCGAGGCGGGGTTCCGGGTGGTGGCGTTCGACGCCGGGCCATTCTGGCGACCGCTCGAGGATTTCGCCTCGGACGAGAAGGAGCAGAACAAGCTCTACTGGCTCGAGGACCGGATCAGCGGCGGCGGCCAGCCGATCGCGTTCGGCGCGAACAATTCCGGCCGGTCGGTCGGCGGGTCGACCGTGCATTTCCAGATGGTCACGCTGCGCTGGCGGCCCGAATGGTTCGCGGCGCGCACCAAGCTGGGCTATGCGCGCGACTGGCCGATCGACTGGCGCGAGATGTGGCGCTACTACGCCGAGGTCGAGGACGCGCTGAAGATCTCGGGCCCGGTGCATTATCCCTGGGGCCCGCCGCGCGGCCGCTACCCCTATCGCGAGCACGAGGTGAACGCGTCCGGGCTTGTGCTGGCGCGCGGGGCCGAGGCGCTGGGGATGAAATGGGCGGCAACGCCGCTCGCCACCCTGTCGGCGCCGCGCGGCGCCGCGCCGCCCTGCGTCTATCGCGGCTTCTGCAAGGTCGGCTGCGCGACTAACGCCAAGCAGAGCGCCCTGGTCGTGTGGGTGCCGCGCGCGCTGGCGGCGGGGGCGGAGATCCGCGACCTCGCCATGGTCGGGCGGATCGCCATCGGCGGCGACGGGCGCGCCACCGGCGTCGAGTATCACCGCGCCGGCCAGTGGCGGTTCCAGCGCGCGCGCCACGTGGTGGTGGCGGGCTATGCGATCGAGACGCCGCGCCTGCTGCTCAACTCCGCCTGCCCGCAATTCCCCGACGGGCTCGCCAACTCGTCCGGCCTGGTCGGCAAGTGCCTGATGGCCCATTCCAACCACGCCGTGTGGGGCATCATGGACGAGGAGGTGCGCTGGTACAAAGGGCCGCCCTCGATGGCGGTGTGCGAGGACTGGAACTATCGCGACGACAAGGATTTCTTCGGCGGCTACGCCTTCATGAGCCAGGGCCCGCTGCCCGCCGACCACGCCAAGACGCTGGTCTCGAACACCGGCATGTTCGGCATGGCGCTGCGCCAGCGCATGGCGCTGTACAACCACATGGCCGGCCTCAAGATCGTCGGCGAAGTCCAGCCGCGCGAGGCGAACCGGGTTGAGCTTTCCGACGAGCGCGACGCGCTGGGCCTTCCGGTGCCACGCGTGACGTTCGCGTTCTCGAACAACGACAAGCGGCTCTACGAGCATTCCCGGCGCACCATGCGCACCGTGCTCGAGGCGGCGGGCGGGCGCGACTTCACCGAGACGTCCTCGACCGCGCATCTGATGGGCGGGTGCCGCATGGGCACGAACCCGGCGGACAGCGTCACCGACGCCGACGGGCGCAGCTGGGACATCCCCAATTTGTGGGTGTGCGACGGCTCGCTGTTCCCCAGTTCGGGAGGCGTCAACCCGTCGCTGACCATCTATGCGCTGGCGGCGCGCATCGCCGACCGCATCAAGACGAAGGCCGCCGCCGGCGAGCTTTGACCCGCGGGCGGCGGCCCTCCTCGCGCTGCCTTTTCTACGGCAGCAGCTCGCGGGCGAGCTGGCGGATCGACTTGGTGATCACGCGCATCTCCTCGGGGTCGCCCTTGACGAGCGTCGTGGCGAACGCCTTGGCGTGCTTCAGCGTGATGTGCGGCGGCAAGGGCGGGATGTTCGGATCGGTCCGCACCTCGAGCAGCACGGGCCGGTCGGCCGACAGCGCCTCGTCCCATGCAGCGGCGAGCTTCTCGGGATCGGTCACCTTGATCGCCTTGAAGCCCAGCAGCTCGGCGTATTTCGCGTAGGGGAAGTCGGGGATCTGCTGCGAGGCCTCGAACTTCGGATCGCCCGACTGGGCCCGCATCTCCCACGTCACCTGGTTGAGGTCGTGATTGTTGAGCACGGTGATCACCATCTGCGGGTTCTTGCCGGCCCAGCGCTCGGCATACTTCATGATGGTGATCAGCCCGTTCAGCCCGTTCATCTGCATCGCGCCGTCGCCGACCAGCGCGATGACCGGCCGGTCGGGATGGGCGAGCTTCGCGGCGATGGCGTAGGGCACGCCGGGCCCCATCGTGGCCAGCCCGCCCGACAACGAAGCCATCATGCCGCGCTTCAGCTTCAAGTCGCGCGCAAACCAGTTCGCCGCCGAGCCGGAATCGCTGGTGATGATGACGCCGTCGGGCAGGCGCGGCGACAGCTCCCAGAAGACGCGCTGGGGGTTGATCGGCTCGCCCGGCTGCATGGCCTGCTTCTCCAGCGTCTTCCACCACTCGGCGACATTCTTTTCGATCGTCTCGCGCCACGACCGGTCGGACTTGCGCTCGATCATCGGGATCAGCCGGCGCAGCGTGGTGGCCGCCTCGCCGACCAGCCCGACCTCCATCGGGTAGCGCATGCTCAGCATGCGTGCGTCGATGTCGATCTGCACGCCGCGCGCCTGGCCCTCCTCGGGCAGCCACTCGGAGTAGGGAAAGCCCGAGCCGATCATGAAGAACGTGTCGCACTCGGTCATCAGCTCGTAGCTCGGCTTGGTGCCGAGCAGTCCGATCGAGCCGGTGACGTAGGGCAGGTCGTCGGGCACCGCCGCGCGGCCCAGCAGCGCCTTGGCGATGCCGGCGCCCAGCCTGTCGGCGATCTCGATCACCTCGTCGGTGGCGCCCAGCGTGCCGGCGCCGACCAGCATCGCCACCTTCTTCCCGGCGTTCAGCGCATCGGCCGCGCGGCGCAGCTCCTCGTCCGACGGCACGACGACCGGCGCCGCGTAGCCCACTCCGGTATGGACCGTGCCGTGGCTGTGCGGCGGCGCGGGGACCGCGTCCATCTCCTGCACGTCCTTGGGCATGATGATGCAGGTGACGGTACGCTCCGCCTTGGCGATGCGCACGGCGCGGTCGATAAGATGGCGCACCTGGGTGGGCGACGATGCCATCTGCACGTACTCGCCGGCGACGTCCTTGAACAGCGACAGCAGGTCGACCTCCTGCTGGTAATGGCCGCCCAGTGCCGAGCGCGCCTGCTGGCCGACGATGGCGACGACCGGCTGGTGGTCGAGCCGGGCGTCATAGAGCCCGTTGAGCAGGTGGATCGCGCCGGGGCCCGAGGTCGCCAGGCACACCCCCACCTCGCCGGTGAACTTGGCGTGGGCGCAGGCCATGAAGGCGGCCAGCTCCTCATGGCGCACCTGGATGAAGTCCATCTTGTCGCCGGCCCGGTCGAGCGCGCCGATCAGCCCGTTGATGCCGTCGCCGGGATAGCCGTAAATCCGGCGGATGCCCCATTCCTGCATCCGCTTCCAGAAGAAATCGCTGACGCTATCGGCCATGGCACACCTTCCCTCATCCGGTCATCGCGCCCCCACGGCTTTTGAACGCGAGGCGGCGGCCGGACGTTC